>CANMWQ010000001.1 GCA_947501685.1 uncultured Litoreibacter sp.
CACCTGCCGACGTCTACTTTGGCCGTGATAAAGCCATTCTAAAACAAAGGGAAAGGATCAAACGAAAGACGCTCGAAACGCGACGCTTGCATCACCGCCAGCAAGCCGCACAATCAAACTAACCAGATGAGCCAAACTCTCTCTTAGTTCAGGCCGCCATTGGTTCCAAAAACCCTGACGACTAACAACGAAACCTTCAGATAAGAGCTACGTCAAGACTGGCAGATCAGGGGCTGCGCGTCTGGTGAGAAGCCGCGCCGCGCCCTTTCCGACTAAGATATTTTCTTCATGCACCATCATCAAACCGTCGCCATAGCTCAGGGACGGCTCGATGGTCAGGACCATGTTTTCTTTCAGCTCTGTTTCGTCGAAGGCGGCAAGAGATGGCTGCTCGGTCAGCTGCATGCCCAACCCGTGCCCAAGCCGCCCTATATCCCCTCCCGAGCTGTCCAACTCACCAATCACATTTGACATGGCCAAGAACAGATCGCGGCACGTTTTGCCCTGTCTGGCGGCCTCAATGCCTGCCTGGGTTGCGTGCCAAAGGACATCGTAGGCGCGCCGCGCGTCATCGCTGGCCGGACCAATCGCCCAATTGCGATCAAAGTCACAAAAATACCCGTCCCACGTGCAGCCGCTGTCCAGCATCAGCACGTCGCCTCTTTGCAGAGGGCGACAGGAGGGAAGTGAGATCACATCAGCATAGCCCCCCTGATGCGCGGCCCCCACGAGGTAGGGCGCGTCATCCGCACCAAGGCCAATCGCGGTCAGCCGAAATTGACGAAACACCTCTTCAAACGGCATGCCTTCATGGATCACATCGGGGAGTTTGGCGAAGGCGGCGGATCCAATTTCACAGATATAGCTGAGCTTTTCGATCTCCGCCGGAGATTTGATCATACGCAGACCTTGGACCAGCCCGGTCACATCTGCGATCCGCAGCCCCGGCAAAGCTGCAATCAAACGCTCCCAATCTCTAAGCGGCATGCGAAGGTGGGTCTCATGCCCCTTCATGACGCCGATCTTTGCGCCCTGATGGGCCAAGGGGCTCAACAGTTCGGTCAAAAGGCTGATGCCGTCATCCTGCGGCGCAGGCGCGCTCCAAGTGCGGATGTCGTCCAGCCAACCACGCCCCATCAAGTCGGCGCCGACCTCAGGAATGATTGCGACAGGTTTGCCTTCTGCAGGCACGAAAGCGAACCATGGCCGCGTTGGGCTTTGCCAGAATAGCGTGTGAAATCCGGTGAAATAGCGCAGGTCTTGCTCACTCATCAGCAGCATACCCGCCAGACCGTCCTGCGCCATAAGCGCCTGCGCCCGCTTTGTACGCGCGCTGAACTCTGCGTCCTGAAAGCCCCGCTCAGGTGGCTTGGTGTTGTTGATCATGCTGTGCGCCTTTTGAAGCCTATTCGCATCTAAGCGGCGCATATTTGCAAGTGCCAGCATGCTTTTCCAGGCCCTGCGAGGCTTGGCTGAGAGCTACTCGCAGATGGTTTCCTTAATGAAACAGTTCGAGCCGAGGCATCCGTCCCAGCCTTCATCCTTGGCAGCCTGCGACTTGTCGCCAAACTGACCTTCTACCAGTTCCACGCCTTTGATCTTGTCGAACCGGAAAATTCGATTCGCTTCAAAGTCGCGCCCTTTGGTGCAACCGCGGCTTTGCCAGCCATGCATATAGAGCTTACCATTGTTGCCAATCGCGACCTGATGCACATCAACAATACGAGGCTCGCAGCCCTTGCTGACATCTTTGTCATAGACCAGCTCCACCACGCGACCGGTCTTCGCAGCTTCACAAAGGGGCCCTTCAAATTTCGCCTGAGCGAGTGTCATTTGAGGTCCTACCAGCAATGCGATCGCAACCGCCGAGGTCAATTTCATGAGGTATGCTCCTTTAGATATCTTAGTAGTCTAGGCGTTCTTGAAGGTGCCTGCGAACATCTTTCGCAACTCGTTTTTCTGAACCTTTCCCATCGTGTTTCGGGGCAGCGAGTCCAGAAAGGACACTGACTTCGGGCATTTGAAGCCTGCGAGCACTTCTTTTGAAGCAGCTATGACGGTGGGTTCGTCTATGGATTGAGGGCTGTTCCTGACGACGACGGCGACAACGGCCTCGCCGAAATCTGGATGCGGCACGCCGATGACGGCGGATTCCAACACGCCGTCCAGCAGGTCGATCTCCGTCTCAACTTCCTTCGGGTAGACGTTGTATCCGCCGGAAATAATCAGGTCTTTCGCACGCCCCACGATGGAGATGTACCCATCCGCGTCAATCAAGGCGATGTCTCCGGTGACAAAGAACCCATCGCCGCGGAATTCTTCCGCAGTCTTCTCGGGCATACGCCAATACCCGCGGAACACATTTGGTCCGCGTACTTCCAGAAAACCGGGGGTGCCGTCTGCGACAGCCTCCCCTGTTTCGGCATCAGTTATACGTGCCTCTACCCCGGGAAGCGGGAAGCCGACGGTCCCGGCCCGTCTTTCGCCCTCATACGGGTTAGACGTGTTCATCGTGGTTTCGGTCATGCCGTAGCGCTCAAGGATGCGGTGGCCGGTCCGGGCCTCAAATGCGTGGTGGGTCTCAGCCAGCAAAGGCGCGCTTCCGGAGATGAACAGCCTCATATGCGCGCTCGATTCTCGCGTAAAGCGAGGGTCGGTGAGCAGGCGCGTGTAGAATGTGGGCACCCCCATCATGGTCGTGGCCTTGGGCAGGTTCGCCAAGACCGTCTCCACGTCGAAATTGGGCAGGAAGATCATCCGCCCGCCCGCCTTGAGCATGACATTTGTCGCCACGAAAAGACCGTGCGCGTGGAAGATGGGCAGCGCGTGCAACAGGGTATCGTTGCTGGTGAAGCGCCATGCCTCGACCAGAGAGTTTGCATTGGACAGCAGGTTGTTATGAGACAGCATTGCCCCTTTGGAGCGCCCTGTCGTGCCGGATGTATAGAGGATTACAGCAAGATCATCAGGCCCGCGCACGACCGTGTCAAAATCATTGGGCGCGGTTCGGGCCTGTTCCATCAGCGTGCCGCTGCCGTCTCCTGCGAGGGTCAGCACGGTCACGGAAGGGGCCGCCTGCGCGACAAGGTCATCCTGCGCCTGCGGGCTGCACACCACAACTGTGGGTTCTGCGTCTCCCAAGAAATAAGCGAGTTCGGCGCTGGTGTAGGCCGTGTTCAGTGGCAGAAATAACGCGCCCGCACGCAGGCAAGCGAGGTAGAGCGCTAAGGCTTCGACGGACTTTTCGGTCTGCACCATCACCCTGTCTTCGGGGGTGACGCCGGCACGGACAAGCACATGTGCGATTTGGCCTGAGAGAGCGTAGAGACCGGCGCCGGACAGCTCACTGCCGTCAGGTCGGTACAGCACCGGGTCTTTGCGTGTGGCAAGCGGGGCGACGAGCGCATCAGCGAGAGGGTTCATCGAGCGACCTGTGACTTCGGAATAGCGTCTTTGAATAGAGACCTTCCGACCTTCGGTAAAGCCGCCCGAGGCGCTAGTTTCTGTTTCGCGTCGCATCTCTGTACCACGCGATGAGCGTGTTACGGTTTTCCCGGGTCATCGTGCTGATCGCATTGGGGGGCGGCATGGCGTGGCTGACCCCGGCATGCAGAAAGATCTGTTTGGCGTGGCGCGCTACATCTGACTGCGTTTCGAGCACGACGCCTTTGGGCGGCCACAGCATGGTTTCGCTAAAATAGGGCTCGCGCGCATGGCACATTGAGCAGTTTCCCAGCACGACGTCATACGCCTCTTCAAACCCTGCGGCGGAAGCGAATTTTTGTTCGTAAGGCGTCATCTGACGCGCTTCCGCGTCCTCAAGCGGGTCCATCATTGGGGCGGTCGACAGCCAGGCAATCAGGATCATCAGGATGATGGTCACCCCCCATGTCCAGTTTGGCCCCTTGCCGGTGGCATGCATGGTGTTGAAGTAATGCCGGACCGTGACCCCCGTCAGGAATATCAGGCTGGCGATGATCCACGAATATTCGGTGGCGAAGGCCAGCGGGTAATGGTTGCTGAGCATCAGGAACACGACGGGCAAGGTGAGGTAGTTGTTATGGGTCGAGCGCACCTTGGCAATCTTGCCGTATTTTGAATCCGGGGTGCGCCCGGCTTTGAGATCTTCGACCACGATCCGTTGGTTGGGCATGATCTGAAAGAAGACATTTGCGGTCATAATGGTCGCGGTAAAAGCTCCAAGGTGAAGCAGCGCCGCCCGGCCCGTGAATACCTGATTGTAGCCCCATGACATGGCCACGAGGATGGCAAACAAGAGCAACATCAACGCCGTTGGATGCTCGCTGAGCTTGGACTTGCACATGGCGTCATAGGCCAGCCAGCCAATGGTAAGAGACCCTCCGGAGATCACGATACCCTGCCACAGCGCAAGATCAGCCTTGTTCGGGTCGAGAAGGTAAATCTCGCCGCCAATCCAATAGATGATCATCATCAAAGCGGCACCGGACAGCCAGGTGCTGTAGCTTTGCCATTTGTGCCAGGTCAGGTGCTCGGGCATGCGGGCGGGGGCCACCAGATACTTGGTCGTGTGGTAAAACCCGCCGCCATGCACCTCCCACTCCTCGCCTTTGGCACCCTCAGGCATCCCTTCTGTGGGCTTGAGCATCAGGTCGAGCGCGATGAAGTAAAACGAGGCCCCGATCCACGCTATAGCGGTGATTACATGCAGCCAGCGCACCGAAAAAGCGACCCAATCCCACATGACCACATAGTCATACATAGCAGCCTCATATGCTTTGAAGTTACGTCTAGCCTAGGCGAGGAAAAATTCTTCTGGTATTGGTGTTAATCGCCAAACTGTATCAATAAAAGCCGAATAATGTCCTATTTCGACAACATCCGCACCTTCGCAAGGGTCTACGAGCTGGGCAGCATGTCGGCTGCCGGCCGAGATTTGCGGGTCTCCCCCGCGGTGACGTCCTCGAGGATTTCTCAGCTCGAGCAATATCTCGGCGTGCGACTGTTTCAACGGACAACGCGCAACCTGACGGCGACGGAGCAGGGCAAAGCCTTTTACACAGGCGCTTGCATGGTTTTGGAAGCAGTTGAGCAAGCCGAAGCTCAGGTGACCAACATCACCGATCAGCCGCGCGGAGCGCTGTATGTCGCGGCGCCGCTGGGCATCGGGCGGCGTCTTATCGCTCCGCAGGTGCCAGCCTTTCTGGAAAAATACCCGGATGTCAGTGTTCGGCTGAGGCTGACTGATCGCAAGGTGGACCTGACGACAGAAGGGTTGGATCTTGCGTTCTTCCTTGGGCAGCCGGAAGACAGTAACCTACGGATCAAGAAAATTGCGGATGTCCGGCGCGTCCTATGCGCGGCCCCGTCCTATATCGAGAAGTTCGGGCACCCTCGGTCCGGCGACGATATCGTCCGCGAGAAACACGAATGTCTGAACCTCAGGTTCCCCGGAGCCAAAGAGTTCGAATGGCCTTTGATGACCGAAAACGGGACAAAGCGCTTCCGTGTGGTGGGGCGCTACGAGTCTGACGATGGCGATGTGCTGGTCGATTGGGCGCTGTCCGGCAACGGGATTGCGCTGAAGCCGGTGTTTGAGGTCTCGGACTATCTAAACTCTGGCGAGCTGGTCGTTGTCGCAGAGGAAACCCCACCAGAACCCGTTCAAATGGCTTGCCTCTTTACGCATCGCCGGTTTCAGGACCCTAAGACCCGGCTGTTCATGGAGTTCGTGATTGGCCGGATCAGTGCCAAAATCAAAGAGACTCCACAGGACGCTTAGCTACCGCGATATGTGGAATAGCCGAATGGCGACAGCAGCAGCGGCACGTGGTAGTGCTCCGGCTCTGACATGCCAAAGCGGATCGGAACAACATCCAGGAACCGCGGATCTTCCGGTGCCGCCCCGGAGCGCTCCAGATAGTCGTTGCAGTAGAACACCAACTCATAGGTGCCGGTTTTGAACTCATCTGCTGGCAATATCTGCGAATCCGTTCGGCCATCCGCGTTGGTGACGGTCTTGCGCAATGAGATGCGGCTGTCCCCCTCGATACGAAACAGCTCGATCTCGAGCCCCTCTGCAGGGCATCCGCGTGCCGTGTCCAAAACATGGGTCGTGAGATATCCGGCCATTGCGTGCTCCCTCTTTTGCTAGGCGAGTGTCCCAACTCGGTTGCTAAGGTGCAAACCCCGACACGGCAAAGGCTGTTTCGCCTATAATTTGAAAAACCATTTAGGTCTCGCGCCTATCAGTCTGTCCCCCGGCAGCGGCCGGTCAGAAATCGACTTCGATCGCGACACCTTTTTCAATCGCCAGATCAACCACGCTTGCGGCTACGGCCAAGTCTTGCAGGCCTACGCCCGTGCCGTCGAACAGGGTAATTTCGTCCTCCGATGTGCGCCCCGCATGTGTGCCATTGATCACCGCGCCAAGCTGATGAACGTCACCAGCGGCGATGATCCCATCCGCAACCGCGTGCTGCGCTTCGCCAATGCTGACAGACTGTGCGACCTCATCCGTGAAGACCGTGGCACGGGCGAGCAGCGCGGCCTCAACCTCTTGCTTACCTTTTGTGTCCGTCCCCATACACGCAATATGCGTCCCGGCGGAGATGTGGTCCGCCATGACCGACGGCGCGAATGTGGAGGTGATGGAAATCACCACATCAGCCTCGACCATGCCCTCAAGTGGAACGGCTTCAAATGGCACGCCCGCCTCGTTGGCAACCATTTCAATATTGGGCAGCATCTCCGGGTGGTAGTTCCAGCCGATGACTTTCTCGAACTGCCGCTGCTCAAGCGCCGCGCGCAGTTGAAACGTCGCCTGATGCCCGGCGCCGACCATTCCCATGACCTTCGCGTCTCTCCGGGCAAGATGCTGGATCGACACGGAGGAAGCCGCCGCCGTTCGCAAGGCGGTGAGCAGATTGCCCCCGATCATCGCCTTGACCATGCCTGTGTCGGGATCAAAGAGAAAAACGGTGGATTGGTGGTTGATATGGCCATGTTTCTCAAGATTGTGGGGCCAGTAGCCGCCAGCCTTCAGTCCAAGTGCCATGCCCGCTTTGTCGAACCCGCCTTTGAAACCGTAGAGCGCATTCTCATGGCCAATCGCCTCCCGAATGACCGGAAAATTATAGGCATCTTGTGCAGCCATCGCGGCAAAGACCTTTTCGACGGCGTCAAATGACGCGGCACGTGTCAGCAAATCTGCGACTTCGCGTTCTGGTACGATCAACATTTTTCTCTCCGGATGAATACTAAGCGAACTCTAACTCCGCAAAGAAGGGGTCGCTACATTTTCGAAACTTATTCAGAGATGGGTCTGGGCGGATAAAATACCTTTCTTTCAGAGGTTTATATTTTTCATATGGTGAATTATGATTTCACATAAAGCAAAGTCGAAGAGGTGAAACACCCAATGAACGATCAGGACAGCCCCAAAAGAGCACGCGGTCGTCCGCGCGATTGGCATGACAAGACAGCCCAGAACACCATCAAATCGCTTGATAGAGCGATGGGTGTTTATGAATTTCTAAGCGAAGGGGCCGGCAAGACGCTGTCGACCTTGGCCAAGGAGCTTGGCGAGTCCCCTGCGACTCTCTACCGAATTCTTGTCACCCTTGAGGGCCGGGGCTTGGTGGAGTTCGACCAGGCCGAGCAGGTTTGGAACATCGGCCCTCGTGCCTTTATCATAGGGGCTAGGTTCTTGCGCCGCACGAGTCTCGTAGATCGTGCGCGTCCGCTGCTGCGTTCCCTTATGGAAGCTACGGGTGAAACGGCTAACCTTGGGATCGAGCAAAATGGCCACGTGCTGTTTGTCAGTCAGGTCGAAACACACGCGAGCATACGGGCGTTCTTCCCCCCTGGCACCTTGTCTCGCCTCCACGCTTCGGGGATTGGAAAGACCTTGCTCGCTCAAATGGGCAAAGAGCGCCTTGAACGGTTTTTCGCACAAGCACCGCTTGAGCAGTTCACAAAGTTCACTCTGACTGATCCATCGGCCTTGGTTCGAGATCTGGAGCTGATCCGCGAGCGCGGCTATTCGATTGATGGTGAGGAGCGAAACCTGGGAATGCGCTGCATTGCGGCCCCGGTCTTTGACATCCACGGTGAAGCCATTGCCGGCATCTCAGTGTCTGGCCCAACATCGCGTGTCGGTATCGGGCAGACTGATGAACTAAGCCGCGCTGTCCTGTCCGCCGCACGAGAACTTTCCTCTGCAATAGGAGGTGAGGTTTAAGGGCGCTGATTTCTAGAGGGATAGCTAAGCGGATAGATGTGTGACGAAGGCTTATCAAAGCAACTTTTTCGATACAGCGTTCTAAAAGGAACAACCAAAAGGTTAGTAATCAACATACCCAGTAAGATTAGCCCCGCGCCGGCTCCATGGCTGTGTGTGAGGCCGATTGGGAGGCTATCGACACGACTATGCATGCCATTGCAACGCAAATACCGCTTCCTGAATAGACGGCGAGCGCCAAAAGAAAACTGGTTTGATAGACGAACATAGCTACGAGAAAGCTAACAAAGCCAATAGCGCTTCCGATCAGTGTTGAAACGAGAGCCATGTCGACCCCTCCACATTATTTCCCCTAGTATCGACCGTACAATCAGACGGTTTAACAAAGATTAATATCCATCTGGAGCGCGGGCGGATTTAAGCCGGAATTGAGACGATTCTTAGGCAAATTGCTAAGAGCTGGGGCATGTGATCCATACCTTTTATGGGGCGCTCAAACGTCCTTCTACAGAATTTTGAAAATATTTATAATATTAATCAATGACTTAAAAAGTTTTTGAGCCGTCTTCGCGAAATGCGCCATGAGAAAGCGATGCAACCAGGGCATAAACGGCAGGCGTTAACGGGTTTATGCGCCAGCTGCTTGTTCAAAGCCAAATTTGACCGCTGAAAAGATGTCCTTTTTGCACTCCCCGAAATCGATTTCTTCGGACGTATATATTATGCAGCTTCTCGCCTATTGGACTTGGCCAAGCGGAAAGCTTTCGAGCGAACGCGGCGGTGGGATGCTGATAGGTCCCCAAATGGGATAGAATGAGGAGAGTATTGAAAAATGCGAGTCAGCCGATATCGGTTAAGAGAATCTTTACTTTCCTGATGTCACGAGTCGCAGAGTTTTAGGTCACAAACGCCTGGCCTCGCCGTGAATACCCTTACTAATCCGCTGCTAAAGCGGATCAAAACTGTGTCAAAGACCGCCACAATTAGATTAGTTTAGTTATGCAACTTAAGCCAATCCGCCAAATTTACGTTCATTGGTGACGCATTCTCAGCAATACAGTGAGGATTGCGGCGAAAGGGCGTCAATTAGACGTCCAAATTCGAGCGATTTCCGCACGTATTTCGCGAGTAAGGAGAAACATACTTACTCAAATGAGCTCGTTTGCCTAATTTTTATTCATCGCCGCGGGGTGGGACGGCGCCGACATTGAGGATTTGGAAGGAAAACAAAATGACTGTCTCTCTCGCAGAACGTGCTCGCCATGGTCGTATGATTGCTCTTGAGGCAATCAAGGTTCAAAAGTCCGGAGCTGACATCGTATTGCTGTCGGACCGGCGTGAGAATCCGCGGCCTGTTTTCACATCCCGCCGCGCGGATCCGTCGTTGCTCGTGGCCTAAAACCCCAAGTTTACAAGAGGGAGGAGCGCACCCTCGCTACACGAAACGCGTTCCAGGCCTGTTCCAGCCGGCCCCCTCACATGAAGAACCGCCCGGTACCCCTCCCGGGCGGTTTTTTTGTGCAAACAGCCTTTGAAGCTTAGCGTGCTAACGCGTGAATTTCTTATACTTGACCCGCTTGGGCTCAACCGCATCCGGGCCCAGACGTCTAATCTTGTCTTCTTCATAGGCCTCAAAGTTGCCTTCGAACCACTCCACATGGGCTTCGCCTTCAAAGGCAAGAATATGCGTACAGAGCCGGTCCAAGAAGAACCGATCGTGGCTGATCACAACGGCGCAGCCTGCGAAATCTTCGATTGCGTCTTCCAGCGCACGCAGAGTTTCGACGTCCAGATCGTTGGTCGGTTCGTCAAGCAGCAGCACGTTACCACCGGTTTTCAGAAGTTTGGCCATATGCACGCGGTTGCGTTCCCCGCCGGACAGGGAGCCTACTTTTTTCTGCTGGTCGCCGCCCTTGAAGTTGAACGCCGAGCAATAGGCGCGGGAATTCATTTGCGCGTCTCCGAGCTGAATAATCTCGCTGCCACCGGAAATTTCTTCCCAGACATTCGAGTCGCCCGTCAGCGCATCACGCGATTGGTCTACATAGCTCAGCTGCACCGTGTCGCCGTAGGAAACTGTGCCGCTATCGGGCTGTTCCTGACCGGTGAGCATTCGGAAAAGTGTCGATTTACCCGCGCCGTTGGGACCGATCACGCCGACGATGCCACCGGCAGGCAGCGAGAAGCTAAGGTCCTCGACCAGCAGCTTGTCGCCATAGGCTTTGGTCAGGTTTTCAACCTCGATGACCTTGTTTCCAAGACGGGGGCCGTTGGGGATGATGATCTGGGCGCGGCCGAGCTTTTCTTTCTCGGACTGGTTGGCCATCTCGTTATAGGCGTTGATCCGGGCTTTCCCCTTCGCTTGTCGGGCCTTCGCGCCGGAGCGCATCCATTCCAGCTCTCGCTCAAGTGTCTTTTGCTTGGATTTGTCTTCCTTGGCCTCACGCTCCAGCCGCTTGGCTTTCTGTTCCAGCCAAGAGGAGTAGTTGCCCTCGTATGGAATACCCCGGCCCCGGTCGAGCTCTAGGATCCAGCCGGTGATATCATCAAGGAAATAGCGGTCATGGGTGACGATCAGGATCGTACCCTTATACTCAATCAGGTGTTTTTGCAGCCATGCGATGGTTTCGGCGTCGAGGTGGTTTGTCGGCTCGTCGAGGAGCAGCATGTCAGGGGCTTCGAGCAACAATTTACACAGCGCCACGCGGCGGCGTTCACCGCCCGACAGATGCTCAGGCATTGCGTCGTCTGGCGGGCAGCGCAGGGCCTCCATTGCGACGTCGATCTGTGCGTCGAGGTCCCAAAGATTGGCCGCGTCAATCTCGTCTTGCAGCTTGGCCATTTCCTCCGCGGTTTCGTCGGAATAGTTCATTGCCAACTCGTTATAGCGATCCAGAACATCCTTCTTCTCTTTGACCCCCAGCATCACGTTGTCGCGCACGGTCATGTCTTCCTCAAGCGTGGGTTCTTGTGGCAGATAGCCAACTTTCGCGCCTTCCGCTGCCCAGGCCTCGCCGGTGAAATCCTTGTCCTGACCGGCCATGATCCGCATGAGCGACGACTTACCCGTACCGTTTACCCCGACCACGCCGATCTTGACGCCGGGCAGGAAGTTCAGGCGGATGTTTTCGAACACCTTCTTGCCGCCCGGATACTGCTTGGAGACGCCGTCCATAAAGTAGACGAATTGATTGGCTGCCATGAGATTGCTCCGGATGAGGGTCTGTGTTGCCCCCGTGTTTAGACAGGGTTGCGGGCAAGGGCAATCAGGCGCAGATTACACGCGGCCCATTGCAGACCTGACCAAAGAAAGAGCCCGACATGACCTATACGCCTGCCAAAAATCGCTATGACCAAATGGTGTACCGCAGGTGTGGCAAGTCAGGCGTGCAGCTGCCTGCTATTTCACTGGGGCTATGGCACAATTTTGGAGGTGACAGCCCGCATGAGAACAAGCGCGCCATGTGCCAAACGGCATTTGACCACGGCATCACCCATTTTGATTTGGCCAATAATTACGGCCCGCCCCCCGGCAGCGCGGAGGAAGCTTTCGGGCAAATTCTCGGCACTGATTTTGCCGGCTACCGCGACGAATTGATCATCTCAAGCAAAGCCGGATACCTGATGTGGCCGGGGCCGTATGGCCAAATGGGCAGCCGTAAATATCTCGTGGCCTCCTGCGACCAGTCTCTTAAACGGATGGGGCTCGATTATGTCGACATATTCTATTCGCACCGGTTTGATCCCGACACACCTCTGGAGGAAACCATGGGCGCGTTGGACTATATCGTGCGCTCTGGCCGCGCACTTTATGCGGGGATCTCTTCCTATAACTCTGAGAAGACCCGGCAGGCCGTGGCGATTTTGAAAGACCTTGGCACCCCGATGCTGATCCACCAGCCATCCTATAATCTGCTCAACCGTTGGACCGAGCATGACGGGCTGTGGGGCACATTGGATGAGCTTGGCGTGGGCTCCATCGCGTTCACCCCATTGGCGCAGGGCATTTTGACCAAGAAGTATCTCGGCGGCATCCCCGAGGGCAGCCGCGCCACGCAAGGAAAATCGCTGCAGGACGGTATGATCAATGAGCGTTCGCTGGCCTCGGTGAAGGCGCTGAATGAAATGGCGGAGGCCCGTGGCCAGACGCTTGCACAGATGGCGCTGGCTTGGGTGCTTCGCGAAGGGCGCGCCACCACCGCATTGATCGGTGCCTCCAAACCGGAACAGATCGTAGACTGCGCCGGCGCGGTGAAAAACCTAAGGTTCACAGCCGCCGAATTGGCAAAGATCGACGAGATCTCCTCTGAGGAGGACATTAATCTCTGGGCCAAATCGTCAGAGACGGACTAGGGCAATGCAAGGCTGGCCATTGGCGCGGGCAGGGCAAAGCGTCGGCCTTCTTGGCGGGTCATTTGACCCTGCACATGAGGGCCATGCCCACATCACCCGCGAGGCATTGAAACGCTTTGGTCTCGATCACGTTTGGTGGCTGGTTTCCCCCGGCAACCCTTTGAAAATGCGCGGCCCTGCGGCGTTGAGCACGCGGATTCAACATGCCCGCTCGGTCATACAGCACCCGAAGGTTCAGGTCACCGGTCTGGAGGCCCGATTGGGCACGAGATACACAGCGCAGACGTTGCGGCGCCTGTTGCCGCGCTACCCCGGTGTGCGGTTCGTCTGGCTCATGGGCGCGGATAATCTGGCAGGGTTCCACCACTGGCAGGATTGGGGAGACATTATGCAGATGCTGCCCGTTGGCGTTTTGGCCCGCCCCGGTGACCGTATCTCTGCACGCCGGTCGGTGGCCGCCCAGCACTATGACATGGCCCGGCTGCCCGGCATCGCATCGCAGCTTTTGCCACTGCGAGAGGCACCGTGTTGGTGCTACATCAATGTCCCGCTGAGCGCCGCCTCGTCGACCGCAATCAGGGCACGCGGCGGCTGGTCCTGAGAAATAGGTTGCCAAATCCTGACACAAAGATCACGGCAATGCCCAAGGCGGCCAGCGGATCTGGCCAATCTCCGAAAAACAGGACGCCGTAAGCGACCGCGCCGATCAATTGCAGGTAGACAAAGGGCGCCAACCACGACGCACCTGCGCGCGCATAGGCGAAGATGAGAAACAGATTGCCCAACATTGAGGCGGTCCCGGACCAGAACATCAGGCCCCAAGGAACCTCCGATGGAATATGTGCCACGCCAATTGGCAGCAACAGCAAGGAGCCGATGGTCAACTGGGCGAGCAACAGATGCAAGGGTTTGCCCAACGGCTGAACCCAGCGCGACGCGGTCAGGAACATCCCATAAAAACACCCCGACACAAGCGCCCAGCCGAGCCCTGGCGTCATCCCAAATCCGGGTCGCACCACCAAGAGCACTCCCCCGAGACCAATAAGCAGCAGAAAAACTCTTGCGTAACTGCCTTGTTCCTTCAGCAGCCAAACCGACAGTACGTAGCTGACAAAGGGGCCGAGAAAGAAAGCACCGAACACATTGGCAATCGGCTCGGTCTGCAAGGCGGTCAGGATAGTCGAAATCGTCACTGCTTGAAAAGCACTGCGCAACCAAATGCGGCGATCCCTGAGCAAGCCAAAGATGGCGCGGTCCCAAAACACGGGAGCAAGAAGCACCAGGCCGATGCTGTAGCGCGTCCATGCCACGAAAAGCGGCGCCACCCCGGCGGAGGTCATGAGTTTGCCTGCCGTGTCACCAAACGGGATCAGCAACATTCCGACCGACATAATCAGTGCGGCTTGGAGGTATCTGGCATCCATTTTCTGTGCCTATCAGGTGGTCTGATGGCTTGCCACCATCAACCGCTTCGGCGACAGTCCCGACCATGAATTTGACCAGCAATGGCCGGTACGGCCGCCGCACAATTTTGGCATTCTTGCTCTACGGAACGGCGGGAGCTGCACTGGCGAATGCCCCGCCCCAATCCTTACGCCCATTACGCAAACCGGGCGACGCCGTCAAACGCGCCGTACCCGAAGGGGCGCAGATCATCGAGTCCGCCAAACTCGGCGGGCATACCAGCTACGTCGTGGCAGATGCGCGCACGGGTGAGGTGCTGGAATCCGTCGCTCCATTGCGCCTTCATCCGCCCGCCAGCGTCGCCAAGGCGGTCACTGCGTTCTATGCGCTCGAACGGCTCGGTAAGGATTTTCGCTACCTCACGCAGCTGGTTGGAACCGGGCCTATCGTGGACAACGTATTGCAAGGAGACCTGATTTTGATCGGTAGCGGCGACCCGTTGCTGACGAGCGATGAGCTGTATGAATTGGCCTCTAGCTTGAAAACAGCAGGCCTTGTTGGCGTGAAGGGCAAGCTCAAAGTCTTCGAGGGCGCATTGCCGTCGGTTGAGGAAATTGACCCCGCCCAACCCTTGCAGGTCGGCTACAACCCGGGCATCGGCGGGGTGAACCTGAACTTCAACCGCGCCTATCTCGAATGGAAACAGGTTGGCTCAAGCTACACGATCACGATGGAGGCCAGAACAGAGCGGTTCCGGCCGGCAATCAGTTCCGTAGGGGCAAAGATCGTAGATGGTCCGGGCCCGATCTTCACCTATTCCAACGATCAAGACAAAGAGCGCTGGACCGTCGCGCGCAAAGCGCTTGGCAAGGAAGGTGGCCGCTGGCTGCCGGTGCGCAGGCCCGGCGTCTACGCGGGTGACGTATTCCGCACGCTGGCGCGCAGCCATGGCATAGAGCTGCCGAAGGCCGAGCTGACTCGCTCCGTTCCTAATAAGGTAACAAAATTCTCAGAGCATCTAAGCCTGCCCTTGGACGAGATATGCCAAGGCATGCTAAAGTTCTCGACCAACCTGACGGCAGAAGTTGTAGGGCTCACCGCCAGCGGGGCAGGCACGCTTAGGGCGTCTGGGCGAACCATGTCAGAATGGGCGCAGGCGCGCGCTGGAACCCGCAATGCGGTTTTCGTGGATCATTCAGGGCTTGGCGATAAGACGACAACCTCCGCGCAAGACATGGTGCGTGCCCTCACCGCCAAAGGGGCCCGCGACACCTTGCTGCCAATCCTCAAAGAGCTGGCCGTACGCGACCCGTCCGGTGCTCCCATCGAGAACGGGCCGGTCAAGGTGATGGCCAAGACGGGGACGCTGAATTTCGTGAGCGGGTTGGCGGGTTACATTGATATGGAAGACGGCCAGCAGCTGGTCTTCGCAATTTTCGCCTCCGACGAGGCCCGTCGTGAGAAGCTCACGCGCGAGCAACGTGAACGGCCCCGCGGCTCACGGTCTTGGAACGGCCGCGCAAAGACGATGCAACAAAAGCTGATCCGGCGTTGGTCTGTGGTGCACGCGGCCGACGGTGACGGGGCCTAAAGCGTGATGTATCGCGCCCGCGCGCCGCGCTCGATCGCGGCGGCATGCAGGCGGTCAATGTCCAGCTCGTAGCGAATTTCTTCAAGCAGTCGTAGTTCCTGTTGGCCGATATGGGCGTCACTTGCGGCAACGTCACATGCCAAGGCGTAGGCGGTCTCGCGCAGCTCAGCAGGCAGCGCGTCGCGGATCAGACCGAACAGCGCGTCCAACCCGTCTTCCTCCTCGAACAGGTCCAGCACGGTTTGCGCGACCTTATTGATCCGGTCCACGTCATACTCGGCGAAGATGGGCAGATGGTTGACCACTTGCTGGATGGTCACCAGCTCCGAGGTGCGCATCGTCGCATCTGACATGGACACTGAGATCATGATCGCGACTAGGCAGTCGAGGGACGACAGTGCGGGTGCATCCGCTGGCATGTTGCTGACTTTCGAAAGGAGTTACTGCGCTGCAGAATATTGACCTGTGGGGGGCGGCACAATAGGTAGCGGGATCGAAGTGCGCTTTGGCCGCACCACCCTTGATGGAAAGCCTGCCCTATGTCCGACCTGCGTGACGCTGCAATGACCTCAAAAGCTTGGCCGTTCGAAGAGGCCAGAAAGCTGCTCAAACGCTTCGACAAGGGCGCACCAGAAAAGGGCTATGTGCTGTTCGAAACCGGCTATGGCCCGTCTGGCCTGCCCCATATCGGAACCTTCGGTGAGGTCGCACGCACAACCATGATCCGCCGCGCCTTCGAGGTGATCTCGGACATCCCGACGAAACTGATCTGCTTCTCGGACGATCTAGACGGGATGCGCAAAGTGCCGGGCAACGTGCCCAACCCAGAGCTTCTTGAGCCACACCTGCAACGCCCATTGACGGATGTGCCGGATCCTTTTGGGACGCATGACAGCTTTGGCGCGCATAACAATGCCAAGCTGAACAGCTTTCTTGATACGTTTGGGTTCGAATATGAATTCATCTCTTCGACCGAATTCTATCGCTCGGGCAAGTTCGACGAGGTGCTGCTGCGCGCCGCTGAAAAATACGACGCGGTGATGGAGGTTATGCTGAAATCCTTGCGCGAAGAACGGCGTGAGACCTATTCGATTTTCCTGCCTATCCATCCTGAAACGGGTCGGGTGCTCTACGTGCCTATGAAGCATGTCGATGCGGCAAAGGGAGAAATTACCTTCGACGATGAAGACGGGCGCGAATGGACGCTGCCGGTCACTGGCGGCAATGTGAAGCTACAATGGAAGCCCGATTTCGGTGCCCGCTGGGCGGCGCTTGATGTCGATTTCGAGATGTATGGCAAGGATCACTCCACCAATACGCCGATCTATGATCGCATCTGCCAAATCTTGGGAGGCCGCAAGCCGGAGCATTTCACCTATGAGCTGTTCCTCGATGCCGATGGCCACAAGATCTCCAAAACGACGGGCAACGGCGTGTCGATCGACGAGTGGCTGACCTATGCGTCGTCAGAATCTCTGTCCTATTTCATGTATCAAAAGCCCAAGACCGCCAAGCGGATGCATTTCGACGTGATCCCAAAGGCGGTGGATGAGTATCACCAACAACTGCGCGCTTATGCCGATCAGGACGCCAAGCAGCGATTTGCGAACCCGGTCTTCCACATCCACGGGCACAATGTTCCGGCCTCAAATATGGTCGTGCCGTTCTCCATGCTGTTGAACCTCGCATCGGTGGCAAATGCCGAGGGCAAAGACCAACTTTGGGGGTTCATCCAACGCTACGCGCCTGAGGCGTCAGCCAAAACGCATCCTGATCTCGATCAGGCGGCGGGGTTTGCGGTGGCCTATTACAACGACTTTGTAAAACCGGCCAAAACGTACCGCGCGGCAACGGAGCTGGAGCGAGAGGCGCTCTTGGACCTGCGCGCACAGCTGGTCGATTGGGATGGCGGATTGGACGCTGAGGGATTGCAATCGGTGGTATTTGCCTGTGGTCGTGAGCGGTTCGACCCGCTGCGTGACTGGTTCAAGGCGCTGTATGAAGTCCTGTTAGGCGCATCCCAAGGCCCTCGCTTTGGCGGCTTTATCGCCCTCTACGGTGTGGAGGAGACCATTGCCTTGATCGACCAAGCACTAAAAGGTGAACTTCTCGGCTGACGGAGTTCACTGGACGTTGAGTCTGTTCGCGTTAGGTTGTTTCTCTTGTATTAAGGAGAGCATTGATGAAACACCTGTTTGCCGCTGTGCTGATGTTGGCCCTGTCTGTCATGCCAGGGCTGGCCCAAGATGCCAGATCGGGTGAGGTCACGCAAACCATCCAAAGCCAACTGGATGCGTTTCAGAAAGACGATTTCAGCAAGGCTTTCACCTACGCGTCTCCCACGATCAAGCGGCTTTTTGGGTCACCTGACCGATTTGGAGCAATGGTGCGCAACGGGTTCCCGATGGTCTGGCGCCCTTCCGAGGTTCAGTTTCTCGAGTTCAAGGATGTCGGCGGTCGTATCTCGCAAACTGTGCTCTTTCGGGACGCCAACGGGGTCCCAACAGTGTTAGAGTACTTCATGATCAAGACTCCGACGGGATGGCAAATCGACGGCGTCCAGCGGGTGGAACAGCCTGATGTCGCGGTCTAGCTGAGGCTGCGGGCTCTGTTCAACCCTTCCTTAACCGGGCCTTAAGCCTGCCCTGATAACGCTCTCGGCGGTCAGGACGGCGTGTCCGGCATTTTCCATCAGAGATGTCATGAAAGCGGGTGAAAACCCGGCCCGGTGCTATGCGCGGGGCCGTTTTGTGACGCGCCGGCGCGCCTGTTTATTGGATGAAAGGGATTTTGATGAACAAGGCGATTACCGAGGGGCTGATTTTGACGCCGCCTCCTTTTGAAAACGGGTTGGACTTTTGGTCACGTGGCGACGGCACACCGGGCAGCGGCACATATGACGGCTTCGCCTCGGCGGCCTTCGTTCCGGCGGACCAGGATTTTGGCGGTTGCGTGGAAATTCAGAAAACCGAAGCGACCCAAACGCTTCGCTTTATGGGGGAGACCCCATTGCTGCCTGGCTGTTACCTACAGATCAAGGCGCGCGTCAAAGCGGTCTCCGGCAATTTGCCCGGGGTGCGCATCGCCGGGTTTGCGGGTGGCGCTGGCGGCGTTGAGGTGGCGGGGGTCACAACGGTTGGCCCGACGACCACATTGACCAGCTACGGCGACGTCACCGAAATCACTGCAATTGTCGGCACCGGTGCGCGCCCCGGCGTGACACTGGCATGGGGTCCACAGGCGCTTTACGGCCATTTCGGCATTGATCTGACCGGCGCGAATGGCGGCGTTATCCGTGTGGATGACATTGAAATCACAGACATCACCTCCGCCTTTCTGCGCACCCTTATGGACTGGGTCGACGTCACCGATTACGGCGCGATTGGTGATGGTGTCACCGACAATGTCGCCGCGTTCGAGGCCGCAGATGCTGCGGCAAACGGCCGCGAGATCTTAGTGCCTGGCGGCACGTTCTACCTTGCTGACAGCGTCACATTTGAAAGCCGTACGCGGTTTCAAGGCAACGTAACGATGCCGGATGACAAATACCTCGCGCTGTCGCAGAATTTTGACTTTGACACTTACGCAAGCGCCTTTGGTGACGAGGTGGAGGGCTTCAAGAAGGCGTTCCAAGCCCTTCTGAAACAATCGACCCATGACAGCTTGGATCTGTGCGGGCGCTCGATCGGACTGCGCGAGCCCATCGACATGCAGGCCTGCGTCCCCGACATCGACACTTTTTCCCAGCGTCGCGTCATCCGGAACGGGCAGTTTGACGCGATTCCGGACACGGCATGGGACACCGACGACGTCACGAGCTCCGCCACCTATCAACTGTCAAACAAGCGTCGCCTTTCAGGTGTGAGCAATGTTGCAAATATCGCCGTTGGCAGCTTGATCGAAGGCAATGGTGTTGGTCGCGAGGTCTACGTCACTGCGCGCAATGTTTCGGCCCAAACGCTGGATATCAGCGAAGAACTCTATGACGCCGTGGGCAGCCAGACCTACACGTTCAAAAGGTTCAAATACCTGCTGGATTTCAGCGGGTTTGAATATGTCTCACAGTTCAACATCTCCGATATCGACTTTCGCGGGGACGGGCTGGCCAGCTGCGTGCTGATCGCCAAGGCGGGACTTATCTGGCATTTCCGCGACTGCTATTTGAACCGCCCCAAGGATCGCGGGATTACGTCCATCGGTCTTGGGTGTCAGGGCATGATGATCGACCGGTGCCAGTTCATCTCGAACGAGCAGGGGCTCTTGGCGCAAGACCGCGAGGTTATCGGGTACAATATCAACGCCAATGACTGCAAAATTCGCGACAACCGGGCCACCAAATGGGGGCATTGGGCCGTGGTGCATGGCTCCGGCCATATGTTCCAAGGCAACCATTTCTTCCAAGGCGACGATGTGCCAAATGGCAGCCGTAAGGCCGGGCTGGTTCTGACGCGCGCCAATTCAAAGATCGTGATCAGCTCAAACTATATCGACAATTGCTTCATCGAGTGGAGCAACGAACATGACGCAGAACCTGACCAATCCAACGAGCTCAGCTTTGGCTCCCTCTCGATCATCGGCAACATCTTTACCTCGGCGCGGTCTGGCCCTTGGTTCCGGTTCATTGTGGTGAAACCCTATGGACCCAGACATTTCATCAATGGCCTGACGGTGACGGGCAACACATTCAAGGCGCTTGATGGTGCGATTGACCGGGTGGACGCGGTTGATGACAGCATCGCGTCGCTTGACGTGAACAGGATGCGTAACGTCGAGTGGACCGGGAATACCTACCACGCTGTGGGGCAGTGGACGGCCAGCCCGATGATGCTGCAATTTACCGAAAACACACCATTGCAGACATGGACCTGCGACTTTGACGGATGGATGCCCTTTGGTGGGCTGCTGCGCAACGTGACCGGCATCGTGCCACTTGGCCCGTTGCGAAATACCGGCAATGTTCCCGAATATGTGACCAGCTACGCAGATGTGATGCAAGGTGCCAATGGCACGGAGGCTTGGCTGACATGGCCGGTTGCCGTCAGCGGGCGGGTCAATGTCGTCGGTCGGGTTGATAACCCGTTCTAACTTACCATCGCGGTCGCCAGCTTCCGGTTGGCGACCACCTGCTCAAAGAAGACCTCCGCCCTGTTCAGGGTGTCCTCAAGCGGCATGAACCAGCCATCAATCGCGGGTGTCGAAAACTCCTGCCGCTGCATCTCAAGGCGGTGGGCTTTCCTGATGAGAGTTTTTAAATGCCGCATGCGCCGAAGTTGAATTGCAGCAGTCCCTTGACTCAACGGGCGCGCGGCCAGTTTTCGGGCCTCCCCAATTTGGGCCCACATATTTGACACAAGCGCCCCGTGGCGCAGGGCTAGCGGATCGGTCTCTGACATAGTCTGGGTCTCCATCAGTGTCTCAACCCATTTTTCGCGATTCGGGTTTCGAGCCCGTTAAACGCCACCTCACTTTTGCTCAATGCTAAGCACGCGCCCGATGCGCCACTTGCGGTGGCCATCTTGCGAGCCTTGAGGCGAATGTCACTTCGGTGCACGTGATCTCTAGTCAGGCGTCAATCCCAGCACGAAGGTCACCACTTTCTGCGTGGGCATCTCGCAGGGTTTGAGCCGCGGCCCCGACGCAAGGCGGTACAGGTTCAAGGAGATGTAATCCGAGCCCCCAAGTTCCTCGGCCACCAGCTTCTGCGCTTTGCCCTTGGACAAGACTGATTTGCTGACAATATAGGGTCGGCCCTCGAACTGAGCTTTAAAGCTCCCGGAAGGTAGCGCGTCGAAGGCGGCAAGAAACTCGGAGGTCACGCGCCTGTTGCGACGTCGCACGCTCTGAAGGCTGCAACTGGCTCTGCGGCGCCCTTCAGGGGGAAGGTGAGGGTCGTGCTGCCCAAGATTGCCTCCGCCGTGTCATTGAATTGCAGCCCGTCCAGCACGTTTCCGAAGCCCTTGTCTTGCGCGGTTACGGCTGTCTGGTCGGCGTTGAAGCTGTGGTTGTTGGTCGAGATCACGCGACCGGCGGGGCCGTTGAAGCGCATCACGAAAGGCTCGACCCTTGGCAGCGGGTCGGCGCGGCTGATGGTGAGGGAATAGAGGGGGCCGGAGGGGTCGTAGGTCAGCGCGATGGCGGCGTCTTGGGTCTCGTGGGACAGGCGGCAGATCAGGCCGGGGGCGAAGGTCCAGGCTTGGGCTTGGCCAGTCAATAGGAGGGCAAAGAGAAGAATGAAGCGCATAGCAAGAAGTTTAGGGCATTCGGTTTCTTTGTCATCCTCACATCCGCGACGCATGCGTCGGAATGAGATAAGTCATTGTTGTTAAGTGTCTTTATGAAATTTGGTAATGTATTGTTAAGCATTGAAAATATGGACTTGAGACGCATTGGCCAAGGAGGTTCTGCAAGGTAAAGAAATTTGCCCGTCTTCT
The DNA here is from genome assembly GCA_947501685.1 of uncultured Litoreibacter sp. Taxonomy (GTDB): domain Bacteria; phylum Pseudomonadota; class Alphaproteobacteria; order Rhodobacterales; family Rhodobacteraceae; genus Litoreibacter. The sequence continues at coordinate 22,001 of CANMWQ010000001.1, forward strand.
TAACCGGATCTTTCTGGCTCTCATTATAACTCATGATCATGTCTCGATACCGTCGCAACTACGTCCCGGGTGCCAGCTACTTTTTCACCGTCAACTTGGCATGGCGCAATGATCGTCTTTTGATAGACCAAATCGATTTGCTCAGAGGGGCCTTCGCGCGTGTGACGCAAGACTGGCCTGTCACATGCGATGCGATGGTCGTTCTGCCGGATCATTTGCATGCCGTCTGGACGTTGCCTGTGGGTGACAGCAATTATTCGGAGAGATGGCGGTTGCTCAAATACTACTTTACGCGTGACTTGGGGCAAAGGCGGCCTCGGTCAGACAGCAAAATTGCAAAGCGAGAATGCGGGATATGGCAGCGCAGGTTTTGGGAACACACTTTGCGCGATGAAGCGGATTACGCAGCACATGTCCGGTATTGTTGGAGCAACCCGGTCAAGCACGGTTTGGTGAAGCGGGCGGTGGATTGGCCGTATTCGTCCATTCACCGAGATATCCGCGCGGGTCATGTTGATCCGGAGTGGGCCGGGGTTTTAGAAGACGGCACATTCGGCGAACGGTAGGGTGGGCAAATTTGCCCACCCTACGGCTGGCTTCATTCGGAGTCTTTATGATTTGTTAGGCCAGCTAAAATTAAAGCAAAGCCGTTAATGGCGGAGCCAAACTTTATTGCCTTCGCATGATTAAAGGAAAACGGGTCAAGTTCTTTATGTGCATCGTACGGTTCTGTTTCTGCTAGCGATGAGCCAATATTCGAAAGTAAGAAAGACAATGTAGTAGAAACTGCCAAGGCTAGGTAAAAAAGTGTGAAGTCAGTTGGCTTCTCTTCGTACTGGTCGCTGGTTTCCTGCCATGCTTTTTGGAATGAAATTGCAAAGTTCATCCCATTCGGGTGAACTGATGCTCCCAACATTTTGTTTGCGCCGCTAAACCAGTTGTCACTTATTAAAGGGCAAGTGGTGCTTTCTCGCTGACAAAAGTCTAATAATACGGTTTCGGTCTTCCTTTTGCTAAAATTTCGATGCCAAAATTTGTTAGCACTTTCAGTGTTCGAGATACTTAGATATTCTTTGGCAAATTCACTGTCGAAGCTCATACGGCAAACCGAAAGGCAAATCTCATAAAGACAGCGTAAATTTTGTCTGCAGACGCTGTCCATGCCGCACGAAAGCAAAATTAGTGCGCCGGTTGTAGTCCGCCGCAATGCAAAAATAGAACGCGTTAATCCGTTGAATTTGTCCCGATTGCTAAGTTCCTCTCTCTTCTCTGCAAGTACTGCTTGGAGCAAAAACAGCTTTTCTAAGTGCTCTGCAATACTTTCTGTCTCTATTAGGATTTCAAGCACAGCTTGCTGTTTGTCGGTCGCAATAGATCTGACTTTTTTATGATAATCGCTCTCTACTCTTGCTATCCTTTGAGGCCCCAATCCTTCTTTGAGATAGAAATAGCAAATTAGTTCTTTGACCCACAGGATGAAAGGTCGCTCTCCTCGAGCTCCCGGAAAATTCACTTACTTGCCCCTCCCCCTCCGCTTCACACCACCCCTTTGCCCCGGCCTGCCAGCCGTACTCCGACCCGCCATTTTCTGCTGATCGCTCACCGCTTTCTCCACCGCATATTGGCGCGCCAAGGGGTCATCCGACACGACCAAATCCACGGTCTCCAACCGCTTCACCTCGTCGCGCAGGCGGGCGGCTTCTTCGAACTCCAAGTTCTCCGCCGCCTTGCGCATGTCGGTGCGGAGGCCTTCGAGCACCGCTTGCAAATTGGCTCCGGCTAGAGGTGCATCAATCGTGGCGGTGACGCGGTTCATGTCGACGTCGCCTTTGTAGAGGCCGGCCAGCACGTCTTCGACGTTTTTCTGGACGGTCGCGGGGGTGATGTTGTGTTCCTCGTTATAGGCGATCTGTTTGGCGCGGCGGCGGTCGGTCTCGCCCATCGCGCGTTCCATGCTGCCGGTGATCTTGTCGGCATACATGATGACGCGGCCATCCACGTTGCGCGCGGCGCGGCCGATGGTTTGGATCAGTGACGTCTCCGAACGCAGAAAGCCTTCCTTGTCGGCGTCCAGAATGGCGACAAGGCCGCATTCCGGGATATCGAGCCCCTCGCGCAGCAGGTTGATGCCGATGAGCACATCGAAAGCCCCGAGGCGCAGGTCGCGCAGGATTTCGATCCGTTCAATCGTGTCGATATCGGAATGCATGTAGCGGACTTTGATGCCGTTCTCATGCAGAAATTCCGTCAGGTCCTCGGCCATGCGTTTGGTCAATGTAGTGACCAGCGTCCGCATGCCTTTGGCGGTGACCTGCCGAATTTCGTCCATGACATCGTCGACCTGGGTCTCGACGGGACGGATCTCGATCACAGGGTCCAGAAGACCGGTGGGGCGGATCACCTGTTCGACGAAAACACCGCCGGTTTGCTCGATTTCCCAGGCGGCGGGTGTGGCGGAGACAAAGACCGATTGCGGGCGCATGGCGTCCCATTCCTCAAATTTCAGAGGGCGGTTGTCCATGCAGGACGGCAGGCGGAAGCCGTGTTCGGCCAGCGTAAACTTGCGCCGATAGTCGCCCTTATACATGCCGCCGATCTGCGGCACGGAGACATGGGACTCGTCGGCAAACACGATGGCATTGTCGGGGATAAACTCGAACAATGTGGGGGGCGGCTCGCCGGGAGCGCGGCCCGTGAGGTAGCGCGAATAGTTTTCGATGCCGTTACAGACCCCGGTGGCCTCTAGCATTTCAAGGTCGAAATTCGTGCGCTGTTCTAGGCGCTGCGCCTCAAGCAATTTGCCGTCATCGACCAGCTGCGGCAGGCGGATGGCGAGCTCGTTTTTGATGCCTTTGATGGCCTGTTGCATGGTCGGGCGCGGCGTGACGTAATGCGAGTTGGCGTAGATGCGCACGCGGTCGAACGTGTCGGTTTTGGTGCCGGTGAGCGGGTCAAACTCGACGATTTTCTCCAGCTCTTCGCCAAAGAAGGACAGCCGCCACGCGCGGTCATCAAGGTGGGCGGGCCAAATCTCCAGACTGTCGCCGCGCACCCGGAACGTGCCGCGCTGAAACGCCTGATCATTGCGCTTATAGGCTTGTGCAATGAGGTCGGCCATGACCTTGCGCTGGTCGTACTCTTTGCCCGCATGCAGGTCCTGCGTCATGGCGCCGTAGGTTTCCACCGAGCCGATGCCGTAGATGCACGAGACCGAGGCCACGATGATCACGTCATCGCGCTCCAAAAGCGCCCGCGTGGCGGAGTGGCGCATGCGGTCGATTTGCTCGTTAATCTGGCTCTCTTTTTCGATATAGGTGTCGGAGCGCGCGACATAGGCCTCGGGCTGGTAATAATCGTAATAGGAGACGAAATATTCGACGGCGTTTTCGGGGAAGAAGCCTTTGAACTCGCCGTAAAGCTGCGCCGCGAGAGTTTTGTTCGGGGCGAGGATGATGGCGGGGCGCTGGGTTTCCTCGATCAGCTTGGCCATGGTGAAGGTCTTGCCGGTGCCGGTCGCGCCCAAGAGCACCTGATCGCGGTCGCCGTCGAGGATGCCTTGCGCCAGCTCCTTGATGGCAGTTGGCTGATCGCCTGCGGGCTCAAACTCGGTGTGCAGTTTGAAGGCGATGCCGCCTTCCATCTTGTCACGGTTCTTCACGTCCGGGGCCGGGTGGCTCAGGATCGGCAGCTGCTCGGGCATGGCTTCGGGTGAATTATTATGCATTCTTAGTCGGTTCCATCAGATTGCGCGCCGTTCACATGCAGACACGCAGAGGTGACATATCGTTCATCGCGTGGGCGCTGCGTCTGTCGTAAATGTAGTGGGAATTAAGCGAGGAGCAACTGACATGAAGATTCACATCATCCATCTTATTCTTGCCTCGGGTTTCGTCACGGGCATGATGGCTGCCACGGGCGTGGCGGTGCTGCTGGCGTGAGCCGGGTCACTGGAGTGACGCAAACGTGAGTTTCCCAAGAGACCGGGGTGCGGCATCCTGTCCGCATCAGGGGTCTCAAGGGGGAACACTACATGACTTTCAAATCAATTCTTATCATTGCCGCTATGGCCACATCCGCCGGGACCGTATCGGCCTCTGCGGCGGACCCGGCGATGGGGTTCTTCGTGACCAGCAAGGGTATGGGCAAGGGCGCTGATCTGGGCGGGCTTGAGGGCGCGGACGCGCATTGCACCGCGCTGGCAGAGGCGGTGGGCACCACCGGGCGCACTTGGAAGGCCTATCTGAGCACTCAGGAAGAAGGCAAACGGGGCGTTTCGGCCCGCAAGCGGATTGGGGCAGGGCCTTGGTACAACGCTTTGGGCGAGCTAATCGCGGCCAATGAAGACGAGCTGCATCTCAACCCCAACATCACCGGGCGCACGGCGATCACGGAATATGGGACCCGTGTGAATGGTGTGGGCGACAGCCCGAACAAGCATGACATTCTGACTGGCTCGATGGCCGACGGGATGGCCTATTTCCCTTGGGAAGAAGGTGACAAGACCTGCTCGAACTGGACCAGCTCGGGCGAGGGCAGCGCGCAGGTGGGGCACCATGACCGCCATGGCGGTGGCAACCTGTCTTGGAACTCGGCACATGGCTCGCGCGGTTGCAGCATCGAGGCGTTGCAAGGCAGCGGTGGGGCCGGGTTGTTCTACTGCTTCGCTGCAGATTGATCGCGCCCACTGATCGCGCCCGCTGATGGCGAATGGGGCCTGTTTTTGGCAGGCCCCATTGCCTAAAATACACGGCTTTGCGGGCTTGTCGGGTTGGGGTCAAATCAGCTAATGACAGGCCAGACCGGTCAGGAGCCACTCCATGCGCGCACGTATTTATCAACCCGCACGAACTGCAATGTCCTCCGGGCAGGCGAAAACCAAGAGCTGGGTGCTTGAGTTCGTGAATGACACGGGCCGGGATGTGGACCCGCTGATGGGTTGGACGTCCTCCTCCGACACTCAATCACAGGTGAAGCTGAGCTTTGACAGCAAAGAGGCCGCGATTGAATATGCGCAAGACAAAGGGATCGCGGCGGTGGTGACCGAACCCAAGACGCGCAAACCTGTCATCCGCAAAGGCGGCTATGGCGACAATTTCGCAACCAACCGGCGCAGCGTCTGGACGCATTGAGCGGATCTGATTGTGCGTCCCTGCGGGCCGCGCGTGACACCCCTCCCTCACGGTCGGGAGAGTTAGGGCTTCGCCCTCTGGACTGGCCTGCGGCCCGCCCATTCACCCAGCATATTTCTGGCAAAAAGAAGCTTTATGCGCCGTAGAAGTAGCGCGTGAGGTGGAAGAAAACCGGGGCGGCGAAGACCACGCTGTCCATCTGATCCACAAAGCCGCCCTGACCGGGGATGAGATGGCCCCAGCTTTTCACGCCGCGATCATGTTTGATGGCGGACAGAACCAATGAGCCGCCGACGCCGATCAGGTAGATGATGAGCGCAATCAGGGCGGCGGCCCAAGGCGTGAAGGGCGTGATCCAAAAGAGCAACAGACCCAGTCCGGTGGCGGCAAGCGTGCCGTAGAACACACCTTCGCGGGTCTTGGGAGAGAGGTCAGAGGCGAGGCGCTTTTTGCCAAACCGCCGCCCGGTGTAATATTCGGCCAGATCGCCCAGCTGCACCACCAGTACCAGAAAGGCGATCAGCAGCACCGAGCGTCCCGTTGAGCCTTCAATGTCCAGCGTCACCAAGGCCGGGATATGCGACGCGCAGAAGACGCAGATCATCAGACCCCATTGGGTCTCGGACACGCGGGACAGAAAATCGCGCCCGTCACCACGGATAACCGACAGGATCGGCAGGATCAGGAACGCATAGACCGGCACGAAGATCGAGAACAGCCCGTCAGCCCCCATCCAGACCAGCAGATATTGCACCGGGAACACTACGTAGAAGGCAGCGATCAGCGCCCAGTGATCCGCCTTTGTCTTGCGCGTCAGTGTCAGGAATTCGCGCAGCGCGGCAAAGGAGGCAAAGGCAAAGAGCAAGATCACACCGGAGCGTCCGACCAGCAGCGCAATGGCCAGCAGAAACACCAAACCCCACCAGGAATGCAGCCTTGTGACATAGGTCTCGACGGTGGGGTGGGAGCCGTGGCGCGCCAGACGGTAGCGCAGAATTTCGCCTGCGATGGTTGCGACAATCAGCAGCGCGCAGGCCGCACCAAACAGCACGACGATAGAGGTGCTGGTTTCGGTTGGCATGTCGGGGATCACGAGGCGGCCTCCTGACCTGGGTCGCGCATCGGCATCAGCGCGGTCAGGGCGGCGGCGCTGCGGGTCAGGAAGGCGTCTTTGCTTTCGCCTTCCGTGACATGTAGCGGGCTGCCGAACACCACGGTGCAGCCGAGCGGAACCGGGATCACCTCTCCCGAGGGCATCACTGAGGCGATATTGTCGATCCAGGTGGGGACCAGGTCAATCTCGGGCCGGGCCTTGGCGATATTGTAGAGTCCCGCCTTGAACGGCAGCAGCGGATCGTCGCTGCGGTTGCGCCCGCCCTCGGGGAAGATAATGATCGACGCCCCTTCATCAAGGGCGGCGACGATCTTGGCGATCGGGTCTTCGGTTTGATGTTCTGAGCGGCGATCAATCAAAATGGCGCGGAACACCTCGGGGCCGATAAAGGCGCGGGCCTTGGTTTTCAGCCAGTAATCCGCGGCGGCTACGGGACGTGTGACGCGGCGCAGGGCAGGGGGCAGCACGGTCCACACGATTGGCAGGTCGGCGTTTGAGGTGTGATTGGCAAAGTAGATGCGCTGTCGCGCGGTGGGCTCGATGCCGCGCCAATCGGCGCGAGGCGCGGTGATGAATTGGGCAAACAGGGCCAGAAGCTGTCCGGCGATATTGGCAAGGATGCGGCGCATAAGGTCCTTTGGCGTATAGGTCCAGCCACCGTGAAGCGAAGGCTGCGACAGTTCAAGAAAAACCGCGCCCCGGCAATGATGGGCCGGGACACGGGGGAGCAGCATTTCTATGCGCTAGCTGTCCTTGTCTGCGGAGACGTAATCCTCCAGCAGCTTTTCATTGCGCGCCGTCTCGATGCGCTGGATGCGGTCCGCGGCGATGCGTTCGTCAAAGCGGTATTTCACGAAGTTGATCAGGCTCACGCAGAGCATCAGGACGGCGATGGCCCAATAGCCTTTGGTTGAAAGCGGCACGTCGGGCGACATGTAGAGGCTCAACGCCAGCATACCGAGAGAGATGAAGGCGCCCGCCAGATTAACCAGCATGATCAAGGCGTTGTCGTTGTTGGAATGTCCAAACATGATGTGTCTCCAGTTGTGTAAATTGAGGGGTTAAGATTTGGCTTTGAGGCGTTTCAGGACATCCGCCCCGGTGCTGCGGGTCGCGTCGCCGTAACCTTGGTCAGCCATCCGGTTGCCCAACGTGTCATGGCTAAGGTCGCGGTTGATCTCGGACAGGATTTCGGACTGCTCGAACGGGTCCTCGTGGCCCAGCACCTGGGCGATCAGCTCTTCGGCCTCCTCGACGCTGGATTGCGAGCGGATGGTGGTGTTCAATCGGCTCTGGATGTGCTGCTCGTGGCGCACGGCTTTCGCGGAGACGAGGCCTTGTTTCAGGTCAACGATCCGACGGTGGCCGGTTTCCACCGAATGACGCAGCTGGGTGATACGGGCGTCCAACCGGTCCACGGTCTGGCGGCGTCCGTCATGCTCATTTTCCAGCGCGGCGATGGCGTCGGCGGCTTGCGCGGCCATGTCGCCATTGCCGTCTTTCAGGGCCAGCTTGGCGCGCGCGGTCAAGTCACTGATACGCGATTTGACGGAGGCGGCTTGCTTTACCTCGGCGCGGTGGCGTTGGATCAGCGAGGCCAGCGTGCCTTTGGCGGCCTGCAGCGAGGCCTTGGCTTCGCGGATTTTTTGTTCGATCAGCTCAATCGCATACGTGTCTCTGACACGCTCCTCGGCACGGGCATTCGCGCCGATCATGATCGTTTTCAAAGTCCCAAACATAGGTCATCTCCTAAACATCGCGTAAAATTGAACGCTGTTCACAAAATGAAGATGAGTGATTCCTGAACGCAGTTCAAGAATAAATTTGAACGATGTTCAAAAAAATCAGGATTTCTGGCCTAAGTTACTGAGTATAAGAGAAATCATTCTTTCCAAATGCTCGGTCGGCACCGCCGAAATACGCTTTTCCAGCCCCAAAAGCACAATGCCATGGATCGAAGAGAACAGCCCGCGGGTCATCAGCATCGCATCCGCAGGGGCCATATCCGGGAAGTTGCGCATCAGCGGTTTGGCGATCAGACCCAACAGCTGCTCCAGCTCGGTCATATACCAGTCGGGCACGTCTTGGTCGGTAGACATTTCCAGATCAAACAGCGTCCGCCACGCATGGGTGTTGGTCATCGCGAAATCCAAATACGCGTGGCCCATGGTTATCAACGTGTCCACAGGCGTCGCATCGGGGGAGGCGTTGACGGCCTCAACCACGTGACTGCCCAGCCGCTTGAACGTGCGCCCGTTCACGGCCATCACCAGCTCGTTCAGGTCGCCGAACACGTTGTAAATTGCTCCGACGGCGCAGCCGGCCTCCTTGGCCAGATCGCGGGCGCGGATTTGTTCAATGCCGCCTGTGGTGATCCGCGCCTCGCCCAGATCAATGAGCTTCCGCCGCAACTCTGCACGCTTCTTTTCAACCTTGCCTGCCATCACGTCCTCAATATCTTGAACTGCGTTCATATTGGCATGGCTGAGACGTGTAAGGAAAGGGTTGCGTTTGGACCGACGCCGCCGCAAAAACGTCCCGCACGGTCCCTTAGCTCAACTGGATAGAGCAACTGCCTTCTAAGCAGTAGGTTGCAGGTTCGAGTCCTGCAGGGATCGCCATCAATTCCGCAGGCCCCGGCCCGCGATCTGTTTCCTGGGAGGATACGACAATGACCGCCACCATGACCGCCGCGCATTTTCGCGGCAACAAAACCTTCAGCGTGGATCAGATCGACATTCCGGCCCCTGCGGCGGGCGAGGTGCCCGTGCGCATCTCCTATTGCGGGATTTGCGGCACCGACATGCATATCTATCACGGCAATATGGATGCGCGCGTTGGCACGTCTCGGGTGATCGGGCATGAAATGTCCGGTGTCGTGGATGCGGATGCGGAAGGCTTCACCAAGGGCCAGAAAGTGGTCATTCGCCCGCTTGATCATTGCGGCGACTGCCCGGCTTGCAACGCGGGCCATCAGCATATCTGCCACAAGCTGAAATTCCTTGGCATCGACACAGATGGCGCGATGCGCGAGATCTGGAACGCGCCCGCTCACACGTTGCATATCCTGCCCGATGATATCCGCATGGACCACGCCGCACTGATCGAGCCGGTGGCTGTGGCCTGTCACGATGTGCGCCTGTCGAACCTGAAAGCAGGCGAAGACGTTCTGGTCATCGGGGGCGGGCCCATCGGCGTTCTGGTCGCCATGGTCGCGCGTGACGCGGGCGGCAAAGTTATGATCTCCGAGGTGAACAAGCACCGCCTTGCCATCATGGAGAAGCTGGGCTTCGACACCATCAACCCCGCGGAACAGGACCTGCCCGCCGAGATTGCCAAACGCACCGGCGACAAGGGCGCAGACGTGGTCTTTGAGGTCTCCGGCACGCAACCCGGCGTCGACGCCATGACCGCCTGTGCGGCCACCAAGGCCCGCATCGTGATGGTTGCGATCCACGCGGCCAAGCCGCAGGTCGACATGTTCCAGTTTTTCTGGCGCGAGCTGCAATTGATCGGTGTCCGGGTCTATGAACCGGAGGATTATGACAAGGCGATTGAACTTGTGGCCTCCGGTGCCATCGACGCTGAGACCGTGATCACTGACAAGGCCCCGCTGGCCGATATCCAAAAAGCGTTCGAGGCGCTCGACGCCAGCCCAACGGCGCTAAAAAGCCTGATCAAGGTGGAGGCGTAACCCATGAGCATGTTTGATCTCTCCGGAAAAACCGCACTGGTCACCGGCTGCAAACGCGGCATCGGGCGCGGCATGGCCGAAGCCTTGGCCGCCGCCGGGGCCGATATTGTAGGCGTCAGTGCGACACTTGAAGCCTCCGGCAGCGAGGTCGAGAAGGCCGTCACCGCTATGGGCCGCGACTTCAAAGCCTATCAATGCGATTTTGGCGACCGCGACGCATTGCGCGCCTTCGCGGCCCAAATCGATGCGGACGGCGCAGCCCCCGACATTCTGATCAACAACGCAGGCACCATCCTGCGCAAACCCGCCGCCCACCACGAGGACGAGCTGTGGGACAGGGTGATCGAGGTGAACCTCAACGCACAATTTGTGCTCAGCCGGGAGATCGGCCGGGGCATGGTTGCGCGCGGCTCGGGCAAGATCGTCTTCACCGCGTCGCTGCTGACCTATCAGGGCGGGATCACTGTGCCGGGCTATGCGGCGTCCAAAGGCGGGATCGGTCAGCTGACCAAGGCGCTGGCCAATGAATGGGCCCAGCACGGCGTCAATGTGAACGCCATCGCGCCGGGCTACATCGCGACCGACAACACCCAAGCGCTGCAAGACGACGCAGCGCGGTCCAAATCCATTCTGGAGCGCATTCCGGCCGGGCGTTGGGGCAGGCCGGAAGATTTTGCGGGGGCGGCGGTGTTTCTCAGCTCAGCGGCGTCAGATTACGTGCATGGCACGATCCTGACCGTCGATGGCGGCTGGATGGGGCGCTAGGTTTTCCGCAAGCGGATCACCACATCCACCTTGGAGATTTCGGTGCCATCCGGCGCGTCCGGCAGGCCCGCGATCTTCAGCTCTTCTTTCGGGGCATCGGTTAACTCGCGGCTGTCCTCCCAGAAGAAATGCGGGTGGTCGTCAACGCGGGTATCAAAATAGGATTTCGTCCCATCCACCATAACTTCGCGGATCAACCCGGCATCGCAAAAGGCGCGCAGCGTGTTGTAGACGGTGGCCAGCGACACGGTCTCCCCGGTGGTGGAGGTCGCGGCATGCAGGCTTTCGGCGGTGACATGGCGGTTCTCACCATCGCCCACCAACAGCTCGGCCAACGTTAGCCGCTGCCGGGTCGGGCGCAGATTGCCGGTGGCTAGCCATGCACTGCTGCGCGTCATTGATTTCGTCGTCATTTCGGTGCGTCCCTTACGTTCCTGCCGTAATATATGGCCTTTACCCCTTTAAATTCAAATGAATTCCCCAAGACGCTTCGTCGCGCCGACCTTGCAAGCGCCGCGCGCGCGATGCTACAGCCGAAGCGAATTGAAACAACACCTTCGGGGCAGGGGCGCGCTATGTCTGATTTTCCAACCAGCTTTGACAGGGACGCCCTGCTGAAATGCGCACGCGGAGAGCTGTTTGGCCCCGGAAACGCACAATTGCCTGAGCCTCCGATGCTGATGATGGACCGGATCACTGACATCTCCGGCGATGGCGGGGCGCATGGCAAAGGCCACGTGCTGGCGGAGTTCGACATTACCCCTGAGCTGTGGTTCTTCGATTGCCATTTTCCCGGCAACCCGATCATGCCCGGCTGTCTTGGCCTGGATGGGCTATGGCAGCTCACTGGCTTCAACCTCGGCTGGCGCGGCTGGCAGGGGCGCGGCTACGCGCTGGGCGTGGGCGAGGTGAAGCTGAAAGGTATGGTGCGGCCCGACCGCAAGATGTTGACCTACAAGATCGACTTCACCAAGGCGATCCAAACCCGCCGTCTGACCATGGGCGTGGCCGACGGCATCGTGGAGGCCGATGGCGAGGTGATCTACGAGGTCAAAGACATGAAGGTCGCCTTGTCGGAAAGCTAGGCTTCTGTACCTTCTGCGCCAGCCCCCTTACCGCGGGACGCCGCACGAACATCTTAAGTGATCGCGCCCAGCGCGCCGCTTGAGCAGGTCAAGATTCGCAGCACATGTAAGGCCTCTGGAGGAAGTGCATGAGTTTCTGGACGATGTGCATGTCACAATTCTCACGGCAAAGGGAGCGCTATGCCGCGATGGATCGCGCACCTTCTTATTTGTGCGAAAATTCCCGCCCCAGCTCAAAGTCTTTTGCATGCCGCGAGACACGGCCAGAAGTGGCGCAGCACAGAAAGCTGCCGCGCGCGTGACCCCATTTGCCGGTGGTAACTGAACCTTTAAGCTCAATTATACAGAGAGTTACGCGCCCACATCCCCCAAAAAGATGTCCCGGTGACGTTGCTCTGCCCGAGCCAACTTCGCCGGGGCGGGCCGTGAAGTTATCCCTGAAATCGTTGTTTTGGACGGGTGGCTACGCTCATCACGGGGACGTGGTTTGTAGTGATCAGGATCTAGGCCTAGTGTTAGTTGCAGACGTAACTAATAGCGTCCTTCAAACCTTAGACAGAAACTGGATCTGACTCATGCAAACCTTCCTCGCAACAGCACTTACATCAGCTGTCATCGCCGTCATCGCGCTGGTTCCCACCACGGCCTCCGCAGGCGAGATGTCAATGACAGGCACCTTCACTGGCGACAATGACCACATCACCACCGGCGGCGTCTCCGTCGTCAAAACCGCCAATGGCGGCGCGGTCGTCATTCTCGACACGAATTTCAGCCTCGACGGCGCACCGGACCCGAAAGTCGGATTTGGCAAAGACGGCGCCTATGCCGAGATCACCGATCTGGGCGAGCTGACCCAAAATACTGGCCTGCAGGTCTTCGTCGTACCCGCATCCGTCAACGTGGATGATTACAACGAGGTCTACATCTGGTGCGAGCAGTTCAGCGTGTCGCTGGGCAAGGCCGATCTGGCTCCCTATTCCAACTAACCCAAACCCCCAACCCACCAATCACACCCCCTATTGAAAGGAGGCTCCCCCATGGCGAGCATCATGAACAAAAACGTACACGCCTATCTTGACTACCCGGTTGCCCTGGGCCTGATGGCCATGCCGGCATTGCTTGGCCTTGGCACCACCAACCCTCTGGCATTCTGGCTGTCAACGATCACCGGCATCGCAGCGCTGGTGCTGACCATCTTCACCGACCACCAACTGGGCCTGATCAAAATCCTGCCCTACAAACTTCACCTGGCCGTTGATTTCCTTGTTGGCCTGGCCTTCGTCGCCGCTCCCTTCGCGCTGGGCTTTGCCGGGCTGGACGCGGCCTATTACTGGGTGCTGGGCGCCACGGTGCTTGTGGTCGTTACCCTTGATCGCACCGAAGCGATGGATGCAAGCACGGCCTGATCCCACCAGAGGCTTGTGTCATTGAGGCCCGCGCAGTTCCCACGCGTGGGCTTCTCTTTTTTGGTGCGCTGACAAGGCGCACCAACCTGCCGTTTTCCCCTTTCGCCTTGCACAGATCCGACGCCCTGTCCTACATGAGGCAAGGCTTGAAAGAGGAGTGCGCCCATGCGCCGCGTCGTCGTCACAGGTTTGGGGATCGTCTCCCCCATCGGCAACTCAGCCGATGAGGTCACTGCCGCGTTGAAGGCTGGCACATCCGGCATCGAGGCCTCCGAGGCTATGGCAGAGCACGGCTTCCGCAGTCAAATCGCGGGCACTTTGAAGATCGACATCAAGGAGCATGTCGACAAACGCCGCCTGCGCTTCATGGGGCCGGGGGCCGCCTACGCCCATATCGCGATGGAGCAGGCGATTGCCGATGCAGGGCTTGAGCAAACCGACGTGGTCAACCCGCGCACCGGCTTGATCGCAGGCTCCGGCGGGCCTTCCACCTCCGCCATGTTTGCGGCCCACCAATCCGTGCTGCAAACCGGCGCCACCAAGCGCATCGGACCCTTTGCGGTGCCCAAATGCATGGGCTCGACGATCTCCGCCAATCTGGCGACGGCCTACCAGATCAAAGGCATCAACTACTCCATCACCTCCGCTTGCTCGACCTCGCTGCATTGCATCGGCGCTGCCAGCGAGCAGATCATGCTGGGCAAGCAAGACGTTATGTTTGCCGGCGGCGGGGAGGAGCTTGACTGGACCCTCTCCTGCCTCTTTGACGCGATGGGCGCGATGAGCAGCAAGTATAACGACACGCCCACCAAGGCCTCCCGCGCCTTCGATGCGGATCGCGACGGCTTCGTCATCGCAGGCGGTGGCGGCATGGTGGTGCTCGAAGAGCTGGAACACGCCCGCGCGCGCGGCGCAAAAATCTACGCGGAGGTTACAGGCTTCGGCGCAACCTCCGACGGCGCCGACATGGTGGCTCCCTCAGGCGAGGGTGGAGAGCGGGCAATGCGTCTGGCGCTGGACACCATCCCCGAAGGCCGTGCGGTCAGCTACATCAACGCGCATGGCACCTCGACCCCTGTTGGCGACGTGGGCGAGGTTGAGGCCGTGCGCCGCGTCTTTGGCCAAGGCTCGACGCCGCCCATCAGCTCAACCAAGTCGATGACCGGCCACAGCCAGGGGGCCACGGGCGCACAAGAGGCCGTTTACTGCCTGCTGATGCTCAACGGCGATTTCATTGCCCCGTCGATCAATGTCGACACGCTCGACCCCGCTCTTGACCCCGCCGAGATCGCCACATCCCTCGTCGAGAACGCAGGGCTGGACACGGTGATGACCAACTCTTTTGGGTTTGGTGGCACCAACGGCTCGATGCTGCTTTCAAAGTTCAAGGACTAAACCATGGCCAATTTCACAAGCGGATCAATGGCGGGCAAACGCGGCCTTATTATGGGCGTCGCCAATGAACGCTCCATCGCCTGGGGCATCGCCAAGGCTATGTCCGAGGCAGGTGCGGAGCTCGCCTTTTCTTACCAAGGCGAAGCCTTCGGCAAACGTGTGCAACCGCTGGCCGAAAGCGTGGGTTCAGACATCTTGGTCAATGTGGACGTCACGGATGATGCCTCGTTGGATGCGTGTTTCAAGACCCTCGAGGACAAATGGGGCAGCCTTGATTTCGTGGTCCACGCCATCGCCTTTTCAGACAAGAACGAGCTCACGGGCCGGTTCATCAACACCTCCCGCGAGAACTTCAAGAACTCGATGGTGATCAGCTGTTACTCGCTGATCGACGTCGCCAAACGCGCCGCCCCCTTGATGTCCGAGGGCGGGACCTTGCTGACACTGACCTACCAAGGCTCCAACCGGGTGACGCCGTTCTATAACGTCATGGGTGTGGCCAAAGCCGCACTTGAATCCACCGTGCGCTATCTGGCCAATGACCTTGGGCCCGGCGGCATCCGCGTCAACGCCATCTCGCCGGGTCCAATGAAAACCCTCGCAGGTGCTGCCATCGGTGGCGCGCGCAAAACCTTCCGCCAAACGGAGGCAAATGCCCCCCTGCGCTCCAATGCCACGCTTGATGCGGTTGGCGGCACGGCGGTCTATCTGGCCTCAGACGCAGGTGCCTGCACAACAGGAGAAATCATCCGCGTCGATGGCGGCTACCACGTGCTCGGCATGCCTCAGCCCGAACACCTCTAACCCCCATCATTGCTTCAAAAATACTCCGGGGGAGCCGAAGGCGGGGGAAGAGCCCCCTCCACCGCGTCGCGCGCAGCGCGGCGCAAAACCTCAAGCCAGACGCGTCAAGACGGGGTCATCAACCCAATCGCCGCCCCGCTCGGGTCCGCAATCATCGCAATCCGCCCCACACCCGGCACATCCCACGGCGCGCGATGCACCACACCGCCCAGCGCCTGCGTCTCCTTGACGGCGGCATCCACGTCATCCACCGCCAGATAGGTCATCCAATGCGGCGGCACGTTTTCCATGCCTTCCATATCCGCCAAAGACATCATCCCCCCGACCATGTCCTCACCCTTTTTAGCAAGGTAATACAGGCCTTCCTCCATCGGCATTGTGTCCCACTCCCAGCCGCAAACAGCCGTGTAGTAGGTCTTGGCTTTCTCGATATCCCCGGTCATCAGCTCGGTCCAATGGATCGTTCCATGTAACTCGCTCATGTTTTCCTCCTTATCCGTTGCCCGCTCAGCATAACACGATTCTCATGTTTTCCTCTGCCCCCGCCTGTGCAAGGTTCCAGACAGGAGGACCGTCCCATGCCAATCACCACCTGCGTCTTCGACGCATACGGCACGCTTTTCGATGTCGCCGCCGCCGCGCGCACCGCCGCAAGCGAACCGGGGCGAGACGCGCTTGCAGCCTGTTGGCAAAAGCTGGCGAATGATTGGCGTCTGAAACAGTTACAATATACCTGGCTGCGCGCCGTCGCTGACGCGCATGGGGATTTCTGGAACGTCACTCAAGACGGGCTCGATTGGGCCATGGAAAATAACGGACTTGATGATCCCGAGCTGCGCGAACGCCTGCTGCAGCTTTACTGGGAGCTGCAAGCCTACCCGGAGGTACCCGAGATGCTTGGGACCTTGAAACAGGCGGGCCTGAACACCGCGATCCTGTCAAACGGCTCACCCGCGATGCTGGACGGCGCGGTGCAATCAGCGGGCTTGGGCGAGATGCTGGACGACGTGCTCAGCGTTGAAAGCGTCGGCATCTTCAAGCCGCATAAATCGGTCTATGACCTCGTCGGCAAGCGTTTCCAATGCGCAAATGAAGAGGTCCTCTTCGTCTCCTCCAACGGCTGGGACGCGGCGGCCTCCGCGGGCTATGGGTTTCAAACCGTCTGGGTCAACCGCGCAGGCGAGCCGATGGACCGCCTGCCATGGACACCTTCAAATGTCCTAACGGACCTGACCACCATTCCAGAATTGGCATCATCCCTATGAGCAGCTTCACCGCGTCCGACGGCGCCCGGCTTCACTACACAGACCAAGGCGCAGGCCTTCCCGTGCTCTGCCTTGCGGGCCTCACCCGCAACAGCTCCGACTTCGACTATGTCGCCCCGCATCTGACAGACGTGCGCCTGATCCGGCTTGACTATCGCGGGCGCGGGAAATCCGACTGGTCCGGCCCGGAGACCTACAATTTGCAACGCGAAGGCCTCGACGCGGTCGAGCTGCTGGATCATCTCGGCCTGCGCAGCGCCGCCATCCTTGGCACCTCGCGCGGCGGCATCATCGCTATGGGTTTGGCCGCCACCGTCAAGGACCGCATCAAGGGCGTTTGCCTGAACGATATCGGGCCCGAAATCGCGGCACCTGGTCTGGACGCGATCAGAGATTACTTGGGCCGGCGTCCCGCCTTCAAAACCCGTGCGGAGGCTGTCAAAGCCCTCTCCACCCGCTTGCCCGGCTTCGACAATGTGCCCGAAAGCCGCTGGATCGAGGAGGCCGAACGCCACTATATCGAAGACTCCCAAGGCCTCACTTTCAACTACGACCCCAAGCTGCGCGAGGCGGTGCTTGGGGCGTCGCAAAACCTCAACCCCGACCTCTGGCCGTTCTTCGATGCGCTTGACGGCCTGCCGCTGGCCTTGATCCGGGGGGCAAACTCGAACCTGCTCACCTCGGACACCGCCAACAAAATGCAAGCCAAACGCCCCGACATGCTGTTTGCCGACATCCCGGACCGGGGCCACGTGCCCTTCCTTGACGAGCCCGGCTCCCTGCTCACGATCAATGCGTGGCTGGAGGAATGCAGATGAATATCGACATGATTGAGGCCGCCGCAGGCAGGCTGAAAGGCCATGCGCGCGTCACGCCGCTGCTGAACTCCTCTTTCCTTGACGAGATCGCCGGACGCCGCGTCTTTCTCAAAACCGAGGCCCTGCAACATACCGGCTCTTTCAAGTTTCGCGGCGGCTGGTCGGCGGTCTCGGCGCTGACCGACAACGCGCTCAAAGCCGGCGTCATCGCGTTTTCCAGCGGCAACCATGCCCAAGGCGTCGCACTGGCGGCCCGCGAACACGGCACCAGCGCGGTGATCGTGATGCCCGCCGATGCCCCGCAAATGAAGATCGACAACACCCGCGCGCTGGGCGCAGACGTGGTGCTCTATGATCGCGAAACCGAAGACCGGCAAGCCATCGGGGCTGAGCTCTCTGAAGCACGCGGCCTGACCCTGATCAAACCCTTTGACGAGCCTCAGGTCGTTGCAGGCCAGGGCACCTGCGGACTGGAGATTGCCGCGCAGGCCACTGAGCTTGGCGTGAACGCAAGCGAGGTTCTGGTCTGCTGCGGTGGCGGCGGGCTGACGGCTGGCATCGCACTCGCGCTTGAAGCCAAAGCACCGCACCTGACAACCCGCCCCGTGGAACCCGCAGGCTTCGACGACGTCACCCGCTCGTTGGTCGCGGGCGAGATCAAGGCCAATCCCAGCCAATCCGGCTCCATCTGCGACGCCATTGTCACGCAGCAACCGGGTGATCTGACCTTCCCCATCATGCAGCGCCTTTGCGGCGCGGGGCTCGTGGTCCCCGATGAAGACTGCCTGCGCGCCATGGCGCTGGCCTTCTCCCGCCTCAAAATCGTGCTGGAACCCGGCGGCGCCATCGCATTGGCCGCAGCGCTCTTTCATGGCGATCAGATCACAGGCGAGGACGTCATCGCCGTGGCCTCCGGCGGCAATGTAGACGCGGCGCAATTTCAGGACGCCCTGACCAAATACGGAGACACCGCATGACCGATTTCACCATCGCCAGTTTCAACGTCAAAAACCTGATCGCGGCGGAGGAGGAATATTACCGTTTCCAGACCTACACCACCGAGGAACATGCCTGGAAAGAAGACTGGCTGGCCGATCAACTGGTGCGGATGAACCCCGACATTATAGGCTTTCAGGAAATCTTCGAGCTGCCCGCGCTGCAAGCGGTGGTCGATGAAGCGGATCGCATCGGAGGGGCCTCCAACGAAGATGTGGTGCCCGGCTCTGACAAAAAATACCGCAAGAAAGCGATCTTCCGCAAACTGGCCTATCGCGGCTATAGCGAGGCCAAAATCGCCTTCGCTCCCAACGCCAATGACGGGGAACCCGGCGAGCGCCGTCCGGGTCTTGCGATCCTGTCGCGCTATGGCTTTGAGGGCACGCCTGAGGTCATCCAGGACCTCTCCCCCAAGCTCGCCGTGCAATTTGAAGGCGGCGAGGCAGGCCATTTCAAGCTGGATCGCCTGTCGCGCCCCTTGATGAAAGCCCGCATCCCGGTGGGCAATCAGATCATCACCGTGTTCAACTGCCACCTGAAATCCAAGCTCGGCGAATTTCACCGCCCCGAGGGCGCAGATTACGCACCCGAAGCAGACCTGACCGCCTACGACCCCGTCGGCCGCGCCTTGGGCGCGCTACGTGCTGCCACCCGCCGCATGGCGGAGGCTTGGGTCCTGCGCCGCCTGATTGTCGAGGAACTGCAAGCCGGTCACCCGGTCATGGTCTTGGGCGATTTCAACGACAGCGAAAATGCCGTCAGTTCTGAGATCATCGCCGGAGAACGCCCGTTCAAAAACTACTCATGGATGCTGCGCCACGACGCGTCCCACCCCAACAACCGCTATTCAAAAGAAGAAAACGAGCAGATTCAGGAGGCTGTCGATAAGGTTCGTCTGGAAAGCTGCGAAAAGCTCTTTGTCAAGAAATCCCTGCGCGACATGGTTTACACCTCGGCCTTTGGCGGGGTCTTTGAGAGCATCGACCAAATCCTTGTCTCGCGGCACTTCCGCGAGGGCAAAGCCCAGATCGCAGAAATGGAATATTTCTCCGTCTTCAACGACCACCTCACCGACGGCTCACATCCCGAAGCGCCCTATAACAAACTGGCCTCCGACCACGGGCAAATCATGGGCCATTTCAAACTCTGGGACAGCTAACTCTTTCCATGTTCAGAAATATCCTCAAGGGGATGCCGCTGCGGCGGGGAGGGAACCTCCCCAAGAGCAGAATAAAACAAACGCAGCGCAGCTGCCCTATTCCGAAGCTGCCCCGGTCGGGTGCCGCAGGCTGGCCGAATAGACCATCCAGCTCACCAGCATCAAAACCATCGCCAACAAAAACGGCGCGCCGGGCAAATACACCCAAGCGCCATGCCCTGTGAAGAACCAGAAAATCTGCGTCATCACCACCGGCGCGAGGATCATTCCAATGGAGTTGATCGACGACAACACGCCCTGCAACTCGCCTTGTTGATTGTCATCTGCCCGCCCCGACATCACAGCCGACAAGGCCGGGGCCACGACGGCCCCAAGGGCAGCAAACGGAGTCAAAACCAGCAACAGCCAGCCGCTCGAGATGAACCCCATCAGGATCAGTGTGCCTGCGTTATACAGCAGGCCAAAATAGACGGTCCTACGCTCGCCAAATCGCGCGATGATCCGGCGGATCAGCAGGCCCTGTGTCACCGCAATCGAGATACCATAAAGCGCCAAGGAGGCACCAATCATACCGGGCGACCAGCCGAAATTCGCGCTGGTATAATAGGCCCAGACCGCCGGGTAGACCATGTTGGAGATCTGGTAGAAAAAATAAACCACCATCAACGCCGTCAGCCCCGGCAGCTTGCTGATATAGGAAAACGCCCCAACCGGGTTCGCCCTTGACCACTCGAGTCTGCGGCGGTTCTCGGGTGTCACGGTTTCGGGCAGAACAAAATAGCCAAAGACCAGATTGGCCGCCGTCAGCGCCGCGGCTGCCCAGAACGGCGCGCGAGGTCCCAACTCCGCCAGTAGCCCGCCAATCACTGGCCCCAACACGAACCCCGCCCCGAAGGCCGCGGAGATCAGCCCAAAGTTCTGCGCCTTCTTCTCGCGTGGGGAGATGTCGGCCATAAACGCGCTGGCGGTCGAATGCGTGGCCGCCGTGATCCCGCCGATCACGCGCCCGATCAGCAGCAACCAGATCGTGCCCGCCACCGCCATCAGCACGTAATCCAGTGCCATCACCCCCAGCGAGACCAGCAAGACCGGACGGCGGCCAAACCGATCCGACAGGCTGCCCAATGTCGGGCTAAAGAGAAATTGCATCACCGCAAAAAGCGCCGACAGGATGCCGCCCCAAAGTGCTGCATTGGCGATATCGCCGCCCTGCACCTCCATGATCAGGTCAGGCATGACCGGAAGGATCAATCCGATCCCCATCGCGTCCAGCGTCAGGGTGATCAGGATGAAGGTGACGGCCTTGTTTTGCATGTCAGGCGCGGGCTTTCGCGGCAAAGCCGCGTGCGTCAGACGGCGCCAGCCCCAGCTGCGCCTCAGGCGCAAACACAGCCGTCAGCTCCGGCGCGTTCCATTTGGCCAGCGCCGCGTCTTTCAGGCTGCCGCCTTGCGCAATGATCTCCGCACACAGCTCTTTCACCGCCGCCTGCGCCTCAGGGCGCGTCATCCGGTCTGCCAAAGCAAATTGCAAAGCTTCAGCATAGATCAACCCGCGCCCGTCATCGATATTGCGCCGCATCGCGTGTGGATCCGGCGTGATGCCTGCCAGCATCTCTTCCGCCACGGCCAATCCGCGCCCGACCCCAATACAGACCTGCCCAAGCGCCATCCATTCGCTCATCCACGCCGCCGCGTCGCGTTGCTGGCGGTGGATCGCGGCACCTTGCAGCACGGTATTGGCCCCGATCACACCCCGCGCCAAAGCGCTCAGCAAGGAGGGCAAAACCGGGTTTTGCTTTTGCGGCATGGTGGAGGAACTCCCGCCGCCGCCAAGCCGTAACTCGCCAATGCCGCTTTGCGTCATCAGCAGCACATCCTCGCCCATCTTCGCCAGTGATGCGCTGATCTGCGTGGCCCAAGCCGACAGCCCGGCAAGACCGTGCCGCGCGCTGTGCCAACTGGTGTCGCGGTTGCCTAGCCGCAGCTCATCGGCCAGTTTTAGGCGCAGCTCTGCGGCCTGCGGGCCGTAAGCCGCTCCGGTTCCAGCCGCACCAGACAGCGAGACCGTGATGACCCCAGCCTTTACCGCCTCACGACCATTGTGCAGGTCCAGCAAGGGCAGCCCCCAACCCGCAACCACCGCGCCAAAGCTGGTGGGGGTGGCGACCTGCATCCATGTGCGCCCGGCCATCGGAAGTGTGGCATGGGTCTCGGCCATGTCGCCAAGCAGGTGCAGCACCGCTTTCATGCGCGTCTCGATCAGCGCCAAAACCTGCCGCAACCGCAGGGCGAGGGCCGTGTCCATGATGTCTTGCGTCGTGGCCCCCCAATGCAGGAACTGCGCATGTTCCGGGGCTTCCATCGCCTTGCGCATGGCGTTGACCAAGGCGGGCACCGGGATGCCATTCGCGGCGGTCTCTGCCGCCAATCCGGTCGGGTCGACCTGAATTTCGCGGGTGCTCCGGGTGATAAACGCGGCGGAAAGCTCGGGGATGATCCCCAATTCACCCTGCGCCTTGGCCAAGGCCCCCTCAACCAGCATCATGGCGCGGACTTCGGCACTGTCGGAAAATAGTGAGCCGATCTCGGCGTCATGAAACAGGTCGCGGTAAAGCCCGCTGTCAAAAGGCGTCGTGGCCATAAGCTAGATTTGCCCCCCGATATGCCCGGTGTCGCGCATGAAGCGGGTCAGCACCTCTGCATATTCCGCCGGCTGCTCCACGCAAGGCAGATGCCCGCCGCGCCGGATCAAATGGAACTGGCTGCCCTTGACCAGCTCTTGCGTCTCGCGCATCAGATCAGGCGGCGTGGCCCCGTCCTCCGCCCCGGCAATGGCGAGGGTCGGCAGGGTCAGGGCGGCGGTTGTGGTGTAGAAATCCGTCCCCGCAATCGCATGGCCGGTGCCGATATAGCCGTCAGGCTCTGTGGCCACCAGCATCTCGCGCCATGGCGCGATCTGGTCCGAGCCGTGCCACGCTTTCGAGAACCACCGCTCCATCGTGGCATCGGCCACGGCCTCCATGCCGCCCGCGCGGATCATGTCGAAACGGCCTTGCCAAATCTCATGCGTGCCGATCTTGGCGGCGGTATTCGACAAGACCATCGCGCGGACCAAATCCATCCGCTTGGTGGCCAGCCCTTGGGCCACCAAGCCGCCCACGGACAGCCCGACAAAGAGCGCGTCCTTCACTGCGAGTTGATCCATCAGCTGCTCTACATCGCGCACCATCGCGCCCATCGAATAGGGAGGCTCCGTCACATCCGTTTGTCCATGCCCGCGCATGTCATAGCGGATGATCCGCAGCCCCTCGGGCAGCAGCGGCATGATCGGGTCCCACAGATGTAAATTGGTACCCAGAGAATTGGCAAAGACCACCGGCGCGCCACCCGGCTCCCCGTCCTCGTGGTAATGCAGCTTGATGTCGTCGAGGGTGAGGAATGGCATGTGCTGATCTCCCGGTTCTGCGTCGCCAAAACCTATCCGCGCAGGTGACGCGGCGCAATCCATGGCGTGGCAGGTGCAAAGCCACTTGCGCCGCCCTGTCCTTCGGTCAAAAGTCAGTGGCAACACGAGATAGAAAGGACCTGGCCCATGCCCCTTGTGAAAGCCGCCGTCTGCCATGAGTTTGGCGCGCCCCTGGTGATCGAAGAGGTGGAGCTTGCCGCCCCCATCGCAGGCGAGGTCGAGGTCAAGCTTGAGGCCTGCGCGATTTGCTTCTCGGACCTGTCTTTCATGGATGGCGGCTGGGGCGGCACATTGCCTGCCGTCTACGGCCACGAGGCCGCGGGGCGCATCACCGCTTTGGGCGCGGGCGTGACCGACTACAAGGTAGGCGACGCGGTGCTGGTCACGCTCATCCGCTCTTGCGGGACCTGCATGCCCTGCGCCACCGGGCAGCCCGTGCAATGCGGCACCGGCTATGACCGCGACGCGGGCCCTTTGAAAACCGCAAGCGGCGGCACCTTGCAACACGGGCTCGCCTGCGGCGCCTTTGCCGAAAGCGCGGTGGTCGACCAGTCGCAAATTGCGCGCATTCCGGATGATATGCCAATGGACGCGGCCTCGCTTTTGTCCTGCGGTGTGATCACCGGCATGGGCGCGGTCGTGAACACCGCGCAGGTGCGCCCGGGCCAGAACGTGGTGGTGATCGGCGCAGGCGGGGTCGGCCTGAACGCCATCCAAGGGGCCGCCATTGCCGGGGCCGCGCGGATCATCGCCATGGACGTGCTTGAAGACAAGCTGGAAGTGGCCCGCGAGTTTGGTGCCACCGATTGCGTCTTGGCCAGCTCCGAGAAGCCATGGAAGGAGATCGCCAAGATCACCGGGGGCCGCATGGCGGATGCCGTTTTTGTCACCGTCGGCGCGATCCCGGCCTTTGAGCAAGGCCTGCGTTATCTGGCGGCGGGCGGCGACATGTATATCGTGGGCATGCCGCATTCGGGCGCCAAGGCAGAATATGAGCCGGTTATTCTGGGCGCTGTGGGGCAGGGCATGAAGGGCACAAAGATGGGCGACACCGTGCTCAAGCGCGACATCCCTTGGATGGTGGACCTGTACCAACAGGGCCGGTTGAAGCTGGACGAGCTGATTTCTGGCCGCTGGTCGCTTGATGAGATCAACGAGGCCATCGCCGACACCCGCTCAGGTGCCGCGCGGCGCAACGTGATTGTGTTTAAATGAGCGCCTTTGGCGCGCAGTTTGTTTTGTGCTCTTTGAGGGGCTTTGCCCCTCAGCCGCACGGGCAAGACCCCAGGATATTTCTGAACATGGAAAGAGCCTATGAAGTTAGCTGAGCTTGAGACCTTTGTGGTGGCGCCGCCCGCGCCGGGCTGGGGCGGGCGCTACTGGATATTTACCAAGCTGACCACCGATGACGGGATCATCGGCTACGGCGAGGTCTATGCCTCGGCGGTGGCACCCGATGTGCAGGTCGCTGTGGTGCGTGACGTGTTTGAGCGGCATATGAAGGGTGAAAGCCCTGAAAACATCGAGAAGATGTTTCGGCGCGCCTATTCCTCCGGGTTCACGCAGCGGCCTGACCCGACCGTGATGGGCGCGTTTTCCGGGCTTGAGATTGCGTGCTGGGATATTCTGGGCAAAGCACGCGGGCGGCCCGTTTGGGCGCTGTTGGGCGGCAAGATGAACGAGCGCGTGCGGGCCTATACCTATCTCTACCCGCTGCCGCATCACGATTTGACGGAGTTCTGGACCTCGCCGGAACAGGCGGCAGAGGCCGCGTTGGACTGTGTGGGTCGGGGCTATACGGCGGTGAAATTTGACCCAGCGGGACCCTACACACTGCGCGGCGGGCATCAGCCTGCGATGAGCGACATTTCCATGTCGGTGGCGTTTTGCAAGGCGATCCGCGAGGCGGTTGGCGACCGGGCGGATCTGCTTTTTGGCACCCATGGGCAGTTCAACACGCCGGGTGCGATCCGGCTGGGCCAAGCGTTGGAGCCTTATAACCCGCTCTGGTATGAAGAGCCGATCCCGCCCGATAATCTGTTGGAATTTGCCGAAGTTGCCCGCGCGGTGCGCATTCCGATTGCCACCGGCGAACGGATGACGACCAAGGCGGAATTTGCCACCGTTTTGCGCAGTGGCGGGGCCAAGATTTTGCAGCCCGCTTTGGGGCGCGCGGGCGGCATTTGGGAGATGAAGAAGCTGGCCGCGATTGCAGAAGTGTTCAACGCCGAGATTGCGCCGCATCTTTATGCGGGGCCCGTTGAGTGGGCGGCGAATATCCATCTGGGCAGCTCGATCCCCAACCTATTGATGTGCGAAAGCATCGAGACGCCGTTCCATGACGCGCTGATCGGCGGCACCATCAAGGTCGAGAACGGCTATATCACCCCGCCTGAGACCCCCGGTCTGGGCATCGCCTTTGACGAGGATTTGGCCCGCGCGCATCCCTATACCGGGACGGAGCTGCATTTGCAGATGCAAGAAGACCCGTGCAATTACCAAGACGGCAACAGATTTTCCGGGGGCGCACCGCCTTTAGAGGATTAGCGCAGGGCTTCCTGTTCAAGACGCTGTCGGGCAATGGCCTCATGGCGGTCGGCGCGGGATTGGGCGGACAGGCTGTTCTCGACATAAGTCAGGTGATCTGCCACGGCAGCCCGCGCGGCGGCGGGGTCGCGCTGTTGCAAAGCATCATTGATGGCTCGGTGCTGGTCCAAAAGCGTGTCGCGGGTGATGCGTTGTTTGAACATGATCTGGCGGTTGTAGAACACGCCCTCGCGCAGCAGGGTGAACATCGCGCGCATCATATGCAGCATGACGACGTTGTGGCTGGCCTCGATGATGGCGAGGTGGAACTCGGCGTCGAGCTGGCTTTCCTCCGCCGGATTGCGCTTGGAATGGGCGGCTTCCATCTTGCGAAACACGGTATTGATCACTTGCAGGTCCGTATCGGAGCCCAAGGTTGCGGCGCGCTCGGCGGCCATGCCTTCCATATCGCGGCGAAAGGAGATGTAGTCGAACATCGCTTCCTCATGGTCGGAGAACAATCGCACCAAAGTCTCGGAAAACTCCGCCCCCATGACATCGGCCACGAAGATGCCCGCGCCCGCTTTCGGTTCCAGCAGGTTGCGCTCTTGCAGGGCGGCGATGGCCTCCCGCAGGGAGGGCCGTGAGACGCCCAGCTTTTCGGCCAGCTCACGTTCGGCAGGCAGGCGGTCTCCGGGGCGCAGGATACCGCGCAGGATCAGCAGTTCGATCTGCTTGACCACGGTTCCTGCGAGTTTCTCTGGCTGGATCTTTTGAAACGGCATGGGGTCCCTCCGAATTGGTCAAATTATATGACCACGCATGGCAACCCGCAAACAAAAACGGCCCCCGACTGTCGAGGGCCGCTTGGTTTGATGTAAGCAGTGCTAGGCCGCGTTGGGGCGGATGATGATCTCGACCCGGCGGTTTTGGGCCTTGCCCTCTTCGGTGGTGTTGGCCGCGACGGGTTGGCTTTCGCCCATGCCGAACGTGTCCAACCGCGAGGACGCGACGCCTGCGCCCTCAAGCACCCAGGACACCGCATAGGCGCGGCGCTCCGACAGGTCGGCATTATGCGCGTCCGAGCCGCTGTCATCGGTATGCCCGACAATGCGCACGGTGCTGTCAGGGTAGCTGTTCAGATTGCCCGCAAGCGCCTGCAGATCGCTTTCCAGCGCCGGGCTGAGTGTCGCGCTGTCAGAGGCAAAGAGCAGGGCTTGCGGCAATGTCACGCGCAGCTCCTCGCCCGTATTCTCAATGGAGATGTTCTCGTTGGGGATGTCGCGGCGCAGGTCTTGCGCTTGCTTGTCCAGCTGGTGGCCGATGACGCCGCCTGCTGCGGCCCCGATGCCTGCGCCAACGATGCCTTTTCCAAGGCTGTTATTGTCGCTCGATGCGCCAAGCAGCCCGCCCAAGACGCCGCCCACCAGCGCGCCGGTCTGGGCTTTATTGACGTTTGTGGTGTCGAAATTTGTGGTGTCGCATGCCGACAAAGACAATGCGGCCGCACCGATGATGCTCAGTGTTTTAAGGGTCATGTGTTACCTGCCTCGGTTATGTGTCCCGCCATTTTTGGCGTGGTTATAAGCAGATAATATCGCGCAAATCGCCCTGTGTTAAGGGGGAATCGGCGGCCTGCGGGCTCAGGATGCAGGCCGCCGATAAGAAGCTAGGCCGCGTTGGGGCGGATGATGATCTCGACCCGGCGGTTCTGGGCCCGGCCCGCCGCCGTGTTGTTGGAAGCCACTGGCTGAGCCTCGCCCGCACCTTGGGTGCGCAGCCGCGCGGAGGAGACGCCCTCGCTCCGCAACACCGAAGCCACCGCCGCCGCACGGCGCTCCGACAGGTTCTGGTTGTAGCCCGGATCGCCCGTGCTGTCGGTATGCCCGACCACAAAGACGGTGGAGTTGGGATAGTCGCCCAGATTTGCGGCCAACACCCGGATGTCGGAGACCAGATCGCCGCGCAGCGACGCACTGTCGGTGGCAAAGAGCAGATCCTGCGGCATGGTCACGCGCAGCTCTGAGCCGGTGTTGACGACGGCAATATCGCTATCAAGGTCGCGGCGCAGCTCGCCTGCCTGCTTGTCCAGCTCATTGCCGATGGCTCCGCCGACAGCACCACCGATGGCCGCGCCTATGATGCCGCGCTCCAGCTTGTTGTCGTCGGTGGAGTTCGCGCCCAGCAGCCCGCCGACGGCCGCGCCGACGATTGCGCCGTTCTTGGTGCGTTGGTTCGGGTCACCGGGTTGCGCGCAAGCGCCCAGAACAAGAATGGCGGGCAGGGCGATCAGGATCGGTTTCATGGCAGATATCCTTTCATTGGCCGCATAAATGCGGCTGACGCGGTTAGATGTGTGTGGCGGCGTCGAAACTACAACTCACAACTTCGCGCGCATACGCAGGTTCCCGCCAATGAGGTCACTTTGTTGAAACACAGCGAAATCAGGCGGCGTTTAGCCGTTTGCGGTGGCAGCTTCCTGCCGAGTGTCGTCGCGGACCGCCTCATAGGCCAGAAGCGCGCGTTTCACGGGCAGGCCCCAATGATACCCGCCCAAACCACCCGATTTGCGTAAGGCACGATGGCACGGAACCAGCCAACTGATCGGGTTACGCCCCACGGCAGTGCCCACGGCGCGCACAGCTTTGGGATGGCCGATATGGCCTGCAATTTCGGAATAGGTGGTGATCTGGCCCGACGGGATGGCCAGCAACGCCTCCCACACTTTGATCTGAAACGGCGCGCCGATCAGGTAAAGCGGCGCGGGCTGCGCGCCAAAGGCCGCCTGCACCCAAGGGCGCAGCATGTCGGCATCTTCGGCAAAATCAGCGTTCGGCCAGCGCGAGGTGAGGTCACGCATCGCTTCCTCTTCCCCCATTTCGGCGGAGAACCCAATGCCGCAAATGCCGCGCTCCGTGCCCATCACCAAGGCGGGGCCGAAGGGGCTGTCAAACCAGCCCCAGCGGATGGTCAGGCCTGCGCCTTTCAGGGCGAAATCGCCGGGGCTCATCGCCTCCCAACGCAGGAACAAATCATGCAAGCGGCTGGAGCCCGACAGCCCCACCGCATCTGCCGTGCCCAGCGTGGTAAACTTCGCATCCAGCAGCGCCTTGGCATGGCCCAGCACCAGATATTGCTGGTAGCGCTTCGGAGACACCCCGGCCCATTTGCTGAACACCCGCTGAAAATGCGCAGGGCTCATCGACATCTTGGCGGCCAGCGCCTCAAGGCTCAGGTCGGGGCCGTGCGCGTCGATAACCTCGATGGCGCGTCGCACCACCTCGTAATGGTAGCTGGTATCGTCACTCTGGGGCAGGGCGCTCATGGGTCTGATCCTTTCGGTTGCACCAAAGCTAGCGCGCCATGGCAGGGTGATCGACCCGTTTCTTGAGCATTGCACCTTGCCGCGGCCCGTCCGCTTTGGCATACCGCGCGCCATGGCCAAGCAGCTTGATTATTCCACGATCCACGAGATTTTCTCCCGGTTTCAGGCAGCAGAAGCCGAGCCGAAAGGCGAGCTGAACCACACCAATGCCTTTACGCTGGTCGTCGCTGTCGCGTTATCGGCGCAATCGACAGATATAGGCGTCAACAAAGCCACTGAGGCGCTATTCAAAGTTGCCGACACGCCGCAAAAGATGCTCGATCTGGGGCTGGACGCGCTGATTGAGCATATCAAGACCATTGGCCTCTACCGCAACAAGGCCAAGAACGTCATCAAGCTGAGCCAAATTCTGGTCGACGAGTACGGCGGAGAGGTCCCCTCCTCCCGCGCCGCGCTCGTGTCGCTGCCCGGCGTCGGGCGCAAGACCGCCAATGTGGTGCTAAACATGTGGTGGGGGCATCCATCCCAAGCCGTCGACACCCATATTTTTCGCATCGGCAACCGCACGGGCATTTGCCCCGGCAAAGACGTGGACGCCGTTGAGCGCGCCATTGAGGACCACATTCCGGTTGCCTTCCAACATCACGCGCATCACTGGCTGATCCTGCATGGCCGATACGTATGCAAAGCCAGAAAACCCATGTGCAGCAATTGCCTGATCCGCGATCTGTGCCCCTTTGAGGATAAAAACCTATGAGCAAATCTTTCCAAGTCGTGGGCATCGGCAACGCGATGGTCGATGTGCTGGCCCCCTGCGAAGACGCGTTTCTGGCCGCCAATGGCATCGAGAAAGGCATCATGACCCTGACCGACCGCGCCCGCGGGGTTGAGCTTTACGGCCTCATCGGCCCGGCCAAGGAAATCTCTGGCGGCTCGGCGGCCAACACCATCGCGGGCGTGGCCCATCTGGGCGGGGCCACGGCCTATGTCGGCAAAGTGAAAGACGACCAGCTTGGCGAGATCTTTGCCCATGACCTGCGCGCCCAAGGCGCGGTCTATGAGACACCGCTGGCCCCCAAAACCCACGAGGCCGAAACCGGGCGCTGCATCGTGCTGGTCTCCCCCGATGGCGAGCGGTCGATGAACACCTATCTCGGCGTCACCGAATTTCTGGGCCCGGATGACGTCGATGCCGGGCAATGCGCCGATGCCGACTGGATCTACCTCGAAGGCTACCGCTTTGACGGCCCGACCTCTGTGGCCGCCTTTGACAAAGCCATCACCGCCTGCAAAGACGCAGGGGGCCGCGTCTCCGTCACGCTCTCTGACCCGTTCTGCGTTGACCGCCACCGCGACGCGTTTCGCGGGTTGATCCAAGACCATGTCGACCTGCTCTTTTGCAACCGGGCCGAGATGCTCTCCATGTACCAGACCGAAGACCTTGACGCCGCACTTGCCAAAGCCGCGTCCGAGGTCGAGATCGTGGCCTGCACCGACGGGGCTGACGGCGCGCATATCCTGTCCGGCGGCAGGCGTTGGTCCGTGCCCGCCACGCCCGTCGAGATCGTCGACGCCACGGGGGCAGGGGACCTGTTCGCCTCCGGCTTCCTCTGGGGGCTGACCAACGGCTACGATCACGAGACCTGCGGCAAAATGGGCTGCGCGGCGGCGGGCGAGGTGATCTCCCATATCGGCGCACGGCCAGAGGCGGATCTGAAAGCGATGTTCAAAGATCAGGGGCTGCTCTGAGGCACGCGCAGCAAAGGTCTCTCGTGTCTTGGCTGGGCTACCCTGTTTTGCGCATCTTCAAGCGCTGATAATTTACGCCAACTCTGCTTGAGTAGCAGCTTTTGCACGCAAGTCGTGATCTAGTGCTTGACTCCTGAACGCAAACCAATGTCAGAATGGTTCGGGACCAATGTGAAAATGTTTCGACTTGATGGGTGGCGCAGCACTTGAATTACGCACCGGAAAACGTGGAAAGCACGGATGCCGCACTCGCGGCGGTCCGGCAGATGATCGAAGCAGGCAAGTTGCCCGCCGACGGACGCCTACCCACAGAACGCGAGCTTGCGGCAGAGTTTGGCTGCGGTCGGCGCACCATTCGTCGTGTCCTCGACGCCTTGGAGGCGGAAGGGCTGATCTGGCGCAAGCAGGGCAAAGGGACCTTTGCCGGTCAACCGCCGGACCCGACAGGCGCGCTGGCCGCAGAAATTGCGCCGGATGCAGATCCGCTGGTGGTCATGGAGGCGCGGCTGTGTATCGAACCCGCATTGGCCGAACTCTGCGCCTTGCGCGCCACCGGAGAGGACGTGCTGCGCCTGCGGCAACTTGCGCAACGCGCGTCTCAGCCCATTGATGCCGACACCGCGGAGCTGTGGGACGGCGCCTTGCACCGCGCCATCGCGCGGATTGCGGGAAACCGGGTGATGCTGACCGCCTTCGCGCTTCTTGATGAGGTGCGCATGGGCGCAGACTGGCAAAAACAACGCCACCGGGCGCGCTCCGCTGAGACGAAGGCGCTTTATGATCAGCAACACAACCAGATCATTGACGCCATTCAGGCGCGCGATGGTGCGGGCGCGTTTCAGGCGATGCGGGCGCACCTGCAGGCCCTGTCTGACAACTTGCGTGTGTCGATGGGTGAAGCAGACAGATGAGCGACGCGGGGGACCCAGTCTTGGAGGTCGAGAACCTCGAAATTCAGATCGCGGGCGGTACGGAGCCGATCGTTGACAACGTCTCATTCTCTCTTAGCCCCGGCGAAACCCTGTGCATCGTCGGCGAGTCCGGGTGTGGCAAAAGCCTGACGGCGCTGGCGCTGATGGGTCTGCTCGCGACACCGCCGCTCAAACGTACCGGCGGCACGGCGATGTTTCAGGGCGAGGACCTCTTCGCGATGTCCCGCACGCGCTTGCGTCAGGTGCGCGGCGGCCGGATGGCGATGATTTTCCAAGAGCCGATGTCGTCACTGAACCCGGCGGTCAAGGTTGGCGAGCAAATCGCCGAGGCCGTGCGCGCGCATCAACGCATAGGCGCGGATGCCGCCCGGACCCGCGCCGTTGAGATGCTGGAACGCGTCCGTATCCCTGCCGCCAAGAAGCGACTGAACGAATACCCTCACCAGCTTTCGGGCGGTATGCGCCAGCGGGTGATGATCGCCATGGCCCTTGCAAATGACCCGTCGCTGCTGATCGCTGATGAGCCGACAACCGCCCTCGATGTGACCATTCAGGCGCAAATTCTTGACCTGATGTCGACCCTGTCAAAGGAAAGCGACGCGGCGCTAATCATGATCACCCATGATCTGGGGGTGGTCGCGGAGATGGCCGATAAAGTGGCCGTCATGTACGCAGGCCGGATCGTCGAGGCAGGCAGCGCGGCCCAGATTTTCAACGATCCTCAGCACCCCTACACGCTTGGCCTGATCAGCTCGATGCCCGCATTGGGCGGCGCGCGCGCGCGGCTGGTGACGATCCCGGGCAGCGTGCCCAGCCCGCTGGATATGCCTGCGGGATGCCGGTTTGCGGCGCGTTGCCCCTTTGCAGGGCCCGATTGTGCAGCCGCCCCTCCGATGAGCGCGGTGTCACCCGGTCACCACGTAGCGTGCTGGCGCGCGCCCCTTGAAGGCACGGCTTTCGCAACGGAGGCGCGCATCGCATGACCACTCCGCTGATCCTCGAAGCCCGCGATTTGAAGAAAGGGTTCGTCACCAAGAAGCCGCTTTTTGGCGAGCCCACCGTTGTGCGTGCCGTGGACGGCGTGGACCTTGCGATCCGCGAAGGCGAAACCTTTGCAATCGTGGGCGAGTCCGGCTGCGGGAAATCAACGCTGGCGCGTCTTCTGGTGCGCCTGATTGAGCCCAGCAAAGGGCAGGTGACATATGAGGGCCGCGATATTGGCGGTCTGTCCGACAAAGCGCTGCGCGCCTTGCGCGCCGAAATCCAATTCATCTTTCAGGACCCGTTCTCCTCGCTCAACCCGCGTATGACCGTGGGCGCCTTGATAGAAGAACCGCTGCGCACGCATGGGATCGGCACGGGCGCGGAGCGCCGCGCTGCGGTGGCCCGGATATTGACACGTGTCGGACTGCGCGCGGAGCATGCAGACAGATACCCGCATGAATTCTCCGGCGGTCAAAGGCAGCGCATCGGCATCGCCCGCGCGCTTGTGACCGGCCCCAAACTGGTGATCGGGGATGAGCCTGTCAGCGCCCTTGATGTGTCCGTGCAGGCGCAGGTGATCAATATCCTTGAGGACCTGAAGGATGAGTTCGGGCTGACCTTGATCATCATCGCTCACGACCTTGCCGTGATCCGGCACATGTCGGACCGCGTTGGCGTGATGTATTTGGGCAAGCTGGTCGAAATTGGCCCGGCTGACGCGCTGTTTGCCGCCCCCGCGCACCCCTATACGGAGACCCTTCTGGCGGCGATCCCGATCTCGGCGGTGGGCGCGCGCAAGGCGCATGTGGCCGTCGAAGGCGATCCGCCCAATCCAATTGCACCACCGCCCGGCTGCCGTTTTCACACGCGCTGTCCTTATGCGAAAGCCAAGTGCCACTCCGAGGAGCCGGAGCTGCAAGATCTCGGCGATGGGCGCAGTGTGGCTTGCCACTTCGCGCAAGATCTTGCCCTGAAGGGCATTCAGCCCGACATCGGCCAACGGTCCGAGGCTACGGCGAAGCGCTTTGAAATCTACAGCGCGGCACGCGCGCGCACCGACCCACCAACAAACACCAAATCAACCACCTAGGAGGAAGATACTATGCAAATCGGAAAAATGCTTACGGCCGCAGCGCTGTTGGCTCTGAGCACAAGCTTGGCGCAGGCTCAGGACCTAAAGATCGGGCTTCAGGATGATCCAGATATTCTGGACCCCGATCAGTCACGCACATTCGTGGGCCGCATCGTCTACGCGTCGCTATGCGACAAGCTTGTCGACATCACGCCCGACCTTGAGATCGTGCCCGCCTTGGCCACAGGCTGGGAATGGAACGAAGCCGGCACCGAGCTGACCATGACTTTGCGCGACGATGTGGTGTTCCACGATGGCACGCCGTTCAACGCAGATGCCGTGGCCGCCAATCTTGATCGCTCCAAGAACCTTGAGACCTCGCGGCGCAAATCCGAAGTGCGCTCCATCGAAAGCTGGGAGGTCGTGGACGACACCACGATCAAGATGACCCTGTCGGCCCCGGATGCGACGTTGATCGCGCAGTTCGCGGACCGCTCCGGCATGATGTTGTCGCCCACCGCCTTTGAAGCCGCAGGCGAGGATTTCGGTTCGGCCCCGGTCTGTGCCGGGCCGTTCAAGTTCAAGGAGCGTATCCAACAGGACCGCATCGTTCTTGAGAAATTCGCCGACTATTACCGCGCGGATGAGATCAATTTTGACAGCGTGACCTTCCTGCCCATTGCAGACACCACCGTGCGTCTGGCCAACCTGCGCGCGGGCGATCTCGATATGCTGGAGCGGCTGGCCGCGACGGACGTGGCATCGGTTGAAGCAGATGATGGGCTCCAGCTCGAGCGCGCCACCTCGCTTGGCTATCAAGGCATCACGCCCAATGTGGGCAATGGTGAAGCTGCCAATAACCCGCTGGGCCAGTCGAACCTTGTGCGCAAGGCGCTGTCGCTCTCCATCGACCGCAACGCCTTGAACGAGGTGGTGTTTGAGGGGGCTTTTGCCACGGGCAACCAGCCCTTTGCGCCGACCTCGCCTTGGTACAACGCGGACTTCCCGGTGCCCGAGCGTGACATCGAGGCCGCCAAAGCCCTGCTGGCCGAGGCCGGTGTTGCCGACGGCGTGACCATCGAGGTTCAGGTCGCCAATAACCCGGTGCAGACCCAGGTGATGCAGGTTGTCCAAGCGATGGCCGCAGAGGCCGGGATCACCATTGAGCTGGCCGCCAAGGAGTTCGCAACATTGCTGGCCGATCAATCTGCGGGCAACTACACGGCAAGCCAGATTGGCTGGTCCGGTCGGGTCGACCCTGATGGCAACATCCACCAGTTCATGACCAGCGGCGGGGGTCTGAACGACTCCAAATACGTGAACCCTGCGATTGATACGGCTCTCAACGAGGCGCGTTTGTCCACCGACCCTGCGGTGCGCAAGGAGAGCTACAATGCTGCCGTTGCCATCCAGCAAGAGGACATGCCGATCATCTATCTCTACCACCCGGTCTGGATCTGGGCGTTGGATGACAGCCTGTCGGGCTTTCAGGCCTATCCTGATGGCATGATCCGCCTTCACGGTGTCAGCCAAAACTGATTGACACGTTGGCCCGGCCGCTTTTGGCCGGGCCACATTTGGAGACCTGCGCATGCTTGGCTTTTTGTCCCGTCGCCTTTTGATCGCAATCCCGACGATCATCCTGATCTCGATCTTCGTGTTCTCTTTGCAAAAGCTGCTGCCAGGAGACCCCGTGCTCGTGATGGCCGGGGAAGAACGTGATCCCGACCTGATCGCGGCCCTGCGCGAGAAATATCGCCTGAACGACCCGATTTTCGTTCAGTATTTCGCATGGGCGGGCAACGCGCTACGCGGCGATCTGGGCATATCCCTGCGCACCAACCAGCCGGTCACAGAATTGATCGGTGAAAAGCTGCCCGTCACGATCCAACTGGCCGTTATGGCGCTGATCATTGCGATGGTCATTGGCATCCCCGCCGGGGTGATATCGGCCTATAAAAAAGGCACATGGGTCGACTGGCTTGCCAACCTGATTGCCCTGTCGGGGCTGTCGGTCCCCAACTTTTGGCTAGGCATCATGCTGATCTTGCTGGTGTCGGTGAAGCTGGGATGGCTTCCCGCGTCGGGCTATCAACCCTTTTCCGAAGACCCGCTGCAATCCATCCGCACCATGCTCATGCCCGCCCTCGTGTTGGGCACCGCGACGGCAGCAACCCTGATGCGCCACACCCGGTCGGCCATGTTAAGCGTGCTGCAATCCGATTACGTGCGCACCGCGCGCGCCAAAGGGCTGCGCGAGCACACCGTCTTGATCAAACACGCCTTGCGCAACGCGCTGGTGCCGGTCGTCACCGTCACCGCCCTCTTGTTCGGAGAGCTGCTGGCGGGAGCCGTCCTGACCGAACAAATTTTCACAATTCCGGGCTTTGGCAAACTGGTGGTCGACGCCGTGTTCAACCGCGACTACGCCGTCGTGCAAGGCATCGTCCTGTGCACCGGGATTGCGTTCATCTTCATGAATATTCTGGCGGATGCGGCCTACCGTCTTCTGAACCCGCGTATGAGGGACACATGACAGCCATACCTGACACCCAAAGCTTTGCGCCGGACCCGGTTCTTCCCAAGCGCAAAAGCCGCGTCTGGGCAAAGTTCAAGCGAAGCCCGTCGGCTCTTTTGGGCGGTGTGATCGTGCTGTTTTTCGTCATCGTAGCACTGCTTGCGCCGTTCCTGCCCATTCCGGGGCCTCTGGAAACCGACTGGGGCGCTGTGCGCAAAGCGCCAAGTGCCGCGCATCTGTTTGGCACGGATGAGATCGGACGTGATGTGCTCTCACGAATGATATGGGGCGCGCAGGCGTCTTTGCTGGCCGGGGTGGTCTCCGTGCTGATTGCGGTGGCGATGGGAGTGCCGCTGGGCGTGATTGCGGGATA
Organism: uncultured Litoreibacter sp.; assembly: GCA_947501685.1. GTDB lineage: Bacteria > Pseudomonadota > Alphaproteobacteria > Rhodobacterales > Rhodobacteraceae > Litoreibacter. The sequence goes on from CANMWQ010000001.1 coordinate 58,576, forward strand.
CCGCCGGGGCTGGACCGATGCCGCGATCAGCCGCGTGACCGAAGCCTTGCTGGCCGCGCCCTTTTTGATCCTTGCGATTGCGCTGGCGGCCTTTCTGGGGCCGTCTCTGACCAACGCGATGATCGCGATTGGCGTGTCGGCCACGCCTGTTTTCATCCGCCTTGCCCGCGCGCAGACGCTTTCGGTGATGACGGAGGATTATGTCGAAAGCGCCCGCGCGATTGGCGTCGGTCATGTGGCGCTCATCTGGCGCTATATCCTGCCCAACATCTTTCCGCCGATCCTCGTGCAGGGCACTTTGACCATCGCGACGGCGATTATTGCCGAAGCCGCGCTCAGCTTTCTGGGGCTCGGTCAACAACCGCCCGCGCCCTCTTGGGGTGCGATGCTGAACGTGGCGAAGAATTTTCTCGAACAGGCACCATGGATGGCGCTTTACCCCGGCATGGCGATTTTTCTTGTCGTGCTTGGGTTCAATCTTCTTGGGGACGGGCTGCGCGACGCGCTTGATCCTCGCGACAACTGATAAGGGGACGCCACATGTCTTTCACCACCAGACCGGAACTCAAAGGCACGTTCGGGATGTGCGCCTCGACCCATTGGATCGCGTCCACCGTTGGGATGAAGCTGTTGGAGCAAGGCGGTTCGGCCTTTGATGCAGCGGCAGCTATGGGGTTTGTGCTGCATGTGGTTGAGCCGCATTTGAACGGCCCGCTCGGCGATATGCCCGCACTCATCCGGCTCGCAGGCGAAGACACGCCGCGCGTCATCTGCGGGCAAGGCACGGCACCCGCCGGGGCCACCATTGCGCATTACCGCTCAGAAGGGCTGGACCTGATCCCGGGCTCGGGCCTGCTGGCCACGGTTATTCCCGGCGCGTTTGATGCGTGGATGCTGATGCTGGCCGACCATGGCCGCCTGCCGCTGCGCGACGTTCTTGAACCGGCCATTCACTATGCGCGCGACGGTCATCCCGTCCTGCCGCGCGTGTCGGCCACCATCGCGGATCTGGGTGACTTCTTCCACAAGGAATGGCCGACATCCTACGACACATGGCTTCCGGGCGGCGCGGCTCCTGAGCCCGACAGCCTGTTTTGCAACCCCGCACTTGCCGACACATGGGAGCGACTGCTGACCGAGGCCGAGACCGTCCAGGGCCGCGCCAAACAAATTGAAAAAGCGCGCCGCGTGTTCCGCGAAGGGTTCGTCGCGGAGGCGATTGACACATGGATGGCCGAGGCCTGCGTGATGGACGCGGCAGGTGCGCGCCGCAAGGGCGTGCTGACGGGCCACGATATGGCCGGGTGGGAGGCGTCCTACGAGGCCCCGCTAAGCGTCGACTATCACGGCTGGAACGTCTGGAAGGGCGGGCTGTGGACCCAAGGGCCGACCCTGTTGCAATCCCTGCGCACGCTCGAGGAAAGCGGGATCGCGTCGATGGACCTCAACGGGGCGGATTTCATCCACCACGTCACTGAAACCATGAAATTGGCCTTTGCGGATCGTGAAGCCTATTACGGCGACCCGACCCAGACCGAGCTGCCGCTTGAAACGCTGCTGTCCCGCGATTACGGCCAAAGCCGCTATGCGCAGATCGGCGCATCAGCCTCGCTGGAGCAGCGCCCCGGCAGCATCGCGGGGTGCGAGGCATGGGCAGACGCCGCGATTGCGCGCGCCGGGTTGGACCATTCCGCCGGGCCGGGCGTCGGCGCGGGCGAGCCCACAATGGCGCATCTGACAGAGCGCAAAGGCGACACCGTCCATATTGACGTGATCGACCAATGGGGCAATTCGGTCTCGGCCACACCTTCAGGGGGCTGGCTGCAATCGTCGCCGGTCGTCCCCGGTCTTGGCATGCCGCTCAATTCACGTGCGCAGATGTTCTGGCTTGATGAAGGCCTGCCCACCTCGCTCGCGCCGGGGCGTCGTCCCCGCACAACGCTCTCGCCCTCCATGGCGCAAGGCCCTGATGGCACGCAATATGCCTTTGGCACACCGGGCGGAGACCAGCAGGACCAATGGCAGCTGATCCTGCTGCTGCGATTGGTGCATGGCGGGCTGAACCTGCAGGAAGGCATCGACTCGCCGCTGTTTCATACCGGTCACTTCCAGTCGTCATTCTACCCGCGCGGCACCCGCCCCGGACATCTGATGCTGGAGCCCGCCCTTGGTGAGGACGTGATCAACGACCTGCGCAGCCGTGGCCATGATGTTGAAGTGGCCGAACCATGGACCGTTGGTCGCCTGACTGCGGCATCCCGGTCGCCGGACGGGTTGTTAAAAGCAGGCGCCACGCCGCGCCTGATGCAGGCCTATGCGGTGGGGCGTTGATTGATGACCTATTCAATTGTTGCCCGTGATCCTGCCACCGGTCAGCTCGGCATCGCCGCCGCGTCGCGGTTCTTTGCCGTGGGATCGCTTGTGCCGCATATCCGTGGCGGACGCTGCGCGGTTGCCACCCAAGCCTTCGTCAATCCGCTCTGGGGTCTCGAAGGGGCCGACCGGATGACACAAGGCGAAGCCGCCCCCGATATCCTTGCGGATCTGGTGGCACGCGATGAAGGCCAAGCCCAGCGGCAGGCGCATATGATCGACAAGGAGGGGCGGCAGGCAGCCCATACAGGCGTGGAGTGCATCGACTGGTGCGGACATGTGATCGGGGATGGCGTGTCGGTGGCGGGCAACATGTTGGCCGGCGAACAGGTGATCACGGACACGCTCGCGGCCTATCAGGCGCATCCTGAATTGGCCTTTGCCGACCGGCTTTTGACCGCGATGGAGGCCGGAGAAGCCGCTGGCGGCGACAAGCGCGGCAAGCAATCAGCGGCGCTGCGCATTCACAGATCGGAGGATTTCCCCTGGCTCGATCTGCGCGCTGACGACCACCCGGATCCTTTGGCAGAGCTCAGACGTCTGTTTGACGTGGCACAGGAACGATATCTTCATATCGCCGAAGTGATGCCCACCAGCGACAAGTTTTCCGGCCTGACCGACCGCGCGCCTCTGGACGCTGCGATTGCAGCCGAGGAAGAGCGGCGCAAGCGTGAAGGTCGCGCGAGCAAATCTTTTGCGACACTGCTTTAGCTGGGCGCATAAGACGCCCGAAAACGCAGAGGCCGGTCTGCACATAGAACGTGTCCCCGTTTACCAATTCTCAATGGAATTTTCCGCGCCTCCGGAGACCCCGTTCTTAACCTTTGCCCCAAATAGAAAGGCCCGCAGCAGCTGCGGGCCTTTCTCATTTTAACCATTTCGCACGCGAAATCAGTTGGGGATCTCAGCCGTAAGACCTTCAACATAGAAGCTCATGCCAGCCAGATCACCGTCACTTGCCGTCTCACCCTCAGCCAGCCAAGGCGTGCCGTCCTGCTTGTTCAAAGGCCCTGTAAACGCGTGATAGGAGCCGTCCGCCAGCGCGTCTTTCATCGCAAGGGCTTCGGCTTTCACGTCAGCAGGCACTGCGTCGGAGATCTCGCCGATGGCAACCATGCCTGGCCCGATGCCGTCCCATGTGTCGGTGCTTTCCCAAGTGCCGTCCATCACCGCGCCTACGCGGGCAATGTAGTAAGGCGCCCAGTCATCAATGATCGAGGATACACGTGGCAGCGGTGCATACTCGCCCATATCAGAGGCCTGACCAAAGGTGATCACGCCCTCGGCTTTCTGTGCAGCGGCCTGCGGAGCCGTCGAGTCGGTGTGCTGCAAGATCACGTCAGCGCCCTGCTCGATCAGCGCGGTGGCGGCATCCGCCTCTTTCGCGGGGTCGAACCATGTATAGGCCCAGATGATGTTGAACTCGACATCCGGGTTCACCTTCTTGGCGTGAATATAGGCGGAGTTGATGCCGCGGATAACCTCAGGGATCGGGAAAGAGGCGATGTAGCCGATCTTGTTGGTCTTGGTCATCTTGCCCGCGATATGGCCCTGGATGGCGCGACCCTCGTAGAAACGTGCGGAATATGTCGACACGTTCGGCGTCTCGCGCTTGTAGCCGGTGGCGTGTTCGAACTTCACGTCCGGGAACTTGGCGGCAACCGCGTTGGTCGGGTCCATATAGCCAAAGGAGGTCGTGAAGATGATATCCGCACCCTGCAAAGCCATCTGGGTGATCGCGCGCTCGGCGTCGGCACCCTCTGGCACGTTTTCTTGATAGACCGTTTCGACCTTATCGCCGAACTCGGCTTCCACGGCGAGACGGCCTTTGTCATGCTCATAGGTCCAGCCGCCATCCCCGATGGGGCCCACATAGATGAAGCCCACTTTCGTTTTGGCATGGCCGTCCGCGAACGCGCCGCCCGTGGCAAGGGCCAGCGCGGCAACGCCGGCGGCAAGAATTGTTCTGCGTTTCATTTGGTATCTCCCCAAGTTTGTCGAGTTTAGCAGCAGTGAAGCCCCTAGGATGAGGCGTGGAATATTTTGCCCAGACAGGCAGGCGCCGACAGAGCGGCTTTGGCCTTGCCCGAGGACATGATGACCAGCACCGCGATAGTTATCAGATAGGGCGACATGGACAAGTACTCCACCGGGATTGCGACCCCTGCGGCCTGCAAATTCAGCTGCAAAACCGTAACCCCGCCAAATAAATAAGCGCCTAACAAAACCCGAAACGGCCGCCACGCGCCAAAGACCACGATGGCCAGCGCAATCCAGCCTGCGCCCGCGGTCATCCCTTCGGTCCATTGCGGCACGCGTACAAGGCTCAGGTAAGCCCCGCCCAGCCCCGCGCAGGCCCCGCCAAAGGTGATCGCCATCAGCCGGACGCGCACCACCTTGTAGCCCAGCGCATGGGCCGCGTCGTGGTTCTCCCCCACCGCGCGCAGGATCAGCCCCGCGCGGGTGAATTTCAGCACCGCCCAGGTGGCCACAACCAGCCCCAAAGCCACGTAAACCATCAGGTCATGGTTAAAGAGCACCGGCCCCAGCACCGGAATGTCCGACAAAACCGGTATCTCCAGCCTCGGCGTCGCGGGCGGCCGGATGCCGATATAGCCCTGACCCATCAGCGAACTGAGCCCCAGCCCGAACAGCGTCAGCCCCAGCCCTGTGGCCACTTGGTTGGACAGGAAATACTGCGTAAGAATACCAAAGAGCAGCGACAACACCGCGCCGCCAAACGCCGCCGCCACGAACCCCACAAACGGAGACCCCGTCTGCACCGCAATCGCAAACCCGCAAATCGCGCCCACGATCATCATGCCCTCCACCCCAAGGTTCAGCACGCCAGATTTTTCAACGATTAGCTCGCCGATCGCCGCCAATATGATCGGCGTCGCCGCGACCATGAGGGAGGCGACAAGCAAGATCGGGTTGATGGATGACAGGTCCATCACACCACCTCCCGCTTACCAAACCGGAACCGGAAATTCGTCAGCACGTCCACCGCCAGCAGGAAAAACAACAGCATGCCTTGGAAGGCCTGAATGGCTGCGGCAGGCAGGCCAAGCGACGACTGTGCGGCCTCCCCGCCAATATAGGTGAGCGCCAACAAAAGCCCCGCCAGCAGGATGCCAACCGGATGCAGGCGCCCCAAGAAGGCCACGATGATCGCCGTAAACCCGTAGCCCACGTTGAAATCAATGCTCACCTGACCCGCAGGGCCCGAGACCTCGAACAGCCCCGCCAGCCCGGCCAAAGCGCCTGACATGCCAAGGCAGAACAGGATCAGCCGGGACGGGTTCACGCCGCCAAACCGTGCTGCGCGCGGGGCTTGCCCCGCCAGCTTGATCTGAAACCCCATCTGATGCCGGGCAAAGAGCACATAGGCGAAGATCACCGCAATAAACGCCGCGACCACGCCCCAATGCAGGCCGGTGCCCGCGATGATCTCTTCGTTGAACCCCGACGGGTAGCTGCGGAAATTGCGCGAACCCGGAAAACCTGCGCCGTCCGGGTTCTTCAAAGCGCCCAAGGCCATGGAGGCGAGAATGAACTCCGCCACATAGACGAGCAGCAACGAGACGAGGATTTCATTGGTGTTGAACTTCACCCGCAAAATGCCGGGGATCATTGCCCAAAGAAACCCGCCCAACGCGCCAGCCAGCACCATCAGCGGAAACACGATGAAGCTGTCAAACGGGTAGAAGGCCAGCCCCAACGCAGCACCGCAAATGGCGCCGATGATATATTGCCCTTCCGCGCCAATGTTCCAAATGCCCGCCCGGAACCCCATCGAAAGCCCGATGGCGATCAGGATCAACGGCCCGGCTTTCACCAGCAACTGACCGCGATAATAAAACGCAAACTCGCCGAAAAGCGGGTCCCAGAAAATGGTGCGGATCGCCTCCACCGGATCCTTGCCAAGGGCCGCAAACATCGCGCCGCCCGCAACCATGGTCAGCAGCACGGCCAAAACCGGCGTGGCCCAGGACCAGAACCGAGACGGCTCGGGACGTTTTTCCAAAGTGATCACGCCAGCCCCATCACTGCTTCAAAAATACTCAAATCCAGCCGCTCAAACATGCACAGGCTCCAGATCATGCGCGCCACCCATCATCAGGCCAATCTTTTCTACGCTCAGCCCTGATGCAGGCACCGGAGGCGTCAGCCGCCCCTCGTTCAGCGCCGCAAACCGGTCGGAGATCTCCATCAGCTCGTCCAAATCCTGACTGATCACGATGATCGCGGCCCCACCAGCGGCCAAATCCAGAAGCGCCTGCCGGATGGCGGCGGCAGCGGCGGCATCCACCCCCCATGTCGGTTGATTGACAACCAACACGTCCGGGTCTTGCAGGATCTCCCGGCCGATCACGTATTTCTGCAAATTCCCACCCGACAGGGCCCGCGCCGCTGTGTGCGGCCCCGGCGTGCGCACGTCAAATTGCGCGATCACCTCCTTGGTATAGCCCTCCGCCGCGCGCCAATTCACGAAGCCTTTCCGGGTCAGCGATTTGCGCGTGGTCGCGGTCAGCACCGCGTTTTCCGTCAGGCTCATATCGGGGGCTGCGGCATGGCCCAGCCGTTCCTCGGGGGCTGCCAGCAGCCCCAATGCGCGGCGCTCATTTGGCCCCAGCGCGCCAATATCCTGCCCTTCAAACCAAAGCTGCCCCGCCGCGACGGGCATCTCGCCCGACAAGGCCGCCGTCAGCTCGTCTTGGCCGTTTCCAGCCACACCGCCAATGCCAAGGATCTCCCCGCGATGCACGTTCAGGCTGACCTCTTTCAAAGAGGTCCCAAAGGCCGATGGCGCCGCCAGTGACAGCCCGCGCAGCTCCAGCGCCACCTGCGTCCTCTCATGCGGTTTGCGTTCCGGCACATGCAGCGTCGCGCCCACCATCATTTCCGCCATCGCTCGCGCCGTCTCGACTTTCGGATCACACGTGCCGACATTCTTGCCCAGCCGCAGGATGGTGGCCGCATCGCAAAGCCTGCGAATTTCCTCAAGCTTATGCGAAATATACAGGATCGAGGTCCCCTCGGAGCGCAGCTTCTCCAGCGTCTGAAACAGGATGCCGACCTCTTGCGGGGTCAAAACGCTTGTCGGCTCATCCATGATCAGCAGCTTGGGGTTTTGCAAAAGGCAGCGGATGATCTCCACCCTCTGACGCTCCCCGGCAGACAGGTCGCCCACTAGCCGGGACGGGTCCAAAGGCAAGCCGTAGGCCTGCGAAACCTCGGTAATCCGCGCCGCCAGATCGCGCATGTTGGGCGGGTGCTCCATGCCCAAAGCGATGTTCTCGGCCACGTCGAGGGCCTCGAACAGGCTGAAATGCTGAAACACCATGGCCACGCCAGCGGCGCGTGCGGCACGCGGCTCGGCGGGCGCAAACTCCTGACCCAGAAAAATCATCCGCCCGGCATCAGGTTTGACCAGCCCGTAGATCATCTTGACCAACGTGGATTTGCCCGCGCCATTCTCGCCCAGCAGCGCATGCACCTCGCCGGGTTGGATGGTCAGCGATACGTCGTCATTGGCGATCACGCCCGGATAGGCCTTTGTCAGCCCTGAAAGCTCTAGAACTGCGCTCATGCCGTGGCCCGCCCTTTATCCGCGCTGGCCCCCTCTGCCCGCAGCGTCAGAACTAGCGCGGAGGCGACGCCCAGAGCAATAGCCTGCGGCTCCTTTCCAAGCCTCGGGTCGCCAATCGGGCAGGTGATGCGCGCAATTTGAGCATCCGAGTGGCCCAGCGCCCTCAAACGCCGCTGAAACCGCACCCATTTGGTGGCAGAGCCTATAAGTCCAATAGACGCCGCCTGCTGGCCCAAAAGTGCATGGCACAGCGCCAAATCCAGCGCGTGTGAATAGGTCAGGATCAGGTGATGCGCCTCAGGCGTCGCAAGCCGCGCCGCTGCGGCGATATCCTTGGCAGGCAAAATGCGCACGCGCTCAGGCGGCCTCTGCGGAAACCGTTCCGGCCCGGTATCGATCCAAGTCAATGCCACCTCGCTAAGCGGTGCCAACACCTCCGCAATCGCCCGCCCGACATGGCCCGCGCCGTAAATCCAAACCGGTACGCGCTCGATGGACATGGGCTCGCTCAGCCATCCCGCCTCAAACACAAGGCCCGCCGCCCCCATTCCATTGCGCCCCCACACCTGCGCTCGCTCAATGGACAACGGCCTGTCCGCGACCCCCTCAACACGGCGCACATAATGCGCACCGCTTGCGATCTCCGCCAGCGCGGCGGCGCCAAACACCTCATGGACCAGTACCACCGCGCCGCCGCAGCATTGCCCGCGCGCAGGCCCTAGCGGCACACGCTCCACAAAAGGCGCGCCGCCACCCAGCCGTGCCCGCAGTGCGGCCACCGCCTCAAATTCCAACGCGCCGCCGCCAATCGTGCCCGATTGCTCGGTATCCCAGACCAGCATTGACGTGCCCGCCTCACGCGGGGCAGAGCCCTTGTGCCCCACCACAACAATCCGCCCCACCCGGCCATGCCGCGCCACCGCGCCGCGCAATTGTGCCAGATCAAAGCTCATGCGCGGACGCGCCCGATTGCCTGCAATACCTGCTCCGCCGTCGCGGGCGCGTGCAAGTCCGGGTAGCCCGCGCCGCAACTGGCCACCGCATCCGATAACGCCATCAACGCAGATATGCCCAGCATCAGGGGCGGCTCGCCCACGGCTTTCGAGCGGTAGATCGTGGGCTCCAAAGCCTCCCCGTCCCATAGGGCCACGTTGAACACTTCAGGTCGATCAGAGGCACAAGGGATTTTGTAGGTCGCAGGCGCATGGGTTTTCAGCGCGCCATGCGCGTCCCAAACCAGCTCCTCCGTGGTCAGCCAGCCCGCGCCTTGCACATAGCCTCCCTCAATCTGACCGATATCCAAGGCCGGGTTCAGGGAGCTGCCGCAATCATGCAGGATATCGGCGCGCAAGATGCGGTTCTCGCCGGTCAGTGTGTCAATCACCACCTCAGTGACGGCGGCCCCATAGGCGAAATAGTAAAACGGCCGGCCCTTCCCCGCGATCCGGTCCCACGCTACGTCGGGCGTCGCGTAAAACCCGGTGGCCGACAGCGAGACGCGGTTCTCATAGGCCGATTTCACGGCCTCCTCAAAGCTCAGGACCGTGTCGCCCACGGTCACTGTGCCACCGCCAAATGCGGCGCCACCGCCCAGATGGTCGGAGATCCGGTCCCGAATGGTCTCGCATGCGGCCTTCACCGCCATCCCGTTCAGATCCGTGCCCGAAGACGCCGCCGTGGCGGAGGTGTTGGGCACCTTTCCCGTATCCGTCGCAGTAATCTGCACCCGGTCCAGCGACACGCCGAACACTGACGCCGCCACTTGGGCGACTTTGGTGAACAGCCCTTGCCCCATCTCCGTGCCGCCATGGTTGAGATGGATGGAGCCGTCCTGATACACATGCACCAACGCCCCCGCTTGGTTCAGATGGGTCAGCGTAAACGAGATCCCGAACTTCAACGGCGTCAGCGCTATCCCACGTTTCAAAACCGCGTTCTGTGCATTCCAGTCGGCCACTTTCGCGCGGCGGGCCTGATAGTCGCTCGACCTCTCCAACTGCGCCACCAACTCATGCAGCACAAAATCGGTCACCTGCATCCCGTAAGGCGTGGTATTCTCGGCAGCAGGCTTTCCATGTTTAGAAATATCCCCACCGGAGGTATAAAAGTTTACGCATCGCACCGCCAAAGGGTCCAGCCCCAGATGATGCGCGATATGATCCATCACGCGCTCCATCCCGAGCATGCCTTGCGGCCCCCCAAACCCCCGAAACGCGGTGGCACTTTGCGTGTTGGTTTTCAGCCGGTGCGAGGTGATGCGGACATGGTCCAACAGATAGGCGTTATCGGCATGCAGCATCGCGCGGTCGGCCACGGGCAGCGACAGATCCTGCGCCCAGCCGCAGCGGGTGTAATGCGTGACATCCAGCCCGGTGATCCGCCCCGTATCGTCAAAGCCAACGCTGTAGTTGATACGGAAATCATGCCGCTTGCCGGTGATCATCATGTCGTCGTCGCGGTCATAGCGCATTTTGACAGGCTGGTTCAGCTGTGCGGCCACCACGGCGCAGGCCACGCACAGCGCGTTGCCTTGGCTCTCCTTGCCGCCAAAGCCGCCACCCATGCGGCGCACCTCGACGCGCACGGCGTTCATGGGCGTCCCCAGCGCGTCAGCCACCTTATGCTGGATCTCCGTGGGGTGCTGTGACGACGCATGCACCACCATCTCGCCACCCTCCTGCGGCAACGCCAAGGCGGCATGGCCTTCCAGATAGAAATGCTCCTGTCCGCCGATCTCCATGCTGCCGTCAATCCGGTGCGTGCCAACCGCCAGCCCAGCCTCCACATCGCCTTTCGCATAGACGCGCGGGCCTTCCTCGAAACGGCTGTCAGCAGCCAGTGCGTGCTCAATGGTCAGGATGGGGGTTTCTTCCTCATAGGACACATCCCCCAACCGCGCCGCTTTGCGTGCGGCGAGATGGGACCGCGCCACTACCAGAAACACCGGCTGCCCAATGTAATGCACAGAGCCCTCCGCCAGCAGCGGTTCGTCATGCGCGGAGGGGGAGACGTCATTGGCAAAAGGCAAATCCTGCGCCACCAGCACCGCCACCACATCCGGCGCGCTGGCGACCTTGGACAGGTCCATCGCGGTAATCGTGCCGCGCGCAATGCGCGACGTACCAAAGGCCAGATGCAGCGTGCCAGCGGGCGTCGGAAGGTCGTCCACATAGCGCGCGGCCCCGGTCACATGCAGCTTGCCGCTATCGTGTTTTGAGGAGGTCCCAACACTCATGCCCGCACCACCAGAACGTTTGTCGCAAGGCCTTGGCTGTCGTCAAAGCAGCGTTGCAGCAGCGCTTTGGCAACCTGCATCCGGTAGCTGGCGGAGGCGCGCATGTCCGACATCGGCGTAAAATCCTGCTCGAACGCTGCCTGCGCGACAGTGATCACCTCAGCAGTCCAATCCGCGCCACTCAACGCGTTTTCCACATGCGTTGCCCGCGCGGGCGTGCCTGCCATCCCGCCAAAAGCGATGCGAGCAGAGGTCACTTTACCGCCTTCGACCACGATATTGAAACAACCGCAGACGGCTGAGATATCTTGGTCAAACCGCTTCGATATTTTGTAGCAGCGCAGATGATCCGGCTGGTTCGGGATCGTGACGGCCTCGACAAATTCGCCGGGGGTGCGGTCTTGTTTTCCGTAGGCAATGAAAAACTCTTCCAACGGCATCTCACGGCGCATGTCGCCTTTGCGCAGATGCAGCACCGCGCCAAGGGCAATCAGCGCCGGAGGGCTGTCCCCGATGGGCGACCCGTTCGCGATATTGCCGCCAATCGTCGCGGCATTGCGCACCTGCACGGAGCCATACCGGCGCAGCATCTCGGCGAAGGAGGGGTGGCGGTCCCGCATGGCCTCAAGCACTTGGGTGATTGTGCAGGCCGCCCCGATCTTGAGCCCTGCATCGGTGTGCTCAATCTGTTGCAGGTCGTTACAACGTCCGGTGAAGCAGATATCCTTCAGCGCGCGCAGTTGTTTGGTGACCCACAGGCCCACATCCGTGGCCCCGCCGATCAACGTACCGTCCGGATGCGCCGCGTACCACGCGGCCAACGCGTCTGAAGAGGTCGGGCTGGGGTAGGGCGGCTCGCTCTCTGGCAAAGCGGTGGTCTCATGCATCCAATCAGGGACCGGCTCCGACGCCGCCGCTTCGGCGGCACGAATGATCGGCGCATAGCCGGTGCAGCGGCACAGGTTTCCGGCCAATTGGTCTTCGTGATCGGTGGCCCCGCATGCGTGTGCCGCCGCCATCGTGGTGATAAAACCCGGCGTGCAGAACCCGCATTGCGAGCCGTGATGATCCACCATCGCCTGCTGGACCGGGTGCAGCGCCCCGTCCGGCCCGCTGACACCTTCAACCGTACGTACCGCGCGGCCCTGCAACTGCCCCATGAACAGAATGCAGGCATTCATCGCTAGCGGAGCCCCGTCCGGCCCCGTCACGATCACTGAACATGCGCCGCAATCGCCCTCGTTGCAGCCTTCTTTTGTGCCCGTCAGGCCGCGGCGCTCGCGAAGAAAGTCGAGCAGCGTCTCGGTCGGGCCGACCTCTGCCTGCACGGTTTCCCCGTTCAGAAGAAACGTCACCATTGAGAAATTGTCCTGCCGCGTTACCCGTTGGTCGGTCATCTGGATGTGCGGTCGATGCGGCGTAGACGGCACGATGAGCTGTTCATTTTCGATCCTAGGCCGCAGCTTAACGTTTTGGCAACCCTGCCGCAGTGATCGCACAGTGCCGCCATCATCTTGTACGAATCATACGCCATATTATGAGAATTGAAGAGCTATGGGGATGGCTGCGAGTACGATGTTAAAACGATTGCTAGGACGTGGAAAGACAAGTGAGCAGGCCGCAGGAGCGCCTGCCTCTATTGATGTTTCAGACCCCAAAGCCGCTGTAGAGGCCAAAACGCCCGTCGCCGCTCCCAAGCTGAAGCCCAAACGCGGCACAAAGAGCATGCGTGACAGCGATATCAAGGACGAATTGGGGCGCTCCGCTGAGCAGATCGCGGCAGAGGCTGCGCAAGAGTTTGATATCGACGCCGTGGTGCGCAAAGCCGCCGCCATGCCGGACGCGGTTTTTGAGAAAACGCCCACCAAAACCACCGTGGCTGATGCCTCCGCGCCAAGTGCAACCCCCGCCCAACAATCGCAGATTGCGGCCCGCACCGCCCCCGCCACACCCGTTGCAGCCCCGAAGGCGCGCGTGACAGTGGAGGGCGGTCATATTCAGCTTCCCAGCCCAAGCGTTGAGGCGATTGCACAGACCCGCAAGGCGCGTGCGGCCTATTGGGACGCGATTGGCGTCTCGGACGTTGATTTTCTGGGCTATCCCGTGTCGCCACAGGTTCTGGGCATGCCCGCCTGGCCGACCCAAACCCAAAGATTCCGCGTTATCCGCACGCAAAACAGCCTGATCATTGCGTCCGAAGGCCTCAGCGACCCGTTTGGCACCTTTGACACGCGCGGTCAGGGCAACGGGTTCGGTGTCGAGGTGTTTCTTGAGATTTGCGGCGGTCAGGAACTGGCTGCCGAAGACATTCGCAAAACCTGGGCGTTCAAAGCGGTCGAGCATGTCGCGCGCATCTTTGCCTTTGGGCAAGACCTTGCGGCGATGGTGCATGACAATGACGTGCTCTCCGTTGATTTGCCGAGCAATTGTGTGCCTGCGGGCTGGATCGTGCCGGGCGTCGCCGAACCGGCAGGTGCATTGCTGAACATTGGCCAGCCCAGTGGGCGCGTAAATATTGCGGGCATGCCGCTTGGCCCGGTCCGCGCCGTGCCGCTGACGCCGATCTACCCCGAAGAGCTGGAATCCTGCCTAATCGAAGGCGCATCGGAGCGCCGCGCCTTGGCCAATGACCTGCTGACCGCAGGCATCGGGCACCGGATGAAAACCTCCCGTACCAGCCTGCGCTAAAGGAGCGTCTTTCGCCCGGCGGCTGCTCTGTCTAGAGTGGCGGCATGAGCAGCACTCCACGATTCATTCACCTTCGCGTCCATACCGAATATTCCCTTCTCGAAGGGGCGATCCGGGTCAAGAAACTGGCCGGCATGTGTCAGGACACCGGCATGCCCGCTGTCGCGATCACCGACACCAACAATATGTTCGCGGCCCTCGAGTTCTCGGAATACGCGTCGGGCGCTGGGGTTCAGCCGATCATCGGCTGTCAGGTGGACCTGACCTATGTGCCCGCCATGCCCGGCGACAAACCCATGCCGCCCGCCCCCATCGTTTTGCTGGCCCAGAACGAGCAGGGTTACGAGAACCTGATGAAGCTGAACTCCTGTCTCTATCTGGACGCAGAGGGCCAGTTGCCGCAGGTCTCTCTGGCCGAGTTGGCCGAACATAATGACGGGTTGATCTGCCTGACCGGCGGGCCGGACGGCCCCATCGGGCGGCTGTTGCGCGACGGCCAAGCCCCCAAGGCGGACGCGGTGTTGCGGCAATTGGCGCAGACCTACCCCGACAGGCTTTACGTGGAGCTGCAACGTCACCCCGGCGAGGACGGCCTGCCCGAGGCAGAGCGGCTCAGCGAGCGGGGCCATGTGGAGATGGCCTATGCGATGGGCCTGCCGCTGGTGGCCACGAATGACGTCTATTTCCCAAAGCCCGATATGTACGAGGCGCATGACGCGCTGATCTGCATCGCGGACGGCGCCTATGTGGACCAGCAAACCCCGCGTCGCAAACTGACGACGCAGCATTATTTCAAATCCCCGCAAGAGATGGCAACGCTCTTTGCCGACCTGCCAGAGGCTTTGGACAACACTGTAGAGATCGCGCGGCGCTGCGCCTTCAAAGCCTATAAGCGCGACCCGATCCTGCCGAAATTCGCCGATGACGAGATCGAGGAATTGCGCCGTCAGGCCAATGAAGGTTTGCAGGCCCGGCTGGCGGTGATCCCGCATGCGGCATCCGTGGAGGAGTACCAGAAACGGCTGGATTTCGAGTTGGGCATCATCGAGGGCATGGGCTTCCCCGGCTACTTCCTGATCGTGGCCGACTTCATCAAATACGCCAAGGACAATGACATCCCCGTGGGGCCGGGGCGTGGCTCGGGCGCGGGGTCGCTGGTGGCCTATGCGCTGCTGATCACCGACCTTGACCCGCTGCGATATTCGCTGCTGTTCGAACGGTTCCTGAACCCCGAACGCGTCTCCATGCCCGACTTTGATATCGACTTTTGCATGGACCGCCGCGAGGAGGTGATCCGCTACGTCCAGGAAAAATACGGCCGCGACAAGGTGGGGCAGATCATCACCTTCGGCGCGCTTTTGTCCAAGGCAGCGGTGCGCGACATTGGTCGGGTCTTGCAGATGCCTTACGGGCAGGTGGATCGGCTCTCGAAACTGATCCCGGTGGAGGGGGTCAAGCCCGTCAGCATCACCAAGGCGCGGGCGGATGAGCCCAAGCTGCGTGAAGAGGCCAAAAATGAGGAGGTCGTCGACCGGCTTCTGAATTATTGCGAACAGGTCGAAGGCCTGTTGCGCAACGCCTCGACCCATGCCGCCGGTGTGGTGATCGGCGACAGGCCGCTGGACGCGCTGGTGCCGCTCTATCAAGACCCGCGCTCCGACATGCCGGCGACGCAGTTCAACATGAAATGGGTCGAACAGGCCGGGCTGGTGAAGTTCGACTTTCTGGGGCTGAAAACGCTGACCGTGATCCAGAACGCGATTGATCTGCTGGACCGCCCGTTGCACATCGCCGCCGATGGCAGCCAGATTTACGAGCCGCCAAAAGGCGCAGAAAACGATATCGGGGCGATCCCGCTTGATGACAAGAAGTCCTATGACCTCTATTCCTCCGCCAAGACCGTTGCCGTGTTTCAGGTGGAAAGCTCCGGCATGATGGACGCGCTCCGGCGCATGAAACCGACCTGTATCGAGGATATTGTGGCGCTGGTGGCGCTCTATCGGCCCGGCCCGATGGAGAATATTCCGACCTATTGCGAGGTGAAAAACGGCCAGAAGGAGCTGGAATCAATCCACCCGCTGATTGACCACATTCTGGCCGAGACCCAAGGCATCATCGTCTACCAGGAGCAGGTGATGGAGATCGCACAAGTCATGGCGGGCTACTCGCTGGGCGGCGCGGATTTGTTGCGCCGGGCGATGGGTAAGAAAATTGCCGAAGAAATGGCCAAGGAGCGCCCCAAGTTCGAGACCGGGGCCAAGGCCAACGGCGTCGACGGCAAAAAGGCCAAGGAGGTGTTCGACCTTCTGGAGAAGTTCGCCAATTACGGCTTCAACAAATCCCACGCCGCCGCCTATGCGGTGGTCAGCTACCAGACCGCTTGGCTGAAGGCGAACCACCCGGTTGAATTCATGGCAGGCGTGATGAATTGCGACCTGCACCTGACCGACAAGCTGGGCGTCTATAAAGAAGAGATCACCAAGGTCCTCGACATCGAGATCGTGCCGCCTTGCGTGAACCGCTCCGGCGCGACGTTTACGGTGGCGGATGGCAAAGTGGTCTATGCGCTGGGCGGGTTGAAAAACGTAGGCGTGGAGGCGATGCGGTTGGTAACGGATGCCCGCGTGGTCGAGGGCGTCGAGAAACCCTTCGCCACGCTCTTCGATTTTGCACGCCGGGTGGACCTGAAACGTGTCGGCAAACGCCCCTTGGAGATGCTGGCCCGCTCCGGCGCGTTTGATCAATTGGACCCGAACCGCCACCGGGTCTTTGCCTCTTTGGACGGCCTGGTCAGCTATTCCGCCGCGATCCATGAGCAGCGGCATTCCAATCAGGTGTCGCTCTTCGGTGAGGCGGGCGACGACCTGCCGGAGCCGCGCCTGTCGCCGGTCGATGACTGGCTGCCTTCCGAGCGCTTGGCGCAGGAATTCACGGCGATCGGCTTTTATCTCTCCGGCCACCCGCTTGATGATTACGCGCTGGCGCTGAAACGCAAAGGCGTGCTGTCGCTGACCGAGATCGAGGAACGCGTCCAAGGGGGTGCCATCGCGGCCAAGCTGGCGGCGACCATCTCGGGCCGTCAGGAACGCAAATCCGCACGCGGCAACCGCTTTGCGTTCGTGCAGGGCTCCGACCCGTCGGGCATGTTTGAGGTCACGGTCTTCTCCGACACGCTGGAGAAATCCGGGGAGCACCTGACACCCGGCAGCAACGTGGTTTTGAGCGTCGAGGCGACATACGAATCTGAGCAGTTGAAGCTTCTCTGCCGCGGCGCGCAGCCGATTGACGGGGCGGTGGAAGCGGGCTCTATGGGGTTGAAGATTTTCGTGGAGGACGACGCGGCGATCGGCTCCATCGCCTCCGTGCTGGAACGCTCGGGGCAGGACAAATCAATCAAGGCGCGTGGCCCGGTGTCGCTGTGCCTGATGAACCCTGAACTGCCGGGCGAGGTGGAGGTGGATCTCGGCGGGCAATTCGCGATCAACCCGAAGGTGAAAGGGGCCATCAAGTCGCTGGGCGGCGTGGTGATGATCGAAGAGATTTAGTAATGCGGTGGGCGCTCATCGCCCAAAACCACATGCCCGCCCGCATCCTGTTGCCGCTCTGCCTCCCGCTCCATCAAGGTGCGGACGCGGTGGGTCAGCAGCGCGATGTCTTTTTCCTGCCGCGCGACGACGTCGGACATCTCCTCGACCGTTTTGGTCAGATGGGCCACAAGTTCTTCAAGATCGGTGCTCTGTGTCATGGCCCCCGTTTGGCAGGTTGCTTGTTTCTCGTCCAGCCCTTCGCTAAAGCCTGAGCAACACTCAATTCAGGACCCAAGCCCATGGCAAAAGTCAAAAAACAACCCCGCCCCAAGGCCGAGACCCCGAAAGGGTTCCGCGACTATTTTGGCGCGGAAGTGGCGCAGCGCAAGGCGATGCTGGACCAGATTTCCGCCGTTTATCAGCTCTATGGGTTCGACGCGCTGGAAAGCTCCGCCGTGGAAACCGTGGAGGCCTTGGGGAAGTTCCTGCCCGACGTGGACCGGCCCAATGAGGGTGTGTTTGCGTGGCAGGAGGACGAGGCAGATTGGCTGGCCTTGCGCTACGATCTGACTGCGCCTTTGGCGCGCGTCTTTGCCCAGCACCGCAACGATTTGCCGACGCCGTATCGCCGCTTTGCCATGGGTCCGGTCTGGCGCAATGAAAAGCCCGGTCCGGGGCGTTTTCGGCAGTTTTATCAATGCGATGCGGATACCGTCGGCGCACCCTCCGTGGCCGCAGATGCGGAGATCTGCGCGATGCTCTCCGACGTGCTCGAACGCGTGGGCATCCCGCGCGGCGAATATCTGATCCGGGTGAACAACCGCAAGGTTTTGAATGGTGTGTTGGAGGTCATGGGGCTGGCTGATGACCCGCGCCGCGACGATGTTTTACGCACCATCGACAAGTTCGACAAGGTCGGCGAACGCGGGGTCAAAGAGCTACTGACCACGGGCCGGACCGACACATCGGGCGCCAAGATCGACGGCGTGGGGCTGAGCGAAGACCAAGCGGCCCCGGTGCTGGCCTTCCTGACCGCCAAGCAGGACCGTGTGGAAGACACGTTTGAAAAACTGCGTGGCGCGGTTGGGGCCTCGGCCATCGGCAATCAGGGCATCGACGAGCTGCAGCAAATTGCCGACCTGCTTGAAGCCCAAGGCTATGGCCCCGACCGGATCGAGATTGACCCAAGCGTTGTGCGGGGTCTCGGCTACTATACCGGCCCTGTCTATGAGGCAGAGCTGACCTTCGAGATCACCGACGAGAAGGGGCGTCCGCGCCAATTCGGCTCCGTCGCTGGCGGCGGGCGTTATGACGATCTGGTCAAGCGGTTCACGGGGCAGGAGGTTCCGGCCACGGGTGTCTCCATCGGGGTGGACCGGTTGCTGGCGGCACTTCATGCGAAAGGTCGGATGGACAAGGCAACCGTCGGCCCCGTCGTGGTGACCGTGATGGACCGCGAGCGGATGGCCGACTATCAGGCGATGGTGGGCGAGCTGCGCGGCGCGGGCATCCGGGCGGAGGTCTATCTGGGCAACCCCAAGAATTTCGGCAACCAGTTGAAATATGCCGACAAACGCAACGCGCCGATGGCGGTGATTGCGGGCTCAGACGAGTTTGACCAAGGCGTGGTGCAGATCAAGGACCTCGTGCTGGGTGCCAAGATTGCGGAGACCGCGACCCATGAGGAATGGAAAGAGCAGCCCGCGCAGTTCGAGATAAAGCGCGGCGATCTGGTTGCCGAAGTCCGCAAGATACTGGACGCCTGATGAGCGGCACCCCCGCCATACGTGCTGAAGCGGAGCGGCTGTTTGCGCTGTTCCAAAGCGCCGGTGCCGTGTCGGTTGAGGCGGCGATCTTGCAGCCCTCCGAAGTGCTGCTGGATCTCTACGGCGAGGAGATCCGTGCGCGCGCCTATGTGACCTCGGACCCCGAGCTGGGCGAACAGATGCTGCGCCCAGATTTCACGGTGCCTATCGTGCAGGCCCATATGCAAGACGGCGCGGAGCCTGCGCGCTACACCTATATGGGAGAGGTGTTTCGCAAGCAGGAAGCAGGCTCGGAGCGGGCCAGCGAGTTCCTGCAAGTAGGCTACGAGGTGTTCGACCGCGCCAACCCGGCCACGGCAGATGCGGAAGTGTTCGCGCTCTTCGCACAGGCGGTGGGAGACGCGCCATTGCGGGCCTCTATTGGCGATATCGGGGTGCTAATCGCGGCGGTTCAGGGCCTTGAAACCTCTGCCCGCAGACGTGCCGCCTTGATGCGCCATATCTGGCGACCCGCGCGGTTCCGCGCGCTGTTGGACCGCTTCGCGGGACGCGCGGAAATGCCCGAAGGCCGCGCGGAGCTGATCGGCGCGCTGGACGGCTTGGACTTGGCGCAGATCGTGCAAGGTGCGGGGCCCGAAATCGGCTTGCGCCGCGCGGGTGAGGTCACGGCCCGGTTGGCAGCGTTGCGCGAGGACATGGACGCAGCCCCCATTCCGGCGGGACAGATCAGCGCGGTGAACGCGATTTTGAACCTGACGGACAGCGCGGACAAGGCCGCCGGGCAACTGGCCGAGATTGCCAATCAGTTTCCGGCGATCAAGCCCGCCGCACAAGGATTTGCCAAGCGGTTGAACGCGTTGAAAGAGCGCGGCGTTGACGTGGCGGCGCTGACCTATGAGGGGTCTTACGGCCGCACCTCCATGGAATATTATGACGGGTTCGTCTTCGGATTTGCCCGCGAGGGGGCGGCCCCGGTGGCCTCCGGCGGGCGTTATGACGCGCTGACCCGCGTGCTGGGCCAAGGGCGCGCGATCCCGGCGGTGGGCGGCGTGATCCGGCCCGAATTGCTGGTGGAGGGGGCGTCGTGACGCTGAAGCTGGGCGTGCCCTCCAAGGGGCGGTTGATGGAAGACACATTCGCCTGGTTCGGCGCGCGCGGCGTGACGTTGCAGCGCACCGGGTCGGACCGTGAATATGCGGGCGCTGTGTCGGGCGTTGAAGGCGTCGAGCTGATCCTGATGAGCGCCGGAGAGATCCCCCGTGAGCTGGCCTCCGGCCGCATTGATCTGGGCGTCACCGGCACCGATCTGGTGCGCGAAAAGATCGCGCTGTGGGATGAGAAAATCGAAACGCTGTCGGAGCTGGGCTTCGGCCATGCCGATCTGATCCTCGCCGTGCCGCGCTTCTGGGCGGATGTGTCGGGGCTGGATGATCTGGATGCGGTGGCCGCTGCCTTCCGCGCCGAGCACGGGTTCCGCCTGCGGATTGCCACGAAATACCACCGGCTGGTGCGCGACCATCTGCGCGAGGCGGGCGTGGCCGATTACCAGCTTGTCGACAGCCAAGGGGCCACGGAAGGCACAGTGAAGAACGAGACGGCGGAGGCAATTGCGGATATCACCTCCAGCGGCGCGACGCTGGAAGCAAACCATCTGAAAGTTCTGGGCGGGCCGCCGATTTTGCGCTCTCAGGCGACGCTGTTTGCCTCAAAGACCTCGGGCGCGGATGCGGGACTTATGGCCATGCTGACCGCCAAGCTGGGGCTCTAACGCACCCCGATATCGGCCAGCGCCGCGCTGAGTTGCGGCGGCAGGGCTTCTTCGCGGGCGCGGCGTTCGGGCAGGTCGGCGGGGGCGTCTTCGGGTTTGAGGTAGCGCCAGCCCTGGAAGGGGCGCTTGGTCATGTTTTCCACGCGGATCAGCTTGGGCTCGAACACCAAGGCGCAGCGGCGGATGCCGTCTCCACGGTCGCATTCATCAAGGCGCAGGATGCGTTGGCGGGCCTGCACCACGCCTTTGATCACCCAGTAAATCGAGCCGCCATTGAGGATTTCCGCCTCGCGTTTTGGCCACATGCGGGTGACGTGGCGCGGGTTGCCATCCGCGCCTTTGGGGCGCGGGCTGTCTTGCCAGTCTTGCAGGCCTTCGACCGATTCCGTGCCGACGGACAGCTTTATCAGATTTATGAACTTTGCCACGACTCACCCCTGCTGCGAGATATACATGATATTGCGATTGCTTAGGGTTTCAAGGGCTACGGGTGGTAGATAACTTGTCGCGGCTTGCCCGATTTTCATTGACCCAAAGACGTGCGATCAGTAGGTTTGCAACCCTCCTTCCTAGCTGCCGGGAATCTCTTCCATGAGCCGTTTTGCTGCCCCTATTGCCGACCAAATCTGGGACATGAAATACCGTTTCAAGGAAGCGGATGGCACGCCGATAGACGTCACCGTGGAAGACAGCTGGAAGCGGATTGCGGGCGCCTTGGCGGCCCCGGAGCAGGACCCATCGGCATGGGAGGGCCAGTTCTACGAGGCTTTGGAAGATTTCAAATACCTGCCCGCAGGACGGATCACGGCAGGCGCCGGCACGGAGCGCAGCGTGACCTTGTTCAATTGCTTTGTCATGGGCACTATTCCCGACAGCATGGGCGGTATTTTCGAGATGCTGAAAGAGGCCGCGCTGACCATGCAACAGGGTGGCGGGATCGGATATGATTTCTCGACCATCCGGCCCAAGGGCGCGGACGTCAAAGGCGTGGCGGCGGATGCAAGCGGCCCCTTGAGCTTCATGGATGTGTGGGACGCGATGTGCCGGACGATCATGTCGGCGGGCTCGCGTCGTGGCGCGATGATGGCGACCATGCGCTGTGATCACCCCGATATTGAGGATTTCATCACGGCCAAGCAGGACTCGGCGCGGCTGCGGATGTTTAACCTTTCGGTGCTGGTGACGGACGATTTCATGGACGCGGTGAAGGCCGAAGGGTCGTGGGATCTGGTGTTCGGCGGTGAGGTGGTGCGCACCGTCAAGGCGCTGGATTTGTGGAACCTGATCATGCGCTCCACCTATGATTTTGCCGAGCCGGGCGTGATTTTCATCGACCGGATCAATGCGGCCAACAACTTGAGCTATTGCGAAACGATTGCTGCGACCAACCCCTGCGGGGAGCAGCCCTTGCCGCCTTACGGGGCCTGTTTGCTGGGCTCGATCAACCTGGCGCGGCTGGTGGCGGAACCGTTCGAGCCGCATGCCGAACTGGATGTGGAGGCGTTGGACGATCTAGTGCGCACAGCGGTGCGGATGATGGACAATGTCGTGGATGCCTCGCGCTTTCCATTGGAGGCGCAGCGGCAGGAAGCCTTGGCCAAGCGGCGCATCGGGTTGGGCGTGACTGGTTTGGCGGACGCATTGTTGATGGTTGGCTCGCGCTATGGATCAGAGGAGGCGGCACGTCTGACGGACCGCTGGTTGCACGCCATCGCCCGCGCCGCATATCTGGCGTCGGTCGACTTGGCGAAGGAAAAAGGCGCCTTCCCCTTGTTCGACGCGGACGCCTATTTGGCGAGCGGCGCAATGGCCGGGATGGACGCGGATGTGCGCGACGCCATTCGGGAGCATGGCATTCGCAATGCGCTGTTGACCTCGATTGCGCCGACGGGGACGATTTCTTTGTATGCCGGCAATGTGTCGAGCGGCATCGAGCCGGTCTTTGCCTATGCCTATACGCGCAAGGTTTTGCAAAAAGACGGCACGCGCACGGAGGAAGAGGTCGTGGATTACGCGGTGCAGCTGTGGCGCGAGAAATTTGGCGACGTGGACCTGCCTGAGCATTTTGTGAACGCGCAGACGCTGGCTCCGCTGGATCATGTGCGGATGCAGGCGGCGGCGCAGAAATGGGTGGATTCGAGCATTTCCAAGACAATCAACTGCCCCGAAGATATCAGCTTTGACGATTTCAAAGAGGTCTATATGGCCGCCTGGGATCAGGGCTGTAAGGGCTGCACGACCTACCGTCCGAATGATGTGACGGGCTCGGTTTTGTCGGTGTCTCAGTCTTCTGATGTTGAGGAGACCAAGCCCGTGCAGGTCAGCGAGGGCGGCGAGGTTGTCTACATGTCCGAGCCTTTGGACCGGCCTGCCGAGCTGGAAGGGCAGACCTATAAGGTCAAATGGCCCGACAGCGAGCACGCGCTTTATATCACCGTGAATGACATCGTGCTGAACGGGCATCGGCGGCCGTTTGAGGTGTTTATCAACTCCAAGAATATGGAGCATTTCGCCTGGACCGTGGCGCTGACCCGGATGATTTCGGCGGTGTTCCGGCGGGGTGGCGATGTGTCTTTTGTGGTCGAGGAGCTGAAGGCGGTGTTTGACCCGCGTGGCGGGGCATGGGTGCAGGGCAAATATATCCCTTCTATTCTGGCGGCCATTGGCGGGGTGATCGAGCAGCACATGATTGCCACCGGATTTATCGCAGGCGAGGGGTTGGGTCTGAAGCAAGACCCCTCCGCGCAGGTGATTGCGGTTGGGGAAAGCCGGGGCAAGTCCTGCCCGAGCTGTGGGCAATATGATTTGCGGATGGTGGAGGGCTGTATGACCTGCGCCTCCTGCGGCCATTCGAAATGCGGCTAAGCCAGCGCGGCGCGGGCGCGGGCCAGATCCTGCGGCGTGGTGATCTTGTAATTTTCGTCTGAGCCCAAAACGAAACGCACCCGCATGCCGACCTCGCGGGCCACGGCAACATCATCCGCGCCGCTGCCGTCATGGGCCAGATGCGCGGCGTATAGCTTAGCAAAGTGAAAGCCCTGCGGGGTTTGCGCGCGCCACAGCCCGTCGCGCGGGATGCTGGACTGCGCAATATCGCCATTGCTGCTCCACAGAGCGTCAATGACGGGCAGGGCGGCGCAGCAGCCCTCCACCTTTTGCAGGCCCTCGCAGACGGCGTCGATGATAGCGGGGCTCACAAAGGGCCGGGCGGCGTCGTGGATCAGCACGTGGTCGGGGGCATGGGGCTTTAGGGCTTTGAGACCAGCAAGGACGGAGGTGGCGCGGGTGTCGCCGCCCGCCACCGGGGCCAGAATACGCGGGTCGGTCAGCCCGGTCATGGCCTTTGTGTAAAGGCCTGCGTCATCCGGGTGGATAACGGGGCAAATCTGGCTGATCTGGGGTCGGTCCAGAAAGGCGCGCACGGAGTGGTGCAGCGCAGAGTGGGCGTCAAGCGGCAGGTATTGCTTGGGGGTTTCGCCGCCCATGCGGTGGCCACGCCCTGCGGCGACGATAATAACGGCGGTGCTCATAAAGCTGGACCTAGCAGCTAGAGGAGGCATTTTCCACGCAGGATTTGAAGCCGTGCATTTTCTAGGAGGAATTCGCTCGCCGATGGGCTAGCTCTGTCGATGTGACGAAAAATGCGAAACATACGCCGTCGATTTGGTGGGCCTCGATTGTTGGGGTCTACAAGCAGATTGACGAGCAAAACCTCAGCCTGATCTCCGCCGGGATCGCATTTTTCGGGATGCTTGCGATCTTTCCCGGGCTGGCGGCGATCATTGCGATTTTTGGGCTTTGGTCCGACCCGGTGGTGATCCAAGAGCAGCTGGGCCTATTGCAAGGCATTGTGCCCGATGAGATTTTCAAATTGCTGAACGATCAGCTAACCCGCGTGCTCAGCGCTGGCACGGAGGCGCTGGGCTGGGCGACAGGCGTGTCGATCCTGCTGGCGCTTTGGTCCGCGCGGGCCGGTGTGGGCGCGATGATGCGGGGTCTGAACACGATCTACCGTGCGCCCAATCGCAGCTTTCTCATGGCCTATGTTGCGGCATTCCTGCTGACCCTCATGCTGGTTGTTGTTGCCCTCGTGGCGGGTGCGGCGGTGGTCATCACGCCTTTGGTGGTGGCGATGCTGCCCCTCGCAGTGGAGACCAAAAGCTGGATCGACGCGGTCCGTTGGTCGGCGGCCGTGTTCGTCATCACGGTGGGTATCTCGCTGATTTACCGCTACGGGCCGCGCAAACGTGACGGCAGGCGCACGCCTTGGCTGACGCCGGGGGCGGTCTTTGCGGTGCTGATGTGGGTGGCGGCCTCCATGGCGTTTTCCGAATATCTGGCCAATTTCGGGCGCTATAACGAGGTCTACGGCTCCATCGGCGCGGTGGTGGCCCTGCTGATGTGGCTCTACCTGTCGGCGTTTCTGGTGCTCTTGGGTGGCGCGTTGAATGCGCAATTGGAACGACACCGCGCCGCAGGTGCTTGACGCAAAGCGTGTGATCTAGTCAGGTCTGCCGAGGAGTCTGGAGGCCAAGATGCAAGCACCAACCAAAAGCAGTTATGACGTCGTGATTGTCGGCGGCGCGATGTATGGCTCCTCTGTGGCGTGGTGGCTGTCGCGCAACCCGGATTTTGCGGGCTCGATCCTCGTGGTGGAGCGCGACCCGAGCTACGAGTTCAGCTCGACCTCCCACACCAATAGCTGCATCCGCCAGCAATTCTCCAACGAGGTGAACATCCGCATTTCGCAATTCGGGGCGGAGTTCATCCATGGTTTCAAAGAGTTCATGGCCGATGACGAGGCCCCCGACATTCTGCTGCAAAGCTACGGCTACATGTATCTGGCCGACAATGAGACCTTTGCCGCCAGCCTGAAAGAGCAGCAAAAAGTGCAGGCGTCGCTGGGGGCCGGGACCAAATACATGAGCGCCGCAGAGATCGCGGCGGCCTACCCGTTCTACAACCTCGACGACATCATCGGCGGCAACCACAACCTGATCAATGAAGGCTATTTCGACGGCGGCACCATCTTTGACTGGTGGAAGCGTAAGGCGCGCGCCCAAGGCGCTGAATATGTGCATAACGAAGTGACCGCGATCACCCGCAACGCGGCGGGCACGCAGGTCGAAAGCGTGACGCTGAGCGGGGGCGAGGTGATCTCCTGCGGGACGTTGGTGAATTGCTCCGGCCCGCGTGCCGCAGCCACCGCCGCGATGGCCGGGATCGAGATCCCGATCGAGCCGCGCAAACGCTACACCTATATTTTCGCCGCCGAGACCCCGCTGGACCGTGACCTGCCGCTGACGATTGATCCTTCGGGCGTCCATATGCGCACCGACGGGCAATATTATCTGGCCGGATGCCCCCCGGATGATGACCCGGCCGTGGCCTATGACGACTTCATCTCGGATCATTCGCTGTGGGAACAAAAGGTCTGGCCCGCTGTTGCAACGCGTGTTCCAGCCTTTGAAGCGGTCAAACTGATCAACTCATGGGTGGGGCATTACGCGTATAACACCTTCGACCAAAACGCGGTGGTCGGGCCGCACAGCCAGCTGTCAAATTTCGTCTTCGTCAACGGGTTTTCCGGCCACGGGCTGCAACAATCCCCCGCCCTCGGCCGCGCGGTGTCGGAGTGGATCACCTATGGCCAGTACCGCTCGATTGACATCAGCCCATTCGGATTTGACCGGATCGAGCAGCAAACGGCTTTCCTGGAAAAGGCGGTCATCTAGGGTTTGCGTTGGAAATAGGGTCTTTGCCCTTAAACCCCTGCACGCAACGCTGCCCGTCGCGGGTCTTCAAGAAATGGAGGCGAGTACGAGAATCGAACTCGTGTACACGGATTTGCAATCCAGTGTATTTCTTCACAAAAACAATTGCTTAGGGTCAAAAAAGTATCAGGACATTTGTCGAACAATAAACGAACCTGATACCCATGTTTTTGCTGGATCAAAGCCATGAGTGGCATGGCGTTGATCTGGGCTGCGAACGTCAAAGGTCTCAAGCCCGCCGCCAAGATCGTGCTGATCCAACTGGCGGATTTTCACAACAAAGAAACGGGCCAATGCAACCCAAGCGCCCAGCGGTTGGCGGACGAATGCGAAATGGGCCGCGCCACGCTGTTTCGGCACATGACGACTTTGGAGGAGTGCGGCCTTGTCACCCGTCATGCCCGTGGGGATGGCGATGGCGGGCGCGGGTCCAATCAGTATGAGTTGCACCTCGATATTACACTCGGGCCGAGCGCACGTCCAAAGGGTGAGGGTGGCGGTCCTGTTGGGGTTGCGTCTCAAAATGAGACGGGGGGAAACGTCTCAAAAAAGCGGGGGAAAAGTCCCAAGGGTGAGACGGGGGTAGTCTCAAATCGGGACAGGAACCTTACCATTGAACCTAAGAAAGAACCGCCTTCGCGCGGGCGCGAGGCGGGGGAGGCTGAAAAGATTTTGGCTGCTTATCCGCCCGACCGGTTGCGGGGTAAAGCGGCCTGCCTTGTCCAGATCGAAGAGGCCATGAAGGAAGGGATCACGCCGGAGGACCTGCTGCAGGCCGTCCAGGCCTACGCGACCGACAGCGCAGGTTTCACCCGCTCCAAGGTCTGCTTTTCCGACAACTGGTTTCAGTCGCAGCGCTGGCGCGCTTACGTCGAAAAGCAGGCGGAAGACCGAGAGAAGGCGAAGGCGTTGGAGGTCGATCACCAAGCACGGTTGGCCTGCTGGATCAGTGATCGCAGCCCGATGTGCAAACACATCACGGCCAAGCAGATCGACGGATTGCTAGCCTCAAAGCTGGTGACACGGGCCCAAATCCAAGCCGCAGGCCTCAGAACATGACCAGCACCGGACCGACCGAAGCGCAAACAGCAAGGCGACCCATGTCATACGCTGGCGCTGCTGACACGGGACCTTGCGAGGGGCGGCAAGCCTCCCCTTCGAACCCCACCGGCGCGGGAAAAGCCCGCACCAAAGAGCCGCTGACCGAGACCTTCGTCTTTCGGTGCACCGCCGCAGAGAAGGCCCAGTTGCGTGCTAAGGCCGAAGCCGCTGGTCTGCCCGCAGCGACCCTGCTGCGCGAGGCGCTTGGCCTGACCGAGGCCCGCCGCCGCAAGCCCGTGCCGCGCGTTGATCCGGCGCTCGTGCTGGCCGTCGGGCGCATCGGCGGCAACCTCAACCAGATCGCCCGCTGGCTGAACCGCGCGATGCTGGCTGGCCGCATTGACCTAGACGCGCTCATCGTTGCCCGCCGGTTGCTGACAATCGAGCGCCAGCTTGCCCAGCTTGTCGAAGCGGCGCGTCGATGCTGATCAAGTTTTTCCGCAATGGCAAAGGCGCGGGCGCGGGTCCGGTCGGCTACCTCGTCGCGGACAGGGTGCTGGCCTACGACGACAACCGCGACCTGATCCGTGATGCGGACGGCCAGCCAATGACCGTCACCCGCGAGCCTTTGCCCGAGGTCATGCGCGGCAATCCCGAGCGCACCGAAGCCCTGATCGACGCCAGCCGCCACCAATGGACCTACCGTGCTGGCGTTATCAGCTTTGCCGCCGAGGATGCCCCAACCGAAGAACAGCAGGCCGAGGTCATGGACGGGTTCGAGCGTCTGGCCTTCGCGGTGCTGGACCCGACGCAATATGAGGTGCTCTGGGTCCGACATACCCACGAAGACCGTGTCGAGCTTCACTTTTGCACGCCGCGCTTGGAGCTGACCTCGGGGCGGAGCCTGAACATTGCGCCACCGGGATACCAGAACGCCTTCGACAGCCTGCGCGACGTGATGAACCAGCGCCACGGGTGGGCCGATCCGATGGAGTTGGAGCGCACCCAAGAGGTTCGCGACACCATCGAGACCCCAACCCGCGCCCAAGGCCGTGACGAGCTGCATGCATGGCTGCAAGACCAGATCAGCGTCGGCCTGATCACTGACCGCGCCAGCATGCTCGACGCCCTCACAGACGCGGGCTTTGACATCCCACGCGCGGGCAAAGCCTACCTAACCGCCCAAGATCCCGACACCGGCGAGCGCTGGCGTTTGAAAGGAGACATTTTCCATGAAGACTGGCAAGCCGACCCGGCTGAGCGAGAAGTTGAACGCGGAACTGGACACGATCCGGCAGGACTACGCCGCCTCGATGGCATCCCAACTGGAGAGCTTCAAAACCGATTTGAACAGCATTGCGACCATCGCGCAGCGTACAATCGAGAGCGATACCCGCACCTTTCTGCGACAGAACAAGAGCTGGCTGACGATCTCGCCCTGGCTGATAATGGGGACGTTCTTGGTGGGGATCGTCTCGATGATGGCCGCGAGCTTGCTTTGGACGCTGATGCTGGCCAGCTCAGAACTGACGGAGTTGGGCCTGACGCGGATCGACAGGGAGGACGGGACCTGGCTGGTGCTGGACCCGACCAAGACGCGCCTGAGGACCTGCACGCTGGGCGGCAGATCAGTGACCTGCATCAAGATCGAGGAGGACTAGATGACGACACCCCTGACAGCCTTGGAACGCGACTTGCTCGCCTGCGTCGAGCGGTTGGTGACAGCCTGCGAGGTCTCAGCAAAGGAATTGAGCGGGTTAGAGGCACGCTCGACGACCAAGATGCAGAGCCAGATGGATGGATTGGCCGCCTGCGTGTCGGTGCTCATTCAATCGCAAACGGCGTCCGTGGCTGCGTTGCACGGCTTGTTGAGCGAGGGCTCGAACTACGGGAAGCTGCGCACGCAACTCGAGACCAGCTTGAAATTAGTGAAAGCCGCCGAAGAGAGGTTGAGACAGAGCTAGAAGAGCGAGAGGTCGAGATGGACCGAGGGATGACGCATTGAGGGGGGAAATTCGATTGACATATGGTAACGTATATGTCACCAATGGTCGCAATGAATAAGCTTGTTGTCTATGTCACTGAGGCGGGGAAAACACCGTTCGACGATTGGTTCAATGGTCTGGATACGGCGGCGGCATTGAAGGTCAGAACCGCACTTGCACGGATCGAGACCGGAAACCTTGGCGACGTGAAGCCAGTTGGGCAGGGCGTGTCAGAGCGGCGCATCACCTTCGGCCCCGGCTACCGCGTCTATTTTGGCAAGGACGGCGATACGCTTGTGATCCTGCTTTGTGGTGGGACTAAGAAGCGCCAATCAAAGGACATAGAGCAGGCCAAAGCATATTGGGACGACTACAAAGCCCGCAAAGAGAAAGGCGACTGAGATGCCACTGACCAAAGATTTCAAAGACACGATCAAAGCCCGCGCTGAGCGCGATCCTGAGTTTCGGGCGGGGTTGTTCCGCGAAGCCATCGAAGCGATGCTGAGCGACGATCTTGAGACCGGCAAGGTGCTGCTGCGCGACTACGTCAACGCCACTGTGGGGTTTGAGGCCTTGGCGTTAGACATGGACAAAGACCCCAAGAGCCTGATGCGTATGCTCAGCGCCAAGGGCAATCCGCGCGCGGATAATTTGCTGGCCATGGTTGCCCACCTGAAGCTGCGCGAGGGCGTGTCTTTTTCAATCGCCACAAACAATAGTCTGATTGAGTAGAGTTGGGCTAAACTAGACTATGCTCGGTCAAGTCCCTTAGCTTACGAACAATTGTCGGACTGTCGATGCATTGGAACTAGAGAATTTGCCAGCAAAACGCCTGAAATCAATACAGCTCTCGCCGACGCTGAAGGTATTCGATTTTGGGCGGATGAGAGGTGGGAGCGACAAGCTTTGTCCCATCAAACTTCTGCAGTGCTTCCTTTAGCTTGTGGTCCTCACCAACCTTTTCCCAGTTAACCGTAACGGTAGAGTCATCAGCAATGATTAAGCATCCTATTTCGAATGCTCGATCCACTAGAACAGATAAGCAGATTCCGTTGGAGGGGTCTAGTCGGATTGTTTCGTCTACGCTCCAAGGCACGATGTGCGAGGCTATAAGGAATTCCCGTGTGCTAATGCCTGTCAACGCACAACGATGGCCGTAATTCTGTTTGACGGCATTTGCGAACACCCTCTGAGCACTACCGCGGGTCTTAACCGTCGCGCTGGTATCAGAGACTTCATAACTTCCGATTTCCAAGCTCTTTTCGAAGGCAGAGATTTCTTCGTTCGAGAGTGGGGATGCCTCCGCCGAAGCGTCGCTGTCTATGCCAGAAGCAGGCGGCAGATGGGCAGGCCAAATTGATTCTTGATCTGCTGCGTCGGTAGCCTTTGCATTCCATGGATCGGTTTTTCTACTTGGATCGAAATAAAGACTCGCTTCGTTTTTATCTGAAGAGAACAACTTCCAAGCCAGAGCTGAGTTTTGCGATGTGCTGGCCGCCAAGTCTTGGATCGATTGAGGTGCCATATCCAAAGATGCCCATTCAAAGCCATTGCTTGGCGTGTCGATGTGAACGCGCAAGTGGATCTTTTGGGTTTCATTCCGAAGCTTAACTGCTACCAAAAAAGGCTGCCCAAAGTCTGACGCAGCCAACTTGGCGAATTCCTCATCAGCGGCAGCCGCTGTGGTAAGCTCAGGGTCACCGAGTATGGTTTCCACTGTAAATTCAGATGGATGCAGTGACATCTTCCATGGAGGGGGCGCGCTATTGGTTTCCCAAGCTAAGTGAGGCCGATCTGCTGATCGTCTGAACAGCTTTCCCATTGCCGATCCCGAAGGCCACTGAAATTTTATCGCAATTGATTCCTTTCCCCCCGAGATCTCTGGAAATGCGGATTCCAAGTCGCTTATGAAACCCTCCTTCCTCGACAGTTGGATGTAGTCCTTTGTGTAGGTTTGTCCTGGCAAGCGCCCATAGGTGGCTCGATGAGCTGACTTCCCATAGTGTACGACCAAGACCCATTCGACCTGCTGCATCATCATTTAGGCCGCCCAATTACAATGGCTTCGGGAGATTTATGAGACTCCACTTCTCGCCGGCTTTGGGCTGCAAGAGCACGATGAGCTTTGAAACTCACTATTTCGTTCCCAGGGAACAATTCACGGACGCCTTCGGTATCGCGGTTCGACATTATCCAGTTTACACCGCGTGTACTCAGGTCTTGGCAAATCTCGGCCAGGTCGATCAAGTCAGGTAGCTCAAAGGTCTTGGCGGTATATTTGTTGAATTTGGCCGTAGGCTCTTTTTCAATCGTAGGTTTAGAAAAAATGGGTAGGTATGGCGGATCAAGGTATACAAAATCACCCTCCTTAGCTTTTGTGACTAGCTGTCGAAAATCACATTGCAGAATATTTGCACCATCAAGAGTGCGAGCAATCCCCCTTAGATCTGAGTCGCTAAAGCCTCTAAATTTTCGATCGCCCCAAGGTGCATTCATCGCGCCAGTCTTGGAGTTTTCACGCCACAAATGGTTCCAAGAGACGCCATTCAGATAAAGGAAGCGAGCCGCTTTTTCCAGGTCATTTGTTGGGACCGTAGCTCGAACTTCATAGTAAAATTCTTTTCCGTCATTTTCGAGATACCAATCTAGTAGCGGCTTCAATCCCTCTGGATTGTCTCGCAGCGCTACCCAGGCTGACACAAGGTGGCCATTGAGGTCGGCTAAGTTAGCACGGCCTGTGATCTTTGGTCTGCAAGCAAGAAAAACAGCTCCGCCTCCCAAGAAAGGTTCGTAGTAGTCTCGAATAGTCTCAGGTACGTGGGGCAGAATACGTGGTAGCAGCCGCGTCTTGCCGCCCACCCAACGCACAAAAGGCTTCCGGAGCATTTCCGTTTCTGGGGCCAAAGTGGGGTCTTCCGTTACAATATCACTGGAGTTTCTGCTCATTTGATCTTAAACTTTTCGCAAGGTTGCGAAGAGCGCGGCGAACGCGCTGCATACACTTTTCGGCAAGGATTCTTCCTTAGTTATCGGGGCTACATGGCAGAAGTTACACTAAATTGGAAGAACAAGGACTTGGTCTTGCTGGCGTCCGGCGCTCGAGCGTATGAGTGGATCGAGCCGTCTGACAGCATTCTCAATGAGGCTCCGGACCTACACAGCATCAGCGGGGATGAGCCACTTCGTTCATCAAATGTTCTCGCTATCGGCGATGGCGCGGACGTTTTGGCGGCTCTGTCTAGCCAGACGGATGTGCTCGAAGACAAAATCCGTCTCGTGTACATTGATCCGCCATACAACACGAATGCTGATGTGCGCTCTTATGACGACGCCTTGGATCGTTCTAAATGGCTAAGCATGCTCCGCGACCGGCTGCTTGCCTTGCAGCCGCACTTGTCAGACGACGCAAGTATCTGGGTGCATCTTGATGACGCCGAGGTTCATCGTGCGCGATTGGTGATGGACGAAGTGTTTGGAGAAGGGGCCTTTGTGTCATCAATTATCTGGCAAAAACGAACGACAAGGGAGTCCCGGACGGCGTTTTCAAACAACCATGACACAATATTGGTATATGCACCAAGCGGACCCAAGAAATGGAAGACTTCTAGAAACTTACTGGAAAAAGACAATGCGCATCTAAAGAACAGGGACGACGATCCGCGTGGCCCTTGGGCGGATGCACCTTTCACGGCTCCAGGATATCGAGCTGCGCAGCAATATCCGATCGAAACGCCGTCGGGGGATATCTTGAAGCCACCTAGGGGCAGATCATGGTACGCTACTGAACCAACCTATCGGCAGCTATTGGCGGAAGATAGGATTTGGTTTCCCAAAAATGGAGCCGGTTCGCCAAGAATAAAGCTCTTCAGTCATCAATTGAGAGGTTTGGTGCCGTTTACGATTTGGGGAACCGCCGAAACTGGCACAAATGATGATGCTAAGCGTCATCTGATGGCACTCTTTCCTGAATCTGCAGTCTTTGACACTCCAAAGCCTGAAGAACTTCTGGAGCGGATCATTCATGTTGCCAGCAAGCCTGGTGAGCTGGTGGTGGATTTGTTTGGAGGGAGCGGCACAACCGCAGCAACTGCTCACAAAATGAGACGCCGCTGGATTTTGGTTGAGCGTAGTCACAGCACATTTGAACGTTTCACCCTCCCTAGGCTTCAGGCCGTGGTAAATGGTGTCGATCCAAATGGGATTACACAACAGGCCAATTGGGTAGGTGGCGGCGGTTTTGAGGCAGTTTATGTGCCCCCTCGACTTGGGAGGACTTTGACAAAGAAGAGGCTCTCAGAGTTGGAGCAGTTTGTTTCTAAAGGACGGGCGGGCAACATGGTGTTTTCTGCGGGCTAATTGCTCTTTGTTCTGACTGGAACGTCGTTTTTCGATGTCGGCTATTTGCTGTTAAGGCTTGGTCACTGACAACTTCAACTTACTACTCTTCGCCGTAGAAATAGAACTTGCGTTGGGAGACGTCGCTGTTTGTGAGCAGGATTTTCCAAAGAGCTTCGCCGATACCCGCGAAGATGCCACCTGCAACGCCAAGGTGAAGCAGGAACAGAGTGTAGATGTCCCAAAAGTGGCCTGTTTCAGAGCGGTAGGAGATGAAGCCAACGCTGGTAACCACCAGTAGGACAATCCCCATCACGCGCAAAGAATTGGCGAATTTGTTGATTGGCGTCTTAGGATCTTTCAAATGTTTCATCGGGTTGTCCGCCTTAGCCAATGGCCGAAAAGAACAGCTTTGCCTCGCTTTGCGGCGAGGTGCCCTTCGAAAGGGCTTGCTCAAAGATGTAGTGGGTAAATTTTTGTATTTCCGCGCTGGAAAACGTCCTCTTGTTCGTCTGCGCGTGATCAAACACAGCCTGCGCGGTTTCCCCAGCTAAACGAGCGGACTGCTCGCTGTCAGGCACGGAGTTTCCATACACCAGCCACATGAGGTTCTTGTCGAATTCTTCGCAAAACTTGACTGCGATCGAGAGCGGCAGCTCCCGTTTTTCAAGCTCATAATTCTTGTAAGATTTGTCAGCGATCCCCAGGATCGCTGCGACTTTGTTTTGAGGATAGCCGAGCTGACTGCGCACACTCAGCATCCTTTGGCCGATTCCAATCAATACAGTTGACATTCGGACAAATGTTCCCATATCTGGACTTACGTAACCTTTTGTTGCGTATTCTTCCTATTGATATCACTAAATGC
Source organism: uncultured Litoreibacter sp. (assembly GCA_947501685.1). Taxonomy (GTDB): domain Bacteria; phylum Pseudomonadota; class Alphaproteobacteria; order Rhodobacterales; family Rhodobacteraceae; genus Litoreibacter. The sequence goes on from CANMWQ010000001.1 coordinate 93,529, forward strand.
CAAAGAGGAAAGAACTATGGACGATTGTTCCCTGCTTACCCCGAGAGAATTGGCAGCTCATAGCGGCTGGCCTGAGAAGCGGATCAGGAAGTTGATAGCCACCAGAAGCATTCGATTCCTCAAGAACGGGACTAATTTTCTACTGCCGCAGGACGCGGTTCAGGACTACATCGCGCGGAATATGGTGGAACCTGACGAGCGTTCGGGCGCGAGCAAGCCATGAGCCGGGCAGGGCAAACACCCATCATGGCCAGCGAGACGACCGCCGCGCGATTGCTCGATTTGCGCACGAACGAGTTCAAGGCTTTGGTCGATGAAGGTCACCTTCCGCCCGGGCATGAAATTGCACCGGGCATTGTTCGTTGGGATACTGAAACGCTCAAGCGGATTTCAGGTGGAGATGTGACAGGGCTATGGGATCAAATTCAGTGGTAGGCCGACGCAAGAAATACCTTTGGCAGCATCCATCTGGCCGTTGGTATGTGCGCAAGAGCGTCAACGGCAAGATGTTCTATCTGGGGCGTATCACGGCAGAAGAAGGTACGGCAGAGTTTGATCAGCAGTACTGGGAGATCGTCAGCGGGAAGAAAGCGGGTTCCAAGACGTCATGGGGGGCTTTGATTGACGCTCTGCGTGAGACCGACAAATGGAAGGATTTTTCGCCCCGCTATCGGCGCGACCTTGAACAAGTTTTTGAGTATCTGACCGAAAAGATAGGACGCGCTGACGTGGCACGCCTGACCCAAGCCGACATTTACGACGCCATGGAAAAGAACCGCCATCGCGTACGGTTCGCCAACTACATTCCGACCGCGATCAGCATGTTATCCAAAATGGCGATGCGCAAGCGCTGGCGCAAAGACAATCCCGCTATTGATATCGAGCCGTTGAGAGTTCCGAAGGACCGCAAGAAACCGCATTTGCCGTGGACAGATTGGGCGGTCGAAAAGATGCGGGAAGAGGGTGCGCCATTGCCTCGCCTGATTTTTGAGATTGGCGTGGGGAGTGTGCAGCGTCCTGGTGACTGGGTTGACTTCCAATGGGGCGACTATGACGGCGATACCCTCAAGTTGCGGCAGAACAAGACAGATACTTTTCTTTCACTGCCCTGCACGATTGCGCTCAAGGCCGCACTGGACAGCGCAAAGGCCGATCTGGGATTCGCGCCGCACCCATCGCGCCACATCCTGACGCGCGCTGATGGTTCGAAGATGGACTACCATGCAATGGCCCGCGTCATGGTGCGCGAACGTAAGCGGTTAGGCCTGATGGCCTATGACCAACACGCCTTGCGGTATCGCGGCGTGATGGAATTGGCGTGGGCGGGCTGCACGGACGATGAAATCGCCAGCTACAGCGGTCACACATCCAAGGAGATGATCATCAAATATGCGGGGGAGGCCCGTCAGATCATGCGTGCGCGACAGGCGGCAGCAAAGCGCAAATGATCCCGAACAGAACAAGCACAGAACGAGAAACTGATACCCGAGGTGATACCCAATGAGCAGAGAAATTCATAACCCATTGATTTTATTGGAGGCGAGTACCGGAATCGAACCGGTGTACACGGATTTGCAATCCGCTGCGTCACCACTCCGCCAACTCGCCTCTATGGTGCCGGATTTCTCTATCGCAGCGGGTTTTGCGGCGCAAGGGCGCAAAAGGGTGGATCGCTGTTGTCGCAGACCGCATTCTGTGGCAAACGGGATTCAACTGAAACTAGACTGATGAGTTTAGTCCTATGACCGACTTCGCCGCCAACCGGACAATGATGGTCGACACGCAGGTGCGCCCGTCTGATGTAACCAAATTTCCGATCATCGACGCGCTTTTGACCGTGCAGCGCGAGGCCTTTGTGCCGCAGTCGCGTCGGGAGGTTGCCTATGCGGACGTCAACATCTCGCTGGGCGCAGGCCGGGTGATCTTTGAGCCGCGCACGCTGGCCAAGATGCTTGATGCGATGAGCATTGAGCAAAGCGACATGGTGCTCTGCGTGGGCGCTGGTCTGGGCTACAGCGCCGCCGTGCTGTCGCGCATGTCCGAGGCCGTGGTCGCCGTTGAGCAAAACAGTGATCTGGCGCGGGATGCCGAAGCCATTCTGGCGGAACAGGGCGCCGACAATGTCGTCATCATCGAGGGCGAGTTGCCCGCAGGTGCGGCCAAACACGGGCCTTACGACGCCATTATCATCGAGGGCGGGGTGGAGAACGTGCCCGCGTCTTTGACCGACCAGCTCAAGGATGGCGGGCGGATAGGTGCTGTGTTCATGCGCGATGGTTTGGGGGAATGCCGGATCGGCCACAAGGCGGGCGCGCATGTCAATTGGCGGCTGGCCTTCAACGCAAGCGCGCCGGTCCTGCCCGGTTTCGAAGCCGAGGCGACTTTTTCTTTGTAACCCCGTTTGAGAAGGCATGACCTGATGATCTTGAGACGCATGCGCAGGTCAGCCCGCTCCATCGCCCTTTGCGCGGTTGTGTTGGCCAGCCCGATATCGGCCAGCGCCGCCTCCTTGCAGGACGCTTTGGTCGCGGCCTATCTGAATTCGAACCTTCTGGAGCAAAACCGCGCCTTGCTGCGCGCCAGTGACGAGGATGTGGCCGTCGCGTTTTCTGCGCTGCGCCCGCAAATCAACGGCAGCGCCACGGCCAATTACAGCGATCAGGCCACCGGGTTCGGCGGCGGGGAGCTGGTCTCGTCAATCAACCTCGGGCTGGACCTTTTGCTCTATGATGGCGGCAACACGCGTCTGGGCGTCGAGGCCGCCAAGGAGACCGTTCTGGCCGCGCGCGCGCAGCTTGTGAGCCTTGAGCAGCAAGTGCTTTTGGACGCGATCAACGCCTACCTGTCGGTGCAGCGCGACACCCGCACCGTGTCTTTGCAGGAAGGCAACTTGCGGCTGATCACTCAAGAGCTGCGCGCGGCCCGCGACCGGTTCGAGGTGGGCGAAGTCACCCGCACCGACGTGGCCCAGGCCGAAGCGCGTTTGGCGGAGGCCCGTGGCGCAGTGGCCCAAGCGCAAGGCGCTCTGGCAATCTCGCGGGAGCTTTACGTGGCCACGGTTGGCCAAAAGCCCGGCACGCTGGAAGCAATCGGCTCCCTTCCTGCGCTGCCCGATACCGTGGCGCAGGCCCGCAAGCTGGCCGAGCAGAACCAACCCAGCATTGATCAGGCCCAGCACCAGATTTCTGCCAACGAGCTGAATGCCGCCCGCGCGCAGGCCGCCATGCGCCCGAACATTCGGCTGAACGCCACGGCGGGGCATAATTCGCGGATCGACAATAACTCCTCCATTGGGCTGCAACTCAACGTGCCGCTCTATCAGGGAGGGCAGCTCAAAGCGCTGGAGCGCCGCGCCTTCGCGCAGGTGCATGCGTCACGTGCAAACCTCAATCAAGTGGTGCTTCAGGTGCGCCAATCCGTGTCGGACAGCTGGTCCCAACTGGCTGTTGCCAACGCGCAATTGCAGACCTCCGAGCGCCAGATCAGCGCCGCGGAAGTGGCCTTTGAAGGCGTCCGCGAAGAGGCCAGACTTGGGGCACGCACCACGCTTGATGTGCTCGACGCCGAGCAAGCGTTGCTCGACGCGCGCACCAACCGCGTGGTCTTTGAAACGCAGGTTTTTGCGGCGGCCTATCAGCTGATGTCCTCCATGGGGCTGCTGACCGCGTCCGAGCTGCGCCTGCCGGTTCAGCAATATGACCCGAATGAGTATTTCGACGCCGTGAAACAAGCACCCGTGAAGCGCAGCAAGCAGGGCCAGAAACTGGACCGCATTCTGGGCCGCTACCAAAAGTAATTTCAATTTGATCCGTCCGTTGCCAGAGCTTACGGCAGCGGTTATTCTGCGTTCAACTTATAGAGGCTGAGCATGTCCGATCCCGTTGCCAAAGATGTAGAAGACGTTCTGTCGTCGATTCGCCGGTTAGTGTCTGACACGAGCCCGGAGGCGGCGCCTCAGATGGCCCAAAAAGCGGCGCCGAAACCCGATATACGCGACGCGCTGCTTCTGACCTCTGCACTGCGCGTGAAGGAGGAAGATGAAGCGGCGTTGAATAGGGACGCCCCGCATGACGCATTGCCCCCTTACGAAGTCGCAAAAGATGACGGCGAAACACTGGCCGAGGCGCTTGATCGCATTGAAGGCGAGCTCGCCACCGGAGCGGAAGCAGCCGAGCAAGATGTAAAGCCAGATGGCGAACATGTCTCAGATGCTGTGGCCGATGACCTGCCGGAGGGGTCAGCAGAAGACCCGGATGATCTTTCAGACGACAGCGATTTGGGCTCGGATGATCCCGCCCCAAGCGATTTAGCCACCGGCGATTTGACCCGGAGTGATCTGGGAAGCTTGCGGCAAGCCGTGAGTGGCGCGTTTATCGGTGAACCGGTGATGCCTGCCGTGGTCCATACGACGCAGAATGTGAAGAAGGCGGTGGATGTGTCATCCGCGCTTGAAACGACCAAGAATTGGGGCTCCCGCGCACCGGAAGACTATTACGAAGACGAAGAACTCCTTGCGTCTGACCTGCCCGCTGCTGATCTGTCTGAATGGACCGAGGAAGACGTCGCGGAAGACTCTGCGGATGTAGCAGAGACTGATCTTGCGGAAATTGATAATCCGGCGACTGAGGCGCAGGTCGGCAAGACTGACGATGCTATGGGCGAAAGCGAGGACATTCACGCGTTCCGAGAAGATGCTCCAGAGCAGGGCGAAGATTGGACTGATGCCGTCGAGCCTAAGACCGCTGAGGATGTTGTTTCAGAAGAGCTGGAAGAAGAGAGCGCAGAGCCTGCTGACCTCTCTGACACTGACATCAATACTGACACGCCTGACACAGAGGCGTTGATCGAGGATGGCGCCGATGCCACAGCCGCGTCACAAGCTGGCGAAATCAGCGACGAGTATGAGTGGGATGAAGAGCTCGAGGACCCCGTAAATATCGCAACCTTCCGCCACACCCCGGTTGATACAGCACAGCGGATTGACCCATTGCCGCTTGTTGCTGAGGGCGCAGCGGTGGTCGATGATGAAACGAGCGAAGAACATGCCGCTGACACGGCGCAGGTCGCGGAGAATGAGGACGCGTCCACTGAAGCCAGCGACGCGGCAGCTGAGGCCTCTGAGGCCAAACCCACTGGTCTCGGCGATATTGACGAAACTGTTCTCGACGAGGAAACCCTGCGGGAGTTGGTCTCCGACATTGTCCGAAAAGAGCTGACAGGCGAGCTTGGCGAGCGGATCACCCGTAATGTGCGCAAACTTGTGCGCCGCGAAATTCATCGCGCCTTGGCGACCCGCGAGTTCGACTAGGCGCTTAGCCCTGCTGCGCAATCGCAAACAGCGCATCGATATCGGCATGCTCTTCGAGGTGATCGGCCAAGGCGTCCAAAGCCGCCTCAACTGACGCGCCATAATCCGAGACGGTCGAGCGCCCTCCGAGCTGCCGCAAGAACCGCGCCCGAAATGCGTCCGCCCCAAACAGCCCGTGCACGTAACAGCCCTGAATTTTGTGATCTGCTGACGCGGCCCCGTGGGTCTGGCCATTGATCTCCAGCCAGGCACGTTCGCAATCGGGGCCGGCCGTCTCCCCGATATGGATCTCATAGCCCGCGACCGCAGTGCCATCCTCCAGCGTCCGGCCTGTGACCTCCACCACATGCTTTTTCGGCGTCATCACGGTGGAGACGTCCAGCACCCCCAAACCATCAACCGTTTGAGGCGGGCCCTCAATGCCTTCCGGGTCAGCAATCTCTTTGCCCAGCATCTGGAACCCGCCACAGATGCCAAGCACATGACCCCCGCGCCGAATATGGGCGGCAAGATCAATGTCCCACCCTTGCCGCCTGAAATGCGCAAGGTCGGCAATGGTGGATTTCGACCCCGGAATGAGCACCAGATCGGCGTTGCCGGGCAAAGGCTGGCCCGCCTCGATGATCTCCACCGACACGCCCGGCTCCTGACTGAGCGGGTCAAGGTCGTCGAAATTGGCAATCCGCGACAGGCGCGGCACGGCAATCTTCACGCCTGACCCGTGTGAGGAGCTGATATCCATGATGTCCTCTGCGGGCAGTTTCCACGCGTCGTCAAACCAGGGCAAGACCCCCAGATCGGCCCATCCGGTGCGCGAGGTCACCTCTACCCGCCCACCGTCAAACAGCGACACGTCGCCGCGAAACTTGTTGACCATGAAGCCCCTGATCCGGTCGCGATCAGACGCGGGCAGAACCGCATGCGTGCCCACCAGCTGCGCGATCACCCCGCCGCGATCAATGTCGCCGACCAGAACCACCGGAGCGTCAACGGCCTCCGCAAAGCCCATATTGGCGATGTCGCCTGCGCGCAGATTGATCTCAGCCGGGCTGCCCGCGCCCTCGATGATCACCAGATCGGCCTCTTGCTGAAGGCGGCGAAAGCTTTCCACCGTGCGGGTCAGCAGGTTCAGTTTCAGCTTTGCGTAGTCCCGCGCTTTCACAGTGGCAAAACGCTTGCCCTGCAAGATCACCTGCGCGCCAACCTCGGATTCGGGTTTCAGCAAAACCGGGTTCATGTCGATCACCGGTGGCACGCCGCAAGCCAGTGCCTGCAATGCCTGCGCACGGCCAATTTCTCCGCCATCGGCGGTCACGGTGGCATTGTTGGACATGTTTTGCGGCTTGAACGGGCGCACGCGCAGACCTTTGCGCACAAAGACCCGGCACAGCCCGGCGACGATCATGGACTTGCCGACATTCGAGCCCGCGCCTTGGATCATGATTGCCTTGGTCATCGCCTGCCTCTCCTGCTAGGGTTTTGGGGTGGCAATAAGCGCGGCCAAAGTAAAGGGCGAAACCCACCAGATGAACACTCCCGCCCACCTGATTTTCGGGGCCGCGGCCTTTGCCAAACCGGGCCAGACCGCCGTGACCATTGGGGCATTGGCGGGTGCTTTGGCACCAGATCTGTCGCTCTACCTGCTGGCTGGATGGCAGCTGTTTATCGTCGGCACCGACCCGCAGATCGTGTTCCGGGTGATGTATTACTCAGACGCATGGCAGGCCATTTTTGCCGTAGACAACTCGTTCTTTGTCTGGGGCGGGCTCTTGGGCCTCGCCCTCATGGCCAAGCGCCCCGCGCTGGTCGCATTTGCGGGTGCAGGTTTGCTACATCTGGCGTTGGATTTTCCGCTGCACAATGACGACGCGCGGGCGCATTTCTGGCCCGCGACCGATTGGCGCTTTATCAGCCCCGTTAGCTATTGGGACACGCGCCATTACGGCGGCATCGTCGGCCCCATTGAGATGGCGGCGAGCCTGCTTTGTCTTGGCGTTTTGTGGCGGCGGTTCAGGACCATGCCGCCACGGGTCATCATGGCACTGGCCGGTGCGCTGCAAGTCGCGCCTTTCATCATCTGGGCCTTCGTGTTCGGGGCTTAAAACAGCTCTTCCTTGACGGCCTCCATCACCACATGGGTCGAGGTGTTGGCGACATGAGGCAGGGCGGAAATCTGTTCGCCCAGAATGCGCCGGTAGGAGCCCATATCCTTTGTCCGCACCTTCAGCAAATAGTCGAACCGGGAGGCCACCATGTGGCATTCCTCAATCTCGGGCACGGCGCGGGCAGCGGTGTTGAAGGCGCTCAGGGCCGCCTCGCGCGTGTCGTCCAGCTTGACCTCGACAAAGGCGATGTGGTCGAGCCCCAGCTTCACCGGGTCCAAGAGCGCGCGGTATCCAGTGATGACGCCGGCTTCTTCCAACCGTCTGACGCGGGCCTGCGTGGGCGTGTTGGACAGGTTGATCCTGCTGGCCAATTCGGTGATTGGAATCCGGCCATGCGCAGAGAGCTCCCGCAGGATCGCGTGGTCATAGTCGTCCAAGGATTTATCCATATTTGCTACCCAGCGCTCATCTGATAGTGAATTTTGCTATCCTTCGCATGGAATTGGTAAGTAAGTCATACGAAATCCGGTATAGTTGGGGGATATACCATCCAAAGGTGCTGCTCATGACATCCCTCGCATCCCTCCGCTCCGCCATCAGGTCCAACACGTCCCCGGACGAGGCCATGGCGGTCGCGCGTCTGATCAAAGCGGCGGGGCTCACAGGCAAGGACCGCGCCCGCATCGTGGCGCGCGCCGCCAAATTGGTCACGGAGATCCGCAGCTCTGCCAGCCCGGGTTTGATGGAATCGTTCCTGTCCGAATACGGCCTGAACACGGAGGAGGGCGTGGCCCTGATGTGTCTGGCCGAGGCTTTGTTGCGGGTGCCTGACGCAGACACGATGGATGCGCTGATCGAGGATAAGATCGCGCCATCTGACTGGGGCACGCATCTGGGCCGCTCGTCCTCGTCGCTGGTGAACGCGTCGACATGGGGGTTGATGCTGACGGGCAAAGTGCTGACCGATGAGCAACCCGGCGTGGCGGGGCAGCTGCGCTCTATGGTCAAACGGCTGGGAGAGCCGGTTATCCGCACCGCCACCGCGCGCGCGATGAAGGAAATGGGCCGCCAGTTTGTGCTGGGTGAAACGATCCAAGACGCCATGACCCGCGCCGAAGGGCAGCAGGCCAAGGGCTACACGTACAGCTACGATATGCTGGGGGAGGCCGCCAAAACTGACGCCGATGCGCTGGGCTATCTCAAGGCCTACCGCGACGCGATCACGGCCATTGCGCAGGCGGCCGCCACGTCTGACTGCCGCGCCAATCCAGGGATCTCGGTCAAGCTGTCGGCTCTTTACCCGCGCTACGAGACGCCCCAGAAAGACGCCGTTTTAAAGGTGCTACAGCCGCGCCTTTTGGAGCTGTGTCAGCAAGCCGCCCGCGCGCAAGTGGGGCTGAACATCGACGCCGAAGAAGCGGACCGGCTAGATCTTTCCCTTGATGTGATCGATGCCACGCTGGCTGACGCGTCGCTTGAGGGCTGGGACGGGTTTGGCGTCGTGGTGCAGGCCTATGGGCACCGCGCCAGCTTTGTAATCGACTGGCTTCATGCGCTGGCGGAAAAACATGACCGCAAAATCATGGTGCGACTGGTAAAAGGCGCCTATTGGGACACGGAGATCAAGCGCGCGCAGGTCCTCGGGCTGCCGGGCTTCCCGGTCTTCACCCACAAGCCCGCGACGGATATTAGCTACATCTCGAACGCCCGGAAGTTGCTGGGCATGACGGACCGCATCTACCCGCAATTCGCCACGCATAACGCTCATTCCGTGGCCGCGATCCTCGACATGGCGGAGGATCCGGATGCGTTCGAGTTTCAACGCCTGCACGGTATGGGGGAGCGCCTGCATGACATCGTCATGGCCAAAGGCGAGACCCGCTGCCGCATCTACGCCCCCGTCGGCGCGCATCGCGATTTGCTGGCCTATCTGGTCCGGCGCTTGTTGGAAAACGGCGCGAACTCCTCTTTCGTGAACCAGATCGTCGATGAGGAGGTCAGCCCGGTGGAGGTCGCCTCCGATCCGTTCACCGATATTGAGGATGCGGTCTATCCGGCGGTGACGCATCCCGATGACCTTTTCGCGCCCCGCCGGAACGCCAAAGGGTGGGATTGGAACGACCCTGTCGATATGGCCGATATCGCGCAAGCCCGCGCTCCGTTTGAAACCACCAAACTGACGTACAAAAAGGCGGATGAAGCGGCGGTTCGCAAAGCGCTGGTTGCCGCCAAGCCGTGGGATACGGATGTGGCCACACGGGCGATGGTGTTGCGCAAAGCCGCAGATCTCTATGAGGCGCATTACGGCGAAATCTTTGCGGTACTTGCGCGCGAGGCGGGCAAGACCACGATCGACGTGATTGGTGAATTGCGCGAGGCCGTGGATTTCCTGCGCTACTACGCCGACGAGGCCGCGACCCATTCGGGCAAGCCGCTGGGCATCTTCGCCTGCATCTCGCCATGGAATTTCCCACTGGCCATTTTTACTGGCCAGATCGCCGCGGCACTTGCGACAGGCAACGCGGTGCTGGCCAAACCGGCGGAGCAAACCCCGGTCATCGCGACCCTCGCCACCAAGCTAATGCACGAGGCGGGCGTGCCGAATTCCGCGCTGATCCTGCTGCCCGGCGGGGGCTATATCGGGGCCGCTTTGACGGCCAGCCCCAAGATCGACGGCGTGTGTTTCACGGGCTCTACCGCAACAGCCAAGCGCATCCATGCCAGCCTTGCGCAAAGCGGCAATTTCAAAGCGCCGCTGATCGCAGAGACTGGCGGGCTGAACGCGATGATCGTCGACAGCACCGCGCTGCCCGAGCAAGCCGTGCGCGATATCGTGGCCTCCGCGTTTCAATCTGCGGGGCAAAGATGTTCCGCCCTGCGCTGCCTCTATGTGCAGGAGGATATCGCCGAAGGTCTGACTGAAATGCTTACCGGCGCAATGGCGGCCCTGCGCGTTGGCGACCCGTGGGACATGGCCACGGATATTGGTCCGATCATTGACGCCCCGGCACGCAAGAAGATTGTGACCCACATTGAGCAGGCGCGCAGCGAGGGCAGGGTGCTGTTCGAAACGCCACATGCGGCGGAGGGGAATTTTGTGGTCCCGACCCTGATCCGGGTGGGCGGCATCTCCGAGATGAAAGAAGAGATCTTTGGCCCCGTTCTGCATCTGGCGACCTTCAAGGCGGATCAGCTCGAGCAGGTGATCGAGGACATCAACGAGACCGGCTACGGGCTGACCTTTGGGCTGCACAGCCGGATTGATGACCGCGTCCAGCAGGTGGTCGATCTGGTCGAGGCAGGCAATATCTATGTGAATCGCAACCAGATCGGCGCGATTGTCGGCTCGCAGCCCTTTGGCGGCGAAGGGCTGTCAGGCACCGGCCCCAAAGCGGGCGGGCCGCATTACCTGATGAAATTCGTCTCCACGTCAGACAAGGGCGTGGACGCCACGGAGCTGTCGCTGCCCGGACCCACGGGAGAGAGCAACCGGCTGACCATTTTGCCGCGCGCACCGATGCTGTGTTTGGGGCCCGATATTGGCGCGCAGATGACAGCTGTGGACCGCGCCGGGGGGCGCCCGGTCGAGGGGGAAGGGCTCTCCGATTGTGACGCTCTGGATGACATTGGCGGGGTCTTGTGGTGGGGCGATGACGACACGGCGCGGGATATTCGGCAGCGGTTGGTCGCGCGTTCCGGGCCGATTTTGCCGCTGATAACAGGCATACCGAGCCCTGCCGATGTGATCGCGGAGCGGCATGTCTGCATCGACACCACGGCCTCGGGGGGCAATGCGCAGCTCTTGGCGGAGGTCGCAACCTAGCGCTTGCGCAGACCGGGCGATTGCGTCAGCTTTGCACCCATGTTTCCGATACGTGACCACAACCCGTCCACACGCACACCCTATGTCACCTACGGGTTGATCGCGGCCAATATCCTCATTTTCCTGAGCTACTGGCCGCTGCAAACCAATGACGCCTCGACGCTCGGGCCCTTCTGGGACGCCTGGGCGATGAAGCCTGCTGAGATCATGCAAGGGATTGACCTGCACACGCTTGTCACCTCGATGTTTCTGCATGGCGGATGGATGCATTTGGCGGGTAACATGCTGTTTCTCTATATCTTTGGCGACAACCTTGAGGATCAGCTGGGCCATGTCTGGTTTCTGCTCTTCTACCTTATCTGCGGCGTGGTCGCTGATCTGGGCCAGCTTGTCGCGGATCCCTCCAGCAACATTCCGAATGTGGGGGCGTCAGGCGCGATTGCAGGGATTATGGGAGGGTATTTGCTGCTCTTCCCCAAGGCCAAGGTGGACGTGATCCTGATCGTCATCGTGTTCTTCAAAATTTTCCCGATCCCTGCATGGATCGTGCTTGGCGTCTGGATGGCACTGCAACTCTTCAGCGGCGCGACGGCTGACGTGAGCGCGGGCGGTGTGGCCTATTGGGCGCATGCAGGCGGGTTTGTGGCCGGGCTAGCTCTGATGATCCCGTTTTGGCTGCGATTGGGAGGGCAGGCCTTCTGGCGACGTAGCGAGGGGCATCCGCCGCATCCCGAGGCCAGCTACTCCCCCTCGACCATTCCAATGGTGGGGCGGCGCAAATGACGGGCAGGTCGCAGGCGTCCTGTCATTGCGGCGCGGTGCGGATTTCGTTTGAGATGGTGGGTGGGCTGGACAGCCTGCGCCGCTGCGATTGCTCCTTGTGTCGTCGTAAATACCCCGCCGCGGTCTCAGGGCGGGTCGATGATTTGATCATCGAGCAGGGGGAGGACAATCTGGGCCTCTACCAGTTTGGCACCATGACGGCGCGGCATCAGTTCTGCACAACTTGCGGCGTACATCTGTTTCACCAACGCCGCTCCAACCCCGAAGAGATCGGGGTCAACGTGGCCTGTGTCGAGGGGCTGGATCCGCGGATTGCAGGGCAAGCGAAATGGGTGGACGGGGTCGTGCACCCCAATGATGTCAGGTGACGCACGCGCTGGCGCGCATCGCCCCACCCGCCATCCCGTAGGGCCTAGGCCCGCTCGCTATATTCCATGGATTCGGTGTCCACGATGATCGCCTCATCCACGTTGATAAACGGCGGCACCATCAGGCGGACCCCATTGTCCAAAAGCGCAGGCTTAAATGATTTCGAGGCCGTCTGGCCTTTGACCACAGGCTCGGTCTCGGTCACCGTACAGGTGACCTTCTGGGGCAGCGACACGCTGAGCGCTTCGCTCTCATAATACTCGATCTGCGCGGTCATGCCGTCTTGCAGGAAGGGGCGACGCTCGCCCAGCAGATCCGCTGGCAGCTCTATCTGCTCGTAGGTTTCGGTGTCCATGAAGGTCAGCATGCCGTCGGTCTCGAACAGAAACTGCTGGTCTTTTTGTTCCAGACGCACGCGTTCTACCTTGTCGGCAGAGCGGAATCTTTCGTTCAATTTCGAGCCGTTGCGCAGGTTCTTCATCTCGACCTGTGCAAATGCGCCACCCTTTCCAGGCTTTACGTGGTCCACCTTCACGGCAACCCACAATCCATCATTGTGTTCGAGAATATTGCCGGACCGAATTTCATTTCCGTTGATCTTGGGCATTGTGGCAATTCCTTGACAAAAGGTTGATCGAAGTTAGGCGCGACCTATATCTTGTGAAGTAAGACGGGGCAAGAACGCTAAATACTGCGATAATTCTATGCGAGTTATGCAAAAATTGCATAGCTGCCATATAAGAATTGCAATGACGAATCGGAATAAATGCGTCATAAACGGCGCTACGCCCAAGACACAAGAGCAAAAACAAAAAGGACGCGGAATGGCTGCTGATTTCGTAGACGGTACTGCATTTAACTTCGAGCAAGGACAACGCTCCCGCAAGCTTTTCGCTGCGGTCGTGCTGGCCGCTTTGGATGATGCGATCGCTGACGACAAGAAATATGGCAACGGCCCTGAGCAAATCGCCCGTTGGGCGCGCTCTCGCGATGGCCGTGAGGTACTGAGCTGCGCTGGGATCGACCCCAATGAGCGTGTGGTCTCCGGCCTGATGGATTTTGTGGGCAATGGTGTGCGCACCTCCGTGGCGCTGTCGCGCGAGGAAAGCGAGCGCCGGTCGCAGGCCGAAGCCGCCTAACCGACCCCACGAGAACGATATTGAAAGCGCGTCCCGAGATCGGGGCGCGCTTTTTTCTTGAGTAGACCCGCGCTATGGACCCGTCCGACATGATCTTCGACGCCTCCGCCCCGTTCCTGCAAGCCCTTGATCTGGCCGCCGCCGTCGCCTTTGCGATCACCGGGGCCTTGGTGGCCTCGCGCAAGCAGTTGGACATTCTGGGCTTCATCTGGCTGGCCGTCATCACCGGGGTCGGTGGCGGCACGGTGCGCGACCTGATCCTCGGCGTCCCGGTCTTCTGGGTTGTGGACCCGACCCCGGTTCTGGCCTGTATCGCGACGGCCATCATGGTGCATTTCGCGGCCCACCTGATGGAGAGCCGCTACCGCTACATCATGCTCTTCGATGCGTTCGGCATGGCGCTGGTGAGTGTGGCGGGCACCGCGAAAGGGCTGGATGCGGGCACCGGGGCTTTGGTTGCGGTGATGATGGGGGTGATGACGGCCGCTTTGGGCGGGATCATCCGCGACACGTTCGGGCAGGAGCCGTCGATCATCCTGCGCCGCGAGATCTACGTGGCCGCCGCCATGATAGGGGCCGCGAGCTATGTGATGCTGACCCAGCTGGGTGCGGACCGGCCCTTGGCGATGGCAATCAGTTTTGCGGTGGCCTTCATCATTCGCGTGCTGGCCCTGCGCTATAATTGGTCACTGCCGGCCTACAAGTCACGGGCCGGCCGCGATCAATCCTGATGCGGGCTTTTATAACAGCACCAACTTGATGGCGTAGGCCACCAACGCCAGCACCGCGACGCTGGCGCACCAGATGGCGACGAACCAAGCGATCCGGGACATCAGTGATACCCCTCGTTGGGATCAATCTTGCCGCGAAACACCCAGTAGGAATAAGCGGTATAGGCCAGAATAATCGGGATAAGGATGACCGCACCAACCAGCGCAAAGGCGAGGCTGCTATCGGGTGCTGCCGCATCAGCGATGGTCAGGGAGGGCGGCACGATATGCGGGTAGAAGCTGATCCCGATGCCGATAAAGCCCAGCACGAACATACCCACGGCGCATAGAAATGGCGCGGTGTCATGGTGGCGCATCAGCCCGAAGAACAGCCGCCAGATGCAAAATGCGACAAGCACCGGCACGATGGCCACGAAACCGAGATTGGGCCAGGTGAACCAGCGCTCGAAATACACCGAGTCGAGAAACGGCGTGGCTAGGCTGACCGCGCCCATGAACCCGACGGTGGCGATGCTGGCAGGCCAGGCGATGCGGCGCATATGGGACTGGATACGGCCCTCAAGCTTCATGTTGAGCCAGGTGGCGCCCAGCATCATGTAGCCCACGGTCACCGCCAATCCGGTCAGCACGGAGAACGGCGTCAGCCAGTCCCACCAGCCGCCCGCATAGGCGCGGTTCTCTATCTCGATGCCTTGCACCAAAGCGCCCAGCGCGATGCCTTGGGTGAACGCCGCCATGTAGGAGCCCCCGGCAAAGGACATGTCCCAGACGCCTTTCCAACGCTCCGTGCGCCAGCGGTATTCAAAGGCCACGCCCCGGAAGACCAGCGCCAGCAGCATCAGCGTGATCGGCATATAGAGCGCAGGCAGGACCACCGCATAGGCCAGCGGGAACACGGCAAATAGCCCTCCGCCGCCCATGACCAGCCATGTCTCGTTGCCGTCCCAAACGGGCGCGACCGAGTTCATCATCACGTCGCGCTCTTTTTCCTCCTTGGTGAAGGGGAAGAGCATGCCGACGCCAAGGTCAAACCCGTCGAGGATCACATAGGTCAGCACGGCAAAGGCGATGATGCCGGCCCAGATGAAGGAGAGCTCCAATCCAAAAATCATGTCCGTTACTCCGCCGGTGCTGCGCTGCTGCGCGGGCCTGCCGGGTGCTGGCCGGTGCCACGCATCGGGCCTTCGCGCAGGTTGATCTTCTTTTGATCCGCGGGCGGCACGCCCATCATCCGCAGCAGGTAAAACGTGCCTGCGCCGAAGACAAAGAAATAGACCACGATGAAGGCGATCAGCGACGCGGCCACCGCAGGCGCGGCCACAGGCGCAAGGCTTTCAGAGGTGCGCATCAGACCGTAGACCGTGAAGGGCTGACGCCCCACTTCGGTGGTGATCCATCCCGCAAGCACGGCGACAAACCCCATCGGCCCCATCGCAAAGCTGGCCCGGTGCAGCCAGGGGGATGTGTGGATGGTGCCCCGGTAGCGCGCCCAGAGGGACCAAATCCCCAGACCGAGCATCGCAAACCCAAGCCCGACCATGATCCGGAAGGAGAAGAACACCAGCGCCACGGGTGGCTCGTCCTCATCAGCAATCGTGTCGAGCCCGTCCAGCGGCGCGTTGAGGTCCTTTTTCAGGATAAGCGAGGCCAGCTTGGGAATCTTGATCGCATAGTCGATCCGCTTTTCCTCGGCGTTGGGAATGCCAAACAGGTAGAGCGGCGCGCCGTCGGGGTAGCTGTCATAATGCCCCTCCATCGCCATGACCTTTTGCGGCTGGTGCTTGTAGGTGTTCAACCCGTGCAGGTCTCCCGCCAGAATTTGCAGCGGGGTGACGATGACAAGCATCCACATCCCCATCGAAAACATTTTGCGGCTCGGCTCATCCGCGTCGCCCTTGAGGAAATGATACGCACCCGCGCCCGCCACGACCAAGGCCGTGGTCAGATAGGCCGCCAGCACCATATGGAACAGCCGGTACGGGAAGGAGGGGTTGAAAACGATCTGCCACCAATCCTCCGGCACGAACTGCCCAACCTCGTTGATCGAATAGCCCACCGGCGTGTGCATCCACGAGTTCACGGACAAAATCCACGTGGCCGACATCACCGTGCCGAAGGCCACCATCGCGGTGGCGAACATATGAAGCTTGTCGCCCACACGCTTGCGGCCAAAGAGCATGATGCCCAGAAAACCCGCCTCAAGAAAGAAGGCCGACAGGATTTCATAGGCCATCAACGGCCCCAAAATCGGCCCCGTGCGGTCCGAGAAAACCGACCAGTTGGTGCCGAATTGGTAAGACATCACGATGCCTGACACGACGCCCATGCCGAAGGCCACGGCGAAGATTTTCTTCCAGTAATTGAACAGCGTCAGGTAGGTTTCATTGCCGGTCTTCAGCCAAAGCGCGTTCAGCACCGCCAGATAGCTGGCCAGCCCGATCGAGAAGGACGGGAAGATGATGTGGAACGACACGGTGAACGCAAACTGAAACCGTGCCAGTATTTCGGCGCTAAACCCGTCCAGCATGCTGGGATTCTCCGCAAATGGGTCTTTGAGTAAAGACGTTGTCCTGCTTTGAGTCAGACATAGTCTGTCCATCACTCATTGATATTTGCTAAACTGTCGCACCTGCGCTGAAGAATTCCAAGCCATTCGCGCTGGTACCCGCGGCCGGACTTGAACCGGCACGGCCTTGCGGCCCAGGGATTTTAAGTCCCATGTGTCTACCATTCCACCACGCGGGCACGAGGGGCGTGCGCGCGACACTAGCCGGGCGGGGCGTGGGGGAAAAGCTCAGAGTTCGGTCTGTGTGTCAGTTTCTGATGTGCCGGTGTCGGGTTTGAGCCGGAACCGCTCTGGCAGCCACGGGTTCAGTGATAAGGCATAGCGCAAAGCGGCCTGGCCTGCCTCTTCCCGCCCCATATCCAAGAGCGTCAACGCCAGCCCTGAGGCAGCTCCGATATGGTCGGGGGTGATCTCCAATGTCGTGGTCAGATCAACCATGGCGGCCTCGTAGTCCTCGCGCAGAAAATGCACGAACGCCCGCTGGTTATAGCCTTCTGCGTAATGCGGACAGTAGGCAACGAGCGCGTCGAAATCTTCTAATGCGCCCACGAAATCGTAGACGCCCCGCCGCGACATACCACGGTCCAGCATCTCTTGGGCGATACGATCTGGTGCCGTGGCCCAGATTTTCCAAAGACTGGCGTTTAGCTCCTGCGCCGTGGCCTCATCGGGCGCATCGCGCACCGCCTCCATCAAGGGGTCCAGCGCTGCTGACTTGTTCGCCACAGGCGGGCAGGCGGCAAAGCTGGCAGCGGGGAAGGCCAAGAGCAGGGGCAACAGGATGCATTTCATGCCCTAAGTCAAAGCGCGCAGGCGGCTTTGGTCAAGTCACGATCTGTCCATCATGGGCTGAAGGCTTAGTCTCGCGTCCCCGCGAACCGCTCCGCCCATTCAGCCGTTTGCTCGTCGGTGATCTTGGCAAACAGCACCTCCGGCACAGTGAAGGCGTGCCCGGCGGGGAGGGCCTTCAGGGCGGCGTCCACATCATCGGGCCAGCTGGTGTCGAGCGTGTTCATCCCCGACAGCATCTTGGCGGAGGCCTCAGGAATGAACGGCGCGCTCAGCACCGCGTAGACCCGGATCAGGTTCAGGGCGAGCCGGATTTGCATCGCGGCCTTCTCGGGGTCGGTTTTGAAAGTGCTCCAGGGTGCTTCGGCCTGCAGATATTCATTGCCCGCCACCCAAATGCCGCGCAGCTCGGCGGCAGATTTGCGCACTTCCATCTCCGCCATATGGGTCTCATAGGCGCGAATTTTGGTTGTCAGCTCGGCAATCAGCTTGGTCTCTGCCTCGCCATAGGTGCCCCCCTCAGGCACGGCTTCGGAGAATTTTGAGCGGCAGAATTTCGTGACACGGCTCACAAAATTGCCCAGCACATCGGCCAAGTCCTTATTGGCGTCGGTCTGGAACGCCTCCCATGTGAACTCCGCGTCGGAATTTTCGGGCGCGTGGCTGAGCAGCCACCAGCGCCAGTAATCTGCGGGTAGAATGTCCAGCGCCTGATCCTGAAAAATGCCGCGCCCCTGCGATGTGGAGAACTGCCCACCATCGTAATTGAGGTAGTTGAACGACTTGATGTAATCGACCAGCTTCCAATGCTCATTCGAGCCCATGATCGTGGCCGGAAAGCTGAGCGTGTGAAACGGCACATTGTCCTTGCCCATGAACTGCACGTAGCGCACGTCATCCGCGCCCTTGTCGGTGCGCCACCAGCTTTCCCAATCGCCGCCAGTCTTGTCGGCCCATTCATGGGTGGCCGCGATGTATTCGATGGGGGCGTCGAACCAAACGTAGAAGACCTTGCCCTCCATGCCGGGCCAGTCTTCGGTTCCGCGCTTGACCGGCACGCCCCAGTCCAGATCGCGTGTGATGCCGCGGTCTTGCAAGCCGTCCCCGTCATGAAGCCATTTCTTGGCAATGGAGGTGGTCAGCACGGGCCAATCGGTCTTGCTGTCGATCCACTCAGACAGCCTGTCTTTGAGCTGCGATTGCTTGAGATAGAGATGCTTGGTGTCGCGCACCTCCAGATCGGTGGAGCCCGAAATAGCCGAGCGCGGCTCAATCAAATCCGTCGGGTCCAGCTGCTTGGTACAGTTCTCGCACTGATCGCCGCGCGCTTTGTCATAGCTGCAATTGGGGCAGGTCCCCTCGATATAGCGGTCCGGCAGGAAGCGGCCATCGGTGTGCGAATAGACCTGTTTCTCGCTCACTTCGTCGATCAAGCCCTCATCGGCCAGTCGGCCCGCAAAATGCTGCGTGAGCTCGCGGTTTTGCGGCGAGGACGACCGCCCGAAATGATCAAAGGACAGCCCGAACCGTGCCCCGATCCCGGCCTGAACTTCATGCATCTCGGCGCAAAACTCAGCGACAGGCTTGCCCGCCTTCTTGGCGGCAAGCTCCGCCGGGGTGCCGTGCTCGTCCGTGGCGCAGATGAACATGACCTCATCGCCCCGCGCGCGGCAGTAGCGGGCATAAAGATCGGCAGGCAGCTGCGAGCCCACCAGATTGCCCAGATGTTTGATCCCGTTGATATAGGGGATCGCGGAAGTGATCAGGATGCGCGCCATGTCTCAAACCTTGCGTGGATGCGGTCTTGTCCCTCTAAACGATGGCTGCGCGTCTTGCCAGCATGGGACATGCATATTTTTGCCAAGATGAAACTAGCTGCGGTCGCGCGGGCGTCTAAAAAGCCTGCCAATCATGATCGAGGTGCGCGGCGTGTTCACGTAGCGCGTCCGCTCCTCCACGGTGTCGCGCACCCGCATGCGGCTGACCCCGAAGATGATCAACAAAGCATGCCCCGCCGAGATCAGGATGAACAAGGCATCCGGGCCAAGAGCATCAATCAGGCCAGACGCCACCAGCGGCGAGGCAATCGCGCCGATGGCATAGAAAAACATGAGGGCCGCCGACAGCTCGACCCGTTGCTTGGCGACAGCAAAGTCATGCGCATGGGCCGCGGAGACCGAAAAGATCGGGAAGGTGGTAAAACCAAACAGGATGGCCGCCGCCATGATCGCGCTCGTGCCGCCGCCCGCCAGACCGATGGTCGCCCCGCAGGCCAGAATGGAAGCCACCGACATCCAGATCAGCACCCAGCGCCGGTCATATTTATCCGCCAACCAGCCCGCCGGGTATTGCGCAAAGGCCCCGCCCAACACGAAGGCGGCGAGAAAATAGCCAATTTGTTCGGCCCGCAGCCCGACCTCCTGACCGTAAATGGGCCCAACCATGCGGAAGGCGGCGGAGGTCAACCCCGCCACCATGACGCCCGCAACCGCCAGCGGCGACATGTCCCAAGCCAGTTTCGGGCGCAGGCGCGGGGCCTCGGGCGTCTCAGGCTGGCTGGCTTTGGTTAGGGTCAAGGGCAAGAGTGAGGCGCAGCACAGCAGCGCCAAGAGGTTGTAAGAGACGTAGCTGGCAGGCTCCAGAACCCCGATCATGAGCTGCGCCACGAGGGACGCGCCCATATCGGCCATCCGGTAGGTCCCCATCGCGCGGCCGCGGGTCTCGTTGGTGACCTTGGCGTTGAGCCAGGCCTCCACCACCGTGTAGCAGCCTGCCACGCAAAGCCCCGACATGACCCGCATCCCCGCCCAGGCATAGGGGTTGATCCAGAGCATATGCGCGAGAAGGCCGATGGCACCTGCGGCGGTGAAGGCCGCGAAAGCGCGCGAATGACCGACCGAGCCCATCAGGCGCGGGGCCCACCAGCAGCCAATGAAGAAGCCCAGAAAATGCGCCGAGCCGAGCAGGCCAACCTGCTGGCGCGAAAAATCCAGGGCCAGCCCGGAGAGCGCATCCAGCGGCCCCACACCGCCTGAGCTGAGCTGCAACAAGATCACAGACAAAAACAGGGCGGCGAAGGAGACCATCATGCGCATGGGAAAATCTAGACCATGCGCGCGCGGCCTCTGCTAGCGGTTTTTCGACCCTGCGGCGTCGTTTCTAACTTCTGACGCGCGCCAGAATATCCAGCCGGATCGTGTCATCCACGAGGTCTTTATAACCTGTCGCGCCGAAGGCCGCGCGGCTGATGGCTCCGGTCAACCGGAAGCCCAGTCGCGACAGATCGCCCGCATCCGTGCCGCTTTGGCGAAACAAAGTGGCGTTCAGCGTGACCGGTTTGGTGACGCCGCGAATGGTTAGGTTGCCGCTAATCTGCGCGCCGCCCGACAGCTGGCCCGAAGGGCAGAGCCGGATACCGGTCGACACAAAGCGGATTGTGTCAAACTTTTTGGTGTGCAGCACGCTGGCCCCTTTGAGGGCCTCGGTGGCGAAGAACAGCCCGGTGCGGGCCTTGCGCACGTCCAAGGTCACATCGACGGATGAACGCTGCAGCGCATTCAGATCAATCTGGATGTTCGAGGACTTGATCGGAATGCTGCCTTTCGCGGCGTTGTTGTTCAGCGTGAAAACGAAGCCCACTTTCGACTTGGCGGCCTCAAGGGCGTAGGCAACGGGGGCGGCGACTGCGCAAAGCGGCAGCGTCAAGGCGAGGGCGGTCAGAAAGGCTTTGAACATTTTGATCATTCCAATTCGGTGTCAGGACGGTACCCTGAAAACACGGCCCGCCCGCACACTATGCGCTCACGTGATGTCACCTGTCTGTGTCTGCTTGCCCCCGGCGCTGATCCGGTTAGCTTGGCGGGGCTGCTCTTGCCGCCATACTGAAAGGCCTCCTGCATGAAAACCATCCCGCTCGGCGCGACTGATCTGACCGTTTCCCAACTTTGCCTTGGCTCCATGACTTGGGGCACGCAGACCCCGGAGGCGGAGGCCCATACGCAAATCGACGCCAGCCTCGACGCCGGCATCAATTTTATTGACACGGCCGAGGCCTATCCCGTCAACCCGATGACCGCCGAAGGGGCGGGCAAGACGGAGGCCATTATCGGAACATGGCTCGCTAGGTCAGGACGGCGCGATGATGTGGTGCTGGCCACGAAGATCGCAGGCTCCGGTGGCGTCTGCCGGGGCGGTGGGCCGATCACAGCCGCAGGCATTGCGGAGGGCGTCGAGGGCTCCTTGAGGCGGATGCAGACCGACTACATCGACCTCTACCAGCTGCACTGGCCCAACCGGGGCAGCTACATGTTCCGTCAGAATTGGACCTATGACCCGTCAGGGCAGAACAAAGCGGAGACGGTCGCACATATGGAGGATGTTCTCGGCGCGCTGCAACGAGAGGTCGAGGCCGGGCGGATCCGGCATTTTGGGCTGTCCAACGAAAGCGCATGGGGCACCGCGCAATGGCTTTCCGTGGCAGAGCGGATGGGCGCGCCCCGCGTGGAGGCGGTGCAAAACGAATACTCGCTGCTCTGCAGGCTCTACGACACCGACATGGCCGAGCTGGGCCATAACGAGCAGATCACGCTGCTGGCCTTCTCGCCGCTGGCCACCGGGTTTCTCACGGGCAAATATGCAGGCGGCGCGGTGCCGGAAGGGTCGCGCAGGTCGATCAACGAAAAGATGGGCGGGCGGATGTCGCCTCGCGTAGTTGACGCCGCGCAAGCCTATGTCGAGATCGCTCAGAAACATGGGTTGCACCCGGTGCATATGGCGCTGGCGTTCTGCTGCCAGCGGCCTTTCCCGGTCTCACCGATCTTCGGGGCCACCACTTTGGAGCAGCTGCACACCGTCATTGCAGGAAAGGACCTTGTGTTGAGCGATGAGGTGCTCGCCGAAATTGACGCCGCGCATCGTGCCCATCCGATGCCCTACTAGAGCAGTGTCAGGAGTGTGCATATTTAAGCCAAGATGAAACCCATTGCGTGGCTCTGTCGTGTTTGGGCTTCATCTTGGTGAAAATATGCTTGCCAAAGGCCTGCCACTTGGGCTCCGTTGGCCAAAAAGGGAGGGTCGCCAATTGCCGCTACAGATGAACCGCGAGGTGTTTATCACCTGTGCCGTGACCGGGTCGGGGTCGACGCAAGATCGCTCCCCGCATGTGCCTCGATCGCCTGCGCAGATTGCCGACAGCGCGATTGCAGCGGCCAAGGCAGGAGCGGCCGTCGTTCACTGCCACGTGCGCGACCCTGAGACAGGGGCGCCGTCCCGCGATTTGGTGCTTTACCGCGAGGTCACAGACCGTATCCGCGATGCCGAAACTGATGTGGTCTTGAACCTGACCGCAGGCATGGGCGGCGACATCGTGTTTGGGGGCGTTGAGGCCCCGTTCCCTGTGGCGGGCGGCACCGACATGGTGGGCGCGACCGAACGCGTGGCCCATATCGCTGACTGCCTGCCGGAGATTTGCACGCTCGATTGCGGCACGATGAATTTTGCTGAAGCCGACTACGTCATGACCAACACCCCCGGCATGCTGACCGCCATGGGCACCATGATGACCAAGCTTGGCGTCAAGCCTGAGATCGAGGCGTTTGACACGGGCCATCTTTGGTATGCCAAGCAACTGGTCAAGGACGGCGTGCTCGACAGCCCCGCGCTGGTGCAGCTCTGCATGGGGGTGCCTTGGGGCGCGCCGGATGATCTGAACACGTTTATGGCGATGGTCAACAACGTGCCCCATGATTGGACCTTCTCCGCCTTCGGGTTGGGACGTCACCAGATGCCTTTTGTGGCTGCCAGCGTGCTGGCGGGTGGCAATGTGCGCGTGGGGCTTGAGGACAATCTGATGCTCGACAAGGGCGTGCTTGCCACCAATGAAGCACTCGTTGGCCGGGCCGTTGAGATCACCGAACGTCTCGGCGCGAAAATCATCGGCCCTGAGGCCGTGCGGGCCAAGCTGGGTCTGAAGAAGCAGGCCGCAAAATGAGATACCTTGCCCCTCTCATGATGCTGGCGCTGGCCGCCTGCAACCCGGTGGACACGATTGCGCCCAGCTACCGTGACACCTCCGTGCCGATCACCTCGAAAGCGCTGTTCTCGCCGGAACGCTACGCAGGCACCTGGTACGAGATCGCGCGCTTTCCGGTCAGCTTCCAGAAAGGCTGCACCAATACCACCGCCACTTATACTTTGCGCGACACAGGCGATTTGTCGGTGCGCAACCGCTGCCTCGTGGAGGGCGTAGAGAAAGAGATAGAAGGCACCGCGTCCATCACCGGCCCCGGCCGGTTGGAGGTTTCCTTCCAGGGCGTGCCCTTTGTCAAAGCGCCTTACTGGGTGCTCTGGGTGGATGAGGATTATCAAACCGCCGTGGTCGGCGTGCCATCAGGCCGCGCGGGCTGGATCCTGAACCGCACCCCCAGTTTGCGCGAGGACCGCTTGCAGGCGGCGCGCGAGATCTTGGACTTCAATGGCTACGACCTGTCTCAGCTTGAAATGACCCCGCAATGAGCCGGGTCGCGGCGATCATAGGCGGCGGCGTTATCGGCGGAGGCTGGGCGGCGCGGTTCTTGCTGATGGGATGGGACGTGCGGGTGTTCGACCCCGACCCGGAAGCCAAACGCAAGGTAGACGAGGTGCTGGCCAATGCGCGCCGCTCCCTGCCGGGGCTCAGTGACCGGGCGATGCCCGACGAAGGCGCGCTCAGCTTCCACGACACCCTGTCGGGCGCAGTGGCAGGCGCGGAATGGATACAGGAAAGCGTGCCGGAGCGGCTTGAGCTGAAACACAAGGTCTACCAGTCCATCCAAGCGGCCTGTGACGAAGGCGCTGTGATCGGCTCCTCAACCTCCGGGTTCAAACCGTCAGAGCTGCAAAACTGTGCCAGCCGCCCCGGCCAGATCATGGTGGTTCACCCGTTCAACCCGGTCTACCTGCTGCCGCTTGCTGAGCTGGTGCCATCGGGTAAAAACCCCGCAGATATAGTACAAAAGGCAAAGGATATCCTGACCAGGATCGGCATGTTCCCCCTGCATGTCCGTAAGGAAATCGACGCCCATATCGCCGACCGTTTCCTTGAAGCCGTCTGGCGCGAGGCGCTATGGCTCATCAAGGACGGAGTCGCCACCACCGAAGAAATCGACAATGCAATCCGCTACGGTTTTGGTCTGCGCTGGGGGCAGATGGGCCTCTTTGAGACCTACCGCATCGCGGGCGGCGAGGCCGGCATGGCGCATTTCATCGAGCAGTTCGGCCCTTGTTTGGCATGGCCCTGGACCAAGCTGATGGACGTGCCCGAGCTGACAGATGAGCTGGTGCAAACCATCGCCGATCAGTCCGATGCGCAATCCGGCACGCATTCGATCCGCGATCTGGAACGTCTCCGCGACAACAATCTCGTGGCGATGATGCGCGCGCTAAAGGCGCAGGATTTTGGGGCGGGTGCGCTGCTCAATGCTGCAGAACCTGCGCCCGTGACCCCGTCAGATATCACTAAGCCTATCACCACCGTGACCCGCGCCGTGCCGCTCGATTGGACCGACTATAACGGCCATATGAACGAGGCGCGGTATTTGCAGGCCTTTGGCGACGCCACCGACCGTTTTATGGAGATCATCGGCTGCGACGCCGACTATATCGCTTCTGGTGGCAGCTATTTCACCGCAGAAACCCATATTCGGCATATCGACGAGGTGCATGCCGGGGCGAAGATCGCGGTGACCACCCAAGTGCTGCTCGGCGAGGGCAAGAAGATGCAGCTGTTCCACCACATGCATGAGGGCGACCGGCTTTTGGCCACGGCGGAGCATATGCTGATCCATGTCTCGCTTGAGACCCGCAAGGCCTCCGTGCCCGCGCCGCATATCGCGGAAAAGCTGGCGGCTATCGTTGAGGCCCATGCCAAGCTGGCCACGCCAGACGGGGCGGGCGCTGCGGTGGGCAAGAGGTGAGCCGGGTTCTGATCACCGCTGGGGCCTCGGGCATCGGGCTGGCAATGGGCCACGCTTTCGCGGCCACTGGTGCTGAGGTTTGGGTCACGGATGTGGATCAAACAGCGCTAAATGCGGTGCCGAAGACTTGGCGCGCCAGCAAGGTAGACGCCAGTAACGAGCCCGCCATGTCGGGGCTTTTTGCGGAGATCGAGCAGAGCTGGAAGGGCCTCGATGTGCTTTGTGCCAATGCGGGCATTGCCGGGCCGACCGCGCTGATCGAGGACGTAGCGCTTGCCGACTGGCAGCGCTGCGTGCAGGTCAATCTTGAAGGCGCGTTCCTCGCTGCCAAATACGCGGCCCCGATGATGAAGCGCGCCAAGTCCGGCAACATCGTCGTGACGTCCTCAACGGCGGGACAATACGGGTTTCCAAACCGCGCGCCCTATGCGGCGGCAAAATGGGGCCTGATCGGCCTGATGAAAACCCTCGCAATGGAGCTTGGCCCATATGGCATCCGCGCCAACGTCATCTGCCCTGGCGCGGTGGAAGGCCCACGGATGCAAGGCGTCATGGAACGTGAGGCCGCCGCCAAGAATATGAGCTACGATCAGATTTACGCAGGCTACGCCAAAGGCACCTCGCTGGGGTCGCTGGTCAAAGCCGAAGACATCGCTGACATGGCTGTTTTTCTGGCCTCAAAACAAGCGCGTATGGTCTCGGGTCAGGTGATCGCGGTGGACGGGCACACAGTCAACCCAGACCCGCAGGTGTGATGAGCCTCTGGATCCCCGTCACGCTCTGCGCGGCCTTCTTCCAAAACCTGCGCTTCATGTTGCAGCGCCATCTCAAGACCACATCCCTCAGCACCGCCGGGGCCACCTATTCGCGGTTCCTGTTCTCGTTGCCCTTCGTGGTGCCAGGCATGCTGGTCTATGTCGCCAATTCCAGCGCCACGTTCCCCCAGATCAAGGCAAGCTTCTGGCCCTACATCCTGACCGGGGGCGTCGCGCAAATCATGGCCACTGCCTGCGTCGTCGCGCTGTTTGCTGAACGCAATTTCACCGTTGGCATCGCGCTGAAGAAATCGGAGGTCATCCTGACGGCCATCATCGGCCTGATCATCTTGGGCGAGGTTGTCACATGGGGCGGCATCGCCGCCATCATTATTGGGTTTCTCGGGGTCATGCTGCTATCCGACCCGCCAAAAACCTCCACTGCCCTGCCGTGGTCAAAGCGGCTGTTCAACAAGGCGTCCGGCTTTGGCCTTAGCGCCGGTTTGCTCTTCGGTGTGTCGGCTGTGGGCTATCGCGGGGCCACGCTGCAAGTCATCTCAGACGATCCGTTCCTGCGCGCCGTGCTAACGTTGGCGGTCGCGATCACATGGCAGGTGCTGGTGATGACAGCATGGCTGCTCTGGCGCGACCGTGCGGAGATCGCGCGGGTTGTGGCCAGTTGGAAAGTCTCCGTTTGGACAGGGCTCACCTCGCTTTTGGGCTCGCTCTGCTGGTTCATCGCCTTCACGCTGCAAAACGCGGCCTATGTCAAAGCGCTGGGGCAGGTGGAGCTGCTTTTCACCTTCGCGGGCTCCTATTTCATCTTCAAGGAGCGCTCCTCTGCCCGCGAAATCGCGGGGGTCCTGCTGATCGTGGCCTCGATCCTTTGTCTGGTGATCGCACTCTAGCGGTTGGCGGTACGGGCCTGTTTGTTGCGGTCCTGATAGGCCCGCGAATGCAGCGCTTTGAGGCTCAGCTCACCTTCGGGTTCCGCCTCAGGCTCCGGCAGGTTCAAAGAAGGAAAGCGCTCCCGAACAAAGCCCATCATTAGCTCTTTGCGGGTCTGCGCATATTCAACCAAAAACGGTTCCTCCGCGCGGGTCTCGCCGATCTGGCGGGGGGTATGCGCGCGGGCGTCACGCGTCTGAGCGGTATAGACCACGGCCAAGAGCATAAGGGTCACACTGACCGCCGCCAGAAGGCTCTTGAAAATCGTTTTCACCATGGAACAAACCACTTTTTAGCTGCGTCTTGGGCGCAGGTCTGATCCAAAAATGTGGCGGTCATGGGACGGCTCTTGGGCCAAAGCAGGGGGCTAGGTCTGGAAAATATCTGCTGCCTCAGGGTGTTTGCGCCGCCACATGTTCAGAAACGGGCAGAGCGGCACGACCTTGAACCCGTCCTTGCGGGCCTCTTCGACTAGGAAGCGGGCCAACAACCCGGCATGGCCCTTGCCCTCGTCTTTCAATGGCACTTCGGTGTGGTCAACGATGACCAAGGTTGGGGAGGTGATCGAAAACGTCATCACCGCCTCCCCATGTTCTGTGGGGATCGAATAGCGGCCATGGCCGCCCTCAACGGTTTTGGTGACGTCAGACAATCTTCGCGTCCGTCGCCGCGCGCAGCTCGTCCTCGGTGACGCCATCAGCGGTCTCGACGATCTTCAAACCGCCCCCCACCACGTCTAGCACGCCCAGATTGGTGATGATGCGGTCCACAACCTTCTGGCCCGTCAGCGGCAAGGTGCATGCCTTCAGCACCTTGCTGTCACCATGTTTGTTGGTGTGGTCCATCACCACGACCACACGGCCTACGCCCGCGACCAGATCCATCGCGCCGCCCATGCCTTTAACCAGCTTGCCGGGGATCATCCAGTTTGCCAGATCGCCGTTTTCGGCCACTTCCATGGCGCCCAGAATGGCCATGGCGATCTTGCCACCACGGATCATCCCAAAGCTGGTAGAGCTGTCAAAATACGCGGTCTGCGGCAGCTCCGTGATGGTCTGCTTGCCCGCGTTGATCAGGTCGGCGTCAATCTCGTCCTCGGTCGGGAAAGGCCCCATGCCCAACATCCCGTTTTCCGATTGCAACGTCACCTCGATCCCCTCGGGGATGTAGTTCGACACCAGCGTCGGGATGCCGATGCCAAGGTTCACATACCAGCCATCTTGCAGCTCTTGCGCGGCCCGTTCGGCCATTTGATTGCGGTCCCAAGCCATTATGCTGCCCTCGTCGTGCGTTGTTCGATGCGTTTCTCGTGATCGCCCTGAATGATGCGGTGCACGTAAATGCCCGGCAGGTGGATCAGGTCAGGGTCCAGCGAGCCCGTGGGCACGATTTCTTCTACCTCAACCACGCAGGTCTTGCCGCACATGGCCGCCGGTGGGTTGAAGTTGCGCGCGGTTTTGCGGAACACCAGATTGCCGGTCTCGTCGGCTTTCCACGCCTTCACGATGGACAGATCGGCAAAGATGCCTTCCTCCATGATATAGGTCTCGCCGTTAAAGTCTTTATGCTCTTTGCCCTCGGCAATCACGGTGCCGACGCCGGTCTTGGTGTAAAAGCCCGGAATGCCACAGCCGCCCGCGCGCATGCGCTCGGCCAAAGTGCCTTGCGGGTTAAACTCCAGCTCCAGCTCGCCTGAGAGATACTGGCGCATGAACTCTGCGTTCTCGCCCACATAGGAGCTGATCATCTTCTTGACCTGCTTGGTTTGCAGCAGGATGCCGATGCCGAAATCATCCACGCCCGCGTTGTTCGAGGCAAAGGTCAAATCCTTTGTGCCCGCCTCCTTGATCGCATCCAGCAGCAATTCGGGGATGCCGCATAGGCCAAAGCCCCCTGCGGCGATGAACATGCCGTCATGCAAGAGCCCGTCGAGGGCCTCTGCGGCGCTGCCATATACTTTTTTCATGCGGGTCCTCATCTGCCAGAAAGCGTAGAAATGTTTTTCGCGTGTGCAGCATAGAGAGTCAATTCACCTCCGCCCCCGCGCGGTATATGTTTTCGCCCGAGAAGGAGCACCCCCATGGCCAAACTGAAAACATCTGCCGCCCAACTGGTTGCCGCCGCCCGCGCCCGTATCAAGGAGGTGGAGACCAAAGACGCCATCGCCATGCTCGATGACCCGGATGTGGTGATCGTCGATATCCGGGACGTCCGTGAACGCGAGCGCGGCGGCTTCATCCCCGGCAGCTTCCATTGCCCGCGCGGCATGGCGGAGTTCTGGGTCGATCCCGAAAGCCCGTATTTTAAAGACATCTTCGGGCAGGACAAAACATTCCTGTTCCACTGCGCATCTGGCTGGCGTTCCGCGCTGACGGTGGCCACGTTGCAGGATATGGGGTTTGACGCAGCCCATCTGCGGGAAGGTTTTTCTACCTGGGAGGCGCAAGGCGGTCCTGTTGAGCGCCTTCTGAGATCAGAAAAATAGGCTCTCCAGATCATCAATGAAGCTTGCATGCATCCGTTGCAGCCGTTCCGATGGCTGCCGGGCGGCAAAGGTTTCTCCGAAAGGGTCTTCGGCCTCGATCATGCTGCCTGACATTTGCTGCAACACGGCATGGCCGCAAAACGGGACATAGGCCTCGGCATAGCCCCCTTCATGCGCCATCACCAAACGCCCGTCACAAAGATCATCGGCGGCATCCATCACCATCGCAGTCATCTCCCGAAACGTCTGAGCGGTCACCAGCATGCGCGACAAAGGATCCACCGCCGCCGCGTCAAAGCCGCAGGCGACAATGATTACGTCGGGCTGAAACGCGCTCAGCGCAGGCAAGAGCAGCCGCTCCATCGCATCTAAGTAAAGCGCATGCCCACCGCCCGGAGGCAGTGGGATATTCATGTTGAACCCGTCACCCGCGCCAACCCCGCGATCCTCCGCGTCGCCGGTGTCCATCGGGTAGTTGCGCTCCTGATGCATCGAGATCGTCAGCACGTCGTCGCGGTCGTAAAATATCGCCTCCGTACCATTGCCGTGATGCACGTCCCAATCCAGCACCGCAACGCGCCCCGCCAGCCCCTCGGCCAAGGCGGCCTCCGTGGCGATGGCAATATTGGCCAGCAGGCAAAAACCATTGGGATAATCCGGCAGGCAATGATGCCCCGGAGGCCGGCTGAGCGCATAGGCATTGTCACAGCGCCCTTTCAGGACCTCAAACAAAGCGCCTTTCACCAGCCCGGCGGACAGCGTGGCGATCTCGAACCCACCGGGTGAGAACGGCGTGACCCGGCCCAGCACCCCGCCGCTATCATCCGACATGGTTTTGAATTTTTTCAGATAGGCCTCCGGGTGGACCCGCAGCAAATCCTCCCACGTGGCCTCAGGCGCGGTCTTCTCGGTCAACTCTTTCGACAGGCCTGTGACGTCCATCAGGTTCTTCATCCGGCGTTTGCTTTCGGGGCTTTCGGGAAACCCGCCTGCCGCCATCGGCTGGATCAATCCCCCCACGGGCAGGGTCAGCGCGTAATTGCCACCACCGCTGTGCCAAAAGCACCGCTCGTCTACGAAAAAGCTCGTCTTCATCCCTTGCCCTCCATGTCTGCTTTGCTTGTCAGCCGATAGCTGCCCTCCGGCAGGTCCAGCGCGGCGGCAAGGTCGCGGGTCTGGCGAATGGACAGCGTTACCCTTTGCAGCCTGTCGGTCACCGGGTCATGCTGCTCGATGGTGACGCAATCCTCAAACGTGTTGATCGCGACATCCTCGACCAGATGCGGGCTGCCCTCATCCACCAATGTAATGACGGTTGAATCAAACTCGTGCTCGATGGTGAACATGCCTGTCGCCTCTTGTGTTTTGTGCCCTGCGCGATGAAAGCAGTGAATGCGCGAAAGTGCAAATCTGCCTATGCGGTCTCGGCAGGGCTTGGCGCGGGCAACGCAGACGGCTATCTGTAAGGCCTACGCATTGAGGTTGCATATGAATAAAGCCGTTCTTCTGGTCGCCGCGCTGACATTGGCCGCGTGTGAACCCGTTCCCACCCAGTCCAGAAACCCTGATCAGGCCGCCCCTGCGGCGCAACCTGCCGCGGCGCCTCAGGTCTCGCGCAATCAGGCCGTGGCGAATTTCCGGCGGGTCGTGGCGCAGGTCGAACCAGTCGCCGAGCGCGAATGCCAACGCCGCGCGCCCGATCTGAATTGCGATTTCAAGATCGTCGTCGAAAGCAACCCGCGCCTGCCGCCCAATGCGTACCAGACACTCGATTCCTCCGGACGGCCGATCATCGGCTTCACGCAAGCGCTGATCCGCGATGCCCGCAACCGCGACGAGCTGGCCTTTGTGCTCGGACATGAAGCAGCCCATCACATCGAGCGTCACCTCCAGAAACAACGTGATTCAGCCGTTGGGGGCGCCATCCTAGGCGGCCTCGTCGCCGCTGGCCTCGGCCTTGACGTGGATGCTGGCCAACAGCTCGGCGGCACCGTCGGCGCACGCGCATATTCCAAGCAAAACGAGCTTGAAGCCGACGCTTTGGGCACGGTCATCACCAAACGCGCAGGTTACAACCCGGTGCGCGGCGCGCAATTCTTTACGCGCATTCCAGACCCCGGCGACCGGTTTCTGGGCACACATCCGCCCAACGCCGCCCGGATCGACACCGTGCGCCGCGTGAATTCGCAGCTCTGACATGATCAAATGGGTATGCTACGAATGGCGGCGGTTGGTCCATCGGTGTGTCTGGTCGTGGCAGGGGTTCTCCGCAACTTGGATCGAGGAGCCAAGCTTTCGTGGCTGGGTCTTGGCCAACCTCATCTCCGCCGCCATGACCTTTGTGCTTGACCTGTCCGGCGGGGAGCAGGCCTTGCTGCTGGCCATCGGCATGGTTCTCTTGGCGATGGAATTGGTCAATTCCGCCATTGAACGGACCATCGACTATATCAGCGAAGACATTCACCCGCTGGCCAAAGCGGCCAAGGATGCCGGTAGTGCGGCCGTGGCCGTGACGGCTCTGGGTGGCGGCATGGCATGGCTGGCGATTCTCTTCGGTTGAGAGAAAACCTGTTTTATTGTCAACGCACTGGCTGCAATGCGGCAGGCTGAGATCGGACTGTTGATTGAGGCATAACAATGGCCAAGAATAGGTAAGCGTTCCCCTAATTTCGCGGGTCCCCCGGCTGGCCTATTGTGAGGTCACAGCGCCACTCCGGGCCGGGCGCTGTCACTTCCCTCTGTGGCCCGCAGACCGAAAAGTAGCCCAATGACCCACATGACCCGCATCACCTCTGACCCCTCCTCCGACGCGCCAGCGCAGGTCAATTTCAGTTTCCATCCGCGGTTGACGGTGCCGGTGGGGTTTCGGTGGGCTGTTGATGGGCGGGGGGTGCCGTCGAGTGGGGATGCAGGCGTCGCTTTGGACGAGCGGCTGTGCATCGTTGCGGGCACGCGGCTGATCACGCGGGCGGGCCGGGTGCCTGTTGAGCGGTTGGCCCAGGGCGATATGGTGTGGACGCTTGAGAACGGGTTCCAGCCCCTGCTCAGCGCCGGACGCCACACGGTGCGGTTTGGTGGCAAGACCTTTGCCAGACGGCCCGTGATCCTTCGTAAAGACGCCCTCCGTCCCGGCGCGCCGATGCAGGATATCCGCTTGTCTCCAAAGACAAAATTGTTGGTCGACGACTGGATCAACGAGCCCGATCTGAACGCCGCAGGCACCTATGTCACCGGCGCGCAGCTGATCGAGCAGGACCGCGCGGAGCGGGATTTGCACTGCAAATCGGTGACCTATTTCTTCCTCGAATTTGCAGCCCCTCAGGTCGTCGAATGTGAAGGTCTGCTCAGCCGCATCCCCCTAAGCGCGCCGGTCTCGCAGGTCGCCTGACCGGCCTCAGCGCCAAAGGTTAACACCTCTGAGGCTGCCAAAAGCGGCGTACACAGCCCGTACACAGCGCGTACACACCCTGTCGTGACAGCGGTGCAGCCAAAAATTGTTAACGTGCGTCAGAGCGCGTTATGTGAGCCGTCGCAGGTCACCGGTGCATCCGAGTGTTTGCAGCCGCAAAAGAAAACCGTCTTGGTTTCCGTCGCCTCGAACTTGACCGGAGCGAAGTCTGAGCCCTTATGCGAGCCGTCACAAAATGGCTGTTTGGAGGACTGACCGCAGGAGCACCAGAAGTAGGATTTCCCGGCCTCAACCTCGACCGGGTAGGGGGCTTTCTGGGCAATTTTGGGCGCTGTCATGGGGTGTCCTCCGGATTTTATGGTCAATATTGGGTTAACGGCCACATTAGGGGTTCTGGGCGCAAAAAGCGACGCTGTGATGCGGTCTCTCTGGGTTTCCCCGTAAAATCCCGCGCGGCGCGTCTTACGTGACAGACATGAAACGCAGAGACTTCCTGACCATCACCGGTGCTGCCCTGAGCGCGCCTTTCCTTCCCGCTCCCACCACGTTTGCCCGCACCGCGCCCGCGGCAGGCCACATGGCGCTGGCCTCGCATCTGGCGCGCTACAACCCGCAAGTGACCGCCGCAGGCATCGCCCGCGTGCTGAACGTGCCCAGCAGCACCGCCACCCAGATCATCGGAGAGATGACCCGCCAAGGGGTGATCCGGCAGGCGGGTTTCAGCGGGGTTCGTGGGGCTATGCGCAGCATGGCCGAGCGTGTGCTTGCGGTGGAGGAGGATGTTTTGGAAGAGGATTTTGAGGTGGAGGAAGAGGACGGCGCGGAGGAGGAGTGATTGTTTGTCCTGTCATCCCCGCGAAAGCGGGGATCTCGCTGATCTTGGTGCGTCCTGACATTGAGGTCCCCGCTTGCGCAGGGATGACAGGGGAGTGTTCAACGCGCTGACCGGCTCGGAGTCAAGCCGAAGGCGCCGGGCGAGCGTCTGCATTGACCGACAGGCGATTGCCCTTCGCAATCGCCGAGAGGGACCGTCCTGGCGGACTGGCGTTTTTGATGCCGGTGCGCGTCTCATATTTGGAAGATGTGTTTGGCTGCCATAAAGTGCTGCCGAATGCGTGTGGAAGCGCCACTCCACGGACAGACGCTGGCTTGGCTGCTATGCGGACAATTCTGCCGTTCGACGGGCACTGGTCTTCAAGTTCTACTGATCAATGTCGAATTAAAGAAACGCTCCTGAAAATTGACCTTTTCCATAATTTCTTCATCGTTGAAATTTGTACCTACTGGGGCAACGATCAATTTGTCTTCTACGTCGTCCTTCCGATGAACAATCGCGATGCACTGCCCTTCGAATTCGTCGACAGGCTCCGTGACGCCGATCAGATAGGCGTCGATCTCGTGACCGTCCGCGGCCATCGTTTCGGGAACGAACCCGTAGTTCAATTCGTATTCGATTGACGCGTATCTCGGATGTTTACTCCCTAGCTGCCGATCAACCTTTACCGTAAGCAACTCTCCCAGCCACTGGTTTGGTTGTTCGGATGGGCGTCTGTTTTTCATAGTTCGAAGGCTACAACGCTAGTTTCCGGTTGTCACACGGGGCTCAAAGCTATCTCTCTTTCGACGCGCTGACCCGCCCGGAATCAAGCGCGACGCGCGCCGGGCGAGCGCAAGACCGTTCCGGCGGGCTGGCGCTTTGCCATCTTTGTGCTTCTCATATTCGGAAGATGTATTTGGCTGCCATAAAGTGCTGTCGAATATCTGTTGCAGCGCCACCCCACGGTCTTGCTCTCGCCCGGCTTGGGTGTGCGCTTTGTAAAATGTGGGTCTCATAGGGCGATTTAGACTGTCAAAGCGAAAGTGGGTGAAAAAGGGAAAATAGCAAAGATGGACATTGATCCAGAATTTGCAGAAGCTTCAAATTCATTGGCGGCTAGTATTTTGATTAAATTATAGTGAGGTAAGCGTCGTGTTTGAGAACGATACAGTATTGAGAACTACAATGGACGTCGTATTTTGGATTGGTCTCGCAGATAGTTTTAGATGCCATTTCGTCCGCTTTAAAAAATCAGGCGGCTTTGACAACTTTATCTTAGCCCACATTCTCGGGAGTTTAGTCGGTGCGCTTCGATTTATTCCCTACGCGATTATCTTGGTGCTTCTCTCGATACTCTCCCAACGATAAAACTGGAAATCGTGTTTGGCGACGACAACGCGCTGTCGAAGGGTCAGTTGCAAAGAGCGATCAAGGGGGTGGCTGGCCCCGGGGCTCCGCCCGTCGAATGACCGAAACGATCCCCCGGATCGTTTCTTAGGAGGTCATTCGACCCCACAAATCATACTCCCCCGCCTCATCCACTTCCACCGTCACCAAATCCCCCGGCTTCAGCCCCTCAAACCCTTCGTCAATAAAGAGGTTCCCGTCGATCTCTGGCGCGTCTGAGATGGTGCGGCAGGTGGCGGCATCTTCGTCGACCTCGTCGACGATCACTTGGCAGGTCCGGCCCACCTTGGCCGCGAGTTTGGCCTCGGAAATGGCCTGCGCTTTCTCCATGAAGCGGTCCCAGCGGTCTTGTTTGACCTCGGCCGGAACATGGTCGGGCAGGGCGTTGGACCGCGCGCCCGCGACGTTCTCATATTGAAAACAGCCGACGCGGTCGAGCTGTGCTTCGTCGAGCCAGTCGAGGAGGGTTTGGAACTCGGCCTCGGTCTCTCCGGGGTAGCCGACGATGAAGGTGGAGCGGAGCGTGATGTCGGGGCAGTCGCTGCGCCATGCGGCAATCTCATCGAGTGTTTTGGCCCCATGCGCGGGCCGGGCCATGCGTTTGAGCGTGTCGGGATGGGCGTGCTGGAACGGGATGTCGAGATAGGGCAGCACGGCGTTCGCGGGGTCGGCCATCAGCGGGATCAACTCGCGCACATGCGGGTAGGGGTAGACGTAGTGCAGCCGCACCCAGAGCTGATCGGCGGGCGCGAGGCGGCCCAGCGCGCGGGTCAGATCGGTGATGTGGGAACGAACCTCGCCGTCCTTCCAAGGGTGGGTGTCGTAGCGGCGATCGAGCCCATAGGCGGAGGTGTCCTGAGAGATCACCAGCAGCTCCTTGACGCCCGCCTCCACCAGCTTTTCGGCTTCGCGCAGGATGGCATGGGCGGGGCGGCTGGCCAGCTTGCCGCGCATGTCGGGGATGATGCAGAACTTGCACTTGTGGTTACAGCCCTCGGAGATTTTGAGGTAGCTGTAATGGCGCGGCGTCAGGCTGACCCCGGTGGCGGGCAGCAGGTCGATGAAGGGATCGGGCGCGGGCGGCACCGCCTTGTGGACGGCGTCGAGCACCTGCTCATATTGATGCGGGCCTGTGACGGCGAGCACGCTGGGATGGGTGCCGCGGATGTAGTCTTCCTCCGCGCCGAGGCAGCCGGTGACGATGACGCGGCCGTTCTCCGTGAGGGCCTCGCCGATGGCGTCGAGGGATTCGGCTTTGGCGGAGTCGAGAAAGCCGCATGTGTTGACGATGACGGCCTCGGCCCCGGTGTAATCGGGGGAGATTGCGTAGCCTTCGGCCCGCAGCCGCGTGAGGATGCGTTCGCTGTCCACAAGTGCCTTGGGGCAGCCCAGCGACACCATGCCGATCTTGGGCTGGCCGTCGCGGGCGGGCGTGCTGAGCCGGGGGTCCGGCGCGTCTTGCGGGACGCGCGCATTGGCAATGTCGGGGCGGAGGTTGGGAGGGTTCTGGGCCATGGCTTTCCCATACTGCGTCGTGCCGCAAAGGGAAAGCGCCGCCTATTCATTCGCAGACTTACACAAAACGCGGCGCAAGCGTGAATTGACCAACGCGGGCCCAACCCGTCTTTGTGGAACGGTGCCGGGCGTCGCAAAGACCTGTCCGCCGGGCCGGTAAAGCGTTGATTATGTGGGAGGGTTCGAGATGAAAAAGACGATGATATGGGCCGCTGTTGCGATGACGGGACTGCCCGCCGGGGCGTCGGCCACGGTGCTCGGTTTCGCAGACGGGCCGATTATGCGCCCTGCGAGCACCGTGTTGCACGTGCGCCGGGTCTATGAGGCGCAGGGCCATCACTGCAACCGCGCGGAGTTTGTGCAGGACCAGCCGGTGGAGCGCCTTGCCAGTGCCGCCGGGGGTCTGGTGGCATTTGACGGGCGTGATGGCGCGCAGGCCTTGGAGCGCGCTGGCGGCTTCACGCTGAGCCGCGGGCTGTCTGCCGGAGCGGGCAATCTGTTTGAGCTGTCGCGCTTCGGACGTGCGGCAGGGGCTCGAGCGGGTGGCTTTGCATTCACGACCGGAAGCGCGGCGGCGTTGGCCACGGAGGGCGTCGGGCTCGGGCTCTTTGCGGAGGCCAGCGGGGCGGGTGGCGCGGGGCAGGGTTCCGCGTCTGAGATATCGGCGGTGCCACTGCCCGCAGGACTGCCGCTGATGCTGGTGGGCATCGCCGCCCTGGGCATGGCCGCGCGCCGTCGCGGGACTTCGGAATAAGCGGGTTTGTATTTAACGAGTGGAGAGGCCCCCGCCGGAAACGGCGGGGGTCTTTTTTGTGTTTGGACGCAGCGCGTCGCATGCGTCGGGGTGGGGTAAGGGTTTGATTTGGTTTGGGTTTCAGAAATTTGGAAAGGGTTTGTTAACTTTTGGTTTCGCGTCTCTGGGGCTTGCAGGCCACAAGGATTGGCCGTTTGATGGGAGGTGTTGCGTGAAAGGTATTTGAAATGGCCGATTTGAAACCTGCGGAGACGAACCCTTGGTATGTCTTGTCTACATTGTATGGGCCGCAGACGGGGAAAGAAATTGATCGGGAACTGGCCGCGAAAAATGTTGCGCTGTGGAATGTCTGGTCTTGTCAAAACCTAACGGAGGAGGAGCGCGCAAAGCTGCGCGAGGCGGGTGCTGATGTGCCGGATGCCGGTGCTTGGGAAGGTAAAAAAGAAGAAATTGAAAAGCTCTACAAAAAGCGGTTTTCGGGGATGGGATTTGGCAAGCAAGAGCTGCCTGAACTACCCGATGCGAAGAATAAAATAGACATGTCAAAAATAGCCTTCTCCCATACAGTTGTATGGGAGAAGGCTATTTTTGCGCAGACCGCCTATTTCGATTCCGCCACGTTCGAGCAGGCCGCCGATTTCAGGTCCGCCAAGTTCGAGCGGACCGCCTATTTCGATTCCGCCAAGTTCGAGCGGACCGCCTATTTCAGTTCCGCCACGTTCGAGCAGGCCGCCTCTTTCAGTTCCGCCACGTTCGAGCAGGCCGCCTCTTTCAGTTTCGCCACGTTCGAGCGGACCGCCTATTTCAGTTCCGCCACGTTCGAGCGGACCGTCTATTTCATATCCGCCACGTTCGAGCAGGCCGCCGATTTCGATTCCGCCACGTTCGAGCGGACCGCCGATTTCAGTTCCGCCACGTTTTCCGGTTTTGCGTATTTTAAAGGGACGCGTTTCGGAACCGACGCGCCATTGAACGAACAGTACGAAATTTCATTTTCTGATGCGATTTTTGAACGCCCCACGAGTTTTCGTGATGCGGCTTTTAGGCAGCGCTATCCAATGCTGGATGGCACGGTCTTTCATGACAAGACGCAGTTTACGGCGGAGCGGGCGTTTTGGCCCACGGGGACGCAACCTGATCCGAAGCAGGCCAAGGAGTCCTGCGCGGTCCTGCGCCATGTTGCAGCAAAGCAGAGCTTGCCAGAAGATGAGGGGTTCTTCTTTCGCCGCGAGATGAAGTTTGCCGGGCAGAGTGGGCCTTGGCCTGCGCGGCCGCTTTATTGGTTATATGGGCTAGTATCGGATTACGGGCATTCGGTGTGGCGGCCTGTGGTAGGTTTGTTCCTGCTTTGGCTGATCTGCGTGCCGTTCTACCTTGGCTGTAACCTGTCCGAGATGGGATGTTTGATCAGGCAGCCTGCCGAGCCGCTGCTGCCAACCCTTGAAGCGATGGGCTTTTCTGGCGCAAATATCTTCAAGTTCCTAGGGTTCCAGCGCGCCTATATGATGGATGCGTTGAAGGCTATCAGCATTCAGGCACCGCATTTGCAGAACTTGGCAGCGGCGCAAACGGTTCTCGGGTATATCCTGCTGTTCTTCTTCGGCCTTGGGCTGCGGTCGCGGTTTCGGTTGCGGTGAGGGGTTTTCAAAGGTGGTGTCATCCCCGCGAAAGGCCTGTGCTCGCGAAAGCGGGTGCGGGGATGACAGGAGAGAAAAGCGGGGATGATAGGTGGGGAGATGCGGGGATCAATCTGCGCGATTCCCCCTAAGGGCGGGGCAAACGTGACTTGAACCGCGGCACGGTGGCTCCTAGCCTGAAAAGAAAAACGGAGCGGTGTCATGCGGTGGATTTTGCGAGGGGTGGGCACTCTGGTGGTGCTGGTTGTGGTGGCGCTTGCGGCACTGCTTTTATTCCCGACGGACCGCATCGCACGGGTGGCGGAAAGCCAGTTTGAGCAGGCGACCGGGCGGGCGTTGAGCATCTCGGGGGGCGTGTCTCCGACGCTGTGGCCGCGCCTGGGCGTGACGCTTGAGGACGTCACAATCGCCAATGCGGACTGGGCGGGCGCGGAGCCGATGGTGGAGGCGGGCAAGCTGGACGTGGGCGTTGGCGTCTCGGCGTTGTTTGGCGGCGACGTGGTGGTCGAGGCCTTCGAGGTGGAGGCCCCCGTGATCCGGCTCAGCCGCCGTGCGGACGGCGTGGCGAACTGGGATTTCCTGACAGAGCTGGGCGGCGGAGGCGATGACGGGCCGTCGCGGATCAACTCGATCTCCTTGCCGAAAGGCACGATTTCCGGCGGATCGGTGCTGTTTGAAGACGCTGCGGCGGGGGTGTCGCATGTGCTGACCGCGCTGGACGCGACGCTGCGGCTGGACGATCTGGCGGGGGCCGCGCAGGTGGATGTCTCGGCGCTGTTGTCGGAGCAAAGCTTCTCATTGAGCGCGGAGGTGAACGGGTTGCAACCGCTGCTGGAGGGCGGCGTGCAGGGCCTGACGGCGAGCCTCGTGGTGGGCGACAACCAGCTGAGCTTTGACGGCGTGGCGGGGATCGACCCGCCGCAGGGCAAGGGCGGCTTGGAGGCATCATTGCGCGACCCGGCCAGCCTGTTTGCCTTGGCGGGCCAGGCGGCGCCGCGCATCCCCGAAGGATTGGGCCAACGGATCGAGGCGGAGGGGAACCTGACGCTGACGCCTGACATGAACGTGTTTTTCCGCAACGCCACGCTGGCGCTGGACCAGAACCGATTGGCGGGCGACGTGGACATGGATTTGAGCGGCGCTGTGCCGCAAGTGACGGCGCGGCTGGCGGGAGACGTGCTGGATTTCTCCGCCTTGAGCACGGACACATCGGCGCAGGACGGCGCGGCCAATGTGGAGAGCGGCGGCTGGTCCACCGCGCGCATCGACGTGAGCGGCTTGTCGGCGGTGGACGGGGCGTTTTCCTTCAAGGCGAATGCGGTTGACCTGGGATCGATTCAGCTGGGGGCCACGGATATGGTGGGCCGGCTGGACCGCGCGCGGATGGTGTTCACGCTGAACAAGGTGACGGCGTTTGAGGGCGACGTGACGGGGCAGTTCGTGATCAACAACCGCGGCGGCTTGTCGGTGGGGGGAGACCTTGCGGCCTCCGGCGTGGCGATGAGCCACGTCCTGTCGGATTTTGTAGGCTTCGAGCGGCTGCGCGGGGATGCGGGGCTGTCGCTGAAATTTCTGGGCTCGGGCGGGAACATGGACGCGATCATGCGGTCCTTGTCGGGCACGGGGCGCATGTCAGTGGGCGCGGGCGAGCTGGACGGGCTCGACATAGCGGGGATGATCCGCAACCTCGACGCGGCCTATGTGGGCGAGGGCTCGAAAACCGTGTTTGACGCGATCACCGCCGGGTTCGAGATCGCGGGCGGCGTTTTGCGCAATGACGATCTGGCCTTTGACGCGCAGCTGGTGACGGCGACGGGCGCGGGGGTTTTGGATTTGGGCGGGCAAAGCGTGGAGTACCGCCTGATCCCGGTGGCGCTGGCAAATGAGGACAGCAGCGGGATCACGGTGCCCGTGAAGATCACCGGGCCGTGGAGCGACATCTCGTTTCGCCCGGATCTCAAATGGCTGGCGGACCGGAAACTGGACAAGGAGAAAGAGGCGCTGAAGGCCAAGGCACGGGCGCGTGAGGAAGAGCTAAAGGCGCAGGCGGAGGCCAAGCTGGCGCGCGAGCTGGGGGTTGAGACAGGCGACGGGCGCTCTGTGGAAGAGGCGGTGAAGGACAAGATCGAGGATCAGGCCAAAGACGCGCTGCGGCGGTTGTTTGATTGAGGTAAATGAGCTGCGCGCGCGGTTTTATTCTGCTCTTGGGGAGCGTTGCTCCCCGCCGCAGGGGCATCCCCTCAGGATATTTGGGAACATGGAAAGGGGGTTTCGGGGCCCCGGTTTGGCCAGAGCGGCTTAGCGGCGGCGGTCGCGGCGGGCGGACATGGGCTGGAAGGCCACGCCGACATGGGCCTCGCAATAGGGTTTGCCTTGCTGGACCGGCAGGCCACAGAACCAGAAATCTTCCGTGGCGGGATCGCCGACGGGCCATTTGCAGGTCCGCTCGGTCAGCTGCATGACGGTCAGCTTCTTGGCTTTCTTTTCGACCTCGCGCACGGAGGCCAGCGCCTCTGGGCTGATCTCATTGGCGGAAGGCTGCGGCGGCAAAGGCTGGCCTGCGGTGACCACCAGTTTCGGGCGGATCATCGGCTTATTGGCGGGGGCGGCGGCTGCTGGCTTGGCCTCTGGCTCTGCGGCGGGCTTGGCCTTGGCCGCAGGCTTGGCTTTGGCGGCTGCTTTTTCCTTGGCCGCGGGCTTTGCCGGGGAGGCGCCGCCCGAGCGGTTGGACAGGCCCAGACGGTGCACTTTGCCGATCACCGCGTTGCGGGTCACCCCGCCAAGTTCCTTGGCGATCTGGGAGGCGGATTTGCCCTCTCCCCACATTTTTTTGAGCACTTCGACGCGGTCATCTGTCCAAG
The DNA here is from genome assembly GCA_947501685.1 of uncultured Litoreibacter sp. Taxonomy (GTDB): domain Bacteria; phylum Pseudomonadota; class Alphaproteobacteria; order Rhodobacterales; family Rhodobacteraceae; genus Litoreibacter. Next base: position 135,682 of record CANMWQ010000001.1, read on the forward strand.
ACATGGGGCAAGGCCTTCTTTGAAAAGAGAAGCCGCTCCGCGGGACAACCGGGGTGGAGCGGCAATGTTGCTTTATTTTAAGGGTGCGGGTCTGGGGTTTCAAGCGCTTGATTCGTGGCGTAAGTCACGCGGTCCGGGAAGGGGCGTCAAAGGATTTTGCTGGACAGGCGGCAATTGCGGAGGCTAGAGCTCAGCGCATGATCACTGCTGCACATATCTTTGCCGCCCGACGCCGACGCTAATCCCGTCCGGCCTGATCACGACCCCTGCGCATGGCGCATCTATTTCTCAAATTGACACCCCCACAGAAATCCTGACACTCGGGATTTCGGTTTTGCGTAAAGGACCTCGCACATGATCCCCGCTATTATGCCGACCTATGGTCGCGCCCAGATGACATTTGAAAAAGGCGAGGGCAGCTGGCTGATCGAGCGAGATGGCACGCGTTACTTGGATTTTGGCGGCGGCATTGCGGTCACGGGGCTGGGCCATGCGCATCCTGATCTGGTGAAAGTGCTCCAAGATCAGGCGGCGTCGCTGTGGCATACGTCGAACCTCTACAACATCCCCGCACAACAAGAGCTGGCCGACAAGCTGGTGGCCGAAAGTTTTGCCGATACCTGTTTCTTTACCAATTCGGGCGCGGAGGCGATGGAATGCGCGTTGAAGACCGCGCGGAAATATTGGTCCTCAAAAGGCCAACCGGAGCGGGTGAATATCATCACCTTCACCGGCTCCTTTCATGGCCGGACGCTGGCCACGATTTCGGCGGCGGCCTCCGAAAAACTGACGGCCGGGTTCGGGCCGCTGCTGCCCGGCATCATCAATCTGGAGACGGGCGATCATGACGCGCTGACTGCCGCGATGGACGAGACCGTGGCGGCGGTGGTCGTAGAGCCCGTGCAGGGTGAAGGCGGGATCATCCCACTGCCTGACGCCTGCCTGAAGGGTCTGCGCGATCTCTGTGACCAGACCGGCGCGTTGATGATTTGTGATGAAATTCAATGCGGTATGGGGCGGACGGGTAAGCTGTTTGCCCATGAATGGGCGGGCGTCACGCCCGACATTATGGCGGTGGCCAAAGGCATCGGGAACGGCTTTCCGCTCGGGGCCTGTCTGGCCACGGAGGAAGCCGCGCGGGGGATGACGGCGGGCACCCATGGCTCCACCTATGGCGGCAATCCGATGGCCTGCGCCGTGGGCGCTGCGGTGATGGATCATATCGCGGATGACGCATTTCTGGCCGAGGTCGCCCGCAAATCCGGGTTGATGCGGCAAAAGCTGGAGGGGCTGGTGGCCTCGCATCCTGACGTGTTCGAGCTGGTGCGCGGCGCCGGGATGATGATCGGGGTGAAGTGCAAACTGCCGAATATGGACGTGATCAACGCGGGCTATGCGGAGCATATCTTAACCATTCCGGGCGGCGACAATGTGATCCGCATCCTGCCCGCGCTCAACATCGGCGATGACGAGATCGCGGAAGGGGTGGCGCGGCTGGACCGGGCAGCCACCAGATTGGAGGCGGGCCTGTGAGGCATTTTCTGGACATCCACACGACCTCCCCCAAAGAGCTGCGGCGGATCATCGACACGGGCCGCGCCATCAAGGAGGCGCGCAAGGGCAAGCCGAAAGGCGCGCTGGACCAGGAGACGCCGCTCAAAGACCATGTGGTCGCGCTGATTTTTGAGAAACCCTCGACGCGCACGCGGGTCAGTTTTGACGTGGGCGTGCGGCAGATGGGGGGCTCGACCATGGTCTTGTCCGGCGCCGATATGCAGCTGGGCCATGGCGAGACGATCGCCGACACCGCCCGCGTGCTGTCGCGCTATGTGGACTTGATCATGATGCGGACCTTTGAGGAAGACACGCTGCTGGAGATGGCGGAGCACGCGACGGTGCCTGTCATAAACGGGCTGACCAACCGCACGCATCCCTGCCAGATCATGGCCGATATCCTGACCTTTGAGGAACATAACGGGCCCATTCGCGGCAAAAAGGTCGTCTGGTCGGGGGACGGGAATAATGTCTTTGCCAGCTTTGCCCATGCCGCCAAGCAGTTCGAGTTTGATCTGGTCTTCACCGGGCCTCCGCCGCTGGACCCGGAGGGGTCGCTGGATGGGCTTTATTCGATTGTGCGCGACCCGCATGAGGCGGTGGAGGGCGCGGATCTGGTGGTCACCGACACCTGGGTGTCGATGCATGACCCGCAATCGGCGCGGGAGCGGCGGCATAACCAATTGCGCGGCTATCAGGTGAACCGGGCGCTGATGGACAGCGCCAAGCCGGATGCGTTGTTCATGCATTGCCTGCCCGCGCATCGCGATGACGAGGCGACGTCTGAGGTGATGGACGGGCCGAACTCGGTGATTTTTGACGAGGCGGAGAACCGGCTTCATGCGCAAAAGGCGGTGATGAAGTGGTGTTTGGAGAGTTGAGGTTTTTGGGTAAGGTGGGTTGAAAACCCACCCTACGGATTGGAGCGGATGATGATCGAAGAACCACCACGGCTGACGATTAACACCACCCGCAAGCGGCCGTCAGCAGCGCAGATCGCGGCGTTTCAGGGCGTGCCCACGGGGTTTGTGGTGGACGCGATGCAGGGCAAAGGCGCGTTGGATGGCCGGGTTGCGCCGCTGGGGTTTGGGCGTGACATTGCCTGCGTGGCGGCGGGGCCTGCTTTGACGGCGGATAACAGGCCGTCCGATATTATGGGCACGCTGGCGGCGCTGAATTATCTGCAGCCGGGCGACATGCTTGTTGCTGGGTTTTGCGGGTTTCAGGGCTGCGCGTCCGGCGGGGACCGGGTGACGATGATGATCAAGAATTGTGGCGGTGCGGGGTTTGTGACCGACGGGCCCTTGCGGGATTATGCCGGGTTGGTCGAGGTCGGATTGCCATGCTGGTGCACGGGGCTGAACCCGAACTCGCCCTATCACTCGGGGCCTGCCAGTGTCGGGCTGCCGGTCGGTATCGGCGGCGTGCGCGTGGAGACAGGCGATATGATCGTGGCCGACCGGGACGGCGTGGTCGTGGTGCCCTTTGCGCAGATCGACGCGGTGATCGCTGGGTTAGATGCGGTGCGCGCGGCGGAGGAGGCGCTGGAAGCGCAGCTGTCAGACGGGTTGAAATTCCCCGAGGGCGTCGCCGCCATCATCGAGGGCGATGACGTGGCCTTCGTGGAGCGATAGCCACGTTCTGGCGCGGCGTTTGGATCAAATATTTCACAGAAAATCAGGTCAATAACAGCTTCGTTATAAATGTGATCCTGACGTGAAGGCCCGCGTATCCCTTTCACATGCCAAACAGGCATGCGTTCGTCCAAGGGAGACAGATATGAAAACTCTGATCAAAGCCGCCACCATCGCCGCCATCACTGCGGGTGCCGCACAAGCTGCAACCATCGCCGAGATCGCCTCTGGCGACGAGCGTTTCTCGACCCTCGTGGCCGCCGTCAGCGCCGCCGGTCTTGTCGACACGCTCAACAGCGAAGGCCCTTTCACCGTCTATGCCCCCGTCAATGACGCCTTCGCGGCGCTGCCCGAAGGCACCGTGGAAACCCTGCTGAAGCCGGAAAACAAAGGCCAGCTGACCGACGTGCTGCTCTATCATGTCGATGACCGCAAACTGACCGCCGAAGGCATTCCGGCGGGCTCCAATTATTTCAAACCCGTGCTGGCCTCGCAGCGTCTGTGCATCACCAAAGACGCCTCCGGCGTGTCGATCGCAGATGGCACCGGCGACAGCGCGAATGTGGTGATCGCCAATATTCAGGCCAGCAACGGGGTGATCCATGTGATCGACAAAGTGCTGCTTCCCGGCACGCGTCCCGCGTGTCATTAAGCCCTACAGCTGAGTATTAGATGAATGGAACGCGGCGCCTGTGATGGGCGTCGCGTTTTTGCATATTTTTGCCAAGATGAAACCAGAAGACGCGCGCGGGGGCCAGCGGGGGGGCAGCGTGGGGGTCAGGGCGTCATGATGATGCAGGTGGTGGAGGCGGTGGCATAAAGCTTGCCGTCATCAACTCCGGTGATTGTGCCATTGGCGATGCCGGTGGAGCGCCCGGTATGCTGCGTCCTGCCCGTGCAATCGACGCTTTGCCCCGCCGGGATCGGTCGGATGATGTTCAGCTTCAACTCCAGCGTGGTGTAGACCGAGCCTTTGGGCACTTTCGTCATCACCGCGCAGGCCAGCGCGCTGTCAAGGATCGTCGCGTACCAGCCCCCATGGATCGTGCCGGTGGGGTTCATCTGCTCAAACCCCGGCGCGCCACGATAGGTGACCTCGCCGTCTTTCACCTCAAGCAAGGTGAAGCCCATATGCCGCGCGATGGGGGCGGCGGGAATGCGGCCCTCAAGGATGCCGGTCATAAACTCAAACCCCGACATGGACAGCACAGCGTCGCGGTCAGGCAGCTGGTCAGGGGCGGTGACGAAATACGGGTTGCTCATGGAGCATTACGCTAGGAGCGGGGCGGACCAAGGGCAAGCGATTAGGCCACCTGCGCCAGCGGGGCCCGCGCGCTGAGGCCAAGGGCGGTGCAGATGTCGCGGGTCAGCTCGGGGCGGTTGAGCGTGTAGAAATGCAGGTGATCGACGCCGTTTTGGGTCAGCGTGCTGCACAGCTCCGTGGCGAGTGCTGTGGCCAAAAGGTCTTGGCGGTCGTCACGGAGGGCTTTGGTGAAGGCATCGTCAAGCCAGCGCGGGACCGGTGCGCCGCAGCGTTGGGCGAAGCGTTTGGCACCTTCCCAGTTCTCGATGGGCAGGATGCCGGGCACGATCTTTTGTGTGATACCTGCCGCCGCACAGGCGTCGCGGAACCGCAGGAAGCTGTCGGGCTCGAAGAAGAATTGCGTGATCGCCTCGTCCGCGCCTGCGTCAAACTTGGCCTTCAGGTGGTCAATATTCTGCGCCATGGAGGACGCGTCTTTATGCCCGTCCGGATATGCGCCCACTCGGATGGTGAAATCGCCCGCGTCTTTCAGGGCGCGGGTCAGCTCTATGGCGCTGGCAAACCCGTTTGGCGCAGGCGCAAAGCCGCCCGCGTTTGGTCCAGGCGCGTCGCCGCGCAGAGCCACGAGATCGGTGATGCCTGCCGCCTTGTAGCTTTGCGCGATGTCGAGGATTTCCGCGCGGGTGGCGTCCACGCAGGTCAGATGTGCTGCGACCCGCAGGCCCGCCTTTTGCTGGATCGCCGTCACCGCCTCATGGGTCAGCGCCCGCGTGGTGCCGCCCGCGCCGTAAGTCACCGACACGAAACCCGGCTCAAAGGGGGCCAGCACCCGCAACGTGTCCCACAGCCGAAACGACCCGGCGAGGTTTTTGGGTGGGAAGAATTCGAAGGAGACGGTTGGGAGGGTCATGCGAGGGGATCCTTTGGGTTGCGGGCCCGGTTGTCTCACAGGTAGGATTGTGAGACAATTTCATAACTCTCAAGATAAACATGAGGCGCACTTGCATATTGAATTTCGCCACCTGCGCACGGTGAAGGCCATCCATGATTGCGGCGGGCTGGCGCGGGCGGCAGAGCAGCTCAACATCACCCAATCTGCGCTGAGCCATCAGATCAAGGGGCTGGAAGATCAGGCGGGGGTGGAGCTGTTCATCCGCCGCTCCAAGCCGATGAAGCTGTCTCCGGCGGGCATGAAGCTGCTGCGCGCGGCGGAGCGGATCCTGCCTGAGGTGGCCGCCTTGCAGGAGGAATTCTTGTCGCTGCGCATGGGCAAGACCGGGCGGCTGCATATCGCCATCGAGTGCCACGCCTGCTTTGAATGGCTGTTCCCGGTGCTCGAAGGCTTTCGGCAAAGCTGGCCCGATATTGACGTGGATATCCGCCCCGGCCTCAGCTTTGACGGGCTGCCTGCGCTGCTGCGCGAGGAGGTTGATCTGGTGGTTTCCTCCGACCCTGAGGACCTGCCGGGCGTCGATTTCACGCCGCTCTTTGACTATGAGCCGGTCTTTGTGGCCTCGGCCCAGAACCCGCTCGCGCAGAAGGAGTATATCGAGGCGGAGGATTTGAAAGACCAGATGCTGATCACCTACCCGGTGGACCGATCCCGGCTGGATGTGTTCACGGAGCTTTTGATCCCCGCGGGCGTGGAGCCGCGTGCCATGCGGCAGGTGGAGTTGACGGCGGTGATCTTGCTGCTGGTGGCCTCCAATCGCGGCGTGGCGGTGCTGCCCGACTGGGTGGTGCGGGAGGTGCGGTATAACTCGGACTATGTCACGCGGCCGCTGACCAAGACGGGCAAGACCAAGCGGCTTTACGCAGCGACGCGCAGCGAGGACACGCACAAGCCCTTCATGTCCAACGTCATCCGGCTGGCCCGCACGGAGCCCGTGAAGATGCAGCGCAGCGCCTAGGCGGGTACGACGCCGCGGTAGCTGGCGGTTTTGCTGAGCGACCAGCGATAGATCGGGCGCTCGAAAAGTCTGTAGGTCAGCGTGGACAGGACCAGCACCACGGCCACGAAGCCGATACCTGTCAGTAGGGATTTCTCCAGTCCGGTTTCGCGGAAGATTTGCAGGATAGGGTGATGGACGAGATAGATGGAGAAGGAGATGTCTCCAAGCAGCACCAGCGGTTGCGACACGGCGCGGGTCATGTGGTCTGAGCAGGCCAGAACCAGCACGATGGCCGAGAACACAAACGGCGTCGCAAACCCGGCCAGTGCGTGGCCGGGCAGGGCGAGGATGATCGCCATGAACGCCGCGATGGCGAGGCCCACAAGCCATGCGGCGGGCTGCCAGGACTGGCAGCGCAGATAGAGCCGGTAGGTCAAAAAGCCCAGGATAAACGAGCCGGAGCAGCGCAGCAGCCCCCAGTTCAAAAAGCCCATCGAGGTTTGATAATTGACGTTGAGATGGCCTGAAAACCGGTAGAGCAGCGCGAAACAGGCGCAGGCCATGAGCACCAGCAGGATTTGGACGATGCGTTTGCCGGGGCGGATGAACAGCAGCAGGAGGAAGGCCGCGATGTTGATCCAGAACTCGATGGAGATGGTCCAGGACGGGACGTTGAGCGTCAGCCCATCCGGGCCAAGGCCGATATTCTGGATGAAGAAGACATGCAGCAGGATGTCTTTCGTCTCTGCCGACAGCCCGAACAGCGCGAACAGGCCAAGGGTGACAAGCAGCGTCAGCAGATGCAGCGGGTACATGCGGAAAAAACGGCGCAGCGCGAAGTCGCGGAAGGTGATCTCCATCCTGTGCAGATAGCTATGGGCCAGCACGAAGCCGCTGAGCACGAGGAAGAAATCCACCGCGTAAATGAAGGAGAAATTCCAGATGATCCCGGCCTCATGGGCCTGCGGAATCTGGCCGTCCGGGGCGATGATCCCGTCGATGACGAAATGCCCCAAAACCACAGTCAAAGCAGCGATGCCACGGAAAAGATCTAGCGAATAGAAGCGATGTGTCTGCACAATGACAGGCGCAAACGCGCCCCTTTCCTATGCGACCAGCGAACGGCTGATATCGGGTGAACACCAAATAAATGGTCAGGCAGAACGCCTTTGGGATTTCTAAGTCTCACAACTCAGCCCTGAGGGTCAACAACTCTCAAACGCTCAGTCGCCCAGCTTGGCATGCACCTCATCGAGATCAATCTCCCCGATGGGCATTTTGTTGGACGGATCAGCCGCGTCATATTTGAACAATTGGAAGTCGCGCTTGTAGATCTCATAGACCAGATGCATCGACAGATCGTCGAAATACTCCTCGATCGGATGCGCGCGTTTGGGGCCGTGTCCCTCGCTTTCGTTGAAGCGCGGCACCTTTTCGATATCGACCTTTACAGGCGTCTCAACGGCGTCGAGCACGGATTTCATGCCTTCGTTAAAGGTCTCGGTGAAGAAAATATTATCGTAGCGCCCGCCATTGACGATGAAGGTCGAGATATGACCCGACATGGCCGACCAGTGAATGTCCGGATCCATCGGACGCCGCCAGCGAATGGTGTCCCGCGCAAAGAGCAAAAACCGCCGAAAGCTCTTGATCTGGTCGAATTCAAACCCGTTCTCGGGGTCGCCCACCTCGATCCCGTATTTCTGCACGAGGAGCGGCACCAGATTGCCCCGGTAGCGTTTGCCGTTGCGCTGGATGCCGCAAATCTTGTCGAAAAACGACGACAATATGCGCCCATAAGGATTGCGCACGCAGGTGAAAGCGTAGCTGTCATGATTGGTGACGTTGCGCTCGATCAAAGGCTGGCTGTCGTCCAGAGCCCATTTGTGCAGCTTGTCCTTGGCGTCATGGATGTCGCCGTCAAAATATGCGCCGTGATCCGAATAATACATGATCTGGCCGATGGAGGAGCAAGCGCATTTCGGCACCACCCGGTACACCATGCTTTCGCTTTCAGTCATCCAGGTGCCCGGAAATCCCATAACGCCACTCACTTCCTGATTTAACGGCTTTTGTTTACCGTTTAGACACAATACCAGCCACATAACGACAGGGGGGCTGTTTATTCAACAGTCTCTGGGGTTATGAGGAACTGGTTAACAAAGTGATAAGCGACAGGCGGGTCCCTATTCCAGATGGCAAAAATCGCATTCATTTTGCTGTGTCACAAAGACCCCAAGGCAATTATTGAACAAGCCAACCGCCTGACGGCAGCGGGCGACGCGATGGCGATCCATTTTGACGCCTCCTCGGACCGCGCCGCCTATGACGAGATCAGAGCCGCCCTTGGCGACAACCCCAACGTGACCTTTGCCAGAAAGCGCATCAAATGCGGCTGGGGGGAATGGTCGCTGGTCGAGGCCACGATGCATGCCCTGCGCGCCGCCCTCGACGCCTTTCCAAGGGCCACGCATTTCTACATGTTGTCGGGCGATTGCATGCCCGTCAAATCCGCCGATTACGTGCATGATTTCCTCGACAATAACGACAAGGATTTCATCGAGAGCTTTGACTATTTCGCCTCCGACTGGATCAAGACGGGGATGAAAGAGGACCGGCTGATCTACCGGCACTGGTTCAACGAGCGCGCGCATAAACGGATGTTCTACGCCGCCTATCAGGCGCAAAAGCGGCTGGGGTTGAAGCGCGATATTCCCGAAGATTTGCAGATGATGATCGGCTCGCAATGGTGGTGCCTGCGGCGGCGCAGCGCGGAATGGGTGCTGGAGTTTGCCCAAAACCGCCGCGACGTGACGCGGTTTTTCAAAACCACATGGATCCCCGACGAGACGTTTTTCCAGACGCTTGTGCGCCATCTGGTGCCAGCGGACGAAATAGAAAGCCGGTCGCTGACCTTCCTGATGTTCTCCGATTACGGGATGCCGGTGTCGTTTTACAACGACCATTACGACCTGCTGCTGAGCCAGGATTACCTGTTTGCGCGCAAAATCTCGCCCGGTGCTGTGGACCTCAAGGCACGGCTGGGCGCGCTTTATGCCTCTAAACGGATGGAGTTCCAGACTTCCAACGAGGGCCAGACCCTGTTCAAATTTCTCACCGGACGGGGCCGGATCGGGAGGCGCTTCGGGCCGCGCTTCTGGGAACGCCAAACCACCTTGGGCCGCGAACGCGCGCTGCTGGTGATAGCCTGCAAGAAATGGCACGTCGCCAAGCGGCTGCTGCACCGCATCATGGAGCGCACCGAGCTGCGCGGCTGCGAATACCTGTTTGACGAGGAGCACACGCCGATGCCCGATCTGGGCGGCATCGAGACCACGCGGGACAAGCGCTCCCGCCACCACCGCGCATTGCTGCGGCTGATCTATGACCATTACGACGCGCAGCGTCTGGTGATTTGCCTCGACCCGTCCAATCTGAGCCTGTTGCATGATCTGTTCGAGGACAGCGCTTCCACCAAGCTTTTGGAGATCGAATGCCGCTTTGGCGATGACTACCTGCTGGGCCATGCCAAGCGCGTAGGGCTGGCCGGCGAGATGACCCCGCAGGACACGATCGACCGGCTGCTGCCCACGGTGCAGCACAATTTCGAGTTTGAGGCCGACCAGATTCGCGACGCGGGCTTCCCCGGCACCTTCAAGATCAGCGAATTTGACGGGGCGCAGGCCAACGCGGTGGCGCTGGCGGGCTTTTTGGATGTTGCCGAGGACGTGGCCCGCGATATTCTGGACGCCGACTACCTCTTTGTGGATTGATGGAGCACCCTCGACATGGGCTTTGAGTATGACGACCAGAACATTTTCGCCAAAATTCTGCGCGGCGAGATCCCCAATGACACGGTGTTCGAGAATGACCACGCGCTGGCCTTTCGCGACATCACCCCGCAGGCGCCCTCCCATGTGCTGGTGATCCCCAAAGGGCCTTACGTGTCGCTGGATCATTTCACCCAAGAGGCCTCCGAGGGCGAGCTTGCAGGCTTCCTGCGCGCCGTGGGCGAGGTCTGCCGCCTTGAAGGCGTCAGCGAGGACGGCTTCCGTGCGATTTCTAACGCCGGGGTCCACGGCGTCCAGGAGGTGCCGCACCTGCATGTGCATATCATTGGCGGCAGGCCTCTTGGACGTATGCTGGCACGCGAAACCTGACCTAACGGAGCCGCGTGCCGCGGCGCATGATATTTGCTCCCCTTTGCAGGCCTGAGCCCTCTTGTGGGCAGGCGTGGCTCAGGTATCATGCGCGCATCATTACAAAGGACCGTTCTCCATGTCGCAGCACCTGTCGCATGACGCCCCCGAAACCGAAGTGGTCAGCCAGTACCGCGTGGCCTGCGACGGCAGCAGCCCCGCCTTGGGCCACCCCCGCGTCTGGCTGCAAATCCCGCAGGATCTGGGCTGGGTCGAGTGCAGCTATTGCGACAAGCGGTTCATCCATGCCGACCATGAGCAGGAGGTTCTGCGCAAAGGCGGCGCGGAGCGCACGTAATGGCGTTTGGCAAGGGCTGCCATCTGCACCTCATCGACGGCTCGGCCTTCATTTTCCGCGCCTATCACGCGCTGCCGCCGCTGACGCGCAAGTCTGACGGGCTGCCCATCGGCGCGGTCTCGGGCTTTTGCAACATGTTGCAGCGCTATGTGGACGACAATGCAGGCCCCGACGCGCCGACCCATGTGGCGGTGATTTTCGACAAGGGCTCCCACACGTTTCGCAACGACATGTATGACCAATACAAGGCCAACCGGGAGGCCATGCCCGAAGACCTGCGCCCGCAAATCCCGCTGACCCGCGACGCCACCCACGCCTTCAACATCGCCTGCGAGGAGATGGAGGGCTATGAGGCCGACGACATCATCGCGACCCTCGCCGTTCAGGCCCGTGCGCTTGGCGGGCGCTGCACCATCATCTCGTCGGACAAGGACCTGATGCAGCTGGTCGGCGGCGGCGTGGAAATGTTCGACGCCATGAAGAACAACCGCATCGACGCCGAGGGCGTGGAGGCCAAGTTCGGCGTGGGCCCAGAGCGGGTGATCGACGTCCAGGCCTTGGCGGGCGACAGCGTGGACAACGTGCCGGGCGCTCCGGGCATCGGCATCAAGACCGCTGCGCTGCTGATCAACGAATACGGCTCGCTGGAAGAGCTTCTTGACCGTGCCGAGGAGATCAAACAGCCCAAGCGCCGCGAAACCCTGATCGAGCACCGTGCGCAGATCGAGCTGTCCAAAAAGCTGGTGACGCTGGACGAAAACACCCCGATCACCTTCACCATCGACGATCTGGAAGTGCGCGAGCCCGACCCCGAAAAGCTGATGGCCTTTCTGGCGGAGATGGAGTTCCGCACCCTGACCAAACGCCTCGCCGACCGTCTGGATGTCGAAGCCCCCGTGATCGAAGTCGCGTCCGCACCCGCCGCCGACGTGCCCGAGATGCCGGACCTCAAAGACGCGGTCTACACCACCGTCCGAGACGCCGCAGAGCTGCAAACTTGGATCGACCTCATCTACACCCGCGGCTACGTCGCGGTGGACACGGAAACCACCGGCCTCAACGAGATGACTGCCGACCTCGTGGGCATCTCGCTCTGCGTAGAACCGGGCGAAGCCTGCTACGTGCCGCTGACTCATAAAGCTGGCGACGGCGACGGGCTCTTCGGCTCCGAAGAACTGGCCGAGGGGCAAATGGGTCTGGACGAAGCGCTCACAATGCTGCGCCCAATGCTGCAAGACGACAGCATCGTGAAAATCGGCCAGAACATGAAATACGACGCCAAGATTTTCGCGCGTTACGACGTGGCCGTGGCGCCCATCGACGACACAATGCTGCTTAGCTACGCGCTGCATGCGGGCCTGCACAATCACGGCATGGACCGCCTGTCGGAGCAATATCTGGGCCACAGCCCGATCCCGATCAAGGAACTCATCGGCACCGGCAAATCCGCCATCACCTTCGACAAGGTCGCCATCGAAAAAGCCGCGCCTTACGCCGCCGAAGACGCCGACATCACCCTGCGCCTGTGGAAATTGTTCAAGCCGCGCCTGCACGAAAAACAGGTCACCACCGTTTACGAGACGCTGGAACGCCCGCTGATCCCTGTCTTGGCAAAGATGGAGATGAACGGCATCAAAGTCGACCGCGACACGCTCAGCCGCATGTCCAACGCCTTCGCCCAGAAAATGGCGGGGCTGGAGGCCGAGATCCACGAGCTTGCCGGGCAAAGCTTCAACGTGGGTTCTCCCAAACAGCTGGGCGAAATTCTCTTCGACAAGCTGGAGCTGCCCGGCGGCAAGAAGGGCAAGACCGGGGCGTATAGCACGGGCGTCGACATTCTCGAAGACCTCGCCACGGAGCATGAATTGCCGGGCCGGGTGCTCGATTGGCGTCAGCTCTCCAAGCTGAAATCCACTTATACCGACGCGCTGCAAACCCATATCAACCCAGACACGGGCCGGGTGCATACGAGCTATTCCATCGCCGGGGCCAACACCGGGCGGCTGGCCTCAACCGACCCGAACCTGCAAAACATCCCCGTCCGCTCCGACGAAGGCCGCCGCATTCGGGAGGCCTTCGTGGCCGAAGAAGGCAATCTGCTGGTCTCCCTCGATTATTCCCAGATTGAGCTGCGCATCCTCGCCCATATTGCCGACATCCCGGCGCTGAAACAGGCCTTCAAGGACGGGCATGATATCCACGCCATGACCGCGTCCGAGATGTTCGACGTGCCGCTGGATGAGATGACCCCCGACGTGCGCCGTCAGGCCAAAGCCATCAATTTCGGGGTGATCTACGGCATCTCCGGTTTCGGCCTCGCCCGCAACCTGCGCATCCCACGTGCAGAGGCCCAAGGCTTCATCGACCGCTATTTTGAACGGTTCCCCGGCATAAAAGACTACATGGACGAGACGGTGAAATTCGCCAAGGACCACTCCTACGTGCAAACCCTCTTTGGCCGCAAGATCAACACGCCCGAAATCAACGCCAAAGGCCCCGGTGCGGGCTTTGCCAAACGCGCGGCCATCAACGCGCCCATCCAAGGCACCGCCGCCGATGTCATCCGCCGCGCCATGATCCGCATGCCGGACGCGATCAAGGACCTGCCCTGCCGGATGCTGTTGCAGGTCCATGACGAGCTGATTTTCGAGGTCCCCGAGGATCAAGTACAACGCACCATCGACACGGTGCGCGACGTCATGGAAAACGCGTCAGACCCGGCGGTGAAATTCGACGTGCCGCTGGTGGTCGATGCAGGTCAGGGCAAAAACTGGGCCGAGGCTCACTAAAGCCCACTAAGTTTCATCTTGGCAAAAATATGCTCCAGGGGCTGCCCCTGCGGCGGGGAGGGAACCTCCCCAAGAGCAGAATAAAACCTGTGCGCAGCACGTTTGGGTCAGGCCTCTCGTTCAGGCCTTCTCGACCCCCGGCACGGACTGGTCCAGCGTCACTTGCGGGCATTTGCACGCGCTATAGACGGTTTTGCGAATGATCGGCCCGGCAATCAGGATCACGGTGAAGGCCACCGGCCATGCGGTCACCCAGCCCCCCGCCCAAGTGTGCATGAAGGCCGCACTGAGCCCGGCCATTTTGAAGGTCATCACCCCGCACACAATCGCTGACATCACCGCGGAGGTGATGGCGCTGAACAGGATAAGGGCAACAAAGGATCGGGACATGGGTGCGGACTAACTTGGCTGTTTCGCTCCTCACCTACCTAGCCTCTGCATCCGCGCGGACCTAGGCAGCGTGCGAACGGGCCATGTGCGCCAAAGCAGAGCTCAACCCAAAAAACCGCTGAATTAGCTAAAAATGAGACTTTATCACAAGTTTGTGATCCCATCCCCCCGGCAAAAACTGATCCAAACTGCGACTCACTCCTCCAGCGCGGCGCTGCGGATCACCTTGAAAAACGCCCCTCCCGACCAGACGCCAAACCAGCGCGTGCCGTCTATCTCGTGATGCACGCCCAGATCGACCAGCCGGTAAAAGCTCTTGCGGTCAATCAGCGCCTCCAAGTTGCGGCGCACCAGCACGTAGGGCGAGGGCTCGCCCGCCGCGTCATAAGACACCCGGATCGGGTGATCCGAGCCTGCCTCAAACACATCGCCCACCTGCGTCTCAAACTGCAAAACCTGGTCCGCGCCCGCGCCGGACGCATTCACATCCACCGCCACAAACGGCGCGTCATCGACGGTGATGCCGACTTTCTCCACCGGGGTGACGAGGAAATACTTCTCGCCATCTTTGCGCAAGATCGTGGAGAACAGCTTGACCAAAGCAGGCCGCCCGATAGGCGTGCCCAGATAGAACCACGTCCCGTCCCGCGCGATGCGCATGTCCAGATCGCCGCAAAAGGGCGGGTTCCAATCCTCCACCGGCGGCAGCCCGGATTTGCTCACCTCCAACGCGCTGGCGGCGATGTTTTCCGCCGACGGCAGGTCAAGCTTTTGTGCGCCCGTGCCTTTTGCCATTTCTTCGTCCCATGATCACACTATAACTAAAGGTCTATATAGAGGATCACGGAGCGCTGTCATGGCCGATGCAGAGAAAATGGTGAAAGAGATCGAAGCGCTGGGCGCCAAGCTGGGCGAGGCGCGCAGTTCTATCTCTGCCCGGATCATCGGCCAGCAGGAGGTGGTGGACCTCTCGCTCACCGCCCTTCTGTCAGGCGGCCACGCGCTGCTGATGGGCCTGCCGGGGCTCGGCAAAACGCTTCTGGTCGACACGCTCTCGACCGTGATGGGGCTGTCCACCAACCGGGTGCAATTCACCCCCGACCTGATGCCAGCGGATATCTTGGGCTCCGAAGTGCTCGACACCGCCAAGGACGGCTCGCGTGCGTTTCGCTTCATCGAAGGCCCGATCTTTGCGCAGCTCTTGATGGCTGACGAGATCAACCGCGCCTCGCCGCGGACCCAATCTGCCCTGCTGCAAGCGATGCAGGAACGCTCCGTCGCGATTGCGGGCAAGGACCGCCCGTTGCCCGCCCCGTTCCATGTGCTCGCCACGCAGAACCCGCTGGAACAAGAAGGCACCTACCCGCTGCCCGAGGCGCAGCTCGACCGGTTCCTGATCCAGATCAACGTCCGCTACCCCGACCGCGAAACAGAGCGCGACATCCTGATGGCCACCACCGGCACCAAAGACGCCGCCGCCCATGAGGTCTTCACCCCCAAAGAGCTGATCGCCGCCCAAGCCCTTGTACGCAAAATGCCCGTGGGCGACGCGGTGGTGGAGCATATCCTCGATCTGGTCCGCGCCTGCCGCCCGAACGAGGTAGACGCCTCCGATCTGGTCCAGCGCACTGTCTCATGGGGCCCCGGTCCACGCGCCGCGCAAGCCCTGATGCTGACCGCCCGCGCCAAGGCGCTGCTGGAGGGCCGTCTCGCGCCCTCGCTTGATGATGTGGCAGCTCTGGCTGAACCCGTTCTGACCCACCGCATGGCGCTCAGCTTTGCCGCCCGCGCTGAAGGTCAGGAGCTCAACGATGTGATCGCGCAAACCCTTGCGCATGTCTCCACCCGCAAAGCCGCCGCGTGATCCCGGTTTGAATCAGGATCCTGCCATAAGCCCAGCCGGGTTGCGCCACCGTGCGGAGGCCCATGCCAGCGCCTTCCCCGCGCTTTTGGCGGAAGCCGAGCATCTGGCCGCGACTGTCCTTTTGGGCGATCACGGCCGCCGCAGGGCCGGGATGGGCGACGAGTTCTGGCAATACCGCCCCGCCGAGAACGGCGATGGCTTGCGCGACATTGACTGGCGCAGATCGGCCCGTGGTGACGAGCAATTTGTCCGCCAAAAAGAATGGCAGGCCGCGCAATCGGTGATGTTCTGGGTCGATGACGCCCTGTCGATGAGCTTCACCGGCGGCAATGACCGCCCGACCAAGGGCCATCGCGCCCGCGTGCTGGCCTTGGCGCTTTGCGTGCTGCTCAATCGCGGCGGCGAGCGCTTCGGTCTGGCCAATCGCGGCACGCCACCCCGCCGCGGGGAGGCGCAGCTTGCCCGCATGGCGGGCCATTTGATGGATGCGGCTTTCTCGGGCGAGAATGACACCGATTTCGGCACGCCCAATGCCCGCGTTTTGCCCGCAGGGTCGCGCGCGGTCTTCCTGTCGGATTTCTTTGGCGACCCGGCCCCCGTGGCCGACGCGCTGACCCGCGCCACGGATCGCGGCGTCAAAGGCACGCTGATCCAAATTCTCGATCCGGACGAGGAAGCCTTCCCCTATGATGGCCGCACCGTCTTTGAAAGCATGTCCGGCGCGGTCCGCTTCGAGACGCTGAAAGCGGGCAGCCTCAAGGAAGATTATCTGGACCGCTTGGCGCAGCGCAAAGCCATGCTGCAGGACCTCTGCCGCGCCACCGGCTGGCGCTATTTGTGCCACCACACCGACACCCCCGCGCTCAAGGCGCTGATGTGGGCCTACCGGGCTCTGGACGGCGGCTCATGATCGCAAACCTCGCCTTCACCACGCCGATCCTGCTCTTCACTTTGGTGCTGCTGCCCGTCCTGTGGTGGCTGCTGCGCGCCGTGCCGCCCGCGCCGATCAAGCGCCGTTTCCCGGGCATCGCGCTTCTACTGGGCCTCAAGGATGACGAAAGCCAGACCGACACCACTCCGTGGTGGTTGATGCTGCTGCGCATGCTCGCTGTCGCGGGCCTGATCATCGGCTTCGCAGGCCCGATCCTGAACCCGGACGAGCGCCAGCCCGGCACCGGCCCGCTGTTGATTGCAACGGATGCCAGCTGGGCCTCTGCCCGCGACTGGCCGGGCCGCATCAACCGCATGGAATCGCTGCTGGCAGAAGCCGCGCGCGACGCGCGTCCCGTGGCCATCCTGCGCCTGTCCGAGCTGCCGGGAGGTGATCTGTCCTTCGCGGCCGCCGACGCGCTGATCCCCGAATTGGCGGGGTTGCAACCCTCCGCCTTCACCGCTTCGGCTGATGTGGCCGACGCGCTCGAAACCCTCACGCAAGGCGCAAGTTTTGACACCGTCTGGTTCTCCGACGGGCTGGACCACCCCGCCCGCGCGGCCGTCACGGCGCTGTTCCAATCCAAAGGCACCCTGCGGGTGATCGAGGCGCAACGCCCTGTTTTCGCACTGAAACCCGCGCGTTTTGAAGGCAGCGACGTCGCGATCACCGCCATCCGTGCCACCCCCGACGGCGCGCGCGAGCTGCCGCTGGTGGCTTTCGGCCCCGACCCCAACGGGCTGGAGCAGGAACTCGCGCGCGGCATCGCCAGCTTCAGCGCCGGGGAAACGGAGGCCGACGTGGTCCTGTCGCTCCCCACCGAGCTGCGCAACCGCATCCGCCGGTTCGAAATCGAAGGCACGCGCTCCGCCGGGGCCGTGTCGCTGACCGATGACGCGTTGAAGCGCCGCGAAGTAGGGCTGCTGGCCTCGGGCGACGGCCAAGAGGCGCAGGACCTGCTGTCGCCGCTCTTCTATTTGCGCCGCGCTTTGGTGCCGTCGGCTGACCTGATCGACGGGACGCTCGAAGACATGCTGCTGGCCAGCCCCGACGTGCTGCTGCTGGCTGACATTGCGACGCTCAGCGAAACGGAAACCGACCTACTGGTCGACTGGGTCGACGAGGGCGGCTTGCTGGTCCGTTTCGCAGGCCCCCGCACGGCGGCCGCAGATCTCGAAAGCTCCAACCCGTTGATGCCCGTGCGCCTGCGCGCGGGCGGGCGCTCCGTCGGCGGGGCCATGTCTTGGGGGGAACCCAAAGCCCTCCGCGCCTTCACCCGCGACAGCCCCTTCTTCGGCCTGCCCGTGCCAAGCGATGTCAGCGTCACGTCCCAAGTCGTGGCCCAGCCCGACCCCAATCTGGCCGAACGCACCATTGCCTCGCTGGCCGACGGCACGCCGCTGGTGACCCGCAATCAGCTGGGCGAGGGGCAGGTGGTGCTGTTCCACGTCACCGCCAATGCCGAATGGTCCACCCTGCCGCTGTCGGGCCTCTTCGTGCAGATGCTCGAACGCCTCGCGATTTCGACGCGCCCCCCTGAGCTGAGCGCCGAAGAGCTGGCAGGCACCACATGGCAGCCCGAAGACGTGCTCGACGGGTTTGGCCGGGTGCGCAGCGCCGATGCGATTGCGGGCGTCGACGGCGAAGTGCTGGTGGAGCGCGTGCTCGGCCCCGACCTGCGCCCCGGCCTCTACAGCAACGATGCGCGCCGTGTGGCGCTGAACGTGATCGGCCCGGATGACGAACTGGCGCCCACAAGCTGGCCCGCCTCCGTGCCCGTCGAAGGCATGGCGCTGGCGGGTGAAACCCCGCTGGCAGGCCTGTTGCTGACCGGCGCTATCGTGTTGTTGATGCTCGACATTCTGGCCTCGCTTTGGCTGGCAGGCCGCCTCAGTTTCCGCCGCGCCGCCCCCGCCGCCATGGTGCTGCTGGCCCTGTCTCTGCCCTTTGAAGCCCGCGCCCAGCAAGAAGAAAACCGTGCGTTGGAGGCCACCTCCGAGGTCGTGCTGGCTTACGTCAAAACCGGCGACGCCACGCTGGACCGCACCTCGCGTCTGGGCCTTGCAGGCCTGTCGCGCAGCCTGTTCCGGCGCACCTCCATTGAGCCTGCGGACCCCATCGAGGTGGATCTTGAAACTGACGAGCTGTCCTTTTTCCCGCTCATCTATTGGCCCATTTCGGAGACCCAGCCGACCCCGTCGGCAGCGGCCTATACCAAGCTGAACCGCTACCTGCGCACGGGCGGCATGATCGTCTTTGACACCCGCGACGGCAATATCGGCAGCTTCGGCACGTCCACCCCCATGGGCCGCAAGCTGCAACAACTGGCCCGGCCGCTTGATATTCCCGCGCTGGAGCCCGTGCCCTCGGATCACGTGCTGACGCGGGCCTTTTACCTGTTGCAGGATTTCCCCGGCCGTCACGCCAACAATTCCGTCTGGGTGGAGGCCGCCCCCGCTGACGCCGAACAGGTGGAGGGGCTGCCCTTTCGCAACCTCAATGACGGCGTGACCCCGGTGCTGATCGGCGGCAATGACTGGGCCGCCGCATGGGCGCGCGACGAGGCGGGCAGGCCCGTTTTTCCCGTCGGGCGCGGCTCTGGTGGTGAGCGGCAGCGCGAAATTGCCATTCGGTTCGGCATCAATCTGGTGATGCATGTGCTGACCGGGAATTACAAATCCGATCAGGTCCACGTGCCCGCACTGCTTGATCGGCTGGGGAATTAGCATGAACGTCATCCTCGACCCGCTCGTCCCCCTGATGCCGCTCACCTTGCTGGGCGTGCTCTTGGCCGCGCTGTTGCTCTATGCGCTCTGGCGTGGCTTGCCCGGCTGGTGGTTGCGCGCGCTGGCGGGCATCGCCGTGCTGACCGCCTTGGCCAACCCCGCGCTGCAGGACGAGGACCGCGAGCCGCTCTCTGACATTGTGATGATGGTCGTCGACCGCTCCGCCAGCCAGGAGCTGTCTGACCGCGAAAGCCAGACCTCGGAGGCCGTCGCAGCACTGAGCGAAGATATTGAGGGGCGCGGGTTCGAGCTGCGCACCGTTGAGGTGCCCGACGGCATTGGCGACGCAGGCACCGAGCTGATGGGCGCGCTCAGCGAGGCGCTTACCGAAGAACCCTCCGCCCGCATCGCAGGCACGCTGCTGGTCACCGATGGGCAGCTGCACGACATCGAGCGCGCGCCGGAGCTGCAAGCCCCCATCCACACGCTTCTGACCGGGCGCGACACGGATTGGGACAGGCGGCTCATCGTCAAAAACGCGCCTGCCTTCGCCATTCTCGACGAGGAAATCACCCTGACCCTGCGGATTGAGGATCAAGGTGCTGTGCCCGCTGACATTGGCGCGCTGGCCAACCTCTCCATCGCCATTGACGGGGACGAGCCGCAGAGCTTTCAGGTGCCGGTGGGGGAGGATCTCGACCTGCCCGTGACGCTGACCCATGGCGGGCGCAACGTGCTGCAATTCAACCTTGAGCCGATCGAGACCGAGCTGACCGACCGCAACAACGCCGCCGTTATCCAGATCAACGGCGTGCGCGACCGCCTGCGCGTGCTCTTGGTCTCCGGCGAGCCGCATGCGGGGGAGCGCACATGGCGCAACCTGCTGAAATCGGATGCCGCCGTCGATCTGGTACATTTCACCATTCTGCGCCCGCCGGAAAAGCAAGACGGCGTGCCGGTCTCTGAACTCAGCCTGATCGCCTTCCCGACCCGCGAGCTGTTCTTGGAAAAAGTAGACGAGTTCGACCTGATCATTTTTGATCGCTACAAACGGCGCGGCATCCTGCCGGGGCTCTATTTCGACTCGATCAGCCAATATGTCGCCAATGGCGGCGCGGTGCTGGTCGCCGCCGGGCCTGATTTCGCCTCCGCCGACAGCATCTACCGCTCCGCCTTGGGCGACATCCTGCCCGCAGCCCCCACCGCGCGGGTGTTTGAGCAGGGGTTCAAACCCACGATCTCCGATCTCGGCGCGCGCCACCCGGTCACGGAAGGTCTGGAAACCTTCGCGCCGCTCGATGAGGCCGAGGACGGCACCCCCGGCTGGGGCCGCTGGATGCGCCAGATCGAGGTGACGGAAACCTCCGGCAACACGGTCATGACCGGCATCGACGACAAACCGCTGATCACCCTTGACCGGGTGGGCGAAGGCCGCGTGGCGCTGATCGCCTCCGACCACGCATGGCTCTGGCATCGCGGCTTTGAAGGCGGCGGGCCACAATTGGAACTATTGCGCCGGCTGGGCCATTGGATGATGCAGGAGCCTGATCTGGAAGAGGAGGCCCTGACCGCCAGCGTCGAGGGGCAGACCGTCACGCTCACCCGCCGCACCCTGTCGGAATTTGTGGGCGATGTGACCCTGACCGCGCCCGACGGCACGGAGCAGATTGTCACTCTGGAGGAAATCAGCCCGGGCCGCTTTGTCGCCAGCTTCGAGGGCACCCAGCAGGGCCTTTACCGCGCCACGGAGGGCGAGGGGGAGGAGGCCATTGAAACCGTCTTTGGCCTCGGCCCCGCCGCCCCGCGCGAGTTCGTGGAAACCGTGGCCTCCGGCGACAAGCTGGAGCCCATCGTCACCCCGCTCAGAGGCGGCACCTTGCGGCTGGAGGACGGCATTCCCAGCCTGCGGCTCGTCGGCGAAGGCCGCAACGCCGCCGGGCGCGGCTGGATCGGCCTGACCCCGCGCAACGCCTATCTGACGACAAACATCACCGTCACACCGCTGGTCTCGCCATGGTTGTTCCTGCTGCTCGCAGGCCTTCTGACCATCGCCGCATGGCTCCGCGAAGGTCGCAGGTAATTACCGCAGACAATTACCGCAAAGGCACCTTGAACGTCGCGTCCGACCAGCCATGCACGCTGTCATGGGCGCGGATCATCACCTCCGTCACGCCCTCAGGCACGCGCACGTCGGACAGTGAGCGGGTGAACGGCTGCTCATTCTCATGCGGGTGGTGCAGCGTGCGGTAGCCAAGCTGCGTGCCGTCGGGCGCCAGCACGGCCCAGCCGTCGGCGTAATGGTCCCACCCGGTATCGGCATGGCGGATCGTCACTTCGAACGTCCATGTCGCGCCGGATTTGCGGGCGGAGGCGTTCTCCACCTTCGCCTGACCCGCGAGAACGGGCAGGGCGGTCATCGCCAAAGCGGCGGCAGCGGTCAGAAGCAGTTTCATCTCAGCTCTCCTTAGCGGAAGGCTCCGCCGGTTTGGGTCCGGCGGGAATATCCGCCAGCAAAATCTCGCGGGGACGGGATGAAAACTCCCGCTCCCAAATCAGGTAGCTCACCATCGCGGTGGCCAGCATCAGCCCATAGGGCCCAAGAAGCCACGCGAGACTTCCCAATGCATAATATATCGCCCGCAGGCCCCGATTAAAGTTCCAAGCCGCACGAATATTGATTTCTGCGGCTTGTTTGGCACGTGGATAGGCTAATTCATGCCCGATCTCGTTGGGCACGGCGGCCATCACCACCGCGCAATAGCCAAAAAGCCGGTTGGCCCAGACAAATTTCAGAAACGCATGGGTCAAGAACAGCACGACAAGGATCAGCTTCACCTGCCACAGCGTCGTCGGCCCGCCATCCAGCGTCAGGTCCAACGCCACGTTTTTCAGCGTGTCCGCATTGCCAACAGCCGCCAGCAACGCGCCGATGGCGATCATGCAGGCGGACGCGAAAAAAGATGTGCCCTGCCGCAGGTTCGTCAAAATGGCGGCGTCAAAGATGCGCGGATCGCGGGTGACCATCTGGCGCATCCACTCGCGGCGGTACTCGGCCATGATGATGGTAACGGAGGTCCGTTTCGCGCCCGGATGCTCAATCCGCCAGCCCAAAGCAAGAAAGCTGGTGATCAGAAGCCCAAGACCGACAAGGTCCAGCACGCTGAGCAGGGCGGGGAGGGCGGTGACATTCATTATACGAGGATATCAGCGCTGTTCTGCGCTTGCCATAGGTCAAAATTGGTAATATGTTTTTACCAATTACCCGATTTTGGAGACGCGCCATGGAGATGCCAGCCCCCGACGCCGCCGTTTTGGCCAAGAAAGCGCTGCTTGTGGAGCGACTCACCGCCGTCTTGCCAGCCGACGCCGTGATCCACGAAGAGCGCGAGCTGAAAGTCTATGAATGCGACGCGCTGACCGCCTATAAATGCCCGCCGCTCTGCGCCGTGCTGCCCGCCTCGACCCAAGAGGTCGCGGCCGTTTTGAAGATCTGCCACGACATGGACGTCCCCGTGGTGCCGCGCGGCTCCGGCACCTCGCTGGCAGGCGGCGCGCTGCCCACCGCTGACAGCGTGATCCTTGGCGTGGCCAAGATGAATGACGTGCTGGAGACCAATTACGACGACCGCTACATCCGCGTGCAAACCGGGCGCACCAATCTCAGCGTCACCGGCGCGGTGGAGGAGCAGGATTTCTTCTACGCTCCCGACCCGTCAAGCCAGCTGGCCTGCGCCATTGCGGGCAATATCGCGATGAATTCCGGCGGGGCGCATTGCCTGAAATACGGCGTGACCACCAACAACCTGCTGGGCGTCAAAATGGTGCAGATGGACGGCACCGTGATCGAGGTGGGCGGCGCGCATCTGGACGCGGCGGGCTACGATCTGCTGGGGCTGATCTGCGGCTCCGAGGGCCAGTTGGGCGTCGTCACAGAGGCCACGCTGCGCATCCTGCGCAAACCCGAAGGCGCGCGCCCGGTGCTGATGGGGTTCGACAGCAACGAGGTGGCGGGCGCATGCGTCTCCGACATCATCAAGGCGGGGGTTCTGCCCGTGGCCATCGAGTTCATGGACCGCCCTGTGATACGCGCCACCGAGGCCTTCGCGGGCGCAGGCTACCCCGATTGCGAAGCGCTGCTGATCGTGGAGGTCGAGGGCTCGGAGGCCGAGATCGACGAGCAGCTCGGCCTGATCCTGCAAATCGCGCGCAAACATGACCCCGTCGAGCTGCGCGAAAGCACCTCTGCCGAGGAAAGTGCCCGCATCTGGCTGGGCCGCAAATCCGCTTTTGGCGCGATGGGGCAGATCAATGATTACATGTGCCTTGATGGCACGATCCCGGTGTCGTCTCTGCCGATGGTGCTGCGCCGCATTGGCGAGCTGTCCAAGCAATACGGGCTCGACGTGGGCAACGTGTTTCACGCAGGCGACGGCAACATGCACCCGCTCATCTTGTTTGACGCCAATAAGGAAGGTGATCTGGAGCTCTGCGAAGCCATGGGCGCCGACATCCTGCGCCTCTGCGTGGAAGCTGGCGGCTGTCTGACCGGAGAGCATGGCGTCGGCATCGAGAAACGCGACCTGATGGTGGCCCAATTCGAGCCGCAGGATCTGGAAATCCAGATGAAGGTAAAGGACGTGTTTGACCCCAAATGGCTGTTGAACCCCGCCAAAGTCTTCCCGTTGGCCTCAAGCGAAAGCCGCCGCGCCGCGTGAGGGTGCAGGATTTGAGTATTTAGAAAGCAGTGATGATGTTTGAACCTGCGACAGAGCAGCACTTGTCGGAAGCCATACGTGACGCGTCGGGCCCCTTGAAAATCCGCGGTGGTGGCACGCGGCCTTTGGGCAACCCGGTGACAGGCGAGGTGTTGAGCACAGCAAAGCTGTCCGGCATTTCGCTCTATGAGCCCGGCGCGCTGACCATCGTGGCGCAAGCCGGCACGCCGCTGGCAGAGATCGAGGCCGCATTGGCCAAGGAAAACCAGCGTCTGCCATTCGAGCCGATGGACCATCGTGACATGTTGGGGACGCAAGGCACGCCCACCATCGGCGGCGTGGTCGCCGCCAATATTGCAGGGCCGCGCCGCATTCAGGCGGGCAGCTGCCGCGACAGCCTGATCGGCGTGCGCTTTGTCGACGGCGCGGGCGAGACCATCAAGAACGGCGGCCGGGTGATGAAGAACGTCACCGGCTATGATCTGGTCAAGCTGATGGCGGGCAGCTACGGCACGCTGGGCGTGATCTCGGAAGTGTCGTTCAAGCTGCTGCCGGGCATCGCCGCCAGCGCCACCATCTGCGTCGAGGGGCGCAGCCCCGAACAGGCCGTGGCGATCATGGCGCGGGTATTGGGGTCGCCATTCGAGGTCTCGGGCGCGGCGTTCGGCGGCGGGCGCGTGCTGTTCCGCATCGAAGGGTTTGCTCAGTCCATCGCCTATCGCAGCGCGCAGCTTGAGACATTGCTCTCCGACTATGGCGCGGTTGGCGTCGAAACGGACCCCGACAAAACCCGTGAGATCTGGTCCAACATCGCCAATGTCGCCGCCTTCCACGACACGCCGGGCGATCTGTGGCGCATCTCCGTCAAGCCGTCTGACGCGCCTGCTTTGGTGGCGGAACTGGGCATGGCGCAAACCATGCTCGACTGGGGCGGCGGGCTGATCTGGGCCTTGACGGAGCCCGGCACCGACCTGCGCGCCGTAGCGCCCGAGATCAAAGGCCACCGCACGCTCATGCGCGCGGATGACGCCACCAAGGCCAAGCTGGGCACGTTCCATCCCGAGCCGGGCCTCGCCGCCATCAACCAAGGCCTGCGCGCCAAGTTTGACCCACGCGGCATCCTCAACCCCGGGCTGATGGGATAAGATATGCAAACCACCTTCACCCCAGAGCAGTTGAAAGACCCCGCAATTGAGCGCTCCAACCAGATCCTGCGCTCTTGTGTGCATTGCGGGTTTTGCACGGCCACGTGCCCCACATATCAAGTGCTGGGCGACGAGTTGGACAGCCCGCGGGGCCGCATCTACCTGATCAAAGACATGCTCGAAAACGAGCGGGTGCCGGACGATAAAACCGTCAAACATATCGACCGCTGCCTCAGCTGTCTGGCCTGTATGACCACCTGCCCGTCGGGGGTGCATTACATGCATCTGGTCGACCACGCCCGCGAATATATCGAGAACACCTATAAACGCCCCCTGTCGGACCGCGCCCTGCGCTGGGTGCTGGCCAAAGTCCTGCCCTATCCCAAGCGTTTCCGGCTGGCTTTACTAGGCGCCAAGATCGGCCGCCCGTTTGCGTTTCTGATGCCCGATGCGCGGCTGAAGGCGATGCTGGCGATGGCGCCGAAAATCATCCCGCCCGTCTCGCGCAATGACGACCCGCAAACCTTCGCCGCCGAGGGCACAAAGAAAATGCGCGTCGTGCTCATGACGGGCTGCGCGCAAAAGGCGCTGAACACCGATATCAATGACGCCACGATCCGGCTCTTGAGGCGCTTGGGCGCGGAGGTGGTGATCCCAGAGGGGCAGGGCTGCTGCGGCGCGCTGACCCATCACATGGGCAAGACCGATGAAAGCCACGCCACGGCGGCCAAAAACATCGAGGCCTGGTCGCGGGAGATGGACAATGGCGGGCTGGACGCCATCGTGATCAACACATCGGGCTGCGGCACGACCGTCAAGGATTACGGCCATATGTTCCGCAACACGAAGCTGGCCGAGAAAGCGGCGAAGGTCGCTGGCATCGCCAAAGATGTGTCCGAGGTGCTGATGAAACTGGACATGGAGGCGCAGTCCGAGCCCATGACCGTCGCCTATCATGCCGCCTGTTCCTTGCAGCATGGCCAGCAAATCAAGACCTACCCCAAGGACCTGCTCAAAAAAGCGGGCTTTACCGTGGTGGAACCCGCCGATCCGCATCTGTGCTGCGGCAGCGCGGGGACGTATAACCTGATGCAGCCCGAGATCTCCGGCCAGTTGAAAACCCGCAAGGTCAAGACGTTGGAGGCCAAAAACCCCGACGTCATCGCGGCGGGCAATATCGGCTGCATGATGCAGATCGGCTCCGCCACGCAGGTGCCCATTGTGCACACGGTCGAGCTGCTCGACTGGGCCACAGGCGGGCCGAAGCCCAAAGCTATGACGGATGAGCCACAGATCAGCGACATTCCTCGCTTGCGTTAATCTTAGGGCCGCAATTTCGCCCAAACCACGCTTTATGGTCATCTGACACCCTGTGCTGGAGCCTTTAGAATGCGTCTTGTCCACGTCCTTTGTGCCGCCCTTTTGGCTGCAACCCCGCTTGGCGCGCAGGAAAGTTCTTCGCTGCAATCCCTCGACACGCTTGAGGCCAGCAAAAACTGGCAGGGCGTGGGGCGGCTCAATATCGGCAAGACCGGGTTTTGCACCGGCACGCTGATCGCGCCCGATCTGGTGCTGACGGCGGCGCATTGCCTGTTTGACACGGCCTCCGGCCAGCGGGCGGAAGATACCAGCATCGAATTTCTGGCAGGCTGGCAGGGCGGTCGCGCCTCCGCCTATCGCGGCGTGCGCCAAACGGTTGTCCATGACAGCTACCAACACCGCTCGGGCGATGAGGAGCAGCGCGTCGGCGCCGACATCGCCTTGTTGCAGCTTGACCAACCCATCCGGCACCCGTCAATCAAGCCGTTCAAAACCGGCCCGCGCGTCGGGCGCGGCCATCAGCTCAAAGTCGTCTCCTATGCCCGCAACCGCGCCA
Source organism: uncultured Litoreibacter sp. (assembly GCA_947501685.1). GTDB lineage: Bacteria > Pseudomonadota > Alphaproteobacteria > Rhodobacterales > Rhodobacteraceae > Litoreibacter. The sequence goes on from CANMWQ010000001.1 coordinate 162,959, forward strand.
ACGCGCCGTCGCTGCAAGACACCTGCCACGTGTTGGCCAAGGATCAGGGCGTCTATGTGACCTCCTGCGCGGTGGATTTCGGCTCCTCCGGCGCGCCGGTCTTTATCGAGGAGGACGGCCGCGCCGTGATCTCCTCCATCGTGTCGGCCAAGGCCGAATGGGACGCCCGCCCGGTCTCCATCACCGTCGGCGTGGACGGTCCCCTGGCAGACCTGATGGGGCAGCTGTCCACACGGGCCACAGCCGCCCCAAGCGGCGGGAAAAAGATTGTATTTCAAAGCGGTAGGCAGCCCTCCGGGGCGCGGTTCGTCAAGCCGTAAAAATCTGCATTGGGCCTCTTGAACGGCCAAAAACCATCCCCACATCTATGCCACGGACGCCAAATTCGGGTCCGTAAAACCACAAAACGGCCTGTCCATATTGGAAGGCTGTCACATATGAACATTGCTTTTTCGAAAGGATGCGACCCATGAGAGCTTATGACTTTGCTCCCCTGTACCGTGCAACTGTTGGCTTCGACCGCGTGGCTGACCTGATGGACCGGGTGCTGACCTCCGAGGTCAACCACTCCACATACCCCCCCTATAACATCGAGAAAACCGACGAAGACGCCTACCGTATTTCGGTTGCCGTCGCCGGGTTCTCGGACGCTGATCTGAATGTCGAGCAGCGCGAACATGCCCTGATCGTGTCGGCCAAAAAGGCCGAGGACGAAGGGGAGCGCAGCTTCCTGCACCGCGGCATCGCGACCCGCGCCTTTGAGAAGCGGTTTCACCTCGCCGACCATGTCCGCGTCACCGGCGCGTCGCACACAAACGGCATGCTGCATATCGACCTCGTTCGCGAGGTGCCGGAGGCGCTGAAACCGCGCACCATTGAAATCGCCGGCAGCGCCACCAAGGCGATCGAAGGCAAGACATCCAAGAAATCTGTCGCGGCTTAACCCTCCCCCAAGCCTGACATGATCCACGCGGCCCCTTCCTCCCAAGGGGTCGCGTTTTTATTGCCGAAAGGTTAAGAAAACCGGGTTGGAATTTTGGGACATTTTGGGGAATGGCCCAAAATATTTTGTCCCATTTTGTCCCAAACAGCGAAAATTGGATGCGTTTGTAACTTTTTTGAAATATGATGCGTGGATGACCGAACCTGAGCCTTTTGACCTGCGGGATTTCACCCCCTACCTGCTGAACCTCGCCGCCGAGCAATCGAGCCTGACCTTCCAATCTTATTACAAAGACCGCTACGGCATGCTGCGCACCGAATGGCGTGTGGTGTTCCATCTGGGCCGCTATGGTCCGATGACCGCCAAGGAGATTTGCAGCCGCGCGCGTCTGCACAAAACCAAGGTCAGTCGGGCTGTTAGTGCATTGGAAAAGAACAGGTTTTTGGTAAAATCAGCGCTGGAACAGGATCGCCGTCTGGAGCTGCTCAAGCTCACCAAAACCGGGCAATCCGCCTTTGCTGATCTCTATGACGCGGCCCGCCGGTTTGATGCGGAATTGGTGGGGCAATTCACCGAAAACGAGCGCGAAGTGCTGCGCCGATGTTTGACCCGGATCGCGGGGCTTTAGCCTAGAACCATTGGCCTGGCTCCATCAGCCCATGCTCCATCAACTGGTTCGAATTCCAGTTGAATTTTTCAGATCCCTTCCACCAGAAATGCGGGATCGCGTATTTGGAACCGGGGTTTGTTATCAAGGCCTTAGCCGTCCTGAACGAGCAGATCGTGGCCGAAATATTGTGGTGCCACGGGCAAGAATATGTGTTGTATTCCGCGTCGTTAAACGTGTGATCTTCCTGCAGTTTCAGCCCTGAATGGGCCTTGAACATCCCCACCCGGTCAATGCGCCGCTTGAGCCACGGTACATGCTCCTCGAAACGCCAGCGCAAACCGCCGAAGAAATCCAGCTGTCTTTCCAATGGCTTACCGTCTTGCGAGACCCGTTGCAGCGCGTAATAGCCCGCGCGGTCAAAATAGGCCTGCTCCCGTGACACCGCATTCGGATGCTGACCCAGATCGTTGGAGTAAAGATCGACAACATATGTCATGATCGTGTCGCGGCGTTCCTCATTGTTGAACTCCGTCAATTCGCGCACGTTTCGGGTCTCGCAGAACGGGAAAAACAGGTATTCCGCATTGTAGCAATAATGTATCCAAGACGTTGGTTTTGCTTGGATAACCGCGTTCACCATATCGCAAAACGCGCCCTGATCGTGGATGTCGAGCGCCACCAGATGCAAGCCGTCATCCGCCTTGGGCAACAGCTCCGAATGGCCCGCCACGATCACGTCCGAGAAGCCCGCGTTCAGGCAATGCTGGATCGTGCTGTCGACCTCCGCTTCATCCTCTAAAAGCACCACCGCAAACGGCCCCTTTGCGGCCAGCGCCTTGGGCGCGGCATCGGCAAAAATGTTCAAGGACGGATAGCGCATTGCGGGTTTCACTCGCTTTTTCTTTTCCCGCAGCAAAGGGCATCGCCGCATCAATTGCAAGACTGCCGCACCTCTAGTAAGACGCCCGTTCAACCCCCGCAACAGGTGCCCCGATGGCTGATTCCAAGAAGCTCTACATCAAGACCTATGGATGTCAGATGAATGTCTATGACAGCGAGCGCATTGCCGAGGCGCTGGCCTCCGACGGGTATGAGCAAACGCAGGATCAATCCGAGGCGGATATGGTGCTGTTAAACACTTGTCACATAAGGGAAAAAGCGGCTGAGAAGGTCTATTCCGACCTGGGCCGTCTGAAGCCGTTGCATGACGAAAAACCCGATCTGAAAATCGCTGTCGCGGGCTGTGTGGCGCAGGCTGAGGGGGCGGAGATTATGCGCCGTCAGCCGATGGTGGATCTGGTCGTCGGCCCGCAAACCTACCACCGTCTCCCCGCCATGATGGAGCAGGTGCGCAGCGGTCAGCAGGCGCTCGACACGGACTTCCCCGAAGAAGACAAGTTCGACCACCTGCCCAAACGCGTTCTGCCCGCCCGCAACCCCTCGGCCTTTCTGACCGTGCAGGAAGGCTGCGACAAGTTCTGCGCCTTCTGCGTTGTGCCCTACACACGCGGGGCCGAGGTGTCGCGCCCGGCGGCGCGTATCTTGAAAGAGGCGGAGGCCCTGACCGAACGCGGCGTACGAGAAATTACCCTTTTGGGTCAGAATGTTAACGCCTATCACGGCCACAAGGACGGGCTTGCTGGGTTGATATGGGAGCTGTCTGAAATTGACGCGTTGAAGCGCATTCGCTTCACCACCTCGCATCCCAATGACATGGATGACGCGTTGATCGAGGCGCATGGCACCTGCGACAAGCTGATGCCCTATCTGCATTTGCCCGTGCAATCGGGCTCTGATCGTATCCTCAAGGCGATGAACCGCAAGCATACGGCGGACCAATATCGCGCGCTCATTGCCCGCATCCGTGACGCCCGCCCTGATCTGATGTTCTCAGGCGATTTCATCGTAGGTTTTCCCGGTGAAACAGACGCAGATTTCGAGGCGACGATGCAATTGGTGCGCGATGTGCATTACGGACAGGCCTATTCGTTCAAATATTCCGCCCGCCCCGGCACCCCTGCAGCTGAAAAGGAAGACGTTCCTGCAGACGTCGCGACAGAGCGTCTGCACCGCCTGCAAGAGCTTCTCAGCGCTCAGCAATATGCCACTCAAGCGTCCATGGTGGGCCGTGATGTGCATGTCTTGTTTGAGAAAAAAGGCCGTCAGGACGGGCAGTTGATCGGTAAATCCGACTACCTGCACGCCGTCCATTGCGACGCCCCGGTCGAGATGATTGGGACCGTGCAGCGGGTCTCCATCAGCAAGTCCATGACCAACTCGCTGACCGGGATCTTGGCGAAATAGCGCGTATTATCCGGTTTTTCACCCATATGTGGTGATTTGAGCTTTAGTTCTCTCCTAAATTTGTTACTCTCCCCTAAATGTCGAGAGTCACGGCGCCGTTATGGCAACCCGTGGTGTATAATAAAAAGACAGAACAGGCGAAGGACACGTGTTGTGATCAGCAGATTGCCCAAACCCCTGCAGGCCATTTTGGGAGGATGCGCTGCCGCTGCTGTGGCACTTGTCGTCTCCACATCCCAGACAGCCGCACAGCAGGAATTCATCATCACCAAGGATGGTTTCACTCAAGGCAAGATCAAAGAATCCAATGTGAAAAGCCGCCGCGTGATCCGTGCGGAACGCTACACTCCCACAATCTGGGTCGACCCGGATGGCTGTGAGCACTGGGTTTTTGACGACGGGTTTGAGGGCTACATGACCCCGCATGTCCGCCGCGACGGACGCCCTGTGTGCCACGGCCGCAAAAACTGAAGACATGTTGGGGGATATAGCGTGATGAAGAAAATGTGTTTTGCAGGGCTGAGCGTTCTGGCGTTGGCTGCCTGCGAGAATAACGGCGGCGACACGACCCGCGACTTCGGCCGAGGCAGCGGCGATCTGAGCGAGTTGCAGGCTGGCATCTGGGTGGACCCGCGTGGCTGCGACCACTGGATTATTGACGATGGCGTCGAGGGGTATCTCTCGGCCCGGCTGGACCGCAACGGCAAGCCCGTCTGTTCCGGCATCGCCCCTCCCGGCTACGCGGTGGGCAACTACAAAGGGGGTGCCGATATCGGCGACAATATTTAACTGTCGCTTTGATGAGCATTCTCAAAGGCCGCAGCCCCAAACTGCGGCCTTTTTTAATGCAGTGACCGTGTTTTTCCGCCGTGTTTTGCGATTGCATGGCTTGCGCCCGCCCATGTGACTTGGCAGCATAAGCACAGCCAACATGTGGAGAACCGATTGACTTTCAGCGCATCGACGCCGCCTCAGGCGGATACCCCGGACCATGAGCTTGTGCTCGAATATCCTGACAACCGGTTGCTGATTGATCTATGCGGTGAGTTTGACAGCCACCTGACCCAAATTGAATCGATGCTTGGCGTCCAGATCGTGCGGCGCGGCAACCAGCTTGCCGTCATGGGCGAGGCCCGCGAGGAGGCCGCCCGCGCGCTGAACGCGCTTTACGTGCGGCTGGAGGCGGGCAAGGAGGTCTCCCCGGCGGAGATCACAGCCGAACTGCGCATGGGCAGCAGCGACGCAGCCACCGGAACGCAGGACGGCGACCAGATCGAGATGTTCAAAGGCGCCGCGGTCGAGATCAAGACCCGCAAGAAGACCATTGAGCCCCGCACTCAGGCGCAAAAGGACTATGTTTTATCCTTGATGAACAACGAGCTGGGCTTTGGCATCGGGCCTGCGGGCACTGGCAAAACCTATCTGGCCGTGGCCGTGGGCGTGTCAAAATTCCTCAACGGCGAGGTGGACCGCATTATCCTGTCCCGCCCGGCGGTGGAGGCGGGCGAAAAGCTTGGCTACCTGCCCGGCGACATGAAGGACAAGGTCGATCCTTACATGCAGCCGCTCTATGACGCGCTGAACGACTTTCTTCCGGGCAAGCAAAGCGCAAAGCTGATTGAGGAAAAGCGCATCGAGATCGCGCCTTTGGCCTTCATGCGTGGCCGCACTTTGTCGAATGCCTTTGTGGTGCTGGACGAGGCGCAGAACGCCACCACGATGCAGATGAAAATGTTTCTGACCCGTCTGGGGCAGGGCTCGCGCATGGTCATCACAGGGGACCGCAGCCAAGTGGACCTGCCGCGCGGCGTCAAATCCGGGCTGCGCGACGCGGAGGATTTGCTGAAGGGCGTGAACGGCGTGGCCTTCAACTATTTCACCTCGAAAGACGTGGTGCGCCACCCGCTGGTGGCCCGCATAATTGAAGCATATGAGAAATTTGAGGCCACCCAAAGCTAGGTGCCGAAAATTCGCCGTATTTTGCCCTTAGCAGCCTGAAATATCTGTTCTTAAGAGGAAATATCGAATGTTTAGTTATGTTGACGCGAACCTCATCCCGCTGCTGATTGGCTCCGCCTTTACCTGTGGCGTGGTTGTTTTTTACGTCGTGATGATCCGCACCATCCGCCGCCGCCAAGCGCTGGCCGCCGCAAACGGCTAAGGCCCGTCTGCCACCGGTTGACCCGCCGCCGCTTTTGCGATCTGTCGCGCAGCTATGGCACAGCTTGAAACCCTTATCGAAGACACGCGCTGGACGCAGGCGGGGCTGGACACACTGGCCCAGCGCGCCTGCGACGCAGTGCTGAACGCTCTGGATCTCTCGCCCGCATTCGAGATCAGCCTGATGGGCTGCGACGACGCGCGGATTTGCGAGCTGAACGGCTCGTTTCGCGACAAGCCGACACCAACAAATGTGCTTAGCTGGCCTGTGGAGGAACGTGCCGCCGCGCAGGATGGGGGCACACCTTTACCGCCTGATCCAAGCGACCCGGAACTGGGCGACATCGCCATCGCTTACGACACCTGCGCCCGCGAGGCGGAGGCGCAGGGCAAGCCGTTTGAGCATCACGTGACCCATTTGATTGCCCACGGTGTTCTGCATTTGCTGGGCTATGACCATGAGCGTGCGCAAGATGCCGCATTGATGGAAACCCTTGAGACACAGATACTTGCAAATCTGGGTGTTCCAGACCCATACTGACAGCATCGTGGCCCGCGTCAGACCGGGCCGTATTTTTTGGAAAAGGATCCATGGGCCAAGACACCGACGCATCGTCTAGCGCAGCGCCAAGCGCGCAGGACGACCCAAGCGACGCCGCAACCCGCAGGCCCGGCCTGTTTGAACGGCTCACCGGGGCACTCGCCCCCTCCAAAGTCAAATCAGAGGTGATCAGCGCCCCGGAAGACATTCCGCGGATTGCAACGCCCGGTCTGGGCGTGATGAATCTCTACTCAAAGCGGGTGGAAGACGTCGCCGTGCCGCGCTCCGACATCACTGCTGTGCCATCGGATATTGCCCTTGAAGAGCTGATCAAAGTGTTCCGCGACAGCGGCCTGACCCGCCTGCCGGTCTATAAAGAGACATTGGACACCCCTATCGGGATGATCCACCTGAAAGATCTGGCGCTGAAACACGGGTTCAACGGCAAGGGGGCCACCCGCGCGAAGTTCAACCTCAAACGGCTGGTGCGCGAGGTGCTCTTCGTGCCGCCCTCCATGCCCATCGGCGTGCTGTTGCAGAAGATGCAGTCGGGCCGGAAACATATGGCGCTGGTGATTGACGAATATGGCGGCGTCGACGGGCTGGTGACCATTGAGGACCTGATCGAACAGGTGATCGGGGAGATTGAGGACGAGCATGACGTGGAAGAGGCCGCCACTTTCCGGCTGGAAAAGCCCGGCATCTACATTGTGCAATCACGCGCCCCGCTGGAAGAGTTCGAAAAGGAGATCGGCCTGCGCCTCTCTGACGAGGAGATGGACGAGGAGATCGACTCGCTTGGCGGTCTGGTCTTCTTGCTGACAGGCCGCGTGCCTGCGCGGGGCGAAGTGATCGAACACGCGTCCGGCGCCGAGTTCGAGATTGTTGACGCCGACCCCCGCCGCATCAAGCGCATCCGCGTGCGGCTGCCCGGCGTCGCGGCTGAATGACCCCAAAGCTGCCCGTCGGCCGCGCCGCGACTGCCATGGCGGCTTTCGTACTGGGTGCGGCTGCGGCATTAGGGCAGGCCCCGTGGAATTTCTGGTGGCTCTCCTTGCCCGCACTTGCCGGGGTGTTTGTGCTGCTGCGCCAAGCGCAGTCATGGCAGCGCGCCGCATGGGTCGGCTGGACCGCCGGTGCCGGATATTTCGCGCTGGCGCTGTTCTGGATTATCGAGCCCTTTCTGGTCGATATCCCGCGCCATGGCTGGATGGCCCCGTTTGCGCTGTTCTTTGTCTCTACGGGGTTCGCGCTGTTTTGGGGGCTGGCCTTTGGGCTTGCGCATTGGCGCGGCGGAGTGACGCGGCAAGTACCCTTCGCGGTCCTGCTGCTCTGCGCAGCGGAGCTGGTGCGAGGGCTGATCCTGACAGGTTTTCCATGGGCCATGATCGGCCATGTCTGGACCGCGCACCCCGCTCTGCAACTCGCCTCCATTGGCGGGGCAGGGCTGTTGACGCTGTTTACCCTTTCGATCTCCGCTTTGCCCGTGATGACCTCGCGCCCCGCGCTTGGTGTGGCCTTGGCAGTGGGCCTGCTGGCGGGCGGCTGGGGCTACGGCGCGTTTGTGCTGACGCAGCCGGACGCGCCGGAGACGGGCAAAACCGTGCGGCTGGTGCAGCCAAACGCCGCCCAGCATTTGAAATGGGACCCGGCGCATGCCGGAACATTTTTCGAGCGCCACCTGGCCATGACCCGCGAACCCTCGGACCAACGGATCGACCTGATCATCTGGCCTGAAACTGCGCTGGCGACCCGTCTGGACCGCGCGGAGTTTGCCATTCAGGCTATCGCCGACGCCGCGCAAGGCGTGCCGGTGGTCTTCGGCGGCAATGACGTGGTCGATGGGACCTATCGCAACACGCTGGTCAGCCTCAACGCCCAAGGCCAACGTGCCGACAGCTATTACAAGCACCACCTCGTGCCTTTTGGCGAATACGTCCCGCTGGGCGACCTGCTGGCGCGGTTTGGGATCAACGGTCTGGCGGCCCGTGACGGGGCAGGCTACGGCACCGGGCCGGGCCCACGACTGATCGAGATTGACGGGATTGGCCGCGCCCTGCCGCTGATATGCTATGAGCTGATCTTCCCGCGCCATTTGCAAACCGCCGAGCGGCCGGATTTTATTCTGCAAATCACCAATGACGCGTGGTTTGGCAATATTTCGGGCCCGTATCAGCATCTCGCCCAAGCCAAGCTGCGCGCGGTGGAGCAAGGCTTGGGGCTGGTGCGCGCCGCCAATACCGGGATCACGGCAGCGATTGACGCGCGCGGTCGCGTGCTGCGTGAAACACCGCTCAACGAGGCGGGCTATCTGGACGTGGCCCTGCCGGGCGCCCGCCCGCCAACACTCTATTCGAAGGTGCAGGATTGGGGCATCGCCGCCATTTTGCTGGCGTTGCTGATTGTGGCGAGTGTCGTCCCGCCAAGATTGCGCGATTGACCTGACCGCCTAGGGCCATTAGGCCCTGACAAATAAAATTTGCCACAACGGCTTCCTGACGTGGCAAAGCAGCAAACACCGGAGCGCTTTTCATGGCACGAGACAGCTACCTTTTCACCTCGGAATCCGTTTCCGAAGGTCACCCTGACAAAATTTGTGACCGCATCTCGGACGCAATTCTCGACGCCTTCCTGAAAGAAGAGGAAATGGCGCGGGTGGCCTGCGAGACTTTTGCCACGACGGACCGCGTGGTCGTCGGCGGCGAGGTGGGACTGTCGAGCCGCGACAAGCTGGACGGGTTCATGCTGGGGGTCGAGGACATTGTGCGCGGCTGCGTCAAGGATATTGGCTACGAGCAGGAAGGCTTCCATTGGAAGAACCTGAAATTCGATAATCTGCTACACCCGCAATCGGCCCATATCGCACAAGGCGTCGACAAAGATGGTGCGGGCGATCAGGGTATCATGTTTGGCTATGCCTGCACCGAGACCCCTGAGCTGATGCCCGCCCCGATCCAATACTCCCACGCGATCCTGCGCAATCTGGCCGAGGCGCGCCATGCCGGAAAAGTGCCGCAGCTTGGTCCCGACGCCAAATCGCAATTGTCGGTGCAATATGAAGGGGGCAAGCCGGTGGGCGTGACCTCCATCGTGCTGTCGACGCAGCATCTTGACGAGACCATGAGCTCGCAAGACGTGCGCGACGTGGTTGAGCCCTATATCCGCGCCACATTACCCGACGGCTGGATTTCGAACGCGACCGAATGGCATGTGAACCCTACTGGCAAATTCGTCATCGGCGGGCCGGATGGCGATGCGGGGCTGACAGGACGCAAGATCATTGTGGACACCTATGGCGGTGCCGCCCCGCATGGTGGCGGCGCGTTCTCGGGCAAAGACCCGACCAAGGTGGACCGCTCGGCGGCCTATGCCGCGCGCTATTTGGCCAAGAACGTGGTGGCCGCAGGGCTGGCTTCGCGCTGCACCATCCAGCTGAGCTACGCGATTGGCGTGGCAAAGCCATTGTCGATCTATTGCAACACACATGACACCGGAACCGTGGATGAGGCCGCTATCGAAAAGGCGGTAGCCGATTGTATGGACCTGACACCGCGCGGCATCATCGAGCATCTGGGCCTGCGTCGGCCGATCTACCAACGCACCGCCGCTTACGGCCATTTTGGCCGAAACCCGGCGGAGGATGGCGGCTTCTCTTGGGAGAAGACCGATCTTGTAGACGGGCTGAAGCGGGCCGTTTAGGCCTGCGCGCCCTCTTGGTTTGATACGATGAGCGACACCCATCCCAGCGGCGCGCCGTGGCGTAATTTTTACGGGCGGCTGAAAGGGCATAATCTCAAGCCGCACCAGCTGGAGTGGCTGGAAACAGATCTGCCGGGGCTGAGCCCCGGTCCCGTGTCCTGGGAAGAGAACCCCGCCCGCACCCCGCTGGATTTGGCCACCCGCTTTGGTGATCGCCCCATCTGGCTGGAGATCGGCTTTGGCGCGGGTGAGCATATGTATCACATGGCTGAGCTTTACCCCGATATCGGCTTCATCGGCTGCGAGCCTTATCTCAACGGCGTGGCGATGCTGCTGGGCAAGCTGCGCCGCGAGGCGCGGCCCAATATTGCGATCCATGCGGGCGACGCGCGCGACCTGTTTGACGTGCTTCCGGATGGGCGGATTGAAAAGGCGTTTCTGCTCTACCCCGACCCATGGCCAAAGGCCCGGCATCACCGCAGGCGGTTTGTGACACCTGAGCATCTTGAGCCGCTGCACCGTGTGATGGCACCCGGCGCGGAGTTTCGCGTGGCGACAGATATCAAAGATTACGTACGTCAAACGATGGAAGAGGTGCCCCGCGCCGGGTTTGATTGGCTTGGTGAGTGCGCGTCGGATTGGCGCGCGCCCTGGGGTGACTGGCTGTCGACGCGTTACGAGCAAAAGGCGCTGCGTGAGGGGAGGACCCCCAATTATATGACTTTTCGCCGGAAGTGAGCCAGAGGAGCGCCTGCGGCGCGCGCAATGCTTTTGTGGGGGCTCTGCCCCCGCCTGCGGCTCCCCCGGAGTATTTCTGAAGCAATGATGGGGGGAGATGGACGGCCCCGCGCGGCTGGTTTATCACGCTGAACAACACAGTTTTGAAAGAGCCCTATGTCCTCCCACGGTGACCCCATTCCAATGACCTCGTCCAAATCCGGCCCGCTTGCCGGGATCGCGCATGTGCCCGGGGATAAGTCTATTTCACACAGGTCCTTGATCCTTGGCGCGCTGAGCGTCGGCGAGACCCGCGTCACCGGGTTGCTGGAAGGTCAGGACGTCTTGGACACGGGCCGCGCCATGCAGGCCTTTGGGGCGGATGTGATCAATCACGGCGGCGGCGAATGGTCGGTGCATGGCGTGGGTGTCGGCGGGTTTGCCGAGCCGGAGCAGGTGATTGATTGCGGCAATTCCGGCACCGGGGTGCGGTTGATCATGGGGGCAATGGCGACCTCCCCGATTGTGGCTACGTTTACCGGGGATGCCTCGTTGAATGGGCGGCCCATGGGGCGGATCACGGATCCGCTGGCGCTGTTTGGCACGCAAGCTTACGGGCGTCAGGGCGGGCAGTTGCCGATGACGTTGATCGGGGCCGCAGAACCGGTGCCCGTGCGCTACACGGTTCCGATGCCTTCCGCGCAGGTCAAATCGGCGGTGCTGCTGGCAGGTCTGAACGCGCCGGGCCAAACAGTGGTGATCGAGAAAGAGGCGACCCGCGACCATACGGAGCGGATGCTGACAGGTTTTGGCGCGGAGGTCAGCGTGGAGCAAACCGACGCGGGCCGGGTCATCACGCTGACCGGCCAGCCGGAGCTGAAGCCACAGAGTATTGTGGTGCCGCGCGACCCAAGCTCGGCGGCATTTCCGGTCTGCGCGGCGCTGATCGTGGAAGGGTCGGACGTGCTAATTCCCAATATTGGCCTGAACCCGACACGCGCGGGGCTCTTTACCACGTTGCGCGAGATGGGCGCGGACCTGACCTATGAGAATGAGCGCGAGGAGGGCGGCGAGCCGGTGGCTGATTTGCGCGCAAAATTCTCGCCTGATATGAAGGGGATCGACGTGCCTCCGGCGCGGGCGGCGTCAATGATTGATGAATACCCGATCCTCTCTGTTGTGGCGTCGTTTGCGCAAGGCAAAACCTATATGGCGGGCGTCAAGGAGCTGCGGGTCAAGGAAAGCGACCGTATTGATGCCATGGCTGTGGGGCTGCGCGCCAATGGCGTTGAGGTGGATGAGACCGAGGACAGCTGGACCGTTCACGGGCTGGGGCCAAATGGTGTGGCAGGAGGTGGCACCTGCGCCACGCATCTCGATCACCGCATTGCGATGTCTTTCATGTGTCTGGGGATGGCCGCGACCAGCCCCGTGAAAATTGACGATGGCGGTGCGATCGCGACCTCCTTCCCGATCTTTGAAAGCCTGATGACCGAGCTTGGGGCGGCGATCCGGCGCGACAACAGATGACCGAGCTGGGCGTGCTCAAACGCCTTGCGGTGGTCACGGTCGTGTTTCTGGGGGCGGTGAGCTACGTGGCCTATATCCGACTGGGTTTTGCCGGGCTGGTGCCGGACCTCAACCCGCTTGGTGCCTCGGAGGCGCAGATCCTCGCCTTTCGCGACGCGTTGGGCTTTGAAGGGCGCGCGCTGTTCAACGGCACCTACCGACCGCTTGATTTCGGGTTTCTGCTTTGCATGACCGCGCTGTTGGCCTTGGTGGCGCGACTGCTGCGCCCGCGAAGGTTCTGGTGGCTGGTGATGGTGTTCGGACTGGGCTTCGGGCTGGCCGATCTGACTGAAAACACGCTGATGTCACAGATGATCAACGCGGAGCCGAATGACCAGCAGGGGCAACTGGCCGCACAGATCAACTTAGCCACCCGTGTGAAATTTGCGGCCCTGTGTCTGGCAGGTGCTGCGGCAATCACCAGTTGGCGGCAAGGCGACCCGCGCACATGATGGGTGCAGACAGCAGGGGCAAAGCGATGATCTTTACAGTTGCAATTGATGGCCCGGCGGCGGCGGGGAAGGGCACGATCTCCAAACAGGTGGCGGCGCATTTTGGCTTTGCGCATCTCGACACTGGGCTGATCTACCGGGCCACAGGCGCCCGCGTTTTGGCCGGGGAGGACCCGTTGGCAGCAGCAAAGGACCTGCGGCCAGAGGATTTGCAGCGCGACGATTTGCGTACCACCGAAGTGGCGCAGGCGGCCTCCAAAGTTGCGGTCATGGCGGATGTGCGCGCGGCGCTGGCCGCGTTTCAACAGGCCTTTGCGCGCCGCGAAGGCGGGGCCGTGCTGGACGGGCGCGACATTGGAACCGTCATTTGCCCCGAGGCGGAGGTGAAACTGTTTGTGACCGCCTCCGACGCGGTGCGCGGCGAGCGGCGCTTTCAGGAGCTGTCGGGCAAGGGCCATGATGTGACCCGCGCGAGCGTGCTGGCTGATCTCAAGGCCCGCGATGCGCGTGACAGCGAACGCGAGGCCGCGCCGCTCAGGGCGGCGGAGGATGCGGTTGTGCTGGACACATCGGACATGAGCATCGCGCAGGCGGTGGACGAGGCCATTGCGACGATCCGCAGGGTCTTGGGTTAGTCGCCGAAGACGTGTTCCCTTCTATGCCGCTTCGCGATTGTGAGCGGCGAAACAGTCCTCGCCTGGAAATCTAGGTTGTCATGCCCGCCGCTTTGGCTCATTTGGCGGAGTTATGAAAACGACGCTTTCTCAGACATGCACCCGCATGGGGCTTTTGGCAGTGGCGCTGTGCTGGACCACATTGTCCTTTGCAGATGGGCTCGTGCATCAGGGAGCAACCGAGTGGATATCTGAGGATGTCATCGGGGTCTCCGGGCTTGAGATAAACCCGGATGGGTTGGGGTTCTCGGCTGTCGGGGATAGTGGATGGTTCATTCAAGGCCGCCTGACCCGCGAAACCGGCAGCTTATCCGGCGTGGAGATTGACAGCATCACGCCGCTGCTGAGCGACAAGGGCATGCCGGTTGCGGCGCGGCGCACGGGGGATCAGGCGGATGCCGAAGGGCTTGCCATGGCGGAGGATGGCAGCTTCTGGGTGTCGTTTGAGCGTTGGGCGCATGTGTCGCGCTATGCCGATGCAACGGCCTCCGCCGAATGGATCAAGGATCACCCCGACTTTGCGCGCATGTCCGACAACCGACAGCTGGAGGCATTGGCGCTGCACCCGGATGGCACGCTTTTCACCTTCCCCGAAAACCCGCTGGATGGCGTCTTTCCGGTCTATGTGCTGCGCGGCAAGGCGTGGCAGATCGCGGGCGAGATTGCGCCAAGCGACGGGTTTGCCATTGTCGGTGCGGATTTTGACGCGGACGGCTCGCTCTATCTGTTGGAGCGCAAACTGGTGCTGGGCCTGTTGTGGCAAAACCAGCTGCGCCGCTTTGCGCCGGGAGCACTGGGGCAGGGCGAAGTGCTGTGGACCAGCGCGCGTGGAGAATACGGCAATCTCGAAGGCCTCTCGCTGTGGGATGCGCCTGACGGGCTGCGGGTTGTGATGGTCTCAGACAATAACGGCAAACGGAACAAGCCCACACAGTTTGTGGAATTTCTGGTCACGGATTAGGCCAGACATCTGGCTGCCATGCCCACTTGCCCTTTCCCTGCACCCACGCTATACGCGCGCCTGTCGAAGGGGTGGCAACAACCTCAAGGCGGGCAGGGTCGGTTTTCCGGCCCTTCTTCCGTTTTGATCACCCTGAGGACCAACCCGAAACCCAAAGACCGGCGGAGACAACCGCATGGCCCACATAAACCACTGATTAGGAAACCCACGCCACATGGCTACAAACGCATCTATGGACGAATTCGAAGCTCTGTTGAACGAAAGCTTCGAGATGGACACACCCGACGAAGGGTCTGTCGTTAAAGGCAAAGTACTGGCAATTGAAGCTGGTCAGGCCATCATCGATATCGGCTACAAAATGGAAGGCCGGATCGACCTTAAAGAATTTGCAAACCCCGGCGAAGCGCCTGATCTGTCGGTCGGCGACGAGGTTGAAGTGTTCCTCGACCGCGTAGAGAACGCACGCGGCGAAGCCTCCATCAGCCGCGACAAAGCGCGCCGCGAGGAAGCCTGGGACCGTCTGGAAAAAGCCTATGCAGACGAAGAGCGCGTCGAAGGCGCAATCTTTGGTCGCGTCAAAGGCGGCTTCACTGTGGATCTGGGCGGCGCTGTTGCGTTCCTTCCGGGCTCCCAAGTGGACGTGCGCCCTGTGCGCGACGCAGGCCCTCTGATGGGTCTCAAGCAGCCATTCCAAATCCTGAAAATGGACCGTCGCCGTGGCAACATCGTTGTCTCTCGCCGCGCCATTCTCGAAGAGTCGCGTGCTGAACAGCGTGCCGAAGTCATTGGCAACCTCACCGAAGGCCAAGCGGTCGACGGCGTGGTCAAAAACATCACCGAGTACGGCGCATTCGTCGATCTTGGCGGCGTAGACGGCCTGCTGCACGTGACCGACATGGCATGGCGCCGCGTCAACGACCCGCGCGAAATCCTGACCATCGGCGAGACGATCAAGGTGCAAGTCATCAAGATCAACAAAGAGACGCACCGCATCTCGCTTGGTATGAAGCAGCTGCAGGACGATCCATGGGATGCCGTTGCCGCCAAATACGCGCTCGACAGCACCCATCAGGGCCGCGTCACCAACATCACCGATTACGGCGCATTTGTTGAGCTGGAGCCCGGTGTTGAAGGTCTTGTCCACGTCTCCGAGATGTCCTGGACCAAGAAGAACGTGCACCCCGGCAAGATCGTCTCCACCTCGCAAGAGGTTGAAGTCATGGTGCTGGAAATCGATAGCGCCAAGCGCCGCGTGTCGCTGGGTCTCAAGCAGACACAGCGCAACCCATGGGAAGTGTTTGCGGAGAACAACCCTGTCGGCACGGAGATCGAAGGCGAGGTCAAGAACATCACCGAGTTCGGTTTGTTCGTGGGTCTCGACAACGACATCGACGGCATGGTGCACCTGTCCGACATCACTTGGGAAGGCCGGGGCGAAGACGCGCTGGGCGAATTCCACAAGAACGATATGGTCAAAGCCATCGTCACCGAGGTGGATGTCGAGAAAGAGCGTATCTCCTTGTCGATCAAGGCAATGGACGGCTCCTTCGACACGGCTGTTGACGGCGTCAAGCGCGGCTCGATCATCACCGTTGAGGTCACCTCCATCGAGGATGGCGGCATCGAGGTCGAGTATGAGGGCATGAAGTCCTTCATCCGTCGCTCCGATCTGTCGCGTGACCGTGCCGAGCAGCGCCCAGAGCGCTTCGGCGTCGGCGACAAGGTTGACGTGCGTGTGACCAATGTGGACGCCAAGACCCGCAAGCTGGGCCTGTCCATCAAGGCACGTGAGATCGCGGAAGAGAAAGAAGCTGTGGAGCAGTATGGCTCCTCCGACAGCGGCGCATCCTTGGGCGATATCCTTGGTGCGGCTCTGAAAAGCGACGACGACTAAGCCCTCGCGCATATGATTTTGAAACGGCCCCGCTTACATCAGGCGGGGCCGTGTTCGTTTCATGCCACCTCTGAGTTTTCCAATTTGGAGGTTTCCGAATCGGCTGCTGCAACGGCACTGCCTTGCATTCACAGGGCCCTCAAAACCCGATCTCGGGTCGCCATTTTTGCAATATCGGCGTTTTTTTTGGGGATATCTGGGGGGTTATTCCCCGCCAAGCGCCACCTAATCCCTTTCATCAGCACGTTTATTCGGCCTATAGTCCTCAGATCGTGGGGGTCACTCTCCTGCTGTTTTTATCCTGGGGAGGACTTTTATGATCCGTTCTGAGCTGATCCAAACGATCGCTGACGAGAACCCGCATCTTTATCAACGGGACGTCGAACGAATTGTGAATACTGTATTCGAAGAAATTATTGATGCCGTTGCAGAGGGCAACCGGGTCGAGCTGCGCGGCTTTGGCGCGTTTTCGGTCAAACGTCGCGAACCTCGGGTGGGCCGTAACCCCCGTACGGGGGAAGCGGTGCATGTCGAGGAGAAGCATGTTCCGTTCTTCAAAACGGGCAAGCTGCTGCGCGACCGTCTCAATGGAAAAGCGGGCTAGGAGCGTTTTATGCGGTATTTACGTTACGGGTTTTTGGCAATTGTCGGGCTGTGTCTTCTGGTCGTCGCATTGGCCAACCGAGGGATGGTCGGCATCAAGCTGCTGCCCGAAGAAATGGCCGCCGAAGTGGGCCAGCCATTCCAATATGAAATGCCGCTTTTCGTCATCATCTTTGCCAGCATCGCGGTCGGCTTGCTGATTGGGTTTGTCTGGGAATGGTTCCGCGAGCACAAGCACCGCGCCGAAGCCCGTTTGCAAAAGCGCGAGAAAGAAAAGCTGGCCCGTCAGGTGCGCGGCATGCGCGCGGAGAAGTCGCAAGGTCAGGACGACGTTCTGGCACTTCTGGACGCCAACTGAGCACGCTGCTCCATGTCTGACATCAGGGTGAAAATTTGCGGTCTTGGGACCGCCGAGGACGTTGTGGCCTGCGCAAAAGCGGGTGCCGCCTATGTCGGGTTCGTTTTCTTCCCCAAGTCTCCCCGCCATCTCAGTCTCGATGCAGCACAGGCGCTGGCCGTCGAGGTGCCAACGGGCATTGCCAAAGTGGCGCTGGTGGTCAATGCAAGCGACGCCGCGCTGGACGCGCTGCTGGCGCGGGTCCCGCTCGACATGTTGCAACTCCATGGCACAGAGACGCCCGAACGGGTGGCCGAGATCAAAGACCGCTTCGGCCTGCCTGTCATGAAAGCAGTTGGCGTGGCCGATGAAAGTGACTTGCCTGCCTTGGCCGAGTATGGCCACGTAGCCGACCAGCTTCTGGTTGACGCAAAACCGCCCAAGGACGCGGACCTGCCCGGCGGCAATGGGCTGGCCTTTGACTGGAGGCTCATTGCGGGGCGCAGATGGGGCGTGCCGTGGATGCTGGCAGGTGGATTGACACCGGACAATGTTGGCGAGGCGATCACGCTAACGGGGGCCACTCAGGTGGACGTTTCCTCCGGCGTCGAGTCCGCGCCGGGTGTCAAGTCGGCTGAGCGTATCAGCGCCTTCGTAGAGGCGGCAAGGTAGCCCGGCATATGCCCCTTGGAGGGGCGCAAGAAAAACATATCAGCGCCGCAATGGCGATCATGTCGAAACGGTGTTGGACTGTCGCCGGATCAAGCAAAATCAGTGAAAACAGGAAAAGACTGTCTCGAGTTACGCAACAATACCTTGCGTAACCTATCATATTTTCGCCCCAAATTCCCTTTACTCCTTAACCAAGAGTTAAAGATCGGCGGGCTCCGCTGACGTAAAAGGGATGATGAACATGAAACGCTTTTCGCTGATCGCTGCTGCCGTGATTGCGCTTTCGACACCGGCTGTTGCTGCCCCGGTCTCCTCCGTGGGCTCAGGTGCAACCCTTTCCCCGTCTGGCGGGACGTGGAGCTTAAACGCACAAGCTGTCCGAGAGTCTCGTTTGCGGGCGCAATCGCAGTCCATCTATCGCGAACGGAACCGATTTGGTGGTGTAAGGTCACAAGACCCAAATACGCCAATTTACTCTATCGGGCAGACACGTGGACTTGGTCAGCTGTTCGGCTCTGGCTCGAATTCCGGCAGCGCGCTCTTTTCGGGGGCCTCGGGCTCGAACTTTGGTCAGACTGTTTCCACCTCCGTGAGCAACTCAGGCGGCGGGTCGGGCGGCTTCGACATCATGGATTTGATCCCCAGCAATGGCGGCAGCGCTCTCACTCCTGTGACGAGTATCTCAGCTGTGCCAGTCCCGGCGACGCTGCCCCTGCTGCTTGGCGGCTTCGGTCTGCTGGCCTTCATGCGCCGCCGCGCCTAAAGCGCGCAGATCACTACGAATTCGATGGGTCGGGCTTGCGCTCGGCCCATTTTTTATGAAGATGCAGCTTCCATCAGGGGAGGCATGCGCATGGCCAACGATCTTTTCAACAGCTTCATGACCGGCCCTGACGAACAGGGCCGTTTTGGCGATTTCGGCGGGCGGTTTGTCTCCGAGACGCTGATGCCGCTGATCCTTGAGCTTGAAGCGCAATATGAGCACGCCAAGACAGACCAGAGCTTCTGGGACGAGATGGATTTTCTGTGGAAGCACTATGTCGGACGGCCTTCGCCGCTTTACCACGCCGAACGGCTGACGGAGCATCTGGGCGGTGCCAAGATTTACATGAAGCGCGACGAGCTGAACCACACCGGCGCGCATAAGATCAACAATGTGCTGGGTCAGATCATTCTGGCGCGTCGCATGGGCAAGACCCGCATCATCGCCGAAACCGGCGCGGGCCAGCACGGTGTGGCCACCGCCACCGTCTGCGCCAAGTTCGGGTTGAAATGCGTGGTCTATATGGGCGCGCATGATGTGGAGCGCCAAGCCCCCAATGTCTTTCGGATGCGCTTGCTGGGTGCAGAGGTTGTGCCTGTGACCTCTGGCCGTGGCACCCTGAAAGACGCGATGAACGATGCTCTGCGCGACTGGGTCACCAATGTGCGCGACACGTTTTATTGCATCGGCACGGTCGCAGGGCCGCACCCGTACCCCGCGATGGTCCGTGATTTCCAAGCCATCATTGGCAAGGAAACCAAAGACCAGATGCAGGAGGCCGAGGGCCGTTTGCCTGACACGGTGATCGCCGCAATCGGCGGCGGGTCTAACGCGATGGGATTGTTCTTCCCGTTCCTCGACGACAAAGACGTGGCCATCATCGGCGTGGAGGCTGGCGGCAAGGGCGTCAACGCCAAGATGGAGCACTGCGCCTCCCTGACTGGTGGCCGCCCCGGCGTGCTGCATGGCAACCGCACCTATCTGCTGCAAGATGACGATGGGCAAATTCTTGAAGGGTTCTCCATCTCGGCGGGGCTGGACTATCCCGGCATCGGGCCGGAGCACGCATGGCTCCACGAAATTGGCCGGGCGCAATATGTCTCCATCACGGATGTGGAGGCGCTTGAGGCATTCCAGCTCTGCTGCGAGCAGGAGGGCATCATTCCGGCGCTAGAGCCCTCCCACGCCCTGGCGCATGTGATGAAAATCGCGCCGACGCTGCCCAAGGACCACATCCTGTGCATGAATATGTGCGGCCGGGGCGACAAGGACATCTTCACCGTCGCCAAGGCGCTGGGCTTCGAGATGGGTGAGTTCGCCTAACCATTTCAATTCGGCAGACCAGACTGAGGCCATCCGGTTACACCGCCGGGTGGCCTTTCTCTTTGCCGAATGCAGGCTAACTGTCGCCCGATTTCGCAGCTAGCCTTCCACAACGCAGCAGCAATCCCCAAAGGCCCGCACCATGTTCGGCACTGAAAACCCTGTCTTTGAATTCCGTGGCCCATGGGGCGTTCCTATCCAAATCGGCGGCAGCTTGATGCTGCTCGCGCTGATCTTTGTACCCCTCGGCGGGTCCTCTGATATGATGTTCTACGGGTTGATCTCCTTTGCGATGCTGATCGCCTCGATCTTTCTGCACGAGCTGGGCCATGCATGGGGCTGCCTGATCCAAGGCATCCCGGTGCGCCGCATCATGCTTTATGGCGGTGGCGGGTTTTGCGAGCGCTCGGCCAACGCGACCCCCTATGAAGAAGAGCTGATCGTCGCCATGGGGCCGATCGCTAATTTGGCGATCTGGGCCGTGGCCTCATTGTTGTCCCCAATGATGGCCGACCCGACGCTGGCATGGGCGCTGTATTGGCTTTCGCAAATGAACCTGTTTCTGGCACTCTTCAACCTGTTGCCCGTGATGCCACTGGACGGCGGCAAACTGTTTCAACTGGCATTGATGCGCGTCATGCCGCCCTATGCCGCGACGCGGTTGGCCGGATGGGTTGGCCTCTTCATGACGGTGCTTTGGATCCCGATGATGATCTGGGTTTTTCTCACGCTGGGCTTCGTGCTGTTCTTCATCCCGCCCTTCGCGCTGCATGTGAAAATGACGCGGGCGTCGCGCTAACCCGTAGGCAGCGCGTAGAGCGACAGCACTTCCAAAGACACAATGTCCAAGGCCCGCTGATGCGTCGCCCCAAGATTAACACGCGGGGCCGCGCCCTCGTCATGGGCCTGCAGGAACCGCGACGCACATAGGCACCATTGATCGCCGGGTTTCAGCCCTGCAAAGCCAAACTCCGGGCGCGGGGTGGAGAGATCATTGCCAAGGTATTTTGACAGTGCCAGAAACTCCGCCGTCATGACCGCGCAAACTGTGTGGCTGCCTTGATCCATTGGGCCGGTGTCGCAGCATCCATTTCGGAAAAAGCCGGTCACCGGGTCTTTGGAGCAGGTTTCCAACGGCGCACCGAGCACGTTAAGGGAGGGGTCCATGTTCATTGCGTCACCTCTCTTGTGATCAGGCGGAATATTTCGACATTCTGTTCGCTCACGCCGGCGTCGCGAAACTTGCGATCCGCGGCGGTGGTCGCGATCACAACGCCTGCTGACCGATCAATATAGACGTATTGGCCGTAAATTCCACGTGCCATGAATTGCCCCGGCTGCGCGCCGACGGGGATCCACCATTGATAGCCATACCCGATCTCTCCGGGCGCAGTGGGGGCGGAGGGCGCGGTGCTTTCAGCGACCCATGCGGCGGGCACAATCTGACGCTCTCCCAAGCGGCCATTTTGCAGAAACATCAGCCCCAACCGGGCATAGTCGCGCGTGGTCAGGTTCAGCCCGCCCAAGGCGAAAGCCACACCATCGCCGTCCGTTAGGTAATAGGGCGAGGCCTCCAGCCCCATCGGCGCGATCAGCTTTTCCTGCATGCCCTCGATCAGCGACTTGCCTGTGGCCGCGCGCAGCACCATGCCAAGCACATGCGTGTCGATTGATGTGTATTCCCATTCCTGCCCCGGTGGGCGCGTGGTTTCCGTCAGCCCCGTGGCAAACCCGTCCATCGTGCCACCCAAGGCCAGCACGCGTCCCATGCGGTTGATGTCGCTGTCATACTCCAGATAATCCTCGTCGAAGGTGATGCCGGATGACATTTGCAACACGTTGCGGATCGTGGCTGCGTCGTAGGCCGTGCCCTTGAGGCTCGGGACGAACTCGGTCACCTGCGCGTCGAGATCGGGGATCACCCCCTCGCTGACCGCAATGCCAAAGAGCGCGGACAGAAAGCTTTTCGCCACCGACCAGCCGATGCGGCGGTCACTGGGCAGCGTTGTCTTGTAATACTGCTCCACCACCACGGCGCCGTCTTTCAGCACCAGAAGGGAGGTTACATCCCGCGCCTCAACCCAGTCTTTCACGGCGCGCGGCATAGCCACTTGCGCGCCCGGCGGCAGCGGAGTTACGGCTGCGTCGCCGCGGTCCAGCTCGGCCCAGAGAAAGGCTTTGTTCATGTTCGAGAAATTGCCGACGATCTTGCCCTCATCAAAAAGGGTGTTCACGGCCAGTAGGCGGGTGATCTCCTCTCGCTTCCAAAGGCCCAGAGCCACCGCCCCGAGGGCGACGGCGATCACGACCCTCAAGAGCCAGCGTTTCATTTGAACTTGTCCATCAGCTTTTGCATCGCGCTGCGCGTGTCCTCAGGCTTAGGCTCAACGGCGGCAGGCTCGGGCTTCGCGACCGGCTTTGGCTTTGATGTTGTCGTGGAGGACCGCGCAGGGGCCAGCCGCAGGGACACTGCGTTTAAAAACCGCCCCGTGTCGCCGCCCGCCAGATGCGCGATCCCGTCGGAGATGCCGCGCAGCATGTCGTCCAGCCACTCCTGATCCGCTTTCGCAAAGTCATGCAGCACGTAACCCGGTACGCGGTCTTTGTGGCCGGGATGGCCCACACCCATGCGGACCCGGTCGTAATGCGGCCCGATATGCTCATGGATGGAACGCAGCCCGTTATGCCCCGCATGGCCGCCGCCCGCCTTGCAGCGCAGCTTGCCGGGGGCGAGATCAATCTCGTCATGAAACACGGTCACATCTGTGCTGTCGAGCTTGTAGAAACGCATGGCCTCGCCCACCGATTGGCCCGACTTGTTCATGAAGGTTGTGGGTTTCAGCAGCACGATCTTCTCAGAGCCCAGACGGCCTTCGCTGACCTGCCCCTGAAACTTTGATTTCCACGGCCCAAACCCATGATCTTGCGCCACCCCGTCCAGCGCCATGAAGCCAATATTATGCCGGTGGCCCGCATATTTCGCGCCGGGATTTCCGAGGCCTGCAAAGAGTTTCATGTCTGGATGCCATATTGTCGGGACGCCGGGGCGCGGGTAAGATCTGCGCCATCTTAACAAGGTTTTTCTGCGTGGCACAATTCGAACTCAGCGGTGTTTCTCTGGAAGTCCCGGACCGGCTGCTGACCAAGCGCATCCGCGACAGGTTGGAGGCCGGAAAATACGAGGCCAACGAGGCCCGCGCCGCGCAATTGATGATCGATTACGGCGACCGCGTTTTGGAACTGGGGGCAGGGGTGGGCTATGTCTCCTCCATCTGCGCGATGCTGGCGGGGGCGGGAAACGTCATGTCGGTGGAGGCCAACCCACGCCTGCTGAACACCGCGCGCACCAATCTGGACCGCAACGATTGCGAAGAGACCGTGCTGCTGCATGGCGCGGTTGTTGGCGCGAAGGTCAAAGGCGACCGGATGCATCTGAAAGACGCGCATGCGTTCTGGGCGTCCTCTTTGGGCGCTGCGGAGGAGGAGGATACGATCAGCGTGCCTGCGTTGGTGCTGAGCGACCTGTTGGAGGTCCACAAACCCACAGTGGTCATCATGGATGTGGAAGGCGCGGAGGCCGATCTGTTCGATACGCCATGGCCTGCATCCGTGCGGGTGGTGACGGTAGAGCTGCACCCGAACCGCTACCCCGACACGGTGATCAAACGCATCTTTGACGGGATGTCGGCCTCGGGGCTGATTTATGCGCCCCACCTGTCACGCGGCGCTCTGGTCGGCTTTTGCAGGCAAGGGGCGCAGCTGGACGCATCTGGGACCTAGCCGCGGCAAAAGCCAAGGAACAACAAAAAAGGCGAGGCCGCCATGGCCCCGCCTTTCAATATCGTGGTGATGGTCGGAAGAGCTACTCTTCGCCGCCCTCTGCAGCTTCGGCTTCTGGTGCCGCATCTTCTGCGCCATCCTCTGCCTCGTCCTCGTCGTCGCTGGCAGATTTCAGACCGGATGGGGCCTGAATGTTCGCAATAACGAAGTCGCGGTCGATGGTTGGCTTGGAGCCGTCGGGCAACGTGACCGAAGAGATCGAGACGTTGTCGCCAATGCCCAGCTCAGAGACGTCGATGGTGATGCTGTCCGGAATGTCAGACGCGGTCACAACCAGCTCAACCTCAGGACGCACCAGCGACAGCACGCCGCCTTGGGTCAGGCCTGGGCTCTGTTCCTCGCCGGTCACTTCAACCGGGATGAACAGCGCAATTTTCGTGTTGCGCTTCAGGCGCAGCAGGTCGATATGCGTCGGCAGGTCTTTGACCACGTCGCGCTGCACGTTCCGACAGATGACGCGTACATCTTCCGCGCCTTCCATCTTCAGGTTGAACAGTGTCGCGAGGAAGCGGCCCTCTTTCAACTTTTTGAACAGCACGTTGAAGGGGATCTGAATAGCTTGCGGGTCAACCCCGCCGCCATAGACCACGCCGGGCACCATGCCATTACGACGTGCAGAGCGGGCGGCCCCCTTGCCTGTCCCCGCGCGTGGCTCAACTCCAAGATCAGGGATCTCTTTTGCCATGTGAATTCTCCATAGGTTATGCGGCTGCCTCCAAGGGTGTCGGGCCGCGTGAAACCGTGCGTATAGGCGCGAATCGAATGCATGGAAAGGGCTTTGTTGCCTTTGCGTATTGAGTGTTCTGCCCCTTGTGACTAACGCTTAGCCCTATGTCCGTCCTCTCTGCCATTCGCGTCTCCCACGCCCCCGTTGCGGCCTTCGCGGTGGTGGGTCTGTTTTGGGGGGCGATGGCGGCGCTTGCGCCGCAGCTCAAGGCGCAGATTGGGGCCGATGATGCGACCTACGGGTTACTGTTGCTCGGTACGTCTTTCGGACTGATGACCACGATGATCTTCGCGCCGCTCTTTGACCGCGCTTTGGGGCAATGGGCCTTGCCGGTTGCCTCTGTTGGTTTGGCGGCGGCGTTCTTGTTTCCCGGCTTGGCCACCGCGCCGATGGCGTTTTTCGTGGCCATGGTGGTCGCCGGGCTGGCCTCCGGGCTGCTGGATGTGACCATGAACGCGCGGGTTTCCGAATTGGAGGCGCAGCACAAACGCCCCTTGATGAACGCCAATCACGGCATGTTCTCCGTGGCCTATGCGTTGGGCGCCTTTGGCACCGGTTTGGGGCGTGAGGCGGGCCTTGCCCCGGTCACTATCTTCGCCTGCGTCGGCGTGCTGGCCGTGATCCTTGCGACACGCACCCGCATGCAGGTTGCCGAAACGCAGGCTGACGCCGCACAAACCGCCCGCTTTCCCTATGCCATTGTTGGTCTGTGCGGCGCGGTTGTGATGATCGCCTTCATGGCCGAGGCCGCCGTCGAAAGCTGGTCGGCGTTGCATGTCGAGCGCACGCTCGGCGGCCGGGCGGCGCAAGGCGCGCTGGGGCCAACCATGCTGGGCGTGACCATGGCGATAGGCCGTTTTGGGGGGCAGGCCGTGGCGGAAAAATGGAGCGACCTGACCGTGATGTTCTGGGGAGCGGTGCTGGCGGTCATTGGTGCGGTCATCGCCGGGGTGGCTGCGACGCCGCTTGTGGCTTACCTCGGTTTCGGCACTTTGGGGCTCGGCGTCTCTGCCATTGGACCCATTGGGTTTGCCATCGTCGGACGGCTGGTTTCGCCTGAGGTGCGAACACTGGCCATTTCACGCGCCGCCGTCATCGGGTTCTCAGGATTTTTCATTGCACCCGCTGCTATGGGGCTGATCTCCCAAGGGTATGGGCTGCGCATGGCGTTTGTCGCCGTGGGCGTGCTGGTCTGCTTGCTGTTCCCGTTGTTGGCTTTGCTTCGAAAACGCGGGGCCTAGGCCAAGTTGCTTAAGTCCAGTCGCCCACGAAATCCTTCGGCACTAGAAGGTTATGCGCGCCGAGGTTTTTGATGTCGCGCTCGCCGCACAGCGCCATCGTGGTGTCGAGCTCTTTATGGATGACCCGCAACGCCTCGCTTACGCCCTTCTCGCCCATCGCACCCAGACCGTAGATGAACGCGCGGCCAATATAGGTGCCTTTGGCCCCCATCGCGACGGCTTTCAAAACGTCCTGACCCGTGCGAATGCCACCGTCGATATGGACCTCGATCTTGTCGCCTACAGCGTCGAGAATGGGCTGCAACATCCGAATGGAGCTAAGTGCGCCGTCCAACTGCCGCCCGCCATGGTTTGACACGATGATCGCGTCGGCCCCCACGTCGAGCGCCTTCTTGGCGTCCTCCACATCCAGAATACCCTTCAGGATCAGCTTGCGGTCCCACTTCTTGCGGTATTCTTTCACCGTGTCCCAATTCAGGCGCGGGTCAAATTGCTGCGCGGTCCAGCTGTGCAGCTGGGAGATGTCATCCACCGATTGCGCATGGCCCACAATGTTGCGGAAGGTGCGGCGTTTTGTTTGCAGCATCTTGATGCCCCAGCCCCATTTTGTGGCCAGATCGGCAATCACCATCGGGGTCAGCTTGGGCGGGGCGGAGAGGCCATTTTTGATGTCCTTGTGCCGTTGCCCGAGAAGCTGCAAATCCAGTGTCAGGACCAGCGCGTCGCAATTGGCGTCATGCGCCCGGCCAATCAGGTTGTCGATGAACTGCGCGTCCCGCATCACGTAGAGCTGGAACCAGAACGGCGCGGACGTGTTTTCCGCGATGTCCTCAATGGAGCAGATCGACATGGTCGACAGCGTGAAAGGCACCCCGAATTTTTCCGCCGCCTTGGCCGCCAGAATCTCGCCATCGGCATGCTGCATGCCGGTCATTCCGACAGGGGCAAGGGCTACGGGCATCGCGACCTCTCGGCCGATCATCTGCGACTTGGTGGTGCGGTTTGTCATGTCCACCGCCACACGCTGGCGCAGCCTGATCTGCTCGTAATCGGAGATATTCTCGCGGAAGGTCTGCTCCGTCCAGCTGCCGCTTTCGCAATAGTCGTAGAACATCTTCGGGACCCGCTGCTTGTAGAGACGTTTGAGGTCGGCAATTTCGGTGATCACAGGCATTGCAGGCTCTTTCGGGCTATATTGGTTATATTCTCTTACCAATTCGGGTAAAACGTCGCAATCCCCCAGTTAGAGCGTTTAGCTGCAATGCGCGCGGGTCAGCCGCGCCCATGTGTTGGCGTAGCGCCGCAGCTCGGAGGAGTTTTCGGGCGTGATCGACGGGATAGGGGCTGCGGCATGGGTGCCCGTTGCAAAGAGCAATGCCGCGCCGATGCTGGTGCCAGTCTGTGCTTCGCTGCGGTAGATGTGGCGGCCTGTCACCACGTGCAACATCGCAAGATATTCGTCGTTCTGCCCAAACGGCCCCTCCACGATCACCGGACCGTTCGCGCCGGTCAGCTCGAGACAGGTGTTCGTCATCAGCGCAAGATAGTAGGACAAAGACGCCGCCCGCACGCCGGAGCCGATTTCCGGCTCACCGCCATGCCAGGCCATCTCGACACCTTGAAACGGGCCGGTGCTTGGGTCCACGGATGGCAGCAACATCACCATGCGGTCCAGCACCTCTGCGATATCTGCCTCTGTCGGGCTGACCTTATGGCCTTGCTGGATCATCTCGAACTCGCGCCCCCCCATGAACCGGGCGGAGGGCACGGGCTGGCCAAGCGCGTTGACATTGACCAGCGTGTCACGGTCGGGATCCAGCTCGGGCTGATCCGTGCCCATTGACATGACAATCACCCAAGTGCCCGTCGAGACCACCGAAAACGGTGGCTCCAGCGCAAGGATATGCGGGTAAAGCGACGCGTTTGAATCGTGAATGCCGCAAATCACCGGGGTCTGGGGCGGCAGCCCGGTGGCCGCAGATATGTCAGGCAGGATAGCTCCCAGAATGTCGGTCGAGTTGCGCACCGGGGCCAGCTTGTCCGCGATGCCCAGACGGTCGGTCAGCTCCGAGTAGGCGCCACGGCCCGGCTCCCACAGGTCAGTATGGCACCCGATGGAGGTGACATCGCTGGAAATCACCCCGGTCAACCGGTGGCTCCAATATTGCGGGTAGGTCAGGATATGGGCGGTGCGCTCCAAGAGCCCCGGATCAGTTTGAAACTGCCAATGCAGCTGCGCGCCCGGGTTCAGCCCATTGGCCAATCGAGGCGATCCCGTGCGCTCGAAGGCAGGCCGCATTTCATTATAGGCGGCGGCCGTCTGTTGCGGGCCGTCATGCTCGTAGTCCAGTATCGGTGCCGCAAGCGCGCCGTCTTCGTCCAGCAGCACGATGCTGGCCCCATGGGTGGTGACTGAGATCCCGTCGATCGGGTACTCCTTGCCAAACCGCGTCAACGCATCGAGCAGAAAATCCCAATGCCCTTCTGTGTCAAAATGCGGCCAAGGAGGGCCGGGCAGCACCGTGTTGGGCCGCGTGACCACGGCAATCTCGGACAGGGTGTTGAGGTTAACCAGCGCGAGCTTGGCATTGGTTTTGCCGATATCGATGACGGCAATGTGCTGTCCGCGGGTCATGGCATGTGGAACAGGCGCGGCAAGGGCACGGCGATGGGCGAATTGTCGGCCTGCGTCTCCATAATATCGGCCATATGCGCCCACCATTTCTGCATCACCGGATGGTCCGGCAGCGCGTCCATGCCGTGATCCTCGCTGCGGATCAGCACGCCAATCAGCAGGTTGGTCTCCGCGTCCAGATGGATCGAATAATCGCTCACCCCGGCCTCTTTCAGCAAGGCGACAAGCTCTGGCCAGATCGCGTCATGACGGCGCTTGTATTCCTCTTCCTGCCCCTCGTTCAGGCGCATGCGAAAGACAAAACGCTCGCTCATGCTCTGCGCCTTTTCTCGGCCGCCATCTTCCAAAGCCGCGGCAGGGCGATGACCCCGATCAGCAGCAAGCCAATGAAGATCGACATCACAATGCCGGGCACATTCAGCAGGCCCAGCCCGAAGGTCACCAGACCGATGACAAAGGCCGCGATGACCACGCCGGGGATCGTGCCTGACCCACCCAGGATATTCACTCCGCCGAGGACCACCATGGTGACGACCTCTAGCTCCATTCCCTGCGCAATGCTGGGACGGGTAGAGCCGAGCCGCGAGGTCAGGCAGATCGCGGCGACGCCGGACATGAAGCCGGTGAGCAGGAACAGGATGAATTTGACCCGCTGCACCCGGATGCCGCTGAAAACAGCACCTGTCGGGTTGTTGCCAATCGCATAGACGGAGCGCCCGAAATTCGTTTTGTGCAAAAGCACGCCGTAGATCACCGCAATGATCGCAAAGAGCACCATTTCCACCGTGATCACCCAATAGACATAGCCCTGCCCAAACCACGAAAAGCTGCTGGGGTATCCACGAAAAGCGCCGTCGCCCAAGATGATATAGCTGATGCCGCGAAACAGGCTCATGGTGCCGATGGTCACCACGATAGAGGGCAGGCCCAATATGGTGACAAACACCGCGTTGAACGCGCCGCAAAGCAAGCCTACCGTCAGCCCGATGATCACCAGCTCAGGCGTGCCCGCGCCGTATTGCACGGCCAACCCCATCGCGGTGCTGGCCAGCGCGATGATGGAGGCCACGGACAGGTCGATCTCTCCGGCGATGATCAGCAGCGCCATGGCAAAGGCGATCATCGCTTTCTCGGTGAAGTTGAACGTCGCGTCGCTGAGGTTCCACGCGTTCAGGAAGTACGGGGACGCAAAACTGTTCACGATGAAGATCGCGATGGCAACAGCCAGCAAAAGCGCCTCCCAGCTACGAAAAACGCGCGTGGTGCGGCTGGTCAGCCGATCCGGGATTTGGCGGGTGTTGGTTGCGGTGTCGGTCATGATGAACTCTGCGCAGACTTGAGGATGATGCGCCCTTTCGCGTTGCCCGAGCGGGCGTTGAAGGCCACGGCGATCAGGATAGCGCTGCCGGTGATGGCCAACTGCCAGAAGGGCGAGATATTGACCACCGGCAGCGCGTTCTTGACGACCCCGAGGAACAAAGCCCCCAGAACAGCACCCCCAACCGTGCCAATGCCCCCCGCAATGGAGATGCCGCCGATGACGCAAGCCGCCACGACCTCCAGCTCAAACCCGCCCGCAATGTCGACATAGGCGACAGCGTAGCGGGCGACCCAGAGATAGCCGGTCAGGCCGGCCAAAGCGCCTGAGATAACAAAGGCCAGAAACTGCGTCTTGCCGACATTGATACCCGTGTAGACCGCCGCATGCGGGTTGCCTCCCACGGCAAAGATCGACCGGCCCAGCGGCGTGCGCGCCATCATGATGCCAAACACGATAACGCAAAGAACGGCGACCCAGGACAAGACCGGAAGTCCCAGCACGGCCGCACGCGGGAAGCCGGTGAAGGCCTCGCTCATCTCATGGGCGTTGACCCATTTGCCATCAGAAATCAGGAAAATGATCCCGCGAAAGATAGTCATTGTGCCTAAAGTGACCACGATGGGGGGGATTTCCAGTTTCCAAACCAAGATGCCGTTGATCGCGCCCATGATCGCGCCCAGCGTGATGGCTATCGCAATGATAATCGGGATGGGCAGGCCCGGCACGGCCACGTTCAGCATCGCCACGGCCATGCCGGTCAGAGCCAAGTTTGCCGCAACAGATAGATCAATGCAGCGCGTTAAAATCACGACCATCTGGCCAAGGGCCAAGATGATCAGGGGCGCCGTGTCGTTGAACACATTGGCCAAGTTGGAAGGTGCCACAAAGCCAGAAAACCGCGTCGCGATCAACGCCAGCAGCAGCAGGATTGCGGCGCTCAAAATGGTTTCGCGCACTGGGATCATTCGCATCATGGGCTATGCCTCTTCCATTGTGGCAGCGCTGGTGATCCCGGCGGCGTGCCGCACAAGGGTCTCGGGGGTCAGCTCGTCTTTGGCCAGTTCGGCCTCGATCCGCCCGTCGCGCATCACGATGACGCGGTCAGACATGCCGATCACCTCGGGAATTTCCGAGGTGACCATGATCACCGACAGGCCTTGCGCTGCCAGCTCCGCCATGAACTCATGCACCGCCGCCTTCGAGCCGACATCGATGCCCTTGGTTGGCTCGTCCAGAATGATCACTTGCGGTTGCGTCGCCAGCCATTTGGCGATGACCACTTTTTGCTGGTTCCCACCAGACAAATTGCCGACATCCTGATCCAACGAGGCGGCGCGCAAATCCAATCGTTCCGCGTAGGTGCGGGCCAGCTTGAATTCCTCGACGAGTTTCAGAAAGCCGGATTTTGATGTCCGTCCCAACGAGGGCAGGGTGATGTTCTGAAAAATGGGTAGACCAATAATGGTGCCTTGCTTGCCGCGATCCTCGGGCACATACACAATGCCGCTTTCAACCGCGTCCGCAGGCGAGCGGATCACACGAATCTGGCCGTTTATCTTGCACACGCCCTTCGACGGCTTGGTGATGCCGAAAAGCGATTGCATGAACTCGGAGCGCCCGGCGCCCACAAGCCCGTAAAAGCCCAGAATTTCGCCGCGGCGGAGGGTGAAGTTGATGTCTTCAAATTCTGTCGGATGGGCGTAGCCCGCGACCTGCAACACGTCTTCGCCCACATTGGTGGTGCGGTCTGGAAAGATATGATCGACAGTCCGGCCGACCATCATCTTGACCAGCGCGTCTTCGTCAATATCCGCAATCAGCCCGTCGCCCACAAAGGCTCCGTCGCGGAAAACGGTGTAACGGTCCGCAATATGGAAAATCTCGTCGAACTTGTGGCTGATGAACAAGATCGCCTTGCCCTGCGCCTTCAGCTTTTCGACCAGCTCATAGAGCTCGGCAATTTCCTTATGTGACAGGGCGGCGGTGGGCTCGTCCATGATCACCACGCGGGCGTCCACAGACAGCGCGCGGGAGATCGCGACCAAGTGTTTGTTGGCAATTCCGAGATCACGCAGCCTTGTGCGTGGGTCAAACGTTGCGCCAATGCTCTCCAGCAATTTGGCCGCGTCACGCTGCATAGTGGCGGTGTCGATCAAGCCAGAGCGGGTGCGCGGCGCGTGGCCGATGAAGATGTTCTCAGCCACCGATAGCTCGTCAAAAAGGACAGTCTCTTGGTGGATGGCGGTGATGCCAGCGTCGGCGGCCGCATTGGCATTTGCAAACGTGACCGGCGCGCCATCAATCCGGATCGTGCCGCCATCAGGCTGGTAAATGCCGGTCAGAATTTTGACTGTGGTGGATTTGCCGGCCCCGTTCTCTCCGACAAGGGCCGTCACCTGGCCCGCGTAGAGGTTGAGCTTCACAGCATCGAGCGCTTTGACGCCCGGAAAAGTCTTGGTGATCGTGTCCATCGAGACGACGGGCGTTTCGCGCTCAGACATGTCGGCTCTCGCAAGGGTTGGGGGGATAGAAGCGGTTCGGCCCGCACGCGAAGCGATGCGCCGGGCCGAACCAGGGAGACTAGAAGATCGACTTGAACTCGTCGATATTGCTGGCGTCATAGACAAACGGATCAGCCATCGCGCCTTCGGAATTTTCGTCCAGCGTCAGCGTGCCCATGCGGCCCATTGGGATTTCTGCACCGGGTCCGGCTTCAACACCGTTCTTGGAAATCTCGTAAGCCAACATTGCAGCAGAGTAGCCCAGATCGATCGGGTTCCAGATCGCGAAGGATTTGGATGCGCCGGACTCAATCGCACCGGCCATCTCGGAAGGCAGACCCAGACCGGTCACATTGACCTGACCGACTTTGCCAGCGTCAACCACCGCTTGAGCCGCAGCCACGATACCCACGGAGGTTGGCGCGATGATTGCGTCAAGATCGGGGTTGGACTGCATCAGGCCTGTGGCCTCGCGGTAGGATTTATCGGCGAGGTCGTCACCGTAAACGGTGCCAACCACGTTGATGCCGGGATAGTTGCCCATCACCTTGTTCATTTCTTCGATCCAGATGTTCTGGTTGGTCGAGGTGGTTGTCGCTGACAGAACCGCCACGTCACCGCCATCGGGCAGGTGGTCTGCGGCCAGCTTGATGATCATGTTACCAATCAGAGCGTTGGACGATGGGTTCAGGTGCATCTGACGGCCTTCAGGCGCCACGCCGCTGTCCCAGCTGATCACGGTGATGCCGCGCTGCATGGCTTTCTGCAGGGCAGGAACCAAAGCGTCTGTGTCATTCGCAGAAATCGCGATTGCGTCCACGTTCTGCGCGATCAAGGCGTTGATCACTTCGATCTGCCCTTCGGCGGTGGTGTCCGTGGGGCCGGTGTAGATGATCTCCACGTCGCCAAGCTCAGCAGCGGCTTCCTCGGCACCTTTCGCGGCGGCTTCAAAGAAGCCGATGCCAAGCGCCTTCACGACGAGCGCGATGCGCACATCTTCCGCCGCAGCGGGCGTGGCAAACATCGTTGCAGCAAGCGCCGCCGATGCCATTACTTTCTTAAATACACTCATGGTTTCCTCCCTTAGAGTGGTTGATGTCGGTACGGCTTAAGAGGCCGTCCCGCTTTTTTGTGCCGCACTTGTAGGCACGACGATGAGGTTGATATCGGCCGCATCCAGCATGGCCGCAGTGCGGTCATCTATGCCGTCATCGGTGATGATGGTGGTGATCTCGGTCAGCGGGCAAAGGACCAGACTTGACCGGTTCGCAAATTTCGAGCTGTCGGCCAGCACAACAAGTTCTTCCGCCTGACCGATCAGTTTCTGTTCGGCTTGGATCAGCAACGGATCCTGCTCCATCAGACCGAGCGGCCCAATCCCCTGCGCGCCCATAAACATGCGCTTGGCGTAGAAGTTACGGGTCACGTCATTGTCGAAAGGCGACAGGATGATGTTCTGCTCCCGGTAAATCACGCCGCCTGACAGCAGGATGGTGTTATGCGTGTTCTTCAGCAGATGTTCTGCAATCGGGAACGAGTTGGTGAAGACCTGAAGCTGCCGCGTGGCCAGCGGATGAACCATTTGGAACGTCGTTGTCCCGCCATTGATGATGATCGGCTCATCATCTGCACAAAGCTCTACGGCGGCTGCGGCAATCGCCTGTTTCTCGGCAATATGCAGCGTCTCGTTATAGGAAAATGGCCGACCCGCCAGCCCGACAAACGGTTTGGTCGTCATAGCCTCCGCTCCGCCCCGCACGCGTTTCAACTTCTTGGTTTCGTCGAGCGTATTGATATCGCGGCGTATCGTGGCTTCGGAAGCCCCGGTCAGCGCACATAGATCAGGCACGGTGACGACGGAACGATCCTGGACCGCCGATAAGATCACCCGATGTCTGTCAATCTCGTGCATTCCCACACCCTTGTTGCGTGCCTTTAGCTGGGGTGAGTCGCGACAATATGTCAATCATTTTTTGTCATAAATAAGCATTCTGCGGTGCAGCATGATTGATAATGATTGTTTGTGATTGACTTGAGAGGGGCAACTCGCCAGCTTGAGGGCAACATATTTTCCCAACGCAGCCGGTCATGGAGACAATGATGCGCGACAGCCAATCCCAGCAACCCCTTGAATTTAAATGGGTAGATGCCGATGCCAGCAAAATGAGCGAGCCGGAAAAGCTGCTCTACCGCTCCAACCTTCTGGGCTCCGACAAGCGAATCACAAATTATGGAGGGGGCAACACCTCGGCCAAGGTCACGCAGCCCGACCCCCTGACAGGTAAAGACGTGGAGGTCCTCTGGGTCAAAGGCTCTGGTGGGGATGTGGGTTCCATCAAGATGGACGGGTTTTCGACGCTTTACATGGATAAGCTGAACGCGCTGAAGGGCCTCTATAGAGGGGTTGAGTTCGAGGACGAGATGGTCGGCTACCTGCCGCATTGCACCTTCAACCTGAACCCCCGCGCGGCCTCCATCGACACGCCGCTGCATGCCTATGTGCCTGCGAAACATGTCGACCACATGCACCCTGACGCGATCATCGCCATTGCCGCCGCAAAAGACAGCAAGGCGCTGACCCAGCAGATTTTCGGCGACACGATCGGTTGGCTGCCCTGGAAAAAGCCGGGCTACGAGTTGGGTCTGTGGCTCTCGGATTTCTGCGCCAAAAACCCTAACGCAAAAGGCGTGGTCCTTGAAAGCCACGGGCTGTTCACTTGGGATGACGATGCGCGCGAATGCTACAAGCTGACGCTTGAGATCATCCAAAAGGCGATGGATTGGTTCGAAGAGCAAACTGCTGGGAAAGAGGCGTTCGGCGGTGAAATTCACACAAGCCTGCCCGCGGAAGAACGCCGCTCCATCGCCGCGCGGCTGATGCCGGCGATCCGGGGCATGGTCTCGGGCCAGCAGCATATGGTAGGGCATTTCACCGACAGCGACACGGTGCTGGAGTTTGTGAACGCCAAAGACATGGAGCGCCTCGCCGCCCTCGGCACCTCTTGCCCTGATCATTTCCTGCGCACGAAAATCTGCCCGCTGGTCGTCGATTTTGACCCCGCCAAGCCGGATGTCGAAGCCACCCTGGCGGGCCTGACAGACGCGGTTGCCGCCTACCGCGAAGGCTACACGGCCTATTACGAGCGCTGCAAACATGACGACAGCCCGGCCATTCGCGATCCCAACGCGGTGGTCTATCTGGTGCCGGGCGTCGGCATGATCACCTTTGCGAAAGACAAGGCAACGGCGCGAATCTCGGGCGAGTTCTACGTCAACGCGATCAACGTCATGCGCGGCGCGGATGCGGTGTCTGAGTATCAGGGCCTGCCCGAACAGGAGGCCTTCGACATCGAATATTGGCTGCTTGAAGAGGCCAAATTGCAGCGCATGCCCAAGCCCAAAGCGCTGGCAGGTCGCGTCGCTTTGGTCACCGGTGGGGCAGGGGGGATCGGCACGGCCTCCGCGGAGCGCTACTTGCGCGAAGGGGCTTGTGTTATGCTGGCCGATATTGACGAAGCGGCTTTGGCGGACACGGCGAAAGCGCTGAAAGCGCAATATTCTGACGACGTGGTGCGCACGGTGAATATGAACGTCACCGACGAGACCGCCGTTGCCGACGCCTATCTGGACATCTCTGCCGAATTTGGCGGCGTGGATATTCTGGTCTCCAACGCAGGCATCGCCAGCTCGGCGCCTGTGACGGAAACCAGCTTGGATCTGTGGAACATGAACATGTCGATCCTGTCGACCGGTTATTTCCTTGTCAGCCGCGAGGCCTTCAAGGTGATGCAGGTCCAAAACATGGGCGGCGCGGTGGTGTTCGTGGCGTCCAAGAACGGTCTCGCGGCGAGCCTCAACGCCTCCGCCTATTGTACCGCGAAAGCGTCTGAAATTCATCTGGCCCGCTGCCTCGCCCTTGAGGGCGCGCCGATTGGCATTCGTGTCAACGTAGTCAACCCGGATGCGGTGCTGAAAGGCTCGAAAATCTGGTCGGGTGACTGGCTCAAAGAGCGCGCGGAGACCTATGGCAAAGACAAGGAGGGCCTTGAGGAGCACTACCGCGAGCGCTCCATGCTGAAACGATCCGTGCTGCCCGAGGACATCGCCGAAGCTGCGTATTTTCTGGCCTCCGACTTGTCGGCAAAATCCACGGGCAATATCATCAATGTCGACGCTGGCAACGTCCAGGCATTCACGCGCTAGGGGGCCTGAACATGATCACCGAACACATTATCAACCAAGACAACGATAAACGCGTGGCTGCGCTGCATGCGGATTACGACGCGCTGGGCGAGCATCTGGACCGGCGTGGTATCGACATTGCAGTCATCAAAGCGAAGGTCGCCGATTACGGCGTTGCCGTCCCCAGCTGGGGCGTGGGCACTGGCGGCACGCGTTTTGCGCGCTTTCCCGGCAAAGGCGAGCCGCGTGATGTCTTTGACAAGCTCAGCGATTGTGGGGTGATCCAGCAGCTGACCCGCGCCACGCCCAGCGTGTCGCTCCATATTCCGTGGGACAACGCCCCGGCGGCAGACTTGAATGCCAAGGCCGAAGAAGTCGGGCTCAGCTTTGACGCGATGAACTCCAACACGTTCCAAGACCAGGCGGATCAGCCGCATAGCTACCAGTTCGGCTCTCTGTCGCATACGAACGCCGCCACCCGCACCCAAGCGGTCGAGCACAACATCGCCTGCATCGAGCTGGGCGCTCAGATTGGCTCCAAAGCACTGACAATCTGGGTGGGCGACGGGTCCAACTTTCCCGGCCAGACCAATTTCACCAAACAGTTCGAGCGTTATCTGGACGCCGCCCGTCAAGTCTATGACGCGCTGCCAGACGACTGGACGCTGCTCACCGAGCACAAGATGTACGAGCCCGCCTTCTATTCCACAGTGGTGCAAGATTGGGGCACCAACCTGCTGATCGCGCAACAGATGGGCGACAAGGCCAAGTGCTTGGTCGATTTGGGTCACCATGCACCCAACGTAAACATCGAGATGATCGTCGCCCGGCTGACGCAGTTCGGCAAACTTGGCGGCTTCCATTTTAATGACAGCAAATACGGCGATGACGATCTCGATACCGGCAGCATCAACCCGTACCAGCTGTTTCTGGTGTTCAACGAGCTGGTGGAGGCCGAGGCTGATCCCGACTTCAACCCGATGCATATGCTGGACCAAAGCCACAATGTGACAGATCCAATTGAAAGCCTGATGGTCTCAGCCATGGAGGTGCAGCGCGCCTATGCGCAGGCCTTGCTGGTGGACCGCCCGGCCTTGGAAGGTTTTCAGGAGGGCAATGACGCGTTGATGGCCACCGATACGCTGAAGGCCGCTTACCGCACCGATGTTGAGCCCATCCTCGCCATGGCGCGGCTTGACCAAGGTGCTGCCATTGCGCCCATCCCGGCTTTCCGCGCTTCGGGCTACCGCAAAGCCGTTGCTGATGAGCGCCCCGAAGTTGTTGGCGCGGGCGGCGGTATCGTCTAGCCCCAGTTTTTGACGCTCCTTGGCTTTAGGGCAGGATTTTCTGGCGTTGCCGCTGACACTTTGGCGTTACCGCTGACAATCTGGTGTGGCACAACATGCCCAAACATGTAAACTTTGCTTTACAGGTTAAAGTCAAAGGCGTGCTATGGACCAAGCCGAACTGATTTTGTTATTCGCCAAAATATGGGGCGGTGTCGGGGCTTTGGTGGCGCTGGCGTTTCTCAGCTTCGGGATCGACCGCCTCGATGAGGACGCCAAAGGGGCCTACGTGTTTCGCCCGCTCATCGTCCCGGGAATCCTGCTGATCTGGCCGCTTGTGCTCTGGAGGTGGTACATTCTGGCCGATGGCAAAGACGAATGGGCCAAACGCTATAAGCCCAAACGCAATTCCCACAACCTGTTCGCCCTGATCATGCCCGTGCTGATCATAGGCATCATCGCCGCCGGGCTGTCGGTGCGCCAGACATGGCCTGTCAATCTGGCCCCCGTTCAATTGACGGAGCCCGGCCAATGAGCGTCAAATACACCCCCGTCCAGTGGAACCTGAATAAATGGGTCTACGACGCGGTCATGCTGGTGGGCGTCGTTGCCTTCTTGTGGCTGTTCCTCTTTGTCAGCCCGGAGCTGCTGAGCCACGAATTCCCGATCAATCCGCAAGTCCATAACGCACGCGCCTTCGGGGCCTGCGCTTTTGTCATGCTGACGGTGATCTTGTGTATCGGCCCGCTTGCCCGGATCGATGAGCGCTTCCTGCCGCTGCTCTACAATCGCCGCCATTTCGGGGTGATGACGACTTTTGTGGCGATCACCCATGCCAGCTACATCCTGAATTGGTACTTCGCCTTCTCAAAATCCGACAAGTTCTCCGCATTGCTCTTTGCCAATACCAGCTACACCCAATTGGCCGGTTTCCCCTTCGAGGCCTTTGGCATCTTCGCGCTTATTTGTCTGGCGGTGCTTGCCGCTACCAGCCACGATTTCTGGATGAAGTTCCTGACGCCGCCCGTCTGGAAGCGCCTCCACAGCTTGATTTATTTTGCGTATGCCGCCGTGGTCGCGCATGTCAGTCTGGGCATTTTGCAAGACCAACAAAACCACGTCTTCACAGTGATCTTCATTGGCGGGGCGCTGGCCGTCGCGGGATTGCATGCCTATGCCGCTTGGCTGGATTGGCGTGGCGGCGACGAGGTCGGGGCGGAGAGCAATGGCTGGATTGAGATTTGCAGCCCTGAGGACATCAAGAACGGCTTTGCCAAAATCAAGCTCCTGCCCAATGGCGAGCGCGTTGCGGTGTTCAACCAAGAGGGCAAGCTCAGCGCCATCTCGAATGCCTGTGCCCATCAGAACGGGCCGCTGGGGGAGGGACGGGTGATCGACTGTCTCGTGACCTGTCCTTGGCACGGGTTTCAGTATGACGTCACTAATGGCCGCTCCCCCGCGCCTTTCACCGAGACGGTGCCGACGTATAATCTACGCCTGACAGATGGCGTCATTCAGGTCGACCCAAAGGCAAACCCGCCGGGCACATTTGTCGAACCTGTCCCGATCCCCGGCTGGCAGGAGGTGCCCGCATGAGCAATGACGACAAGCCGTTTTTCGTAGGCTACCTCGACGTCCCCGGACCTCTTCGCCGGTTTCTGCTTCTGGCCTGTGTGGCCGTGATCGGAATTTTTGTGGCAACGGGTTTTCTGATCGGCAGCACGCAGGACGAGCCGCCCGCTTCCGGGTTCCGCTTTGACTATGGCCGCCAGACCGTGACCGGCGTGATCGAGCTGACCCCTTACCCGCTGCTGCGGGTCACCCAAGGCAATGACCTGATCAAACCCGGCAAGACGCTGATGCTGACGGGGCAGGGCAAGTTTGGCGTCGACGCGCGGGCGATGGGGCTGGAGGGCCAGTTGGCCGAAGTCAGCGGCATCATCCTGCAACGCGGCACGATCGACATGATGCAGTTGGCGGGCGGAAGACGCGGGCTAAAGATGATTGAGGGCGACGCGCCCGCAATGGAGACGGAGCCGTTGGGCCGCTGGAAAGTGGCCGGAGAGATTTGCGACGGCAAATGTCTGAACGGTGCGATGCGCCCGGGTCGGGGCTTGGCCCATAAAGCCTGTGCCGCGCTTTGCCTTGTGGGCGACGTGCCACCGGTTTTCGTCTCGACCCAGCTCATTGAAGGCTCTGACTTCATGCTCATCACAGGGCCGGATGGCACCAGATTGCCCAAGGCGGCTTATGACTATATCGGGCAGTTCATCACCGCAGAGGGTGATTTGGAGCGTCGCGGAGACATGCTGATTTTCAAAATCGACACCGATACGCTTGAGGTGACCGACGAATGAAACGCGTCTTCCTCCTCCTCCTTGTGGCCCTGCTGGGGGCGGTCATGCTCTACCTGTCAAGGTTCTGGATGTTTGATCTTTGGTCGCGCCCCGGTCTCTTTGGCTTGCCAGAGCTGCGCCCCAATGGCGGCCTCTTGGCGCGCTGGTTGCGCGGCACGCCCTTCGCGCCTTTTGAGCTGCTGATCTGGGCCACGGGTGTCTTCATGATCCTCACACTGCTGCAGAAGATTGTGGATTTCTTCTCTCCCCAACCCGACGTGGACCCAGGACCAGAAAAGGACGATGCGAATGACGGATGAGACTCTCGACTGGATCAGCGTAGGCCACCTAACCGATCTGCCTGAGGGCCGTGTAAAGACCGTCACTGCTCGCACGACCTCCATTTGCTTGGTCCATTTCGACGGCCAATGGGCCGCCATGAACAACCATTGCCCTCATCAACGCGGACCGCTTGGTGAGGGCTCGATCGAAAAAGGCGTCGATGACAAATGCTGGATTCGCTGCCCGTGGCATGGCTGGGACTTTGACCCGCTAACCGGCAAACCACCCGGCGGCCATGAGGATACGGGGCAGGATATGTACCCCGTCGATATTCGCGATGGCGAAATATTCGTGGGGCTGGAGCCAGAGCCGCCGCATGAACGCACCGTCACAGATGTTATGGTCGACACGCTGTCCAATTGGGGCGTGCAGTCGGTGTTTGGCATGGTGGGTCACTCCAACCTTGGCCTGTCAGACGCAATCCGGCTGGCTGTCGTCGACGGCAAAATGACCTATTTCGGCATCCGGCACGAGGGTGCTGCCGCCTTTGCGGCCTCCGCTTACGGCAAGCTGACTGGCATGCCTGCTGCCTGCCTGACCATTGCGGGGCCCGGGGCCACGAACCTGCTGACCGGCCTTTGGGACGCCAAGGTGGACCGCGCCCCGGTGCTGGCACTGACAGGTCAGGTGCAAACGCAAGTCATGGGCCCCGGCGCGTTTCAGGATATCGACCTGCTATCCGCCTTCGACGCCGTGACCGCCTTCTCGCAACCGGTGTTGGGCAGCTCCAACCACGCAGAGCTGGCGTCGCTCGCCTGCAAGACCGCCATCGTGGAGCAAAATGTCGCCCATCTGATCTTCCCCGATGACGTGCAAACCAACCCCTCTGACCAGGAGCCCGGCTCGCCGGAGGGGCGCATCACGCAAAGTGCGGTGTCTCCGGCCCAAAGCGACGTGGACCAAGCGGCGGCGATGATCAAAGCGGCCAAACGCCCGATTATTGTCGTGGGTCACGGCGCCTATCCGATGCGCGATCAGGTTGTCGCTCTGGCCGAAACGCTGGGCACTCCGGTGCTGACCACCTTCAAGGCCAAAGGCCTGATCCCCGACGACCACCCCAATGCGGGCGGCGTGCTGGGCCGCTCTGGTACGCCGATTGCCAGCTGGTTCATGAACGAGGCTGATCTGATTATTGCGCTGGGCACCAGCTTCTCCAACCACACCGGGATTGAGCGCGGCAAGACCATCATTCAAGTCGATCACGAACGCATGCAGCTCGGGAAATTCCACCCGGTGGCTCTGCCCGTCTGGGGCGATGTGGCCGCCTTTTGCGCGGCGTTGACAAAAGCGGACCACAAGAACGCAAAAGCCGACAACCAAATCACAGAGCTGGCCGACCGCTGGAAGATTTGGCGCAGCGAAAAGCAGACACGCCTACAAGAGAATCTTGGCAAAGGCATCCACTCTTTCGCGATCTTCGAGGCCTTGGGCCGTCTGGTCCCCGACAACACGATCTTCGCTGTGGACGTGGGCAACAACACCTACTCGTTCGGACGTTACCTTGAAACGAAAGGCAGTCAACGGGTGCTGATGTCGGGCTATCTTGGGTCTATCGGCTTCGGGCTGCCCGCTGCGATGGGGGCATGGGCCGCGACGCAGGACAAGGCGGACCTCAAAGGCTGCAAAGTCGTGTCGATCTCGGGCGACGGGGGCTTCGGGCAATATCCGATGGAGTTCACCACCGCCGTCAAATACGGCATGGATATCACCCATATCCTTTTGCATAATGGCGAATTGGGTAAAATCTCGAAAGAGCAGCGCTCCGGCGAATGGCCCGTCTGGGAGACCAACCTGCAAAACCCGGGCTTTGCGGCTTTCGCCCGTCTCTGCGGTGGGCACGGGGCGAAGGTGACGGACGCCTCCGAGATCGAGGCCGCGATCAAAGAAGCCTTGGATCACAAGGGCCCCGCCTTGGTGGAGATTATGACCGACGCGGATCTCGTCTGACGCGTCTTCACGTGGAGAGAATATGCCAGCGCAACCGTTTCTCGTGGGCCAGCCCGTGCTGCTTGTTATAGACATACAGGCCAGCACCTTCATCGATGACAGCGCCGAGCGCTCTATCCCCAACATGCCAGGCTACCGCGACCGGATGGAGAAAGCCTGCGCGCTGGTCGCCCATGCCCGTGCCAGCGGCGTCCCGGTCATCTTTGTCCAGGAAGCCCACCGCCCCGACCTGATTGATTTCGGCCGTGAACTCGACGGCTCTGAAACGGTGCATTGCCTTGAGGGTGACCCGCGCACCGAATTGGCGGTGGAACAGCTGCAAATCACGCAAGCTGACTACACGATCAAGAAGCGGCGCTATTCGTGTTTCTTTGGCACCGACCTTGAGATCCTGCTCAAGGGCTTGAAGGCAGAAACGCTGGTCATGGTCGGTGGGCTTACGGATGTCTGCGTGCATTACACCTTCGCGGACGGGCATCAGATGGATTATCACTGCCGGGTGGTGGAGGAATGCGTCGGTGGCTCATCGGACGCCGCGCATGAAGCTTCGTTGAACGCGATGGAATATCTGCAAACTGGCGCGCGACGTTCTTTTGACGAAACCTGCGCCGCATTTTCAGCAGTGTCGCGGCGCGGATGAGCAAACCCGTCATCATCACCTGCGCGCCCACGGGCGGCATCCACACGCCGACCATGTCGCCCTACTTGCCGGTCACACCTGCCGAGATTGCCACTGCCAGCATCGAGGCTGCAGAGGCCGGGGCGTCGATCATCCACCTCCATGCCCGCGACCCTGAGACCGGCAAACCTGACCCGCGGCCCGAGACGTTCCAGCAGTTTTTGCCGGTGATCAAACAGGCGACGGATGCGGTGGTGAATGTCTCGACGGGTGCGGGGCTTGGTATGACAATGGACGAACGCCTGCTGGCCGCGACCACCGCCAGCCCTGAAATGGCGTCGCTCAATATGGGCTCGATGAATTTCGGGATTTTCCCGCTGCTCGAAAAATACGACGACTGGCAGTTTGACTGGGAGCCGGAGTTCTTGGGCATGACCAAAGACTTCATTTTCCCCAACACCTTCGCCACGATTGAATATGCGCTGAAGAATTTGGGCGAGGCGCATGGCACCAAGTTCGAGTTTGAATGCTACGATCTGGGCCATCTCTACAACGTCAAATATTTCGTCGACAAAGGCCTGATCAAGCCGCCATTCTTCATTCAGTTTGTCCTTGGCATCTTGGGCGGGGCCGGGGCAGAGTTGGAAAACCTGCAACATCTCAACCGCATGGCCGACAAGCTGTTCGGGCCCGAGAATTACGAATGGTCCGTGCTGGGCGCGGGCAAGGCGCAGATGCCGATGGCGACTCAAGCCGCCTTGCTGGGAGGCAACCTGCGGGTGGGGCTGGAGGACAGCCTGTTCATCGGCAAGGGCGAGCTTGCGACCTCGAACGCGCAGCAGGTCCGCAAAATACGCACCATCGTTGAAAGCCTCGGGCTAGAGGTCGCGACCCCCGCTGAGGCCCGTGAAAGACTGGCCTTGAAAGGCGGCGATCAGGTCGGGTTCTGATCGTCCTCAAAGGCCTTCCACAAATCAGGCCGCCGCTCTTTGGTCAACGCCTCCGACATCTCTTGCCGCCACGTATCCACCTTGCCGTGATCACCTGAGGTCAGCACCTCC
The DNA here is from genome assembly GCA_947501685.1 of uncultured Litoreibacter sp. Lineage (GTDB taxonomy): Bacteria > Pseudomonadota > Alphaproteobacteria > Rhodobacterales > Rhodobacteraceae > Litoreibacter. The sequence continues at coordinate 207,219 of CANMWQ010000001.1, forward strand.
GGCACACCCAACCCGCGCCATTCGGCGGGTCGGGTATATTGGGGGTGTTCCAGTAACCCATTGGAAAAGCTTTCTTCTTCGGTCGATTCTGCGTTGCCCAGCACTTCCGGGCGCAAGCGCACCGTGGCGTCGATCATCGCCTGCGCGGCAATCTCACCCCCCGTTAGAACGAAGTCGCCAAGGGAGACTTCCTCGATTTCGTAGTGGTCGAGCACGCGCTGATCTACCCCCTCAAACCGCCCGCAGAGCATGGTGATGCCATCGGCCTTGGCCCAGTCGCGCGCCTTGGCTTGGGTGAAGGGCGTTCCGCGTGGGGACAGGTAAACCAAGGGCCATTTCGCGCGATCACGTGGCACCCCGCGCATGGCTTGATCCAGCGCTTTGCCCAGAACATCGGCGCGCAAAACCATGCCCGCGCCGCCGCCATAAGGCGTGTCATCGACGTTGCGATGCTTGCCCTCGCCAAAAGGGCGCAGGTCAATCGGCTCGATGCACCACAGCCCGTCTTTCAACGCCTTGCCCGTCAGGGACGCTCCCAAAACGCCGGGAAAGCTTTCGGGGAAGAGCGTAAGGATCCGGGCGGTCCACGCGCCGACAAAGCGTTGCGGACCTTCCATCAGGTCTCGCGGTTTCAGCGAGGCGGAGATCGACTTGCGACCATGCGAAAGAGAAGGTTTTTGAGCCATGCCCTCGCGTTACTGCCTCCTGCGCCCCATTGCAAATCATCAAGCCCTGCGCGTCCGCGACGCTTTGGTAACAATCTGATGCAGCCCATCCGCGCCGCCCGACAACAGCAGGCTGGTCAAAATAATATCCACCATATCGAAACTGCGCCGCTGAATCAGATCCAGCGGAGGCGTGTCGGCCATTTGCGCCAAAAGCCGCACGCCCACAACGGAGACCGCGAGGCTCAGCGCCAGGCTCGCCATCATCGCCGCGCGGCGCTTATCGGGGCGGGGGCAATCGGCGTCGGGATCGAAGCGGTTCGACAGATAAATCTCGACCGCGCGTTCAATGGCCAGGGCCACAAGCGTCAGGCTGACAAGCTTGGCCCCCAGATCGGACAGTTTCGTGCCGGTCAGTGTGATCGCGGAAAAATCCGCATGAAACGTCGCAGCGAGTGCTACGGCGGTCATCAAGAGCAAAGTTGGAAGCCGGTCAAAAAGAGCCATGGGATATCCGTTGCGAGGGCGGCACAGATAGCACCTACGCGCGGGGTGTTCCCGATTTTATGAGGCAGCGTCCTCGGGCGGGTTCACAATGACCCGGCGCGCGGACAGATCCACGGTCGGGACGATCTCGCGGGTGAAAGGCAAGAGCAACGCGGATTTCAGCGCCGGACCGCGTATGTCGAGAATGTCGCCCGCGCCATGATCCTGAATGTCGGCGATCTTACCCAAGACCGCGCCGCCCGTGTCCAGCACCTCAAGGCCGATCAGGTCGGTGTAGTAAAATTCGTCATCGGGCAGAGCGGGCAGCAGGGCGCGGTCGGCATAAAGCTTGACCCCTCTCAGCGCGTCGGCCTCGTCCTTGAAGCGGATGCCGGAAAGCCTTGCAGCAAAGCCGTTTTTGATGCTGCGATTGATTTTGACGGAGTACTCAACGCCTGCTTCGGATTGCAGCGGAGAGTAGTTGGCGATGTCTTCGGGCATCGCGCAAAAGCTCTTGAGCCGCACCTCGCCTTTGACCCCAAAGGACCCGGCGATCACGCCCACCACGATCTTGTCTTTGCTCATCTCTTGACCCTCAAAAGGGTGGGATGCGGCGTAAAATTCATGCGCCGCATCCGGTGCTGATTACTCAGCTTTTTCTTCAGCAGCAGCCTCTTCGGCGGGTGCTTCAGCAGGTGCTTCCTCGGCGGGAGCTTCCTCGGCTGGAGCTTCTTCAGCAGGCGCAGCAGCAGCTTCTTCAGCAGCTTCTTTGGCGGCTTGGGCTTTGGCGGCTTTCTCTTCGACGCGCTCTTGGGCTTTTTTGCCGGGCTCGCCTTTTTTGAGGTTGGCGCGCTCTTTTTTCTCAAGGACGCCAGCGGCTTCGAGGAAACGGGAGACGCGGTCGGTGGGCTGGGCGCCTTCGCTCAGCCAGTACTGAATGCGCTCCATGTTCAGCTTCACGCGTTCTTCGCTGTCTTTGGGCAGCAGCGGGTTGTAGGTGCCCAGTTTTTCGACATAGCGGCCATCGCGTGGCATGCGCGAGTCGGAGGCGACGACGCGGTAAAATGGGCGCTTTTTGGACCCACCACGGGCCAGACGGATTTTCATTGCCATTGTGTAGTTCTCCTTGGATGGCGTGACCGGTAACAACCGGAAATTATTGAAACTTTTTGTGGTTCTGGATGACTTCCCGAATGATGAAATTCAGGAAGGATTTGGCGAATTCGGGGTCGAGATCGGCGCGTTTTGCCAGATCTTCAAGTCGTTCGATTTGCCGCGCTTCGCGGTCAGGATCAGAGGGCGGCAGGTCATGTTCGGCCTTCAGTTTGCCGACGTCTTGCGTGTGCTTGAACCGCTCGCCAAGCGTGTAGACGAGGATGGCGTCGAGCCGGTCGATCGAGGCGCGATGCTCTTTCAAAAGCTCTTGGGCGCGGGTGGTTGGATCGGTCATTTGGCCCTCAAAACTGGCGTACACAGCGCGTACACATCCTGTACACATCCCGTCGTGACACGATGTCGGCGGACACGCGCGTGGCCGAGCGTGCTTTGTGCATATTTGAAGCAGAAAGAAGCCATTATTTCTTCTTCCCAAAGCCCGAGAGGCCGGGGGGCAACTGCCCTCCACCGAGGCCCGGCAGGCCGCCGCCGGGCATCCCCATACCCATCTTCTTGGCGGCCTCTTCCATCGCCGCGGGGTCGTTCATATCGGGCATGCCGCCCTTGCCGAACATGCCCTTCATGGCCTGTTTCAGCATCCCGCCTTTGCCCATCTTGCCCATCTTCTTCATCATGTCGCCCATCTGGCGCTGCATTTTGAGAAGCTTGTTCAGTTCGGAGACCTCAAGGCCGGAGCCCGCCGCGATGCGTTTCTTGCGCGAGGCCTGCAACAGCTGCGGGTTGGCGCGTTCTTTCTTGGTCATCGACTGGATCAGCGCGATCTGGCGTTTGAGCACCTTGTCATCGAGCCCGGCGGCATCCGCTTGGGCGGCCATTTTCTTCATGCCGGGCATCATCGACATCATGCCTTCCATGCCGCCCATCTTCAGCATCTGCTCGAGCTGCATCTTCAGGTCGTTCATGTTGAACTGACCTTTGGTGAAGCGCTTCATCATCTTCTCGGCCTGTTCGGCCTCGATGGTTTCCTGCGCTTTCTCGACGAGGGAGACGATGTCGCCCATGCCAAGGATACGGCCTGCGATACGGTCGGGCTCGAACGTCTCGAGCGCGTCCATCTTCTCGCCCAGACCCACAAACTTGATCGGCTTGCCGGTGACCGCACGCATGGAGAGCGCCGCACCACCGCGCCCGTCGCCATCCATCCGGGTCAGCACGACGCCGGAGATGCCGATCTTGGCGTCAAATTCCTCGGCCACCTCGACGGCGACCTGACCGGTCAGGCCATCGACCACCAGAAGCGTCTCGCGCGGGTTGACGACATCGCGGACGTCTTCGACCTCTTGCATCAGCACTTCGTCGATCTGCAACCGGCCCGCCGTGTCGAGCATATAGACGTCATAGCCGCCCAGTGTGGCCTGCTGCTTGGCGCGGCGCGCAATATCGACGGGCTTCTCGCCTTTGACAATCGGCAACGTATCGACGCCGATTTGCATCCCCAGAATGGCAAGCTGATCCATCGCGGCGGGGCGGTAGATGTCCAAAGATGCCATCAGCACCTTCTTCTTGTTTTTGTCCTGTAGCCGTTTGGCCAGCTTACCCGTCGTGGTTGTCTTACCGCCGCCCTGTAGGCCGACCATCAGGATCGGCGCGGGCGGGTTGTCGATTTTCAGCTCGCCCGGTTCTTCATTATCGCCCGCGAGCACATGTTTCAGCTCGTCATGAACGATCTTGATGACCTGCTGGCCTGGCGTGACCGATTTGGTGACATTCTGCCCGGTGGCTTTTTCGGCCACGGCTTTGACGAAATCGCGGGCGACGGGCAGGGAGACATCGGCCTCGAGCAACGCCACGCGCACCTCGCGCAGGGCGGTTTTGACGTCATCCTCGGACAGCGCGCCCTGCTTGGTGAGTTTATCAAAGACGCCGGAGAGGCGTTCGGACAGGTTCTCAAACATGGCGCTCTCGGCTCCTCACTTAACTCAGGCCCCTGTCATATAGGGACCGCTCAAACGGTTTTCGCCCCCACGGGCGAAACTCGCTGGTGGGGGGCGATCCCTGCACAAGGCGGGGACCGGAAGGTCAAAGCTTCCGGATGTCATGCGGATATGGCGGAGCGGTGCAGGCGAGTCAAGACAGTGTCTACCGGGGGCAGGGCCCATATCGGTAGATTGCCCCTAGGGTATGTAATCTGCCACTTGGCAGGCGGGACGATATTTGCAAATGTGAACGCTCAGGAAGATTGCCGTCAGGCAGCGTGAACAGGTGCACATATGGAAATAGACAATTGGGATGAATACCGCACGGCCTATCAGGTTGCGCGGCTTCGAACCGTCTCTGCCGCCGCCGAGGTGCTGGGCGTGCACCATGCAACGGTCATTCGCCATATCGACAGCCTCGAAGGAAAGCTGGGCGCGAAACTCTTTCAGCGCCATGCGCGCGGCTACACCCCCACGGAAGCGGGTGAGGACTTGCTGACCGTTGCGGGTGCCACAGAAGACCAGCTGACCCAGCTTGCGGGCCGCATTCACGGGCGTGGCGCGTCTGTCTCGGGCGAGCTGATCGTGACCTGCGTGCCGCAAATGTCGCCCTTGATGGCGCGGGTGCTGACGAAATACCAGATCTCCAATCCCGAAGTGCGTGCGCAGCTGATCGTGGACACGCGCCCCCTGCGGCTTGAATATGGCGAGGCGCATGTGGCGTTGCGCGCGGGCGCGCCGGGCAATGATCTGGACAATATCGTAGCCGAGCTGGGCACCCTGCCTTTGGCGCTCTATGCCCATAAGGATTACGTCTTTCGCCACGGCCCGTTGAACGGGATCGAGGACATTCCCAACCACCGGTTCTGCCGGGTGGCCAACCTCGATATGCGTGCGCCGTTCATGAAATGGATCGGCGAGAACGTGCCGGAGGAAAACGTGGTCTACAAATGCTCCGACACCAACACCGTGCAGGATGCGGTGATGGCAGGCGCAGGGATCGGGTTCCTGCCCTGCTATCTGGGCAACGAGAACCCCAATATGAAGCAGATGATGGCCCCGATGCCCACCTGGCTGTCGACCTTCTGGTGCGTGACCCATGTTGATTTGCACCGCACCGCCAAAGTGCATTCCTTCGTGACCTTCCTGAAAGAAGAAGCAAAGGGCTGGGAGGCCCTTTGATCCGGGCGGCGGGGCTGATCTTGAAAGCGTCCCGCCTGTCAGAGCCCGCCAAAGGCCATGCGGCGATGCTGCTCTTTTCCTTGCTGGTGGCAGGCTCCTTTGCGCTGGGCGCGATGGTGGCGCGCGACATTGCCCCCACGGCGCTGAACGCGGTGCGCTTTGCCATCGCCGCCGGAGTGATCGGCGCGCTGGTCATGGCCACGGGCGGCATGACGCGCAAAGACTGGCAGGCGCCGTGGCGCTACCTGATCCTGGGCGGGCTTTTCTCGGTGTATTTTGTGCTGATGTTCGAAGGGCTGAAAACCGCGCCCCCGGTCTCGGCGGCGGCGGTGTTCACCTTGACGCCGATCCTGTCGGGCCTCGCGGGCTGGGTGCTGCTGCGGCAGGTTACCACCGGATGGATGGCCGCTGCTTTGGCCATAGGCGGCAGTGGGGCGCTGTGGGTGATCTTCCGCGCGGATATCGCGGCTTTTCTGGCCTTCGAGATAGGCAAGGGCGAGGCGATCTACTTTGTGGGCTGCATCGCGCATGCGATATATACGCCGATGATCGCGAAACTGCACCGGGGCGAGCGCCCCTTGGCGTTCTCCTTTGGCACGTTGCTGGCCTGCGTGGTGGTGCTGACGCTTTGGGGCTGGTCGGATTTGCGCGCCACGGAGTGGGCGGCGCTGTCGCCGCTGGTCTGGATCACGATTGTCTATGTCGCGGTGTTTGCGTCCTCGGTGACCACGGTGCTGGTGCAGTTTGCCTCCCTCCGGCTGCCGTCGGCCAAGGTCATGGCCTACACTTACCTGACCCCAAGCTGGGTCATTTTGTGGCAAATCGCTTTGGGCAACGGAGCGCCGCCCGCCGCTGTGTTGGGCGGGGTGGCATTAACCGTCGCGGCGCTGAGCATGCTGTTGAAGGCGCGTTAACGCTCTTTGCGGTCCATCACGAAAAACAGCGAGCTGATCATGCCGAAACCCATCAAGATGGCGCCGGTTTTCAACGATCCCAGATAGCCGATCCCTTGATTAACAATGCGCTGCGCCCGCTCCAGACGGTTCGGGTCCGCCGGGTCTTCGGGCAGCAGGTAATAGGGAATTTGGTCGGTCCATACGAAATAGGCCAACAGGCTGAAAAAGCCCAGAAACAGAAAGGCGGGGATGAATTTCATCAGGTTTCTCCAAAAAGCAAGGCGCTTGGTTGAATCGTCTCTACCCAATGAATTTGGCAAAAATTTGCTTTAATTCGTGTCTGTTTGCCCCAGTTCGCGGTCCAGATAGGCCTCGAACGCATCGAAATTCAGCGCCTCCAGCTGACCAAAGCTCTCGATCCAGACAATCGCGTCGCGCATCGCCTCTGGCTCCAGCTTGCACCACTTCACCCGGCCGCGTTTCTCCTGACTGATCAGCCCGGCCTTGCTCAAAAGCATCAAATGCTTGGAAATCGCGGCCAGCGACATCTCGAACGGCTCGGCCACATCGGTGACGGCCATGTCATCCTCCAGCAACATCGTCAGGATCTGCCGGCGGGTGCCGTCAGACAAGGCCGCAAACACTTGATCAATACGCTCTGTCATGGCCCCGTACATAACGAGCTTAGGGACCCGCCCACAAGCCAAGACGCTCAATCATAAACCAAACGGTTGAATATCCAGAACAGCCGCAAATCAGCTGGGCGCACCCTCGGCAGGCATCACTGCTTCAAAAATACTCAATAATTACAGTAGATTAAATGGAGCGCCCTTTGATTGACTCTCCCCCCGCCAAAACCTATCACACCCTCGAATGACCGCGTGCGCTTTGAGGGGGTATTTTCGTGGGCAGTGAACCGGACAAAGAGGGCCTCGACGCGCTCAACGACCGGATCGCGGCGCTGAAAGAGAACCAAGGGCCCAAAGCGCGGGCGGATGAACATTATTCGGCGGCCAATCAGGGCTGGCGGATGGTAACGGAGCTGGTGGCCGGGTTGGGCATCGGGTTCGCGATTGGATACGGGTTGGACTACGCCTTCGGGACCCTGCCTTTATTCATGTTGATATTTACGCTGCTGGGCTTTGCCGCGGGCATCAATGTGATGATGCGCACCGCGAAAGAGTTTGGCGAAGGACAGGCCGCCGAGGCGGCGCGCAACAAGAAGGACGAGTGACTTGGCAGACGACGCAAAAGACGGCGGGCTTGTTTTTCACCCAATGGATCAGTTTATCGTCAAACCCTTGTTTGGCGACGGCCCGGTGGGCATGTTCACAATCACCAACTCCACCATGTGGATGGCACTCTCGATCCTCGCTGTAATCGCGCTGCTGGTGCTGGGCACCAGATCGCGCGCCATCGTGCCGTCGCGCAGCCAGTCGGTGGCCGAACTGGCCTATGGCTTCGTCTACAAGATGGTTGAAGATATCGCGGGCAAGGATGGGGTGAAATACTTCCCCTACATCATGACGCTGTTCATGTTCATCCTGTTCTCGAACTATCTGGGCCTGCTGCCCATGGCCTACACGCCCACCTCGCATATCGCCGTGACCGGCGTGCTGGCCGTCGCGGTGTTTCTCGCTGTGACTGTGCTTGGCTTTGTGAAGAACGGCGCGTCCTTCCTGAGCCTCTTCTGGGTGTCCTCAGCCCCGCTGGCGCTACGGCCAATCTTGGCGCTGATCGAGGTCATCAGCTACTTCGTGCGCCCCGTCAGCCACTCCATTCGTCTGGCGGGCAACATGATGGCTGGTCACGCCGTTATCAAAGTTTTCGCGGCCTTTGCCGCCGTGGCGGCGATCGCGCCGCTGTCGGTTCTGGCAATCACCGCAATGTACGGGCTGGAGATGCTGGTTGCCGGCATTCAGGCCTATGTTTTCACCATTCTGACATGTGTCTACCTGAAAGACGCATTGCACCCGCATCACTAAAGGTTTGGCGGGCTGAACCCCGCCCTACAAGATCACCACTTATTCCATCGTAAGGAGAAAAGACATGGAAGGCGATATCGCACAAATGGGTCAATTCATCGGCGCAGGCCTGGCTTCTGTTGGCATGGGCGGCGCAGCCGTCGGTGTGGGCAACGTGGCTGGCAGCTTCCTGTCCGGCGCATTGCGCAACCCATCGGCTGCTGCCGGTCAGACGGCCACCTTGTTCATCGGCATCGCGTTTGCGGAAGCTCTGGGTATCTTCTCGTTCCTCGTCGCTCTGCTGCTGATGTTCGCGGTCTAAGACTTCAAAACCATCCTTACGCTTGGGCGGAGCCGTGACCGGTTCCGCCCGAAGTAACCTTGGGTTCTTTGGAGGCCGTTATGGCAGACACACCTACAGAAGGCGCAGCCTCGGCACCTGGTATGCCGCAGCTCGACTTCTCGACATTCCCGAACCAGATTTTCTGGCTCCTCGTCACGCTGATCGTGATCTATTTTGTGCTGTCGCGCATCGCGCTGCCCCGTATCGGGTCGGTTCTTGCGGAGCGCTCGGGCACGATCACCAATGACATCGCCGCCGCAGAAGACCTCAAGCAAAAAGCTGTCGAGGCCGAGGAGGCGTATAACAAAGCGCTCGCCGACGCTCGGTCTGAAGCCGCCAAGATTGTCGCCAGCACCAAGGCCGATATTCAAAGCGAGGTTGACGCGGCCATCCTCGAGGCCGACGCCGAAATCGCTGCGCGCTCCGCCGAGGGTGAAAAGGCGATTGCCGCGATCCGCGACAGCGCCCAAGCCGACGCCGCAACCGTGGCCAAAGACATCGCCAAGGACATCGTGGCCGCCGTGGCCCCGGGCAAGATCGACGCCAAATCGATCACCGCCGCCGTCACCGCGAAAATGAAAGGGTAGCAGATCATGAAAAAGCTATTCGCCCTCGCGGCCCTTACGCCCGCGCCCGCCCTGGCCGCCGGCGACAAACCGTTCTTCTCGCTGGCCAATACCGACTTTGTCGTGTTTCTCGGCTTTTTGGTGTTTCTGGGCATCCTTGCCTATTTCAAGGTGCCTGCCCTGATCATGGGCATGCTCGACAAGCGGGCCGAAACGATCCAGTCCGAGCTGGACGAGGCCAAAGCCCTGCGCGAAGAGGCCCAGACCATTCTGGCCAGCTACGAGCGCAAGCAAAAGGAAGTGGCCGAGCAATCCGAGCGCATCATCGCGAACGCCAAGAAAGAGGCGCAAGCGGCAGCCGATCAGGCCAAGCTGGACCTGAAAGCCTCCATCGAGCGCCGTCTGGCCGCAGCCGAAGACCAGATCGCCTCTGCCGAGGCGGCAGCCGTGAAGCAAGTGCGCGACCGCGCGATTTCTGCAGCAATTGCCGCGGCGTCGAATGTGGTGGCGTCCAAGACGTCAGCCGCTGACCAGAACAGCCTGATCGACGACGCCATCGCGGAAGTGAAGGCCAAACTGCACTAGGCGCGACCAATCCAATTGAAAAAGCCCCGGATGCCTGACGGCCTCCGGGGCTTTTGCTTTTTCTATGGGCGCATGTGGCGGCGTGAGCCCGATATATCCGTGCTCGGAGAGTTGCGGGGCGGCACCATGCATATTTTTTGCAGAAAGAAGCCGGTATGGTTTTGTCCTCAAAGACGCGGCGGGCCCGGTGGAAAGAGGTCCGAAGCGCCTTGTGCTAAGGGCCAATTATAGCACCAAAGACAAGGCGGCTTCTTCCTGCACGGCCATCGGCATGCCTGCCTGTACCGCTCTGCCACCCTGCGCCATCAGGGGTTATCAAGGCGTTACCTGATGGCTTCTTTCTGCTTCAAATATGCAAATCCGACGGGGCGCGCAGGGCACTGCTCAGCGGCTCTTCGAAAGACTCTCGGCCAGGCGCATCAGCGTGATGGCCTCGCTGCGATAGCCAAATGCATCGGCCCCTTTTCCGGCATTGGCCAGCGCGATTGCATCTGAAAAGCTCCAGCCCCCCAGATAGTCGGACCCGCGCAGTAATTGGCCAAAACCGGCGATGGCGGCGGCAAAATTTGTGTCCACAGATGCTGTAGCCGTGGCGTTAGAAATCGGCTGCTCGATCAGCTTGCTACTATCCTCGCCGGGCTGTTTGTAGCGCAGGCGCAGGAAGCCCAGCTCGTCGCTGGCGGCCCCGCCGTCAACAGCCTCGCCGTAGCGCAGCGCGTTGTTCAAAACGGCCGGAGAGCCGACCGGCGTCACTTCGTAAAGCGCGGTCACCTGCAAACCAGCCCCGATATCGCCTGCATCCACGGTGTCATTGTTGAAATCCTCGCGCTTCAGTGCGCGGGTCTCATAGCCGATCAGCCGGTATTCGGCGATCTGGGCAGGGTTCCATTCGACCTGCACTTTCACGTCGCCCGCAATCGGGAAGAGCGCTCCTGTTAGTTGGTCCACAAGCACTTTGCGCGCCTCGCTGAGCGTGTCGATATAGGCGGCCTGCCCATTGCCGTTTTGCGCCAGCGTTTGCATCAGCGCGTCGTTGATATTGCCGCGGCCAAAGCCCAGCACGGAGAGGTAGGTGCCGCTGTCGCGTTTGGCCTCGATCAGGGTTTTCATTTGCGCGTCCGAGCTAAGGCCCACGTTAAAATCGCCATCCGTGGCGAGGATCACGCGGCCGATCTCGCCCTCCTCAGACATTTGCTCGGCCACTTGGTAGGCCTGCTGCAACCCGGCGGCCCCGGCGGTGGAGCCGCCTGCGGACAGGTTGGCCAGAGCCCTGTTGATCGTCGCGCGGTCACTGGCTTTTGTGGGCTCCAAGACCAGCCCGGCAGCACCTGCATAGGTGACGATGGCGACCTCATCCTCCGGGCGCAGTTCCGACAGCATCAGCTGGAAGGATTGCACGAGCAGCGGCAGTTTGTCAGGCGCGTTCATCGAGCCGGACGTGTCGATCAGAAAGACCAGATTGAGCGGCGGGCGATCCTCCACTGCGGGCATCGCGCCTTGCAGGCCGATATGAACCAGTTGGGTGTCAGGGTTCCACGGGGTCTCGCTCACCGAGACTGTGGTGGCGAAAGGCACGTCGCCCTCTGGGGTGGGGTAGTTATAATGGAAATAATTGATCATTTCCTCGACGCGCACCGCCGCGGGGTCGGGCATTTGGCCCCCTTGCAAGCTGCGCCGGACCCAAGCGTAGCTGGCGGTGTCCACGTCTGTGGAGAAGGTCGAGACGGGCTCTTCCGCTGTGATTTTCAGCGGGTTTGGGGCCTCGTTCGCGAAGCGGTCGGTGTTGGGCGCCTCTGTCGGGAAGACCTCTACGGGGAGCGGGCGCGGGAGGGCGGCCGCTGTAGGCGCGGCTTGCAGGCTCGTTTGCGCGCCGGAGGCGGCGTCGCTGGCCATGTGGCGCACCCCGTCACGGCGCTCCTGGAGGGGCTCAGCCTCGGCAAATTCCAATACTTGGTCAGAGTCTCCCATTGTTACGGTTCCGGAAGTCGCGTCTACGGAGATTTCTGCGTTCCGATCTTGTTGTGGGGAAGATGGCGAGAGATCCAAATCAACTTCGCTCCCCACAGTGAGGCCATTTTTAGCTTCCGTGGGCGACGTAAACGTCACATCAACGTCGTCGAGTGAGAGTTCAGGGCTGGCTGGGTTTTGCACAAGCACAACACCGAGCCCGATGACGACAAGCGAGGAGGTGGTCAGCAACAGCGGCTTCATGGAATTGGGAGCAAACATGTCAAATAGTCCTTTCAGAAAACCGGCCGGTTTGGCCTGTGTTTCTGTGGGACGTGCGAACCCGCCATTTTCTTGGAGCCTGTCGAAATTTTCTTGCGCCACGCGCAATGCGGCCTGCTTTGCGGCCTCGCTGGGGGCAGGCGCGCCCTTCAGAGCGGCTTTCAACCGGGCAAGTTCATGTTCATGGTCAGACATTATGTGGCCTCCTTTTCGGCCAGAGTGCGGAGGTGCTTTTTAACCTCCGACATGCGCCACGCGATGGTCCCCTCGGACACGCCCATCACGGCGGCGGCGTCTTTCTGGGTCAGCTCTTCGCCCAAGGTCAGGGCGACGGTCTGGCGCAGCTCCTCGGGCAGGGAGCGCATGGCGATTGTGAGCCATTCATAGCTTTCCTGCGCTTCCTCGGCCTCCGCCGCGCGGCTTTTGTAATCTTCGCCCCAGCCCTCGCGGGCCCGTGCGCGGCGCTGGGCTTTGCGGGCGCGGTCGGTGGCGGCGTTCATCACGACGCGGTAGAGCCATGTGATAAACTTGGCCTCGCCGCGGAAGCTGCGCAGCTTGGCGGGCAAGGCGGCCATGATGTCATGAGCCAGATCTTCGGCGTCGGCTTGAGTGCCGCACAGACGCCAGCCCATCCGGAAAATCCGGTCGTAATGGCGCTCTATCAGGATGCTGAACGCCTCCCTGTCGCCGTTTCCGGCCGCCACCGCCAATGCCTCGTCGCTGGTTTTCATACGCATAGTGATGGTAGGACGCATCACGTCGGTCAATCCTTGGAAAGAAAGTTGGAAAAAATGTCTGCAACTCAAAAAGAGCGCGACGACGCCTATGAAAACGGCGCATTCATTCCGGGGGCCGAGAAGTATCTGCCCAAATGGCAGGCCGCGGCGGAGGCGTTTCGCGATGCAACACCTTGCGAGCTGGATCTGGCCTATGGGGCGGGGGAGCGTGCGCGCTACGACCTGTTCTTTCCCGAAGGGGAGGCGAAAGGTTTGTTTGTCTTCGTGCATGGCGGCTACTGGAAGGCCTTCTCGAAATCGGAGTGGTCGCATTTTGCGACCGGCGCTTTGGCGCATGGATTTGCCGCCGCATTGATTGGCTACCCTTTGGCCCCGGAGGCTCGGATGTCCGAGATCACCGCTTCGGTCAGCGCCGGGATTGCGGCGGCAGCAGACAAGGTTGCGGGGCCCGTGCGGCTGGCCGGCCATTCTGCGGGCGGGCATTTGGTTGCGCGGATGGCGATGCCGGGCGCGTTGCCTGAGACCGTGGCCGCGCGCGTGGACCGTGTCATGCCGATCTCGCCACTGTCGGACCTGCGGCCATTCCTGCAGTTGTCAATGAACGAGGTTTTGCAACTGGACGCGCCCGAGGCAGAGGCGGAGAGCCCTGTTCTAGGGGACAAGCGCGAGGGAATCGACATGTTGAGCGTCGTCGGGTCACAGGAACGGCCTGTGTTTTTGGACCAGAACCGCTGGCTGGCCAAGGCTTGGGATATCGAGCAGTTGATCCTGCCCGGACGGCACCATTTTGACATCATCGACGGGCTGGCGTCGAAAGACACGCCGGTGATGCGCTGGTTGATGGCCTAGGATTTGAGTATTTTTGAAGCAGTGATGGGCTAGGGGCCGAACGTCTCTTGCCATGTCGGAAGCGTGTCGGCGGGGGCGTATTGCGCGTGAAACACCCCTCGGGCGATGGCGCGGGTCAGACACAGCGCGGCGGCGTGGCCTATATTGAGCGTGTCGGTGATCTCGTCTTTCAGCGGCTTGGCATCTGTCGCGATCCCGAAGATCAAATCGCCATCCATCGGCGTGTGGCTGGGCCAGAGCGCGCGGGCCATGCCGTCCTGGGCGGCGGTGGCCATGCGGGTGCATTGCGCTTTGCTGAGCACCGCGTCGGTGGCCACAATCGCGATGGTGGTGGCCGTGGAGGGGTGCAGCTTGGTGGCGGGCGTCTTGGCCGCGTTGGTGTTGATCTTGGGGCCGAGGCCGCCGAATTCCTCGTCCAACTCGCAAGGCGCTGCATGAAAATGCGCGCTTTCATCCACGGTTGCCGAGCCCAGCGCGTTCACGACCACCAACGCGCCGACCATATGCCCCGATGGCAGCAGCAAGGAGGCCGAGCCGAGCCCGCCTTTCAGATTTGCGGTTGTGGCCCCGGTGCCTGCGCCGACGGAGCCCAGCTTGAAGTCGGCGCCGCTGGCGGCAAGCGCTTTGGCGCCCAAGGCGGGGTAGGGGTTGTCGGACCAGCTTTGATCGCCATTGCCCAGATCAAAGATGATGGCGGCGGGCACAATCGGCACGATATGGGGCCCGACTGGGAAGCCTTTGCCAGCGGCCCGCAGGGCGCTCGACACGCCGTCCGCCGCCGCTAAACCGAAAGCAGAGCCGCCAGAGAGGACCAGCGCATTGACCTGCTGGACGGTCTTGTCGGGGGCCAAGAGGTCCGTTTCCCGTGTTCCCGGCGCGCCGCCCATAACGCTGATCCCGGCGGTGAAGGGCGCGTCGCGGCTGAGCACCGTGACGCCGGAATTCAGCCTTGCATCCGCCGCGTTGCCGACCATCAGGCCGGTAATGTCGGTGATCAGGTTCAATGGACCTCGTTTCATCATCGGGCTGCGGGCTTTCTTTGGCGAGAGAGGCAGAGGGTTCACATGTCGAACACGCCTCAAAATGGGCTTGCTTTTGTTATGGCATGACCGGGTTTGGCATGGCAAACTCTGGTAAATCACGCAATCGTGCTTATGTGACGATCAATCACATTGAACAAAGAGGGATAATTATATGGCCGATTTTGACGCTCAGGTACGGGAATCTCAGGCACAGGTGGCGGAGGCGCAATCCAAAATCACCGAGTTGACCAGCCGCATCGAGACCGCACGCGCCAAGCTGAAAACCGGCGATGATATCACGATCGACATCGAGAACGCCTCGCTTGGGGATGTGCACGCCCATACCGAGCTGATGAACGCCAATATCGCGGAACTGATCATGGGGCTCGACGATGTGACCTCTGGTTTCTCGGAAGATTTCAGCGCGATGCGCGATAAGACAGGCTGGGAAAGCTTCGTTGGCATCTTCTCGAAAGGCAAATCCGAGAGCATGCGTCAGGAGCGGATGCGCACAGCCTCCATTGACGACAAGCTGCAGGATTTGATCTCGAAATCCGACCAGATTGTCGCCTTGCTGCAAGGCCAGCTGACGGTGCTGGAAGAGCAGAAGGTGAAGGTCGAGGGTAACCTCTCGGGCACGTTGGACGAGCGTGAAATGGTGGTGGGCGAACTTGAATCCCTGCGTGCCGACATTCTGGGCATGGACCCGCAGATCATTGAGTTGGAAAACAAGATCAGCGTCGAACAGGACGCCGCCGCGCGCACCAAACTGGAAACCCAGCTGGCGGAAATGAACAACCGCTATAACGAAATGGTGCAGCAAGAGCAGGTCAAGCTAGCCAAAAGCCAGACGCTGGAGCGCTATATCGAGAAGGGCAAAACCTGGATCGATAGCCTGCAAAACCAGGCGGCGACGCAGATGGTGCTGATCAACAAGCTGGAGACGGATACCAAGCAGCGCGTGGTTCTATATGACGCGCTGACCAAATCGTTGAAGACGGCCCAGCAGCAAGACGTGGCCCACCAGATCAACGAAATTGGCGTCAAGACCGACCAGGAGGCGCAAGCCGCCATGGCCGGAATTGGGTCCGCGACCAACACCCGGATGGCGGAGATGATGGAAGCCCATGAGGACCAGATGGTCTTTGCGCGGAAGGTACTGGAGCAGAAGGCGAAAGCCGACGAACGGTTTGCAAGGCGGTTTGAGAAGATCGTCGAGAAGCACGACAAGAACCTGTATGGGGCATGAGGTTTCGTCGTCAGGTACTGACCACGTTCGTTTTTGGGATGATTATGATCTTAGGAGCATTTGCGCTGCATGATCTCTCCGTACTGAATGAGCATTCAGGGGATATACTGCTTTTTCTTGGCGGCGTGCTCGTCTGGCTTTCTATCATACGGTGCTTCTTCCGATTCATGTGGAGCGTGACCAAAACGGACAAGAGCACGCTCTACGGCGGAGCGATGGGAGCTAATATACGACAGGGCGCTCTTGGGCGTTGGCTGTGCGGAATTGAAAAGTGAGATAAGATGTCTTACATTGTAAGACAATAGGAGTGATCCACATGCCCACCGTTCAATTCACCATGCGCGTCGATGCGGAGCTGAAAGCCTCGCTGGAGGAAGAAGCCCGGCGCGAGGATATCTCCGCCTCCCAACTCGCGGCCCGCGCGATCCGCTCGCATATCGGTGCGAAGGAGGCTGAGCGCGCGGCGATCGAGGCAGCTTTGATTGAGGCTGACAAAGGTGTATTTATCTCGGAAGAGGCCTTCACCGCTTGGGTCAGCAGCTGGGATACGGACAATGAGCTGCCGCCGCCAAAGCCTGATATCTTTCCGGAGCAGCACTAATCCGTGCGTCTCGTCTATCTTGAAAGTAGCATTCCTGATGTCATCTGGTTTCGCCAATATTATTCCAGTGTTTTCCCTGAAGGCCGCGAGAACGCGGATCAGAGCGTTTTGAATTTGCAGGCTCTTCTCAAAGCTAACCCCTATATGGGGCAGGCGGTTGAGGGCATGGCCGCAACCCGCCGCGTTCCCGTATCGCGAACACCTTTCGTGCTGATCTACCGGGTGAAACCGGATCAAATTGAAGTGCTCCGCCTCCGCGACAGCCGTAGGGGGGCAGAATGACTGATGACCTAAACCTCACCGTCGACCATCAAGGCATCACCGATGATCTTGCGGCGCGGCGGTATTTTGCGAAGTTTGAGCGGATCACCGGGCATTTGGCGCGTGTGGCGGCTGAGCTTGAATTGGACGGTACGTTTTCGAAGCGCGACGTCGAGATCATTGCAGACTACGTGGCCCGGATTGCACGGAGCTTTCGGGCGCTGAGCCATAAATATTTGTTGACGGGACGCGACACCGGGCAGTTTTTCGGCTCGCTCACCATTGATAAGCATGAGAGCGGGTTTCCGGTCTTCTCGGAAATTCTGACCATGGCCAATGACGCCCAGCAGGCGGAGACGCATCTGGCGGGCATGCGGTCGAGGGACTCGCTGAAAGACGAGATGATCCGCCAGATCGTGGGCGACTTGACGGTCCCGACGCGATTGCAATTTGCTATGTCGCAGCGGCTCTATTATGAGGCCCTTGCCCGGCGCGGCTTGTTTTGGGCGACGAATGACCCGCAGGCCATCTGGACCGACAGCGAGGGGGAGCGGCGCAGCTACCTGATCCATTGGGCCGTTTACGACTCGCGCCAGAACGTACCGACAATTTATCTGATGGATGTGGAGGACACAGGCGCATCAGCCCTGCCCAAGGACCCGCGGCGCTGGCCCGCGGTGCAGGCGCATTTGACCGCACAGGGCTCTTCCGGACTGAAGCTTTTGACGATTGCCCAAGGGTTCGACCGCGACTTTGACGACATCCACCCCAAACGCCTGCGCCGCATCCATGTGGGGCCGATGTACAGCCACAGCTTCACCCAGCAATCCGGCCCGATCCGCGACGTGTTGGCCGAGGCGCAGGGCGGAGCCGGTGAAGATTGGACGCTGGCCTGGACCATCGAGACGCTGGAATCGGAGCGCGTCGAGATGGAAAAGAAAGGCTGGTTCAGCGAGGTGGAGCGCGAGATCTTCAAGCTGGACCCGTTTGCCGGGCGCGGTGCGGAAACTGGCGCGACCTCCACCCAACGCGCCGTGATTATGCCGCAAAAACCATATCAAGTGCTGGCGGAGAAACGGCCAGCTGGGTTTGCGGATGTGCAGAAATTTGTGGTGAGCCCCGCGGGCCGCATCGTGTCCGCGAGATAGGGCAGGAGCCTCCGGCGGGAGTATTTTTCAAAGCAGTGATGAGGATAAAATGAGCCAATCAGCCAATTTCATGGAGTTGAAGGAAGACGACATTCGCAAGCATTTCGTGCCCGCTGCCGAGATGCTGATGCAGCTTGATCATACGCCGCGTCTGGCGCAGGCGCGGCTGTCGCTCTCCTCCCCTGAGAAGTCGCCTGATGTGGCGGCCACGCGGCGCAGGTTTCGCTCAACCACGCCGGGGCTTTTGACGCGGAGCACGGCTCCGGGCTCTGGCGTGCGGCTGCTGGACCGCATTGCGGAGACCGATGATGACGACCCGCTGACTTCTCCCGCGCAGGCCGCCGTCGCGCATGCGTTGCGCCGGGCGCTGTCCATCGCGCTGGCCATGGGGGAGGCCTATGCCGACCAGACCCCGCTGACCGAGCTGAAACGGATCAACCTGGAAGGCCGCCTGCCCGCCGACCGCAAGACCGAGTTCACCGAGCTGCTGGCGGCCGAAGCGCTGATCACGCTCTATACGTTCGGCAACGCGTCGTCTTATCTGCTGGCCAGCCACGCCACGGAGGCGAGTGTGGAGGTAGGCTCCGTTGATGAGGTGCTGACCGATAACGCGCCGCTCGCCCTGCATGGCGCCATCTGGGAGCTGGACCAGAAGCTGGGCCAGTTTGCCACTGACGAGGACACGTTCATTGCGACGGTCCTGGCCTATTGCGAGCAGCTGATGGACAAGGTGGCGGGCCGCGCCAGCACGGCCGGGCGCTTGGCGTCTTTCACTGACAATTCCTTCCGGGTGGAGGCCGATGACCTGACCCTGAACGGGTTCACCCCGGCGCGCACCGCGAAGGGCTCGAAATTAACCATGACCTTCAAAAAGCCCAACGAGGTCGTGGGCAACCATATCGCCAAATATCAGGCGATGAAGCTGGCCAAAATGCTGATGGCCTATGACTTTGAGCGCAAGCTGAACCCCTTTGCCGATCTTGGCGGCTTCATCTTCACCTTCATGGGCGACGGTGCGCCGGGCACCGGGAAGACCACGCTCATTCAGATGATGGCGGGGCTGATCTCCGGCTATTGCGAGACGGCGGGCTACGCCTTCCGCTACCAGAACCTGAGTACGGATAATATCGACAGTTATCAGGGGAAATCGGGCCAAAACGCCAAGGCCTTCATCAATAATATCATTGATCCCAACGTCATCGGCTTCGGCACAATTGACGACATCGACCAGCTTGCGGGCAAGCGCGGGGACCGGCAATCCAGCGCGGGCCAGCTGGAAATCACCGCCGTTCTAATGGAGAGTTTCGCAGGCGCCAACACCGTCGTGCGCGGCAATTGCACCTTCGGGATGTTCTCGAATTACCCGGAGAATGTCGACGATGCGCTGCGCCAGCGGGCGGGCGCGCGGTTCTTGGTCGATGGGCCGCAAACGCGGGACGATTACGTCGATATTCTTAACCTTCTCATGGGCAAAAACCACGACATTCCGCTGGGCGACTTCGAGCCCTTTGCCGCCCAAGAGATCAAGAAAGCCGTCGCGGCCAGCTTTGAAAGCCACGGCAAGCCGCATGAGGAAGGCCTGCTGCGCGTCTATGAGAAAGTCTCGAAAGAGATCGGCGCGCTGGACACGATCAACAAGCTTGGCACCTACCTTAAGGGCATCCAGGAGGCCGACCACCGCTTCACGGGCCGCGCGATCAAGAACATCACCGACGCCGTCAAAGTCCGCGCGATGGATTTCGAGCTGCCCGATGAATGGATGGAAGAGCCCGACTTGTTTCTGTTCAAGGATTACGAGACCAAGCTGGGCATGATCAAAGAGCTGCGCCAGCCGATCACGGTGGAGATGGTGATCCAGGAGATCAACCGCTACGCGGATAGCGAGTTCCGCTATGCAGACAAGTCCGACGAGGTGGCGGTGGCGAATATGGTGCGGGAGTATGGGCTGACGGAAGAGGCGAAGAAAAGGTATTTGGAGAGTAAGGGGTGAGTGACGACGCCTTGCACACTGTATTCGTTCTATTGATTCCAGCGCTTTCTGGAATGCTCGGTGGCTATTTTTCTGATTTGGTAAAGTATCAATAGAGCGATCAATGGGTCCAGGTTTTGGTTGCTCTCCTTTTTTCATATGTATGTTGCTTGGTGGGTTACTTTGTTCCTGGGGCGCTTTACATGATGAACGAGGGTGATCTCTTCGCAGGTTTTGGTGCCGTTGTTAGCCTGCCCAGCTTGGTTTGGATGTGTGGAATGGCCGCATTCCTAGCTGGCATCATTTGGTTGCCCATCGGCCTTGTCAGCGGGTTATTTTTCTATTTCGGGGCCGTGGAGAAACAGGCTGGTTCTCGCGACACGAGTTGACTGATTAATCATGCGCGACCGATGGCGTATCTGCCCCACTGGTTGTCACGCCTTGCGCTGTATTTCATTCGAAAGTTATGTTTCCTTTTGAAAAAGTGAGAGGGGGCATATGACCGCATCAAAATCTGTGTGGTGGATCGCGGGAGCTGCGCTGATGGTCCTTGTGGCGGCCTCCTTCATCGCTGCTTCGGTCTTTCAAAGATCTGGCCTTCTCTCCCTCGTCCCGCCGCTAACAGAGGCCAACCCAAACCCCGCCGCAGACGTCACACCCGACCGCGTGTTGTCGCTTTACCAATCGGCCTTCACCGCTTGGGCGGCGCTCATTTTGCTGGTCCCGGCCTATATCTTCGTCTGGTTCCGCACGCATTACGACCGATGGCTGGCCTTCTGGGCGGTCAGTTACGTGGCCTATGTCATCCACCTCTATGTCTCCGCCTTTTGGTTCTTCGAAGGGGATTTCACGGCGATGACCACCTCCTCCCGCGTGTCGGCTTTTTGGCCGGGGATGGTGATCTTGATCTGGTGGGGCGTGGATGTGCTGATCGGGATGGCCAAGATGCAGGCCAAATGGATCACGGTGCAGCGGGTGGTCGTGCATGTCTTGGTGTTCGTGCTCTTTGTGGGCGGCTCCGCCGTGAAGGGGGAGACGGCGTTGATCCAGTTGATGGGCTGGGCGCTGTTTGGGGCGGGCGTGGGCACGCTGGTGGTCTCCTATCTCAACACCCGCAAGCTGGCTTAGATGGCGAAACTGTTTCTTGTTGTTTGGCTGCTGCCCGCCCTTTGGGGCGTTTTTTGCGGGTGGTGGCGGGCGGCTCGGCCTGCCTTGTCACCGAGCGGTTTTGCCCGTGACATTGGCGTAGCGCTGATCACCGCGGCCCTCCCGATCTTTATGTTCCACATGGTCTGGCTGGGCGCGTTCATGGAAGTGACCGGTGGCGCTTCAAAACTCGGCGCGTGGTCATCCTATTGGTCGGCGCTGACCGCGCTGCTATGGTTTCCGTTGCTGGTGATTGCCTATATCATACGCGCAACGAAGCTGAAGGCAGAGGCGCAGGATATGGGGTAGGCCCCATGTTTCTGGGGTTAACATCTGGTAAATGAAAATATGAAACCTTATATATATCATATGGTTACAAATTCCGACGCGTGCGTCGCCTTTCACCTATGATGCGCCTCATCCAAAAAGGGCTGATGTTCGGGAACCTCTTTCATGTGGGCTCCCCCGCCTTGGTAGAGCGCTACAACCGTGCCCTGAAATCGCTGACCGGCAAGACCACGGCCCTGACCGATTTCCATGTCGATATCTCGGGCTTTGCCCCCGAGGTTGGCCAGGAGCTGGGCGATGATCTCTATCTCAACCCCCAAGGCTGCAACCGCCAGTTCATCCTGCTGTCGACCGAACAAAAGACGGCACCTCTGCTGGACGCCAAATTCTCCACCTCGCGTGGCATTCTGCGGCAATTCATCGATGAGAACGAGGCGCAGCTTTTTGCCCTGACCGCCCGAGACGCGGTGGCGGGGGAGCTGGTGAACTCGATCTACACGGTGGATAAGGCGGCGCATCTGTTTGATATCCGCAAAATCCATGTCGAGGCGGACACCACCGGCGGCCATGTTGGCGAGGCCCAGAAACTGGGCGCGATGATCGACGAATTCCGCGCCCGCGATGATGCCTGGTGGGACGACGTTTTGATCGCCGAAATGATCACGCTGGCCAAGAAAACCGGCGACGTGACCCGGACCCCGATCCAGCTGAAAAACACGGAGTTCGAGCAGAAGAATTTTTGGACCTCACATTTTGGCGGCATGTATGTGTTTCGTGATGTGGAGCAGCCCGCGACGATTTCAGTGGGGCCGAAAAAAGCGCTGGGCAAGCTGCCGACAGAACTGGTGATCGGCTTCAAAGAGACCAGCAAGATCGCGGCGTTTCTGGAAGAAAACCGGCTGGTTGAGCCCATCGTGAAAGCCAAAGGCACCAATGCCGTGTCGATCCTGCGCCAGAAGCTGGACTTCATTATCGTGGACGTGGCCGCCAGCATGGAGGCGGATTTGACCGGCATGCGCCGCTCTGATCTGCGCGGGCTGGCACGGCGCTACGCCAAGCAATTGCCACGCGAGTTTCACCAGCTCAACGACCTGCTCAGATGGGCTGAGGGGGGCGGGGGCTGGCCACGGATCACCTCGAATGACCCGGCATATTTCTACACCTTGCGCGCGACGCGCCACCCGGACCGTGACCTCGTGAACCAATTGCTGGCCGAGCTAGCGCCTTTGGACGTGCGGCAGCTCTTCATCTGCCACAAGCAGCTCTTCTATGACCGCTACGCCACATGGCCGGATGAGAAGAAAGAGTTTGTGGCAAACTTCCTTGAGCGGGAGTATCAGGTGGATAAGGCAGGCGCGCGTGAGGCGCTGTTTGGCCCTGAAGACGCAATGGACGAGCCGCAACCAAATGCTGACCCGGTTGATCTGGTCGGGCCTTGGGGCGCAATCAGGAGACGCGGATGATCTTCGGAATTCTCAGATTGATGGTGATCGCTTTCGCCATCATGTTGGTGGTCTATTTTGTGCTTTCTGCATGGTCGCGCTCGGTGCGGCGCGGCAAATTGGCGGAGGAATGGGACGAAGACATCGCCACCGGCGACCGCGACGCCTTCATCGAAGAGGGGCTTGAGGAATACGACACCTCCCTCAGACGCAAGCTGATCCTGGGGGTGTTCGTCGTCCCCTATCTGGTGATCGGCCTTTTGGTCTATATCGTCAATTTTCAGTAGGAGACCCCCCTGATGCATATCGTAAAGCGCGTGTTATGGACGGCCTTCTGGGTGCTCCTATTTGCGTTCCTGCACTACACTTTGCCGCAACGCGACATCGTTCGTATCGTCGAGACAGAGGTGCGCCGCGTCGATTTTGGCGAGAACTCGATCTTTTGGGCCGGTGCCGATACCGGGCAAGACGCCTCGGGCGTGAATCGTGACGTGCGGTTTATCAACACCCAGAAACGCGACACGTATTTGTTCGGCCTGATCCGTTCGGAAAGCACCCGTCCTATGGTCTACCGCAACGAGGATACGGGCTGGGGCTGGCCTCCGTATTTCAAACTGGATTCCTCCAACCTGCAAACCGACGTGGCCGATTTGAAAAGCACCGCCGCAGAGCCCCAATGGGTGGTGTTGACCCATTACGGCTGGCGCAACGAGCTGTTGTCGATCTTCCCCAACGCCGTGGGCGTGCGTGGCATTGAGAACCCGGACAAGCTGCTGATCCCGTGGTTCAACACAATCATTTTGATCATTTTTGCAGGGCTCATGCTGGGTTTCTACCGTTTGACCCAATGGTTCCGCCGCGAAAAGATCGACCCGATTGTGGACAGCGCGCAGGACACGTGGGAGGGCGTGGACGCCTATGCCGACGAGCAGCGTGCAGGATTTCGGGGCTGGTTAGACAGCTGGAAAAGCAAGCCTAAACGCTGATTTTGGAGGGGCATTAACCCTCTGGCTTTTCAAGGGGGAATGGGCGGATTTCTTTCCCATAACGCAACCTCCCGTTGTCAGGCATACATGATCCAAGAGAGAAACTGGGTCTGTTGTTGTTAAGGACCGAAGCAGAGCGTTGCCGTTTATTATCTTTCCCCGAAGGTGTTGCTGTCGCCCCTGCGCGTAGGTTTCTCACTCTAAAGAGCCCGGGCCCTGTGCCCGGGTTCCGCATTTTGGGGATCGGCTATTCGCCGTATGGCACCCAGATATTTTTGACCTCACTCGCCGCCGCAAGCATGTCCTTTGCGCCAAGCGGTTGCGCGGCCGTCAGGGTGCGTTTGAGGTTGCTGGCAGAGCTTGCCTCGATGATCTCCTGCAGCGGGGAGGAGGAGAAGTTCCAGACCGCATCAATATCCATATGACTGCCCATATGCGGCGCAATTTCGGCGTGGCTGCCGGTGAGAATGTTCACCACACCCGCCGGGATGTCGGAGGTTTCCAACACCTGAATAAAGTCGGTTGCAGCCAAAGGATAGGGCTCTGACGCGGCAAGGACCACGCGGTTGCCCATGGCGAGGGCAGAGGCAAGCGTTGCAACGAGGCCCGAAAGCGGCCCGTCATCAGGGCAAAGCGCGCCGATGACGCCGACAGGCTCTTTCATCGCAAGCGCCACGCCGCGAATGGGGACGCCGTGCACCTGCCCGTCATATTTGTCGGCCCACGCCGCATAGGTGAAGAGCGTCGAAAGGGCGGTTTGCACCTCGGCCGCGCCGCTCTTGCCGGTCATGGATTTGATGCGGGCCTCAAACTCTGTCGCCCGGACGGAGAGGTTTTCAGCCAGATAATAGAGGATTTGCGCCCGCAAATGGCCTGTGGTGCCGGACCAGGATTTCGCGCCATGCGCGGCCTCGACAGAGTTGCGCAGATCCTTGCGATTGGCGAGGGGGACCTCGCCCAATGCGGCGCCTTTGGGGCCGTAGACGATCCGGCTATAGCCACCATCCGGGCGCGCCTGCTTGCCGCCAATGTAAAGCTTCGCCGTGCGGTCAATCGGGTCAGACAGCCCGCCGCTGCCCGTGAAGCAGTCGATCTTTTGTATGGGTTTCGGAGTGGTCTTGGGCTTGGTGTAGCCCGCCAGACCCTCCCAACCGCCTTCGCGCCCAAAACCGCTTTCGCGCACCCCGCCAAAGCCAGCGGCAGCGTCCATCATATTCGTGCCGTTGATCCAAACAATCCCTGCGACCAGCTTGGGGGCAATGCCCAGCGCGAGATTGATATTCTCCGTCCACAGCGTCGCGGCCAGCCCGTAGCGCGTGTCATTGGCCATCTGCACGGCCTCTGCAGGCGTGCGGAAGGTGGTGGAGACCAGCACGGGGCCAAAGATTTCCTCCTGCATCAGGGGGGAGGCCGTGTGCAGCCCGGTGATCAATGTCGGCGGGTAAAAGCAGCCCTCAGGGGCGGTGGTTTGAAACATCTCGCCTTCGGTGTTGGCGGCGATCATGTCGGTGATGGATTTCAGCTGGGCGGGGTCCACGATGGCACCGACGTCGATGCTTTTGTCCAGCGGGTCGCCGATGCGCAGCTTCTCCATGCGGGCTTTCAGCTTGGTGTAGAACCTGTCGGCCACACCTTCCTGCACCAGCAACCGCGAGCCCGCACAACAGACCTGGCCTTGATTGAACCAAATCGCGTCGACCAGCCCCTCGACCGCGCTGTCGAGATCAGCGTCGTCGAACACGATATAGGGCGACTTGCCGCCCAGCTCCAGCGACAGCGCCTTGCCGCTGCCTGCCGTGGCTTCGCGGATTTTGCGCCCCACAGCGGTGGAGCCGGTGAAGGCGATCTTGTCCACGTCACTGGCCACGATCATCTCGCCCACACGCCCATCGCCCGTGACGATGTTGACCACGCCTTTGGGCACGCCCGCCTGGTCGCAAATCTCGGCAAAGATCATGGCCGTCAGGGAGGTATATTCGGCCGGTTTCAGCACCACCGTGTTGCCCATCGCCAAGGCAGGCGCGATTTTCCAGGCGAGCATCAGCAGCGGGAAATTCCACGGGATGATCTGCCCGCAGACGCCCAGTGGCTCGCGGTCTGGCAGCTCCTCTTTCATCAGCTGCGCAAAGCCCGCGTGGTGGTAGAAATGCCGGATTGCCAGCGGCACGTCGATGTCTCGGGCCTCGCGGATCGGCTTGCCGTTATCCATGCTCTCCATCACCGCCAAGAGGCGGCTGTTCTTCTGCAAACCGCGCGCGACGGCGTAAAGCACCCGCGCGCGTCTCTCGCCGTCCTTGGCCCAAGCAGGCTGCGCCTTGCGGGCGGCTTTGACGGCGGATCCAACCTCGTCTGCGGTGGTCTGGGTCACGCCTGCCAGCTTTTTGCCGGTGGCCGGGTTGGTGCTGTCGAAATCATCACGCAACGGGCCCCATGCGCCATTGATGAACGGGCCCGCGATGCCGCCATGGCCCTTGATCCAGGCCAGTGCCTCTACGTTGCTTTCGGGGGCGGGGCCATAGTCCATGCTCTCGAAGATGTCTTTGACGGTCATTGAGGAACCCCCGATTTGAGGAAAAGTGCAAGGATAAGTCCGAATAGCAACAGAAGGACTACTGCAAATGCTGGCCTATTTCGGCGAAGGCTGCCCAATAGACCACTGCTAGTCGTTGGCGTCGGCTTTATGACGGACCAGAGCAGCGCGACAACAAAGATCAGAACAAGAAGCGCAAGGGCATACGCGAATATGATCGTCATGGCGTTATCCCATCGGATGTCTGTAGGAGGCGGAGTAAGCGCCGGTGACGTGATGCTCAAGCTGGCGTTCGATATCGTTCAGAAGGGACGATGCGCCAAAGCGGAAAAGGTCGGGTTGCAGCCAGCGGGGGCCAAGCTCTTCTTTGATCAAGGCGAGATAGGTGATCGCGTCCTTGGCCTTCGAGATGCCGCCTGCGGGTTTGTAGCCGATATGATGGCCAGTGGCGTCAAAGTAATCCCGGATCGCGCGGATCATGACCAACGAAACAGGCAGCGTCGCATTCACGCTTTCCTTCCCGGTGGAGGTCTTGATGAAGTCCGCCCCGGCCATCATGCAAATCACGGAGGCGCGGGCGACATTGCGCAGGGAGCCGAGCTCTCCGGTGGCCAAAATCGCCTTCACATGGGCGTCGCCACAGGCCGCGCGGAAGGCGCGCATCTCGTCATAAAGCGCCTGCCAGTTCTGGGTCAGCACATGGCGACGCGAGATCACGATATCGATTTCGCGCGCGCCTGCTTTGGCGCTTTCCTCGATCTCTGCGACGCGCAAAGCGAACGGCGACAGCCCCGCCGGAAACCCGGTGGAGACGGCGGCGACAGGGATGCCTGAACCCTGCAAAGCGTCAACAGCGGTGCCTATCATGTCGTGGTAAACACAAACCGCGCCTGTGGTGATCGGCCCCATGCCAAGCTGCCCCAGAATATCCGCGCGCACAGGTTGACGGGCCTTGGCGCAGAGCCTGCGGACCCGGCCTGCCGTATCGTCGCCGGATAGGGTGGTCAGGTCAATGCAGGTGGCGGCCTTCAACAGCCATGCGGCTTGGTACGCTTTCTTTACAGAGCGCCGGGCCGGCAGGCTGGCCGCCCGGCGCTCGATGGCGGAGGTGTTGGCCTGCACGCGGGCGACCCAATCGAGATCGAGCGGCATGCCGGGATTGCGGGGCAGGTGCAGCTGCGGCAATTGGGCGGGAGCGAGGGTGTGTTCCATCCCGCCAGTTTGATCCGCTTGGCGCGCAAGGGCAAGGCAGCTCAGGCTTTGACGCGGCGGCGGATCGGGTCTAGGGAAGGGCACAGATCAGGAGGCCCCCATGAGCTCAACAGATATCAAGATCGCGCCGTCCATTCTGGCCGCAGATTTCGCCAATTTCGGTGCAGAGATCGAGGCCGTTGAGGCCCAAGGCGCGGATTGGATCCATGTCGATGTGATGGACGGGCATTTCGTGCCAAACATCACCTTCGGGCCCGAGACCTGCAAGGCGATCCGCCCGCATATCAAAACGGTGATGGACGTGCATCTGATGATCTCGCCAGTGGATACCTATATCGAGGCCTTTGCCGAAGCGGGCGCAGACGTGATCACCGCCCATGTCGAGGCGGGCCCGCATATTCACCGCACGTTGCAGGCCATTCGCGGGGCAGGGGCCAAGGCGGGCGTGGCACTGAATCCCGGCACCGATCTGGACAGCGTGGACTACCTGTTGGACATGGTTGATCTGGTCTGCATCATGACCGTGAACCCCGGATTTGGCGGGCAGAAATTCATCCACAGCCAGGTCGAGAAGGTACGCAAGCTGCGGGCCATGATCGGCGACCGGCCCATCCATATCGAGATCGACGGAGGGGTCACACCGCAAACGGCGCCCTTGGTGGTGGAGGCAGGTGCGGATGTGCTGGTCGCAGGTTCAGCAGTGTTCAAGGGTGGCAGTGTCAGCAACCCTGCGCCTTACGGCGACAACATCCGCGCTATCCGGCAAGCTGCCGGTTCTGCGTAGAGGTTGCGGGCTCAATGAAATACGGGTCCACGTCGCGCCAATAGGCCAGAAGGTCGGCTCCCGTTGGGCTGAAATTGCCCCGCTTTTGCATCGCGAACAGGTCCACCGATAAAAGCGACGCCATCCGAAGGGCCTGCGCGGTCTCTGCATTGGGCGTGTCGTTCTCGCCGGAGAAAACCCGCTCGATCGCATGCGCGGCGCTGACCATCACGAATACGATTTGCAAGCCGGTGACATTTGGCCAGCGGGTCGCCAGCTCGGACACTGCCCGCCTTGGCCCGTCCGGACCTTCCGACACCCGCGCGATAGCGAAGTCGATCATATTGTCTATTTGCTTCAGCCCCAAAACCGTAACTCTCAAAACACCATAAACAAACGCCCCACCAGCATGGCGTATACGCAAAACACTAACCCCGACCGCAGGGCTTTGCCAGCGCGGTGAACGGCTCCGGGGCACTGACGCGTTTTGCGTCTTCCCCCTCCGGGGCTCAGGTCCTAGAAAGGTCCCCTGCTCAAGGAGGCATGAATGGCTTCGATCCTATCAGTTCGCGATGTAAACAAGGTCTTTGACGGTGGTCACGAGGCGCTGAAGTCGGTCTCCCTCGAGATTGAGGAGGGCGAGATTCTGGCCCTGCTCGGCCCCAATGGGGCAGGCAAAACCACGCTCATTTCGATCATCTGCGGCATGGTGAACCCGACGGGGGGCACGGTGCGTGTCGGCGGATATGACATCATCGACGAGTTCCGCGAGGCAAGGCGGCTGATCGGGCTGGTCCCGCAGGAGATTAACCTTGAGCCCTTCGAGCGGGTTTTGAACACGGTGCGCTTCTCGCGCGGGCTGTTTGGCAAGCCACGCGACGACGCCAAACTGGAGACCATCCTGCGCCAGCTGTCGCTGTGGGACAAGAAAGATGCCCGGATCAAAGAGCTCTCCGGCGGCATGAAACGCCGGGTGCTGATCGCCAAAGCGCTGAGCCATGAGCCCCGGATTTTGTTTCTAGATGAGCCTACGGCGGGTGTGGACGTGGAACTGCGCAAGGACATGTGGCAGATCGTGCGCCAGCTGAAGGCGGATGGCGTGACCATCATCCTGACCACGCATTACATCGAAGAGGCGGAGGCGATTGCCGACCGTGTGGGCGTGATCTCCAGCGGAGAGATTTTGTTGATCAAGGAGAAGGCTGCCCTGATGACGCAGATGGGCCGCAAGGAGCTGGAGATCGACCTCGACCAGAGACTGGACGCCGTCCCGGACGCGCTGTCGCAGCATGCGTTGGAGCTGGGCAAGGATGGCCGCTCCCTGATCTACAGCTACGACACGGCGGCGGAACGTACGGGCATCACAACCTTGCTGGGCGACGTGGCCAAGGCCGGGTTGGTGACCCGCGATGTGTCCACGCGGCAATCCTCGCTGGAAGATATTTTTGTCGGTCTGGTGGAGGACGCGAAATGAATTTGGAAGCAGTACGCGCCATTTACATATTTGAAATGGCGCGGTTTTTCCGCACGTTGATGCAAAGCTTCATCTCGCCGGTGATCTCGACCTCGCTCTATTTTGTGGTCTTCGGCACCGCCATCGGATCACGCATAGACAGCGTGGAGGGCATCAGCTACGGCGCGTTCATCGTGCCGGGTCTGATCATGCTCAGTGTGATGACGCAGGCCACGGCCAACGCGTCTTTCGGCATCTATTTCCCCAAATTCATGGGCACGATCTACGAACTGCTCTCGGCCCCTGTCAGCTTCTTCGAGATTGTCATTGGCTATGTGGGTGCGGCGGCCACCAAAGCGCTGTTTATCGGCACCGTGATTTTTGTCACCGCGCATTTCTTTGTTGATCTGCCGGTGGTCCACCCGCTGGCCATGGTCGCGTTTCTGGTGCTGACCTGTATCAGCTTTGCGCTGCTGGGCTTTATCATCGGCATCTGGGCGCAGAATTTCGAGCAGTTGCAGCTGATCCCGCTCTTGGTCATCACGCCCTTGGTCTTCTTGGGAGGCTCGTTCTATTCGGTCTCCATGCTGCCGCCGGTTTGGCAAACGATCACCATGTTCAACCCGGTGGTTTACCTCATCTCCGGGTTCCGCTGGGCGTTCTTTGGCACGGCTGACGTGCCGATTGGCCTGAGCCTGTTTGCAATCTCGGTCTTCACGGCGGGCTGCCTTGCGGTGATCTGGTGGATTTTCAAAACCGGCTACCGCATCAAGAGTTGACTGCCCGTGAGGTCGAATTGGTATAGGGTAAAGACTCTATAACCAAAAGCGAGACCCCCATGATCAAAGCCCTGACCCCCCGCGGATTTTTGATGTTGATGCTTGGCGGCGCGCTGGCGACTATTGCCTTCGAGCTTTACGGCGAGGTCGTGAGCCCAAGTCTGGGCGGCTCGCGTCTGGCGCCAGTGCCTTTGGCAGGGTCGGTCTTTCGCGCAATCGCGGGCTACGGGTCCAAAGAAATGGCGGTGCTTTTGCACTACATCGCCGGCGTCATCGGCTACCCGCTGGGCTTCGCGCTGGTGGCGCGCCCGCTTTGGCAGAAGATCGCACCGCGCATGCCGTGGTGGGCTGTCGCTGTTGCATTTGGCTGCGTGCAATGGGTGTTCGCACTTTACATCATGGCGCATCTGATCGCGGGCCAGCCGCCGTTTCTGGGCTTCACCGGCATCACTTGGGCAGCTCTTTACGGCCATATCATTTACGCATTTGTGGCCATCGGGGTCGGCCATCACTACGCGTTGTCGCGGCGCTAGGAGCCTGCCTCCAGCAGCTCATCGAGCTGTTTGGCGAACCACCCGCGCGGGATGAAATGCCCGCGGGGATGTTGATCAAACACAACCTTGCCAGCCGCGCAATTGTCCCAGACAGTTCGCGAGAATTGGTCCTTGTCGGTGGTAGCGTAGCTGTCCGTGCCGGTGGGCTCCGCGCAACCAAGCGTGCGTCGCCAAAGCGCCACAGGGTAAAGCGCGTCGCCATCGGGGCCAAAAGGATAATCCAGCACAGTGTCGCGCAGCCCATGGGTGTGGCGCACTTCGGCGGGCATGGTCTCGCAGGTCTCGTCCTGATCCAACGTGCCGGAGACGGCTAGAAGCGCACGCACGTCAGCGCCGTTCTCGCAGGCATAGCGCCAAGCCATGGCCGACCCCCACGAATAGCCTGAGACAAAAATTTGGCTGCGGTCGATCGGGTAGCGCTTAGCAGCGTCCTCTATCACGGCGGCGGCGAAATCCGTGTCAGGGCTGCCGGGGTTCCAGAAATCCCAGGATTTGCCCAATCCATTCGGGGCCAGCAACAGCACGCCGCGCTTGCGCGTGGCCCCGGAGATGCGTCCATGTTTGACGATCAGCGTGCCCTGCCGCGCCCAGCCGTGAAAATGCAGCATCACTGGCATCGGCGTCACGCCGTCCCAATCATCAGGCACCTTTACATGGTAGGAGCGGTCCCCCAACTGGCAGGGGGTCTGGTCAACGCAGTCGGGCGCGGCCATGGCAAGACGCGGGACCGCCGAACAGAGCGCAAGGGCGATAAGAGTTGCAATGGCGCGCACAGCGGGCCTCCTTCTGGCGTGTTTGTGCCAGACTTACCGCAGCCCGTGGCAAAGTTGATCTCACATATCCGTCAGCGGCTCAGGCTCAGGTGTCAGGCGGCCTGATGGTGATGGAGCCGAAATAGTTGGTTACCACCCCGTCACTGTTATTTGTGGAGGACATGCTGACCGTCATGATATGTTTGCGCCCGTCGCCCGTGGTGATCTTGAAGTCGTCCTGATACGGTGCCCCGGTGCTGAGCGTGTTCTGGCGATGCTTCAAGAAGCGAGCCTGATCCTCCGGCGCGACCATCGAATGTATCAGCTTGAAAGTCGCCACCTTGCGCGGATCAACCCGAAGCAAGCGGTAGTTGCTTGGGCTCCAATAGGCCGTGTCGGTCAACACGTCATAAGAGAAAAAGCCAATGTCCTGATGGTCAACAAGCACCTCCAACTCGGAGGCGCGGGTCTCGAAGGCCTTCTCAATGGTGATGTCGCGGAAAGATCCGACAAGGGACGCGGGCTCGCCCTCAGGCCCTTCGACAATATCGGCGAGTGCTTGTACCCATAGCGTGCTGCCATCAGGGCGCAGCAACCGCGCTCTGAACGAATAGCCGCGCTTTTCTGAAAGGGCCTTTTCGACCAATGTCTGCACCATCTCCCGGTCGTCAGGATGATAGGCATTGATCCCGTCTTCCAGCGCTGGCGAGCCTTCTTCAGGTCGCATGCCGTGAATTTCAAAGACTTTGTCCGACCAATGCATTGTCTGGCTGACAAGGTCGACGCGCCAATAGCCTGTGTTGCCGAGGGTTTCGACCAACCTCAAGGAGTTGTTGGAAATATCAAGCACCCGTGTCGCCTGCACGATATCGGTCACGTCATTTGCCAGCACAACGACATTGAGCGACCCGCTGGTCGGGTCCGTATAGGCGTGCCGCATACCCGCGAGCCAAACGGCCTTGCCATCTGCCGTCGTAAGTTGGAACGCCTTTTCCTGCTTTTCACCCTGAACCAGCCGATGCAGGCCACCCTCCGGATCAATTTCTGTCTTGCTCAGAACGTCGTCCACGACCTCCCCGAGAAGTTCTGCATGGGGAGCTCCCAAAAGCTGCGCCATCCGTGCGCTGACACGGGTAATGACGCCTGCCTCGTTATGTTGAAGCAGGTAGATGGGGGCTTTGGTCAGAAGCTGCTGCAATTCCGCGGCCAGCGACTGGGTGATGGGCGAGCGCAGGAAGACCAACGTGGTCCCAATCATCTGCCCGACCTCACCCGCGAAAGGCGCGCATTGCAACGTGTAAGGCCCGCTATCGGTCTGGAAGTCATGGGTGACAGGCACGCCCAATTGCAACGCCTCGTTGCAGATCTCCACCAAGCGGGGGAAGCCATCCGGCAGGTTGATCTGGCTCAAATGCGGATTGCGCAGTGGGTTTGATATGCCAAAGAGCTGCATGGCAGATTTGGAGGCGCGTGCGACTTGCAGCGCGTTGTCGAGCACTAGGAGCGGGACCGGCACATTGCCCAGAAGCGAGCCCAGCTCGGCATTCAGACCCATCAGTTCGGAAGAGTTGACCTGCAACTCTTCATTCACCGTGATCAGCTCCTCATTGGTCGATTGCAGTTCTTCGTTGGAGGTCTCCAACTCCTCATTGGTGGCCTGAAGTTCTTCATTGGTCGATTGCAGCTCTTCGTTGAGGGCTTGCAGCTCTTCGTTCGACGTTTCCAGCTCTTCGATGGTTTGCTGCAAAGCCTCTCGGGTGGTGGCGAGCTCTTGGTCCAGTTCCCGCAGATGCGCGTCGGTCATCTCGATGGCGGGTGTGTCGGAATTGGCCGGCAGCTTGGCGAAATCGTCCTCGGACCAGGAGTTGATGACGATCAACGCAAGATTTTCGTCAAGTGACGGCACCTGAATAGGGATCACCTCAAGGCGGACCATCCGGGTCTCCGCCCCGATTTCAAGCGGGTGTTTGGCCCCCACGCGGCGCTGGTTGTGTTTCAGCGACAAGGTGACAAGGCTGCGGGCCTCTTCGCGAAAGGGCGATTTCAGCAGGCTCAGCTGCAAATTCAGCGCCGTGTTCTCGGACAGATTCACAAAGGGGGTGATGTCACCATAGACGCGCAGAAAGCTGTGATCGCCGGACACCAGAATGGAGTTCTCCCCAAGCGAGCGGGCCAATGCGTCGAACATAAGCCGCTCGGCCTTGACCGCAGGCTCTGTCGGGGGCGGGCCGATTGTACGCGCGGCGCGGGATGCGGAGGGTTTCCACGTGCCTGGAAAGGCTTTGACATTGGCCGGGTCCGTCTTGCGCAGCACGCGTTTACGAAAAATATGCGGCTTGCCGTCGGCTTCCAGAAACAACTGATCCGACCCAGCAACGGTTTCGGCGGTGCCCACAAAGAGATAGGCCCGCTCCTTCATGGCGTAGTGCAGCCTTGAGAAAACCTTGCTCTGCAACTTGGCGTTGAAATAGATCAGCAGGTTGCGGCAGCAGATCATGTCCATGTGCAAGAACGGAGGGTCCTGACAGAGGTTATGATCCGAAAACAGAACCACCGAGCGCAGCGCCTCA
This sequence comes from uncultured Litoreibacter sp., assembly GCA_947501685.1. Classification (GTDB taxonomy): domain Bacteria; phylum Pseudomonadota; class Alphaproteobacteria; order Rhodobacterales; family Rhodobacteraceae; genus Litoreibacter. Next base: position 241,538 of record CANMWQ010000001.1, read on the forward strand.
ATCACGCGGACGCCTTCTGATTGCTGGATGAAGTATTTGTCGGCCAGGTTCTTTGGCACGTCCAGCAAAGCGCCTTGCGAATATTGCCCGCGTCGCGCGTAATCCAGCGCGCCTCGGTCAATGTCAGTCGCAAAGATCTGCGTCTTGGACTGCACCAGCTGCGCGGCGCCTCCCATCGCCTCGGCCAGCAGCATCGCGATGGAATATACCTCCTCGCCGGTGGCGCAGCCGGCCACCCAGATGCGCAGCGGCCGCCCGTCACGGCCATCGGCGAGCTCTTGGATATAAGGTTTGAGGCCGGAAAACTCGGTGCCGTCGCGGAAAAACCGCGTCACGGAGATCAGCAGGTCCTTAAACAGCGCATCCACCTCGGCGGGCTCGTTGCGGCAATGGATCACGTAGTCTTCCACCGTCGGTATCCCCAAGGCGGTCATCCGGCGGTCAATCCGGCGCAAAACTGTAGATTGCTTATATTCGCGAAAATCAACACGGGTGCGGGCCAGCACGATCTGCAAGATGCTCGACACCGGCGAGACGTCACCGTGATCGGTCCGGAACTGATCCAAACTGCGCGGGGCGGCCAGAATTTTCTTGAGATGGGTGCCTATATCGCTGGGCCGCAACACAAGGTCCACGCAGCCCGTTTCAATCGCCGCGTTCGGCATGCCGTCATATTTCGCCGTTGCATCGTCTTGGGCAATGGTGATCCCGCCCGCCTCGCGCACGGCTTGCACCCCGTAGGCCCCATCTGACCCGGTACCCGACAAGATGATCCCAAGCGAGCGGTCGCCGCGCTCTTCGGCGAGGCTGGTCAGAAAACGGTCAACGGAGGGCTTGGGCTTACCCAGATCGTTGCTGGGTGGCAGCAGCCGCAGCTTGCCGTCTTTCATGATCACATCCGCTTTGGGCGGGGTGACATAAATCACATTGGGCTCGGGCGTCATTTCATCGACGATGTCGACAACATCTAGGTCCGTCTCGCTGGCGATAAGGCTGGTCATCATGCTTTTGTGCTGCGGCGACATATGCTGCACAATGACGTAGGCGCACCCATTGTCGAGCGGCAGGTGCGTCGCCAATTCGCGGATCGCCTCAAGCCCACCGGCCGATGAACCCACACCCACAACGACCGGCAGGTCGCTTTGTACCTTATCATTTTCAGTCATCGAATGCCTTGTCGAGCCAAACGGCTCAAAATGTACTTACCGGTTAAATGCCTTCCCTTATTTTGACGCTAGCGCTTAAGGCGGGCAAAAACAAATGCGAACTACGCGGCTTAGACATCGCCCAAATTTGTAAACGATTTGTTAATAAAGTTTGCCTAAGAGTAAACGCCGGGGAAAGTGAGTGATACGAGAACTGGGGAATATAATGTCTGCCGACCACGCACTTGAAACCACCGAAAGCGACCACTTCGTTGTTCACGTCGTCCGTGGCAAAAACGCCGAGATACGCGTCAGCTCAGTGGAGTTGATGCAGCCTGACATGCGCAACCGATACTCCTTTCGCACCCCTCGCGCCCTTAACGAGCTGTTCGTCAAGGAACTGGCCGACGCGCTTGATAGCGCCTTGAGGCGGTTCGAGCGCGACGCCCGCATCCTGTCCATGCCTGATTTCAGGGTACAGGTGCCCGGATTGGTCCTTGGCGGACTGCGACTATTGTCCACTCGGCTTGAAGACGGCACCGATGCGATCATGGTGCGCGTGCGCGAATATGTAGGGTCCATCAAGTCGGCTTTTCGCTTCGACCACGCAATGTCTTTGGAAAGTTCTTGCGTGCGCGAGCGCATCGCCGTCGAGGTTCTCAAGGATATCGTGAACCCGCTACTCGACATCCTTTCGATTGCCAAAGAAGCCCCGCCGGAGGTGTTGCGCAGCAATTCAGATGCGCTAAACCGCCAACTGCGCCGTATGGGCGCGCGGCAGGAAGAGCTGAGTTTCTACACCGGGATGCTGCAACGCTACATTGCGGGGTGCCGCGAGGATGCGGAAAACAATCGCCTGCCGGGCCCTGCGGAGAACAGGCGGCTGTTCAGCGGGCATTAGCGTCGGTCAAACAACACCCGTCTGCAACAAGATTTGCCGCCAAATGGCGGTCTCGTCGATCAGGCTCCACTCGCGTCGCAGCCCGTTTGCGCCAAACTCCGCATGGGTGATACCCATCACATGCACCGGCACCCCCGTCGGTTTGCCAAACCTGCCCCACCCGTCATGGAGCCCGTCCAATGACCAACGCACCGCGGCACGAGGCGGCAAACCGGGGTCGTCGCGCCCGATCCGGTGGTGAATCGTAAAGCGCGCCGACGGAAAGGACGCACGTAAAGGCAGCCAAAACCGGTCCGCGCCGCCATGGCCGTAAGCGGTGACATGACCCGGATAGTGCAGCGTGGCCGCGCGGTCATAGCAGGCCGGGATCGCCGAGAAATCCGCTTGCATCATGCGTTCCAGCAAGGCCGCAAGCGCCGCGCCGCTCTCGTGATCATTGCCTTGGCCCTGATAGGGCCCATCAACATCGAGCGCGGGCGTGAAGGGCGGCACACAATGATCCGGCCCGCCTTCGCGGGCAATCTGCGAGCGGGTCCAGCTTTTGATGTCGCCGCCCATTTGCAGCACAATTGCCGCCTGATCCCGCACCAGCCATTCGTCCTGCACGGCGTTCCGGGAGCAGTAGCAATCCGCCAAAATACGGTATGTCAACGTCCGCCCGGTTGGAGCGCCATAGGCCCCCGCGCCAGTATGGGTGGCGGTGCAGATCAGCCGATGCGACGACAAAAAGCCGCCTGGTGCTGCAGACCAGATCACGTCCTCGCCGGGAAGCTGGCGGTCCGGAAACTCCGCCAGCGTCGCCATGGTTGCCGCGATGATCCCGTCATTGCCCTGCACTATGCTGGCCGGAGAGCGCACGATGAGCCCATCCGCGTAATATTTCTTGAGCGTGCCGATCTGGCGCTCCTCCCAGATCTCGGAGGTGATGCCATTGATGTAATGCGGCACGTTTTGCCATTTGGGGTCAAACCCGTCCAACTCAGCGCCGCGCATCATGCTCTCCTGTGAACGGGTCGTGGTCATAGTGCACGTGGCTCAGATACAGCCCCTGAGGCGGGCAAACCGGCCCACACGCCGCGCGGTCACGCGCATCAAGGGCGCGTTGCATTTGGGCGGGCTCCCATGTGCCTGCGCCGACTTGGACCAGCGAACCGACAAAGCTGCGAATTTGGTTGTGCAGAAAGGACCGCGCCCGAAAGTGGAACATGTAGTCGGTCCCGTAAGGGCGCGGCGCGCTTTCGATCCGGGCCTCATCGAGCGTTTTGACCGGGTTAGCCGCCTGACAGATGGTCGAGCGGAAGGTTGTGAAATCATGCTTGCCGATCAGGATTTGGGCGGCCTGCTGCATCGCGTCCAGATCGAGAAGGTAGTTGATCTGCCAAACGAGCCCGCGCTCATGGGCCAGCGGGGCGCGGCGCGAGACCAGCCGAAACAGGTAGCGCCGCTCTGTTGCTGAAAATCTGGCATGCCAGTCCGCAGGCACCAAAGCCGCCTCCAAGATCGCAACAGGATGGGGCTTGAGATGGTAGTTCAGCGCCTCGCTCAGACGAAACGGCTCCCAGTCGCGCTGCAAATCAGCATGCGCAACCTGCCCGCTGGCATGAACGCCCGTATCCGTGCGCCCCGCCGCCGCGATCGTCTCGAAACCGGGCTCAAGCTTGCGAATGGCATCCTCGATTGCGCCTTGCACCGTGGGCTGTCCGGGCTGGCGCTGCCACCCGTTGAAAGGCGCGCCGCTATACTCAATTTTGAACGCATATCTGGGCATAATGACCGAGTAGCGCGAAGTTTCCCCGAAACCAAGCCCCTACACAGAGGCGGGCGGGCGTCTTATGTAGGTCCAGCAGGCAAGGAAAGTGACGCAGTGATTATTAACGATATTGTCGATGGCGTGGCCCGCCGGATCGAAGACGCGGCGGGCTCGGTGACAGGTGTGTTCGAGCCGACCATCCGGCTTGGCGTGACCGGGTTGAGCCGCGCGGGCAAAACCGTGTTCATCACCTCGCTGATTGCAAATTTGATGGATCGCGGGCGCATGGGGCAATTACAAGGCGCGGCGCATGGCAACATCAAATCCGCCTATCTGCGCCCGCAGCCTGACGACACCATTGCCCGGTTCGAGTATGAGACCCATCTGGCCGCAATGACCGGGCCCGAACCACATTGGCCTGAGTCGACCCGCACCATTTCAGAGCTGCGCCTGTCGCTGAAAGTCCAGCCCGGCGGGTTGATCGGCACGTTTTCAGGCCCGCGCACGGTGCATCTGGATATCGTGGATTACCCCGGCGAGTGGTTGCTGGATTTGGCGCTGATTGAGAAATCCTATGCGGAATGGTCCGCGGAAAGCCTTGCGCGCGCGCGGACCCGTGACGCCTCCGCCGCCTATCTCAATCATGTGGCCGAGGTGGACACCCAAGCCAAGCTGCAAGAGCCTGTCGCCGCAGAGCTGGCGGCGATCTACACCAGCTATCTGCACGATATTCGCGAGGCAGGGTTCTCTGACGCCACGCCGGGGCGGTTCCTGTTGCCGGGCGAGCTGGAGGGGTCCCCGGTTTTAACCTTTGCCCCTTTGCCAACACCCGACGCGCAGCCACGAAATTCGCTATACCGCGAATTTGAGCGGCGCTATGAAGCCTACAAATCCAAAGTCGTGAAGCCCTTCTTTCGCGACCATTTCAGCCGTATTGACCGCCAAGTCGTGCTGGTCGATGCACTTGGCGCAATCCATGCCGGGCCGCAGGCGCTTGACGCGCTCCGCCAATCCATGGCCGATATTCTCGGCGCATTTCGTCCCGGCCACAGCAGCTGGTTGGGTTCGATCCTGTTTGGCAAGAAGGTGGAGAAAATCCTCTTCGCAGCAACTAAGGCGGATCATCTGCACCACGCACAACACGGGGCTCTGACGGCCATAATGGAGGCGCTTTTGCGCGAGGCCCGCGACCGGGCAGATTTCGCAGGGGCCGCAACCTCCGCCATGTCCATCGCTGCACTGCGGGCCACGATCGAGACGCAGATGCCGCATGAGGGCGAGACGCTCGACGTGGTGCAGGGCCGGTTACTGTCCACCGGGAAACAGGCCGCCTTCTACCCCGGTGCCTTGCCGTCCGATCCGTCAAAATTGCTCAACCCGGCCCGCGACGGGGAGGAAAAATGGCTGGACGCGGATTATTCCGTGATGGCCTTCGCACCGGCAGAGATAGAGCTACAACCGGGCGAGGGGCCGCCTCATATTCGGCTGGATAAGGCGGCTGAGTTTTTGATCGGGGACAGGTTGACATGAGCAAACCGCCAAAGAAAAACGGCCCCGTCCTGTTTGATCTCGAGACGCAGGACAAGCCGAAAGCCAAGCCCAAATCCCGCGCCAAAGCAAAGGTCAAAGAGGCAGAGGCCCCTGCATTGACGCCCGCCACCGCGCCGGTCGTGCCGGACGTGGATATGCCCGCGCCAACGGGACGCGCGATGCAAACGCTTGCCCATTTGGGGGCGCGTCGCGGCTCGAAACTGACGCGACTGTTTTGGTCCAGCCTGGTGGCGCTTGTGGGGTTCTCCTCCTCCGTGGCCGCGTGGAATTTCGTGATGGGGCTGATCGCTTCAAACCCGGTTCTGGGCTGGGTCGCCGCCGCTTTGGCGGCTCTGTTCTGTCTCGCCTTGATCCTTGTCGCCGGGCGCGAGTGGCTGGCGCTGGTGCGCCTCAAACGCATAGACGGCGTGCGGGCGGAGGCCGATGCCGCGCTGGCCACAGGCGACTTGAAAGCGGCGCAGGCGACGCGCGACCGGATCGTGGGGCTCTACAAAGCGCGATCCGAACTGGCGGCAGGGCGCGACGCCGTGGCGCGCCGTGAGGGCGACGGTTTCGACGCGGAAGCTGTGTTGGGCGTGGTCGAACACAACCTGCTGGCCCCGCTTGATGAAGCGGCCCGCAGAGAGGTCGAGGCCGCGTCCCGCCAAGTGGCCATGGTCACTGCCATCGTACCGCTGGCCTTGGCGGACTTGATCGCTGCTTTAACCGCAAACCTACGCATGATCCGCCGGATTGCAGAGCTCTATGGCGGGCGCTCCGGCACACTGGGCAATTGGCGGCTGACCCGTGCGGTGATGACCCATTTGGTGGCCACGGGTGCGGTTGCTGTGGGCGACGATCTGATCGGCTCGATCGCTGGAGGCGGGGTACTCGGGAAAGTCTCGCGCCGCTTTGGCGAAGGGGTGATCAACGGCGCGCTGACCGCCCGCGTCGGCGTCGCGGCCATCGAAGTGTGCCGCCCGCTGCCTTTCGTGACAGAGCGCAAACCCTCCATCACCAAAATCGTCAAAGGCGCGTTGACCGGGTTGTTTCCGGGGATGAAGGACTAGCGCGCCGCGACCCGCGCAATGCGACACTGGACCCCCTGCGCTGGGCCTTGTATAGAAACCGCATGTTGACGCATTTCCGCATCATACGAATTACAACCCCGGCGCTCTGATCCAGATGAGACGCCGGGCCAAGGTGCTGACGTCCTCGCGCCGCCCTCCTTCTGCTATTCCCGAACATGACCACAAAAAGGACGCCTGAAATGCGCGCCGACACACCTGAAGTGAACTACAAAGACACACTGAACCTGCCCAAGACTGATTTCCCGATGCGCGCGGGTCTTCCAAATCGCGAGCCCGGCTGGCTGGAGCGCTGGGCGCAGATCGGCGTTTATGACCGACTGCGCGAACGCGCTGAGGGCCGCAAGCCCTTCACCCTGCATGACGGGCCGCCCTACGCAAACGGGCATCTGCATATCGGGCACGCGCTGAACAAAATCCTGAAAGACATGGTGGTGCGCTCCCAGCAAATGATGGGACGCGACGCGCGCTATATCCCCGGTTGGGATTGCCACGGCCTGCCTATCGAGTGGAAGATCGAGGAGAAATACCGCTCCAAAGGGCGCGACAAGGACGCGGTGGATGTGGTCGAGTTCCGTCAGGAATGCCGTGCCTTTGCCGAAGGCTGGGTCGACATCCAGCGCGAGGAGTTCAAACGGCTGGGCGTGACCGGCAATTGGGATAACCCCTATCTGACGATGAACTTCCATGCGGAGCGGGTCATTGCGGAGGAGTTCCAGAAATTCCTGATGAACGGCACGCTGTATCAAGGCTCGAAACCCGTGATGTGGTCGCCCGTGGAGAAAACCGCGCTGGCGGAGGCGGAGGTCGAGTATCACGACCGCCAGACCGAAGCGATCTGGGTGAAGTTCCCCGTCATCTCGGGCGATGACGCGCTGGGCAAGGCCACGGTTGTCATCTTCACCACGACCCCTTGGACCATCCCGCAAAACCGCGCGGTGTGCTTTGGGCCGGGCATCTCCTACGGGCTTTATGAGGTCACGGGCCGCCCGGAGGAATGCTGGGCCAGCATCGGCGACTGCTACGTGCTAGCCGACGCCATGGCCGGAGAAGTGCTGGGCCTCGCCCGGCTTGAAGAGGGCATGTATCGCCGCCTCAGCGATGTCTCTGCCGAGCAGCTGGCCGGCCTCACCTGCGCGCATCCGCTGCGCGGGGCCGAAGGGGCGGATGGCGAATGGGACTACGACGTGCCGCTTTTGCCGGGCGATCACGTCACGGATGACGCAGGCACCGGGCTGGTGCACACGGCACCAAGCCACGGCGACGACGACTATGCGGTTGGCGTCAAGCACGGGCTGGAGATGACCTATAACATCCTCGACGACAGCTCCTTCCGCGCCGACCTGCCGTTCTTTGCGGGCGAGGTGATCATCAAGCCCAACGGCAAGCCGGGCAGCGCCAATAAGGTGGTGAATGCCAAGCTGATCGAGTTGGGCGGCTTGCTGGCCTCCAAGCGCATCACCTTGTCTGATGCCCATAGCTGGCGCTCCAAAGCGCCGGTCATTCGCTTGAACCGCCCGCAATGGTTTGCCGCCATCGACAGGGCCGTGGGCGACGGGCAGGACACCTATGGCACCACCATCCGCGAACGCGCGCTGCGCTCCATCGACGAGCTGGTGACATGGACGCCGCAAACCGGGCGCAACCGCCTTCATTCGATGATCGAGGCGCGGCCCGATTGGGTGCTGTCGCGCCAACGCGCCTGGGGCGTGCCCTTGACCGTGTTCACCAAAAAGGGCGCGGATATCGCTGATGACGACTACCTGCTGCGCAATGACGAGGTGAACGCTCGCATCCTTCAGGCCTTCGAGGCTGAGGGCGCGGACGCTTGGTATAAAGGCGGCGCCAAAGAACGGTTCCTTGGCGGTATCGTGGACCCCGATGACTACGCCCAAGTGATGGACATTCTCGACGTGTGGTTTGACAGCGGGTCGACCCATGCCTTCACGCTGCGGGATCGCGAGGATGGCTCGGAAGACGGGCTGGCGGATCTCTATTTGGAAGGCACCGACCAGCATCGCGGGTGGTTCCACTCCTCGCTGCTGCAGGCCTGCGGCACGATGGGCCACGCGCCCTATCGCGGCGTGCTGACCCACGGGTTCACGCTGGACGAGAAGGGCATGAAGATGTCCAAATCCATCGGCAACACCATCGTGCCCGAGAAGATCGTCAAGCAATATGGCGCGGATATCTTGCGCCTTTGGGTGTCGCAGACCGACTTCACGCTGGACCAGCGGATCGGCGACGAAATCCTGAAAGGCGTGGCCGATAGCTACCGCCGCTTTCGCAACACGATGCGCTTCATGCTGGGCTCTTTGAACGATTTCTCTGAGGCTGACCGAGTAGAGCCCGCAGACATGCCGGAGCTGGAGCGCTGGGTGCTGCACCGCTTATCCGAGCTCGATCAGGTGGTGCGCGAGGGCTACGACAAATACGACTTTCAGGGCGTGTTTCAGGCGGTGTTCACCTTCGCCACGGTGGACCTGTCGGCCTTCTATTTCGACATCCGCAAGGACGCTCTCTATTGCGACGGCGACACAGAACGCCGCCGCGCGGCGCGGACGGTTCTGGACATTCTCTATCACCGCCTGACCACGTGGCTGGCCCCGGTACTGGTCTTCACCTGCGAAGAGCTATGGCTGGAGCGTTTCCCCGGCGAAGACAGCTCCGTGCATTTGACCGATATCCCCGAGACGCCGCAAGCTTGGCGGGACGACCCGCTGGCCGAAAAATGGGCCACCGTGCGCCGCGTGCGCCGGGTGGTCACCGGCGCGTTGGAGGTCGAGCGCACCGCCAAAGTGATCGGCTCGTCGCTGGAGGCGGGGCCGACCGTCCATGTGGACGCCGCCGCCCAAGAAGTGCTTAGCTCGGTCAGCTTCGATGACATGTGCATCACCTCGGCGATTTCCGTGACAACGCAGGCCGCGCCTGAAGGCGCGTTCATGTTGGATGATGTGGTGGATGTGGCCGTGGTCTTTGCCAAGGCAGAGGGCGAGAAATGCCAGCGCTGCTGGAAAATCCTGCCGGACGTGGGGACGCACAAAAACCCCGGCACCTGCGCGCGATGCAACGAGGCTGTTGGCTGATGAAGGCGGGGCTGTCCTCTCCGGTCGGGCCCTTGACCCTCATCGAAGGAGAGGGCGGCATCGCGGAGCTGGAATGGGACGCGTCAGGCGGCGCGCCCCAGACCGCTTTGCTGCGCGAGGCTTTGGCCGAGCTGGACGCGTATTTCGCGGGCCAGCTGACGGAATTCTCCGTCCCGCTCAAGCCGCGCGGCTCTGTGTTTCAACAGAAATTCTACGCGGCACTCTGCGCCATCCCTTTTGGCGAAACGCGCACCTACGGCGACCTCGCAGCAGAGCTGGGCGTGTCGGCGCAAGCCATCGGACAGGCCTGCGGCGCCAACCCGCTGGCGATCATGATCCCCTGCCACCGCGTGCTAGGGGCCTCGTCGCTGGGCGGGTTTTCGGGGCGTGGGGGGGTAGAGGCCAAAGTGGCGCTGCTCAAACATGAGGGTGCCGCCGGTTTGCTGATCTAGGCACGGCGTTCGGGGATAACCTGCTGCGCCACACCTGCGACGAGCAGGTAAAGCGAGGTCACGATCAGCCCCCAATGCGCCCAGCTTTGCGGGTGGAAATCCACCCATGCGGCCCATCCTGCAAAGAACGTCCAGCCCAAAGCCATCGGCAGGGTGACCGCGCGCCACCGCTCCGTGCGCACGGGATGCACGAATTTCAACGGCAAGAACATCGCCACGGCCAGTGCGGTAACGAGCGCCAGAATGATCCAGAAATTTGGCTCTAGCGCGAAGACCACCACGGCCACCATATTCCAGCATCCCGGAAAGCCGGAGAAGGAATTATCCTTGGTTTTCATACGCGTATCACAGAAATACATGGCGGAGGCGAAGGTGATCACGATGATCACGAACCAGCCGGTCCACCCCTCAAACAGTCCTGACTTAAACAGTGCAAAGGCGGGGATGAAGACATAGGTCAGATAGTCGATGATCAGGTCCAGCAGCACGCCGTCAAACTGCGGCGCGTATTGCTTGACGTCATACTTGCGCGCCAGCGGGCCGTCGATGCCGTCCACGCCGAAGGCGACCACGAGCCACACGAACATCACCGCCCATTTGCCGTCCACGGCGGCGAGCATGGCGAGCATGGCGAAGACGGCTCCGGTGGCGGTCAACAGATGGACGGAGAGGGCTTTGATCTGCGGTGTCATCGGGCGTTCATGCCGGAAACGGCGGGCCAATGCAACGAAAAGCCCCTGCCCGAAATTGCTCGGACAGGGGCTCTGAAATCTCTGCGGTCGCGTGCTTAGTTGGAGACGCGCACTTCCTCAAGCGGATAGCCGAGCGCGTCTTGGCCCTCGAAAGCTTCATGGCAGTTATGGCAGAAGCTTTGCTTGATTTTCATGGGCTTACCGCCCGGCTGAACAGCCGAGTAAATCCAGTCATCTGCATCAGGCGCGGCACCGGCCTCGCCTTTTGTCATGATAAACAGAGGGCCTACGACCGCCTTGTTCTTCTTGACGTTGATCTTAATGCTTTCTTTGGCAAGCACGGAGCCCGCGGGCATGACGACGCCGTCTTCTTCAAACTTCAGATATTGCTCGGCGGCAATGTCATTGGCGAACGTGTTCAGCAGGCGGTTGCCATGCGGGCCGGCCACAGCAGGGCGGGTCGCGGTGGGCGTCCATGTGCGGTAAGCGGCGGCCACTTCATTGTCGCCTTTGGTGTAACCCTCCAGCATTTTGTCGCCAATGCAGGCATAAATCTCTTCAATTTGAGCGGCTTCGAGGTCGAAGGCATCTTCGACGTCGGTTTTACAGTCAGCGGCAAACGCGCCTGAGGTCAGCGCGAAGCTGGCAGCGGCTGCTGCTATGATGGTACGGCAGTTCATTAGGTACTCCTTCTTGGCTGACCATTTTGTCGCAGGCAAAGTCCGGAAAAGCTATCCACGCAATGCTCGCGGAAAAACACGTTAGCGTGAACGTAGATCCTGCCCGCGCGGATGGGCTTTCGCATAGATTTCCATCAGCCGCGCCGTGTCTACGGCCGTATACGCCTGCGTGGTACTCAGCGACGCATGACCCAGAAGCTCTTGAATTGCGCGGAGATCTCCGCCTGCTTCGAGCAAATGCGTGGCAAAAGAGTGCCGCATCGCGTGGGGTGTGGCGGTGGCGGGGAGGCCCAGTTGCATGCGGGCGTTCTCCATGGATTTGGCGATGATACGTGCGGAGAGCGCACCTCCACGGGCGCCGCGAAAGAGGGCCTCGTCGGGCGCGATCTCATAAGGAAGGGCCTTCAGGTAGCGCGCAACGGCGGTTTTGGCGGCGTCTAGCACGGGAACGATGCGGTCCTTGCCGCCCTTACCGGTGATCCGCAAGACATCCGGTAAAGGTGCGTCTTTTCCTTTTAAACCAAGAGCTTCCGAGATACGCAACCCGCAGCCATAGAGCAATGTCAGCACTGCCACATCGCGCGCGGCGATCCAGTCTTTGGGCCGTTGGGTCTCCACCGTGTTGATCATCGCTTTGGCGGCGTCTTTGGCCAAAGGGCGCGGCAGTTTCTTTTGAAATTTGGGGCTGCGGGTGGCCAGAACAGCTGTTGGCTCGAACCCGTCACGCTCCGCAAACCAGCGAAAAAAGCTTTTAACCGCAGAGAGTTGGCGGGCCAGAGAGCGCGCAGCGACGCCTCGGTCGCGTTCATGGGCCATCCAGGACCGCATGTCGGAGGTGGTCACGGATTTGAGCGGTTCCAATCCTATGGCGCCGCCATGGTGATTGCCCATGAAGGCAAAAAAACCAGCAAGATCATGGCGATAGGCCTCAATCGTGTTCTCGGCCACGCCGCCCAATGCAGAGAGATGTTTCAGCCAGCTTTCAAGAATGTCGCGGGCGGCGGGGGAGATCAGCCCAGCCATCTGCGGATCGCACGCTCGAAGACATTGCAGAAAAAGATAAGAGTATCAGTGCCTTGGTTGGGTCGGAACTGATGCGGGTCCTCGGCGCCCATCACCAGAAGGCCGGGCAGACGTCCCTTGCCGAGGTCAAGTTTCAGCAGAGCTTCAGATTTGATGTAATCGGCGTTGTCCCCGTAAACATCTGAACTTGCAGGAGAAACTTGGCGCAGCGTCACGGGCCGAACGGTGATGTTGCGGCCTGCGGTGATGTAATGGTCGATGTCGCCTGGCCCGACGATGGACAGAACGTCGTCAAAGCCAACGGAGGGGCTTTCATAGTCCTTGCTTTCGAGGATCAAACGCAGGCGCGAAACGCGTAATGCCTCAAGAAGGTCGCCGGAGAGGGAGTTCAAAAACTCATTAAAATCAACGGGTTCCAGAACTGTCAGGACAGCGTTGTGGATCAGGTTGGTGCCGGCGAGGTTCTCGTATGCGGCGGCGATGACGGAGCGGTGTGTGTCCTCAAGACGGTCCAGACGGCTTTCAAGCCGTTCCATCGCGATGCCGCGCAGATCAACGATATTGCCGCCCAAGGCGCGTTCATTTGCGTCGATCAAAGCACGCATAACGTCTTGATCTTCAAGAATTACTTCTGGGTCTTCCAAAATCTTCTGACGAAGGGATTCCAATGCTGCGGCCTGCTCACTCATCATGGGTCCTCGGTTTAAACGGAACTTCTTTTAGATGTTGGCATGATAGTACATGCGGAACACGCGCGAAGGGAATCCGTCAAACGCAAATCCTGCCAATCTGTGTGATTTTGGCCTGCCGATCTGAGTTTTGTACAAAATGGGGCAAAACAAAATCGGCCAAAACCCATTTTGTACAAAAGTTTTGACGCAAATTCCTAACGAATGGTTAGTGTTTTGCCCTCGCTTTGCCGCCGCGCAGAGCGGACCATGCGGGGACCAGAACTTTCGTTGCAACCGGGATCAACAGAAGGCCCAAAGCCAGCCCGAAGATGCCATCGAGCGTCGCGGTGACGGCCCATTTCACGAAGCCTTGTGCGGTGCTGACGGCGTGGGCTGCGTCCTCGGCAATGTGGTGGATCGTGTCATAGGGCCATGACAGCCCCAACACGTCCGCCCCGTGCAAAACGATGGAGCCACCGACCCAGAGCATGGCGGCGGTGCCGACGATCATCAGACCTTTCAAAAATCCGGGCATGGCTTTGACGATGCCGCGCCCCAACGCGCGGGTCAGGCCGAGGCGGCCTTTGCTCGACATCAGCAATCCCAGATCATCAGCCTTCACGATCAGCGCAACGGAGCCGTAAACGGCGACGGTGATGCCGATGGCGACGGCGGCCAGCGTGGCGCCCTCCATCCAGATATTGCTGTCGGGAATTTCGGCCAGCGCGATGGTCATGATCTCTGCCGACAGGATGAAATCCGTCTTGATTGCGCCTTGCACTTTTTGCTCTTCGAGATGCGCGGGGTCTTTGACCAGATCGGCGGGCTCGTCCACGTCGTGATGATGCGGCACAAAGAGGTGGTAGACTTTCTCTGCCCCCTCAAAACACAAATACGCGCCGCCCAGCATCAATAGCGGCGTGATCACCCAAGGGGCGAAATTGGCCAAAAGCAACCCGATGGGCAGCAGAAAGAGCAGCTTGTTTTTAATCGAGCCACGCGCGATGCGCCACACGATGGGCAGCTCGCGAGCGGGTTGGAAGCCTTGCACATATTTCGGCGTGACGGCGGCGTCATCAATCACAGCACCAGCGGCTTTGGCCCCGGCCTTGGCGGCCTGGCTGATCACATCATCCACAGAGGCCGCTGCCACTTTGGCAATGCCCGCGACGTCATCCAGAAGGGCGAGAAGTCCGCTCATACGATTTTAATTTTGGCTTTCTTGGCGTCTTCCATAAAGGCCGCGAGGCCCTTGTCGGTCAACACGTGGCCCGCCATTTTCTTGATGACCTCTGGCGGGGCGGTGGCCACATCGGCGCCGATTTTGGCGCAGTCGGACATGTGGTTGGCCGAGCGGATGGAGGCTGCAAGGATTTGCGTGTCATAGCCGTAATTGTCGTAGATTTCGCGGATATCGGCGATCAGCTCCATGCCGTCGAGGTTCAGATCATCCAGACGGCCAATGAAAGGCGAGATGAATGTGGCCCCGACCTTGGCGGCCAAAAGCGCCTGATTGGCGGAGAAGCAGAGCGTCACGTTGACCATGTTGCCCTCGTTGGTCAGCACGTTGCAGGCCTTCAGCCCGTCCCAAGTCAGCGGCACTTTGACGGCGATGTTGTCGGCGATCTTGGCCAGTTTGCGACCCTCGGCGATCATGTCGTCCGCGGTCAGCGCGACCACCTCGGCAGAGACCGGACCATCGACCAGATCACAGATTTCCTTGGTCACTTCGAGGATATCGCGGCCGGATTTGGCGATCAGCGACGGGTTCGTGGTGACACCGTCAACGATGCCCAACTCGTTCAGCTCGGCAATGGCGTCGATCTCGGCGGTGTCTACGAAAAATTTCATTTGGCTTGGCCTTTCGATGGGCGTTGAGGTCTGGTTAATGTCGGCTTTACCTTACTTCGGCAGGGTAGGGCAATCGAATGGCGGGCAGATGACAGCTGGGTTTTTCCATGAGGGCGAATTGGTGGGCGTGTTAACCACGCAGCCGATTGACCGTGTGCTGGATTACAAAGCGCCCGAGGGCGGCTGTTTCGCGGGCGCGTTTGTCGAGGTGCCGCTGGGCCCGCGCAAAGTGCTGGGCGTCGTCTGGGGGCCGGGCAAAGGGGATTGGGATTATGCCAAGACCCGCTCCGTCATCCGCGTTTTGGACGTGCCCCCGATGCGGGAGGAAATGGTTTCCTTTTTGCAAAAGGCGGGCGCCTATACGTTAACGCCGCTCAGCGCGATGTTGCGGCTGGCCACGCGCTCTCCGGGGTTGGGGGACCCGCCATCGATGCGCAAGATTTACCGCATGGGTTCGGGCGAGGTGGACCGGGTGACGCCCGCGCGGACCAAAGTGCTGGCGGTGCTGGAGGAGTTCGGCGGGCTGGCGTTCACGTTGAAAGAACTGGCGGAGATGGCGGGGGTCGGCACCTCTGTCGTCAAAGGCATGGTCGCGCAAGGCGCTGTTTTAGAAGAGGAATCCCCGCGCGATCTGCCCTTTGCGCGGCTGGACCCTGAGCTGCCCTCCAAAGAGCTGACGCCGGATCAGGCGGCGGCGGTGGCGGTGCTGAATAAGGGGGAGGGGTATTCGACCACGCTGTTGAAGGGCGTGACCGGGTCGGGGAAGACGGAAGTGTATTTGGAGGCCGTGGCCGATTGTTTGCGGCGCGGGCGGCAGGCTTTGGTGCTTTTGCCGGAGATCGCGCTGACCAGCGAGTTCTTAACGCGGGTGCAGGCACGCTTTGGCGCGAAACCGGCGGAATGGCACTCCGGCGTGACCATGACGGAGCGCCGACGGGTCTGGAAAATGGTCGGCGAAGGCGGGGCGGAGCTGGTCGTGGGCGCGCGCTCCGCGCTGTTTTTGCCCTACCGCGATCTGGGCTTGATCGTGGTCGATGAGGAGCATGACACCTCGTATAAACAAGAAGACGGCGTGATGTATAACGCGCGGGATATGACGGTGCTGCGCGCGTCCATGTGCGGCGCCAAGGTGGTGCTGGCCTCGGCCACGCCGTCTCTCGAAAGCTGGGCCAATGCGGAAGCTGGCAAATACCGCCGGGTGGAACTGACGGCGCGGTTTGGGGCCGCCGTGATGCCGCAGATGCGCGCGATTGACATGCGGGTGGAGGATTTGCCGGGGGGGAAATGGGTCTCTCCGACATTGCAGGCGGAGATCCAGAAGCGCGTGGAGCGCGGCGAGCAATCGCTGATCTTTTTGAACCGCCGCGGCTATGCGCCGGTGACCCTGTGCCGGGCCTGCGGGCACCAGATCGGCTGCGATGATTGCGACGCGCGGATGGTGGAGCACCGGTTTTTGAAGCGGTTGATGTGCCACCAATGCGGCGAGACGAAACCAATGCCGACCGTCTGCCCGCATTGCGAGGCGGAGGACCGCCTGTCGCCCATCGGCCCCGGCGTGGAGCGGATGGGGGAGGAGGTGACCGCGCTGTTTCCAGACGCGCGTGTCTCCGTGCTGTCTTCGGATCACTACTCCACCGCGCGGCAGCTCAAGGCGCATATCGAAACGATCGCCAGCGGCGAGGCGGATATCATTATTGGCACCCAGCTGGTGGCCAAGGGCCACAACTTTCCGCTGCTGACTTTGGTGGGTGTGATTGATGCCGATCTTGGTTTGCAGGGCTCGGATCTGCGGGCGGCCGAGCGGACGTTTCAGCTGATGCGTCAGGTGGCCGGGCGTGCCGGGCGGGCGGAGAAACCGGGGCTGGCTTTGTTGCAGAGCTTCCAGCCGGAACATCCGGTGATCACGGCTATTCTGTCGGGTGACGAGGAGGGGTTCTGGCGCGCGGAGGCGGCGGAACGTGAACAGGCGGGCGTGCCGCCATACGGGCGCATGGCGGGGATCGTGCTGTCTGGGCCGGAGGTGGGACCAGTGTTTGATCTGGGCAATCATCTGGCGCGCAATGACGGCGCGTTGCGGCAGGTGGGGGCGGTGGTCTACGGGCCTGCGCCTGCGCCAATTGCGCGCATTCGGGGGCGTCACCGGGTGCGGCTCTTGGTGAAAGCGCCCAAAGGCGTGGCGCTGCAAGCGGCGCTGTCGCGCTGGGTGGGCGGGTTGAAGTTGAAGGGCGATTTGCGCTTGCAGGTCGATATTGATCCGCAGAGCTTTTTCTAGGCGCTGTGCCATGCATATTTTAGCCAAGATGAAGCGACATGTTGCGCTCTTTTCATTGGCTGTGGCGGCGGGTAGACAGGCGGGGCTTGGGACTTCAGGGACAATCAGATGACCGTCACGCCGCAACCGGGGATCATGGATATTGCGCTTTATCAGGGCGGCGCGGCCTCTGTGGAGGGGGTGGCAGATGTGGTGAAACTGTCCTCGAATGAGAACCTCTATGGGCCGAGCCCGCGCGCCTCTGATGCGTTTCGCCAATCGGCAGGCGAGCTGCATGTCTACCCTTCGACCCAGCATGAGCAGCTACGCGAGGCGATTGGCGAGGTGCATGGGCTTGATCCGTCCCGCGTGATTTGTGGGGTTGGGTCTGACGAGATCATCTCGTTTCTCTGCTACGCCTATGCCGGGCCGGGCGACGAGGTTTTGCACACGGAACATGGGTTCGGGATGTACAAGATCTCCGCTCTGGCGGCGGGGGCCACACCTGTCTCCGTGCGCGAAAAAGACCGCGTGACGGATGTGGACGCGTTGTTGGAAGGCGTCACGGAGCACACGCGTTTGGTGTTTATTGCCAACCCCAACAACCCGACGGGGACGATGATCCCGGAGGCGGAAGTGGCGCGGCTGTCGGACGGGTTGCCGGAGGGCTGCCTGCTGGTGCTGGACGGGGCTTACGCCGAATATGTGGAGGGGTTTGACGCAGGTCTAAGCGTGATGGAGACCCGCGACAACGTCTTCATGACGCGGACGTTTTCCAAGATTTACGGGCTCGGTGGCTTGCGCATCGGCTGGGGCTACGGGCCGCTGCAAATTGTCGAGACGCTGAACCGCATTCGCGGGCCGTTCAACCTGTCTGGGCCTGCGTTGAAGGCGGCCCATGCGGCGGTGCGGGACGTGGCCTATACGGAGCGGTGCCGGGTCCAGAACGCGAAATGGCGCGATTGGTTGGCGGAGGCCTTGGACAGGCTGGGCGTGCCGTCGGACCCGTCGGAGTGCAATTTTATTCTCGCGCGGTTTGCGTCGCCTGAGGAGGCGCAGGCCTGTGACGCGCATCTCAAATCGCGCGGGCTGATTGTGCGGATGGTGGCGGGGTATAACCTGCCCAATTGTTTGCGTATCACGATTGGTGACGAGGCCTCATGCCGCCGGGTGGCGGCTGCGGTGGCAGAATTTAAGGGACAGACCTGATGGCGCAGATTTACGAACGCGTGGCGTTGATCGGGTTGGGCCTGATCGCTTCGTCGATGGCGCATGGGATGCGCGCCCATGGTTTGGCGGGGGAGATCGTGGGCACCGCGCGCTCTGCCGAGACGCGGGACGCGGCGCGCGAGATCGGGTTTTGCGACCGGATCGAGGACAGCGCGGCGCAGGCTGTGACGGGCGCGGATTTGGTGGTGCTCTGCGTGCCGGTGGGCGCGATGGGCGCGGTGGCGGCTGAGATCGCGCCGCATCTCAAGCCGGGTTGCGTGCTCAGCGATGTGGGCTCGACCAAACGCGCGGTGATGGACGCGGTCGCCCCGCATGTCCCTGACGGCGTGCATTTCATCCCCGCCCATCCGCTGGCCGGCACCGAACAATCGGGGCCGCATTCGGGCTTTGCCGAGCTGTTCGAGAACCGCTGGCTGCTGATGACGCCGGAAGGCGCGGATACGCAAGTACTTGAAACTTATAAAGAGTTCTGGCGCGGCTTGGGCGCTTTGGTTGAGCAGATGGAGCCTGATCACCATGATCTGGTGCTGGCCGTGACCTCGCATGCGCCGCATCTGATTGCCTACACGATGGTCGGCGTGGCTGATGATTTGCAGCGGGTGACCGACAGCGAGGTGGTGACCTACTCGGCGGCGGGGTTCCGGGATTTCACGCGGATTGCGGCGTCAGACCCGACCATGTGGCGTGACGTTTTTCTGACCAACAAGGAGGCGACGCTGGAAATTTTGGGCCGCTTCACCGAGGAGCTGTTCGCGCTGCAACGCGCCATCAGGCAGGGCGACGGGGATCATCTGCATGCCTATTTTACCCGCACGCGGGCGATCCGGCGCGGGATCATCGAGGCGGGGCAGGATACCGACGCGCCCAACTTTGGCCGGGGGCGGTAGAGCCATGCGGGACCTTGTGGTGAGCGCGATTTTCGCGGTGAGTTTTGGCGCTGCGGGCTGGGCGGGTGCGCCGGACCGCTCCGAGCGGCCATTGCCGCGTGGCGTCTCGATTGAGGCTGTGGCGCAAGCCGATACAGGGGCAGAGCCCAAACGGGGCTTTGCGGAGTTGCTGGGGTCGCAGCGCTCTGAGCGACCAAACCGCAGGCCGTCCATTTTTACCAAAGAACGCACCGATGAAATATCGGCCTCCGCGCGCGGGTCGGTGTGCGGCGTGCCTGGTATCAAGGGTGAGGCGCTGAGCCCGATCCGGGGCCGGGGCGCTTGCGGGATTGCGCAGCCGGTGAGGATCAGCTCGGTCAATGGGGTGGGATTGACCCAGCGCCCAACGATTGATTGCCCCACGGCGCGGGCGCTGAACACATGGGTCAAGGATGGGCTGAAACCTGCGGTGGGCGATGTCGGCGGCGGGGTCAAGGCGCTGCATATTGTGGGCAGCTATGCTTGCCGCAACCGCAACAATGCCAAGACCGGGCGGCTGTCAGAACATGCCAAGGGCCGAGCGGTGGATATTCGCACGATTGCCCTGAAAGACGGCAGCCAGATCACGGTTTTGAACGGCTGGCGTCATCCGCAACAAGGGCCGATCCTGAAGCGCGCGCATGCGGCGGCCTGTGGCCCGTTCGGAACCGTGCTGGGGCCCAATGCGAACCGGTTTCACCGAGACCATTTCCACTTCGACACGGCGCGGTATCGCTCCGGCAGCTACTGCCGGTAGGCCGGGTTAAGGCAGGCGGATTTCAGGCGACGGGCCGATGGGGATCGGGCCAAGGAACGTGCGCCCGCCCGAAAAGCTGAGCGTGGCGTCCAGCGCCTCGGCATTGCCAGAGGTGGAGGCGAGAAGGCCCAGACCCAGCTCCACCGTGGAGGCAAAGCTTTGATCCAGCGCGCCGGAGCGCACGGCCAGATTGATCATCTCGCGCCAGTTGCGGGCGGTGATGGCGACCTCTCCCTGAGGTTGGGCGTCAAGGACCTCCATGTCGCCTTTGGCGCGCAGTTCCAGCTCCCCCCATGTGCCGCGCAGGTCGCGGATGATCAGGTTGGTGATGGCGGGGCGAGCGTCCTCGATGGTGGCGCGGCTCAAGGGCGCATCCAGCGCGGCGCGCAGATCGTAGCGCAATGTCTCGATGGTCTCGGGCAGGGTGCCGCCTTGGTCGATCAGGTTGCGCAGGCGTTCGCCCGGCAACAGCTGGTCGATGGAGGCCGCGACGTCATAGGTGCTGTCGGTGCCTTCCAGATTTCGGATCGCGGCGTTGAGCGCGTCAAACCCGGCGGTCCAGCCTTCCGACGAGGTGATACGTGCGTCGGCCATCTCGATCTGCGCGGTGTCCAGCGCCAATTGGGTGGAGGGCTTGACCTTGAGCGATGCGCGCATTGTGCTGGTTTGTAAGGTAAATTTCTCAGACGGAGTCGCGATTTGTTGCTCGCTTGGCCACACGGCGATCAGGTGGTTGGGCTTGTAGCTGAGTGACAGAACCTGAAAGAACGGGGCCTGCCAGCTGATGCCGGTTTCGGGGTCCGTCAGGCGCAAATCGGTGAGCGTGGTGTCAAACCGGTTGGGAAACCCGCGCACAGAGTGGTCGGTATATTCGACCTGCCACCCCTCGGCGCGGCGGTCCTCCAGCCAGGTTGAGACGGCCGTTTTATGGCCCTCCATCCCCAGATACCAATAGCCAGACCATGCCAGAGCGGCGACAACGATCAGGGTGATAAGCTTGCGCATAAGAGGCGGATCCTGTCTGGTTTGGGCTTCCGTTTATAGGGCCAGATGGCTAAAGCCAATGCCAGTGACGTCGCAGAAAGGCCGGGCCCTATGGACCGCACACCGCTTTGGGTTTTTGGATACGGCTCCCTGCTGTGGAACCCCGGATTCGCGCCGGTGGAGACGCAGATTGCTCGCCTTGACGGGTATCACCGCTCGTTTTGCATGTGGTCGATCCACCATCGCGGATCAGAGGAAGACCCCGGTTTGGTGCTGGCTTTGGACCGGGCGGAAAAGGCCTCTTGCCACGGCGTGGCCCTGCGCGTGGCCGATGCAGAGACCGACGCGGTGCTGGCGGCCTTGCGAGAGCGCGAGCTGATTTCTTCGGCCTATTACGAGGATATGGTGCCGTTAGAGGGCACCGATGGGCGCAAGCTGAACGCGCTGGCCTACATCATTAACCAAGACCATCGGCAATATTGCGGCGGGCTGGAGCTGGAACGCCAAGCGCAGGTCATCGCGCATGCGCAGGGCGGAATGGGTCCGAATTCCGAATATCTTTTCAACACGGTCGGGCATCTGAACCAACTTGAAATCATCGATCCCGAGCTGGTCTGGCTGGTCAACCGCGTGCGCGCCATTCAGGACGGCAAACAGGGTTAACGGCTTCCCGAGTTATTCCTTGGAAAACAGCACCTGCCGCCGTATTGTCCTGAAAAAAAGCATAATGCGGGCGATTTAAGGGTATGGCTATGGACACTCCTGACAGGGAGCGTGGCGTTCAGTTCACACAGCCGGTGCGGCAAATTCTGTTGATGTTGATCATCCTGGCGCTGATCGGCTTTGGCGCCTATCTGATTTACCCGGCCGTCTCCTCCGTGTTTCTGGCCAATCCGTTTCTCAACGGCATCATTCTGGGCGTGTTCGTTCTGGGCGTGTTTGCCTGTTTCTGGCAGGTGTTTCAGCTGATCACCTCCGTCTCGTGGATTGAGAAATTCGCCCGTGGACGGGGCGCTGACGAGAACAGCGCGCCGCGGCTTCTGGCCTCTCTGGCTGCGTTGCTGCG
Source organism: uncultured Litoreibacter sp. (assembly GCA_947501685.1). Lineage (GTDB taxonomy): Bacteria > Pseudomonadota > Alphaproteobacteria > Rhodobacterales > Rhodobacteraceae > Litoreibacter. Next base: position 263,600 of record CANMWQ010000001.1, read on the forward strand.
CTCGCGGGGCGCGCGGATGCAGATCAGTTCCTCCTCGTCGAAAACCATTCTCGACAGTGTCGGCACGCGGATGGATGAAAGCCGCGACATCACGCGCTACATCATCAACCTGTTGATTTTCCTTGGCCTTTTGGGGACGTTCTACGGGCTTGCGACCACAATCCCCGGCATTGTCGAAACGATCCAGTCGCTCAATGTGCAAGACGGGCAATCCAGCCAAGAAGTGTTTTCCAACCTGATCGGCGGGCTGGAAAGCCAGCTGGCGGGGATGGGCACGGCTTTTGCGTCCTCGCTTTTGGGGCTGGCGGGCTCGCTTGTCGTGGGGCTGTTGGAGCTGTTCGCTGGCCATGGCCAAAACCGCTTTTACCGCGAGATGGAGGAATGGCTCTCCACCATCACCCGCGTCGGATTTTCGTCTGGCGAAGACGGGGCCGGGGGCGGGTTTGACCAATCCGTGGTGGCGACGGTGCTGGATCACATGGTGGAGCAGATCGACAGTTTGCAGGGGCTGTTTTTGCAAGGCGAAACCTCGCGCGCCAATACGGATGAGCGCGTCTTGAACATGACCAAGGCGGTTAATCGGTTAACGGACCGGCTGGACACTGCGATTGACCCGACGGATGCGCTGAACCGCGTGGCCGAAGGTCAGGAAAAGCTGCTCGCCTACCTGATACAAGAGCAAACCAATGAAGAGGGGATCGACCCTGAAAGCCGGATGCGGCTACGCTCTATTGATGTGCAGCTCTTGAAATTGCTCGATGAGCTGAAGGACGGGCGGGCCGCAAGCGTGTCGCAAATTTCGGCGGATCTGGGTCAGGTGACCCATGCGCTGCGGCAGCTGACCCGCAACACCCGGCCCGTGTCGATCGTGAACAAGCCCAAAGGGGACGGCTAGGCCATGGCGCTCGCACGTCGCAGCGGCCAGAGGTTCGAGGCCAATATCTGGCCGGGCTTCGTGGATGCGATGACCGCGCTGCTGCTGGTGCTGGTCTTCGTGCTGTCGATCTTCATGATGGTGCAGTTCATGCTGACGGAGACGATTTCGTCGCAAGACACCGAGCTGGACGAATTGTCGGGGCAGGTGCAGACGCTGGCCGACGCGCTGGGGCTGGAGCGCCAGATCGGCGCGGATTTGCAAAACCAGCTGGCCAATGCGCAGACCGCTGCGGAGGAGCAGGCGGCCTTGGTGGCAGCTTTGAGCGCGCAGACGGCACAGCAATCGACGCGGATCGCCAGTTTTGAAGAGCAGGTCGCGGGGCTGTTGTCTCAGCAGGCGGACTTGCAGGGCCAGATCGTTTCGCTGACTGGGGAACGTGACGCGGTGCGGGCGGATTTGTCGGACGCGGAGGCCGGCAACGCCGCTTTGGTGGCAAGAATTGAAGACATCGAAGCAGGGCTCGCGCGCGAGATCACCGAGAAAGAAGCGGCACAATTGGCCTTGGCGCAGGCCCGCAGCGAGATCGACGCAGGCGCCGAAGCCGCCCGGCTGGCGGCGGCACGAACGGAGGCTTTGCAGGCCTTGGTCGCCGATTTGGAAGTCAAAACAGCGGCGCAAGGCGAAGCCTTGGAGGCCGCCGAAGCCGCGCGATTGGTGGATGCGGCGGCAGCGGAGGCTTTGCGTGAGCGTCTGGCTGGCGCAGATGCTGAGCTGACAGCGATGTCATTGGCGCTGGAAGAAAAGCGCCGGGAGGCCGAGGATACGCTGACGCTTTTGGCGGCGGCAAATGCGGTGAAGGATGATCTTGATGCGCAGCTTTTGGCAGCTTTGACGCGCAATGAAGAGGTGCAAAGCTCTGCCAATGCGGCGGAAAATGCCTTGGAAGATGAGGTCGCAAAACTGTCTGCGGCACTGACGCAGGCGCAGGCCGAGCGCGACGCATTGGCGGCAGAGAGCGACGCGTCCCAAGCCGAATTGCGCGCCCAGATGATTGCCGCCCTGGCCGCGCAAGAGGCCGCGGAGGCGCAGGCGGGCGACGCATTGAGCCAAGCCGAACAGCGCGCGATCTTGCTGGCCACGGCGAATGAAGCCTTAAGCCAAGAGCAGGCGGCGAGTGCCGAAAGCCAACGCAAATTGGAGGCGTTGAACCAGCAGGTCGCGGCGTTGCGCTCGCAATTGGGGGCATTGCAAGGCGTGCTGGACGCGGCTGACGCGCGGGATGCGGATGCGAATGTGCAGATCAGCGCATTGGGCACGCAGTTGAACACAGCACTTGCGCAGGTGGCGTCGAACCAGCGGCAACTGGCCGAAGAGCAGCGCAAGCGCGCAGAGCTGGAAGAGGCAGAGCGCAAGCGGTTAGAGCTCGAAGCGGTGGATTTGCAGAATTACCGCTCGGAGTTTTTCGGGCGCCTTCGCGTGTTGCTGGGGGATCAGGAGGGCGTGCGCATCGAGGGCGACCGGTTTGTGTTTTCCTCGGAGGTGCTGTTTGAGCCTGCCAGCGCGGATTTGTCTGCGGCGGGTCAAGGCGAAATCGCCAAGGTCGCCGATATCCTGCTGCGCGTCTCGGGCGATATACCTGAGGAACTGGACTGGGTGATCCGGGTGGATGGGCATACCGACAACCTGCCCTTGTCGGGCACGGGGGAGTACCGCGACAATTGGGAGCTGAGCCAGGCGCGGGCGCTGTCGGTGGTGCGCTATATGAGCGGCTCGCTGGGCATCCCGCCGACGCGGCTGGCGGCCAATGGGTTTGGGGAATACCAGCCGCTGAATACCGCCGACACGCCGGAGGCCCGTGCGCAGAACCGGCGAATTGAGCTGAAGCTGACTGAAAAATAGGGCTGGGAAATTGAGCGGCTGCGCCGCGCGTGATGTTTTTGTGCTCTTGGGGAGCTTTGCTCCCCGCCGCACGGGCAACCCCTCAAGAGTATTTTCGAAGCAGTGATAGGGGAGAGGCTATCACGGTGGAGGTGCGATGTGAAAAAGCCGCCGGGGGTGATCCGGCGGCTTTGGTGTTTTGGGTTATTCTGCGGTGAGCAATGGCGGTTTCTTCTTGCTGCCGATGCGGGCCTTTTCGGGCTCCAGCACTTGCAGGTCGATCTCGCCTTTCTTGACGCCGACCTTGACCACACCGCCTTTGGCAAGCTTGCCGAAGAGCAGCTCCTCCGCCAGGGGCTTTTTGATGTACTCCTGTATCACGCGGGCCAGGGGCCGCGCGCCCATCTTTTCGTCATAGCCTTTGTCACCGAGCCATTCAGCGGCCGCAGGGGTCAGCTCGAACGTGACGTTGCGGTCCATCAACTGAGCTTCAAGCTGCAGCACGAATTTCTCGACCACGCGGGAGATGATCTTCTTGCCCAGCGGGGCAAAGGAGATAATGGCATCCAAGCGATTGCGGAATTCAGGGGTGAACAGCTTTTCGATGGCTGCCGTGTCTTCGCCCTCACGACGCTCCCGACCAAAGCCCATCGGCGCGCGGGCAGCGTCAGCAGCACCGGCATTCGAGGTCATGATCAGCACCACATTGCGGAAATCCGTTGTGCGGCCATTGTGATCGGTCAGCTTGCCGTGATCCATCACCTGCAACAGGATGTTGAACACATCCGGATGTGCTTTTTCGATCTCGTCAAGCAGAAGCACGCAATGCGGGTTCTGGTCGACCTTGTCGGTCAGCATGCCGCCCTGATCAAATCCGACATAGCCCGGAGGCGCGCCGATCAGGCGGGAGATGGCGTGTTTCTCCATATATTCGGACATATCAAACCGGATCAGCTCCACGCCCAGCTGGTCGGACAGAGCTTTGGCGGCTTCTGTCTTACCCACGCCGGTTGGCCCTGCAAACAGGTAGTTGCCAATGGGCTTTTCGGGCTCACGCAGACCGGCACGGGCCAGCTTGATGGCGGAGGCCAGCGCTTCGAGTGCGTTATCCTGACCAAAGACCTGACGTTTGAGCGCCTTTTCGAGATCCTGCAGCGTTTCGGCGTCGTCTTTGGAGACGGTTTTCGGCGGAATGCGCGCGATTTTGGCCACGACGGCTTCAATCTCTTTGACACCGATGGACTTGCGGCGCTTGCTTTCCACAACCAGATGCTGCGCGGCTCCGGCCTCGTCAATCACGTCGATGGCTTTGTCGGGCAGTTTGCGGTCATGGATGTAGCGCGAGCTGAGCTCCACCGCGGATTTGATCGCATCGGCGGTGTATTTGATGCCGTGATGCTCCTCGAAATAGGTCTTGATGCCTTTGAGGATGGCGACCGCATCGTCGACAGAGGGTTCCACCACGTCGATTTTCTGGAACCGACGGCTGAGCGCGCGATCTTTCTCGAAATGCTGGCGGAATTCCTTATAGGTCGTGGACCCCATGCAGCGCAGCTTGCCGCCTTGCAGGGCAGGTTTCAGCAGGTTGGAGGCGTCCATTGCGCCGCCGGATGTGGCGCCTGCACCGATCACGGTGTGGATCTCGTCAATGAACAGCACCGCATCCGCGTGCTCTTCAAGCTCCGTCATGACAGCTTTCAAACGCTCCTCGAAATCGCCACGATAGCGGGTGCCTGCGAGCAGCGCGCCCATGTCGAGCGAGTAGATCGTGGTTTGCGACAGAATCTCAGGCGTCTGGCCATCGACGATTTTCATCGCCAGACCTTCAGCGATGGCGGTTTTGCCGACGCCCGGATCGCCCACCAGCAGCGGGTTGTTCTTGCGGCGGCGGCAAAGCACCTGCACGCAGCGCTCTACTTCGAGGTCACGGCCAATGAGCGGGTCGATATCGCCGTCGCGCGCCTTGGCGTTCAGGTCGACACAATATTTGGCCAGTGCGGATTCCTTGGCCTCTTCCCCGCCTTGGGAGGCGTCGGTTGCGGCGTCCTCGTCAAAATCGGAGGAGCCGGAGACCGGGCGCACTTCGCCAAACTCGGGGTCTTTGGCCACGCCATGGGCGATGAAATTCACCGCGTCATACCGTGTCATATCTTGTTCTTGCAGGAAGAAGGCGGCGTTGCTTTCACGCTCCGCAAAGATGGCGACCAGAACATTGGCCCCGGTCACTTCGGTGCGACCTGAGCTTTGCACATGGATGGCGGCGCGTTGGATCACGCGCTGGAAGGCGGCTGTGGGCACGGCCTCCGAGCCTTCGACATCGGTGACGAGCGTTGAAAGCTCTTCCTCGATGAATTCTGACAGGGTCGCGCGCAGGTTTTCGAGATCAACCCCGCAGGCCTGCATGACCTTTGCGGCGTCGGGCTCGTCGGTGAGCGCGAACAGCAGATGTTCTAACGTAGCCAGTTCGTGGCGGTGCGCATTTGCCTGCGCAAGCGCCGCATGGATGGCTTTTTCCAGAGTGTCCGAGAATGATGGCACCCCTTGCTCCTTCATATCAGGGCAGAAAACGGGTCGAGGACCCGGGATCGACCTTTGCCTCTTAGACCTTACAGTTCGGTTTAAATTACGAACCTTCAAGTCTTTTTTCATCACATTCTCTGTGATCTAGCGTGAAAATAGAACTGACAAGCCCGCCTGACACCTCCTAGACCGTTGCGATCAAGGGCAATCTGGCGCAGGCTCAAGGCGAATTTGAGGCGCAAACATGGGTTTACAGCGATGCATCTCGACGTTCAGGATCTGAAGAGCTTTTACTACCGCACAAATCTTGGGCGTGTGGCGCAGCGCGCGATCCGTGCGCAAATGGCGGAGTTCTGGTCCAGCTGGAAGGGCGAGACCGTGGTAGGGTTTGGCTTTGCCGTGCCGCTGCTGCGCCCTTATCTGGCCGATGCGCGCCGCGTGGTGGGGCTGATGCCGGGACCGCAGGGCGTGATGCATTGGCCCGCGGGCGTGCCCAATGTCGCCGTGTTATGCGAGGAAACCCTGTGGCCGCTGCAATCGGGGCAGGCCGACAAGCTGATCGTCATGCACGGGCTGGAAATGTCTGAGAACCCTTCGGCGTTGTTGGAGGAATGCTGGCGGGTGCTCGCCCCCGGCGGGCGGGCGGTGTTTATCGTCTCAAACCGCGCGGGGCTATGGTCGCGGCGGGATCGGACGCCATTTGGCTTCGGACGGCCCTATTCGCTGACCCAGCTGGAGGCGCAGCTGAAAAAGCACAATTTTTCGCCGGAGCGGCATCTGGCGGCGCTGTTTGCCATCCCCAGCGAAAAACGTTTCTGGCTGAAAGCCGCGGCGATGATGGAGAATTTCGGACGCAAAGTGTCCGGGCGCTTTGCCGGTGGCGTGGTGATGGTGGAGGCCACCAAGCAGGTCTATGCACCGCGGCCAAAGGGGCGCGCGATCAAGGTGCCGAAACGGCTGCGGGCGCTTGAGGGCGCTCCGGCGGGTGCGGTGGGGCGGTTGCATCGCGAACCGCTGAAGAACGGGGCAGGCGACTAAATCAGATACATGAGTAGCTACAATAGGTCGCAGGGGCAGGGGGCATCTCAGAATGGCCCGCAAAACAAATGCCTGTCGCGTCTTACAACCCCAAGCCGCACTGGATTATAGACAGGTCCCCGCACGCGCGCGGATCGCGGGCCAAACCGGGCGATTTATTAACGGGTAAGGAGTTGCGCCGCCCAGAGGGCTTTGCTACATCGCGCCTGACTGTGGGTGACGTGGTGACGGTGCCCCTGCAAGAATGCCTAAGAAACTGCCTGAGGAACAAGCTGCCCAGCTTCCTTCGGCGCCAAGAATCGGAAGGGTGGACGTGTCCGAACCAGTCTCGATCTCAACCGGAATTGCAGCCCGCTATGCATCCGCCGTGTTTGACCTTGCCAAGGACGGCAAGAAACTTCCAGCACTTGAAAAAGACATTGATGCCTTGGAGGCCGCGTTGGGCTCCAGCGCCGATTTCAAGTCGCTGATCACCTCTCCGCTCTACTCGCGCGCCCAGCAAGGCGACGCGATTGCGGCCATCGCGAAGAAAATGAAGCTGTCGCCGACGGTGGCGAACACTTTGACGCTGATGGCCTCCAAGCGCCGCCTGTTTGTGGTGCCGCAGCTGATCTCCGAATTGCGCGCCCGCCTGTCGGATGAAAAAGGCGAGGTCACCGCCGAGGTCACCGCCGCCAAGGCGCTGACCAAAGCACAAGAAGACAAACTTGCCAAAACGCTCAAAGCGTCCGTTGGCAAGGACGTGAAAATCAATATGGCCGTGGATGAAAGCCTCATCGGCGGTCTTGTCGTTAAAGTGGGCTCGAAGATGATCGACACGTCGATCCGCTCCAAGCTCGCCGCCCTGCAGAATTCTATGAAAGAGGCCGGATAACATGGCAATCCAAGCAGCGGAAATCTCCGCAATCCTGAAAGACCAAATCAAGAATTTTGGCAAAGAAGTCGAAGTGGCCGAAGTCGGCCGCGTGCTGTCCGTCGGTGACGGTATCGCGCGCGTCTACGGGCTGGACAACGTCCAAGCCGGTGAGATGGTCGACTTCCCCGGTGGCATCCAAGGCATGGCGCTGAACCTCGAAAATGACAATGTGGGTGTCGTTATCTTCGGCTCCGACCGCGACATTAAAGAAGGTGACACGGTCAAGCGCACCAACTCCATCGTGGACGTGCCTGTGGGCGACGAGCTGCTGGGCCGTGTTGTGGACGGTCTGGGCAACCCGCTGGACGGCAAGGGCCCGATCAAAACCAAAAAGCGCGCCGTGGCTGACCAAAAGGCGCCGGGCATCATCCCGCGTAAATCGGTGCATGAGCCAATGGCAACGGGCCTCAAATCCGTTGACTCGATGATCCCCGTTGGCCGCGGCCAGCGCGAGCTGATCATTGGTGACCGCCAAACTGGTAAAACAGCCATCGCGCTGGACACGATCCTGAACCAGAAATCCTACAATGACGCGGCGAAAGACGAGGGCGGCAAGCTCTACTGTGTCTACGTGGCGATTGGCCAGAAGCGCTCCACCGTGGCGCAGCTGGTGAAAAAGCTCGAAGAGACCGGCGCGATTGAATATTCCATCGTCGTCGCGGCCACCGCGTCCGACCCGGCTCCGATGCAGTTCCTGGCACCCTATGCTGCGACCGCCATGGCCGAGCATTTCCGCGACAATGGCCGCCACGCGCTGATCGTCTATGATGATCTGTCGAAACAAGCCGTGTCCTACCGTCAAATGTCCCTGCTTCTGCGTCGCCCACCGGGCCGCGAAGCCTATCCGGGCGACGTGTTCTACCTTCACTCACGCCTGCTGGAGCGCTCCTGTAAGCTGAATGAAGATAACGGATCCGGCTCCCTGACGGCTCTGCCGGTCATCGAGACCCAAGGTGGCGACGTGTCGGCCTTTATCCCGACAAACGTGATCTCGATCACCGACGGCCAGATCTTCTTGGAAACCGAGCTGTTTTATCAAGGCATCCGCCCTGCGGTGAACACCGGTCTGTCCGTGTCGCGGGTTGGCTCCTCGGCGCAAACCAACGCGATGAAGTCGGTTGCGGGTCCGGTGAAACTGGAGCTTGCGCAATACCGCGAGATGGCGGCCTTTGCGCAGTTCGGCTCCGACCTTGATGCCGCGACACAGCAGCTGCTGAACCGTGGTGCGCGTCTGACCGAGCTGATGAAACAGCCGCAATATTCGCCCCTGACCAACGCGGAGATCGTCTGCGTGATCTATGCGGGCACCAAAGGCTATCTGGACAAGCTGCCCGTGGGCGATGTGGGCCGGTTCGAAAAAGGCCTGCTGGCGCATCTGCGCTCCAAAGCCCCTGAGGTGCTGGAGATGATCACCAAGGACGACCCGAAGATCAAAGGCGAGGCCGAAGACAGGGTCAAAGCCGCGATTGACGCATTCGCCGCAGATTTCGCTTAAGGGAGCTGGCAGATGCCCAACCTGAGTGACCTTAAAAACCGGATCGCGTCGGTCAAATCGACCCGCAAGATCACCAAGGCGATGCAAATGGTCGCCGCCGCAAAACTGCGCCGTGCGCAGGAAGCGGCGGAGGCTGGCCGTCCCTATGCGGAACGGTTCAACGCTGTGATGGGTGGGCTTGCGGCCTCCGTGGGCACCTCTGACGGTGCGCCTCGCCTTTTGGCGGGGACCGGCTCGGACCAGACCCAACTGCTGATCGTGATGACCGCCGAGCGCGGTTTGTGCGGCGGCTTCAACGGCAACATTGCCAAGCTGGCCAAGGCGGAAGCGGGCAAGTTGATCGCGGCTGGCAAGACGGTGAAGATCCTGACCGTCGGCAAGAAAGGCCGCGAGGCCATCAAACGTGATCTGGGCGAGCACTTTATCGGCCATGTCGACCTGTCCGAGGTCAAGAGCGTGGGCTATGCCAACGCTTCTGATATTGCGCAGGACGTGCTGACCCGCTTTGACGCGGGCGAGTTTGACGTGGCGAAGATTTACTACTCGAAATTCCAGTCGGTGATCAGCCAGATCCCGACCGAGCAGCAGATCATCCCGGCCTCGTTTGAGGCGGTGGAGGAAGACGCAACGGCCTCGACCTCCTACGATTACGAGCCCAGCGAGGAAGGCATCCTTGCCGACCTGCTGCCGCGCGGTGTGGCCACGCAAATCTTTAGCGCTCTGTTGGAGAACGGCGCGTCCGAGCAAGGTGCCCGGATGTCCGCCATGGACAACGCCACCCGCAACGCGGGTGACATGATCGACAAGCTGACCATCCAGTACAACCGGACCCGTCAGGCCGTCATCACCAATGAGCTTATTGAAATCATTTCGGGCGCTGAAGCGCTCTAGACCCGGAGAACCAACATGGCCAATGCAAAAGGCAAAATCACTCAGGTCATCGGGGCCGTTGTGGACGTTCAGTTCGACGACGCGCTTCCTGCGATCCTGAACGCGCTGGAAACCGACAACCAAGGCAACCGCCTGATCCTCGAAGTGGCACAGCACCTTGGCGAGAACACTGTGCGCGCCATCGCCATGGACTCCACCGAAGGTCTGGTGCGCGGCGGCGAAGTGACCGACTTGGCGGAGCCTATCTCGGTTCCAATCGGTGCAGGCACGCTGGGCCGCATCCTGAACGTCACAGGCGACCCTGTGGACGAAGGCGGCCCCGTCAAGCACACGGAGCGTCGCGCCATCCACGGCGAAGCGCCGGCCTTTGCGGATCAGTCTACCGAGTCCGAAATTCTGACAACCGGTATCAAGGTCATCGACCTGCTGGCCCCTTACACCAAGGGTGGTAAGATTGGTCTGTTCGGCGGTGCGGGTGTTGGCAAAACCGTTTTGATCATGGAGCTGATCAACAACATTGCGAAAGTGCACTCCGGTGTGTCCGTCTTCGCGGGTGTGGGGGAGCGGACCCGTGAGGGCAACGACCTTTACCACGAGATGATCGAATCCGGCGTTATTGTCCCTGACAATCTGGAAGACTCCAAAATTGCGCTGGTCTACGGCCAGATGAACGAGCCTCCCGGTGCGCGTATGCGGGTTGCGCTGTCCGGCCTGACACTGGCCGAGCAGTTCCGCGACGACACGGGCGCAGACGTTTTGTTCTTTGTGGACAACATCTTCCGCTTTACCCAAGCGGGTTCCGAGGTGTCCGCGCTTCTGGGCCGTATCCCTTCCGCTGTGGGCTACCAGCCGACGCTGGCCACCGACATGGGGGCTATGCAGGAACGCATTACATCCACGAAATCCGGCTCGATCACCTCGGTGCAAGCGGTGTACGTGCCTGCGGATGACTTGACTGACCCGGCACCAGCCACATCCTTTGCGCACCTCGACGCGACAACCGTTCTGGACCGTGCGATTTCCGAGAAGGGTATCTACCCGGCTGTGGACCCGCTGGGCTCCACATCGCGTCTGCTGGACCCGCTGATCATCGGGGAAGAGCACTACAAAGTGGCCACAGACGTGCAGCAAATCCTGCAACGCTACAAATCGCTGCAAGACATCATCGCCATCCTCGGCATGGACGAATTGTCCGAGGACGACAAAATGACCGTGACCCGCGCCCGCAAAATCGAGCGCTTCCTGTCGCAGCCATTTGACGTCGCAAAAGTCTTCACCGGCGCGGACGGTAAGCAGGTGCCTTTGGAAGACACGATCGCGTCGTTCAAAGCGGTTGTGGCGGGCGAATATGATCACCTGCCCGAGGGCGCCTTCTACATGGTTGGCGGCATCGACGAAGTGATCGCCAAGGCTGAAAAAATGGCGGCTGACGCCGCTTAGGCTCAGACTTAAGGAGCTCTGTTATGGCAATGATGCAATTCGAACTCGTCTCGCCGGAGCGCAAACTTGCCTCCGCTGAGGTGAGCGAGGTGCAAATACCGGGCGCGGAAGGTGATTTCACCGCCATGCCCGACCACGCGCCGGTCATCACCACGCTGCGTCCCGGCTATCTGACGGTTGTCAGCCCGTCGGGCACGGAGCAGTATTTCGTCACTGGCGGTTTTGCCGAGATCTCGAGCGAAAGCGCCACCGTTCTGGCGGAGCGCGCCTATGCAAAGGCGGACATGACCTCTGATCTGCAAGCCGAATTGCTGGCCGAAGCGGAGGCGCATCACGCCGCAGCCGGGACCGATGCCAGCGCCAAGCTGGTGGCAGATATGACTGCGGGCGTGGCCCTGACATAAGGGCTCTGCGCAGCTGTTGCGCGGCGCATTTGGCGCAGTGTAGGATAAAAAAGGTCCCCTGAATGGGGGCCTTTTATGCATTTTTAAACCAAATTATTGCCTGATTCGCGATTTAAGCACCCGTTAAGAGGGTAACGAATGATTATGTTTTCAAGTAACCGGTTGGGCGTCGCGCAGGGCGCGCGTGTCATGTTTTCCGACTATGCCGATGGCGGCCCGATGTGGACCGGCACCGGACCGCGCGAAGAGCGCTTTGCCGTCGCATTTGAAGAGGGTTTTGCCGCGCCGCCCGCTGTGCAGGTGGCGCTGAGCATGTGGGATATTGATCATGCGCATAACCAGCGGATGGATATCTCGGCGGAGAATATCACCTGCAAGGGCTTTGATCTGGTTTTCAAGACCTGGGGCGACAGCCGCATCGCACGGGTGCGCGCAAGCTGGACTGCAATCGGCGCGCTGCCCAATGATGATGAGTGGGAGCTCTACTAGCGCGCTTCCCCAGACGCAAAATGACCCACCCCGGACGCCGCGAAAGCGACGCCCCGAGCGGGCCTGTTTGAGGGTGTAAGTGAGGCGAGGTTAGAAGAATTTCTTCTTCACAAAGACCTTCTTCTTGAAGCCGCCATGGCCAAAATCGCTATGGCCGAATTTCTTCGATGTGATGAAGGGGGAATGGCCAAACTTCTTCTTGGCGATGAACTTCTTGCTGTGGAACTTCTTGTGGCCGTGGAATTTTTTGAACTTCTTGAATTTGAAGTTCGCCTCCACCACCTGCGCCTCTGGCGCATGAGCGCTCGCCTGCGTGGTAAACAGGTCGTAGCTGTTGCTCGCATAAGCACCATTGGCGCCGATCAGAGTAAGGCCCAGTGCAGCTGCGATCAGGGCAAGTCTTGGTTTTGAAGTCATAGTCATTTTGTAGTCCTAACGTTTTTCCATTTCGGTATGGGCAACAGATGCGACAGAAACCGAATGAAAGAAAGCCAGGCGCGGTCACGCTTCATCGCGCGAATGACAGGCGAGAATCCCAATCCGCGAGAAATGTTTCAATCCGTGAGCTGATCCGCCTGTAGACGCGACGTCACATTGCGCTCCTGCCTGACGGAAAACGTGACAGGAAAATTTTGGCGCCTCACACGCCGGGGTACATTCCCTCGTAGATTGGCCCCAAAGTGTCTGTGTCAAACAGGCTGGAAACCGAGCTGCCGCCCGAAATATTCAGAATCGCCTGCGCCAACATCGGCGCGATGGGCACGATTCGGATGTTTTTGCATTTCTGCACCGGGCCTGTCGGCTCGATGCTGTCGGTGATCACCAGGCTCTTCATCACTGAATTGGTGATCCGCTCGACCGCGGGGCCCGACAGCACGCCATGGGTGATGTAGCTGTGCACTTCGGTGGCACCTGCATCCATCAGCACCTCGGCGGCTTTGCACAGCGTCCCGGCCGTGTCGCAAATGTCGTCCACAATGATACAACGCTTGTTCTTCACGTTGCCGATGACGGTCATCTCGGCGATTTCGCCGGGTTTCTCGCGGCGTTTGTCCACGATCGACAGTGGCGCCTTGATCCGTTGCGCCAGTTCGCGGGCGCGGGCCACGCCCCCCACATCCGGTGAGACGATCATGACGTCGGACATATCCCCAAAGTGGTGGAGGATATCGAGGGCAAAGATCGGCGAGGCATAGAGGTTGTCGACCGGCAGATCAAAAAAGCCCTGAATTTGTGCGGCATGCAGGTCCATGGTCAGCACGCGTTCCACCCCGGCCTCGGCAATCAGGTTGGCCACCAGCTTGGCAGAGATGGGCGTGCGCGCCTTGGTGCGGCGGTCCTGACGGGCATAGCCGAAATAGGGGATCACGGCGGTGATCCGCGCCGCCGAGGAGCGCCGCAGCGCGTCCGTCATGATCAGCAGCTCCATCAGATTGTCATTGGCCGGGTTCGAGGTGCTCTGAATGATGAACATATCCTCGCCGCGCACATTCTCGAAGACCTCGACAAAAATCTCGCCATCGTTGAACCGCTCAACACGGGCATGCACAGGCGCCACTTTGTTACCGCGATGCAGCGACATGCGCTTGGCGATGGTTTTGGCAAGATCCTTGTTCGCGTTGCCCGCGATCAATTTCGGCTCAGATGAATTTGGCATGTATAGTCCCCGGAAGTTGGCAGCGCGCAGCGTCACGCAGGCCCCCGCCTTCCGCGACATTGCACACCGCTTAGCACCCCGTTAGCGTGGTGCAAACAACTTATGCCCGAAGGACGCCCAGCTTGCCCCATATTGACTATTATTTCGCGACCCTGTCCCCCTACACCTACCTCGCGGGCACCCGCATGGAGGAGGTGGCGGCCAAACACGGCGCCACGATCCGCTACAAGCCGCTGGACATTATGGGGCTGTTTGGCCGCACCGGGGGCACACCTCCGCCGCAGCGGCACATCAATCGGCAGGAATGGCGTTTGCAGGAGATGCGCCGCTCGGCCTCCAAGCTGGGCATGAAGATGAACCTCAAGCCCGCCCATTGGCCAACCAACCCGGCGCCGTCCTCTTATGCGATCATCGCGGCCCAAACGGCTGGCGGCGGCGATCTGGCCGGGCTGGTGCATGGGTTTGTGCGCGCCGTCTGGGCGGAGGAACGCGACGTGGCCGATGAGGCCGTGGTGCGCGAGGTGCTGGAGGCGCATGGCTTTGACGCAGGCCTTGTCGATAGCGGCATGCTCGCGGGTGCCGAGGAATACGCCGCCAATCTGGAAGAGGCGGTCGAGAAGGGCGTCTTCGGCGCGCCGTTTTATATCACCGACAGCGACGAGCGGTTCTGGGGCCAAGACAAGATCGAGGATCTTGACCTCTACCTGCAGGGCAAGCTCTAGGGCCGCCCCATGCCCATTCAAGCGTCAGGCGGCGCGATGACCCATTTTCTGCGTTCGGGCCACGGCCCGGAGGAAGCGCTGGTGCTGCATTGCATGCTGGCCCAAGCGCGCTCGCTCGACATGATGATGGCCAAGATGGGCAAGGGCATGTCGATGATCGCGGCTGACCTGCCGGGCCATGGGCTCTCGGAAGATTGGGACAAGTCGCGCGACTACGCGGAGATGGCGCGTGATATGGGGCTGGGGCTGCTGGAGCGGCCCGCCCATATTATCGGGCATTCCTACGGGGGCTATATGGCGCTGCGGATCGCGGTGGACCAGCCCGACATGGTGCGCAGCCTCACATTAATTGAGCCGGTTTTCTTTGCGGCCACGCAGCAGCAGGAACCTGCCTTGTTCAAAGCGCATAAGCGCGACAGCCGGGCCTTTATGGGGGCCGTTGCGGTGGGCGATCTGGTCACCGCCGCGCGCGGCTTCACCGGTCTCTGGGGCGATGGCAGCGCGTGGGAGAGCCTCAAGCCCGATGCGATGGACTATATCACGCAACGCATGCCGCTGGTCGCGGCCACCGGGGCCTCGACCACGGAGGATAGCGGCAAAGTCTGGGACCGGTTGAGCCAGATTGACGTGCCATGCCTGCTGATCGAAGGGTCCAAGTCGCCGCCTGTGATCGCGGGCATTCAGGCAGCCTTGGAAGGCCAGATCGCCAACACCACACGCGAGGTGATCGAGGGCGCGGGGCATATGGCCCCCATGACCCATGCGGTGGAGGTGGCCGCGCTGATCTCGGCCTTTATCGCCGATCAGCCCCGCAGCGTGGAGATCATCTGATCAATTTCCTCTGACGTCTTGAACCAGTCGCAGACCATGCGGCAGCGGATCAGCTCGTCATCGGGGCCTTCTTCCAGCGACACGTTCATCGGAAAGAGGTAATATTTCGCGCCCGCCGCCATAGCGCGCTTATGGGCGGCGCGGGGCAGATGGGCGAAGACCATGTTGGCCTGCGGCGCATCGGGGATTTCGGCCCCTTTGATGCTGGCAAGACCCTTGGCCAAACGCGCCATATTGGCGTTGGCCTTGGCCCCGAGCTCCAGCCACAGATCATCTTTTATATAGGCCTGCATCTGCGCCGACAGGTAGCGATGTTTTGAAAACAGATGCGCGCCGCGTTTGCGCCGCAGCTCGAACTCCCACGCTTTCTCTGGGTCAAAGAAGATCACCGCCTCAACCCCCGCGCAGCCGTTTTTGGTGCCGCCGAAGCTGACCATGTCAATGCCCGCCTTCCACGTCATCTCCGCCGCCGTGCAGCCCAGCGTGGCGCAGGCATTGGCAAACCGCGCCCCGTCCAGATGGGTTTTCAGGCCAAATTCCTTTGCGATATCAGTGATCTGGCGGATCTCCTCCAGAGAATAGACGGTGCCGACCTCTGTGGCCTGCGTGATCGTGACAGGGCCGCGCTGCACGGAATGGACGTCCTTCTGGCCCGTGCCAAGGATGGTCTGGCGCAGCGCGTCCGGGTCCATTTTGGCGCTGTCGCCTTCGATCAAGGTCAGCTTGGCCCCGCCTGCAAAAAATTCTGGCGCGCCGCATTCGTCT
The DNA here is from genome assembly GCA_947501685.1 of uncultured Litoreibacter sp. Lineage (GTDB taxonomy): Bacteria > Pseudomonadota > Alphaproteobacteria > Rhodobacterales > Rhodobacteraceae > Litoreibacter. Next base: position 279,523 of record CANMWQ010000001.1, read on the forward strand.
TCTTCCACATGCGAGACCCGGTGCGCGAACACCGTCTGCCAGGGGGCCGTATAGGTGGCCAGCGCAAGCGCGTTGGCGGCGGTGCCGGTGGCCACCAGATAGACGGCCGCCTCGGGGGCCTCAAACGTGGTGCGGATGGCCGCGCGGACCTCCTCCATGATCGGGTCATTGCCATAGGGCATCGCGTAGCCTTCATTGGCGGCGGTCATCGCGGCCAGCACTTTCGGGTGCATGGGGCCGGCATTGTCGGAGGCAAAATTCATCTTACAGATCCTCAATAATATGCGCGTCCCACTCATCTTCGGGGACCTCGAATTCGGGCACGGTCCAGCCCTGAACCGACTGGCCCGCATCATGCACGCTTTGCGCGTCGCCTGACACCAGCGGGTGCCAATCGTAAAGCGGCTTGCCCTCAAAGAGCAGACGGTAGGCGCAAGTCGACGGCATCCAATAAGCGATCTGGCTGATATTGTCGGGCGTCAGATGCACGCATTCAGGCACGAATTGCAGCCGGATGTCATATTGCGCGCAGCGGCAGGTGTCGCCGTCGAGCAGGCGGCAGGCGACGCGGGTGAAGGCGATTTCTTCGGTCTCCGGGTCTTCGAGCTTGTTCAGGCAGCATTTGCCGCAGCCGTCGCAGAGCGCCTCCCATTGCTTGGGGGACATGTCTTGCAGAGGGGTCTTTTCCCAGAACCTCTTGCCCAACCCGGCGCGGTCAATCGGGTCTTTCATTCCGCCTCCAGGATGGCGCGGGCTTGCGCGCAATCGGCATCCATCTGGGTGATCAGGGCCTCAAGGCTGTCGAACTTCTCCTCGCCGCGCAGGTAGTCGACCAGTGCGACAGAGATATGTTCACCGTAAAGATCGCCCTTGAAGTCAAAGAGATAGGTCTCGCAATTGGGGGTGTTTTCGCCAAACATCGGCCGCACCCCGATGGAGGCCGCGCCCTGATAGGTGCCTTTATGCGGCCCGCTGAGCACATCGACAAACACGGCGTAGACGCCGAATTTTGGCTGGTGCAGCCCGGCGGTGTTCTGGTTGGCGGTGGGGTAGCCCAGCTCGCGGCCGCGCTGCTCCCCGGTGATGACCTTGCCCTCGATGCGGTGCAAATGGCTGAGCATCTGGGCGGCCTCGCGCGGTTTGCCGTCGGACAGAGCCTGGCGGATATTTGTGGAGGACACCAGCTTGTCGCCTGTTTCAATAAGCGGCGCGACGGTGACGCCAAAGCCCATTTTCTGGCCGAACTCTTGCAACTGCTGCGCAGTGCCCGCGCGCCCCTTGCCAAAGCAGAAATCCGCGCCGATCACGACATGGGTCAGACCAAGCCCTTTGACGATCACCTCTTGGGCGAACTCCTCGGCGCTGAGGTTGGAGAGCGCCGCGTTGAAGTTCAGCTCATAGAGACGTTTGACCCCCAGCTTTTCGAGCCGGTTGGCCTTGGCCTCCGCATTCATCAGGCGAAAGGGCGGGGCGTCGGGGGCGAAATACTCGCGCGGGTGCGGCTCGAAGGTGACGATGCCCAAAGGTGCCTCGGGGGCGGCCTTGCGGGCAATGTCGATCACCGCCCTATGGCCGATATGGACCCCGTCAAAATTGCCGATGGCGACGGTGGCACCGCGGTCATTTGGGCTTACGAATTGATAGTCACGAATGATGCGCATGGCGATTGCGTAAACGGGTCACTGCGGCGGTGCAAGTGGTTGCTCTGGCCGCGTTTCCGTGGCGCTTGCCGCGCGTTAATCGAACTTTCTGGAGGGCGCCAGCACCACGGCCTCGCCTTTCAGCACGGTCTTGCCGTCCACCTGACAGCTGGTCGCCATAGTGACCTTGCGCTTTGCGTGGTCAATCGCGGTTACCTCGACCTCTGCGGTGACCAGATCGCCGGGGCGCACGGGGGCCATGAAACGCAGGGATTGGCCCAGATAGACGGTGCCATGGCCGGGCAGCTGCTCGCCAATCACAGCCGAGATCAGCCCGGCGGTCAGCATGCCATGCGCGATGCGCCCCTCGAAAATCGTGTCCTGCGCATAGTCATCATCAAGATGCACCGGATTGTGGTCGGTGGAGACCTCAGCAAACAGCTCGATATCGCGGTCGGTGACCTGCTTGCGCAGATGGCGTTTCATGCCGATTTCGATGTCTTCAATGCAGATCGTCCCGCGTGGGAAGTTGTCACGTTGCATATCAAGCATGTTATTCACCCGTAAGTCACAAAATATCGCAAGAGTCGCAAAAGTTGAAACTTAATTACTTTGCGTGTGCAGCAAAGTCCAGTAGATTCTGGTTATCTGAGTTTGCCGATCGTGTACCGGGCGGAGACCATTTCCTTGTTCAGGTAGTCTTGCAACAAATCGGGGTCGGGGCTGTGCTCCGTTTTGGTTTCCTCTGCGGCCAAGCCACCAGAGATGAACAGCGCGTCCAGATCCTCTCCCATTGCGCCGCGGATATCGGTCAAGACGCCGTCGCCGACGCACAGAATGCGGCTGTCCTCGACGCTCTTGCCCAAAGCGGCCAGCCTGCGACGGGCCAGGTCATAAATCGGCGGATGCGGTTTGCCGAAATAGAGGCTTTCGCCGCCCATCTCGGTATAGAGCTTGGCCAAGGCGCCTGCGCACCATTCGCGGTGATCGCCTCTGTCCACCACAATATCGGGGTTGGCGCAGAGCAGTTTCAGGCCCTTCTGCTTGGCATAGAGAAAATCGGGGCGATAGACCTCCGGGTCGGCCATCGGGTCTTCGGGGCCGCAGCAAATGATGCCGTCGGCCTCTTGCAGCGAGACTTGAGTAATGGCGACCGGATCCGCGATCAGCTTGAGCGGGTCGAAAAAGCTCTGGTCATGCGGCTGGCCGATGAAATGCACCTTTTCGCCCACGGCCCCGCGATACATCGCCGCCCGCGCGCTGTCGCCAGAGGTCGCGATATCGTCATAGCTGTCCGCTGCGACGCCGATCTTTTCCAACTGCGTGGCCACGGAGGCGCGGTGGCGCGGCGCGTTGGTCACATAGATCACGATGCCGCCCGTCTTGCGGTAGTCCTGCATGGCGGCCACGGCCGTCTCGAACGGGGTGACGCCGTTATGGATGCAGCCCCAAAGGTCCACGAACAAGGCGTCATATTGGGCAGAGATCTCAGAGAGCGCGTCGATGATCTGGGTCATGGGGGGCCTCGATGGGTTGGCGGTTGGGTGATTTAGGGCAAAGGGGGGCTCATCTGGCCAGCGTCGGAGCCTCCGGCGGGGATATTTTGAAACATGGAAAGGCGGGGCGCGCTTTTGGTGGGGGCGCGCGCGTTAACCTTAATGGGAGGTTAGAGTTTCAGGTTCGGGATGATTTGCTTTTTGCGGCTCATGATCCCCGGCAGAACCACGCTGTCACCTGTGACCGTGGCGCCAAAACTGGCCTCGGCCACGCGTTTGGACAGGTCGTTGGGGATCAGCATCGTGGCTTCTTCGTTCAGGATGTCGACAACAAAGAGCAACACTTCGTTGACCTTGTCTTCGCCAGCGACGCCGGGCATGGCTGCCATCAGCTCTGCTTTGCGGTCGAGCACCATTTTGGGCGAGGTGGTTTCCAGCACGGAGACGCGGAATTTCACGCCGTCCACCTCGTATTCCTTGCTGTCCATGCGCAACAGCTCGGCCTCGGAAAAGGCGGAGACGTCAGATTTGGCGGCGAACATTTCGGCGGCGTATTCGGCAATGTTGATGCCCAGATCAGCAGCCAGGCTTTCAGCGAGCTTGCGGTCCGTGTCGGTGGTTGTGGGCGAGCGGAATTCCAGCGTGTCGGACAGGATGCAGCTGAGCATAGCACCTTTGATCGCGTCGGGCATATGGGCCGCGTGATCGCCCATCAGATCGTGCATGATCGTGGCGGTGCAGGCCAGCGGGCGAATGGTGATGTCGATCGGCCCTGCGGTTTCCAGCCCTCCGACCAGCTTGTGATGGTCGATGATCGCCTGCACATCCGCCGCGTTGATGGCGGCGGGCAGCTCGGCGGGATTGTTGGTGTCGACGATGATGCAAGGCTGCCCTGCGGCCACGTCCGAGATGATCTCGGGCTTGGCCAGGTTCCAGCGCTTCAGCACGAAGGCGGCTTCGGTATTGGGCTCACCCAGCAACACGGCGCGCGCGTCGCCGCCCTGGTGGTTCAGGAACCATTCCCAGATCAGGGGGGAGCCGGTGGAATCTGTATCAGGGGATTTGTGGCCAAAAATCAATGTGGTCATCGGGCAGTCCTAAGCAATCATTACATTTGGCGGCGTTATAGGAGGGGCGGCGATGGATGTCACGGGGTCGACGGTCTTTTGGTGAAAGAGGTGGTGCGGGGGCTATTGCGTATCGAATGTGGCGCTTCCGCTTGAAAGCGCGGCCTGTATCGGCATGCTGGGGTGGAGCAGTCAGACGGGGCGAACCCATGCGGGAAACGGAGCTATACCCCGCCATCAAGCGCTATCTTGAGGGGCAGGGATATGAGGTGAAATCGGAGGTGGGCGCCTGTGACGTGGTGGCAGTGCAGGGCGATGCGGACCCGGTGATTGTCGAGATGAAGACCGCGCTGAGCCTGTCGCTTTTTCATCAGGGGATCGCGCGTCAGAGCGTGACAGATGCGGTCTATATTGCCGTGCCGCGCGGCACGGGGAAACGGTTTGCCAAATCACTGAAAGACAATCTGGGGCTGTGCCGCCGCCTTGGGCTGGGGCTGATCACGGTGCGGATGCGCGACGAGCTGGTCGAGGTGCATCTGGACCCCGCGCCCTATCAGCCGCGCAAATCGGCGCAGCGCCGGGGGAGGCTGCTGCGCGAATTCGCGCGCCGGGTGGGTGATCCGAATGAAGGCGGGGCGACGCGGGTTGGCTTGGTGACGGCGTATCGCCAAGATGCGCTGCTCTGTGCGCAGCATTTGGCGGATGAAGGTCCCTGCAAAGGCGCGCAGGTGGCGGCGTCCACCGGGGTCGCGCAGGCGACGCGGATCATGGCGGCAGATCACTATGGCTGGTTCGAGCGGGTCTCGACGGGCATTTACCAACTGACCCCCAAGGGTCAGGAGGGGTTGGTGACCTATGCGGGGCGAGGGGCGGAGCGTGTTTTGCTCTGAAGGCCCATCTGCGATTGCGTCACCACCTGATTGCGGCCCAGCCGTTTGGCTTCGTACAGCGCCAAATCTGCAGCTTTGACCAGGCTTTCCAGATCTGTCGTGCCATCAGGCGTGGCCGCAACCCCGGCGGAGACGGTGATGGGCGGCAGGTCGGCGCCTGAATATTTGATCGTGATCTCCATGACTTGCTGACGGAATTGCTCAGATATCTCGGCGGTTTCCGCCTCCGTCATGCCGCTGCACAGCACGATGAATTCCTCCCCGCCCAAGCGGCAGGGTGCGCAGGTGTTGGTGAAAAATTCGATCATCCGCGCGCCAAGCGCACGCAGCACCAGATCGCCCGCATCATGGCCATGCAGGTCGTTGAACTTTTTGAAATTGTCGACATCCACGGAGATCAGGGAGCACGGCTCCTTGGAGGTTTTGGCGCGGGTCAGTTGCTGTTGGGCGGCCTCAAGGAACCAGCGGCGGTTCCATAGGTTTGTCAGCGGGTCGCGCACGGATTGGTCCAGCAGTTCCTGACGCAGCTGCACATTGGCGATCGCGAGGCTGATTTGTTCCGCACAGAGAAGTGCCAGCTCCCAGCGTTGGTCGAGGAAATACTTGAATTTCTCGCGTTGAGACCGGTCGGGCGCGAAGGCCCCGAAATTGAGATGCAGCAGCCCGTTGGTTTGCCCATGGGCGGTGATCGGCACGCAAAAATAGGGGGAATCGTCCTCAACGGAATGGCTGTGACCGCAGGGAAATTCGATGGGGCGCATCCCGAACGCATAGGCGCGGCCACGGCGCAGCGCCCAGCAATCATCGGGTTCGATATGGTCTTGTGCTGTGTCAGCCCCGCCCCATTGAATGCTCAGATCCAGCGTGTCGCGCGTGTCCGAGTAGATATAAAGCTGCCCCTCCGCCTCCGGCATGAGGGTCTCAAGCGATTTGGAAATCACCTGCAACAGCTCTTCCAGCGACTTGGCGGAATAGAGCCATTCGCTGACCTGACTGAGCAACCGGCGTTCCTGCTGGCGCAGCTGTTCGTTGTCGGTCGCCTCTTTGGTTGCCTTTTCCAAAGCGCGACGGGCGGTTACATCGCGCGATGAGGACATGAAATGCGTGTGGCCGCCATCCTTGTCAAAGACCGGCGTGATGCGGCTTTCCATCCAAAACGGGGTGTTGTCCTTGCGGCGATACTGCACCTCGATATCGACGGGCCTGCGGTTGGTGATGCAATCGTCGATCTTCTGAATGGCATCCGATTCCGTCAGGTCGCCGCGCAGAAAATCGCCAGGGGGCCGGCCCAGCATTTCCTTTAGCGTGAACCCGGTCAGCTTTTCAAAACCCTCGTTGAGCCAGACGACCTTGTCGTGGATATCGGTCACCAGAAGCGCGTCACGGCTGAACTTTGCAGCCATGATTGCATATTGGTCAAAGTCAGGTTTTGAGGCGGGCTTGGTCATGGGCGTTTTGCGGCATTCAAAGGGGCTCCCTCTGTCATGCGCGAAAAGTGTTAACGAAATGGGTTTGATCGGGGTCAATTAGTCGGGATTTTATTGGCGCTTTTTGGTTCAAGTTTTACCGGCCTGCCCGAAATGGCCCCCTTGTCTGGCAGGGATCTTGGCGATAGCACTGCGCGTCGGACATGTGGGCTTTGGGAGGTCAGGATGCAAAAGACGGTCGTAAACAGCTGGAACGAATGGGATCCTTTGAAACATGTGATCGTGGGCCGCGCCGACGACTGCCACATCCCGCCAGAAGAGCCCGCTTTGGACGCAAAAGTGCCCGAAGACAGCGATATGCGGGGCCAATGGGGCAAGCGACCTCAGGAGACGATCGACCGCGCCAATGAGCTGCTCGATACCTTCGCCGCCATGCTGGAGGCGCGCGGTGTGCGGGTCGACCGGCCTGACAGCATCGACCACTCGAAACCTGTCACCACGCCGGATTTCCACACCGACAGCCAGTTTGGTTGCATGCCGCCGCGTGACGTGTTGCTGACCGTGGGCTCCGAGATGCTGGAGGCCACCATGTCCTACCGGTGCCGCTGGTTTGAATATCTCAACTACCGCCCGCTGATGGAGCGCTATTTCGATGAAGACCCGAATTTCCGCCACGAAAGCGCGCCCAAGCCGCGGCTGACGGATGAGGATTACCACCCTGACTATTTGTCCGATAAAATCGGGGTTGAAAAACGTCTGCAATGGGCGGCTGAAAAGTTCTTTGTCACGACGGAGAAAGAGCCGCTGTTTGACGCCGCCGACGTGCTGCGCTTTGGCCGTGATCTGGTGGTGCAGCACGGGTTCACCACCAACCTCAAGGGCATCGAATGGTTGCGTCGCCATTTCCCCGATCACCGCGTGCATACGGTCAATTTTCCTGGTGATCCCTATCCGATCCATATCGACGCGACGTTCACGCCGCTGCGCCCCGGCCTGATCCTGAACAACCCACAGCGCCGCTTGCCGGACGAGCAGCGCAAGATGTTTGAGCAAAACGATTGGGAGATCGTGGACGCCGCTCAACCCGCCCATAATGCGCCGCCGCCGCTATGCTATTCCTCGACATGGCTCAGCATGAACGTGCTGGTGCTGGACCCAAAGACGGTCTGTGTCGAAAAATCCGAGGTCTATCAGGCCGAGCAGATGGACAAGCTGGGCATGAACGTGATCGAGGTCGAGCTGCGCGACGCCTACGCTTTTGGCGGCGGGTTGCATTGCTGCACGGCGGATGTCTACCGCGAAGGCGGCTGCGAGGATTACTTCCCGAAGATGTAGGCGCGCCAACAGCGCCTGCCAAAGCAAATCACTCCCCCGCGCGGTGATCTGCGGGGAAGCGGTCTTATGCCCGCGTTCAGTAGCGTAGACGCAGCGTCAGCAGGTTCACGCCGGGGTTGGAATCGCCGATCCCTGCATTTGAGATATGCGACACCGCAACAGACACCCGTGCCCCGTTGGACAGGGTGCGGCCAAGGCCGATAAGGGTTCTGAACTCCAGATCATTGCCGAGGTCGGTGGCGGGGTCGCTATTATCGTAATAGCCCGGCGCAAAGCTGCCTTCGAGATACCAGCCGTTCGACAAAGGCCGCACCGCCGAGACGCCCGCGCCGATAAAGAGGTCACCATTATCTGTTGCGACCACAGCCCCAAGCACCGAGACATCTGCGCCTGCGACCTGCCAGACCGGGTCGGAATGAAATTCGAGCTCAGCGGCAAATTGGCCGTCATCGTCAAAATCGGTCACCCCCAACCCAAACACAAAGTCGGAGGCGACGGCCGCATGGGTCATTAACAATGCGGTGAGGGCAATGGGAAGAAAGCAGCGTTTAATGGGAAGAAAAAGGCGTGTCATAGGGGGTCCAAGATTTGATTATCTGCCCAGAAAAGAGAAAGTTGCGGCAGATTTCAACGGGATCAAACGCAAATGTGTAAGGAATGTTAGACAGTGTGACCTGGCCTTAGACGGTCGGGCTGTTGAGGGACCGAGAATCTGTCCGGGTGGGCTGCGGTTCTGACAATTCTGTGCGGTCCGTCCGCCGACGGTCTTGCTGCCCCGTTTCTATCGGGTTTGTTGGCTCGGTTTTTGTCTGGCGGGGCTGTTGACTCGGGGCCGGGGGCTGCCTAGTTACGCTCTGTTAGCACTCAGCACCATAGAGTGCTAACGGCCCCAGATGGGGGCCAGTGGAACTAACTTTGAGCTAGGAGCTACAAAGATGGCATTGAAACCGCTTCACGACCGCGTCCTCGTAGAACGTGTAGAGAGCGACGAAAAGACCGCCGGTGGTCTGATCATCCCCGAAAGCGCGAAAGAAAAGCCTGCGGAAGGCGTTATCGTCGCTGCTGGCGAAGGCGCACGCAAAGACTCGGGCGAGCTGATCCCGATGGCCGTCAAAAAGGGCGACAAAATCCTGTTCGGCAAATGGTCCGGCACGGAAGTCACCGTCGACGGCAAAGAGCTGCTGATCATGAAAGAAAGCGACGTTCTGGGCATTCTGTCCTGAGGATGTGGTGGGTTGAAAACCCACCCTACGGCTTTCCAAAAACAAAATTATCAAGGAGCACATGAAAATGGCTGCTAAAGACGTCAAATTCGACACAGACGCCCGGAACAAGATGCTGAACGGCGTCAACATTCTGGCCAATGCTGTCAAAGTCACCTTGGGCCCAAAGGGGCGCAACGTGGTTCTGGACAAATCCTTCGGCGCACCGCGCATCACCAAAGACGGTGTCTCCGTGGCCAAGGAAATCGAACTGGAAGACAAGTTCGAAAACATGGGCGCACAAATGGTCAAAGAAGTGGCCTCGCGCACCAATGACGAAGCTGGCGACGGGACCACAACCGCCACAGTTCTGGCGCAAGCCATTGTCAAAGAAGGCATGAAGTCGGTTGCCGCTGGCATGAACCCGATGGATCTCAAGCGCGGCATCGACATGGCGACCACCACCGTTGTGGAAGCCATCAAAGCGGCGGCGCGCCCCGTCAATGACAGCGACGAAGTTGCTCAGGTCGGCACTATCTCTGCCAATGGCGAGGCCGAAATCGGCTCCCAAATCGCGGGCGCAATGCAGAAAGTTGGCAACGAGGGTGTCATCACCGTCGAAGAAAACAAAGGTCTGGAAACAGAAACCGATGTTGTCGAAGGCATGCAGTTCGATCGCGGTTACCTGTCGCCTTACTTCGTGACCAACCCCGACAAAATGACCACCGAGCTGGACGACGCCCTGATCCTGCTGCACGAGAAAAAGCTCTCGTCGCTGCAGCCGATGGTGCCGCTGCTGGAAGCTGTCATTCAGTCCGGCAAACCGCTGATGATCATTTCCGAAGATGTTGAGGGCGAAGCTCTTGCAACTCTGGTTGTGAACAAACTGCGCGGCGGCCTGAAAATCGCAGCTGTCAAAGCACCTGGTTTCGGCGACCGCCGCAAAGCCATGCTGCAAGACATCGCGATCCTGACTGGCGGCCAAGTGATTTCCGAAGACCTCGGCATGAAACTGGAATCCGTCACCATGGACATGCTTGGCACCGCCAAGAAAGTTCAGATCACCAAGGACGAAACAACAATCGTCGACGGTGCAGGCGCGAAAGCTGAGATCGAGGCACGTGTGTCTCAAATCCGTCAGCAAATCGAAGAAACCACATCCGACTACGACCGTGAGAAGCTGCAAGAGCGCGTTGCCAAACTGGCAGGCGGCGTTGCTGTGATCCGTGTCGGCGGCATGACCGAAGTGGAAGTCAAAGAGCGCAAAGACCGCGTTGACGATGCTCTGAACGCGACCCGTGCGGCCGTGCAAGAAGGTATCGTTGTCGGTGGCGGTGTTGCTCTGGTTCAGGCGGCCAAAGGCCTTGAGAAGCTCAAGGGCGGCAACTCCGATCAGGACATCGGTATCTCCATCGTGCGCAAAGCGCTGGAAGCGCCGCTGCGCCAGATCGCTGAGAACTCCGGTGTCGACGGCTCGGTTGTGGCTGGCAAAATCCGCGAGAGCGATGACGCCACATTCGGCTTCAACGCCCAAACCGAGGAATATGGCGACATGTTCAAGTTTGGCGTGATTGACCCGGCCAAAGTGGTGCGTACTGCACTGCAGGACGCAGCCTCCATCGCGGGTCTGCTGATCACCACCGAAGCTATGGTCGCCGACAAGCCAGCCAAAGAGGGTGCTGCCGGTGGCGGCATGCCTGACATGGGCGGCATGGGCGGTATGGGCGGCATGATGTAAACCGCTTTGACCGGCCTCTGGCGGGCAAGGTGTTTCCTCGCCAATCGCTGAAAGACATGAAACGGCTCCCCTCGGGGGGCCGTTTTTGCATTGTGAACCGGCGCAGATAGGCAGGGTCGGTGATTTGGGGTAACGTGCACGGCAACCCCGACCCGATGCGAGCCACGCCGCCCATGGAGCCCAGTTTCACCAGAGAAGTCCGCGCCACTGATCATGAGGCCATAGACGACCTGCTGGCGGAGGCCTTTGGCGGCCCGCAAGAGGCGCGGCTGGTCCGGGCCTTGCGCGACCAGAAGGCCATCTTTCGGGAGGTCATCATGCCTTGGGGGCAGGCGGCGGCGGGGTATCTGGCCGTGTCGCGCTTCATCGCACCCCAAGGGTGGCTGTGTTTGGCTCCGGTCGCCATACACCCGGCTTGGCAGCGTGGCGGGCGCGGGCAGTTCATGGTGCAAACCATTGTGGAGGAATGCGTCAACCGCTTGCAACGCTCCCTTGTGGTGGTGGGGGAGCGCGAGTTCTACCGCCGCTGTGGGTTTCAAGCGACCCGTGCGTTGCGGCTCAATACCCCCTATGGCACGCAAAACACCTTGCTGGCTGCCCCCGGCACGGACCTCCCTTCCGAGACGCTGATCTACCCGCAGCCTTTCGCGGCCCTTGGCTAAACCGTTCTCACGTTTATGCCAATGGCAGGTCTTTGCGGTTGCGCCGCCAAGCCCGTCGCGCAAGGAGTTGAGGCATGAAACTTGCATCGCTCGTCGCCCTGACCATGGTGGCTTTTGCCGCCAATTCCGTGCTCAACCGCCTCGGCGTGGCAGATGGGATGACCGACCCTGTCAGCTTTGCAGCACTCAGGCTGTTCTCCGGCGCGCTGGCGTTGACGGCGCTGGTGCTGGCCTCGCGGCGCTCCTTGTCGCTATGGGGGCGCAGCCGGGCCATCGGTGCCGGATCATTGGCGGTCTATATGATCGGCTTCTCGCTGGCCTACCTGACGCTGGACGCAGGCGTGGGCGCGTTGATCCTGTTTGGCGGTGTGCAGATCACCATCTTCGTGGTCGTCATGATGCGCGGCGAACCATTGCCCCGCGCCCGCTGGCAAGGGGCAGGGCTCGCGATGATCGGGCTGGCCTATCTGCTGTTGCCGGGCGCTGCTGCCCCTGATTTCGGTGGAGCCCTCCTGATGGGCGCGGCGGCCATTGGCTGGGGCGTCTACACGCTGGTGGGCCGCACGGAGCCCGACGCGCTGGCGGCCACCGCTGGAAATTTCATCATTGCGACGCTCGCCATGGGCGCCTGCCTTCTGCTCTTGCCCGGCGCGCATCAAATCAGCCCGTCTGGTGCGGTCTATGCGGTGATCTCAGGCGTGGTGACCTCCGCCATGGGATATGCGCTCTGGTATAGGCTTTTGCCGCAGCTCGAGGCCAGCATCGCGGGGATTGCCCAGCTGACCGTGCCGGTGATCGCGCTGGTGGGGGGCATGCTCTTTCTGGGCGAGGCCGTGACGCTCAGCTTTGTTCTGGCCAGCGCGCTGGTTCTGGGCGGCGTGGCGTGGTCGCTGCGCTAGGTCGCAAGCGCCACCAAGCCGCCTGAGGTCCGGGTGATCTTGCCCTCCATCTCGAGCGCCAGCAATTGCGGCGTGACCAAACCGGGATCAACCGCCAGGTCGCGTATCAACTGATCTTCGGCAAGCGGGGAGGGGCCAAGCAGCCCCAATATCTGCGCATGCGCGGGGCCCGCCTGATGGACGGGCGCGGCTCGGTCGGGCTTTTGGGGGGCGGGGTCCGGAGTGGGACGGGTCAAAGCCTCTGTGATGTCGGCCATGCCGCGCACCAAAATGGCGCCATCGCGGATCAGCATATTGCACCCGGCAGAGCGCGCATCAAACGGGTGGCCCGGCACGGCCAGCACCTCGCGGCCTTGCTCCAGCGCTTCGCGCGCGGTGATGAGGGAGCCGGATTTGGCAGCGGCCTCCACCACCACCACGGCCCGCGAGAGGCCGGAGATGATCCGGTTGCGGCGCGGAAAATGCCGCGCCATGGGTTGCAGGCCGATGGGTTGCTCCGACAGCCTGAGGCCCTGCGCGGCGATCTGGTCATGCAGGCCCGCGTTTTCGCGCGGATAGACCTGATCCACGCCGCCCGCCTGTACGGCAATGGTGCCGCCCTCCAACGCCGCCAGATGCGCCGCGGCATCAACGCCGCGCGCCAGCCCCGAGACCACGGCAAAGCCCTGCGCGGACAGCTCCGCCGCCAGCTTGGCAGCCATGCGCGTGCCCAGTGAGGAGGCGTTGCGTGCGCCGACCAGACCGATGGCGGGACGTTCCGTGAGTGAGACGTTGCCAAGGGCCCAGAGAAGCGGGGGCGGGTCGGGGATCGTGCTCAGTGCAACCGGGTAACCCGGCGCGCCAAAACACAGCGGCACCGCGCCGAGACGCTTGCCGGCCTGCAACTCCGCCACGGCGGCGGCGGCGGAGAAGGGGGTATATTTCGGAACGCCGGCTTTCGCGGCAATTCCGGGCAGCGCCTCAAGGGCAGAGGCGGCGCTGCCATGCTCGGAAACGAGCCTGAAGAAGGTGGAGGGTCCAACGCGTCTGGATCTGATCAGACGGAGCCAAATGACCGTCGCGTCCCATGTCTTGGGGGGTGCGAGGGGGGGTGGGGTAGACAGCAGGTCGCTGGCCATCTGTATGCTCCGTCTGATCAGTGAGATCATGTTTGGGGGCGAGGTCTTAACGGAAGATTACCCGCAAAAATAACATGAGAAAAATATCGCAAAATATTGTTTTTTAACGGTAATTAATCAATTTGGTTAACGGCATTTGTTAACCTCTCCATTTTGCCTTCCTCATAAATGGTGAGGCAATTATGACCAAAGAATGAAGCCGCACCGCAGCAGTCCGTTTTACGCCGTATTATCCCCGAATCGCGCGAGTGATTCTCCGCCCGCTCAGCCCAGCGTTTTGCCAAAAATCATCGCAGGCATCACGTAAGGCCCCTTGGACGTGTCGACGGTGATCTCCTCCATCCCCAGCGCGTCCCAGCCCATTTTGCGGTAGAAGGCGCAGGCGCGGTCATTATCAGCCAGACATTCCAGCTTGGCCTCCCGTGTGCCCCGCGCGGCCAGCTCGGCCTCCGTCAAGCCCATCAAAATGGCCGCCAGCCCGGAGCCCGCCTTATCCTGACGCACATAGAACTGGTCGATCTTGTCTGGCTTCAGCGCCACGAACCCCACCGGGTCGCCGCGTTCGCCTATGACGCGCAACCCGTCGCCAAAGCCGCGCAGGCGCAGATGGAAGCTTTCGGCGGTGCGCAGCCGGATCAGCTCTTTGGGGGCGATCTTGGCGTGGCCCGCATCCCAGCCTTCGGTCCAGAGCATGGTGAGGGGCGCATAATCATCCTCTGTTGCCGGGCGCAAGGAAAGCTGGGTCACGTCTGCGACCCGCCGACGGTCAGCCCACCGATTTTCAGTGTCGGCTGGCCGACGCCCACCGGCACCCACTGGCCTTGCTTGCCGCAATTGCCCATGCCGGGGTCCAGCGCCATGTCATTGCCAATCGCCTGGATATGTTTCAGCGCCGTGGCCCCGTCGCCGATCAGCGTGGCCCCGCCCAAAGCCTCGCCGACCTTGCCATTGCGGACGCGGTAGGCCTCCGTGCAGGAGAAGACAAATTTGCCGTTGGTGATGTCAACCTGACCGCCGCCAAAGCCCACGGCATAGATGCCGTCCTTGAGGTCCTTTACGATGGCCTCAGGCTCCGCGTCGCCGCCCAGCATATAGGTGTTGGTCATGCGCGGCATGGGCGGGTGGGCATAGCTTTCGCGCCGCCCGTTGCCGGTCGGGGCCACGCCCATCAGCCGCGCGTTTTGGCGGTCCTGCATGTAGCCCACCAGAATCCCATCCTCGATCAGGGTGTTCTTGCCCGAGGGCGTGCCCTCGTCATCCACGGTGATCGAGCCGCGCCGATCCGGGATCGTGCCGTCATCCAGCACCGTCACGCCCTTGGCGGCAATCTGTTGCCCCATCAGCCCGGCAAAGGCGGAGGTCTTCTTGCGGTTGAAATCGCCCTCCAGCCCGTGGCCAATCGCTTCATGCAGCAAGATGCCGGGCCAGCCGGGGCCAAGTACCACGTCCATCACGCCAGCGGGGGCAGGGACAGAGTCGAGATTGACCAAGGCAATGCGCAGCGCCTCGCGCACCAGCGGCTCCCAGTGATCACGCGCCATCAAAGGCACCAACAGGTCGCGCCCGCCGCCGCCTGCGGATCCGCTTTCGCGCCGCCCGTCCTTTTCGGCCATGACGGAGACGTTGATCCGCGTCATCGGCCGGTCATCCTGCACCAGCGTGCCGTCGGGCCGCAAAATGGCGACCTGCTGATGTGACGCGGCCAAAGAGGCAGAGACCTGCACCACGCGGCCGTCCAGCCCGCGGGCGAAATCGTCGATCTCCTTGAGCAGCTCGACCTTGGCCGGGAATGTCGCGCCGTCCATCGGGTTTTCATCCGTGTAGAGCTTGCGGTTGGTGGCCTGCGGCCCGGCGGCCAGCGTGGCCCCGCCTGCGCCAACGGCCAGCCGCGCGGTCTCTGAGGCGCGCAGCAGGGCGGCCTCGGATATTTCGGTGGCATGGGCATAGCCAGCAGTCTCGCCTTTTACCGCACGCAGCCCGAACCCTTCGGAGGCATCATAGCTGGCGGTTTTCAGGCGGCCATCGTCAAAGGCGAACATCTCCGCGCGTTTGCGTTCGATAAACAACTCGCCATCATCGGCCCCATCCGTCGCGTCGCGTAGAATCTGCAAGGCGCGGTCGCGGTCCAGCATGGTGTCAAACGGGGTGAATGCGTCCATTTTCTGAGGTGATTTCGCGGTCATCCGGTTTATCCTTCTAAAAATGGAGGCATTCGCCTGCGGCAAGGTAGCGCGACAGGGCGGCAGAGCCTTGCCCCGCAGCCCCTAATATGGTTTTGAAAGCCCCAGACGCAACGGGGGATTCCGTGCCACGAGCGGCGCGCCTCTGAAAAGCAGGGAAAACACTATGCGACTAACGACGATTCTCGGGGCATTTGCCGCCCTTTCCATGACAGGTGCAGCTTGGGCGCAGTCCTCCATCGACAACGCGCTGGGCGATCTGGAGATCATCGGCAAGCCCGTTCCCGAAGGCACCGGCTTTCAACCCGCCGTAACCGAATTGGCGCGCGACATTCACTGGCTGGACAATTTTGTCTTCATCATCATCGCGGTGATCACTGTCTTTGTGACGGCCCTGCTGGCCTACGCGGCCTTCGCCTTTGCCGCCAAGCGCAACCCGGTGCCGAAAACCTTCACCCACAACTCCACCATCGAGGTGGCGTGGACGATTATCCCGATCATCATTCTGGTGGTCATCGGCGCGTTCTCCATCCCGGTGCTGTTCAAGCAGCAGCGCATCCCTGAGGGTGACATCATCATCAAGGCGACCGGGTATCAGTGGTATTGGGGCTACGAATATGTCGACGAAGGTTTTGGCTTTGACAGCTTCATGATCGGCGCGGGCGAAAACCGCCTGACGCCCGACGTCTCCGCAGAGCTGCAAGAGGCGGGCTATTCCGACGAGGAATTCCTGCTGGCCACCGACACCTCCGTGGTCGTGCCCGTGGGCAAAACCATCGTGATGCAGATCACGGGTGCGGATGTGATCCACTCCTGGACCATCCCCTCCTTTGGGGTGAAGCAGGATGCGGTGCCGGGCCGTCTGGCGCAGCTGTGGTTCACACCTGAGGTTGAGGGCGTGTATTTCGGACAATGCTCCGAGCTGTGCGGTCAGGCCCATGCCTATATGCCGATCACGGTGAAGGTCGTCTCCGAGGAGGCCTATGCCGCATGGCTTGAAGGTGCGCGCGAGGAATATGCGGGCATCAGCCCAACCACACCGTCGATCCAAGTCGCTTCCAAATAAGGAGTAGGGTGGGCAATTTGCCCACCTTCTGACGCCCATGACAGACGCAACCCAACAGATAGGCAGCTTTGAAGACGAGGCACAGTTCGGCGATTACGTCGCGCTTCTCAAGCCCCGTGTCATGTCGCTGGTGGTGTTCACCGCCGCCGTGGGCGTCTTTGTGGCCCCGGTCTACATCCACCCATTCGTGGCATTGGTCGCCATTCTCTTCATCGCCTTGGGCGGCGGCGCGTCCGGCGCGTTGAACATGTGGTATGACCACGACATTGACGCCATCATGAAGCGCACCGCCAAACGTCCCGTCCCTGCGGGCAAGGTGACGAAAGGCGAGGCGCTGACGATTGGCCTCTGGCTGTCCTTCATCGCGGTGGTGATGCTGGGGCTGGCCTCCAACTGGGTCGCGGCGGGTATTCTCGCCTTTACCATCTTCTTTTACGTCGTCATCTACACGATGTGGCTGAAACGCTGGACCCCGCAAAACATCGTCATCGGCGGGGCCGCCGGGGCCTTCCCGCCGATGATCGGCTGGGCGGTAGCCACGGGCGGCGTCTCCGTTGAATCGGTGCTGATGTTCGCCATCATCTTCATGTGGACCCCGCCGCATTTCTGGGCCCTCGCGCTGTTCATGAACGAGGATTACTCCAAGGCCGGTGTGCCCATGTTGACGGTGACGCATGGCCGCAAAACCACGCGCACCCACATCATCGCCTACACGCTGCTGCTGGCTCCGCTGGCCGTAGGCGCGGCATTTACCTCAATTGGCGGCTGGATCTATCTGGCAGCGGCGCTTTACCTGAACGCCAAATTCGTCTGGGGCGCGTGGCAGCTGTGGCACCGTTCCGAGGACGAAGCCGAGGCGGATACGTATAAGGCGGAGAAAAAGTACTTCCGCTTCTCACTCACCTACCTGTTTGGCTCCTTCGGCGCGCTTCTGGCGCAGGCGATCTGGGTGCAGGGTTTCGGCATGGGGGCTTGGTAAGACATGGCTGCACCGCGCGTAGAACATGAGCTGCACACACGGCGCTATTCGCGCAATCTGGGTGTCGGGCTGACGCTGGCCTTTCTGGTCTGCATCGTCTTCGGGCTGACTTACGTGAAGATCACCCGCGGCGGGTTGAACGAGGGCTTTGACCATGTGCTCCGCCCCGAGCTGGTGCCAACCCAACAGGAGAGCAACTGATGTTGCGCAACCTCGACCCCAAGCGCCGCACCATGCTCTATCTCAGCGGCATGGTCTTCGCGATGGTCGGGCTCAGCTTTGCCTCTGTGCCGCTTTACGACTGGTTCTGCCGCGTCACCGGCTATGGCGGCACCACGCTGGAGGCCGACGCGGCCCCGGACACCATTCTGGACCAAACCATCAAGATCCGCTTTGACGGCTCCCTGACTTCTCAGATGGCGTGGGAGTTCAAACCCGTGCAGCGCGAGATGGAGGTCCGCATTGGGGAGACAGGGCTGGCCTTCTACGAGGCCTACAACCCCACCGACCGCCCCATCGCGGGCACTGCCAGCTACAACGTCTTCCCATTTACCGTGGGCGGCTTCTTCACCAAGATCGACTGCTTCTGCTTTGAAGAGCAGGTCTTGATGCCCGGCGAGCGGGTGCAGATGCCGGTGACCTTCTTTGTTGACCCCGAGATCGTCGAGGACCGGGACGGCAAATATGTCGACGTCATCACGCTGAGCTACACATTCTACGAGGTCCCGCTGGAAGAGACGGAGTTTGGCAAGCAAGCCGCTCTGGACCCCGCTCTGGACAATGCGGCCTCGACCACCGAAAACACGTATAACAACTAAGCCAACCCGAGGGACCCACCCATGGCACATGTCAAAAACCACGATTACCACATCCTGCCGCCGTCGATTAATCCGCTTCTGGGCTCGCTCGGCGCGCTGATCATGCTCTCGGGCGCGGTCGTCTGGATGCATGATGGCGGCCCTTGGATGGGCCTGATCGGCCTCGCGCTGGTGCTTTATGTGATGTTCTCCTGGTGGTCCGACGTGGTCGAGGAAAGCCAGGTGGGCGACCACACCCCGGTGGTGCGCATTGGCCTGCGCTACGGTTTCATCTTCTTCATCATGTCCGAAGTCATGTTCTTCGTGGCGTGGTTCTGGTCCTTCTTCAAACATGCCATGTACCCGATGGGAGAAAACAGCCCCATGGTGGACGGCGTCTGGCCCCCTGCGGGCATCGAGACGTTTGACCCGTGGCACCTGCCACTGATCAACACGCTGATCCTGCTCTGCTCGGGTGCCGCCGCCACTTGGGCGCACCACGCGCTGGCGCATGAGAACAACCGCAAGGACCTCAAGAACGGCCTGATCATCGCGGTTCTGCTGGGTGTGATCTTCACCGCCTTTCAGGCTTACGAATATAGCCACGCGGCCTTCGGCTTCTCCGGCAACATCTACGGCGCCAACTTCTTCATGGCGACGGGCTTTCACGGCTTCCACGTGGTGATCGGCACGATCTTCCTGTTCGTGTGCTACCTGCGCGCCCGCGCGGGCCACTTCACGCAGGAAAAGCATGTCGGCTTCGAGGCCGCTGCTTGGTACTGGCACTTCGTGGACGTGGTCTGGCTGTTTCTCTTTGCCGCCGTCTACGTGTGGGGCGGCTAAGCCCGGCCTCGCCACTACAAAGACCACAGGCGCGAGGGCTCACCCCCTCGCGCTTTTCATTTCAGGACCCTCCGCACCCCATGACCAAACGCATGATCCTCCCGCTTCTCTTCGGCCTTGTGGGCTGCGCGATCCTGATCTCG
This sequence comes from uncultured Litoreibacter sp., assembly GCA_947501685.1. Lineage (GTDB taxonomy): Bacteria > Pseudomonadota > Alphaproteobacteria > Rhodobacterales > Rhodobacteraceae > Litoreibacter. Next base: position 299,005 of record CANMWQ010000001.1, read on the forward strand.
CTCGGCACGTGGCAGGTGCAGCGCTTGGCGTGGAAAGAGGGTGTATTGGCGGAGATCGAGGCCCGGCTTGCCGCTGATCCGACCCCCGTGCCCCTCGCAGGCCGTGAGGCCGAAGATGAATACAGGCGCGTCACTTTGGCCGGCACGCCCACAGGGGAGGAGCTGCACGTGCTGGCCTCCGGCACCGGCGCGGGCACCGGCTACCGAGTGGTCTCCAAGTTTCTGCTGGAGAACGGCCAGCCCATTCTGGTTGATCTAGGCCTTTTGCCGCTGGACGCAAAAGAGGCGGCCCCCAGAACGAAGTTCATGCAGCTGACCGGCACGCTGCTCTGGCCCGATGACCAGAACAGCAGCACGCCTGAACCTGATCTGGACGGCAACATCTGGTTCGCCCGCAATGTGGAGACCATGTCGGCCTTCATGAGGACCCGCACCCTCATGGTCGTGGCCTCTACCGCCACCCCGGCTGACCCGCGCCTGACCCCTTTGCCAATTGCCACCGCCAATATCCCCAACGACCATCTGCAATACGCGATCACATGGTTTCTGCTCGCCGCCGCTTGGGCGGGGATGACAGGCTATCTGCTTTGGCGTATCAGGCAGCGAACCGTCTGAAGGACCCGACCCCATGCGCTATATTTCCACCCGCGGAGATGCTCCTGTTCTGAGTTTCGAGCAGGCCATGCTGACCGGGCTGGCCCGTGACGGGGGGCTGTACCTGCCCGAAACTATCCCCACGCTGGACAACGCCGCCATCACCGCCATGCGCGGCCAAAGCTACGAGGACGTGGCCTTCACCGTCATGCGCCCCTTCATTGGCGACACGTTTACCGATGACGAGTTCCGCGCCATCATCGCGCGCGCTTACGAAGGCTTTGGCCATGACGCCCGCGCGCCGCTGGTGCAGCTTGGCGACAACCATTTCCTGCTGGAGCTGTTCCACGGCCCCACGCTGGCCTTCAAAGACTTCGCCATGCAGCTCATTGGCCAGCTGTTTCAAGCAGCACTGTCGCGCTCCGGTGAGCGGGTCACCATCGTGGGCGCGACCTCCGGCGACACAGGCTCTGCGGCGATTGAGGCGTTCAAGGGCCTCGACGCGGTGGACGTGTTTATCATGTATCCCGATGGCCGCGTCTCCGAGGTGCAGCGTCGCCAGATGACGACCTCCACGGCGTCCAATGTGCATGCGCTGGCGGTGGCGGGCGATTTCGACACCTGCCAGGGCGCGCTGAAAGACATGTTCAACGATTTCGCCTTCCGCGACGGGGTGCGGCTGGCAGGCGTGAACTCCATCAACTTCGCCCGTGTGCTGGCGCAGGTGGTCTATTACTTCACCTCCGCCGTCTCGCTGGGCGCGCCGGACCGCCCTGTCAGCTTCACCGTGCCCACAGGCAACTTTGGCGACATTTTCGCGGGCTATATCGCCAAGCAAATGGGTCTGCCCATCGACAAACTGGTGATCGCCACCAACCAGAATGACATCCTGCACCGCACGCTGGAGACCGGCAGCTACACGACCGACGGGGTCAAACCGTCGATCAGCCCGTCAATGGATATTCAGGTCTCCTCCAATTTCGAGCGCGCGCTTTTCTACGCCTACGGCCAGGACGGCAAAGCGGTGGCGGAGCAGATGGACAGCCTGAAGAAAACCAGCTCCTTTCAGATCAGCCAAGGGGCCTATCAGGCTTTGAAAGAAACCTACGCCTCGGGTCGGGTCAGCGAGGCGGAGACCTCCGCGATGATCAAAACTGCACAAACCACAATGGGTGAGCTTCTTTGCCCGCACTCTGCCGTTGGCGTGCATGTGGCGCAGGATCATCTGGGAGAGACCCCGATGATCACGCTGGCCACCGCGCATCCTGCCAAATTCCCGGCCGCCGTGGAAGAGGCCTCCGGCATCCACCCGCCATTGCCCGCGCGGATGGCCGATCTTTATGACCGCGACGAGACGATCACCCATGTCAAAGGCGAGCTCGCCGCGATCCAAGCCATCATCCGCGACAGGATTTCCACATGACCGCCCCGCAGCTTCACACCCTCTCCAACGGGTTTCGCGTCGTCACCGAGCATATGCCGGGGCTGGAAAGCGCCTCCATCGGCATCTGGGTGAACGCAGGCGGGCGTCACGAACGCGTGCAACAAAACGGCATCGCGCATTTTCTGGAGCATATGGCCTTCAAAGGCACCAAGCGCCGCAGCGCGTTGCAAATCGCTGAGGAAATTGAAGATGTGGGCGGCTATATCAACGCCTACACCTCGCGCGAGGTTACGGCCTATTACGCCCGCGTGCTCAAGGAAGACGTGGCGCTGGGCCTCGACGTAATCGCCGATATCGTGCGCAACCCGGTCTTCGATCTGGCCGAGATCGAGGTGGAGCGCGGCGTGATCCTGCAAGAGATCGGCCAATCGCTTGATACGCCCGATGACGTGGTTTTCGACTGGCTCCAGGAAGCCGCCTACCCGGACCAGCCTATGGGCCGCACCATTTTGGGACCAACGGAACGTGTCTCCTCTTTCACGCAGGCCGATCTGGCAGGCTTTGTGACGGAGCATTACGGGCCGGGCCAGCTTGTGCTCTCTGCCGCAGGTGCTGTGGATCACGACGAAATTGTCTGCATGGCCGAGGATCTCTTTGGCGACATGCCCGCCCGTCCCGCATTGGTGGCCGAACCCGCGCGTTTCGTATCAGGCGAGCGGCGCGAACTCAAAGGGCTGGAGCAGGCCCATTTCACCCTCGCACTCGAAGCCCCCGGCTACCGCGACGACGCCTTCTACACCGCGCAAATCTTTGCCTCCGCCTTTGGCGGCGGCATGTCCTCGCGGCTGTTCCAGGAAGCACGCGAAAAACGCGGGCTGTGCTATTCGATCTTCGCGCAAGTCGGCAGCTATTCCGACACCGGGATGCTGACCGTCTACGCAGGCACGTCTGGCGACGATATCGCGGGGCTGGCCGGCCTGACTGTCGACGAGCTGAAACGCGCCGCAGGCGATGTCAGCGAGGCGGAGGTCGCGCGTGCCCGCGCACAGATGAAAGCGGGTCTGCTGATGGGGTTGGAAAGCCCGTCCAGCCGCGCCGAACGGCTGGCGCGCCTCATAGGCATATGGGGCAGGGTGCCTGAGCTTAGCGAAACCGTCACCAAAATCGACGCGGTGGACGCGGTACAGGTTCGCGCCTTTGCGGCACAGCTGGCCTCCGGCGGGGCGGCGGCGATGGCGCTGTACGGCCCCGTGAGCGGCGCGCCGGATCTCGATGGGATCCAGTCCATGCTGGCGGCCTGACCCACATGCTGGGAGGGCGCAAAAAGCTACGGATCATCACCGAACGCATGGAGCTGCGTTTGCCCCAGCATGGCGATTTTCAGCGCTGGGCCGCGCTGCGTTCCGAGAGCGCGCAGTTTCTGACCCCGTGGGAGCCCGCATGGGCCTCCGACCATCTGACCCGCAAGAGCTTCACAAACCGCGTCTACTGGGCGCAGCGCGCGGTCAACTCGGGCACCGCCGCACCGGTCTTCATGGTGCGGCGCGAGGACAATGCGCTGCTGGGCGCGATCACGCTGGACAATATCCGCCGCGGCCCGGCGCAGGCGGGGACGCTGGGCTATTGGGTGGGCGAGCGCTTTGCCCGCCAAGGCTATATGCGCGAGGCCATTGGCGGGTTGGTGCATTACGCTTTCACCGCGCTGGACCTCAGCCGGATCGAGGCCGCCTGCCTGCCAGAAAACGCCGCCTCGCGCGGGGTGCTGGAAAAGGCGGGGTTCAAATATGAGGGCGTGGCGCAAAGCTATCTGCAAATCGGCGGGCGCTGGCGCAACCATGTCCTCTACGCCAATCTGCGCAACGACCGGCGCGGCCGCACGGACGCGGGAAAAACCTGACCCTGCACGCCTGCATGGCTCAAACCAGCAAAAGTGATTTTGAAAACCCGCGCCATCCGGTCTAGCCTGATCTCATGCGTTTCTTATTGTGCCTGATCCTGATCGCCCTGCCCGCGATGGCCTCCGGCCAAACCCGGCAGCCCTCCCATTGCGTGGCCCTGGCCGAGGCCACCCCCGGTGTCACCTACCTCCATCACGCCAACTGGCAAAAACCACTGGCCGAAGACACGGTGCGTTTGACCTATATTGACCACGCCATGTTCTTGCTGCAAACCACGGGCGGGCTGAGCGCGGTCACCGATTATGTGGGCCGCACACCCGGCATCGACCTGATCCCGGATGTGGCGACGATGAACCACGCCCATTCCAGCCATTGGACCGCCGTGCCGGACCCCGCCATCCCGCATGTGCTGGAAGGCTGGCAGCGCGAGCACAGCCTCGATCTGGGCGAAATGCTGGTGCGCAACGTCTCCACCGATATCCGCTCGCGTTTTGGCGGCCCGCCGGAGAAGGACGGCAATTCCATCTTCATTTTCGAGGTCGCGGGCCTGTGCATCGGCCATCTGGGCCACCTGCATCACGAGCCGGACCCGGCGCAATATGCCACCATCGGGCGGCTCGACGTGGTGATGGCCGCGGTGGATGGCGGGCTGTCGCTCGATACGCCCACGATGATGAAGGTGCTGACCCGGCTGCGCTCTTCGGTGGTCATCCCGATGCATTGGTTCGGGCGCGGGTCGTTGAACGCGTTTCTCGACGGCATGCGCGGCACCTTCGACGTGGTCGAGCCCGACACCAGCTTTGTCGAGCTGTCGCTGCGCACCCTGCCGGGCCGCCCTACGATTATGGTGCTGGAGCCCGCTTATCTCAACCCGCTGGAAGATTGAGCAAAGCGCAATAGCGAATTGCATTTCGGCGTCTCTGCCCGCTAATTGAAGACATGCTGAATCCTGTCTCCGACGCGCTGCGCGATCACCTGTCCAAAATCTTGCCACAAGCCGCCTTCAAGCAGCTCACCCCCGCCTATCTTGAAGAGCCGCGCGGGCGCTATGCCGGCACAGCCGGGCTGCTGCTGGCACCGGGCTCCGCGCAAGAGGTCAGCACAATCGTGACGGCCTGCCGCGACGCGCGCGTTGGCGTGATCCCCTATGGCGGCGGCACCGGGCTGGTGGGCGGTCAGGTGGCCGAAAACCTGCCCGCCCCGGTGGTCATCTCCATGGAGCGGATGACGGCGATCCGCGCGGTGGACCCGATTGAGAACGTACTGACCTGCGAGGCAGGCGCGGTGCTGCAAACCGTGCAGGACGCCGCCGAGGCCGCGGGGCGGCTCTTCCCGCTGACGCTGGCGAGCCAGGGATCAGCGCGGATCGGGGGCAATCTGGCCACAAATGCGGGCGGCGTGAACGTCCTGCGCTACGGCAACACGCGCGATCTGTGTCTGGGGCTGGAGGCCGTGCTGCCCGACGGCTCCATCTGGGACGGGCTGACGCCCCTACGCAAGAACAACACCGGTTACGACCTGCGCCATTTGCTGATCGGGGCCGAAGGCACGCTGGGCATCATCACCGCCGCCAGCCTGAAACTGTTCCCCCGCCCCCAAGCCGTCGGCGCGGCCCTTATGGTCGTGCGCGACCCGCAGGCGGCGCTGGACCTGCTGGCGCTTGCCGGAGAGCAGCTGGGCGGGCAGGTCTCCGCTTTCGAGCTGATCCACCGACAAGGGCTCGACTTTCTGGCCGAGGTCGGCCCAGAGGTCAAAGCGCCCTTCGACACGCCCCCCGAATGGATGGTGCTGGTCGATCTGGGCTGCTTTGCAGGCACCGTGCCGGAGGAGGCGCTGGAGCGGCTTTTTGCAGACGCCTTTGAGCGCGGTCTGGTCAGCGACGGCGTGATCGCCGCCTCGCTGGAGCAACGCCACGCCTTCTGGGCGATCCGCGAGAACATCCCGGAGGCCAACCGCCGGATCGGTTCCGTGTCGAGCCATGACATCTCGGTGCCGATCACCCGCATCCCCGAGTTTATCACCCGCGGGGCGCAGGAATTGAGCAAGCTGGCTGAGTTCCGCATCAACTGCTTTGGCCATGTCGGCGACGGCAACCTGCATTATAACGTCTTCCCCATGCCCGGACGGACGCGCGCAGATTATCAGGCGGAGCGCAGCGCGGTGAAAGAGATTGTGCATGACTTGACCCATGCGCTGGGCGGCTCGATCTCTGCGGAGCACGGCATCGGGCGGCTGAAAGTGGCGGATTTGGAGCGCTACGGCGACCCCGCGAAACTGGCAGCGATGCGGGCGATCAAGGCGGGGCTGGACCCTTTGGGGATTATGAACCCCGGTGCTGTGCTGGCGTAAGCGTCATCAGATGTGACCCCGCTTGAGTGTTGACCGGGGCGGGCAGAATAGGGTCAGGTAGCGCGACCTGAGCGCAGAGGCCCCATGACAGACACCAAAACAGACAGCGGCAAGCCCTTCCGGTTTTTCGACAACCGGCTGAAATACCTGACCTTCGTCAACACCACGAATGAGAAATGGCGGATCTCGGAACGCGTCGCCCAAGAGCTGAGCCTGATCGAGCCGCGCCCCCCCGCGCTGCGGGTTTTTGACGCGGGCATGGGGGATGCGACGGTGCTGTCAAACACGATGCGCGCCATGCATCAGCGCTTCCCCAATATTCCCTTCTATATGGTCGGTAAGGAAATCTCGCTCGAGGATCTGCGCCTGTCACTCGACAAAATCCCGGATCGTCTGGTCGAGCACCCGGCCAGCGTCGTGGTGATGACCAACCTGTTTTATTCGGAGGCCCCCTGGCTGGTGCCCGGCAACACCGAGATGGCCGACAAGCTGACCTGGAAAACCATCGCGCTGGACGGGGGATCCTCCATCGGGTTCCAAGAGCAGTTGCGCGATCTCGACCCGTTTCTGGTGGATAACTGGCAGGTGCGATCCTCCCCCAAGACCGGAAACCCGCTCTATGTGAAGCCAACCGTGCTGGTGATTTACCGCAAGGATCACGACTTCCTGCTCGATACGGTGATCCCGCGCCCGGGCACCCAGCGCGCCGAATATGATCTGGTGCTGGCCTCCCAGCCGTGGCGGGCCCGGACCGCACCGGACCTGAAGGCAAAGACAGTGCTGGCCCCGCTTGCGCGCAGTCTGGCGGTGGGCGGGCGCATGCTGACCGTGCAATCGGCAGGCAATGATCCGGGCGAGGAGATCGTCAATGCCGTCTGGCCCGATATCGAGCTCTTCCCCGTCAATCGCTACGACCTGATCGCCGCGTTGAAAGACGTTCTCGGAGAGGAAGCTGCGGATTTCGATCTGACGATCCCCAGCGGCGGCGACGCGCTTCTATCCTACCGGATGCACACCCTGCCCGAGGAGATCGGGCCCTCCATCGGCACGTCCACCCTGTCCGCCGCGTGGAATGCGGCGACCTATGTGGCGCAGATTGACGACCAGCTTCTGGAGGAAACGCATGGCGCGGCCAGCCATTTCGCCATCACCTCGGATGTGCTGAAGAAATATGGCGGGCTTTGGTTTAATGACGAGGTATTCGCCATTTCGCGATTGCGCTAAACCCCCGTTTTGCCCCTTGCCTGCGCGCGCGCCGGGATATTTTTGAACATGGAAAGACGGGAGCGGGGCAGTACGGGGGCGGCTCAATCCCCCTCGAATTCGCAGAGCACTTTGACATCCATGCCGAGGGTTTCCAGCTTTTTGCGGCCACCCAATGCGGGGAGGTCGATGATGAAGGAGCAGCCGATCACTTCCGCGCCCAGCTTTTCGATCAGCTTGATACCCGCCTCCGCCGTGCCGCCTGTAGCCAGAAGATCGTCAACCAGCAGCACCTTTTCGCCCGGTTGCAGGCTGTCATCATGCAGCTCCATCGTGGCCTCGCCATATTCCAGCGTGTAGCTTTGCGAAATGGTTTTGCCCGGCAGCTTGCCTTGTTTGCGGATCGGCACGAAACCCACCGACAGCTGATGCGCGATGGCCCCGCCCAAGATGAAGCCGCGCGCTTCAAGGCCTGCCACCTTGTCGAACCGCTGGCCCGCATAAGGAGCCAGCATCTGGTCGATGGCCATGCGAAACCCGCGCGGGTCCAGAAACAAGGTGGTCACGTCGCGAAACATGATGCCGTCATGCGGGAAGTTGGGGATCGTGCGGATGTAGTCCTTAACCTGTGCCATCAGCCTTGTGCCTCCTTGGCCAACATGCGGCCTGCCACCGCGTCGAGCTTGGCCATCACCTTCGCGTCGCGCGCGGGCGGTTGCGTGATCATCGCAAATTCCAGCGCCGTGTCGCAGTGATGCGGGCAGGGGGCGCGGTCGGCCCCCAAAAGCGCGGGCAGGCGGGCCACGAGGCCGCGCGCCTTGTCGGCATTGCCCATCAGCGTCGCGATGATTTGCGTCACATCCACCTCGCCATGGTCGGGATGCCAGCTGTCGTAATCCGTGATCATGGCGACAGAAGCGTAGCAAAGCTCCGCCTCGCGGGCGAGTTTCGCCTCGGGCATATTGGTCATGCCGATCACATCCGCGCCCCATGCCTCGCGGTACATCTTGCTTTCCGCCAGCGTCGAGAATTGTGGGCCTTCCATGGCCAGATAGGTGCCGCCGTCATGCATCGTGATGCCCTCCGCCTGACCGGCCTCAAGGCAGGCAGCACCTAGGCGCGGACAGGTCGGATGCGCCACGGAGACATGGGCCACGCAGCCTTGCCCGAAGAAGGATTTCTCCCGCGCGAAAGTGCGGTCAATGAACTGATCGACAACGACAAAATCGCCCGGCGCCATCTCTTCGCGAAACGACCCGCAGGCCGAGACGGAGATCACATCCGTCGCCCCAAGCCGTTTCAGCGCATCAATATTGGCGCGGTACGGCACGGTGGAGGGGCTGTGCACATGCCCCCGGCCATGGCGCGGCAGAAAGGCCATTTTGACGCCGTCCAGCATGCCGGTCAAAATCTGGTCGGAAGGCGCGCCCCACGGGGTCTCCACCACTTGCCAGCTTGGGTTTTCCAACCCGTCAATCTCGTAGATGCCTGACCCGCCGATAATGGCGATCATCGTGTCTGTCATATCCCTGAACCCTGTCTGAAGACTGCCTGCGGCGGCAATACTGGCCCAGACTTAACGGAATGGAAACGCTGCGCGCGTAGGCTAGGCGGGTTTTTGAGACATTTTGACGTGCATCTTGGCATTGAGGCGGTTATGGGCGGGGCAACAAGACATAACTTCCTATCCAAAGAGGCCCGCGTGACCCGCAGCTTTCTGGCAGCTCTTGCCAACAATTCGCTTCTGAACGACCTGCAACTGGTGCCCGAGGGCAAGATCAGCCCAGGCCGCTGGCGCATCGAAATCCTGTCCGGGCTGACCGTGGCACTGGCGCTGGTGCCGGAAGCCGTGGCCTTCGCCTTCGTGGCGGGCGTTCACCCGCTGGTGGGGCTTTATGCGGCCTTCATCGTTGGGCTGATCACCGCGATTATCGGCGGCCGCCCCGGCATGATCTCGGGTGCGACAGGCGCTTTGGCGGTGGTGATGGTGGCCTTGGTGGCCCAGCACGGGGTCGAATACCTCTTTGCGACGGTCATCTTGATGGGGATCATCCAGATTGCGGTCGGCGTATTGCGATGGGGCAAGTTCATCCGGCTGGTGCCGCACCCGGTGATGCTGGGTTTTGTAAACGGGCTGGCCATCGTTATTTTCCTGGCCCAGCTGAGCCAGTTTCAAAAACCCGGCACGGCAGAGCAGGGCTCCGGCGGGCATGGCATGGCGGCAGGCGAGTGGCTGGCAGGCACGGAGCTGGGCTTGATGTTGGCTTTGACGGTGCTGACCATGGCGATCATCTGGGCCACGCCGAAAGTCACCAAGATCATCCCCGCGCCACTTGCGGGCATCGGCATCGTGGCGTTGCTGGTGATCTTCTTCAACATCCCCGTGCCGCGCGTGGGCGACCTGGCCGAGATTGCGGGCGGCTTCCCGACCTTCCACAACCCGTTCTCCTTCGCGGGCAATGCCTCCGTGGCGCAGGGCATTTACGGCGATCTGCTGGCCCCCTTCACTTTGGAGACCTTCTGGATCATCCTCCCCTACGCCGTGATCTTGGCGGCCATCGGGCTGATCGAAAGCCTGCTGACGTTGAACCTTGTCGGCGCGATCACCGGCAAACGCGGCGGCGCGAGCCAGGAATGTGTGGCGCAGGGCGTGGCCAATACCGTGACCGGCTTTTTCGGCGGCATGGGCGGCTGTGCGATGATCGGGCAATCCATGATCAACGTAAATTCCGGCGGGCGCACGCGCATCGCGGGCATCACGGCGGCGCTGTTTTTGTTGGCCTTCATCATGGTCGGCGCGCCAATCATCGAGCAGATCCCGCTGGCCGCTTTGGTCGGCGTCATGTTCATGGTCGTGATTGGCACTTTCGCGTGGAACAGCTTCAACATCATCCGCAAAGCCCCACGCACGGATGCGTTTGTTATCATCCTCGTGACCATCACCACGGTGATGTATGATCTGGCGACGGCCGTGGTGGTGGGGGTGATTGTCTCCGCGCTGGCCTATGCGTGGCAGAACGCCAAACGCATCCACGCCAAGACCTACGAGACGCCGGAAGGCGCGAAGGTCTACCAGATCGACGGTCCGCTCTTCTTTGGCTCGACCGACGGGTTTGACGAGCTTTTCACCCCTGAAAGCGACCCCTCGCTTGTGGTGATTGATTTCGCGGACAGCCGGGTGGCCGACCAATCCGCGCTGCAAGCGATTGAGGCCGTGGCAGACCGTTACGAGGCCGTGGGCAAAAAGGTGCAGCTGCGCCATCTCAGCCGGGATTGTCATGAATTGCTGACCAATGCAGGCCAGCTGATGGTCGACAGTGACGATGACCCGAACTACGCGGTGGCGGTGGATTACTCGGTCAAGACCGGGCAGCTGGCAGGCGGGCATTAGGGGCAGGCATCCCGGCAAGGTGACGTAAGGGTAACGTCACTTCCGCTGACCTTTTCCCCTACAGGTTTTGCCCCTGAACCCTTACATTTTGTGTCAGGGGATCAATATCCTCGTAGCGTGACGAGCCAGTACTCCACTCACGGAATACCGCTCTCTTTTTTGGTTCGATGTTGATCCCCGTCTTTTTCCTTCTGGGGGATTAAGATTCGCCGGGCCGATTCAAGCTGAACAACTCGCTCACCCGCGCATAATCGCGATATCCCAAGCGTGACAAAGGCTGGAACGCGGTGACGTCGAACATCCCGCCTTTCAGGCAATCATCGCGCATATGAATACCGGTCACCTCACCGAAAATAGCGATATTTTCCGCACCCGGCAGCTCGACCACTTTGGTCAGCTTGCATTCCAGATTGGCTGGCGCACCAGCAACGCGCGAGCAGGCAATCGTGTCGCACTCCGCCCGCTCAATCCCGGCATGGGTAAACTCGTCCACCTCGCGCTCATAGCTCCCCGAGGTCAGGTTCATCGCATCCCGCGCTGCATATTCGACGATGTTGACACAAAACACCTCTGTCTCAAGAATGTTGGCCACGCTGTCCTTGCCCTTGTCCCTGTCCGGCTTGCCGGAGGTTGACGAGAACATCACCTGCGGCGGGACATACGCCACGGCGTTGAAGAACGAGTAGGGGGCCAGATTTTCGCGGCCCTCCGCATCGCGGGTGGAAATCCAGCCAATGGGCCGCGGGGTGACGATGGCGTTGAACGGGTTATGCGGCAGGCCGTGGCCGTCTTCGGGGCGGTAAAACAAGCGGGTCTCCTACAGAAGTTTGCCCAATTGCTAACGTCATGTTACCCCAACGCAAGTGTGAAATTGAGGCCGGCCCCCGTGGAAATCCGCCAAGAACAACCGCAAGACTGGTGGGAGGTGGAGGCCCTCTATGACCTGTGCTTTGCGCCGGGTCGCGAGGCGCTGTCCTCCTACCGTTTGCGCGATGACGTGGCACCGGTGGCCGAGCTGTCCCGGGTCGCGCGGGATCCAGATGGCGTGCTGGGCGGTGTGATCCGCTACTGGCCAGTGCGCGTGGGGGCCGCGCAGGCTCTGTTGCTAGGTCCGATTGCCGTCCATCCCACCCGGCAGGGCGAAGGGCTGGGCAGCGCGCTTATGATCGAGAGCCTGCAAATCGCAAAGAACCTCGGCTGGACCCGCGTGCTGCTGGTCGGCGACGCGCCCTATTATCAACGGCACGGCTTTGCAAAATCCAGCGCGGTCACCATGCCGCCCCCCACAAACCCCGACCGCGTGCTGGCCCGCGCCTTGCAGCCCGGCGCATGGGACGGCGTGGCCGGGCCGGTTGAAAAACACCGCGATTAGCCCCATTTTAAGGGCAGGAGGGGCTTCATGACCCAAACCATTCTGCCGCCGGTAAAACCCGCTGACCCCAGCAAGGAGGTCCAGCTCTTGGAGCTCGTTGCCCGCTACAACGGCGCGCGCGGCATCATGATCGAGGCGGTTGGTTTTTTGGGGGCGAAGGCAGAAGGCCTTCTGGACAAGCTGCCAGCTGGCGTGCGCACGCGTATCGAGGGTGCCACCTATCAGGCGCTGGAGAGCAGCTTTTATGCCGCGGCAGCCTCCCGCAAAACCCTTCCAGATACGGGCAGCTGGGCAACGCCGTTGATAACCGCGACCACCGGTGCCGTGGGCGGGTTTGGCGGCTTGACCACCGCGCTGGCGGAGCTGCCGGTGACCACAACCCTCATTCTGCGGGCCATCCAAGGCATCGCGGTGGAGCACGGGTTTGACCCTGACGATCCGGACACGAAGGCCGATTGCCTGCGGGTCCTCGCGGCCGCCGGGCCGCTGGCGGAGGATGACGGCACAGATCTCAGCTTTCTGACCCTGCGCACAAGTGTATCCGGCGCGACGGTGCAGGCCTTGCTGGCAAAAGTGGCACCAAAACTGTCCGTCACGCTAAGCCAGAAGCTGGCCGCGCAAACCGTTCCTGTTTTGGGTGCTGCGGCAGGTGCCACGATCAACTACGCCTTCACCAGCTACTATCAGGACATCGCGCATGTGCAGTTCGGGCTGCGCAAACTGGCGGAGGACACCGGCCATGACCGCGCAGCGCTGGTGCAGGATTTCGAGGCTTTGCTGCGCGACGCCTAGCCGTTTTGCTGCTCGGTCAGCCACTCCAGAACAGCAGGCCGCACCGATTGCGCCCCACTGACGCGTGCCTCGTCGATCACTTTGCGCAAGGCGACAATGTCGGTGCGCCGGATCAGACTTTTCACCGGACCGATGGAGGCCGGGCGCATTGACAGCGCACCGATGCCCATGGCGGCAAAACACAGCGCCTCAATCGGGCGTCCGGCATCCTCCCCACAAAAGCTGAGCGTCGTCCCGGTCTCCGTGCAGCGATCGACAACCCGTTCGAGGAAGGTCAGGAAGCTAACATTCAACGTGTCGTAACGTTTGCGCACCCGCTCGTTTTCGCGGTCAGCAGCGAAGAAAAACTGCTTCAGATCATTGCCGCCAATCGAGATGAAATCCGCCATCTCAAAGAACTGCTTGGGCGCGAAGGCCAGTGACGGGGTCTCCAGCATCGCGCCGATCCGCACGTCGTCAGGCACCTGATGACCGATCTTCTTCTCGCGGGCCAACTCGTCAACAAGCATCTGGCGGGCGTCTCGAAACTCGTCAAACTGGGCAATGAACGGGAACATCACCGTCAGCGGCCGCCCGGCCGCGCCCCGTATCAACGCTTGTAGCTGCATCCGCATCACACCGCGCTTGTCCAAGCCAACCCGGATTGCGCGCCAGCCCATCGCGGGGTTCGGCTCGTCCTGCGGCTTCATATAGGGCAGCACCTTGTCAGACCCGATATCAAGCGTGCGAAACACCACCGGCTTGCCCTGTGCTGCATCCATCACCGAGCCGTAAATTGCCGCCAGTTCGGAGCGGCGCGGCACCGTGGCGCGGGTCAGAAATTGCAGCTCGGTCCGAAAGAGACCCACCCCTTCGGCCCCGGAGCCTTCCAGCGACGGCAAGTCGGCCATCAGCCCGGCATTCATATGCAAAGCCACGCTGGTTCCGCACAGACCAGTCGCGGGTTTGTCGCGGATCGAGGTGTAGCGTTCCTGCGCCTGCGTCTGCATCGCGATCTTGTCGCGAAACGCGGTCTTCACCCCGTCCTCGGGGCGCAGATGCACAACGCCCTGATCGCCGTCCACAAGGATCGGGTCGCCGTTCAGCGCCTCGGTCAAGATCTTCTTGGCATTGATCACCAGCGGGATCGCCCAGGCGCGGGCCACAATCGCGGCATGGGATCCGACCGAGCCCTCTTCCAGCACGATCCCACGCAGCTTCTTGCCGTAATCCAGCAGCTCTGCGGGGCCAATGTTGCGGGCGATCAGGATGGGGTTCTCGGGCATCTCCGCCCCGGTGTCTGACCCTTGCCCTGTCAGCAGGCGCAGCAGCCGGTTCGACAAATCGTCTAGGTCATGCAGCCGTTCGCGCAAATAGGCGTCGGGCACGCGCTCCATCCGGGCGCGGGTGGCCGATTGCTCTTTCTCAACGGCGGCCTCAGCCGACAGGCCAAGTGCGATATCCTCTTCCATACGTCGCACCCAAGAGCGCGAGTTGGCGAACATCCGGTAAGCCTCAAGCACTTTGACCTGCTCTTTATCCGCGCCGCGCCCCATGCTGCTGAGCATCGCGTCAACCGAGGATCTGAGCGTGTCCATCGCCTCTTGCAGGCGACGCAATTCCTCATGCGGGTCGTCTGAAATCGGGTTGGTGACCACCACCCGCGGCTCATGCAGGAAGACACGACCCTCCGACGCGCCCTCTTGCCCGGTGCCGCCGCGAAACAGTGCAGGCTGCGTGTGACGCGCGCCCATTGCGCCCTCGCCCTCACCGACAAAGGCGCCAAGCTCGGTCATCTCCGCCAGCACCATGGCCACGACTTCCAGCGCGTAAACCTCGTCCTCGGAATAGCTGCGTGCGTCTTTGGATTGCACCACAAGCACGCCCAGACTGTCGCCCAGCCGCTGCACGGGCACGCCCAGAAAGGAGCTGTAAATCTCTTCGCCGGTCTCTGGCATGAACCGAAACCCGCGCTCGCTGGGGGCATCCGGCGTATTGATCGCGTTTTTCGACCGCGCCACGCGGCCCACCAGACCCTCGCCCACTCGCATCCGCGTCTCATGAACGGCAGCTTTGTTCAGACCTTCGGTGGCGCAAAGTTCCAGCGTGTCGGCGTCACGAAACAGATAGATGGAGCACACATCCGTCCCCATCGAATCCGCGATAAGATGCGTGATCCGGTCCAGCCGTTCCTGTCCCGCGCTGTCCTCGGCCAATGTTTCGCGCAGGCGACCAAGCAGCTTGCGGCTTTCGCTATCTGTTCTATCGGCCAAAGGTCCCTCCAACACTTCGACTTCACGTATAACGCGGGCACCTCCCAAAGGGGAAGTGATATAGCAGCGGGCGGCTGTTTGATGCTTCAATACGCGCCGTTTTCCCCTTCAAAGCGGAGGTTCGGCGCGCTACCCGATAGAAATCGCGGGGCGTCTTGAAAAATAGAGGATAACAATGCCAGTACTCAAAATTGGAGCGTTGCTCGCGACGACGGCTTTTTTGTCAGCCTGCGCGCAAGATCCGCGCGCCTACGAGACCACCCCTGTCGAAGTTAAGACCAAACAGGGCACAGTTGTGTGCCAACTCTACACGCGCGAGCGCGTCCTGTGGGATCGTGCTATCGGCCGGCCATCAACTATGTCCGTGCGCGCGGCCGATGATATTTGTAGAGCCGAGGGCCTGCGCCGCAAAAACGCGGCCGTATAGGCCGACATTGCGCGTTCTGGTTTTGGGAGGGCTGCCGGTTCGGGCGTTGGTCGACCAAGTAAAACCCGGTCAGCCGTCGACGCCACCGTGAGCGATGGCGTCGAATTTTGGCAGTCTTAAAAAGTGTAACCGGGCGATCAATCACAAACTGTGTAACTCATGATCTGCGACCAAAAACGCGGGGCAGTCAAACTCGTTGAACGCTTACTTGCTATGACACCTCTTTGAACGAATAGTGGTGTCTCGATCAAGACACATATTGGAAACATTTTTGACACAATTCTGACAAACTCCCGCCACATTCCTCAATTTTCTCAAAAAACAAAGGCTTAGACGGGTGTCGTGCCCCTGTCGATCCTGACAAAAAGGTCACAGTATTTGGCGAAACACGCCGCAAACAGCCAGAGCTCAGGCCGCTTTTTCCAGCTCGAACGCGTCATGCAGCGCTTGGACCGCCAGCTCCATATATTTGCGGTCGATCAGCACTGAGATCTTGATCTCCGAAGTGGTGATCACTTTGATGTTGATCCCGTCATTTTGCAGCGCCTCGAACATTTTTGCGGCGACCCCGGCATGAGACCGCATCCCGATGCCCACCACCGACACTTTGGCCACGTCCGTATCTGCCACCAGATCGTGGAAGTTGATGTCGCCTGCCGCTTTGGCATCTTCCATCGCCTTCTCTGCGCGGGGCACCTCGTTGACGGGGCAGGAAAAGGTCATATCCGTACGCCCTTCCTCGGAAATGTTCTGAACGATCATATCCACATTCACGCCCGCCTCGGATAAAGGACCAAAGATCGCCGCCGCGATGCCCGGCCGGTCCGCCACCGAGATCAGCGTCATCTTTGCCTCGTCGCGTGAATAGGCCACGCCAGCCACTACGTTGCTTTCCACGATATCCTCCTCGTCGCAGACCAATGTGCCTGCGTTGTCATCCATTTCTTCAAAGCTCGACAGCACCCGCAGCTTCACCTTGTAGCGCATCGCCAGCTCAACGGAGCGCGTTTGCAGCACTTTGGCCCCCAGCGAGGCCAGCTCCAGCATTTCCTCAAACGCGATGCGGTCCAGCTTACGGGCCTTGTCCTCGATGCGCGGGTCGGTGGTGTAGACCCCGTCCACATCCGTATAAATGTCGCACCGCTCCGCCTCAAAAGCGGCGGCAAAGGCCACGGCGGTGGTGTCAGAGCCGCCCCGGCCCAGCGTGGTGATCCGGCCCTCGGGGCTAATCCCTTGGAAACCCGCCACCACCGCGACTTTCATGCCTTCGGCGAATTTCGCGTCCAGATTGTCGGTGGGGATCTCCTCGATCCGGGCCGCGCCATGCGCATCGGTGGTTTTCAGCGGCACCTGCCAGCCCTGCCAGCTGCGCGCCGGCACGTCCATTTCCTGCAAGGTCAGCGCCATCAGCCCGGCGGTCACATTCTCCCCCGACGACACGATCGCGTCGTATTCGCGCGCGTCATAAAGCGGCGAGGTCTCGTTGACCCAGCCCACCAGCTCATTGGTTTTGCCCGACATGGCCGAGACGATGACGATCACCTCATAGCCCTTGGAAACCTCAACACCCACACGTTTGGCGGCCCGCTTGATGCGGTCCAGATTGGCCACGGAGGTGCCGCCAAATTTCATCACCAGTCGTTTTGCGGGCGCAGTCATCACATCGTCCATTACGCAGGGGCCAGGGTCGCCCGCGTCATATGCCGCCACGCCGCCAAGGGCAAGCCATGTGGAAGCGGGGGCCTAGTAAGGGTGCGGCGTCCCGTCATAGGTCAAAAACTCGCCGGTGCTGTCCATGCCAAGCGCGTCAAACCGGGCCATCAGCCCGTCACGCGACTGCGCGGGCGTGATCGCGGCAGAGCCACCGCCCATATCGGTCTGCACCCAGCCGGGATGATAGATCCCTACCGCAATGCCCATGCCCGCCAGATCGCTGGCGAGGTTGCGCCCCAAATTAAGCGCCGCAGCCTTGGAGGCGCGGTAAATGTAAGCACCACCCGGCGCCAGCTCGCTGGACGCCATTTGCGACGAAATAATCGCGATCTTCGGCGCGCGCGCGGCTTGCAGCTTCGGCAGCAGCGACTGAACCGTCAAAAAGACCCCGGTGACATTGACCGCAAAGCTCTGCGCCCACATCTCCGCCGGGTAGCCATCAGGCAGGCTCTCGCCCTTGTCCAGATAGACGCCCGCATTGCACACCAGCAGGTCCACCGCGTCTTGGGGATAGGCATCGCGCAAGCCCTCGAACGCTTGCGCATCGGCCACATCCAGCGGCACCCAGCCATCCCCGTCGGGCTTATCGCCCCGGTAGGTGCCGGTCACAGCGTCGCCCCGCGCCGCATAGCCGTCAAACAGGGCGCGTCCAATGCCGCGCGTGGCACCGGTGATTAAAACATTGCTCATCAGTTGCTCTTTCCTTTTGCCATGAAGGGCAGGGGGGTGACGGGCACGCCGTCCTCGATCAGGGCCCTGGCGTCTTGCAGCTTGGCCTCGCCGCGAATGGCGCGCTCAGGCGCTTCGCCATTGTGGATTTTGCGTGCTTCAGCTGCGAAATTTTTCCCGACATCCTCGGAACTCGCCTCGACCTTCTCCCGCAGCGCGGTCATCGCCTGCTCCACCGGGCTGGCGGGCGCGGACAGAGGCCTGTCACGCGTCGCCACATCCGTTTTCGTGTCGCTGGCCTTGCCAATCCGGGGCGCCATCACCGATTTGCGCACCTCCCCGCTGCCGCAGACCGCACAGCTGATATGGCCCGCCTTCTGCAACGCGTCGAACGCGTCAGCGGACTGAAACCAGCTGTCAAAAGCGTGGTCCTCGTCACAGATCAGGGCGTAGCGGATCATTGGGGTAGGGCGCTCCTCAAAGGGTTACGTTTTCACATAAGCCAATCGGCGCGCGGTGCAAGCCTGTCGTCTTAGCGTTCCAGCAAGGCCGGGTCGAAATGCTTGAGGATCTTGCGCAATTCCGGCTCGCGCACTTTTGACGCCGCCTTCTTGGCAGAGAACCACTTGCGCCGCCGCTCGCACATCTCTGGATAGGTTTTCAGCACCTTTTTCACCCGGACCGGGAACACGGAGACCGCGCAGGGCAGGTCGGCTTCACCATCATCCATGACCTTGGTGTAGGAGTAAATTCCCAGACAGATGTTGAAGGTCTTGCCGGTCACCCCGGCCTCCTCAAAGGCCTCGGTGGCGGCGGCATCTGCCGGGGTCGCACCCTCCACGGGCCAGCCCTTTGGGATGATCCAACGGCCCCGCTGACGGCTTGTCACCAGCAAAATCTGCGTCTCACCATCCACCACGCGGTAGCACAGCGCTGCAAACTG
Source organism: uncultured Litoreibacter sp. (assembly GCA_947501685.1). Classification (GTDB taxonomy): domain Bacteria; phylum Pseudomonadota; class Alphaproteobacteria; order Rhodobacterales; family Rhodobacteraceae; genus Litoreibacter. The sequence goes on from CANMWQ010000001.1 coordinate 317,992, forward strand.
CGTGCGCACCTCCCGCTTGGCCGATCCCGTCATTTTCAGAGGGGCCTGTTTGAAACTGATCACAGACATAAAACCCGTCAAAAACCTTCATTTCAGTGCAAATTCAGGGTGATTCTGCGCTCTAGGGTGCCGAAAATCAACTAAAATCCTGTTAAAAGAACGTGTTGTGGCCGCTCTCCGCCGCTTGGCAAGCCGCCGCGACGCCCTACACTGCGCAACAATGACCGCAGAACCCGCCCCCGCGCCCCGCTTCATCGGATCCGAGATTTATCGCGGGTCCAGCTATGGCGCGTGGCACCCGTTGCGCGTGCCGCGGGTCTCCACGGTGATGGATTTGAGCCGCGCCTTGGGGTGGCTGGAGCGCGCGCAATATGTGGCCTCCCCTCGCGCCAAGAAAGCCGCTCTGACCGCCTGGCATGACCCTGACTATATCGACGCGCTGATCCGGGTGGCGGCCACCCAAACCGCGACCGACGAGGACAGAGCAACCTTCCATCTTGGCACCGTGACCAACCCCGTCTTCCCGGAGATGTTCACCCGCCCCGCCACCGGCGCAGGCGGCGCGCTTCTGGCCGGAGAGCTGCTCAAAGACGGCGGCATCGTCTTTCAGCCGGGCGGCGGCACGCATCACGGATTGCCCACCCGCGCCAACGGGTTTTGCTACCTCAATGACCCGGCATTCGCGATCCTGTCGCTGCGCAGCAATTCCGCCCCGCGCGTCGCCTATATCGATATTGACGCGCATCACGCCGACGGGGTGGAGCACGGCTTTGGCGCGGACGAAAACTGCCTGCTGATCTCGGTCCATGAGGCCGGGCTGTGGCCCCGCACCGGCACGGTGAAGTCCAGCCATGCCACCAAGCTGAACCTGCCCGTGCGGCGCGGCTTCAATGACACCGAAATGGCCGTGGTGCTGCACGATCTGATCCTGCCCGTGGTCACAGCCTTCAAGCCCGACGCCGTTGTGTTGCAATGCGGCGCGGACGCGGTCGAGGAGGACCCCCTGTCGCATCTTTCCCTGTCTAACAACGCCCATTGGGCCGTGGTGGAGGCGTTAAAACCCATAGCCCCGCGCTATCTTGTGCTGGGCGGCGGCGGCTATAACCCGTGGTCCGTAGGCCGCCTTTGGACAGGGGTTTGGGCCACGCTGAACGGCCATGACATCCCCGACGCATTGCCGCAGTGTGCCGAGGCCGTGCTGCGCGGCTTGCGTTTTGAAAATAACCGCCGTGGCCGCAACCCGGACCCCCATTGGTTCACCACATTGCGCGACCCCGACAGGCCCGGATCCGTCGATGAAATGCTGCGCCAGGACATCAAAATGCTGCGCAGCATTTCGGGCGTTTAAGGCGCCGCTAAACCTGCGGCACGCCGCCCGCCAGAATGGTCTGAAACCAGCCCGTATCCACATTGCCGCCGCACAGGATCACGCCCGCCTTGCGGCCCGCCAGCATCTCGCGTTCCTGCATCAGCCCCGCCAATGGCGCAGCCCCGGCTCCTTCAGCGACGTTATGCGTCCCGGTGTAGTAAAGTCGGATCGCATCCGCGACCTCCGCGTCGCTGACCGCAATGATCCGGGCGGCCCCTTTCGAATAAATGTCGAACGCCTCTTGCACCGGCACCCGCACCGACATGCCGTCCGCAAAGGTCTTGGCGGAGTTCGTCTCGATCAGCCGCCCAGCCTCCACCGACAGCTTAGCGCATTGCGCCTGATCCGAGACCACGCCCACAACTTCAGTTTTCAGCCCCAGCGCGTCACGCACCAAAATCGTGCTGCAAATCCCTGACCCGCAACCAATCGGCACGTAAACCACATCCAGATCCGGCACTTCGCTGAACAGCTCATAGGCATAGGTCGACACGCCGCGCACCAGCTCCTCGTGGAAGGGCGGCACGATAAAGAGATCCTGCTCTTTGGCCACGCGAAACGCCTCGTCCTTGGCTTCCTCAAAATCGCTGCCAAATTCGATCAGCTCCGCGCCAAAGGCCTTCATCGCGGCGTTCTTCTCCACCGAGTTGCCATGCGGCACATAGACCACCGCCCGCAAACCCGCCGCCGTCGCCGCCCGCGCCTGAGACTGCCCGTGATTGCCGCGCGTCGCGGTGCAAATCCCTTTGCACTCAGGGTGCGCGCGCCGCAGCCAGTCCATAAAGGTGATCCCGCCGCGCACTTTGAACGCGCCGGTGGGCCCGTGGTTTTCATGCTTCACCCATGTCTCAAGCCCCACAGCCTCGTTGATCAAGGGCCAGCTATATTGCGGCGTCGGGGACATATGGCGGTGCACAAGGGCGGCCGCCTGCTCAAGGTCGGTTTTGGTCAATTGAAACATGCGCCAAAGCCTAACGGGCGGCTCCCCGCGCGCAACCCTGATTTTGCCCTTGCGCGCGCGCCATTGCAGGTCACAATCGCGCCGATGCTGCTCAACCGTCGTACCTTTCTGGCCCTCGGGGCCGCGTTTGCCGCGCTGCCTGCCGCGTTACCTGCGTCTGGCAGCTCAGGTCCCGTGGTCTTCGCCGCCGCCAGCCTGAAACCCGCGCTGGACCGCATCGCCGCCGACATCACCCCCATGCGCCTGTCCTATGGAGGCAGCGGAGCGCTCGCCCGCCAGATCACCCACGGCGCGCCTGCCGATATCTTTCTCTCCGCCAATGCCGCTTGGATGGACGTGGTCACCCCGCACATCATCGCAGGCACCCGCCACGACCTGCTGGGCAACGCGCTGGTCTTGGTGGGCCACGCCTCAGCGCCCCCCATCCAGATCACGCAATGGCCCCCGGCCACCCGCATCGCGCTGGGCTTCATCGAGGCCGTCCCCGCCGGGCAATATGCCCGCGAGGCCTTCACCACGCTGGGCCTCTGGGACGCCGTCCAGCCCCATATCGTGGAGGTCGAAAACGTGCGCGCCGCCCTCGCGCTCGTCACGCGTGGAGAGCTCCCCTACGCCGTCACCTACGCCTCCGACGCGCAGGCCGAGCCATCGGTCAACATCCTGCACCGCTTCGCGCCCAACACCCACAGCCCCATCCGCTACCCGCTCGCTTTGCTGAGCGAGACCGCCCGCCCCACCTACGACGCTTTGCTTTCCCCCCATGCCGCCGCCATCTTCACCGAGGCCGGCTTCAAGGTGCTCTAGGATGCTGGGCCTCGGACCTCAGGAATGGGCCGCCGTGGCCTTGTCGCTGAAGGTGGCGCTGACCGCCACTATCCTGTCCTTGCCGCTGGCGATCTACGTGGCCCATCTGCTGGCCCGCAAGAGCTTCCCCGGCAAGCAGCTGCTGAACGCCGCCGTGCATCTGCCACTGATCCTGCCCCCCGTCGTCACCGGCTACCTGCTGCTTTTGACCTTCGGCACGCAAGGCACCATCGGCGGTTTCCTCGCCAAATTCGGCATCGTGCTGGCCTTCAAATGGACCGGAGCCGTGCTGGCCGCCGCCATCATGGCCTTCCCCTTGATGGTCCGCGCCATCCGTCTGGGGATCGAGGCCGTGGACCCCAAACTTGAGCAAGCCGCCACCACGCTGGGCAGCAGCCCGTGGAAGGTCTTCACCACGATCACCCTGCCCATATGCCTGCCGTCGATCATTGCGGGGTCGGTGCTGGCCTTCGCCAAAGCCATGGGAGAGTTCGGAGCCACCATCACCTTCGTCGCCTCCATCCCCGGCGAAACCCGCACGCTGCCCTCGGCCATCTACGCCTTCCTTCAGGTGCCGGGCGCCGAGGGTCCCGCCATAAGGCTCACCATCGTGGCCATCATCATCGCCGTGACGGCGCTGCTTATCTCTGAATGGCTCGCAGCACGGGCGGCACGCCGATGAGCAACGGTCACCACATCCGCATCCGCCAGCACCTTGGCCGCTTCACGCTCGACGTCGAGCTGCAAAGCGACACGGGCGGCGTCACCGCAATCTTCGGGCCGTCTGGCTCGGGCAAAACCAGTCTGATCAACGCCATCGCCGGGCTGACCCAGCCGCAAGAGGCCTTCATCCAGATCGGCGACCGGGTGCTCAGCGACACCGCGAATGGCAGCTTCGTCAAACCCCATGAGCGCCGCGTCGGCTACGTCTTTCAGGACGCCCGCCTCTTCCCCCATCTCACGGTCGAGAAAAACCTGCGCTATGGCGCGGCCCCCGGCGTGTCCCTCACAAAAACCACGGAACTCTTGGGCATCGACCACCTGCTGGATCGCCTCCCTAACGCGCTCTCCGGCGGTGAGGCGCAGCGCGTGGCCATCGGCCGCGCGCTCCTGAGCCAGCCCGATATTTTGCTGATGGACGAGCCGCTTGCCTCCCTCGATCAGGCCCGCCGCGACGAGCTGCTGCCCTATCTCGACCAGCTGCACCGGTTCTCCGGCACGCAGATTTTCTACGTCACCCATTCCATGGCCGAGGTCGCCCGTCTGGCCGACACAATCGTTCTGCTCAAAGACGGCCAAGTCACCCGCGCGGGCCCCGCGATGGACATCCTGTCCGACCCCGCCGCCTTGCCCGATATCGGCGTGCGCGAAGCCGGGGCCGTGCTGCAGGCCACGCTCACCAAACCCGACGCGGGCGACGGGCTCAGCGCGCTCAGCATTTCAAACGGCACGCTTCTGCTGCCACAGATCAACGCGGATGAAGGCGCGGCCCTCAAGGTCCGCATCCTCGCCAGCGACATCATCCTGTCCCGCGACCGCCCCGACGGGCTGTCCGCCCTCAACATCCTGCCCGCCACCGTCGCGCATATTCAGGAAGGCACCGGGCCGGGCGTTGCCGTCGCCTTGGTTTCGGGCCAAGATCGGCTGGTTGCGCGGATCACCAGACGCTCCGCGCGGGCGCTGAACCTCACGCAAGGTGCCTGCTGTTTCGCCATCATCAAATCGGTCTCTGTCGCACCGGGCGCGGTCAGCGCTGCGCATCAGACCACCCAACAGGAGTAGACGAACATGTGGCAGTTTTGGGTGGATCGCGGCGGCACCTTCACGGATGTGGTGGCCAAGCAGCCAAATGGCGGCTTCCAGACGCTCAAGCTGCTCAGCGAAAACCCGGAGCAATATCCCGACGCCGCCGTTGAAGGTGTGCGCCGCGCGCTGGGACTTAGCGCAAGTGACCCGCTGCCCAAAGGCCAGATCGAGGCCGTCAAAATGGGCACCACCGTCGCCACCAACGCGCTGCTGGAGCGTAAGGGCGACCCGACGCTGCTGCTGATCACCAAGGGTCTGCGGGATCTTTTGCGCATCGGCTACCAAAACCGCCCGCGCCTGTTTGACCTCGAAATCAAGCTGCCCGAATTGCTTTACAAAGACGCCGCCGAAATCCCCGGCAGACTGGACGCGCACGGCCACGAGATCGAGCCGCTCAATGAAGACGCCGCCCGCGCTGCCCTGCAAACGGCCTTCGACCAAGGCACGCGCGGCGTGGCCATCGCCTTCATGCACGCCTATCTCAACCCCGCCCATGAGGACCGCATCGCCGCCATCGCCAAGCAGATCGGCTTCACCCAAATCTCCACCTCCTCGGCCACCTCCAAGCTGATCAAACTCGTGGGACGTGGAGACACCACGGTGGTCGACGCCTATCTCTCCCCCATCCTGCGCCGCTACGTGGACCAAGTCGCAAGCGCCTTAGGCGACGCCAAGCTGTTCTTCATGCAATCAAACGGCGGCCTCACCGACGCACGCCTCTTTCAGGGCCGCGACGCGATCCTGTCTGGCCCCGCAGGCGGCGTGGTTGGCATGGTGAAAACCGCGCAGGCCGCAGGTTTCGACAAGCTCATCGGCTTTGACATGGGCGGCACCTCCACCGATGTCTGCCATTACGCGGGCGAATATGAGCGCAGCTTCGAGACCCAAGTCGCAGGCGTCCGCATGCGCGCGCCGATGATGAACATCCACACGGTCGCAGCAGGCGGCGGCTCCATCCTGTCTTTCCGTGATGGACGCTATCAGGTCGGTCCCGAAAGCGCAGGCGCGGACCCCGGCCCGGCTTGTTATCGCCGTGGCGGGCCGCTGACCGTCACCGATTGCAATGTTATGCTGGGCAAGCTGAATGCCGCACATTTTCCGGCCATTTTCGGCCCCAACGCCGATCAGCCGCTGGACAATGAAGTGGTTCGCCAAAAATTCGAAACGCTGGCGGCTGAGATCGCGCAAACCACCGGCCTCGACCCGCTGACACCAGAGCAAACCGCCGAAGGCTTCCTGCGCATCGCCGTCGAAAACATGGCCCGCGCGATCAAGAAAATCAGCGTGGAGCGCGGCTATGACGTGACCCGCTACACACTCAACTGCTTCGGCGGGGCAGGCGGGCAGCACGCCTGCCTGATCGCCGACACGCTGGGCATGAAGACCGTATTCCTGCATCCCTTCGCGGGCGTTCTGAGCGCCTTTGGCATGGGATTGGCCGATATCCGCGCCTTGCGGGAAGAGCAGTGTAATGCGCAACTCTCAGACAGCGAAGACGCCGAAAAACGCCTCGACGCGATGGCGAAAGACGCGGCGCTTGAGGTCGAGGCCCAAGGCGTCTCGCCTTCGCAAATCACCACGCTCAAACGCGCGCATCTGCGCTACAAAGGCGCGCATCAATCCTTGGCGGTGCCGTTCGGCACACCCGCCCAAATGACCCGCGATTTCGAGGCCGCGCATATCACCCGCTTCGGCTTCGCCTCGCCCTCCCCTGATCTGCAAATCGACATGCTGTCAGTCGAGGCCATCGGCGCAGGCGACGCCGTCAGCGACGCCGCACAGACCACCGACACAAAGGCCCACCCCTTCGCCCAAGTCCAAATGGCCGGACAAGCCGCGCCGCTCTATCGCCGCGAGGACCTGCCGCAGGCCCAGAAAATCAACGGGCCCGCTATTATCACGGAGGCCACCGGCACCAACATCATCGAGCCCGGCTGGCAGGCCGAGCACGACGCCCACGGCAACCTGATCCTGCGCCGCACCGAGGAAATTCAGCGCGAAACGGCGCTGGGCACGCAAGCCGACCCGGTCATGCTTGAAGTGTTCAACAACCTGTTCATGTCAATCGCCGAACAGATGGGCTCGACCCTCGCCAACACCGCGTGGTCGGTGAATATCAAGGAACGCTTCGACTTCTCCTGCGCGCTGTTCGACGCCACCGGCGCGCTCGTCGCCAACGCGCCGCATGTGCCGGTGCATCTGGGCTCCATGTCCGACTCTGTGCGCAAAGTGGCGCAGCTCAACGCAGGCAAAATGAAACCCGGCGACGCCTTCATGCTGAACAACCCCTATAATGGCGGCACGCATCTGCCCGACGTCACCGTCATCACGCCGGTCTTCGACAAGGCGGGCCAAGACATCCTGTTCTACGTGGGCTCACGCGGCCACCATGCCGATATCGGCGGGCGCACGCCCGGCTCCGCGCCGCCTGACTCCAAACATATCGAGGAAGAAGGCGTCGTCATCGACAATTTCCGCCTCGTCGATGGCGGCACGCTCTTGGAGCAAGACACCCGCGCGCTGCTCGCCTCCGGCAAATACCCCTGCCGCAACATCGACGAGAATATGCGCGATCTGGAGGCCCAAGTTGCCGCCAACGCCACCGGCATCCGCGAGGTGCATAAGATGATCGACACGTTCGGCATCGACACGGTGCTGGCCTATATGGGCCATGTGCAAGCCAATGCGGAGGCCTCCGTGCGCCGCGTCATCGGCTCCCTTAAAAACGGCCAGTTCGAGTTCCCGCTGGACGAGGGTCAGGTGATCCGCGTCAAGGTCACGGTAGACGCAGAAAAAGGCGAGGCCACCATCGACTGGACCGGCACCTCCGAGCAACGCGCCAACAATTACAACGCCCCCCGCGCGATCTGTAACGCCGTGGTGCTCTACGTCTTCCGCCTGCTGGTGGGCTCCGATATCCCGCTCAACGAAGGCTGCCTGACGCCGCTCACGATCATCGCGCCGGAGGGCTCCATGATCAATCCCAAGCCCCCGGCGGCGGTGATCTCCGGCAACACGGAAGTCAGCCAATCCATGTGCGACTGCCTGCTGGGCGCTTTGGACGTCATCGCAGGGTCTCAGGCCACAATGAACAATTTCGTCTGGGGCAATGACCGCTTCCAGAACTATGAGACCATCGCAGGTGGCACCGGGGCCGGGCCGGGGTTCCATGGCCAATCGGCGGTGCAGGTGCATATGACCAACACGCTGATGACCGACCCCGAGGTGCTGGAAACCCGTTTCCCCGTCCGCCTTGACCGCTTCGAGATCCGTCGCGGCTCCGGCGGGGCAGGGCAGTGGCGCGGCGGCGACGGGGTGATCCGCACGCTGCGCTTCCTTGAGGACGTCACCGTCACCACTTTGTCCTGTCACCGCATCACCACCGCGCATGGCAAACATGGCGGGCAGGACGGCGCACCGGGTATAGATCATGTTCTCAGAAATGACGGCACCAGCGAAAAGCTGAAAGGCAATGACGAAGCACAGCTCAAAGCCGGAGAGGCCTTCGAGATGCTAACCCCCGCAGGGGGTGGCTGGGGTGCATCACTCGACTGACACCGTGTCCGCGCCCTCTAGGCAGCCCCCTTCAGACTTGCTAGCCTCACCCCAAGACCAACAAAAAAAACGACAACGATAATAAAAACACGAGCGGGAAATGGGTATGGGCACGGGCTTTGGCGGCACGTATGTCCTGGCAACCTCTCAGACAACCTTAGACGGCATTCCGGCAATGACCGGGCAACTGCCGCGATTGGGTCAGATCTGGGCATGGCAGGGCGAGGCGGTTCGGATGGACGGACCGCAATCAACACTTCTTCTGGGCGAGTCCCTCACCCATAATGACCTGCACGCGCGGGCGGCCAAAGTGGTCTGCCGACGCTTCGACGTGCAGCCGGCCCCGCCGCCCCGCACGCCTGTTTTCGACGAAATCCCCGAAGGGTTCGAGCTCAATGACGGCGTAAACCGCTTCGTGATGATCCCGATCTTCATGCCCCGCTCCGGCGAGGCGCTTTTGTGGTGCGTCAACGGCGTGCCCAAGCCCAACCGGGATTATACCGTGATCCGCACCGCCGCCCCTGCCGCGCAGCAAAACCCAGCGCCCGAGCAGCAAGGCGACGTCATCTGCTTCACCGCAGGAACTCGGATACGCACGCCCGACGGCTACACGCGGGTTGAAGACCTGCTGGCAGGCGACAAGGTCCAAACCAAGGATAACGGCCCGCAGGAGCTGCTTTGGGTCGGCTCCCGCCACATCTCCGGCGCGCGTCTTCACGCGACACCTTCGCTGCGCCCCGTGCGCATCCGTGCCCATGCGCTGGCGCAGGGCGTGCCCAATGACGACCTGCTGGTCTCCCCGCATCACCGGATGCTCTATCAGGGCCCCAAGGCGCGGGTGCTGTTCAACGAGCCTGAGGTGCTCGTCCGCGCCTGCGACATGATCGACGATCACGACGTCTTCACCGATTATGCCGTGCGGGAGGTCACTTACGTGCACCTGCTCTTTGCCGAGCATCAGATCCTTTGGGCCAACCGCATGCTCTCCGAGAGCTTCCACCCGGCCAATACCACGCTCGACATGATCGACCCCGGCCAGCGCGCAGGCCTTCTGGAGCTGTTCCCGCATCTGGCCGATGACCTGCACAGCTACGGCGCGCCCGCGCGGCGCAATCTCGACAAACCCGAGGCCGCGATCCTGCTGCACGACCTCTGAAGGTGGAAAAGGCCAAGGCCTTCCTAGGCCACCATTGGCAGCTTTTCGCGCTGATCACGCTGATCTTCGCGCTCTGGCAAACCCCGCTGGTCTTGCCGCTGAAAATTCTGGTGGTCTATTTCCACGAGCTGTCCCACGGGGCCGCAGCCATCTTGACGGGCGGCGATATCGTGCAGCTCAACGTCTCTCCCGATGTCGGCGGCTTCGCTCTGACGCGCGGCGGCTCGCGTTTCATGGTGCTCAGCGCGGGCTATCTCGGCTCGCTCCTCATTGGGGTGGCGCTTTTGATGGCGGCCCTGCGCAGCGAGGCGGACCGCTACGTTATGGCCGCCCTCGGCACAGTCACGCTGCTGGTTACGGCACTCTATATGCGCGACGTCTTCACCATCGCCTTCGGGGTGTTAACAGCCGCCGCCATGCTGGCCTGCGCCAAATGGCTCAGCCATGCGGTCAATGATCTGGTGCTGCGGGTGATCGGGCTCAGCTCGATGATCTACGTGCCTTACGACATCTATGACGACACCATCCGCAGGCCGCATCTGCGCTCTGATGCCTATATGCTGGCCGAAGAAATCGGCGGTGCCACGATGCTCTGGGGCGGCCTCTGGCTCGCCATCAGCCTCCTCGTGATCGGCGCGTCCCTGCGCTACATGCTGGGGCAGGCCAGCAATGTGCATTTCTCCGACTGGCGGCATCGGTAAGGTCGCTGTTGACTCCCCCTCCGCCCCCTATATAAGCCGCCTTTCATTGGTGTTGGTGGCCCCCGCAAGGGGATGCCCTGTCGGCCCGGCAAAATCCGGGCAGAGGACAACGCCCTTCACACGCGCCTCATCCCGAAAAGTGGGAACCGATTTTCGGACAAGATGAGGCGGTTAAAGTAAAGAAGGAGATCAGCGTATGACTAAACGTACCGCTGCCAAATACAAAATTGACCGCCGGATGGGCGAAAATATCTGGGGTCGTCCTAAATCCCCAGTCAATCGTCGTGAATATGGCCCCGGCCAGCACGGTCAGCGCCGCAAGGGCAAACTGTCTGATTTCGGTCTGCAGCTGCGCGCCAAGCAAAAGCTGAAAGGCTATTACGGCGACCTGACCGAGAAGCAGTTCAAGCGCATCTACACAGAGGCCGCCCGTGTCAAAGGCGACACCGGTGAAAACCTGATCGGCCTGCTGGAGCGCCGTCTGGACGCCGTCGTCTACCGTGCCAAGTTCGTGTCGACCGTTTTTGCGGCCCGTCAATTCGTCAACCACGGCCATGTCCGGGTGAACGGCAAAAAGGTCAACATCCCCTCCTACCGCGTCAAAGAAGGCGACGTGATCGAGGTGCGTGACCGGTCCAAGCAAAACGTGGCCCTGCTCGAAGCCGTGCAACTGCCTGAGCGCGACGTGCCTGAGTATATCGAGGCCGATCATTCCAAAATGACAGCGACCTTCGTGCGCACTCCGGGCCTTGGCGATGTGCCATACCCGGTCATGATGGAACCAAACCTCGTGATCGAATATTACGCTCAGAACTAATCTTCGCTGAGTTTATTCAGATTTTGTGATGAAAGGCCGCCCCATGGGCGGTCTTTTTCCTATTGGGGGTCCTTCCCCAAAGTTACTTTGGACAATCCACGACAGCTATTTAGAAAGGCTGAGGGGGGCTTGATCCATCTGGGTGTGGGTCCTTCAAGAATTTGAGAGCAGAAAACGGGGCAGGGCGGCCAACCGCTCGCGCCGGGTAAGGCGAGTGAATGAACAATAGGGGGCGCGGCCCATACTCTCGTGGTCCATCCTCTGGTGGTCCATCCTCTCGTGGCCAATCGTCAGACAGACCATCCGTGGGTGGTCGGCCTTCTGCTGACAAAACCGCGCCGGACACCGATTTCAGACGCAAGCTGGAAGCCGCACGCGCGCGCCGTATGAAAGTGCTGGCCGAGCGCGGCGAAACCATGCCCGCCTCCGGTCCCGCGACCAAAGCCACCGTCCCCCCGGCTGCCATGCGCAATCTGCGCAATGCCATTGGCCAGCCACCGACCGACGCTGACAATGATCCCGACCCCGAGCCTGCCGGCTCGAATTTTCTGGCACTGGCCTCGGACATTGAATTCCCCGAAATCGAGCTTCCGAAGCGTGCAACGCACCCCGTCCCATTCCCGCCCCCCGCCGAGATGGCCCCCGCGCCCCTGCCGCCCGCGGCCTATGCGACCCCTGCCGACAAGCCGGGCCTGTCCTTTTCTTTTGTCGCCCTGCTGCTGGCCGCCGCAGGCGTTGGTCTGACCCTTGATCGTGGCGAGAGAACTGACCCAAACGCAGCCCCCGTCATCGCCCTGACGCTGTCCCCATTGCCGGTGGAGGTCAGCCGTGCCGCGACCTCTCCGAGCTTTCTGATCTCGGAAAACTGGACCATGCCCGCGCATCGCGACCGGGTCGCAATGCCGCCCCTGACGGGCCGCGTCGATCTCGCCCCCGTCCCGTCGCTGGAGACCGCCTCAAACGAGGCCATCGGCGCGCTGACATCCGTGCAGAATGCCGTCGGCCTGCGCAACGCCGCCAACGCCCCCGCGATTGCCGCACCCGCGCGGCCTGAGCTCACGCCTGATGCCGACCCCTTGCTAGACCTGGTAGCGCTGATCCAACCCGCCGCACCCGTGCTGCTGGACACCGAGCCTGACCAACTGACCACCCGGCGGCCCAAGACGGAGCGCCGCCCGCAGGCCCGTCCCGTCCTGTTGGCCGCCAGCCGCACGCCGCTGGTTCGCCCGCAGATTGACCTGACCATTCCGCCCGCGCAGCGGGTTGTGTTGAATGCCGGCCAATCCGGCACAACCGCCGCGCGCCCGCTCTTTGTGCATATCCCGAGTCGTGAAGAAGCCTCCGTGTTTGACGACGTGCTCGACGCCGTGCGCAGCAAGGTGACGCCCCATGTCGCAACCCGGCCGGTGGGGTTCAAAATCTCCTCCCCGCAGATCCGCTATTATCACGACGAGGACCGCGACAGCGCCGCCGCCATCGCGCAGGCGCTGGGCGTGCGGCTGCACGATCTGACGGGCTTCCGCCCATCCCCGAAACGCGGGCTGATCGAGGTCTGGGTTCAGGGCACGAATGTGTCGCCCGTTGCGGCCACGCCGCGCCGCGCTGACCCCTGAGGCCAGACGCAAATACGCTCAGCCGGGCGCGGGCAGACCCAAAGCGGCGCGGCCTTCCGGTGTTTTCAGCGAAAAATCCTGCCCCAGCCACGCGTCCCCTCCGGGCCCGCACAGATAGGCCAGCCCGGCGGCAACCCATTTGGCAGGGATATGCACGTTTGGGTGCAATTCGCTGACCGGGTTGATGCCGCTTTGCTTGATCTGGACCTGCATGTCGGTGGCCACCGTGCCGGGCGACAGCCCCATCACGCGCAGCCCGTGCTCCGCCATCTCCTTATGCCCGCAGCGGGTCAGCGCCAGCACGGCGGCCTTGGCGGCGCAGTAATGGCTCCACCCCTCCAGCGCGCCGGTGGCAGCACCCGACGAGATGTTGATCACCGTGCCCGACCCCTGCGCCTGCATCACCGGCATGGCGGCGCGGTAGCCGTGATAAACGCCCTTGAGGTTCACGTCGATCATCAGCCCCCATTCCTCCGGGTCGCTGTCGGTGATCCGGGCAATCGGGTCGATCAGCCCGGCATTGTTGATCAGAATATCGACGCTGCCAAAGGTGTCTTGCGCGATGTCCACCGCCGATGTGACGTCGTGAAACCATGCCACGTCGCAGCCCAGCGCCAGCGCCGAGCCGCCCGCCGCCACGATTTCGGATGCAATCCGCTCCACGTCGTCCTTGGACCGCGCCAGCAACACGACATTGGCACCTTCCTGGGCAAAATGGCGGGCGGTGGCCTCTCCAATACCACGGCTGGCACCCGTAATGAGCGCGGTCTTTTTCGCGAATGAAGTCATCATGTCTGTCCCTTGGTCGTGTCTTTTCTCGGTTTGGCTACGGCGGACATAGGTCACGGCTGCACCCCGTCAACGCGTTCTGCTCACTTTTTTTGGCAGTTGTTTTTCGCGCCCATGCCAATAGCCCTCGCCATCGCGCGCCGTGAGGCGTAACGAGGGGGTATGATCGGAGATCGCATCCCCACTTTGCCGCTTGCTGAAGCCCGCAAACTGCCCTTTCACCGCCAGCCGGTCTTTTTGCTGTTCCTGATGGCCTTCGCCATGCCCATCGCCTTTGCCACTTGGGCAGCACTGCTCAATAACTTCGTCATCGAGGCCGCAAACTTCACCGGCGTTGAGATCGGCTGGCTGCACACAATCCGCGAAATTCCGGGCTTTCTGGCGGTGGGCGTGATCTTCCTGATCATCTATATCCGCGAGCAGGTTTTGGGGCTGGTCTCGCTTATTTTGCTGGGCGGCGCGTCGGCGCTGACCGCCTATTTCCCCAGCTTCGGCGGCATTCTGGTGCTGACGTTGATCTCAAGCATCGGCTTTCACTATTATGAAACCGTCAACCAGTCGCTGCAGCTGCAATGGATCGAGATCGACCGCGCGCCGCAGCTTCTGGGCTGGTTGACGGCGGCGGGATCTTTCGCCTCACTCATCGCCTATGGCGCGCTGGTGCTGACATGGAAAACGCTCAACCTGAGCTACGAATTTGTCTATATGACGTCGGGCGGGATCACCGTGGCCATCGCCATTTTTGCGCTGATCTATTTCCCGCAATTTGAGGCGCCCGAGCCGCAGATCAAGAAAATGGTGCTGCGCCGCCGCTACTGGCTCTACTACGCGCTGCAATTTATCTCTGGCGCGCGGCGGCAAATTTTCATGGTCTTCGCGGCCTTCATGATGGTCGAGCATTTCAACTTCGAGGTCCACGAGGTCACCTCGCTGTTTTTGATCAACTACGTCGCCAACATGATCATCGCGCCTTTCATAGGCCGTGCCATCCACCGCTACGGCGAGCGCAACATGCTGGTCATCGAATATACCGGCCTCAGCCTCGTGTTTCTGGCCTATGGCGGCATCTATTATTTCGGCTGGGGCGTTATGGTGGGGGCAGCGCTTTACGTGATGAACCACATGTTTTTCTCCATGGCCTTTGCGATCAAGACCTATTTCCAGAAAATTGCCGACCCGGCCGACATCGCGCCCACCGCCGCCGTGGCCTTCACCATCAACCATATCGCGGCGGTGTTTTTGCCCGCCGTGCTGGGCTATCTGTGGATCGTCAGCCAGATCAGCGTCTTCGTGCTGGCCGCAGGCATGGCGCTGACCTCGCTGGTGCTGTCCATGCTGATCCCGCGCCATCCTACAAAAGGCCGTGAGACGATCTTTTCCCGCGATATGGCGGCCCCTGCGGAGTAGCAATTTCGCGGGCACAGCCTATCTTGAGGAGAACCCCAGAGAAGGAGAGCCCGCATGTTCGGATTTGCCCCCAAGAAAACCCAGATGGTCACGGCTGAAACAGCCCTGCCGGGCCGCGCCACCGCCATTCCCACCGCAGAGACCCATTTTCTAAATGGCCGCCCGCTCTCGCTGGACGTGCCCGAGGGCATGGCCGAGGCCATGTTCGGCATGGGCTGTTTCTGGGGCGTCGAGCGGATGTTCTGGGGGCTCGACGGCGTCTATTCCACCATGGTGGGCTACGCCGGCGGCTTCACCCCCAACGCCACCTACCAAGAGGTCTGCACCGGCCAAACCGGCCACAATGAAGTGGTCCGCGTGGTGTTCGACCCCGCCGTGATCTCCTATGAGGCGCTGTTGCAGGTGTTCTGGGAAGGCCACGACCCGACCCAAGGCATGCGCCAGGGCAATGACGCAGGCACGCAATACCGCTCTGGCATCTATGCCTATGATGCGGGTCAGAAGGCGGCGGCCCAAGCCTCCAAACAGGCCTTTGCGCCGCGCCTGAGCGCCGCAGGCTATGGCCCGATCACGACAGAAATCATCGACGCGCCGGAGTTCTTCTTTGCCGAGGACTACCACCAGCAATATCTGGCCAAAAACCCCAACGGCTATTGCGGCATCGGTGGCACCGGCGTGACCTGCCCCATTGGTGTGACCTAAAGGGGCGTGCCTGACGGCCCGCGCATGATATTTTGATTGGGGGCGCTGCCCCCAATGGAATGAGGGGCGCCACCCCTCAAACACCCCGGAGTATTTTTGAAGCAGTGATGGAGTTGACGCCTCTCTGCCGCAGGCCTAGGGCAGGGGTAGATTTTCTGCGAGGTCTGACATGCCGACATTCACTGCCCTCACCACCCTGATGGGCGAGGCCCCAGCCAAAAAGCTGGGCGATGCGCTTGAGCTGATGGGCACGCCCCCCACCGGGGTCGGCGTGTTCGAGGTCGAGGACGGCTCCGGGCTTTGGGAGGTCGGCGGCTATTTCATCGACGCCCCCGACGAGATCGCGCTGGCGCTGTTGGCCGCTGCCCATCATGCGCGGCCCTTTGCGGTCTCCGAAGTGCCCGATCAGGACTGGGTCGCCCATGTGCGCCGCGAGCTGGCCCCCGTCGAGGCCGGGCGCTTCTTTGTTTATGGCAGCCATGACGCAGGCAGGCTGCCCGAGGACCGCATCTGCCTGCTGATCGAGGCGGCAATGGCCTTTGGCACCGGCCATCACGGCACCACGCAGGGCTGTTTGCTGGCCTTGGAGGATTACATCGCGGAAGGCGGGGTCTCGCAGCGCTGCGCCGATATCGGCTGCGGCACGGCGGTGCTGGCCATGGCCGCGGCCGCCATCTGGGGCAATGCTGTCATCGCCAGCGATATCGACGCGGTCGCGGTGGAGGTGGCGGAGGCCAATCTGGCCGCCAACCGCATGACCGGCCAGGTCACCTGCATCGAGGCCGCCGGGTTCGACCACCCGCAGCTGCAACAGGCTGCACCTTATGATCTGATTTTCGCCAATATTCTAAAGCCGCCGCTCTTGGCGCTGGCGCAGGACATGGCCAAAAACTGTGCGCCGCAAGGCACGATTATCCTGTCCGGCTTGCTGGTCGAGCAGGGCGCGGAGGTGCAGGCCGCCTATGAGGCAGTGGGGTTCTCGCTGTCGCAAAGACGTGACATTGGCGAATGGACTGCGCTTAGAATGGCTAAAACGACGTAAAAAATTAGCACAAGTTCAAAAAACCCCCTATAGACGGGGCAAGGCATTGTTTTTGCTTGGGGTTCACCGTGGCCGACGCCAACAAGGAAAGATTTGACCAGCGCCTCTCGGGGCTTGGGAAGAAGAACGATCCGACGCAGCGTATTGAAAAGCGCGTGCGAAAGGACGGTCTTGTGGTGCATGTGGCCACGCCGAAATCCAAAAGGCGCGGCCTGATCCCGGTCAAAGGCCTTCTGATTGCCGCCGCGCTGTTTGTGCTGCTCAAATCCTTCCTCTTCGCGGAACTCGGCGAGGCGGAGTATTTGGAACGGGTCGAAGGCCTCAAGCAAGGCGGGGCGGTGCAGGTCTCTGCGGCCTTCCTGCTGGACGCTGACCCGGTCACCCGGTCGGTGGCGTCATTCTTGAAAAACACGCTGCAATAGCAGCCAGCCCTGAAAAAAGCCGCAAAAAAAGCCGCGCAGGGAGGAGACGCGGCTTTCTTGTGTAACAGCTGCCCGAAGGCCCCGTTTACATATTGGCAATGTCGCCGCGGCTCAGGCCGATATCGTCCAGCTCACGGCTGCTCAGCGCGGTCAGCGCGTTGCGGGTCACGCGACGGTCGTTCCAGACCAGAGCCGCGCCGAACAGGCGGGTGATCAGGGTGGCTGGGTTGGTGCGGGCGCCCTCGGACAGGGCACGGGAAGTGTCAAAAACGGCCATTTGGGCGTCCTTTCTTAAAGTGTCTATGTTTTAGGCGCTTTGCCTTGATGACTCGCATCTATGCCGCCCGTTGCCGTTCTGCAAACGCGTTTTCTGCATGCCGCCTATGCGTTTTCCGCATAGAGGAAGCCGCAGTTAAGCATCAGAAAACAAACGGCTTATCAAAACCATCCACAGGTCTGCTCACCTCCCCTAGCGTCACTCATGCTGCGATGCGGCAAAAGCGACGCCCCATATTATCCGTGCGACACGCTTCACTCCGACTTGGCAAATGTTCGCGTTTCGTGCTACCGCTTGGCGCAACAAGAGCAAACCAACAAGAACGGCAGGGCAGCATGCGCGTCATCGGAATTGACCCCGGACTTCGGAACATGGGCTGGGGGGTTATTGATGTGGCCGGCAGCAAGGTCGTCCATGTCGCCAATGGGGTGTGCAAATCCACCGGCACTGATCTGGCCGCGCGGCTCTTGAGCCTGCATGCCCAGCTCACGGATGTGATCTTCACCCACAACCCGCAAGCCGCCGCCGTGGAACAGACTTTCGTGAACCGCGACGGCGCAGGCACGCTCAAGCTGGGTCAGGCCCGCGGCATCGCCATGCTGGTGCCCGCGCAAGCGGGTCTGAATGTTGGCGAATACGCCCCCAACGCGGTCAAGAAAACGGTTGTGGGCGTGGGCCATGCCGACAAAACCCAGGTCGATCACATGGTCCGCATGCAACTGCCCGGCGTTCAGATCGCAGGGCCAGACGCCGCCGACGCGCTGGCGATTGCGCTGTGTCACGCATGGCATGGCCGCGCCGCCGGGCGGCTGGACGCGGCCCTTCAAAAGGCAGGCGCATGATTGGCAAACTCACCGGGCGGCTTGAACACCGCAGCACCGACCACGTCATGATCGACGTGGGCGGCATCGGCTATCTGGTCTATTGCAACGAGCGCACGCTCGCCTCCCTGCCGCCCGTGGGCGAAACCGTAGCACTCTATACCGACCTTCTGGTCCGGGAGGACCTGTTGCAGCTTTTCGGTTTCACCACGATGCTTGAGAAAGAATGGCACAAGCTGCTCATGGGCGTGCAGGGGATCGGGGCTAAGGCCTCCATGGCGATCTTGGGCGCGCTTGGCCCCGACGGCGTGTCGCGCGCCATCACTTTGGGCGACTGGAACGCCATCAAAGCCGCCAAAGGGGTGGGACCCAAAACCGCGCAGAAAGTGGTGATCGAGCTGAAAGACAAGGCCCCCGGCATCATGGCGATGGGCGGCACGCTCTCGCAGGCCACCGGCGACGCCGAGGCGCAGGTGATCGAGCCCATCTCTGGCGCGGACGGGGCGGCGCAGGCTGAAGCCCTCTCCGCGCTTGTCAATCTCGGCTACGCCCATGGCGACGCGGCCTCCGCCGTGGCGCAAGCATCGGATACGGAAACCGAAACGCCCAGCCTCATCCGCGCCGCGTTGAAGTTGCTGGCCCCGAAAGACTGATCGGGCCATATTGACCCCATGAACGAGCCTGATCCCACCTTGCGCCCGGAGCGCCGCCCCGAGGATGCCGACCGCGCCTTGCGTCCGCAGGGGCTCGATGAATTCATCGGTCAGGCCGAAGCCCGCGCCAACCTGCGTGTTTTCATCGAAAGCGCCAAGCAGCGCGGGGAGGCGATGGATCACACGCTGTTCCACGGCCCCCCCGGTCTGGGCAAAACCACGCTGGCGCAGATCATGGCCCGCGAGCTGGGGGTAAACTTTCGCATGACCTCTGGGCCTGTGCTCGCCAAGGCGGGTGATCTGGCCGCGATCCTCACCAATCTTGAGCCGCGCGACGTGCTTTTTGTGGACGAGATCCACCGCCTCAACCCGGTGGTGGAGGAAATTCTCTACCCCGCCTTGGAAGATTTCGAACTGGATCTGGTCATCGGCGAAGGCCCCGCTGCCCGCACAGTCCGCATCGAGCTGCAACCCTTCACACTTGTTGGGGCCACGACACGTTTGGGCCTTCTGACCACGCCGCTGCGCGACCGCTTTGGCATCCCGACCCGCCTGCAATTCTACACCACTGACGAGCTGCACGAGATCGTCCGGCGCGGAGCCCGCCTGATGGGCATCCAAACGCAAGACGACGGCGCGCGCGAGATTGCCCGCCGCGCCCGTGGCACGCCCCGCATCGCAGGCCGCCTGCTGCGCCGCGTCGTCGATTTCGCGCTGGTCGAAGGCGACGGCACCATCACCCGCGCGCTGGCCGACAGCGCCCTCACAAGGCTCGGCGTCGATCACCTTGGCCTTGACGGTGCCGACCGCCGCTACCTCACGCTGATTGCCGAAAACTACCAAGGCGGCCCTGTGGGCGTCGAAACCCTCTCCGCCGCGCTGTCGGAAAGCCGCGACGCGCTGGAAGAAGTCATCGAGCCCTACCTGCTGCAACAAGGCCTCATCCAACGCACCCCGCGCGGCCGCATGCTGGCCGCCAAAGCGTGGTCTCATTTGGGCCTGTCCGCGCCCAAAACCGCAACCAACGACCTCTTCGAGGGCTGATCCGCCCGCCCAGCCAAGATGGACCCCATGACCCAAGACCTCGCCAAATTCTTCACCCGCTCCGATGGCAGCTACTTATTTGCCCGCTGGGGCCGCCCGATCGCGCCCGTGGCCTTCGGGATCGAGGACAGCACGCTCGGCATCCTGAAAGGCGCGATCGAGGCCACCTGCCAGCTCGCAGGTCACACCACGCAAGAAACCGACCCGGAGCTTGGCGCAAACTTCATGGCCTTCTTCATCCGCGATTGGCAGGAGCTTCTCGACACCCCCAATCTCGACCGCCTGATCCCCGAACTCAAAACCCTCGTCACCCGGCTGCGCGAGGCACAAGCCAACCAATACCGCATCTTCCGTTTTGATGAGGCGGGCGGCATCAAGGCCTGTTTCATGTTCCTCAAAATGGACGCCGTCCTCTCCGAGATCCCCGCCGACACGCTCTGTCTGGGACAGGTCGTGCAATCCATGCTGCTCTGGTCCGACGAGGCTTTCCTCAACGCCTCCCCCCTCGCACTCACCGGCAATAGCGTGGCCATCCTGCGCCCCGATGTGGCCGCCATCATCCGTGCGGGCTACGCCCCCAACATGCCCGTCACTTCGGATGATCCCAGCCACGCCCTGCGCCTCGCGGCCCGCGCCCAGCAGGCCACGCAATGAGCCACCATTTCCCCATCCGCGTCTATTACGAAGACACCGATCTGGCGGGCATCGTCTACTACGCCAACTACCTCAAATTCATCGAACGCGCCCGCTCTGAATGGGTCCGCGAGGCGGGCGTTGATCAGGTGGCGCTCAAGGTCCAGCACGGCACCGTCTTCGCCGTGCGCCACGTCTCCGCCGACTACCTCGCGCCGGCCCAGTTCGATGACCTGCTCACCGTCACCACTAGCCTCGACAAGATCACCGGATCGCGGCTGTTTCTCACCCAATCCGTGGCCCGCGACGACACGCCGCTCTTTGCCAGTCAAATCACGCTGGTTTGCCTGTCGACAAGCGGAAAACCGACCAGAATCCCAGCGGATATTCGCGCAAAACTCCAGCCTCACAGCTAATTTTTTTGCCCCCCCGCCAAGAATAATGGCAAAGCCGCGTCTAACGTAGTATGTGTGGGTCATAACAAGCCGCAAACAATGCGGCGCAAAGAAAAGAGCGGGTTTATGGAAGCTGAGGCAATTGGCTTGGCCAACGAGGTGGATTTCTCTCTCACCGCGTTGTTCTGGCAGGCAACTCCAACGGTTAAAATCGTCATGCTGATGTTGATCATCGCGTCCTTCTGGGGCTGGGCGATCATCGTGCAGAAATTCATCAATTACCGTGTCGCGCGGCGTCAGGCTGAGGATTTTGACCGCGCCTTCTGGTCCGGAGAGCCTCTGGACGAGCTGTTCGACAAGGTCGGCGCATCTCCCACTGGGGCGTCGGAGCGTATCTTCACCGCAGGCATGACCGAATGGCGCAGATCCCATCGCGAAGACGGCCAGCTTATTGCGGGCGCCACCTCGCGGATTGACCGCTCCATGGATGTGGCCATCGCCAAGGAAGATGAGAAGCTGAATTACGGGTTGGGCTTTCTGGCCACCGTCGGGGCCACCGCGCCCTTCATCGGGTTGTTTGGCACCGTCTGGGGCATCAAACACGCTTTCGAGGAAATTGCGATTGCGCAAAACACCAACCTCGCCGTGGTCGCCCCTGGCATCGCCGAAGCACTTGTCGCAACGGCCCTTGGCCTGCTCGCCGCCATTCCGGCGGTGATCTTCTACAACAAGCTCAGCGCCGATGCGGACCGCATCGCGTCAGGTTACGAGGCCTTTGCCGACGAGTTCTCCACCATCCTGTCGCGCCAGCTGGACGCCTGAGACATGGCGGGTGGAACCATACAGGGCGCGGCCAGCGGGTCGCGTCGCGGGCGGCGTCGCAAATCCAAAGCGCGCCCCATGTCGGAAATCAACGTGACCCCTTTCGTGGACGTCATGCTGGTGCTGTTGATCATTTTCATGGTCGCGGCCCCGCTGCTGACCGTAGGCGTACCGCTTGAGCTGCCCAAAACTGCCGCCACGGCCCTGCCCACGGAAGAGGAAGAGCCGCTCACCATTTCCGTGCAGGCCGACGGCGCGCTGTCGATCATGAACACCGAAGTGCCCCGCGCCGACTTCATCAACCGCCTGCGCGCCATCGCCGCGGAGCGCACCTCCGACAAGGTCTTCCTGCGTGCCGACGGCACGGTCAGCTATGAGCAGGTGGTGCAGGTCATGGGCGCGCTCAACGGTGCGGGCTTCAGCAATATCGGGCTGGTCACCGACACGGACGGGCCCTCCTTTGACGGCACACCCGCCGCGCCGCAAAGCGAGTAGCCCTTCATGTTTGGCGAGATGAAAACCGGTGCCTATGTCTCGGGGGCAGGCCATGTGGGCTTGTTCCTGTGGCTGATCATTGGCGGGTTTTTCGTCGCGCGCGACGATTTTGAAGCCATCACCGTCACCGACGTCTCCATCATCACCGCCGACGAGCTTCAGGCCCTGCAACCCAGCGGGCCCCAGACAGGCGACGCGCCTCCCGCCATTGAAGCTCCGTCGGAAGATCAGGCGGTCGAAACGCCCGCCCCTGCGCCCGCGCCCCGCCCGGCACCAGAACCCGCCCCGGCACCTGCTCCCGCTCCGGCCCCCGAAGAGGCACCCGTCCCCGACGAAGCGCCTGAACCCCCTGTCATTGAAGAAACACCGCAACCCGAGGGCGACCCCGGCGCGGCTGAGCTGGATCCTGACGCCGCCCCCGCCGTCCCGGAAGAGGCCGAGGTGATCACCCAAGAGGTCACCCAAGCCCCCGAGCCAGAGGTGGAGATCGCCGACACTGCGCAATCAGAAGTGGCCCCCGACGAGACCGCCGAGCCCACGCCGGAGCCGCAGGAGGCTCAGGAGGAAACTGCCCCGGAAGAGACCACCAATCAGGTGGTCACAGAGGCCGACGAGACCTCCAACAGCGCGCCCACGATCTCTACCCGTCCGGGCCGCAAACCCACGCCGCCCCCCGCAGCCCCCGCGCAAACCGAAACCGCCGAGACCCCAACCGAGCAGCCAGCAACCCCCGGCCTCGAAGACCTGATCAACGATGCCGTTACAGAGGCGAACCAGGACAACGCGGTCGCCGACAACGCCAACCCCGGCGGCGGCACAGGCGAGCCCGTGACCCGCGCCGAAAAAGGCGCGTTCATCCTCGCCATCCAGCGCTGCTGGAACGTGGGCGCGCTCAGCACGGATGCGCTCAAGGTGACTGTAACCGTCGGTTTCACCATGACGCCCGACGCCAAACCCGAGATAGGCTCCATCCGGCTGGTGGGGGCAGAAGGCGGCTCCGGTGCCGCCGTTGATCGCGCCTATGAAAGCGCCCGGCGTGCGATTATCCGCTGCGGCTCCGCCGGTTTTGGGCTGCCAGCCGACAAATACGACCAATGGCGCGGCGTCGAGGTCCGCTTCAATGCCACCACAAAGGAAATCCGGTGAAACGGTTATTGAATAACACGCAGACAACCCGGACACTGCCGCAGAACACAGGCCCCCAAGAAGCCGTGAAAGGACACGACATGATCCACAGGTTTTTCGCCCTTATCAGCCTCGCGCTCATCGCGCTGATGGCCCCCGCAAGCGCGCAGGAACCCCTGCGCATCGAGATCGACAACCCCAATATCGAGCCGCTGCCCTTCGCCGTCCCCAACTTCATCGCGGAGACCGCCGGGGCCGATCAATATGCCGCCGACTTGGCCCGCGTGGTGGCCGCTGATCTGACCGGCTCCGGGCTCTTTCGCGAAATCCCCTCCACCGCCTTCATCTCCGGCGTGACCAGTTTCGACAGCCCCGTGCAATTCTCCGACTGGAAGGCGATCAACGCGCAGGCCTTGGTCACCGGATCCGTCAGCACCGCAGGCGACGACCAGATCGTGGTCAAGTTCCGCCTCTTTGACGTCTTCTCCGAAAACCAGCTGGGCGAGGGGCTGCAATTTGTGGGCTCACGCGCAGGCTGGCGGCGCATGGCCCATAAGGTCGCCGACGCCGTCTATTCCCGCATCACCGGGGAGGGGGCCTATTTCGACAGCCGCCTCGTCTACGTCTCCGAATCCGGGCCCAAGAACGCGCGCTCCAAGCGCATCGCGATCATGGATTACGACGGCGCGAACAACCAGTTCCTGACGACGGACCAGTCCATCGTGCTGGCCCCGCGTTTCTCCCCGGATGGCAACCGGGTGATCTACACCAGCTACGAAACGGGTTTCCCGAAAATCTACATCCTCGATATCGGCACCGTCAGCCGCCAAAGTCTCGCCGACCAGCCCGGCACCATGAGCTTCGCGCCGCGCTTTGCCCCCGATGGCCAGTCGGTGATCTACTCGCTGACCACCGGCTCCAACACCGACCTCTATAAGCTCAGCGTCAACGGCGGCGCGCCCCAGCAGCTGACCTCTGACCCCACCATCGAAACAGCACCCAGCTTCGCGCCCGATGGCAGCCAGATCGTCTTTGAAAGCGACCGCTCCGGCACGCCGCAGCTTTACGTGATGCCCGCAGGCGGCGGCGCGGCCACGCGCATCAGCTTCGGGCAAGGCCGCTACGGCACGCCCGTCTGGTCCCCGCGCGGCGACCTCATCGCGTTCACCAAACAAAACCGGGGCCGCTTCCATATCGGGGTGATGAACACCGACGGCTCCGGCGAGCGCCTGCTCACCGCCTCTTTCCTCGACGAGGGCCCCACATGGGCCCCCAATGGCCGCGTGATCATGTTCACACGTGAAACAGCGGGTGAGGGGGGCTCCTCCACGCTCTATTCCGTCGACATCTCCGGCCGCAACCTGCGCCCCATCAAGCAAGGCGCGTCCGATCCCAACTGGTCGCCCCTGCTGCAATAAGCGCCCCATAAGTGCTGCGTTTCCTCTGCCGCAAACCCATGCTAAACTGACCATAATCGAGCCAATAAGAGCCATAAGGATCACCACTATGAAAACCCTTCCAACAGTCGCCCTGCTTGTCGCAACCCTCAGCCTCTCCGCCTGTTCGGGCGGCCTGTTCAACCAAAACCGCCTTGATACGGCGGGCGGTGCAGACGCCGCAGGGGCGGCAGATACCGGCATCACAACAGGCGCTTTGGCCCCCAACTCGGTCGAGTTCTTCAACCAGTCCATCGGCGACCGGGTGCTCTTCGCCGTCGACACCTCGACCCTGACGCCCGAGGGCCGCGCCACGCTGACCCAGCAAGCGGGCTGGCTCAGCACGAACCCGTCCTTCACCGCGATCATCGAAGGCCATGCCGACGAGCAGGGCACTCGCGAATATAACCTCGCATTGGGCGCCCGCCGCGCCGCCGCCGTGCGCGATTTCCTTGTCACCCAAGGTGTGGCCGACGCCCGTCTGCGCACGGTAACATTCGGCAAGGAGCGCCCCATTGAAGTTTGCTCCACGGAAGTCTGCTACGCCAAAAACCGCCGCGCCGTGACGGTGATCGGCGCAGGCGCTGTCAGCTGATAAGGACCTGATGTCATGCGGTTTCTCCTCGTATCTCTCTGTCTGCTTGTCGCCGCACCTGCGGCGGCGCAAGACACGTCGCTGGCCGATATCCGGGCCGAGCTGGGCGTCCTGAACGCAGAGATCGCCCGCCTGAAATCAGAACTTGCACCCACAGGCGGGGCGGCCCCGGCGGCCCCGCTCTCAGGCGACACTTTGCAACGCATCGACGCCATCGAGGCCGGGCTGACCCGCCTCAACTCCAAGGCCGAAGAGCTGGAAAACCGCATCAACCGCGTCGTCGCCGACGGAACCAACCGCATCGGCGATCTTGAATTCCGGCTGGTCGAACTTGAGGGCGGCGATCTGGGCAGCATTGGCGAAACGCCCGCTCTGGGCGGCGAGGACATCACCACCATCGCGCCGCAGGTCTCCGAGCCGGAAAGCGACGCGCCGGAGCTGGCCATCGGTGAACAACGCGATTTCGAGCGGGCCCAGGAGGCGCTCGCATCAGGTGACTTTCTCGGCGCCGCTGAGCAGTTTGCGGCCTTTACGCAATCCTATCCGGGCAGCCCGCTAGAGGCCGACGCGCAGTATTTTCGCGGTGAAGCCTTTGAAAAGGCTGGCAATAATCAAGAGGCCGCGCGCGCCTTTCTCGAAAGCTTCTCAGGCTCTCCATCCAGCCCCCGCGCGCCCGACGCGCTGTTAAAACTTGGCCTCTCGCTCGACGCTTTGGGCCAACGCAACGAGGCCTGCCTGATGCTGCAAGAGGTCGTCAACCGCTTCCCCGGCAGCCCGCAAGTCTCTGAGGCGACACAATCGCGGGCCACATTGGGCTGCACGTGAGCCAAACGGCGGAAGCGCTGCTGCGGCAGTATTTCGAAGACAATCCGGTCAAAAAACTTGGCGTCGCTGTCTCCGGCGGCGGCGACAGCATGGCGCTGCTGCACCTCCTCCAGACGCTTGAAATGCCCCTGCATGTCGTCACCGTTGATCACGGATTGCGCCCGGAGGCCAAGCAAGAGGCCGCACAGGTCGCCGCCTTCTGCTTCGCCCAAAACCTGCCCCACACCCTGCTGAACTGGACCGACTGGGACGGGCAGGGCAACCTGCAAGCTCAGGCCCGCGCCGCGCGCTACCGCCTGATTGCCCATTGGGCGCAAGAGCGCGACATAGCCGACATAGCCCTCGGCCACACTGCCGATGACAATACGGAGACCTTTATCATGGGGCTCACCCGTGGCGCGGGTCTCGATGGTCTCTCAGGCATGCGCCCGCGTTTCATGCGCGACGGCGTCACCTTCTACCGCCCGCTTCTGGGCACGGATCGCGCCACCCTCCGCGCCCTGCTCGAAGCCCACAAACTCCCGTGGTCGGATGACCCCTCAAACGACGACCCCAGCTTTGCCCGCATCCGCATCCGCACCGCCCTGCAAGACCTCGGCGCGGACAGGCCCGAGATTGCCAAGGTCATCGAAAACCTCTCCCAAACCCGCGCCGCGATCGAGCAGCTGACCCATGACTGGGCCGCCACCCATCTGACATTCCAAAAGGGCGACATCCTCGCGCCCACGGAGGCATTAACCACGCTCAACCCCGAGCTGCGCCGCCGCGTCACCGGCCACATCCTGCGCTTCCTCACCGGGCGCGATTACCCGCCTCGCGCCGAAAAGCTGATGCCGCTGGTTCGCAGCGAGGCCCCCCAAGGCACCGTGCATGGCTGCCTGATCACCCAAGAGGACGGTCAAGAGGAAGGTGCAACCCGCTTCACCCGCGAAGCCGCCGCGTTGGAGAACATGGTTAACAAAACCACAGAGCTTTGGGATGGCCGCTGGCAGCTCGATGGCCCGCATTCGGACGGTTTGAAATTGTACAAATTGGGTTTTGAGGGTCTGAAAATGACCCCATTTTGTACAAAACCCGCCCTACCACGCGCCTCCCTCGCGGCCAGCCCCGCCATCTGGAACGGCCCCGAGCTGATCGCCGCCCCCCTCGCCGGATACACAAACGGCTGGTGCGCCAGATTGACACGATCCCGAGAACAGTTCCTTTCCGGCCTTTTAACGCATTGAAGAAACTGTCATTACCCCTAGTTTATAAGGGACGCCGTATTTTGCGGCACATCCAAGCTGGTAATCAGGAGATTTTCCTTGGGCAACGCGCGTAACATCGCCTTCTGGCTCGTTCTGCTTTTGCTGATCGTGGCGCTTTTCAACCTATTCAGCGGGGGTCAAACCCAGATGAATTCGCAAGAAATTGCGTATTCCGAATTCGTCGACCGCGTCGAGCGCGGGGAGGTGTCCGAAGTTACCCTCGATGGCGAACGCATCATCGGCCAAGCCGGTACAGAGCAGTTCGTCGTGATCAAACCAGCGGAGGTGGACGTCACCGAAGTGCTGCTCAACAACAATGTTGAAATCAGCGCTAAGTCTCAGGAACAAAACGGTCTTTTGGCCTATGTCGGCACGCTCCTGCCCTTCATTATCATCATCGGCATCTGGATTTTCTTCATGAACCGGATGCAGGGCGGTGGCAAAGGCGGGGCGATGGGCTTCGGCAAATCCCGCGCCAAACTGCTGACCGAAAAGCAAGGCCGCGTGACCTTTGACGACGTCGCAGGCATCGACGAGGCCAAGGAAGAACTCGAAGAAATCGTGGAGTTTCTCCGCAACCCACAAAAATTCTCTCGCTTGGGCGGCAAGATCCCCAAGGGCGCGTTGCTTGTGGGCCCTCCCGGCACAGGTAAAACCCTGCTTGCGCGTGCCATTGCAGGCGAGGCCGGCGTGCCGTTCTTCACAATTTCCGGCTCCGACTTCGTGGAAATGTTTGTCGGTGTGGGTGCCTCCCGCGTCCGCGACATGTTCGACCAGGCCAAGAAAAACGCGCCTTGTATCCTGTTTATCGACGAAATCGACGCCGTTGGCCGCTCCCGTGGAGCAGGCTATGGCGGCGGAAATGACGAGCGCGAACAGACACTTAACCAGCTTCTGGTGGAGATGGACGGCTTTGAAGCCAATGAAGGCATCATCATCGTCGCCGCCACCAACCGCGCCGACGTGCTTGACCCTGCGCTGCTGCGCCCGGGCCGTTTTGACCGTCAAGTGCAGGTGCCAAACCCCGACATCAAAGGCCGCGAGAAGATTCTCCGCGTCCACGCTCGCAAAACCCCGCTGGGCCCCGATGTCGACCTGCGCATCATCGCGCGCGGCGCTCCGGGCTTCTCCGGCGCTGAGCTGGCAAACCTGGTAAACGAGGCCGCATTGTCCGCTGCCCGCATCGGCCGCCGCGTCGTCACGATGGAAGATTTCGAGATGGCGAAAGACAAGGTCCTGATGGGCGTCGAGCGCCGCTCGATGGTGCTGACGCAGGACCAGAAGGAAAAAACTGCCTATCACGAGGCAGGCCACGCCATCGTCGGCCTCAACCTCGACAAATGCGACCCGGTCTATAAAGCCACGATCATCCCGCGCGGCGGCGCGCTCGGCATGGTGGTCTCGCTTCCCGAAATGGATCGCCTGCAGCTGTTCAAAGATGAGGCCAAGCAACGCATCGCCATGATGATGGCGGGCAAAGCCGCTGAAATCTTGAAATACGGCGCGGATTCCGTGTCCTCCGGCCCCGTGGGCGACATCCAGCAGGCCAGCCAAATGGCGCGCTCCATGGTGATGCGCTGGGGCATGTCGGACAAGGTCGGCAATATCGACTACCAGGAAGCGGCCGCGGGCTATCAGGGCGGCGGCGGCGCGGGCGGGTTCTCCGTCTCGGCAGCAACCAAACAGCTGATTGAGGATGAGGTCAAAGCCATCATCGACGAAGGCTACGCCACGGCCGTGAAGCTTCTGAAAAAACACAACAAAGAGTTCGAGCGTCTTGCACAAGGCCTTTTGGAATATGAAACGCTGACCGGCGAGGAGATCACCAAGGTGATCAACGGCCAGCCGCTTGATTCCGACGATGACGACGACAAGGACAAGCCGAACTCTGACGGCAAAGCGGCGCTGGCCGCCATTCCGAAGACCAAAAAGCCCAAGCCGCCAAAAGGCGATCCGGGCATGGAGCCTGAACCCTCTGCATAGAAGATCAAACCCCGGCCACCGCGCCGGGTTTTTCTTTTGGAATGGCGATCATCACAAACCGTGACTGGACGCGAGAGATCCTGCTTGCGAAAAAGCAGTGAGACCTCACCAAGGAGCCCCCCCATGCCCGCGCTGATCAAAACCAAACATGTCGGTAAAGTCACTTGGCTGGGCCGGGTTCCTGATCGCGACGCAGCCCTCAGCTCGATGCCCGCACAAGAGCTTGAGGCGCTTTATAGCGGCATAGTTGGCGAGGATCACGGCGGGCTGACGCGCCCCTCCTGTAGCCGTGTGGTGACGCAATATCCCAAAGGCACGGACATTCGAAACACCCGCCAGATCTGCATCGTCTCCGCCGAAGAAATGGCCGCCGTCGCCGCCGAGATCGGGGTCGAGGCCTTTGACCCAAGCTGGTGCGGGGCCGGGATGGTCATTGAAGGCATCCCCGATTTCACCCACATCCCGCCCTCTTCCCGCCTGCAAACGGAGCAGGGCACCACGCTGACGGTGGATATGGAAAACCAGCCCTGCCATTTGCCCGCGCCCTATATTGACGCCGATGCGCCGGGCCACGGGCGCGGCTTCAAAGCGGCGGCCAAGGATCGTCGCGGGGTCACGGCTTGGGTCGAGCGCGAGGGCAAGCTGCAGGTGGGCGACATGGTGACGCTCCATATTCCCGCCCAAAGGGGCTGGCAGCCAGAGAGCTGACGGCTGAGCCGAATCCGAGGCCGGAAATGTCGCAATCGCACGGTGGGGCCGCCGGTATGCGGTTGTATAGCGGTTCCAATGCAGCGGCGCAGTTCGCCGGCGAGGGAGCACAGACATGGCCTATAAATCCGACATCGAAATTGCCCGCGAGGCAAAGAAACAGAAAATTCAGGAGATCGGCGCAAAGCTCGATATCCCCAATGATGACCTGCTGCCTTACGGCCACGACAAGGCGAAGGTCAGCCAGTCCTTCATCAACTCGGTGCAGAAAAACAAGGACGGCAAGCTGATCCTTGTGACCGCGATCAACCCGACCCCTGCGGGCGAGGGCAAGACCACGACCACAGTCGGTCTGGGCGACGGGCTCTGCCGTATTGGCAAGAAAGCCGCGATCTGCATTCGGGAGGCCTCCCTGGGGCCAAACTTCGGGATGAAGGGCGGGGCTGCCGGTGGCGGCTACGCGCAAGTGGTTCCGATGGAAGACATGAACCTGCATTTCACAGGTGACTTCCACGCCATCACCTCTGCCCATTCGCTGCTGTCGGCGATGCTCGACAACCACATCTATTGGGGCAACGAGGCCGAGATCGACATCCGCCGCGTGCAATGGAAACGCGTCGTCGACATGAATGACCGCGCCCTGCGTCAGGTCAACGTGTCGCTCGGAGGCGTCGCCAACGGCTTCCCGCGCGAGGGCGGTTTTGACATCACCGTGGCCTCTGAGGTCATGGCGATCCTCTGTCTGGCGCGCAATCTTGAGGATTTGCAAAAACGTCTGGGCGACATGATCGTGGCCTACCGCCGCGACCGCTCCCCGGTGTTCTGCCGCGACATCAAAGCCGACGGTGCAATGACCGTGCTGCTAAAAGACGCGATGCAGCCCAACCTCGTGCAGACGCTGGAAAACAACCCCGCCTTCGTGCATGGCGGCCCCTTCGCCAACATCGCGCATGGCTGTAACTCGGTCATTGCGACCACCACGGCGCTGAAAATCGCCGATTACGTGGTGACCGAGGCGGGCTTCGGCGCAGACCTTGGGGCCGAGAAATTCATGAACATCAAATGCCGCAAAGCCGGGCTGAAGCCTGATTGCGTGGTGCTTGTGGCCACGGTGCGGGCCATGAAGATGAATGGCGGCGTGGCCAAGGCCGATCTGGGCGCGGAAAATGTCGAGGCCGTCAACGAGGGCTGCGCCAATCTGGGCCGCCATATCGGCAACCTCAAAAGCTTCGGCGTGCCGGTGGTCGTGGCGATCAACCACTTCGTCACCGACACGGATGCGGAAGTGCAGGCGGTCAAGGACTACGTTGCGACCCAAGGCTCCGAGGCGATCTTGAGCCAGCACTGGGAACACGGCTCCAAAGGGTCCGAGGCGCTGGCCACGCGGGTGGCCGAGATTGCCGATAGTGGCGTCAGCCAATTTGCGCCGCTCTATGGTGATGACCTTCCCTTGTTAGAAAAAATCAACCGGATCGCCAAATCCATCTACCGCGCCGACGAGGTGCTGGCCGATCAGAAAATCCGCGACCAGCTGAAACTGTGGGAAGAGCAGGGCTACGGACATCTGCCGATCTGCATGGCGAAAACGCAATATTCCTTCTCGACCGACCCAACCCTGCGCGGCGCCCCGGTGGGCCATTCCGTGCCCGTGCGCGAGGTGCGCCTCTCCGCCGGCGCAGGCTTTGTTGTGGTGGTCTGCGGCGAGATCATGACCATGCCGGGCCTGCCACGTGTGCCGTCGGCTGAGAATATTCACCTCAATGCAGATGGGCAAATCGAAGGTCTGTTCTAGACAAGAAAGAGAGCGGGCCAACGGGGCATCGAGCCCCCTTGGCCCGCGTCGCCGCGTTGCGGCTCCATGCCTCCGGCGGGAGGTATTTTTAAAGCAGTGATGGGAGAGAGACATGGCCGCGACGGTGATTGACGGAAAAGAATTTGCAGCACGGGTGCGGGGCCAGGCCGCCGAACATGTGGCGGCGCTGAAGGCGAATCACGGCATCACACCTGGTTTGGCGGTTGTGTTGGTGGGCGAGGACCCGGCGAGCCAGGTCTATGTCCGCTCCAAGGGGAAGATGACCGTTGAGGTCGGCATGAACTCCGTCGAGCACAAGCTGGACGTGAACACCTCGCAAGAGGACCTGCTGGCGATGATCGACCAGCTGAACACTGACCCGGCCATCCACGGTATTCTGGTGCAGCTGCCGCTGCCCGGTCACTTGAACGAGGATCTGGTGATCAACTCCATCGACCCCGCCAAGGATGTGGACGGGTTTCATATCTCCAATGTCGGCCTCTTGGGGACGGGGCAGAAATCCATGGTGCCGTGTACTCCGCTTGGTTGCCTGATGATGCTGCGGGACCACCACGGGTCGCTGTCGGGCATGGATGCGGTGGTGATTGGCCGCTCGAATATTGTCGGCAAGCCAATGGCGCAGCTTTTGCTGGGCGACAGCTGCACGGTGACCATCGCGCATTCGCGCACCAAGGATTTGCCCGATGTGGTGCGCCGTGCCGACATTGTGGTGGCCGCCGTGGGGCGCCCTGAAATGGTGCTCGGCGACTGGATCAAGCCCGGCGCGACGGTGATTGACGTGGGCATCAACCGGCTGGACGCGCCCGAGAAGGGCGCGGGCAAGACCCGGTTGGTGGGCGACGCGGACTATGCCAGCTGCGCCGAAGTGGCAGGTGCCATCACCCCGGTGCCGGGCGGCGTTGGGCCAATGACCATCGCTTGCCTTTTGGCCAACACGGTGACGGCCTGCTGCCGGGCCAATGGCTTAGCGGAGCCCGAAGGGCTGACCGCTTAAGCGCGAAGCGGCACGGCGCAGGGCAGGGGGCCGGTGAGGATCGCGTAAGCGCCCGGCCCCATCAAGGAGGTCAATGCGTGATCCGTGCTGCGCAGCCCGCCCGTATAGGTGCCGAATGCTGGCAGGATCAGGCGGGTCTCCGACACCAGAAAGCTGGGCCGTGTCACCACGCGACCGCGCAGCGGGACGGAGGTTTTCGGGTGGTAATGCCCCGAGACCTCGCCTCTTGCCCCTTCTTGTGCGATGTGGCGGAAGGTCAGCGGTCCGGTGGTTAGTTCAGACAAATGGGTGCCGCCGAACTCCAACGGGCCAGGGTCGTGGTTGCCCTCAATCCAGACCCAGTTTCGGCCCGCCATAAGGCGCGACAGGGTCATCACCTCGGCCTCTGGCAGGGCGTGTCCGGCGTCCAGATCGTCAAAACTGTCCCCAAGACAGACCACGCAGGCCGGGTCATGCAGCGCGATCAATGCGTCCAGCCGGGCCAGCGTGTCGCGGGTCTCGTAGGGGGGGAGCAATTGGCGCGAGCGGCGGGCCATGCGTTCTGATTTGCCCAGATGCAGGTCCGAGACGACCAAGAGCCGCTCCGCTGGCCAGAACAAGGCCCCGGTACCAAGCGCCAGCAACTCGGCCCCGCAAAAGGAAAACGCGTAGAAGTTCATGTTGTGTTCCTACGCCCCGCCACAGGAAAGCGCCAGTTCAAATCCCCCGCTCAGTAGGGCACAGCCCAGCGCTTTGGCGCTGTAATCTGCTCCGGCAGCTTGGCGTCGTCAAACAGGCGCTGCGCCTCTTCCGCCAGCAGCCGTTCCTCGGCGAGGCCTTTGACCGGCACCCGCCCTACTTCCAGAAACAGCGGCGCGGCCAGCGGGGTGACGCGGTCCAGTTCGATCAGATCGACGCGGCCTTGGGTGCGCTGCACCATCTCCTCCACGCGGCCAAAGTCGATCAGGCCTTTCATGGCCTCCTCTCGGGTGATGTCGAGCATCAGGTGGTCGGGGTCATATTTGCGCAACGTGTCATAGAGAATATCCGACGAAAACGTCGCCTGTCGCCCCGATTTGCGCGCCCCGCGCGTCATCCGGTCAATCAGCGCGCCGATCACCGCCGAGTTGCGAAAGGTCCGTTTCATCACCGCGTTCCCGGCCAACCATGTCTCCAGGCCTTCGCGCAGATTACTCATGTCAAACAAGGGGGTAGGGTCGCGCAGGGGCTCCAGCCCCCAGATCAGAACGGCATAATCCGTGGCCACGAAACCAAGCGGGTGGAGCCCTTGCGCCTCCATCCTCTGGGTCAGAAGCAGTCCCAGCGTCTGCATCGCATTGCGCCCGGCAAAGCCGTAGATCACCGTGTTGGCCCGCCCGTCGCGCGGGAAGCTTTCGATCAGCAGGCGCCCCGGCTCCGGCAGTTTCGAGCGCTCCCGTTGCAGCTGCAACCACTGGGCCGTATGGCCGGGCAGGTCGGGCCAGCTGTCTTGCTGCAAGATGCTGAGAATGCGGGTGCTCAACTGCGTCGAGGTGGCAAATTTCGTGCCCATAAACGTGGCGATCCGGGGCTTGTCCGACGGAGACCGCGTGACCTGCACCGTCATCTCATTCAGCCCCTCATATTTGACGATCTGCCCGCCGATCAGAAACGTGTCGCCCTGGGTCAGGGTGGAGGCGAAGCCTTCCTCGATCTCGCCCAAAGGGGTGCCGCCAGAGCCCGGACCGCGCCGGGCTTTGAGGCGGACTTTCAGCGTTTCGGTGTCGATGATCGTGCCCAGATTCATGCGGATCTGCGCCGCCGCGCGCGGGTCGCGCAGCTGCCATTTGCCGCCCCGCTGCACCAGCCGCTGGTATTTATCATAGGCCCTGAGCGCGTAGCCGCCAGTGGCGCAATAATCCAAACATTGCTCGAATTTCTCTAGGCTCAGCCCGGCATAGGGACCCGCCGTTGTGATCTCGCCATAAAGCGTTGCGGCGTCAAACGGCCCGGCGGCGGCGCAGTTCAGAATATGCTGGCACAACACATCCCGCGGCCCCGGCCCGCGCGGATCGCCGTCCAGATCATGCGCCAAAGCGGCATCCAGCGCGGCCTTGCACTCGACGATTTCAAACCGGTTGGCCGGCACCAGCAGCGCTTTTGACGGCGCGTTATAGCGGTGATTGGCCCGCCCGATCCGCTGCACCAGCCGCTTCACATTCTTTGGCGCGCCAATCTGGATCACCAGATCCACGTCGCCCCAGTCAATGCCGAGATCGAGGCTGCCCGTGCACACAATCGCCTTCAGCGACCCGTCCACCATGGCTTGCTCGACTTTCAAACGCTGTTCTTTGGCCAGCGCACCGTGATGGATGCCGATGGGCAGCGGATCCTCATTGGCCAGCCACAGATGATGGAAAAACAGCTCCGCCTGTGCCCGCGTGTTGTGGAAAATCAGCGTGGTGTTATGGGCGCGGACCTGCTCCAGCACCGCCGGGATCGCGTATTTGCCACCGCCGCCCGCCCAGGGCGGGGCTTCCTCCGTTTCCAGCATGGAGATATCGGGATCCGGCCCCGGATCGGCCTCGATGATCTGAGTGGGCTGCGGGTGGCAGGCCAGAAAATCGGCAATTGCTTGCGGGTCTTCAACCGTGGCCGACAGCCCCACGCGGCGCAGGTCAGGGGCGAGGGATTGCAGACGCGACAAGGCCAGCATCAGTTGATCGCCGCGCTTGCTCTCGGCCAGGGCGTGGATTTCATCCACGATGATGCGCTGTACACCGGCAAAGATGCGCGGCGCATCCTCATAGGTCAGCAGCAGCGCGAGGCTTTCGGGCGTCGTCAGCAAAATATGCGGCGGGTCAGCCCGTTGGCGGCGTTTTTGGGTATAGGTCGTGTCGCCGGTGCGGTCCTCGATGCGGATATCGAGCCCGATCTCCTCCACGGGTGCGCGTAAGTTGCGCTTGATGTCAGCGGCCAGCGCTTTCAGGGGCGAGACATAAAGCGTGTGCAGCCCCGCGCGCGGCGCGTCATGCAATTCGGCCAGCGTTGGCAGAAACCCGGCCATGGTCTTGCCGCCGCCCGTGGGCGCGATCAGCAGGCTGGCGGGCGCGTCGCGGGCGTCAAGCATGGCCTGCTGGTGCGGATGGACCTGCCAGCCTTTGCGGGCAAACCATTGGGTGATGGGGGCGGGAAGCTGTGTCATTGCCCCTTAGCTAGCACGCGCGCCAAAGATTTAATGCCTCCGGCGGGGATATTTTTAAACATGGAAAGTCAGGGACGCGGTTTGAGCTGTCCGACCATCTGGGCCAAGAGCTTTGGCAGGTTTGTATCTGCGCCCTCGGGTGCGGCATCCAGCGCGCTTTCGACATCTTTTTTCAGGATGCCGAGCGTGTTTCCGGGGTCATAGCCTTTGCGGGCAAACTCGATCTCGTCAAAGCCCGAGGCCAGCCAGTTTTGACCTGATGACGTGTTGATCAGGGCAAGCAAACCCGCCTCATCCAGCCCCGCCTGATCGGCCCAGTCCAGCACCAGTCGTGTCATCACCGTGTTGGAGCCGGCCAGCAGGTTATTGAGCACTTTTGCCTGCATCCCCGCGCCATATTTCCCCATCCGGTGGGTATGCGCGCCCATGGCTTCAAAGAGCGGCGCGCAAAGATCCAATGCTGTGTCATCGCCTCCCGTCATAAAAGACAAACTGGCGGATTTGGCTTTCACCTCTGCCCCCGACATGGGCGCGTCAATCAACGCGATCCGGTCCGGCACCCGGTCGCGTAACCCCAAGACATATCGCGGGCTGAGCGTGGAGCTTATGATCAAAATCTCCAAACCGGGGGCATGCGCCAGCAGGCCTTCGGGGCCAAAGAGCAGCGCGTCGGTTTGCGCAATGTCGCGCACCACGGTGATCGCTGTTTTTAAACCCGCGCCGAAACCCGCGACATCTGTGGTGAGATGGGCGCTGAGCGCTCCGAACTCCGACACAGGGCGTATATCCAACCCGCGCGCCTCACATCCGGCACGCAAAAGGGCGCCCAACATAGGCGCCCCCATTGTGCCGCATCCGGCAAGGCCGACCGGTTCAAGACTAGTGAACGATCTCTTCGTCTTTGACATACATGTTGGCCCAGGCCCGGTCCAAAAGATCGGGCGTCATCTTGTTCGGAATACCTTCATATTCGCAAATGCTGATCATCTGGTCGATCAAAAAGTTGCCGTGATAGTTGGCGTAGACATTTTCAATCGTCGGGTATTTCACCTTCAGCATGTGGATCAGGGTGTCCTCATCCAGCGGCATGTTCTTTTTCTTGGCGACCATGGCGAAGACCTTCAGGAATTCCTCTTGGGTGGGGCCGTCAATCTTGATCTTGTAGAAAATCCGACGCAACGCCGCGCTGTCGAACAGTTTGTTGGGGTGGAAGTTGGTGGAGAACACCACCAGCGTGTCAAACGGCACCTCGAATTTTTCGCCCGATTGCAGCGCCAAGATGTCGTAGCCCGCTTCCATCGGAACAATCCAGCGGTTGATCAGCGATTGTGGCGGCTCTTCCTGGCGGCCAAGGTCATCCACGATGAACACGCCGCCGGTGGCTTTAAGCTGCAGCGAGGCCTGATAGGTCCGCGACACCGGGTTGTAGTTCAGATCGAGCATATCAAGCATCAGCTCACCACCGGTCATAACGGTGGGGCGTTCGCATAGAAGGTAGCGCTTGTCATACCGGTTATCGGTGCGGCGCAGGGAGGACCCCTGAACGGCCTCCTCCTCCAAAGGCGTGTGCACAATCGGGTCAAACAGTGTGATCACCTGACCCGCATATTCGATGCAATGCGGGATATAGATCACGTCGCCCAGCGCGTCGCGAATACCGTTCGAGATGGCCGATTTACCGTTGCCGGGAGGGCCGTAAAGCAGCACCGACCGGCCGGAACTGACCGCGGGTCCAAGATGCTCCAAAAGTTCTTCAGGCAGGATCAGGTGGCCCATATTGGCCAGCAGACGGTCGCGTGTGATCTGCACATTCTTGACCGATTGGTTTTGCACCTGCGCTTTGTACATCTCCAAAGGCACGGGCAGAGCGCCGTAATATTCCGACTGGCTGAGCGCATCAAGCGCCCGCGCTTTACCGGCATCAGACAGCTGAAACGCCATTTCCGAGCCGGAACCCGCATGGAGCGTACCCTGCGCCTCGACCAGCCGCTGTTCACGCGCGATCTCCACAAGTTGCTGGGTCAGCGGGAGGGACAGGGCAATCGCCTCTGCCATCTCGGAGACATGTTCCAGGTTCTTGCGGAAGATGGTTTTCAACAGGATGTCGCGCATCATAACGATGTTAAGACCAGTGTCTTTCAACGACTTCGGCGGGGCCGGGGGGATAACCCCTGTGGGAGCGTGCATATTCATACCCCCTGACCTAAAGGACGAATCCGGCAATAATTTGACCGTGTTTACCTTTCAATCGCCTAAGAAACGACAAAAACGAGAACGGTTTTCTGGGTAACAAAGCGCAACACGTTTAATGAAAAACAAGAAGACCGAGGCGCAGACATGGAAAGATCGAACGGGGCACGCCTGTTTTTGGTCCTCACCGGGTTGGTGGTGGTTTTATCGGCGATGACGCTGGCCAAGGGTGGGTTGTTCATCGACCGTCATGAGGGCGACACCCTTCATCTCACTGATATTCTGCTGCGCATGGGGCAGGGCCAATGGCCGCATCTGGACTTTGTCACCCCACTGGGCTTCGCAGCCTTTCTGCCGATGGCGGGTTTCATCAAGGCGGGCTTTGGCATAGGCACGTCCATTTTGCTGGCGCAAATCGCCGTCGCATTGGCGTTGATCCCGGCCACATGGTGGGTCGCTCGGTCAAGATTTTCCGCGCCTTGGGACATGGTCTTCGGAGCGAGCGTGTTGGTCATGGTGCTGGCCATGGTCCACGGCGAAGCGTCGCCCAATGTCTCCATGTCGATGCATTACAACCGCTGGGCCTGGGCTGCGGCCTTCCTCGCGGTGCCGCTGGCAATGCTGCCCGCGCGCGGCAAAACCTCCGCCTTGAGTGACGGGCTTATCATCGGCGGCGCGATGGCGTTCTTTGTGCTGGGCAAGATCACCTTCGGCGTGGCTTTGGCACCCGGTCTGTTTCTGGCGCTCGCCTTGCGTGGCGCTTGGGTCACGGTTGCGGCGGCGCTCGGCGTCGTGGCGGCGGTGATGATTGGCGTCACCGCGACGCTCGGAATGGAGTTTTGGGGCGCATATATAGGCGATTTGATGCAGGTGAAGAGTTCCGGCATCCGTCCACGCGCTGGGGTTGACGTTCAAACCCTGCTGCTCGCGCCGCGCTTTTTGGTGGGCAATCTGGTGCTGGTGGCCTGCATTGTCCTTTTGCGCAAAGGCAAACTCCCCGACCTCGGGCTGGTGCTGGTCACGCTCGCGCCGGGGTTTCTCTACATCACCTATCAAAACTACGGCAATGATCCCAAATGGCTTGCTCTGCTGGCGCTGCTGATGATCACCGTCGGCTGCACGCTACAGGCACGGCTTTTGGCTCTTGTGGCGGCGGCCTTGATCGCGCCGTCATTCCTGAACATGGCGGTCAGTCCGCTGCGCCACCTGATGCTGGACACGTCGAAATTTGCCGCCGTACTGCCCGACGCCCCCCATACCGATCTTCACGCGCCCGAAGCCCGAATGAACCGGGTGCATGAGCGCCATGGCATCACCTTCACCGACCCGCAATTTCTGGCCCTCAACGGCACGGCGGAGGTCAATCCGGATGTCACGTTCCAAGGCGTCAGCCACCCCGCCTGCGTGCAGCAGCTGGGGCTCTTCGGGGTGCTGCGCGATGTGGGCCAGGACCTGCGGCGGTTCGGCATCTCAGGCGAGGCGCAAATTTTCACCACCGACACGTTCAACGCGATCTGGATGTTTGGAGGCTTCACCCCGCTGCAAGGCGGCGCCCCGTGGTATTATGGCGACCTCGCTGGGTTTGAGAACGCCGATTATGTGCTGGTGCCCAGCTGCTCGATCACGCCGCGCGCGTTCAAATCCACAATCGAGGATATCAACGCAAGAGACGGGCTGACCTTCAAAGAGCTGCGCCGCACGGAGCTTTACACCCTCTACGAAAAGCTCCCAACGTCTCAGTAACTTGCGCTCAGTAATCTGCGTTCAGTAACCGACGGCGGCGAGGACCAGATAGGCCACCAAAGTACCAGCCAACGGGTAGCCCATCGGGAACTCACGCGTGCGCTCCCAGCTTTCCCAGTTCGGCGTCAATTTACGAAACGGCGAGACCCGCGCCAGCCGGTGGGTGATAAAGCCCAGAACCACGCAAATGGTGAAGATCGCGGCCACGTTAACCGCGTCGGTCAGCAGAACAAATGGCGCGGCGGCGGCGGCAAATTTCGCATCACCCGCGCCCATCACACCTGCAATGGTCAGCACGAAGCCGACAACCATCACGGCCACGAAATGGGTCAGCTGCCACGCCCATTGCTCGAACGGGAAGACGATCAGCCCGACCGCCAGATAGACCACGAACAAGGCCAGAACGGCCTTGTTCGGGATTTTCATTGTCGCGAGGTCAGACCAGGCCACCCAGAGGCAAATCGGCAGCACGAAAGGCAGAAACCACAAAGCGGCGCTGACAGACAAAAGCACGCGTCAGGCCCTAGCTTTCGAGCTTCTTCAACGAGCTGACAGCCGCCTCAAAGTGACGCGGATGCGCCTCGATGGCTTGTGCCAGCAAGGTGCGGCCCATATCCGTGTCGCCTTGCTTGATCGCGGCCAGAGCCATAGTGTGCAGCAGCTGTGCGCGCTCCACTTGGGTCGCCTGGATCAGCGGCAGGGAGTAGTTTTTCTGCGCGGCACGCGCCAGAACCATGTTGTTTTTGGCGGTAAACAGCGTCGGATCATAGGTGATGGACTCGCCAAACAGCCGCTCCGCGTCACGGAAATCGCCGCGTGTCAGCTTGGAATAGCCCCAATTGTTCAGGATCGAACCCGGCGACGTGGTCAGTCCAACAGCCGTCTCGTAAAAGCTGTCTGCCTTGTCCCATTCCTTGTTGCTGTCGGCGATCACCGCCTCAAGCTTGTAGCGCTGGAATGTCTCGATTGTGGGCGGCACGCTGTCCAGAATGGTCTCGGCCTGCTCCCAATCGCCGGTGCGGATCAGCGCGTCGGCAAAACTCATCTGATCTTCGACCGTGGACTCTTCATGGGTGGTCACCCGTTCCCAGATCACCGCCCCTTCGGTGGCGCGTTTCGCGCGCACCAGCGAGGTCGCCAGTCCGCGTTGCACATCAATGCGGTCGGGCTCTTCGGCCAGAGTGCGCTGAAAATACGCCACGGCCTCATTGGGGTCGGCGGCGGTCAGCATGATATCGTTGAGGTTGCTCTCGTCGATCACGTTCACGCCTTTCAGCGCGCGCGACACGTCGGCATCCTGCGATTTTTCACAAGCGGAAAGGGCCAGTGCACCTGAAATGCACAGCGTCATAAGTTTGGTTTGGCGCATGGGGTGCGTCCTCTGCTGCTCTCAATACGTCCCTTGATTCTCAGGTCGTTGGCAGATCAGGGTGTCGACAGTATCAGATACTGCCCCCTGCCACGGCGGACCAGGTCAAAGGCTTCGTCGTTATTCTCAGCAGTGTAGGCCGGGTTTTCGATTTTTGCGAGGGCGCGCCGCAAGTTTTCCCGAATTTCGTCAGAATTGCCACTATCGAGGGCAAAGGCCGTCTGAAACACCCGCGCGGCCTCTGCGGGTTTTTGCTGCTCCATCAGAACCACGCCCAGATTGTTCCAGGCTGGCACGAAGGTTTGCTCTTCCTTGATGGCGCGGCGCAGCAGCGTTTCGGCTTGGCCCAGCCGCCCCAGATGCAAATTCGCCGAGCCCAGCGCAGACAGCACATCCACCGTTGTTCCCATATCACCCGCCGCGCGCAGATAGGCTTTCAGCGCCAGCTCATATTCGCCCGCCGCCATCAGGCGGTGCCCGACGATCAGCCCATCAACGGAGTCGCCGCGCGCCACAACGCCCGCGGGCCCAAACGGATCAGCCCCCGGGCCGACCGCGAGGTCAGCACCCGAGGGCGCAGGCTCGCATGCGGCGAGTGCTGTTAGGATCAGCGCGGTCCCCACCACATGTTTCAAAGCTTACAAACCACCACCATTAAGGTTGACGTAGATGTCGTAGATCGACGGTCCAATCAGGATAATCATCAAGGGCGGAACAGTAAACATCATGGTTCCAAGTGTGAGCTTGGTCGGCAACACATTGGCCTTCTCTTCGGCGCGCATCACGCGTTTGTCCCGCATCTCGGAGGCATAGACCCGCAGCGCTTCGGCAATGGATGTACCAAAGCTGGCCGATTGGATCATCACCGTCACGAAGCTGGCCACATCCGGCACGCCGGCGCGCTCGGACATGTCTTTCAACACGGTGATCCGGTCCTTACCGGCCTTCATTTCATGGGCCACGATCTCGAACTCGTCAGCGAGGGCAGGGTAGCCCGCGCGGATTTCGGCGGCCACGCGGATGATGGCCTGGTCCAGTGATTGGCCCGCTTCAACGCAGACCAGCATCAGGTCAAGCGCGTCAGGAAAGCCCGCCTCAATCTGTTCCACACGTTCTTGGCGGCGGCGCTCGATCCAGTATTTTGGCAGGTAGTAACCTGCGCAACCCGGCAGGATGATCGCCAAGACCATGTTGCGGGTGGAGATTTCGTCGCCCGCCAGAAACAGCGCGTAGATGACACCGGCAAGCAGGAACAGCATGCCCAGTATGAATTGCAGGAAGTGGAAGGTGCGCACCGCCGACTTTTGCTTATAGCCCGCCTGCAGCAGTTTCAGCTTCATGCCGTCCAGCTGTTCCTGATCCTCGGGCTCAAGGAATTTGGCGTATTTATCCAGCTTGTCGGTGCCGGTCTTGCGACGCAGCCCGGCGGCCTCTGGATTGCCCGGGTTGGCAGAGCGCCCGCGTTTGGCATCGGCCTTGAGCCGGTCCATCGGATCTTTGCGCTTTTTGAGCATGACCGGAAGGGTCAGGAGCACCAAAAGCAGGCCCAGAAAACCGACCGCGATTACCGGGCCAAGCGGGCCCAGCAGGTCGGTCAACATGGTGTTGAATTGCTCGATCATGGCCAATGGCCCCCTAGACTTTAATATTAACCATGATCTTCATGAAGATCATGTTCACGGTAAGAAACACGGCAACGGCCAGACAGGCGGGAATGAAGAATTCCGTGTCTTTCACGTCGACATAGTAATCAGGCTCCATCACGTTGATGCCGACCAGCGCCAGAAGCGGAAAGACCGACAGGAACGCGCCGGACCATTTGGCCTCAGCGGTGATCGCTTTCACGCGGCGAAACAGCTTGAACCGGGCCCGGATCACTTGGGACAATCCGTGCAAAATCTCCGCCAGGTTACCACCGGAGGTCTGCTGAATGGTCACCGCAACCGCCAGAAAGCGCAAATCCTGCATATCCATGCGT
The DNA here is from genome assembly GCA_947501685.1 of uncultured Litoreibacter sp. Classification (GTDB taxonomy): domain Bacteria; phylum Pseudomonadota; class Alphaproteobacteria; order Rhodobacterales; family Rhodobacteraceae; genus Litoreibacter. Next base: position 361,445 of record CANMWQ010000001.1, read on the forward strand.
TCGGCCAGATGTTTCAGGCTTTCAGACACGTCACGCCCGTACGCACTTTCATCGGCGATCACGCCAAACTCCGTGCCCAGCGGGTCCGCAACCTCTTTGGCCACGATGTTGATCGCGGAGGAAAACGGGTGGCCCACGCGCAGCGACCGCACCATCAGCTCAATCGCGTCCGGCAGCTGCTCTTCCAGCATCGCCAGCCGCTTTTTGCATTTGTTATTCACCCAGACATAGACCGCACCCACGCCCATCGCGACGGCAATCAGCCCGCGAATAGGGGCGGAGGCCGCCGTCATCTGCGTCAGAACCATGAAGATAAACACCGCTAGAACGGCCATGATCACGATCAACGTGGTCGGCGTGAAGGCAATGTTGGCGCGCTGCGCCTTGTCGGCCAGCATCGAATAAAGCGGGATGCCGCCCGATTTCATATGCTGGTTCATCTCCTTGCGGAGCTGTTCGAGCACTTTCTCGCGCGAGCCGCCTTTCTGGATCATGTCCAGACGGCGGTTCACCTTGTTGTTCAGGCTGATCGACTTGCCAAAAACGAGGAGATACACCCCCTCGATCATCATCAGAACGGCGACAAAGATAATGCCGTACAGAAGCGGTTCGAATGAAATATTCATATCCGTCTACTCCGCAGCAACAGGTTCGTAGATGGAGGCCGGTAGATCGTAGCCCCATTGCTTGAACCGTTCAGAATAATGCGACCGCACACCCAGCGGGGTGAACTGGCCAATGATCTTGCCATCAGGCTGCAGGCCGAGCCGCTGGTAGCGGAACACTTCCTGCATCGAAATAACGTCGCCCTCCATGCCGGTGATCTCGGTGATCGACACCATGCGGCGGGAGCCGTCTTGCAGACGCGAGGCCTGCACAATCAGGTTCACAGCCGAAGAAATCTGAGCACGCACCGCCTTGATCGGCATCTCGATCCCGGCCATCGCGATCATGTTTTCCAGACGCGACACACCATCGCGCGCGGAGTTCGCGTGGATCGTGGTCATCGAGCCGTCATGGCCCGTGTTCATCGCCTGCAACATGTCGATAACTTCTTCGCCACGTGTCTCCCCCACGATGATGCGGTCAGGCCGCATCCGAAGGGCGTTTTTCAGACAATCGCGCTGCGACACGGCGCCTTTGCCCTCAACGTTGGCAGGACGCGATTCCATCCGGCCGACATGGACCTGTTGCAGTTGAAGTTCGGCCGTATCCTCGATCGTCAGGATACGTTCGGAGTTATCAATAAACGAGCTCAGCGCGTTGAGCGTGGTCGTTTTACCAGAACCCGTACCACCCGACACGATGACATTCAGCCGGCAGGCCACGGCGGCTTGCAGATAGGCGGCCATCTCTTCCGAGAAGGCGCCAAAGGCGCACAGCTCGTCAATCCCGAGCTTCTCTTTCTTGAATTTCCGAATGGATACCAGCGACCCGTCCACCGCAATCGGCGGCACCATGGCGTTGAAACGCGAGCCGTCTTTCAGCCGCGCATCCACGTAAGGATTGCTTTCATCCACACGACGACCCACGGCCGACACGATCTTGTCGATGATCCGCAGCAGGTGCTTTTCGTCTTTAAAACGCGTGTTGGTCAGCTCCAGTTTACCAGAGCGTTCGATGAACACCCGGTTGGGGCCATTCACCAGAATATCGTTGATCGTTTCGTCTTTCAAAAGTGGCTCAAGGGGCCCAAGCCCCGTCACTTCGTCATAGAGTTCCGCATGCAGGTTCTGGCGTTCTTCCTTGTTCAGGACGATCGCCATCTCCTCGAGGCCCTCGGCACAGATCGATGCGATCTCGGCCTTCAGCTCCTTTTCCGGCGCGTCTTCAAGCGCGGAGAGGTTCAGGTTGTCGAGCAGACGGTGGTGCAGCTCGGAGCGGATCTCTTCCAGCTTCTGGCGGCGTTTCAGCTCTTTATCAATGGCAACCGTGTCCGCCGGAGCCACAACGGGCTTCGGCTTTTGCATCTCGACCTTCTTTTCGGCAACAGGTGCCGCGGCTTCAGCCGCAGCAGGTGCTTTGTCGGATTTTTTGTATCTCGAAAACATCTAATGCGTCCCCTAAGCAGTTTCTTCGACAAGCTCGATGTCGATCAAGGATTGCGCCAGTTTGGAAATCTCGCGGCGCAGCGGGTTCTTGGAAGAAGTCTCTGAAATCGGCAGCCCGTGGTCGCAGGATTGCGGAACCTGTTTGCCGCCGTCAGGCAGGTGCAGGCTCAGGTCGATATCAAGGCTTTCTGCCATGCGTTTGGCGCGGCTTTTGCTGGCCATATCGGTAAATTTCGGTGCGCGGTTCAGCGTGTAGCGGATTTTCTCATGCGGCAGGTCTTCGGCCTTCAGCGCACGGATCAGCCGCAACGTGTTTTGCGCGGAGCGCAGGTCCAGCTCCAGCATGCCAAAATACACCTGGCTCATGCCCAAAACGACCTCGGTCCATTGTACGAGCGTGGTGGGCATGTCGATGATAACAAAGTCGAAATTGCGCTGCGCCAATGTCACCAGACGCTCGATATCCTCGGCGCTCACCAGATCAAGCGGTAGAATATCAGCCGGGGCCGTCAGCACGCTGATCTTGTCGTTGAAGGTCAGCAGCGTCTGTTTGAACGCCTCGTCATCGGTGTTCTCCATATCCGAGAGCATCTCGTAGACAGCGTCTCTGCGGGGCAGATCCAGATAGGTGGAGGCAGAGCCGAACTGAAAGTCCAGATCCAGCAGGCACACTTTTGGCGTGCGTTTCTTGTCAACGGTGGCCAGTTCCCAGGCAAGGTTCACCGCAAAGGTGGAACTACCAACACCGCCCGCAAGCCCATGCACGGGCATGATCACGCCTTCCTTGTCGCCCGGCTTGCCGGAGCGCAGCTTGCCGCCAGGGCCGCCCGCGTTCGCGGCCTCTTCGACAAGGGCAGGGTTGGCGGCGGCGGCGCGGATGCGCTCGATTGCGTCATGCAGCGCGCCTTCGGGAAGCGGGTAGGGGACAAAGTCGTCGGCACCCAGCTTCAACAGCTGGTGCAACGCGATGGGGGACAGCTCGTCCGCGATCAAGATCACGCGAATGCCCATGTCTTTGGTGCGGGTGATAAGGTCGCCGATGGTGCTCAGCAGGGCTTCGTCTTCGTTGTCTTCATTGTCGACAGCGATGGCGATAAATTCCAGGGCGGAGGCCTCAGGCTGGCTGAGATAGGCTGTTGCGTCGGCGAAGTTCAGGTCGCCCCAACCTTCGCCAAGCTCTGTTTCCATGTCTTCGATCAGCAGGTCGAAGTTTTGGACATCCCGTGCCACGGTACATGCCGTGATAGGGGAGGTGTCCGGCTGGAGTGCTGCGCTACTCGTCATGTTTTATCCCACGAACCCGATACAGATCGGATGCTTGGCTACCCCAGCTAGCTTTCGTAAGCGTTACTAAGGGGGCAGCTGATTGCCTCGTTTCACCGAAATTTCCACAACGGGGTGGAATTGTCGGCATTCTCGAGACAATCAATGCTTAGGAATAAGGGCGAGATTAGGGCCAAAATGTCGAAAATCTGAGGTTTGTAGCGCGCTTTAGTTCGCAACCCCGGCAGACACTTCGTCAAAGACCACACGGCCAGCGGAATCCACATGCTCGCGATAGACAACGCGGGCGTATTTTCCGTCCAGGCCATAAGCGCCTGCCTCAACGAAACCGGTCACTTCGGTCACGGTGCGGCGGTTGCGGCGTTCACGGCCTTCGGTGGCGATCACAGGGCGGGTTTCGCCGAAGGAGGCGACGGCCTCCAGACGGGACCGGCTGATGCCTTGTTGCGTCAAATATGCAACAACGGCGTTCGCCCGGCGCAGGCCAAGTGACTTGTTATAGCCCGCAGAGCCCACCGCGTCGGTGTGGCCGTAGACCCGGAAGCGCACTTCCGGGAACTGACGGATCCAGCCCGCTTGGCGTTGCAGAACCTGCTTGGAGGCCCCGTCCAGCTGCGCGCTGTTGAACGCGAAGGTCACTTTGCTGTCCACCTCGTCTTCGAACCGGCGGGCGAGGCCTTCGACGGCGGCCAGCTCTCCGGTGGAGATCAGGGTGTTGGTCATGGTGGGGTTGCCGAAGCCGCCCTCATCCACATCCGCGCCTGCTTCGCGGTAAAAGCTGCCGCAGGCGCTCAAGGTCAGGGAAAGAGTTGCCATCAAGGCAAGGGTGCTGGTTGATCTAAGCATCTGATATTACTCCAAAACGTAGCCGTAAGAGCCTGAGAAGTCTTGACGTGCAACTTCCCCGGTGCCGCCGCGAGAGCTGCGGACAGATTTTGCGATAGTGCCGTTCAGGAACAATTCGCGCTCGGTAGGTGGGCGGATGCGGTCAGTCGGCAGCACGAAGCTGTCGCCATGTTGAGGTGTGACCAGATGGGCGGTCACAATCACCACCAGCTCGGTCTGGTTGCGGCTGTAATTGGCGCTGCGGAACAGCGATCCAAGCACAGGCACGTCACCCAGCCAAGGCACCTGGCCGGCAAGGTCCACAAAGTTGTCTTGCAAAAGGCCCGCGATAGCGAAGCTCTGGCCGTCACGCAGCTCGACAGTCGTGGAAGACGCCCGCGTGCTGAACGATGGCACCGAAACGCCGCCTGTTGTCACCGCATTGGTGGTATCCAGGGTCGACACGGAGGTCGCGAGGTTCAGGTTGATAACATCCTCATTCACCACCGTTGGCGTGAAGGCCAGTTCCACACCGAAGGGGCGGTACTCAATAGAGATGCCGTCTTCGCTGGACACAGGGATCGGAATTTCACCACCCGCCAGGAATTCGGCCTGTTGGCCGGAGAGGGCGGTTAGGTTTGGCTCCGCCAAGGTGCGCACAAGACCTTTGGACTCGAGCGCTTCGATCAGAACAGCCGCTTGCAGGCTGCCGCTGCCAAAGCCGATGGCCAATGCGCCATTGCTGCCACCCGCAGCGACGCCGGGCAGGGCGGGTCCGGCCAGAATGCCGCCGGTTGTGACGTTGTTTGCGCTGCCGCCAGAGCCTCCGTTCAGGCCGAAATTGCCGCTCGCCCCGGAAAAACCAAGGCTGACCGACAGGTCTTTCGACACAGAACGCGACATCTCCGCAAAGCGCACTTTCAGCATGACTTGCTGGGTGCCGCCGACGCTCATCAGGTTCGACACCGCGTCCGGCGCGTAGCGCTCTGCCAGATCAAGGGCGCGGTCCAGCTTGAGAATGCTCGACACTGTGCCAGACAGCACAAGGCCCGCATTGGCGGTGCGCACTTCAATATTTTCACCCGGCAGGATTTCCTGCAGACGCTCTTTGAATTCCGCAATGTCCGGCGCAACCTGCACCTCAACATTGGTGATCAGGCGACCATCTGGGCCCAAAAGGGTCAGCGTGGTGCGACCCGGTGATTTGCCGAGCACATATATAGTGCGATCCGACAGTGTCGCGATGTCTGCGATGGCCGGGTTGGCCACCGACAATTCCGCGAAGGGAACGTCGCTTTCAACAACCACGGCGCGGTTGATCGCCACGCTCAGGTTGCGCGCCGTTGTGCCGCTTGTGATGCTCAAATTCTGAGCAACGCTGGTGACGGGTGTGAATGTGGTAACGGCAAGGCCGATAAGCCCTGCACGGATAATCTGCTTCATTTGCATGTGACCTGCCTCTCAAATCACTATTGGATTGGGTCTGTTGCCCAATTTGAAACGACCATGTGCGATTTCCGTTTTTATTGCAAGAATCAGATAGTTGTAGGTCTTCCTTTATGTGGGTATGTGGCAACACTGGTCCAGAACTGGTATAAAACTAAAGGCGCGACACCTATATACGGTGCCGCGCCTCGATTTTTTTTGTTGCTCGGGTCCCGCTATGCGCGGGTCATGCGTGGCCAAAAGGGGAAGGCCGACGTCAGGAGCCTATTCGGGGCATTCGACCGGAATTTCGACCACTTCGGCGCCTTTGCGCGTCTTGACGGTACAGACTTTCTCGACCTCGCGCTCGACCTTCACGCGCTCTTTGATGCCAAGCAGCTGGTTCTGGTCGACCTCAATCGCGGCCAGTTCGGTATCGTCTCCGGCGCCCACAAGCGACAGGGTCAACCGGCCGGTCGATTGTGCCTGGGCCAAAGCCGCGACCCGCTGGGGGGAGGCCGCCACGGTCACAGTCCGCGCAATCGTCGGTGCGTTGCGGTCGCCGTCAGCAATTTGGTCAACAGCCAGCAATTGCAGCCGGGTTTCAATCAGGGTCGTGATGTTGCGGCCGCGGGCCTCGCCGGTCCAATACACGTCCACCTCGTCGCCCGGGCGCAAAAAGCCCGACACGCCGGAGGACACGTCAACACGCAGCGCGAACGCCCGCATGCCTTTGGCCAGACGCGAGGACACCCCGGCATCTTCGCCCGGTTCGGTCACTTTCACGTTCAGAACGGCTTCGTCTTTTTCCATGACCCGCAGCACGGTCCGCAAGGCGCCGTCCTCGGCAAAGAGCGGGTCGCCTTTCAGAAACTCGCCATGTTGGAACGCGCCTTCAGGAATGGCGTTTTCCGGCCATGCAATCAGCCGTACATCGTCTTTTGTCAGCTTCTCGCCGTAAGCGATGCGGCGTTTTGCAACAAAGACCGTCTCCAGCGGGACGGTGCTCGCGAGCTTGGCCTTTTGTGCGGCCACGGTGGCTTGATACTCGCCGATCCGATTCTTGGCGAGGTAGGCAGCAAAGCCAGCAAGCCCGACCCCAATGACCAAAACCAACCCAAATAGAATTCTCATGTTGTGCCCCTTTCAGATGCCACATTTTACACCCGTCAACACGCGACGGTTTTCCAGCAGGTCTCGGTATGGCTGGCAAATGCGGCAAAAGATTGATTGCGGGATGAACAGTGTGGGGCAATTCACGGGATTTGAAGCATTTCAGAAACCCCAGATTCAGTGCGCGTTGTTGAATCGCAGCGGCCCAGCCGTTCGACTGACGCACAGGGTCAGGATCGGCTGGACCGTTGTCTTGGGCCTTGTTCAGGCGGCGCTTTACCGCGCTGGCGTCGGATCAGACGTCGCTGTCATCCTCAAAGCTCGTGCTGATCAGCTCGTTCTTCAAGTTGGTGTCGATATCACCTGACAGGTCTTCGGTCCCGTCGGTGATCACGCCCACAGCAGCAAGTGCCAGGCTGATCACGCCTGCACACAATATGACCCAATCCACGGTCACTGCGCCGTCTTCGTCTAACGCAAAAGATGCAATCCTATTTAACATGTCTTCCTCTTCGTTGGCATGCCGCTTCCAGACAACATGCCGTTCCGTTTACCCTCATCATCCATATTAGAATCAAATCTGGCGAAAATGCGTCACAATGCTAACGATGCCGCGATCCACCAGAAACGCTCCGTTTCGAATTGGAAACAAAGCCGCAGAAAAGAAAGGCCAGAACAGAGAAAGGCCGCGCTCTGGAAAGCGCGACCCTAATTCTTTGTGAGGTCCGTCCGTGAGGACGGTCTACGTCAACTTATTGGAAAGTTGTCGAGATGCCTTGCGAAGTCAGCTGGTTCTCGATGTCGCCGGACAGGTCCTGCAGGCCGTCAGAAACAGACGCCATAACAGCAATGCCCAGGCCAACGATGGCTGCGGTCAGAACGACCCAGTCAACAGTCACGGCACCAGATTCGTCAGCTACGAAGTTTTTGAACAGTTTAGTCATTGTGTATCCCTCCAAGGATATAGTCAGTTTTCAGTTTCCATTACGCCGTGGCGGTGTGTGTGATTTGGAGCGGCCTCTGTTCCGTTCCTCATCCCCGTCTCGGTATGTGGAGAGTTATCGGGGTCAATCTGGGCAACAGTGCGGCGCGTTTCGTTCAATTTCTAAGCACATGAAGAAATTTCTAAAAAAATCTCTAAGACATTGTTTTACAGGTGATTTTTGTGAAAATTAGACGAATTTCGCGTAGATTCACTGTGTCTGACATGCCGATTATGGCCAGCTTGCCATAGAATATGGCCGGATTTCCTCGCCCAACCGCAGTCTTCCGCCTATAGATTAAAAAAACGTTTCGCGGCAGAATATGCGAAATACCCTTATAAAAAGCGGCGCCAAGCCGATGGATCGGACAGATCATGTTCAAACGCTCTCTCTCTACACTTTGTGCAGCCGCACTTCTGGTCACAACGCCGGGCCTCGCAGGGTCACATAAGCCCGCGTTCGGCGGCGATTTCACCTTCCGTAAAATTGCGCCACCCACATCCGGCACCAAAAAGCGCATCACCGTGCAGATCAAACCCGGCGACCAAGTGGTCAAGGCAGAGGTCAAAGCAAAGCCGCGCAAAGACAGCGCAAGCGCGGATCTCGATTGGTTCTGGAACGCCGTCTCGCCAAAACTCGGCACGCCTGTGCCCGGCCGCTTCATCGACGCGGTGGATCACGTCGCCAAAGCGCCGTCAGGCAAAGGGGTCTCCGAGCCGCGCCTCGAGACGCTGCAAAACATCGCCTCCGCCCATGGGTCGGATATTTTGATCGAAACGCTCAATAAGGATGTGTCACCCGCGCTGGTGCTGGCGCTGATCTCGGTGGAATCCAGTGGCAAGGTCGCGGCCGAAAGCAATAAGGGCGCGCAAGGGCTGATGCAGCTGATCCCCGACACCGCCGCTCGCTTCGGCGTCACGGACGCCACCGACCCCAAACAAAACATCAAAGGCGGGGTCGCTTATCTCAGCTGGCTGCTCAAGGAATTCAATGGAGACCCTATCCTCGCGCTGGCAGGCTACAACGCGGGCGAGGGGGCCGTGCGCAAACATGACGGCGTGCCCCCCTATGCCGAAACCCGCGCCTACGTGCCCAAAGTGCTGGCCGCGTGGCGCGTCGCCCGCTCCATGTGCCTGACAGAGCCGCTTTTGGCCAGCGATGGCTGCGTGTTCCGCACAAGCGGGCTCTAAAGCGCCGCCCTAGACGCTCATCTTCTTGAACATCCGCTCCGGGATCGCCTTGATGATCCCCATAATGATGCGCCAGAAAAACGGCGTATATATAGTGTTCTTCTTTTTCTCGACGGCAGCCAGCAGGTCGCGGGCCACATTTTCTGGGGGTGCGACAAGGAACATGCCCTCAATCCCCCAGGTCATCGCGCTGTCCACAAAGCCGGGTTTCACGGTGACAACATGCCCGCCCGACCGCGTCAGCCGGTTACGCAAACCGCTCAAATAGGTGTGGAACCCCGCCTTGGCGGAGCCGTAGACGTAATTTCCGATCCGTCCGCGGTCGCCCGCGACCGAGCCCACGCCAATCACCGTGCCGCCGCCGCGCGCTTCCATGGCCGGGGCCACGGTCTGCAAAAAGGCCGCAGGACCGGTATAGCTGTCGGTGACAACGCCCGCGATCAGCGACGGGTCCGCGTCAATATCCGCCTGTGGCGGCATCGAGCCCACGAAAACGGCGACATTGATCATGCCGTCTTCTTTGCTTACCTCGTCCACAATCGCGGCAAAGCCGCTTGTGTCGCGCGCGTCAAACTTCACAGCCCGCGCGCCTTGCGCGCCGCGCAGGCGGCAATCCTCGGCGCTGGCTTCCAGATCAACCATGTCGCGCCCGGCCAGAAACACCCGCGCGCCCTCAACGGACACCGCCCGCGCAAAGGCCTTCGCCATCGAGGACGTGGCCCCCAAAATGATCCAATTCTCGGTCATACAGCCTTCCTTATCTTCAGCCGCCGGGTCAGGTCGGTCTCGTAATGCCCGTCCGGGTCAATCTTGTTGGCGATGGAGGCGAACTCCGCCAGCTCGGGATACATCGCGCCCACATGCGACGCGTCCAGCGTGGCGTCCTTGGCAAAATACACCCGGCCTCCGGCCTCAGCGGTCATCAGTTCCAGCTCCGCAATCAACTTGCTGGCCTTCTTGCCGGCGCGGAAATCCACGGCCAGCGTGTAGCCTTCCATCGGGAAGCTCATCATACCCGCGCGGCCCGGCCCCATGCGTTTCAGCACGGCCAGCGGCGAGGCCAGCCCGCTATGGGCGATTTTTTCCAAAATACGCTTCAACCCGCGCACGCCGTCGACCGGCACCACGCATTGAAACTGTATGAACCCGGCCTTGCCGTAGAGCCGGTTCCAGTCATGGATCCGGTCCAGCGGAAAGAAATAATCCTGAATGGGCTTCACCGATGTGCGCCCAACCTCCGGGATGCGTCGGAAATATGCGTTGTTGAACGCCTTCACCACAGGCCGCGACAGCGCAAACCGAGGCGCGTTGAACGGCACCGATTTGCTTGATTTCTTCGGCGGGACCAGCCCGTAATCGGTTTCGCCTTCTTCCAGAATACCGCGCCCCAGTGCGGCACCTTTGGCGGTGGCATCAAGCCAGCCCACCGTATAGGTGGCCTTGGAGGCGTCCAGCGCCTCGATAAACTCTTCATACCCGTCAATGCGGCGCTCGGTCACGACCATCACGTCGCCCTTGCAGGCCAGCAGTTGCAGCTTGGCCGAAACGATCACCCCCGTTTGTCCCAAGCCGCCTACGGTGGCGCGGAACAATTCGGGGTCCTTTTCCGGCGTGATCTTGGTGGCCTGCTCACCGCGCATCAGGGTGATCTCCGTCACATGCTGGCCAAAGGAGCCCGCGCCGTGGTGGTTCTTGCCATGCACGTCATTGGCAATGCAGCCGCCCACAGTGGCAAAGCCGGTGCCGGGCATCACGGTGGGCAGCCAGCCGCGCGGCGCAAAAACCCGCGCGATCTCGCCCACTTTCAGACCCGCTTCGACCTCCAGAATGCCGGTGGTCTCGTCAAAGCCTATCATCCGGTCCAGCCGCACCATCTTCACCGCCGGGCCGCCATCGTTCAGACACGCGTCGCCATAAGAGCGGCAATTGCCGATCGCGGGGCCGGGGTCATCGGCCAAAGCCGCGCGCAGGGAAGACACCCGTTCAGGCCGTGCAACAGGCCCGGTGGCGGTCTTCACCCGGCCCCAGCCGGTATATGTCAAGGAATTCCAAAGCATGATGTTCAGGCCTTTTTCGAGAATTGTTCGGCGACCGGAAAGCTCAGCAGCCCGACCAGAATGGCAAACCACAAGGTGGTCACGCGGATGATGGCCATGGCGGGAAGGGCAATGGCCAGGGGCACGGCTTGTGCGCTCAGCATCATCAGCATCGCGGCTTCCGCCCCGCCCACGCCACCCGGCGCGCCGGTCAGCCCACCCGCGAGGGTGGAAAATATGAAGATGACGGTTGCCGTGGCCATGCCAATATCGGCGCCCATCCAACTCAGCAAGAGGTATAGCGCATAGCCCTCGGCGGTCCAACCAATCAGGCTCAGCACGAGTGCGGGCAGAATGACCTTGGGGTCGCGAAACAGCGCCATGGAGCGCGCGGCCCGGCGTAGTCCCACAAATCGGCGCGGCCACCGCCCTGTCGCGCGCCACGCAAATGTAACGATCCGGGCCAGCAAGCCGGGCTTGGTCACGATGGCGGCAAAGACAAGCGCCACCAAAGCCACCGGGATTGCCGTGGCGGCATGCGCAGATTGCGACAACACCACGCCGCCGCCCAACACCATGCCCATAGCCGCAATATCCACGATCCGGTCCGTGAAGGGCAGGGGCAGCAGCCGCTCGAACGGCCAGTCCGTCAGCCGTGAAATCCAGCGCAACCGCACCAGCTCCCCGATCCGGCCGGGGGTGACGGTCATCGCAAACCCACCCATGAAATGCAGCACATTCTGGCCCACGCTCAACGGCAGCCCAAGCTGGCGGGCAAACAGATGCCACCGCAAGCCGCGAAAGCTGTAATTCACCATGGACAGCGCCAGCAGGGCCAGCAGCTGCATAAAACTCAGCGATCTGAGCTGGGACATCGTCTCCTCCCAGCCAATCGTGGCGGCGAGCCCGGCAAAGCCTATGACAAACAACGCCAGCAACCCGCCAAGGATCACCAGATCGCGCTTGGGGGTTACTCTGGAGATTTGGGGCAGGGTTGGCCCGGTGCTGCTCATCGTTAATATCATTGCCTTTGGCGGCTACCCGTAGAATCGGGCGCGAATATGAAATTGTTTCCACAATTGGAACATAGCAGAGTGAATGTTGAGCCGCTGCATGCCGGCCTCGGCCTCACCGAAACATTATGTCAGCTCAGCCGCAAGAACTCCGACACGTTAGCGGTGTTGTTGAAAAACGGGACCGATGCGGGCGCGCCCCCCGATTTTGCCAGCGCCGCCACCTCCGCCAGCACGACCTCCGTTATAAAGGGCAGGTTCAGCGCGCGGGCGTCGTCCAGCCGCACCCAGTGCAGATGGCTCAGCTCGTCCTGCGCATCCGAGAAATCATCGAGATCACCCATCGCCATCTCTGCCCGCACCAGAAAAAACCGCGCATCAAAGCGCCGTGGCCGCATCGGAGGCGTAATGGCCCGGAAAAAATAATGAAACCCTTCGGCGGAGGGCTGCAAACCGGTGGCGTAAAACCCGGCCCAATCCGGGTCCATTTCCGCAGGCGCGGCCCCCGGCACACCAAACCGCAGCCCGGTTTCCTCCCAGACTTCCCGGATCGCGGAGGCCACAATCGCGTGCTCCAACCCCACCGGGCTGCGCTGCCCCAGCCGCGCCATGCTCTTCGCGTCAGGATAGCCCGCCAAGCTGACCGCGCCGTCGCTCAGATCAACGGCCCCACCGGGAAACACGTATTTATTCGGCATGAATGCCGCCGTCTTGCCGCGCTGGCCCATCAAAACCTTCGGGTCACCGCCCGCGTCGCGCAGCAAAACCACGCTGGCCGCGTCGCGAATGGGTGTGTCCTCCCCCATCAGGCGGATTTGAACCCGTGCATCCGTTTGGCCCATTGGATGCCCACAACCGCGCCCTTCATACGCGGCAGCAGGTAAAGCGACAGCGCAACGCAGAACACCGAAAACCCGATGGCCACGGACAGCGGGTCCGGCTCGAAATGCGAAAATGTCAGATGCAGCAGCGGGGCCATCAGATGGCCCACCACCAGAATGGTCAGATAGGCAGGTCCGTCATCGGCGCGGTGGTGATGCAGCTCTTGCCCGCAGGAGCCGCAGCTGTGCTGCACTTTCAAATACCCGTCAAACAATGGCCCCATACCGCAATTCGGGCAGCGCTTGCGCCAGCCGCGCAGCATCGCAGGTTTGGCCAAACGGCCAGAAAGCTCGGTCTCGGGCAGGAGGGATACGTCTTGCGCCATGGGCGTGGTCCTTGTCGTTACCCCTATACTATAGGCCCAAACGCGCGCCATTGCACGGGGCCCAAGCGGCCCGGCGTCGCAATGTCGCAATTATTTTTTGCGGATCGCGACGGAAACCGAAACCCCGCCCGTTTGAGAATGTAACAGCGCGAATGAGGCGCTGATCCACGTAGACCCAAAAAGGACCAAACCCCATGAGCAAGACACATATCTTCGCCAAAGCCACAATGATCGCAGCCGCTGCCCTGTTGACCACGCCAACGCTCAGCTTTGCCAAAGGCGGCGGCCACGGCCCTCGCGCCAGCTTTGAGGCACTGGACACCGATAGCAGCGGCGAGCTCACCGTGGCGGAATTGCAAGCGGCCAGCGTGGCCCGGTTCGAGCAGGCCGACGCCAATGGCGACGGGTTTCTCAGCGCCGATGAGATCACCCGAAAGGACAGCGACCGCGCCGCCAAACGCGTCGCCCGCATGATCGAAAAACGCGATGCAAATGGCGACGGCCAGCTGAGCCTTGAGGAGATGCAGCCCAGCGAAGACCGCCTCGCCAAACGCCTCGCCCGGCTCGACACGGACGGCAATGGCGCGATCTCGCAGGAGGAATTCGAGGCCATGAAGCACCATCGCCAGAAACGCGCCAGCAAGTAAACGCATGGGCCCGGCGGATCGTCTCTGCCGGGCCACCCCGCCATTGTGCGCCACGCGCGCGCTGGCCTAACATCACCCCGGCATGGACATGGCATTGGATCAAAGCACCCAAGTTTCGGACGACGCTTTGCTGGCGCTCTATGCCAATGGCGACCCGCTGGCCGCCGCTGAGCTGACGCAACGCTTGGCGCCCCGGCTGCTCTCCTTCGCCAACCGCATGCTGTGCGATCTGGCCGAGGCCGAGGACGTGGTCCAGGACACCATGCTGCGGCTGTGGAAAATCGCCCCCAAATGGGTGCCGGGGGCCGCGAAACCTTCGACATGGGCGTTCCGCGTGGCCTCCAACCTATGCACCGACCGGCTGCGCAAACGGCGCGGCGTGGGGCTCGACGAAATCGCGGAGCCCGTCAGCGACGCCCCCGATATGGAGACGCAACTGATGCAAACTGAACGCGCCACGGCGCTGGATGACGCTCTGCAAACCCTACCGGACCGGCAGCGGCAAGCGGTGGTCCTGCGCCACATCGAGGGGCTGTCCAACCCCGATATTGCCGAGATATTAGAGATCAGCACCGAAGCGGTTGAAAGCCTGACCGCACGGGGCAAACGCGCGCTGGCCACCGCTTTGGCCAGCCGCAAAGAGGAGCTGGGACTATGACACGACCCCCGAAATCTGCGCTTGATGAGGGCGCCCTCGACGCGCTCTTTGACGCCGCACCCAAGCCCGCGCCCAGCGCCGCGCTGACCGCCCGAATTCTGCGCGACGCGCAGGCGCATCAGCCCCAAACCGCGCCTCCCGCCCTGCCGCAACGCGGCCTGTTCGGGGCGCTGGCCAATGCACTTGGCGGCTGGCCCACGCTGGGCGGGCTGGCCACCGCCACGCTGGCCGGGCTCTATATCGGGATCGCGCAACCCGACCTGTTGAGCGGCCAGATCATTGGTGTCACGGCAGATGCGACTGAGGAAGACGCCCTGACGGGCCTGCTTCCCGGCGATAGCCTGTTCTTTGACACCGCGTTTCTTGACGAAGGGTAATTTTCGATGAACGACACCGGGTCCAATCCTGAACAAAAATCTGAAAAACCGTGGATGCGCATCCTGCTTGTGGCCTCGCTGGGGCTCAATCTGGCGATCGCGGGGATGTTTGTCGGCGCGAAACTCTCTGGCGGGCAACACCGCAATTGGGACCGGGGCCGCGAGGCCGCGCAGCTTGGCCCCTATGGCCGTGCCTTCACCAAGGAGGACCGCGCGGCACTGCGCCAAAACATGCAGGCCCGCGGCGATAGCTTTCGCACCCATCGCAAAAATATGCGCGCGGCGGCCACCGCCCTCATTGAAACCCTGCGTGCCGAGCCCTTCGACATCGACGCCGCCCGCACCGTTCTCGCCACTCAACGCAGCGCCCAAATCGCGCTGCAAGATGAGGGCCAGGAGCTGATGTTGAACCATCTGGCAAGCATGACCCCCGAGGCCCGTGCGACCTTTGCCGATAATCTGGAAAAAGGTCTCAAACGCCGCAAACCGCGTTGAAGGCATAGGCAAAACGCCCGCCCGAAACGCCCGACCTACGCAGCCTGACTGATGCTCACCCGGTTGCGCCCATGCGCTTTGGAGCGGTAAAGCGCCGTATCCGCCCGCGCCAGCAACTCGTCCACCTCAATGGCGGCCCCGTCGCTGTGAAACAGCCCAATGCTCATCGTGACTCTGAGTGAGGCACCCCCCTTGCTCATGGGGATCCGGGTGCGGTCAATGATCTTTCGCAGCCGCTCTGCGGTGGCCACGGCCTGCGCGCGGGAGGCACCGGGCAGGGCGACCAGAAACTCCTCCCCGCCGATACGCGCCAGCAAGTCGCTGTCACGCAGATTGGCGCTCAACGCGTCGGAAATATGGGTCAGCACGTCGTCGCCTGCGGCATGGCCATGCAGGTCGTTGATCTTCTTGAAATGGTCCAAGTCCAGCATTAACAGCCCATATGCGTCTCCAGACCCCGCGATCTGCGCCAGTTTCCGCGTCGCGTAGCGGCGGTTGTAAAGCCCGGTCAGCGGGTCGGTCACGGCCAGCCGCAAGCCGTTATGCAGCGATTGCCGTCTGGCATCCTGGCCTTGCTTGAAACGCGCCTGTTTGCGCGCTCGTATCGCCAGCTCCGTCGCGGAAATGTCGCTTGATACCACGTTATCCGCGCCCAGATCAAAGGCCCGCGCCGCAAAGATGGAGCGGTCTTGCTCCAGCGTCATAATCAGCCCCGCGCCGGTGCCCACGGCACTGCTGCGCAGGTCCGACAGCTGGGTCAGGGCGGCCTCTTCCTCGCCTGCGGCGACCATCAGAACAATTGTGTCAATCGCGGCACCGGACACATCTTCGCCGCCCAGCAACACGCTGCCAAAATCGCGCACATCCAGCGCCATTGTCACGCCAGAGGCCGCTTCCATCGCGTCAGCACAGTCCTGCGCCCGAGCGCGCGTCCGCGCAATCACCGCAATCCGTGCGGGCCGCGCGGGGTCTTCGTCACCCGTGCTGCTCAGCTCGTCCAGCACCAGCTGGTCCTGCCGCCCGCCGCCATCTGCCGTACAGCGCCGCATCACCGCGCGCAGCTGTGCCAAAAGCACCCGCTCGCCCACAGGGCGGCGGATCACCTCGTCAAAGCCCGCGCGAAACGCGGCCATGATCTGCGCGTCATCGCCCGTATCCGTCGTCATGATCACCGGCATGGAGCGCGTCAGCGGGTTGGTCTTGATCGCGCTGCAAAATGAAAACACGGTCTTGCCGCCCATGCCTTCCAGCCCCGCATCCATAAACACGACGTCGCAGGGGGTGGCGGTCAGCTTGGCACGCGCCTCCGCCAGGTCGCAGGCCATCACCACGTCATAATGCGCAGCGCTCAGTTTCGCCTTCATCACGATGCGGCGCGTCGGCAGCGCGTCTACGATCAAAATACGTCGGCCCATAAAGGCGAATACCTTTTGCTTGTGTTGCTCTGAGGCAAAGGTAAACGTGAGTGTCTTAAATAAGTCTTTACGAGGGACGAGATCATGAATGCAGACGCCGCCCAAGCGCTGGCCTTGCAGGCGCTGGCATGGATCATTTCCACCGATGATCTGGCCGGGGTCTTCATGGGCTCTACGGGCGTCAGCGCCGATGATTTGCGCGCCCAAGCCAGTGATCCGGCCTTTCTGGGCTCGGTGCTGGACTTCATGTTGATGAATGACGACTGGGTCACCGGGTTCTGCGATCACGCCAAGTTCGACTATCACGACCCGCTGCGCGCCCGGCAGCTGTTGCCGGGCGGCGATTTGCCGAACTGGACCTAGGCCGCTTTCACGGCGCTTTCCAGGTTTTCCAGCATCAGGGCCGCCCGCGCGGCCTCCCGGCCTTTTTCCACGAAATGCGCTTTGAATATGCCGATATGATGCGCCGTTTCCTGAAAATGATGCGGGGTCAGCGACACCGACAGCACCGGCACTCCGGTTGTCAAACCGGCCTGCATCAGCCCGTCCACGACCGCCGAGGCCACAAAATCATGGCGGTAAATCCCGCCATCCACCACCAAGGCCGCGCAGATCACGGCGCCATACGCCCCGGTGCCAGCTAACTTCTGCGCCATTAGCGGCATTTCAAACGCGCCCGGAACGTCGATCACGTCCACTTGGGCTGCAGGTATCAGCTCGCAAAACCCGGCCAAGGCTTGATCCACAATCTCGGCATGCCAATTGGCTTTCACGAACGCATATCGGGTGAGTGTCATTGCATGGGTCTCCTTCTTCGCAACAAAAACACGTCACCAAGGCGATCCCGTTTGCACGCAGCCGCCCCCTTGAAACAGGGAAGGCCACGTCCACACGCTCTCTCTCATCCGGACTATGACCGTCGGCTCAGGAATTACACCTGATCTGCTGACACCCCTCATCTGAAAGGTCGCTCGCGGGCTATCACCGCCGGTGGGGAATTGCGCCCCGCCCTGAGAACGACCCCATCTTTCCCCCAAATCGCCGCTGGCGCAAGCACGCATCGAGACATACTCTGTTTCCAAAACGACAAGAGGCGCGCGGCATGATCAGCGGTATTTTATTCGACAAGGACGCCACTTTGCTGGATTTCGGCAAAATGTGGGGCGATTGGGCCTATACCCATCTCTCGGATCTGTCTGAAGGAGACGACACGCTCTTTCACCGCCTCGCCGCCGCGATTGACTATGACCCGGCCACCCGCAATTTTGCGCCCTCCAGCCCCGTCATCGCAGGCACGCCCGAGGAAGGCGTGGACCTGATCCTCCCCCATCTGCCCAACTGGACCCGCGACGCGCTTTTGCGCCATTCCAACGACACAGCCCGCACGGCCCCCGTCCATGCCATCGTGCCGCTTGACCCGGTGCTCTCCCGCTTGGGTCAAAGCGCCAAACTGGGCATCGCCACCAATGACAGCGCGCACTCCGCCCGCACCCATATGGAGACGCTTGGCATCGCTCACCATTTCACCGCTATCCTCGGCTCCGACAGCGGCCACGGCGGCAAACCCGCCCCCGGCATGTGCTTGGCTTTTGCGGATCAAACCGGCCTCGCCCCCGCCCAGATCGCGATGGTCGGAGACAGCCTCCACGACCTCCACGCCGGCCGCGCCGCCGGCATGATCTGCGTCGCCGTCACCTCCGGCTTCGCCACGGCCCAGGAGCTGTCCCCTTTCGCCGACGCCGTACTGGGCGATGTGTCAGAGCTGCCCGATTGGGTGGCCGCGCGGTGAGGGCGCACTGACCAAGAACGCTAGCATCCGACCTGAGTTCAACGCTCTGACCCGCCCGGACTCAAGCCGCAGGCACCGACCCGGCGCAAGCCCCGACCGACAGGCGATTGCCCTTCGCAATCGCCGAGAGGGGCCGTCCCAGCGGGCTGGCGCTTTTGAAGCAGATGCGCTCCGCATATTCGGAAGATGTGTTTGGCCACCATAAAGCACTGTCGAATGACCGCAGCAGCGCCACCCCACGGTCTTGCGCCCGCCCGGCTTGGGAGGGCTGGATTGCGGACAAAGTTGCCATTACCTGTTGGAGCTTTGTAGACTATGTTTTTCATTGAACATGTGTCTTGGGACATACTAGCAAAGGTGCAGGGATGACTTTAGGAAATGGATGCTTCGGCGTATTGGTCGCCTACGCGTTTTTCGCAACGAAGGCAGCTGCATGTTCCTTTGCCTCCGAGACCGACATCTTTATTCCTAGCCTAGAACGCTGGGAGCAACACCCAGGCCCAGCACAACAAGGCCTTGACGGAGTATACTGGGAAAAAGTACCGCAACCCATAGTCGAATTGATTGAAATCACTAGGGGAACTGAGGCACCCGGTTCATCTTGTAACGATGCAGGAACGCTCACTCTAACGGTGTCACTTCCTTCACAGTCCACATACGCTATCGAGGATTTTGGTATTTACTTCAGGTCGAAGGATGAAATCTTCCCGGATGTCCCGCTGGTTGGCAAGGTAAGTGAAGGCTCAACAGAACTTTTCTTTGCATGGCTTGATGGACATCCATCACAGCAATCTCCTCTAGAGCTTGAAGTCGAGGTATTCTTTGTGACGGATGGATTGGATATCGGTCCATCCAACACCATATTGATCAGATCAGAATAGGTAGCATTGGGCTCAAACCAGCCCTTCATATTAGCCAGCCCGGAGGCTGCAGCCCGTTAATCGGGCAGGGGAGCAGCATGGGAACTTTAAATTCCACTTCAACCCAACCTCACCCGTTAACAAAATCCTAAAAATCCCGCCCAAAAGTTTTGGGACATTTTGGGTTATCGCCCCAAATATTTTGCCCCATTTTGGGACAAAACGACCCTTTGCGTTGAAAAGAGCCGTTTTGACCGCAGCGTCCGGTGCCAGTCACTCGCCACGCCATCGGTTGAGCCGTGATGTCAGCATTCTTGCTGCTGTTCTGGCCGGTGATTGGGGCAAACTCGGCCCCTCGGGACGCTGAAGGTCTGGACGCGGTGGGTTTGATCAGCGCATGGCGAGAACACGCGACCCCTCATCAAATGATCGCTTTTTCAACGATCTTGCGCCCCGCCGGGATGCGGTCAAAATGGAACGGCGTCATGTCCAGCGTTTGGTATGCGCGATGCACCATGATCTCGGCGGTGCCGCGCCCCATGGCGGGCGATTGTTGCAGCCCATGGCCAGAGAACCCATTGAGAAAGAAGAAATTCTCGACCTCCATATGCGGTCCCAAAATCGCGTTGTGATCAAAGGTGTTATAGGCGTAATGCCCTGCCCATTCGGATTGCACCTTGATCGCCTCAAATTGAGGGATGCGCGTCGCAAGGATCGGCCAGACATGGTCCTGCCAAATGTTGTGATCCATGATGAAGTCATCGGGATCGACGGCGGGGTCGATCTCGGAATGCCCGCCGCATTGGTAGGTGCCGCCGCCGTTTTCGCGCACATGGACCCCGGACGGGTCAATCGTCAGCGGCAGGTCACGGTCCAGCGGCTGCTCTGCCGAGAAAATCCACGAGAAACGTTTGCGCGGCTCAACCGGCACGTCGATGCCCGCCATCCGCGCGGTGTTGGCCGCGCGAGGCCCGGATGCGTTCAGAACCTGGCCGCAGGCGATGACCTCGCCGGATGCCAGCGTCACGCTGTCGACACGGGTGCCAGCGGCGTTTTTGGCCACGGCGACCACTTCGTTTTCAATATATTCAACGCCGCGTTCTCGGGCCGATTTGCGCCACCAGTCAAACACGGCTGTGGCGTCCCAGAACCCTTCGTCGATCAGGTTGATCGAGCCCAGAACAATGTCATCGACATGGTAGAACGGATAGGCCGCCTTGATCTGGTCGGGGGTCATCAATTGCGTTGCGGCACCCGCCGCAATCTGGACCTGCTGGCTTTCGCGCAGAACGTCCGCAAAGCCTTCATTGTCTGCCAGATACATGTAGCCAAAGGACCGGATCGAAAGCTCCGGCACCCGGTCATCATTGCCCAGATAGCGCGGCAGGTTCTTGACGAAATCCGCCGCGAACTGGCTGATGCGCACGTTCAATTCACCTGAGAACTGCTGACGCATGCAGGAATTCGTGTGCATCGTCGAGCTGTTCTCGTAGCTCAGATCGCGGTCCACGACCAAAACGCTGCCGTCAAAATCTGCGTCATCGGACAAGAACCACGCGGCAGAGGCGCCCATCATCGCGCCTCCAATGATAACCACGTCATAGGATGTGCTTTTGGGGGTCTGGGTTTTCATAGTGCCTCCCCCCGTGCGACGGCCGCTTCCACCTCTGCGATCTCTGCGGTGGACAGGTTGTAGGCCTTGGCGGCGGTCTCGGCCGAGATATACCCCCGCGCCAGATCCCGTTTCACCAGATCAACCGGCCGCTCGGACGGGTCGCCGTAGCCAGCCCCCCCCGGAAAGGCCATGACGACGCAGCGCCCATGCGCCACGAACTGCTTGCCTTTGCCATTCATCGCCGTGCCATCGTCCTGGACAATCGTGGTGGGCGCCCCTGCGCCACCGCCGCGCCTGCCGCGGGCGGGGTGATCAACGCGGTCAAACATGGCTTGGATGTCGAACTCGTGGCCCTCTTGAGCACCCACTTCCATATATTGCCCAAGCCCCCCACGGGTCTTGCCAGCGCCGCCCGAGTCGGGCCGCAATTCTTTGCGCCAGATGATGACGGGGCCTGCATGTTCCGTGGCCTCAATCGGCATCGTCATCACGCCGGAGGGAAAGGCGGTGGCGTTCAACCCGTCATGCTCTGGCCGCGCGCCGGAGCCGCCCGAATTGAACGTCAAAACCTCGGAGCGCCGCGCATGCGCCGGGGCTGGCGCGTCCGTGCGGGGGCGCAGCGAAACCTGAAAATTGCACAAACAACCCGCGCCTTCGGCGGGCACCAGGCCGGGCACGATCTTGTCAAACGCGTTGAACACGGCGTCAGGCACGAAATGCCCCACGATATGGCGCAACGCGACCGGCGCGGGATGCAATGCGTTGACGATGGTGTTTTCCGGCGCAAAGATCTCGAACGGCGCAAGTGAGGCTGCATTATTCGGAATTTCCGGAGCAATCGCGACTTTCAGCGCGTAGCAGGCATAGGCTTTTGCATAGACCAGCGGGCAGTTGATGCCTTTTTTATCGAGCCCCGAAGACCCGGTGAAGTCCGACACAATCCTGTCGCCCTCAACGCTGACCTTCACCTTCAGCGTGATGGGGCGGTCAAACCCGTCCATCGTCATCTCGCCCGTTGCTGATTGCTGCGGCAAAGCCGCGATCCGCTCGATGGTTGCGCGGCGCGAATTGTCGAGGATGAACGCGGCGATGCCGTTCAGATCATCAAGGGCAAACTCCTCCATCATATCGACAAGGCGGCGGTGGCCGATCTCGTTGCAGGTGGCCAGCGCGTAGATATCGCCGATCAGCTGATCCGGCTCACGCACATTGCCCCGGATGATGCGGGTCAGGGTTTCGTCCACCGTGCCGCGATCCGTGAATTTCATGATCGGGATGTAGAGCCCTTCTTCATAGACGCTATGCGCATCGGCCCCGAACCCACGCCCGCCAATATCCACGATATGCGCGGTGCAGGCGAAAAAACCGACCAACGCGCCGCGATGAAAGGAGGGGGTGACCATCGTGATGTCATGCAGATGACCGGTGCCCTCCCATGGGTCATTGGTGATATAGACGTCGCCGTCATGGATGTTGTCGCGGCCAATCCGGCGGATGAAATGTGCCACGGCATCTGCCATCGCGTTGACGTGCCCCGGCGTGCCGGTGACCGCTTGGGCCAGCATGCGGCCGTCCACGTCATACACGCCCGCCGACAAATCGCCCGCCTCGCGCACGGAGGTCGAAAACGCGGTGCGCACCAGCGCCTGCGCCTGCTCCTCCACAACCGAGATCAGCCGGTTCCACATCACCTGATAGGCAACCTTTGAATGCTCTTGGGTCATTGCGCGGCCCCCTTTGTGATAACGTCGATGCACCCGTCGGGCTGGCGAATTGCGTCTCGGCTGGCGGGCACGATGATGGTGGTTTCGTCTTCGACCACCGCCGCGGGTCCAATCGCCCTGTCGCCAGAGGCCATGTCAAAGCGATTGACCACATCCGCGTCCAGAAACCTGCCCGCAGCCGCGTCAAACAAGCGCCGCGCGCCCGCGGAAGGTGCCGTCGCTGTGCCGGGCGTTTCTGCCATCCGTGCCACGCTTTCTGGCGGGGTGGTCGCGTTGACGGACCAGACGGTGATCTCGATATCCATGCCCGCAACGGGGCGGCCAAAGAGCTTGGTGTAATCCTCAATGAACCGCGCCTCAAACGTCGCAGCGTCTGGGGCCATCGCCTGGCCTTCGGTCAACTCAATCGGGATCTCCCAGCCCTGGCCGGTGTAGCGCATATACACTTTGAACTCCGACAGGATCGGGCTGACCTCGTCGCAGGTGCGCACAAACCCTGTGGCCTCCGCCTTGAGGTCAGACAGCAAGGATTTGATCCGCTCCCCGTCAAAATCCGACAGCTTCATATAGACGGACCTGTTGGCCTCGAAACTAAACGGCGCGCGCAGGAACCCGATGGCCGAGCCCACACCCGCCCCCGGCGGCACCAGCAATCGCGCGACGCCCAGCTTTTCGGCCAAACGGCCCGCATGCAGCGGCGCGGCCCCCCCAAACGCAATCATGGTGTAGTCTGACAGGTCTTCGCCGTTTTCAACCGCATGCACCCGCGCGGCGTTGGCCATGTTCTCGTCAACAACCTCCGCCACGCCAAACGCGGCCTCGACCGCCTCCATGTCAAGCGCCTCGCCCACATGGCGCGACAGCGCCGCGCGCGACTGATCCGGGTGCAATTTGATCGAGCCGCCTGCAAAATTATCCGGGTCAAGCTTGCCCAAAACAAGGTCTGCATCCGTCACGGCGGGCCGCGTGCCGTCACGCCCGTAACAGGCGGGGCCGGGCTCTGATCCCGCACTTTCCGGGCCGACACGGATCTGGCGCAGCGCATCCACATGCGCCAGCGACCCGCCGCCTGCGCCGATTTCAACCATGTCGATCACCGGGATCGAGATCGGCATGCCGGAGCCCTTCTTGAACCGGTAGGTCCGCGCCACTTCGAACACGCGGCTGGTCTTCGGGGTCTGGTTCTTGATCAGACAAATCTTGGCGGTCGTGCCCCCCATGTCAAAGGACAAAACCTTGTCCAACCCGTAACGCGCCGCGATATGCGCCGCGAACACAGCGCCCCCGGCGGGGCCGGACTCGACCAGCCGCACGGGAAACTCTGCGGCGTTCTGAATCGAAATAATCCCGCCGCCCGAATGCATCAAAAAGATGCGGCAGGACACGCCTTCACCTTTCAGCCGGTCTTCAAGACGGCCCAGATAAGAGGCCATCAGTGGTTTGATATAGGCATTCGCGACGACGGTGTTGAAACGCTCATATTCGCGCATCTGCGGCGACACTTCGGACGAGATCGACACCGCAACATCGGGCAGCCTTTCGGCCAGAACATCGCGCACCATCTGCTCATGCGTCGGGTTGAGATAGGAATGGATCAGGCCGACCGCGACGCTCTCGAAGCCAGCCGTCGCAATCCGGTCGACAACGGCCTCGACCTCCGCGCGGTCTATATCGACCAGGATCTGGCCATTCGCATCAACGCGGCCCGCAACGGTAAAACGCATCTGACGGGGCAAGAGCGGATCGGGCAGGTTGAGGTTCAGGTCATATTGCTCAAATCGCGACTCCGTCCGCATTTCGATCACATCGCGAAAGCCTTCGGTCGTGATCAGCGCGGTCTTGGCACCCCGCCGTTCTATCAGCGCATTCGTGGCCAGCGTGGTCCCATGAATGATCTGGCCAACCTGCGACGGGGTCACACCCGCTTTGGTGCAGACCTGATGCATGCCCTCAATGATCGCGTTTTCAGGGGCGGCATAGGTCGTGAGAACCTTCGTCGAAAACGGCACGCCATCTTTTTCCAGAACAACATCGGTAAAGGTGCCGCCGATATCGACGCCGAGGCGAACGGAAGGTGCTGTCATCTTGGGCTCCTGCTCTGAAATGCAACGACAGGTGGCCTCAAAAGCCGCGAATAATCAAATCGATTAAAATGCTCACCCCAATCAATTTTATTGATCTAGGGGGAGGTGCATCGCCGTCTTCGCGATCTTGGCGGCTTTTTCCACGTAGAGCGCCGCCCGTGAGGGGGCGTAGCGCGCATAAAAGGACAGCGGGTCAGGCACCCAATCGGTTTCCACGCGGTGCAGCTCACCGGCCGCAATCTCGGCCGCCACCAGCCGTTCTGGCAACAACGCCACCCCGAGCCCCTCAAGCGCCATGGGCAGACATGCCGACAAAGCGCTGGAATGCACGATCCTTTCGCGCCTCAACCCGCGCGCCGATGCAAGGCTGTGCAAAGCAGCGCAGGCCTGCGTGTGTTTTGCATGGGTCAAGACCGTCAAATCAAACAGCTCCGCGAGGGGTGGGTTGGCGCTGATCCGTTTGAACAGATCCGAGTTTGCAACCCAGCAGTAGTTCTCCTGACCCAACGCATGGCTTGCGAATGTCTTCGATTTGAACGGCCCGGTTTGAAGCGCCAGATCAAGCTGCCCCTCCATCAACCTTGCGTCGGTCGCGGTCGAAAGATCGACCTCCAGCTGGATCCGCAGCTTGGGGTAGGCCTCTCTCATCAATCGAAGGAAGCCCTGCAACCACGTGCAGGCCACAAGTTCCGTCACGCCCAGCCGCAAGGTTTCCTCGATCAATTCCTGACGGCCCGCCTCTTCAATCAGAGCCTCTCCTGCCCACAAAACCTCACGGGTTTTCTTGAGTAACTTGTCGCCATCAGCCGTCAAACGCACAGACCCCGCATCGCGTGACAGCAAAGTGACGTTCAGCGCCGTTTCAAGCGCGGTGATGCGCGCGGAAATATTGGGCTGGGTCGTCCCAAGCGCCGAGGCCGCCGCCCGAAACGTGCCAGTGTCAACGACGAAGGCAAACGCCTCCAGCTGCTTGAGGGTGATCCGGCTTTTGATCATGTTCGGCTCTTTGATAGAAAAACGTGATGCTCACAATATCCGCTTCAAGCCTCCGCGCAAACCTGTTCCGAAGACCTGAGACCTCCGACCCCGGCAGCAACCATGCCCCGTCACGCGCCGCGGCGCTATCTATGAACAGAACCTTAAAAAACCAGCCCAAAAGTTTTGGGACATTTGGGTTTTCGCGCCGAATATTTTGCCCCATTTTGGGACAAAACGACCCTTTGCGTCGGAAAAAGCCGTTTTGCGCAGGGCAACCGGTGGCACGCTGATCCCTAAGCTGAACGAAGGATACCCCATGGCAAACGACGCCCCCCGCAGAACCCGCAGCGGCGGCCGCAAAGGCAATGCAAGACGCACCACATCGCTGTTGCCGCCGCAAATGCCATGGTCCCCTCCGATCAACCGCGACCGCCCCACAGAGCCCTTGGGCGAGGCCGGTGTCGAGGCCATTCACAAGGGCTGCATGCGCATTCTGAGCGAGATCGGGATCGAGTTTCTGAACCCCGAAGCCTGCGAGGTTCTGCGCAAAGCGGGCTGCAAAGTGGACGGCACAAACGTCAGGATGGATGAAGATTTCGTAATGGAAATGGTGGGTTACGCCCCATCGGAGTTCACCATCACCCCCCGCAACCCCGACCGTGCCATCACCATGGGCGGCAAGCATATGCTCTTTGGCAACGTGTCGTCTCCGCCCAATTCATGGACGCTGGAACGCGGCAAGGAATCCGGCAGCTTCGAGATGTATAAGGACTTCATCAAGCTCACCCAGTTCTTCAACTGCATCCATTTCGCCGGCGGCTACCCGGTCGAGCCCATCGACATCCACGCAGGCGTCCGCCACCTCGATTGCCTGTTCGAAAAACTCACCCTCACCGACAAGGCCGTCCACGCCTATTCGCTGGGCCGGGGCAGGGTAGAAGACGTCATGGAAATGACCCGCATCGCCGCTGGGATTTCCCGCGAAGAGTTTGATTCTAAACCATATATGTACACCAACATCAATTCGGTCTCGCCGCTGAAACATGACTTCCCGATGCTCGAAGGCGCCATGATCCACGCCCGCCGCAACCAGCCGGTGATCGTCACGCCCTTCACGCTTGCAGGGGCGATGGCCCCCGTCACCATGTCGGGCGCAGTGACGCTTTCCTTGGCCGAAGGTTTGGCCGCTATCGCCTTGTTACAATGCGTAAATCCCGGCGCACCCTGCGCCATCGGCACCTTCACCTCCAATGTCGACATGAAGACCGGAGCGCCCGCATTCGGCACGCCTGAATACATGCGCGCAACCCAGATGACGGGCCAAATGGGCCGCTACTACGGGTTGCCAATCAGATCCTCCGGCGTTTGCGCGGCAAATGTCCCCGACGGCCAAGCCATGTGGGAGACGTCAAACTCCCTCTGGGCCGCTGTGCAATCGGGCACAAACGTGGTCTATCACGCGGCCGGTTGGCTGGAAGGCGGGCTGATTGCAAGCCCCGAGAAATTCATCATGGATTGCGATGTTCTTCAACAAATTCAACGCTATATGGAACCTGCCACCTACGCCACCACCCCCGATGACATCGCCGTGGAAGCCATCAAAGAGGTCGGGCCCGATGGCCATTATTTCGGCTGCCAACACACGCAAGAACGCTACGAGACCGCCTTCTACAGCCCGCTCATCTCCGACTGGTCCAACTTCGAAGCATGGGAGCTGAACGGAGGCACATGGACCGCCGAGCGCGCCCACAAAATGTACAAGGGCATCATGGCGGAGTTCGAAGCGCCCCCCATGGACCCGGCCATCCGCGAAGAGCTGTCAGACTTCGTCGCCCGCCGCAAAGCTGAGGGCGGTGTGGAAACCGATTTCTAACGGTCAGAGCTTTCGTGTAGAGTGCAATGACGATGAAAGAAACCGATATATATCAAGGGCCTGAGCCCTACGCGCTGGCCGATTGGCGGCGGCGTCTCAATGATCTCTATGCCCAAATCCGCGCGACGTCTGACCCCCAAAAGGGCTGGGACATGTGGCGTGCAGAGCGCTCAAATCTCTACCGCACCCACCCGATGTCCCCGGTTCCAAAGCCGCGCCGCACCACGCTCAAACAGATCGCGATGTTCGACTATAACCCGGCCCTGCGCTTTTATGTCTCGCTCGACCGGGTAACGGCCAATGCTCTCACCTTCCAACTCGACGCCGACGGCGACATGCGGGCCCGCCCAATCGCCCGCACACAGGGGCTGAAAGCCGCCTTAAAGGCCGAGCTAACCGTCTATTGGATCGAAGGCTATGGCGGCGGATTGTTTATCCCGTTCAAAGACTTAACCTCCGGTGCGCAAACCTATGGTGGGGGTCGCTACCTCGTCGACGCCATCAAGGGCGCAGACCTTGGCCTCACCGACACCGGCGCGCTGATCCTTGATTTCAATTTCGCCTATACCCCGTCCTGCGCGTGGGCGCCCGACTTCGTCTGCCCGCTGTCACCGCCAGAAAACACCCTGCCAACAGCCATTGAGGCTGGCGAGAAAACGCCCTGAGGGCGCCGTCCCAAGGTCCGTCTCAGACGAAATCAATATGCTTGTTGAACGGCATCTCGCGGATACGCTGACCCGTCGCGGCAAAGATCGCGTTGGCCAAAGCGGGCGGGCCCGCTGGCACCGGAGGCTCCCCGATCCCGCGAATTTTATCAGCGTTTTCAAGGCCTTTGACGATGATCTCTGGCGTCTGATACATCCGCATGCCTTCCGCGTCGTAGTAATTGATCTGCTCCGCCATGCCGTCCGAATAGGTGATCTCCGAGTTGATCGCATGCCCCAACGCCCAGATCACGCCGCCTTGCACCAGATTTTCAAAGTTCACCGGATCAATGACACGGCCCACATCTGCGGCCACATAGACCCGGTCGATCTTGATGCCTGCATCGGTGTTGGTGACCTCAACCACCTCCGCCACCGGCACCCCGAAACTTTCCACCAACGCCACGCCGCGCCCTTGGTTCGCGCCCATCGCGCTGCCCCAGTTTGACATTTCTGCCGCTGCTTCCAACACCTTACGGTGCACGGCGTTGTTGCACAGCCGCAAGCGCTCCTCCATTTGGTCTGCCCCTGCGGCATGGATCAACTCGTCCAACGCGCTTTCCGCAAAGAACCCGGCGGTCGAGGCCCCCACGGAACGCCAGGAGCTTGTCGGCGCCAATTCCGGCACCGCATAGGCCCGTACGCGCAGGTTTGGGATGCCGTAAGCCATCGCCCAAGCGCCCGCCGCAATTTGCGTGTCAGGCCCCGGCACAGGCACGCCCAACCGCCCCGATTGCGACCGTGCCGCGGAGACCGTGGCGATGTCCAAACTCCAGCTTTCGACCTTGCCGTCTTTGACCATGCCCCTTGAGCGGCTCATGCCAATCTGGCGCGGGTAATCGGTCACGAAATCTTCTTCGCGCGACAAGGTCAGCTTGACCGGAGTGCCCCGCATCTGCACGGCGATCTCGGTGGCCAGCGTGATGTTGTCGAACTCCAACCGATGGCCAAAGCTGCCGCCGGAATATTGGTTGTGATAGATCACATTCTCCGCCGCGCAGCCCACGATGGCGGCAACTTTCTGTTGCAAAAATCGCGGCAATTGGTGGCCCGCCCAAACCTCCGCGCCGTCTTCATCCGCGCGCACGATCGCGCCCAAAGGCTCCAACGGCTGGTGCGCCACATAGCCCGCGCGGTATTCGACCTCGATCACCTCCGCGCCGTCCAGCGCGGACTCCACATCCCCGTCGGCGCGCCATTCCTTGTCGAGACGTTCCTCGGTAAAGCTGGCCGCAACCTCTTCCCAATGCCCGTCTTGTTCCGCAGGGTAGGGGGCCGGGGCCCAATCAAATTCGATCTGGTTGGCAGCATTCATCGCCCGCCATGTGCTATTGGCAATCACCGCCACGCCATTGGTCACCGGCACAATCGCGGAGACGCCCGGCATCGTATCGGCGCCATTGGCCTCATAGCCATTCATCGGCGCACGGCGCGGGTTCACACGCGTGGAGGCATAGACCATCCCGTCGACGTTCAGGTCGATCCCGTAGCTTTGCGTGCCGGTGGATTTCGCCGGAATATCCTTGCGTGCCATAGGCTTGCCAATCAGCCGCCATGTGCTTGGATCGCGCAGAGTGATATCGGACACAGGCTCCAGCCCGGAGGCCGCCTCCGCCAAATCGACATAGGCCAGCGACGTCCCATCCGGCAGTTGCACCGCGCCATTGGCCGTCTTCAACGCATCCACGGCCACGCCTGTTTGTTGGGAGGCCGCCAGTTTCAACGTCTCCCGCGCCACGGCGCCAGCAGTGCGCAGCTTTTCATATTGATCAGGCACGGAGCTTGACCCGCCGGTCCCCATAATGCCCATCAGCTTGGCCACGCCGCCCATGACCGAGCGCATGGTCTCCGCGCCAAAGCCCTCGTCAAAAGCCGCAAATGGCACGGCCTCCGCCGCCAGAGCGGTGTTCCAATAGGCCGGATCAGGCGCGCCGAAATCCGTCTCGAACTGGCCGAACTCCACGTCCAGCTCCTCCGCGATGAGCGCCGCCTGCATATGCACCACGCCCTGACCAATATCGGCATGCGGGGTGATCAGGGTGATGGCCTCAGGCGTAATTTTGACAAACGGGTTGAACGTGGCCTCACCCGTTCCGAGGCTCGAGGCCAGCGGGTTTTGATGCGGGGTTTTGACCTTGTAGATCCCGAAGGCGACGCCCCCGGCAATGGCGGCGGAACCGATCAGAAAGGTGCGGCGTGCAATTGTTTTGGCGCGTCCCATGGTTCAGGCCCCTTTGATCTTGGCGGCGGCATCGTGGATGGCGGCGCGGATGCGTGGATATGTTCCGCAGCGGCACAGATTGCCCGACATGACCTCGTCAATATCGTCATCGGTGGGGCTGTCATTCTCGTTCAACAACGCGGTCGCCTGCATCACCTGACCGGACTGGCAATAGCCGCATTGGGCGACCTGATGGTCGATCCAAGCCTGCTGAACCACCGAGAGCTTCTCCGGAGTGCCCACACCTTCAATCGTGGTCACCTCCGCGCCCTCCAGATCGCCAATTTGCAGCTGACAAGACCGCTGCGCCTCGCCATCCACATGCACCGTGCACGCCCCACATTGCGCAACGCCGCAGCCGTATTTCGTGCCGGTCAGCCCAATCTCGTCACGCAAAACCCAAAGGAGCGGCGTGTCGGGTTCAATGTCGATCTCATGTGATGTGCCGTTGATGGTCAGCTGCATTGGGGTGGCTCCTGCATGTGGATTTTGGCATTCAGGTAGTCTGGGCAACGGGATAAATGAACACGTGTTCGGCGTCAGGGCCGCACTTTAAACTCTCTACGATGCTATCAATATAGGATGCACGAGTTTGATTGCCATGGACTTCTCCGGCACGCCAATGAACGGATAAGCGCGAAATGTTTTGCTGGGTCTAGAGTGCGCTAAGATGCGCCACGCTTTGCAGCCTCTCTCAGAGCATCACTCACCGCGCGCCGTTCCTCGATGGACGCGGAGAGGGTCGATTGAAGGCAACATCCGATTGTATCGGGACCGATTTCTCCAATCACGTCGGGCACTTCGCTGGTCAAATCTGCCGGGCCCTCCAAGGTCCGTAGGATCATCTGCTTTTCGTTATTCAAATAATGTTCGACCTTAGGCTCGTGAATGAACTCGTAGTAGAGCCCATAGAGATGGTATTCAGACAACATCTTCATGCGTATTAGGTTGTGGCGCCAATCTCCCTCATGCAGCTTTTCAATCTGCGCCTTCAAGGCCTCAATTACCCCCTGGTGCCAAACGACCGGCCAACCTACATAATGTACGTCTTTCGGGATCTCGCCGGTCAGAGCCAGCATCCGTGCGCATTCTTCGACCCAGACTTGGTGGTCGTCATATTTGGTGTCGAAGGTTTCACGAAAAAGACGTGCCCGGCCTTTGGTCACGAAATCCCCGACCTTGAGGTCGCGGATCAGGACTGTGTCGCTGTCCAGATGCACCACCACAGAATGACCAAGCGTACGGGAGGCTTCGAACTTAACAATCTGTTGCATCACCCACCCGTTGACCCGCAGGTTTGGGCGAACCCAATACTGATCCCGGACCAGAACGCCGAGTTTCTTACGCCAGCTCCGAGGCGGCAGGGGGATGCGGTGGACTCCTGAGGGAAGGAAATCTTCCATGCTGATAATCCGACGCTTCTCGCCGGTGAACTCGCGGAACAAGTGAAGTTCATGCTTGGGAACGGCCGCCACATGTACGAAATCCGGAGCATGCCGATCAATTGACTCGCATAGCAGCCGGAAGTACTCGCGATCTCCGGAAAAAGTGCAGGTAAACAACGCGATGTCAGGGGTCTTAGTCATGAAGGCTTCACCGAATGTGGGGTCGAAAGGAGGCACCGGGCCATGAGTTAAAATGCAAGAGGTAGCCCAGTGGCGTGCAAAGCCTTCTATAAGGCCGACAACCATGCAAAACAATGGGTTGAGGCGGATGTCTGTATGTAGGGGGTATACCGCTGGTACTCCCTAGGGGAATCGAACCCCTCTTTCCAGGTTGAAAACCTGGCGTCCTAACCGATAGACGAAGGGAGCATCAGCAGTGAGAGGCTATTTAGGCGAGCGGGCCCCCTCTGACAAGTCGAAAACTGCGAAATTTTGTAATTTTTAGCCTCCGGCAGGTGCCGCGTCTTCGAGGCGCAGTTGCACCGATTGTCGGCCTTGCCATGTGTTTATTTCGACGCGTCCGGCGAGGTGAAATCTGGCACCTTTATGCTGTGTAAGTGCTTGCATTAACCCGCTTTCTGCGGCGTTGAAGCAGATGGCGTCGATCTTAGGGCCTATGCCGTCGGAGAAGCTGAGTTTCAGGTGGCCCTGGCCGACCTCCTTGGTGAATCCGATCTGTTGGTCGGGGAAGGCAAATCGCGGGGCGGCGGCTCCGGCACCGAAGGGCCCGGCTTTTTCCAGTTGCTCAACGAGCGGCACATTGGCGGCACTTGCCATCATCACCCCGTCAAGCTTCAGATCGCGTGGCCCCAGCGCGCCTGCGCCCTGTTTTTCCATCATTTCGGAGAGGCGCTCCATCGCGGCCTCCAGCTTGTCTTCGGCCACGGTCAGCCCCGCCGCCATCTTGTGACCACCGCCTTTGATCAACAGACCCTCAGCGGCAAGTCTTTGAATTTGAACACCTAAGTCAATGCCGCTGACTGACCGGGCGGAGCCTTTTCCGATGCCATCCTCAACGCCGATGACCACGGCGGGGCGGTTGGTGGCCTCCTTCAAACGAGACGCCACGATGCCCACGACGCCGGGGTGCCAGCCTTGGCCTGCGGCCCAGACGAGGGGGGTGTCGAAGCCGCGGGATTCGGCTTGGGCGAGGGCGGCGATGCGGACCTGTTCTTCGATTTCGCGGCGCTCAGTGTTCAGTGCGTCGAGGCGTTCTGACAGGGCCTCGGCCTCGGAATTATCCAATGTAGACAACAGCCTAGCGCCCAGATCGGGCGTGCCGACGCGGCCTCCGGCGTTGATGCGCGGGCCAAGAAGGAAGCCCAGATGATAGGAGGTGGGCGCGGTGTCCATGCGGGAGATGTCGGCTAAGGCTTTGATCCCAATGCGGTTTCTTTGCCCCATGACCTTGAGGCCTTGGACCACCAAGGCGCGGTTTACCCCTATAAGCGGAGCTACATCGGCGACGGTGCCAAGGGCCACAAGATCGAGCAGCGCGATCAGGTCGGGGCCGGATTTCCCGTTATTTTTCAATAGCCTGTTCAAAGCCACAAGCGTCAGAAACACCACGCCGGCGGCGCAAAGATGGGCGAGATCTCCGCTCTCGTCCTGCCTGTTTGGGTTCACAACGGCCAAAGCTGGCGGCAGGGTTTCGCCGCCAAGGTGATGATCTAAAACGATAATATCGGCAGCAGAACCTGCGGCAAGGGCGTCATGGCTGAGCGTGCCGCAATCGACGCAGATGATCAGGTCATGGTCGCGGGCCAGGGCCTCCATGGCAGGTTCATTGGGGCCGTAACCTTCGTCAATGCGGTCAGGAATATAGAGGGTCGCCGCGACACCCATGTCGCGCAGCCAGTTGATCAGCAGCGCGGCGGAGGTTGCGCCGTCCACGTCGTAATCTGCAAAAATTGCTATCTTTTCAGAGGCTTGCGCCGCGCGTAAAATCCGCTCGGCGGCCAAATCCATGTCGCGCAAGACTGACGGATCGGGCAAAAGCTCTTTCAAAGTCGGGGTCAGATACCGCTCCGCATGCTCGGGTGCGACGCCCAGACGGGAGAGCGTTTGGCAGATGGGGCGGGGCAGGGTGGTCTGTTGTGACATGGCTTCGGCCATGCGGTCTTGCTCGGGCGACAGCCCAACCCAGCGACGCCCCGTCAGGGAGGCCTCAATATTCAAAAAAGCGCTCATTTGTACAAAATGGGGTAATTCAAAAGGGGCGAAAACCCATTTTGTACAAAAGTTTTGAGCTCTCTGGCAGGGTTCACACCGGGTTGCGGTAGATCATGCGCCGCACAGAGCCGGTTTTGGAACGCATCAAAATCGTCTCCGTCGTCATGAAGCCAACCTCGCGCTTGATGCCCGACACGATTGAGCCGTCGGTCACACCAGTGGCTGCAAAAATCACGTCTTGGGTGACCATGTCGTCGCGGGCGTAAATCCGGTCGAGATCGATGATCCCGGCTTTCGCCGCGCGACCGCGTTCGTCGTCATTGCGGAAGAGCAAACGGCCATACATTTGCCCGCCCATACATTTCAGAGCGGAGGCCGCGAGCACGCCCTCTGGCGCGCCGCCTTCACCCATATACATGTCGATCCCGGTGATGGCGGCTTCGGCGCAATGCATGACGCCCGCAACGTCGCCGTCGGTGATCAGGCGGATGGCGGCCCCGGTGGAGCGAATGTCTTCGATGACCTGCTCATGGCGGGGGCGTTCCAGCACACAAACGGTGATGTTCTCGGCGGTGCAGCCTTTGGCTTTGGCCAGCGCCGCGACGCGTTCCTTTACGGACATATCCAGCGTGACCACGTCCGTGGCATAGCCCGGCCCGATGGCCAGCTTGTCCATGTAGACGTCAGGTGCGTGCAGCATGGATCCGCGCGGGCCCATAGCGATGACGGTCAGCGCGTTGGGCATATCCTTGGCGGTCAGCGTCGTGCCTTCCAGCGGGTCGAGCGCGATATCCACGCCGGGGCCCTCGCCGGAGCCGACTTCTTCGCCGATGTATAGCATCGGGGCCTCGTCGCGTTCGCCTTCGCCGATGACAACGACGCCTGCGATATCAAGCATGTTGAGCTGTTCGCGCATGGCGTTGACGGCGGCTTGGTCCGCGGCTTTTTCGTCGCCGCGCCCGATCAATTTGGCTGAGGCCAGAGCAGCGGCCTCCGATACGCGGGCCAGGCCCAGGGACAGCAAGCGGTCCTGAAAATCTACTTTGCTCATAAGGAAGTCGTCCTTTGTGTGGTTTGGATCATCGCCCGCAACACAGGCGCGATCAGAGTACCGCCCGGTATGAGAGGGCGGCAGAGGGGCCAATTTTACTTGCACTGCGCAAGCCTATAGGGGCAGGGCAATAGCGAATGTTTTGCCCTTAAGCGAGGCAAAAATATGAAGAAAGCGCGGCTGTTGCAGCGGCCCCTCGGGGGGGCAGGCGGGGGTTAGACAGTGGTAGTCGGGGGTTAGATTTGCTCGATGCGCAGCGCCACGGGGGCGCCGTTCACCACGCCCGTGGCGGGCAGCGCATCAAGGGCCGCGACCAGCGCCTCCGAAGACGTGGTGTGGGTGACGATCAAGACCGGGGCCATGGCATCTGCGTGGTCATATTGGCGCATCCGGTCAATGGAGACACCCGCATCGCCCAGCGCCGTGGCCACTTTGGCCAGCGCGCCCGGTTTGTCCTGCAGCGACATGCGCAGATAATAAGGCGCAGGGGTTGCGGCGGCGGCGGTTTTTGGGGCCTCAAGCGTGGCGGCAGGTTGGCCAAAGGTCGGCAGGCGAATGCCGCGGGCCAGATCCATCACATCCGACATCACCGCGGAGGCCGTGGGCCCTTCGCCCGCACCCGCGCCGCGCAGCATGATCTGGCCGACGTGATCTCCCTCAAGCACGATCATATTTGTACCGCCATCCAGCTGGCCCAGCGGCGAGGTGGCAGGCACGAGGCAGGGTGCCATGGATTGCTCCAACCCCCGCCCGGTCATTTGCGCAGAGCCCAAGAGCTTGATTTTAAAGCCCATATCGGCGGCGTGGTTGATGTCCTCGATGGTGACATTCTCGATGCCTTCCAGCGCGATCCCGGCGAAATTGACCTGCGTTCCAAAGGCGATGGAGGACAGGATGGCCAGCTTATGGGCCGCATCAATACCGCCCACATCAAGCTGCGGGTCGGCTTCGAGATAGCCCAAGCCGTCAGCCTCCGCGAAGACCTCCTTATAGGTGAGGCCCGCGCTTTGCATGCGGGTGAGGATGTAATTGCACGAGCCGTTCATCACGCCCATGACGCGGGTGATGGTGTTGCCCGCAAGCCCTTCGGTGAGCGCCTTGATGACGGGGATGCCGCCCGCGACGGCGGCCTCGAAGCGGATGATTTTATTGTGTTTTTCGGCCAGTTCCGCCAAGGCCTGACCGTGCATGGCCAGCATCGCCTTGTTGGCGGTGACCACGTCCTTGCCTGCTTTGATTGCGGCCTCGGTGGCGGCTTTGGCGGGGCCGTCTTCGCCGCCCATGAGTTCGACAAACACGTCGACATCGTCGCGCTGGGCCAGCTTGACCGGGTCATCTTCCCACGCGTAGGAGCTGAGATTCACGCCGCGATCTTTCGACTTGGAGCGGGCGGAGACGGCGGTGATCACCACTTCGCGGCCTGCGCGTGCGCTCAGCAGATCGGCTTTCTGGCGGACGATCTTGACCACACCCGCGCCGACTGTGCCCAGCCCCGCAATTCCAAGACGTAAAGGGTCAGCCATTGGGGGGTCTCCGTTTGGGGCAAGTCAGGGTCGCAGACCTGTTAGCGCTGAATGGGACGGGGTGCAACGTGGCGCTTATTGCGACAGCCGGGAGGCGTTGCGTGCGCCCGCGCGTTCCAGCCGCAAGCGGTCCGCGCCGTCAAAGACGCTGCGGCCCTGAAGGGCTGCGGCGCGGGCTTTGAGACTGGCCACGCGGGCGGCCAGCGCCTCGGTGTCATCCTCGATGCTGGATTGTCCATTGGCGCGGGCCAGAAGCTGGTCCAGCGGCTCAAGGCTGGGGAAGGGCGCGTCGCTGGCGGCGGGGCTGATTGTGCTGTCGATATCGGGCAGGCCGGAGGCGCAGGCGGCAAGGATCAGGCAAAGGGGCAAGGCAAGCAGGCGCATGGGGCGGGGTCCGGTTCAGCGTGCCTCAACCTAAGGGTTTGGGCCGCGTTGGGCAACCGTGATGGCGGGCCTTTTGGCGGAAACGCTTGAACTGAACGAGCGTTCAGATCAGGATGGCGGGATGGTATGTATTGTTTCTGCGCATGGCACGTAAAACCGGGTCGCATTCTGACATCACCGGGCCTCGGGTCCGGGAGGCGGCGATCCGGCTGTTCACGCGGCAGGGCTATGCTGCCGTGTCGATGCGCCAGATTGCAGCCGAGGTGGGCGTGCAGGCGGGCGCGCTTTACCTCTATACGCCGAACAAGCAGACGCTGCTCTTTGACCTGCTGTTCGAGCAAATGAAAGGCGCGGTGACGGCCTTGCAGGCCGCTGATCTGACAGGCCCTACAGACGTGCAGCTTGAGGGTTTTGTGCGCGCGCATTTGCGGTATCACTTGGGCGGGACCAGCGGCAGCTTCATCCCCTATACGGAGCTGCGAAACCTGACGGCGGCCAATTACGAGAAGGTCGAGGTGATGCGGCGGGTCTATGAGGCGGCCCTTGAGGAAATCGTCGTGGCGGGCGCCACATCAGGCCAATTCGCGGTTGAAGACAGCAAGCTGACGACGCTGGTGCTGATCTCGATCCTGAACGGCGTGCTGACCTGGTACCGGCCCGGTGGGCGGGTCAAGCTGGACGCCGTGGAGGCGCACTACGTTGATATTATTGGAAAAGCCGTGAAAACTGCGCGGGAGCCCGCCCCGGTAGAGTAGGCGCGGCCCCCAATATGGAAGGGGCCGCGCGACGGGCTACAGGCAAAGGGTTACAGATCGGCATAAATCGGGAACTGGCCGCAAAGCGTCAGCACCTCGGCTTTGACCTTGGCCTCGATCTGCGCGTTGCCGTCTTCGCCATTGGCGGCAAGCCCGTCCACAACCTCGACGATCCAATCGGCGATCTGGCGGAACTCCGGCTCCGAAAAGCCGCGCGTGGTGCCCGCAGGCGAGCCCAGACGCAGGCCCGAGGTGATCATCGGCTTTTCGGTGTCAAACGGGATGCCGTTCTTGTTGCAGGTGATATGCGCGCGGCCCAAGGCTTTCTCGGCGGCGTTGCCTTTGACGCCTTTGGGGCGCAGATCGACCAGCATGACATGGGTGTCCGTGCCGCCGGTGACGATGTTCAACCCGCCTTTGATCAGCTGATCGGACAGCGCCTGCGCGTTCTTGATCACTTGGGTCTGATAGTCTTTGAAACCGGGCTCCAGCGCCTCTCCGAAGGCCACGGCCTTGGCGGCGATGACATGCATCAAAGGCCCGCCCTGAATGCCGGGGAAGATGGCGGAGTTGAACTTTTTGGCCAATGCTTCGTCATTGGTCAGGATCATGCCGCCGCGCGGGCCGCGCAGGGTTTTATGCGTGGTCGTGGTGGCCACATGCACATGCGGGAAGGGCGAGGGGTAAACGCCCGCTGCGATCAGCCCTGCGAAATGCGCAACATCTGCCAGCAGATACGCGCCGATCTTGTCGGCAACGGCGCGGAATTTTGCGAAATCCAGCTGGCGCGGGATGGCGGAGCCGCCTGCGATGATCATCTGTGGCTTATGCTCAAGGGCCAGCGCTTCAAGCTGGTCGTAATCCACATCCAGCGTGTCTTCGCGCACACCGTATTGCACCGCGTTAAACCATTTGCCCGACTGGTTCGGCTTGGCCCCGTGGGTCAGGTGGCCACCCGCATCAAGGCTCATGCCCAGAATGGTGTCGCCAGGCTGCAAGAGCGCCTGAAACACACCTTGGTTGGCCTGAGAGCCGGAGTTCGGCTGCACATTGGCGAAACCGCAATCAAACAGCTTGCAGGCGCGCTCAATGGCTAGGTTCTCGGCCACGTCCACATATTGGCAGCCGCCATAATAACGCAGCCCCGGATAGCCTTCGGCGTATTTGTTGGTCATCACCGAGCCTTGGGCCTGCATAACGGCTTTGGAGACGATGTTCTCGGAGGCGATCAGCTCGATCTCCTCGCGCTGGCGGCCAAGTTCCGAGGTGATGGAGCCAAACAGCTCCGGGTCGCGCTCGGAGAGCTCTTGGGTAAAAAATCCGGTGTCACGATGCGAGGCGTTCATGGGGCAGCTCCTTATAGCGGTCACGTGATAGTGTCTCTGGCGATGTTGCGCCTCCCTTAAGCTGAAATGCATGAGCGGTGAAGCGGTTATTACGACGCAGGTCTTAGCAATTGCGGCAGGTCATTATGAATCGTGCTCATATGTCCGAGGCATCTCAGGCCTTGTCTTTTGGGCCGCAGGGCGCAATCAATTGGCGCAGGGAGCCGCTAAATCATGCCCAAGATTGAGAAAATTGCCTTCATGGCCTCCGACACCCATGTCGCCGAAGATGCGCTTCGGGCGCTCAAATCGCGCTATGGCCATGTCCCGGCTGAAGAGGCGGACGTGATCGTGGCCCTGGGGGGGGACGGGTTCATGCTGCAAACGCTGCAATCAACCCAAAGCCTGGACACGCCGGTCTATGGCATGAATCGCGGCACGGTCGGCTTTTTGATGAACGAATTCAACGACACCGGGTTGACCGCGCGGCTGGCTGACGCGCAAGAAGAGAAGATCAACCCGTTGCGTATGGAGGCCGAATGCGAAGACGGCACCACGCGCACAGCGCTGGCGATCAACGAGGTGTCCTTGCTGCGGGCGGGGTCTCAGGCGGCACGGCTGAAAATTTCTGTCGACGGGCGCGAGCGCATGGCGGAGCTGATCTGCGACGGGGCGCTGGTCTCTACGCCTGCCGGATCGACCGCCTATAACTATTCCGCGCATGGCCCGATCCTGCCTATTGGCTCGGATGTGCTGGCGCTGACAGCCATGTCGGCCTTCAGGCCAAGGCGCTGGCGCGGCGCGTTGCTGCCCAAATCCGCGAAAGTGCGCTTTGACGTGTTGCACCCGGAGAAACGCCCGGTGATGGCGGATGCGGATGGGCGCTCGGCCGGGAATGTGCTGTCGGTGGAGATCATGTCGGACCCAAGCGTGACCCACCGGATCCTGTTTGATCCCGGCCACGGGCTGGAAGAACGGCTGATCCGCGAGCAATTTGTATAAAGGGCTCTGGCGGCGCATTCCAAGATAGTTTAATATTAAACTACTTTTGAAAAGGGGGATTTATGTCGGGCGATAAAAGCGAGACAGCCGCAGAAACACGGCGTCAGAAACAGCGACAATCGGCGCTGGATTACCATCAGTTCCCCAAACCCGGTAAGCTGGAAATACGCGCGACCAAGCCGCTGGCCAATGGCCGCGATCTCGCCCGCGCCTATTCGCCCGGCGTGGCTGAGGCCTGCCTAGAGATCAAAGCGGATGCGGCGACGGCGCGGGACTATACCTCGCGGGGCAATCTGGTGGCGGTGGTCACCAACGGCTCCGCCGTGCTGGGACTGGGCAATATTGGCGCGCTCGCCTCAAAGCCGGTGATGGAGGGCAAGGCGGTTTTGTTCAAGAAATTCGCCGATATCGACTGTTTCGACATCGAGCTGAACGAGACCGACCCCGAAAAGCTAGCCGACATTGTCTGCGCGCTGGAGCCAACCTTCGGCGCGATCAATCTCGAAGACATCAAATCCCCGGATTGCTTCGTGGTCGAAAAACTGTGCCGCGAGCGGATGAACATCCCCGTCTTTCACGATGATCAGCACGGCACCGCGATTGTGGTCTCGGCGGCGGCGACCAATGC
The DNA here is from genome assembly GCA_947501685.1 of uncultured Litoreibacter sp. Classification (GTDB taxonomy): domain Bacteria; phylum Pseudomonadota; class Alphaproteobacteria; order Rhodobacterales; family Rhodobacteraceae; genus Litoreibacter. Next base: position 402,297 of record CANMWQ010000001.1, read on the forward strand.
GCTGCGTCTGGCGGGCAAATCCTTTGAGGAGATCAAGGTGGTCTCCACCGGTGGTGGGGCGGCGGGGATTGCGTGTTTGAACATGTTGTTGAAACTGGGCGTGAAGCGCGAAAACGTCTGGCTCTGCGACATTGCCGGGCTGGTTTACGAGGGCCGAACGGAGGAGATGACGGAGCAAAAGGCAGACTACGCGCAGGCTTCAGAGCTGCGGACACTCGACGACGTCATTGAAGGCGCGGATTTGTTTCTGGGCCTGTCCGGGCCGGGTGTGCTGACGCAGGCGCATGTGAAAAAGATGGCGGCCAAGCCGATTATTTTTGCGCTGGCCAACCCGACGCCGGAAATCCTGCCGGACCTCGTGCGCGAGGTAGCACCTGACGCGATCATTGCCACGGGGCGCAGCGATTTTCCAAATCAAGTCAACAACGTGCTGTGTTTTCCCTTCATATTCCGCGGCGCGCTGGACGTAGGCGCAACCGACATCAATGATGCGATGAAAATCGGCTGCGTGGAGGGCATTGCCGCTTTGGCGCGCGCCACAACAAGTGCCGAGGCCGCCGCCGCCTATCGCGGCGAGGAGATGACCTTCGGGCCCGATTACCTGATCCCCAAACCGTTCGACCCGCGCCTGATGGGCGTGGTGGCAACAGCGGTGGCCAAAGCCGCCTGCGACAGCGGCGTGGCGACGCGGCCAATAGGGGATATCGAGGCCTATAAGGAGGGGCTCGACGCCTCCGTGTTCAAATCCGCGCTGATCATGCGACCTGTCTTTGAGGCGGCGGCCACGCAATCGCGCCGGATCGTCTTCACCGAAGGCGAAAGCGAGCGTGTCATGCGCGCGGCCAACGCGATGCTGGAGGAAACCACGGAGAAGCCGATCCTCATCGGGCGGCCTCGTGTCATTGAGGCCCGCGCGGAGAAGCTTGGGCTGAGCATGCGGCCGGGCGTGGATTTTGATCTGGTGAACCCCGAAAAAGACGCGCGTTACCGCGACTATTGGCAGACCTACCACAAGCTGATGGCGCGGCGCGGCGTCACACCCGATCTGGCCAAGGCGATCATGCGCACCAACACCACGGCCATTGGCGCGGTGATGGTCCATCGCGACGAGGCGGATTCGATGATCTGCGGCACGTTCGGGCAATATCTGTGGCATCTGAACTATGTCAGCCAAATTCTGGGCGGCGGGGCAGAGGCGCTGCATCCGGTGGGGGCTTTGTCTTTGATGATTTTGGAAGACGGCCCGCTTTTTGTGGCCGATACGCATGTCCATGCCGAGCCCTCTGCCGAGCAGATTGCCGAGACGGTGATTGCGGCGGCCCGTCATGTGCGCCGCTTTGGGGTCGAGCCGAAAATCAGCCTCTGTTCGAACTCGCAATTTGGCAATCTCGATTCGGTCACCGGCGCGCGGATGCGTGCGGCGCTCGACGTTTTGGACAGCGCGCCGCGCGATTTTGCCTATGAGGGGGAGATGCACACGGATGCCGCCCTTGATGCAGAGCTGCGCGCGCGAATTTTTCCCGATGCGCGATTTGAAGGTGCTGCGAATGTGTTGGTCTTTGCCAACACGGACGGGGCCTCGGGCGTGCGCAACATCCTGAAAATGAAAGGCGGCGGGCTGGAGGTCGGACCCATCCTGATGGGGATGGGCAACAAGGCGCATATCGTGACGCCGTCGATCACCGCGCGCGGTTTGCTGAATGTCGCGGCCATCGCGGGGACGCCTGTTGCCACCTACGGGTAGCGGTGCGGCTGCGCCGCGCATGATGTTTTGTGCTCTTGGGGAACTTTGCTCCCCGCCGCACGGGCAGCCCCTCAAGAGTATTTTTGAAGCAGTGATAGGGTGAGTTGGGCCTTGTCACTGCGCGGGCTTGGCGGCAAAACTGGCGTCAGGTTTTCGGGAGGAGATGTGATGGGTTACGCAGAAGTGTACCGGGAGTGGCAGAACGACCCCGAGGCGTTCTGGATGGCACAGGCGGATGCGATTGACTGGGACCGCGCGCCCTCCAAGGCTTTGTTTGATGACAATGCGCCGCTTTATGAATGGTTCAAGGACGCGCAGGTCAACACCTGCTGGAACGCCGTGGACCGCCATGTGGAGGCCGGGCGCGGGGCGCAGACGGCGATCATTTATGACAGCCCGGTGACAGACACGATGCGCCACATCTCCTATGCGGAGTTGCAGGGCGAGGTGGCGTCGCTTGCGGGGGCCTTGGCGGGCAAGGGGATCGTGTCGGGCGACCGGGTCATTATCTATATGCCGATGGTGCCGGAGGCCTTGGTGGCGATGCTGGCCTGTGCCCGGATCGGGGCTGTGCATTCCGTAGTCTTCGGCGGCTTTGCGGCCAATGAGCTGGCGGTGCGGATTGATGACGCAACGCCCAAAGCGGTGATCGCGGGCTCTTGCGGGATCGAGCCGGGGCGGGTGGTGGAGTACAAACCGCTGCTGGACGGTGCGATTGAGTTGGCCTCCCATAAGCCTGACTTCTGTGTGGTCTTGCAGCGCGAAGAGGCGCGGGCCTCCATGGTGGAGGGGCGCGATTTTGACTGGCACGAGATGCAGCAGGGGGTTGCGCCCGCGCCTTGCGTGCCTGTCTCGGGCGATCACCCGGCTTATATCTTGTACACGTCTGGGACCACCGGCGCGCCGAAAGGTGTGGTGCGGCCCACCGCCGGGCATCTGGTGGCGCTGAACTGGACGATGAAAAACATCTACAATGTCGACCCCGGCGAGGTCTTTTGGGCCGCCTCCGATGTGGGCTGGGTCGTGGGGCATAGCTATATCTGCTACGCGCCGCTCATTGCGGGCAACACCACGGTGGTCTTTGAGGGCAAGCCCGTGGGGACGCCGGATGCCAGCACCTTTTGGCGGGTCATTTCCGACCATAAGGTGAAGAGCTTCTTCACCGCGCCGACCGCGTTCCGGGCTGTCAAACGCGTGGACCCGAAAGGCGCGTTCATGAAGGGTCATGACCTGTCTGAGCTGCGCGCGATCTATCTGGCAGGGGAACGCGCCGACCCCGACACAATCGAGTGGATCGAGCAGCTGACGGGCAAGCCGGTCTATGACCATTGGTGGCAGACCGAGACGGGCTACACCATCGCGGGCAACCCCGCGGGGTTGGAAGCGCTGCCCGTAAAGATCGGCTCGCCCACCGTGGCGATGCCGGGCTATGACGTGCAGATTTTGGATGAAGGCGGGCATGAAATGCCTGCGGGCGCGCTGGGGGCGATTGCGGTGAAACTGCCTCTGCCGCCCGGCACTTTGCCGACGCTGTGGAACGCCGAGGACCGCTTCCGCAAAAGTTACCTCACGGCTTTTCCCGGCTATTACGAGACCGGCGATGCGGGCATGAAGGACGAAGACGGCTACCTGTGGATCATGGCGCGCACCGATGATGTGATCAACGTGGCTGGCCACCGGCTGAGCACGGGCGGCATGGAAGAGGTGCTGGCGGGTCACAAGGACGTCGCCGAATGCGCGGTGATCGGCGTGGCGGACGAGCTGAAGGGGCAATTGCCGCTGGGGCTTCTCTGCCTGACGGACGGGGTGAACCGGCCGCACGACGAGGTGGTGGCGGAGGTTGTGGCCCGCGTGCGCGACAAGATCGGGCCGGTGGCCGCGTTCAAGCTGGCGCTGGTGGTGGACCGGCTGCCAAAGACGCGTTCGGGCAAGATTTTGCGCGGCACCATCGCGGCGATTGCCGACGGGCGGGAGTTCAAGCCGCCAGCAACCATCGACGACCCGGCCATTCTGGACGAGCTGACCGAGGCGCTGAAGACCATCGGCTATCCCAAAACGTAAGTTGCGGAGCGCTCTTGCGCGGCGCAAGATAGGCTCAGCTTTAGAGGAGACGACATGGACCTGCTCGACCAAGCGCGGGCGGTGCGCGAGAACGCGCATGCGCCCTATTCGAATTTCAAGGTAGGCGCGGCGCTGCGCAGCGCGTCGGGGGCGGTGTTCACCGGCTGCAATGTGGAAAACGTGGCCTACCCCGAAGGCACCTGTGCCGAGGCCGGGGCCATCGCTGCCATGTGTGCGGCGGGAGAGTATGAAATCGCAGAAATCGCGGTGATTGCCGACAGCCCGACCCCCGTGCCGCCCTGCGGCGGGTGCCGCCAGAAGATCGCGGAATTTGCCGATGCCGCCGTGCCGGTGACGCTGGCCACGACGGGGGGCGAGGCGCAGGTAACGTCTGTGTCGGCTCTGCTGCCGGGGGCTTTTGATGCGAGCCATATGAGCTGATGGAGGCCCGCGCAATCATTGCTGCGATCCGCGACGGGGAGGGGCTGGACCCTGATGCAGCGCGCTGGTTTGGCGAAGCGCTGGCAGGCCCTGCGATCAGCGATGCGCAGGCCGGGGCCTTCGCGATGGCGGTGCGGTTGCGGGGGTTGAATGACGCGGCCCGCGTGGCGCTGACCGAAGGCATGCGCGACAGCGGCGATGTGCTGAACTGGGATTTGCCGGGGCCTGTGCTCGACAAGCATTCCACCGGCGGGGTGGGCGATCCGGTCTCGCTGATCCTGGCCCCCGCGCTGGCGGCCTGCGGGGCCTATGTGCCGATGATTTCGGGGCGCGGCTTGGGCCATACGGGCGGCACCTTGGACAAGCTGGAGGCCATCCCCGGCTATATTTGCGAGATCGGCCCGGCGCGGTTGGAGCACGTCATGCGCAATGTGGGCTGCGCCATTGTGGGGGCCACTGGGCGGGTGGCACCATCGGACAAACGGCTTTATGCGATCCGCGATGTGACGGCGAGCGTGGACAGCATCGACCTGATCACGGCGTCAATCCTGTCCAAAAAACTCGCCGCTGGGCTGGATGGCTTGGTGCTGGACGTGAAAACCGGCTCGGGCGCGTTCATGGCGCGGATGGAAGACGCAAAAGCGCTGGCGGGCGCGCTGGTCGGCGTGGCCAATGGGGCGGGGTGCAAGACCTCTGCGCTGATCACGGATATGTCGCAGCCGCTGGCCTCGGCGGCGGGCAACGCGGTGGAGATCCGCGCGGTGATGGAGGCGCTGACCGACCCAAAAGCACAGAGCCGGTTGCGCGAGGTTGTCATCGCTTTGGGCGGCGCAGTTTTGCAAGGCGCTGGGCTGCAAAACGGCATTGAGGAGGCGCTGAACTCGGGCCGCGCGGCGGAGCTTTTTGCCAAGATGGTCCACGCCATGGGCGGCCCCGCGGATTTCGCAGAAAACTGGCAGCATGTCCTGCCGGAAGCCACGGTGCTGCGCGAGGTGAGCCTTGGAAAACCGGGCGTGATCAAGGGGATAGACACGCGCGCGCTGGGCGAGGCTGTGGTGCATCTGGGCGGCGGACGCTTGCGCGAGGCCGACCGGATTGACCCCGCCGTGGGGCTGTCGGCCATTGCGCGGATCGGTGACAAGGTGACGGCGAAAACGCCTGTCGCGATGGTGCATGCCTCTGACGAGGCGCGGGCGGAGCGCGCCGCGGCGGCGGTGCGCGCGGCGTTTAAGCTGGGCGCGACGGCAGTGCCTGCGCCCGCGCTGATCCATGCGCGGGTGACCCCGTGAGAGCATTTCTGGTGGTGCTGGATTCCGCAGGCTGCGGCGGCGCGCCGGATGCGGCGGATTTCGGGGATGAGGGCGCGGACACGCTGGGACATATCCATGCGGAAGTAGGTCTGAACATGCCCAACCTGATGCGGCTGGGGCTGGGACAGGTCTTGGGCCTTGGCGGCCCGGCAGAAGGGCTTTTCGGTCGCGCGACGGAGCATTCTTTGGGCAAGGACACGCCCTCTGGCCATTGGGAATTGGCAGGCGTGCCGGTGCCGTGGGACTGGCACACGTTCCCCGATGAAACTCCCGCTTTCCCGGCTGAGATCACCGACCGCGTCGCGGCGTTTTGTGGGACAGAAGGCGTCCTTGGTAACTGCCATGCCTCCGGCACGCAGATCATCGAGGCGTTGGGCGCGCAGCATGTCGAGACGGGCCAGCCCATTTGCTACACTTCCGTGGACAGCGTGTTCCAGATTGCCGCGCATGAGAAGAGTTTCGGCTTGGACAGGCTGCTGGATCTGTGTCGCCATATGGCTCCGGTTTTGCATGCGATGAAAGTCGGGCGGGTCATTGCGCGGCCCTTCACAGGGGACGCGCAGACCGGGTTTCGGCGCACTGACAATCGGCGCGACTTTGCGATTGAAACGCCTTCGCCGACGCTGTTGGATTGGGCCAAGGCCGACGGGCGCGCCACCTATGCCATTGGAAAGATTAGCGATATTTTCTCAGGCAGAGGCGTCGATGACAGCCGCAAGGGCGCGGATAGCGTTTTGATGGGGCACATGAAAGACCTTGTCCGCGACGCGGCGGAGGGCAGTTTCACCTTCGCCAATTTCGTGCAATTCGACACGGATTTTGGGCACCGACGCGACCCGCAAGGCTATGCCGGGCATCTGGAATGGTTCGACAGTTGCCTGCCTGAGATTTTCCAGCATTTGCGCGAGGGCGACCTGATGATCTTCACCGCAGATCACGGCAATGACCCAACCTGGCGCGGCACGGATCACACGCGGGAACAGGTGCCGGTGATTGGCATCGGTGCGGGCGCGCGCGATATTGGCGTGGTGAATTTCGTCGATGTCGCGGCGAGCATCGCGGATCATTTGGGGCTGGCGGAGCGCGGGCCGGGCAGGAGCTTTCTATGACACCTTTGGTTGAGCTGCATTTGCATCTGGAGGGCGCGGCCCCTCCGGCGTTCATCCGAGGTCTGGCGCAGGAAAAGAGCGTCAATCTGGACGGCGTGTTCAACGAGGATGGCTCTTACAGGTTCGACAGTTTCGAGCAATTCCTGCGCACCTACGAGGCCGCGACCACGGTGCTGACCGGGCCCGAGGAATTCCGCCGTTTGACCCAAGCGGTTTTGGAGCAATCCGCCGCGCAGGGCGTGATCTACACGGAGGCGTTTCTCAGCCCGAATTTCTGCGGCGGTGGCGATCTGGGCGCGTGGCGCGAATACCTCGCCGCGATCAAGGAAGCTGCCGACGCGGGCGAGCGCGATAGCGGGATCATCATGCGCGGCGTGGTCACCTGCATCCGCCATGAAGGGCCTGAGGCCGCCAAGCCCGACGCGCTTTGTGCGGCGGAAACCATGGGTGATTTCATCACCGGGTTCGGCATGGGCGGGGCAGAGGATGTGGGCCATCAGGGCGATTACGCCTATGCCTTTGACCTGGCGCGGGAGGCAGGCTTGCGACTGACCACACATGCGGGCGAATGGGGCGGTGCGGTCTCCGTCTGGGAGGCGGTGCGCGATTTGAGGGTGGAGCGGATCGGCCACGGTGTGCAGAGCATCGAGGACCCGGCACTGGTGGATCATCTCGCCGAAAACGAGATTGTTCTGGAGGTCTGCCCCGGCTCGAACGTGGCGCTGGGCGTGGTGCCAAATTGGGCGGCGCACCCGATTGAGCGGCTGCGGGAGGCGGGTGTGAAAGTGACGGTGTCGACGGATGATCCTCCGTTTTTTCACACCAGCCTGACGCGGGAATATGACATGTTGGCGGAAAGTTTTGGCTGGGACGCCGAGGTGATCCGAGACGTCAATATCACCGCCGCCAAAGCCGCGTTTTGCGATGCGGCGACCCAAGAAAAATTGCTGAAACAACTGGAGCCGAACCATGTCTGACCATCTGACCGTCGTTGACCACCCGCTGGTGCAACACAAGTTGACCCTGATGCGCGAGACCAGCACCTCGACGGCGGTGTTTCGTCAGCTCTTGCGCGAGATCAGCCAGTTTCTGGCCTATGAGGTGACGCGCAATCTACCGATGGAAACCAAGCGGATCGAGACCCCGATGGAGGCGATGGACGCACCGACTTTGGCCGGGCGCAAGCTGGCGCTGATCTCGATTCTGCGGGCGGGCAACGGGCTTTTGGACGGTATGCTGGAGCTGATCCCAAGCGCGCGCGTGGGCTTTGTGGGGCTCTACCGCGACGAGGAAACGCTGAAGCCGGTGCAGTATTATTTCAAAGTGCCGGACGCGCTGGACGAGCGGATGGTGATCGCGGTGGACCCGATGCTGGCGACGGGGAATTCGTCGGTGGCGGCGATTGATTTGCTGAAACAGGCGGGGGCCACGAACATCCGGTTCCTCTGCCTTTTGGCAGCACCAGAGGGGATCGCCCGGATGAAAGAGGCGCACCCTGACGTGCCGATTGTGACAGCTTCGGTTGATAGCCATTTGAACGAAAACGGATATATCGTGCCGGGTCTGGGTGACGCAGGCGACCGGATGTTTGGCACCAAATAGCAGGCTGGAAAAGCTGCGCCTATGTCGAATTCCGGGCTTTACGAAGCGGCGGGCAAAAGGCTAAGTTCCCACCACATATAGTGGGGACCAACATGCGCATATACAAACTGATGGCTGCGGCCTGTCTGACATTTGCAGCGAGCAACACCGCCGGTGTGGCCCAAACCTACAAAGGACCAGCCGAGCTGCCGCCTGCCTCTTACAGCGGCGCGCAGTTTGTGGACAGCCAGGGCTGCGTCTTCATCCGCTCGGGCTTTGACGGCAATGTCACCTGGGTGCCCCGCATCACCCGCGCGCGCGAGCAGCTCTGCGGTGTGCAGGTCAATTCCGTGCGGCGCAGCGCGCCTGTGGCGGCGGTGGCGCTGGCCAGCGCGTCCGTGTCGGGCAACACGTTTGTGGGGCCAAAATCCGCGCCGCGCAAAATCGCCGAGGCCCGCACCATCCGGCCGCCGAAAGGCTACCGCGCGATCCGCGATATGGGCCGGTTGAACCCGCGCGCAGGCGTCGGCACGTTGGACGGCCGCGCGCAGATGCGCCGGATCTGGACCGACACGGTGCCACGTCGCTTGATTGCCGAAGAGAACTGATTTTTCAGCGGGTCAGCCGACGCGGGCTACTAGGTGCAAATGCCCTGCAGGCTGATCCAATCCCCATCTGACAAAAGCCGTGGCGCTTCTGCGCCGCGGAACGGGTCGGCCTCGATCAGGGGCAGGGTGGCCTCCCCTGTGACATCCACACCGTAGGCAAATGGCGTGGCCGAGACGCGGGCGGATTTGAACAGGGCGATGATCGCGCTGTTATCCAGCGGCGGCTCGTCGGTTTTCAGCAAGGTCTCGGAATAGCTGGCCAGCCTGTCATTGGACATCTGGCCCGTGGTCAGCAGCTTGAACGTGGTCAGGAACCCGGCATGTTCCAGCAGCGGCACCATCGGGTCATGGTCGCGCCGGTCGCCAAGTGCCTTGAGCATGTAGCCTGCGGCCACATCGGGGCTGTCGTGATCTTCAACCAGCGTGGCATCAAGAAGCAGCAGGCGGCCCGGCAAGACCAGCGTGTCCCGCGTGCCCAGCTTGGGCACGACATAGGATTTGCGCAGCTTGCCTTGCAGGGCGCGGTTTTTCAGCCGGGCCAGCGCCGCCGTCCCGAGCGTGGCGCGGCAGGTGTCGCCGGTGATCCGTGTCATATGGCCCAAGAGGCTGGTGCCGATGGCCAGCCGCGTGCTTTCGGGCAGCACCGCGACCGTGTTGCGCACCAAAGCGCCGGGCAGCCAGATCAGCCCGACAGCGAGCAAGACGGCGGCAATGCCGCCCGAGATCGCCAGCCGCAACCGGCCCGAATGCGGGCGGGTGCGTTCGATGAGTTTGCGGATTTTCTCCACGGCGTCGATCATTTCGGGGTCGGAAACTTCGAGCTCTTCCTCGGCATCGGCGGCGGGTTTGAACAGCGCCGGGCGCTTGCCGGGATTGACCCGGTGGATAGCGGGCAGCGACCAATGGGCCAGAGGCGTGTCGCCCTTGTCGCGGATGATCAGGGAGGCGTCGCCAAAGCTGACCACCACATCGCGCCGCTGGGCCTGCCCGCTTTCGCGCCACAGCCCCATCGTCTCCAACCGGTCATATTTGTCGAGCGCCGTCATCTGTGCGGCTTGCCTGTTTATTGTTCTTGCTTGGGCGCAGCCTAGCGAGGAACGCAGGGCGGCTCAATTAAAAGGTGCGGCTGCGCCGCGCGTGATGATTTGCGTTCTTTGAGGACGTTCCGTCCTCAGCCACGCGGGCAAACTCCTGGAGAGTATTTTTGAAGCAGTGATGGGGGTCAGAGGGTTTTGGCTTGATTGCGCAGTTCGAATTTCTGGATTTTGCCAGTGGATGTTTTGGGCAGCTCCTGGAAGATCACCTGTTTGGGGGTTTTGAACCCGGCGAGCTTTGCGCGGGCATGGGCGATCAGCGCGTCCGCGTCGGGTTTGGCACCGTCTTTCAGCTCGACAAAGGCGCAAGGGACCTCGCCCCACTTTTCATCGGGTTTGGCGACCACGGCGCAGAGGCTGACATCGGGGTGGGACATCAGCACGCCCTCCACCTCGACGGAGGAGACGTTTTCGCCGCCCGAGATGATGATATCCTTGGCGCGGTCGGCGATCTGGATATGCGTATCAGGGTGCTGGACCGCGAGATCGCCGGAGTGGAAATACCCGCCCGAAAAGGCCTCACGGGTGGCGTCAGGGTTCTTGAGATAGCCTTTCATCACCGCATTGCCGCGCATCACGATCTCGCCTTGGGTTGTGCTGTCCATCGGGGTCTGCGCGCCGGCCTCGTCCATGACGGTGACATGTTCCATCATCGGGAAGGCCACGCCCTGGCGGGATTTGAAGGCGGCTTTTTCCTCATCGGGGGCCGTGTCCAATGCGGGGTCCCAGATGTTCTCGGTGACATGGCCATAGGTTTCCGTCAGCCCGTAAACATGGGTGATGTTGAAGCCCAGCTTTTCGATCTTGGCCAGCGTGGCCGGAGCCGGGGGCGCGCCTGCGGTATAGACCTCGACGATGTGGTCAAACGGCTTGCGTGCGCTGTCAGGCGAGTTGACGATCATGTTGAGTACGATGGGCGCGCCGCCGAAATGGGTGACGCCTTCCTCCGCGATGGCGGTGTAAATCGCCTCCGGGGTCACGTCGCGGCAGCAATGCACGGTGCCGCCCAGGACCGGCATCATCCAGGTGTGGTTCCAGCCATTGCAGTGAAACAGCGGCACGATGGCCAAGAACTTCGGATGCAGCTGCATGCGCCAGGAGATCACCGTGCCCATCGTCATCAAATACGCGCCGCGGTGGTGGTAGACCACGCCTTTGGGCCGCCCGGTGGTGCCCGACGTGTAATTCAGCGCGAGGCTTTCCCATTCATCCTCCGGCATCAGCCACGCAAAATTGGCGTCGCCGCCTGCCAGCACGTCCTCATATTCGGGAAAGCGTCCGGTGGCGGGGAAGGTGCTTTGGGTGTCGGCCACCTCGATGATTTCAGGGCCATCGCCCTCGCAGGCCTCCTTGGCGGCTTCGGCCAGTGGCAGGAATTGCGTGTCACAAAGCACGATCCTGGCCTCGCCATGATCAAAAATATAGGCGACCGTATCCGTGTCGAGCCGCGTGTTGATGGTGTTGAGCACCGCGCCGCAGGCGGGCACGCCGAAATGCGCTTCGGCCTGCGCAGGCAAGTTGGGGATCAGCGTGGCGACGACGTCGCCGGGTTTGATGCCGCGCTGGTGCAGGGCGGAGGCGAGTTGGCTGACGCGCGCATGGTACTGCGCATAGCTGTAGCGGCGGGTGCCGTAGACCAAGGCCTCAATGTTCGGGAAGACGGTTTTGGCGCGGTTCAGATGGCTCAGCGGGGTGAGGGGCACGTAATTGGCCGCGCATTTGTCCAAGCCTGTTTCGTCTGACATCCAACCCATATCCGGCCTCCCCCTCGTCCCTGTGACGCGTCAATTCGATGGACAGCGATAGTGCCTAAATGTCAGACATATGAAAAGAGGAAATAGAGCCGCCGCCATGACCCGACCCCCCACCTTGCAGGCCGCAATTTTTGCCGTCACCGGCATGGCCCTGCTGGGCTTTATTGACAATTTCGTCAAGCTGTTGGCCCAAGAGGTGGGCCTGTGGCAATTCCACCTTGCCCGCAGCGCGATGGTTTTGGCGCTGCAGCTGCCTGTGGCAGTTCTGTTGGGCTGGCGGGTGCGGCCCCGGCGCTGGGGCGCGGTGGCCTTTCGCAGCTTTTGCGTGGCCACCGCGATGATCCTCTATTTCGGCGCCGTCGCGGTGCTGCCCATCGCCCAAGTGGGGGCGGGGCTGTTCACCGCGCCGATTTTCGTGCTGGTGATCTCCGCGCTGTTTTACGGCATGCAGATCGGCCCGACCCGCAAACTGGCGGTTGCCCTTGGGTTCGGGGGCGTGTTGCTGCTGCTCAGGCCCGACGCGGGCAGTTTCACCGCCTTCTCGCTGATCCCGGTGCTGGCGGGGCTGTTTTACGGCTACGGCGCTGTTTGCACGCGGGTCTATTGCGAGGGCGAGAGCACCGCCGCTTTGGTCACTGGCTTTTTCACGGTGCTAGGGCTGTGGGGGCTTTTGGGGGTGGCCTATTTCTGGGCCAGCGGAGCCGTCACCGACCCCAAGCTCGACGGGTTTTTCGGAACAGGCTGGCAGCCATGGACGCAAACGGGGCTTGTCGTGACTGTGGCTCAGGGCGCTGTCTCATTGGCGGGGATTGCCTGCCTGACGCGGGCCTACCAGATCGGGGAGGCCAGCCGGGTCGCGGTGTTTGAATACGCGTTTCTGATTTCGGCGGGCGGCTGGGCCTATATCTTATGGGGGGAGGCACCGGACCTGATCGGCATCCTCGGCATGGGGCTGATCGTGCTGGCGGGCGTGGTGATCCTGATGCGCAGTGACACCAGCGCGCAGCCCGCATGATCTACTCGCGCAAACACAACTACGTCTTCATCCATATCCCGAAAACGGGGGGCAGCTCGATGGCGCGTGCGCTGGAGGCCCGCGCGGCCGCTGATGACATTATGCTGGGCGACACGCCAAAGGCGCTAAAGCGGCGGCATAGGGTCAAGGGCGTCGCGGCGGCGGGGCGGCTTTGGAAACATTCCACGCTGAGTGACATTGTCGGGCTGGTCGCGCCCGAACAGATCGCGCAGGCGCGGGTGTTTACCATGGTGCGCAACCCGTGGGATCGGGTGGTCAGCTATTACCACTGGCTGCGGGGGCAGGGGTTTGATCACCCGGCGGTGGGGCTGGCCAAGCGTCTGGAATTCAGCGCCTTCCTCAATCACCCCCGGATCAAGGCCAGTTTGGCGGCCCATCCCTACGCAAGTTACGTCTCGGACGCCCAAGGGGTCGAGCGCTGCGACCTGTTCGTGCGGCTTGAGCACCTGAGCGAGGACATTCCGCGGCTTGAGCGGCTGATCGGGCTGTCGATTGTGCCGCTTCCGCATGACAATCGCTCGGATCGCGAAAAATCCTATGCGTCTTATTATTCCAAGGAAGATCAACATCTTGTGGGTGATCTGCTGCGGGAGGATATAGGTCGGTTCGGCTACCAATTCAGGTAGGGGGACCCCTCTCGCAATTGTTCTCATTCTGGACACAGTTCGCCCCAAAATGGTCCCTTTGCTGCCGAACCCCTGTCGTCTTTTCCACGCATCAATGTCTAAATTGATGGAAAAAAGAGCAGGTGGGACTGATGTTTTTCAAACCAAACCGCAAGATTGCCAAAAGGCCGTCTCCGCTGTTGTTGAACGTGGCGCCGGAGCCGGGGTTTTTCGCCGGAACACGGATTGCCACGCGCTATGCTTGGACCGCCGTTGAAGATTTGCAGGTGGGCGATTTCGCCCTGACTGCGGAGAATGGCGAGCAGGCGATCACCGCTATTGAACATGGCGAGCTGAGCGTCTCGGCGCATGCGGCTGCTGCCGCGCATTGGCCACTGCTGGTGCCCGAAGGGGTGCTTGGCAATGACACGCCGCTGATGGTGTCCCCGGCCACACGTCTGGTGATTGAACATCAACAAGCCGCGACGCTGTTTGGCCAGCCACGGGTCTCCGTGCGGGCCGAAAGCCTCATTGGCTACCGCGGCATTGCGCGCGCCCGCATCGGCAAATCGCTGTCTCATGTGACGTTGCATTTCGAGGGTCCGCAAACTCTGGTGGCCCATGGCAGCCTGTTTTTTGACGTGCCCTGCGCCAACCGGGTGCACAGTTTTATGCCGCTTGATGCCCGTCAGGCCCGGCTGCTTTTGCACCAAATGGGAGAGGCCGAGACGATCCGCCGCGCCATGGCACCGCGCCCGGACCCATTCCTGACCTGAACATCACCCTCTGAGCACTCCAAGACCGTTTGCGGTTTCCACAAAAAGAGCTCCAGCCCTGTCGCGGTTGGGGCTCTTTTTGGTGTTGAACCGCGCTAGGCGCGCAGCAGCAGGTCGATCAGCCCGCGCAGAACCAGCCCAGCGGCCAGTGCCACCAGATAGCCAAAGCTCGCCCAAAGCGTGAACAGCCCGATGAACACCACCAGACCGGCCATCCACAAGAAAGGCTGCGTAAAATCCTCGACCCGGCCTGCGGGCCTGCGTGGCTCAAAATCGCGCATGGGCGAAAGTTTAACATCGGATGTCAGCTTTTCCAGCCCGATTGCCTAGTCGTGATCCGCGGCCTTAAGAGCCGCGGGTAGCGCCTCTGCGAAGGCTTGCAGGTCCTCTGTGCGCCCGCAGCTGACCCGGATACAACGATCCTGAGGGGCCACGAAGGGCATGCGCACGAATATCCCGCGCGCGATCAGCTCGGCCAGAACTGCGCGCGCATAGTCGCCGTCCCGGCCGCAATCCATCGTCACGAAATTGGTGGCGGAGGGCAGCGCGGTCAGCCCGTTCTCTGCGGCGATTTGGCTGAGCCCTGCGCGGGCCTGGATCACCTGCGCGCGGATCTGGGCAAGGTAGTCCTGATCTTGCAACGCCGCCAAAGCGCCCGCCTGCGCTATACGGTTCACCCCGAAATGGTTGCGGATTTTGTTGAACGCCATGATCAGCTCCGGATGGCCCAACGCATAGCCAACCCGCGCGCCCGCCATCCCGTAGCCCTTTGAAAATGTGCGCATCCGGATCACATTCGGGTTGCCCATATCCAGCGGAGGCAGCGTGCCCTCGGGCGCCAGATCACTATAGGCCTCATCAAGCAGCAGCAGGCGGCCCTCCGGCACCTGCGCAATGGTACGCGCCACGGCGTCAGCGCTGTGCCAGCTGCCCATCGGGTTGTCGGGGTTGCAGAAATAGACCAGCTTGGTGTCTGTTTCGCGAGCCTTTTCGAGCAGCGCATCGGGGTCCTGATGGTCGTCTTTGTAAGGCACGCTGTGCAGCACCCCGCCAAAGCCCGCGACATGGTAATTGAAGGTCGGATAGGCCCCGGCGCTGGTCACCACCGCGTCGCCGGGCCCGATCAGCAGCCGCACCACATAGCCCAGCAGCGCGTCGATGCCCTCGCCAATCATGACGTTTTCTGGCGCAACATTGTGATGCGCGGCAATCGCCTCGCGCAACTCGTGGCTTTCCGGATCGCCATATTGCCAAGCTTCACTGGCCGCCTGCGCCATGGCCGCAATGGCCTTGGGGGAGGGGCCAAACACGCTTTCATTGGCCCCCAGCCGGGCGGTGAACGCGGCCCCGCGCGCACGTTCCTGCGCTTCGGGCCCCACAAACGGGACGGAGGCGGGCAGGGATTGGGCGAGCGGTGTCAGCATGGATTTTGTCATGCGGGGGATCAAAGCAGATCACAGCCGCGGCGCAAGGTTGAATTCTGACCCATGCACCCCCACATGCAAGCCGTTCGCAACAGGAGGGCCAACATGGCTGACCTCACCCCACCCGGCCTGACCCGCCGGGGATTTATCGCTGCAACGCTTGCCGCAGGCTCCGCCCGGATGCTGCCGCAGATCGCCAAAACCCCACCCGCACGGCGTGTTTTGACGCTGGTCTATGACCGCTCCATCGGGGCCATGCGCGCGATCGATAAACTGGTTCGCTAGGCGCAGAAAAGGCGGCTATCCCAGCTCGGCCAGCCGGGCGAGGGCTGCGGTTAGTTTCTCTTCTTCCTCTTCCCGCGCGGCGAGGTTTTCTTTGGCCTCGGCCACCACCTCATCGGGCGCGGAGGCCACAAACTTGGGGTTGTTCAACCGCCCGCGCAAGCCGCCGAGCTCCTTGGTCAGCTTGCCCAGAGATTTCTCAAGCCGGGCTTTCTCAGCACTGACATCAACAATGCCTGCAAGGGGCAGCGCGAAATTGCCGCCAGCAACCGGGATCGAGACGGAGCCTTTTGGTGCGGCACCCGCGCTGACCTCGCCCAATCGCGCCAGCTTGCGGAACAGCGCGGCGTTATTGGCAAAGGCGGTTTTGCCTTTGGCGTCCAGCGCGACCTCGATCAGGGGCACCTCCAAAGAGGCGGGCACGTTCATTTCGCCGCGCGCGGAACGGACGTTTTCGATCAGGGTGATGACCCAGTTCATCTCCCGGTCCGCATCGGCGTCGACCAGCTCGGACCCATATGTGGGCCAGTCGGTCACCGCAAGCATCTGCGCGCGTTTTGCGGTCACGCCCCAGAGCTCCTCGGTGATGAAGGGCATGGTGGGGTGCAGCAGGATCATGCATTGGTCCATCACCCAGCCCATGGTCGCGCGGGTCTCCGCCTTTTGGTCCTCGGTGCCGTCATAGAAGAGTGGCTTGGACAGCTCCACATACCAGTCGCAGACCTTGCCCCAGACAAATTTATAGAGCGCATCGGCGGCGTCGTTGAAACGGTACTCCTCAAGGGCGGCGTCAACCGTCTCGCGGACCTTGGCGGTCTCCCCGATGATCCATTTATTGACCGTTTGCGCGGGCGAGGGCAGCGCGAAGGTTTCCGCGCCGACATAGACCTCGTTCATCTCCGCAAAGCGGACGGCGTTCCAGAGCTTGGTCCCGAAATTGCGGTAGCCCGCGATGCGCTGCATATCGAGTTTCAACACCCCGCCCAGCGAGGCCATGGCGGCGTTGGTGAAGCGCAGCGCGTCGGCGCCGAACTCGTCGATGATGTCGAGCGGGTCGACCACGTTGCCGGTGGATTTCGACATCTTCTTGCCTTTAGCATCGCGGACGAGGCCATGCAGGTAGACGGTGTCGAAGGGCACCTGATTCACGACCGCCAGCTGCATCATCATCATGCGGGCGACCCAGAAGAACAGAATGTCCTGACCCGTGATCAGCGTCGAGGTCGGGAAGTATTTTTTGTATTCTTCCGTTTCCTCGGGCCAGCCCAGCGTGCCGATGGGCCAGAGGCCGGAGGAGAACCATGTGTCGAGGACGTCGGGATCTCTGAGCAGCAGAACGAAGTTTGCTGACCCGTCAGCTTTACCAGCCTGCAGACCCTGCTGGCTCATGCTAGTGGCTGTTTCGACCTCATCATTGAACATGAAGTTCTTGTTTTCCTGAGGAGTGTCGTATGCGTATTCGACGCCATAGTGCGTTTTTGCAAGCTCAGTCGCTTCCTCAAAGCACGATGCGCAAAAGCGTTCTGAGAGATCGCCATAGTCGAGTGCTCCGGTTTTTGCATTCTGTTTGGGACCGTACCAAACCGGGATCTGATGCCCCCACCACAACTGCCGCGAAATGCACCAAGGCTCGATATTCTCTAACCAGTGGAAATACACCTTCTTGTCGCCCTCGGGCATGATCCGGGTGCGGCCGTCCTTGACGGCGTCCAGCGCGGGCTGGACGATTTTGGAGGTATCGACGAACCATTGATCCGTCAGCATCGGCTCGATCACGACTTTGGAGCGGTCGCCGAAAGGCTGCATGATGGGTTTGTTTTCGACGTAAGGGATCATGGCGTCCCCTGCCTCAGCCGTGTCATCCCCGACTTGATCGGGGATCTCTGAATTCGGAGATCCTCCGGTCAAGCCGGAGGATGACGTGGAAGAGCTGTCTGGAGATCCTCCGGTCGAGCCGGAGGATGACGCGGAGGAGGGGGCGGGGACCATAACGGCCAGCCCTTCATCGGTGATGTCCTGGACCACCTTCTTGCGCGCCTCGAACCGATCGAGGCCGCGATAGGCCTCGGGCACAAGGTTCATCGCGGCGATCACGGACTCGTCCGGCAGTGGTATGTCGCCATTGGCGATGCTTTGTGCGGCTTCGGCCTCTTCGGCGTAGGGTTTGCCGTCGCTGCGCATCGCACCACGCGTGTCCATCAGCGCATACATCGGGATGCCCCCGCGTTTGGCGACCTCATAGTCATTAAAATCATGCGCGCCGGTGATCTTCACGGCACCGGAGCCGAACGTCATGTCGGGGTAGTCATCCGTGATGATCGGGATCAGGCGGCGATGCTCTTTGGGCCCGACCGGAATTTCGCAGAGCTTGCCAACGATGGGGGCATAGCGCGCGTCATCGGGATGGACCGCAACCGCGCCGTCGCCCAGCATAGTTTCGGGCCGTGTCGTGGCGATGGAGATGTAGTTGCGGGTCTCGCGCAGGGTGACGTTGCCGTCCTCGTCCTTTTCGACATATTCATAGGTCTCGCCGCCCGCGAGCGGGTATTTGAAATGCCACATATGGCCCGGCGTCTCGAGGTTCTCGACCTCAAGGTTCGAAATCGCCGTTTCGAAATGCGGGTCCCAGTTGACCAGCCGTTTGCCGCGATAAATGAGGCCCTTGTTATACATCTCCACAAAGACCTTGATGACGGCGTCGTGGAAATTGCCCTCGTTGCCCGCAGGCGCATTCGGCGCGCCGGACATGGTGAAGGCTTCGCGGCTATAGTCGCA
This sequence comes from uncultured Litoreibacter sp., assembly GCA_947501685.1. Classification (GTDB taxonomy): domain Bacteria; phylum Pseudomonadota; class Alphaproteobacteria; order Rhodobacterales; family Rhodobacteraceae; genus Litoreibacter. The sequence goes on from CANMWQ010000001.1 coordinate 420,897, forward strand.
AGAGGCCCCGAGGCGGCGCAGCTGCTGGATGATCGTGCCGCCGGATTGGGTCTTCCACTCCCAGACTTTTTCGAGGAATTTTTCGCGGCCCAGCTCCGTGCGTTTGGGCTGCTGGGTTTCCATGAGCTGGCGCTCCACCACCATTTGCGTGGCAATCCCTGCGTGATCCGTGCCGGGCTGCCACAGCGTGTCGTAGCCCTGCATCCGCTTCCAGCGGGTCATGATGTCTTGCAACGTGTTGTTGAAGGCGTGGCCGATATGCAAAACGCCCGTCACGTTGGGGGGCGGGATCATGATGCAGAAGGTCTCTGCACGCGAGGCGTTTGCGCCTGCCTTGAAACAGCCTGCGGCCTCCCATGCGGCCGAAAGCCGGGCCTCGGCCTCGTCTGCGTTGAATGTTTTTTCCATGGCCATGATCATCAGTCCTCTTGCGTTGAGGCTGACATAGCGGGGCAGGGCGGAAAGGAAAAGTGCCAAGGCTGACCTGACGCGCGGTCCGGGCCGTTTCACACCCCTGACGGTGCCGCGCGGCGTGGCCCGTCTGACGCCAGAGCGCAGACACGTCTTTTAGGAGCCGGAGCCATCCTGCGTCACAGTTTGCGGCAGCCCGCCGATCTTGGGGCGTTTGACCCAAGGCAGACGGCGGGACCAGCCGTCGCGGCGGGCCAGCGCGCTGCTGTGCAGCGATTCCGACGGGTCCTTGCCCACGGTCCGGGCGCTGCGGCCGAGAAACAGCTTGCCCCAGCCCCGGAACGTGCCGACCGACGGCGCATTCACATCGAGCGGGTAGCGCGCGCGCCAGCCGTCGGGCAAGGGCAAGCCGCAGCGCTCCGCATTGCCCAGCATCCAGACCAGCGGGATATTGGAGAGCGGCCGGGCGGGCTCGAAGCCCGTCAAATGCCCGCCCACATCGCCGTGGCTGCCGGGAAACCAGACCTGTTGCAAAGTGCCGCTATAGCCCGGCTCGCTGTCCCACAGCACGGGTGAGAAGGCGTTGCGGGTCTCGTTCAGCGACAGGGCCTGAAACCCGTGCCGCACGGTCTCGCCCAGATGGTGCGAGTGGAACGCATGCTCCACCGGAGACAGCCGCCACAGCACCGGCGCGCGGAAGCCAAGCGCGCGGACCGTGTCCCAGACGCCCACCATCTCCACGGGGGCGTCCTCGTAGCAATGAACCGAGCGGAAGGATTTCGCGGCCAGACTGTCGGGGTCGATGCGGTAGTGGCGAAAGGCCTGGCGCACGTTGCGCTCCGTGGCGTGGTCGCTTTTCAGCAGGCCCACCCGGTCGATGACGCCCGCAAGCGAGCGCACGGCGTAAGCCCCGCGCGAATAGCCGAACAGAAAGATCCGGTCGCCGGGCCGGTAGCGCGAGGCGATGAACCCGTAGGCGCGCCGGATCTGGCGGTTGATGCCAACGCCCGCCAAAACGTCGATCGCGCGCGAAAACCCCTGCCACTGGATGCCCGCCTCGTATTTCAGTGAGATCGCCTTGTTTGGCCCCATCTCGGAGAGCAGCCGGAAAGTGCGCCCGGCATTTGTCTCGAACCCTTCCTCCAGCGAGGACATGGTCCCGTCCAGAATGACCACATGGGTGATCGGCCCCCGCTTGGCCGCGCCTGAAGGGTGCAGCGTTTTGTCGCCCGGCCCGAACCCTGCGAGATGTTTGAGGCTGTTGGACATGGCCAACCCATGACCGAGCAGTCTTTTCATCAGCTTAGGCAGGCGCACGGTCAAAGGTCCTTTCGGCAACGGGTCACGCGCGCCAGACTAGGCCAACGGGCAGGCGGTGTCAGCCTCGGCAGGGGCAAAGAATATGGGTTGTGTCCGGGTGTCACAGGTTACGGAATGAGGGTGGCAAACATCACCGACGCCGCCCCGTAGCCGATCAGCATTTCCAGCACCACGATGTTGAGCAACATGCGGCGGAACCGGTGCGCCATGGCGGCGATGGCGAGCCCCGCCAACAACAAATGGAACCCAGCGGTGAAGGTCAGGGCGGTGAAATAGTAAAACACATCGGGACCAAATCCGGGCGACAGCACCGCCTGCGTGTCGACCCGCGCCGCAAAGGACAGCGGCACCAGAATAAGCCCCAGAAACACCGCCAAAATGATCGACCAGCCGCGCGAGCGGCCTGCACTGTCGCGTGCAGAAATGGCGGGAGCTGTCACCCGTGTGGGGGTCACGGGCGCCTCCACAGGGGCGCGGGGCTCCGCTACGGGCATCTTGGCAATCCGGCCAATACGGTCGTGAAACGTCGTCTGGGTCGTTGTCTGGCTCATATGGCGCACCTTGCTGGAAAAGATGAGACGCCCTGAGGCTAACCCGCGTCTTCGGCCAAATTATGGCCAAATCGACCAAGTGTCGCGTTACGTGTTTTGCATCCAGCCCCAGACCCGGTGCGGGGTAAACGGCATGTCCACATGGCGCACGCCATCCTCCCAGAGCGCGTCGAGCACCGCGTTGGACACAGCGGCCAGCGCGCCCACGGTGCCTGCTTCCCCGCAGCCTTTCATGCCCAGCACATTGGCCGTGGAGGGCACGCATTCGGTGTGAAACTCAATCATCGGCACGTCGGCGGCGCGCGGCATGCCGTAATCCATGAAACTTGCGGTCAGAAGCTGGCCGTCCTCGTCATAGACCACATGCTCGCTGATCGCCTGCCCGATGCCTTGGACCACGCCGCCATGCACCTGACCCTCGGCCAGCATCGGGTTCATCAGCACCCCGAAATCATCCACCACGGTGAACTTGGCCACGCGGGTCTGGCCCGTGTCGGGATCGACCTCGACCTCGGCCACATGGCAGCCATTGGGAAAGGAGCGGCCGGGCAGGGTGGTTGTTTCGCTGGTGCTGAGCAGGTCGGTTTCGCCCGCCTCAGAGGCCCGGTCCGCCGCCTCGATCAGGGTCATCACCACGTTGGAGCCTTCGGCGCGGAAGGTGCCGTCCTCGAACGCCACCTCAGGCACGCCTAGCTGGTCGGCGACGAAGGGCTTGAACCGGTCGATGATGGCCTCGGACGTGGCGCGGATGGCTGTGCCCTGCGTGGTCACGGAGCGCGAGCCTCCCGTGCCGCCGCCCTTTTTGATACGGTCGCTGTCCCCTTGCACGATCTCCACCTGATCAAGCGGGATGCCGGTGAACTCGTTGAGTAACTGGCGGTAGACCGTCTCATGGCCTTGCCCGTTGGATTGCGTGCCGACATACAGCCGCGCGGTGCCCTGGCCGGTGAACTCCACCTTGGCGGTTTCCGCAGGGTCGCCGAGAATGCTCTCGATATAGTAGCACAGGCCCAGCCCACGACGCTTGCCCGCCGCGGCGGAGGTCTTTTTCCGCGCGGCAAACCCGGCCATATCGGCATGGGTCTCGGCGCTGGCCAACACCATGTCAAAATCGCCCACGTCGTAGGTTTCATTGGTCACGGTGGTGTAGGGAAACTGGTCCTTTCCAACGAAATTGCGCCGACGCAGCTCAAGCGGGTCAACGCCCAGCTCTCGGGCCGCGTGGTCCATCGCGCGTTCCAGCTTGTAGATCGCCTCAGGCCGCCCCGCGCCGCGATAGGCATCGACCTGCGTGGTGTTGGTGTAGATGCCCGCATTGCGGAACCACGCGGTCTGAATGTCATAGACCCCGGCCAGCACGCGAGAGGCCAGATCTGACTGGATAAACTGCGCAAAGCCGGAATTGTAGGCGCCCATATTCGACAACGTATCGACGCGGTAGGCGGTGATTTTCAGATCGGCGTCAAAGGCCAGTTCGACCACCGAGTGCAGGTCGCGGCCCGAATTGTCCGACAGCATGGACTCGGTCCGCTCCGCCTGCCAGCGCACGGGTTTCCCCAAAGCGTGCGCGGCATGGCCCACCATGAAATATTCAGGATAATCAAAGGCTTTCATGCCAAATCCACCGCCCACATCGGGCGTGGTGACATGCACGTCTTCTTTGTCGAGCCCAAGCGTCGAGGCCAGCGAGCCCTTCAGCCCCCAAACGCCTTGCCCGCTATAGGCCATGTGCAGCCGGCCCCCATTGACCTCCGCATAGCAGCCCCGTGTCTCCATCGCGTTGGCGATGATCCGGTTGTCGGCGACCTCCAGCCGTGTGGTATGCGCGGCTTTGGCGAAGGCGGCTTCAGTGGCCTCCTTGTCGCCGATGGCCCAGTCATAGGCCACATTGTCGGGCGCTTCCGCGTGGATCACCGGGCCGCCGGGTTTCAGCGCCATGGAGGTGTCGAGATCCTCATAATCAAACACCACCAGATCGGCCGCGTCCTTCGCCTGCGCCATCGTGTCGGCCACAATGAAGGCCAGCGGCTCGCCCACAAACCGCACGCGCCCCGTGGCCAGAATGGGCCGCCCCGGAGCCGCACCTTTGGTGCCGTCCTGATTGTCGATGATCGACGCGCCCATGTTGTTCTTGACGCCCGCCGCCGCGAAACTCTCCGCCGTGATCACCATATGCACGCCCTCGGCCTGCGCCGCGTCGGAGACGTCCAGCTCCGTGATATCCGCATGCGCCACGGAAGAGCGCAGCACATAGCCAAAGAGCGCACCCTCGGGGGCCATGTCATCCACATAAGACCCGGTGCCGGTCAAGAACCGCGTGTCCTCCACCCGGCGCACGGGCTGGGAGGTTCCAAATTTCGAGGCATGCTGGTTCATGGCGTTGCGTCCTTCTGCTTATGCATGCTGACACTAGCGGGCGGCGCGCCACTGTCCAGCGTGATTGGCTTATGCGGGCGGTGACAGCGTTTTGAACACCGTGCTAGGCTCCGCAAAGCCCACCAGAGGGCGCAGCACTTTAAAGGAAGCTCAGATGGCAGACAGATTGCGGCTGTGCATGGCGCAAATGACCTCGTCAAACCGCTACGCGCCCAACATCGCTTTTGCTGAGGACGCCGCCGCCTATGCCGCAAAGGAGGGCTGCGACCTGCTGGCCCTGCCGGAGGTCTCCGGCCTGATGACGCTGACCCCGCAAGACCCGGAGGCCCCCATCGGGACCGCCGCCGACAACCCGTTCATCACCGCCTGCAAGGCGCTGGCCAAGGCGCATGGTCTGTGGATTCACACAGGCTCCACGCCTGTTACTGGCCCCGAGGAGAAAACCGGCGGGCGGTTCTACAACCACGCCGACTTGATCGACCCAAGCGGGCAAGTCGCGGCCTCCTATAACAAAATTCACCTCTTCGACATCCAGCTCGATGGCAAACCGCCTACGGGCGAGTCGCAGCGCTACGCGCCGGGCGACGCCACCACGCTGGCCCAAACCCCATGGGGCGCGTGGGGTCTGAGCATCTGCTACGACCTGCGCTTCCCGCATCTCTACCGCCATTACGCGCAAGCGGGGGCAGGGGTGTTGTTCATCCCCTCCGCCTTCACCGTGCCCACAGGCCGCGCCCATTGGGAGGTGCTCCTGCGCGCCCGCGCCATCGAAAACGGCGCCTTTGTCGTGGCCCCCGCTCAGGTCGGGAAGCATGATGACGGGCGCAAAACCTACGGCCACGCGATGGTTGTCGACCCGTGGGGCGAGGTGATCTGTGACATGGGCGGAGACGCGCCGGGCCTTGCGGTCCTTGATCTCGACCTCAGCAAAATCACCAAGGCCCGCCGCCAGATCCCTGCGCTGACCCATGACCGCCCCTATAGCTAGGATTTGCGCGGCTTGGCCCGCACGGTGGGCTCGGCCTGCGTCGGGTCCTCCGGCCAGGGATGTTTGGGGTAACGCCCGCGCATATCCTTGCGCACATCGGCATAGGAATTGGCCCAGAACCCCGGCAAATCCTGCGTCACCTGTACCGGCTTATGCCCCGGCGACAGCAGCGTGATTTTCAACGGAACGCGATCGGGCCCCACGGTGGGATGCACCGTGCAGCCAAACATCTCCTGCAACCGCACTTCGATCCCCGGAGCCTCGCCTTCGTAATTGACCGTGGCCTTGCGCCCCAAAGGCGTGGTGATTGAGGCGGGCACCAGCTGGTCTAGCTGCTGTTGCGTGTCCCAATCCAAACTGGCCTTGAGTGCGGCTGCCACGTCCACGGTTTTCAGATCCGCCGCCGTTTTGAGGCCAATCAAGTAAGGCGCAAGCCAATGCTCCAGATCAGCAAGCAATCCTGCATCCGACCAATCCACCGCATCGCCCAGATATTGCCCGCGCGCGCGCAGCAGCACCGCCGCTTTCGACCAGTTGAGCGCGCCCAGCCCAAGGTCGCGCACCCCGTCCAAAACTGCCGCCGTCACCGCCTCCGGGTCGGGGTCCGACAACAGGCGATCCTCCAAAACCAATGCGCCGAACATCTCTTGGCGGCGCGTCAAAACGCGGCCCTCGCGCCGCGACCACGCGCAGACATCGCGCCACGTGATCTGGTCGCCATAAAGCGTCCGCAGCTCTGCCTCGGATAGCACCGCCGCCGCGCGCACCCGCGCCTCGCGGGCCGCCCCGTCCAGATCGGCCACCGCCAAAAGGCGCTGCCCGGCCAACGCATCATCGCCCGGCAACACGGCCCCTTTGCCCCCTGACAGATGATAGCGCGCCTCGCCGCCCTTGCGCCGCAGCGCCACCCGGTCCGGGTAGGCCAGCGCCACCATCTCGCCGATGGAGCGCTCTTCCCCTTTGGCAAACCGCGCCAGCCGCTTGGCCTCCGCCTTGACCTCGAAAGACAGCGGCCCGCGCATCCGCGCTGCCAAATCGCGCTCCGGATGTGCCCCCGGTCGTGCGCCCAAAACCGCCGCCAGTCGCGCCGCTCGCAGCCCCGACAGCGACAACATATGCGCCAAGCGAGGGTGCAGCGGCATCCGCGCCAGCCCCCGCCCATGCGGCGTGATCCGGCCTTCACTGTCCAAAGCACCTAGCCTGCGCAACACGTCGCTTGCCTCAAGAAACGCTCCCTCCGGCGGCTGGTTCAGCAGCGCCAAATCCTGCGGCGCGCTGCCCCAAGCCGCCAAATCCAGCGCCAGCCCAGCCAAGTCCGCCGTCTCGATCTCAGGCGGGGCAAAACCCGCCATCGCGCCCTCTTCGGCGCGGGTCCACAAACGGTAACACACCCCCTCCGCGACCCGGCCCGCGCGCCCCTGCCGCTGTGTGGCCTCGGCCTTCGAGGCGCGCTCCGTGACCAACCGCGACATGCCGGAGTCCGGATCATACCGCGCCCGCCGCGCCAGCCCCGCATCCACCACAACCCGCACGTCTTCAATGGTCAGGGAAGTCTCAGCGATGGCTGTCGCCAGCACAATCTTACGCCGCCCGGAAGGCGCGGGCGCAATTGCCGCGCGCTGATCCGCATAGGGCATCGCACCATAAAGCGGCCTGACATCAACCCCGCCCGGCAGCTTCAAGGCAGAGGCCACGCGCCGTATTTCCACGGCCCCCGGCAAAAATGCCAGAACCCCGCCGGACGTCTCGGCCACGGCCCGCTCAATCAGCGCCGCCATATCCATTTCAAGCCGGGTATCGGCGCGGCGCGGGCGGTCAAGCCAGCGCGTCTCCACCGCAAAGCTGCGCCCTTGCGAGGTCACCACCGGCGCGCCCCCCAACAACGCGGCCACCGGCTCCGCATCCAGCGTGGCTGACATCACCATGATTTGCAGGTCCTCGCGCAGCGCCCCCCGCGCCTCCCAGACCAGCGCTAGCCCAAGATCGCCATTCAGAGAGCGTTCGTGAAACTCGTCAAACACGACGCAGCCCACGCCGGGCAGGGCGGCATCTGATTGTACCATGCGCGTCAGCACGCCCTCGGTCACCACCTCTATCCGCGTCGCCTTTGAGACCTTGCTCTCACCCCTGATCCGGTAGCCCACGCGCTGCCCCACAGGCTCGCCCAGCATCTGCGCCATCCGCTCCGCCGCCGCCCGCGCGGCCAGCCTGCGCGGCTCAAGCATGATCAACCGGCCGTCGAAAACACCCGCCTCCAGCAAGGCCAGAGGCACCCGCGTCGTCTTGCCCGCCCCTGGCGGCGCTTGCAAAACGCAAACCCCCTCCTGCCGCATCTGCGACACGAGCACGGGCAGCACATCTTCAATCGGCAACTCACTCATCCCGCCAGCGCTATCAAACGCGGGCGCGGGCGTCACCTTTCCATGTTCAGAAATATCCTCGCCGAAGGCATAAAATCCTAGCGGCGCGTCAGGGAAGCGTTCCCGTAAAGCGTCTGGGTGACCACCTTTTCCACGCGGTATCGCCCATCAGCGGTCTTGGCGTAGAACAGATTGAACGGAAACCGGCTCTTCTCTGCCATATCCTTTGCCGAAAACCCCTTCAAACGACGATACTCCCCGTCACAGGTGATCATACCGCCTTCCTCGCGCGGGTTGGCCAGCCGCACCTGCGAGCGCCGTTTGCCGTCAAACATCTGCACATTCAGCTTGCACACATCGCCCGCATTGACGTCGCGAAAGGCCGCGTAAATCGCCGTCAGCGGATCAACCGTGCCCCTCTGGCTGGCCGGATCAAGCGCGCCAGTCTCGCCCGTCACCACCCTAGGCACGCCGCGCGAATAGGTCATTGTGGTCTTCGATTTACGCTTGCCGGTATCGGCAGTCTCGTCGTAGCGGCTGGGTTGAAACTGAGCTCCCTTGACCCGCCCCTTCGCGGAGGCTGTGTAGTTCAGCCGCGCAAGCAACCCGACCATCCCCCCCGATTGCAACACGCCGGAGGTGGCGTAGCTGCCGCCTTGCTCCTTGCCCTTCACGGTCAACGAGCCCGCGCTCAGGCCCCGAATAGCAAGGTCAAACACCGCATCGGTGCCGCCATCGGCCCAAACCGGACAGGCCCCAAGCCCCGCGACAACTGCCAAAACCGTCGAAATCCGTGCCATTGCGTCACCCCACAAAGTCAATTCGTGCTTGCCCCTTTATAGTGGGGCTTCCAAAAAGGGACACCAGCCCCTCGATCATGTGAGCGGCGATTGACAGGCGAAAGACCGCGCAGCAATGAAACATTTGGATGTTCTGGCCCAGAATATTGCCACCGGCGACCGCCGGGCGCTGGCGCGCGCCATCACCTTGATCGAAAGCGCGCGCGCCGATCATCAGCAAGAGGCGCAGGCCTTGCTGCAAAGCCTCTCACAGCACAAGAACGAGGCGTTGCGCATCGGGCTGTCGGGCACGCCGGGGGTCGGCAAATCCACCTTCATCGAGGCGTTCGGCATGATGCTGGCCGAGCAAGAGCTGAAAATCGCCGTGCTGGCGGTGGACCCCAGCTCAACCCGGTCCGGCGGCTCCATTCTGGGCGACAAAACGCGCATGGACCGCCTGTCGCGCGCGCCCCGCGCCTTCATCCGCCCCTCGCCGTCGCGCGCGCATCTGGGCGGGGTGGCCCGCCGCACCCGCGCGGTTGTGGCGCTCTGCGAGGCCGCAGGCTTTGACATCATCCTGATCGAGACCGTGGGCGTTGGCCAGTCTGAGACCATGGTCGCCGAGATGTCCGACATCTTCGCGCTGCTTTTGGCGCCTGCGGGCGGTGACGAGCTGCAAGGCGTCAAACGCGGCATCATGGAAAGCGCCGATCTGATCCTTGTGAACAAAGCCGATGGCGAGCTCAAACCCGCCGCCATCCGCACCGTGGCCGATTACGCAGGCGCGCTGCGCCTGCTTCGCAAACGCGGCCAGGACCCGGACGGCTTTCCCAAAGCGCAACCCGTCTCGGCCCTTCACGAAGACGGGCTCGCCCAAGTTTGGGACGACATCCAGACCCTCGCCAAGTGGCGCAAGGAGCAGGGCCATTGGCACAAAACCCGCGCACGCCAGGCCGTCCACTGGTTCGAAGAAGAAGTCCGCACAGGCCTGCTCGCGCGGCTCAAGGACGATCCCGAGATCAGCGCGAAGATGCAGGAGCTCGCGCTCAAGGTGCAAGACGCGGCCCTCACGCCCGACACAGCCGCCAAGACCCTGCTCAAGGCGCTGCGCTAACCCCAATCACTGCTTCAAAATACCTCCGGGGGGCGAACGCAGTGAGCGGGGCAGAGCCCCATAAAACAAAGGCGGCCCGCGCAGCGGGGCAATTCTCTAGGATTTGCCGCCTCCAGCCCTTTCACGGGTTGACGCCCGCAGACTCACTGGCTAAATCAGCGCAACCGAATTCAAGGGGCGGGCCACCGCCCTTTATACGTTATGAAAAGGAAACGTCATGTCTCGCGTTTGCGAACTTACTGGAAAAGGCCCGATGGTCGGCAACAATGTCAGCCACGCCAAGAACAGAACCCGTCGTCGTTTTCTGCCGAACCTCAATGATGTGACGCTGACCTCCGAAGCGCTTGGTCAGTCTTTCAAATTCCGCATCTCGGCAGCGGCGCTGCGCACCGTGGATCACCGCGGCGGCCTGGACGGTTTCATGGCGAAAGCCAAAGATGCAGAGCTGTCCGCCAAGGCGCTCAAGGTCAAAAAAGACATTGCCAAACAGGCAGCGGCGTAAGCCACGCCTTCAAAAGGCAAGACCACAGACACAAAGCTCCGCCCCCGCAAGGGACGGGGCTTTTTTCTTGGCCGGCCTTCGGCGCGCGCCCTCACATGCGACAAATATTCGCGTGATCACACCACCTTACGGGCCAGCACCCGCTTCACAAATGCTGTGCCGGGGCTTAGCTGTTACACTATGAGCCTGTTGCGCAGCCTTTTCATTGGCCTGTTGGTCTGTATCACCGTGGTGACCTCCGGGCCGATGGCCTCGGCGCGGGTGACGTCGCAGGGCGAGGTGATGGTGATCTGCACCGGCGAGGGCCCGCAGGAGGTGACGCTGGGCCCCGACGGCACCCCCATAACGCCGCTGCCCCATTGCCCCGACTGTACGATACAGCTGCTCGCCACGCTGCCGCTTCCGGCCTGCAAGCCCTCTATGGATATCGCGTCCCGCCAGCTTGCGCCCACCACGGCGCTGCCCGCTCTGCACGCTGCCTGCCCGGATGAGACCCATGCCCGTGGCCCACCCGTCCTTGTCTTGACGTAGCCCACCCACAAGACACGCAAATAAAGGACGACACTCATGTCTCTGAAATCTCTCCTGGCAGCCGCCGCGCTGTCCGTTTCCGTTCTGCCCGCCCTGGCCGAAGACGCCAAGCTGACGATCATGGACCCCTATGCGCGGGCCTCCACGCCCAGCTCAAAATCGGGCGCTATTTTCCTTGAGGTGATGAATGCAGGCCCCGCCGACCGCCTGATCGGGGCCTCAACCCCGGCCGCCGGACAAACCATGCTGCACACCCATAAAGAAGACGCCAACGGCGTGATAAAGATGATCCATGTTGATGAGGGTTTTGAGGTTCCCGAAGGCAGCACGCTGGAACTCAAACGTGGCGGCAAACATGTCATGCTGATGGGCCTGACCGGCCCGCTCGAGCAAGGCGACACCCTGCCTCTGACCCTGATCTTCGAGCAGGCCGGAGAGATCAGCGTCGAGGTGCCCGTTGATCTCAAGCGGAAACCGGGCAGCCATACTGGCCATGGCGATCACTAAAGACCTCAGACCTGCGCAAACGCACGCATCTACCCGAAACCAGTGAGAAGGGCCGCAAAAACTGCCCTTCTTGCAGGCACTTGCACAAAAAAAATTCGAAAAGCGTTATTTTTCCGGTTCTCAGATGAATTTCCAAAAGGTAAGGAATTCCATACCTTTTGGATATGTCATGACCCAGAGTCTTCTTTTTGTCTGTCTCGGCAATATTTGCCGCTCCCCGCTCGCGGCGGCTGTCGCGCGCAAGCGCGCAGACGAGCTTGGCCTGTCACTGCGTATCGACAGCGCGGGCATTGGCGGGTGGCATCTTGGCCAAGGAGCTGATGCACGCGCGGTTGTGGCCGCGCGGGTCAATGGTATTGAGCTGGGCGGGCATGTGGCACGCAAGCTGACGGCAGAAGACCTTGAGGCGTTTGACCTTATTCTGATTGCCGATCAGGAGGTCTATAATCACGTCGCAACCATGGCGCCTGAGCGGCTTATGAGCAAAATCGCCTATCTTGCCTCCTTTGGGCAAGCCGCAGATACGCTTGATATTCCTGACCCCTATTATACCGGGCAGTTCGATCCGGTGATCGCGCAGCTCGAAGACTGCGTGGCCGGGGTTCTGCGTCACGCCACCGCAGAGCAGTAACGCCGCGCATCCTCAACGTATAACGTATAGCGATCCCAGAACGCCTCGTTCGAGCGGTTGTCCGATTGCCGCACATCCTGCGCTCTTTGGGGGTTGGCATAGAACCCGGCGGACAGCCTTTGATCGGCCTCCGACAAATGCCGGTTTGCCACGCCCTGCACACAGCCGCACAGCCTGCTATTGGCCGCGTCGCGCCCGGACCTGTTACAGGCCTGCGAAATCGGCCCGCTGGCCAGCTGCACAGCGCCCCCGCCGCCGGATGTGGCCAGCCTTTGGCTCGGCCCTCCGCCGCAGGCCGCAAGGGTCATCACAAGACCCAATGCGGTCACGCGAATATAGGGCGTGGTTTTGATCAGTTGTGCCATCTGTCGCGTCATGATGTCCGCCTCTCTCGCCGGGACGGGCCGCCAAATGCAGCCCCGAGCCCGAACCGGGTTCGCCCGCAAATTCATGCGCGGGTCATTTGCGGTATCTTGCAAAAAATCGCGCCGACATACAATCGGCGGGCCGGTCACATTTGGGCTCGCTTCTGGCTTGCGTGGCGTAGACGGGCAGGTCTTCGCCTAGTTGGTGGCGCTGTCTCTCACCAAGATCAACTTGCCCGTGCTGTGCCGCGCGGGCCGTGTCACGCCTTGCGCGGGCAACACGCTGTCGCCGGTGGTCACACCCACAGTGCTGGAGCGCAGAATTTTGGTATTCGTCTCGCTATAGCCCTCAGGCCGCACGATCAGCCGACCCTCGCCATTATAGGGCCGATAGTTGATCGGCTCTGAAAAGCTGGCCACCAAACCGTGAGAATGCGCCCCCAGCTCGGGGTCGCCCGCAAGCGCGGGAAAAGCACAGACAGCCACGGCGGAAAAAACAACAAGACGCAACATTTGGAAAATACCTTGAACACAGGTGAGGGGTAACCACGCGAACGCCACTGTCTGTTAACCTTTGCGAGCCGTCAAGGTTTTGCCATATTTCAAGCAACCGGGGCTGCAATTGCCCTCGATATCTGTCTCAGACGACACACTCTGAGCCTACCGTTTCTTCTAAGGAAACAGTCCCGCCACAATCTTGCCCCATTCAGGCCAGGACGCGCGCACCCGAGTCGCGCTACTCCGCCGCCTCGCCGGACTGCGAGTGGTTGGCATAGGTGTCCCAGGTCGGCGCGTAGTCCTCGGACTGGTTGCCCCACACGGTCCACCCCTTGCGCGGCCCTCGGGCAAACAGCTCCAGCCGCGACCCGAAGCTGCACGCTTCGATCAGGTCATATTGCTCGTCGGGCTTGCGGCTATGCTCGCGTTTCTGGGTCGAGATGATGTTCTCTTGGCTGCGCCCCGGCTGCAATGTCCGCGCGTTCTTGCCGCGCACGCCAAACAGCAGCACCTCGGTGACATTGCGAAAGTAAAACCCCACGCCGCGCCGGTCCGGCCCGCCATCCTTGCGAATTTTGTACCAGATGATGTTCGACTTATAGGCAAACCCCCAGGCCTGCATCACCCGCAACCCCTCGGGTAGAAGCGCATTTGGCACCCACATATAGAGATGCGCCGGGTCGCCGGCAAAATCGGCCACCGGCATCTCGCAGATCTCGTCCAGCGCCATGGTGGGGTAGCGCGCCAGCCGCTTATGCTCGGGCGCCATTTTCCCGGTGCGGTTTTGAAACTGCCAGGGCGGGTCGGCCAGAATGGTCTGGAACGTCTGCCCCTTGAGGTCGGCCCGCAGGGCGTCGGCGGCGCTGGTCATGTCTCGTCATCCTCAAAGAGCGTTGGAGAAATTCCGAACACCAAAAGCGGACACCCGCCACCACCACCGCCCTCAATCCGAGGCAGCAGCTTGCCCATATGCGTGGTCGACGCCCCGTAAGACGTGCCCCGCCCGATCTGTTTGAATATGCTTTGCAAGTCGTCGCACCGCGTGATGATCACCCCCACACTAACCGCCTGCAGGTCAAACAACAGCCGAAAATTGTTCAGATCACGGTCAAAAAACGGGTCCTTGTTGTTCCACTCGATCTCCAGCGCGACGCGGTTGCGAAAACAATCCACCGAATGGGTCGGGCTGTCGGTATAGACCCCGTCCACATAAACGCCGGTCTTGAAATCCTTCTCCTCCCAGCCGCGCCCGTACAGCGCGCCGTCGATGAATTCCGAAACCTTCGATTTGCGACCACCACCTTGCGTGATCCACGATTTTTTCAGCCGAAACACCTCAAGGACGCTCAGAATGTCCCACCACTCATTGGGAAAATCCTGAGACAGGATGGCCGACGCATGCCGCCACTCATGGCACTCATAATGCGCGGCGATAAACGGAGGCAGGCGGTCTTGCAACATCTAGCGGTATCCTCGTGAGTGACCCACATTAGCTTGTGGCAGGGCAGGGGTTCAATGGAGAAGTAGAGCCGTGACAATACTCAAACCAAGCCGATGTTAGCGCCTATTGGCCCCGCCTCGAGCCGGGCAGCGCCAGACCGGGGGCAGGCGACCCAACACCGTTTCTACAGAGATTTATACCAGCCAAGCACATCTTCCATCCACGCGCTGCGCCTACGTCAGCAATATCGCCAGCCCATCAAACCGGAGGTTTGCCCTTGGCAAAACGACCGGTCTGGCGATGCCCGGCGCCTTCGGCTTGATTCCGGGCGACGGGGGATGCGACCCGCGGTTGCAATTCTTTCAGAAATTGGGACTCTGTAGTTCTACGGATCTTGAGATGCCTGCAGATATATTTTGGTTGCATGATGAGTGGGGGGATAAGATGACACATATGGATGTTGCAGTTTTAGCAGATGAGCTGAAAGGGCGCGATTTCACCACCTTCCATGAAGGTGTTCCGAGACTTGAGGAAATTAAGAAGTGGCTTGAACGAAGAGATTGGTCGGCGGATGCAAAGGCTATTGTCTTACGAATGGCAACCGTGACCATAAAGATCGGCACCACCATCGTAGCGGTTGGGCGTAAAATTCTAAACACCGTGCTAGAAGTAGCGAGGCAGTATCCTCAAACCACTTTTGGGTTGGTGATTGGCGCCGTACTTTCATTGCTGGTGGGCAGTATTCCAATCATTGGAGCCGTGCTTGGGACCTTGCTCTCTCCAATTCTCCTGATTTTTGGAATTGGAGCGGGAGCAATTGCCGACTTCCGGAACGCTCACTTCGAAGCGAAAGTGAAACTGATCTTAGCGGAATATAGGGCGCTGCAACCTTGACCCCTCAAGATACGGCAATGCTATCTATCCTGAGCACATTTGAAGATGTCGAATGTGTCGTAGAAGATGATCTTCGTTTCAAGCTTAGGCTAGGCATAGGGTCTGATGCCTATAGCTCTATGAAGTACGGCAAGCGATTGCAGGCCCTTTGGGATGTCGGAGGTGTTGCCGCAACGGGGGCAGGTGTTGCCTCGTCCTCTACCGTGGCGGGGATGTTTTTCGCTTCAAGTGGCTGGCTTTCAGCCATCGGCCTCGGGTCTGCGGCTGCCACCCCAGTGGGTTGGGTGCTCGCCGCCGCAGCGACTTCAGGTGCTGCATATTACGGAGTCACAAGGCTCATCAAAAGCTATTCAGATGATTTGGTGCAGACAGTACCGAAGTTCATCAATACGCCGCTAGACCTTCTTGCGATGAGTTTGCTCGACTTAATCGCGCCGCTCGCAATTAAAGTCGCGCTGGTTGATACCAAGTTTCATCCAAGCGAGCGTAAGAAGATCGAAGAGTACTTCACCCGAGATTGGGGGCTCTCGAAAGAGTACCTTCGGAAGTCTCTACCAATTATAGAGGAAAATATATCTGACGCATCATTGGATGCTATCGTAAAATCTCTGGTCGATTTTAAGATCAAGAATCCTGACTGCAATTACGACTTTATTTCAAAAGGGATAGTGCAGTTCCTACGTGAAATTATAGAAGCAGATGGTGTCGTCGACGTACGAGAGGAATTGGCGCTCGAGCGTGTTCAAGAAATCCTTAATTCTCGCGGACGTCTTTCGTTTGCCAGTTTCACTTCAATCTTCCGAGGATCAAATGCTAATCTGAGGCGACCAAAGTAACCCCCTTCAATGCAACCGCGCCCGCCCAATATACCCCTCAATCATCTCCTCCCCCAGCGCGCGCATGGCTTCCAGCCGGTGCAGGCCCTCCAGCAGAATGTAATCCTCGCCATCTTCTCGCACACGGATGGGGGTGGTCTGGCCGTTTTGCAAAATGTCTTCTGCCAGCGCCGCGACCTTCGCCTCTTCAAGCGTTTTGCGGCGTTTGACTGGCACGCGGATGCGGGCCACGGGGAGGGGGAGTTTCACGGGCATGGCCCCACCATGCACAGCCCTCCCCAAGATAGCCAGACAATAGCGCGGCCCGCCCTAGGTCAGCCCCTGAAACAAGATATTAATATGCGGTAAAGATTTTTCGACAAGCCCCTGAAATCAAGCACTTACAAGATCCGACGCACGCGTCGCCCCCCTCCGCTTGACCGCGTGGCCTTTCCGCCTCATATCCTCTTTCATGACCGATCTCACACATATCCGCAATTTTTCGATCGTGGCCCATATCGACCACGGAAAATCCACCCTCGCCGACCGCCTCATCCAGGAGACGGGCACGGTGAAGGATCGCGATATGAAAGAGCAAATGCTCGACAGCATGGATATCGAGCGCGAGCGCGGCATCACCATCAAAGCCAACACGGTGCGCATCGACTACCACGCCGATGACGGGCAGGATTACGTCCTCAACTTGATCGACACCCCCGGCCACGTGGATTTCGCCTATGAGGTCAGCCGCTCCATGCGCGCCGTCGAAGGCTCCCTGCTGGTGGTCGACAGCTCGCAGGGCGTCGAGGCCCAGACGCTCGCCAATGTCTACCACGCCATCGACGCCGACCACGAGATCGTCCCGGTCCTGAACAAGATCGACCTGCCCGCCTCCGATTGCGACCGCGTGGCCGAACAGATCGAGGACGTCATCGGCATCGACGCGACCGGCGCCATTCAGGTCTCCGCCAAGACGGGGCAGGGGATCCACGAGACCCTTGAGGCCATCGTCACCCATCTGCCCGCGCCCAAAGGCAATCGCGACGCTCCGCTGAAAGCCATGCTGGTCGACAGCTGGTATGACAGCTATCTCGGCGTCATCGTGCTGGTTCGCATCATCGACGGCGTGCTGAAAAAGGGCGAGCGCATCAGGATGATGTCGAACAACTCCACCCATTTCGTGGACCGCATCGGCGTGTTCAAACCCCAGCGCGAGGACATTGCAGAGCTTGGCCCCGGCGAGATCGGCTTCCTCACCGCCTCCATCAAACAGGTGCGCGACACGCGCGTGGGCGACACGATCACCCATGAGAAGAAGGGTTGCGAGACGCCACTGCCGGGCTTCAAACCTTCGCAGCCGGTGGTGTTCTGCGGTCTCTTCCCGGTGGATAGCGCCCAGTTCGAGGACCTGCGCGACGCCATCGAAAAGCTGGCGCTGAACGACGCAAGCTTCTCTTACGAGATGGAAACCTCCGCCGCTCTGGGCTTCGGCTTTCGCTGCGGCTTCCTTGGCCTGTTGCATCTCGAAGTGATCCGCGACCGGATCGAGCGCGAATATGACATCGAGCTGATCACCACTGCGCCCAGCGTGATTTACCACGTCTACATGCGCGCGCCTGAAGACGAGCAGGGCGAAATGATCGAGCTGCACAACCCCGCCGACATGCCGGACCTGACCCATGTGGACCATCTGGAAGAGCCGCGCATCAAGGCAACCATTCTGGTGCCTGACGAGTATCTGGGCGACGTGCTGAAACTCTGCCAAGACCGCCGCGGCATTCAGGAAGACCTGACCTATGCCGGCTCCCGCGCGATGGTGGTCTATGACCTGCCGCTGAACGAGGTGGTGTTCGACTTCTACGACCGGCTCAAATCGGTGACCAAGGGCTACGCGTCCTTTGACTACCAAATGACCGGCTACCGCACCGACCATCTGGTGAAGATGCAAATTCTGGTCAATGACGAGCCCGTCGACGCGCTGTCCGTCATGGTCCACCGCGACCGCGCCGAAATGCGCGGCCGCGCCATGGTCGAAAAACTCAAAGACCTCATCCCGCGTCACATGTTCAAAATCCCGATCCAAGCGGCGATTGGCGGCCGGATTATTGCGCGGGAGACACTGGCCGCATTGCGCAAAGACGTGACGGCGAAATGCTACGGCGGGGATGCGTCGCGGAAGCGGAAGTTGCTGGACAAGCAGAAGGCGGGCAAAAAGAAGATGCGGCAGTTTGGGAAAGTTGATATACCGCAAGAGGCATTCATCAGCGCACTGAAAATGGACAGCTAAAGCTGTTCGTTTTCGGGGTTGCTGAATGCCTCGGTGGGCGTAAGCGAATTTGCGCAGAAAAATTGCGGGCCCACACCGCCGATAAGCTGGGTGTTGCCGATCCGTCGCATTGAATCAGACGAATTCGCTGGCTTGCATACTTAATAGGGTTCAGCCGATACTAGGTCTCCTGATATTTTATTGAAAGTCTTTAGGTAGTTGGTTCTATCATGAGGTTATGGGTATGAGCGTTGAATTCAGTGATGTTGAACCGTCTGTCGAAGCGGATATTGTCCTAAAGATTGACTACAATGAAGGTTCTTCTTCCGCCGCTCATGCGTTCGAAATCGCAGCCGAATTAATTCGGTCTATGGAACAACTCGATCAAGTCTTAACTCAATCAATCCATCCTCAACTTTCGACTGCGCTTGTGGTCGAAGACTTACAGAAATCTAGCCTGAAAATATTTTTAAAGAGCGTGCTAGAGGACGTGCCTGACGAAGCTCTGAAAGATGCAAATATCAAAAAATTGGTTGGGCATTATTTGCTGAAGAGTAAGTACGCAGCAATCAGGTGGCTCGATAAGAGTGATGACGAACCAAAGCAGATTTCGGATTTAACTACAGAAATTTCTGAATTTGCAAAAGAAACAGATCTTCGGCACCTACCAGATTACCCCCCCCCGAATCCGAGCCGACTTGCGCAGCCGTTAGATCGGTTTCAGGAGGCGAAGAAAAAGTTCGACGACAATGAAGAACTAACAATTACGTTAGGGCCAGACGAGTACAAGGTTCATTTAGATCGTACTTGGGTTCCCTCTGAAACCATAAAAGAAGAAGACGGCGACAGAGAACTGACCAGTGAGCAAGACCAGTATTTGACGATTGGTCGTCCTGACTTTTTCGGCGAAACAATGTGGTCCTTCAAGCACGGTAAAGTCACTGTAAGGTATCGTATTGCCGATCAAGACTGGTTGGATAACTTCCGAGCTGGACAGTACCCGATCAAACCTGGAGATGCGCTTCGTGTTCGAATTAGAGTTAAACATACGTATGATGCCAGCGGAAACCTTCTGGAAAGCACCGAAGAAATCGTACGAGTATATTCGATTATCGAGAAGGGCAGCGGTTCAGATCGACTCGTTTAATTGCCAAAGTCTTCGATTTTAGCAGCGCTCGGACCGCCCCCACGGGGCGGGCGCTTTGCCCCTCGGTTCGGCCGCTTAGCGGCTGCCAACTATCCCTCCGCTTCCTCCTCAATCACCTCTCCGGCCTTCTGGACGTCTCGTCCAAAGCCTTCGGCGGTCTCGCAGCCAGCGAGGGCGAAGAGGGTGGTGAGGGCGAGAATGATGCGGTGCATGGTCTGTCCTTTCGTGCGTTTCTCCTATCAGCGCTGCAAAACGTAAAAAGTTCCAAATTTTGCGGGTTGGGAGATGTTTTTCCCCTGAAATTCGGCGCGATCCTCCCCATATCGCAACCACACACATGCAAAGGGACCCAAAAGTGTTCAAATTTCTATTCGGCAAATCAAAAACAGAGGTCGAGGTCGTCACCGAAACCCAGCGCGAGACGGTGGCGCGGGCGATGGGGGAGGTGAATGAGGTGCTCTCCGGCATGGCGGTGCGGCCAAAAGTGGCGGTGAACCTTGAGACCGGGCTGATCGAGATTGAGCTGCCCGAGCAGATGCCGGACGAGGCACTGGCCCTGCCCGCGCCCGAAGCGAAAGCCGAAAAGGCCGCGGTCACACCGAAGCCCGGTGCGCAGGACAAGGCCAAGGCAGAGCCACAAAAGGCGGCGGCCTGAAGCAAGGGCGCATGGGGGGGCAGGCGCGGCCCCTTCATGCAAGCGTGCAGGCCAGCGCGGGCAGAATAGTGAGCAGGACGCCGGAAATTTCGGCCTCCAGCGATTCCCTTCCGGAACGTAGGCATGTTCTCCTATTGTTTCCGCTTTGGAACCAATAACAGTTATCCCCAAAACCACCCCAAGGAGCGTCCCGCGAGGGTCCCCCCCGACGCCTCGGTCTTCCAACGGCATATGGTGTTGATTTAACACATGAACCCCACAGGTTGTGTTGTTTTTGCCGCGGAGCGCGGGTTTTGCGACTATCGAATTCAACTTTTCTCGGCGATGGGAGAACGTGGTTAACGCGAAGATAACATTCGCACGAGATACGTGATTGTGTTAACTATAAGGCAACAGACGTGTCCCCTTTCATGAGTGAGGATTAAGATGACCCTGAGTAAATCAATTTTGAGAGCCGCCGTGCTGCCCGCAGCCGCAGCGCTTATGATGTCCACCGCATCGACCCAAGCGGCCGTTGTTGGCAGCTACGTTTTGGACGTTGAAGGCAGCCTGAGCTCCGTAGATTTCGGCTCCGCCTACCGCGTGAACAACAATAACAACCGCGTGCGCCACGTGCAAGACGCCTCCTACCGCAACCCAAACCGCCTGTCGATCAACAGCAATGCAGCATGGGTTGCCGAACTTGGCGCGACGAGCGGCTCCATGCAGATCGACATCCACGACACGGGCGACGTCAGCTACACAGGCTGCTCGGGCTTCCTGAGCACCATGTGCAACGGCGCGTTTCAGGCCGCTTATGGTGAGAGCCTGGTCGCCTCGGACGGCTTCAGCTTCCTGTCGGAGCTGAGCGCCAACGGCTTTTCCTATGAGGATGACGGAACTTATACTTGGGACATCGGTAACCGCAGCTTCTTCCAAGACACCTATGGCGTCAGCGTGAACTATGACATCTCCGCCAGCTCGCTGAGCGCGGTGCCGCTGCCTGCGTCCTTGGCCTTCCTGATGGGCGGCTTTGGCCTACTGCTCGGGTTTCGCAAGCGCGCGAACGCCTGATCATCAGCACTTATCCGATTGAAGAAGCCGGGCTCTTACGCCCGGCTTTTTTATTGGCCGCCGCACAAATACCCTGCCGCGTTAATCATGTTTTAAGATTCTTCGAGACGCTGCCCTCTGCCATAGCCTACCTTGCCCAGATGCAGTGACCTGTGTGGGGCAGGTCTTGCAATCTGGTTTATTCAGTATGCGAGGTGCGCCATGACGCGGGTCAAGACAGGTTTGATCGCTATTTCTATCCTTCTCGGCCTCGGGTCTGCCGCCACGGCAACCCCCTTGCAGAGCTTTACGATACGGGCGGAGGGGCAGTTTTCGAGCCTGTGGTATCCCGGGCTAGCCTCCTATGATCAGGCGTCGTTTCAGTACCTTTCCAGCCGTGAGACCACGTTCTTCGACGCAGGCGCCGCCGAGTTGGCGACGCATGAACTGTCCGCACAGTTTCAGGCTGTTTCTGGGTCAGCGCATATGCGTGTCAGCGCCCAAGCCGACCCCGCAAACGGCAATGCCAGCATAACGGGGTGCAGCGGGTTTTTGTCCTTTCTGTGCAGCGGCAGCACGCAAATTTTCGACCTCGCGTCACAAACGATCAGCAGCTTCACCACCAATTCGGCAATCACAACCTTGTCTGCGGCGGGGCTGTACCACGGCACTGATCGTGATGCGCACTGGACGTCAGGCAGCACCAGCTTTTTCACCACCGGCGGCGGGGAGACGGTCGCATTCTCCGTGACCTCGCTCGAGATCGACGTGAGCCCGGTGCCCTTGCCAGCGGGGTTCGCATTCTTGCTTGGCGGTTTGGCAATGCTTGGGGCGGCGGGTGCAAGGAAGCGTACTTAGGCGCGACACATGCCTGCCCTGCAGCCTTAAATTCCGAGGGCAATAGAAAGTTACCTTAAGGTCAACTTCTATTCTATCCCGGCTGCGCGGTTCGTGCTAATCCAATGCTGTACGCATTATCTTACCGATATGCAGGGTTTCGCCTTTGGTGAAACATCGGGGCCTGTTTATGAACGACATCAAACTGCTGCTGACGGGGCTGGGAGTCCCGCAGTACTTTGAAAATTTTAAAGAAAACGACATTGATATCTCGATGATCGCGGAGCTGACCTCCGAGGATTTGAAAGAAATTGGTGTGACCTCGCTGGGGCACCGCAAGAAGATTCTCTCGGCCTTCAAGGGCGCATCCAGTCCAGCGCAAGACGCAGGCGAGGGGGCAGCACAACCGGAGGGCGGCAATCTCGATGAGTGGCCCGACGAATGGGTAGAGCGCCGCGAGGTGACCACCGTTTTCGCGGATCTGACCGGCTACACCAGGCTGTCGCGCGAGATGGAGACAGAGGACCTGCACGAGGTGCTCACCGCGTTTTTCGACCGGTTCAACGAGATCGTAACCCGTATGGGCGGCACCATCGACCGCCATATAGGTGACTGCGTGATGGCCGTGTTCGGCGCGCCTGTCTCACATGGCAATGACGCGGAACGCGCCTTGCGGGCCACCATTGAGATGCATCACGCTATGGAAGATGTGGCGCGCCATTTTGGCCGAGATCTCAGCGCGCATATCGGGGCTGCTGCGGGCAATGTGCTGTTCTCTCGCAAGGGGTACGGCCAGCGCAAGGAGCAGGATTTCACGCTGACCGGGGACACGGTCAATCTGGCGTCCCGGCTGGCGGATCAGGCAAATCCCCGCGAGACGCTGATTGACGACCACCTGTTTGCTGCTCTCAGCCATATGATCGCCTGCGACGCCCCGGTCGAGCTGGAGGTGAAGGGTTTTGACAAACCTATTTTGGGCCATCGCCTTGTCGAGTTTCGCCGCCTTGCGCCAAATCGCGCACTGATTGGCCGAGAGACTGAGATGCAGGTCTTCCGCACCGCGCTTGAGCGCTGCAAGTCAGGCGGCAATGGCGAAACGCTGTATCTGTCCGCCGATGCGGGCATGGGCAAGTCGCGGCTTTTGCAGGAAATCACAAGCGAAGGCGGGCAGCTGGGCTTTGATTTCCACTCCACGCTGGTGCTCGATTTTGGCCTTGGCGGCGCGCAGAACCCGATCAATGCGTTGATCGGCAGCCTCTGCGGCCTGAGCGAAAACGCGCATTCCTCAGCCATCGACGCGGTGGTGGAGCGGCTGACTGAGGACACAACCCTTGACGCTATGTCTGCGCTGTTTCTCCGAGTCATGCTGGGCGCTGAACTGGAGCGCAGCAAGGCCGCGATTATCGACGCGATGAGTGATGCGTCGCGGATTGAGGGGCAGAACGAAACCGTGCGACGGCTGGTGCGCCACTTCTCGGCCCAGCAGCCCAAATTGCTGGCCATTGAGGATATCCATTGGGCAGGGAGCACCTTGCTGCCCACCATCCGCACCTTGCAAGAGGAAAGCCAGACCAACCCGGTGGTGCTGGTCATCACCTCCCGCCCCGAGGGGCCGATCGCCGAGATGGAGATCGCGCCCATCGAAAGCAGCTCGCGCATCCGGCACATGTCTCTGGGCGCGCTGTCGGGCGAGATGGCATTGGAATTGGCCAACACGTCCCTGCACCCCTCCGCCGATATCGTGCAGCAATGTGTGGAACGCGCCCAAGGCAACCCGCTGTTTCTGGAGCAGCTTTTGCGCCATACCCGCGACACGGATGACCTGATACCGGGCTCGATCCAAAGCCTCATTCAGGCGCGTTTTGACAGGCTCGCCCCTGTGGACCGCCGGGTGCTGCAATGCGCCGCGATCCTTGGGCAACGGTTCTCTCTGGTGGCGGTGACGCAGATCGCGGGGATCGACGTTTATGACGAAAGGCCGCTGATCGACGCCTCCCTGATCCGTCAGATTGAAGACGGCTATCTCTTTGATCACGCCCTGATCCGCGAAGCCGTCCTCAGCACCATTTTGCGCAAGGATTTGCAGGCTCTGCACAGATCGGCCGCCGCGTGGTTCAAACCCCGCGACATCGCGCTGCATGCCGAACATCTGGGCGCGGCCAAAGACGCCGCCGCCGCAGAGGCCTATCTCGCTGCCGCCCATGATGCACGCGGCAGGTTCCGCAAAGATGCAGCACTTGATTTTGCCGAGAAGGGCATTGCCGCCGCCGCACTCTCTGAGGACGCGCAGATGGCGCGCACCCGTGGCCAGCTATTGCGGATCAAGGGCGACATGCTGCGCGAGCTGGGGCAGGGGGAGGCCTCCATCGCTGCCTTCATGGAGGCCCGCGACGTGGCCGATCTGCCCTGCGACACCTGTTTGGCGCTGATCGGCATGGTCTCCGCGATGCGCATTCTGGACCGCATTGACGAGGCCTTCGCCCTGCTTGACGAGGCGCAGGCCATTGCCGAGCCGGAGGGCTTCTTGCTGGAGCTGAGCGAAATTCACTACTATCGCGGCAGCCTGCATTTCCCACGTGGCAACCTTGATGAATGCCTGGACGATCACACCAGATCGCTGGAGTTCGCCAAACAGGCCGACCGCCCGGAACGTCAGGCGCTGGCGCTGAGCGGATTGGGTGACGCGCATTACGCACGGGGCCGCATGTTCACCGCCCATAGCGTAATCGAAGAATGCCTGTCGCTCTGCGAAGAACACGGGCTGGGGGCGGCAGAAAGCTCCAACCGCTTCATGCTGGCCACGGTGAAGATATACATGAACGAGACCGCCGAGGCGCTGGAACACGCGCAACGCTCCGCCGCACTTGCCGCAGAGGTCGGGTTAAACCGCCCTGAAATCGTCTCCCGGCTGACGGCGGGCTGGATCCTGACCTCCATGGCGCGCTACGCCGAGGCGCGCGCTGAAATCGAGGCTGGGTTGGCGCTGGCCGACCAGCTGGGCGCGAAACGTTTCGAGCCGTTCCTTGAAGAAACCCTCGCCCGCATCGAGCTTGCCGAGGGCCACGCTGCCAAAGCCGCCGAGGTGGCGGAAGGCGCCAAGACCAAGCTGCATGAGGTGGGGGCCGAGACCTTTATCGGCCCGTGGGTTCTGTCCACCGTGGCGCTGACAACACCTGACGCGGACCGGCGCGCGAGCTGTCTGGCTGATGGCGAAGCGCTGCTGGAAAAGGGCTGTGTCGGGCACAATTATTTCCGCTTCTACTGCAACGCGATGGAGGCCTGCCTGAACGCCTCCGACTGGGCGCAGGCCACGCGCTACGCCGACGCGCTGGCGGCCTACACCGCTGAGGAGCCCACCCCGTGGTCTGACTTCTACATCGCCCGCACCCGCGCTCTGGTCGCCCGCGCGAAAGGCGACACAGCCGCAGACACAGACATGGGCACAGAGATCACCCGGCTGCGGCAACTGGCCGAAGACAAACAGCTCTTCGACGCCCTGCCGCTGCTGGCCGACGCGTAGAGGACGAACGCAAAAAATGGGCCAAAGAGCCTGACACCAAGGGAGAGAAGACATTGGATAGAATTGGCATTATTGGCGGCGGCGTTGGCGGTCTGGCCGTGGCGTGGAACCTCTACCACAAACTGAAAGACGCCGGAATTACCCCCGATATCAATGTGTTCGAGGCCAATAGCCGCTTTGGCGGCAATGCCGATACCAAGACATTCAACTTTGGCAAAGGGCCGGGCAGCGAGGACAAGGACCTGATCCGCTGGGCCGATATGGGGGTGAATGATTTCAACATCCCCGCCTATAAAAACATCGTCGAAGTGATGAAACAGATCGGCTACACCAAGGAAAACGGCAACTTCCGCGCCCTTGAGGACAGCACCACCTATTACGACACCAAGGGCAACGCCTTTACGGCCAACTCCACCCCCGACGGCAAGCCTGACCCGTGGTGGGGCACGGCGATGCCCGCCGATCTTGCATCCTCTGTTGCGGATTTTATGGAGGTCGCTGGCAAGGATTTTACCGACTTCAAATATCACGACTACACGGTCGAGCAATATATCGACGAGATGTCGCCCAAGCATAAATGGCATCCCGATCTGGGGCCAAAGGTGATCTACCCGCGCATCAACGGCATGTATTTCACCAGCAGCGTCACCGGCCCGCGCGCCATGCCGTTTGTGGCCGTCATGCATTACTACCACATCCAGGAAGGCGTCGGCGGCGGCAAGGCTGACCGAAACTACTTCGTCAACGGGTCGAGCACATGGATCGACGCACTCGTGGCCTATATGGAGAAATGGCCCGGCATGACCCTGCATCTCAACCGCAAGGTCTGGGCCACCCCAAGCGAGACCGGACCGGGCTACGAGGTCCGCAATGAGACCAAGGACGGCGATACCGACAGGCTCTATTGCCGCTACATTTGTCTCGCCACCCCGGCTGATAGCGCGCTGCAAGTGATGGCCTCCACCGGCGCCACAGACCCGGCCACCACGGGACTGCCGCAGCAAGTGTCAAACATCCTGTCACAGGTGAAATACGAGACCGCCGTCAGCGTCGCTCATACCGACACGCGGCTCTTGCCGGTCGAGCGCAACGCATGGAGCACCTATAACATCGTGATCCACGAGCCGGGCAGCGTCGCGCTGAAGCCCTATGTCATCAACTATGTGGCCAACCGCCACCAAAACGACGCCGCTAACCCCGAGTTCAACAAATTCGGGTCACCTGAGTTCTTCTTGTCGATCAACCCACATATCCCGATCAGCAAAGACAAGGTGCTGACCGACACCGATGGCAACCCGGCTGTCGCCAACCTGCGCCATTTCGTCTTCGACTTTGACTGCATGACAGCGCAATACCTGATCAAATCCTGGCAGGGCAAAAACAACATCTTCTACGCCAGCGGCTGGACCGCCGGATCCGGGCTGCACACCGAATGCTGGACCCAAGGGGAAGACGTCGCTGGCTGGATCCTCAAAGCCGTGCAATCCGAGGCGGAGGAGGTCGTCCAGGAGCAGACACAAAGCAAGGCCGACTTCATCACCTCCCGCCTGATCGCCGCGGGCGCGCATAGCTAGGGCTGTCTTGCGCGGCCAGCGCGGAGGGCATCCTCGCGCTGGCCGACCACCTCTGCCCCCCGACCACAAGGCCCAAGCTCAAGATTTTTTGCAACTTTTTGAGCTGAAACGCGGCAGATGTCGTTTCTGGGCAAGAGAAAGCGCGGCGAAGGCCTTTGGGTCTCGGAACGTGTGGTAATCCACGTGCAAGAGCGCCGGTCTATGATGGTTGATCATCCGGCATGACAGGGCAGAATTTTAGGAACGGATCGAGTGGACTCGCTGAGCTCTTTGGCAATTTCCCCCGGTGGCATGGTGCTGCTTGCGGCGTTTTTGCAAACGGTTGCCTATCTTTTCCAGAACCAGATCCTGATGCGCGTGCTGCTGCTGATCGGCACATTCTTGTATCTATGGTATTATTTCATTGCCGCCGCCGAGCCGCTCTGGGCCGCCATCTACGGCACCGCCGCGATTGCGGCGACCAGCATTTTCGGCTTTGCCGCCTTACTGATCGGGCGCTCCAAATGGATCATCCCCACAGCCCATCGCGAAATTTTTGAGCATTTCCCCGGCGTCGAGCCACGCGTGTTTCGCAAACTGATGAAAGCCGCCCTGATCCGCGACGTGGAAGCCGAAGAGGTGCTGACCGAAATCGGCAAAGCGCCGGACCATCTGTTCTACATCATATCCGGCCACGTCATGGTTGAGAAAGAGGAGGCCGCGTTTCAGGTGCCCGCGCTGAATTTCATCGGGGAGATCTCGATGCTGCTGGGCAAATCCTCCAAAGCCTCGGCGGCGGTCACGGCCCCGGCGGGCACCCGGTTGATCGCATGGCCAAGGCCCAAGCTGGAGCGCATCGTGCAAAACGACCCCAAGGCCCGCATCAGTCTGGAGGCGCTGCTGGCCCGTGACATGGCCGCCAAACTGGCGCGCAGCCGGGCGTAAAGCGGAAGCCCTTTACCGATCCGAGACAAAGGCGTTCATCCGCACCACTTTTTCTGCAAGCGTCTGCGCCAACAGCTTATGCAGCTCCGCGCTGAGCACAGGCTCCGTCGTCGCAAGCGCCTCCATCTGTGCCATGTCCAGCCGGAAGACCTCGCTTGCCCGCTCGGCCACAATATCGGCGGAGCGGGGCAGGTCGAGATAATAGGCCAGCTCTCCGATAATGGCGCCGTCCACCATCGAACGGACCCGCTTCTTGCGGCCATCCTGCACCGTAATATAGACGCCCAGCCGCCCGGATTTGAGGAAATAAATGTCCTGACTGGCCTCCCCGGCGGAGATCAGCATATCGCCCTCCGCCAGCGATACTTGCGTCATATGGCTTTTCAGCTGCGCAAAACGGGGGCTGTTCCAGTCGCTCTCAGGCTCATGCGCCTCTGTGGCCATCTGCGCCTCTTGGGCCAGCAGGCTGTTTTCGCAAAACTCAATCGCGGCGTCGGTGTTGTCCCACAGGCGGAACCCGTCGCCGCCATCCAGCTTCATCCCCCAGGCGCGCATCACCCGTTCGGTCTCCGCGCTGGCGGCCGACATATGCAGCGATACCTTGTAGCGCTGCACCCGCTCAGCCAGCTTCTCAAGCGCCGAACACGCGGCGCTGTCGACGCCGCTGACATTGGCAAGATCAAGGATCACATAGCTGGGCTTAGTGTTCTGCTTCACCCGGTCGCGCACGGCGTCAATCAGGTCCTCCACCGAGCCGAAGAACAGATAGCCCTGCAACTCGAACAGCTGGATACGGGCCGCGTTCAGCCGCAGGACCTCGCCATCATGCATATGCCGGTCCACCGGGCTGCTGCGGCTGCCCGCCGCCGCATTGTGCTGAATGGGCGGGATGCGCGCATAGCTGAACGCGAACGCGGCCAGCGAAAAGATCAGCCCCGCCACCACCGCCGTCAGGATGCCGATCATCGCCGTCGCCACCAGAATTGCCAGCACAATACCCCAATCCGCGCGCGTCATCCGCCTGCGCGTGTTCCAGACCCAATCAATAAGCATGGTGATCCCGATGAACAGGAGTAGCCCGGCCGCAATAAACGTCGGCACGGCGGCGACAATCTGATTGGCAAAGAAAAAGCCAAGCATCACGGTCACGCAAAACCCGAGCCCCACATATTGTGGCTTGGCACCCAATTGGCTGGCCACAGCGGTGGAGCCCGCGGTGATATAGCCCGCAATGCCCCCCATCAGCCCGATGATCACATTGGCCCCGCCGGTGGAGCGCAGCTCGCTGTTGATATCCACCTCCGTCTGAGTGGCCAGCTCCGCGCCGCCCGTATTGAGCAACATGCCCACCAGATTGACGATCACCACAATCGCCAATGTCGGCCCCACAACCAAAACCTGCCCCCAGTCGATCAGCGATAGGCTGTCCAGCGACAAGGTGATTTGCTCGCCCGCGCTTGGCAGCAAGGGCAAAAACCCACGCTCCCGCGCCACGTCCAGCGGCAGGCCTAGTAGCGCGCAGATACCGTAAAAGGCGAGGATCGCGAGGATCAGCACCGTCAGCACCCCGTTCACGCCGGGCCGGAAATGCATTGTGACCAATAAGACCAAAGCCAACCCGCCCGCCAGCAGTAGCGAGGTCAAAATGTCCGGATCCTGCACCTGGCTGAGAATTTGCCCCATATCGCCCGCATGGATCGAGATCAGGATCGCCGCATAGGCCAGCAGCCACCCTGAGCTGGCCAGAAAACCTGCCGCAACCGGGTAGGGCAGCACCCTCACCACCCGGCCCAACTTGAAGACACCGACAAGCTGAAACAGCACCCCCGTTGCCAGCGCCGAGACCCCCAGAACGGCCAGCGCGGTCATGAACTTGGCGTCTCCCGACCCGCTGACGCCCACAACCGCAATCGCCACCGCAGGCGCAAGGATCGAAATCGAGGTGTCCTGCACCATCCCCAGCGCACCCTTGATGCCGCTGAACAGCTGCAACGACAGAGCGATGACAAAAGTGCTGAGCAAGAACACCGCCGTGCCGGGGGCCAAGCCGCTGATCAGGCTGCCCGAAAACACCAAAGTGGCCATCGCGACGCAAAACCCGATCGCGTCCACGCCCAGAACCCCTCCCGCCGCCGTTGACGCCAAAACGCCCGCGGTCTTGGGTTGCTTTGCGTCATGTTCCATCGGCGTGAAATCCCAGATATTCCAATGGCGGAACTAGATAGCCAGCCTCGCTGAAAGTCCATGCAAACCAAATGGGCGAGGTGAATTTTGCCGAAAAAAAACATACTGCAAAGCGACGGGGTGCCACGACAGGGCAGGCCGCTATCTGGAGGCGCAAGCAAAACCACCCGCAAAAACGACGAAAGCCGCGGCGTAGGCCACGGCTTTTCGCATTGGGGACCAAACTGGAGCGGGCGATGAGATTCGAACTCACGACCCTAACCTTGGCAAGGTTATGCTCTACCCCTGAGCTACGCCCGCATCCGTTGGTGAGCCGTGAGATATAAACTCTCACCCTGTCCTGCAAGGCTTAAATCGCACGTGCCGTAGATTTTTTCATTCGCAGGGGGCGTCAGATATCAATCGCGCTGTCATCCTCTGGGGTCATCTCGGCCGGGCTCTTACGCCGGATGATAATGTCGCCATTGGGCAGCACCTCAGGCGGGTGATAAGCGCTGAGCCCGCGCAGCTGGTCGCCGAGGTCCTCCATCAGCGGGGCCACGTCGTCCTGAATGCCCTCAAGCAGCTTGCGCATCCCCTCTGTCAGCTCGTCCAGCCCCTCAAACAAAGGCGCATCGGGGGCAGGGGGCCCTTCAGGCTCCGCGCTTTGCGACAGGGCAGGGGCGGCGGCAAAACACAAGGTTAGTGCAAGGAATACATGTCTCATACCCCTGATATATGGGCTCAGAGGTCAACTTCCAAGGTGACCGGGAAATGGTCGGAGGCAGTCAGCAGCGCGTCACAGAGATCTTTGCGCCGCCAGCAGTCAGGGTCATCAAACGGGTGCCAGATATGCCATTTGGGCTGCCGCGCGGCCAAATCCGGCGAGACCATGATGTAATCCAGCAGCGCATTCAGGTAGCGGTTCTCGCGCCGCACGAAAAAGCGCGAGGTTGACAGGCGGGCGCCGATCCGTTGCGACAGCGCGTGTTGGGCATGCGGGTCAAGCATCTGCTTTTCGGCGGGCTCGCCCACGCCCATGACGATCTCCACGCTGGAGCGGCCAAACAGCTTTTCATATTCGTCCAGCCCCGGCCCGTCATTGAAATCACCGAGCACGATCAGCGGATCGCCCGCGCTCAGATGCGCGTCCACCCGTTCGCGCAGCCAAATGCATTGCGCCAACTGCTTGCGCCGGTTGGCAATGGAAATCCGCATCACCGCATCCGCGTTGCGCGCGCCATGCGGCGCCTTCGACTTCAGATGCGCCCCGATCAGCCGCAATGACTTCCCCGAGTTCAACGTCAGCGCCACCTCCAGCGGTGGTTTGGAGAACACCACCTCGTCCTGCTGGTCATCCACATCGAGATCAATCTTGAACGCCCCGTCAAAGCGCGGCCCGTCGCCCTTGCCGCCGGTCTCAGGCCCTTGCGGGTCATGTATGGCCTGCATTTTGTCAGGGTCATAGATTAGCGCGATCTCTTGCTGTGTGTCATTCGCGAAGCCCATCAGGGATTTGCGCGCCCGCAGCCCGAAGCGCTGGGCAAAATGCTCAAGCGCACGGACCCCGTCGCGGCGCGGGCTGGTGTCGGGGGCCTCGATCACCATGACCGCGTCGGCATCCAACGCCTGAAATACGGTGCCCAAGGCCTCCGTCTGCTGCGCCTTGGTCACGTCTCGGCGGCTCGACCAGCTGTCATCATCGACCAAGCGGCCTTCATCGTCGAACAGATTGGAGAACCATTCGACATTATAAGTGGCAATCTTCACGCGGCGTCCTGCAAAATCTCGTCCCAGGCGCGGTTGATCTGCACCAGCTTCTTCTCCGCCAGCTTCACGGCCTCTTCGGGCACGCCGCGCGCGGCCATGTTGTCGGGGTGGGTCTCGCGCACCAGCTTGCGCCACAGCGCGCGCACCTCGTCGAGCGACATATCAGGCGTCGCCCCCAAAATGTAATAGGGGTCATGGTCGTCATCGGGGACGTAGCGCGCGCGCAAAGTGCGGAACTCCGCCTGGGTCATCCCGAAAATTTCGCCCACAATCGACAGGAACTGGTCCTCGGCCTCATGGTAATTGTCGTCGGCCACCGCGATGTGAAACAGCCCCTCCATCAGGTCCAGCAGCGTGTCATGCCGGTCGTCAAACATCTCGGCGATCTGGCGGGCGTAGCTGTCAAACCCGGTGACGTCCTGACGGGCGAGGTTGAAGACCCGTGCCGCGTTCTCCTCGTCGCGGCGGGAGATGGTGAAGACCTCGCGGAACGCTTTGACCTCGTTGCGGGTGACAATGCCATCGGCCTTTGCCATTTTCGCCCCCAGCGCGATCACCGCGATGGTGAAGGCCACCGTGTCCTGCGGCTCGGCGCGCAGCTTTTCGAACACCGCTGTCAGCCCTTCGCCATTTGCGAGGGCGGCCAGTGCTTCCGCGATGCGTTGCCAGATTGTCATGCCGCCACGCTAGCGGAACTCACCGGGAATGTCAGAGGGTTTTCTGCATCAGCACAAGATCAATGCGACGGCCAAATTTCTGGCCAATCTCAGGCAGATGGCCGACGGTTTGATAGCCGTGTCGCGCGTGAAACTCTTGGCCCGCCGCATTCTCGCCGGAGACGCCCGCAATCATATGGGTGACGCCCTGCGCGCGGGCCGCATCTTCCAGCGCGCGCAGCAATTGCGCGCCCAAACCTGCCCCTCGCACGCCCTGCGCAAGACAGATCGAATGCTCTTTGACACGGCTGTACCCGTCGCCTTTGCGAAACGGCGCGAAGCTTGCAAACCCAACAACCTGAACGTCGTTACAGGCCACAAGATAGGCATCCGCCTCCGCAATCTGGGCCGCAATCTCGGTCTCGCTTTTCTCAACCGGAGCAAAGGTGATCGTCGTGTCCCGAATAATCTGGTTGTAAATCTCGGCAATCCCAGAGGCGTCCTGCGCCGTCGCCGCACGCAGCTCAGGGCTCACGACAGCCGCCTGACGCCATCCAGCCCATCAAACACCGCGACCAGCTTGGGCGCGTCGTCGGGCATAAACAGGGCCGTATCCGCTGCCATCAACGGCCCCAGCACCTGTGCTATGTCTTCGGCCTCAGGGTGATGCAGCGTCAGGCTGGCCAGCCGCAACCCGCTATCAGGCAGGCTTTGCGTCGGGTGGGCCGCGCCCTGCCATTCAATGATCGCGGGCGCCCAGCCGCCCCAAGGCAGCACGCCGCTCTCCGGCACCGCCATGCGCCATTTGAACGGCCCGCGCTCCAGCGAGATCGGAGTGCCAAAGCCCGCCGGCAACACCTCAAGGGCGGCCTCCATATCCTCGGTGCGCAGGATCCAGTTGGTCAGCCGGGGAGGGCCGGAAAACGCATCAAGGTTGAACCAGCGCGGACGCCCCACCGGCGGGGCCTCAGGGTCAATTGCGATCGCCTCAAAATACATCTCAGGCCCCATGCCCGTCAGCAGGTTATGCGTCCCCATAACCGGATGTTTGCCGCTGGCAGGCAGCTCCACACCCAATGTCTCGCGCAGCACTGCCGCGCCTTGCTCAAGCGTGCCACACGCCAACGCCAGATGATCCAGAACCAAAAGAGCCATGGCCGAAGCCTACGTCGCTGCTCCGCGCTTGCCAAGCAGGCTTCGCCGCGCCAGAAACGCGGTATGAGCGATATCCAACCCCTCAAAGCCGCCGCCCGCAAAGCCGCCTTCGCCCGCCGCAAACAGGCGCGCTCTGCCCAAGGGGATGCGCAGGCCACCGCGCATCTCATTGCGGCTTTGCTGCCCCATAAGGGCAAGCCGCTCGCAGGCTACATGCCCATCCGCACGGAGATCGACCCGCTGCCCGCCATGGCCGCTTTGCAGGCCTTCGGCCCCGTCGGCGTGCCGGTCATCCAAGGCGAGGGCCAGCCGCTGAAATTCCGCGCATGGACGCCGCGGGCCGAGATGGTCGAGGGCCCTTTCCGCGCGAAAATCCCGGCGAGCGGAGACTGGGTCACGCCGCAGATCCTCATCGTCCCGCTGGTGGCCTTCACCCCTAAAGCCATGCGGCTGGGCTATGGTGGCGGCTTTTATGACCGCACGCTTGAGGGCCTGCGCGCGCGCGGTCCCGTCACGGCCATCGGCTTTGCCTATAGCGCGCAAGAGGCCGCCGATCTGCCGCTGGAGCCCACCGACCAGCCTCTTGACATGATCGTCACGGAAAACGGCCCGCTTACCCCGCCAAACTGACAGCCATTGCACCACCCCCCTGAGACGCCTAACACTGCGGAATGAAACTTTTGTTCCTTGGCGACGTCATGGGCCGGTCTGGCCGCACCGCAATCACCACCCATCTCAAAGCGCTGCGCGAGGCGTGGAGCCTTGATTTCGTCGTGGTCAACGGGGAGAACGCCACCAACGGGGCAGGGCTGTCGCCCGCCCATGCCACCGCGATGCTGGAGGCGGGCGTCGATTGCCTGACGCTGGGCGATCATGCGTTCGATCAAAAGGACATGCTCAGCTTCATCACCCAAGAGCCCCGCATCATCCGCCCGCTCAACTTTGCCAAAGGCGCGCCGGGCGCGGGCGCGCGGGTGTTCGAGGCCACGCGTGGCCGCAAAGTGCTGGTCACACAGGTCTTGGGGCAGGTCTTCATGAAGCGCGCCTTCGAGGATCCGTTCGGCCAGATCGAACAGGTCCTCAAAACCCACATCCTTGGTGGCGCGGTGCAGGCCGCCATTGTCGATATCCATTGCGAGGCCACCTCCGAGAAAATGGCCATGGGCCATTGGTGCGACGGCAAGGCTTCCATGGTGGTCGGCACTCACACCCATGTCCCCACTGGCGATGCGATGATCCTGCCGGGCGGCACTGGCTACATGAGCGACGCGGGCATGTGCGGCGACTACCTTTCTGTCATTGGCATGGAAAAGGCCGAGCCGATGCGCCGTTTCGTTACCGGCATGGTCAAAGGCCGCTTCGTGCCAGCAGGCGAAGAGGCCACGCTCAGCGGCTTCTATGTCGAGACCGATGACCGCACCGGCAAAGCCACCCGTGTGCTCCCCGTGCGCCAAGGCGGGCGGCTGGCCGCTTCCGGGCCACTCGACGCGTAAGAGCTTCCAGATGCGCACCACCCTTTTTCTGTTCGCAGTGCTTATCGCCATGGGGGCAGGCTGGGGCCTCACCCAGCCGCTCACAAAGATTGCCGTGAGCGAAGGATACCGCCAGTTCGGGCTGATCTTCTGGCAAATGGCCATCGGCGCGGTGCTCTTGGGCGGGCTCACCTATGCCACGGGCCGCCCGCTGCCTTGGCACCGCGCGGCGCTGAAAACCTACGTCATCATTGCGCTCATTGGCACCGTCTTTCCCGCCGCGTCGTCGTATCAGGCGGCGGTCTATTTGCCCGCAGGCATCCTGTCCATTCTGCTGTCGCTGGTTCCGATGCTGGCGCTGCCTGTTGCCCTTGCCTTGGGCAATGACACGTTTCAGCCGCGCCGCCTGCTGGGCCTCGTCTTCGGCCTGATCGGTGTACTGCTCATCGCGGCACCAGAGGCCAGCCTGCCCGACCGCGCCATGCTTGTCTTCCTGCCCCTCGCGCTGATCCCGCCGCTGTTCTACGCGTTCGAGGGCAATTACGTCGCCCGCTGGGGCACCGCCGGGCTGGACGCGGTGCAGGTCATGGCCGGGGCCTCGCTTGTGGGCATGGCCATCACCCTGCCACTGGCCGTGCTCAGCGGCCAATGGATCACGCCGAGCGCCCCTTGGGGCCTGCCTGACGCGGCGCTCGTCGCCAGCTCGGTCATCCACGCGGCGGTCTACACCACTTACGTTTGGCTTGTCGGGCGCGCCGGGGCTGTCTTCGCCGCGCAAGTGGCCTATCTGGTGACGGGCTTCGGCGTTTTGTGGGCGATGCTGCTTTTGGGGGAGCGCTATTCCCTCTGGGTCTGGGCCGCGTTCGGTGTCATGATGGTGGGGCTGACGCTGGTGCAGCCTCGGACCCGCATTGAACCCGACATTAAACCCGACGCCGATCGTGTAACGTAAGGGCAAGGCAACGCGCTATGGACCTCTTCGGATTTGACCAGACAACCCATGCGATCATCGCGCTATGCGTGGTGGCGGGGATGTTTGTCTTGTTCCTGCGTGAATATTACCCCACGGAGGTGGTGGCGATCACCGGCGTCTCCGTGCTGCTTATTACAGGCGTGCTGCCCTATGATGCAGCCCTCATGGTGCTGTCCAACCCGGCGCCTTGGACCATCGCCGCGATGTTCATCGTGATGGGGGCCTTGGTGCGCACCGGCGCGCTGGACTGGTTCACCCAAATCGCCAACCGCAACGCCGCCGCCCGCCCCGCGCTGGCCATCGGGGCGTTGATGGCCTTCGTCATCATCTCGTCAGCTATCGTGTCCAACACGCCCGTTGTGGTGGTGATGATCCCTGTCTTCGTGCAGCTGGCCAAGACCATGGGGCTGCAAGCCTCCAAGCTGCTGATCCCGCTCAGCTATGCGGCCATTTTGGGCGGCACGCTCACGCTGATTGGCACCTCGACCAACCTGCTGGTGGACGGGGTTGCGAGGGCCAACGGGCTGGCGCCCTTCACCATCTTCGAGGTCACCCCGTTGGGCCTGATCCTCGTGGCTTGGGGCATGATCTACCTGCGCTTTATCGGCCCGCGCCTTCTGCCCGACCGCGCCAGCATGGCGTCGCTGCTGTCGGACACTTCCAAAAGGAAATTCTTCTCTGAAGCTGCAATCCCGCCCGAAAGCAACCTCATTGGCCGCGAGGCGCTGGACGTGCGACTGTTCAAACGCCCCGGAGTGCGGCTGGTCGATGTGGTACGCGGAGACCTGTCGCTCCGCCGCAACCTGCAAGGCGTCACGCTCGAAGTCGGCGACCGGGTCATTCTGCGCACCGAAATGGCGGAACTGCTGTCATTGCAAGCCGACAAACAGCTCAAACGCGTCGACCAGCTCTCTGCCGTGGAGACCTCCACCGTCGAGGTGCTGATCTCCCCCGGAGCCAAGATGATCGGCCGCACTTTGGGCTCCATCCGGCTGCGCCGCCGCTACGGCGTCTACCCGCTTGCCGTGCATCGCCGGAACCAGAATATCGGCCAGCAACTGGATGATCTGATCGTGCGCGTTGGCGACACGTTGCTCTTGGAGGGCGCGCCCGAAGACATCGCGCGGCTGGCCGACGATATGGGGCTGGTGGATGTCGCTCACCCCACAGCACGCGCCTTTCGGCGCAGGCACGCCCCCATCGCCATCGTCACCTTGCTGGGCATGGTCGGCCTCGCGGGTCTGGGCGTCGCGCCTATTCTCTTGCTCGCCGTACTGGCCGTGGCCACGGTCCTGATCACACGTTGCATTGACGCCGAAGAGGCCTTCTCCTTCGTCGATGGCCGTCTTCTGTCGCTGATCTTTGCCATGCTCGCCGTGGGCGCGGCGCTTGAGGCCTCGGGCGCCG
The DNA here is from genome assembly GCA_947501685.1 of uncultured Litoreibacter sp. Lineage (GTDB taxonomy): Bacteria > Pseudomonadota > Alphaproteobacteria > Rhodobacterales > Rhodobacteraceae > Litoreibacter. The sequence continues at coordinate 458,531 of CANMWQ010000001.1, forward strand.
TGTCTCTCATCGTGGAGGCGCTGGCCCCCGTCATGTTCGGCCTGCCGCCATTCTTTGTGATCTGGGGCATCTACCTGCTCACCTCCGTGCTGACGGAGCTTGTCTCCAACAACGCCGTCGCCGTCGTGGTCACGCCCATCGCCATCGGGCTGGCGACCGCTATTGGCATCGACCCGCGCCCGCTGGTGGTCGCCGTCATGGTGGCGGCCTCGGCCAGTTTCGCCACACCCATCGGCTACCAGACCAACATGCTGGTCTACGGCCCCGGAGGCTACCGCTTCACCGACTTCATGAAGGTGGGTATTCCGCTCAATCTCAGCATCGGTATACTGGCCTCCGCGGTCATCCCGTTGATCTGGCCGCTCTAGAAGGCGAGGGGGCAAGGCTTGAGACGCGCGCTTATCATCTTGGCAGGCTGCATAGGGCTGGGGGCCTGCGGGTTTTTGAATGACCGCTTTGTGGAACCGGTCGTGGACCGTGTCTTGGAACGCCCCTCTGGCCCGATCACCTTGCCGCCACCGCCGCCCAGCCGTCTGGCGCGCCCGGTCTTTGTGGTGGTCGATGGAGACCGTCTGGTCGTGGAAATGGATGACGGCGCGCAATGTATCGGCGGCGCGCGCGGCGCGTTCTCGGCGGCGGGCTGGACCGGCCAGCTGACCGAATGCCCCTATGCCTATAATTACGCGGTGGCGCTTGCGGCTGGCAGCCCCGCAGGCCCGCTGGAGCTGGGCGAGGTCACCGGCCCTGTGCTGCCCCCTTCCGAGGGCGAGGTGCCCTTCCGCCCCATCGCCACGACGCAAATCACCGACACGGGCGGTTTCACCTACAGATACGAAAGCGCTGAAGGCTTCTAAAGCGGCCAGAACACCAAAATCGCCGGGATCGACACCGCGACCACCAGAATTTCCAGCGGCAGCCCCATCCGCCAGTAATCGCCAAAACTATACCCGCCGGGCCCCAGAATAAGCGTGTTGTTCTTATGCCCAATCGGGGTGAGGAACGCACAGCTCGCAGCCACCGCCACGGCCATCAGGAACGGATCCGGGCTGACGCCCAAGGATTGCGCCATCTGAATGCCAATCGGGGCCGCGACAATGGCCGTTGCCGTGTTGTTCAACACGTCCGACAGGCTCATCGTCACCACCATCAGGATCGTCAGGATCGCCCAAGGCGGCATCCCTTCGGTCAGTGACACCAGCGAGCCTGCGATCAACTCCGTGCCGCCCGAGGCCTCCAAGGCCTGTCCCAGCGGGATCATTGAGCCGAGCAGCACCACGACGGGCCATTCTATGTGGTCATACAGCTCCGAGATCGGGATGATGCGCGCCAAAACGTAAGCCACCACCACGATGCCCAAAGCCACCGGCAGGTAGACCAACCCTATCGAGGCCGCCAGCACCGCCGCGCCAAACAGCCCGATGGCCAGCCACACCTTCTTGTCGTCGGTCACCACCAGACCGCGATCCGCCAAGGGAAGACAGCCCAGCCATTCGGTCACCGAATTGGCGTTCTCAGGCGCCACCAGCAGCAACAGGATGTCGCCCGTCTGCACCGGCGTTTTGCGCATCTGCGAGCGCACGGTTTTGCCCTGCCGCGAGATGCCCATCAGCACCGCCTGCTGCCGCCATGTCAGCCCCACCGCCTGCGCGGTCTTGCCGTTGATACGCGACTGATCGGTCACCACCACCTCGATGACCGTCAGCCCTTCGCTCTCCGCGCGCAAAATGCCTTCGCGCTTGTCATCGGCAAATTGCAGCGACTTGGCCGCGCGGAACTCGTCCAGCGCGTCGGGCGTGGCCTCCAGCACCAACGCGTCGCCCGCGCCAATGACCCGGTTCTGCCCCGAGCCATAGCGCCGCTGCCCGCCCTGAATTATCCCGATCACCGCCACATCGGCCTTTTCGGCATCCTCATTCAGGCTGCTGACGCGCTGGCCAATCAACTTGCTGTCTTCCGGCACCACCAGCTCGGCAATATATTCGGCGTAATCCTCCATCGGGTCACCCGATTGGTGCTCGCCGGTCTTTTGCGGAATGAACCGCCAGCCGATCAGCGCCACAAATGCCAGTCCGGCAATCGCGGTGATGCCCCCCACAGGGGCAAAGTCGAACATCTTGAACGGCTCGCCCAGATTGTCCTGCCTGATGGAGGCAATGATGATATTGGGAGGCGTGCCGATCAGCGTCACCATGCCGCCCAAGATCGTGCAAAAACTCAACGGCATCAGCGACAGCGACGGCGCGCGGCCCGCCTTGCGCGCAGTCTGAATGTCCACTGGCATCAGCAAGGCCAAAGCCGCCACATTGTTCATGAAGGCCGACAAGACTCCGCCCACCACGCCCATCAACGCAATATGCGCCCCGAGCTTACGCGACGCGTCCACCAGCGTGCGGGTGATCAAAAACACCGCCCCCGAACGCACCAGCCCGGCCGAGACCACGAGCACCAAAGCCACGACCAAAGTGGCCGCATGGCCAAACCCCGCAAAGGCATTCTTGGTCTCCACCACGCCCAAAACCACGCCCAACATCAGCGCGGCAAAGGCCACAAGGTCATAGCGCCATCTGCCCCAAAGCAGCAACGCGAACACGCCAGCAAACAGCGCAAAGAGGATTATTTGATCTTGCGACATGAGGATTTCTTTGGTCCAGTCGTTAGGTTATTTTTTGAGTGTCCATATGAGCCTGACCGAATTGCATTTTACCAGTGAATTTTTGGATATGTACCGCAGCAATGGCGGGCATGGCAGCATTTCGGATGATCAGTTTAGACGTCGTGCGCGACGTGCGCGTTTGTCTCTGGATCATGAGTTCAGTCTCGGGGTCCCCGGTGCCTCGTTGATATACAGGAACGCAAATACCTCTCCTCAGAGGCGCTATGCGTTTTTGCCAACCGAATTCGGGCGACGGTTTTCCATGTTCGAGAATATCTGCGCGTTTGGGCAATTGGGCGTCGTCGATGCGCCTGCGGATTACATGTGTATTGTGCCGTTTCAGAAGCTGTCGATTTCCTTCGTATGTGCCTATCTTCTTGAGCCCAGACCTCGGTTTTATTGCATTTTTCCAGGCGAAAAAATCGATTGTGAACAACGGCTTGCGCAATTTACGCCCCCCGCGGCCGCGATGCAGGTCCACAGATCGCTCAAGTCAGCGACACGTGCTCAAATCTCATAACCTGAATTGGCGATGATCCTGCAAAGGCAGTGGAGATACGTGCTTGGGTCACAGGGGCAGCAGGGGGCGATATCTTTACACGTGCAAAATGACGCGTGTAAGGTGGTGACTTGTAAGGCAACACTAAATTCTTGACTCATGCAAAGTGATGACTTATAAATCAACAAAGGGCATCAAGCCTATATGGAGGAATCCAAGTGCAGATCAAAGGATTGAGGTTATGGCAGAGCAGACAAACGAGCTTCGCTCGGGTGAAACTGGTGCGTTTGAAACCGACGCGTTCAGAATTGATTGGCATGAGCCCGATTATGTGCCTGCGGCGGTTACGAGCGTTGGCATCGATGCCGATATTGACGCACCGGCCCCCTCGGAGGTTGCGGATGCGTTGGCTGTTTTACCTGAAATTGATGCCTCTCAAACTGTGGTGGACCCGGCTGCATTTGATGCCATTGACGCAGAACTCACCTCGGATGAGCGGCGCGCGGATGTTAACGAGGTCGGCAAGGATCTCGCCCGTATTCTGGGGGCCAAACTGGTTGCAGAGATGCTTGAGGCCAGCCCTCTCAGCCTGCGAGAGATACATGAGCGCTACGGTTTTGACCATGCGGCCTTGTCGCGTATGGCGAATGGCAATTCCCGGACCGGCCCGACCCTCTGGAAGCTCTACGCATTGGCAGAAGCCCTTGGCTTTGCAATCCACCTGAAACTCGTCAAACGGTGACGTTTGGGATGACCGCGTCGCAACTGGCGCAGCTGGAATGGGTGGGGGCCACGCTTTTGCTTGTGCCCGCGATTTTTAGCTTCCTGAAACTCTGTGTCGCGCGCTTTTATGAGCACGAAGCCAAAAGCATTACAGACCCTGCACGCAGGCAAATGGAGGCAGATGACGCCCGTCAGATGGCCAGCACCGCCTCACTCTTTCCGTTTTGGGTCATGCTCATGCTCGGGGCAGGTCTGGCCGCGCAGCTCTGTGTCTTGATTGCAAAGGTCGGCATCGTCGCGCCATAGGCGCGCGCAGGCGCAGGGTTTCCCGTCATGCGACAGCCCCCGCAAGCCGTTCTCGCCGGGTTAACAAGTCCCAAATGAAAAGTCGATTGTTGAGCCAGAACAGAAGCTTGCGCCAATCCGACGCATGCGTCGCAGGGCGGAACACGACCCGGCAGACGGCTGCCGGAAACAGAAGATATTGCTCATTCCGGCCACCTTGGATAAGAAATGGTTCGGAAATTCAAAATCTCGGAGAGACCCATGGCAGGCCACTCAAAATGGGCAAATATTCAACACCGCAAGGGGCGGCAGGACAAGCTGCGCTCCAAGCTGTTTTCGAAGCTCGCCAAGGAGATCACCGTGGCCGCCAAAATGGGCGACCCGGACCCCGATAAAAACCCGCGCCTGCGCCTCGCTGTCAAAGAGGCGAAAAGCCAATCCGTCCCCAAGGACGTGATCGACCGCGCCATCAAGAAATCCCAAGGCGGGGACGCTGAGAATTACGACGAAATCCGCTATGAGGGCTACGGCCCCGGCGGCGTCGCGGTCATTGTTGAGACCATGACCGATAACAAGAACCGAACGGCCTCTACCGTGCGCTCGACCTTTTCGAAGAATGGCGGCAACCTCGGCGAAACCGGCTCCGTCGGATTTATGTTCGACCGCAAGGGCCAGGTGATCTACCCCGCCTCCGCGGGCGACGCTGACACCGTCATGATGGCCGCCATCGAGGCCGGTGCCGAGGATTGCGAAACCACCGAGGACGGGCATGTTATCATTTGCGCCGACACCGACCTGAACACTGTCTCCACCGCGCTGGAGGCCGAGCTGGGCGAGAGCGAGTCCACCAAGCTGATCTGGCAACCTACGACGACCACCGAGCTGGACCTTGAAGGCATGACCAAGCTGATGAAGCTGGTCGACGCGCTGGAAGACGATGACGACGTCCAAACCGTCACCGCCAATTTTGAAGCCTCCGACGAGGTTATGGCCCAGCTTTAAGCGGGCTCCTGGTTGCGGGGCAATCGCGCAGGCTTGGCACATGTAGGACGGAAGGAACGATATGGATAAGGGCACGCGGACGGACCTGACGCTCGTCGAGCTATTGGCTTATGGCGTCATGCTGGCTGTGGTCGCCGCCGGGTTCTACATCGCAACCGTCGATGAGGATTATTTCAGAAATACCTTCATTCCCGAGGACGGCCTTCTTGAAACTGGAACGGCGGCGATGATTTTTGCAGCCGGGGTGATCGTCTTGCTGCGCTATTTCAGGGAACGCGGCACACATCCGCGGGCCTTTGCGATTTCCAGCTTCGTTCTGGTGTTCGTCTTCTTCTTTGTGGCGGGGGAAGAAATCTCATGGGGCCAGCGGATTTTCGGGATCGAGTCGGGCGATTTTTTCATTGAAAACAACCGGCAAAACGAGACCAACCTGCACAATCTTGAGGTTTACGGCGTTAATCTGAACAAGCTGATCTTCTCCAAAGGGCTGGTGACATTTCTGGTCATCTTCTACCTGATCGTGCCACATTTTTTCAAAAAACGCGGCAAGCTGCACGACAAGCTGTCAAAACTCTACTTCCCGATCCCCAAACCGCATCATGGTTTTTTCATGCTGTTTATCGGCATCGTTATTGATCAGATCCCCTCGTCCAAGCGTGGCGAGCTGAACGAGGTGTGCCTGGGAATTTTTGCGCTTCTGCTGGTGCTCTACGCCCAGAATATCAAGGCGAGGAAAGAGTGAGCCCAGCCAAGCGCGTGCAGCTTCTTGCTGCGATTTCGGTCTCGGTCGCGCTCAGTTGCGTCGCCTGGCTGCAAGCGGATGAGCTGTCTTGGGTCTTTGCCTTTGAAGAGCCCACAGCCACCCAAGAGCCCGCCTTCTTTGAGACCATCCTCGACTATAAAGCGCCGTCCGGTGTGGCCCATGCCGTGTCGGCAAGCCTGTTTGAGGGGCGGTTTGATCTGCATTGGTTCGAGGGGACGCGCGAGTCTCATGAAGATGTTGTAATCAAACGCGCGCAATTCGAACTGGACGCTGGCCAGAGCTGGGTGCCGGGTCCGGTGGACACGTTTCTGAGCCGCCATGACATGGCCAAACTCAGCCAGCCGCATCAGGCCATCTGGTCGCTTGGTAACACCATTCAATTACGGCCGGGCTCGACGTCGCAGCTGACCACAATTGTCTCTGTCGGCGGCTGGGCCGCTGCCGCAATTGCCAAGGTGGATATTGAACAAAACACCATAAAGAAGGTCCGGAAGCTCCGGCTCTCCCCGATGTTCAACAGGTCGCATCTGGTGCGCAATGAGGTCGTGGAATATGAGGACGGGACCCTCGCCATTCCAGCCTATTTCGAGCTTGGAAATTCATTTGGTGTCTTTGTCCGTCTGGATGACGCGTATCAAGTCCATGACAAAAGTCGTATGAGCGAGGGGCGCGTCGCAATCCAGCCCGACGTCGTGGTGACCGGGCCGCAAAGCGCTGTGGCCCTGATGCGCAACTTCGACAAGACCTCCAATCAGCTCGTCGCAACATGGACCGAGGATGGCGGACAAAGCTGGAGCCCGGTAGAGTTCCTCGATCTGCCCAACCCCAACGCGCCGGTCGCCGCCGTGCTGACGCATCGCAATGGGATCCTGATGGCCTATAATGATGACCCACATCACGGGCATACGCTGTCGCTCGGCCTCTCAAAAGATGAGGGCCGGACCTGGACCGCGATTGCGCAGCTTGAAAATGGGGAGGGGAATGTGCGCTACCCTGAGATCAGACAGCTCCAGAACGGGCAATACATGCTCGCCTATTCGGTGGGTTCCAAAACGGGCATCCGCGCGCATGTGTTCAACGAGGCATGGATCGAAGAGCAATATGGGCGTTGATCTTCTGGGCTGGGTTGTCGTCGCGTTCTGGAGCGCGTTCCGTGTATCGAACTGGGTCGTCTCTGGGCGGCCCGCGCTGATGCTCGCCGGGGTGGCTGCGCTGCTCAGCGCGCTGCCGATAGTCTCCGGCCTGATGGTTGCGGTTCTGGCCCCGTTTGGCCTGCTCCTGCCCGCCCTCGCCATACGCGACGTGCTCGGCCGCATAGGCCTGCGCGTGGAGCGGTTTCACCCTCTTGAGGTCCTGCTGGCCCTCGCAGTCCTCACCCTGTTTATCGCCTCTTCAATCGGGGTTTTCCCCTTCGATCCCTACCGTCTTGGCTACGGGGTTCTGGTCCCGGCTATTGTCAGTCTCTGCCTCGTGGTCTGGACCGTGCTGCGCCATCACTGGCTGATCCTGATCGCGATCCTCGCCGCACAAATGCTCTGGGTGCTGGGGGCCTATGGCAACAATTTTTTCGACCACCTGTTTCACGCGCTGATCGTGCCGTGCTGTGCCATCTGGCTGGTGTGTTGGGGCGTTCAGTCAATCTGGAGGCGTCGCGATGCGCCAGCGTGATGACATGCCCCAACAGGCTGCCCCATGACCGCCGCCATCGCGGGCTTTACGCTCAGCTTCTCTTTGATCCTCGCCATCGGATCGCAAAACGCCTTCGTTCTGCGCCAAGGCATCCGCCGCGCGCATGTGCTACCGATTGTGCTGACCTGCGCCATCTCCGACGCGCTGCTGATTGCGGCAGGTGTCGGCGGCTTTGGGCGGCTGGCAGAGCTCGCCCCGTGGTTCGCCCCCGCCATGCGCTACGGCGGGGCGGCGTTTCTGTTTGTCTACGGGTTGCTCTCCTTCCGCTCAGCTTGGCGCGGGAATGACGGGTTGCAGGCCGCAGAGCAGGGGGCGGGCTCGCTGGCGGCTGCCATCGGCACCTGTCTGGCGCTCACTTGGCTGAACCCGCATGTCTATCTGGATACGGTGGTCTTGCTGGGCTCCATCTCCGCGCAATATCCGGGCGAGCGGCTGCAATTCGGGGCAGGGGCCATCGCGGCGTCCTTCGTCTTCTTTTTCAGCCTCGGCTTCGGCGCGCGCATGCTGGCGCCGCTTTTTGCCAAGCCCCGCGCTTGGCAGGTGCTTGATGTGATCGTCGGGCTGGTCATGTGGGCCATCGCCGCGAGCCTGATTTTCAGCCATTGACGCCCTTTGCCCTTGCAGAGCCTGCGCGCCGCCTGTCTGAATGCCCCCATGGATGCACATAAACAAAACCCGGTGCTTGGGGTCTTTTGGATGCTGGTCACTGGCGTGCTGTTCGTGGCCGTCACGGCGGTGGTCAAATATGTGGGTGATGGCCTTCCTGCCGCGGAGGCCGCCTTCCTGCGCTACCTCCTTGGTCTCGTTTTCCTGATCCCGATGCTGCCCGCCATGCGCGCGGCCAAGCTCACCCCGCGCATCTACAAGGTCTTCGCCTTTCGCGGCGTGGTGCATTCGCTGGGCGTGACGCTGTGGTTTTACGCGATGACGCGCATCTCCATCGCGGAGGTCACCTCGATGAATTACCTCAACCCGGTCTATGTCACCATTGCCGCCGCCGTGTTTCTGGGCGAGAAACTCGCATTTCGCCGCATCCTCGCAATCATCGCGGCGCTGATTGGTGCCATGATCATCCTGCGCCCCGGTTTCCGCGAGCTCAATTCCGGCCATGTCGCCATGCTCTTTGCTGCTGTGCTCTTTGCAGGCTCCTATCTCAGCGCCAAGATCACCGCAGACGAGGTGTCGCCCGCGGTGGTGGTCTTCATGCTGTCGGTTACGGTCACCATCGGGCTGGCCCCCATGGCTTGGGCCGTCTGGATCCCGCCAACATGGGCCCAAATTGGTTGGATGTTCGTCCTCGCGATCCTCGCCACGGGCGGGCATTACACCATGACGCTGGCCTTCGCCTGCGCGCCCCTGACCGTGACCCAACCCGTCTACTTTTTGCAACTCGTCTGGGCCGTGCTTTTGGGCTGGCTCGCCTTTAACGAGCCGGTGGACGTCTATGTGGTCGCAGGAGGCCTCTTGATCGTGGCCGCCGTCAGCTTCATGACGTGGCGCGAACATGTGCTCAAACGCCGTGCCACGACACCTGCGGCCTCAGCGACAAAAGTATAAACCGCGCAAAAAGAGGAGGGTCCCATGGCCAAACCCAACATCCTGATCATCATGGTCGATCAGCTCAACGGCACGCTCTTCCCGGACGGCCCCGCTGACTGGCTGCACGCGCCAAACCTCAAGAGGCTCGCCGCACGCTCCACCCGGTTCCAAAACGCCTATACCGCCTCGCCGCTCTGCGCGCCGGGCCGGGCCAGTTTCATGACGGGGCAGTTGCCTTCGCGCACCGGGGTCTATGACAATGCCGCCGAGTTTTCCTCCGCCATCCCGACCTTTGCCCATCACCTGCGCCGCGCGGGCTACCAAACGTGTCTGTCCGGCAAAATGCATTTCGTCGGGCCCGACCAGCTGCACGGGTTCGAGGAGCGGCTGACCACCGACATCTACCCGCCCGATTTTGGCTGGACGCCGGATTACCGCAAACCCGGCGAGCGCATCGACTGGTGGTATCACAATATGGGCTCCGTCACCGGCGCGGGCGTGGCCGAGATCACCAACCAGATGGAATATGACGACGAGGTCGCTTATCACGCCACCCGCAAACTCTACGACCTGTCACGCGGCCACGACGCGCGGCCCTGGTGCCTGACGGTCAGCTTCACCCACCCGCATGACCCCTATGTGGCGCGCAAAAAATACTGGGACCTCTACGAGGGCTGCGCCCACCTGATGCCCGAAATCGGGCCTATTCCCTATGACCAGCAGGACGCCCATTCCCAGCGCATTCTTGATGCCAATGACCGCGACAATTTCAACATCACCGACGACCATATTGCCCGCGCCCGGCGGGCCTATTTCGCCAATATTTCCTATCTCGACGACAAGGTGGGCGAGATTTTGCAAACGCTCGAAGACACGCGCCAAGAGGCCACCATCCTCTTCGTCTCCGACCACGGAGACATGCTGGGCGAACGCGGCCTGTGGTTCAAAATGTCCTTCTATGACGGCTCCGCCCGCGTGCCCATGATGATCAGCGCACCAGATATGGAGCCCGGCCTGATCACCACGCCCGTCTCCAATATCGACGTCTGCCCGACGCTCTGCGATCTGGCGGGGGTGGATATGTCGGACGTCTTAGACTGGACCGACGGGACCAGCATCGTACCACTGGGCCAGGGCGGCGCGCGCGACGCGCCCGTGGCGATGGAATACGCCGCCGAAGGCTCCTACGCGCCGCTCGTGTCATTGCGCTACGGAAAGTGGAAATTCAACCGCTGCGCGCTTGACCCCGACCAGCTGTTCGACATGGAGGCCGACCCGCAGGAGCTGACCAATCTGGCGGATGACCCGGCCCATGCGGGGACGTATAACTCCCTCTCAGCCAAAGCCGACGCCCGCTGGGACCTGCCGCGTTTCGACGCCGATGTGCGCCAATCCCAAGCGGGCCGCTGGGTGGTCTACGAGGCCCTGCGCAAAGGCGGCTATTTCCCATGGGACTATCAGCCCCTGCAAAAAGCCTCCGAGCGCTATATGCGCAACCATATGGACCTCAACGTGCTGGAAGAGAAGCAGCGGTTTCCAAGGGGGGAGTGAGCTAAAAGTGCGGCTGCGCCGCGCAGGTTTTTTTTGTGCTCTTGGGAGGTTTCACCTCCCGCCGCACGGGCATCCCACCAGCATATTTCTGGCAAAAAGAAGCCTTAAGGGCTCAACCGCACCAGCCGGTGTTCTGACACAAACCCCGCATTTTCCAACGCGCCTTTCGAGGCATGATTGCTTTGCCCGCACCCACAAATCGGACGCTTGCCATCGCGTTCCAGCCTGTCGGCCAGTGCACCAATGATTGCGCGGCCCAGCCCCGCGCCGCGCCGTTCGGTCCGCACCACCATGCCGATATCGACAACCGCGCCCGAGCCATCAATCGGCAGCGTCACCCCGCTGCCCACCATCTGCGCGTCGTCAAACGCCACCCAAAGCGCGCCGTTTTGAAACAGCTGTGCTGCCTCCGCCGCGCTGTCGTAGAAATCCTGGCCCGTCTGCCAAATCTCGGTCACGTCCTGGCGCTGGGCCCGCGCCAGACGAAACCCGACGGGCCGTGGCGCACTCACAGGCACGCGTTTGCGAAACAGAAAGCCGGTTTCTACCCGCTGCCAGCCCAGCGCCTCTGCGGCCTCCATCAGGCCCGCGTCAAAGGATTTGCACAGCGCGCTGTCAAATGGCCTGTGCCGCATCAGATCATGCAGAAGCGCGGGGCCCTCAGTCCGGTCATGCGCATAAAACTCCACTAGCCTGTCGCCATGGATCACGGCATATCCGGCTTCACCAAGCTGCCAGGTTTCGCCGTCCCGAACCAACTCTTCAAGGAACCATTCCTGCGGTTCGGGCAGGCTGTCCAGATAGGCGCGCCGCAGGGCTCCGGGCGGCTTGGGAACGCGGGCAAATCCAGCCACGCTCAAACCACCAACCGCCTCAGCATCAAGGCTGCTTCCCGCCGCGCCGCTTCCGCGTCGCACGCACCTGATTGTGCGGCTTCCAGCCAGACGCCGTCCATATAGGCCTGCAAGGTGGCCGTGACGGAGCTCACCTCGGACGCAGCCACCAGTTGCCGCAGCTCGGCTTGCAAATGGCTTTGCACGCGGCCCCGGTTGATCCGCTGCAAGCGCGCGAGGGGGGCAGAATAGGGCGCGTTCGACCAAAACTGCACCCAAAGCGAGCATTGCGCGGGCACAAACAGCCGATCGTCGAAATTGGCCTCTACCAGTGCCTCAAGCCGGGCGCGCGCTGTCTGCGCCGCGCACAACCGCTCCACCGTGGCGCTGCGCAGCAGCCCCAGAAGCCTGCGCATCGTGGCCTCCATCAGCTTTTCCTTGCTGCCAAAGTAATAGTTGATCGAGGCCGCCGAGGCTTTGGCCTCTAGTGCAATGTCATTCATCGTCACCTGCGCGTAGCCATGCCGATGCACGGCGCGGATGGCGGCGGCGGTCAGCTCTTCATTGCGGATATCTCGGATGCGCGACATGGCCCCAACATGGCAGGTTTCAAGGCCGGGCGCAAAACTTGTATGGATATACAAGTTTCCTTGCTGCACTATCCATATCTTGCTAATCCGGGGGGTAAATCAACGCCGGAGACGCCCCCATGCACGCGCAACCCACCGCCAGCCACTTCATCGACGGCGCCTATGTCGAGGACACAGATGGCGTGGAGATAACCTGCATCTACCCCGCCACCGGCAAACCCATCGCCACGCTACACGCGGCCACGCCTGCGATCATTGAGCAGGCGCTGGCCTCCGCCGAACGCGGCCAGAAAATCTGGGCCGCCATGACCGGCACGGAGCGGGGCCGCATCCTGCGCCGCGCCGCGCTGATCATTGAAGAACGCAACCGCGCGCTGTCCGAGCTGGAGACCCTCGACACCGGCAAGCCGCTCTCGGAAACCCTCTATGTCGACGCCACATCGGGCCGCGAGGCGCTGGAATATTTCGGTGGGCTCGCAGGCAGTCTGACGGGCGAGCATATCCCACTGGGGCAGGACTGGGTCTATACCGTGCGCGAGCCTTTGGGCGTCTGCGTCGGCATCGGGGCCTGGAATTACCCTACCCAGATTGCCTGCTGGAAGGGCGCGCCTGCGTTGGCATGCGGCAATGCGATGATCTTCAAACCCTCCGAGACCACGCCGCTTTGCGCCCTGAAAATCGCCGAAATCCTGCATGAGGCAGGGCTGCCCGCTGGCGTCTATAACGTGGTGCAAGGCTATGGCGATGTCGGCGCGGCACTGGTGGCAGACGCTCGTGTGGCCAAGGTCTCTCTGACCGGCTCCGTGCCCACGGGTCGCAAGGTCTATGCCGCCGCAGCGGAAGGCATGAAACACGTCACAATGGAGCTCGGCGGCAAATCCCCGATCCTCATTTTCGACGACGCCAATCTTGAGGACGCCGTCTCCGGCGCGATCCTCGGAAATTTCTATTCCTCAGGGCAGGTGTGTTCGAACGGCACGCGGGTCTTCGTGCAGAAAGGCATCAAGAAGGACTTTCTCAAACGCCTCAAAGAACGCACCGAAAGCGCCACCCTTGGCGATCCGATGGACGAGGCCACGAATTTCGGCCCCATGGTCTCCGCCAATCAGATGAATATCGTGCTGGGCTATATCGACAAAGGCGTGCAGGAAGGCGCAAAGCTGATCACGGGTGGCAAAATGGCCAACCGCGAGGGTTTCTTCATCGAGCCCACGATCTTTTCCGACGTCACCGACGACATGACCATCGCGCGCGAAGAAATCTTCGGCCCCGTCCTCTCAGTCCTCGACTTCGAGACCGAAGAAGAAGCCATCGCCCGCGCCAATGACACCGAGTTCGGTCTCTCCGCAGGCGTCTTCACCTCTGACCTGACCCGCGCGCACCGCGTCTCTGCGGCGTTTGAGGCGGGCACCTGCTATATCAACACCTACAACCTGGCTCCGGTGGAGGCCCCCTTCGGCGGCTCCAAAGCCTCCGGCGTCGGGCGCGAAAATTCGAAAGAGGCAATCAACCATTACTCACAGGTCAAATCCGTCTATGTCGCCATGACCCCGGTCGAAGCGCCGTTCTAGATGAGGGCCGATTACGTCATCATCGGCGCAGGCTCGGCGGGCTGCGCGATGGCCTTTCGTCTGTCGGAGGCGGGCAAATCCGTGATCATCATCGAGCATGGCGGCTCGGATATTGGCCCCTTCATCCAGATGCCCGGCGCGCTCAGCTATCCGATGAACATGTCGCGCTACGACTGGGGCTACAGCACGGAGCCCGAGCCGCATCTGAACAACCGCCGCCTCGCCACCCCGCGCGGCAAGGTCATTGGCGGGTCCAGCTCGATCAATGGGATGGTCTATGTGCGCGGCCATGCGGGCGATTTCGACCATTGGGCGGAGCAGGGCGCGGATGGCTGGTCCTACTCGGACGTGCTGCCCTATTACAAACGCATGGAAAACTGGGACAGCGGCGGGCGCGGCGGCGACCCCGATTGGCGCGGCACCGATGGCCCGCTGCATGTCTCACGCGGTCCGGGCCGCAACCCGCTGACACAGGCCTTTATCGACGCAGGCGTGCAGGCGGGCTACCAGATGACGCCCGATTACAATGGCCAGCAACAGGAAGGCGTCGGGCCGTTTGACGCCACCATCAAGCATGGCCGCCGCTGGTCCGCCGCCAACGCCTATCTGCGCCCCGCGCTCAAGCGAAAAAACTGCACCCTGGTCACGGCCTTCGCCCGCAAGATCACCATGGACGGCACCCGCGCCACTGGCGTCGAGGTCGCGCGAAAAGGCGCAATCGAGACCATCCGCGCCGCCCGCGAGGTCATCATCGCGGCCTCTTCTATCAACTCCCCCAAACTGCTGATGCTGTCAGGCATCGGCCCTGCACATCACCTGCGTGAGCACGGCATCAAGGTCACCGCAGACCGCCCCGGCGTCGGCCAGAACCTGCAAGACCACCTTGAGCTCTACATCCAGATGGCCGCCTCCAAGCCGGTCAGCCTCTATAAATACTGGAACATCCCCATGAAGGGCTGGGTCGGCACGCAATGGCTGCTGGCCAAGCTGGGGCTGGGGGCCTCCAACCAGTTTGAAAGCGGCGGCTTCATCCGCTCCAAGCCGGGCATCCGCTACCCCGACATCCAGTTCCATTTCCTGCCCATCGCCGTGCGCTATGACGGGCAGGCCGCTGCCGAAGGCCACGGCTTTCAGGCCCATGTCGGCCCCATGCGCTCCAAATCGCGGGGGCAGGTCACACTGGCTTCCTCCAACCCCGAGGACGCGCCGAAAATCGCATTCAACTACATGTCCCACCCTCAGGATTGGGAGGAGTTCCGCACCTGCATCCGGCTGACCCGCGAAATCTTTGGCCAAGAGGCCTTCGCCCCTTACGCCAAGCACGAAATTCAACCCGGCGACGCCGTGCAAAGTGACGACGAACTCGACGCCTTCATCGCGGAGCATGCCGAAAGCGCCTACCACCCCTGCGGCACCGCCCGTATGGGCCGCGCGGATGACCCCATGGCCGTCGTTGACCCCGAGACCCGCGTCATCGGCACGCAAAACCTGCGCCTCGCCGACAGCTCCATCTTTCCGCGCATCACCAATGGCAACCTCAACGCGCCCTCGATCATGGTGGGCGAAAAAGCCGCCGATCATATCCTTGGCAAGCAACCTATGCCCAAGGACAACGCGCGGCCATGGGTCCATCCCAACTGGCGGACCGAACAGCGCTAAAAGCGGTTCAGGAAGGCCAATAGCACGTCAAGCGCGTCCCCTTGAATCACGTCACTATGGCCCGCGCCAGGAGCCTCGTGAAACAGCTTGTCGCCGCTCGGCGCGGCCTCAAACAGAGCCCGCCCCTGCGCAATCGGGATCAACGGGTCGTCGCTGCCATGCAGGATCAGCAAAGGCCCGGTCATGGCACCCGCTTGATCAATGCTGCGCCACGGGCTGGGCATAATCCCGGTCAGAAACTGCAACCTTGGCTGCACATGTCCCGCGACCTCCGCGATGGAGGCCAGCGGCGCCTCCAGCACAATCGCCGCAGGCCGATCCGCCGGACCCAGCCGCGCGTTCAGATGCGTGGCGACCGCCGTGCCCAGGCTCTCGCCATAGAGCACCGGGCGCACAGGCTCACCCGTCAAGGCGCCGCTCAGCAGATCGCGGTAAATCGCCTCCATGTCGCCAAGGATCGCGCGTTGATGCGGCCAGCCCTTGCTGCCCGACGAGCCGCGATAGGCCGGGGCCACAATCCCGAACCCCATCTCCGCAAACGCCCCGAAATGCGGCGCGCGATTGGCCAGATTGCCCGCATTGCCATGCAGATAGAACAGCGTGGGCTTGCCACCCGCCGCGGGCGAGGTCCAGATCACCAGATCGCGCCCGTCTTTGGTGTAGCGGATCACGTTCGCCGTGGGCAGGTCCAGCCCTTCCGGGGCCACTTCTGTCGGGTCGAACGGGTAAACCAGCATCCGCTCCAGCGCGAGCACCCCCGCCACCGCGAGGCCCAGAACACAGAGCAGGGCCAAAAACCACATCACCACGCGCCTCACGACCCAACCTTATAGGGCAGGGTGCCGCGCTGCGTGTGATCCACCGTCAGCTTACTCTCCAACGGCGGCACGGAGCGTTGATGGCACTTCACCCGCTCGCAAATACGGCATGAAATGCCAATGGGTTCAAAGGCTTGTGGCTTGGCGGGCAGCAGGTCATCCGCATAGACAATCGCATCTGCATGGCTGATCTCGCAGCCCAGCCCGATGGCAAAGCGGCGTGTAGGGGCCGCAAAGCTGCCCCCCGGTTTCGATACGTCCCGCGCCAATGAGATATAGCGCACCCCGTCCGGGGTTTCAGCCAATTGCCGCAGGAACCGCCCCGGCGTCTCGAAAGCCTGATGCACGTTCCACAGTGGGCAGGCCCCGCCAAACCGGGCAAATTGCAGCCGCGTGGCCGAATGCCTTTTGGTGATCGTGCCCGCCTGATCCACCCGCACAAAAAAGAACGGCACGCCCTTGGCACCGGGGCGCTGCATGGTCGACAACCGATGCGCCACCTGCTCGATGGAGGCGCCGAACATATCCGCCAACCGCTCCAGATCATGCCGCGTCTCCCGCGCGGCTTCCAGAAACCGCGTATAGGGCAAAAGCGCGGCCCCCGCGAAGTAATTGGCAAGCCCGATCTTGGCAATTTGCCGCGCCGCATCCGACTGAAACCGCGCCAAATCCAGCGTCGCGTCCAGCAGGTCATTATGTGCCACAAGGGCCAGCTGATGCAGCACCTGAAACCGCTGCGTGGGCGCGCTGGCGCGGGCCGACAGGCGCAACACGCCAGCCTCCGCGTCAAACTGACGAAGGGCTGCGCTGTCAACGGATTGCACCTCAAAGCTCAGACCATCCGCGCGCAAAACATCGCCCTGCATCTGGCCGGAGACCCGCTCCGCCGCGCGGTCCACCGCATCAATGTAATTGTCGCAATAATGAAAGAAGTCTCGCACCTCTTCCCACGGGCTGGGCTGCAAGGCGGCGTCCTCGCGCCCCAAAGCCTCGTCCAGCGAGGCCAGCCTCTCATGCGTATAGCGATAGGCCCGGTGCAGGCTCAAAAACGCATGCGCCAAACCGGGCGCATTCGACGCCGCCAGCTGCAAATCCGACAGCGGAGGCATCTGGTCGTCAAATACCGGATCACTCAACGCCTCGCGCATATCGGTGACCATCCGCTCCGCCTCGCCGGGACGCAGTTCGGTGATGTCGAAATCAAATTCTTGGGCCATCGACAACACCACGCCCGTAGACACGGGCCGGTTGTTATTCTCCATCTGGTTGAGATAGGGCAGGGACACGCCCAACTGCGCGGCAAAGGCCTTTTGGGTCAGGCCCAGCCGGGTGCGCAGCTCGCGCAGTTTCACGCCCACATAGAGTTTCTGCGCTGCCATCCGCCTCATACCTTTGCAACTTTGCTAAACGCGCTTTTACAGTTTGCAAACTGCTCTGGCAACGGGGCACCGCGGGGCCTAGCTCAGCGACAATTTCCGGCTGCGGCGGATCACGTAGAAAATAGACAGCCCGCCCATCGCCGCGCTCAGGAACATGATCCATTGCAGCGGGAAGCTACCATTGCCGCCTTCCAGCACGGCCCCCGCAAAGGCCGCCAGCAACGCGCCGCCGCCGATCATGATCGCGCTGCCGACGCCGCTTGCCGTGCCCGCCAGATGCGGCCGCACCGACAAAAGCCCCGCATTGGCGTTGGGCAGGACCAACCCGTTGCCCAAACCCACGAAGGTGACAAATCCAAAGAACATCCACGCGCCGCCGAAGCCCATATAGGAGACCACCAGCGACAGCCCCAGCCCCACAAATTGCACGATGCTGCCCGCCACGATCATCCGGTTGATGCCGTAACGCACCGAATACCGCCCCGACAGGAAATTGCCCAACGCGTAGCCAATCGCGGGCACGCCCAGAAAGAAGCCGGTCATCGCCACGGGCTGGTTGAACACCTCCGTCGCGACGTAAGGCGCGCCGCCCAGAAACGCAAAAAACGTCCCCGACGAGAACGCCGCCGAGAACACGTAGCCCCAGAAGCGCGGCGACTTGAACAGCTCCGGGTAGTCCTTGACCTGCTGGCGGAAGGTGACGCCCGTGGTCTTCGCGGTCTCCCCCTGATCTGCCCAGCACAGCAAGGCCATGACGCTGCCGAAGATCATCAGAAACACGAAGGTCGCGCGCCAGCCAAAGGCGGTGTCCAATGCGCCGCCAATGGAAGGCGCGATCATCGGAACAATCGACATGCCCATGGTCACATAGCCGATCATCGAGGCCGAGTCCTCCTGGCCATACATGTCGCGCACAATCGCCCGGCTCAGCACCATGCCCACCGCGATGGTGGCCTGCAGCATGCGAAACGCCAGAAACATCTCCACGCTGGTCGACATGTAGCAGCCCGCCGTGGCCAGCACGAAGATCACCAGCGACAGGATCGTCACCGACCGCCGCCCGAACCGGTCCGAGATCGGGCCAATGATCACCTGCAACAATGCGGTGCAGCCTAGATAGACCGACACGGACAGCTGCATCACCGCGTAATCGGTGCCGAATTCTTCGGTCATGGCCGGCAGCGAGGGCAGGAAAATGCTCATATTCATCGCCGACATGCCCGCCATCAGCACCAAAGTCAGGATGTGCGGCGGGGTGGTGCGGTCAAGAAAACGGGTGCGGATGCGCTCTGCCATACCTTCGGTTTAGACCCATTTGACGAATTGTCCATGAAGGGCGGCGCGCAAAACCTGTGCGAGGCTGAATTTGCAAATTTGCAATTTGATGGCATTACCCGTCAATAAATTTGCAAATTTGCGGCTTTCCGCTTTGTTGCGCCGCAGCAATTGTCTACATTGCGCCCATTCCAGAGCAGAACTCCAAGGGGGAGGCCTCCATGAAAGATATTCTCGCAGAACTCGAATCCCGCCGTGACGTGGCCCGGCTGGGCGGCGGTCAGCGCCGCATCGACGCGCAGCACGCCAAAGGCAAGCTGACCGCGCGCGAACGCATCGAGCTGCTGCTGGACGAAGGCTCTTTCGAGGAATTCGACATGTTCGTCGCCCATCGCTGCACGGAGTTTGGCATGGAGGCCGAGCGCCCCCCCGGCGACGGCGTCATCACCGGCTGGGGCACCATCAACGGGCGGCTGGTCTATGTGTTCTCACAGGATTTCACGGTCTTCGGCGGCTCGCTGTCCGAAACCCACGCGCAGAAAATCTGTAAAATTCAGGACATGGCCGTGCAGAACGGCGCGCCGATCATCGGCATCAACGATAGCGGCGGCGCGCGCATCCAAGAAGGCGTGGCCTCGCTGGCGGGCTATGCGGAAGTGTTCCAACGCAACATCATGGCCTCTGGTGTGGTGCCGCAGATCAGCCTTATCATGGGCCCCTGCGCGGGCGGCGCGGTCTATTCGCCCGCCATGACCGACTTCATCTTCATGGTAAAAGACACCTCCTATATGTTCGTCACCGGCCCCGACGTGGTCAAAACCGTGACCAACGAGGTCGTCACCGCCGAAGAACTGGGCGGCGCTTCCACCCACACCAAGAAAAGCTCCGTCGCCGATGGCGCGTTTGAAAACGATGTTGAGGCGCTGGCCGAGACCCGCCGCCTTGTCGACTTCCTGCCGCTCAACAACCGCGAAAAGCCGCCCGTGCGGCCCTTCTTTGATGATGTCGCGCGGCAAGAGGCCTCCCTCGACACGCTGATCCCCGACAATCCGAACACGCCCTATGACATGAAAGAGCTGATCCACAAGCTCGCCGACGAGGGCGATTTCTTTGAAATTCAGGAGGATTTCGCCAAGAATATCCTCACCGGCTTCATCCGCCTCGAAGGCCAATCCGTGGGCATTGTTGCCAACCAACCCACCGTGCTGGCGGGCTGTCTGGACATTGACAGCTCCCGCAAGGCCGCGCGTTTCGTGCGTTTTTGTGACGCGTTCGAGATCCCGATCCTCACGCTCGTTGACGTGCCGGGCTTTCTGCCGGGCACCGGTCAGGAATATGGCGGGGTGATCAAACACGGGGCCAAGCTGCTCTTTGCCTATGGCGAGGCGACGGTGCCCAAAGTCACCGTCATCACCCGCAAAGCCTATGGCGGCGCCTATGACGTGATGGCCTCCAAACATCTGCGCGGCGATTTCAACTACGCCTGGCCCACCGCCGAGATCGCGGTGATGGGGGCGAAAGGCGCGGTCGAAATCCTCTACCGCTCCGAGCTGGGCGACGCGGAGAAAATCGCAGGTCGCACCGCCGATTACGAAGACCGCTTCGCCAACCCGTTTGTGGCCGCCGAGAAAGGCTTCATCGACGAGGTCATCATGCCCCATTCCACCCGCAAACGCGTCAGCCGCGCCTTCGCCTCCCTGCGGGGCAAGACGCAGCAAAACCCGTGGAAAAAGCACGACAATATCCCGCTGTGATCCTACCGTTCGGCCTCTGGGCGCTCACCTGCGCCACGATCGGCATTGGCTGCGATGCCGAGATCGAGCCCGAAGACGAGCTGCGCGCCGATGAGGCGCAACAGATCGCGCCGGTCGCTTTGAGCACAGCCGAAGACGGCTCCATCGCGCTGCCCTCCGGGCTGGTGGTGCGCCAGCATGAGCTGCGCCTCGAGCCGCAAGGCGCGGTAACACATGGCGTTCAAACCGTGCGGCTGCGCTATGTCTCCGAGCAGTTGGCAGATGCCGACGCGTTCGGTTTTGAGCGCATTGAGCAGGATTTTTTGCACCTGTGTCATCAGTTCGGATTGGCGGTGCGCGGGCGTTCCGCGCCCAAGGCGGCGCAAATTGTTATCTCAATGGCCTCGGCCCCAACAGCTTTCGGCGAATCTGTGCCGGAGGTGGTGCAATATTTTGATGGCTTCCTTGTTGAGAATGACCGCTGTATCTGGGAGGGGCTATGAAAAAAACACAATATATTGAGGTAGATAGCAGCTCCAAAATGGCGATTGATGCAAACACGTCACAGCCGCAATCGCGCAACGCTGGACGGTATTTTTCTGCTAAGAATACAGATACCTTGCATCAAGGTCGCATTTCTGTGACCCATACATCGTGTGTTGACGGAACCAGGGGTGACTCGGGGGAGTTAACGTATGAACTTAATAGGAGACAGACATGTCCAAGAGCATCAAAGCTATCGTTGCACTTAGCTTCGTCGCAGTTGTCGCAGCATGCGGCGGCCAGCAAGAAGAAGAAGTGGTTATTGTTGAGCCAGTGGCTGCAGAGCCAACATTCAACAAGTTCTAATACCTTTGCGGGGCGGCTCTTTTGGCCCGCCCCGCAAAACCCCGCTGGCCTGACCAGCGACCCAAACCCCCTGAAAATTTGTTGTGATATGCCGCCTGTTTCGGTCCGCTGCGCTCTGCGTGGAGCAGCGCCATGCTGAAACATCGCGGCTTCCCCTCCCGCCTGCCGGGCACCGATTTCCAATTCACCATTCGCCGTGACAACAAGAAGGGCCCCACGCCCCTTGTTGCCCGAGAGCGTTTTGCAGACCGCCGCCCACCTGATCGCCGCGCCGATGAAGGCTTTATGTGGGCGCTTTGGGAGCATTTCGGACCCGACCCTTTTGAACGCGGCAATCTCGACGCGGGTCGGCTGAGCTGGCTTTTGGGCCGCGAGGTACTGCCGGCCGAGGATCCTTTCGATCCCGCCAGCTATGACGCGCTCCTCCGAATCGACGAAACCCGCGCCCGCGCCTCATTCCCGGCCGCGTTTGACGGCACATTCGGGGGCGATTGAGCATGTTTACGCGTCAGATTGGAAACAATAAGCAGGAATCGGCTCAAAACCGGTACAAAAATAAGGCACGCTTTGTTTGCGCCCAAACAGCGGGCACAGTCATCCCACGAGCATATCCCTCCAGCACAGTGACGTGCTCGTATGTACAAAACCGTTACCCTTCCCCTCTGAAGAGGTCTGCCTTCCAGGGCAGACCTCTTTTTTATTCAGAACCGCATTCAGAACCGGGCCGGGCAGGTTATCGCACAAAACCGTGCTCTCCCAATAACGTGTATTCTGCGTGTGCAGCGCGCCCGTTAGCTGTGTCCAGACCACACATCACTGGAGAACGGACATGCGCAAAGCACTTACATCACTCACCCTCATCGGCGCGCTGGCGCTGCTCGCGGCTTGCGACTCGGATGCCGAGCGCGGCTTGGTCGGCGCAGCAGGCGGCGCGGCCATCGCATCGGCCACTGGCGGCGACGGGCTTACAGGCGCCGTCATCGGCGGCGCGGCTGGCGTCTTTTGCGACGATGTGGGCATCTGCCCCGACTAATCACGGCCCGACTTACCACGGCCCGACCAACCACGGGCCAACCACACCCACAACCTGCCAACTCGATTTAACCGGGGTGCCTCCCAGCGCCCCGGTTTTTCTGACTCTACCCGCGCCTGCGCGCAAACTTTGGGGACGTAAACCATGTTCAAGAAAATCCTGATCGCCAACCGGGGCGAGATCGCCTGCCGCGTCATCAAAACCGCTCGCAAAATGGGCATCAAAACCGTCGCCATCTATTCCGACGCCGACCGCAACGCGCTGCATGTCCGCATGGCCGACGAGGCCGTCCATATCGGCCCGCCCCCCGCCAACCAATCCTATATCGTCATCGACAAGGTGATGGACGCGATCAAGCAAACCGGCGCGGAGGCGGTGCATCCGGGCTACGGCTTCCTCTCTGAGAACGCCAAATTCGCCGAGGCGCTGGACGCCGCTGGCGTCGCCTTCATCGGGCCACCTGTCGGCGCGATTGAGAAGATGGGCGACAAGATCACCTCCAAGAAAATCGCCCAAGAAGCCAAGGTCTCCACCGTGCCCGGCCATATGGGCTTGATCGAGGACGCCGAGGAGGCCGTGAAAATCTCCACCTCCATCGGCTACCCCGTCATGATCAAGGCCAGCGCGGGCGGTGGCGGCAAAGGCATGCGCATCGCGTGGACTGACGAGGAGGCCCGCGAAGGGTTCCAATCCTCCAAGAACGAGGCGGCGAGCAGCTTTGGTGACGACCGGATCTTCATCGAGAAATTCGTCACCCAGCCGCGCCACATCGAAATTCAGGTGCTCTCGGACGGGCAGGGCAACACGATCTATCTCGGCGAGCGCGAATGCTCCATCCAGCGCCGCAACCAGAAGGTGATTGAAGAAGCCCCGTCGCCCTTCCTTGACGAAAAAACCCGCAAAGCCATGGGGGAGGAAGCCTGTGCCTTGGCCGACGCGGTGGGCTATGCCAGCGCCGGCACCGTGGAATTCATCGTCGACGGCGACAAAAACTTCTACTTCCTTGAGATGAACACCCGCCTGCAAGTCGAGCACCCCGTCACCGAGCTGATCACCGGCGTGGACTTGGTCGAGCAGATGATCCGCGTGGCCTACGGCGAGAAACTCAAGATCAAACAAAAAGACATCAAGCTAAACGGCTGGGCCATGGAATCGCGCCTCTATGCCGAGGATCCCTATCGCGGCTTCCTGCCCTCCATTGGCAGGCTCACACGCTATAACCCCCCGAAAGAGATCAGCAAAAAGGGTGTCGTGGTCCGCAATGACACCGGCGTCTTCGAGGGTGGCGAGATCTCGATGTATTACGATCCGATGATCGCCAAGCTCTGCACATGGGGGCCGGACCGCGCCTCCGCGATTGAAAACATGCGCGTCGCACTCGACAGCTTCGAGGTTGAAGGCATTGGCCACAACCTGCCGTTCTGCTCCGCCGTGATGGATCACCCGAAATTCGTCTCAGGCGACATCACCACCGCCTTTATCGAGGAAGAATATCCCGAAGGCTTTGAGGGCGTAGAACTAGACGACGAAGCCTTGGCCCGCGTCGCCTCCGCCGCCGCTGCGATGAACCGCGTGGCCGAAATCAGACGCGCGCGTATCTCTGGCCGCATCGACAATCACAAGCGCAAGGTCGGCAAAAAATGGGTCGTCTCCCTGCAAGGCCGCGACTTCCCCGTCAAGATCAAGGCCGATCTCGATGGCTCCACCGTCAAGCACAAGAAAAGCGGCCCGGCCAAAGGCCAAAGCCACCGCGTGACCTCCGACTGGACCCCCGGCGACAGCCTTGCCGAGCTGGAGATTGACGGCGCGCCCCTGATCCTGAAGGTCGACAAAGCCACCTCCGGCTTCCGCCTGCGCACCCGCGGCGCAGACCTGCGCGTCCATGTCCGCACGCCGCGTCAGGCCGAACTGGCCGCACTCATGCCCGAAAAAGTAGCCCCCGACACGTCCAAGCTGCTCTTGTGCCCCATGCCCGGCCTGATTGTGAAACTGGACGTCGAAGTTGGCCAAGAGGTGCAAGAGGGCCAGGCGCTCTGCACCGTCGAGGCGATGAAAATGGAAAACATCCTGCGCGCCGAGAAGAAAGGCGTGATCTCCAAGATCAACGCAAGCGCGGGTGACAATCTGGCCGTGGACGAAATCATTCTGGAGTTCGAATAAAGCGCTATGCCCACCGCGATCTGGATCCTCGTGTTTCTGGCGATCTTCATGTCGCTCAGCCTGATGGCCTCAGGCGGCCTCTCTGTGGATCCGGTGCTCTGGCCAATCGCGCCGGTCTTCCTGCTTGCTGCCGTGGTGATCCTCTATCTGCGCCGCGACGAAAGCGCTCTGCTGCACCGCCTCTCGCGCGGCGGCATCGTCGTCCTGCCGCTGCTGCTGCTGGCCTTGATCCCGATCCTCGTGGTGTTTGCCTATATCGGCTCCGACGTCCGGCTTTGGCAGGGCCTTTTGGCCGGGCTGGTCGTCGTGCTGGGCTGGCTCTCCACATTCCTGTTCCAAGAAGAACGCGTGGCCCAGGACCGCCGCGCCAAGGAGATCGACCTGCTGCTCGCCCTGCACGCGGAAATCGGCAACTACCTCGCCAAATTTCAGGAAGACAATTACGCGGAACGGCTGAAAGAGTTCGAAGAGCTGAAGTCCAACCGCAAGAAACTGCCGCTCAACTTCATCCCCACGCAGGCCGATATGGTCGTCTTCCCGGCAATGCTGGGGCAGATGACGGTGGTCAATGACGTGGCCTTGCACTGGGTGGTGCAGTTCTACACGCAAGTGACCGACATTTCCGCCTTCTCAAACGATCTGCGACAGGAGAAATTCGCGACCGCCAACACCCGCCGCTTCAAGATCGAACAGCTGATCAACTTGGTGGAAATGCAGCAAACCGCCATCACCTTGGGCCGGATCGCTCTGGAAGCCATCGAGGAGGCCGTGCCCTCAGACCGCCTGGACGCGATTGAGGCGCATTATCTCGTGGTGAAAGATCGTCTGGAAATACATCAGGGGGAGGCCGCCTGATGCAGAAAGCCTTAGCCGAACAGCCCCACGCCATACCGACCGGGCACGATCGGGGCGGGAATGTCTTTTTCAGTCGGTTGCTGCGGAATCTTCGTCATAGCGCCACCTTACCGTTCGAGTCTGAACATTTCAACAACAAGGCCATCAGGGTTCAATCCGGGGCCCACGCTGCCTGCTCTGACCCTTATATAGTTGATCCAAAGGCTATTTTCAAGCCAACCACGCCTTACCCATCCACCCGCAACGCATCCTCACGCCGGTCGCGCAGCTCTTGTTGCCGCATGGGCATCTTGTCGATGCTGCGCGACAATTCCCGCACCGACCACGGGAAGGGTTTGCGCAGCTTCACTCCGCCATCCTTGCCAATCAGCACCAGCATGAACCCGCGCGGGCGCAGCTCTTCGCGCAGCTCCGACATCGCCTCAGGGTCCGTGTCGGTCAGGATCACCACGTCACGCTCGGCCAAGGCCTCCTTGCGGTCCTCCAGAAGTTCCATCTGGCGGATGAAGGCCGGGTCACGTTCCGTGTCAGCGAAGACCACAATCGGACGCTTTTCCCACAGAAAATCATTCAAATTTGTCTCAACAATAGGCACAGGAGCCATCTCTTCCGCCTCCGCCTCGACCGTCTGGGCCAATAATGGCCCCGCCGCCAAAGCGGTGAAAAATGCTGCAAAAACAAGGGGTGTACTGTGGGTCATGGTGCCTCCGGTTGACCCTTATATAGGGTGTGTCCGCGCCATTTCTAAGACCAAATCGCGCAGAACGGCCTGCACGCCCCCAATTAACGGGTTTCACACCGTTTTGATCGAACTCTGCCCCCCAAAGCACGCGCCACTCGCGTCGCTAGGTAAGGGGTTCGAGAACATGGATATTTGTCTGCATCTGGGCGCGCATCGTACGGGGTCCACCTCCCTGCAGGTGTTTATGAACGCCAACCGCAAGGCCTTCTTGCAAGACCGCACCACCTTCTGGGGGCCGGGGCGCACGCGCTCCGGGCTGTTTGCCGGGTTGATCCGCGACACCCGCCGCCTGACGCCGGGGGACCGCGCCACCGGGCAACGCTCGCTGGGCCGCATCAAGATGGAAATGGCGCGCGCGGCACTCAACGGCAATGACCGGCTGATCATCAGCGAGGAAAACATCCTTGGCACCCTGTCGCAAAATTTCGGCCAATGTCAGCTCTACCCGCAAGCCGCCGACCGGCTGGCGCGCTTTGCCCCCGCCTTTGGCGGCCAGAATTTGCGCATCGGGCTCGCGATCCGCTCTTACGAGGCGCATTGGGCCTCCGCACTGGCCTTTGGGGCCAAGGCAGGCCGCGCGCTGCCGACCCCGCAAATGCTCGACCGGCTCACCACCCAGCCGCGCCGCTGGCGGGACATTATCAAGGACATCGCGCATATCTTCCCGGAGGCCCAGATCGCCGTCTGGACCTTTGAAGCATGGGCCAGCCAGCAGCCGCAACAGGTCTGCGCGCTGACCAACCGCCTCTTGCCACGCACCATTTCGGCCCCGGTACAGGTCAACAACGCCTCGCCAAATGCTGCCGAAATCGCGGCCATCGCCAGGGATTGCGGCGACCACGCGTTGGCCGATGCCCTGAAATCCACGATCGGCCGCTACCAGCCCTTCACCCAAGACCAACAACATAAATTGCGACAGGATTACGCCACGGATATCGACTGGCTCAAAGCAGGCAGCGATGGCTTGGCGACATATTATGACCCGACCGGGGACACATCCGGCGGGTCACTTGACCCAAGAGGAAGCCACCATGACCAAAAAAGACGACTGGGCCGAACGCGCCACGAAAGAACTGCGCGGCCGCTCGCTGGATGAGCTGACCTGGGACAGCCCCGAAGGCATCCCCATCAAGCCCCTCTACACGGAGGAAGACGCCCAAAACCTCGGTCACATGGGCTCCCTGCCGGGGGAGGGGCCGTTCACCCGTGGCCCGCGCGCCACCATGTATACAGGCCGCCCCTGGACCATCCGCCAATATGCGGGCTTCTCCACCGCCGAGGAAAGCAACGCCTTCTACCGCAAAGCGCTTGAGGCAGGCCAGCAGGGCGTCTCCGTCGCCTTCGATCTGGCCACACATCGCGGCTATGACAGCGACCATGAACGCGTCGAAGGGGATGTCGGCAAGGCAGGCGTGGCAATTGACTCAGTCGAGGATATGAAAATCCTCTTCGACGGCATCCCATTGGATAAAATCTCCGTCTCCATGACCATGAACGGCGCGGTGATCCCGGTGCTGGCCTCGTTCATTGTCGCAGGCGAGGAACAGGGCCATGACCGCGCCGTTCTGTCTGGCACCATCCAGAACGACATCCTTAAGGAATTTATGGTGCGCAACACCTATATCTACCCGCCCGAACCCTCCATGCGGATCGTCTCGGATATTATCGCCTTCACGGCGTCGGATATGCCGAAATACAACTCCATCTCGATCTCCGGCTACCACATGCAGGAGGCCGGCGCGAACCTCGTCCAAGAGCTCGCCTTCACGCTCGCCGACGGCAAGGAATACGTCAAAGCCGCGATTGAGAACGGCATGGATGTGGACGCTTTCGCAGGCCGCCTCAGCTTTTTCTTCGCCATCGGCATGAACTTTTTTATGGAGGTCGCCAAACTGCGCGCCGCCCGCTTCCTGTGGCACCGAATCATGACGGAGTTCGGGGCCCAGAAAGAAGGCTCCAAGATGCTGCGCACCCATTGCCAGACCAGCGGCGTCTCCCTGCAGGAGCAAGACCCTTACAACAACATCGTGCGCACCGCCTATGAGGCCATGTCCGCCGTGCTCGGCGGCACGCAATCGCTCCACACCAACAGCTTTGACGAGGCGATTGCGCTGCCCACCGCATTTTCCTCCCGGATCGCGCGCAACACCCAGCTGATCTTGCAGAACGAGACCAAAGTCACCAAAGTCGTCGACCCGCTGGCGGGCAGCTACTACGTGGAAAAACTCACCGCCGATCTGGCCGATGAGGCGTGGAAAATCATCCAGGAAATCGACGAGATGGGCGGCATGACCAAAGCCGTCGCCTCCGGCATGCCCAAGCTGCGCATTGAGGAGGCCGCTGCCATGCGCCAAGCCCAAGTGGACCGCGGCGAAGAGGTCGTGGTCGGCGTCAACAAATTCACCCTCGACGAGCAGGACCCGATCGACATTCTCGACGTGGACAATGTCGCCGTGCGCAAAAGCCAGATTGCGCGGCTCGAACAGATCAAAGCCACCCGCGACCAAGCCGCCTGCGACGCAGCCCTTGCCGCATTGGAAGACGGTGCCAAAAACGGCACCGGCAACCTGCTGGCCTTGGCCGTGGAGGCCGCCCGCGCCCGCGCAACCGTAGGAGAGATCTCCATGAGCATGGAAAAAATATTCGGCCGCCACCGTGCTGAGGTCAAAACCCTCGCCGGTGTCTACGGCGCCGCCTATGAGGGCGATGAAGGTTTTGCGGCCATCCAGAAAGACGTCGAAAACTTCGCCGAAGAAGAAGGCCGCCGCCCGCGCATGCTGGTCGTCAAAATGGGCCAGGACGGCCATGACAGAGGCGCCAAAGTCATCGCCACCGCCTTCGCCGATATCGGCTTCGACGTCGATGTCGGCCCGCTCTTTCAAACCCCGGCGGAGGCCGCGCAAGACGCCATCGACAATGACGTCCACGTCGTCGGCATCTCCAGCCAGGCGGCGGGCCATAAAACTCTCGCCCCCAAACTGGTCGAGGCCCTGAAAGACGCAGGCGCAGGCGAAATCATCGTCATCTGCGGCGGCGTGATCCCGCAGCAAGACTATGATTTCCTCTATAAATCCGGCGTCAAAGCCATCTTTGGCCCCGGCACAAACATCCCCGAAGCCGCCAAAGATATCCTGACCCTGATCCGAAAAGAGCGCCGCTAACCCCTATCACTGCTTCAAAAATACTCGCCCCGCAGGGCCGCGCGGCCAGTGGGCAAAACCACGCCGCCAAAGCCCGACCGGGCCTTGCGCTTGCCGCCCCACTGCGCCACATCTATGAGCAGAAAGGGCGCATATGGCATTACCGGTTCAAGATCAGGCAAAATACTGGGGCGTGGTCGCACTCCTCTTTATGCTCGCGCTCTGGTTTTTGGGCGACGTGCTCTTGCCCTTCATCGTCGGCGGCGCCATCGCCTATATGATGGACCCGGTCGCCGACCGGCTGGAGCGGATGAAATTCAGCCGCGTCGCGGCCACCGCCACGATCTCGCTGCTGGCCATTCTGGTCATTGTCCCCGTCATGATCTTCGTGATCCGCGAGGTGACGGAGCAAACCGCAGCCCTGCTCGAACAGGCCCCGAAATATCTCAGCAGCCTCTACGCCTACCTGTCGGAGCGCTTCCCCGCGCTGCTCGACAACACCTCCACCCTGTCCAAAACCATCAACAGCTTCGGCGCGACCCTGCAGGAACGCGGCACGGAGCTGGTCAAGACCGTCTTCAGCTCCGCCGTGGGCGTCATCAACGCCGCCGTCTTCGTGGTGGTGGTCCCCGTGGTCGCCTTCTACCTGCTCTTGGACTGGGACAACCTGACAGCCCGCATCGACAGCCTACTGCCCCGCGACCACGCGCCGCAAATCCGCAAACTCGCCGCCGAGATCGACAGCACCCTCGCCAGCTTCGTGCGCGGCCAGCTCACCGTCTGCGCCATCCTCGGCACCTTCTACGCCGTCGCCCTCATGGCCGTGGGCCTGCAATTCGGCCTCGTCGTGGGCGTCATCGCGGGGCTGATCACCTTCATTCCTTACGTCGGCGCACTTGTCGGCGGCGCGCTGGCCATCGGGCTTGCACTGTTCCAATTCTGGTCCGACCCGCAATGGATCGTGGTCGTGGCCATCGTCTTCGCGATCGGCCAATTTCTTGAGGGCAACATCCTGACCCCAAAACTCGTCGGAGAAAGCGTCGGCCTGCACCCCGTCTGGCTGCTTTTCGCGCTCTCGGCCTTCGGCACGATCTTCGGCTTTGTCGGCATGCTCGTGGCCGTCCCCGTCGCCGCCATCCTCGGCGTGCTCACCCGCTTTGGCCTGACGCAATACAAATCCAGCAGGCTCTACCGCGGGCTCGACACTGACGACGACGAAGCCAGCTAGCACATGGCCGAGCAGCTTCCTCTCCCGCTCCCCACCAAATCCGCGTTGGGGCGTGACAACTTCTTCGTCTCCGAGGCCAACCAGATGGCCGTCGCAAGCCTTGAGGTCACCGACACCTGGCCCAGCAAAAAACTGATGCTCTGCGGCCCGGCGGCCTCCGGCAAAACCCATCTCGCGCATGTCTGGGCCGGCGAAAACGCTGCCCATATCACCAGTGCCCAAGGCCTCGCGGCGCAAGACATCGCGGGCCTCGCCCGCAGCGCGTTGGTGGTCGAAGACGTGGACCGTGCGGACCCGCAAGACGAAACCCCGCTCTTTCACCTGCACAACCTGATGCTGGCCGAAGGCCACGCGCTGCTGATGACCACCACCACGCCTCCCGCGCAGATGGCCACCCAACTGCCCGACCTCAAAAGCCGCCTCACCGGCACCACGCTCGTCGCACTCGACCCGCCTGATGATGCGCTTTTGGCGCTGGTGTTGATGAAGATGTTTGCCGACCGCCAGATCAACCTGCCCGCAGGGCTGCTGGACTATGTCGTCCCGCGCATCACCCGCTCTTTCGCGGAGGCCCGGCGTTTCGTTGACCAGATCGACGCCCGCGCGCTGGCCGAAAACCGCCCCATCGGCAAGCGGCTTGCGGGTGACATCTTGGGCGGAACCTGACGCATCCACACCCAGAAAACTGGACATGTCGCTGAAATATTTGGCATAAGTGGGCATGACCCTCCAATCTGACATCGCCCTCGCGCCCATGACAGGCGCCGATTTTCTGAACGCGGCTATGCCCGCGCCCGTGGTGTTGGACGGGTTCGACCCCGAAGGCCCTGACCGCTTTTTCAACCGGGAGCTCAGCTGGCTCGCCTTCAACTGGCGCGTTCTTGAAGAGGCCTCCAACCCCAAAGTCCCCCTGCTGGAACGGGTCCGCTTCCTTGCGATCTCGGCCAATAACCTTGATGAGTTCTACTCCGTCCGCGTCGCGGGCCTGCGGGAGCTGGCCTTGGCGGGCAACACCACCCCCTCCGCCGATGGCCGCACGCCCACTCAACAACTGGTTCTGATCGACGCCAATGCCCGCGAATTGATGGACCGCCAGGACACCGTCCTCGGCACCCTCCGCACTGAAATGGCGGCTCAAGGTATGTTCGTCCTGACAGGCGAGGCGCTGACCGAAAGCGACGATGCGTTTTTGGAAAAACACTTCCTGTCCAACATCTTCCCGGTCCTCTCGCCCCTCGCGATCGACCCCGCACACCCGTTCCCCTTCATCCCCGACACCGGGCTCTCGCTGGCGCTGCAACTCAAACGCAAATCCGACAATCGCAGCCTGCAAGCGCTGCTGCCGATCCCCAAACAGATCGAACGCTTCGTGATGCTGCCCTCCGTCGAGGGCGAAACCCGCGTCATCTCCATGGAAGACATGCTGACCCAGCGCATTGGCGATCTGTTTCCGGGCTATGAGGCCACCGGCCATTGCACCTTCCGCGTGTTGCGCGACAGCGATCTTGAGCTGGAAGAGGAGGCCGAGGATCTGGTCCGCGAGTTCGAGACCGCCCTGAAACGCCGCCGTCGCGGCGAGGTGGTCCGCCTGACGCTCAGCACAGATGCGCCCTCCAAGCTGCGCGAGCTGATCATGGACGCGCTAGAGGTCACCGAAGATGACGTGATCGAGATCAACGGCATGCTCGGCCTCAGCGATATCTCCGAGCTGGTCGATCTGGGTGAGCCCCATATGATGTGGCCGCATTTCTCCCCGCGCGTGCCGGAACGCGTGCAGGATCACGAGGGGGATATGTTCTCCGCGATCCGGCAAAAAGACATGCTGCTGCACCACCCCTACGAGACCTTCGACATGGTGGTCCGCTTCCTCGCCCAAGCCGCCCGCGATCCCGATGTGGTGGCCATCAAACAGACGCTCTACCGCACCTCCCATGAAAGCCCGATTGTGGCCGCCCTGTGCGAGGCCGCCGAAAACGGCAAATCGGTCACCGCGCTGGTCGAGCTGAAAGCCCGCTTCGACGAGGCCGCCAATATTCGCCAATCGCGCAAGCTGGAGCGCGCAGGCGCGCATGTGGTCTACGGCTTCATTAACTATAAAACCCACGCCAAGATCAGCGCCATCGTGCGCCGCGAAAACGGCAAGCTGGTCACCTACACCCATTTCGGCACCGGCAATTACCACCCCATTACGGCGAAATTCTACACCGACCTCAGCCTCTTCACCTGCGACGCAGCCCTTGGCCGCGATGCCACGCGGGTCTTCAACTATGTTGGCGGCTACGCCCAGCCCGACAGTCTCGAAAACCTCGCCATCGCGCCGTTAACCTTGAAATCGACTCTGATCGAAAACATCAAAGCCGAGATCGCCTTCGCCAATGCCGGCAAGCCCGCGCAAATCTGGGCCAAGATGAACTCCCTGATCGAGCCCGACGTGATCGACGCGCTCTATGCCGCCAGTCAGGCCGGGGTAAAAATCGACCTCGTCATCCGCGGCATTTGCGGGCTGCGTCCGGGCATCACCGGGCTCAGCGAAAACATCCGGGTCAAATCCATCGTTGGTCGGTTTTTGGAACATTCCCGCATCGTGTGTTTTGGCAATGGCAAAGCCCTGCCGTCGAAAAAAGCGCGGGTCTATATGTCGTCGGCCGATTGGATGGGCCGCAACCTCAACCGCCGCGTCGAAACGCTGGTCGCGATCACCAACAAAACGGTCCACGCCCAAGTGATGAGCCAGATCATGGCGGCCAATCTGGCCGACACCGCCCAAAGCTGGATCCTGCGTCCCGATGGCAGCTACGCCCGGCAGGAATTTGGCGACGAGGACGAGGTCTTCAACTGCCACCGCTTCTTCATGGAAAACCCCTCCCTCTCCGGTCGCGGCTCGGCAGGGGCGGGCGACGTACCCGAGCTGACCCACTCCGTCGATTGAGGACGAAAGCGTTAAGGATGGGTAAAGAAAACTGCCCCCCGAAAATGTACAAAATGGGTTTTGGGGCAAAAAGTTTTGCCCCATTTTGTACCAAACTCGATTTTGGGCCGCCTGAGACGCATATGACGTTAAGGATTGATTGACGATTCCGGCCCGCTAATTGCATGGTTCGACCAGACGAAGATCTCGGGGGATCACAACCCATGTCGATGGACGGCACACAAGCCGCAGAAGGCGAAGAATACGGCCCTTTCGGTCGTCCTTTATTCAATGATCCCAAGGCCAAAGCGCTCAGCCGGGTCGGCACGATCGACGTCGGATCGAACTCTGTGCGCCTTGTGGTCTTCGATGGGGCAGCACGTTCGCCTGCCTATTTTTACAACGAGAAAATCATGGCTGGCCTCGGCGCAGATATGCGCCAGACAGGCCGTCTTTCCGTCGAAGGCCGCGCCCGAGCGCTCTCCGCGTTGAAAAGATTTGCATTGCTTTGCAATGGGTTAGACGTCAATCCTATCACCGCCGTGGCCACCGCCGCTGTGCGCGACGCCGAAGACGGCAAGGAGTTTTGCGAAGAGGTTCTGCGCGAAACCGGCCTCAATCTCTGGGTCGCCTCCGGCCAGGAAGAGGCCCGCCTCTCCGCCCAAGGCGTCTTCCTTGGCTGGCCCGAAGCCGAAGGTTTGATGTGCGATATCGGCGGCTCCTCCATGGAACTGGCCGAGATCGGCGACGGCGTCGTCGGCCACCGCGTCTCCTCTCAATTGGGACCGTTGAAATTGAAAGGCCTTAAAGGCGGCTACGACGCCCGCAAGAAACTCATCGACGACACAATGCACGACCTCCGAACCGAAGTATCCGGCACCTATAACACCATCTATTTGGTCGGCGGCTCCTGGCGCGCACTGGCCCGACTGGACATGGAGAGGCGCGGTTACCCATTGAAAGTATTGCATGAATACCGGATGACGCCGAAATCCGTTTTGCAAACAGTCAAGTGGATCCGGGGCAAATCCATCGACGAGCTGCGCGCCATCACCGGCAATTCCGAGGCCCGCATGCGCCTTGTTCCCATCGCCGCCCAAGTGCTGAAATCGCTCATTCAGAGGTTCAAACCAAAGGCCCTCGCCACCTCCAGCTACGGCATCCGCGAAGGCCTTCTCTACGAGCAAATGCCCTTCGAGCTGAAACGCCGCGACCCCCTAATCGAGGCCTGCCGCTGGGACGAAGCCAAAAACGCAAGGGTCCCGGGCTTCGGCCGACAGCTGCACAAATTCATCGAGCCGATCTTTGGTAGCAAGATCCCCTATGAACGCGCCCGCCTCATCCGCGCCGCCTGCCTGCTGCACGACGTCAGCTGGCGCGCCCATCCCGACTACCGCGCCGAGGTGTGTTTCGACAACGCAACGCGTGCAAATCTGGGCGGTCTCGACCATCAGGGCCGCGTGTTTTTGGGGGTGGCCCTGCTTCACCGCTACAAGAATTCGCGCGACGGCACGCGGTTCAACGAGCTGTTCGAGCTGCTGCCAGAAAAGGACCTGAAAGCGGCAGAAATTCTTGGCAAAGCGATGCGGTTTGGCGCGATGTTCTCCGTGCAACGGCATGAATTAATGGGGGAATTTTCGTTTCACCCCAAGAAGAAAGTGCTCAAGCTGAAGCTCCACCCCGAGACGCGTGATCTCTATGGAGAGGTCGCCGCCGCGCGGCTTTCAGCGCTCGCCTCAGCCATGGACGCGGAGATTGACTTGCGCTGAAACACGCCAAGGCCCCTCCCGAGCCATCGCCAAAATCAGAGAGCCACATGACCAATTTTGCCCAATTCCCAAGCCTCAAAAACAAGTCCGTCCTCGTGACCGGAGGCGCTGGCGGCATCGGCGCGTTGACCGTGGAGGCCTTTGCCGCCCAAGGCGCAAAGGTGGCGTTTCTGGACCGCGACGAGGCCACAAGCACTGCCGTCGCCGACGAAACCGGAGCCAGCTTTGCGCTGTGTGATCTGACCGACATTGAGGCCACCCAAGCCGCGATTGCCACGCTCGCGGCAGAGCAGGGGCCGTTCGACGTGCTGGCCAACAACGCCGCCCGCGATGACCGACACGACTGGCGCGACGTCACCCCGGAGTATTGGGACGAGCGGATGCAAACTAATCTGCGGCATATGTTCTTTTTAATTCAAGCAGTTGCGCCGGGTATGATTCAAAAGGGCGGGGGCTCGATCATCAATCTGGGCTCGAACTCCTGGTGGGAGGCGGGCGGCGGTTTTCCGGCCTATGCCACGGCCAAGGCCGCCGTCCAT
The DNA here is from genome assembly GCA_947501685.1 of uncultured Litoreibacter sp. Lineage (GTDB taxonomy): Bacteria > Pseudomonadota > Alphaproteobacteria > Rhodobacterales > Rhodobacteraceae > Litoreibacter. The sequence goes on from CANMWQ010000001.1 coordinate 494,316, forward strand.
GGCCTGACCCGCACCATGGCACGTGACTTGGGAGAGCACCGGATCAGGGTCAACACCGTGGTCCCCGGCTGGATCATGACGGAGCGCCAGAAGGAGCTTTGGGCCACGCCAGAGGCCTTGGAGAAGCACCGCCAGCGTCAATGCTTGCCCGACCTGATTGACCCTGTCTACGTTGCGCGCATGGTTCTGTTTCTGGCTTCAGACGATGCCGCAATGTGCACGGCGAGCAATTACATGGTCGAGGCCGGCTCTATCTGAGCTGTATCGTAGAAATGATGGGGTGGCGCTGCGAATTGGGATGGCGTAATCCGAACCCGACCAAATTTCAGAAAGTGGTGATGCCATGCGCCTAACCCGATATTTCTTACCCGTCTTGAAAGAAACGCCAAGCGAGGCGCAGATCGTGTCGCACCGCCTGATGCTGCGGGCAGGCATGATCAAGCAAAGTTCTGCCGGGATTTATTCATGGTTGCCTCTGGGCTTTAAGGTTCTGAAAAACATCGAAAACATTGTGCATGAAGAGCAGGTACGCGCGGGCCATATCCCTTTGCTCATGCCAACCTTGCAATCCGCCGACCTTTGGCGCGAAAGCGGGCGCTATGACGATTACGGCGAAGAGATGCTGCGCATCCAAGATCGTCACGGGCGCGATATGCTGTACGGGCCGACCAACGAAGAGCTGATCACCGATATTTTCCGCAGCCATGTGTCCTCTTATAAGGACCTGCCGCTGACGCTCTATCACATCCAATGGAAGTTCCGCGACGAACGCCGTCCTCGGTTTGGGGTCATGCGGGGCCGCGAATTTCTGATGAAGGATGGCTACAATTTTGACCTCACCAAAGAAGACGCGCTGCACGCCTATAACCGCCATTTGGTCAGCTACCTGCGCACCTACGAGCGTATGGGGTTGCAGGCCATTCCGATGCGCGCCGATGGCGGGCCGATTGGGGGCGATTATACGCATGAATTCCTTGTGCTCGCGGAGACAGGCGAGTCGGAGGTGTTCTACGACAGCGCCGTCACCGACCTAAGCTTTGGCGACCGTGACATCGACTATGATGACGTCGCGCAGTGCCAAAGCGTGTTGGAGGAATTCACCACCAAATACGCCCGCACCGACGAAACCCACGATGAGGCGCTGTTCAACGAGGTGCCTGAAGACCGCCGCAAAGTGGCGCGTGGCATCGAGGTGGGACAAATCTTCTATTTCGGCACGAAATACTCAGACGCGCTCGGGGCCAAAGTGCAAGGGCCTGACGGCAAACCGACGGCCGTGCATATGGGGTCGCACGGCGTCGGTGTGTCGCGCCTTCTGGGCGCCATCATCGAGGCCAGCCATGACGACAAAGGGATCATCTGGCCCGAAGGGGTAACGCCCTTCCATGTGGGCATCGTCAATCTCAAACAGGGCGACGCGGAGGCGGATGCGGCGTGCGAAAGCCTCTATGGCCAGATCGAGGCGATGGGGCTTGAGGCGCTTTACGACGACCGCAACGAGCGGGCGGGCGGCAAGTTCGCGACGATGGACTTGATTGGCTTGCCGTTGCGCATCACCGTTGGGCCCCGTGGGTTGAAAAACGGCGTTGTCGAGCTGACCTCACGGCGTAGTGGTGAAAGCGAAGAGCTGACCCCGGACGCGGCCCTTGCCAAGATTGCAGGCATCTACGCCAGATAAGGGCGTCTGGCGGAACGCTGTCCCGGACCTTGCGCTCCGGAGCCTTCAACAATGCGATCCTTTTGGCCGAACAGTTGATACGTTTCGCCAAACTCTGGACACATTTCGCCCAAGTGTGTTCGGCGCGACATAGCGAGGTTTGCAAGGGGCAGTCGCTTGGTCAGATGAGATCGAAAGAGGCGTCAAATACACAAGTCATTGATAATGTGTAATAAAAAGTTCAGTTATGTGGGTTTGTCAGACACAGAACCGCAAAAGATGAACGGAAGATTAACGCATCAACATACTGTTTCCGCTCCGAACCATGTCAAAATGTTGCGCTTAATGTGGCAGGTCCGGTAAAAGATCTCTGGGGGCACCAGAGGGTGTATAATGAGTTACTTCTTTTTTGAGCGTCGTGTCGTTCCGACTGAGTTAGATGAACGAAAGCCTGGCGATCACAGCCAGCTTCTGTCCGAAAGGGAGGAGCGTCACCAGATTGTGCTGGACGTTCCGAACGGACGGACAATTTCGGACCGGAAACTTGCGGCTATTCGTGACGCATTGGAAGACGATGCGACAGCTGGCGTGTTCTACACACGGCGCCTGCGTCGTGAGCGGGGCGAGCTTCATAGCACGGTACGAGACCGTCGGTTGCAGGCGCTTCAAACCTTGACATCAAATCGCAGGGGCCGTGGCGCGGAGGGAGAGTCGGCGTCGCATCATCCGGCATAAAAGTTAGTGAGTGCGTGGCGGCCTGTGTATTTGGGCCAACACGTGAGTGCGTGTGGGGGCAGGGGCTCGGCGTGTTTTGCCGGGCCCTTTTTTGTACCTGATTACCGTGCGCTAAGTGCCGTGATCAGCGGTGGGCGAGAAATGCGAAAGTCTCCTCCAAGATCATCTCGGGAAGCTCCTCGGCCAGATAATGCGCGCCGGGCAATGATTTCCCGGTGACCTGTTCTGCGCGAAGCCTCCAAAGGGACAGACAGTCGAAAAATGCCTCAATGGCCCCATGCGCGCCCCATAACACATGCACCGGGCAGGTCAGTTTCGCGTCACCATCCGCATCATCATGGGCGATATCAATCGTCGCTGCGGCGCGGTAATCCTCGCAAGAGGCATGAATGACGTCTGGATTATCGAAAGCTGCGTGATAGGCGGCGCGGGCCCCCGGGCTGAACGGCCCATCGCCGGCGGCCCCGAACATGCATTTCTTGTCCCAAAAATCTTGCGGATCCGTGGAAATCATCCGCTCCGGCAGCGGATAGGGTTCGGTCAGGTAGAACCAATGCGCATAGGCTCTGGCGAAGCCAAGTGTCGTGTTGGCATACATCTCACGCGTGGGCGCAATGTCGAGAATGATCAATTTCCTGACGGCCTCAGGCGCATCCATCGCCAATCTATGCGCGACGCGTGCGCCTCGATCATGCGACAGAATGTCGAAATGTGAAAAGCCCAGCGTGGCCATCAGCCCTACCATATCCGCGGCCATTGTGCGTTTCGACATTTGCGAATGATCGGGGCGCGTCACAGGGCAGCTGGACGCGCCATAGCCGCGCAGGTCGGGGGCGACCACGGTAAACCGCTCGGCCAATTGCGGAGCCATCTTGTGCCACATCACATGGGTTTGCGGGTAGCCATGGAGCAACAAAAGCGGAGGCCCCGATCCCCCGATACGGCCATGCAGGCTGACCTCGCCAATCACGTGGTCAAAGCTGTCGAACCCTTCAAACATGGAGGTAGTATAGGCGGTTTGGCGCAGGCCTCCAGCCCCCCGTCTCCCTTGACCTTGGCTGCGTGAAAGCGCACATCTGGGCGCGCAGCAGCAGGAGAATAAAGTGGCCAAGATCACTGGCGGCAAGACCGTCCCGTTTGCAGGCTTTGAATGGATGATTGCCTGGCGCTATCTGCGCGCCAAACGGGCGGAGGGCGGCGTGTCCGTCATGACGTGGATCTCGTTGATCGGCATCACGCTGGCGGTGGCTGCATTGATCATCACCTTGGCCGTAAGATCGGGATTTCGCTACGAATTTGTCGACACGATCCTCGGCGCGAATGCCCATGTCAAAGTCTATGACCAAGGCCAAGTTTCTGAGACGGGCAATTTTGCGCGGGTGATCTCCGACTATGATGAAAAGACGGTTCGGCTGGCAAACGCGCCGGGCGTCGTGCGCGCGGCTCCGGTTGTGAAGGGTCAGGTGATGGCTACGGGGCGGGGGCGCAATGCGGGCGTCGAAGTCTTTGGCATGCGGCAGGCGGACTTCTTGAACATCCGCCGCGTGGCAAACCCGTTGGAGGCCTCCGGCGACATCGCGCGGTTTGCGGAAGGCATCGCGATCGGCAACGGTGTCGCGCGCGAGCTTGGGGTGGGGCCGGGCGACCGTATCAGGCTTATTTCTCCCAATGGGACAAAAAACCCGTTTGGCACATCTCCTCGCGTAGTAGCTTTCGAGGTGGTCTACGTCTTCAAGGTGGGGCGCTTTGATATCGACCGCACCCGCGTCTACATGCCCTTCGAAAAAGCGCAGGAATATTTCAATCGCGAGGGCCTGGCAGACGAGATCGAAGTGATCTTGGAAGACCCTGAGGACTTGGAGAAGGCGACCCCCGCATTGATGGAAGCCGCTGGCCCCGGCACACTCCTCTGGAGCTGGCGCGACTCGTCCGGTGCCTTCCTGCAAGCCTTAGCGATGGAAGACAATGTCATGTTCCTCATCCTGTCAGTGCTGGTCCTGATCGCCTCGATGAACATCGTGTCGGGCCTGATCATGCTGGTGAAGAACAAGGGTCGCGACATTGGCATTTTGCGCACCATGGGGCTGAGCGAGGGCTCAATCCTGAGGGTTTTCTTCATCTGCGGCGCGTCCACGGGGGTGATTGGAACGATTGCCGGTCTGATCCTTGGATGCCTCTTTGCGATCTATATCGACCCGATTTTTGATCTGGTGAATTACATCGCTGGCGGCGGCGTCTGGGATCCGTCTGTGCGGATGATCTCGAAACTTCCTGCAAGGCTGGAAATGGGGGACGTCTTGTCGGCAATCTCGCTCTCGCTGTTCCTGAGCTTCGTGGTGACGATTTTCCCGGCGCGCCGTGCCGCCCGCATGAACCCGGTGGAGGCGCTTCGCTATGAGTGACGCGGCATTGGTGCTCACGGGCATCAAGAAACATTACAACCAAGGAAAGCCAAACGAGATCAAGGTCTTGCGCGGGGCTGAGCTGTCAGTAAAGCGCGGTGAGGTTGTCGCATTGGTCGCCCCGTCCGGGGCAGGTAAATCGACGCTGTTGCATATTGCAGGGCTGCTGGATACGCCGGATGCGGGGCAGGTGAAGATTGCCGGTGAAGACCTAACAGGGCGCAGTGACCGCGCCAGGACCAATGCAAGGCGCTCCGAGATCGGGTTTGTCTACCAGTTTCACCATCTGTTGCCAGAATTCACGGCCGCTGAGAACATCGTGCTGCCACAGCTTGCGGCTGGCGTGCCAAACGCGCAAGCCCATGCCCGCGCCGTTGATTTGATGGGCAAGGTCGGCGTGGCGGATCGGGCAGAGCATCGGCCCGGTGCCCTATCTGGTGGGGAACAGCAAAGGGTCGCGTTTTGCCGCGCTTTGGCCAATGCGCCGGGATTGTTGCTGGCGGATGAGCCGACGGGAAACCTAGACCCGGCAACGTCCGATCAGGTGTTTGAAGCGCTGATGACGCTTGCGCGGGAAACCGGGCTCGCGGCCTTGATCGCCACGCATAATCTGGAGCTGGCCGCGCGTATGGACCGGACGGTTCGGTTGGAAGGCGGGGTTTTGGTCTAGGTCGTTTCCAGCGTGGCATGACGCGCAAAGAGCGCGCAGGCCTCGTCGAACACGCGTGTGCGTGCCGCAGGGCCTTCCATGACGATCTCGTGCTCGCCACGCTCAATGATCACCAGCTCTCCGTTTGGCCAGCGGGACATGCGGTCATGAATGGTTGGTATGTCAACGATCCGCTCATTGGTCCCAACATAAGTGATGCAGGGCACGTTGGGCGTCGGATGGGCCCGCAGCGCTCGGCACTCCCGCAGGGCCTTGTTCAGCCAGCTCAGCGTCGGTCCGCCGAGCGCCAGCTCGGGATGCGCGCTGACCTGTCGCTTCATATACTCGAACATCTCAAGGTCGGTGGTGAGCATGTTGTTTTCAAAGGGATTTGCCAGCACATAGGTTTCCCGCAACGTGCCGGGTGCCAGCATGTTGCCGAACCCAAATGTATGCGCCACGGTCGAGGCGGTCCAGCCAAGCGAGCGTTTGCTTGTCGTCAGGGCTATGCCCCACATCGGCCCGGAGAACACCGCAGAGGTGACAGGCAACCCGTCGATCAAAGCTCGCAGGCCGATGCAGCCGCCCATGGAATGCGCAAACAGCGTGTGGGGCGTCGGCAGCTCAATCTTGCGGGCGAAGGCCAGCACCGCTTGAACGTCAAGCTGGTAGTCTTGAAAGTCGCCGACATGGCCCAGCATCTCGTCTTCCAGCAACCGATCAGACAAGCCTTGCCCGCGCCAGTCAATGACAAGGGTGGCATAACCCCGCAAGGCGAACTCAGCGGCGGCCCGGCCGTATTTTTCGATATATTCGGTGCGGCCGGGAAACAGCAGCACGGTGCCATGTTTGGCAGTGTCGGCACCCCAGACCGCAACGCGGATCCGCACCCCGTCTGCGCAGAGCAGCCAATAGGCCGCACCGCCATCCGGGCCATCGGCTACGTCGTGATAAAGGGGTGCCGTCGTGAGGGTCACGACAGAACGGAGCCCAGCTTCATGGCCTGACCCATATCGCCATCAACGGTCAGCTTGCCGGTCATGAAGGCGGAGGTCGGGTTCAATTCCCCGTCAAGAATGGCCTCAAAGGTCTCGGTATCTGCAGACATTGTGCATTCGGCATCTTCGTCGCCGGCGCGCACGCCTGCGCTGTCTACCATGATGGAACCTTCGCCTTCGATGTCGAACTTAACTGAGCCGTCAAAGCCCCCGTCCAGTTTCGCTTGCAAGGCGGCTACAGCTTTGGTGATGACGTCGCTCATTTGGGTTCTCCTAAAAATGTGACATCCAGGGTCTCGATTTTTCCAATCATGCCGCTAGACTTAAGGTCGTTATGAAATTTTCAATCCTCATCCTCAACTGTGTCGTTGCGGCATTCCTTTTTGCGACAAGCGCCGTTGCAGATGAAGATGCGCTCGATAAGCTCTTTGATCGCTTGGCGCAGCCCGAGTTGCAAGACTGGGAGTTGGTTGAACGCGCGATTTGGCGTGAATGGTCCGATAGCGGTTCAAAATCCATGAACTTTTTGCTGCAACGCGGACGCCAAGCCATGTCCAACGGCGACACGAAAAAGGCCATCGACCATTTTACCGCTCTGACCGACCATGCCCCCGACTTCGCCGAAGGCTGGAATATGCGGGCGACCGCCTATTTCGGGGAGGGGCTCTACGGGCTGTCCATCGCCGATATCGGGACAACATTGTCGCTGAACCCACGCCACTTCGGAGCCCTTCAGGGCCTTGGCCGCATGCTTGAAGAGCTGGACCAAAAAACCGACGCGCTGAAAGCGTATAAGGCGGCATATGCTATACATCCCCACAGGCCGGGTCTAAAAGAAGGCATCGAGCGGCTAGAAGCGGAAGTTTCGGGCCAAGACATTTAACGCGCCATTCATGGCCCCCTAACAGGCGACGCCCATGACCGGCCAGCCCCGGGTGACGGCGGTTCTCGGACCGACCAACACCGGCAAAACCCACTATGCCATTGAAAGGATGCTTGCGCACCGCACTGGTGTGATCGGGCTTCCGTTGCGGCTGTTGGCCCGCGAGGTCTATGACCGCATCGTCGCGATACGCGGCCCCTCTGTTGTGGCTTTGGTCACAGGTGAGGAGCGGATCGTGCCCGACAGGGCGCAATATTGGGTGTGCACCGTTGAGGCCATGCCGGACGGCATGGGCGCGGATTTCGTCGGGATCGACGAAATTCAGCTCTGTGCCGACCCGGAGCGGGGGCATGTCTTCACACAACGATTGCTGAAGTCTCGCGGGCATCTTGAGACGCTCTTCATGGGCTCGGACACGATGCGCGGCGCAATCGCCGCGATGGAGCCACGCGCGCAGTTTTTGAAGCGGGAGCGCTTTTCCGAGCTGACCTATACCGGAGCCAAGAAGATCAGCCGCTTGAAGGCACGCTCCGCCATTGTCGGGTTCTCCGTGGAAAACGTCTACGCCATTGCCGAGCTGATCCGCCGCCAAAAGGGCGGCTGCGCGGTTGTGATGGGCGCCCTGTCGCCCCGCACGCGCAACGCGCAGGTGGAGATGTATCAAAACGGCGACGTTGACTATCTGGTGGCCACCGACGCGATTGGCATGGGGTTGAACCTCGATATCAACCATGTGGCATTTTCCGCGCTCCAAAAATTCGATGGCCGACGGATGCGCTATCTGCATCCCAATGAGCTGGCTCAGATCGCCGGGCGGGCAGGGCGCTATATGACGCCCGGCAGCTTCGGGGTCACGGGCGAGGCGGCCGCGCTTGAGGAGCCGGTGGTGCAGGCGATTTTGCAGTCGAACTTCCGGCCCGTCTCCAAGCTGCAATGGCGCAATGACCGCCCTGAGTTCGGCTCGGTCGACCGGCTGGTCCGCTCGCTTGAAATGCACACGGATGATGAATGGCTCAGCCGAGCGCGAGATGCCGACGACGTGGTGGCGTTGAAAAACCTGCGCGATGTGGCGGAGGTTGTTGCGCGCACGCACAGCCCGCAGGACGTCAAACTGCTCTGGGATGTCTGCCGCATCCCTGATTTCAGGGGTATCTCAACGGGTGATCACGCCAGCATTCTGGAAGTGATTTTTGGCTACCTGCATGACAAAGGGCAGGTGCCGCAAGATTACATGGCACGCCAGATCGCGCGGATTGACCGCTCTGATGGCGACATTGATGCAATCTCCAAGCGCTTGGCGTATATCCGGACTTGGACCTATGTCGCGCAGCGAAAGGGGTGGGTTGCCGATGAAAGCCATTGGCGCGGCGAAACCCGTGCGGTAGAAGACCGCCTGTCGGACGCGCTCCATGGCGCGCTGACCCAAAGATTTGTCGACCGGCGCACCAGTGTTTTGCTGCGGCGGTTGAAACAGAAGGAGAGCCTCGTGGCTGACGTGAACGACAAAGGTGAAGTGACTGTTGAGGGCGAAATGATCGGCCGTTTGGACGGGTTCCGGTTCCGCCAGGACGCGTCCTCCAACCCCGACGAGGCTAAGACCCTCAAGCAAGCCGCCGTCGCGGCGCTGGCCCCTCACTTCAATTTGCGTGCCGACAAATTCTACAATGCGCCCGACACGGAAATGGATTTCACCGAGCAGGGTGGCCTGATGTGGGGTGATCTGGCCGTGGGCAAACTGGTCAAGGGCGCAGAGCCATTGAAGCCTATGGTCGAGCCCTTTGTGGATGAAGAGGCCGGCAGCGACGTGGCCGAGAAGGTCAAACGCCGCTTGCAGCATTTCATCGACCGCAAGATTGCGGCGGCGTTCGAGCCGATGATTGCAATGTCCAATGATGACACGCTGACCGGGCTGGCCAAAGGTTTTGCTTTCCGGATGGTTGAAGCGCTGGGCGTGATCCCGCGTGACAAGGTGGCCTCGGAGGTCAAGGACCTTGATCAGGACGCGCGTGGCGCGTTGCGCAAACATGGCATCCGATTTGGCCAATTCACCATCTTCATGCCACTGCTCTTGAAGCCCGCGCCTACCCGTTTGCGGCTGGTCCTGTGGTCATTGCAAAACGGGCTGAGCGAATTTCCAGAAGCCCCGCCGCCCGGTCTGGTGACCGTGCCGGGGGTCAAGGACGCGCCGGACGGGTATTACACCCAAGCGGGCTACCGCCTCGCCGGAGACCGTGCGATCCGGATCGACATGCTGGAGCGCCTCGCAGATCAACTGCGCAACGAGAACTCCCGCGCTGGGTTCGAGGCGAAAGCAGACATGCTGTCGATCACCGGAATGACGCTTGAGCAGTTTGCAAACCTGATGGAAGGCCTTGGGTATAAAGGCGAACGCGGTGAGCGGGCCAAGGTCAAAGCGGCTCCCACGCCTGAGGCCAAGACGGACGCGCCGGAAGCAGATGCACTGGAGGCTGAAGCGCCTGAGGCAAAAAATTCAGAGGCGCAAGTGGACACCCCCGCTGAGGCGAAAGACGCCGCAAGCGACGCGCCGGAGATGGAGGTGTTCTACACCTTCCGCTGGGGCGGCAACAAAGGCGGCGCGCGCGAGGGTGGCCGGGGCGGCAAGCCTCAGGGCAAACCCAAGCCACGCGGCAAGCCTAAAGGCAATGGCGGCCCACGCGATGGCAGGGCGCAGAGCTTCAAGGCACGGCCTCCGAAGAAAGAGAAAGCCATCGACCCTGACAACCCCTTTGCGGCGGCTCTTATGGGGCTGAAGAAAGACTGATCCGGGCGGCGGACATAGCGCGGTCTGGCGGCGCTCGATTGGCATGCGGGTTGAGAGATGGATAGTCCCAGAGAAACGATCCGCCTCGACAAATGGCTCTGGCAGGCGCGGTTTTTCAAGACCCGTTCGCTGGCCGCCTCTGTGGTCAAGGGCGGCTCCGTGCGGGTCAACACTAACAAGATCGCAAAACCGGCCTTTCAGGTCGGCGAGGGCGACGGCATCACCTTCGCGCAAGGCGAGCAAACCCGCGTGGTCGTGGTGCGCGCCTGTGGGACACGGCGCGGCCCGGCACCTGAGGCGCAAGAGCTTTACCTCGACAAAACCGTCTTTGTCGAAAAGACGCCCCGGTTGGTCACGCCGTGGGGGAAAGGGCGTCCCACAAAGAAAGATCGCCGCAGCTTAGATTTTTCGCGCAAGCCTCCGCTTGAATGATCCGGGAATGGTCATTACGACAGGCACAACACAGTTTTTCGGACAATGCTCATGACCTATATCGTCAACGACGCCTGCATCGCCTGCAAATACACCGATTGCGTCGAGGTGTGCCCAGTGGATTGCTTCTATGAGGGTGAGAACATGCTGGTGATCCATCCTGACGAGTGCATTGACTGCGGCGTCTGCGAGCCCGAATGCCCCGCAGATGCGATCCGCCCCGACACCGAGCCGGACATGGAAAAATGGGTGGAGTTCAACCGCAAATACTCTGAAAAATGGCCAGTGATCATCACCAAGAAAGACCCGCTGCCGACCGCCGAAGAGATGGACGGCAAAGAGGGCAAGTTGGAGATGTTTTCCGAGGCACCCGGCGAAGGCGGCTGATTCGCCAGTTTTGGTGGATATCGCGATGGCCCAAGCGGGCTTGGCGTAAGCAGCCCTTTGGATATTCACGTTTTTGTGGTATGGTCCCTGCGAAGATGGTAACTGGCCGTTCCTGCATGGGTGAGCATACGGATCAGCGAAAAATCGAAAGATCAGCGGACGCGACCGGGGGAGTTTCCACCGGCCCGTCCATTTTGGCGTGAAAGAGAGATCGTATGAGCAAGAAGAAGCAAGACTTTAGTCCCAATGAGTTCGTGGTCTACCCCGCGCACGGCGTCGGCAAGATTGTGAACATCGAAACCCAGGAAGTGGCGGGCATCGAGCTTGAGCTATTTGTTGTGGCGTTCGAGAAGGACAAAATGACCTTGCGCGTGCCAACCCATAAGGCGGTTGAGGTCGGGATGCGGCCTTTGTCCTCGCCTGATTTGGTGGGGCAGGCCTTCAAGACGTTGAAAGGCAAGGCGCGGGTCAAGCGGGCTATGTGGTCTCGGCGGGCGCAGGAATATGAGCAGAAGATTAACTCCGGCGATCTGATCGCGATTGCCGAAGTGGTCCGCGACCTGCACCGCCATGGCGACCAGCGTGAGCAAAGCTATTCGGAGCGTCAGCTCTATGAAGCAGCCCTCGAGCGCCTGACGCGCGAGATCGCCGTAGTGCAAGGCAATGACGAGCCCTCTGCCATGAAAGAGATCGACGACGTTTTGGTCAGCCGCGCTGCGGCTTAAGCCTTACCAAATCAAGCTTGGACGCCGCGCATTGGCCTGCGCGGCGTTTTGCGTTTAGCTGAGCGCTGCTGATAGCGTGATCAAAAGCGCTGCTTCGGTTATCGCCTGCGTTGCCCCCAAAACATCACCGGTTTGCCCACCGATTTTGCGAGTGGCGATCAGCCCGACCGCGCCTGCAGCCAGCACCATCGCTGCAATCAGGACAAGGGCGTTCGAGGGGGCAAGAAGAGCAGCGACAACACCCAGCGCAAGCGCCACCCACATCGCGGATTTTCCGGGTGTTCCTGTTTTTGAGGACAGCCCGCCTTCCCGCGCATTCGGCAGAAGCGCCATAACCGCAACCATCGCGGCGCGCGACAGGATTGCGGGGACAAGGATCACCCAAGCCGTTGCGGATGGATGGGCAAGCACGGCAGAGAGGCTGCCCCATTTCAACGCAAACACGGTGACCAGCGCCAAGACGCCGTAAGCCCCAATCGCGCTGTCTTTCATGATCTCGAGACGGCGAGACCTGTCCCAGCCGCCCCAAAACCCATCCGCGCAATCGGCCAAACCGTCCTCATGCATCGCGCCGGTTGTCATGCTCAGAACCGCAAGCATCAGCGCCGCGACAACAGACGGGCCAAGACTGAGTGAGTTACCGACGAGGCCTGCAATAGCTGCCAAGCCGCCCACGACAAGACCTGCAAGCGGGTAGGCCCAGGCGGCACGCGCTGGCGGGCGTTCGGTGTTGCTCCAATCAGCCTGCGGGATGGGCAACCGCGTCAGCAAGGACAGGGCGACCAGCAGGTCTTTGAGCAAAAATTGCGGGCTTGGCAGGCGCATGTCGGTTTTCTGCATTTCTGAGGCGTGGGTGGTCTTTAGGTCGGGCTAGGCTACGGCTAGAAGGGCAGGCAACACAATCTCAAACAGGTTTGATTTCCATGACCGCACCGTTCTCGTCTCTCGCCGATTTTCGCGCGCTTCTTCAATCGCAGCCAAGCGCTGACGCAGCCGCCTTGCAAGGGGCCTCAGAGCGAAACGGGCAGTTGACGAAACCGCCGGGCGCCTTGGGCCGTCTCGAGGATCTTGCGCTGTGGTACGCATCCTGGAGAGGCGAGGCGCGGCCCGACATGGACGCGCCTCAGGTCATCGTTTTTGCCGGAAATCACGGCGTCACGGCGCAAGGCGTCTCGGCCTTTCCGGCAGAGGTAACGGTGCAGATGGTGGCCAATTTTGAGCATGGCGGGGCCGCAATAAACCAGCTTTCCAAAGCATTCGGCGCGACCATGACGGTCCATGCGTTGGAGTTAGACCGCCCGACGGCTGACTTCACCAAAGAGCCAGCGATGAGCGGGAGCGATTGCGTCGCTGCGTTGCAGGCTGGTTGGAACGCCGTGGACCCGAAGGCGGATGTCTTGGTCTCCGGAGAAATGGGCATTGGCAACACAACCTCTGCCGCCGCAATTGGGGCCGCCCTGTTTGGCGGCGGCGCGGAGAGCTGGACCGGACGTGGAACGGGTGTGGATGATGCCGGGTTGGCCAATAAAATTAGGGTCGTGACCGAGGGGCTCGCGCTACATGATCTGTCCGACCCGCTGGAGGTCCTGCGCTGTTTGGGCGGCAGGGAGCTGGCGGCGATGGCGGGCGCAATCGCGTCGGCCCGCGCGCATAAAATACCAGTGATCCTGGACGGGTTCATCTGCACGGCTGCGGCATCAGTGCTCGAAAAAGCCCAAGCAGGCGCGCTTGATCATGCGGTGGCTGGCCACCTGTCGGCAGAGGGCGCGCATCGCCAAATGTTGGACGCGCTGGGCAAAGAGCCGTTGCTGTCGCTGGGGTTGCGTCTGGGCGAGGGCTCGGGCGCCGCATTGGCGCTTGGTGTTCTGAAGGGCGCGATTGCCTGCCATTCAGGCATGTCGACATTTGCCGAGGCCGGTGTCGCCGCCGGGTAGCGACATTTGATTGTAGCGCGGCACCGAGCGCGATAAGTCCAGACGACGAAACGCAAACAAAGGCCGGTCTTCATGGATATGATACTGACATTGGCGGCGCAAAACCTTCTGTCGCCAATCATCTTGTGCTTTGCCTTGGGGGTCGCGGCGGCACTTGCGCGGTCTGACCTCAACTTTCCCGAAGCGATTGCCAAAGGCATGTCGCTCTACCTGCTCTTTGCGATCGGGTTCAAAGGTGGGGCCAGCGTGGCCGGGCACGGGGTCGACGGCCAGCTCATTGCCTCTTTGGTGGCGGGCGTGATCCTATCTGCGCTCCTGCCGCTCATCGCCTTTGCGCTGCTGCGTTCAATGACGAAGCTGTCGACTTTGGATGCAGCGGCAGTGGCGGCGCATTACGGGTCGATCTCTATCGTGACCTTCGTTGCGGGCAGCTCGATCCTTGAGGCGCAGGGGATTGAATTTGAGGGTTATATGGTCGCCGTCGCCGCCGCGATGGAAGCGCCTGCTATTGTCTCCGCGCTTTGGCTGATCTCAAGGCAGGGCGAAGGGGCGAAAAGCATGGACGGCGCGTTGATGCGGGAGATCATGCTCAACGGCTCGATTGTTCTTCTGGTGGGCTCTTTTGTCATCGGGATGGTGACCGGCAAAGACGGGCTCTCGGAAATTGCCCCCTTCATTTCGGCTCCTTTCAAAGGCGTGTTGTGCCTGTTTCTGCTCGATATGGGGCTGGTCGCCGGTCGCGGTCTTGCGCGTGCCAAGGGGGCCGTCTCAGGGGCCACGATTGCATTCGGCCTGATCATGCCGCTGATCGGCGCGGCAATCGGTCTGTTGGCGGCGCTTGTGCTGGGCCTATCGGTTGGCGGGGCCGCCCTGATGATGGTGCTGAGCGCCTCTGCCTCCTACATCGCGGTTCCAGCCGCCATGAGAGTCGCGTTGCCAGAGGCCAACCCGGCTGTTTACCTGACCCTTTCGCTGGGCATCACCTTTCCTTTTAACCTGACATTGGGCATCCCGCTTTATGTCGCGACGGCAAGCGCCGTGATTGGAGGCTGATATGCAAATGCATGACGCAAAACGTATCGAGATCATGATCGAGCAGATCATGGAACGGCGTCTGACCGACCTGTTGATCGAGGCGGGCGTGAAGGGCTTCAGCGTGCTGCCGGTGCGCGGCGGCTCGGGGCGATCGGGCCTGTGGAGCCGTCAGGGCCAAGTGGGCCGCGCCGAAGGCCTGTCTTGCGTGGTGTGCCTGATCCAACCCGACCGGCTCGATGCGCTGCTTGAAGCGATCTTTCCGGTGCTCGACCGCCATATCGGGGTGGTGAACATCGCCGATGCCAAGGTCCTGCGGGCCGAGTTGTTTTAAGGAGAGACCGACATGATTGAACGGATAGACACGGGCGCACGCTCCTCGAAAGTGGTGAAGCATAACGGGGTGGCTTATATTACTGGCCAAGTGGCCGAAGGCGCGAATATCACGGAGCAAACCAAGGCCTGCTTGGCCAAACTAGAGGCCGAGCTGTTGAAGGCGGGGTCGTCGCCAGAGAAGATGCTGCGCGCGACGATCTGGCTGAAAGACATGTCCGATTTCGCCGCGATGAACCTGGTTTGGAACGCTTGGGTCCCGGAAGGTCATGCGCCCGCGCGCGCCTGCGGGCAGGTCAGGCTGGCCCGCGAAGAGCTGCTGATCGAGATCATCGTAGACGCGGCCTACGACTAAGGCCGCCTCATCTGGATGCAGACGGGTTCAGTCGCCAAGGGCGATCCCCTCACGCCGGGGGTC
Source organism: uncultured Litoreibacter sp. (assembly GCA_947501685.1). GTDB lineage: Bacteria > Pseudomonadota > Alphaproteobacteria > Rhodobacterales > Rhodobacteraceae > Litoreibacter. The sequence goes on from CANMWQ010000001.1 coordinate 509,683, forward strand.
TGCACCGCCTCTCAGCCCACTGTCATGAATGCTGATCGCATGTAGCCCCGAGGTAAGTGCGCGCGTGTTCAACTCATAGCCCAAATCGGTCAAACTGTCCGAAAGCTGTGTGGCGCTGGTGCCTTCCTCCATGTCATAAGCCCCAAAGCGGTTCACCAGATGGGGCAGAGCCACGGCCTGCTGGACGTCCATGCCCCAATCAAGATGCGCGATGATCGTCTTGGCGACATAGCCGATGATCCGCGACCCGCCCGGTGAGCCCACAACCAGAACGGGCGAGCCGTCCTTAAGCACAATCGTCGGCGCCATGGAGGATCGTGGCCGCTTGCCTGGCTCCACCCGATTTGCAATCGGGACGCCGTCCACATGGGTTCTAAACGAGAAATCGGTCAACTCATTGTTCAACAGAAATCCACCGGGGGCCATGAGCCGGGAGCCGAAGCCGTTCTCAATCGTCGTGGTCATCGAAAGGGCGTTCCCCTCCGCATCGACGATGGAAATATGGGAGGTCGATGGCAGCTCAAGCGATTGGTCATCCGCCCATAAGAGCGCGTGATCAAAGGCGGGCGCGCCGGGGGCGACCTCTTGCAGCGCCATCCCCCCGTCGGTGTTCAACAGCTCTGCGCGGCTTTTGAGATAGGCGGGGTCGACAAGCCCTTCGGTTGGGACCGGCACAAAGTCGCTATCGGCGATGTAACGACCCCGGTCGGCGAAAGCGAGGCGGGAGGCGTCGCCGATCAAGCGCCATGCTTGCGGGTTCTCAGCGCCCAGAGCCGCGAGGTCAAACTGGTCCAGCATTCCCAAAATCTGCCCGACCGTCAGCGCACCAGAGGAGGGCGGTCCCATGCCGCAGACATCATGCGCCTTGTAGGTTGCGCAGACAGCGGCGCGTTGTTTGACCTCGTAATTCTCAAGGTCGCGTAGCGCCAACACGCCGGGATTTCCGGACGCGTTTTGGACCGTGTCGATGATGCCTTGCGCGATCTCCCCCTTATAAAAGACCTGCACCCCTTCGCCCGCAATGCGGCTCAACGTGTCGGCATAGGCCTCGTTTTTCAAGAGATCGCCCTCGGCAATTGGGGTGCCTTCGGGCACAAAGTAAGCGGCGGTGCGCGGAAAGCGTGACAGCCGTTCGACGTCACTTGCGACCAAGCTGGCCAATCGAGGCGAGACGGCAAAGCCCTCGTCCCCCAAACGGATCGCGTCTTCAAACAGGGACGCCCAATCCGATCTGCCCCAGCGCTTATGGGCCTGAGCCATCAATGCGGGCGTGCCGGGTGTGCCCACGGACAGGCCTCCAACGACGGCGTCGAAGAATTTCAAGGGCGCGCCAGCTGCATCCTGAAACAGGCGCGGAGTGGCCGCCATGGGTGCGGTCTCACGCCCATCGAGCGTGGTGATCTCTCCTGTGCCCGCGTCATACCATACAAGAAACGCACCGCCTCCAAGACCAGAGCTTTGCGGCTCCACCAATCCGAGAACAGCTTGAACGGCTACCATTGCATCCGCTGCGCTACCACCAGCTTCCAAGATTTTTGCCCCGGCCTGAACGGCCAAAGGATTGGCCGCGGCAACCATCCACGTTTTTGCTTCAACGGGAGTGCCGGCCCCTTTAGCTGCCTGAGCGGAGGCTGTCTCGAGTGCGATGGCGTCAGCCGCTTGCTCGGCCAAAGCAGGAAAGGTTAGTGACAGCAGAAGGATTGAGAGAGCGGAGCGCATAACAAAATTCCTTATGGGAGCTATGGTCAAATCGTTGCGCTTTGGTCCAGAAAGCACAAGTGGGGCTTCGGTGCCCTCGTGGAATGACGGTTCATTCAAAACTGCGCCCCAAATCGCAGCTTTCGCGGTTGACTCGGGGGCTGGCCCGCGTAAAAGCAGCATCTAATGATTTTCCGGGGCTCCTAGGCCCCGCGCAGGAGAAGAGACATGGCGAAGCCAACCACGATCAAAATCCGCCTGAACTCGACGGAAGGCACTGGCCACTTCTACGTGACCAAGAAAAATGCGCGCACCATGACCGAGAAGATGGTCGTGCGTAAATATGATCCCGTCGCGCGCAAGCATGTCGAGTATAAGGAAGGTAAGATCAAGTAATCTTACACTTCAGCGAAAGCTTTAAAAGCCGCGCCCCTGAGCGCGGTTTTTTGTTGTTTCAGGGGCGTGCGGTGCGGGTTTTGGTTTTCTCGATGACGATTTGAACCCGTTTTGGCGTTTTTCCTGCCGTCAATTGTGCCATGGACAGGTTGCAAATCCCGTGAAGCTGAGGTCAAACTACACCCGTCGGAACCACATCTAGTGCAGCGCTGCTCGTCTGCAACTTCTGCTGGTTTCCTTAAGCAATGATTGGAGCTGCCATGCTGAGACCTTTAGCCTTCACCGCAACCGTCATCGGATTGCTTGCCGCAGGGCCTTTGTTTGCTGACGGGGGTGGCCATACACATACGCATACGCACCCTCATCAGGGGCATGCCGTGGCCGGAGGTGGTGCCTACCACCATACCCATGGAACGAACGTCCGAGGTGTTGTTCACACACACGAGATAAACGGGGCCATCGTCAAGCATCGGCACGGTCAGTCCGAAAGCGCAACTGCGCGCTTCGAACGAGCAACTGCTCGTGCAAATGCGCGCTTCGAAAAACGCGAACGACTTTCAAGAAGCCGGTACCAGGTCGGGGCTGGCTTTGGCCCTTACAGCGTCGCGGAGTACCAAACCCGCGTGGGAGCGGGTCAGCCGGGTCTGACACGGCTCCAAGAGCCTTGGCCCACCCGTCGCTACCGCAACCAAGATTAAAGCAAGCCGCCTGAAAATCAGGGGCAGCAAGGATTAGAAGGTCGGCGCCATGAACGCCGGCCTTTTTGTATGAACAAGAGAAGCAGGCTTGGGCAGCCGCAAGAATCAGCAGCTCATCCGCCATGCAATAACCCATTCCGTTTTCCGCCGCGTATCCGCCATGTAAAAGTTTCCTGCAAAAAATTCCCACGTGTAAAAAAATATTCGACATGTCGACTTGTGGCGTTATGGTGGTTTTACTAGCCTTAGAAGGACCGCTGCCATGCCAAAGCCCCGGATCAAGACCATGGAAGACTTGTCGGTTGCCATTGGTGTGTCACGCCCCACGCTGTCGCGGTTTTTTCAAGACCCGAACCTGATCAAGCCTAAGACCGTTGCCCGGATTGAAGAGGGGTTGGAGCGCGTCGAATATGTCCCGAATTTCTTTGCGACACGGTTGAACCGGAAATCCACCGGCATGATCGGCGTGATCATTCCCTATCTCAACGACCTGTTTTTTACCAAGCTTCTGGAGGCCGTCGAGGTCGCCGCGATGGAGGCCGGGCTGAGCGTCATCACGAAGTGCTCGCATTCCGATCCATTGATCGAGGCCCGTGCTGCGGAGACCTTCATGTCCATGAATGTGGATGGCGCATTGGTGACGCCGCTTGGGGACCATAGTGATCAGGCCGTCTACCAAAGATTGAAGTCGCGGCTGCCATTTGTGCTGATGGACTCGCGCCCGACCACGATGCCGGATGTGGATTATGTTGGCTCAGACCACATGCAAAGCACGGGTTTAATTACAGAATATCTATGTAGGGTCGGCGATCCACCCGTCTTTCTTGCAATGCCAAGGGTAAACTTTAACGCGTTGGGGAGAGAGGCTGCCTATATCGCAAAGATGAAAGAGCTTGGCTTTGAGCCAGAGATCATCGGGGTCGATGCGGTCAATGATGACGGGTATTTCGAGGGGCATGGTGAGGCGGTGCTCGACAAAGCATTCGCGCAGGGGCAGCTGGCGGACCGCTCCATTCTTTGCGTGAATGACCGTGTGGCAATCGGCGCAATTCGCGCAGCTGCCCGGCACGGGCTCACGCCGGGGCGGGGCGCAAGGGGAGGCCTACGGATCGCCGGGCATGATGACTACCCGCTTTGCCCCTACCTGAATCCGTCGCTGACCACCGTGGCCCAGAACACCGACGCGATTGGCCGCAAGGCTGTGTCACGTTTGTTGCAGATTATTGGGGGCAGCGTGGCTACGGATACCCCGGAGATTTCGCTGTTCGACGGGGAGTTGAAATTGCGGGAGTCTGCCTAATTTGAGGCCACGCCGCTCTGCAGCATTGATGGGGCAAAAATTGAAGCTTGACTCAACGCCAATCGCTCATCAATATTTACGTGTGTAAAAGGGAGGACTTCAATGTCTATCATGAGAACACTACTGACCACTGCGGTCAGCGTTGGCCTTTCCGCGGGTATTGCGTCCGCTGACGGTCACGCAAAAGAACTGACAATTGCGATCGTGAACAACGGTCACATGATCAACATGCAAAAAGTTGCTGAAGCCTACACTGAAGAAACCGGTGTGAAGCTGAACTGGGTTTCGCTGGAAGAAGGCGTTCTGCGCGAGCAGGTCACTTCCGACACAGCAACCGGTGGCGGCCAGTACGACATCATCAACATCGGCATGCAAGAAGCTCCGATCTGGGGTGCTGCAGGCTGGATCGAGCCGCTGAACTTCGGTGAAGCTTACGACGTCGACGACATGCTGCCAGCAATGCGCAATGGCCTGTCCCACGAAGGTCAGCTGTACGCGGCACCGTTCTACGGTGAATCGTCCATGGTCATGTACCGCAAGGACCTGACAGACGCTGCTGGTGTGACCATTGCTGACAATGACAGCTGGGACAACATCAAGAAGGCCGCTGCTGCAATGCACGACCCAGACAACGGCGTTTACGGCGCATGTCTGCGCGGTAAGCCGGGTTGGGGTGACAACATGGCGTTTATCACGACCATGGTGAACTCCTTCGGCGGCGCATGGTTCGACGCTGACTTCAAACCAACTCTGGACTCTGACGAATGGAAAGCAGCCATCAACTTCTACGTTGATCTGCTGGGCAACTACGGCCCTCCCGGCTCCGAAGGTAACTCCTTCAACGAGATCCTCGCGCTTTACAACGAAGGCAAGTGCGGCATGTGGATCGACGCAACAATCGCCGCTTCCTTCCTGGAAGTAGACGGTGTTGCATACGCTCAGTCGCCAAACGCTGGTAATCCAGTTGGTGCGAACTGGCTGTGGGCATGGGCAATGGCTGTACCAGCTGGCTCGCCAAACGCTGAAGAATCCAAAGCGTTCATCGAGTGGGCAACGTCCAAAGAGTACATCAAGGCGGTTGCTGACCACCCTGAGTTTGGTTGGGGCTCCGTGCCAACGGGCACACGTGCATCCACCTACGCGTACCCTGAGTTCCAGGCCGCTGCACCATTCGCCGCTGCTGAAATGGCTGCCATCGAATCCGCGGCTCCTGAAGCAACTGACATCAAGCCTTACGTAGGCGTTCAGTTTGCCGCGATCCCTGAGTTCCCAGAAGTGGGCTCCGCTGTTGCACAAGAGATGGCTGCTGCTCTCTCCGGTGCGAAATCGGTAGACGAAGCTCTGGAGGCGGCACAAGCCGCTGCTGCAGCGATCATGTCGGAAGCTGGCTACTAAGCCTCTCCTTACTTGGAAGGCCCGGCTGGTCCGGGCCTTCCACCCCAATTCCAAGAATTTTGCTGTTTCGTTTAAACGAGCTTCAGGCGCGGCGGCCCGAGCTGTGTCTTTTCGAGTAGCCCCGCCTTACGTTTCCGTTCACCTCGCTGAGAGTTAGATACAATGGCTAACAGAACGATCCCCCGCCTGTTGCAAACACCCGCAGTCTTGCTGCTGCTTGTTTGGATGCTCGTGCCGCTCGGCATGACCCTGTTCTTCTCTTTCATTCGCTATGTGCTCAACAACCTGCGGCGGCCTGAATGGACCTCGCCCTCAATTGAGAACTGGCGCGGCTTCGGAAACTACCAATTCGTCTGGAACCAGGACAGCTTCTGGCTGGCGATCCAGAATAGCCTTCTGATCGTTTGCAGCATCCTGTTTCTGACCGTCATCCTAGGCGTGCTGATCGCGGTTCTGGTCAACCGGTCCTTCCCGGGGCGCGGCATTGTCCGGGTGCTGCTGATCTCTCCTTTCTTTGTCATGCCCGCCGTGAACGCAGTTTTGTGGATCAACATGATCCTTGACCCGGTTCTCGGGCTTCAGGGCTTGGCCGTCGGCGGCCTCAACGACGTCATCGCAGGCTTGAGAAATGCGCCGCTCATCGGCGGCTTTTTCTCGCTGTGGCCCGAGCTAAACCCTATTTCCTTCCGCGCCACCCAGACCTCGGCCTATGCTGTTATCATGATGGTCACCTGGCAATGGACGCCGTTTGCGGTGCTGATCTTCATGACCTCGCTGCAATCCGAGGACCAACAGCAAAAGGAGGCCGCCATTCTCGACGGTGCCAGCCGCTGGTCGCAATTCCGGTTCCTGACCCTGCCGCATCTGGGCCGCCCCATCGCAATCGTGGTGATGATCCAGGCGATTTTCCATCTGTCGCTCTATGCGGAGATCGAGATCGTTAGCCGCGGCAACGGCAACAAAAACCTGCCTTATTTGATTGGCGAGCTGGCCAACAACAATATTGGTGCCGCAAGCGCCACGGGTATTTTCGCAGTCATTCTTGCCAATATCGTAGCCATCTTCTTGCTGCGCATGGTTGGCAAAACGCTCATGGAGTAGGGGGCCGTTATGGCAATCGTTGCAGAAACATCGAAATTCTCGAGATTTGCGTGGCCCGTGCTCGCTTGGGGTGTGGCGCTGATCTTCTTCTTCCCGATCTTTTGGATGGTCCTCACCAGCTTCAAGACGGACGCGGATGCGGTGAAACCGGAATTCCTGTTCTCGTTCACGCCAACATTGGAAAACTACGCCAATATGACGCAAAACTATGACTATTGGCGTTTTGCGACAAACTCCGTCATTACGTCGGTTTCGGCCACGCTGCTGACCTTGGTGGTCGGGGTGCCCTGCGCCTATGCAATGGCATTTAACCCAAGCCGGGGCACCAAAGATATTCTGATGTGGATGCTGTCGACCAAGATGCTGCCCGCCGCAGCCGTGCTCTACCCAATGATCTTCCTTGCCAAAGGGCTCGGCATCTACGACACGCATTTTCTGGTGATCATGGTTCTGTGTCTGATCAACCTGCCGATCGTGATCTGGATGCTCTTCACATATTTCAAGGACATCCCGAAGGACATTATTGAAGCGGGCAAGATGGATGGGTTGAACACATGGGGCGAGGTCCGCGAGATCTTGATCCCGCTGGCCTGGGGCGGCATCGCTTCGACGGCTTTGCTGGCCTTCATTTTCTGCTGGAACGAAGCGTATTGGACCGTGCGCCTGACCACGATTGATGCGGCAACATTGTCCAAGCTGATCGAAGGGAACCGCGCGCCTGAAGGCCTTTTCTTTGGGCGCCTGTCTGCGGTCTCAACCGCTGCCGTTGGCCCCATCGTTGTGCTGGGCTGGTTCTGTCAAAAACAACTTGTCCAAGGCTTGACCTTCGGCGCAGTGAAATAGGGGACGATCATGGGGCGAATTGCGCTTGAAAAAGTAAACAAGGTGTTTGGTGACGTCGAGGTCATCCCACCGCTTGATCTGACCATTGATGACGGAGAGTTCGTCGTTTTTGTCGGCCCTTCGGGCTGCGGTAAATCCACGCTGCTGCGGATGATTGCTGGGCTTGAGGACCTGACGGCCGGGGCCATCCAAATCGACGGTGAAGACGTCACGGAAGTGCCGCCGTCAAAGCGCGGCCTTGCGATGGTGTTCCAAAGCTATGCGCTTTACCCGCATATGTCGGTGCGCAAGAACATCGCCTTTCCAATGCGGATGGCCGGGGTTGATGAGGCGACCCAAAACGCCAAGATTGATGCCGCCGCCAAGTCGTTGAACCTGACGGATTACCTTGACCGCAAGCCGGGTCAATTGTCGGGCGGTCAGCGTCAGCGGGTGGCCATTGGCCGTGCAATTGTCCGCGAGCCAGCGGCGTTCCTCTTTGACGAGCCGCTGTCAAACCTCGATGCCGCGCTTCGCGTCGGCATGCGCCTCGAGATTATGGAGCTTCACAAAAAGCTCGAGACCACGATGATCTATGTGACCCACGACCAGGTTGAAGCCATGACCATGGCCGACAAGATCGTGGTCCTTCAGGCCGGTGTGATCGAGCAAGTGGGCAGCCCGTTGGAGCTGTACCACGCTCCACGCAACAAGTTTGTCGCGGGCTTCATCGGGTCTCCGAAAATGAACCTGATCGAGGGGCCTGAGGCCGCGAAACATGATGCCACAACGATTGGTATTCGGCCCGAGCATTTGACGGTCTCAAAGACCAAAGGTACATGGAAAGGCCGTGTGGGCGTGGCAGAACATTTGGGCTCTGATACGTTCATCCACGTGCATGACACAGGGTTGATGGACATGATGACGGTCCGCATCTCCGGAGATATCGAGGCACGCCATGGTGACACCATCTACCTGACGCCTTCGGCGGATCAAATTCACCGCTTTGACGCGCAAGGTCTGCGTATTGCATGACACGGCTTGCTGGGAAATCGGCGTTGATCACGGGATCAGCACGCGGCATTGGCCGTGGCTTTGCGAAGCGTTTTCTTGCGGAAGGCGCACGCGTTGCGATTGCTGATGTGAACCTTGATGCGGCGCAGCAAACGGTCTCCGAGCTTGGCGAAGGTGCCTATGCCGTTGAGCTGGACGTGACCGATCAAAGCAGCATTGACCGAGCGGTTTCTGCTGTCGTTGAGGGCGCGGGCAAGCTTGATATCCTGATCAACAACGCAGCCCTTTTTGACGCGGCTGAAACCGTGGACATCTCCCGCGCGAGTTACGACAAGCTCTACTCCGTCAATGTCGCGGGTACGCTCTTTACCATGCAGGCGGCGGCCAAGCAGATGATTGCACAAGGCCATGGCGGCAAGATCATCAACATGGCATCGCAGGCGGGCAGGCGGGGCGAAAGCCTTGTGCTGGTCTATTGTTCTACCAAGGCGGCGGTGATTTCCATGACGCAATCTGCGGGGCTCAACCTGATCAAGCATGGAATCAATGTAAACGCGATTGCGCCGGGCGTCGTGGACGGTGCGCATTGGGAACATGTGGATTCCATGTTTGCCAAGCTTGAGGGCAAAAAGCCCGGCCAGAAGAAGGCGGAGGTTGAGGCCGGGGTTCCGGCGGGACGCTTTGCCGTGCCAGAAGACCTTACCGGCATGGCGGTTTTCCTTGCGTCGCCAGAATCCGATTACATTGTGTCCCAGACGTATAACGTCGACGGCGGTCAGTGGATGAGCTGATGAAACTGAACTTAGAAAATCTTCCGAACCTGCCGGAACGCGTGCGCACGCCGAGCTATGACCATGCTGATCTATCCGCAGGGATCGTGCATATCGGCTTGGGCAATTTCCACCGCGGACATCAGGCGTGGTATCTCCATCGCCTTATGGATGAGGGCCGCGCCTTGGATTGGGCGATCATCGGGGCCGGGGTCCGCCCGGCAGACGCAAAGCAACGTGAGCAGCTCTTGGCGCAAGATTGCCTGACAACGCTGATCGAGCTGGACCCATCAGGCAAGTCTGCCGAAGTGACGGGCTCAATGATCGGTTTTGCCCCGGTAGAGCCCGACAACGCGGCGCTGATTACACAGATGGCCGACCCGAGCATCCGCATTGTGTCTCTCACTGTGACCGAAGGTGGATATTACCAGACGGCAGCAGGTGGGTTCGACACCGAACACGCGGATATTCAGCATGACGTCGCCGAGCCCGAGGCCCCGCGCACCGCATTCGGTGCCATGATTACTGCACTCAGGCTGCGTCGGGCCGACGGGGCAGGCCCCTTCACGTGCCTTAGCTGCGACAACCTGCAAGGCAATGGTGATATTTTGCGGCAAACTGTCGTTGGTTTGGCTGAGCTGACCGATCCAGAGCTAGCGGTTTGGATCGGTCAGCACGTGACCTTCCCAAATTCCATGGTGGATTGCATCGTGCCCGCGACGGGCCCGACGGAGCTCGCTTTGGCGCGCAGCTTCGGAATTGACGACATGGTCCCCGTGACTCATGAGAACTTTCGTCAATGGGTGATTGAGGACAAGTTTTGCGCCGGTCGCCCGGACTGGGAGCAGGTCGGCGTGACCTTCACAGATGAGGTGCATGTCTTTGAGGCGATGAAGCTGCGCCTGCTTAATGCGGGGCACCAGATCATCGCCACTCCGGGGGAGCTTCTCTCCATCGACACCATTGCAGGCACGATGGCCCATCCTTTGATCCGCGACTTGTTTCACAAGATTGAAACCGTCGAGATCGTGCCGCATGTTGCGGCGGTTCCGGGCATGGAGCCGTCTGCCTATGTCGCGCTGATCAGCGCGCGCTTTGCCAATCCCGAGATCCGCGACACCACCCGCCGTGTCGCATTTGACGGCTCATCGCGCCATGCAGGTTTCCTGCACCCGATCATCCGGGATGCATTGGCCGCTGGTACGCCCATGAACGGGCTGGCCCTTGTGGAGGCGCTCTGGGCGCGGATGTGCGCCGGAAACCGCGAAGACGGCAGCGTGATCGAGCCAAATGACCCGTTTTGGGACAGCTTGTCGACGCATGCCATTGCAGCGAAAGATGACCCGGCGGTTTGGTTATCGCAGGACCAATTTTACGGCGACCTCGGCCAGAATGCGCGCTTCGCGACCAGCTTTACGGGCTGGCTCCGGATGATCTGGGATGACGGCTCCAACGCGGCAATCGAGACCTATCTCAAAAGCTGACGGCTTAGCCGCTTTTGCTCTTGCGACAGACGATCCCGCAAATAAAAAGCCCCACCCAGCGAAGCGTCGGGTGGGGCGATTTTTTACTACTTATGAGGTCGTTATTCTCTGTTGCCGAACAGCTGCAGCAGGAACATGAACATGTTGATGAAGTCGAGATAGAGGTTCAAAGCGCCCATGATCGCCGACTTGGCCAACCACTCCTGATCGCCCGCATGAGCCATCTGAAGGTAGTCGTTCTTGATCTTCTGCGTGTCATAGGCGGTGAGGCCGGCAAAGATCAGCACACCCAGGATCGACACTGCGAACATGATCGCAGGCGAGCCGATAAAGATGTTGATGATCGACGCAACGATCAGGCCAATCACACCCATGATCAGGAAGGATCCCCAACCGGAGATGTCCTTCTTGGTGGTGTAGCCCCAGAGGCTCAGACCGGCGAAGGCAATCGCTGTGACCAAGAAGGTCTGAACGATCGAGTAGCCAGTGAACACGAGGAAGATCGAGCTGATCGAGATGCCCATGACGGCTGCAAATGTGTAGAACACGACCTGCGCAGTGCCCGAGGAGATGCGGTTGATCGCGGCGCCGAAGCCAAAGACAAAGGCCAGCGGAGCAAACATCACAACCCATTTCAGCGGCGACAGATACAGCGTCGCGCCCAGCTGGGTCAGGTATTTACCATTGCCGATCTGTGCGGCGGCCAAGGACGGGTCCGTCGTCGTGGCCAGCCCGGCGATTGCCCAAGCCGCCAGAGCGGTGAGCAACATACCGACGGACATAAGCCCGTAGACCTTGTTCATATGAGCGCGCAGGCCGACATCCAGCTGCTCGGCGGAAATGCCGGCGGTGGAGCGTGTGCCTATATGTTCTTGCATGGGTTTGTTCCCTTTCTACAAATACGTTGGCTGCCCCGGTGATATCCGGGATTTCTGGCTTAAATGTGGTGCAGAACGGCCTCTATTTCAAGGCTACCAAGGCCAATCATAAGCTTTTTTCTCAGAAAAGGAGCAATCTGTTACGAAACAGCCAAAGAGGTCGTGTCTTTGATGCTTTCCAAAACAAAACCGGCGGAATCATCTCTGACCGGCACCATTTTTATATGCCTTTCGTAAAATCGATCACACCGAACCCGGCTCAATGGGGCCGGGTTCACCGCTATCTATTTGTGCCAGTGGCGTGGGGCGTCCCACGGTGGGCGCGCGACTTCAGCCTCAGCCTCCGCGCGGCTGACGCCGATATCGCGCAATTGAGCTTGGTCCAGTTTCGCCAGGGCCCGGCGCTGCGCATAGAGATCAAGATAGGCGAGCAGGCCTTTGCGTGGCTTACGCGAATTGCTGCGAGAGGTGTGTGCGAGGGTCCTGACAGTCATGGTGTTTTCCTTTGCAATCGTGATGTGTTTTTTGTTTTGCATCATTTATGTTGATGTTTATGCCGGGTCGTGGTTCATTTGTGAAATGAATGATTGATCATATAAACATCACGGAAATTGATATGGCCCGAAATTTCGATCTGACCGCACTGCGCTCCTTCGTCGCCGTTGCTGATAGCGGCGGCGTGACGAAAGCGGCGGGGCATCTCAACCTCACGCAATCTGCCGTATCCATGCAGCTGAAACGTCTGGAGGAGGCGCTGAACGTCAAGCTGCTTGACCGCGCAAACCGGGCCGTCACGCCGACCGCAGAGGGGGAGCAGCTGTTGAGCTATGCGCGGCGGATGCTCTCGCTCAATGATGAGGTCTGGGGCAGGCTGACCGCGCGGGAATTTGAGGGCGAGATAAAGCTCGGCGTGCCTCACGATATTATCTACCCCTATATTCCGCCTATATTGCGAAGCTTCGCGCAGGAGTTTCCGAGAATGCAGATCAAGCTGATCTCCGCCCCCACAACGGAGCTGCGAGACATGTTTGGCCGAGGGGCCTGTGACATGATCCTGACCACCGAGGACCAGCCCGGTCCCGGAGGTGAGGTGCTGGTGCAACTGCCGCTTGTCTGGCTGGGTGCCGAGGGCGGACAGGCCTGGAAACAGCGCCCGCTGCCGGTTGCGTTTTGCACGCGGTGCATCTTTCGAAAGGGTGTGTTGCGCATACTGGATGAAGCGCAGTTTGAATGGGAAATGGTGGTCGATTCCGATCTCGACAACGCTGTCGAGGCAGTTGTGAGTGCGGATTTGGCCGTGCATGCCGCCGTGGCGGGCTTTTCGCCTCACCAAGCGGCTCCGATCCCAGATCAATCGGCCTTACCGGACCCGGGCCATACGCAAATCATTCTCTATGCCCAACCAAACAAGGACGTGGTGCATGACGGGTTGAGCAAAATGATCCGGCAAACCTATGCCGCCGCCGCAGAGCAGGGATCTCAGGCTCGTCGAAAGTCGCCTGCGCTTACAGCGTGATAACGATCTTGCCGGTGGATTTGCGGGAGCGGAGCAATTCAAGGCCGTCGGCAGCCTGCTCCAAGGGAAACTCATGCGAGATATGCGGACTAAGCGTGCCCGCGATATACATCTCAAAGAGAGCCGACAGGCTGTCGGTCAAGACAGATGGCTTGAACGCCAGATAGCCTCCCCAATAGAAGCCCAACACGCTGACATTCTTTACCAGCAAATGGTTGGCCGCGATCTGCGGCACGTCGCCCGACGCAAACCCAATCGTCAGGACGCGCGCTTCCGGTTTGCAGGATCGCAGGGCCTCGGTGAACAGGGTGCCTCCGACCGGGTCATAGACCACATCAGCGCCGCCCAAAGATTTGACGAGATCGCGCAGGTCGTCTTTGTCCGTGTCAATAAGGTGCTCGGCCCCATGTTGCGCCGCCACCGCCAGCTTCTCGGCACCGCGCGCTGCGGCGATGACTTTTGCGCCCATCAGCTTGCCCAACTCAACAGCCGTCAGCCCGACGCCGCCAGCGGCGCCCAGAACCAGTAGCGTTTCGCCCGCCTTCAGGCCTGCACGGTAGTCCAGCGCGACATGAGACGTGGAATAAGCGACCTGAAACGCGGCCGCCGTGCGGAAATCCATTTCATCGGGCAAAGGCACGCAAAGCTGGGCCGGAAACACCCCAAACTCTGCCAACCCGCCATGCCCGCCAAACACCGCAACACGCGTGCCCAGAGCGGGCTCGGAGACGCCTTCGCCAAGGGCCACGACTTCGCCCGCAACCTCCATGCCCGGAGAGAATGGCAGGTCCGGCTTTTCCTGATAGGTCCCTTTCACCATCAGCAGGTCGGCGAAATTCAGGGCGCAGGCCTTGATCGCGATCAGCACCTGTCCTGCGGCGGGCTCGGGTTGCATGGCGTCTTTGGTATAGGCCGTTTGCCCCAGTTTAGTGACCTGAATGGCGCGCATGAGAGTTGCTCCGTCTGTGATATCGGTGCGATCCTATCCGTCAAAGCGCGTTGCGAAAACAGCAATCGACAGAAAGACTTGATTTTTGAGGCGGTTGCATGGCACCGATACCCCGCACCGCGCTGCGAGGATCCATGGACCAAAAGACAAAAGCCGAATGCCGGGACCTCGCCATGGCACTTGCCGATGCAGCCCGCGAGGAAACGCTGCGGTATTTTCGCCAGCGCAATCTGGGGGCCGACAACAAGCGCGTTGAAGGGTTTGATCCGGTCACCGAAGGCGACCGCGCCGCCGAAGCGGTGATGCGGGGGCTTATCGAAAAACACCGCCCGGATGATGGTATTCTCGGCGAGGAGTTTCCACCAAAGGAGAGCACCTCCGGCCTCACTTGGGTGCTTGATCCTATCGACGGCACGCGCGGCTATATTTCAGGCACCCCGACATGGGGCACTCTGATCGCTTTGCATGATGGAACGAAGCCCGTTCTGGGCGTGATCGACCAACCTTATATTGATGAGCGATTCTGGGGCGGGTTTGGCGCGGCGGAGGTCAGCGGCCCGCGCGGAACGCTCTCGCTCGCAACATCATCTGTTAGAAACCTCGATGACGCGATTATTTTCACAACCTTCCCGGAGGTGGGCTCGTCGGAAGAGGCCGCCGGGTTTGCGGCCATCGCCGGGCACTGCAAGCTCACACGCTATGGAATGGATTGCTACGCCTATGCGCTTTTGGCCGCCGGGCACATTGAGTTGGTCGTGGAGGCGGGCCTGCAAGCCTATGACATTCAAGGCCCCATTGCCGTGATCGAGGCCGCAGGCGGGATCGTGACAGGTTGGACCGGCGGTCCGGCGGATCAGGGCGGACGGGTTTTGGCTGCGGCAAACCCTAACATTCACGGCGCAGCGCTTGCAATCCTCAAGGACTTCCCATGACCGAGACCCTCATTCGAAATGCCGATGTCGTGGCCACCATGGACGATGCGCGTAGCGAGGTGACATCTTGCGATATTCTTGTTCGCGAAGGGGTCATTGTCGATGTGGGGCAGGGGCTGACGAGCGATGGTGATCTGATTGACGCGGCAGGCTGCGTGGTCACGCCGGGTTTGGTGAACACCCATCACCACCTCTTTCAAACCCTGACGCGCGCTGTTCCGGCGGCCCAGGATGCGGCCCTTTTTGGCTGGCTGCAAACGCTCTACCCGATTTGGTCGCGGATGGGGCCGGAGCACTTGTTCACCTCTGCGCAGATTGGTCTGGCTGAATTGGCCCTGTCGGGCTGCACCATGACGTCAGATCATTTGTACCTCTATCCCGGTGGCGGAAAACTGGACGACACGATTGCTGCCGCAGGCGAGGTGGGGCTGCGGTTCCACGCGACGCGCGGCTCAATGAGCATTGGGGAAAGCAAAGGTGGCCTGCCGCCAGATGCGCTGGTTGAAGATGAAGCCGCGATCCTTGAGGACTGCATACGGGTTGTTGATCGCTACCACGATGATGCCGATGGCGCGATGATCCGCGTGGCGCTTGCGCCGTGCTCGCCTTTCTCGGTGAGCCGTGACCTGATGCGGGAAACCGCCGTGCTGGCCCGTGACAAGAAGGTCATGCTGCACACCCATCTTGCAGAAAACGACGAAGATATTGCGTTCAGCCAGCAAGCCTTCGGCTGCCGCCCTGGCCAATATGCCGAGGAACTTGGCTGGGTCGGTGAAGACGTCTGGCACGCCCATTGCGTCAAGCTGGACGCCCAGGAGATAGACCTGTTTGCGCGCTCAAAGACCGGGGTTGCCCATTGCCCTTGCTCAAACTGCCGGCTGGGATCGGGCATCGCTCCCGTCATCACCATGCGCGACGCAGGCGTGCCGGTGGGGTTGGGCGTCGATGGGTCCGCTTCAAATGACACCGGTAACCTGATTTTCGAAGCAAGGCAGGCCATGCTGTTGCAGCGCGTCGCAAATGGTGGAGACGCGTTCTCTGCCCGCGCGGCGCTTGAGCTTGCCACGCGCGGCGGGGCGCAGGTCTTGGGGCGTGGACATGAATGCGGCCAAATCGCCAAAGGCTTCCGCGCCGATCTGGCGATTTGGGACGTCAGCGGCGTACACACTGCTGGTAGCTGGGACCCTGCGGCTTTGATGCTTGCGGGACCCACTCAGGTGCGCGACCTGTTGGTGGAGGGACGGCGGATCGTTGCCGGTGGCGCGATTGTCAGTTTCGACCTGTCTGCTACGATAACGCGTCAAAACCAACTGGTTCAGGCCCTGATGGAGTGATCCCGCCTGATCAAAGGAGGCCTATGATCCGCCATATACTCGTCCCGTTCGCTCTTTGCGCAATCGTCGCCGGGTGCAGCAACCCGCAACGTCCAACCGCCTCAACCCCGCCTGCGGCCTCGGCCGCGATAGGGGCCGGGGATGTCGGCGCGCGCCTCAATCAGGTCCGCTCACAGCGCGGGCTCAGTCAGTTGGCCCGTTCAGACGCATTGGCGCGCGCGGCCCAAGCACATGCCACTGATATGTCCCAAAACGGGTTTTTCAGCCATGTCAGCCCAAATGGCGGCACTTTGGTGGACCGTGTGCAGGCAGCAGGCTACCCCTATTGCTTCGTGGCTGAGAACATTGCCCAAGGCCAGCAATCCGCCGCCGAGGTCATGACGGCTTGGATGAACAGCGCGGGTCACCGGCGCAACAATCTGTCGGATCGCGCGACCGAATACGGCGTCGCGCGCGCGGCTGGCGACTACTGGGTGCTGGTGCTGGGGTCTCGCTGCTAGGTCGCTGCCTTCGAGACTAACGCCCCTGCAATGAAAACGTCGGAAATCGCGCGGTCATCCCCCATCATGATGGTAGGGAATATCGCCTCCCAAATCGTGTCGGCCGCCGCATGCCGCTGCGCGATGGCGGGGGTCGAGGCAAGGTCAAGCACGATCAAATCAGCCTCCATACCGGCCGCGAGATTGCCGATCTTGTTTTCCGCATGCAGAACCTTGGCCGAGCCGCAGGTGGCCAGCCACAACAGCTCCGCCGGGTGTAGGGCCGCGCCGTTTAACTGCCCGATCTCGTAGGTCGCCGCCATTGTGCGCAGCATCGAAAAGCTTGAGCCGCCGCCAATATCGGTGGCCAACCCGATCCTGTGCCCCGCCGCTTTCAGCCCCTTCAGATCAAAAAGGCCCGACCCGATAAAGGTGTTGGAGGTCGGGCAATGCGCAAGCCCCGCGTCGGCCTCAAGGAGGCGTGCCCTTTCGCGCGGTTCCAGATGAATGGCGTGGCCATAAAGCCCCTTTGTCCCAAGCAACCCATGCGCTTCATAGGTGTCGAGGTAATCGCGGGCGTCCGGAAACAACTCGCTCACCCATGCGATCTCTTCCACCTGTTCGCTGAGATGGGTTTGCATGAGGCAGCCCGGCATCTCTGCCCAAAGCGCCCCGAGCGCCTCTAGCTGCTTCGGGGAAGACGTTGGCGAAAACCGCGGGGTAATAACGTATCCAAGCCGGTCCTTGCCATGCCAAGACTGAGCAAGACGCTTGCTGTCATCATAGGCCGACTGTGCCGTGTCACTTAGCCCATCCGGCGCATTGCGATCCATGCAGGTCTTCCCGGCATAGGCCCTAACACCGCGCTGCTGCGCCTCTTGAAAAAACGCGTCAACGCTTTCGGGATGTGTTGTGGCGTAGCTGCACATGCTGGTGGTGCCAGCCCCAAGCGCGAGATCGAAATAGCGCTCGGCAATCATCCTGGCATAGGAGGCGTCGGCAAAGCGCATTTCTTCAGGGAATGTGTAGGTGTCGAGCCATTCAATCAGCCGCTTGCCCCAACTGGCAATTATTGCCGTCTGGGGGTAGTGCAGATGCGGGTCAACAAAACCGGCCATGATCAGCTTGTCGCCATACTGGATGGTTTTGGATCCGGCGGGCGGGGTAACGTGATCGGCGGGACCGACCCATGACACTTTGCCGTTCTCAATCAAAACGGCCCCGTTGCGATGATGACTGACAGCATCAATGCCCTCACTGAACGGATCGCCCGAGAAGCTGAGCGTTTGACCAAAAAGAAGCGTGCTGCCGTGTTCCATTCCCAAACTCGTATCCCGCCTGATCCCAAAAGGAAATTCCTGAAAACGAGCCCTACCGCTGCCGCCGGGCTTTGTCTAAGCTGCGAGTTGCCCCGCTTTTCCCGTCTAGCCCTAGAATTGAGCTTGTCAGCATGTCCGATCCAGAGACCTCACCCAAGGAGCCACCGCAAGACGTAGCCGCCGAAACATATGAGCTGGAACGCGGACTAGTCGCACAGGTTCTTGATGCGATTAACCGCACGGATGCGGTCGCGCTGGACCAATTGCTTGATCCCTTACATCCCGCAGACATCGCCGATTTGATCGAGCAGGTTAGCGGACCAGAGCGGCGCGCGTTCCTGTCGCTTTGGTCAACAGGTTTGGACGGTGAAGTCCTGTCCGAATTGGAAGAGGGCCTGCGGGATGAGGTGATCCAGTCTCTGCCAGATCATGTGCTCGCAGGTGCCGTGCGCGAGCTGGAATCAGATGACGTTGTTGATCTGATTGAAGACCTTGAGGGCAAGCAGCAAGACCTCATCCTTGACGCGCTGGATGACGCAGATCGCGCGGTTGTTGAAGACGCGTTGAGCTACCCGGAAACTTCTGCTGGTCGGTTGATGCAGCGCGAAATGGTGGTCGCCCCTGAGCATTGGACCGTCGGACAGGCGATTGATTTCATGCGTGCCGAGGACAATTTGCCCGAGCAGTTTTACCATCTGATTTTGGTCGATCCCGCCTACCACCCTACTGGCTACGTCACGCTCGGGCGCATCCTTGGCGCAAAGCGGGAATACCGCCTGTCAGACATGAAGGAACACAGCTTTCGAACTATCTCCGCGCTGCAGAACGAGGCTGATGTGGCATATGCGTTCAACCAATACCACTTGATTTCCGCGCCAGTTATCGATGAGGATGACCGGCTGGTGGGGGTGATCACCATAGACGATGCCATGGTGGTGCTGGATGAAGAGGCGGGGGAGGACATCTTGCGTCTCGCCGGTGCTGGCGGCGACGAAAGTGTCTCGGACCGGACCCTTGCGACCGCCAAGCGGCGCTTTCCGTGGCTGGCAGTGAATTTGACGACATCAGTCCTGGCCTCTCTGGTGATTGCTCAATTTGAGGAAATCATCAGCCAAATCGTAGCACTCGCGGTTCTGATGCCGATTGTGGCCTCAATGGGCGGCAATGCCGGAACCCAGTCCTTGACCGTGGCCGTGCGCGCCATTGCCACTCGCGACTTGACCGGCTCAAACTTGCTGCGCGTGATCCGCAGGGAGGTCGTTGCGGGCCTGCTAAACGGCCTCATCTTTGCGGTGATCATGGGAGTCGTTGGGGTCATTTGGTTTGGCACACCGGTCCTTGGCGCGGTGATCTTCGTGGCGATGGTCGTGAACATGGTGGTCGCGGCCTTGGCGGGGATATTGATCCCGATTGGGCTGGACAGGGCAGGGGTGGACCCGGCGCTGGCTTCAGGGGCTTTTGTGACGACTGTTACAGATGTGGTTGGCTTCTTCGTGTTCTTGGGCCTCGCGGCGGTCTGGCTGGTCTAGCCTTGCGCGCGTGATCTAGCTGCTGGGCATCTGCAATGTTACGGTGCGCCCGCCTTTGGTGTAACGCAGCGAATTGCCGTCAATCGCGGCGACACGGCCACCGTCAACGCGGTCGCCAATAGAGACTTTCCGGAACCGGCCGTTGGGCATCCTGACCAACGCGCGCCGGTTGGCCGATGTTCCGAACACGCCAACAAGCGCAACATTACCCAGCGAGATCGCGTTGCTCTCAGTCGCGGCTCTGGCAACACGGCCGCTGACAGGGCCTGTCGGGTTGATCCGGCTGCTTCTTGCGACAGCCGGTCCAGTTGCGCGCGCCGCGGCAGA
This sequence comes from uncultured Litoreibacter sp., assembly GCA_947501685.1. GTDB lineage: Bacteria > Pseudomonadota > Alphaproteobacteria > Rhodobacterales > Rhodobacteraceae > Litoreibacter. Next base: position 529,624 of record CANMWQ010000001.1, read on the forward strand.
AGCAGTCGATGCGCTGGCCGTCTGTACCTGTGCGGATGGGGCCGCTTGGCTGGTCGCCCGCGCCGTTTGGACGATGGCCGCGAAATTCTGAGGCCGTTGCTGGGCCCGAAGCGAGACACTCACAGCCTGCCGGGTTGCGGCGGCCAAGGCGGCCTCCACGCTGGCTGCATCTGCCTCTCCCACTTCAAGCAAAGCCCGCGCTATAGCCTGTGCTTGGAGTTGGGCTGAGATCGGGCGTTGTTGCGGGCGAATGTTCGCCAGCTCTGGCCGCGAAAGCCCGCCAAGCGTGGCGCGCTCGCGCCGCTCGCTCAGGTCATTTGGCCTTTGTTCAGGGCGAATGGTGGCCAGGCGAAGTTGCTCTGCGGAGAGGGCGGGGGCCTCGACAACAGCCTCGGGTTCAGCCGTCTCAAGTGTAGGGGTCGCCTCAGCCGATCCGCCGGGGCGCTGAACAGCAACAACCGGCGGGCGCCCCAAAAAGACAGTGATCCCGTCCGGGTTTAACGTGCCTTCAGGCGTTGGGCGGACCAATCCCCGCTCATCAATATCAAAAATGATGCCCGGAGGGGGCGGACGGGTGAAGGACGCAAGCTCTGTTTCACCGCCGTCCAATGCCTGTGGAATGAGCGCTGGTGCATCCTCAAAGGCGGGACTGGGGTCAAGCGACGCGATGTACAGCTCGTCCAAATTCTCCGTAACCAGCTCTTCGGCTGAAACTGTATCGGTGCGCTGCCAAATCCCACTGACGGCATATGCGGTTTGCGCTTCGATCTGCGACATTTCGGCCACTGGAGCAGGCGGCGCAGGGGGCAACTCGGGTTCCACAAACTCCTGCACGCCATCGAAGACGGGCGGGACGTCTTCGGGTGGTATGTTGGCCAAATCAATCGCGTCGGGAATGGGCAGCTCCGTCAAGCGGTCTTCGATGATGACGGCTTCAACGGGGGCGGCCGCCAGCTCTGTTTCTTCGGCCGTTTCATTACCAAAGAACCGGCTCACTGCGTCATCGGGCAGCACGTAAGATGACAGCAGCGCGGCAAGCCCGAGACAGACCAGCAAAATGGCGGTCATGATCAGTCCAAGGAACCGAGGTTTTCCGCGCCGTTCACTGGTGGTCAGGCGCGTCAGCGGGTCACGTTCTTTCGCGAGTTCTTGCGCCAAAGCAGCAGGCGGAGTGGCCTTTTTCGGAGCAGAAAGGGCCGGCTTTGAGACCGCGACAGGTGTGACCTTCGGAGCGGGTTTTGTCTTTGCCTTCGAGGAGGATGGCGGAGCCACCTTTTTTGTTTTTGCGGCTTTGTCGATATCTTTGGTGGTAAGCCGCGGCGCATCTGATGCAGCTCCAAGCTTGGGCGCGCTGCCAGGTACTGCAATCCGGGCAGAGAGTTTGCTGACATGAGTTCCCGCATCTTCGGGGTTCTTATCTTCGGTGGACTGCCTGCGGCTGGAAAAAGCGGCAGGGCTTCTCGACACACCGTTTTCGGCGACCAACGCCGGCTTATCTGGTTCGGCAATCTCGGGCTTGTTGGCAGACAACAGAGCTTGATCATCAGACGTAGCTGGAGCTTCTTCCACAAAAAGGTTCTTCAGATCGTCGGCTTCATTGGCATTATGGCTCTTGGGCTCTGGCTCAGAAGCTGTGGCCTCGGAGACGTCTTGTGGCTTTTCAACTACCCGGACGGGCTCAGGATCCACGTCAAACCCGCCATTGCCCTCCAGCATGCCGCCAAGCATCGGTTCGCCAAAAAAGCGGCCGTTATCCGGCCGGGCGGTGAAGCCCACCGGGTTCAGCGCATGCGGCCCGATAAAGCCCTCTGCTTCGCCCAACGTTTCAAGCGCGACGGCGACGATCTTCATCTCCCCGTCTTTTTGCGAGGTATCGTAGATCAATTGATCAATGCGGTAGGGGGTGCGGTCTTCCAATGTGGTGGCCACATCGGTGCCCGCCGGAACGCTTGTATAAAGAAGCTGCGACGCGGGCAGGATCAGTTTGGTCTGAAAACCGTCCCCTTCAAGCTCCAGCGCCCGCCTGCGAAACCGGGCAAGACCCTCCGCAATGTCCTCGGAGGCAAAATCAAGACGGTCTTCGCTATACCAGCCCGCACCGTCTGGTGCGCGGTGTAAAAGCTCGATGCCGTCTTCAGAGAGGTCGAGAGCAAAATTTGGGGCCATAGCTGTCAGCTTCGTCCTGCGTCACTGTTTACAACTGGACAGGGCCGTTCTTAAAAACAGGCCCCACCCAGTCTCGCTGCATATTATAAGTCACCTGCCACCAAAGGAAACGGGGAATTACGTCTTTGCGAAGGCCAGCTAGCTCACAGCTTTGCTGAGCGCCTGATCCAAATCGGCAATCAGATCTGCCGCATCCTCGATCCCGATGGAGACCCGCACCACATTCGGCGCTGCACCTGCTGCCTCCTGTTGTTCTGCGGTCAACTGACGGTGGGTTGTGGAGGCCGAGTGGATGATCAGGGACTTGGTGTCGCCCAGATTGGCCACATGGGAAAAGATCTCCAAGCTATCAACCAGCTTGATGCAGGCCTCATACCCGCCTTTAACGGCGAATGTGAACAAAGCCCCGGCGCCGCGTGGGCAAACGGTTTTCACCCGACCGAAATACGGCGAGGATTTCAGCCCCGCATAGGTCACAAAGTCGATCCGGTCGTCTTTTTCCAACCAGTTCGCGATCTTCTCCGCATTCTCGACATGGCGCTGCATCCGCAGCGAAAGGGTTTCCATGCCCATCAATGTGTAATGCGCAGCCTGTGGGTTCATGGTCATCCCCAGATCACGCAGCCCGATGGCAATGCCGTGGAAGGTGAAGGCCAGGGGGCCGAACGTCTCGGCAAATTTCAGGCCGTGGTAAGCGGGCTCAGGATCGGCCAGTGACGGAAATTTGCCTGAGGCTGCCCAATCAAACTTGCCCGAGTCCACTACGCAACCACCGGTAACAGTGCCGTTGCCTGTGAGGTATTTCGTCGTGGAGTGAACCACTAGGGTTGCCCCATGCTCGATCGGGCGGCACAGGTAAGGCGTGGCTGTGGTGTTGTCGATGATCAGCGGAATGCCCGCCGCATCCGCGATATTCGCGACAGCACGCACATCCATGATGTAGCCGCCCGGGTTTGCAATCGCCTCGCCAAAGATGGCTTGCGTGTCATCATCAATGGCGGCTTTCACCGCATCCAGATCGTCGAAATCGACAAACTTGGCCGACCAGCCGAACCGTTTGATGGTTTGCGAAAACTGAGTGACCGTGCCGCCATAAAGCCGGGTGGAGGCAATGACGTTCTTGCCCGGTTGCATCAAAGGGAACAGCGCCATGATCTGTGCTGCGTGCCCTGAGGAGCAGCACACCGCCCCGACGCCGCCTTCCAGCGTGGCAATGCGTTCTTGCAAGACGGCCACGGTAGGGTTGGTCAGCCGCGAGTAGATGTAGCCAACCTCTTGCAGATTAAACAAGGCCGCGGCGTGATCGGCGTCGCGGAAAACATAGGCGGTTGATTGGTAGATCGGTGTGTTGCGCGCCCCGGTGGCCGGGTCCGGTTGCGATCCTGCATGGACCTGCAAAGTATCAAAGCCGTAGTTTTCCGTGTCGGACATTGCCGAACCTCCCATAAAATATGTTGAGCGCACATTAGTCTGACGGGATAGGCGCTTCAACGGCAATAAGAAGGGCGGGCTACCCCGCGCGCAGGCCCGTTTCCACCAAAAGCCCGAGGCGCTTCGCCTCGTAATAATACCCACGCGCATATCAGCCCACGGCCTCTGCCTCATCCCCGCCGGAAACGAGCCAAGCGCCCTTTAGGTACTTTCCCGCAAACTGAAGATTTATCTCAGGGTTCAGCAGCTCATTTGGCGGGCCGCGATGGCCCATAGTACGGGCGGTTTCGGGGAGGATCTGCATCAGCCCCCAATAGGGCCCATTCCGCGCATCCGCCCGGTAGTCGCTCTCGCGTTGAATGACACGGCGCAGCAGGCTTTCGGGAATGTCGTGGATGTCAGCCCATTTCACAATCAGCGCACGCATCTCGGGAGTTTCGTCCGGAAACAGAGGTGCGCGTCCAACTGGCTCAGGCACATCTTGGCCGCATGCGGCAACGGCAGGAAGGGACAGGCAAAAAAGACGGCGTGTTATCATGATCTGCTTGTATTTCAGCGCCCTTGGCCCCGCCAGTCGAAGCCGTATCAGTGGGGGCACCTTGCCGATATCCGATTGCTGGGGCAGGGTGTGCGCATGCTGACACCATTTCATCTCGCCTACCATGTCACCAACCTTGAAGAGGCGCGCGCTTTCTACGGCGAAACGCTTGGCTGCAAGGAGGGGCGCTCGACGCAGACATGGGTTGATTTCGATTTCTTCGGTCACCAGATTTCGCTGCATTTGGGCACGCCCTTTGAGACCACGAATACCGGTCAGGTCGGGGACCATATGGTTCCGATGCCGCATCTCGGGCTGGTATTGCCTTTTGAGCGCTGGCGCGCGCTCGCGGACCGGCTTGAGGCGGTAAAGACGAAGTGGGTCCTGTCGCCTTCGGTCAGGTTCGAGGGTGAGCCGGGGGAGCAGTGGACGATGTTCTTTCGAGACCCCTCCGGCAATCCGATAGAGGTCAAGGGTTTCAAAGATATGTCAGGCGTGTTCGCGCCCTAGCGCGGCGGCAGTTTTGACGACACAATGCCCGTGTTGAAGCCGCCCATCCGCAGCTCTCCGAAGAGGCGCTGGTATTCGATCTTTGGGCATCGATCCTGAATAACAGTTATGCCTTTGGCCTCCGCGTGGGTCGCCGCTTGTGGATGGGTGACGCCGATCTGCATCCAGATCGTCCTGAGCCCTGATACATGGCGCAGCGCCTCTTCGACAATCTCGGGCACCGCTTCGGGTTTTCGGAAAATGTCGACCATATCCACTTTGGCCTCTTCCGGGATGTCCTTAAGTGACGCATAGACCGTTTGCCCGAAGGCCTGTTTGCCCGCATGGCCCGGGTTCACCCCGATCACGGTGAACCCTTTCAGTGACAGGTAGCGCGCCACATAATAGCTGGGCCTGACGGGGTTCATCGACATGCCAACGCATGCGACGACCTTCGTCGTCATCAGGACTTGGCGGAGATGGTCGTCTTCATACTGCATCCCAAATCGCTATCCGTTAAGCTGCCAAAAAGCGATCCAAAAAAATGCGCCCGCATAGAAGCGGGCGCAAGTCGCGGAACGAGGGACAGTGAAAAGGGCGCGCAGTTCCGATGCGCTGCCCTTGAGCCAAACTTAGGGTGAGCTACCCCTTGATCCAGAGCGCTTACAAACTTGTGAAGTGCAGTATCCGGGGGCAATCAGTCGAAAATGTCTTCCAGAATATCCCAGGCTTCCTCCGCCACCTTGTACAAAAGAGATTTCTTGCGCTTGCGTTTCTTGCGGGGTTTGAACGCAGGAAACTTTGGGCTCGGCAGCGTAAAGGCGGCGCGCTTGGTCTTATCTGGCTTGGCGGGTTCTGCGGGTTCTGCGGGTTTTGGGGCCTTGAGCCACTTCATTTCGTGCAACGGCGCGCCACAAGAGCCGCATGCCAACTCGTGCCCATCGCGTGCGGTGGGTTTCAGAATGGTCCTTGCTGAACAATAGCAGCATGTCGCGATTTTCGTAGAGTGGGGCATCAAGAACCTGCGTTAAGACTTCGCCTGGACTTCATATAGGGAGACCGCAGCCGCATTTGAGACGTTCAGCGATCCAAAACTGCCAGAGGCATCAATGCGCACGAGAGTGTCGCAGGTCTCTTTGGTCTTTTCACGAAGCCCCGGACCCTCCGCACCCAGCACCAAGGCAATCGCTTGGTCATGAGAGGGCAGGGCGTCGGACAAACGCGTCTCCGCCTCACCATCAAGGCCAAGGAGCGTGTAACCCATCTCCCGCAAGGCCTCCATCGTCGTGGCGAGGTTCTTGACCCGCAAATAGGGCTGCCGTTCAAGGGCCCCTGATGCGGTTTTCGCCAAGGCGCCTGTTTCGGGGGCGGAATGGCGGTGGGGCGCAATAACAGCGCGCGCGCCGAACACCTCTGCTGAGCGCAGGATCGCACCGACATTATGTGGGTCCGTCACGCGATCGAGTAAGATCACGCGTGCGGGCTGGCCTCTGGGCGCGCAAATGTCGCTGAGCCCACCCCAATCGAGCGGTTTGACTTCCAAAGCGGCCCCTTGATGCACGGATTGCGGATCAATCGGCGCGGCAAACTTGCGAGGGTCGGAGATCTCTGGCTCCATCCCGCTGGCCGCAATATCTTCTGCCAGCCTGTCTGCGGCATTTTTGGTGACTACCAGCCGAAGCCTCTCGCGCATCGGGTTCGCCAAAGCATCCCGCACGGCATGAATGCCAAAAAGCCAAACTGTCTCAGCTGCGGCGGCGCGACGGTCACGTTCTTTTTGAACGACCCATTTGGGTTTTTTCTGCTTCATGGCGCGACCTTGATCATTTCATCCCAGAAAGCGCAAGTGGCGGAGCGTTTTGATGTTGACGGGCGGATGAAGCACTTATAGATCAGCCGCCTAGTGGGCGACAGGCCGCAAGGTGTGGCAGGGGACTGTAACTCCCTCGCGGAGACGCACGCCTGGTTCGATTCCAGGGTCGCCCACCATTTACCATACAGCGTTGATTTTTATAGCTATTCAGCTTAATATCAACGCTGAGATGGCATATTTTCGATACATATCACTCGGTTTTCGATACAAATGACTACTGAGAAGAAGGTGAAATACCTGAAAATTGACCGTGGAAGGTATTATTACCAGCGCCGCGTACCCGATCAGTTTCGGGACTTATTGGGGATATCCAAGTGGCAGATGCCATGTGGAGATGTCAGCTACGCCAAGGCTGTTCAGCTTATTGTTAACTGGGCTGAAGAACACGATGAACTGTTGGCTAAGCTGAAGACATCAGAGGGCTACGATGCCATTGAAGCTGAATTGCTGCGGTCCGAAGACGCGGCGGACAAGTTCGTCGAAGAACTTAATGATGGTATCCGAGTGTTTCAAAATGGTGAAGATTGGGCTCCACTTGACGAGCTTGCTAAGCCTTGGATGAATGCTCTCGAAGAAGTTGCCAAGCTTGACGAATATCATTCAAAGGCGAAAGCCCCAGAGCATGAAGTCCTTCAGCTACGCGCCCAGATAGATCACTCAAAACGCGGCGGTCCGAAGTTGGGGAAGATCAAACTTTCGCCCTACCCTGAGTTCATAGAATTGGCACAGGTTCACGCATCCGATGCGCATTTGGTCGAATTTGAGTTCACGCCCCATCCACCAAGACCGATGTCAGATGAACGCTACCATGACGAGCTAAACAGTATTTTCCAGCAGTATTTTGGTCCAAGCCCAACACCGCCATCTGATCCCGATGATCGGGACGAATACATGTTTGCCAAGCATCGTATCGAACGAAAGATTTCAAGCGTCACACCTGACAAGAACAGCATCACAGCCGTCTTGGAGAAGTACTGTAAATTCAACTCCATTCGGAGTGGGACGCGATCAAAGTATCGTCGTGAGATTGCCAGGCTCACGGCGATTACAGGCGATGTTCCGTTGGGACACGTGCGCACTGAAGACTTGAAGCAGTTGAGAGACGGTTTGATCGGGACAATTCAAGTCGCCTCGATCCAAGCCATCTTCACACCAATCAAAGGGATTTTTGCGTTCGCTTTCGATGAAGACATCATTCCAGTGAATCCGATGCTTGGTGTCAAATTGCCCAAGGACAAGAGACCAATCGAAGAAAGGAAGTGGAAGTCTTTCACGCCGACTGAGGTTATACGAATACTCAATGCCGCTGAGGAACTATGGTCTACACCCGTGCAGGGATTGTCTGATGCTCGAAGAGAAGCGATCCATATGGTGGTGCGTGTTTTGACCTATTCAGGAATGCGCCCAGTGGAAGTGATTAGGCTGGAACCTGATGATGTGACCGATAGCTGGATTCGCATCACTGGAAGCAAGACGGAAAGCTCAACTCGCTTTGTTCCCCTGCACCCTGAGATTGCTGATTTTCCAGCGTGGGTTGCATCAGGTGGGCTTGAGACCTTCCAGTCGATCAAAACGGATCAAGTTGGATCGGTACGTCACAATTTTAGTCGATTGCTTCGGAAAAAGATGCAAAGTCCAATCACCGACCCGCAGAAGGCTCTCTACTCACTCAGGTCCACCTTCGTGAATGCGATGCGTCGCGCTGGTGCGGACATACAGGTCCAAAGAGCCATCCTAGGCCACAAGGAAGCTGGTGCGATCCGTCACTACGACGACGGACCTGAATTTGAAGTGAAACGCAAATGGGTGGAAGCGACTGACCCGAAGCGTTAACGTCGCGCTCTTTGACTCAACCTAGATTGAAGCTCATCTGTTTCTTCAGACGAATTATGTCATCACGTCCAATAGTGTGGGCTTTGCGTCGCTCACCCCCACTACTGGTAACAACTTCAAGATCAGCGCTGTCCATAATAGCACTGTGGATATCATCACTATGCGCGGGTGTCTGATTGTAAATCGATCTGTAAAAGTCGCTTACCAACAGCGTATCCCCACCCTCATGGATCAAACGAGCTATGTCGTCAGGCAACTCATCACGTGCTGTTGCACGAGCCGACTGATCGAAAAGGTACAGAGAACCTTTCTCGTGTTCGGGGTTGAAGGCCAGCATCCTGAGACCAGCCCGTCCAAAGTGTGCTTGCTCACTGCTATTGTCGTGAAGCACATCGTTGTAGACCTGTCTGGCGCGGTCGGCGTTAGCGAAATGGATGAACCAGTACCGCCATCCATCTGGATTATGTATCGAGAAAGGGCTGACAAAAGGCGCACACCGACGGAAGACATCAAAAACCAAACGCTCAATCGCACCTAGCCATTCGGTCTTGTTCACCATCCCCTCAGGCACCATCTTCCAGTCAATTCCAGCACCCAAGTGCCTCAGATTGCGCCTTAGACTTTCTGGGTCAGCTTGGCTTAGATAGGTGAGCAAAGACTGGATGGAATAGGTGTAGAAAAGCTCGACTGATTTTTCAGACGCCAACAAGCGCGTAATGGTGTCACGCTCTACCTGCGAGTATCCGCATTGATCCAAATTGTAGATAATGTTTCGGCACTTCTTGGCTTCGATTGCAGCCTGAAAGGTTGGAAGCATAGCCTCAAACTCACCACATTCGAATTGAATTTGGAGTTCAATGCCCGTGCCAGGCTGCTGGGCTTGGTAGACCAAAGGGGCGATATTCGTCTTCAGGAGTTCAACCGCGTCACGGTTGGCATCATTCATCAAAAATAGGCAATGGACCTCCACTGAGGGCATGTTCTGTGCTGCTCTAGTCACGTTGATCTCGGCCACAGTATCGATCAGGGTTGATAAAAATATTAACGGCGAACCTTCTTCGCCGCCATCATATACCCCTGCACCCGCAAATCCATCCACCACCGCTAGGCGGAAATGTCGATGGATCGGCGCTTTGCAACGTTCGAGCAGATACCGTCGGAAGTATTCTGCTAGGACCTTATGTTTCTTGCGCGAATGTTCCTCTAAGACGGCCCCATCGACCCATTGGTATGGCTTGCTAACCAATACTTTTCACCTTTTATAAATGAGCAACACGAGGCATTTCATCCCAAGTTTTACCTCGATAAGTCCTGCCATTTTGCTTCTTTGACCGCCGCTTATTGTCCTTGCCCCAAGCCCCCCACTGTTTGAAAAAGAATGCCGTGTCATCTCGTTGACAAGCAGCGTGAATTTGATCGATCCACGGCTCCTTGATTGGACGTGCGCGTGGACCGCTTTCTCCACCAACAATCGCCCAGTCGATGGCAGTCAAATCCACGTTTCCAACTGGCCCAATTAGTGGCTCAAAGGAAATAAACCGAATCTTCGCGTCTACCTTTCGCAATTCATCAATGCGATCTACGACGGTAGAGTCTTCTACGCTGGTACCAAGCCAGACATTGTCAAGAACACCGCCATCCCAAGACCCTGTAAACTCAGCCATTCTGTCGGGCCGTTTCGTTAGCACCTGGTAGCTGTGCCAAGGTGTGTCGGCCATTACACGCCAGACCTCGGCGATAAAGTCCATTGAGACCTCAGGATGAAACAAGTCACTCATGGAGTTTACAAAAATCTTGCGTGGCTTCTTCCATGTAGCTGGGATGCGGAGCGCTTTGCGATCTTCATGAACGATGCCTTTCCAAACGCTCCTACCGCCAGATTTGCGAGTTAGCCCAGCGTATTTTTCAACACCCATGGCTTCCAGTCTGTAGGCCATTTGCATCGCGTAGCAGTTGGTGCACCCAGATGACATAATGCTGCAACCCGCGACTGGGTTCCAAGTAGAATCTGTCCACTCGATTGCTGTTTCACTCATAGTCGAACCTGTCAGTGTCGCTCATGATCAGAATACTCAAATAAGAACAAAAGAAAAACATTATCGGGCAGTAGTTCACAAAAACATTGCCCTAATTACACCCAGATGTCGGCTTGGGCTGAAATCAGCCTTTGCATTGCTGACAATGTGGTTGATCTCAAGTCGGTAAAGTTCACTGACTGCCAATGCCATCTTCTCTGGTGATGGCTGCGCTTTCAGATCGTTCACCACCTGCTGCACGGCTTCAACAACCAGCTTGAGACGGTCGATGTCGATAGTAGACGGCTTTGTCACAATGCTGCCCTCCACAAGTGCCGATGCGGAAACCTCATAAAGCGCGGCCAGCATTTCCAAACGATCCATGGTGACCTTGGAAAGCCCATTCTCCATGCGTGAGAAGCTGGCACCGCTGATGCCAATGCGTTCGGCGGCTTGTTCCAAGGTAAAGCCCGCCTGTTCTCTGGCTTGTTTGAGGGTCTGGTGAATTGCCACGGCTGTCGTCTCTTCGTCGGTTTCACTTTCATCCTTACATTTTTTGTAACACTCGGGAAGACAATTCGTGACAAACCAAAAGAGTGGGTAGCGAATCACTTACGAAAAACGTAAGTATGGAAGGCATGAAACTCAATGACTTCCTGATCGCTGAAGGTACATCCATGGGCCAGTTCGCCAAGGCCGTCGGCACAACGACTGCCACAGTCAGCCGTATCGCTGATGGGACCGTAGTGCCGCGTAGAGCCCTCATGAAACGGATTAACCAAGCGACGGGAGGCTTGGTCACACCGAATGACCTAGTGGGCATCTACTGCAAGGAAGTCTGCCCGAATATCGACGCATCAAAAGACGGGGACGCAAACAATGAGTGATGAGGCACTGGGCGGTTGGGTCATCTTTGGCATTATTGCCGCTGTGCTGGTCGGCTCGGGGTTCTGGGTCGCCGACGGCATCGAACGCAATCAAGTGCAGGATTGTTTGCAGGCCGCACCGAACAACCGTCAGGATCATGTTTACATGACAGATGTAGTCAGCGTTGAGGCGTGGCGTCGTTACCCGAATGGCGAGGCGACTTGGATCGTGGAGTATCGGGTCAGCTACACTGATCAGATCAAGTCAACATATTGCCGCTGGTGACTACGGATTGCCCTTCAGATCGCCACCATTAAAAAGGACGCCAATGATCAATCGATTGACCAAAGCCTGCAAACTCGGCCTGTTCACCGCTGCCCTGTCATCGCCCGCACAAGCGGATCGGGTCTACGAAATCCTCGACAACACCCGCATCGAAGCTGGCCTGTCCCATGGACAGCCGTACCAGTTTGCGATGGTCAGTGGGTTCACACGGCGTGGAGAATTGGCACAGCGGTTCGAGATCAGGCACGGCGATTGCGGCGGCACACAGGGCTGGGATGACTGCTCGAACGACCGTGGGAGGGTGGAACGCAAGGAACGCCCTAAGAACGTGTTCTCGGAGACTGGTGAGGGCATCTGGTACGGATACTCAATTTACATCCCTGCTGACTTCGAAAGCCTTGGGCGGGCCAATACGCACCTGTCACAGGCCAAGGTCGAGGGCGAAGGGATGCCGCTCTGGCAACTGACGTTTAACGACAACCCTTACATCCTCTATTCCGACGACACCTATTGCAGTCTCGGTTCGATGGCGATGTGGCGGGGCGGATGGAATGATGTGACCGTCTATGCCCACTATGGCGAAGGCGGGGAACATGCTTACTTCCAGCTATACCGTAACGGTGTCCTGCTCTGCGAACGGAACCGTCCGCTGATGCATCCGTCCTTGTGGGGGCGCGATCAAGAGATCGGCTTTAAGTATGGCATCTATAATTCGTTCGTGAGCCGTTACCTGCGTACCAACGACCGCCTCCCGACCCACGTGATTTTATACGACGAGATGCTGGCTGGATCGCGGCGTGAGGATGTTGATGTCAGAATGCGTGAAGCCGCTGGGTTGCCACCTGTTGATTGACGCTACCCGTCGGTTGGTCGGGCCTGACCAAAGACAGGCCATTTATGAAAGGTTGCTTCAGCGAAATGCAATCAGGTCTGAACTTGGCATTCGCCGCCTAAATATTCCTGAACTATACCGAAGGAAGAAACGGATGATTGCGGAAGCCCGATATGATGAGATCATGGAACCTTATGTCGATTCCGCCTTTAGAAAGATAGACTGGCCTGACAGCTTCACAGGTCGGATTTTGTTGGGCGTCAAGACGTATCGTGATTGTGCAACCCAATGTGAGCAGGAGACAGGATATGCAAACCCACGTGACGGCACTCCTGATATCCTCAAGCTGATCCATCAGTATGTTGCACCATTGACCTGATCACGCCTCCTCAGCTTCTGGTAGGCCGTACCACCACTGCTCAACGGCTTCGTCGAGCAACGCTCCCAATGGGATGCGAGATGCTTCCTTAACCTCTTTCAAACGGTCGTAGGTGACCGTCTTGACGGCGCGAATGGTGACCTGTTTACGATCTGACATGATGCAATCCTCCTTGCCTGTATTTAGGGTTTGAAGGGCAACTGCATTGCGGTTGCTGTAGGTTTCCATGGACGTTCGCGACCAGCGAGAGAACCGCACACACTATTAGTCATTAACGCCCAAATACCACGTCAGCATAGCAATGCATTTGCATAGCTTACGGTGGCGAACTGCGAAATTGGAGGTGCATCAAAACCGAAATTGACCCCGCACTTGAAAAATCTCGATGTCCAACCGAGTTTCAGATTGAGGCCGACAGATACTTCGAAGTCTGTCGAAACAGTCCCAATCTCCCGATGTGTGTCGGTGTACTAGTTAAGGTTTTACATGTTGAAGGTTCATGATTTCAAAGACGGTTGAACAAAAGATCGCATCTGGGGATGTCATCCCATACAGGAGAGTAAGCACTCCAGATCAGGCAGAAGACGGCTACCGTCATCAGCTTCAGGTGATCAAATCCATATACCCAAGTTTTAGTATCAGACACTCAACAGACTATGACTATAAAGAGGTCATGTCTGGACTAGCAAACATGGGTAAGCGTTCGGCATCCAAGATTGGCACTGCCATCGGTAAGCTGAAACGACACCCTCATTCCATCATCTTGGTATCAGACGCAGATCGCATTTCACGTCGTCAGGATGTCTTTGAGATGATCCAGAAACAGGGCTTGGGTCACCGCATCTTTGTCGCTTCATCTGGCCTTAGTCTGGATGAAGTCGTTGCCTTGGGACATCACAAAAAGATCGAACAACAGACACAGGAATACAAAGAAGCCTGCCGTCTGGGCCAGCAACGGTACCGTGACAACGGTGGCATCATCGGCTCACCTGACATCAAGCACCACTCAAAGTCAGGTGCACAGAAGAAATCTGAACAGGCAAAAGAAAGGAAGGTAGGTATCTGCAAGATCATCTCTCGTCTGACCTACGCCAACCGAGGGCAGAAACCGTCACACGGCGAAATCTGCGATGTGCTTCGGGATAGCGAAATCCGCACTGGCCAAGGGTACTTCTTTACTGCACCTAAGTTGCAACAACTTAAGAAAGGCATGGCATCTGAATGGGACTACGCCATGGATAGCTGGCATCGCCCGCGTCGTCGCATCCGCGAGATTATCGAAGAATGGCAGAGAGAGATACGTCGTAAGAACAAAGTCTGCCGTATCCGCAGGCTCATCTCTCACTGCCAAATCGAGCTAAATCGGAAGCGTCAGCGACAGCTTTCCACGAAGAGGCTATTGGCCTTTCTTTCTAACAATGTTTTTTGGCATGTCGTTGTGGGTCGAAGCTCTATCCCCTTGAGGAGTCCAATCTGGTCAACCACAAGTGAGTGGGCCAAAGGCAAAAGTCGTGATGGATGTCGAGGGCCACCAATCATTCGCTCAGGTTGATCCCTGTTGTCGCTAAAGACACTGCAGCACTCCGATGTCGTTCTCTCTGCATTGAAGCGGTGGATCAAAGGTTTGCATGACGCCATACCTGATGCATGTTTGCTTTATCGACGGATTGCAATATGAACGAAAAATGCATCACAACTTCACCGCATTGCTTGTTTCTCGAAGGAAGCAGTTGGCCCTTCGACTAATAGACGCAGCACAGGTATCAGGGTTGGCTGTCCCAACTGTCCAACGCCTTGAAAACGGCACTGGAACCATTGGCTCTCTGTCTTCTTACTTGTCGGCACTGGACCGAAAACTTTACTGGCACGGCATAGGAGACGCTGAGCATAGTAGGTCAATTGTTGACCGCCGCAAACGATTGGGGATCAGCCAACGTGCTATGGCCCAACGGATCGGCGTAAGCCACCGCACGATCATTGCCTTGGAGAAGGATTTCACAGGCCGTGTTGAGACGCTATTGAGATGCTTGCATGAACTGAAGCTCAAGCCGACCCTTCGCAGCCATAGCACTGTACCCGACGACAGTAACTACGATAAGGTTGATACCGAAGTTCTGCGTGTGCTGGATGCACGTCATGACGCTAGACCACAATTCGCTCTTATCCAATCTGATGCTTTGGATGCATTGCGAGGGATGCCGTCAAACATCATCGACTGCGCCATCACATCGCCCCCATACTGGCAGCAACGGGCCTATGAAGCTGGTGGGATTGGTGAGGAACAGACCGTCGGGGAATATCTCACCGATCTGAGGGCTGTGTTTCAGCAGGTGCATCGGTTGTTGAAGCCAACTGGGTCATTGTGGATCAATATTGACGACACCTATCACCAACGGTCGATGCAGGGGATACCTTGGCGGCTGGTTCTCGGACTGGTCGAGGACTGTGGCTGGTTAATCCGCAACGATGTGATCTGGTCGAAGACTGGTGGTTCACTGAATCGATCCAGCAATCGGTTTTCCCATCGCCATGAACATCTGTTTCATCTGGTGAAGTCAGAAGACTACTACCATGACCACGATGCGATCCGACTAGCAGCAAAGCCAGCGAGGTTGGATCAGCCGCAGATCGCAACAGCGACGGGGCTGACACTTGACGCCTGTCTGGAACGGATTGCGACGAACGATCAGCTTTCTGAGGATGAAAAGATCAACGCTTCGAAGGAAGTCAGAACGACCTTTGACGAGATCGCACAGGGTAAACTCCACGACTTTAGGCTGGTGCTACGTGGTGGACGTGTGACGCATTCTGACAGCCAGAGCATTTCAGCCCGTGCATCCAAACTAGACAGACAGGGGTATTATCTTCTGCGGTATGATCCTGACGGCAGTTTGATGGGGGATGTTTGGAACATCGCACCTGACCGATCCAAAGGCCGCAGCGGCCACTATGCGGCCTTCCCTCAGGACCTCTGTGACGTTCCAATCAGGGCGACATGCCCACCATCGGGTGTGGTGCTAGACCCATTTGTTGGCACTGGTACGAGCCTTGTCGTTGCTCAGAAGCTGGGCCGACACGGGATCGGCATCGACCTGTCGGATGAGTATATCAACCTTGCACGTCAAAGGCTTCAGATCAGCTAGTGGCAGTACTACGAGATGATCCTGGCACCCAGCGATATAACGTCGGCACCGACACACCAACCGCTGCCGCTGCGTCTTTGACGGTCGTACCCGACGCCAGCAGTTCCCGCACCGCATTGATCTTGTCATCCGTCATTTGACGGGGGCGACCACCAATACGACCCTTGGCTTTTGCAGCGACCAATCCTGCCTTGGTCCGTTCCACGACCAAATCCCGCTCAAATGCCGCCAGCGAACCCATCAAGTGAAACAGAAGGCGTCCGCCTGGTGTGCTGGTGTCGATAGCTTCTGTGACGCTGTGAAAGCCTATACCATCCGTTTCCAGCCGATCCATGATCTGGATCAGATGCGGCAAGCTGCGGCCAACGCGGTCGAGCTTGTAGACGGTCAGAACGTCATCGGAATGAGGACGAAGATAGCCGAGTGCTTGCGCAAGTACGGGACGATCTTTTCTGGCACCAGACGCCACCTCGGTAAAAATCTTGTCACAACCAGCAGCCTTCAGTGCTGCGATCTGACCATCGTGTGTTTGTGTATCCGTGCTGACCCGCGCGTACCCGATCTTCAATAGCATCTCCTTCTCAAAACTCGTCAGTGTTCTACTGGGAACGTGACCAGGTTTCGATAGGGGGTATCGCGAAGATCAGAGCATGTGTTTTCCAGGCCAGGATCGGTCTGACGAGCAGGTTGAAACGAGATGCTTGCAAACGACCGTTTGTGAGAAACGAAGCGGTTAGTGTGGCGACCGCCCAATCGCGATCATGAGATGGTGCTGTTGGTGATGCGCACCGATTGTCATCAACCCAAAGAATCCCAGTCCCAGCACTTGATTCAACTCTCCATCTGACCCGACCTGAACCAGCATCGATGCGCCATTATCTATTTGCCCAGCGGTGACGGTCCAATCCGATGATCCCTGCAACATCGGGCTATGTGCCAACACCATGCGTCTGATGGACGATGCTACCACGTCATCACCCGTGACTGTGAACATCACACTCAACCCATCGACCTTTCGCTCAACCGATGCCCTCGTCGTCACGTTGTCCATATCCACGAGATGATCACGCAAAGCTTTGATATCGACCTGCGCCCAATCCGTGTCTGGGTCATCACGCAGCAGGGTGACGATCTCAGCAATCGCCGCGAACTGGGACTGACCCGTTTCATTAGGTGACCCCGACGTATGCGCATGTTGTGCCATAGCACCCGATGCGACGAACATCATGGCTGCTGATAAAAGACCTAGTTTCATTGAACACTCCTATTTCTTGATCATCCTAGCCAATTCCACTCTGATTCTTTATGATCTGGATCATATGTTTTCTGATCCCTTCTCCCATCTGCCCAGGACTGCGTGTCGCACAATTGAAATGCAGAAGGGTGACGTGCTGTTTCGCCAGACTCAGACAACATCGGGACTTTACCGTGTCGTCTCTGGGTGCGTGACGTTGCAACGAACTGGACTGGGTGGCGATATTTTGACCTTGCACAGGGCATTGTCGGGCGGGCTGTTTGCCGAGGCTTCAGTCTTCTCAGCGACATACCACTGCGATGCGATTTGCACCGAGGCTGGGAGCGTCATCAAGATCGCAAAGATAGATGTGATTGCAACGATGCAATCCAATCCTGCGTTTTCTGAGGGTTTCACAAGGTTGCTTGCTGTTCAGGTCCAACAGTACCGCGCACACATCGAGTTGCTGGCAATCCCGTCAGCCAAAGAACGCATTCTGGCGGCTGTTCAGGCAGGCTACCTCGATGCTACGGTCACCGAGTTGGCCACCCGCATCGACCTCAGTCACGAAGCCTGCTACCGCGCACTGCGGGCATTGTGTGATGACGGTCGTGTGGTTCAAACGGGACGTGGACAGTACAGCCTAGCGTAATCATTCAGATCAATTGGCTGATAGTCAGCTAAAGTGGCACCGTCGGAGCTTCACTCATCAAGCTGTCCAGCATCGGGCATGAAGATGTCCCCTCATCACAACTCGCAGACAGGCTCTGTAAGGCCGCACGAAGTCGTTCAAGACTATCAATCTTGGCATTGATCGCAACTAGTTGGTCTTCGGCCATGCTCTTCACTTCCTTACAAGAACGGCCTTGCTCGTCGTTCAGTGAAAGCAACGTTTGGATGATCGACATCGGAAACCCAAGATCACGGCAACGCTTTACGAAACGCAATTTTGCGATTTCATCAGCGGTATACAGGCGTCGCCCCGCCGCCGAGCGATCGGGTTTCGGAACAAGCCCCTCACGTTCGTAATAACGGATCGTCTCAATGTGGACGCCGCTCTTCTGCGAAGCTTTCCCGATGGTAAACATTTCTCTTGCTCCTGTAGTCGCTACAGGAGCTATGACTGGATCGCGGGTGCCAATGCAAATCAAACTTTGGCTATAACCGCACAGTCGGGACGACGAGGGATAGCAATATGAAAAATAAACTACTGGCATTTGGCATTGGAGGAACGCTGCTTGCTGCGCTGTGTTGCTTTACGCCGTTGCTACCAATCGTTTTGACCGCACTCGGTCTTACTGGGTTATTGGGTGTGCTGTATAACGACGCAGTTTTGCTGCCAATTCTGGCAGGGTTCCTTACTCTTACGGGGTACGCGATATGGCAACGACGGAAACAGTAGTTGTTCTTGAGTCCACACTGACCTGTCCCGACTGCGGGCATGTCGAAACTGAAATGATGCCAACAGATGCGTGTCAGTGGTTTTATGAATGCAAGTCATGCCAAACTGTACTCAAGCCACTGAGCGGTGACTGCTGCGTTTACTGTTCATATGCAACGGTTCCTTGCCCCCCGATTCAAGAGGGCAAGTCCTGTTGTAGATGAAACGACTCCACTGAATTGTTAGTGGGGAAGGTTTCTGCTGGCTTGGACATCGCGTTCCCGCTCAGGCCAAGTTGATCTGATGTAAGCGAGGATATCCCATATCTCGTCATCGGTGAGTGTTTCGCCGAAACCTGGCATCCCGCTATTGAACCCAGTTACACCCCTGATCTCCAATGCAGCAGCGCCACCGAGTTTGGTATACTCGAACAGCAGTTCATCATCATGGTGCCACGTGTGACCTGTCCCGTCATGCGGCGGGGCTGGAAGCACACCATCGGCGTTCGGGGACTGCCAGTTCGGCTGTCCCTCCAGATTGGCACCGTGGCACGATGCGCAGTTGTCTGCATACAGACTTTGACCCGCAACGATGTCACGGTGATCCCAGTTGTGATCAGCGGCGGTTGGGGATGCCAAAGACAGCAAGATTGGGAACAGCCACCTCATGCCACGTTCACCCATGTGCGCATTCCGCCAACGGCATGGCTGAGCATATGGCAGTGCAGCAGCCAACGACCAGGGTTGTCGAAGACACAGATGACATCACGGCTTTCACCTGCGTCTACCAGAGTTGTGTCACGCAGATCACCCAAGGCACCATTCTTATCGACTTCATAGAAGTGGTGACCGTGCAGGTGGATGCCATGCGGGAACGAGGTATCGTTTACAAATGTAATCCGTACCGTCTCGCCATTCTGAAATGATCCGAACGGGTCGCCTTGTAGGTCTGAGACGTTGTTGAACGCCCAGATATTGTCGCCATCGTGGCGACCGCCCATTGCACCACCCATCATCGTCAACGTCAGATGTTGCGTGGGATCAGCAGGTATTGGCAGATTAGGCGGCGACAGGGCCATGATCGGCCCACCCACCCTATCCGTATTTGTGCCCCTCACAGCCAGATCAGCCAACCGATATGGCCCCTGACGGGTCAGCATATCAAACCCAACGGGGCCAGTGACATCAACGATCAAGTCTGCCCGTTGTGCAGGTGCGAGGGTAAGCTCGGCCATAGGACGTGGCTCCGATAGAGCCATGCCATCCAAGGCCACAAGCAACCCGTTGACGCCGCTAACCGTTACAGGAAAAATGCGATTCGTTGCTGCATTAATCAACCGAAACCTAACACGATCTCCAGTCTTCACCTGATCTTGGGACAAGAAAGCACGGGCGAAATTCCCCATGTAACCGCCATGGGCGACACTGTGCATATCGGTAAACTCTTTGGACAGGCTACCATCTTCCTGCATCTGCCAATCTGCCATCAACACGGTGATGTCATGGTCAATATCAGGAGGAGTTTCATCCTCAACAATCAGTGGTCCCATCATGCCACGTGCGACTTGTTCATGAGAAATGTAATGCGAATGATACCAATAAGTGCCTTCGTCTGGCGGGACAAAGCTATAGGTTTTGGTATCGGAGGGTTCAATCAACTCCTGTGTCAGCATCGGCACACCATCCATCTGGTTTTCCAACCTGATGCCGTGCCAATGCACTGCGGTGCCTTCTTCAAGACCGTTCTCAACATTGATGTTCACACGCTCACCACGACGCACCCGCAGTTCGGGACCTGGCATTGATCCGTTGAAGCCCAGCATGGATGTCACACCACTTCCATCTGGTAGGATTTGTTGCGTCACCGCTTCTGCCTTCAATCGTAACGTATCTTCGGCTGCGAATATGGGCATAGGTAAGATCGCGGTGGCTGAAACGGAGGCCAAGAAGTATCGTCTATTCATGTGGTGCCTCATGCTGGCAGAGTCAGGTGTGTTGTCAAAACAGCGGTCGTGCCAAGCACAGCAAGGATGATCAGCCATTCAACCGATATAGATTTGGAGAGATGGCTTGCAGCGGCTGAATCACCTGCTCGGAGCGCGGGAATGAACCGAAGTTTATTGGCCGCAGCTAACCCCAGCAGAGCAACTATGAGAAGAACCTTGATGATCAATGCTTGCCCGTATCCAGTCCCGATAAGTGCGGTGAACGACCCAACAAGCTGGTAGCCCATGTAACCACCAACGATGATCAGCACGGGGACTGTGGCGGTCGCAACAACACCAAATCGATGCCCCACGTTCGCAGCCATGTTAAAGGTGTCGGGTAACGATGCCAGGCGTTTCAATGGAGTGAGAACACCGATCCACAGGGCGACGGTCAGCAAATGCAACGTCAAAGCGATGTCGAGCAGCGTCGTGTCTCGGCTAGAGACGTGTCCTACGTGATCGAATGACCAGATCGCCACGACTCCACCGAGAGCCGAGACCCAAGCTCCAACACGCCCCATGAACAAGCCAGCGATCAACAGGCCGAGACCCACCAAACGCAATAGCAGTGCCGTACCGACAGGGGTCGTCCATAGCAGGCCCAGCATCTCTGGGTCAGTCATACCGCTGAGATCACCCGTCAGGTTGGCTCCGCGTAATGAGAAGGCAAGGATGGTCGCCGCCAACCCTAGAACAGCGAATGCTGCGGCCAAACCACGTGTGCGATCTAGCCGAAACATCAGCGTCGCCATGACAGTGCCAGCCGCAGTCATCACGCCAAGGTAGAGGGCAAATTTTGTGACGATGGCCGCCAGACCGAACGCATCAGGCATCGTTATTCGACAGTGAAGCTGAAGCTACCGTTCAGGGCATGGCCATCGACACCCAACCCACGCCATTCGATCACATAGGTTCCTGCTCCCATGTCGTGCATTGGCAAGGCAAACTCCTGTGTGAACGCCGTTTGTTCGCCAAGGTCCATGTCCATACTGTGGGTGTCGGCATGTGTGATCGCGACCCGCGTCAGGCGGATGTCACCTTTGAAGTTCATCAAGACTTCGGTCGGCATCTCTGTGACGATGGCCTCGTTAGCTGGTGTCGTTGCGTCTAGGGGTGAGTGTGCCATCGCACCTGTCGCCCAAATCCCGATCATGCCTGCGAGTAGAATAGCTTTCATTGTTGTTTCCAGTCTTGTTGTTGGAGATCAGTTGATCCCGTTGGCACGTTGCAGTTCTCGAATGTAGGCAATGATCATGGTGACATCGCCCCGTGTTACACCCTCAACTGGCGGCATGTCGCCAAACGGCCAGTGGTGGCCCCTAACGCCCATGGCAGCAGCCCTTTGGAAGGCTTCATCACCGTGATGGCTTGGTTCATAGATAACGTGGACCAGCGGCGGTGCGACGCCATCTTGGCCCGCCGCATTCAGCCCGTGGCAAGCCGCGCATTTGGCCTCATAGGCGAGTTGCCCGATCTGGGCATTCTGCGACAACGTGTCAGGCAGCAGGACATTTGCAAGAACTCCGTCTTCCATGGCGATGGCAGCGTTTGTCGTTGTGGTGTGCGGTACTGTGGGCCACATCGCGTAGCCCACACCACCTGCAACCAAAATAGCAGCAATAGCGATAGTCGATTTCATTGAAGGCACTGCTCCTCACATCTTTCTGCCATCGCTAAGCCTTCCAGTTGGTGGAGGGTCAAACGCTTTTTTATCACAGCTTTGAGAGCATCCAGATTGCCATACCGATCATCATCAGGTTCTCGGTAAGCGACACGAACCCAAGTGGAACTTTGCTGTCACCGCCGACACAGGCGCACTTGAGTTCGCGTTTGTCGATGTAGACCGCCTTGAACACACTGATCGCGCCGATGCTTGCCACAAACAACGCGGCTGGTGCAGACAACCATGTGAGAACGCCCGCCATCATGAGCAGCCCCGCACCCGTCTCAACAAACGGATAGATATATCCATATCGAACCCACCGCTGAGCCAACAGGTCATAATTCAGGAACATGGTGGCGAACCGTTCAACATCTTGCAGTTTCTGTAGACCCAACAAGACCATTGAAATCGAGATAAACAACTCAACCGTCCGCCCAGTGAACATGGTGCCAAGGATGAGCCAGGTGACTGCAACAGCCATCAACGCAGCGACCGTGAACAAGGCAACCACGGGCTTATAGGTCGTGGCATCATCAGCTTTGGTGGCTTTCCCAAAGTATGCATTTAGATCGTCGAAGCCACCAATGCGGGTTTCACCAATGAACGTCTGTGGCGTCGTCTTTACACCATGCTTGGCTTTGAACGCATCAACCTCGTCACGGCTGGTGAGATGGCGATCATCAACTTGAAAGCCCTGTCGTTCCAGCAAGTCTTTCGACTTCAATCCGTAAGGACACATGTGATCGGTCATCACCATCCGATAGAGGGTCGCAGTTTTGTTGGCGGTATCCTTGGGCATGGTCATTTTTTCCTTACGCAGGTGCGGGCACCCATCAGAAAGGCACCCTTGAAACTCATTCATCATCAACCTAATCTCTCCAGTAACTGGAAGGTCAAGAGGTGAGTTCTGTGAATATTTCTGCTGCATCGAAGGCAGCGGGTCTCCCCGTCAAAACCGTGCGTTACTACGCTGACATCGGCCTTGTTCAGGCTCCGTCGCGTTCCGATGCAGGGTATCGCACCTATGATGATGCTTCTGTCAGAAAGCTCGTCTTCATCCGAAGATCACGAGAGTTTGGCTTCACCATCGAAGAGTGCCGTGAACTCCTCGGACTATACCAGGATCAGGACCGCACCAGTTCCGAAGTGAAACGCATCGCATCCAAGCGTTTGGAAGAGATCGAAGAGAAGCAACGTGAACTTCAATCGCTCCATGATGAGTTAGCTCACCTAGTGACATCTTGCCGTGGTGATCATCGCCCCGATTGTCCGATCATCGATTATCTGGGTTAATTTCGATACAAAGGTTGCAATTTTCGATACAAATACTCTACGGTAAGGAAATTGCATCACCTATTTTTCCTTATTTCTATAGTTTGATTGGCATCATTGAATTGATGCTAAATTTGATTCCAGGGTCGCCCACCACTCAATCCTTATCAGATTCCTGGTTCTCTGAGTTCCCAGAGATACGCCGACTTATCAAAGGGTTGTGCGATCGGTGCTTGGCGAAGATCTCGCGATAGTGCTCCGATCTGGGCTTTAGAGGCCATATCCCGAAGAAGTCTCTGTAGGACTATTTGCCTTGAGGTCTTGGGGAGGCCCGCTGCAAACCCTGCGGAACGCTGGACTGAGAGACAAGGCTGACTTTGGCTATCCGGGCGTTGAATATGGCCAATACTCTCCGGGGGCTACCTACAGGCTGCATGCATGCTGTTGATCAAGGCAGCCGACTTTGCTCTCGCTACTACCAGAAAATACGGTGCCAGAATGGGGTCAAGATATCGATGAGCGGCAAGTGCAATTGTTTTGACAGCGAAGCAGTTGAGACAGTCCATAAAGCCATCAAGGCAGAGCGTATCTGGCGACGTACTCGGTCAGCCAAGTAAGGTGTCTTCTCCCAAAATGCATTGCCCGCGAAAAGGTGCTCGGTGCCGAGGGTGTCTTCATTTGTATAACAAGGCGTTAGTGCTGCGGGAACAAGGTCAGCTTTGCCGCGCCGATTGCGGCTTCACTATGCGCGGCAACTTGGGGTGCCAGACCTAAGTGTCGCGCACGTATCGCGCTCCACGTCGTGTTTTTGGCTCCCCCTCCTGCGGTGTAGATCGCGGCTGGCGCGGGTCCGCCACG
Source organism: uncultured Litoreibacter sp. (assembly GCA_947501685.1). Classification (GTDB taxonomy): domain Bacteria; phylum Pseudomonadota; class Alphaproteobacteria; order Rhodobacterales; family Rhodobacteraceae; genus Litoreibacter. The sequence goes on from CANMWQ010000001.1 coordinate 553,870, forward strand.
GGCTGTGATCTCTTGATAGCACCGTGCCTCGATCCGGGCGATGGCTTCAAGGATTGCTTGCAGAAAAGCAGCATCGTCCTTGGGGCGGGGCAGCATGATAGGCTGAAGGTCGGGGTCGTTTATGGGGAACCGCTCACCCGGTTCGGTCAAAGGGTAGTAGTCCAGATCAAGGGGGCTGTTTGGGTCTATTTCTGCGCTTAAGTGTTGCAACACGTCATCGCTAAAGTGCCGCTTGAGAACCGCACCGCCAGTATTTGATGCACCGCCCACAAGCCAAAGGTCACCAAGACGGTGCGAATAAAGGCCGACGTTAGGGTCATCAATGCGATGTGCGCTAAGAAGTTTGATCGCCAGTGTTGATCCAAGAGAGGTGACAGCGACGCCTTCTTTCAAGGAAGCACTCGCAAGAAAGGCGGCGATACTATCGGTGGTGCCGGCGTGAACAACAGCGTCCGGCGAAAGTTGGAACTGCGCCGCTATCCTGGCGCAGATCGGACCGATAGGTGCGCCGGGACTATGCACCTGCGGCAACAAACCCGTGTCGATGACCCGGTCAATCCAAGCTGGCCAGCATTGCTGCTCTGGGTCAAAACCCGTTTTCAACGCGTTGTTATAATCTGAATGCCCGCCATGGCCCAAAAGGCGGGCCGCAATGAAATCCGCCTGATGCAGCAAATGTACCGGTTGCATATCCGCAAGCGAGACAAGCCGCATCGCGCGGGCGAGGGCAGAGTTGCTGCCTTTGGTGATGTGGTCGCCTTCGACGCAGGCGGCAATTTGCGCAGCCTCGGCGTCAAACCCTTTGGAATTATACATCAGTCCGGGGCTTACCGGGGCGAGCGTCGCATCCGTGAGAACCATTGACCCAGAAGTGCCGTCAACCGAGATGCTGGTAATGTCGCTTGGGCTTACGCCGTCTTTTTGCAGTGCGCGCATCTGGCGTATCAGACAGGTCTCGACCGCGGCCCACCATCCGTTCGCATCAATGCGCATGGGATCCTGCGGCGGATGTGCGGCGCGCGCCATGCTGATCGGCTCATCGTCGTCCAAAACAGCGGTGCGCACGCCTGAGGTGCCAATATCAATCCCCAGTGCAAGGCTCACGTTTGGGTAGCCAAGGCTTGTCTGTATTTTTCAGCGTCCCAATCAAGTAACTCAGCTTCCGCCTCTGCGCCAATGGGCTCGACGCTCCACCCATCCTGCACCCGCGCCAGCACGTCAGACACGCATGCCAGCATCGCAATCTGGACGGGGGTGGCATCGTCTTTGATCAGCACACCCTGACCTTCTTGCAGGATCGCAGGTGGTTTCCCGTCATGATCGGATGTTGGCAGGCAAGGCCCTAGGAACACGACATGATCGGGGTAATAGGTGTCTGATTTTGCGCGAGCAAAGGCCGTCTCATCTTGGGCAAGCCAGCCGTAGTCAGACCAAGAAAACCCCTTTGGGGCTGGGTCTGTTGCTGGTTTTGCCTCGGTTGATCTTGGTGTCAATGCCAACCGATTTTCCACCTCAGCGATCAGTGATCTTACCTCCTCCACGGTGTCGCCTGCGCAAATCAGACCGTGGTTCTGCAGGATTACAACCTGCGTATCCGGCTTGATCCGGGCAAGGATCTGCCGCGTCAGTGGCAGGCCCGGTTTGGCATATGGTACCATCACGAAATCTAGCCCCTCAAGCTTGGAGGCCGCTTCATTGCGCCCCTCCGGGCTGATCGCATGGGCGATGGTCGCGACGGAATGTGTGTGGGCTACAACGCGATGCTGAAAGGCCGCGTGGAATGTTGTTTCGATGGAGGGGCGCAGCCCATGAGACTTATCAAGCACAGTGTTTTTGCAAGACCCGTCGCCCGCTTTTTCAAGTGCTTCCAACAGGGCCGCATCGCGGTCAACAGCGACAAATATGTTTCTGTCTTCGGCATCGGCAAGCTCCGTGCCCGAGGCCTTGATATACATTACAGAACCGTCTTTGATCGACGTATTTCCGCCGGGACCCTGCACCTGCAATGGATCGCTGCCAAGCATGGCGGACAGAGCTTTGAATTCCGGGGTCACGAGGTTTGGAGGTTGCATCAGCGTAGTTCCTTCATGCGGTAGGTTGGCAGGTCGCAGTGTTCTTCCGCTGCAATCTCGGCGAGAACCGCGTCACCGTCGAGGCCGTCAAACCGGTCGGCATAAAGGCCGCCTTCAATCAAAAGGCTGTCCCAGCCTGCGCGTTGTGCGCCCGCAATATCGTGTTCCATACTGTCGCCGACCATCAGATAGCGACCCGGGCCGAACTTGTTTTCAAGGGCAAGAAAAACGGGGCGGTGTGGCTTGCCATAAAAATTTGTGCGCCCGCCAAGTGCGGCATAGGAATGGGCCAGCGCACCGGGGGACACGACAATACTGCCGGCACGGGGGCTTTGGCGGTCCGGGTTTGAACAATACATTGGCAGATCGCGCGCGCGCCAATTTTTCAGGCGTGATGTCCAATCTGAGAGCTGCGTGCCATCAGGAAGACCCATCATCAAAATGCCATCCGCCTCGCGCACATCATTCACGAGTGTCAGATCAAGTCCGCCTGCCCAGTCTGCAGCATCTCCATGAGCGCGTTCGACGGGATACAGCGCCCGCGCATTGATACGACGCTGATGAACATCCTGCCAAAGCGCTTCGCCGCTTGTCATGACGGAATCAAAGCTGTCAGAAGGAAACCCCATGCCGGTGATCCGTTCAGCATTCGGGGTCGCACGCTTGCCGGAGTTCGACAAGACAGCAATCTTGCCCGAAAGCCCGGAAACCGCGGTGACCGCGCCGGGGTAGGGCGTGGTTCCGTTGTGAAGCACGCCCCATTGGTCAAAGACGATCACATCATAACTTGCTGCAATCGCCTGTATCTTTTCGATCTGCTGGGTCACAGGCCTAATATTCTGCCATGTCCTTGGGGTCGATCAAACTGGCAATATAGGCATCTGCCTCGGCCTCTGTCAGCTTTGGTGCGGCCTTGCCGATGGTACCGGCGGGCATATCACCAAAATAGAAATTGTAGCCGGGAATAACCTGACGGCGCTTGCGGATCGGCATGCCTTTATAGGGAAACACGTCGGAGCGTTCGTTCGCTTGCGCGTCATGGCAGGGCAGAACGTAGTCGGCACGCTTGTCGATCTCTTCGACAGATTTCCATCCCTGATAGGAGTTGACGAAACGGGCAGGCACCCAATAGCGCCATTGCTCGGATGGGTTTGGATCAAGGTTACGCTCAACAAAGATCGCATCGCCAACAACGCAGATGTCGCCTGCAGATGTAGCAACCGTAACACCCATGTGACCTACGGAGTGGCCAGGGGTGTCAAACATAGTGATACCCGGCAAAACCTCGGTTTCGCCTTCGATGGCTTCGAACACGCAGCCCGCATAGGCCTGTTCGACGCCAATGTTGGCCTCATAGGTCCGGTAGTACAAAGGCAGCGGGTTGTAGGCCATTTCGATCTCGGCCTTGGGCGCGATGTAGCGCGCATTCTTGAACATTTTCATGTTCTGCACGTGATCCCAATGCAGGTGCGTAAAGACGATTGCATCAATTTCATCGGGGTGCACGCCGAGCTTTTGCTCAAGGTGTTCGTGAACCTGAAGGCAGCCACGCTTTTCGCACTTGTGGTGATACTTGGTCGCGCGGGCCTCGTCAGGTAGGCCGGTGTCGATCAGGATTTTATGTGTGCCGGTATCGACGTAATGACAATAAACCGGGTTCCAGTATTTCTTCCCAGCCGGGCCTTTCCAAAAAATATAGGTGCCCAGGTCTGCTTCGAGCCAACCGGTATTGATGGGGTAAATCTTGGTCTCTGCAACGCTCATAGCAGTTTTCCTTCTGTGCGACTCAATTTTGTATACAAAAACAGAAATTCGCGCACAAACACAAGGGCGAATACGTTCGGCCTTGCCTAATTCACCTTGAGCGTCTGCATAAAGCTTGCTGTCATGTGTGATCGCATACCATTGGATGCGGTTGCCGAATCCTCGCTGAAAATGTTGTCGATCAGTTCGCGGTGGCTCTCGGCGGACTCAATCAAATCCTGTGTCGTTTCGAATTTCTTGGCTCGGAATGGTCCGGTGCGCCTACGGAATTCGGTCGCGATTTCTGCCATATAGGGATTGCCGGTGGCCTTATATATGGCCATATGAAAAGCCTCGTTGGCACGCAGATAGCCCGCGCGATCTCCTGACCTTGCGGCCGCAAGGCATTCTGATTGCGCTTGCTCAATCTCGCTCCGTGCCAATAAATTAAGGCGCTGTGAAGCAATACGTGCGCATGCAGCCTCGATCTCATGCATGGCTTCGAAAATCTGGGACAGTTCTTCTCGACTATATTGCGCCACAAAAACCCCCCGCTTTTCGCCGGGCACAAGGATGCCTTGGGCGGTTAAGCGGTTCAGGGCTTCGCGGATCGGTGTGCGCGAAACGCCAAAGCGTTCCGCCAGCTTCGCTTCATCCAAACGCATGCCTGGTGTCAACTCTCCGACGCTGATCTCTTCGGTGAGAACCATTTCAATACGCTGCACTGTTGAGGGAGTTGTCATACTATCATTCCTACCTTGAGGCTTTGATCATACCTCAAAATTACCCATCTGGCAATTTTGCATATTTACATTTGTTTTTGTATACAAAATAGTGGCCGCTAACACGAAGTGAGGATTCGATGCCCCGAATAAGACTAGAAGGCCTTGTTAAGCGGTACGGCGCTGTCGAAGTGCTGCACGGGATTGATCTGGAAATGGCCGACAATGAATTCACTGTTCTGGTCGGACCTTCTGGGTGCGGGAAATCGACCACTCTGCGGATGATTGCCGGGCTTGAGGATGTGTCGGGCGGTGAGATCTATGTTGATGACGTGCCCGTCAGCCATCTGGAGCCAAAAGATCGCGATCTGGCGATGGTTTTTCAGGATTACGCACTTTACCCGCATATGAACGTCGCGCAGAACATTTCGTTCGCGCTGCGTTTGGCCAAGCGGCCCAAGGCAGAAATCGACGCGAAAGTGCGTCAGGTTGCTGGCATGGTTGGCCTTACAGATTTTCTGGATCGTAAGCCCGGTGCCTTGTCAGGCGGGCAGCGTCAGCGCGTTGCCATGGCGCGTGCGCTGGCCAAAGACAGCGGCATCTTCCTGTTTGATGAGCCGCTGTCGAACCTTGACGCCAAACTGCGCGGGCAGATGCGCGCCGAACTCGCGATGATGAGTCAGCAGGTCGAGAAAAGCATGATCTATGTGACCCACGACCAGATCGAGGCGATGACTCTCGCTGACCGGATTGTTGTGATGCATGATGGTTATATCCAACAACAAGGCACTCCCGAGAAGCTTTTCAAGCAGCCCGCCAACAAGTTCGTAGCTGGCTTTCTGGGCATGCCGCCGATGAACTTTCTGAACTGTCAGATTGAGGCGCGGGGCGCCGATACTTTTGTCAAGGGAGACGGATTCGCTCTGCGTTTGCGGGGAGAGATTGCCGCAAAAGCAGCGCGCCATGCCCGCAAGGAGGTCACCCTGGGGGTGCGCCCGTCAGATTTGTCTTTTGCGGGGGATGCACAGCCTGAAGATTCGCTCAAGCTGGATGTGAAAGTGTCCGAGTATGTCGGTGCCCAATCCGTTCTTTTATGTGCCTGCGGTGATGCCAGTGTCACCGTCGAAGTGAATTCAGAAACACCAATGGCCCTTGGGGAAACATTGGTCTTTGAGGTGAACCCAGCACGGGTCCACCTGTTTGATCGCGAAAGTGAAATCGCGCTCTAGAAAAGAAAAGCAGTAGGGAGGAAACCATGCTTAAAACAATAACTTACGCGTCCTTTGGCGCGGCGCTGATGGCTACAACGGCCTTTGCGAACCCATATGCTGACTACGAAGGCACGACCTTGATCGTGAACTTCCCAGCTCACCCACATTACGATGCTGTGATGCAGATTCTGCCGGAATTCACCGCGCAAACAGGGATCGAGGTTGAGGTCGATCAGCTGCCTTACCTTGCGATGCGCGAGCGTCAGACGCTGGAGCTCGGGCAGGACGAGGGTGAATATGATCTGATCGCTTACGTCGTGTTCTCAAAGGCGGACTATGTCTATGCCGACCAGCTGGAAAACCTTGCAAAATACTTCATGAACCCACGTCTTGCGAACCCATCCTATGACGCGGATGATCTGATTGATGGCTATGTCTACAACATCGGCTTTGCTGGTGGTGAGCGCGGCTATTTGGAAGGCAAAACCGGTTCGCTGTTTGGCATTCCTTACGGCTCCGAAACATCCGTTCTGGGCTACCGCAAGGACATCTTTGAAAAGCACGGCCTTGAAGTGCCCGAAACGTATGAAGAGATGCTGGAACTTGCGTGCCAAATCCCGGAACTTGAACCCGGCATGGGCGGGCTTGCGTCACGGGCTGCATCTGGCCACCACGCAGCGCACGCTTTCCTGCTGCACTTGAACCCAATGGGCGGCGCCATCTTTGACGAAAACTGGGAACCAGTGATGAACAGTGCCGAGGGCGTTGCGGCAGCGGAAGCCCTGAAACAGATCGTGGATTGTGGACCCGAAGGTGCCGTGAACTTTGGCTTTGGTGAAGCCCTTGGTGCCTTCCTGAACGGTGATACAGCGATGTATCTGGACACGACGGTCGTCGCCGGTCAGATCAACGACCCGGAGCGCAGCCAGGTTGTAGACAAAGTCGGCTGGGCACTTCACCCAATGGGCTCAGAGCGTGCGTCCCAGACCGGCGGTTTCGGCATCGGTATCCCAGCGAATGCGGAAAACAAGGAAGCCGCCTTCCTGTTGATGCAGTGGCTGACCTCCAAAGAGGGCGACAAGCTGGTCGCGCTGGCCGGTGGGAACCCATCTCGGTTCTCGACCCATGCTGATGTAGATGTCAACGCCGCATTCCCGCATATGGCGACCTTTGGTGAGGCCCTTCAGTACGCTGACCCTGACTGGCGTCCAATCATCCCCACATGGGGGCGGGTGAATGCTGACCTTGGCACAACGCTGAGCGAAGTGCTTACGCAGGATCTCGATATCCAAGAGGCATTGGACGGCGTGGCAGAGCGCGCGCGTGCCACGATGGACGAAGCTGGCTACTATACTTGGCAGTAAGCCTGACTAAGATCGAGAACGGGTGCGGCATCTGATCGGGTGCCGCACCCACATCTTTCAATTTACAACCGACCCGGTCCGAGGGGACGACATGTCAGATATCACCGCTGCCACCGGCATGAACCAACCGCGCCCCACCGTGCGAAAAGCGCGCCGTCTCGCAAACCGTTTGTCGCCCTATGCCTTTGTCGGGCCTGCCATTATCGTGTTGTTCATCGCGCTGATCATCCCGCTTGGGTATATGATCTATGGCTCGATGCTGGATTGGACGGCCAGTCAATCGATCGGTGAGGCCGACTTTATCGGGCTCAAGAATTACACCGACCTTTGGAACGACCCGCGCTTTATGAAAAGTGTGAGCGTGACCTTACGCTTTGCTTTCATCGTCGTAGTGGTCGAATTGCTCATCGGGGTTGGCTTGGCATTATTGCTGGACCGGGACATCAAGGGGATGACCTTCCTGCGCACGATGTTCATCCTGCCCATGATGATTGCCCCGGTCGTTGTCGGCCTGATGTGGCGCTTTATGTATCACCCGACAGACGGGACGTTTAACCGGCTTTTAGAAAAAATGGACCTGCCAACGGTGGATTGGTTGGGCCAGCACGCTCTGATGTCCGTTATCATTGCCGACATCTGGCAGTGGACCCCGTTCATCTTCATTCTTGCCTTGGCCGCCCTGCAATCCCTGCCGCGATCAGCTCTGGAGGCCGCGCGCATTGACGGTGCCACCGCATGGCAGCAGATCATCTACATCAAACTGCCGCTGATGATGCCCGTGTTGATTGTGACCGCGCTCCTGCGCCTGATTGACGCCTTCAAAGTGCTTGAGGTGATCCTCGTGCTGACCAATGGCGGCCCGGGACAAGAGACGCAAATCCTGTCGCACCGGATCAACGAAACAATGACCGAAGTCCGCCACTTGGGCGAAGCTGCTGCCATGGCGAACTACCTGCTTATTCTTCTGATGGCGCTGACCCTGGGGATGCTCGCTTTCAACAATTGGCAAGAAAAACGCGCGGCCCGCATTCGCGCCGCCGCGGAAGAGGACGTCTAATCATGAGCCATGCCCCACAAAAACAGAACCCGGCATTCTATGCAGTGATTGGCTTGCTGGTCTTTATGTCCGTGGGTCCAGTACTGCTCATGTTCGTCAATTCCTTCAAGCTGGACGTCGATATCCTGTCAGGCACCAGCGGCCTGCTGTTCTTTCCAACGATACAGAACTATGAAACCGCGCTTTGCGATATTCTATGGTACGAACCGGATCACTTGCGCTTTTGTCAGCTGAAATTTGGCGGCGCCTTCATCAATTCATTGGTCATTGCGATCATCTCGACCGTGTTGACGCTGGTTCTCGGGGCGATGGCCGCATACGGCCTTGTGCGGTTCCGTTTCATGGGGCGCGATACGGTGTCGACGACCACCTTGCTTGTGCGGATGGTGCCGCCTGCTGTTCTGCTCGTGCCGGTGTTTGGCTTGTGGAACAATCAGTTTTGTTTGGATCAGGACGGGTTCCTCGGCGGGTGGATCAAAGATATGTTCGGGGGGCGCGGTGATCCCTGCCTTGCGGGCACGCATTCAGGCATCATTTTGATCTATGTGGCGATGAACTTGCCCTTCGTTATCTGGATTCTACAGAGTTTCATTGTGCAAGTGCCCAGGTCCCTCGAAGAGGCTGCCCGCGTCGATGGTGCTGGCCCCTTTCAGGTGTTTTTCAAAGTCGTGCTGCCCTTGATCAAACCCGGTCTCGCCGCCGCGGCGATCTTCACCTTTCGGATTGCTTGGAACGAATATCTGTTGGCCTCGGCACTATCTGATCGAGATACCAAAACCGTGCCAATCTTGATCGTGAACAACATGTCCGAATTCAACGTCGAATGGGGGGTCATTATGGCGACTGGCATGTTGCTCGCGATCCCGCCAATCATCTTTACGCTGCTGGCCAGCCGGCAAATCATCACCGGCATGACCGCTGGCGCGGTGAAAGGCTAGACAATGACCAAAGTGCTGGTCCTTGTGACGATGGCCACCAAATCGCAAGAGGCGCAGTTCCTTCTGTCTGAGTTGGTCGCCGCCGGGGTCGTGCCCGAGGTGGTTGATATCTCGCTTGATAGCGGGGGCAGGGTGCTGGACGGCGAAGGAAAATGTCGGGCAATGGCCTCTGCTGCGACACGCGCGATCACGCAGGTGGATAACGCCCGAAAAGCCGGTGCCGAGGTCGTTGTAGGCATTGGCGGGGGCACGGGCGGCGAAATCGCGTTGCAAGTGATGCGCGCATTGCCCGTGACCTATCCCAAAGTGCTTTGCACGACACTGCCCTTTGATCCGCGCTTTGCGGTGGCTGACAATTCGATTGTTCTGGTGCCATCGCCCTCGGACATTCTGGGTCTGAACGGCATGCTGCGTGAATGTCTTGAGAACACCGCTCTCATCACGGCTGGATTGTGCAAGAAGAAGCGCAAGGGAGAGCTGTTTGACATCAAACCCTCGGTCGGGATCACCGCACTCGGAGCGACCGATGGGGCGATAGGCCCGCTGGTCGGGGCACTGACCGAACAGGGCCGGGAATGCACCGTGTTTCACTCCAACGGGTTCGGCGGAGCAGCCTTCGCCCGCTTCGTAAGAAACGGTGCCATTCATGCGATCATTGATCTGACGCCCCATGAGCTGACGCGCATACATCTCGCCGGGATCCATGTCCCGATGCCGGACCGGTTCAGTGCGGGCGGGCACCTACCACGTATCGTTTTGCCGGGGGGGATGAACTTCATCGGTCTTGGCCAGAAGGATCTGATGCCCGCGCGTTATCTGGAACGTCCCCACTATGAGCATTCGTCGCTTTTCACCCATGTGAAGTTGACGGAAGAAGAAATGAAACATGTCAGCACAAAGCTGGCCGCAGAGCTGAATGCGTTGAGCGGACCTTGCGCCGTGATCGTCCCGATGGGCGGCTTCTCCCATCAAGACCGCCCGGGTGGAGAAATAGAGGACCCCGAATTGCGCGAAATCTGCGCGGCAACATTGGAAGACCAGCTTCATGACACGATCCCCGTAACCCGACTAGATGCGCATCTTTTTGCGCCCGAGGTGACACAAGCTATCACTTCGACCCTTGCCACTCTGCCTGCCTAAGAGGACCTTCATGGACGATCTGAACGAAAAGAAAGATGCGTTGATCGCAACGGCGAAGCGCTGCTTTGATCTAAGGCTTCAAACCAACGCAGGAGGCAACCTGTCGGTGCGGCTGGACAGCGCAAACGCGATTGTCATTAAACCCTCTGGCGTGGGCTTTAACGAATGCACGCGGGACAATCTGCAAATTGTGCATCTGGACGGGACGCTGGAGCTGTCGGATTACAAGCCGTCAAAAGACCTCGACTTCCATCTTGATCTGTACCGTATCCGCAAGGATATCCGCGCGGTCGTTCACTGCCACAGCCCTTGGGCCACAGGTTATGCCAGCGCAGGGATCGAAATCCCGTGCCTCACCGTGCAAACCATTGAAAAGATCGGGCGCATGCCCTTGATCCCGCTATCCCCGCAAGGCGGGCCGCAGACGGACAAAGAAATCAGCCCGGTGTTCGAGGACCCGAAAGTGGTCGCCGCCGTCTTGGCCAACCACGGAACAATCGGCGTGGGCAACACATTGATCAAGGCGCAGTATCTGGCCGAGATCATCGAAGAAACGGCTCATATTGCCTATGTGCGTGACACGTTGATGGCCGCTCACGGCAAAACTGCCGCTGACCTCCCACAATATGGAACTGCCGCCGATGCGCGCGCAGCGGAGCAATAACCTATGTCCACAGTCCTTGAACAACTGCGCGGCATGACCAGCGTTGTCGCCGATACTGGCGCGCTGGATGCTGTGCGCAAATACCGACCCGTTGATTGCACAACCAATCCGTCTTTGGTGTTGAAAGCCTTTGAAAACGCCGAGTCCAAGTCTGTCCTGGACGCCGAAATAGCGCGGGGTCGCGAAGGCGGGCTGGGCAACGAAGCAATTGCCGCAAACCTTCCCATTGCATTGGGCGTTGCTTTGTCACACCTGATTAAGGGCCGCATTTCCACAGAAGTCGAAGCGAACCTATCATTTGATACAGCAGCATCCGTGGCGCGGGCCATGGACATTGTGCAAGCCTATGACGCACGCGGTGTCGGCAAGGAACGTATCTTGATCAAACTCGCCGCCACATGGGAGGGTATCCGCGCAGCCGAGGTCCTTCAAAAAGAAAGGATCGATTGCAATTTAACGCTGGTCTTTTCTCTGACGCAGGCCATCGCCTGTGCTGACGCGGGCACGTTCTTGATCTCTCCGTTTGTCGGTCGGATCACCGATTGGTTCAAAATGGCCGAAGGGGTTGATAGGTATGACCCTGCCAAGGATCCGGGCGTTTTGTCGGTCAAGAGGATCTATGACTATTACAAATCCAACGGCATCGACACGATCATCATGGGCGCGTCTTTTCGCAATGTCGGCCAGATCAAGGCCCTGTCCGGATGTGACAAACTCACAATCTCGCCTGCGCTTCTTGAAGAACTCGCCTCTGAAACCGTTGTCCTTCCACGTGCGCTATCACCAAAGATGGCGACCCCGGCAGAGGCGCAGGCGATCAACGCAGGCATATTTCGTTGGAACACAGCAATGGACCCAATGGCGAACGAACAGCTTGCCAACGGTATCCGTGGCTTTGATAAGGATTTTAAGACTATGCTTGGCCTTTTGAGCAACTCGGGCCGCTAACATAAGCAACTGCTTCGTTGAGAGGCATCGCGATCCTAAGCTGCCACTGTTTGACGTCAGACACTGACCCTAAAATCGTAACGCTACCTGCGGGACGTCTGCACGGAATCGGACATCGCACGCATCAACAGGTTGAAGTCATTCCCCGGTGTGACAAGGTCAAACCCTTCCTGCAGTCTTTGATGCGCCAAATCGCCATCGCTGCAAAAAATGCCAGTTGCGACTTTGGCGGATTTTGCGCTGGCAAGAACGCTCGCAATCGCTTTTGACGTTGCGCCGTTTTCCAGTTCCGCGCCGGGGCGTTCGCCAAGATCAAGCGCAAGGTCATTTGGCCCCACATAGATCATATCCACGCCGGGCACGGCCAGAATCGCGTCAATATTCTCAACGGCCTGCGCGGTTTCAATCATCGGGATGACAAGGATTTCGTCATTTGCGGCGTCAAAATAATCGACGCCTCCATATAATTTGCCCCGCGCGGGCCCAAAGGATCGACCGCCAAGAGGAGGGTAGCGGCACGCAGCGACAAGCTGCTCGGCATCTTCAGCTGTGGAGATCATCGGACAGATGACGCCGTATGCGCCCGCATCCAGCAAGTGCATAATCGCCACCGGGTCATTCGACGGTGCGCGCACCATTGGCACAGCGGGGGTGGCTGAGATGGCTTGTAGCATGGTCACGGCGGTCTCAAAGCCGATCATCCCGTGCTGCAGATCAACAGTCACGCTGTCGAAACCCTGATGCCCTGTACCTTCCGCTAAGTAGCCGGATGGGATCGAAAGCCACGCATTGGTGATCGGAGCCCCTTTCGCAAGCAGAGCTCTTACCAGGTTTTCTCTCATGTCTTTGCCCCTCAGGTGGTGGATGATACCGATTGTATGTTCATGAATGCGAATTCATAGGTGTTGAATGCGCATTCATAGCATGTATAGTCGAGCTCATAATTAGTCGCAATGGGAGGAAAACATGCGCAAACGGACATTCCTGGCCTCAGTGGCCGTGGCTGCAGCAACGGCATTGATACCTGTCGCCACATTCGCTGACGGACATCTTGAGAAATACAACCTGTTGCCGGGCAAGCCATTTGACGGCACCAAATTGAATATTCTCAGCGTGGTGACACCGCAATTCGACGGGTTGATGCTGCGCGACAACGAATTCACCGAGCTGACAGGCATCGAAACGGAGTGGACCTTCATTCCATTCGGGTCGCTGCAGGAAAAAATCAATGCAGAAGGCATCGCGGCGAACGGGACGTTCGACGTGGTGAACTATCTCGATAGTTGGGGCCCTCCCAACGCGCATTGGCTCAAGCGCATCGACGATTTGATGGAGCGTGATGGCATCTCCATGGACCGCTACCCGGCCGCTTTCGCGCGCTCTGCCCAATTTGAAGGTGAGACACTCGGCTTCCCGCTGCGCGCGCATCCGCAGCTGTTATTTTATCGCAAAGACCTGATCCCAGAGCCGCCCACATCGTGGGAAGATATGGTTCGCATTGGCAAAGAACTGAAAGAGACAAACCCTGATGTCGCGCCGCTGGCGCTGTACTACAACAATGACGGCAACCGTCAGAACCTGTTCATCTGGATCAACTTCCTCTGGGCTGCGGGTGCCGACATCTTCAATAAAGATGGCAGTGCCGCTTGGGCGTCTGAGGCCGGCATTCAGGCCACCAAAGACTACATCGCGCTTCACACGGAACATGGCGTGACCAACCCGAACTCGGTCGCGTTCAACGAGCAGGATGCGCGCCAGTCCTTCATGCAGGGCAACTCAGCAATGATGCCAGTGTGGTGGTGGGCCTATTCGGGCTTCTACAACCCCGAAAGCTCTACCTTGACCAAAGATCAGGTCGGCTTCGCGGGCATGCCGTCCTATAAGGGCGAGACCAAAACCTACGCGATTTCCATGCCATTCTCGATTTCGGAATATTCCCAAAATCAGGATGCGGCTTGGGAATTCCTGAAGTGGCTGTCGAATCCGGAGATGGACAAGGCAAACGCCATCGAGCGTGAAGTTGCGGGCAAGAAGATCGTCAACAACGTGGTGACGCATATCTCGTCTCTGCAAGACCCTGACGTGAACGCGGCTAATGACGGCATCCAAGCCGCCGCTTGGGACAGCTTGAAGCAGTCCGACATCATGCCACAAATCGCGGAATGGCCTGAAATCGGTGACATCCTGTCCGCAGCCATCGCGGAAGCCGCTTCTGGTGGTGACGTGGCTGAACTGATGGCCGCTGCCGCAGAGCGCGCCGACAAGGTGCTCAAGCGCGCAGGCGTGTTGAAGTAAGCAAAGGCATGGAGCGCGCTGCGTCGCGCTCCGTGTTTTCCCGGATCAGTTTCGTTTCGGGCAATTGGGATTGGGAGCGTCCCCATGCGCGACAATACACTCAAATACCTGCTGGTCTTGCCAGCAGTGCTCGTTGTCTTCGTGACGGCAATCTGGCCGTTGATCGAGGCGGCCCGGTTGTCCTTCACGGTAGGGCGATTAAACCGCCCAGGCTCGCTTGATCAGTATCTGGGCTGGGAGAACTACCTTTGGGCCTTCTTCGAGGAGCCCGCCTTTTGGAATTCCGTCTGGGTCACCGCGATCTACACTTTGCTGACTGTTGGATTGACCACAGTCTTTGCGCTTGGTCTTGCGCTGCTTCTCGCCCCTGGAGGCCGCTTGAGAAGCTCCGCACAAGCCCTGCTGATCCTGCCTTTTGCGATGAGCCCTGCGCTCATCGGCGTCTCGTTCCGCTTCATGTTCAATCCGGAATTCGGCCTGTTCGACGCCTTCTTCGGCATCGTCTTCCCGCCGCTGGCCGATGTCAGCTGGCTGGCCGACCCGCAACTGGCCTTGGCAGTGGTCGTGATGGCCGATGTCTGGGGTTGGATCCCGTTCCTGACCTTGGTGCTGATTGGCGGGCTGGCCAGTGTGCCGCGTGACACGGTCGAGGCCGCGCAGGTCGATGGGGCCAGCGGCTGGCGCGTCTTCAAAGATGTGACCCTGCCGCAGCTGGCCCCCGTGCTGGCGGTTGTCGTGATCCTCAAATCGATCTTCAGCCTCAAGACCTTTGATCAGGTGTTCATGCTGACCAATGGCGGGCCGGGCACGGCCACGCAAACGCTCAGCCACTACATCTATTTCAACGGCATGAAATACGGCCAGATCGGATACTCGGCCTCCGTCGCGTGGCTGATGGTGATCCCGATGATCTTCCTCACCTACGCCTATGCCAAGTTCGTTTTCCGGAAGGCTGATCAATGACAGGTAAGCAAAAAAAGCAAATTTTTGGAGCGATCCAAACCGCTCTGATCCTGATCGCCATGTTCATCATGCTGGTGCCGATTATCTGGATTTTCTTGGCGGCCTTCAAAAGCCATGTTGATGTATACCAATTGAAGCTGTTCTTCACCCCGACGCTGGAGAATTTTAGCGTCGTCTTCGATGATCCCTACCGACTTGGGGAGAAGCTGCTGAACTCCACAATCGTAGCTTTCGTTACGATTCTCTTCGCCATCCCGATTGCCACGCTTGCGGCCTACTCGTTCAGCCGGTTTTCGATGCGCGGCGAGACGCTGATGCTTGTGACAATTCTTGCGACGCAATTCGTGCCGGCTGTGGTCATCATCCTGCCGTTCTTCGTGATGTTCCGAGATATCGGGCTTTTGGACACGCGACTTGGTCTGATACTTGTGAACCTCGCCATCGTTATGCCCTTTGCGATCTGGATGATCAAAGGCTTCATCGACGGCATCCCGATGGACACGGAGGAGGCCGCGATGGTAGATGGCTCCTCTCGCCTGCAAGTGATCCGCAACATCGTCCTGCCCATGGCCGCACCCGGCCTGCTGACCAGCGCCATTTTCTGTTTCATCATCGCGTGGAACGAGTTTCTCTTCGCGCTGATCCTCACCAACAAAGACGCGGTCACGCTGCCCATCGGGCTGGGACTTTTCAAAGGTGAGGAGGGGGATTTGTGGAACCTGCTCTCCGCCGCTGGCATCATCATCATGGCACCGATGTTCGTCCTCGCCCTCATGATCCGCAAATATTTCGTACAAGGCATGACAATGGGAGCCGTTCGATGAAATCGAACTTGAAACGTGCCGCTGGCACGACGGGGGCAGTGCGCTGACATGGCCGAGATCAAACTCAACAACCTGACCAAACGCTGGGGCGATTTCATCGGCGTCGACGACCAGTCGTTGCACATCAAAGACCGTGAATTCCTTGTGCTCCTCGGCCCATCGGGCTGCGGCAAGACCACGACGATGCGGATGATCGCAGGGCTGGAAGAACCGACGGCCGGAGAGATCTGGATCGGCGACCGCATGGTAAATGACGACCTGCCCAAAGACCGCGATGTGGCGATGGTGTTCCAGAATTACGGCCTCTACCCGCATATGACGATTTTCGACAATATCGCCTACCCGCTCAAAGTGCGCGGGACCGACAAGTCGGAGATCAGGCCGCGCGTCGAAAAAGCCGCCGAACAGGTTGAGTTGACCGAGTTCCTGCATCGCAAACCCAAAGCGCTTTCCGGCGGACAGAGACAACGCGTAGCCCTCGCGCGCGCCATCGTTCGGACGCCGAAAGTGTTCTTGATGGACGAGCCTCTGTCCAATCTCGACGCAAAGCTGAGGGTTACGATGCGCGCTGAGCTCAAGCATTTGTCCCGCGCGCTGCAAATCACGACGGTTTACGTGACCCACGATCAGATCGAGGCAATGACGCTCGCCGACCGTGTGGCGGTGATGAAAAACGGCATTATCCAGCAGCTGGGCACGCCGGATGACATCTACAACAACCCGGCAAACCTGTTCGTCGCAGGCTTCATCGGGTCCCCGGCAATGAACCTGATCAACGGATCGGTCACGGATGGGATGTTTGTCACAACGGGGGGGACACGGTTGGTGCCGGTGAAATCCCCTGATCGCGAGAAAGCCATCCTCGGTGTGCGGGCCGATGACATGCATGTGCATGAGGCAGGGCAGGGCGATATTGATGTGACGATTTACGCCTTTGAGAATACCGGCGAAAGTACACTTCTCACCGTGCAATGGGGCAAACAACGCGTTATTGCCCGCGGTGATCGGCATTTGCGCAAAGATCAGGATGATGTGGTCGGCATCAGCCTCAACCAAGATCATCTTTACCTCTTCGATCCTGAAACCGAAGACCGGATTGAAATGTAGCCAAGTAGGAGGCGCGCGCGCGACATGGCAGCGGACCGAGTAACGACCTATGATGTGGCCAAGGCAGCAGGCGTCAGCCAGCCGACTGTCAGTCGCGTCTTTTCCCGGTCCACCTCGGTTGACCCCGCCAAAGTGGAGCGTGTCCGGGCCGTGGCCCGCGAATTGGGCTACATCCCCAATCTGGTCGCCCGCTCGCTCAATTCAGGGCATTCGTTTCGAATTGGGATCGTGCTCGCCTATCTCAAGAATGGCTTCTTCGGCGAAGCGTTGCAGGATTTTTCCAAAGCGCTGAACAAGCAAGGCTATTCGGTGACGGTCTATTTCGCGGGCAACAGCTCTGACGATATTGACGGCATCATTGACGATCTTCTGGCCGATCAGGTGGACGGTATTGTGCTGGCCTCAATCAGCCTGTCAAACGCGTTGGTGACCCGTGTGCGCAAGTCGGGCATTCCCTGCGTTTTGTTCAATCGAGGGCAGTCCGACCCGGATGTCTCGATGGTGACTGCGTCGAATTTTATGGGCGGCAAACAGGCGACAGAATTTCTGATTAAAGCGGGTCATATGCGCATCGCGCATTTGGCCGGATGGCGCAAAGCCCTGAACGGCGTCGACAGGCGCGATGGCTTTTTGGCGGCGATGGAGGAGGCCGGGCTTGAGCCGCTCGCCTGTATTGATTGCCACTTTCGCCGCACCGTCGCCATGGTTGAAACGCGCAAGCTCTTTCACCAAAAGGTGGTGCCCGACGCCCTGTTTGTCGCCAATGACCATATGGCTTTTGGCGTTCTCGAGGTCCTGCGCGAAGAGCTGGGATTGCGCGTGCCGCAGGATGTCTCGGTGATAGGATATGATGATGCGCCGATGGCCGATTGGAAGACCTTCGATCTGACAACCGTGCGGCAACCTTTGCCACAAATGATTGACGCAACCGCCACGATGCTTTTGAGCGAGATAGCTGACCCGTCGCGCGCATCCGAGAAGATCGAAATCCCGGGTGAACTCATCGTGCGCGGCAGCGCGCGTATGCCCGCAGGGGTGACCAGAATGACAGCAAAACCGTAGGACAAGAAGACATGACATATCTGACCCAAGCCGAGGCCGAAACCCGACATGTTAAGCGCAGTGACTATCAGTCTTGCACCGTGGCCTTCATCGATTGCAAAAAGCCCGGCTCACACCTCAAGCAAAACTATTCAATCATTGGTCCCGGCGTGACGTCATCGACGGAGCAGGTGATCAACTTGCCCGAGGCACATGGGTTCAACATCGGCGCGGCCGCCATGCCGCCGGGGATCACCAACAACCTGCACATCCACTTCACAGCCGAAGTCTTCATGATTTATGATGGTGAGTACACGTTTCGCTGGGGTCCGAATGGCGAGAACGAATTTGTCGGAAAACCCGGCGATATTCTATCGGTTCCGACCTGGATTTACCGCGGTTTCGTAAATTCCGGCGAGAGCGAAGGCTGGATTTTCACCACACTCGGTGGAGACAATACTGGCGGCGTCATTTTCCATCCCGACATTATCCGCGAGGCTGCTGAGTACGGGCTCTACCTGTCCAAAGAAAATGTCCTGATCGACACATCAAAGGGCGACCCGGTACCGAGTGCGGATCAATGCACGACACCAATGTCCGACGAAGACGTGGCAAAGCTGCCCAGCTACAGCCCCGAAGAGATGCGCAAACGCGCCGTCACCGCCGAGGATCGCGACTACCGCCCCGCCTTCATCGACAGAGGTATGGACGGTTGTGGCGCCGAGATTGCGCCTGTTATTGGCCACGGGATCACCCAAAACCGAGACCAGACCGCGCGGATCACCAACCCGCATGGATTCTCGATGGAATGGCTGCGATTGCAGCCGAGCCAGCGGGTCTCGCCCTTTACGCTGGACGAAAAAATGGTCGTGATCCCGCGCGAAGACGGCGTCCGTATGGTTGTGAACGATGCAAAAGATGTGACGCTTGAGCTTGGCGCGTGGGATACGCTTTCGGTGCCTGCTGGAGCGGTACGGTCGTTGGAAAACACCGGTGACACAGCCGTCGAGCTGCTGGTGATCGTGTCAGGCGACCACCAGAAACGCCCAAAGTTTCGCAGCGACGTGCTGGAGGCGGCCCATGCGAAGGGCCACGTCCTTGACGCTCAAGGGTATGTCGCCGAAGCGCATCTGGTCCCCGCCTACGGCATGGTCGCAGAGTAGCCGAAAACAGGTCGATGACGTTGCAAAATTCAGACTGCTGGGTTTTGGTTCCTGGCACATTATGCACGCCAGAGGTATTCACGCCGATCCTCAGGCAGTTGGACGTGCCGCCGGACCGCCAGCGGTTCATCGAAGTCTCCGCGCCGCGTGTGGAAGATTACGACGCACCGCTGCGCGCGGCGATATCGGGCGGTGAGATTGTCTGTGGCTTTAGCCTCGGTGCTATGATCTTGGCGCACAATCTCGGTGCTTTGGCAAAAGCGAAGGCCATTGTTTTTTTGGCACTTAACCCGTTTCCCGACGTCGCAGGAAACCGGGCCAGCCGAGAGGCCGTCCGTGACCGGGTCCTCACCGGGGACGCGTCGGGGTGGGTGGAAGAAAACTGGACAGTTATGTCGCGCGACTCGGGCGAAGCTGTGCAGGCGCAGGTTATCAGCATGGCCGAAGACATGTCCGGCAACGTAGACGCCCAAACCGAACTGGCCCTCTCTCGCCCCGGAGCCGTCGAACAGTTAAATTCAACCACGCTCCCCTTGGTGTTCGTCACAGGGGCGCAAGACAAGTTGACGCCGCCAGACCCCATTCGCCCCATCGCCGAAACCTGTCGCCAAGGGGGGCTCTACGTGCTGGACGGGCTTGGCCATTTTGCGTTGCTGGAGGCCCCGGATCGCGTGGCGCAGGCCATCGCGGACGGGCTGAACGCCGTGTCGGTGGACAGCAAACAAGAAGGATGATGCCATGAAACGCCACCCAATCCCTGACACATTGCTGGCGCGGCTCGAACAGGTCGACACGCCCACCGTGTGCAACGCCATCGAGGTCGCGCAGGGCAGGCGGGGGTTCAATCGCTTTACAAAAGGCACGATGCAGCATTCCCGCCCCGGCACGCCAGCAATGGTCGGTCGAGCCCGCACGGCACGGATCGCGGGCCTCGCCCCGCCAACGGAATCCGACGAGGTCATCAAGACGCGCCGCCTCGCATATTTCCGCGCCATGGCGCGTGGGCCAGCGCCCACGGTCGCAGTGGTGGAAGACCTCGACTATCCGCATTGCATCGCGGGTTGGTGGGGGGAGGTGCATGTCGCCGTGCACAAAGGGCTCGGTCTGAAAGGCGCGCTAACCAACGGCGTGATGCGCGACCTTGATGTGATTGATGACGGGTTCCCCATCCTCGCGGGGTCGATCGGGCCCAGCCACGGCTACGTGCATGTTCGCGATCTTGGCACAGAAGTCTCCATCATGGGGATGCAGGTGAACGAGGATGATCTGGTCCATGCCGACCGCCACGGCGCGGTCGTGATCCCCGAACAGGTGATCCCGAGCCTAGAGGATGCCATCGCCACGGTCTTTGCGAATGAAAACCTGATCCTTGGCCCCGCCCGAGAGCCCGGCTTCACCATCGAAAAGCTGGAAGCCGCATGGGCCGAATTCGAGCGGCGCCGGACGTAGACTTCAGGTCCGTTCTCGTCAGGAGCGGTTACGTTTTAGGGCAAGAGAGCGAGAGCTGGGACGCTCTATCGTGAGGCTTTTTCGTCTATCCCGGACACGCCTTGCCTACGGCTCAATTCGGCCAAAACAGAGTCCAGCGCGATGTCGCGAGATTGAAGCATAACGATCAGATGATACATCACGTCGGCGGCTTCCGCGGTCAGGTTGTCGCGGTCATCTTTGACGCAGGCGACAATTGCCTCAATCGCTTCTTCCCCGAATTTCTCCGCACATTTCTCCGGGCCACACGATAGCAGTTTGGCAGTCCAAGAGCTCTCCGGATCAGCACTAACGCGCTCGCGAATAGTTGCGGCCAGCGTTTCAAGCGTGTTCATGCGGCAATCCTCATATTCAACCCGGCAGCGGCCATGTGGGCTTTGGCTTCCGCAATCGTGAAATCCCCGAAGTGAAAGATGGAGGCCGCGAGGACCGCATCAGCCCCGCCCTGTGTGACGCCTTCCACCAAATGGTCGAGCGTGCCAACCCCTCCCGAGGCGATCACCGGCACGGAGACTGCATCTGATATCGCGCGGGTGAGGGGAAGGTTGTATCCGTCCCGCGTGCCGTCACGATCCATTGAGGTGAGCAGGATCTCACCGGCTCCTTTTTCGACGATCATACGCGCAAATTCTACAGCATCGAGCCCCGTCGGTTTGCGGCCTCCCGCAGTAAACAATTCCCATTTGCCGGGCGCGGTCGTCTTGGCATCAAGTGCCACGACAATGCACTGTGACCCGAACCGATCGGCAGCCTTGGCCACCACGTCCGGATTTGCAACAGCTGCAGAGTTGAACGAGACTTTATCTGCGCCCGCCAAAAGCAATTTGCGGACATCTTCGTGCGTTCTGACCCCGCCACCCACGGTCAAAGGAATATAGCAGGCCTCCGCCGTGCGGGTGACAACGTCAAACATCGTGCCACGGTTTTCATGCGTTGCGTTGATGTCGAGAAAGCAAAGCTCGTCCGCACCGGCCGCGTCATAGGCTTTTGCGGCTTCCACCGGATCCCCGGCGTCGCGCAGACCGACAAAGTTGACGCCCTTCACCACGCGTCCGTCTTTGACATCAAGGCAGGGAATGATCCGGGTTTTCAGCATGAAATCGCTCCAATTTGTAAGCTGACTTAGCTTGTATTGCTGCGCTATGCCAGAGATGTGATTGGAAGTTGTCGCCTGACCATGCGGTGATACCTTAGCCTAAATTCATAGGAGATCTCTCATGAAAGCCCTTCTGACCTCTGCAATCTTGTCTCTTGGAGTAGCCATGCCCGCTTTTGCCGACCTCGTAACCGTTCCTTCGTCTAAATCGGTGGCGGACACCGCCGATGCCCTGGCCGCCGCCATCGAAGGGGCAGGGGCGAAAGTTGTGGCACGTGTGGATCATCAGAAAGCTGCGGCCTCGGCAGATCTGCAGATGGGAGAGGCGCAGGTCTTGATCTTCGGCAATCCAAAGATCGGCACGCCTGCGATGCAGGCCGATATTCGTGCGGCTTTGTACTTGCCTTTGAAAGTGCTGGTATACGCGGATGCGGATGGTAACACGCAACTGACCTATGACGACCCGGCGGCAATGTTTGAGGGCCTCGACATCCCGGCAGATGCGGAGTTTGTAAAGATCATGACGGGCGCGCTTGGCAAACTCACAGGTAAGGCTGCGGAATAAAGCTGAACGTACGCCTTTCGGCGCGCGGCATGTTTTTGCGTTCTTGGAGGGCTTTGCCCTCCGCCACTCGGGTATCCTCCCAGAGTATTTTCCCCAAAACGAAGTTCTAGGATTTGAGCAGGTCCAGCGCTTCTTTCAGGTCAATTGCGCCGTCATAAAGCGCACGGCCCGAGATCGCACCATCCAAGTGAGCGCCGCTGTTTTTCAGGTCGCGGAGATCCTGCAGGGACGAGACCCCGCCAGACGCAATCAACGGAATGGTGACGGCCCGCGCCAGCGCGGCAGTGGCCTCGACATTAGGCCCCTTCATGGCCCCGTCGCGGTTGATATCCGTGTAGATCAAAGCCGCAACGCCCGCGTCTTCGAACTGCTTTGCAAGCGCAGTCACCTCGATATCAGTCTCTTCCGCCCAACCTCTGGTTGCGACCAAGCCATTGCGTGCATCAAGCCCGATAGCGACTTTGCCCGGAAAGGTCTTCGCGGCCTCGCGCACCAAGCTTGGGTCTTCCACCGCGACCGTCCCAAGAATGACCCGCTGCAGCCCTTTGTCGAGCCAGGCTTCGATTGTGGCCATGTCGCGGATGCCGCCGCCAAGCTGCGCCGGAACATGTGTCTCTCTAAGGATCGCATCGACGGCGGCACCGTTCACAGGCTCCCCTGCAAATGCACCGTTGAGGTCGACAAGGTGCAGCCACTCGCACCCGGCATCCTCAAAGGCTTTTGCCTGCGCTGCCGGGTTATCGTTAAACACCGTGGCTTGCTCCATTTCTCCTTTGTAGAGCCGCACGCAGTTGCCATCTTTGAGGTCAATCGCGGGGTAGAGTATCATTGGGCTGGCCTTGCTTTGGTGATTTTTCAGGCGTCTATCCCACAGTGACGCCGCGTTTGCAAAGGGCAAGGGACCCAACGTAACGCTTGCCTGAAAGCGGGGGAGGGACGCAGTCTGAGATCGACAATTGGGAGGACGACATGAAAACGATTACTCTGGCCCTCGGTTTGGCCTTGGCGAGCTCAGGCGGCGCTTTTGCCGCGGATCCGGTTTTGGGGACATGGAAGACGCAAGTGGATGACGGCGCCTTCGCGCATGTTGATATGTATCAATGTGGTGCTGCCATCTGCGGTAAAATCGTGCGGACCTTCAATGACACTGGTGAGTATAAATCTGAAAACCTTGGCAAAGACATCGTGCGCAACATGACGCCATCGGGCGACAACGCATATGCAGGCAAGGTCTGGCGACCATCGAACAACAAGATCTACAAAGGCAAGATCGCGTTGAACGGCAATTCTTTGAAACTGGCGGGCTGTGTTGCAGGCGGACTGCTGTGTTCCAAGCAGACCTGGCAGCGGATCAAGTAGAGGCTAAGGCGCCCACTTCAGGAAATTGGCGATCAGCCGAAGCCCGGTGCTTTGGCTTTTCTCCGGGTGGAACTGCGTGCCGATCATCGTATCGCGCGCCACCACAGCGGTGACCGCGCCGCCATAGTCCACATGGGCGAGACGGTGCCGCGCGTTGGTCACGTCGAACTGATAGCTATGCACAAAATAGGCGTGATCGCCGGTTGCGATCCCGGCGAAGACAGGGTGGTCATTGTCGATTTGCAGGTCGTTCCACCCCATATGTGGCACCTTCAGCTTCGGGTCTGATGGCGTAATCTTTGTGATGTTGCCCGCAATCCAGTCAAAGCCGGGTGTGTCGAGGTATTCATGACCCATGCTGGCCATCATCTGCATGCCGACGCAGATGCCAAAAAACGGTTTCGCGTCCTTGGTTGCGGCTTGCACGATGGCCTCGTAAAGGCCCGCGCGGTCCTGCATCAGCGCGTTACGGCAAGCCGGGAAGGCGCCGTCTCCGGGCAGGACAATTCGGTCGGCCCGGAGAACATCCTCGGGCTCCGAACTGACCAGTATGTCGCCGCCATCCACCTCCAGAGCCATGCGTTGAAAAGCTTTTTCTGCGGAGTGAAGATTGCCTGAATCGTAATCCACGAGCACGGTCAGCATGTGAACGCTCCGTCAAAGCCGGAAACGTTACGGGCCGCCAAGACCATATGCGGCATCAAAGGCTGCCTTTGGTGCTAGGAATATCGCTGTCCTTGCGCGGATCGGTCTCGACCGCGTCACGCAGCGCGCGGGCCACGGCTTTGAAAGCCGCTTCCACAATGTGGTGGCTGTTAAAACCGTGAAGCTGGTCGATATGCAACGTGATGCCGCCATGCGTGGCAAAAGCCTGAAAGAACTCCCGAACAAGTTCGGTGTCGAACTGGCCGATTTTCTGGGTCGGAAGGTCGAGATTGCAGATCAGAAAAGGCCGCGCGGATAGGTCCAGTGCGCAGCGTATCTGCGCATCATCCATCGGCAAGTGGCACTCCCCATAGCGGCGAATTCCGCGTTTGTCGCTAAGGGCTTGCGCAAGGGCCTGGCCAAGTGCGATGCCGGTGTCTTCGACCGTATGGTGGTCGTCTACGTGCAGATCGCCCTTCGCGCGGATTTTGATGTCGACCAGCGAATGGCGCGACAATTGATCAAGCATATGGTCGAAAAACCCAACGCCGGTTTGGACGTCATACTTGCCGGTGCCGTCAATGTTGATCTCGACCTCAACCGCGGTCTCGGTGGTCTTGCGCTGGATGGTGGCGGTCCGCATCGGGCTCTCCTTGGGATTTGGTGCCTTATAGGCACGCAATCTGCGCGGGCCAAGAGCGGCAGCAAGCCAAGGGTCTTAAGTGTCGCGCAAATGCCGAAACTGATGGCTTTGGGGGGAACCGCCGACAGATTTTCCCCCCAAAGATCAGTTTTATGTCTAATTTTAGACAGGTTTAGACGCATAAAAGCGGGCGCAGAAAACAGTGGATCTGAGAAAATGCCCGCCTTGAACGCAAATACGTCCGCCACAGCCGTGGAGATGGCGACCGAAATCCTTGGGAATGGGTTTACTATTGATTCCGCGATCTATTTCGGGGATACGGCATCCTCTGGCACCTATGTTGACGGGGATACCACCAACCCCAATGTGCTGCCATCCGACGCAGGGGTCATCTTCTCCACAGGAAACGTCGCCGATTTCGCGAACGCGACAGGTGCGAATAATCAGGCCGGAAATACCTCGAGCGACACGTCAGGGGCGAACGGCAACGCAGTGTTCGATGCGGCCGCCGGCACAAACACATTCGACGCCGCCTATATGGAGATTACCTTCACGCCAGAGCCGGGTCAGACGTCACTGAACATCGAGTTTCGGTTCTATTCCGAGGAGTATAACGAATATGTTTACTCGAATTTCAACGACATCGCCTTGGTTCAGCTGGACGGGGTGACGCAGCCGATCTCTGTGGGGTCAGGTGAAATTTCGGTAAACGGGATCAACAGTGCAGGGGATACGCCGCCCGCATTTGGCAATGAAAGCAATGATCCAAATCCGGGCAATGGCCAATTCGACAGTGCCAACCCCAACCTCTATGTCGACAACACCGCCGGTGGGTTTGCCACCGAGATGGACGGGTTCACGGTGACCTTGTCGCTCGACATCCCGGTCACTCCGGGTGTGCAGCAAACTTTGTTTATCGGTATTGCGGATGTTGGCGACAACTCCTTTGACAGCTCTTTGATCATTGCGTCGAATAACGTGCCTGACCTGAGCGATACCGCCCCGGTTGCCACAGATGATACGGGCATCCTGACCTTTGGAAGCAATGACAAGACAGTCGATCTGCTGGCCAATGATACGGACCCGAATGGCCAGACGCTGACGATCACGCAGATCAATGGTATCGACGTAGTGGCAGGCGACATCGTCACCTTGAATACCGGCCAAACCGTTGAGTTGAATGCCAGCGGGACGATTACGCTGGTGAACGCAAGCGGCAATCTTGGGGAGACGTCCTTCAGCTACACGATTGCGGATACGGATGGGAACACCGACAGCGCCTTTGTAACCTTCGATGCACAGCCAATCTGTTACTGCAGCGGAACACTGATCGAGACGCCGTTTGGCGCGCGCGCAGTTGAAGACTTGCGTTTTGGCGATCTGGTGTTGACCCGAGACCACGGCCCTCAGCCCATTCGGTGGGCCGGAGCGCGGTCGATGATGACGTCTGCGAAATCTGCGCCAATTCGGCTCACAGCGGGTTTCTTGGACAATAACACAGAGCTTTTCGTGTCCCCACAGCACCGTTTGCTGTTTTCTGGCTACCGCTCCGAACTCTATTTCGGGCAGTCTGAGGTGCTTGTCGCAGCCCAGAATTTGGTCAATGGGGACACCGTTGTGAAAATGCAGCCCGGGCTTGTCACCTACCATCATATCATGTTCGACCAGCACGAAATCATCACGGCGAACGGAACCCAAAGCGAAAGCTTCCAGCCCGGCGCGTATTCGCTGCCCGGACTCGATGTCGCCGCGCGCGAAGAGTTATTTGCGATCCTCCCGGAACTGCGCGCCAACCCGACGGCCCATGTCAGATCGGCGCGTCAGTCCGTGCGAGGTCAAGCCGGTATACTTTTGGGGGGTTAGTCGCCCGCCTTCTGGTCCAGAAAGACCCGCACAGCCGCCTCAAACTCACGCGGTTTCTCTGCGTGGAGCCAATGACCTGCCTTTGAGAGTTTGGCAAACCGAGCCGATGGAAAAAGACCCCTGATTGTGTCGCGATGCTCGGGCAGCACGTAATCGGATGCCGCACCTGACAAAAACAGGGTCGCGCCGTCAAACTCGGCTTCGATCTCAGGAAAGCCAATGATCAACGGCATGTCGGCCTCAAGCACGTCGAAGTTCAAACGCCACGCGCGGGCTTTGACGCCTAGGGATTGAAGCAAGAACGCCCGCACACCCTCTTCTTGAACGAACGCGCTCAACTGCCGATCCGCATCCCTTCTGGTGTTCACTTGGGTAAGGTTAATCTGGCGCATCGCGTCAATCAGATGCGTCTGGGTATGTCCGTATCCAACCGGGGCAATATCGGCGACAATCAACGTGTTCAACCGTTCAGGTTGGGTCAGTGCAAGCACCATCGCAGCCTTGCCACCCATGGAATGGCCCAGAACATGGGCGGGCCCGACACGGCTCAGCACCTTGGCCAAATCCTCCGCCATATCGAAATAGCTCTGCGAGCCTTCCCGAGGGCTTTGGCCGTGATTGCGCATATCGACGGCGACCACGTGGAACTGGTCAGACAGGCGTTTGGCAATTACAGCCCAGTTGCGTGCAGAGCCGAAAAGCCCATGCGCGATCAGAAGCGTGGGAGCGCTGGTCTCCCCGTAAGTGACGTAATTCAGCATGCCTTTGCGCTATCAGGACTTGCAGGGCTTGGAAAGCGGCTGCGCGGGCTTATAACGGCGCTGGGATATCATTGGTAAGGTGCGCTACGTTCATGGAACCGACAGAGATACAGGCGCTCGTGGCGCGGGTGTTTGCTTTGTTGGAAAGCAAACTGGACGCACGTGGTGCAACATTGCAAAAGCGGCTGGCCTACGTGCGGCGCAAGTTGCCGGGTCGCATCAGGCGGGCAGGGGAGGTGCTGGTGGATGCACAGGGCATGGCCGAAAACCCGCGGCTCGCCATGCGGTTGGAGCCCGAAACCCTCACCCGCGCCACCACCCAGATGGAACGTTTTCTCAACGAGATCGACGCCCCAGCAGAGCGCTCAAGGCGGCGCTACAACAAGATGGCCACCGTGGCGGGGCAGCTGCTGCTTGCTGTTGGTGCGTTGATCGCCTTGCTTGTCTGGCGTGGATATATTTAGGCCGTCCAGCGCTTCAATGCGCCGGTCTGATAAATGTATCGTTGCGCAGATCAGCCATAGCCTGACGCAGCTCTTCTTGCGTGTTCATCACGATCGGCCCGTGCCAGGCAACCGGCTCTTCAATGGGCGCGCCTGAGATCAGTAGGAACCGAATGCCCTGCTCCCCGGCTTGAACGCTCACCTCGTCACCGGTTCCAAACTGGATCAGCGTCCGGTCGCCCGAGAGGTCGCGGATATTGACCTCCTCGCCGCGCACTTCCTTCTCGAGCAAAATACCAGCAGGTGTAGAAGCGTCCCGGAAATTTCCGGCCCCCTTGAAAACATAGGCAAAAGCGCGGCGATAGGTGTCGACCTTGAAGGTCTTGCGCACACCTGCTGGCACCGTGATGTCTAGAAATTGTGGGTCTGCGGCAATCCCGTCAACCGGGCCACGCTTTCCCCAAAACTCACCAATCACGACCCGCACCTTGGTGCCGTCATCGTCGATAATTTCCGGGATCTCGCCGCCTTCGACGTCTTGGTAGCGCGGCGTGGTCATCTTCAGGCTTGCGGGAAGATTGGCCCAAAGCTGGAACCCATGCATCTGGCCCTGCGCATTCCCTTTGGGCATTTCTTGATGAAGGATGCCGGAACCTGCCGTCATCCACTGAACGGCACCATCCCTAAGAGTGCCGGTGTTGCCAAGGCTGTCGCCGTGTTCGACCTCTCCCTTAAGAACATAGGTGATCGTCTCGATGCCCCGATGCGGATGCCACGGAAACCCGCGTTCATAATGCGCCGGGGTGTCGTTGCGAAAATCATCCATCATCAGGAACGGGTCCAGCATGGTGGGGTCCGTAAATCCAAACGCGCGGTGCAAGTGGACGCCAGCCCCCTCCATGGTGGGGACGGATTGAGATATTTCTTTTACGGGTCTGATAGACATCGGATGGGTTCTCCTTTGCCCCAGAGGTAGGCGCGTGCGCGGTAAGGTGCAATCTCGTCGATGAACCGTTTCTGTGCGATTTTGCGCAAAGACCGTCGCAAACAGATGGGACATGCCGCGCAGGTCCTGCAGGCTGCGCGGGAAATAGAACTTCACGACGGGTCTACAGAATGAAAATCGGATTTATTGGCTTAGGAAATGTCGGCGGAAAATTGTCGGGGTCGTTGATCCGCAATGGCTTGGACGTCACCGTCCGGGACTTGGATGACAAGCTTGTCGCCGCCGCTGTCGCCAAAGGTGCAAAAACAGCGGCGACGCCGCGCGAGATGATGGAGCAATGCGACGTTGTCATCACATGCTTGCCGCACCCGACCATTTCAGCGGCGGTAGTTGAAGGAGAAGAGGGGCTACTTGGGGCCTGCGGCCCAGGCAAGATTTGGTTGGAGATGTCCACCACCGACGAGGCTGAAATCAAGCGGCTTGGCGCAAAGGTGATTGCAACGGGTGCCGCAGCCGTCGACTGCCCCGTCTCAGGCGGATGCCACCGCGCGGATACCGGCAATATCTCGATCTTTGCGGGATGTGACCGCGCGACCTTTGACCGCGTGCTGCCCTTGCTCACAACGATGGGCCGCCGCGTGTTGCACACGGGCGATCTGGGCACTGCCAGCATGCTGAAGGTGATGACCAACTATCTGGCGACGGCCAATTTGCTCAGCGTTTGCGAGGCCCTAACCGTCTCGAAAGCCGCTGGCATGGATTTGGCGACCACCTATGAGGCTATCAAGATTTCCAGCGGCACGTCCTTTGCCCATGAGACGGAAAGTCAGGTTATCCTCAACGGGTCGCGCTGCGTTGATTTCACGATGGATCTCGTGCTGAAAGATATAGGCCTGTTTCAAGAGATCGCCGACCGCAACGGGGTGCCCCTAGAGATATCGCCGAAGATGATTGAGATCTTCCGGGACGGGCAGGCGCGTTACGGCGATAGGGCGCAATCGGATCGGATCATTGAGCGGCTGGAGGAGGCAACAGGCCTCGACATCCGCGCGCCGGGCTTTCCGGCTGAGCTGGTAGATGACGAACCCGAGGAGCCGGGCTATGAGGTCAAAGCGCTTCGCGGTTGAGGGTGGTGGCGTGACAGTCTAAGCGGGGGCAGCCGAAAAGGAATATGCCCATGTCTGACGAACCTACCTCTCAGGTCATCACGGGGATTACGCCCTCCGCGCCGCGCCGGATGTTTGGCACGGGCGTCTTGTACGGCTTGGGGCTGCTATTGCTCTACATCGCCGCGACCAACCCGCCATCTTTCGTATATGCGGTCTTCTTGGTCGTGTGTGGAGCTGCCTGCCTTTATGGCGGATACCGCATGTGGGAGGTCACCGGCCGCGTGATCGAACTCACCGAAGAGGAACTGCGCTTGTCCGACGGCACCCTGATTTGCCGGACCGAGGACATCCAGAAAATCGACCGCTCGCTCTTTGCATTCAAGCCCTCCAACGGGTTCCTTGTCACCACCAAAGTCAGCTATCCTTTCAAATGGGCACCCGGTTTGTGGTGGCGGTTCGGCAAGCGCATCGGGATCGGCGGAGTGACCCCCGGTGCCCAAGGTAAGATCATGGCGGACACGTTGGCGGCCTTGGTCGCCCAGCGCAACGGGCTGTTCAAAGAGCTGGACCTCTAGCTGAACAGAAAAAGCCGCGCACTTGTTCGGCGCGGCTTGAATACCTCTGAAAAAGTTTACAGCCCCTTGGCGCGGTAGCTGGCCGCGATACGGTCGATGGACACCAGATAGGCGGCCATTCGCAGGTCTTCGACATCGTCGCGCTCATGCCAGACCTTACGCATTGCTTGGTATGCGGTGCGCATCGTGTCATCCAGCCCGGAGCGCACCAGCTCCAGCTCTCCCGCGCCGCGCATATAGTTGTCTTTAAAATCGGAGCTCAATTCCCAACCCAGCCCCTTGTCAGCGGACAGACGCTCCAGCTCTTCAATCAGGGCGCGGTGCTGCGCCTCTTCCTGGCGCTTTTCCATGCGACCAAAGCGAATGTGGCTCAGGTTCTTGACCCATTCGAAATAGGAGACCGTCACCCCCCCCGCATTGGCATAAAGATCGGGGATGATCACGCAGCCCTTGCTGCGCAGGATCTCGTCCGCACCGGCAGTGACTGGCCCGTTTGCGGCCTCGATGATCAGCGGCGCTTTGATGTTCTTGGCGTTTGACAGGTTGATCACCCCCTCAAGCGCCGCCGGAATAAGGATGTCGCACTCATATTCAAGCGCCGCGGACCCATCGGCCACATAGGTCCCCTTGGGGTAGCCCGAAACGCCACCGTGATCGGCGATCCACGCGCGCAGGTCTTCGACGTCAATCCCGTTCTCATCATGAATTGCGCCGTCGCGTTCGATGATTGCGGTGATCAGGCTGCCGTCGTCCTCCGACAAGAACTTGGCCGCGTGGTAGCCCACATTTCCCAAGCCCTGGACGATGATGCGCTTGCCTTTCAATGTACCTTCAAGACCGGCTTTGGCCATGTCCTCGGGGTAGCGGAAGAACTCCTGCAGGGCGTATTCTACGCCGCGACCCGTGGCCTCTGTGCGGCCCTGAATGCCGCCTGCATTGATCGGTTTGCCCGTCACGCATGCGCGTGCGTTGATATCCGTGGTGTTCATCCGGGCATATTGATCGGCAATCCACGCCATTTCCCGCTCCCCGGTGCCCATATCCGGCGCAGGTACGTTCTGGGACGGATGGATCAGGTCGCGCTTTGCCAGCTCATAGGCGAAACGACGGGTGATCTGCTCCAGCTCATGTTCTTCCCATGCGTTGGGGTCGATGCGCAATCCGCCCTTTGAGCCGCCAAACGGTGTTTCAACCAGCGCGCATTTGAACGTCATAAGCGCCGCAAGCGCCTCCACCTCATCTTGGTGCACCGCCATGGCAAACCGGATGCCGCCCTTTACGGGTTCCATATGCTCTGAATGAACGGCGCGGTAGCCGGTGAATGTGTGGAGCTCACCGCGAAGACGGACCCCAAAACGAACTGTGTAGGTGGCGTTGCAGACCCGAATTTTTTCTTCCAGCCCTGGAGGCAGATCCATCAGCTTCACCGCTCTACTATACATCAGCTCAACGGAATCTCGGAAAGATGGTTCGGTGTGTGCGCTCATGATGGCTCCCGCGGGTTGAGGTGGGTCGGTGAGTGGGGTGATTAAAATTTAGGCGATTTACGAATGAGCCTAACGGCAATCAGGCGCATATAGCCAGCTACTCTTAAACATTTCCCTAAATTCCAATTGCCAGTCGCAGAGCCGATTCGGGCATGCAGTGGCATTAATCTGAAAATGGAAACACTCCTGCAAATCGAAGTAATTTGTCTGTTTTGAAAGGTTAATATGACCTGAATCAGGCCGATCTTGCCAAATTCTAGCCACAGTATTCGGGTCAATTGGCTTTGGACGAGTCTCGTCCGAGTAATTTTTCGTGCGTGCTGGCACAGGGGAAGGGCAGTCATGAGTGGCTCAAAGGGAATGAAGATGAAACGATTTGGCCAAGGGCGCGTGATGCGCCGCGCAATGGGGTTCCGCCGCGAAGAAGGCGGCGCGATGATTATTTTTGGCCTGACCATCTTCGTTATGATGCTGTGGGTCGGTGGGATGGCTATCGACTTCATGCGTTTCGAATACGACCGTTCCCGCGTGCAATACACCCTTGACCGCGCGGCTCTTGCTGCTGCTTCTTTGACCCAGACCGAAGACTGTGAAACAGTCGCCTTGGACTACTTCACCAAGGCTGGCATCAACACCTCCGCTGTGAGCGTGGTCGGCAATTGTAATGACCTCTCTAAAACAGTGCAGATCTCTGCTCGTACAGAGGTCAAGAGCATGTTCTTGAACCTGCTTGGTATTGACCAGATGGTCGCCTCAGGTACCAGCACCGCTGAGGAAAGCACACAAGACGTTGAGATTAGCCTCGTGCTAGATGTTTCCGGCTCGATGAACTATTTGGATAACTCTGGCTCTCAGACCAAACTTGCAGCGCTGCAGACCGCGGCAAAGGAATTTTTGGATGCTCTTCTGACAGAAGATAATGTCGGTCGTGTGTCGGTCAACATCATTCCCTATAACATGCAGGTCCATGCAGGCGAGGACGTGCTGAACCAACTGAACGTCACGGACGAGCATAACTATTCGCATTGCATTGATTTCGAAGAGGCAGACTTTGAGACCGTCGAAATCTCTAGCAATGTCGCAGGTGCGTTGTCTTTGGGGGAGATCTCACTCGACGCATCCCCAATGGGCAACACGAATGACCTGCAACGGACCGGACATTTTGATTCGTACTGGACCACGATCAATCACCCGAATACGAGCGTTGACGACAATCAGCCCCGTGCGCTCGTTTGTCCGATATCTGATGCATCTCGGATCACTCTGATGTCGGAAAATCTCGAACAGTTGGGCGATCGGATCGACGCTCTCGTGGCAGGTGGCAACACTTCGATCGATTTGGGCGTCAAGTGGGGTTCGTATTTCCTCAACCCCAGGGCCGAGCTGGTCTTGAAGAACATGCCTTCAGATTCTGAAAACTTCACCACTGGCGGCATACCCGCTGCTTTTGCTGGTCGCCCGTTTGAATATGATCGTGACAACACGCTCAAAATTCTTGTGGTGATGACCGACGGCGTCAATACACCGCAATTTATGTTGGATGACAATTACACTGAAGGTGACTCTACCTTGTGGTGGGATCCGGATGACAGCCAATCAAACACATGGATGTCGCATTACAGGCCACGCCCGGGTTGGAACAACGACTACTTCATGTCACGTGGGGACTACACCGAGGATTATTTCAGTGGCACGCGCCGCGATCAGGGCCGCGATGAAAGGCTGACCTGGCCTGAGGTTTGGGCCATGATGAGTGTTAAGTACTTCGCGTACTACTATCAATACGCCCGCGACTGGGATGTGAACGATTACTGGGACACCTACAATGATGTGTTTAATTACGTCCGCTCGGATGAAAAGAATAACCGTCTGCAAGATGCTTGCGATGCGGCAAAGAGCGAAGATGTCATCGTCTATACAATCGGGTTCGAAGTCTCGGACCAGTCGGCCGTCGTCATGGAAAGATGCGCCAGTTCCGCGAGCAACTTTTTCCGTGTTGAAGGCACCGAGATCTCTGAGGCTTTCGGTGAGATCGCAAATGCTATCCAGCGTCTGAAACTGACCTTCTAAGGTATCGGAGTTCCTAGTGAGAAACCTGTTCAAAATCTGGCGGCGCGCCAAATCAGAGGATGGCAACGCCACCGTCGAGTTTGTGCTCGTCGTACCAGTGTTCTTGCTGCTCTTTGTGTCGATCTTCGAGCTGGGAATGGCCACCATTCGCTTGACCATCTTGGAGCATGGCATGGACAGCGCCATGCGCGATGTTCGGTTGGGCACCAGCCAAACGTTCTCGCGGGAGCAAATTCGCGACAGGGTCTGCGACAAGGCCGCAATGTTGAAGGACTGCAGGGAAAACTTGCTTCTCGAAATGGTGGTCATCAACCGTAACACGTTTGATCTTCCGCCTGTGCGGGCGACCTGTATCAACAAGAACGAATCTGCCCTTCCAATCACGGATTTCAGCAATGGTGGGCCAAGTGACCTGATGTTTATCCGGGCCTGCTACGTCATCGATCCGCTGTACCCGTCCCTCGGGCTTGGCGCGATGCTGAAAACCGATGAGGCCGGAAATATGCAGCTTGTCGCGAGTTCGATCTTTGCACAGGAGCCAAACTGATGTTTCAGACAAAAATCCTGCTTCCCCGCGCTTGGGAAAAGTTGGCCAGCTGCTTTCGGCGAGAAGACGGCTCAGTAACGATTGAAGCTGTTATCATCATGCCACTTCTGGCGGCGTTTTACTGCGCAACTTTCGTGTGGTTCGATGCCTACCGGCAAAAGACGCTGGTAATGAAGGCCAGCTACGCAGTAAGCGATGTGCTGTCCCGCCAAGAGGAAGTCGACGAGCCGTTTCTCGACAATATGCGTGACGTACTCGACTACATGATCCCAAGTAATGCCGCTCCAAAAATGCGGATTTCTTTGATCAACAGCGTGCATGACTCTGATGGCGAAAGTATCTATACAGTGGTTTGGTCGTACGGTCCAAACGGTATGAATGATCTGACACAGGCTGATATCGACGCCGACTCCTCATGGATTCCGCTGATGGGTGATGATGACAATGTTGTCGTTACCGAAACAGCCGTTTTGTACCAGCCAATCTTTCGGGTTGGTATCG
The DNA here is from genome assembly GCA_947501685.1 of uncultured Litoreibacter sp. GTDB lineage: Bacteria > Pseudomonadota > Alphaproteobacteria > Rhodobacterales > Rhodobacteraceae > Litoreibacter. The sequence goes on from CANMWQ010000001.1 coordinate 589,220, forward strand.
AAGACAAGGTCTATCGCAACACAATCGTGACGCGGCCTCGTTTTCATCCGACCTTGGCCAAAGCAGATGAGCCAGATACGTCTACAGATTTTGAAGATGAAGATGATCATGGCGATGGCAGTCAGATTGGTTCAGAAGACGGAAGCGATACCGGTGGTGAGTCAACCGGGAATGGCAACGTCGGTGGTTCAGGCGCCACATGATTTGACGCGAATGAAGCCATAGATCTAATCAAAGAAGGCGGCCCGAGGAGGGCCGCTTTTCTGTTTCGAGGCCAGAATTTGCCATGCCCCGGTATTGAACTCGCTTGAAGGCGGTGCTTTGCTTTCAAATTGAGGTTTGGGGGGGGGGACGTCTATGGGGTACAACGCGCTTAGAGTTCTAAAGGAGGGCCTTACTGGCAATGCGGGCTGGCGCCCGATCTGGCGAAGCCCTGAACCCAAAGCCGAGTATGACATGATCATCATCGGCGGTGGCGGTCATGGGCTCTCCACCGCATATTACCTCGCCAAGAACCATGGGATCGCCAACATTGCTGTGTTGGAAAAAGGCTATATCGGCTCCGGCAATATCGGCCGCAACACAACCATCGTACGGGCCAATTACTTTCTGCCCGGCAATTCCGAATTCTACTCCCATTCACTCAAGCTTTGGGAGGGGTTGGAGCAAGAGCTCAATTACAACGTGATGATGTCCCAGCGCGGCGTGATCATGCTGTGCCATTCAGACGGGCAGCGTGACGCCTTTGCGCGACGCGGCAACGCGATGATCAACCAAGGCGACGACGCCGAGCTGTGGTCGCCGGAACAAGTGCGCGCCGAAATTCCCTATCTCGACTTCGACAATACACGGTTCCCAATTTACGGCGGGCTGATGCATGGCCGCGGCGGCTCTGCCCGCCATGATGCAGTCGCTTGGGGCTACGCGCGCGGCGCGGATCGTCTTGGCGTGGACTTGATCCAGAACTGCGAGGTTACGGGGATTGATGTCGTCGGTGGCGTCGTCAAAGGCGTGCAAACCTCTCGCGGTGCGATCCGGGCCAAGAAGGTCGGCATCGTCACCGCAGGCCGATCCAGTCAGGTCGCGGCAATGGCAGGGATCGAGGTGCCGATTGAAAGCCACGTGCTGCAGGCCTTTGTATCCGAAGGGCTCAAACCCGCGATTGACCACGTGATCAGCTACGGCATGGGGCATTTTTATATCAGCCAGTCGGACAAAGGCGGGTTGGTCTTTGGCGGTGATCTGGATTTCTACGCCTCCTACGCCCAACGCGGCAATCTGCCGATGATGGAACACGTCATGGAGGCCGGGATGACGCTGATGCCCGCAATCGGAAAGGCCAAGGTCTTGCGCAGTTGGGGCGGCATCATGGACATGACGCCCGACGGCTCATTTGTGATCGACCGCTCAGAGGTGGACGGGCTCTACATGGATTGCGGCTGGTGCTATGGCGGGTTCAAGGCCGTGCCCGCCAGCGGTTGGTGCATGGCGCATCTGATGGCCGAGGACCGCCCCCATGAGGTGGCGCAGCGGCACACGTTCGAACGCTTTGAAACAGGCGAAGGCCTGATGGATGAAGAGGGCACCGGCTCTCAACACAACCTGCATTAGGGGGGCACAAAATGCGGATCACATGTCCTCTTTGCGGGGAACGCGACCGGCGCGAGTTTTACTACCTCGGCGCGAAAGACTACCTCAACCGCCCCGAGGAGGGCGACACGGAGGCGATGCACCGCTACCTCCATATCCGCAGCAACCCGACACAGGTCACGCAAGACCTCTGGCAACACGAAGCTGGCTGCTCTGCTTGGATCGAAGTCGAGCGCAACGTGACCACGCATGAAATCCTGTCGGTCAAACTGGTCAATGAGGCTGCCCCATGAGGGTCGACGGCAAAGGCTTGGTGAACCGCGACACCGAGGTGACGTTCAAGTTTAACCGGACATCCTATTCAGGCTTCAAAGGCGACACGATGGCCTCGGCCTTGATGGCCAACGGTGTCTCGCTGGTGGGGCGGTCGTTCAAGTATCATCGCCCGCGCGGGATCATGTCTGATGGAAGCCAAGAGCCAAACGGTTTGGTCGAGCTGCACCGCGCTGGAGAGATCACCCCAAACGTCAGGCTCACCCAGCAGGAACTGCATTCGGGCCTAGACGCCCGCGCGCAGAATTACTGGGGGTCACTGAACTGGGATCTGCTCGAGGCCAACGACCTGTTGTCTCCGTTTCTGAGTGCAGGCTTCTACTACAAAACCTTCATGTGGCCCAAAGCGTTCTGGGAAAAACTCTATGAGCCCATCATCCGCCGCGCCGCTGGATTGGGCCGATTGTCGATGGTGAGCAACGCGCAATATTACGAAAAGGCCTATGCGTTTTGCGATGTTCTGGTTATCGGCTCCGGCCCGGCAGGCATCATGGCCGCGCTGACTGCGGCACGCGCGGGCGCTGAGGTGATCTTGTGCGAAGAGGATTTCCGGCTCGGCGGGCGGCTGAACTTCGAAAGCCACGAGATCGCAGGAATGCCCGGCCATGCTTGGGCCACGGAGCGCTTGGTAGAGCTGCAAGCCATGGACAACGTCCGCGTGATGCGCCGGACCACCGTCACAGGGGCCTATGACGGCGGCACCTACGGCGCTCTTGAGCGCGTCTCGCACCACTTGGCCGACGCGGGCGACGCCCCGGTGGAGACCTTCTGGCGCATCGCCGCCAAGGGCTGCGTCTACGCGGCCGGCGCGATGGAGCGTCCGGTGGCGTTTCGCAACAATGACCGTCCCGGCGTGATGATGGCCAGCGCCGTGCGCGGCTATGTGAACCGGTTTGGTGTGGCCCCCGGCAAACGGGTCGCGATCTTTGGCAACAATGATAACGCCTTCCGCACGGCGCTTGATCTGGCCGATGCCGGAGTACGCATCGCAGCATATATCGACAGCCGGCACGACTCTTCAATCGAAGGCGGTTTCCCGATCTACAAAGGGGCCCAAGTGACCAATATAAAAGGCCACAAGCGGGTGAAAGCGGTTTCGATCACAGGGCGTGGCGACGTGATGGCCGATTGCCTTGCCGTCTCTGGCGGCTGGAATCCAACCGTGCATTTGGCCTGTCATCTGGGCGGCAGACCGCAATGGAATGACGCGATTGCCGCCTTTATCCCGCGCCCTGGCATGGTGCCGGGCATGGAGGTCGCTGGGGCCGCAGGCGGGACGTTCTCCACGAAAGGCTGTCTGAAGTCCGGCATTTTCCGCGCCAAAGAGGTGCTCAAGGCACTGGGCATCACAGCCCGCGCACCTCGGATGCCTGAGGCAGAGGACGGTGCCACGAACGTGACCCCTCTCTGGTCCGTGCCCGGCAAAGGCCGCTCTTGGCTGGATTTTCAGAACGATGTGACCGTGAAGGACGTCACACTTGCAGCGCGCGAGAACATGGCCTCCGTCGAGCATATGAAACGCTACACGACGCAAGGTATGGCACCAGATCAGGGCAAAAACTCAAACATTGGCGCGCTGGCGGTGCTGGCGGATGCCACAGGGCGGGGTATCCCCGAAACCGGCACGACCACGTTCCGGCCACCCTACATGCCTGTCAGCATTGCCGCGATGGGAGCCTACGCCCAAGAGGAGGGGTTTGCCCCTCAACGGTTCACGACATCGGACCAAACGACGCGTAAGATGGGCGCGCCGATGATCGAGGCGGGGCTTTGGTATCGGCCCTCCTATTATCCCATCGAAGGGGAAACCCATTGGCGGCAATCCTGCGACCGTGAGGTCGCCATGGTGCGCTCAACTGTCGGCGTCTGCGACGTCTCCACGCTTGGTAAGATCGACGTGCAAGGCCCTGATGCCGCAGCCTTTCTGGATTTTGTCTACACCAACACATTCAGTACCCTGAAAGTCGGCCGAGTGCGCTACGGGCTGATGCTGCGCGAAGACGGGCATGTGATGGATGACGGCACCTGCGCGCGGCTGGCCAAGGAACATTTCGTGGTCACCACGACCACCGCCGCCGCCGGGCAGGTGATGCGACACCTTGAGTTTGTGCGGCAATGCCTGAGGCCGGAGCTGGACGTGCAGCTGATCTCAGCCACGGAACAATGGGCGCAATTTACCGTCGCAGGCCCCGAATCCCGCGAGCTGCTCAACGGGCTATTGGACAAACCGATTGACAATGAGAGCTTCCCCTTCATGGCCTGCGGCGCTGTCTCCGTCAGTGGGTTCAAGGCACGGCTGTTTCGAATTTCCTTCTCCGGGGAGCATGCCTATGAGATCGCGGTCCCGGCGCGCTATGGCGAGAGCCTGTTCAACGCGTTGCTCGCCGCCGCTGAACCGCTTGGGGGCGGCGCCTACGGGATGGAGGCGCTGAACGTCATGCGGATCGAGAAGGGCTTCATAACCCATGCCGAAATCCATGGCCGTGTGACGGCTTTCGATATCGGGATGGAGCGGATGATCTCCGCCAAAAAGGACTGCATCGGCAAGACGGCGGCGACACGACCGGGCTTGCTTGGCAAGAACCGCGAACAGTTGGTCGGTCTGCAACCTGTCGGCGCAGTGAAGGAGATGAATGCAGGCGCCTTCCTCTTCGCGCCTGATGACGCGCCAACGCGGCTCAGTCAGCAAGGCTACACCACCTCCGTGGCATTCTCCCCCGAGCAAGGGATGCTGGCGCTTGCCTTTTTGCGCAATGGCCGCGCCCGGCATGGCGAGACGCTGCGACTGGTGGATCACGTGCGGCAGGTGCAGACCTTTGTAGTGGTGACCGACCCGGTCTTCATGGACAAGACAGGAGGCAGAGCCCGTGGTTGATCTGGTTGCAAAATCCCCCTGCGCCGGGCTGTTGCCGCTGACCCTTGGCGGCCTAACCCTGCGGGAGTTGAACTACGGGGCGGTCTTTTCGGTCTCGCCTTTCAAGGACAAATCCGCTGATGTGTCGAAAGCCTTGCAGAAATCCTTGGGCGCGGGCCTGCCGGACATTGGCCGCGTGCTAGCCGGCGCCTCCGGGGAGGTCATCTGGACCGGTCAGGGCCAGTATTTCGTGCGGGCCGTGAAGCTGCCAAAGCTGCCCGCGGCAATCAGTGACCAGTCGGATGGCTGGGCCTGTGTGACCCTTGAAGGCAAGGGCGCGCTGGACGTGCTTGCAAGGCTCTGCCCCCTCAACCTGCAAGCCATGAAGGAAGGGGAAGTCGCACGCTCACTGATCGGGCATATGACGGCGATCATCATTCTGCGTTCTGGCGGCGTCGATGTGATGGTGTTCCGTTCAATGGCCGTAACACTGGTTCATGGGTTTGAGCGCGTGATGCGCTCGGTCCACGCGCAGCGCGGCCTCTAGACTCTGCGCCTTGGCGGCCCGATATAGGAAGCATGAGCCTGCCACCCGGATTTCTAGATGAGCTGAAGAGCCGCACCTCCATCGCTCAGGTGGTCGGGCGAAAGGTGATGTGGGATCAGCGCAAGTCTCAGCCCGGAAAGGGCGACATGTGGGCCCCATGCCCGTTCCATCAGGAAAAGTCGGCCTCCTTCCACGTGGATGACAAGAAGGGCTACTATTATTGCTTCGGCTGCCACGCCAAAGGCGACGCGCTCGGGTTCATCAAAGAGACCGAGAACGTGTCCTTCATGGAGGCTGTTGAGATAATGGCGCGCGAGGCCGGGATGACCATGCCCGCCCGCGATCCCAAGGCGCAGGAAAAACAGGACCGCCGCACCGAGCTTGTTGGGGTCATGGAACAAGCCGCCCAGTTCTTCAAATTGCAACTCAAGACCAATGCAGGCACCGCCGCGCGCGACTACCTCAAGAGCCGCAAGCTGGACGAGGCAGCTGTGGAGCGCTGGGATATCGGTTTCGCGCCTGAAGGCTGGCAAAACCTTTGGGACCATTTGACGGGCAAGAACGTCAAGGAGGACCTGATCCTCGCAGCCGGTCTGGCCAAAGCGTCCAACAAGGGCAAGAAGCCCTATGACACCTTCCGCAATCGCATCATGTTCCCGATCCGCGACGCGCGCGGGCGCTGCATTGCCTTTGGTGGCCGGGCGATGGACCCGGCGGACAATGCGAAATATCTCAACTCCCCGGAGACAGAGCTCTTCGACAAGGGCCGCTCGCTCTACAATCTTGCGCCCGCCCGCGAGGCCACAAGCAAAGAGCAACCGCTGCTGGTCGCCGAGGGTTATATGGACGTCATCGCGCTCAGCGAGGCGGGCTTTGGCGCCACGGTAGCGCCGCTCGGGACTGCGGTGACCGAAATGCAGTTGCAGATGCTCTGGCGGCTGGCACCGGAGCCGATCATCACCCTAGATGGTGACACGGCAGGCCAGCGCGCGGCCATGCGGTTGATCGACCTTGCGCTGCCGCTGATTGGCCCCGGCCAGTCGCTGCGCTTTTGCGTGATGCCCGAGGGCCAAGACCCCGACGATCTGTTGCGGGCCGAAGGCGCGGGCGCGATGCGCAAGCTGATCGAGAATGCCAAGCCTCTGGTACACCTACTCTGGCAGCGCGAAACCAATGGCATGGTCCTCGACAGCCCGGAACGCAAGGCGGCGCTGGACCAGTCGCTCCGGCAGGCCTTGGGGAAGATCACCGATGCGGGGCTGCGCAATCACTATGCGGCAGAGATCAAATACCTGCGCGCCGAACTCTTCGCCGCCCAACGGCCCCAGCGGGAGACAGGCGGGTGGCAGAATAGCAACAAGTCCGGCAAGGGACGACGCGACGGCACGTTTGGTGGCAAGGGCGTCGCGGTGCCCTCGACCAAGAACTCCCTGCTGGCGCAAAGCACAGATGTGGAGGAGCGCGTGCGCGAAGCGGTGATCCTCGCCATCCTGACGCGCCACCCTTTTCTGATCTCTGAATTCCTCTCCGACCTTGAGGTGCTGGACATGCACGGCCCCGACCACCGGGCTTTGATGCAAGCCCTGCTGCGCCATGAGCGCGAGCATGCGCCTGACATGTTGCGCAATATTTTAGAGGCCGAACTGGGGCCCGTGCCCCTTGAAAAGCTGTATTCCTTGAGCCATGTGCAAATCACGCCCGCCGTCAGACCAGGGGCGGATGCAGAGCTTACACGTATGACCTTGGCGGAGGAACTCGCGAAGTTGGAAGCCCGCAGAGGGGTTCAACGCGAAGTCCAAGACGCCGTCGAAGATCTGGAAGGGTTGGCCGATGAAGGGCTGACCTGGAGGGTTGGGCAGGCGGCCGAGGCGCGCGAAATGGCGAACCGAAAAGGAATGTCGGACGAGAGTGGTGACACAGAGGATCGTGGCGCTATGTCCAACTACTTGCAAAGCCTCATAGATGGTGAGGTTTGGGTCAAGAAAAGAAAGTAAATCGGTTTCCGGAAACCGACGTGCGAATCATCACGATTCGCGGTAATGATTCGGAAACGAATCGATGCGAATCATAAGATGAGTCATTTCGGCGAGCCCGTAGTAACGCCGCGTTAGCAGGAGCACCCCATGGCCCCCAAAGACACAGACGATCAGAAGCAGGAACGCGAAGACACTGCCGCAGGCCTCGATATGAGCCAGGCTGCGGTCAAGAAGATGATCAACGAGGCGCGGCAACGCGGCTACATCACCTATGATCAGCTGAACCAAGTGCTTCCACCCGATCAAGTGGCTTCCGAACAGATCGAGGACGTAATGTCGATGCTCTCCGAGATGGGCATCAACATCATCGAGGAAGAAGAGGCCGAAGACGACGGCACTTCGAAAGAAGTCGCGACCACAAGTCAGGCCAAAGATGTGGTGCTGGCGACCTCCACCACCGAAGCGCTTGACCGCACGGACGACCCGGTTCGGATGTACCTGCGCGAAATGGGCTCCGTGGAGCTTCTCAGCCGCGAAGGCGAGATCGCGATTGCCAAACGCATCGAGGCTGGCCGCAAAACCATGATCGAAGGGCTGTGCGAAAGCCCGTTGACCTTCCAGGCGATCACCATCTGGCGCGACGAGCTTTTGTCCGAGGACATCTTGCTGCGCGATGTGATTGATCTGGAAACGACCTTCGGCGACCAACTGGAAGAAGAAGGTGAAGAAGAAAACGTCGTGGCAGCGCCCGGCGCTGAAAAGGCCGATGGCAAAGAGGAGACGCAAGAGCTCGATGCCGACGGCAACCCGATCACCACCGATGATGATGACGATGACGACGAGGATGAACAGGCCAACCTGTCGCTCGCCGCGATGGAGGCCGCGCTGAAGCCGCGCGTGCTGGAAACCCTTGACGTCATTGCCGGGCATTACGAAAAGCTCGCGGAAATGCAGGACCTCCGCATTTCGGCCGCGATCAATCATGACGACACGTTCTCGAAGAAAGAAGAGGGCGCGTATCAGAAGCTACGTCAGGAAATCGTCGATCTGGTGAACTCGCTTCACCTGCATAACAACCGGATCGAAGCGCTGATCGACCAGCTATACGGCATCAACCGCCGTATCATGTCCATCGACAGCTCCATGGTGAAGCTGGCTGACCAAGCCCGCATCAACCGCCGCGAGTTTATCGACGAATATCGCGGCTACGAGCTGGACCCCAGCTGGGTCGCCCGCATCACAGAGAAGACAGGTCGCGGCTGGCAGGCATTGATTGAAAAGTCCCGCGAAAAAGTCGAGGACCTGCGCGCGGAGATGGCTCAGGTCGGTCAGTATGTTGGCGTCGACATCACCGAATTCCGCCGCATCGTGGCACAGGTCCAGAAGGGCGAAAAAGAAGCCCGTCAGGCCAAGAAAGAGATGGTGGAGGCCAACCTGCGCCTCGTGATCTCCATCGCCAAGAAATACACGAACCGCGGCCTGCAATTCCTTGATTTGATTCAGGAAGGCAATATCGGCCTGATGAAGGCCGTCGATAAGTTCGAATATCGTCGCGGCTACAAATTCTCGACCTATGCGACATGGTGGATCCGTCAGGCCATCACCCGCTCGATTGCCGATCAGGCCCGCACCATCCGCATCCCGGTCCACATGATCGAGACGATCAACAAGCTGGTCCGCACTGGCCGCCAGATGCTGCACGAAATTGGCCGCGAGCCTACGCCGGAAGAGCTGGCAGAGAAGCTGCAAATGCCGCTCGAAAAAGTGCGCAAGGTCATGAAAATCGCCAAGGAGCCGATCTCCCTTGAGACACCAATCGGTGACGAGGAAGACAGCCAGCTGGGCGATTTCATCGAAGACAAGAACGCGGTGCTGCCGCTCGACAGCGCCATTCAGGAAAACCTGAAAGAGACCACAACCCGCGTGCTGGCTTCGCTCACACCTCGTGAAGAACGTGTGCTGCGGATGCGGTTCGGTATCGGCATGAACACCGATCATACATTGGAAGAGGTCGGACAGCAGTTCTCAGTGACGCGGGAACGTATCCGGCAGATTGAGGCCAAGGCCCTGCGCAAGCTGAAACACCCAAGCCGCTCGCGCAAACTGCGCAGCTTTTTGGACCAGTAGGTCAACAAAAAACAGCGAAAAGCTTAAAGGCGCCTACGGGCGCCTTTTTCTTTGCGGTCTCGCGGGGTTGGATTCTGTGCTAGTCTTTCCAGACGACATAGAGGAGGTCTAAATTTGCGTATACTGAAGTGGATCTTAGGTTTGGTCGCAGTGTCGGCGGTCGTGTTAGTCGCAATCGGAATGATCCTGCCCCGACAGGTAAATGTCGCCCGCAGCATCGAAATCGACGCACCTGCCGGCAAAATTTTCCCGCACATCAATTCGCTCAAGGAAATGGCCGAGTGGTCCCCTTGGATGGGGCGCGATCCGGCCATGCAAGTCTCCTACAATGAGGTTGAGGCCGGTGAGGGTGCTGCGATGGAGTGGGCCTCCGAGCAGCGCGATGTCGGCAATGGACGCCAAGAGATCGTGGCCTCAGCCGTTAATGAAAGCGTCACGACGGCTCTGGACTTCGGCGACATGGGGCTGGCCGAGGCCAAGCTTGCCTTGGTCGAAACCGACGGCGGCACGACGGTAACATGGACACTCGACAGCGACATGGGCATGAGCCCAATCGGGCGCTGGATGGGGCTGATGATGGACAGCTGGGTTGGTGGCGATTATGAGCAGGGGCTCGCGAACCTGAAAACGCTGGTAGAAGAATGAACGCGCCCGATGCGCGCCCGGACCAAAATGCAGACTGATTTCCACATTCAGACCAACGGGCCGGGCTTGCTGGACGTCACGCGCGAAGTGTCGCACTGGCTTGAAGGGCAGGGCGACGGCCTGCTCACCCTTCTGGTGCGCCACACGTCATGCTCCCTGCTGATCCAGGAAAACGCCGACCCCGAAGTGCAAACCGATCTGACGAATTTCTTCGCGCGGCTTGTGCCACCGACCACCGACCCGTCGATGGCCTACCTGACCCATACCTATGAGGGCCCCGACGACATGCCGGCGCATATAAAGGCGGCGCTGCTTCCCGTTTCCTTGCAAATTCCGGTTCGGGAAGGGCACATGGCTCTGGGCACTTGGCAAGGCATCTACCTCTTTGAGCATCGCGACTGGCCCCATCACAGGCAGGTCGCGGCTCTGTTTCAGCCCATCTGAGACCCGAAATTGTCCATCTATAGGGTGCATAATTCACCTCTACCCAAACTCTAGGCGCTGGCCTATAGTGGCTGTGGATAACTGGGGATGAACACCCAGCGAAGAGAGTAGAGGGAAGATCGGGATGCGCTGTCCTTTTTGTGGAAATGTAGACACTCAGGTGAAGGACTCGCGTCCGGCAGAAGATCATGTAGCGATCCGAAGACGTCGGTTTTGCCCGGCCTGCGGCGGTCGTTTTACCACCTATGAACGGGTGCAGCTGCGCGATCTTGTGGTCATCAAAACCTCGGGCAAACGCGAGGATTTTGACCGCGACAAGCTGGAGCGTTCGATCCGGATTTCGATGCAGAAACGTCCAATTGATCCGGAGCGTATTGACCAGATGATCTCCGGCATCGTTCGGCGGCTTGAAAGCATGGGCGAAACCGACGTTCCGTCGACCTCCATTGGCGAGATCGTGATGGAGGCTCTGGCGCGTATCGACACGGTCGCCTATGTGCGCTTCGCCTCCGTCTACAAGAACTTCCAGGCGGCGGATGACTTTGAGGAATTTGTCTCAGAGCTGCGCCCGCCCGTCTCCAAAGAAGACTAGTTCCATGAGCGGTGCGGCATCGGCTGGCGTCGATGCGCGGTGGATGCGCGTGGCGCTGACGCTGGGCCGTCGCGGCATGGGACGCGTCTGGCCCAACCCTGCCGTCGGGTGCGTGATCGTCAAAGACGACCGCGTGATCGCGCGCGGCTGGACCCAAGACACGGGCAGGCCGCATGCCGAAACCCACGCATTGGCGCAAGCCGGCGCAGCCGCGCGCGGGGCCACCGCTTACGTCACCCTTGAACCCTGCGCCCATACGGGCAAAACGCCCCCCTGCGCGCAAGCGCTGATAGAGGCAGGCCTGTCGCGAGTGGTGGTCGCTTTGCAAGACCCGGACCCACGCGTCGCCGGGCGCGGGTTAGAGATGTTACGCGGAGCCGGGGTCGACGTGACGCTGGGTGTCTTGAAAGACGAGGCCCAGGCCGATCACATCGGTTTTCTCAACCGCATCACCAAAGCGCGCCCCATGGTCACGCTGAAGCTGGCAATGTCCATGGATGGCCGGATCGCGCTGAGCAATGGTCAAAGCCAGTGGATCACTGGCCCGCAGGCCCGCCGCGCTGTGCATGCGTTGCGTGCCTCTCATGACGCGGTGCTGGTCGGTGCTGGCACCGCGCGCGCGGACGCCCCGTCCCTGACGGTGCGCGATTTGGGCGTGACCCACCAACCGGTCCGCGTCGTTGTGAGCTCCGGATTGGACCTGCCGCAAAGCGGTCCCTTGTTCGAGACCTGTGACGAGGCTCCGGTCTGGATGATCTGCGGGCAGGGAACCTCGGACGAGGCGCAATCGGCATGGCGTGCGGCAGGCGCGCAGGTGATGGTCGCTGAACAGGAACAGGTCGAGATCACAGCCGCTCTGGAACTGCTTGGCAGAGAAGGCATCACCCGCGTTTTTTGCGAGGGAGGCGGCAAACTGGCCGCGTCGCTTCTTCAGGCGGGTCTGGTGGACCGCCTGATGGTTTTCAGCGCAGGCCTTGCATTGGGCGCAGATGCGCGTGCCGGCGTAGGGCCGCTGGGCCTGACTGATCTAGACGTTGTTCCACGGTTCCAGTTGCATAGCCAAAGACGCATCGGGGCTGATGCGATCTCGGAATGGCGTCGAGGCTAAGCGTGGTAATAGTCGCGGTACCAGTCAACGAACGCTTTAACCCCGGTGCGCACATCCGTTGAGGGCGCATAGCCCGTCAACCCGCGCAACAGCTCCGCCTCGGCCCAGGTGCCGGGCACGTCGCCGGGCTGCATATCCATCATGTTTTTCTGGGCCGTCATGCCCAACGCGTCTTCGATGGCCTCGATGTAATCCATCAATTTAACCGGAGTGCCATTGCCGATATTGACAATCCTGTAGGGCGCCACGGAGGACAGGCTGTCGCCTTGTGGGATGTCATTTTCATCCGCAGGGCGCTCGGGCACAGCGTCAATAAGCAGCCGGATCCCGTGTACAAGGTCAGTCACATAGGTGAAATCCCGCATCATGTTGCCGTGGTTGTAGACGTCAATCGGCGCGCCTTCCAAAATGGCCTTGGTGAATTTGAACAATGCCATGTCGGGGCGGCCCCACGGCCCGTAGACGGTGAAAAAGCGGAACATAGTCGTCGGAATGTCGTAGAGATGCGCATAGCTATGCGCCATCGCCTCGTTCGCTTTCTTCGTGGCCGCATAAAAGCTCATCTGCGTGTCGGCCTTGTCGGTCTCCGCATAGGGCATCTGCGTATTCGCGCCGAACACGGATGAGGTGGAGGCCATCAGCAGGTGCTGTGGCCTGTGCGCACGAGCGGCCTCGATCACGTTGAAACTGCCGATCAGGTTGGCATCGACATAGGCGCGCGGGTTCTCGATGGACCAGCGCACCCCGGCCTGACCCGCCAGATGCACAACAGCGTCAGGCTTATGGAGTTCAAACAGACCCATGACCAGATCGTCGGTTTCCAGCAGCCCCTCGACCGGATGAAAGGCCGGGTTCTGGCTCAGCATCTGGTGCCTGCGCTGCTTCAAAGAGACGTCGTAATAATCGGTGAAACCGTCAAGCCCGACGACCTTCCAGCCTTCCTCCAGCAGCTTCGCGCAAAGATGGTATCCAATGAAACCGGCGGAGCCGGTGACAAGTGCACAGCGCTGGGGGTGGGTCATGGCGTGTCTCTCCTGTTGCGCTGTCTGCTTCGGGGAAAATGGACATTTGGTCAAACGCTCCGTCGCACTCTACGCGAATTGCCGCTGTAGCGTGATGGTTTTGCTTGCATTTTTCGCCCGCATCGTCGTCACTGGATGAAACACTTAGAACCGCAGGACAGTCCTATGAGCATTCTTGGTTCACTATTTGGCCGAGGTAAGGCCGAAAGCAAAAGCGCGACGCCAGCACCGCAGGCCGCGGAGCAGGGGGAGAGCAAACCCGCCCCCGATCAGCCGGTTTTCGTGGTTGGAGACCTGCATGGCCGCGTCGATTTGCTCGAGCATATCCTCGAATTGATTGACCTGCGGATCGGCGAGCTGCGTTTGGACAATCCCAAACTGGTCTTTGTGGGCAATTTGATCGATCACGGCCCTGCCAGCGCGGATGTGGTCCGCCGGATGCAAGAGCTGACATCAGAGTTTCCGACAAATGTGCAGTGCCTGTTGGGCAGCAACGAGCAGATGTGCCTCGATTTTCTGGAGGCCCCGGTGGCGCGGCAGGCCCGTTGGCTCAAGGATGGCGGGGCCATGACCTTGCAAAGCTACGCAGTCGGGCTGCCCGGCTCTGAGCCGCAAGAGGCCGTCCGTGTTGCCGCAGATCTGAAACAGGCCATGGGTGATGAGGTGATCGCCTGGCTGCGCGCGCGGCCGTCTCTGGTGTCGAGCGGCAATCTGCATGTGGTGCATGCGGCAGCGGATCCGCGCCGCGCGATGGGCGATCAGGCAGACCGCGTGCTGACTTGGGGCCATCCCGAATTTCTGGGCGTGGCCCGGAGCGACAACCAATGGGTGGCCCATGGTCATTCCGTCATGGAGCAGCCCGAAATGAAAGACAGCCGCATCTCCGTCAACACGGCCGGATGGAAAACATCCGTGCTGTCAGCCGCCATGATCTTGCCCGATGGTCGGGTAGATTTCCTGCAAACCAAGCCTTAGCGCCGCCACAACGGAGCCAAGGCGCGAAGCCGATGCTGTAGCTTCGCGAGCACCCGGTTGCCTGTACTGGGTTTCGGTATGTCTGCTGTGGCAAGCCGATGAACCACAACCTCAGGAGGGCAGGGCTGGCCCGTCTTGGGATCAAAATAGCGCGGGTAACCGATCAAGCAGGCATGAACTAATTGCGCAAGCGTCGGCTCGGCATGGCGGCGCGGCGGGGTGGGGCACCGATCCTCCGTGAGACCCCAGCCTGCATAAAAGGGCACGCCGTAGCACGTCACCGGTATCTCGCGCAGCAGGGCCTCCAAGCCCAGCAGGGAGGTCAAGGTCGCAACACGGTCGCAGCGGCCCAGCACTGCAATCGGGTCGGCACGGTTGGCAACGAAATCCACCTCACTGGAAATACCGCCCGCCCGCAGGCCCGCTTCCACATCCGGGTGGGGTTTATACACAAGGAAGCTTTCCGGAAAATCCCGCCGCACGGCCTCGATCAACATGTCGTTGCTGGGCATATCCGGAGCGCCAGCTATGACAGACGCATCATCTTCAACCTGACCCACCACCAGAATGACATCTCGCCCGCCCGCGTCAAACTCTACGGCTGGGACGTCAAGATTATACTTGCTGAGGCCCGCTTTGATCACCTCGCGCCGCAAACGCTCCGCCCGGTCTAGCGCGTCTTGCGGCAGGTCAATCGAGGCCTTGATCAGCAGCTCCAGATCACTGGCTGTTCGGGGATTATAATAGATGCCGGTCTGGTCCGTGACCAAAGACAGTGGAGGGATCAGATCAGCGCCAAGCCCGCGCGACCGCAGGAAGCCATCCTCGACGCGGTACAGCGGCGCGGTGCTTTGCCGTGGCAGCAGCTCGGAGATTTTGCCTGCCCAAGACAGGATCGGCTTGCCAGCGCGCGAGGCCTCCTGCTCTGTGCTGACAAATGTCACCTCCCCGAAAAAGCGCGAAAGATGCGGGGCCTTCCAAGCGCTCATCCCCACCGCGCTATAGCCGTGGCGATCCTGCCTGCGGGCGCGGGTCATGGCTTCCAAAGTGTCGAGCACCGTTTCCAGCTCGCATAGCCGGTCATGATAGGGGTCATACCATTTGGGGTAGAGCATCATCACGCCCGCAAACAGCTGAGCCCGTGTCAGGCGGCGCTGTCGGCGGTCAATCGGCTGGTGGTCTTCGGTCAGCCCCCAACCTGCATAAAACGGCTGCCCAAAGACATTTGGCTTATGCCCGGCCAAGATCGCCTCGAACCCGAGGGTAGAGCTGACAGTATACACCGCCAAAGCGCCGTCCATCAACTCATAGGGCGAAATAGGATCGGTCAGCAGTGTCATCCGGTCGGTCAGATGTTCGGGGCCAAAATGCCCGCTGCGATGGCCGTCATTCGTCTCCGGATGTGACTTAATGATGATCCGGGCGCCGGGGAAGTCTTGCTGCGCATAGACCAGCATCTCGCGGAAATGTGCAACGGAGGCGTTGCCATGCTCAATCGCCGCATCGTCCCGTGTCTGGTCGATCACCAACACATAGCCGGGGTCGGGCGCGGGCAGGGTAAGGTCGAAATCATTGTATTTTGAAAGATGCAACGCGCGCATTCGGGCCATAGCGTCGCGGGCGCGGCTCAGCAATGCTGCGTCATCGAACGGAGTCTCTTTCAACAAGAGCTCCAAATCAGACGGCCCCGCACTGTCAAAATACGGACGCAGCCGATCGATGGTCAGCCCCAAAGGCGGCTCGCCAGACCGACCCGGCTTTATGGACCGCAAGAACGCGTCTTCGACATAGAGCAGGGGGGAGCCCGTAGCGCCGCTAACAGCTTCACCACGTCCTGAGGTGGGGCTTTTGCCCCAGACGGCGACAAGATCATCTGCGCCGGGCTTGCCGAGGGTCAGGTCATAACCGGCAAGGTCGAGAATACGGCGCACGCGCGATTGCGTGAAAAAGCCACCGTTAAAATAAAAGAGCCGCGAGCGGTGGGAGGTGCCGCTCGCGGTCTTGTTTTGGACATCGTCCACGGTCGCGAACTTCGTTATTCGACGATATTCGCCACCGCAGCTACAGTCCCAAGTGAACCTGTCAACGTGGAGATCGTTTTGCTCCAGGTCACGAATGGCGCTTCCGTTACGTAAACCGTGTCTTCGTCGCGAATGATAAAATCACGCGCCTCGAACATGCCATTAGGCTCTGTCAGATCGAGAACATAGACCAAACGCTGCTCACCTTGCAGGTCGGTCCGGCCAAGCACTTGATTGGCGATCTCGGCAGGCTCGTTGCGGAACACGAAAACGCCTGTCGGGTCGGCCGCATTGGTGCTCAGACCGCCAACCTGAGCCAGCGCTTCGATGGCCGACAATGTTTGCGACGCAAACTCAACCCGGTTTTGAGCGCCTGTCGAGCCCAGCACGGTGAACGCCCGGCTGTCTTGCTCGATCAAAATACGATCCCCGCCACGCAGGGCAATATCGAACTCAGGGTTGGTATAGAGGTCGTCAAACCAGATGGTGCAGCGATGTGAGCCACGGATCACGGTGATCTGCGCCACTTCCGGGGGCAAAGCGATACCGCCGGCGCGTGCAATCATGGACGACAAGGTGCGGGTAGGGCGCTCAATGGCGTAGAGGCCCTGGCTGCCGACACCGCCCACAAGCGACACAGTCGAGCCGTCACCAGCCAGACGACGCACGATGACCTGTGGGTCGGGGGTCTGAGTGTCCAGTTTGTTAGTGATGATCCGGCGCAGACCTTCTGGCGTGTTGCCAGCGGCCATGATGCGACCCGCGTAAGGGACAAAGATAAAGCCTTGGCCATCGACCTGAACCTCGTCCAGAGCCGTGGCATTCGCGCCAGCGGCGGCCAGCAGGCCGTCATCCACGTTTTCGTAGATCAGCAGGCCCAGCGTATCGCCGGGGTTGATCGTGTCAGAGCCGACAACGCCCGCATTCAGGAAGGATTGAGAGAAACCGAGCACCGGTTGCACGGCTGTCGCGCGTGTCACCCGGCTGTTGACGGACACGATAAACGCGTCGCCTTCATTTTGCACGGAACCTGCAAAGATTTCCTGTTTGCTGGGACCTGAACGGGGTAGACCGCAAGACGCGACAAGGGCCGTCACAAGAACGAAGGACGCAACACGGGCGCCCTTTTTAGATATAGTAGTCACTGCGTGAGCTCCTCGTTGGGAAACTGCCTCAAGTTTTTATTTTTTTTAACCGTATAGAATCATTCGCAAAAAGATAGCTGTGTTTCAGCGAACCACGCGCAACTGTTGCCGTGGCGTCGCAGTGCCTGCTTTCAGCGCGTCATATGGATCGCTGTTTTGGATCATCATATCGACCACTTGGCGCAGCAATTGCCGCCGCCCGGCCGCCGAGTAAAACCCGCCCGGAATTTGCGAGGTTTCCAGCAAATAATGGCGATAATCGCGGTAGGCCACACTGTCGGGGCGCGACGGGTTATTGAAGAAGTCAGGCAGCGACTGGGTGGAGACGAACTCAGGCTTGTTATACACAGCCTCCCCAAACACCTTCAGCGGTAATCCGCGCCAAAGCACCTGCTGGGCCGCTGTGGAGTTCACCGTGACCGCGCTGCGCGCCGTGTTCAGCAGGCCCGCAAGCTTGCCGCCCCGCACAAAATGAACGCGTTCCGCGACGCCATGCGTGCGGGCCATGGACCTGATCAACCGGCGCAAGGGGACGCGGCCATCCTCAAGCGGATGCGCTTTCAGTACAAGATGATGATGCCGCGGCGCGCCCTTGGCGAACCCGGCAATTACCACATCCAGAAAATCGGCCATCGTGTCGAAGCGTGAATGCATTTGAAAGCTCGCGTCATGCTCAAGCTGCAACAGACAAAGGTGATACGGAAAGCCGCCCCATTTGATCCGTCGCGACGCAAGCGCGCGGCTGGCAGCCGTGTAAGGCATGGTCAGCAAGCGTTTGATATAAAGCCGAAATTCATCAGCCACCGTCATCGCGCGATGAGGCTGGAACTGGCGGTAGCTCTGATTTCGCAGCAGAACAAAGAAATGATACACAGCGCCGTAAAACACATGCTGGCGCATATCCCCCCATCGCGCCGGCGCGTCCGGCAGGTCGGGGTCAATCCCCTCAAGCGCGCGCCGCATCTGAGGCACATCCATATCCATCAGTCGCGAATTGCCATTCGTCCCACCCCGCTCATAGGTGACCCAGTAGGGGCGCAGATACCCCTCCTCGAAGACATGAACGGTCAGGCCCAACGCATTGGCAATCTCTACCGCGCGGGCATGGATGGGGCGCGTATCGCCGTAGAGGACGATGTCGGTGACAGACTTCTCGGCCACAATGTCTCGGAACTGGTCTGGCCAGCGGTCCTGGTCGTCTTGAAACGGAATATAGGAGCGGCGCTTCGGCCAAAACGCCTGATCCCCGCGGTTGAACCCAACCCGCCAGACGGAGGCGCCTGCCGCCTCAAGTATCTTGCCCAATCCGTAGAAAAACGGCCCATGCGGGCCTTGCAGGAACAGGTAGGTTTTCGTCGCCTGAGACATTGATGCCTTTCTTTGGCTGCAGCCAGATATGCAGGGCACACTGGTAGCTCACTATCCTCAAAAGAGGGCAAAAACCCAACCCTCGCGCCACGTTTGGGCTGAATTCTGCGCATGCATTGGCAAAATCCGGCATTGGGACGGGCTTGCGGCAGTCAAACCCGCGCGCTACGTCACGTATAGAACGCAAGGAGTTAGCACTTTGTTTACAGGCATCATCACCGATATCGGGCGGATCACGCAACTTGAGCAGCGCGGCGACCTCCGGGCGAGGATCGCGTGCAGCTACGACACGGGCGGCATCGACTTGGGCGCCTCGATTGCGTGCAATGGCTGTTGCCTGACCGTCGTGACGCTGGGTGATGAGTGGTTCGAGGTCGACATCTCCGGCGAAAGCCTGTCGAAAACCAATCTGGGCGACTGGGCTGAGGGCAGCCGCATCAACCTTGAACGCGCCCTCAAGGTTGGCGACGAGCTGGGCGGGCATATCGTCTCTGGCCATGTCGACGGGGTCGCTACAATCACCGCCATGACGGAGGAGGGCGACAGCACGAGGGTCACCTTGCAAGCCCCTGAAAATTTAGCAAAATTTATCGCTCCGAAAGGCTCTGTTGCGCTGAATGGAACGTCCTTGACAGTGAATGAGGTCGACGGCACCAGCTTTGGCATCAACTTCATCCCGCACACAAAATCCGTCACCAACTGGGGCGACGCAGAGGTCGGGGATCGGATCAATCTGGAGATCGACACGCTGGCCCGCTACGTCGCACGCCTGCAGGACTGGGCTTGACCCAGCTGGGCCACAATAACGGCCCCACCATGGAGCCCGGCTACGGCTGGCGCAAACACAGCTGGGCCAAAGCCCGCGCCGACCTTTTGCCGACCCTACCCATTGAAGTGTTGCGAACCCGTGTCAAACGCGCCAAGGCCTTGGGCCTACCCTATAAAACCTACGCGTCCATACGTGCTGCGTCGGGCCATGACGTCGTCGGGTTCTTGTTTTCAAACAACGCATTGCGCGCCATACGTAATGTAGATGAACTGCCCGAGGGCAGATGCGCCAGATTGTCAGACTGTGCCGCTAGCTTCGCCGCTTTGGTCCATCGCCCGCTGAACCCGGACGCTCTAGCCCAAAGCCTGCAAGACCGCGGCATCGACATCACGGCTGCCCGCGCGCCCCATTTTGCCGACCGCTGGTCTGACATCGCGCGCGCTGTAGCAACCCCGCTGCGCCAAGCCGGTTTGCCCCGAGACGGCGTGCTGGTGATAGGCGAGACCGTGTTCGAGCAAGAATGGTCCCAAGCCGGGCGTCTTGCGGGCTTTATCAGCGCTGACCAGTTTTTCGCCGCGTCAAACGCCTGACCGTGCCCTTCCCAAACTCACCCAAACGCACTATCTCGCGTTCCAGCAAAGGACGCTGACCATGACCGACTATTCCGACGCGATTTCTCCGATTGAGGAGATATTGGACGATGCCCGCAATGGCCGCATGTTCATTCTGGTGGACCATGAGGATCGCGAGAACGAGGGCGATCTGGTGATCCCTGCGCAAATGGCCACGCCTGAGGCAATCAATTTCATGGCCAAGCACGGGCGCGGGCTGATCTGTCTGACCCTCACCAATGAGCGCATTGACGCGCTGGGGCTGCCCTTGATGGCCTCCTACAACTCCTCGCGGCACGAAACGGCCTTCACGATCTCCATTGAGGCCCGTGAGGGGGTGACCACGGGCATTTCAGCCCAAGACCGCGCGCGGACCGTTGCTGTGGCCATCGACAGCTCCAAGACCGCCGCTGACATCGCCACGCCGGGCCACGTGTTCCCGCTGCGCGCCCGCGAGGGCGGCGTCTTGGTGCGCGCGGGCCATACGGAGGCCGCTGTGGACGTGTCCCGGCTGGCCGGGCTGAACCCGTCTGGCGTGATCTGCGAGATCATGAACGAAGACGGCACCATGTCGCGGCTGCCGGATCTGGTCAGCTTCGCGCAGCTGCACAACCTCAAGATCGGCACGATCAGCGACCTGATCGCCTATCGGCGCAGGCATGACAATCTGGTCAAGCAGATCTCTGAGGCCCAAGTGTCGTCAGAGTTCGGCGGCGATTGGACAATGCGCATTTTCAGCGATGAAACCCAAGGCGCGGAGCATATCGCGCTGAGCGTGGGCAATCTAGGGGACCCGGCGCCGGTGCTGGTCCGTATGCACGCGCTGAACCCGCTGCAAGATCTGCTGGGGCTGGGGCCGTCCCCGGCGGATGAGCTGCGATCTTCGATGAAGGTGATCGCCGCGGAAGGGCGCGGTGCCGTGGTGCTCCTGCGCGACACGATGATGAAGCTGGTGCCCGACAGCGAGGCCGCCCCTCAGAAGCTGCGGCAATACGGGGTGGGCGCGCAAATCCTAGCGGCTCTGGGCCTGCATAAGCTGGAACTGCTGACCAACAGCCCGTCGCCCAATGTGGTGGGGCTGGACGCCTACGGGCTGGAGATCACCGGCACCCGCAAAATACCGATGGAGGGCTAGGACATGGCCGGCACAGAGACACATTTCGTAATGGACACCCCCAAGGTCAGTGCGCCGACCAGGCTGCTGATCGTGGTCTCGCCTTACTACAAAGATATCGCCGACAATCTGGTCGCAGGCGCCCGCGCCGAGATCGAGGCCGCAGGGGCCATCTGCGAGGTCCAGCAGATGCCCGGCGCGCTGGAAATCCCGCCCGCCATTCGCATCGCGGACAGGCAGGGGGAGTATGACGGCTACGTTGCCCTTGGCTGCATCATTCGCGGCGAGACCACGCATTACGAGACGGTCTGCAATGACAGCTCGCGCGGGCTGATGTTGCTAGGGCTGCAAGGCTGCAATATCGGCAATGGTATCCTGACTGTCGAGACCCGGGCGCAGGCAGAGGTGCGGGCGGATCCGGGCGATCAAAACAAAGGCGGCGGGGCGGCGGCGGCGGCCTTGCATCTCATTGAGATGCAGCGCACATACGGCCGCAACAAGAAGGGCATCGGCTTCAAGCCCAGCTCTTCGCTTGATGATGACGGAAGCTTCCAGATCGCATGACAGTCTCGAACAACCAGAAACGGGCGATGAAATCCGCCTCGCGGCTCTATGCAGTGCAGGCGCTCTTTCAGATGGAGCATTCCGCGCAGTCGATTGATGCGGTGCGCGCGGAATTTGAGGACCATCGCTTCGGGGCGGTCTATGAGGGTGAGGAGATGATCGAGGGGGATGTCGACACGTTTCGCGCCCTTTTGGAAGGGGCCGTGGCGGAGCAGTCGACCATCGACCGGCTGGCGGATGCGGCGATTGTGGAGACGTGGAAGATCGACCGGATTGACCCGACCCTGCGCGCGCTCTTTCGGGCGGCGGGGGCGGAGCTGGTGGCGGGCAAGACGCCGCCCAAGGTTGTGATCGTGGAGTTTGTAGACGTTGCCCGCGCCTTTTTTGAGGGCGGGCGGGAGCCCAAATTTGTCAACGCGGTGCTTGATCATATGGCCCGCGCGGCGCGGCCTGAGGCGTTCTGACCTTCGCGCGACGCATGCGCCGCATCGGTCTAAGATGCTGATTTAAAAAGATTTCCAAAAATTTGGAAACCATTTGTTAACCTAGAGATTTGGACGTTTCAGCCGGTGCAGGCGGCTGTGCGCAGCGTCGCGTGGCTGGTATTGTCAAAGACGCCAAACCGCGTGCCTGACGGGGTTTCAAGGCTGATCGTGGCCCCGGCAATCTCGCTATCTGTCACCTGTATCTGGCCAAGCGCGGAATGGCGCAGCGTGTCGTCAACATCTATGGTGAAGGCCACGGTTTGCGCGGGCGCAAGCCCTGTGAGGGTCAGGGACACGGATGTGTCGCCATCGGTGACCGGGGTGACGCTGCTGACGGCCTGCGCGCCGGAGACGGTCTCGAAGGGTTGAAACACCTCGACGCCAGCGCCGTCGCCGGTTGTGTCGAAAATCAAGCCGCCGACGCTGTCTTCCAGCGACAGGGTCAATGTGACGGGGCCGAGATCGCAGTTGCCCGTACTGGTGAAGGAAAAACGGTCCTTCGGTGCGGATTCTGTGAACACCGCTTCCATATTGGCCAAAGCCGGGCTTGCAGTGAGGGCTGCGAGCAGCGCGAGTGTGGGTGCGTGTGACATCTGTGGAAGCCTCCGGCGGGGATATTTTGAAACATGGAAAGGGGCGCGCGCGATATGGGTCACCTGTCGGGCTCCGTGTCCATCCTATAGTCTGTGAGCTGTTCGGGCAGCAGCACGTAGATCTCGTCTGGTGGGGTCACCAGCGCGTGGCGCATGATCAGGGGATCGACGCCCATATCATTGAGATAGGCCATGACCTCACCCTGTCCACGTTGGATATCTTCGACGGCCAGAAAGGCAGGCAGGGCGGATTTCGTGCCGAAATAATGTTGATGGACACCGACTTGCGCGTCGTTGTGAATGTTGCGCGAGAGGCCGGAGGCCAGAATATAGGGGCAGGCGGAGAGGCAAATATCGCCCGCGCCCATGACTGTCTCCACCTCCGCCGCGCGCAATTGCCGTCCGATGAGCAGCGCATCCTGCACCGAGCCGCCGGGCGAGTTTAGCCGGATCATGGCGGGCATCGTCGGGTCGGTGGCCAGATACTCTTTGAAGCGCTCCGCATCGCCTTGCGCAATTTGACCTGTCAGGGTCAGCGTCTCGCCGGAGCGCTCAAAGGCGAGCCGCGCGGGCATGTCGCCGGTGGAGCGGTAGGGACGGTCGGGATTGCCCTCATCCGGTTGTCTGAGCGGTGTGTCGCGCGGGTTGTAGCGACGGGTCTGGTCGCCGGGGATCACCGGTGTGTCAAAGCGCGGCTGCGAGGACGGCCAAGCAATATGCGGGATCGCCCTGAACAGATCGCTGCCCATCAAGAACAGCGCGATGGCCAGTTGCACAGCCAGAACGCCCGTTATGGCGGATTTGGCCGAGACGCGGCGGGGCGCTTTGCTGGCCTCTTTCCGCGCCGCTTTTCGTGCGGCCCGCTTGGGCGGCAGGACGGGGATTTCGCTGCTGCTCACGCCTGCTTGTCCGGTTTAACTTCGGTGGGCAAAGGTTTGATCTTGTTGGGATCTGGCGCAGGTGGCGTCCATGTCTCGCTGCCCCTGAGCGAGGTTTCGACCTCCTGGATGGCATTGAGGGCGGCGCGCAGCTCCGCCAAGGTCAGCGTGTCTTCGACGCCGACGCGGGAGGTGCCGGACCGGATCGCGGCCTGAGTGATGGCGAGAATGAAGACCAGCACTGCAGGCAGCAGATCAATCGCGATGGCCCCAGCCCAGCTGGGCACGAAATTCTCCGCATAGCGGATCACGGCGTCGGCGGTCGAAATCGGTGTGTAGATCGTCTCTGCCGGGGGCTCCATGCCGATAACGCCATCTGCGGCAATGCGCAGCGTGTCGGCGCGTTGGCCCAGAAGTTGCAGCACGGCAGAGATGGTCGATTGCTGGCCCGCGCGGGTCTCCGCGGTGCGGCCGTCGAGCTCGGGCAGGATGACGGAGGCCGAAAGATCCTGTGCGGCGCGCGAGACAAGTGGCGCCACGGAAAGCTGGCGCAGCTGGGTGATGACGCCTGCAAGGCGCACGGCTTCTTCGGAAAACTGCACGGAGCGCGCCTCGATCGGGCCGGGTTCGACGGTGAGGGAGCGCATGCGGGACAGGATCGCGTTGCCTTCGGTGAAGGCCGCGTTGACCAGCGGCTGTTGCGAGGCAATCTGTGCCTCAAGGCTGGCCAGCTCGTCGGATTTCTGGCGCAGCACCCGGAAGACCGCGCCCCGGCCCGCGAGGCCAGACAGATCGCCGGTGGCTTCTTGCTCGGAGAGGTCCTCGAAGGACTGGCGCACGCGGGCGACGTCCCGGCCAAGCCCTTGGGCGGAGATGGCGATTTCGTTGGAGCGCTCAAGCGCGGTTTGGTAGTCCTGCACCGTGCGGGCAAGATGCTGCTCCACTGCGGCAGCCCCGGCAAGGGCGGCGGCGTTCAGCCAGGAGGACATTGCGATGATGGCGGCCGAGCCCAACAGCATCGAGACAAAGAGCCCGATCCGCGCACCCATCGTGCGCACGGCAGGCAAGAGCCGCATCAGGTAGGACCAGAACACGAAGATGCCGACGGAGACGGCGATGGAATAGCTGACGGCGGCAAAGAAGCTGAGCGCGCCATTGTCATCCAAGAGCGAGGAGACGCCGAGATAGGTGTAGATGCCCGAGGCCACGGCCAGCACCCCTAGGGCTGCGGCGGTGAAGCTGTCGAGCCAAGAGACATGGCCCTCGAGCTCTTTGGCGTAGCGCAGGCCCTGCGCCTCCGCACGGGTCAACTTGTCCTGGTCGCTCATGAAAAAGGCCCTCCTGACGGGAAGGCCTTAATATGGGGCAGGGAGGCGGAGTTTTCCAGCCGGGTCGGGGGGAGCCGGCCCAATATCTGCGTGATCAGGCGCTTTGTTCGATGAAATTCAGCGATGCGCCGTTGATGCAATGCACCACTTCGCCGGAGACCTTCAGGTGGTGGCCCAGATGCGAGCCGCAGCGGCGGCAATGAACCTCCGCGATGGCGGTGCCGGGGGCCATGGCGCCGTATTCTGGGACCTTGCCGTCAATGCCAAACAGCACCGAATCCGGGACCGCGTGAAAGAAGAACACCCAGCCCTTGTCCAAAAGCACCTTCCACTGGCCGTCATAGACCGGCAGATCGCAGCCCTTGCAATTGTACATGCCGGGCTTCACCTCCAGCCAATAGGGGCTGGATCTGGGCTTCTCGGTGAAGCCTTCGCGCAGAATGGCGAAATCATCATCGCCCAGCTGGGCACGCCATTCCTCGTCCGTCTTGGTGATCTCATAGACGAAATCCGAGCTGCTGCCTGCAGGAAGACGCGCCTTGGCCGCGCCGGTGATGGCGGCAAAGGCGGAGGCGGCTCCCCCGGCGAAAAGGCGGCGGCGGCTCAGGGATTTGGCGAGGATGCGTTTCATGCAGCCCTCCTTTTCATAACGATGAAAGTTGCGGTGCGGCTGTCGTTCTGAGGCCCCGGGCAAAGGCGCAATGGCTGCCCGGGGCTTTGTTTTCGAAGGCCTAGGGCTTAGTTGCCTTCGGCGAATGCGTTTGCTTCAGCAGCCATTTCGGCGGCGCTGTTGCTGTCACCGAAGATCACGGCTTTTTCTAGGATGCGCAGGCGATCCACGTGGTCGGCCTGGAAGAAGGCTTCACGCTCAGCGGAGCTCATATTGCCCAAGGCGAGTTGCAGGCGAGCGGTTGTGACGTCGCCCATGGACGTTTCACGGACCAGCGTCTCGGCGGCAGAGGAGTTGCTCATGGCAAAGAGCTCTGCGGGTGAGGTCTCCGCGAAGCTAGGGGCCGCGGAAGCTACAGCGAATGCGACAGCAAGTTTCAGGGTTTTCATGTACGTCTCCAAAGTTAAGTCTTAGGCTATGATCCGAAAATTCACCGAAAAGCTATCCGTTCGGGATTTCAAAACACGGCTATGCTGACATAGTTGTCAGTGCAAGTGTACAGTAAAAATCGTTCACGTGCGGTAAAATAGTGGTGATGCGCCTGTATATCTTGCTGAAAACACAATTCGTGCTCGGGATTATTGGCTGCAATCCGGATTGCTCATAATCAAGAAGGATGAACCATATGATCTCGGATCTGCTCGATATGATGCGGGTAAGAAGCACCGCATTTGTCGGCAAGAACCTCACCGCCCCCTGGGGGGTCAATGTCACCGAAAGTCCAAACGTCGCGCGGTTTCATCTCGTCATGGAGGGCGCGACCTGGGTCCGGCTGGAAGGCGATAAAGGCCCGTCTCAGCGGCTGGGCTTAGGCGATATTGCGATCATCCCGCATGGGGATGCGCATATTTATAGTCACGTCGAGAACGGTGCCGTCGAGAAAGCCGGCGACCTGCCCGACTATCAGGTCGGCCCCTATTTTCACCGTCTGGGTGAAATAGAAGACGCGTCAAACCTGCTTTGCGGTTTTTTCGAATTCTCCAGCAACACCCCGCCCGTCATTATGGAGCGGCTGCCGAGGCTGATCGTGGCCAATGTCGCGGGGCGCAGCGATGACGGCTCTCACAGCCCGCTTCTGGAGCTGCTGCGGGTGGAGCTGAGCAAGGAAAACGAGCCCTCAACAGTCGTTCTGAACCGCCTGACAGAGCTGATCTGCCTCTTTGCGATTGAGGATTGGCTTGAGGACGCGCTAACCGAGGACGAGCGCATGACGGCGCTGGCGCAACCCAAGATCAAGCTGGTTCTGGATCAAATTCATAGCAACCCGGCCCATGACTGGACGGTTGAGGCCCTGGCAGAGCTTTATGGCCAGTCGCGCAACGCGTTTGCCGGGCAGTTCAAGCATGCCACCGGTCTGGCCCCGATGAGCTATGTGCGGCGCTGGCGGATCCAGTCCGCCACCCGGATGTTGGCGGAACCCGGCCTGACCATTGACGAGATTGCGTTCAAATCCGGCTATGCGGACACCAATGCGTTCAGCAGGGCCTTCAAGCGCGAAATCGGGGCCTCGCCGGGGGCCTATAAGCGCAATCTGCGCGATGAGGCCCGAAAGAGGGCCTAGCTTACGGGGTTTTGTTTACGGGGTTTTGCGCTCTGTCTGGGCGCTGAGCTGCGCTTGGAACGCATCAAAAGAGAGACCCTCTCGCAAGCCACGTGCGAGCAGCTCGGCCTGGCTTTCCGGGATCAATCCGCCAACAGGCGGGTCCGCGTCCAGATTGGTTGGAAAGGCGTAGCCTTCGGCGGCGGCTGCAATGACGCGTCCGCGCTCCGCCACGCCCATCTCTTGCAACACCGGGTAAAGCGCGCGGCACATGGCGTCACGGTCCACGGCCTCGATGGAGCGGCCAAAGGGCGAGCCGATTTGCAGCAGATTGGCCATGCGGAACTGATTTTTTGTGCTGTTGGTGCCTGCGCCATGCATCACAGCAGGGTTGAAAAACACCGCGTCACCCTTTTGCAGCGGCAGCTGCGTGTGATGCTCGGCAAAGAAATCCTGAAATTCCGGCCGGCCAAAGGCCACATAGCCCTCAAGCATCTGGTGCGAGTAGGGCAGATAGAGCGTCGGGCCCGTCTCAAGCGGCATATCGCAATGCGCAATCGCCCCTTGCAAGGTCAAAAGCGGCGAGAGCGCATGGACCTGCGCGGGGTAGCTGGCAACGCGGGCGGCATCCATGAAGCCCAGATGGTAGTCACGATGCGCCTTTTGCGCCGCCCCGCCGGGATTGACTCGGTTGACCTGCGCGGTGAGCTGATAGCCGTGCCCCAGCCACGCGCGGCAAGGCAGATCAATCGCCGGGCTGTTGAAATAGGTCGCAAAACTCTGCGGATCGGCCAGACAATGTTTTTGCGCGGCGTTCCAGACCCGGTCATTGGCGCCCGGCTTGGCGAAGTGATCGCCGCCGCCGGTACCACGCTCCTCCTCGATCATGTGCTCGAACAGCGCGGTGGCCGCGTCGATCACGCTGTGATCTGGCAGCGCGCCGCGAATGGCGATGATGCCAGGGCCCTGATCAAAAGCGCGGTTGATCTCGGACATCAGCGCGCGCGGATCGGCGCTGTGAAAAGTCTCGCCCGCATAGATGACGGTGTTTTGCACGATCTCGGCCGCCAGCGGGTAATCCTGCGCCCGCGTCTTGGCTGCGACCAGCGCCTTGAGCTGGTCCAGCGAACCGGCGGTCTCGTCCAGCCAGATTTTCGGATGTGGTTGTGTGAGCATGCTGACCCTCCCGAGCTGCCTGGCCAGCTTGCCAAAACCAAAGCGCATAGGAAAGGGGGCAGGTGACGGAACCGCCCAGACGTAAGGGAGCTTATTCCCGCAGACCTGTATATACAGGTGGGCGCCAGGTAACTGAACCAGGGTCCAGACAGAGCCAGCTCCCGCGGAATTGCTTAAGGCCACCGGAATGTAGTCCCTATGGCACGTTGAGGGCAGAACCGTCACCTCAGCAGATAGGCCGCGCAGGCCGGTCTGGCAAGGCGCGACGCAGGCTTGACTTTTTGTTTACGTTTTGTTCACAATTGCACATGCCAGATGATCTGACGCCCTCTGTCCACACCCAACCGGGCCAATTGCTGGCACGCGGCGTCTGCCGCCATTTGGCCAGCCACGGCTTCGCCTGCATCGAGGAATTCGTGCCCGAGCGCAGCAAACGCGTGGACGTGATGGGGCTGGGGCCGAAGGGCGAGATTTGGGTGATCGAATGCAAATCCTCGCGCTCGGATTTTCAGACCGACAAGAAGTGGGAAGGCTACCTGGAATGGTGCGACCGCTATTTCTGGGCAGTGGATGAGGCCTTTCCGACGGAGCTGCTGCCGGAGGGCACCGGCCTGATCATCGCGGATGCCTATGACGCGGAGATCATCCGCATGGGCGAGGAAGACACGCTGGCCGCGGCGCGGCGCAAAGTGCTGCTGGCCAAATTTGCCCGCCACGCCGCGCGGCGGCTGCAAACGCTGCGAGACCCGGATTTTGTGCAGCCCTTTGGCTGACCTGAATGTGCTGCGCAAGGGATATTTTAGCGTTCTTGGGGAGGTTCCCTCCCCGCCACGCGGGCATCCCCTAGAGGATATTTCTGAACATGGAAAGACATGGGGGCAGGGGATCAGGCCATGGAGCGCGCGCGGGCGGCGGCGGCTTTGATTTCCTCGGCGATCTCTTCGGCTTCCTCAGGGTCAAAATCGAAAGGCAGGTCGATGCCCTCGCCCTGCACATAGAGGCGCACCATGCCTTGATCGGTGGGGCCGATTTGCAGATTGGCCGCGACGTCGCTTTCTGAATTGATACCCATGGCGGTGATCTCCTTTTATATGGCGCTGTGCTACCCAGATGCGGCGGGGGTGGCAAGGCTGAGGGGCGTGTTGCTTTTCTTCGAGAACATCTCTGCCCCGTGCTTTCGGGTGCTTTCCTGCGCTTTAGGGGTCTTGCAATCGCTCACGGGCTTGGCTACATCGGCCCCGTGTGCCGCCTTAGCTCAGTTGGTTAGAGCACTGGTTTGTGGAACCAGGGGTCCCCCGTTCAAGCCGGGGAGGCGGTACCATCCTCCCCCCTCTATTTGACGTCGATAGTCTGGGTCAGCTCATGTGTGACGCGGTCATAGATCAGGATTTGATTGTCGCCCGTCACCACCGCATACCAGTCGGGCGTGGCGGTAAAGGCCGTGGCGGTGGCGCCGCTGGGTAGGGTGATCTGCTCCGGGATGGCCAATCCGGGGGAGGGCTGCTGTACACGGATGACAATCAGCGTGATGAGGATTAGAAGGCCCCCAATCATCACGGCCGTCAACGTTGTCACCAGGCGGCGCAGAAATTTCAGGTTGGCAGGCTCGGGACCTGTCCCCTCAGGATCATTTATGTCTGACACGATCATCTCCGTTGAAATCAGCGACCCTGCGCTTGCGCGACTTGATAAGGCATTGGCGCGCGACGTGCCAGTGGAGGCGAACCTGTCGCGCTCGCGGATCGCGCGGCTGATCGCGGAAGGCGCGGTCAGCAAAGGCGGCGTGGCGGTGACGGATCAGAAGGCCAAAGTGGCGCTGGGCGAGGTCTATGACATCGCGGTGGCAGAGGCGGCGGAGCTGGAGACCGGGCCGGAGGATATCCCTTTGGACGTGGTTTATGAGGACGCAGCACTCATCGTGGTCAACAAGCCTGCGGGGATGGTGGTACATCCGGCCCCGGGTTCGCCGACGGGGACGCTTGTGAACGCGCTGCTGCATCATTGCGCGGACAGCTTGTCGGGGATTGGCGGGGCGAAGCGGCCCGGCATTGTGCACCGGATCGACAAGGACACGTCGGGGCTTCTTGTGGTCGCCAAATCCGACGCGGCACATCATGGGCTGGCCAAGCAATTCGAAAAACACAGCGTGGAGCGGCATTACCGGGCGCTGGCTTACGGCATGCCGGATGCGGCTGACCCGCGTTTGCGGGGCATGGCAGGGGTGGATTTCGAGGCCTCGAACCTGCTGCGCGTCAACGCCAATCTCGCGCGCCACAAGACCGACAGACAACGCCAGGCGGTGGTCAAGAATGCCGGGCGGCATGCGATCACGCGCGCACGGGTGGTTGAGGGGTTTGGCACGCCGCCCACTGCCAGCCTGCTGGATTGCTGGCTGGAGACCGGGCGCACCCATCAAATCCGGGTGCATCTGGCCTATTGCGGCCATGCGCTGATTGGTGATCCGACCTATGGCGGCAAGCGCAAACTGGCCAAAACGGCACTGTCTGAGACCGCAATCGCGGCGATCGGGGCCTTCCCACGGCAGGCGCTCCACGCGGCGAGTTTGGGGTTTATGCACCCGGTGTCCGGCGAAACGCTGCACTTTGAGGCAGATCTGCCAACAGATTTCGCAGAGCTGATCGCAGCGCTCCACCGCTGAGACCCTGAGATAACACCTTCTCGTGAGCGCGGATTACAAGCTCTTTTACGACAGGCACCGGCTCTTTACCTTTTGGTAACATGCGTGGCGCAAACCTGTGCCGCGCCTGCGGGTCGCACAGGCTTTGTGCGCCATATCGGCGATGAACGCGCAGGGCTATGGCTTGAAATTGAACCGACCAGTTCATATTTCTATGTCAAGAAACGAACACGACCTTAAAGGGGGGCACTTTCTTATGTCTAATATCGGCAATCTTCCCGCACCAAGCCCGGAGCAGGGCCTGAACCGCTATATGCAGGAAATTCGCAAGTTCCCGATGCTGGAACCCGAAGAAGAATATATGCTGGCCAAGCGCTGGGTGGAAGAAGAAGACACCGAGGCCGCCCATAAAATGGTGACGTCGCATCTGCGGCTGGCCGCCAAAATCGCCATGGGCTATCGCGGCTACGGCCTGCCGACGGCGGAGGTGATCTCGGAGGCGAATGTTGGATTGATGCAAGCGGTCAAGAAGTTTGACCCCGAAAAAGGCTTCCGCCTTGCGACCTATGCCATGTGGTGGATCCGGGCGAGCATTCAGGAATATGTGCTGCGCTCTTGGTCCATGGTGAAGCTGGGCACGACGAGTGCGCAAAAGAAGCTGTTCTTCAACCTGCGCAAGGCGAAGAACCGCATCGGGGCGCTGGAAGACGGTGACCTGCGGCCTGAAAACGTAGCCCGGATTGCCAACGATCTGAATGTGACGGAGGCGGAGGTGATCTCCATGAACCGTCGCATGTCGGGCGGGGATGCGTCGCTGAACGCGGTGATCTCGGCGGATGGCGAGGGGGCCACGCAGTGGCAGGACTGGCTGGAAGACGAGGACGCGGATCAGGCGGGTGACTACGCCGAGAAAGACGAGCTGGAGACGCGGCGCGAAATGCTGGCCGAGGCAATGGATGTGCTCAATGACCGTGAGAAAGACATCCTGATGCAGCGCCGCCTGTCGGAGAAGACGGTGACGCTGGAAGATCTGTCCGGCCAATATGACGTCAGCCGCGAACGCATCCGCCAGATCGAGGTGCGCGCTTTTGAAAAGCTGCAAAAGCGCATGCGCGAGCTGGCCAAGGAAAAGGGCCTGCTGGCCGACGCGTAACGGTTTTAAGCCCTGAGGAACAAGACAGAGCCCGCCCTTTCGGCGGGCTTTTTTCTGTTCTAGGCTGGACGTTATATGTGAGGGAGACAGACATGACGCCAGTAAACTGGGGCATCTTAGGTGCTGCGAAATTTGCACGGGAGCATATGGGCCCTGCGATTCATGCGGCCCGTGGCGCGCGGCTTGCCGGTGTGGCGTCCCGCTCTGGAGATATATCCGGGTTTCAGGCCTTTGCGCCTGACTGTGTGGGGTTTGACAGCTATGATGCGCTGCTGGCCTCTCCCGAGATTGACGCGGTCTATATCCCGCTGCCCAACCACCTGCATGTCGAATGGGCCGAGAAAGCCCTGAGGGCCGGCAAACACGTGCTTTGCGAAAAACCCATCGCCATGAGCGCCGCTGAGATCGACCCGTTGATTGCGCTGCGGGATGAGACCGGGCTGCTCTGCGCCGAGGCCTATATGATCGTGCATCACCCGCAATGGCAGCGCGCCCGGAAGATTGTGCAATCGGGCGGCATTGGCGATCTGATGCTGGTGGATGCCGTGTTCAGCTACGACAATTCCAGCGATACCGGCAATATCCGCAACAAACCCGAAACGGGCGGCGGCGGCATTCCCGATATCGGGGTCTACACTTTTGGCGCCACGCGTTTTGTCACGGGGCAGGAGCCTGACGCCCTTGAGGCCCGGATCACCTGGGAGAACGGCGTGGATGTTTTCGCCCATGTCACCGCCGATTTCCCGTCATTCCGCTATTCCTCCGTCACCTCCATGCGGATGCACCCGCGCCAAGAGGTGACATTTCAGGGCACGAAAGGTGCATTGAAGCTCACCGCGCCGTTTAACCCCAACGTCTTTGGCGAGGCGCAGCTGCATTGGCACGCGGACACGGCGCAAGGCGTTCCGTCAGTGACCGTCGAGCGCTGGCCCGGCGTGAACCATTATGTGTTGCAGGTCGAGGCATTTTGCCGAAGCGTGCAGGGCGGGCCGGAATACCCCGCGACGCTGGAATTTGCCAAAGGCACGCAGGCGATGATCGACCGGGTGTTCGACGCGGCCAAGTGAGGTGTCGCCGCGCTGGCGCGCGCCGACAGGGTGGGGGCTCTGCCCCCGTCGCTGACGCTCCTCCCCCGGAGTATTTTTAAAGCAGTGATAGGCGAGAGGCTATCACGGGAGCTAGGCCTCCATTGCCTCCAGCTCGTCGATCATGCTGGAGATCATGCTCAACCCCTTGTCCCAGAATTTCGGGTCCGAGGCGTCGAGGCCGAACGGGGCGAGAAGCTCCTTATGGTGTTTGGAGCCACCCGCCTTGAGCATCTCGAAATACTTGTCCTGAAAATCGTCGCCGCCTTCCTCATAGACCGCATAAAGCGCGTTCACCAAGCCGTCGCCAAACGCGTAGGCGTAAACATAGAAGGGGGAATGGACGAAGTGGGGGATATAGGCCCAGAAGGTCTCGTAGCCGTCCATATATTCAAACGCCGGCCCGAGGCTTTCGGCCTGTACCGACATCCACAGTGCGTTGATGTCATCAGGTGTCAGCTCACCTTTGGAACGCGCGTCATGCAGCTTGCATTCGAAATCGTAAAAGGCGATCTGGCGCACCACCGTGTTGATCATGTCCTCCACCTTGCCTGCCAGCATCACCTTGCGCTGCTCTTTGGTCTCGGCGCTGTCGATCATCTTGCGGAATGTCAGCATTTCGCCAAAGACAGAGGCGGTTTCGGCCAGGGTCAGCGGGGTGGAGCTGAGCAGCTCGCCTTGACCTGCCGCCAGCACCTGATGCACCCCGTGGCCCAATTCATGCGCGAGGGTCATCACGTCGCGCGGTTTGCCCAGGTAATTCAGCATCACGTAAGGATGCACATCCGTCACCGTCGGGTGCGCGAAAGCGCCCGGTGCCTTGCCGGGTTTCACGGCGGCATCAATCCAGCCCTCGGAAAAGAACGGCTTGGCAATCTCCGCCATCTCCGGCGCGAAATCGGCATAGGCTTGCATCACGGTGTCCTGTGCGGCGTCCCAATGGACCAGCGTCGGGTCTTCCATCGGCAGCGGCGCATTGCGGTCCCAGACCTGCATCACGTCGAGCCCCAGCCATTTGCGTTTCAGCTCGTAATAGCGATGCGACAGCTTGGGGTAGGCGGCGACGACAGCGTCGCGCAGGGCCTCGACCACCTCCGGCTCCACATGGTTGGACAGGTGCCGCCCGGTTTGCGGGGTTTCCATGCCGCGCCATCGGTCCTCGATCTCTTTTTCCTTGGCCAGCGTGTTATGCACCCGGGCAAAGAGCTTCACATTCTGGCCAAACACATGCGCCAGTTCGCGCGCGCCAGCTTCCCGCTGGTTGCGGTCGGGGTCGGTCAGAAGGTTCAGGGTGCCCTCAATGTTCAGCTCCTCGCCATCCACGGTGAAGGTCAGCCCGGCAATGGTCTCGTCAAACAACCGGTTCCACGCGGCAGAGCCGACGGTGGACTGGTCATGCAGGAATTTTTCCAGCTCGTCGGAGAGCTGGTAGGGTTTCATGGCGCGCAGCCGCTCGAAAACCGGTTTGTAGCGGCCCAGATCGGCATTTTCCGCCAGCCAGCCATCCAACACGGCGTCGTCAATCCGGTTCAGCTCCAGCGAGAAGAACACCAGCGTCGTCGTATAGGTCGTGATCTTGTCCTGCGCGTTGGCCATGAATTGCGCGCGGTCCGCGTCGGTGGTGTTTTGGTAGTAACGCAGGCCTGCAAAGGACATGATCCGGCCCGCCACCGTATTGATCTTCTCGTAGCGCAGCACGCAGTCGAGCATGCCGGCCGCGCCAATGTCGGCCATCTTGCCCTCGTAATCCGCGGCGAAGCTGGCGCAGGCCTCCTCCAGCCAATCCATGTCGCGCTTGAATTCCTTGGCATCCGGGGCTGTGTAAAGATCGCTCAGATCCCATTCCGGCAGGTCGCCGAGACCCTTGTCTCCCGCGCCGCTCGTATCATGGGCGTCACGCGTTGGGGCGGGGAAGGTCAGGCGGAAGGGCGATGTCATGAAGCGGTCCTTTGCAAAATGCTATTAGAGGCGAGCCTAGGCGCAGCCCGTGGCAGTCTCAAGGCAAAGGCTGCATGTTCTCAAGCCGAAGTGATGTCTTGCGCCATCCGCGCCGCCGCGGCGATCGCGAAATCCTCGCTATGCACAATCACACTGCCTGCGCCCACCAGCACAATGCCATAGGCCCCCGGCTCGGCCACGGAATGCGCGGAGCCCGCATCGCCCAGCCGCATCGGCATCTGGTGGCAGGGCGATTTGAAGACGGTGAAAGGCAGCCCCTCCGCATGGCCGGAGATGGTGCGGTGGATATGTCCGCAAAGCAGTTGCACGGGGCCAGAGTAGCCTTTGAGCAGGGCGTAAAGCGGCGCGGGGTTTTGCAGCGCAATCGCGTCCATGCCCGAAAATCCGGTGGCAAAGGGCGGGTGATGCAGCGCGACAATCACGGGCCGCCCGGCGGCCCAGGTCAGGGCGCGTTCCAGCCAGCCAAGCCGCTCGGCGCAGAGCCTGCCCGAATGTCGCGGGTCGGCATGATCATCCAGCGTATCGAGCGTGATCAGGCAAGCGGGGCCAAGGTCGACCATTTGCTGGACATGGCCTGACGAGGTGACCTCTGCCTCTGGAAACACCCGCAGGAACGCCGCGCGGTTGTCGTGATTGCCAAGCAGGAAACTGACCGGCAGCGTAAGCCCGTCCAGCGCGCCGCGCAGGCGCTGATACTGGGCGCTGCGCCCGTGATGCGTCAGATCGCCCAGCAGCACGACCCGGCTGGCATCCGGGTGCTGGGACAAGGCGTGCTCCAGCCCGTCGCAAAAGCGCGCAAGCGGATCAAGCCCAATGATCTCGTCGCCTTCATCAACGAGATGCAGGTCGGAAAACACCAAAAACTTGGCCATTTCATCCGCCATATCGCGCCACTCCCCCCGTGATAGCCTCTCGCCTATCACTGCTTCAAAAATACTCCGGGGGAGCGACCGAAGGGAGCGGGGGCAGAGCCCCCAAACACCTTACAATGCGCCTCACTCCAATTCGATCAGCAGATCCTTGGCATCAATCTGTCCGCCCGGCGTGACATAGACGGCCTTCACCACCGCGTCGCGCTCGGCGTGAATGCCGGTTTCCATCTTCATAGCCTCGATGGTCAGCAGCAGGTCACCCTCCTTGACCTTCTTGCCCACCTGAGCGGCCACCGTCGCCACAACGCCGGGCATGGGCGCGCCGATATGGTTCGGATTGCCCGCCTCGGCCTTGGCCATCTTGGCAACGGCGGAGGTGATCTTGCGGTCGGGCACCCGGATCGTGCGGGGCTGGCCGTTGATCTCGAAAAAGACCTTGGCCTCGCCATCCGCATTGGTGGCGGAGCGCGCCTGCATGCGGATCTCAAGCGTCTTGCCCGGATCAATCTCGGCGCTGATTTCTTCGCCGGGGCTCATGCCGTAAAAGAACGTATGCGTCGGCAGGGTGCGCACGGGGCCGTAGACCCGGTGCCGGCCCATATAATCAAGGAACACTTTGGGGTACATCAGGTAGCCGTTGAGATCCTCATTGTCGATTGTCATGCCGTCCAGCTGCTCCGACAGATCACTGCGCGCGGCTTCCAGATCAACCGGGGCAAGCTCTTCGCCGGGACGTTTGGTCGACGGCTTTTCGCCCTTCAAGATCTTCTTCTGAATGGGCTTCGGCCACCCGCCCGGAGGTTGCCCCAGCGAGCCGCGCATCATGTCCACGACGCTTTCGGGGAAGGCCACATCCGTTTTGGGGTCTTCAACCTGATCACGTGTCAGCCCTTGGCTGACCATCATCAGCGCCATGTCGCCCACCACTTTGGAGGACGGCGTCACCTTCACGATATCGCCAAACATCTGGTTCACATCCGCATAGGTCTGCGCGACCTCGTGCCAGCGCTCTTCGAGGCCAACAGAGCGCGCCTGCGCCTTGAGGTTGGTGAACTGCCCGCCGGGCATCTCATGCAGATACACTTCGGAGGCCGGGGCCTGCATGCCGCTCTCGAAGGCTGCATATTGGCCGCGCACGGCCTCCCAGTAATCCGAGATCTGGCGCACGGTTTTGATGTCGAGCCCGGTGTCGCGCTCGGTATTGGCCAGCACTTCGACCACAGAACCCAAAGTGGCCTGCGACGTGTTGCCAGACAGCGCGTCCATCGCGCAATCAACCGCGTCCACGCCCGCCTCGGAGGCCGCAACAATGGTCGCCACGGCGGTGCCTGCCGTATCATGCGTATGGAAATGGAGCGGCAATCCGACCTCTTCTTTCAGGGCTTTCACAAGGATCGTGGCGGAGGCGGGTTTCAGCAGCCCCGCCATGTCTTTCAGCCCCAGCACATGCGCGCCTGCGGCTTTCAGCTCCTTGCCCATATCGACGTAATATTTCAGGTCATATTTCGACCGCTCCGGGTTCAGCAGGTCGCCCGTGTAGCAGATGGAGCCCTCGCAGACCTTGCCGCTTTCGACCACCGCATCCATCGCAACGCGCATGTTTTCAACCCAGTTCAGGCTGTCAAACACGCGAAACACGTCCACGCCGGTCTCCGCCGCCTGGCGCACGAATTCCTGCACCACATTGTCGGGGTAGTTGGTATAGCCCACCCCGTTGGAGGCGCGAAGCAGCATTTGCGTCATCAGGTTCGGCATGGCTTTTCGCAGATCGCGCAGGCGCTGCCACGGGCATTCCTGCAAGAAGCGATAGGCCACATCAAACGTGGCACCGCCCCAACATTCCATGGAGAACAGCCCCGGCATATTCGCCGCATAGGTCGGCGCCACCCGGATCATATCAATCGAGCGCATCCGTGTGGCCAGCAAAGACTGGTGCCCGTCGCGCATTGTGGTGTCGGTGATCAGCAGCTGTTTTTGCTCGCTCATCCAGTCTGCCACCGCCTGCGCGCCGTGTTCCTCAAGAATGTTGCGTGTGCCGTAAGCCGGGTCGTCTTTGGGCTCTGGCGGCTTCGGCGTCCGGCCCTCGGCGGGCAGGGGACGGCCTTCGGTCTCGGGATGGCCGTTGACGGTGATGTCGGCGATATAGGTCAGGATTTTCGTCGCCCGGTCGCGGCGCTTTTTGAAGTCAAACAGCTCCGGCGTCTCGTCGATGAATTTCGTGTGGTAGCCGTAATTCAGGAAGGTCGGGTGCTTGAGCAGGTTTTCCACGAAGGCAATATTCGTGCTGACCCCGCGAATACGAAACTCGCGCAAAGCCCGGTCCATGCGGCTGATCGTGGCCTCGGGGGTAGGTGCCCAAGCGGTGACTTTCTCCAGCAAGCTGTCGTAATAGCGCGTGATCACCGCGCCCGAATAGGCGGTGCCGCCATCCAGCCGAATGCCCATGCCTGTGGCCGAACGGTAGGTGGTGATCCGGCCATAATCGGGGATGAAGTTGTTCTGCGGGTCTTCGGTGGTGACGCGGCATTGCAGCGCGTGGCCGTCCAGCTTGACGTCATATTGCGACGCGACCCCGGTGGCCTCCACCAAAGATTTGCCTTCGGCAATCAGGATTTGCGCGCGCACGATGTCGATGCCGGTGACTTCCTCGGTGACAGTATGCTCCACCTGCACGCGCGGGTTTACTTCGATGAAGTAAAACGCGCCGCTGTCCATATCCATCAGGAATTCGACCGTGCCCGCACATTCGTAATTCACATGCTCGCAGATCTTCTTGCCCAAGGCACAGATTTGTTCGCGCTGCGTGCTGCTGAGATAGGGGGCGGGCGCACGTTCCACGACCTTCTGGTTGCGGCGCTGCACGGAGCAGTCGCGCTCCCACAAATGATAAATTGCGCCGTGGCTGTCGCCAAGGATCTGCACTTCGACATGCCGCGCGCGCATGATCATCTTCTCCAGATACCCCTCGCCATTGCCAAAAGCTGCCTCCGCCTCGCGGCGGCCCTCAAGGACTTTTTCCTCCAGCTCATCCTCGGACATGATCGGGCGCATGCCGCGACCGCCACCGCCCCAGGAGGCTTTGAGCATCAATGGATAGCCGACCTCAGCGGCCTGTTCCTTGATCTTGGCCATGTCGTCGCCAAGCACATCGGTGGCCGGAATGACCGGCACCTCGGCCGCCACCGCCACCTGCCGCGCGGAGGCCTTGTCGCCAAGCGCGCGCATGGTTTCGGCCCGAGGGCCAATGAATTTGATACCATTGGCCGCGCAGGCATCGACAAATTCGGGATTTTCCGACAGGAGCCCGTAGCCCGGATGGATCGCATCCGCACCGGACATTTTTGCGACGCGAATGATCTCGTCAATCGCGAGATAGGCCGCAACAGGGCCCAACCCCTCGCCAATGCGATAGGCCTCATCGGCTTTGAACCGGTGGAGCCCCAGCTTGTCCTCCTCGGCATAGACAGCCACGGTTTTCTTGCCCATTTCATTGGCGGCGCGCATCACCCGGATGGCAATTTCGCCTCGGTTGGCAATCAGGATTTTCTTGAAATCGGCCATGGCAGCTGTCCCGTCTTTGTCTCAATTATGCAGTTGCGGCATGCATAGGCGGGAATTGTCTTGGGGTAAACTAACTAGATGTGGGTACGCGCCAGGCAGTGCGGCTGCGCCGCGCGAGATATTTTGCGCTCTTTGAGGACGTTCCGTCCTCAGCCGCGCGGGCAAACTCCTGAAGAGTATTTTTGAAGCAATGATGGGGTCAGAGGAGGGTATGTTTAACGTCGCTCAGCGTTTTCGTGCCAAGCTGGCCCATATTGGCGGCGAGATCTTTGGCGAGGATATCCGCCATATGGGCAGCACCTTTCGGTCCCAACGCCCCAAGCGCGTAATGCCAAGGGCGGCCCAGCATGATGAAATCCGCGCCAAGCGCAATGCCGCGCAAAATGTCGAGGCCGGTTTCAAAACCGCTATCGACGATCAGCGGCAAGGACGTAGCCTGTTTGATTGCAGGCAGGGTTTCGATTGTCGCAGGCCCTCCGTCAAATTGGCGGCCCGCATGGTTTGACACCCAAAGCGCGTCGACGCCTTCTTTTTCAAGCGCTTGCGCATCCTCGGGGCGGGAAATCCCTTTGACGATCAACGCCCCGTCCCATTCGGCGCGCAGCTTGCGCACGTAATCCCAATCCGGCGAGGTTCGGAGCAGGTAGCCTACATGCGCCGTCGAAGACCGCATGGTTTTGTCGAGCTGCACCTTTTCGGCATAGCCATCCATCATCTTCATGCGTGGCATGCCGGTTTTGCGGATGCCGTTGAGCCAGACCGGGCAAAGTGCTGCCTGCAGCGCCAGCCTTGGCGTCAGCTTTGGCGGCTGGGTCAATCCGCCTCGGGTCTGGCGCTCTCGCCTGCTGGCCACGGGCACGTCGACGGTCATGATCAGCGTGGTGAACCCAGCCCCCTTGGCGCGGGCCATCATATCGAGGCGGATCTCCGTGTCGCGCGGCGGGTACATTTGAAACCAGGCATGCTCCCCAAGATGCGGGGCCACATCCTCCGGCGTTTGGGTGGCGACGGTGGACATGGAATAGGGGATGTTCAGCTGCGCGCCTGCTTGTGCCAGCATCTGTTCCGCCCCCGGCCAGATCAGCCCGGACATGCCCACGGGTGCGATGCCAAAGGGCAGATCAAAGCGCTGCCCCAGAAAGCTGCGGCTCACATCTGGCGTGAACTCGCCATGCAGGACCGAGGGGCGAAACAGCACCTCGTCCAGCTTGTCGCGGTTGCGCTGCAAGGTGCGCTCATTGCCGGTGGCGCTGTCGAGATACTCCCACACAAAATGCGGGATACGTTTGCGCGCGGCGCGGCGCAGGTCGGAAATGGCGGGGTATTTGGCGTGAAAATCCATGGCGTATCTTTGTCCGGGCAATCGAAACGCTTGTCCAGAGAAAGCTGTGGAACATATATAGAACACCTCTTTCCCTGCGGCGGGCTTGGCGCTATCTTGGCCGCCATGAGCCAATCAGATGATTTCGACGCCTTCGAGGCCGCTTCCTCCGTCCCGCTGTCACAGCGCGCTTTTGGGGCGGCTGTGGCCTCCCGCGCGGCCCCGTATCTTGAGGGTCTGAACCCCGCGCAACGCGCCGCCGTGGAAACGCTGGACGGCCCCGTATTGATGCTGGCCGGCGCAGGCACCGGTAAAACCCGCGCGTTGACGGCGCGGATCGCGCATTTGCTGACCACCGGGTCTGCGCGGCCCAATGAAATTCTGGCGGTGACCTTTACCAACAAAGCCGCCCGCGAGATGAAAAACCGCGTCGGCAAATTGCTGGGCGAGCAGGTGGAGGGCGTGCCGTGGCTGGGCACGTTCCACTCCATCTGCGTGAAGCTCTTGCGCCGTCATGCCGAACTGGTGGGGCTGAAATCGAACTTCACCATTCTGGACACGGACGACCAGCTGCGGCTTTTGAAGCAATTGATCGCCGCCGAGGGCATTGACGACAAGCGCTGGCCCGCGCGGCAATTGGCCGGGCTGATTGACCAGTGGAAGAACCGCGCCTGGACGCCGCAAGCGCTGCCCGCCTCAGAGCATGGGGCCTATAACAACCGGGGCGGCGAGTTTTACGACGCCTACCAGCAACGGCTGAAAACCCTGAACGCCGTCGATTTTGGCGACTTGCTGCTGCACATGGTGACGATCTTTCAAAATCACGACGACGTGCTGAAACAGTATCAGCGCTGGTTCAAGTACATCCTTGTGGACGAGTACCAAGATACCAACGTCGCGCAATATATGTGGCTGCGGCTTTTGGCCGCCGGGCACCGCAATATTTGCTGTGTGGGTGATGATGATCAGTCGATTTATGGCTGGCGTGGCGCAGAGGTGGGCAACATTTTGCGCTTCGAATCCGACTTTGAGGGCGCCAAAATTGTCAAATTGGAACAAAACTACCGTTCAACGGAGCATATTCTGGCCGCCGCCGCTGGCGTGATCGCGGCCAACAAAGGGCGGCTTGGAAAGACGCTGTTTACCGAAAGCGAGGGCGGCGAAAAGGTGCGTCTCATCGGCCATTGGGACGGTGACGAGGAGGCCCGCTGGATCGGCGACGAGATTGAGGCCATGCAGAGCGGCACGCGCGGAATGGGGCCAAAATCGCTCAACGACATGGCCATTCTGGTCCGCGCCTCGCATCAGATGCGCGCCTTTGAGGATCGCTTTCTGACCATTGGTCTGCCCTACCGCGTCATCGGCGGGCCGCGCTTTTATGAGCGGCTCGAAATTCGCGACGCCATGGCCTATTTCCGCCTCGCCGTCAGCCCTGAGGATGATCTGGCGTTCGAGCGGATCGTCAACACGCCCAAACGCGGGCTGGGAGACAAGGCGCAGCAAAAAATTCAGGTCTCTGCACGGGCCAACGGGGTCTCCTTGCATGAGGGTGCGCGGCTGCTTCTGATGTCAAACGGGCTCGGCGGCAAGGGCGCGGTTGAGCTGCAAAAGCTGGTCGATGGCATTGATCGGTGGTCCGCACAGGTGCGCGGGGAGGCGGACACCCATATCGAGCTGGCGGAGATGATGCTGGAGGAGTCCGGCTATACCGAGATGTGGCAAAACGACAAAACCCCCGACGCGCCGGGGCGGCTGGACAACCTCAAAGAGCTGATCAAGGCCCTTGAAGGCTTTGAAAACCTGCAAGGTTTTCTGGAGCATATCAGCCTTGTCATGGACAATGACACAGAAGCCGCGGGGGAGCAGGTCTCTATCATGACCTTGCACGGGGCCAAGGGGCTGGAATTTCCCGCCGTGTTCCTGCCGGGCTGGGAGGACGGGCTGTTCCCCTCGCAACGCTCCATGGATGAAAGCGGGCTGAAGGGCCTCGAGGAGGAACGCAGGCTCGCCTATGTCGGCATCACGCGGGCCGAAGAGGTTTGCACGATTTCTTTTGCAGGCAACCGCAGGGTCTACGGCCAATGGCAGTCGCAACTGCCTTCGCGCTTTATTGACGAGCTGCCAGAGGCGCATGTGGAAATTCTCACGCCGCCGGGGCTTTATGGCCATCAGGGCGGGATGATGGCGCAGGCCAGCCCTGATTTGCAGGCCCTGTCGGAGAGCGATTTGCACGACAAGGCGGCCTCGGCCAACGTCTATAACTCCCCCGGCTGGCGGCGCTTGCAGGAGCGTCAGGGTCAACGTGGCATGGGCCAGCCGCGTGAAAGCAAGAACATGGTGATCGACGCGCAGGCGGTCTCCAGCTTCACCACCGGGGAGCGGGTGTTTCACCAGAAATTCGGCTATGGCACGGTGGATGCCATCGAAGGCGACAAGCTGGACATCGCCTTTGACAAAGCTGGCACCAAGAAGGTGGTTGGCAAGTTTCTGGTCGCCGCAGACAGCGCGGGGGATGTGCCGTTTTGACCTATCACGTGACAAAATCACAAAAACTGAGCCTGCTTTTTTTGCGTGTCGCCACCGGGTTCTTGCTGATCTGGATCGGGCTCCGGCGGATCGTCAACGGCTCCGCCCCGGGCGCGTTGCGCGACCTTGTGGAGCTGGGAGACGCCGCGACAAATGCGCTGGGTTACGCCGCGGGCGGCATTCAGCTGGCCATCGGGGTTTTCTGCGTCATTGGCCTGTGGCGACGCGTGGTGTTGCCGCTGCAAGCGCTGATCCACGGGTTCACGGCGGCCAGCGTCTGGTGGGCGATCATCGACCCCTATCGCTGGTATATCTCAGGCGTAGACCGGATCGTGTTCAACAGCCACGTCTTCTACCCCACGATCATCACTTTCGCCGCCTGCCTGCTGCTGATCGCGTTTCGGCGCATGGATCATTTCAGCGTGGACCACATGCGGGCTCAGCCCGACAGCACCGGGTAGAGCGAGGCTACGAGCAGCGCGGCCATCAGCCAGTTGAAGGCGCGCAGCCGTGCCGGATTGGTCAAAATACGCCGCAATTGCAGTCCCATGAGAGCCCAAATGCTGATCGACGGCCCGTTCACCACCCCAAAGATCAGCGCAACCAGTCCCGCCGCCCAGACCGAGCTGCCAAGGCTGTAGACCGTCACCGCCGTCAGCGCCATCGCCCAGGCCTTCGGGTTCACCCATTGAAAGGCGGCCGCCTGCAAAAAGGTCATTGGCGTGCCCGCGGCCTCGCCCTTTTTGGGGGGTGCCGCATTGGCGATCTTCCAGGCAAGCCAGCACATATAGACCACGCTCACCACTTTGAGCACGTTATGCAGGGCAGGGTAGGTCTCGAAGATCTGGGCCAGACCGAGCCCCACTAGAAACACCATCAGCATGAATCCCAGCGAGATCCCCAGCATATGCGGGATGGACCGCCAGAACCCAAAATTCGCGCCTGACGCCATCACCAT
This sequence comes from uncultured Litoreibacter sp., assembly GCA_947501685.1. Lineage (GTDB taxonomy): Bacteria > Pseudomonadota > Alphaproteobacteria > Rhodobacterales > Rhodobacteraceae > Litoreibacter. The sequence goes on from CANMWQ010000001.1 coordinate 633,768, forward strand.
CAGGTTGTTGGGCCCCGGTGTGATTGAGGAGACGAAGGCAAAGCCGGTCAGGCCAATGAGAATCTCGGTATTCATACACGCAACCCTAGGCCGCATGAGCCGCATCTAAATTGCGTTCTTGCGCGCGCCTGTCAAAAAATTGCAACTTGGCGGCGTCATGGATCAGATAAACGAAAAAATATTGCAAGAACTGTCGCGCGACGGGCGGCTCAGCAACCTTGAGCTGTCGGAGCGCGTCGGCCTGTCGCCCTCCGCCTGTTTGCGGCGCGTGCAGGAACTGGAGCGGCGCGGGGTCATCAAAGGCTACCGCGCGGTGCTGGACCGCGACAAAATGGGCGCGGGCTTTGTGGCCTATATCGCGGTGGGGCTGTCGGATCATTCCAAGGCCAGCCAGGAGGCGTTCGAGCGCTCCATCGGGCGGGCCAGCGAGGTGCGCGAATGCCATAACATCACCGGAACCGTGGAATATATGCTGCGCGTCGAATGCGCAGACTTGCCCAGCTATAAGCATTTTCACACTGAAATTCTGGGCGTCCTGCCACAGGTCAGCGCGATCACCAGCTATATTGTAATGGGGTCTCCCAAGGACGAGCGGGCGTAGGGGCGAAAAAAAACGGTGACACCGGGAGGAGGTGCCACCGTCTCTTATCAGTACGGTCCATCCACAAGGGAGGAGGAGGGTTGGACCGTAGGGTGCGACGCGCTCTGGGAGGAGGATGAGCGTGCCGCGATATTGCGCCGGGCCATCAATCGGGAGGAAATCGGGCCGGGCGCAAATCTCTTAATTCAGATACGCAGCCTCATAGGCGATGCGTTTGATCTCGCTGCGGTGAATGCCCAGATCGGCCAGTTCGCGGCCAGACAGGTTGTTCAGCTCTTCAACGGTGCTGCGGTATACTTTCCGACGTGTCGCACGATCCAGCACATCGGCAATGACTGCGCGGACACGGTCAGCGAAGCCGTTTTGTGTTGCGGAGATGTAAGCCATATTACTTTCCTTTGCTTCGGTTAAGCGGTTCGGGCTGTCCCGGAGGCCGCGGTGTTCTCTTCTGTTGTGATCAATATGTAGGAAGATGCTGCGCTGCCGCAATAGCTCTTTGATCAATGCTGCTATGCAGCAATTGCATGGCTTAAGTCTTTGTTTTTTATGGTTAACCCAAGGGCAATTTCCTGCCAAATTGCCTCAATTCTGAGCGGGATACGAACATTTGTGACGTTTACGTCACCCTGTCGCCCTTGAATTAAAGCCCTTTCGCCTGCGCAAAGCGCCGCACGGGGTTGTCCTTGGGCAAGATGGTCTTCAATTAGGCAGGACCAGAACAAAGCGAGGCGCGCGCATGACCCCGACACAAGAGCAGATTTTGGCGGCCCTGAGCAGTTTGGGCCTGCCGGATGGCGGAAACCTTGTCTCGCGCGACATGATCCGGGCACTCTCCATTGACGGCGGTACAGTGCGCTTTGTGATTGAAGTCTCGCCTGACCTGGCCCCGAAATTCACAGGTGTGCGCGACGCAGCGCAAGCCATCGTCAGCCGCGTGGAGGGGGTCGAGAGCGTCTCAGCCGTGCTGACAGCTCACGGGCCCGCCGCCAAACCTGCCGCCAAACCGAGCGCGCCCCCGCCGGATCTGGACGGTGCCAAGCCTGCGCTTAAGATTGGCGGCCACCCAACTCCGCAAGCCGAGGCCACCAAACCCTCCGGCGTGGACCGCATCGTGGCCATTGCCTCTGGCAAGGGCGGGGTGGGCAAATCCACCTTGTCCTCCAACCTCGCCGTGGCGCTGGCCAAACAGGGCCGCAAGGTCGGGCTTCTGGATGCCGATATATATGGGCCGTCCCAGCCCCGCATGATGGGCGTGTCCGAGCGCCCGAAATCCCCGGACGGTAAAACCATCATCCCGCTGACTGCCCATGGCGTCACCATGATGAGCATCGGCTTGATGATGGACCCCGACAAGGCGGTGGTCTGGCGCGGCCCCATGCTGATGGGCGCGCTGCAACAGATGATGGGGCAGGTGGAGTGGGGCGAGCTCGATATCCTGCTGGTCGATTTGCCGCCCGGCACGGGCGACGTGCAACTGACGCTCTGCACAAAGACGCAGCTGACCGGGGCCATTGTGGTCTCCACCCCGCAGGACGTCGCCCTTCTGGACGCGCGCAAGGCGCTCGACATGTTCAGGACGCTGCACACCCCGGTTCTGGGCCTCGTCGAGAACATGTCTCACTATATATGTCCGACCTGCGGCACGCAGGCGCATATCTTTGGCCATGGCGGCGTCGCCGCTGAGGCCAAGACGCTGGGTCTGCCTTTCTTGGGTGAAATCCCGCTTGAGCTGGACATCCGGCTGGCAGGCGACAGCGGCACGCCGATTGCGGCGGGGCAAAGCGCTGTGGCGCAGGCCTATGCCGATTTGGCCCAGCGGCTGGTCGATGGCGGCATGGCCTAAGCGCGCTTTCCCTCTCTATAGAGTAGGTGATCCACCGCCGCCGATAGGTGCGCGGGCAGGCGGGGTTTGGCCCGCTTAACCACAGCTTTCCTGTGGATAACTTGATCTGCGAATCAAAATGACTCAAAAAGAGGTGATTCGTTGGGCCGGGATGGTCTGGCCCCATCGAAAATATCCGCTGGTCAGGGAAAATTTGGGATTCCATGGGAATTTATGTGAAAAAAGTTCAACACAATATCTAGTGGAGGGCGGGTGCGCCAACCGCAACCACGGCCACAAATCTCTCATTTCCGTGAACAAGTTCCCATTGTTACCCATCTAGGCCCATAAATTTCCATTGCTTCCCATATTTCCCCGTGTCACAACAGTTTCACGGAGAGAGCGGGCTAACAAAAAACAAGGGGCACTTAAGAACCCCAAAGGCGACCGAAAAGGTTTCATACAGGCGCCCATTCTCTCCGAACGACGACGGCCCCTGCGCGAGCAGACATCCCCCCAGGTGGCGCGGGACCGTCCTTCCCCAAGCGGGAAACATACGGCGAGTTGATCAGTGGCAGCAGATCAACTCGCCGTTTTTCATTCAAAACAAGCTGGGCGGGAGACGAACATAAGGGGTCACATCTCGTGGCACAAAGGTTCAGAGGCGAAAGCGTCCACAAGGTGGACAGCAAGGGCAGGGTGTCCATCCCGGCCCTGTTTCGCCGTGTGCTTGAAGCCGCCGACCCCGAATGGACCTCCGGATTGCAGCCCAATGTCGTGATCGTCTATGGCGGCGCGAGCCAGAAATACCTCGATTGCTATACAGTCGACGCGATGGACGAGGTGGACGCCAAGATCTCGGCCTTGCCGCGCGGCTCCAAACGCCGCCGCGCGATGGAACGCATCTTTAACGGTCAGACCTTGCCCACCCAGACCGATGACACAGGCCGTTTGGTCCTGCCTGCCCATTTGCGCGAAAAGGTCGGCATCACCGACAAAGCCTATTTCAGCGCCTCCGGCGACACGTTCCAAATCTGGGAGCCCACCGCCTTCGAGGCCCGTGACGCCGCAATCGAAGAGTTCATCGCCATGGAAGGGGAGGATTTCGACCCGCTCACTTGGCTCGATGAAGACCCGTTCCGGCCCGCAGGAGAGTAGCCGTGGCAGAGCATGCGCGTGATCTTGAAAATGATGCACCGCACCTGCCGGTCCTCATTGACGCGATCCTTGACCATGTAGACGCGTCCGGCACATGGCTGGACGGCACATTCGGCGCAGGCGGCTACAGCCGCGCCTTTCTGGACGCAGGCGCGGATAAGGTAATCGGCGTGGACCGCGACCCGTCGGTCTTTGACCTCGCGGCCCCTTGGATTGGTGATTGCGGCGACCGCCTGACGCTGGTCGCAGGCACATTTTCCGACCTCGACACGCTGGCAGGGGACCTGTTGCCGCTCGACGGTGTGGTGCTCGATCTGGGCGTCTCCTCCATGCAGCTGGACCAGCCGGATCGCGGCTTTTCCTTCCTGCGCGACGGCCCGCTCGATATGCGCATGGGGCAAGACGGCCCCTCTGCGGCCGATCTGGTCAATGGCGCAGATGAGGCGCTGATCGCCGATATCCTGTTCCAATATGGCGAGGAGCGCGCCTCGCGCCGCATCGCCCGCGCCATTCTCTCGGCCCGCCCGATCACCACCACGGCGGCGCTGGCCGAGGTGATCGAGAGCGTCTTGCCGAAATCCAAACCCGGCCAAAGCCATCCCGCCACCCGCAGCTTTCAGGCGATCCGCATCGCGGTCAATGACGAGTTTGGACAGCTTATCAAAGGCTTGGAGGCCGCGGAGCGCGCCTTGAAACCTGGCGGCCAGCTGGCCGTGGTCAGCTTCCACTCGCTCGAAGACCGCGTGGTCAAGAAATTCATGGCGTCGCGCGCAGGGGCCACCTCAGGCGGGTCGCGCTATGCGCCTGCGCTGGAAAAAGACGCGCCCACCTTTGATCTGACGCCCCGCCGCGCCATCGCGGCAGACAAGGACGAGCTGGCCCGCAACCCGCGCTCCCGCTCGGCGAAACTGCGGGTCGCCACCCGCACCGATCAGCCGGCGCGCGACACGGACCGCGCGGGGCTGGGCTTGCCAAAACTAGTCGGAAAGGACCTGTTCTGATGCGTGGTTTACTGTTTGGCGCCTTTGCGCTCGTGGTGATGGGCTTGGCCTATTGGGCCTATTTCGAGAATTACAAAACCCAGGAAGCCCTGCGCAGCGCCAGCGCGCTGCAACGCGAAATCGGCTCCTCGCGGGAGACATTGGCCGTGTTGCAGGCCGAATGGGCCTATCTCAACCGACCCGAACGGCTGGCCGATCTGGCAGCGCTGAATTTCGAGCGGCTGCAACTGCAACCGATCACCCGCAACCAGTTCGGCGCGCTCAAACAGGTGGGCTACCCGCTGCCCGAGTTCAATATCGACGAGCTTCTGGGCTCGGTTGAGGTGCGCGGCCAGATTGAAAGCACCGAAGTCGAGGGAGACCGCCCCTAATGCGCACGCCCCTCCGCCCTCTTGCCCGCATCCTGCCCGCGCGTCTGCGCGGCGAGAACACCGACCGTATTGAAGCCGAAAACATCCGCCAACGTCACGAGGAGATGCGCGACCGCATGCGGGTCCGTGCCAAATCGCGACTGCTTTTCGTAGGCGTGCTGTTTCTGGCGGGCTTCAGCGTGGTGGGCGCGCGCATGACGGTTCTTGCGTCGTCTGAGGCGGTGGAGCCGCAGGCCTCGGCCTCCTCTGCGGCCATCGTCGCGCAGCGCTCCAACATCGTGGACCGGCAGGGCCGCGTGCTGGCCACGAACCTGATCACCAACTCCCTCTACGCCCAGCCGCAACTGATGATCGAGCCCGAGCGCGCCGCCAAAGCGCTGGTCGGCATCTTCCCCGATCTGGATGAAAAACGATTGCTCAAGGATTTCACCGGCACCCGTAAGTTTTTGTGGGTAAAGCGAAAAATCAGCCCTGAGCAGCAACAGGCCGTGCATGAAATAGGCGATCCCGGCCTGCTCTTTGGCCCCCGCGAGATGCGGCTCTATCCCAACGGGCGGCTGGCCCCGCATGTCTTGGGCGGTGCCTCATTTGGGCGCGAGGGCGTGCATTCGGCGGAAGTTATCGGCACCGCCGGGGTGGAGCGGAAATTCGACGACTTCCTGCGTGACCCCGCCTTGGAAGGCGCGCCGCTGCGCTTGTCGATCGACATGACCATCCAATCCGCCATGCGCCGGGTGCTGTTTGGCGGCATGAAACTGATGAACGCCAAGGCGGCCACGGCGGTGCTGATGAAGGTCGATACGGGCGAGGTCGTCTCCATGGTCTCCCTGCCTGATTTTGACCCCAACACCCGCCCGCGCGAGGCCTATAAGGGCGACCCGTCCGAAAACCCGCTGTTTAACCGCTCCGTTCAGGGCGTCTACGAGCTGGGGTCCACCTTCAAGGTCTTCGCCGCCGCGCAAGCGCTTGAGCTGGGGCTGGTCAACCCAAACACCGTGCTGGACACCAAAGGCCCGATGGTCTGGGGCAAACACAAAATACGTGATTTCAACGATCATGGCGACACGCTGAGCGTCACGGATGTGATCGTCGAATCCTCCAACATTGGCACCGCCCGCATGGCGCTTAACATCGGGGCCGAGCGCCAGCAGGCCTTCCTCAAGGCGCTGGGCTTCTTTGACCCCACCGAGGTGGAGCTGGTCGAGGCCCCGGGTGCCAAGCCGCTTTTGCCCAAGAAATGGTCCGAGCTGCACACGATGACAATCAGCTACGGCCACGGCATAGCGGCAAGCCCGCTGCATCTGGCCGCAGGCTACGCAACGATGGTGGGCGGTGGCACGCTGGTAAAACCGACCTTGCTGAAAGTCGACGAAGTGGCCCCCGGCCCGCGCATCATCTCGGAGCGCACCTCCGCGCAAATCCGCGAGATGCTGGGCGCCGTGGTCGAGCGGGGCACGGCCTCTTTCGCCAAGGACACCGGCTACCGCATCGGCGGCAAAACCGGCACCGCCGACAAACCAAAACGCGCGGGCGGCGGCTATTATAAGGACAAGGTGATCGCGACATTCGCCTCGGCCTTCCCCATCGAGGACCCGGAATATGTGCTGGTGGTGACGCTGGACGAGCCGTCAGAGAACTCCGGCGACAAGCCGCGCCGCACTGCCGGCTGGACCGCCGTGCCCGTCGCCGCCGAGATCATCCAGCGTACCGCACCGCTTCTTGGGGTCAGACCGATTGAACCTGCCACGCCAACTGGGGTAACAGCGGTCAAGTTCGAGTAACGCAAAGCCAAGCGGGGGCGGCATGGGCCAAAAGACGACAGGGTTATCTCAGCTGGGTCTGACCGCTGTCGGGGGCAAAGACGCGGTGATCACCGGCCTCTCGGTGGACAGCCGCCACGTGAAGCCAGGGCATCTCTTTGCCGCTTTGCCCGGCTCTGACCGCCACGGCGCGGACTTCATTCAATACGCCCTGCGCATGGACGCCGCCGCCGTTTTGACCGACCCGGCGGGCGCGGAGATCGCGGCAGATGTGCTGGAAGCCTCGGACGCCGCTTTGGTGATCACCGAAGATCCCCGCCAAGCGCTGGCCTATGCAAGCGCGATCTGGTTCGCCGCGCAGCCCGGCCACATGGTGGCCGTGACAGGGACCAACGGCAAAACCTCCGTCGCCAGCTTCACCCGCCAAATCTGGAGCGAGCTGGGCCTGCAAGCCGCAAATCTCGGCACCACCGGCGTCGAAGGCGCGTTCAGCGCCCCCATGACCCACACCACGCCCGAGCCGATCACGCTTCATGCCCTTCTGGCCGATATGGCCAAGGCAGGCGTGACCCATGCCGCGATGGAGGCGTCGTCACACGGGCTGGCCCAACGCCGCCTTGATGGCGTGCATCTGATGGCCGCCGCCTTCACCAATTTCACGCAAGACCACCTCGACTATCACGCCACATTCCAAGAATATTTCGACGCCAAGGCCGGCCTCTTTTCCCGTGTGCTGGCGCAAGACGGCGTGGCGGTGATCAATATGGATGACCCGCGCGGGCGGGACATGGCCTCCATCGCGCGCAAACGCGGGCATAAATTGCTGCGCGTGGGCATGGGCGAGGGGTGCGAATTGCAGCTTCTGGGCCAGCGGTTCGACGCCACCGGCCAAGAGCTGCGCTTTGCCTATGGCGGCGACGTGCATCAGGCGCGGCTGGAGCTGATCGGCGGGTTTCAGGCCTCCAACGTGATGGTCGCCGCCGGGCTGGCCATCGGCTGCGGGGCCAAACCCTCCGAGGTGTTTCAGACGCTCCCCATGCTGCAAACCGTGCGCGGACGCATGCAAAAAGCCGCGACCCGCGATAATGGTGCGGCGGTGTTTGTGGATTACGCCCACACGCCCGACGCGTTGGAAACCGCGCTGAAAGCTATGCGCCCGCATGTCATGGGTCGCCTCTTGGTGGTCTTCGGCGCAGGCGGCGACCGTGATGCGTCCAAACGCCCGCTCATGGGCAAGGCCGCGCAGGACCATGCCGATGTGGCTTTTGTGACAGATGACAACCCGCGCTCCGAGGACCCGGCCAGCATCCGCGCGGCCATCATGCAGGCCATTCCCAACGCCAACGAGGTCGGCGACCGGGCCGAAGCCATCCTGCGCGGCGTTGACGCGTTGGGGCCGGGCGACACGCTTTTGATCGCGGGTAAGGGCCATGAAACAGGCCAGATCGTGGGCGATGACGTGCTGCCTTTTGATGATGTGGAGCAGGCCAGCGTGGCCGTGGCCGCTTTGGACGGGAGGCTCTGAATGGCGCTTTGGACAGCAGCAGAGGCCGTGCAGGCCACAGGCGGCGTGACGGCGTTTGACTGGGAGGTCAGCGGGGTCTCCATCGACACGCGCACGCTTGCGGCGGGTGATTTGTTCGTGGCTCTGAAAGACGTGCGCGACGGCCATGAGTTCGTCGCCCAAGCCTTGGAAAAAGGGGCAGGTGCCGCATTGGTCAGCCATGTGCCGGACGGCCTGCCGGGAGATGCGCCGCTGCTGATTGTGGAGGACGTCCTGCAAGGTCTGGAGGCTCTGGGCCGCGCCGCGCGGGTTCGGATGAAAGGCAAGGTCATCGGGGTGACGGGCTCCGTGGGTAAGACCTCCACCAAGGAAATGCTGCGCAGCTGCCTGACCGGGCAGGGGGCCGTGCATGCCGCCGAGAAAAGCTACAACAACCATTGGGGCGTGCCGTTGACGCTGGCCCGCATGCCGCGCGATAGCGATTTTGCGGTGATCGAGATCGGCATGAACCACCCCGGCGAAATCGCGCCTCTGGCGCGCATGGCCGATCTGGACGTGGCGCTTGTCACCATTGTGGCCCCGGCGCATTTGGAAGCGTTCGACAATATCGAGGGCATCGCCCGCGAGAAAGCCTCCATCTTCGACGGGCTGCGCGCAGGCGGTCAGGCGATCATCAACGGCGATCTCGACGTGACCCCCGTGCTGCGCGACCTCGGCCCGGACAGCGTGCAAAGCTTTGGCCGCAGCGAGGGGTGCGACTGGCATTTGCTGGATGCCGAGCAGGCGCAGCATACCACGGTCTGCCGCGCGCGCCATGACGGCGAGGCGATCCTTTTCAAAATCGCAGCCCCCGGAAAACATTTTGCAATGAACGGCTTGGCCGCTTTGGCGGCCTGCGTGGCGGCAGGGGCTGATCTAGGGCAATCCGTGATCAATCTGGGCCAATGGCAGCCGCCCCAAGGCCGTGGCCAGCGGCATTTTCTGGGATTGGACGGCTCGGATGAAAGCCGGGGCGTGGACCTGATTGACGACGCTTATAATGCCAACCCGGCTTCCGTTGGTGCTGCGCTGGACGTGTTGGCGGGGACCAAAACATCGCTCCCCCAAGGCCGCCGCATCGCGGTGCTGGGCGACATGAAAGAACTGGGCCCGACAGAGGCCCAACTGCACGCGGCGCTGGCGCGCCATGAGGGGCTGGATCAGCTGGCAGCGGTGCATTGCGTGGGGCCCCTGATGCGCCACCTTCACGCGGCATTGCCCGTTGATATCCAAGGCAAATGGGTCGAAACCGCCGCCGAGCTGGCGCCCGAGATGCGCAAACTGGTGCATGCCGGAGACGTGGTCATGGTGAAGGGCTCATTGTCGATGAAAATGGCGCTGATCGTTGACGCGATCATGAAATTGAGCCAATCGGGGCAGGCAAAACGCAAGGGGCACCACTAGATGTTGTATTGGCTGACGCTGTTTTCTGATGGCGGGGATTTCTATAACCTGTTTCGCTACATCACCTTCCGCGCCGGTGGGGCCTTCTTCACCGCGCTGATATTCGGCTTCATTTTCGGCCGCCCGCTGATCAACCTGCTCAAGCGCAAGCAGCGCCATGGCCAGCCCATTCGCGATGACGGCCCGGAGGGCCATGTGCTGACCAAGCAAGGCACACCCACGATGGGAGGCGTGCTGATCCTTGGCGCGCTGATCCTCTCGACGCTGCTCTGGGCGCGGCTCGACAATGGCTATGTCTGGATCGTGCTGCTGGTCACGATGGGCTTCGGTGCCATCGGCTTTGTTGATGATTACGCCAAGGTCACGTCAAACAGCCATGGCGGCATTTCGGCCAAATCGCGCCTGATCGTGGGCTTTGCCATCGCTGCAGTTGCGGGCTACGCGACCACGCTTTTGCACCCTGAAGGGCTGGTCAACCAGCTGGCGCTGCCGGTCTTCAAGGACGTGCTGATCAATATGGGCTTCATGTTCATCCCCTTCGCCATGTTCGTCATCGTGGGGGCCGCCAATTCGGTGAACCTGACGGATGGCCTTGACGGTTTGGCCATCATGCCAGTGATGATCGCCGCAGGCGCGTTGGGCGTCATCGCCTATGCCGTGGGCCGGGTCGATTTCACCGATTATCTCGGCCTGCATTACGTCCCCGGCACCGGAGAGCTGTTGATCTTCATGGCTGGCATCATCGGCGGCGGCTTGGGCTTTTTGTGGTACAACGCCCCTCCGGCGGCCGTCTTCATGGGCGACACCGGCTCGCTGGCCTTGGGCGGCGCGCTTGGCACCATCGCGGTGCTGACCAAGCATGAGCTGGTCATGGGCATCATCGGCGGGCTCTTCGTGGTCGAGACGCTCAGCGTCATCATTCAGGTGCTCTATTTCAAGAAAACCGGAAAACGCGTCTTCCTGATGGCGCCCATCCATCATCACTTTGAGAAAAAAGGCTGGGCCGAGCCGCAGATCGTGATCCGCTTCTGGATCATCTCGCTGATCCTCGCGATGATCGGTCTGGCCACGCTGAAAATCAGATGATCCCGGTTCTTGGTTTCCAAGGCCTGAAGGTCGCCGTTCTGGGGCTGGGCCGCTCCGGTCTGTCCGCCGCACGTGCGTTGCGCGAAGGCGGGGCCGAGCCACTGGTCTGGGACGACAACGCATCCGCGCGCGACGCCGCGGAGGCCGAAGGGCTCACCGTCACCGATCTGTCCAAACCCGGAGCGCTGGAGGGCGTGGCCACGCTCATCGTCTCCCCCGGCATCCCGCATCTCTACCCCGCGCCGCATCCGGTGATCGCGGCGGCTTGGGCGGCGGATGTGGCGGTGGACAATGATATCTCGCTCTTTTTCCGCTCCTTTGCCACGCAGGCGTGGGAGGGGTTTGACCAGATGCCCAAAGTCGTGGCCGTCACCGGCTCGAACGGCAAATCGACAACTTCCGCGCTGATCCATCACATTCTGACCGACGTGAATCGCCCGACGCAATTGGCGGGCAATATCGGGCGCGGCGTGCTTGATCTGGAGCCTGCCATTGACGGCGAGGTCGTGGTGCTGGAGCTGTCGAGCTACCAGACCGAGCTGGCCCGCAGCCTGACGCCGGATGTTGCGGTCTTCACCAATCTCAGCCCCGACCATCTGGACCGGCATGCAGGAATGGGCGGGTATTTCGCGGCCAAACGCCGCCTGTTTTCCGAAGGCGGGCCGGACCGGGCGGTGATCGGCATCGACGAGCCTGAGGGGCGGATGCTGGCCAATCAACTGTCGGGCGGCAATGGCGATGACCGGGTGATCCGGGTCTCCTCTGGCGGCAAGATCGCAGGTCCCGGCTGGGCGGTGTTTGCCAAGAAGGGTTTTTTGGCCGAATGGCGCAAAGGCAAGCAGCTGGCCAATATCGACCTGCGCGAGGTCGCCGGGTTGCCGGGCGCGCATAACCACCAAAACGCCTGCGCCGCCTATGCCGTATGCCGCACGCTGGGCTTTGCGCCCAAGGTGATCGAGAAGGCGCTGCACAGTTTTGGCGGGCTGAAACACCGCTCCCAGCAAGTGGCTGAGATAGACGGTGTGCGTTTCGTCAATGACAGCAAAGCCACCAACACCGACAGCGCCGCCAAGGCGTTGCAGGCCTTTTCCAACATTCGCTGGATTTGCGGTGGGCTGGAGAAAGAGGGCGGCTTGGATGCGCTGACCGCGCATCTTGGTGCGGTCAAGAAAGCCTATGTGATCGGGCGCGACGCCCAGAAATTCGCGTTGCAGCTGGGCGGCGTGGAGGTGGCAGTGTGCACAACGATGCAGGCTGCCGTCAGCTTGGCCGCCGAGGAGTCCGAGGCGGGCGACACGGTCCTGCTGGCCCCGGCCGCGGCCAGCTTTGATCAATATGACAGCTTCGAGCAGCGCGGAGATGACTTCGCCGCTGAGGTCACAAAGCTGCAATCGCGTTAACCTTTCGGCCGTTGCCGCTCCACCCGGCCCTGCGTCCCGAGGCCGGGAATTCAGCCGCTTAGATCCTGCGCTTTCGTGTGCGAAACCGGCATGGTCTTAACGGCCTAGACGTAAGCCGTGGCGCGCTCCGCCTCGCTGAGCGTGTAGGGTTTGGACACCGCGCGCCCTGTCTCTGCATCGAAAAACGGCGTTTGCTTCCAGCGCCCCGACAGCCTTGCGCGGAGCATGTTTTTCATCGTCTTGAACGCAAACGCGGCCAAGCTGCCCGAGGGGCCGTCAACCGGCGCAAGCGCTTGCTCTTTCTTGTAGCGAAACGCGATAGGGGGCAGCTCAGCCTCAACAAAATTGCAGGTCAGAAATCCGACGAAGGACAGTTTCGCGCTGCCCATCGTGTTGCCAATCGGAGTGTTGCAGCAACGCGTGTACCAGCGGTAAAGACCCTTTGGCGCCAGTGTGAGGACGGCCAGATGCTCCGCTCCGGCGGTGATCTCAAACTTGCTGGGCTGGGTCTGGTACAGGTCTGTGCCACCTGCTGCATCAAGGCAGCGTTCGGCTTGACCAAGGTGGCGCGGGAAGGCCTGGCAATCAACGCAGTAGCAAATCCCGTGATTGTCCGTGGAGGGACCGGGCGCATGGATCACAGCCTGAAACGCGCCGCAGTTGCAATGAAGAGAGATGTCTTGCGCCATGTTTGGCCCCCATTGTTCATCACGCTTAACCTACCACGTCTCAACCCCATCCCAAAGCGGCATCGGCGCAAAGCCTCTGACATCAAAACTCAGGCTGGATTGAGCGAAATTTTCACGCTATGGTGAACAGATAGACCCGAAAAATCGGGCGCAAGTAAGAACGAGTTCCGGGGCAACCGGATGTGAGGCAGTAAATGGCGGTACTCTCATGACTGAGATGGTGTATGGCACCGTAACGGCGCGCGTGGGCGAGCCGATCCTTCCCAAATGGTGGCGCACGGTGGACCGCTGGTCGATGGCCTGCGTCTTCGCGCTGTTCGGCGTGGGGCTCTTGCTGGGGCTCGCGGCGTCTCCACCGCTGGCGGCCAAAAACGGGCTGGACCCGTTTCACTATGTCTCCAAACAGGCGTTTTTTGGCTGCATCGCGATGAGCGTGATGGTCTGCATCTCGATGATGTCCACGCAGATGGTGCGCCGCTTGGCGATCATGGTCTTCGCTGTGACCTTCGTGGCGCTGATCCTGCTGCCGGTGTTTGGCACGGATTTCGGCAAAGGGGCCACGCGCTGGTACTCGCTGGGCTTTGCCTCCATCCAGCCCTCTGAATTTCTCAAACCCGTCTTCATCGTGCTCTCGGCCTGGCTGATCGCCGCCAGTCAGGAGATCAACGGCCCGCCGGGCAAGACCGCCTCTTTCGTGCTGATGGCCATCGTGGTGGGTTTTCTGGCCATGCAGCCCGATTTCGGGCAGGCCTGCCTGATCCTCTTTGGTTGGGCCGTGGTCTATTTCGTGGCCGGAGCGCCGCTATTTTTGCTCATTGGCATGGCAGGCGTGGTGATTGTTGCGGGCGTCAGCGCCTATAATATGTCGGACCATTTTGCGCGTCGCATCGACGGGTTTCTTTCCGCAGAGGTCGACCCGACCACGCAGCTGGGCTACGCCACCAACGCGATCCGCGAGGGCGGTTTCTTCGGTGTGGGCGTCGGCGAGGGCTCCGTCAAATGGTCGCTGCCCGACGCGCATACCGATTTCATCATCGCCGTCGCCGCGGAGGAATATGGGCTCGTGATGGTCATCGCGATCATCTCGCTCTACGCCATTTTCACCATGCGCTCGCTGCACCGGCTGACCCGCGAACGCGACCCGTTTATTCGGCTTGCAGGCACCGGGCTCGCGGCAATGTTCGCCATGCAGGCGATCATCAATATGGGCGTCGCTGTGCGGCTGCTGCCCGCCAAGGGGATGACGCTACCTTTCGTGTCCAACGGAGGCTCCTCGCTGATCGCGGGGGGCATCGCGCTGGGGATGCTTCTGGCCTTCACCCGCTCGCGCCCGCAAGGAGATATGCGTGACATCATGATCCAAGGCGGCCGGGGATGAGCGCGCCGCTTCTGGTGATCGCCGCTGGCGGCACGGGCGGGCATATGTTTCCCGCGCAAGCGCTGGCCGAGGCGATGCTGGCGCAAGGCTGGCGGGTCAAGCTGACCACGGATGCGCGCGGCGCGCGCTACGTCTCGGGCTTCCCGCATAGCGTGCAGATCGAAGAGCTGAAATCAGCGACCTTCGCCCGCGCCGGGCTAGCCAACAAGCTGACCGCGCCCTTCAAACTGGCCGCAGGCGTGCTGTCGGCCATGGCGAATTTCAAACGCGACCGCCCTGCGGTCGTGGTGGGCTTTGGCGGCTATCCGTCCTTTCCGGCCATTGCCGCTGCGTGGTTGTTGCGCCTGCCGCGCATGATCCATGAGCAAAACGGCGTGCTGGGCCGGGTCAATCAGGCCTTCGCCACCCGCGTCGACAAGATCGCCTGCGGCACATGGCCCACCGCATTGCCGGGGGGCGTCGAGGGCGTGTTCACTGGCAACCCGGTGCGCCGCTCCGTGCTGGAGCGCGCAGGAGCCGCGTATATTCCGCCGGGCGACTACCCGATGAGCCTTGTCGTGATCGGTGGCAGCCAAGGCGCGCGCATTCTGGCGCAAGTGGTGCCGCGCGCGGTGGCGCTTTTGCCCTATGAGCTGCGCCAACGTATTCGCGTTGCCCAACAGGCCCGCGACGACGATGCAAACGAGGCCGCAACCATCTACGCCCAAGCCGGGGTCTCCGCCGAGGTCGAGCCGTTCTTTCAAGACATCCCCAGCCGCTTTTCCGAGGCGCAACTGGTGATCGCACGCTCCGGGGCCTCGACGGTGGCGGATCTGTCGGTCATTGGACGTCCCTCCATTCTGGTGCCTCTGGCCGCCGCGATCCGCGACGAGCAAACCGCAAATGCACGTGGTTTGACCAGCGCAGGTGCCGCCGTGTTGATGCCCGAAAGCCTGTTCACGCCCGAAGCGCTGGCCGAGCAGATCAACAACATCCTGACCAACGAGCCCGCAGCCACCCAGATGGCCAACGCGGCGCTTGGCACCGGAAAGCCAGACGCCACGGAGGCGCTGGTGGCCCTGACGCTAGAGCTGAACGAGAAGAACCGCCGATGAACGCTGCTGCCACAAAACTGCCCCTTGAGCTGGGCGCTATTCACTTCGTCGGTATCGGAGGTATCGGCATGTCTGGCATCGCAGAGGTGCTCTTGAACCACGGCTATTCGGTGCAGGGCTCGGATCAGAAGACCTCCAAGATCACCGACCGGCTGGCAGAGCTGGGGGCTAAGATTTTTGAAGGGCAGAAAGCCGCTAACCTTGAGAATGCCGACGTCGTCGTGATTTCCTCCGCCATCAAACCGGGCAACCCGGAGCTGGACGCGGCGCGCGCGCAAGGCCTGCCCGTAGTGCGCCGCGCCGAGATGCTGGCCGAGCTGATGAGGCTAAAATCGAACATTGCTGTCGGTGGCACGCATGGCAAAACCACCACGACCACGATGGTCGCCGCCTTGCTGGATGGCGGCGGGATTGACCCCACGGTGATCAATGGCGGGATCATTCATGCCTATGGCTCGAACGCGCGCGTGGGGCAGGGCGAGTGGATGGTGGTTGAGGCCGATGAAAGCGACGGCACGTTCAACCGCCTGCCTGCGACCATCGCGATTGTGACCAATATCGACCCCGAGCATATGGAGCATTGGGGCGATTTCGACACGCTAAGGCAGGGGTTTCTGGAGTTCGTCTCGAACATCCCCTTTTACGGTCTGGCCGTGTGTTGCACCGATCACCCCGAGGTGCAGGCGCTGGTCGGCAAGATCACCGACCGCCGCGTGGTGACATTCGGATTCAATACCCAGGCCGATGTGCGGGCCATCAATTTGAGCTACAGAAACGGCTCGGCCTATTTTGATATTGCGCTGCAAAATGACGGCATGGTCATCGAGGGCTGCGAGTTGCCGATGCCGGGCGATCACAACGTCTCCAACGCGCTGGCGGCAGTCGCCGTGGCGCGGCATCTGGGGCTGAAAGCCTCCGAGATCAAAGCGGCGCTGGCGGGTTTTGGCGGGGTAAACCGCCGCTTTACCAAAGTGGGCGAGGTGAATGGCGTCACGATCATCGACGATTACGGCCACCATCCCGTCGAGATCGCCGCCGTGCTGAAGGCCGCGCGGCAGGCAACCGAAGGCCGGGTGATCGCGGTGCATCAGCCGCACAGGTTCTCGCGGCTGCATGATCTGTTTGACGATTTTTGCTCCTGCTTCAATGACGCCGATATCGTGGGCATCTCTGACGTGTTTTCGGCGGGGGAGGACCCGATCAAAGGTGCCAGCCGTGACGATTTGGTCGCAGGCCTGACGCGCCACGGCCACCGTGACGCGCGGATCATTGAAGATGAAGACGCGCTGGAAGCTTTGGTCCGCGCAGAGGCAAAACCCGGAGATATGGTGGTTTGCTTGGGCGCAGGCACAATCAGCAGTTGGGCGATTGGCTTGCCGGAGCGGCTGAGTTCTTAACCCTCCGCTCTGAGGCGGTATTTTTTGAATTGGATTGCACTTAAAATGAGACGCCAAGGCCACAAAAAGGCTGACTCTCTCCAAATTCCATGCGATTACCAACTCAGTTTTTGCGCATGTGTGGGGGACACGTCGTGAGTTTGTCGCTTTTGCTGGCCGCCATCTGGGCCATCTCGGCCACTTTGGTGGCCTTTCTGCCGATGCGGTATCAATACCCGCCGGGTCTGGTCCTGCTTGTCGCGGCACCGTGCCTGCTGGTGTATATCGGCGTTCAGCACGGCATTTGGGTGGCGCTTCTGGGGCTGTTTGGTTTCGTGTCAATGTTCCGCAACCCGCTGATCTTTTTCTGGCGCATGGCGCGCGGTGAAAAGCCGGAGGTGCCGCGATGAGCTGGCCTTTGGTTCTTGCATTGGCGTGGCTGGTTGTCGCCAACCTGATGGCCATCATCCCCTCGCGCGACAATCACTGGCGGCGTGCTTACGTACTCATTGCCATCGGGATCCCGCTTCTGGGCTGGCTGACATGGGAAAATGGTCCCTGGATTGGCCTGATCGCATTGGCCGCAGGGGCGTCGATCCTGCGCTGGCCTGTGCGCTATTTTGGCCGCTGGATGCGCCGGGTGCTGGGGTTGCAAAAGCCAATCGAGCCTGCGGAATAGAAGGCTGACCGACCCTGCGGGGCGGATATTTTTGAACATGGAAAGCGGATAGGGGCAGTCAAGGTGACGCAAGTTTGGCCCGAGACACGCGGGGCGCTGAGGCCGGACCGCGCGCTGGCAGACCTGACATGGCTGCAGGTCGGGGGGCTGCGACGGCTCTGTTTCAACCGGCTGGGGCTGGTGTTTTTCGTTTCGGCTATGCTGATGGTCCTACCCCAAGGGCTTCTCGCAGGATTGCGCCACTCCCGCCAGCGAGGGCGTTAGCCGCAAGTAAAAGGGCGGGCCCTCGCGGCAAACAATCGCCTCATTGGTGCCCCGATCGCATGATAGCCGATCTCTTCACGAATTGAGTTGGAGAGACGTGATGGAGAATTTGGTTGGTAACGAGGCCCTTACGATGGGAACGATCTTGGTGGGTTGGCTAGCGATCTTGATTGTGCGTGGTGCGAAGTGGGGAATTGTCACAAGTGTTGTCTTCGGGGCTATTGTGACTTTTAGTGTTGTGACAGGCATATACGCGAGCCCTGAAGCCGATGTCACTCGGTTGCCTGTCGTTATCTCCGTAATTCTACCTCTTTCGATCTTGGTCTTCCTGGTTCCTTTCGGCGTCTGTGCGCTGTTGAGGTTATTGCTCCGAACTCTGACGGGTACTAGCGCGCCCGCTTAATTTGTTGCATAGCCTTCGCGCTATGCAAGATGCAGTTCGTCAGATTCCGACCCGTGGGCCACTCACGCCAGACAGGCCACTCGCTGACCTGACATGGTTGCGTGTTGGTGGTCCGGCGCGGGCGCTGTTTCAACCGGCTGACCGCGCGGATTTGTGCGATTTTCTGAAAGCCTATGAGGGTCCTGTGTTCCCGATGGGGGTGGGCTCGAACGTGATCATTCGCGACGGTGGGCTGGACGCGGTGGTGATCCGGCTGGGGCGGGGCTTCTACGGGTTTGAGGTGGATGGCACGCGGGTGACCTGTGGTCCGGCGCTGTTGGACGCGCATTGTGCGCGCAAGGCGGCGGATGCGGGGCTGGACCTGACGTTCCTGCGCACCATCCCCGGTGCCATTGGCGGTGCTGTTGCAATGAATGCGGGCTGCTATGGCAGCTATATGGCGGATGTGTTTGTGGAGGCGACGGTCGTGCTGCGCTCGGGCGAGGTTGTGGTTTTGACCCGCGATGATCTGCACTTTGCCTATAGGCAATCGCAATTGCCGCAAGGGGCGGTGATCGTTGAGGTGGTAATGGAGGCTCCAACGGGCGAGCCTGCTGCCTTGCATGCCCGCATGGAAGAGCAACTCGCCAAGCGCGACGCAACGCAGCCCACAAAGGACCGCACGGCGGGATCGACTTTTCGCAACCCGGCGGGGTTTTCCTCGACTGGGCGGGCCGATGACAGCCATGAGCTGAAGGCTTGGAAGGTGATTGACGACGCCGGATTGCGCGGCACGCGGCTGGGCGGGGCGCAGATGAGCGAGAAACACCCCAACTTTCTGATCAACACCGGCGGGGCGACGGCGGCGGATCTGGAAGATTTGGGCGAGCAGGTGCGGAAAAAGGTTTTCGAGCACAGCGGAATTGAGTTACACTGGGAAGTGCTTCGCGTAGGGTTTAGGTAAGCCCGCGCGGCGGTAAATTGGAGCGGCCAAAAGGCTGCCCGAGAAAAGGCCCGGAGATAAGGGTCCAAGATAAACACGAGGCGGCTATGTCGAGCAGGGCATTCCGTAAAGTGGCGGTACTGATGGGTGGCCCCTCGGCTGAGCGCGAGGTGTCTCTGTCTACGGGGCGTGCCTGCGCTGCGGCTTTGCGGGACGAGGGATATGAGGTGGTCGAGCTGGACGCGGGTCCGGACCTTGCCGCGCGTCTTTCCGAGATTTCTCCCGATTGCTGTTTCAACGCCCTGCATGGCCGTTGGGGTGAAGATGGCTGTGTACAAGGCCTGCTGGAGTGGATGGGGTTGCCCTACACGCATTCGGGCGTGCTGGCCTCGGCCCTTGCGATGGACAAGGAGCGCACCAAAGAGATTTACCGGCTGCATGGCCTCCCCGTGGCCGACAGTATGCTGGCCGACAAAGCGGAGGTTATGGCGGGCCATGTGATGGCGGCGCCTTACGTGGTGAAACCCTATAATGAAGGCTCCTCCGTTGGGGTCTATCTGGTCAGCGACGGCGCGAATGGCCCGGCGCAATTGGCTGGTGACATGCCCGATACGGTGATGGTCGAGGCGTTTGTGCCGGGGCGTGAGCTGACCGTTTCTGTGCTGGGCGACCGTCCGTTGGAGCTGACCGATATTCTGACCGATGGCTGGTACGATTATGAGGCGAAATACGCCGAAGGGGGCTCGCGCCATGTGGTGCCTGCCGAGGTGCCGAGCGACATTCGCGCGCTGTGTTTTGAGCATGCCGTAACCGCGCATAAGGCGCTGGGCTGCCGGGGCGTGTCGCGTACCGATTATCGCTGGGACGAAAGCAAAGGCGCCGCCGGGCTGATCTTGCTTGAGACCAACACCCAGCCGGGGATGACCGGCACTTCGCTGACGCCCGAGCAGGCGCAGGCGGCGGGAATGACCATGGGCGCGCTCTGCGCCTGGCTGGTGGAGGACGCGTCATGCGGGCGGTGAAGCGGAGCCCAAAGATCAGGCGCGATCCGGCCCCCAGCAAATGGGCCTACCGCGCCGAGCGGCTTTGGCTGCGTCCAGGCTTTCGGCGGCTGGTGCGTCTGGGCGCGCCGCTGGGGATCGCGGTTGCGGCGGGCATTTGGTATTTTGGCGACGCCACGCGCCAGCAGGAGATTGCGGATTGGATGGTGGAGGCGCGGGCCTCCATCGAGACGCGGCCGGAATTCATGGTGAAGGTGATGGCAGTGGACGGCGCGTCCGACCTGCTGGACGGCCATATCCGAGAGGTGATGCCGGTGGACCTGCCGGTCTCCAGCTTTGATCTGGACCTTGAGGCGATGCGGCAACAGGTGGAAAGCCTTGACGCGGTGGAGCGCGTGGACCTGCGTGTTCGTACGGGGGGCGTGTTGCAGGTGACGGTAGACGAGCGTGTGCCGGCGGTGATCTGGCGCGGGCCGGACGGGTTGGAGCTGCTTGACGCAAAGGGCCACCGGGTGGCGCCGATTGAGACGCGCGCGCAGCGGGCAGATTTGCCGATTATTGCAGGTGAGGGCGCGGATATGGCCGTGCCGGAAGCGCTGGCGCTATTGGAGGCCGCAGCCCCGATCGGCGACCGGGTCCATGGCCTTGTGCGGATCAGCGAGCTGCGTTGGGATCTGGTGATGGACCGAGGCCAGCGGATCATGCTGCCGCAAAGCGGCGCGGGCCCCGCTCTGGACCGGGTGATCGCATTAAACGAAGCGCAAGACCTCTTGGAACGGGATGTTTTGCGGGTGGATATCAGAAACGGCGACAGGCCAACGGTGCGGCTGACGCAAGGCGCGTTGGATGACATGCGTGCGCTGAAAGGCATTGAGATCAAAGGGAATACGGACGAATGAGCGATCTTTACCAAACACAACGTGCAATGCGAAACAAGCGCCAAGCGGCCATCCAGCGGGGCGTGATTGCTGTGCTTGACGTGGGCTCTGCCAAGATTGCCTGCTTCGTGCTGCGCTTTGACGGGCCCGAGCGGTTTCGCGACGCCGAAGGCATCGGCTCCATGGCGGGGCAATCGGCTTTTCGGGTGATTGGCGCGGCTACCACGCGCTCGCGCGGGGTGCGTTTTGGCGAGATCGAGACCATGCATGAAACCGAGCGCGCCATTCGCACTGCGGTGCAGGCGGCCCAGAAAATGGCCAATGTCCGGGTCGATCATGTGATCGCGTGTTTCTCGGGCGCCAAGCCGCGCTCTTACGGGGTGACGGGCTCGGTGGAGCTGCCGGAAGGTCAGGTCAGCGAAAACTGCGTGGCCCGCGCCTTGGCCAGTTGTGATCTGCCCGATTATGGCGGTGAGCGCGAGGTGCTGCATGCGCAGCCGGTGAATTTCGCGGTGGATCATCGCTCAGGGTTGGGTGATCCGCGCGGGCAGGCGGGCAACGCGTTGTCGACGGATTTGCATATGCTGACCGTGGACCGCACGCCCATTGAGAACCTGCTCTATTGCATCAAACGTTGCGATCTGGATGTGGCGGGGATCGCGTCCTCGGCCTATGCGGCCGGGATCTCGTCGCTAGTTGAGGATGAGCAGGAACTGGGCGCGGCCTGTATTGATCTGGGTGGCGGCTCAACCGGCATTTCGATCTTCATCAAGAAGCACATGATCTATGCGGATACCGTGCGGATGGGCGGGGATCATGTGACCTCCGATATCAGCCAAGGTTTGCAAGTGCCGATGCCGACCGCCGAGCGGATCAAGACGTTTTATGGCGGGGTTGTGGCCACTGGCATGGATGACCGTGAGATGATTGATCTGTCCTCGGATACCGGCGATTGGGAGCATGACCGCCGAACGGTCTCGCGTGCCGAGGTGATTGGCGTGATGCGGCCCCGGATGGAAGAGATTTTGGAAGAGGTGCGCGTGCGGCTGGATGCGGCAGGGTTTGAGCATTTGCCCTCGCAGCGGATTGTGCTGACGGGCGGGGCCTCGCAGCTGCCGGGGCTGGACGGCTTGGCCACCAGAATATTGGGACAGCAAGTGCGGCTGGGACGCCCCCTTAGGGTGCAAGGCCTGCCGCAATCGGTGACGGGGCCAAGCTTTGCCGCCGCCGTCGGCACCTGTTTGTTTGCCGCGCATCCGCAGGATGAGTGGTGGGATTTTGATGTGCCTGTGGACAGCTACCCTGCGCGTTCGCTGAAGCGGGCGGTGAAGTGGTTCAAGGATAACTGGTAGGGCTTTTAGAAAAATGTCGCGCTGACGCGCGGCGAGATGTTTTCCGCGCTTCGCGCGGTGCCTGCGGCGCGCATATTTGTGCCAAGATGAAACCCTGCATGCGCGCATAGGTCGGCGGCGGGGCTTAATTCATTGGGCATATGGCTGGTGGTGTGTCGCCCGGCCTCTGCCATATCTGCCGCCTTTGGCAAGATGCCGCTGATAAGCTCTGAGTTTTCCCCAGATTTTGTGGCAAAATTGCCTTTTTCCACGTGACGCCACGCGCGACTCTCGGTAGGATCACCGTCAAAGAGGCAAAACTATAAGGGCCAAAGGCCCGTTACGTGCACTTAAAAGTACAGACAGGCGGACATAGTCATGACACTCAACCTTCGGATCCCTGAGCAACCAGAGCTGAAACCACGCATCACCGTTTTTGGTGTTGGCGGGGCAGGCGGCAACGCGGTCAACAATATGATCGAAAAGGAGCTGGACGGGGTGGAGTTCGTGACCGCGAACACCGACGCCCAAGCGCTGCAGCATTCCAAAGCTGCTGCGAAAATTCAGATGGGCGTGAAAGCCACCGAAGGTCTGGGTGCTGGCGCACGGCCCACCGTAGGGGCCTCAGCCGCTGAGGAAACCATCGAAGAGATTGTCGACCATCTGGCCGGCGCGCATATGTGCTTCATCACCGCTGGCATGGGCGGGGGCACCGGCACCGGGGCCGCGCCAATCATTGCGCAGGCCGCCCGCGAGCTGGGTGTTCTGACCGTAGGTGTCGTCACCAAGCCGTTCCAGTTTGAGGGCGGCAAGCGGATGAAGCAAGCCGATGAAGGCATTGAAGCGCTTCAGAAAGTTGTCGACACGCTGATCATCATTCCAAACCAGAACCTGTTCCGTCTGGCCAATGAGAAGACGACCTTCACCGAGGCGTTTTCCATGGCGGATGACGTGCTCTATCAGGGCGTCAAAGGCGTCACTGACCTGATGGTGCGGCCGGGCCTGATCAACCTCGACTTTGCCGATGTGCGCGCCGTGATGGACGAGATGGGCAAAGCCATGATGGGCACCGGCGAGGCCGAGGGCGAAGACCGCGCCATTCAAGCCGCCGAGAAGGCGATTGCCAACCCGCTGCTGGACGAAATTTCGCTGCGCGGCGCCAAAGGCGTGCTGATCAACATCACCGGCAGCCACGATCTGACCTTGTTCGAGCTGGACGAAGCCGCCAACCGTATTCGCGAGGAAGTTGACCCAGAGGCGAACATCATTGTGGGCTCGACTTTGGACACAGATATGGACGGCAAAATGCGCGTCTCTGTTGTGGCCACGGGCATTGAGGCGTCGGAAGAGCTGCTGGCGCAGCCTGTGCCGCGCCGGTCCCTAGCGGCTCCGCTGTCGCAAGCGACAGCTGCCGAGATGCCGCTTGACGAGGTTCCCGCAGCGGTGGCGCACACGCCTGCTGTGGAAGAACCAAGCCTTTTTGAAAGCCCAGCCGCAGCCGCGCCACAACCCGCGCCGCAAGCGCCGCCAATGCAGGCCCGCGCCTATGCGCCTGCTCCGACGGCGAAAGATCACCTGCCGCAGGACGGCCTGCCTGAGCCGGTGTATCAGCCGACGCCAGAGCCCGCGCCGACCATCGTGGCGGAACAACACCCCGGGCAGCAATCTGCAGACGCCTTTATGGCACCGCAGCCGGGCACACCTACGCCGGAAGCCATGGAGCGCCTGCGCGCGGCGGTCGGCCGTCAGCCAGCCCCATCGGCCCCCGCAGCCCCTGCGGTTCAGCCAGCAGAACCCGCCAGTGAGAAGCCGCGCTTTGGTATCAATTCTCTGATTGGACGGATGACCGGATCGGCAGAAGACGCGCCTCAACCGGCGCGGCAACAGCCTCAGGTCAACGCGATCCAGCCCTCTGCTGAGGTTGATCCCGAGCAGGAGAAGATTGAGATTCCGGCCTTCCTGCGGCGTCAGGCCAACTGACGCAGACAAAAAAGACGCAACGTCAGAGGCCGGGCATGCCCCGGCCTTTTTCGTTTTAAAACAGAGACTTGCTGCGGGTGCATAATGAATTTCTGCGTTTGTGACAGCTATGTTGCAAACGGTCATAAAGAGTGAGTTGAGGGATCTCAGCGGCGACCCTATTTTCCGACCCATGGAACAATTGCGTTCTGTCGGATTTGAATAGAAACCCTGACGCTTCCTGAGGAGGCACCCCACGTGCAAGCGACATTGAACTCTGCAGTCACTTTTAAAGGTGTCGGATTGCATTCCGGCGTCGCTGTGACGATGACAGTGCTGCCAGCAGGGGTGAACCACGGTATCTGGTTCAAGCGGGTGGATGTGTCGGGTGCGGACCCGATGATCCCGGCGCTTTATGACGCGGTTGAGCACAAGCCTCTGTGCACCCGGATCGTCAACGCGGCGGGCACGGATGTCACCACCATCGAACATATCATGGCGGCCCTTGTTGGCTGCGGCGTGCAGAACGCTTTGATCGAGATTGACGGCCCCGAAGTGCCCATCATGGACGGCGCGGCGGGTGATTTTGTACGCGCCTTCGTGGCAACGGGCGTGGCGCGCCAAGACGCGCCGCTTTACGCGATTGAAGTGCTGAAACCCGTGAGTGTTGAGTTGCATGGTGCGACGGCGACGCTGGCCCCTGCGGGGTCTTTGGAGATTTCGTTCGAGATCGACTTTGAGGACGCGGCCATCGGCACGCAGTCCAAATCGCTGAACATGGCGAATGGCACCTTTGTGCGGGAGCTGTCCGACAGTCGCACCTTCTGCCGCAAATCCGACATTGATATGATGCATGCGGCGGGGCTGGCGCTTGGCGGCACCTATGAAAACGCCGTTGTCGTGGATGGTGACGATGTCCTCAGTCCGGGCGGTTTGCGCCATAAGGATGAGGCCGTGCGCCACAAGATGCTTGATGCGCTGGGTGATCTGGCGCTGGCAGGGGCCCCGATCCTTGGACGCTACACTGGTATCCGCGCCGGTCATGCGATGACCAACATGCTGCTGCGGGAGCTTTTCGCGACCCCGGAGGCCTACCGTCTGGTCGACTGCACCACTGCGCAGCTGAGCCGCCTGCCGGGTGTTGGGGTCAAACATGCGGATCTTGCGCTGGTTGCCTGACCCTGCCGCAACTTTTTGTTTTCCAAAAACCGCCGCAAAGACGTTTTGCCTTCCAGACACATGTGCTAAGACTTTCAAAAGCGCTCCACCTCGCGCGGGTGTGGCGGACATGAGTTGCAGGGTTGGCGGGCTGATATGCCGAACATGTCTTTGATCAAAACAGCGGTCATGCTGGCGCTTGTCTCGAGCGTTGCCGCATGTGGAACGCGCGACCGCAACGGGGGCGGCTTCCTGTCGAACCTCTTTGTGGGCGAGCAAGAGGCCCCGCTGGAAAGCTTCACCGCGGATGAGATTTACAAGCGCGGCGAGGCCGAGTTGGCCAATGGCGACGTGGATGATGCGGTGCGCCTGTTTGGCGAGGTGGAGCGGCTCTACCCCTATTCGGAATGGGCCAAACGCGCGCTGATCATGCAGGCCTTTGCCTACCATGCGGACCGCGAATATGAGCAATCGCGCGCGGCGGCGCAGCGGTTTCTCGACTTCTACCCGGCGGATGAAGACACGCCCTATGCGCAGTATTTGCTGGCGATCAGCTATTACGACCAAATTGATCAGGTGGGCCGCGACCAAGGGCTGACCTTTCAGGCGCTGCAAGCCCTGCGAACCGTGATCGAGCGCTATCCGGACAGCGAATATGCGCGCTCCTCCATTTTGAAATTTGACCTCGCCTTTGACCATCTGGCCGGCAAGGAGATGGAGATCGGGCGCTACTACCTCAAGCGCGGGCATTACGCCGCCGGGATCAACCGGTTCCGCGTTGTGGTGGAAGAATTCCAGACGACGACCCACACGCCCGAAGCCTTGCACCGGCTCGTGGAAAGCTACCTTTCGCTGGGGCTGACCGACGAGGCGCAGACGGCGGCGGCGATCCTTGGGTTCAACTACCAGTCCAATGAGTTTTATCAGGACAGTTTTGAGCTGCTGGCCGGGCGCGGGCTGAAACCGGCGCCCAAGGGCACCGGCTGGCTGGTGGATATTTACCGGCAGGTCATCCGCGGCAGGTGGCTGTGAAGGTGGCGGGGTAAACCCCGCCATGCGGGACCTATCATGCTGAGATCTCTTGATATTTCCGATATGCTGATCATTGACCGGCTGGTGCTTGAGTTCCAGCCCGGCCTCAATGTGCTGACCGGGGAGACCGGCGCGGGCAAGTCGATCCTGCTGGACTCCTTGGGCTTTGTGCTGGGCTGGCGCGGCCGGGCCGAGCTGGTGCGCGCAGGCGCGGAAAAGGGCGAGGTGACGGCTGTGTTCGACCTGCCTGCGGGCCATCCCGCGCGGGACGTGCTGGCCGAGGCGGGGTTTGACAGCGAAGACGAGCTGATCCTGCGCCGCGTGAACCACCCAGATGGCCGCAAACAGGCCTGGATCAACGACCGACGCGCCAGCGGCGAGGTGCTGCGGGCCTTGTCGGACGCGCTGGTGGAGCTGC
Source organism: uncultured Litoreibacter sp. (assembly GCA_947501685.1). GTDB lineage: Bacteria > Pseudomonadota > Alphaproteobacteria > Rhodobacterales > Rhodobacteraceae > Litoreibacter. The sequence goes on from CANMWQ010000001.1 coordinate 660,496, forward strand.
ATGGGCAACATGACGACCGGGGGCTGTTGAACCCGCGCGCGCATCGCATGCTGCTCGATCAATTTGCAGGCACCGATTTGGGGCCCGTGCGGGCGGCTTGGAGTGATATGTCCGCCGCCCGCAAGGCCTTGGCGGCAGCAGAAACAGCGCTTGCCAAGATGAGCGCGGAGGAAGATTTTCTGCGCCACTCGGTGGAAGAGCTGGACGCGCTTGCGCCCGTCGCGGGCGAGGAGCCTGAACTGGACACACGTCGCCGCGCCATGCAGGCGGGGGAGCGGATCAAGGACGATATAACCAAAGGATTACAAGCGCTTGGCACCTCTGGTGCCGAAGGTATGGCGCTGGATGCGGCGCGCTGGCTGGACGGCGTGGCGGATAAGGCGGATGGGCATTTGAACGCCCCGCTGGCCGCATTGGAGCGCGCCATGACCGAGCTTGGAGAGGCCACGCAAGGCGTGGAGGCGGCGCTGGAGGCGGTCTCCTTTGACCCGTTTGAGCTGGAGCGCGTGGAAGAGCGGCTCTTTGCGATCCGCGCGCTGGCCCGCAAACATGATGTGATGCCTGATGAGTTGGCTGAGCTCGCAGAGCGCTACCGCGCGCGTCTCGACGCGCTGGATGGGGGTGCTGCCGAGATTGAAGGGCTGGAACAGGCTGTGGCCGCAGCAGAAGAGGCTTACGGGATTGAAGCGGACAAGTTGCGCGTCGCGCGGGTAGAGGCCGCGACCCGGCTGGACGCCGCGATGATGGAAGAACTGGCCCCGCTGAAGATGGAACGCGCGGTGTTTCAGACCGACATCACCAATGAGGCTTACGGGCCGGAGGGGCATGACTTGGTGGCCTTCACCGTCGCCACGAACCCCGGCACCCCGGCGGGACCGCTGAACAAAATCGCCTCGGGTGGGGAGCTGTCGCGGTTCTTGCTGGCTTTGAAAGTCTGCCTGACCGGGACCAGCGGCGACGTGACGATGATCTTTGACGAGATCGACCGGGGCGTCGGCGGGGCCACGGCGGATGCGGTTGGGCGCAGGTTGGGAGCACTGGCGGAGGGCGGTCAGGTCTTGGTGGTCACGCATTCACCGCAGGTGGCAGCTTTGGGTGGGCATCACTGGCGGGTCCAGAAATCGGTGCAGGATGAGGTGACGCTCTCAACCGTGGTGGCGCTGGATGACGAGGCCCGTGTGGACGAGATTGCGCGTATGGTGTCGGGCGACACAGTGACGGAAGCCGCGCGCGAGGCAGCGAGGGCGCTCTTGGGCCGATAGGTTGGAATTTGAGTATTTTTGACCAAATGGAGACAAGTGTGGCGCTTAGAATGTTGTGTATGTGCAAGCCTAGTTGACCTGAACCATCTTGCCGGGGTTCAGAATATTCTGCGGATCGAAGCTGCGTTTGATGTCGGCCATGACGCTCCATGCGTCGCCATGTTCGCGGGTCATATATTTCATTTTGCCCATGCCGACGCCGTGCTCCCCGGTGACGGTGCCGCCCATCTCAAGCGCGCGGTCCACCATGCGATCAGCAAGGCGTTTGGCCTCGGCCAGCTCTTCGGGCTTGTTCGGGTCCATCATCAGGATGGCGTGGAAATTGCCGTCGCCCACATGGCCCAAAATGGGGCCGGGGATGAAGCTGGCGGCGATGTCTTTCTGGGTTTCGGTCACCGCCTCGGCCAGACGGGAAATCGGCACGCAAATGTCAGTGGACATGGCGGTGCAGCCCTTGCGGGAGGCTAGAATGGCGTAATAGCCGTCATGGCGCAGCTGCCAGAGCGCTGTGCGTTCCTCCGGCTTGGTGGCCCATTCGAAATCGGCCCCGCCGTGATCGGCCACGATCTCGCCAAAGCGCTTGGCGTCCTCCGCAACGGCGGCGGGGGAGCCGTTGAACTCGATCAAAAGATGCGGCTGAACCGGCATGTCGCGGCCGGAATAGGCGTTGAAGGCTTGCGTGGTGGCGGCGTCCACGAACTCGATCCGGGCCATGGGGAGCCCCATCTGGATCGTCTCCATCACGCAGGCCACGGCGCTGTCCATGTCGGGGAAAGCGCAGATGCCGGCGGAGATGGCCTCGGGCTGGCCTTGCAATTTCAGCGTCAGCTCGGTGATCAGGCCGAGCGTGCCCTCCGAGCCCACGAACAGATGGGTGAGGTCGTAGCCTGCGGAGGTTTTGCGCGCGCGTGACCCGGTGCGGATGATGCGGCCACCGGCCAGCACGACCTCCAGCCCCATCACATTGTCGGCCATCGTGCCGTAGCGCACTGTCGTGGTGCCAGAGGCGCGCGTCGCGGCCATGCCACCGATGGAGGCGTTGGCTCCGGGATCGACCGGAAAGAACAGCCCCGTGGCGCGCAATTCCTCGTTCAGCGCCATGCGGGTGATGCCGGGCTGGACACGCACGTCCATATCCTCTGCGTTTACCTCAACCACCTGCGCCATCCGCGCGAAATCCACCGTGACCCCGCCTTTGATCGCCAATGCGTGGCCTTCCAGCGAGGTGCCTGTGCCCCATGGGATGACGGGGCAGTCATGTTTGGCGCAGATCTTGACCAGCGCGCTGACCTCTTCCGTGGTTTCGGGGTAAGCGACGGCGTCGGGGGGCATCGGGGCATAATAGACCTCCGAGCGGCCATGAATGTCGCGATCTGACTTGGAGACGGTCAGCCTTTCGCCTAAGAGGGATTGTAGCTCCGAGATGGCGGCGGGAATGGTCATGTGCTGGCCTCTGTACGATTTCGGACAGTTTAGGCCAGTGGGCCTGCAAGGGAAAGCGCGAGGCGGGTATGGCCGAGCCGGAAAAGTCGATAATCGCGGGCCAGATTGGCGACGTGGTACAGTCCTGCAAAACGGGCTGGCTGGTGTTGCGCCACCGGGGCCCTTCCAAAATACAGTTCTGGTTCATTGCGCTGATGGTGGGCATCGCGGCGGGCGGCGCGGCGGTGGGCTTTCGCATCGCCATCGAGTGGCTGCAGGGCGTGCTCTACAACGCCAAGGATGTGCGCAGCCTGCAGGAATTCATTGCGGATGTGGAATGGTATTTCATCCTGTTGATCCCGGTCGCGGGCGGGCTGTTGACCGGCATCGTGCTGCATGTGTTTACCCCGGACGGGCGCGCGCGGTCGGTGGCGGATGTCATTGAGGGGGCTGCGATGAACAATGGCCGGGTCGGGATACGGTCCGGGCTGGCTTCGGCTTTTGCGTCAATGATCACGCTGTCCTCGGGCGGCTCGACAGGGCGGGAGGGGCCGGTGGTCCATTTGGCGGCTGTCATCTCGAGCTGGGTGTCCGGGGTGTTGAAAGCCGACGGCATCACCGGGCGCGACCTGCTGGGATGCGCCGTGGCCGCCGCCGTGTCGGCCAGCTTTAACGCGCCTATTGCGGGCGCGCTCTTCGCGCTGGAGGTCGTTTTGCGCCATTTCGCGGTGCATGCCTTTGCGCCGATTGTGATTGCCAGCGCGGCGGGGACGGTGATCAGCCGCCTGACCTTTGGCGACGTCACGGAATTTATGCTGCCTGCGGGATCCGCGCTGAGTTTTTACCAGGAGCTGCCGGCCTTCCTGATCCTCGGGCTGCTTTGCGGCCTGGTCGCGGTGGTGATGATGCGAACGATCTTCTGGGCCGATACGATGGGCACGGCTGTCCAGAAGGCCACCGGCATGCCGCGCTGGTTGCGACCTGCGGCGGCGGGGCTGGTGTTGGGGGCATTGGCGATTTTCTTTCCGCATATCATCGGGGTCGGTTACGGCACCACGTCGGCGGCGCTGACGGGGGAGTTGCTGCTCTATGAGGCGGTGGTGTTCACGATTTTGAAGGTGATCGCGGTGGCCGTCACCATGGCGGGGCGCATGGGGGGCGGGGTTTTTTCCCCCTCGCTGATGGTGGGCGCGATGACCGGGCTGACTTTCGGCATGATCGCCACGAGCGTCTTTCCCAATGTCTCAGGGGCGGAGACGCTTTACGCCTTGGCGGGGATGGGCGCGGTGGCGGCGGCGGTGCTGGGCGCGCCGATCTCGACCACGCTGATTGTGTTCGAGCTGACCGGAGACTGGCAGACAGGGCTTGCGGTGATGGTGGCGGTGTCGCTGTCCTCCGCGCTGTCGAGCCGGATGGTGGACCGGTCGTTCTTCCTGACGCAGCTGGAGCGGCGCGGGGTGCATTTGGCGGCGGGGCCGCAGGCCTATTTGCTGTCGATGTTCAGGGTCAGCAACGTGATGCGCAAGCCGGACCACCCCAGAGCAGCCTCCGACGAGGCGATCTGGCAGGCAATCGAAGCGGGACATTTCATTGACCCCAACGCCACGCTGGAAGACGCAATGCCGATCTTCGAGGAGACCAACGAGCCATTTTTGCCCGTCGTCACCCTAGGCGCGGAGGGAGAGCCCCCGACCGTGCAGGGCGCGTTGTTTCAGATGGATGCGTTGCGGGAATATAACCGGGCTTTGGCCGCCACGGCGGCGGAGGAGCATTCCTGAGCCTCAGGTGGCCTCAACCGTGACCTTGTCGGCATAGAAAGCCAGATGGCCTGCGATTTGTTCCATCCCGTCTTTGGGCGACTCGTAAGACCATGCCGCATCCTGGATGGGACCGCTTTTGGCCTGTAGCGTGTAATAGCTGGCGTCGCCCTTGTGCGGGCAATGGCTCGTGGTAGCCGTCTTGTCGAAAAACGCCATGGCCAGATCGGAGCGCGGGACGTAAAGCACCGGCGCGTGGCCGCCCTCGTGAAGCGTGATGACATTGGCGCTCTCCCCCAGAACCGCCCCGGCGGCGCGGATGGAATAGGTGCCGATGGCGGGCTTCAGCGTGATATGGTCGGACATGGCAGTGGCCTCTTCGGAATAGTCTGTCTATTTTTGTAGACACTCTACATGCCAGACTTGCTACCCCGATGACAAGCGTGCAGATGCCGCAGGGCAGCGTGACGGCTCTAAAGCGGCGCGGTCGCGGCGGCGAGCCAGTCCTGCTCTGGGCCGCTCATATCGAGCTTTTCAGCGATTTCAGCGTGATAGGCGTCGATCCAGTCGCGTTCCTGCGGGCTGAGCATCTCGACGGCGATCAGGCGGCGGTCTATCGGCACCCAGGTCAATGTCTCGAACTGCAGCTGTTCCCGGTTGTCGCCCAGCGCGGGCGCGGGTTGGGTCACGATCAGGTTTTCGATGCGGATGCCGAACGCACCCTCGCGGTAATAGCCGGGCTCGTTGGACAGGATCATGCCCGCCTGCAACGGCACTTCCGAGATACGGCTGATGCGCTGCGGCCCTTCATGCACAGACAGGTAGACGCCGACACCGTGCCCCGTCCCATGGTCATAATCAAACCCATGCCGCCAGAGCGGCGCCCGCGCCAAAGCGTCCAGATCGCGACCTGCCAGCCCTTTGGGGAAACGCGCCAGTGACACCGCGATCATGCCTTGCAGCACCAGCGTGAAGCATCTGCGTTGCTCCTCGGTGGGCCGGCCGATGGCGATGGTGCGGGTGATGTCGGTGGTGCCATCGACATATTGCCCGCCGGAATCGACCAGCAGCAGGCCTTCATCGACGCGGCGGTTGGTCTCTTCGGTGACGCGGTAATGGACGATCGCGCCGTTGGGCCCGGCGCCTGAGATGGTCTCGAAACTGATGTCTTTCAGCGCGTTGGTTTTGCGGCGGAACCCTTCCAGCGTGCGGGCCACGTCGATCTCCGTCAGAGAGCCTGCGGGCTGCGCGTCGAGCCAGCAGAGAAAAGCGACCATGGCCTTGGCGTCGCGCAGATGCGCCAAACGGGTCGCCGCAATCTCGGTGCTGTTCTTGCAGGCTTTGGGCAGAATGCAGGGGTCTTCCGCATAGGCGATCTCAACGGAAGCCGCCTGAAGCGCTGCGCTGACGGCCAGAGGCGCGGAGGTGGGGTCCATGCGCACCGCCCCGGTCAGCGTGGCCAGTGCGGCCTCAAACTCACCTTGCGGGCGGGAGGTGATATCTGGGCCCAGCTCCAGCGCGCCCAGCTTTACCGGGTCGATGAACAGGTCGAGATTGCCATTGGCATGCAGCACCGCGAAACACTGCGCGACGGGGATACGCGGAATGTCCGAGCCGCGGATATTGAGCAGCCAACAGATTGAATCGGGCAAGGTCAGCACAGCTGCACGTTGGCCCGCCTCTTTTAGGGCGGCCGCAAGACGCGCGCGTTTGTCCTGGCTCTCCTCGCCGGCCATCGCGATCGGATAGAGGCTGACCGCGCCCTGAGGCGGGGCCGGGCGGTCCTCCCAAATGCGGTCCACCAGATTGTCGGAGGCCACCAGCGTCAGCTTGGTGCCTTTCAACCCGCGCTCAATCTCGTCGATCTGGCCTTTGGTGAACAGCCACGGGTCGTAGGCGATGCGTCCGGTGCTCAACTGGTCTTTCAACCATGTGGCGGGCTTGGTCTCGGGCCAGTGCACGGGGATGAAGGCCTGCATGTCGACCTGCTCTTTCACCTGCAACCGGTAGCGCCCGTCGATGAACACGCCTGCGCTGTCCATCAGCGCAATGCAGAACCCAGCCGAGCCGGTGAAGCCCGTGAGCCATGCCAGCCGGTTGTCGCACTCGGCCACATACTCGCCCTGATGGGCGTCGGCGCGGGGAATGATGACGCCGTCAAAGCCCGCCTTTTGCAGTTGCGCGCGCAGGGCAGCGAGCCGGGCAGGCCCGTCGGCGGGGGAGGTCGTCTTGGTGTAGGTTTGAAAGGTCATAGGCGCGACGTTGCAGCGGATTGCGTCAGCACGCAAGATAGCGTTTGCGCGGTTTCAGGCGTCACGATGCCCAAAGCGAAACCGCGCGGGCCCTATTTCTTCGGGACATATGCGATCACGCGCGGGTGTGTGCTCTGCGATCCGTGAAGGGCCACGGCAGAGCCAGCCCATATATTTAAACGATGTTTGCGCGAAACACCGATCACGAGATGGCCCGCAGTGAACCGCCTCATCACAACCGCGCCGAAAAAGGTGACGCGATGCGTTTTGCCTTTGTCCGCGGCTTGGCCGGAGTGTGGAAAAATGTCGCAACCCGCGACGTCCAACACAGGAGAGAACAACATGAAAAGATATATCTGGGGAACCGCTGCCATCCCCGCGATCATGGCCGGATTGGTCAGCACCGCAACAGCACAAGAGAACCAGACGCGCTTTGAGCAATTGGAGGCCCGCATCACAGAGCTGGAGGCAGACAAAGGCTCACGGTTGAAATTTAACGTCACGGCAAACACCGAAATCCAGATTTACGGCTTCGCGCGGTTTGAAGCGTTCTACGATTTCGACACGGATCAGGGCGACCTGACCCGCACCTCGCGGATTGGCGACCCGGCTTTCGCGACGGATGGCCAGTTCGGCACCAGTGTCCGCGTCTCAAGGCTGGGGGTCCGCAGCAAAACCCAGACCGATATCGGCGAGATCGGCACCCAGCTGGAATTTGACCTCTTTAGCGGGGATGACGAGACGACGTCTCCGAACCCGCGGCTGCGCCATGCCAATGTAACCATCGGGGATGCCTGGCTGTTCGGGCAGTTCTGGACCAACTTCATGCCGTTGGTGCATTACCCCCGCACTGCTGATTTCAACGGGCCCGTGGGCATCGCCTTCGCCCGTGTGCCGCAAATTCGGTACACGCATAAGGTTTCTGGCGGTTTGACCTTCTCGGCCTCTGTGGAGGAATCCGTGGGCCCATCCAGCGACCCGGTGCTGACGGCAGCGGCTTTCTATGAGGCTGAGAAATACTCCCTGCGGGTCTCCGGTCTGGTTGGTACGTTTGACGCAGGCGGCGAGGAGCTGGACACCAACGGGATCACCCTGTCGGGCGCTGTCACACCGTGGGAGGGCGGCGAGTTCGCGGCGACCTATGTGACAGGGCAGAGCCTCGGCAACCTGCTCATTGGTGGTGGCGCGCAATCCGTTGGCGGCATCGAGAACGACGTGACAGGCTTCACGCTAGCCTTCACACAATCCGTGTCGGACAAGCTGTCCTTGGGCATTGGGTACGGCAATGAGAGCTACGATCTCGCGACCACAACCGGCACAGGGGCGACCTTTACCGACCTTGAAACGGTTTATCTGAATGCGTTCTACACACCTGTCGATAACCTGACGATTGCCGCCGAATACATTCGCGGCGAACGGACGGATGCGGCAGGCGCGACGTTTGACGCGGACCGACTTGGCGCGTCGATTACCTTCAGCTTCTAAGGGTGTCTTGATCGTCCTGACCCTCGAAGCAGGACGTTACACGACCAAAGCGGGCCAGTTTTCATCGTCTGGCCCGCTTACTGCGAGCTCCAACCAGCCTTCAGCCTGCGCGCTTCATGCCCATCACGCGCGCACGGGCGCGAGGATCGCTGTCAAACAGCGCGGCCAGCTGTTCGGTCATGGCACCGGCCAATTGTTCGACATCTGTAATTGTCACCGCGCGGTCATAGTAGCGCGTGACGTCATGACCAATGCCCACCGCGATCAGCTCCACCGCCTTGCGTTTCTCCACCATGGCGATGACGTCGCGTAGGTGTTTTTCGAGGTAATTCGCGGGGTTAACGGACAAAGTTGAATCGTCCACCGGCGCGCCGTCAGAGATCACCATGAGGATTTTGCGGCTCTCGGGACGGCCTATCATGCGTCGATGCGCCCATTCCAACGCTTCGCCGTCAATGTTCTCTTTTAACAAGCCCTCTTTCATCATCAGGCCCAGATTTGGCCGCGCGCGACGCCACGGGGCGTCTGCGGATTTGTAGATGATGTGGCGCAGATCATTGAGACGTCCCGGCGCTTGCGGGCGGCCATCATTGAGCCAGTTCTCGCGGCTCTGGCCGCCTTTCCACGCGCGGGTGGTGAAGCCAAGGATTTCGGTTTTGACCTGACAGCGCTCCAGCGTGCGGGCCAGCACATCTGCGCAGATCGCAGCGATGGAGATCGGGCGGCCCCGCATGGACCCGGAATTGTCCAGCAGCAGCGTGACGCAGGTGTCGCGGAATTCGGTGTCTTTCTCGACCTTGAAACTGAGCGGCGTTGTCGGGCTGACGATCACACGGGCGAGGCGGCCTGCATCGAGAATGCCTTCCTCCAGATCGAACTCCCATGAGCGGTTCTGCTGGGCCTGCAGGCGGCGTTGCAGCTTATTGGCCAGACGTGAGACAGCACCTTTCAAAGGCTCAAGCTGCTGGTCAAGATAGGCGCGCAGGCGTTCCAACTCGGCAGCCTCGGCCAGATCTTCGGCCTTGATTTCTTCATCAAATTCAGTGGAGTAGACGGCGTAATTCTCATCGGCCTCGGAATGCGGTGTGGGTGGGGGCGGGTCCATCGGGGCCTCGCCCTCGGGCATTTCTGCCTCATCGCCCATCTCAGCATCGGCCATGTCGTCCAGCTGAACAGTGGCTTGGCTCGCGTCTTCCTGCTCTTCCTGAGATTGCTCGGCGGAGGCGTCTGCATCCTCGGAATTGTCTTCCTTGTCAGCGTTAGATTGGTCGTCCTGATCGGCCTGATCCTCGTCCTGATTGGCCTCGTCTTCCTGATCTTCGCTGATATCGTCCGGGTCGTCGCCCAACTGGTCGCCATAGCCCAGATCATCAATGATCTGGCGCGCGAATTTGGCGAAGGCCTGCTGGTCGGAGAGCACATCTTGCAGATTGTCGAGCGTACCGCCCGCGGCGCCTTCGATGAAATCTTTCCACAGCCCCATCACATTATCGGCGGAGGCAGGCAGGTCGCGCCCGGTGGCCAAATGCCGGATCAAATAGCCCGCCGCCACAGACAGCGGGGCCTGCCCGGCCTCCGTGATCTGGCCATAGCCTTTGCGATCGGCCTCCGTGCCGATCTTGGCGTCGATATTGCCCGCCGTGCCGGGCATGGAGCGTGCGCCCATCGCCTCGCAACGCGCGGTTTCCATCGCGTCATAAAGATCGCGCGCCATATTGCCCTGAGGCAGATATTTGTTCGAGGTGGAGGGGTTATGAAACCGGCGGCGCAGCGCATAGGCATCCGCCGTGCCCCGCGCCAGCATCACCTCGTCGCGCGTCATGCGACGCGTCACCTGCGGCAGACGCACCTGCTCATTGGTCATGCCCGGAGGATCAACGGAGTAGCTGACCCCCAGATCAGGGTCATTGGCCAGCGTCTTCGTGGCCTCTGCCAGCGCCTTTTTGAAAGGGTCGGCGGGGTTGTCGTTTTTGTTAGCCAAGACTCACCGAAGCCGCACTTTCGGGCAGCTCCTCGTCGAAACAGCGTTGGTAAAACTCCGCCACGGTTTCGCGTTCCAGTTCGTCGCATTTGTTCAGGAAAGACAGGCGGAAGGCGTAGCCTACATCGTTGAAAATCAACGCGTTCTGGGCCCATGCGATAACGGTCCGGGGCGACATCAGCGTGGACAGATCGCCGTTCATGAAAGCGGTCCGCGTTAGGTCGGCAACGGTGACCATCTGGCCCACTTTCTTGCGACCATCCTCGGTGTTGTAATGCGGGTTTTTCGCCAGCACGATGGCGGCTTCTGCATCATGGCTGAGATAGTTCAGCGTGGAGACCAGCGACCAGCGGTCCATCTGGCCTTGGTTGATCTGCTGGGTGCCGTGGTAAAGCCCGGTCGTGTCGCCCAAGCCCACGGTGTTGGCGGTCGCAAAGATGCGGAAATTGGGGTGCGGCTCGATCACCTTGTTTTGGTCCAGAAGCGTCAGCTTGCCGTCTACTTCCAGCACCCGCTGGATGACGAACATCACATCCGCGCGGCCCGCATCATATTCGTCAAACACGATGGCCGTCGGGTTGCGCAGGGCCCAAGGCAGGATGCCTTCCTGAAATTCGGTGACCTGCACGCCGTCTTTCAGCTTGATCGCGTCCTTGCCGATGAGGTCGATCCGGGAGATGTGGCTGTCGAGGTTCACCCGCACGCAAGGCCAGTTCAGGCGCGACGCCACCTGTTCGATATGGGTGGATTTGCCCGTGCCGTGATAGCCTTGGATCATTACGCGGCGGTTATGGGTGAAGCCTGCAAGGATCGCGAGGGTGGTGTCGCGGTCGAACTTATAGGTGCTGTCCAGCTCTGGCACGCGGTCGGTGCGGTCTGCGAAGGCCTTGACCTTCATGTCGCTGTCAATTCCAAAGACCTCGCGGACCGAGATCTCCTCAGTGGGTTTTGCGCCCAGATCGATGCTGCCATCCGCCATTGTCTTGTCCTTTGATCGTAACGCGTTTGGGATGCCTGAATTTGCACTCAAGGGCAAGGGGAGCAGGGGGCCAAAAACCACATTCCCGACTGCGACCTAGCGACCCAAGGATCAGATCGCCTGCGCCGGAGCCGGCCAGAGCTTTGCGGCTCTATTCTGCGAAGTTGCGGCTTTCCTTGATCTGATCCCAGGCCCAGACAACCTGTTGCAGTTGGTCCTCGTCAGAGCGGTTGCCGCCATTCATATCGGGGTGCAGCACCTTGATCAGCGACTTGTAGAGCTTGCGCAGATCCTTCTTGGTCATATCGGGCTTGCCGTCGAGAATTTCGAGCGCCTGCCGCTCAGTAGGTGGCAGCTTGCGGCCCGCATTGCCACCATTGCGGCCCGGATTGCGTGTGGCGTTTTCGCCCAGCACGGCCATCGGATCATCAATGCCCAGCCGCGACCACGCACGTTGCTCCTCGCCCTTTTTCATCGGCTTGGTGGGGCGCTCCCAGACCTTGTCCGACGACATCTGACGCTCCATCTCTTCTTGCGTATGGGTCTCGAAGAAGTTCCATTTCAGGTTGTATTCGCGGGCATGCGCCTTGCAAAACCAATAGTAATCATCGAGCACATCCGGGCTTTTGGGCGCGCGGTACTGTCCAGCCTCCTTGCAATCGGGGACCTCGCATTCACGCTGCGATGTCTCGACAGCACCTGACATGCCGCGCCGCCCGCGCGCGCGTTTTTTCTTGTCGCTGGAGACGGACATATCGAACTCAAACGGGTCAAATGGGGCGCGGGCCATGAACATGCCTTTCGTATTGGGAGAGGAGAGTTTAGGGTTTTTGCCAGCAAGGTGAAGGGGCAAATCGGACAAATTATGGGGATAGCGAAAGAAATTGAGCAAAAGCTCGCCAGCGCCTTTGCGCCGCAGCTTTTGGAAGTGGTCGATGACAGCGAAGCGCATCGCGGTCATGCGGGATTTCAGGAGGGTGGCGAGAGCCACTTCAACGTCAAGATCGTCTCGGAGGCATTCAAAGGCCAGTCACGGCTGGCCCGCCACCGCGCGGTGCATGCGGCCATTGGCCCCGAGCTGATCGCGCGCATTCATGCGCTGGCTTTGGATATTTCCGACGGCGGGTGAGCTAGACCTCGTCCCGCGTCACGCCGCCCAGAGATTTGCTTTTGAATTCTGTTTCGGGCTCTTCGATGTCGGGGTCCTCAGCGGTCGGCTCTTCGGCGTCGGGGTCTTCGGTCTCGCGTTCTTTGGACTCGGGCGCGTCTTCCGGCGTCTCATCGCGTTCGGGTGTCTCTTCGTCCTCGTGATGCTCCAGCGCGAGAGGTTCTTCCTCCAGGACCACCTCATCTGCCACGGCGCGGCGAAAAACCAACATGGAATGGTACTTCACCGTCTTTGAGGTCAGACCCTGCCGCTCTTCGCAAGGCAGTGTGTCCGCGCGCAGATAGTCCCAACCTTCGGCGGCCATCTCATTCATCAAGCCGCTGATCGCATTGGCAAATTTCGCAGGCCCGCCTTTGACACCTTTGCCCGACTTGCCTTTGCGCGGCGCGGCGACGACCTGGTATTCGTAGTTGGACATGGCAGACGTTCTCCCTCGGCTTGCGGGGTTGAGGTAGCACCCTAGCGGACCCTCAATCAAGGGGGAGTTCGTGGGGTTTGGCCCCGTGCACGGCGCACCTTCTCAGGGTAGGCTCGCGGAAAGTCACAGTGTCCCGGAAAGACCAAATATAGTGCTGAGAACGGCATTGGAGCTATATATACTTGACGCAATGAGATTGTGAGGCGCTATGCCTGACCTGCTTCTTGGCGGGATCGCCATAAACGAATTTCTAGCTGATCCGAACGGCGCGTCAAATTTTGACACCGACGGAAGCGGAGCCGCGCGGGGTGGCGACGAGTTCGTTGAGCTGATCAACACATCTGGTAGTGCGATCGACATTTCTGGCTTGGAGCTATGGGACGCGGGGCGCGACAATTGGTTCACCTTTCCGCCGGGCACCGTGTTGCAACCCGGCGCGGTGGCTCTGGTTGTGCGCAATGTCCAGTTTGGCGGCACCCTTCCGAGCGTCACCGGCGACGACTTGGCTTTTGACGCGGATTTCGCGGGGAATATCTTCAACAACAGTGGCGATAACCTCGTTGTTTATGATCCAACCAACGATGAATTCATCCAAGCCACCTTCAATGGCGACACCTTGGATGATCCCACAGCAACGCCCCCGAATACCTATCTCGGCTTCTCGTCCACAGCGACCCGCATTGGGGCGGGGGAAGATTTTGGCAATGACCAAGACGGCTTTTCGATCCAGCGTACGTCAACCGGGTTCAGCAATAATGATACCCCGACACCTGGCATGGCGAATGTGTGTTTTGTGTCAGGCACTTTGATCGGAACGCCCGACGGGTTTGTTGCGATCGAACAGCTGAGATTGGGCGACCGGATCAACACTCGAGATAGCGGACCGCAGCCGATCCGCTGGATTTTCCGCCGGGAAATTGGTCTGACGGAGCTGTTGTCCGATCCAAGGCTTTGTCCAGTCATTCTGCCGGGAACGAGGCGATTGAGGGTGTCTCGGCATCACCGCGTTCTGGTCGGCGGAAAGATCGCTCAAAGGATGTTTGGCGAAGACGAGGTATTGGTGCCCGCGAAGGACTTGGTCGGAGCCTGCGGCGTTGAGCTGGATCGCAACAGCGCTGGCTTCTGCTACCACCATATTCTGCTCGATAGTCACAACATCATCAATGCCGACGGCTTCGCTGCGGAAAGCCTGTATCTTGGAGCAGAGGGTCTGCACGCGATGACGCCAAGTGCGCGAAAAGAGTTGGAATTAATCTTCCCGAGCTCCAGTCACGCGGACAGCTTTTTGCCACCACCGCTGTGCCTACCATCGGTCTCTGGTCGCCGGGTGCGACATCTCGCGCAGCGGCATCACAAGAAGGACCGCCCGCTTGTCGAGACGTCCTGACAGCTTATCTTCAATCTACCTACAATCCCCGCCGGATTCTCGCATTGTTTCGATATTGGAAACACGCTGCTCCACTTCCATGGAACTACGGCGGACTTGCCTCAAACTCTTCGCGTTTCCGCCGAAAACCAGTGGCAGATCTTGAGCATTGGTTAATGGACGATCATCGAGGGGGTTCGTCATGGGACTTAAAGTCTCTGCGCTCGCAACAGCGCTTGTCTTTGGAGCACATGCAGCAACAGCGGCCGTTGTCACCAATGGCAGCTTTGAGCTTGATCCAGGTGTGATCAGCCAAGGCGTTGGTGGTCATGGACGCGGTGCCGTGTTTTCGGAGCTTCCCGAAAAGGAAGGGCGCAGCTGGGGGATTTGGACATCGGGCGTGGCCGGTTGGTCTTCGGATGCGAATGGCATCGAGTTTCAGACCTCACGCACTTTGGGTCCACAGCTGACCCCATCCGACGGCAACTACTATGTTGAACTGGACACGCGTCGCAACAGTCGCATTTTTCAGAATGTGAACCTGAATCCCGGCCGCTACAATCTGAGCTTTGACTATGCGCCACGGGTCAACTCGAACACGTCCAACGATATTTCGGTGACATTGGGCAGCTATGTCGATGAGCTTGTGTCGAGCAGCTATTCCGGCGGCGCGCGGTCTTGGACGACGTTCAACTACAATTTCGACGTCAGCTCCAGCGGGCTGGTCGAGCTGGGCTTTGCCGCGGGCGGGAAATCGAACTCGCTGGGCGGGCTTTTGGACAATGTAGATATCTCGGTCGTGCCGCTGCCCGGTGGGCTGGTGTTCTTGCTCTCGGCTTTGGCAGGGTTCGGCATCTTGCGCCGTTCCCGGAGCGCCGCCTAGCCTTTGAGCTTTTGCGCCACCAGCTGATTGACGGCCTTCGGGTTCGCCTTGCCCCCGGTGGCCTTCATCACCTGACCGACGAACCATCCCGCAAGTTTCGGGTTTTCCTGCGCCTTGGCCACTTGGTCGGGGTTGTCGGCAATGATCTGATCCACAGCCGCCTCGATGGCGCCAGTGTCTGTGACCTGCTTCATGCCGCGCGCTTCAACGATCTCCGCCGGGTCGCCGCCTTCGGTATAGACGATTTCGAACAGGTCCTTGGCGATTTTTCCGGAGATCGCGTCTGACGTGATCAGGTCAATAATCCCGCCCAATTGCGCAGGCGAGACCGGGCTGTCGGTGATGGCCTTGTCGTCGTCTTTCTTGAGACGGCCAAACAGCTCGTTGATCACCCAATTGGCCGCCAGCTTGCCGTCGCGCCCATCGGCCACCTGCTCGAAATAGGCGGCGTTGATCGTGTCGGCGGTCAGAACGCTTGCGTCATATTCCGACAGGCCAAAATCCCCCATGAAGCGCAAACGCTTGGCGTCGGGCAGCTCCGGCAATTTCGAGGCCAGATCATCGACCCAATCCTGTTCAATCTCCAGCGGCAGCAGGTCGGGGCAGGGGAAGTAGCGATAGTCATGCGCCTCCTCTTTGGAGCGCATCGACCGCGTCTCGCCCTTGTCCGGGTCGTAAAGCCGTGTTTCCTGATCGACGGTGCCACCCGCTTCCACGATGGCGATCTGGCGCTTGGCCTCGACCTCGATGGCTTGCTGGATGAAGCGCAGCGAGTTCATGTTCTTGATCTCGCAGCGCGTGCCGAGATGGGAGAAATCCTGCGTCTCCATGTACTTCTCATAAGCGCCGGGCAGGCAGATCGACACGTTCACATCGGCCCGCAGATTGCCGTTTTGCATGTTGCCATCGCAAGTGCCCAGATAGCGCATGATCTGGCGCAGCTTGCTCACATAGGCGGCGGCCTCTTCGGGGCCGCGAATGTCGGGGCGGGAGACGATCTCCATCAGCGCCACGCCCGTGCGGTTCAGATCCACGAAGGACATGGTCGGGTCCATGTCGTGGATGGATTTGCCCGCGTCCTGCTCAAGGTGGATACGCTCGATGCGGACCGTGCGGGCAATGCCGGGCTCCATATCGACATGCACTTCGCCCTCGCCCACGATGGGGTGGTAGAGCTGGCTGATCTGGTAGCCCTGCGGCAAGTCCGGGTAGAAATAGTTCTTACGGTCAAAGGCAGAGTAAAGATTGATGTCGGCTTTCAGGCCCAGCCCCGTCCGCACCGCTTGGGCGATGCATTCCTCGTTGATCACAGGCAACATGCCGGGCATGCCCGCATCCACGAAAGCCACGTTGGAATTGGGCTCCGCCCCGAATTGCGTAGAGGCCCCGGAGAACAGCTTGGCGTTGGTGGCAACCTGCGCGTGAACCTCAAGCCCGATGACCAGCTCCCAATCATGCTTGGCACCCGAGATGATCTTGGGTTTCGGCGTCTCGTAGGTGAGGTCCAGCATGGTCCGGCTCCGCGTGGGTGGTGTTGCCTTGCTTTTATGGGAGGGCCGGGGGGCGGGCAAGCTCTATCAGGTGCCCCTTGTGTCCGCGCGCTCAGTCTGGTCTGTATGCTGCCCATGCGCTGCCACGCTCTCATAGCTGTCCTGTTGGGCCTGTGTTTTGCCACCCCGCTGGCCGCCACGGAGCCGCGTGTTGCGGGCGGGTCGGCCTCTCTTGCCGAGACCAGACCCCTGCCGCGCGAGGACATGGTGCCGCGTGCGCGGTGGGATTTTCGACGGGACGGGCACCTGTGGACCCGCGCCACCTTGTCGGCGCTCAAAGGCCATGGCCGTCCGCTGATCGAGATGGTGCCAGACGACATTGCCGATTGGTGCCCGGCCTACGCCCAAAACGGCCCAGACCAACGGGCGGCGTTTTGGAACGGGTTTATTTCAGGGCTGGTGAAGCATGAAAGTACCTACAAGCCACGCGCCGTGGGCGGCGGCGGGCGGTGGTATGGGTTGACCCAGATTTTGCCCGCAACAGCACGTGGCTATGATTGCCGCGCGGGCAGCGGTGAGACATTGAAGGCGGGGCCTGCGAACCTCAGCTGTGCGGTGCGGATCATGGCCACGACCGTCACCCGCGACGGGGTTGTAGCGCTCAAGAACGGCAAGTTGGCGGGAGTTGCTGCCGATTGGGGCCCGATGACGAAACGTGCCAAACGGGCCGATATTGCGGGCTACACCAAGCGGCAGAAATACTGCAGATTGTTGTCCTCCGTGCCGCCTTTGCCGCGACCGGACCGGGTGGCGAAGGCTGCTTTGGACTAACGTCCGCCCGACACGTCCACGGATGTGCCCGTAATATAACTCGCCCCTTCGCCCATCAGATAGAGGATTGCATGCGCGCACTCCTCCGCATCGCCGGGGCGCTGCATTGGCACCATATGGGCCAGATCATCGCAGCGATCCGGCAGCCCGCCTTTGGCGTGAATGGCGGTCTCGATCAGTCCGGGGCGGATGGCCACGACGCGGATACCCTCGGCTGCAACCTCGTCGCTGAGGCCTTTGGTAAAGATGTCGATTCCAGCCTTGGCGGCGGCATAGTCCACATATTGCCCGGCGGAGCCAAGCCGTGCGGCGGCGGAGCCGGTATTGACGATCACGCCGCCGTCGCCGCCATAGGCGGTGGACATGCGCAGCACAGCTTCCTTGGCCACAAGAAACGGCGCAATCAGGTTGATGTTCATCATCCGGTGCAAACGCTCCGGGCTCATTTCGTCGACGCGTTGAGGTTTGTCGACCACGCCGGCATTATTGACGAGGGCATCGAGCACGGGGAAGACGGCGTCCAGCTCCTCAAAGAGGCGGGTGATAGCCTCGGTGTCGGACAGATCAGCTTGCAGCATGTAGGTCGTGGCCCCTTCCTGCTCGCACATCTGGGAGACAAGCTGCGCGCCTTTTAGATCCGAATTGTAATGGATCGCGATATCATAGCCGTGCTTGGAGGCAAGCACAGCCGTGGCGGCGCCGATGCCTGAGCTGGCGCCGGTTATGAGGACGGTTTTCTTGCGGGCCATTATACGGACCGCCTTTGGGCGCGGTGGGTCACGGTCATCGGGTCACTCGTTGCTGATTGGGTCCTCTTTGACCCCGCTATTTGGCGGATTTATGGCAGGCAGGGCAAGTTTTTTCGCTCTGCGACGCGTGCGTCGGATCTGTCTAAAATATTGAAGTAAAAGCAAACTGTTGATTTCGTTAGGGCGATGTTAACCTCCTGAAAACGCTCCCTCTTTGGATGGCGCGCGGGCTTTCTCTCCTCGCTGGAGGCCGTGGGCTTCATGGCCCGCATCTCCACCGCGCTGGCCGCCCATGACATGGGCGTGACCCCGGTTTCAGGCTTCTACCTCGACCATCTGTTCGTCCCGCTGGGGCGTGAAGAGGACGCAATGGCGGTGCTTGCGGAGATGGCGGAGGGGTAGGTGTCGCTGATACATTTGGCACGCTAGACCGCTTTGAGCCGGAATTGAGCGAGGCTGCTCTGGCTCTTTGCTTGGACCTGTCACAAAAACTTAACGAGGATGTCAAAAAGCCTTCGTGTCTGCTTTTTACCGCTAGCCCTGTCGGACCCGCTGCGGGTCAAAACAGGAGAAGCGACATGTCCCAAATCAACTATGATGAATTGTCTTTTGATGATGAAGACGAACTGAAATTTCCGCGCCCGACACGGCAGGGCTTTGACGACGTCGTAGAGCGCGCGGTGTCGCGCCGTGGTTTTCTTGGGGGCGCATTGGCGTTTGGATCCGGTGCCGCCGCAATGGGCACGGGCTTGCTGTCGGGCACATCCGCGCAGGCACAGCAAACATCTCGTTTCGCCTTTGATCAGCTTGCCCCGCAGACGGACGGGACCGTCCACGTCCTCGATGGTTATGATTGGGACGTGCTTGTCCGTTGGGCGATCCGCTGTTTTCCGATGCGCCCGCTTTCGATCCGACAACCGGCATTCCGACGGAAGGCTCTGACCGCGTGTTTGGTGAAAACACCGATGGGATGGAGCTGTTTCTGGTCGGGGACAAAGAACTGCTGGTTGTAAACTCCGAATATGTGAACGGAGGTATCAACCTGCCCGCCGAGCAGGAAGGCAAACCCATTTCAGCGAGTGATGTCGTCGGCCTGCAAAACTTCCAGGGCGTCACCGTGATGGAAGTCACCGAGGGCAGCAACGGCTGGGAGGTCGTTATGGATAGCCCGTATAACCGCCGTATTCATCACCGCACGCAGATGCAAATCGATGGCCCCGCCGCTGGCCATGACCTGCTGAAAACCACTGCTGACCCAACCGGCATGGTGTCTTTGGGCACATTCAACAATTGTGGATCCGGGCGCACGCCTCGGGGCACCCACCTGACCTGCGAAGAGAATTTTAACGGTTATTTCGGCACGACGGCCGAGCTGTCTCTGGAGGACGCAACGGCTGCTGGTTTTGCGCGCTATGGTGTGAAAACCGACATTGATCCGGGCCGCTACAACTACCATGGTTTTGACGCCCGGTTCCATCTGTCTCAAGAGCCCAACGAGCCGCATCGTGCGGGTTACATCGTTGAAATCGATCCCGCCGACCCGGCATCCACACCCATCAAACGCAAGGCCTTGGGCCGGTTCAAGCATGAGAATGCGGCGTCCGTTGTCGCACCTGACGGGCGCGTCGTGGTCTATATGGGCGATGATGAGCGGGGCGAATACATGTATAAATGGGTCAGCCGGGACATCTACACACCGGGCGGAGATACATCGAGCCTGCTCAGCGAAGGCCAGCTTTTCGTGGCAAAGTTCAACGACGACATGACCGGTACTTGGATCGCATTAACCCCCGAAGACACAGGCATGTCCGAGGCCGAGATTGCGACATTCACGCGCATCGCCGCAACCCAAGTCAGCGCAACCACGATGGACCGCCCCGAGTGGATCGCCGTCAACCCTGTCTCCGTGGAGGCCTATTGCTGCCTGACCAACAATTCCCGGCGGGAGGCCACGAATGAAGACGGCTCGATCCGGACCAACGCAGCGGGCGAGCCGATTGTCGTCAACGCGCCCAATCCGCGCGAGCTCAATAACTACGGCCAGATCGTGCGTTGGCGGCCCTCGGGCAGCGACCACGCGGCATCAACATTTGAATAGGACCTGTACGTCATGGCAGGCAATCCGACCGTTTACACCGACGGTCTCTATGCAGGGACGGCCAACATCAATGCAGGCAACCTCTTCAACTCGCCTGACGGGATGCAAATCGACAGCACCGGCCTGATCTGGATCCAAACAGAAGGCAATGATGACAATGAAGACGATTTCCTTGGCATGGGCAACAATCAGATGCTGGCGGGTGACCCGGTCACGGGCGAGATCCGGCGCTTTCTGACAGGTCCAAAAGGGTCCGAGGTGACGGGGCTAACGTGGTCCGCAGACCATCGTACAATGTTTGTCGGGATCCAACACCTCGCCGCACCGTTCCCCGACGGGGAAGGCAGCTTGCCACGTTCGGCCATCGTCACGGTAAAACGCAGGGACAACGCACTGGTTGGCTGATTTGAACACGTCTCAGGCGCCGCATCGCTTGGCGCCTGAGACGCCGCCTTCCGTCCGGCGCAGGCGAGGCGGTATTCAATGGTTTCTTCTCGATGACGTGTCATCTCTGCGGGGTTTGTGAAGTCGCACTCTCAATGTCATCGCGGTCCTCGCCTGTCATGAGGAGATCTGTGGCAAGGGCGCCCCGGCCGAGAATAACAGATCGCGCTCTCCATAAGACCTTTGCCGCGGGTCTTTGTCAGCTTCCAGTGCTTTGGCCCGCAGGCCGTAGCGGATGGGCACGTCGAGGCTATGCGGGCTGGGGGTCATTCACCGGATGTCGACGCGTGGCATCATGGGGTTGAAACCGCGGTGTTCGTTTCAGGTGTCTTTGCCCGAGTTGCGTTTACGGGCATTCTTCTGAATGTCTTGGGCTGCCTTGTTCAACATGCGCAACGCGTCTGGGTCAATGCCGTCGACTAGGGCCGCTTCATATGCGTGGACCGCCTTGAGGCAGCGTTCATAAAGGTGACGGCCCTCCAATGTGGCCCGCAGCGCATAGGCGCGGCGGTCGGTGGGCACCGTGTCGCGGGTGATTAATTTTCGTTGTTCCAGCTCAGTAACGATGACCACCAGGTTGGGCCGTTCCACATCCATCGCATCTGCCAACTGCGATTGCCGTAATCCGGGATTGTCGACGATAAGCACAAGGGCGGTATATGTGATCATGCGCAGCTCGAATGGTTTTAGCGCCGTTGCCAAGTCACTTAAGGCAGCGTTTGACGCGCGCCTTAGCTGGTAGCCCACGAACTGCTGCAACGTGTCGTCACGCACAATGGTGACCTCAGTTGTGGCTCTGGTTTTGGATTGGCGCCGCGTCATCGGAACGTCGGCGGACGTTTTTCCAGAAAGGCATTCAGGCCTTTCTCCGCGCCGAATTTGTGGCCTGTCAGCACCATTTCGGTAATCCGGTTCACCCCCAGAATGCGGCCATTAACCGCGTCGGGGGCCAGATCCACGGCAGCGACTTTCGCGCCGTTGGCCGTAACTCCTGAACCTCTGTCCCCACCGGTGACCAAGGCAACTGATCCATTCAACTCCATTCTGCGTTGCCTTTCATGAGGGTCTTTCGCGCTAAAGCGTCAGCACAAAAAGTGTGATGGAGGGGAACAGCACCAGCAGGATCACGCGGAAGATGTCTGAGGCGACAAAGAACAGGACCGCCTTGTAGGTTTCGACCATCGGTGTCTCTCGATCCATTGCGTTGATGATGAACAGATTCATGCCCACGGGCGGGGTGATCAAACCAACCTCGACCACGATCAGCACCAAGATGCCGAACCAGATCGCGAGATATTCGGCCTCAATCCGGTTCGCCATGCCTTGGGTCATGCGGATATCAAGGGCGGCCATCTGCTCGCGGGTCAACTCGGCTCCGCTGGCAATCGCTGTCTGGATGCTCTCGAGCATCTCCGCGCCCATGCCCGGAGGCACGCCAGAGGCCAAAGCCTCGATCGCCATTATGCCTTGCAGTTCGGCCAGATTGACCAGACCGAAATCCATGGCGGAGATGACAGGAAAGAAGATCGGAATTGTCAGCAAGATCATCGACAGCGAATCCATCACGCAGCCGAAGATCAGGTAGAAAACGAGGATCAGCGTCAGCACCATCCAAGGGGTCAGGCCCAGCGACAACACGTAATTCGCCAGCTCCTGCGGGACCTGCGTGAGTGCCAGAAACGAGTTGTAGAAGGCCGCGCCGAGGATGATGAAGAAGATCATCCCCGTGGTTGTGGCCGTGGCGAGGATTGCGTTGCGGAACAGGGCCCATGACAGGTTGCCGGATGCGAAGGCGAGTAGGCCCGTGCCAAACGCGCCTACGGCGGCCCCTTCGGTCGGGGTAAACCAGCCAAGGTATATCCCGCCGACAACCAGCCCAAAGACCAGCAGTACCGGCCAGACGTTCAGCAGGGCCAGCATACGTTCGCTATATGGCACCGCTGGCCGTGTCCCCGCAGAAGCGGGAAAGAGACGCACGTAGATCGAGATCGTGATCATGTAGCCAATCGCGGCCAACAGTCCCGGAATGAACGCCGCCAAGAACAGCTTGGCGATATTCTGTTCGGTCAGGATCGCGTAGATCACAAGGATCACAGATGGCGGGATCAAGATGCCCAAAGTGCCGCCCGCCGCGAGCGTCGCTGTCGAAAATCCGCCTGAATAGCCGTATCGCTTAAGTTCTGGCAGGGCGACTTTGCTCATGGTGGCGGCGGTGGCCAGCGACGACCCGCAGATCGCGCCGAAGCCCGCGCACGCCCCTACCGAGGCCATTGCCACGCCGCCCTTGCGATGCCCGAGCCAGCTTTCGGCGGCTTTGAACAAGGCCTGAGACATGCCTGACAGGGTCGCGAACTGCCCCATGAGCAGGAACATCGGAATGATCGTCAGCGAATAGCTGGAAAACGTCGTGAGGGTCTCGGTCTTGAGCTTTGCAAGAAACACAGTGGGCTCGCCAAGAGCCAGCCATATGCCACCGATGCCGACGCCAAGCATCGCCAACCCAATCGGCGCGCGTGCGAAAATCAGCAGCAGGAGAACAGGAAACGACCAAAAGCCGAGCTCGAGCATCGACATCTACGCAGCCCCGTCTTCGTCAAACACCACGTCAACACCCCTGACCGCCGCCAAACCGCGGACCGTGGCGCAGTAGATCGCAACGATAGACGCAACAACCGCGGCGAGGAGACTGGCCGCAAAGGCCCACCATTTTGGGAAACCCAACAACAAAGTGGTCTCGCCATTGCTCATCTTGTCGATGAGCCCCACGCCAAGCCGCCATGTGATCAGAACGATGGCGGCGCACAGGACAATCTCCCAGAACGCTTTGAGCCTCATGCTCATTCGATGGGGCAAAAACGAGGTGAACACGTCGACCGTCGCATGTGCGTTCTTCAGCTGGCACAGCGGCAGAAACGCGAAAATGGAAAACGCGATGGCCGCTTCCACAATCTCGAAGTCGCCGGGGACGGGGGCGACGCCTGCGGCCAGCAAAAACGCTGATACGCCCGGCGCAGAGGCCTCAATCCTGTCCCAGTGCGCGAAGGTGTTCGCACCGCGTCCAAGGACGCTGACGCATATCAAAAGGATTAGAGCGGTCAGAACCAAGCCGCCCAGAACAGCCATTATCCGCGCCAACGTGATGATCGAGTTTTGCATGAATGACCAGTCTTGCCGATATGCGGCCCCGCCCCGAAGGGCGCGGCCGCGTTTGGTTTACTTGGCGTATTTTGCCATCAAGCCAGTCGCCTCTTCGATCAGCGCAGCGCCATCCATGCCTTGCTCTTTCACTTCGGCAATCCATTGCTCAACTGTCGGAGCGGCCGCCGCGCGCCATGCCTCCACCTGCTCAGGTGTCAGCGTCGTCACGGTGTTGCCCAGATCAAGCGCATTTTCACGTGCAGGGGCGTCGTCGGCTTGCATCTGCTTGCCTGCAAAGGCCGAGAACTCTGCGCCGGAATTTGCATCCAGAATGGCCTTCAGATCGTCCGGCATCGCGTTATACGCATCCTTGTTCATCGCGAAGAGGAACGTGGTTGTGTAAAGCGACGCGTCGCCAAACTCCAGGTGGTTGGTGACCAACTCAGGGACTTTCAGCGCGCCGGTCACTTCCCATGGGATCACCGTCGCGTCGATGACGCCCTTTGACAATGCTTCGGGCACCGCTGGAACTGGCATGCCAACTGGTGTGGCGCCCATGCCGGAAAACATCATGTTGGTCACGCGTGTGGGCGCGCGTAGCTTCACGCCGTTGAGATCGTCCGGGGTCATGATTGGATCGCTGGAATGGATGAGACCGGGGCCATGCACCCAAGCCCCCAGCAGGTGAAAGTCGGAGAACTCACCATCCACCATATATTTCTGCGCCATGTCCCAATAGGCGCGGCTTGCGGCCTCGGCGTCATTCATCATGAATGGCAGCTCAAACACTTCTGTGTGCGGGAAACGGCCCGGCGTGTAGCCAGAGACGGTCCAGACAATGTCGGCCACGCCGTCAATGGCCTGGCTGATCAGCTCAGGGGGCTTGCCGCCGAGTTGCATCGACGGGAAGTGGTCAATCTTGATGCGGCCATCCGAAGCTTCCGCAATCTGCTCAATCCAAGGAATGATGACATTCTTGGGCACATTCGCCTGTGGCGGCAGGAATTGATGAAGGCGCAGCGTCACATCTTGTGCGTAGGACGTTGTTGCGGACGCGCTGAGAGAAAGTGCGGCAGCCGCCGTCAGTTTCAGCAGATTTCTGCGAAGTAGGGTCATGGTGTCCTCCCGTTGATGACCGGTTTTTCTAAGGTTTCGAACATTGTTATGTTCTATATCTATTTGAGTCTAGCAAGACTTGGACAATGAGTACGGTGGGAGGCCGCCCTTATGCAATATCACCTGAACAGCTTTCACGCGGGCGATCCGTCTCTTGCTGCTGCAAGCAACCGTATTGCTGGCACCGAACGCGATGTTCTTATTGTCGGCTGCGGCCCGGCAGGTCTGACGCTGGCTGCCCAATAAAGCGCTCTTGGCGAGTTCTTTGTTCGTGTTCTTGACCGTAAGCCCAGACCAGTATGGGTCTCTGGTCGTACCTTGTGCTGAAGCAAGAACGATCAGTGCGCTCTTTGCTGAGCTGCTTTCAACCTGCGGCAGGGGCTACCCCCCCAAGATCCGCGTCACCATTTCCGTGGTGTCTCCGCTCAGGCCCTCGGTTGCTTTGATACGCTCCAGCGCCTCGCGCATCATGGCTTGGCGGTCGGCGTCGAAGCGTTTCCAGGTGTCGAAGACGGTGCTCATGCGGGCCGTGGTTTGGGGGTTGAGCTTGTCGAGGCCGATCAGGGCGTCGGCCATCACCCGGTAGCCCGCGCCGGAGGGGGTGTGGAAGCCTGCGGCGTTGCCTCCCAAAGCGCCGAAGACGGCGCGGAAGCGGTTGGGGTTGGTCATGGTGAAATCAGGGTGCTGCGTCATCTCCACCGCCTTGGGGGCTGCGCGGTCCAGCTTGGCATTCATCACCTGCATGGAGAACCATTTGTCCATCACCAGCCGGTCATGCTTCCATTGCTCGTAGAAGGCCTGGTTCTGGGCCTCGCCCACCTCAGCGCGCAGCAGGCAATTGAGGGCGGCGAGCTGTTGGGTCATGTTGTCGGCGGTCTCGAACTGCTTGGCGGCCTGCGCGCCGCCGTCGAGGCGCGACAGCATGGCCAGCGCGGCGTTGCCCAAGAACCGGCGGTCGGCATCCTGCGACCGGGGGGAGTAGGGGCCGTCCACCTGCATTTCCGCATAAAGCCGCGGCAGGAGGTCCTGCATGGCTTGGCTGATCGCCAGATTAAAGGCCTGCCCGGCGAGGTAGATTTTGGTGGGATCGGGCGTCATGCCGCCGTCCACTAAGGCCTGCTGGATGTCATCATTGGACGGCCCGGAGAAGCAGATCGCCTTGAACCCCGGCTCCAGCGTGTCGTCGCGGGCCACAGCGACAAGCGCGTCGAGATAGGCCTGATCGGGGGCGGCGTCCTGGCTGACCATGCGGACCAGCACGTCGCGGGCCAAGGCGCGCCCGGCCTCCCATTTGTTGAACGGGTCGGTGTCATGGGCCAAGAGGAATGCGCGTTCCTTGTTGGTCTGGTCGCGCTCCAAGATGATGGGCGCGGAGAAGCCGCGGTTGATCGACGGGATGGGTTTCGCGTCCAGCGAGGTGAAGCGGAACTTGTGGAGCTCGTCGGTGACCTCGCAAATTTTGGTGGGCTGGATTTCCTCGCCCGCGTCATTGAGCAGCCCCACAGCGATAGGGATCACGCGCGGGTCCTTGGTGTCTTGGCCGGGCGTGGGCGGCGTCGATTGCGTGAAGGTCAGCGTGTAGGTGCCGTCCTGGAAACTTTCATCGACCTTCACGCGCGGCGTGCCGGCCTGAGAGTACCACAGTTTGAACTGGGTGAGGTCGCGGCCTGTCACGTCCTCGAAACAGGTCAGCCAGTCCTCGATGGTGCAGGCCTCGCCGTCATGGCGGGTGAAATAGAGGTCGCAGCCCTTGTAGTAAGCTTCATCTCCGATGAGGGTTTTCAGCATGCCGATGACCTCGGCGCCTTTCTCGTAGACGGTGGCGGTGTAGAAATTGTTGATCTCCACAAAGCTTTCGGGGCGGACCGGGTGGGCCAGCGGGCCATTGTCTTCGCGGAACTGCCGGGCGCGGAGCTGCATGACATCGGCGATGCGCTCCACCGCATGGCCGCGCGTGTCGCCGGAGAATTGCTGGTCGCGGAAGACGGTCAGGCCTTCTTTGAGGCACAGCTGGAACCAGTCGCGGCAGGTGATGCGGTTGCCGGTCCAGTTGTGGAAATACTCATGCGCGATGATCGTCTCGATCCGGTGGAAGTTGTTGTCGGTGGAGGTGTCGGGGGAGGCCAGCACCGCCGACGAGTTGAAGATATTGAGCCCCTTGTTCTCCATCGCGCCCATGTTGAAATCGTCCACGGCCACGATGTTGAAGAGATCCAGATCGTATTCACGGCCATAAACCTCCTCGTCCCATGTCATGGAGCGTTTCAGCGCGTCCATGCCGAAGGCGGTTTTATGCAGATCGCCGTCGCGCACGTAGATGTTGAGGTCCACATGGCGGCCTGAGCGGGTGGTGAATGTGTCATGCAGGTTGACGAGATCTCCGGCGACGAGCGCGAAGAGATAGGCGGGTTTGGGGTGCGGATCGTGCCATTTGGCGACCCCGTTTGCATCCGTGCCCAGATCATTGCCATTGGACAGCTTGACCGGCTCATCGCCTTTGATGGTGACGGTGAAAACGGCCATAACGTCGGGGCGGTCGGGGTAATAGGTGATCTTGCGGAACCCCTCCGCCTCGCATTGGGTGCAATACATCCCGTTCGACATGTAAAGCCCTTCGAGCGCGGTGTTGGTCGAGGGCGAGATCTCGACCTCGCATTCGAAAATAAACGGCGCGTCGGGGGTTTGGGCGGTGAGGCCCAGATCGGTGATCTTGGCGTCTGCGTCCCGCCCGTCGATGGTCGCAGAGATCAGCTTGAGCTGCTCGCCATGCAGATAGAATGTGCGGTCGGCGGTGTCGGGGTTGGGCCGAAACGCGATTTTGGATTGAACCCGCGTCGCGGTGGGGTGCAGCTTGAAGGTCAGCTCGACCGTGTCGACCAGATAGGCAGGCGGCGTGTAGTCGCTGAGAAAGATCTCCAACGGGGCGGTGGCGGGGGCTGCGTCTTTCATGGCGTCTCAACTTTTCTGGGAACCGAATGCAAGTCCGGAGGTTATGTCCGCGAAGCAAAGCACACAATCACATTGTGCGGGGGAATACCTTGAAACCGACCGAAGGAGGCGATCCATGTCTGCGCCAGACACCAATATCGAGACGCAAGAACGCCGCCACGCAGCGCCCCTGACGGGCATGGCACTGGGCGTGACCTTTGCCGGGGTGTTGCTCGTGGGGCTGATCGGCTGGACCGTCTACAAGGCAGGCGCGCCAGAGGGCAGCGAGACCCAGATCGACGGGCGCACCGGCGCGGTCACGGAGCCTGTTGAAGGGGCCACCCTGACGGACTAAATCTTGGCCATGGCCAAAATGCGAAAGAAATCAGACCTGCCCGAAAAGACATGCGGCAGCTGCGGGAAACCGTTCAGCTGGCGCAAAAAATGGGCGCAGGTCTGGGATGACGTAAAATACTGCTCGGAACGGTGCCGCAGAGCGCGGCCCTGACCAAAGCGACTTCCACAGAAAAAAGCCGTTCATGCCTGGATTGGTCAATCTCTTTGACCAATTTCTTGCATCGGGTCGCGTTGTTTTGTATCGGCTTAGGCAACACACTCTGCAAGGAAACCGCCCATGACCGACCGCGTCCAACGCCAAGACTTGGCAATCGACAAAATCCTGTGTGACTTTATCGAAGGAGGCGCGCTGGACGGCACCGGGGTCGCGCTTGAGACCTTCTGGGCCACCATGTCCAAACTGGCCCATGAGCTGGGTCCGAAAAACGCCGAGCTGCTGAAAGAGCGCACCGAGCTGCAAGGCAAAATCGACGCGTGGCATATCAAGCATCGTGGGCAAACCCACGACCACCGCGCCTATAAAGCTTTCCTGACGGAGATCGGCTATCTGGTCCCCGAAGGCGCCGATTTTCAAATTGATACCGCAAATGTGGACCCGGAGATCGCGGAGATCGCCGGACCCCAGCTGGTCGTCCCGATCACCAATGCACGCTATGCGCTGAACGCGGCCAATGCCCGCTGGGGCTCGCTCTATGATGGGTTCTACGGCACGGATGCGATGGGAACGCCTGCGCCGAAAGGCGGCTATGACAAGGGCCGCGGCGCCCGCGTGGTTGCTCGCGCGCGCGTCTTTCTGGACGAGGCCTTCCCGGTGGAGGGCACAAGCCACGCCGACGCAAAGCGCTATTCGGTGCTGGACGGCGCGCTGCTTGTCGATGATATGCCGCTCGCCAACCCTGAGAAATTCGTGGGCTATCGTGGCCAGCCCAAAGCGCCCGACGCGGTGCTGCTGCGCAACAATGGCATGCATGTCGAACTGGTCTTTGACCGCGCCCATATGATCGGCGCGCGCGACCAAGCTGGCCTCGCGGATGTGGTGATGGAGAGCGCGCTCTCGGCCATTATGGATTGCGAAGACAGCGTGGCCTGCGTCGATGGCGAGGACAAGGCGCTGGCCTATCGCAACTGGCTGGGCCTGATGAAAGGCGATCTCGAAGAGCAGATGGAGAAGGGCGGCAAGCGCTTCACCCGCGCGCTGAACCCCGACCGCGTCTATACGGCGCCCGGAGGCGGCGAGCTGGTCGTGAAAGGCCGCGCGCTGATGCTGGTGCGCAATGTCGGCCACCTGATGACCAACCCGGCGATTCTGGACCGCGACGGCCACGAGATTTACGAAGGGCTGATGGACGCGCTGGTGACCACCGCGCTGGCGATGCATGACCTGAAACGCGACGGCGGCAACTCCGTGCGCGGCTCGGTCTATGTCGTGAAACCCAAGATGCACGGGCCCAAGGAAGTGGCCTTTACGGACGAGATCTTCACCTTGGTCGAGGACGCGTTGGGCCTACCAAAGAACACCGTCAAAATCGGCATCATGGATGAAGAGCGCCGCACCACGGTGAACCTGAAAGAATGCATCCGCGCCGCCAAATCCCGCGTTGCTTTCATCAATACCGGCTTTCTGGATCGCACGGGCGACGAGATCCATACCTCGATGGAGGCGGGGCCGTTCTCGCGCAAGGATTTCATCAAGCGCAAGCCGTGGATTTCGGGCTACGAAAACCAGAACGTCGATATCGGGCTGGAATGCGGCCTGTCGGGCCGCGCGCAAATCGGCAAGGGCATGTGGGCCATGCCGGACATGATGGCCGCGATGCTGGAGCAAAAGATCGAGCACCCAAAATCGGGCGCGAATTGCGCCTGGGTGCCGTCTCCGACCGCCGCCACGCTGCATGCGCTGCACTACCACAAGGTTGATGTGTTTGCGGTGCAGGCCAAGCTGCTGAAAGGCGGACGCCGCGGCTATGTGGAGACGATCCTCGACATCCCGCTGGCCAGCTACCAGATGTGGACCGAGGACCAGATCATGCGCGAAGTGGAAAACAACGCGCAGGGCATTCTGGGCTACGTCGTGCGCTGGGTCGGCCAAGGCGTGGGCTGCTCCAAAGTGCCCGATATCAACGATATAGGCCTGATGGAGGACCGCGCGACCTGCCGGATTTCCTCACAGGCGCTGGCCAACTGGCTGCACCATGACGTGGTCAACGCCCAGCAAGTGATGGGCGCGATGCACAAGATGGCCGCCGTGGTGGACGGGCAGAATGCGGGCGATCCTTTGTATGAGCCAATGGCGCCCGAGTTTAACGGCATCCCGTTTCAGGCGGCCTGCGATCTGGTCTTCAAGGGCCGGGTTCAGCCGTCTGGATATACCGAGCCGGTCCTGCATGCACGGCGGTTGGAGTTGAAAGCGAAGTGATTTCGCCGCGCTTTTGCGCGTCGACACTTGGGGGCGCTGCCCCCAAACCCCCGGGATATTTTTGAACGAAGAAAGAGGACGTGAGATGGCGGAGATTTCGTTGAACAAGGCGCGTACGATTGTGCGCAAGGCGATCATTAAGGGGCGTGAGCTGGAGCTGAAGCCTTTATCCGTGGTGGTGTTGGACGCAGGCGGCAACGTGAAGGCGTTCGAGCGCGAAGACGGCGCGGCTCCGGGCCGGTTTGCGGTGGCGCATGGCAAGGCCTATGGTTCGGTGATGCTGGGGATGGCAGGCGCCGCCCAGATGGCGCGCGCCGAGCAGCAGGATTACTTCATGAACGCGGTGAACGGCTTGTTTGGCGGGCAGGTTGTGCCGGTGCCGGGCGGCGTTTTGGTGCGTGACAAGCGCGGCGCGGTGATCGGAGCCGTTGGCGTGACCGGCGACACGTCGGACAATGACGCCATTGCCGCCATGGCCGGGATCGAGGCGGCGGGGCTGGCAGGGGAGGTCTGAGGCTTTCTTAAACCGCACATGATATGTGCAACTGTCCGCCTCGACACGGATGCACGGTTTTGCGTATGTTGGGTTGAATAGTGGAAAAGAGTGCAATGTCCCGGCCCATCATCGGCATTATCGGTAATTCTTACCTGATCAACGACCAATACCCCGCCTATGCCTGCGGCAAGATGAATTGCGACGCGGTGGCGCAGGCCACGGGCGGGCTTCCTGTGATCATCCCGACCAACCCGGGCTACGCCTCCACGCAAGACCTTATGGAGCTCTGCGACGGCTTTCTTTTCACCGGCGGGCGTCCCAACGTGCATCCGGAAGAATACGGGGAGCCCGCCACGGAGGCGCATGGCGAGTTTGACCGTGAACGCGATGGCGTGGCCTTGCCGCTGATCCGCGCCTGCGTCGACGCAGGGCAGCCTTTCTTTGGCGTCTGCCGCGGTTTTCAGGAGGTCAATGTGGCGATGGGCGGCACGCTATATCCCGAAATCCGTGACCTGCCTGGCCGCATGAACCACCGGATGCCGCCCGATGGCACGTTGGAGGAAAAGTTCGAGCTCCGCCATAGCGTGACCTTCACCGAAGACGGGCCCTTCCACCGTATCCTGGGCGGCGTGGAGGTGATGACCAACACGCTGCATGGCCAAGGCATCAAGGATGCAGGCGAGCGGGTGATCATCGACGGCTACGCGCCTGACGGCACGCCGGAGGCAATCTATATCAAGGATGCGCCGGGGTTCTGCCTGTCCGTGCAATGGCATCCGGAATATGACGCAAACGAAGACCCGGTCTCCAAACCGCTCTTCCGCGCCTTCGGCGAGGCGGCCGCCGCGTGGAAATCCGGCGCGCGTCCAAACGTGCTCAAAAGCGCCTGACGTAATTCCGGTAGCGCAGCCCTATCGCTTCTTTTTGCCAAAAATATGCTGGGTGAGGTGCGACAGCACCGAGGGCGAAGCCCTTACCACCCCGAGCGTCAGCGAGGGACATGTCGCGCGGCGCAGCCGCTCAATTGGATCAGGATGTCAGGATCTCGCTGACCTTCAGCGCGCGCATCTGGTTGCCGTCCACTTTCAGCTTGCCGGACATCACCGCTGTGATCGGGTTCTGGGACCCGTCGAGGATGGCGCGGAACACGGACTCTGAGGCTTTGAGCGTGACATCGGCCTCACCATCCCCGGCGCTGGCGCCATCGGGGGTCAGCATCACACTGCCATGATCGGTGATGACCAGCTTGGCGGTGCCTTTGATCTGTCCCAGCGCTTTGGGATGCAGGGCGGTGACGAACTCTTCGAGGACGGTTGGCATGGGATCTCCTGACACTCACGCCAGTTTGCCCCACGCACCGGGTTTGGCAACTTCGACGTGGCGTCAGTCGTCAAAACCGTAAAGGGCAACGGGCGCGTCAACCAAAATGCTCTGCCGCTCCGCGTCGCGCGTGACCACGCGAAAAAGCGCGTCCAGCGCTTGGCCTGCATCGGGCATTTGGGCATCTGCGAGCATGATATAGGGGAAATCCGAGCCCCAAAGGCAGCGCTCAGGGTTCGCGGCGACGAGTGCTGCCACCAAAGAATCGGCCGCGTCCCAAGGGGCGGCGGAGGTACGGTAGAGCCCAGAGAGTTTGGCGTAGGCGTGGCCCTCGCTCAGCAGGGCGCAGAGGCTTGCAAAGCCGGGCTCTGACGGGCCTGCGGCGACATTGGGCCAGCCGATATGGTCAAAGACAACCGGGCAGGGAAGCGCGCGGATATCCTGCGCAATTTCGGCCATGTGTTTGTCCGCGTTCACCAGCATCTGCAGATGCATGCCGCGCGCCGCAAGGGCGGGGGCAAGGTCTTTGGCACCCTCCCAGCTGAGCACCCCTCCATGCACGTAATTGAGGCGCAGGCCCTTGATATTGGCCTCAGCGAGCGCGTCGAGCGCGGCCTCGGACGCGCCGTCTCTCAGCAACCCGATTCCGCGCGCATCGGGGCCAAGGCGGCGCACGGCTTCGATCGTGACGGCGTTGTCCGAGCCGTAGAGAATGGAATGCACCACCACGCTACGGCGGATGCCGAGCGTGGCGCATTGGGTTCTATATGCGGCGAGAAACCCGTCCATATCGAGGGGGGCGGGGTCCTCGATCCGGTTTGGCGAGAGCGCAAATTCCTCGGGCGCGGCCAGCACATGGATATGGGCATCCACCGCACCTTCGGGGGCTTTCTGCAGCGGGGGTGAGGCGGGCAGGGGCGCGGCGCTGGTTGGGATCATGGGAGCCTCCGGCGGGGATATTTTGAAACATGGAAAGGGCTAGCCATAGTGTTCGAGCATTTCCTTGAGGTCGTCCAGCGTATTTGCCTCTTGCAGCGGTTTGTCATGGCGCCAGCGGGACATGCGCGGAAAGCGCAGCGCGACGCCGGATTTGTGACGGGGGGATTTCTGTATGCCCTCAAAAGCGATTTCGAACACATGCTCGGGAGTGACTTGGCGCACGGGGCCAAATTTTTGCACCGTGTTGCGTTTGACCCAAGCGGTGATCTGGCGGAACTCGGCATCGGTCAGGCCGGAATAGGCTTTGGTGAAGGGCACCAGATCATTGCCGTTCCACACCGCGAAGGTAAAGTCGGTGAAAAGATTGGCGCGTCTGCCAGAGCCCGCTTGGGCGTAGATCATCACCGCGTCGATCATCAACGGATCGACCTTCCATTTCCACCAATCACCTTTCTTGCGGCCCGAGAGGTAAGGGCTGTCTGCGCGCTTGAGCATGAAGCCCTCGGCGAGCCTGTCTCTCGAGGTTTCGCGCAAGGCGGCCAGCCCGTCCCAATCTTGGAAAGGCTGATTGGCCGACAGGCGGATCGGGGCCTCGGGGGGCAAAGTGGCGATCAGCTCGGACAGGTGTTTGCGCCGGATATCGTAAGGCTGGTTGCGTATATCCTGGCCCTGATGCTCAAGAAGGTCATATGCGTAGAGCATCGCGGGGGCCTCTTTGAGCAGCTTTTTGGGGACCGTCTTGCGGCCGATGCGGGGTTGCAGCGCGTTGAAGGATTGGGGCCTGTCC
The DNA here is from genome assembly GCA_947501685.1 of uncultured Litoreibacter sp. Taxonomy (GTDB): domain Bacteria; phylum Pseudomonadota; class Alphaproteobacteria; order Rhodobacterales; family Rhodobacteraceae; genus Litoreibacter. The sequence goes on from CANMWQ010000001.1 coordinate 694,578, forward strand.
GCGGCGTGATCCCAAGCGAGAATCTCGCCGTCAAACACGGTGCCGTCGGGGACAAAATCGGGCAGCACGGCAAATTCGGGGAAGCGGTCGGTGATCAGCTCTTCGCCGCGCGACCACAGGTGATGGGTGCCACGGCGGATGACAAGCTGGCCACGGATGCCGTCCCATTTCCACTCGGCGCGCCAGTCTTCAGGCGGGCCAAGCATGCTTAAGTCTTCCAGCTGATAGGCGAGGTAGAACGGGTAGGGTTTGGAGGCGTCGGCCTCCGGGTTCTCCGACAGGATCAACGCGTCGAATGTGGTCGTGTCGGGCGTCCAGTCGCCCATCAGGCGGTGGGCGAGGGTGGCTTCTTCAATCCCGGTGGCTTGGGCCAGCGCGCGGGTCATCAGCTTTTGGGAGACGCCGATGCGCAGGCCCCCGGTGATCAGCTTGTTAAAGAGAAATCGCTCTATGGGGGGCAGGCTGTCCCATGCCTCGAGGATGATCCGCTTCTTGTCGGGCGGCGCGTATTGGCCGAGATCGCGGACGGTTTCAATCCATGCGGTCAGCGGTCTGTCAGAGCTGCGCGTGGCGGGGGGGAGCACCAAGGCGATGGTCTCTGACAGGTCGCCAACGATGGGGTAGGATTCCTCGAAGAGCCAGAGCGGGATGTTGGCGGTCTCCGCCGCCCATTCACGCAGCAGCGTGGTGGTCACCCCGCGCTTGGGGCGACGTCCCGACAATAGCGCGATGGTCCACAACTTATCCGTGTCGGGCGCGTCTTTGAGATAGGCGGCGAGGGCCGCGACCTTGGCGTTGGTCTTGGTGGTTTGATCCAAGGCCGTGAAGAGCTGGGCGAAGCGTTTCATTCGACCACATCCGGCTCTGGTTGATCGAGACTTTCGCCTTCAAACTCTGTTTCGACCACGGCGGCGTCATAGCCCTGCTCCGACAGCCAGCGGGAGAATTGCGCGGTATAGCCATGCGTGACGAAGACCCGCTCGGCCCCGGTGGCTTTGATGGCGCTGTTGAGCCCCTCCCAATCGGCATGGTCCGACATCACAAAGCCTCGGTCGGCGGCGCGGCGGCGGCGGACCCCGCGCATCGCCATCCAGCCCGAGGCAAAGGCCGTGGAGGCCGCCCCGAATTTGCGTGCCCATGGGCCGTTCATGGCCGACGGCGTGGCGATGACCAGCGCGCCCGCGTGGTCTTTGATGTTGGTGTCCGCCGTGACGCGGATGGTGGGGGGCAGGGGCAGGCCTTGCGCACGCAGCACCGCGTTGGTGTTTTCAATCGCACCATGGGTCAGGATCGGGCCGATGGAGGTATCGACATTTGCCAGAATGCGCTGCGCCTTGCCCAGCGCATAGGCGCCGATGATGGAGAACTTGCCTGCGTCGCGGTTGGCCTGCCACCATGTGTTCAGCGCCGCGATGACGTCCTCTTGGCGGTCCCATTTGAAGACCGGCAGCCCGAAGGTGCTTTCGGTGATGAAGGCATGGCATTGGACGGGCTCGAACGGCTCGGACAGGCCGTAATCGACGGTTTTGTAATCCCCTGAGGCGACCCAGACCTCGCCTGCGACCTCAACGCGAATTTGCGCAGAGCCGGGGACATGGCCTGCGGGGAGGAAGGAGACTTTGGCGCTGCCGATCTGGCGCGGCTCGCCGTAGCGGATGGTCTCAATATTGATGTCGCCAAGGCGGTGCTTGATGACGGGCGTGGCGGCCTCGGTGGCCAGATAGCGTTTCATGCCCCAGCGCGAATGGTCGGCATGGCCATGGGTGATCAGCGCGCGGTCAACGGGTTTCCACGGGTCGATGAAGAAATCTCCGGCGGGGCAGTAGATGCCTTGGGGTTTGAACTCGAGAACCATTGGAACAAACCTAGCAGCGTTGGGCCGGGTTGCGAGGTCCGGGTTTGGATATTTTTGAACATGGAAAGCTGTAGGGGGTTTCGCCGGGGCGTTCTGCGCGTAGGGTGGGGCGCAATCTAAGAGGGAGAGACAGGATGGGCATTGCAGATTTAAAGGCGCGGATGGTTGCGGGCGACCGGCTGGTGGGGACGTTCCTCAAAACGCCGTCGGTGGATTTGATCGAGATCCTGTCGGGCTCCGGTCTGGATTTTATCGTGCTGGATGCCGAGCATGCGCCATGGGACCGCAACCGGATGGATGCCTGCCTTGCCATCGGGCGCGCGCTGGACTTCCCGCTTTTGGTGCGGGTGCCTGCGGGAACACCTGACGAGTTGCTCAAAGCGCTGGATGCCGGAGCCGTGGGGGTCGTGGTGCCGCATGTGGACAGCGCCGAGAAGGCGCAGGCCATTGCGCGGGGCGCGCGGTTTGGCAAGGGCGGGCGGGGCTTTGCGGGCTCGACCCGCTGGGCCGGGTTCGCGACGCGACCCATGGCGGACATTCTGGAGCAATCCAAAAACGAGACCATTGTCATTGCCCAGATCGAGGAACCTGAAGGGGTCGCGCAAATCGACGCCATCGCGGGCTGTGACGGGATCGACGGCGTGTTTATCGGGCCCGCTGATCTGAGCGTTGCCTTGGGCAAGACCGACACCAGCGCGCCGGAGCTTGGGGCCGCGATGAAACGCGTGGGCGAGGCGGCCAAAGAATATGGCGTGGCCTATATCACCTGGGTGCCCAATGCCGACACGGCGCAGAGCTGGCACCAATACGGCTTTACCACCTATGTGGCGGCCTCCGAGCATGCGTGGATGCTGCAAGGTGCAAAGGCGGTCAGTGCGGCGATAAAGGCCATTAGATAACAGGGGTTTGATCTGCCGCTATGCGCCTGATGCATAGCGGTGTTTCGGGTTTGTGGGATGTATTGCTGGAGGTGCGGCTCTAAATTCACGGCAACGCTAACAGACAACTTCCGAAGGACGACCCCATGGATTATGACACCTCCCCCGCCCGTATCGCCGAAATCGAAGCCCGTGCCCGCGTTCTGCGTGCGCAAGCTGCGCGTGATGGCATGATCGCCTTTAAAGAGGCGCTGGCCGCTCTGGTGGCCTCGGTTTTTGGCCACCGCACGAACGCGGCCTAAGCCAGCATTACTTTTGCGCGCGGGCGTGACCTGCGCGCCCCGGCCCCTGCGAGTTTGCCTGCGAAAGCCGCTTTCGTCGCGCAGCGTTTGGGACTAGAGGAGGGGCCATGACTGGCTCTTCCTCATCCCCCGCCTCTTCGCCCTCCCTTCCAATTGTCAGGTTGAAACCCAAAGCTGATGCGTCGCGCATTCGGCGTGGCCAGCCGTGGGTCTATGCCGACGACGTGGTCACCGACCGCCGCACCAAGGCCATTGCGCCCGGCAGCCTCGCGATTTTGCAGGACGCGGGACGCACCGACATTGGGCTGGTGGCGGTCAACGGAGCCTCCAAGCTGATGCTGCGGGTGCTGGACAAAGACCTTGAGGCCCAAATTGATCAATCCTGGTTCGAGGCCAAGCTGACCCGCGCGCTGGACTTGCGCAGCCGGCTTTACGACGCGCCCTATTACCGGCTTGTCCATGCCGAGGGGGACGGGCTGCCGGGCGTGGTCATTGACCGTTTCGGCGACATATGTGTGATCCAGCCGAACGCGGCTTGGGTTGAGGCGCGGTTTGACATGCTTGTCGCGGCGCTTGTTGCGGTGACGGGTGTGAGCACTGTTTACAAGAACGCCTCTGGACGAACGCGGGAGCTGGAAGGCTTGGACGGAGAAAGCGGCATTGTCACAGGCGCGATCGACGGTCTGGTTGAGGTGTCGATGAACGGGGCGACATATCTTGCAGACATCGCAGGCGGCCAGAAGACCGGGTTGTTTTATGACCAACGGCCCAATCATGCTTTTGCGGCAGGTTTGGCCAAGGACGCGCGCGTGCTGGACGTGTTTTCGCATGTCGGCGGGTTCGGACTGGCCGCCTTGGCCGGAGGGGCCGCGTCGGTCGTGGCCGTGGATGGCTCGGAACCTGCACTGGCCTTGGCTGAGCAAGGTGCGGCGGCGCGCGGTTGGGGAGATCAGTTCGAGACCCAAAAAGGCGATGCGTTCAAAGTGATGGAGGCGCTCAGCCAAGAGGGGCGGGTGTTTGATCTGGTGATTGCCGATCCGCCTGCCTTCGCGCCGTCGAAGACCGCATTGCAAAACGGGCTGACAGCCTATGCGCGCGTGGCCTCCATGGCGGCGCGGCTGGTGGCACCCGGCGGGTATCTGGTTTTATGCTCCTGCTCGCATGCCGCTGAGCTGGGGAAATTCCGGCAGGCCTCGCTGCGCGGGATCGGCAAGCGGGGGCGCAGTGCGCAGCTACTCTATTCCGGCCAAGCGGGCCCGGATCACCCGGTGCATGAGGCGCTGGCCGAGAACAGCTATCTCAAGGCGCTGTTTTTCAGGCTGGATTGATGCGGGCCTGTCTTGATGCCTGTGTGCTGTTCCCGACGGTGCTGCGCGAGGTTCTGACCGGAGTGGCGGGGCTGGGGCTCTATGACCCGGTCTGGTCGGAGCGTATCCTGGAGGAATGGGCGCGGGCGACGGTCAAGCTGGGCTCTGAGGCCGAGATGCAGGCGCGGGGCGAGGTGGCGGTGTTGAAGGCGCAGTTTCCAAACGCGTCGGTGCGGCCAAGGGATGGCGACATGGCGCGGCTGCATTTGCCTGACGAGAATGACGTGCATGTTCTGGCGGCGGCGATTAGGGGCTCGGCGGATGTGATCGTGACGCTGAACGCCAAGGATTTTCCGCGCCAGCAATTGGCCCATGAGGGCCTGCGGCGGATGAGCCCGGATGAGTTTTTGATGGATCTCTGGATCGAGACGCCTGCGGCGGTGGAGCAGGTCGTGCGCGAGGTCCATGCCACGGCGCAGCGGATGATGGGCTCGGACATTGCGCTGCGGGCGCTGATGAAAAAGGCGCGGCTGCCGCGACTGGGCAAAGCGCTTAGCGTGTGACGCCCCATTTGGCCTCGTTGGCCTCAATCGCGGCGATACGGTCTACGGTCTTGGGGTGGCTCATCATCCAGGCCGGCGGCGTGGCCCCTCTGGCACCTGACAGTTTTTCGAGCTTGGCAAAGAGCGTCTTTTGCGGCCCCGTGCCGATCCCTGCCTTTGTCAAAAGCGCGGAGGCATAGGCGTCGGCCTCATATTCATCCTGGCGCGAGAGCCGTGCGGCCAGCATCGAGGTGAGTATATTGGCCAGCCACATGCCCGCGAACGGGATCAGGCGACCGAGAATGGTGCCCAGCACCAGACGGATGGCGTTCTGGCCGGAGAAATCAATCATCCGACGACGCGAATGGCCCAAGGCCACATGACCGAGCTCATGGGCGATGACGGAGGCCAGCTCCTCGGCGGTGACCTCGCCGGCTTTATACTTCTTATAGAAGCCCCGCGTGATGAAGATGCGGCCGTCGGGGGCGGCCAGCCCGTTGACCGGAGCGACCTCATAGATATGCACCTTGATCTGGTCGATCTCCAGCGCGCGCGCCATGTCGCGGTTCATCTGCTCCAGCGTCGGATCGGCCAGCCGGGAGGAGTTCTGATCCAGCGCCCGCTTCGTATTCCAAGCAGAGAAGCGGTACATGGCCAGCCCGTAAAGGACCATCAGCAAGAGAGGCGCGAGTTTGAACATGGGATAGATATGGGGCGGCCGGGCGCGTTAATCAAACGCAATCAAACGGAAAGCCTTCGGCTTGCGGTTTTGTTTTGCGCCCTGCGGGCGGGCTGGCGGAGAGGGTATGGGCTTGCCTGCGGGGTTAGCGCGGGTTGTGGGACCTGAGTCGGGCATATTTTTGCCAAGATGAAGCGGGTTTTGCGGTCTGTTTCAGCGATCTCACGCGCTGTGAGGGCTTTCTCACGGCGGCGTGTGGGTGTCGGCTGCTGCGCGCAAGAATATGTGCGTGAGCGCACTTATCTCACACGAAAGACAGTCGATGTGCGTTGAGAGGGGGCGTTGGAGGGTGCATATTGGTTTCATCAAACGGCAACACCCCGCCGGACACACACAAGCCCAGCCAATACGGCAAACGGGCAAACACAAACTGGAGACTAACATGAAAAAGATCATCGCAACTGCACTCGTATCCCTGTCCCTCGTAGCCCCTGCTGCTGCTGACACGGCCATCCAGCAATTCTTCGCCCTGACAAATGACAGCGCCGCTGAGCGCATCGTTGGCGAAACTTCGGTAGGTGACCCGGTTGGCACTGCCCAAGAACTGGCGCTCGTCAATGACAGCCCTGCCGAGAACACTGTGAACTTTGAACGCGCTCGGAACGTTGACGTCAAAGCGATCCAGAGAACCTTCGCACTGACCAACGACTCGCCTGCCGAGAACATCGTTCGCTAAGACCCCTCTCGCTGACCGCGAGACCCGGATACAAACTGAAACGGCCTTCCTTTTAGCGAGGAGGGCCGTTTTTCATTGTCTTGCCACTGGGCATCGGGAAGACTGTGGGGTGAGAGGGGACCGCAACATGGCCATCACCATCACTGCCATTATTCTGGTGCTTTATGCGGTCTGGGCATGGCGGAGGAAAGGGGGTCCCTCCGACGCGCGTGCGAAGAAACCTGCCAAGAAAGCCTGCAAATGGGAGACAACCGGCCACAGCAAAGGGCGGTTTGTCGAGTTTCGTTGCGCGACCTGCGGGGTCAGCGCGATGCCGCATACCGGCAAGGCACCGGTGGATTGCAAGAGCACTCTGTCGCGGCCTAACTGAGCTCGGACAGGATGGCCTGTGCGGCCTCGACCGGTGAGGGGGCTTTCACGATGGGGCGTCCGACCACGATATGATCGGCCCCGTTTGCGATGGCTTGAGAGGGCGTTGCGATCCGTTTCTGATCGCCCACATCTGAGCCTGTCGGGCGCACGCCGGGGGTGACGATCAGACGGCCTTTGCTTTCAGACAAGGCCCGTATGCCGCGTGCTTCCTGAGGGGAGGCGATGACACCATCTGCGCCTGCGTCAAAGGCTTTTGCGGCGCGTTCCAGCACCAGCTCTTCCATATCGCCGTTGCGGATCAGCCCTGCGTCGAGATCGGCCCGGTTCAGGGAGGTCAGGATGGTGACGGCAAGAATTTTCAAATCTGTCCCCGCCGCGCCTTCTTTGGCGGCGCGCACCACATGCGTATCGCCATGGACCGTTAGAAAATCGAGATCGAACTGGCTCAGGCCGCGCACCGCGTTTTCGACCGTGTTGCCGATATCAAACAGCTTCATATCCAGAAAAATGCGCTTGCCATGTTCCTGTTTCAGCTCATTGGCCAGCGCCAGCCCGCCGCCGGTCAGCATGCCGAGGCCGATCTTGTAAAATGACACCGCGCTGCCGAGGCTCTCGGCGATCTCTAGGCCCTTCAGCGCGTTTGGAACGTCGAGGGCAACGATGAGGCGGTCATCGGTTTGGGCATTTGGCATGGCGCAACTCTCCGGGCAGATAGGGTCTGCCCTGATTGCGCGGCCAAGGGGGTAAGGTCAAGCGGCGCGCTGGGTCGAGCTAAAGGTGAAGCTGCGCGACAACTGCCGTGCGAGATCGCCAAGATGTGCAAGCTTTGCTTGGCCTGTTGGGGTCCGAGCGACCAGATGCGAGGCGTTGCGGGCGCGTTGCTTTTTCGCCTGCGCCACCAGCTTTTTCGAGACAAAGCTGAAATCGCTGTCAATTGGAAGGCGCAGGGAGGTTGGGAATTTCAGGTGGTCCGGCCCCTCATGCATCACCACCAGCGCGTCAAAGCTCTGGGTGGCGGCGTTGTAATGCAGGTTCTGGACTTCGATACTGTAGCTGCTCATGTGACTACCCTTTTTATACGAGTTTTGTGGTCTATTGATCTAACTCTACGCGCGTCGATTTGGTTTCATAGGGGGGCTCGCGCAGCTGTGAGAGGCAGCGATCATTCGTGATCCGGCCTGCATTTGCGCAGATCAGCCGCTTTGCCCGCCGATAAGGAGCTCGATAATTTACGCAGGCTGCACCCTTGCGCAGGCACGGTGCGGTTTCCATATCAGGGTCAAGGTTTGCCGACCGAGGGTGCCGCGTGACGGGCCCAGTTTCACAGGCAGATGCTTATAGAAAGGAAATCTGATGAATTTGGAAAAGTTCACTGAACGGTCCCGCGGCTTTATCCAAGCGGCCCAGACCATTGCGATGCGCGAAGACCATCAGCGTCTTTCGCCCGAACATGTGCTCAAAGCGCTGATGGATGACGAGCAAGGCTTGGCGTCCAACCTGATCAGCTCCGCAGGCGGTGCGCCTGCGCGGGTGCTGGAAGCCGTTGATCTGTCGATTGCCAAGACTGCGAAAGTCTCTGGCGACACGGGCCAGGTCTATCTGGACACACAGACCGGCAAAGTGCTGGCTGAGGCCGAAAAACTGGCCAAGAAGGCGGGCGACAGCTTCGTGCCAGTAGAGCGCTTGCTGACCGCGCTCTGCATGGTCAAATCGAAAGCGCGTGACGCGCTGGAGGCGGGCGGGGTCTCGGCCCAAGCGCTCAACGGCGCGATTGAAGACGTGCGCAAGGGGCGCACGGCGGACAGCGCCTCGGCGGAAGACAGCTATGACGCGTTGAAGAAATACGCGATGGATCTGACGGAGCGGGCGCGTGAGGGCAAGATTGACCCGATCATCGGCCGTGACGAGGAAATTCGCCGCACGATGCAGGTGCTGTCGCGGCGCACCAAGAACAACCCTGTGCTCATAGGTGAGCCGGGCGTTGGTAAAACTGCGATTGCGGAAGGCCTCGCCTTGCGGATCGTGGATGGCGACGTGCCCGAGAGCCTGCGCAACAAAAAGCTGATGGCGTTGGACATGGGCGCGTTGATTGCAGGGGCCAAGTATCGTGGTGAGTTCGAGGAGCGTCTGAAAGCGATCCTGAATGAGGTCACGGATGCGGCGGGCGAGATCATTCTCTTTATTGACGAGATGCACACGCTTGTGGGCGCTGGTAAGGGCGAGGGCGCGATGGATGCGTCGAACCTGCTGAAACCTGCGCTGGCGCGCGGTGAGCTGCATTGTGTCGGTGCCACCACGCTGGATGAATACCGCAAACACGTGGAAAAAGACGCGGCGCTCGCGCGGCGGTTCCAGCCTGTTCTGGCGGAAGAGCCGACGGTGGAGGACACGATCTCGATCTTGAGGGGCATCAAGGAAAAGTACGAGCTGCATCACGGGGTGCGGATCAGTGACAGCGCCTTGGTGGCGGCGGCTACCTTGTCGCACCGCTATATTACGGACCGCTTCCTGCCAGATAAGGCAATTGACCTGATGGACGAGGCCGCCAGCCGCTTGCGGATGGAAGTGGACAGCAAACCTGAAGAGCTGGACGCGCTGGATCGCCAGATCATGCAGTTGCAGATCGAGGAAGTGGCGCTGTCGAAGGAAGACGACGCGGCCTCGAAAGATCGGTTGGAGGCTTTGCAGAAGGAGCTGGCCGATTTGCAGGAGAAGTCGTCTGAGATGACGGCACGCTGGCAGTCGGAGCGCGACAAGCTGGAAGGCGCGCGTGAGCTGAAGGAGCAACTCGACCGTTCGCGGGCCGAGCTGGATATTGCCAAACGCGAAGGCAACCTCGCCAAGGCGGGGGAGCTGTCCTACGGCGTGATCCCGGAGCTGGAGAAGAAACTGGCGGAGGCCGAAGCCTCGGAAGGCGACGTTGTGGTCGAGGAGGCCGTGCGCCCAGAGCAGATCGCGCAAGTGGTCGAGCGCTGGACCGGCATCCCAACCTCGAAAATGCTGGAAGGCGAACGCGACAAGCTGCTGCGGATGGAAGACGCCATCGGCAAACGTGTGATCGGGCAGCGTCAGGCCGTGACCTCCGTGGCCAACGCGGTGCGCCGCGCGCGGGCAGGGCTCAACGACGAGAACCGGCCTTTGGGCAGCTTCTTGTTTCTGGGGCCAACTGGCGTGGGCAAAACCGAGCTGACCAAGGCCGTGGCGGAGTTCCTCTTTGACGATGACAGCGCCATGGTGCGTATTGATATGTCGGAGTTCATGGAGAAACACGCGGTGTCACGCCTAATCGGCGCGCCTCCGGGCTATGTGGGCTATGACGAGGGTGGCGTGCTGACCGAGGCTGTGCGGCGCAGGCCCTATCAGGTGGTGCTGTTCGACGAGGTCGAGAAGGCGCACCCGGATGTGTTCAACGTGTTGTTGCAGGTGCTTGATGACGGTATGCTGACCGACGGTCAGGGCCGCACCGTGGATTTCAAGCAGACGCTGATCATCCTGACGTCCAACCTGGGCGCGCAGGCGCTGAGCCAGCTGCCTGAGAACGCCGACAGCTCGGACGCGAAGCGCGATGTGATGGACGCGGTCCGCGCCCATTTCCGGCCGGAATTCCTCAACCGTCTGGACGAGACGATCATCTTTGATCGGCTTGCCCGTGACGACATGGCGGGCATCGTGGATATCCAGCTGGCGCAGCTGGACAGGCGGCTGGCATCGCGCAAGATCACGCTTGATCTTGATGACGGCGCGCGCAAATGGCTGGCCGATGAGGGCTATGACCCGGTCTTTGGGGCCCGGCCCCTGAAACGCGTGATCCAACGGGCTTTGCAGGATCAACTGGCTGAGATGATCTTAGCGGGTGACGTGCTGGACGGCTCAACCATCGAGGTTAGCGCTGGCGCGGACGGACTGATCGTGGGCGACCGCGTCGCGGCCTCCAACAGGCCCAAACCGGATGACGCAGTGGTTCACTAAGTCGCATGTATAGAGTGAAGGCCGGGTCTTGCGCCCGGCCTTTTCGCATTGAATGGTCGGGTATGACCAAACTCACGGCCCTTATGGCGTTGGCGCAGTCTGTCTCTATTGCTGGGGTATCCCTCCTCTGGCCGTTTCTTCTGGTGATGCTCGTCTACTTCGGCAGCCTATCTATGAGAGTCGCTGCGTCTTTCATTCCGGTAATTGCGGCCTTCATTTTTGTAGTCGGTCTGATGAATAGCTGGATAGAGGGTGCGACATGGCGTTGGGCTGTGCCGCTCTTTGTGGTGAGCTGGCTTGCCCTGCTGGGCGGGCACAAGATCGAAGGACGGGTTCCGTCGGTTTTTCAGAACCCCAACCTCGTTTTTGTTGGGCCCGTCTGGTTGATGCGCCGAATTTTCCGGCGGTTGGGTCTTTCCGACCCCTAAAGACTACGGGACTTACGACTCGATTCTGGGACCTTTGGGGGCGGTTGAGAGAATTGTGACAGCCTTCTCACGCGATGTGAGTGCGATCTCACGGTGGCGTGTGGGTGTCGTCCATCCCGCACCAAGATATGTGCATCGACGCACCTATCTCACACGAAAGACAGTCGATGTGCGTTGAGAGGGCGCGTTGGAGGGTGCATATTAGTCTCATCAAACGGCAACACACCGCCGCACACACAACGCCCCGCCAAGACGGCAAACGGGCAAACACAAACTGGAGACTAACATGAAAAAGATCATCGCAACCGCACTCGTATCCCTGTCCTTCGCCGCTCCTGCTGCTGCTGACACTGCCATCCAGCAATTCTTCGCCCTGACAAATGACAGCGCCGCTGAGCGCATCGTCGGCGAAACTTCTGTAGGTGACCCCGTTGGCACAGCCCAAGAGCTGGCGCTGGTAAATGACAGCCCTGCCGAAAACACTGTGAACTTTGACCGCGCTCGTAACGTGGACGTTAAAGCGATCCAGAAAATCTTCGCATTGACCAACGACTCGCCTGCCGAGAACATCGTTCGCTAAGGCAACCTAACCCCGTCTGCTTCCCCCCAGACGCAAAACGGCCCCTCTGATAATGAGATCAGGGGGGTTGTTTGCGTTTAGCGGCTCAAAAGGCGCATGCCACGGTCAATGCCGTTCAAGGTCATGGGCACCATGCGGTCCGCACCGAAAATGCTTTGGATCATCTGGGTGGATTGGGTGTGCCGCCAATAGCGTTCATCGAGCGGGTTGATCCACAGGTTTGACGGCCATTGGTCGCGCGCGCGCCGCAGCCAGACCTCGCCAGCTTCGGCGTTCCAATGCTCATTCGCACCGCCCGGATAGGCGACCTCGTAAGGGCTCATGGAGGCGTCGCCCACAAAGATAGATTTATAATCCGGCCCGAAGGTGCGCAGCAATTCCCAGGTTTCGATCTGCTCGGACCAGCGGCGTTTGTTGTCGGTCCAGACGCCCTCGTAGAGGCAGTTGTGAAAATAGTAGTGCTTGAGGTGTTTGAACTCCGTTTTGGCAGCAGAGAACAGCTCTTCGACGAGCTTGATATGCGGGTCCATTGAGCCGCCGACGTCCAGAAACAGCACTACTTTGACCGCGTTGCGCCGCTCGGGCCGAGTTTTGACGTCGAGATAGCCGTTCTCCGCGGTGGCGCGGATGGTGCCGCTGAGGTCAAGCTCGTCGGCGGCGCCATCCCGCGCCCAACGGCGCAGGCGTTTCAGGGCCACTTTGATGTTGCGGGTGCCTAGCTCCGTATTGCCGTCGAGGTCGCGAAACTCGCGCTTGTCCCAGACTTTGACGGCGCGCTGATGGCGGCTTTCATGCTGCCCGATGCGCACGCCCTCGGGGTTGTAGCCGTAAGCCCCAAACGGTGACGTGCCCGCCGTGCCGATCCACTTGCTGCCGCCCTGATGGCGCTTTTCCTGCTCTTTGAGGCGCTGTTTGAGCGTCTCCATCAGCTTGTCAAACCCGCCCAAAGCCTCGATCTCGGCCCGTTCTTCCGCGCTGAGATGCTTTTCGGCGAGCTTTTCGATCCAGTCCTGAGGGATGTCCACGGCCTCCAGCATCTCGCCCGCGTCGATATGCTCTAACCCTTCAAAAGTGGCGGCGAAGGCGCGGTCGAACCGGTCGAGATGGCGCTCGTCTTTGACCATTGTGGTGCGGGCAAAATAGTAAAACCCGTCCAGATCATAGGTCACCAGCCCGGCGCGCAGCCCCTCAAGGAAAGACAGATATTCACGCAAGGAGACCGGAAGTTTCGCGCCGCGCAGGTTCTCAAAGAAGCGCAGAAACATCTGAGGTCAGACCGCTTGGCGGGCCACAAAGATGGCCACGAAAAGAGCGACGAACCCAAAAGCCACGCCATAGCCAACCGCATATTGCGCGATGTCCTTCTTGTTGCCGCCGCGGCGGGCCATGACGGTGCCGCCGACAATAGCGCCCAGCAAAGCCCCGATCAGAAAGCCAGTCATTTCAGTGTCTTATCCTTGCCTTGGGGTCAGCGCGCTGATCTCGCTCAGCCGCGCACGCACATTTGCATCCGAACCAAATCCATAGCGGCCCCAGCCCAGCGCGTCCAGCCGAACCGCCCGTGCCTCATCGCCGCGCCCCATCGCGTCAAGGGCCTGTGCCTTGATCATAAGCAGGGTCGCCAAAAGGGCCGCGTTTTCCCCGTTGCGCGCGGCTGGGATGGCCTCATCGGTCATTTTGACGGCCGTCTCATACTGCCCCGATGACAGCGCAAAGGCGGCCATTTGCGTGGCCACATGCGCGGCCTGCACCGAACTGCCGTAGAGCTCGCGGTAGAGCCTGCCCGATTCCACGAAGGAAGAGATCGCAAGCTGTGGTTTCTGGCCCAACGTCACCCGGCCTTGCACGAAAAGCGAGAAGGCGAGGCGGTTGTCGGTCCATCCCTCTACCTGCGCGATGCGCACGGCCTCCGCCGCCAATTCCGCGCGTTTGGCGGGCGGGACACGCGGGCCCAAGGCCTGCGTGATTGTCTGGTTCCACGCCTGCGGCGTTGCGGACACGACCCCTTGGGCGCCTTTCTGCCCGGCAGGGTTGATCCGCGCAAACAAGGCCGGAAGCGCTGCGCGGGCCTCCGCGCGGGACATGCCGTTGCGCAGCTCGGGCGCGTAATAGGCCCGCAGGATCAGCATGTCGAACCCGGTCAGGACGGTGTGGAAATTGTCGTCGTTGAAGATCGAATTTGGCAGCCGATACAGATCATTGAGCGGCCCCAAAGCCTGCGCCACCTCTTCATGCAGGCAATCGCGCACCTCTTGCGGAGAGACGTCGGACGGAATGATGATCGTGGCGCGTTTGCGTTGAGCCAGTTTGGACCAATCCGTGCTGCCCCGGTTGCGGTTCTTGCGAAACTCTTTCCATCCGGAGACATTTGGCACCACGAAACACGCGGCCTGCGGCACGGCGCGTTGCAGCGCTTTGCGCGGCACCGGATCGATGATGATCTCGGCATCTTCACCCGGCTTAGCACGGGCGATGTCGATCCCGGCCTCCCGACGCAGCCGGATAATCAGTTGCGACAGATCGAACTCAAGGCTGGCTGGCGCACGGCCAATCACGCCGACCCGCACGGGGCCGCTAAACCGTGTCATGAAGGGCAGGGCGCGCCCGCTTTCCATCTGAAAGGACAGCTCCAGAAAATCCTCGACCAGCTCCGCGTTGGAGCGCGCGCTGGGGGCCGCTTCACGTGCGGAAAAGCTTTTCATCGGCGGCAGGTCCGGGCTTTGCGCCGCGCGCGAGGCCACTTCGCTCAACGAGGAGGGAGCACAGGCTGCCAGCCCCATGACGGATGCCAGAAGCACAGAACGCAGAATCAGAGACCTTGGACGACGCATTCGGCGCTTATACCCGCTTATATTTTATAAAGGGGGTTTTTTCGCCAACGCGATCATAGAGCTGCCGGGCTGTTGCATTGAAATCCTGCGTCAGCCAGTAAACGCTTGGCGCACCCGCCACGTCCGCCGCCGCATAGACCCCTTCAATCAGCGCCCGTCCGGCCCCGGTACCCCGAATATTGGGGTCAACATAGAGGTCTTGCAGGTAGCAGGTGTTTTCAACCGTCCAGCCATGACGGTGAAACAGATAATGCGTCAGGCCGACCAGCTTGCCGTCCAATTCGGCCACCAAACCACTGAAATCCTGCGGGTCGTCGCCCATCAGCCGGGCAAAGTAGATGTCATAAATCTCGGGCTGCAATTCGGTTTCATAATAGGCCAGATAGCCCGTCCAAAGCCTGCCCCATTCCGGGCGGTCAGAGGCGGCAAGAGGCCGTATGAGTGGCTTAGACGCGGTCACAATGACCCTACCTTTGCGACCGGGCCATAAAGGCCAGCCGCTCAAACAAATGCACGTCCTGCTCGTTTTTCAGCAAAGCACCATGCAGCTTGGGCAGCGCATTGGCTCCGTCACGTTTCAGATCGCTTGGCTCCAAATCCTCCGCTAAAAGCAGTTTGAGCCAGTCCAGCACTTCTGAGGTGGATGGTTTTTTCTTCAGCCCCGGCGTGTCGCGGATCTCGAAAAACTCTGTCAGGGCGGTAGTCAGAAGTGCGGGTTTGATGCCCGGATGATGCACCTCCACGATCTGGCGGAGCGTGTCGATATCAGGAAATTTGATATAGTGGAAAAAGCAGCGGCGCAGAAAGGCGTCGGGCAGCTCTTTTTCATTGTTCGAGGTGATGATCACGATGGGCCGGTTCCGGGCCTTGATGGTCTCCCCGGTTTCGTAGACATGGAACTCCATCCGGTCGAGCTCTTGCAGCAGGTCATTCGGAAACTCGATATCCGCCTTGTCCACCTCGTCGATCAACAAAACCTTGCGCTCATCTGCCTCGAAGGCCTGCCACAGCTTGCCCTTGCGAATGTAATTCTTGACGTCATGCACGCGGCTGTCGCCCAGCTGGCTGTCCCGCAGCCGTGATACGGCGTCATATTCGTAAAGCCCTTGCTGCGCCTTGGTGGTGGATTTGACATGCCACTCGATCATCTCAAGCCCAAGGGCGGCCGAGACCTGCCGCGCGAGCTCTGTTTTGCCGGTGCCGGGCTCGCCCTTGACCAGTAAAGGACGCTCCAGCGCCACGGAGGCATTTACGGCCACGGTCAGGTCCTCGGTGGCGACGTAAGATTTGGTGCCAGTGAATTTCATAAGTCTTTCAAACCTCTGTGGGGCGGAGCTCTGCGGGGCCCGGCTCTGTTCAATTTCCATTCATAGCGGCCCTTATCTGCGTGACAAGAGCGGGACGTTTCGTTAGATGGACGGCATTGACGGTGAAGAGCGGCGGTCCGAGTCGGGGGCCAAACGTCGCTTAAACAGTTTAGGGAGTTTAGGGGATGAAAGCTGAAACATTCTTGCCAGATGACTATCGTCCGGCAGAAGACGAGCCATTCATGAATGAGCGCCAGACGGAGTATTTCCGTCGGAAGTTGCAAGATTGGCGTCAGTCTATTCTGGACGAAACCAACCTGACCATCGAAGGCATGCAGGAAGGCACACGCAACATTCCCGACGTGGCCGACCGCGCCTCGGAAGAAACCGACCGCGCGCTTGAGCTGCGCACCCGGGACCGCCAGCGCAAGCTGATCTCCAAGATCGACGCCGCCATCCGCCGCATCGACGAGGGCGAATACGGCTATTGCAACGACACGGGCGAGCCGATTTCGCTCAAACGTCTGGACGCGCGCCCGATCGCAATGCTGAGCCTTGAGGCGCAGGAGCGTCACGAGCGCCGCGAAAAAGTCCATCGCGACGACTGACGCAATGCCAAGAATTCTGAAAGTGCCGGGCCCATCGCCCGGCCTTTTCATTTAAAAGCTCATGGAATGCTAAGTTTCGCCGCCGCAGTCTTTTTGCTGATCATCACCCCGGGGCCGGGTGTGTTGTCGCTGGCAGGTGTCGGCGCGGCTTACGGGTTCCGTGCGGGTCTGCGCTATTTCACGGGGCTCTTTATCGGCACCAACCTGGTCGCCTTGGCCGTGGTCACCGGATTGGCCGCACTTATCTTGGCCAGCACCACAATCCGCACCGGGCTGATGATCGCCTCCACCGCCTATCTGCTCTATCTGGCCTATAAGATCGCGACCGCGGGCAGCCGCATCGGCTTTACCGCCGCAAGCAGACAGCCGGGCATTCGCGACGGGGTGGCGTTGCAACTGATCAACCCCAAAGCCTATGTCGTGAACACCACACTGTTCTCAGGGTTTGCCTTCCTGCCGGGCTCTTACGCCGCCGAGGTGACGCTCAAAGTGCTGATCTCAAACGTAATTTGGGTCAGCCTGCATTTCCTGTGGCTCTGGGTCGGCGCGCGCATCAAGGCGATGAACCTCGCGCCCGGCACACAGCGGATCATCAACATTTTCATGGCCTGCGCCATGCTGGCAGTCGTGGCATTGGCGCTCTGGAGCTCAGCCAAAGCCTGATCCCCATCATTGCTTCAAAAATACTCCGGGGAGCGCGAGGGGCAGAGCCCCTCGTTAAACTCTTCAGCGCGAGGGGATCGTCTTTGTCCGCCATTGGTCCGAGGACAATGGGCGATGCCCCTCGCCATCGCGGCGACGCAGTCGGCGCAAACCCTTAAAGCTGCAACTCGACCCAGACGGGCACGTGGTCTGACGGCTTCTCGCGGCCCCGGATTTCATAGTCAATCTTGCAGTCCCGCAGGCAATCCGCCGCTTGCGGTGACAAGAGCAGGTGGTCGATCCGAATGCCGTCATTCTTGTTCCACGCGCCGGCCTGATAATCCCAGAATGAGAACTGTTCAGGCTGCTGGTTGCAGGCGCGGAACGCATCGGTGAAGCCTAGGTTTAGGATGCGCCGGAAGGCGGCACGGCTCTCCGGGCGGAACAGGGCGTCATCCATCCAGGCAGAGGGGCGTTTGGCGTCTTCAGCTTGCGGAATGATGTTGTAATCCCCTGCCATCATCGTGGGGATCTCTTCGGCCAGTAGGTCCTGGGCACGGGCGCGCAGCCGCTCCATCCAGGCCAGTTTGTAGTCATATTTCGGCCCCGGCGCAGGGTTGCCGTTGGGCAAGTAGAGCCCGCAAATACGGATCGGTTTTTCGTCTCCCATCACCAGAGCCTCGATCCAGCGCGCCTGTTCATCACTGTCATCTCCGGGCAGGCCGCGGCGGACGTCTTCCAACGGCAGTTTCGACAGGATCGCCACACCGTTGAAGCTTTTTTGTCCATGCGTTTCAACGATATAGCCCATGTCTTCAAAGAGCTCGCGGGGGAAAGCCTCGTCGACGGATTTGATCTCTTGCAAAACCACCACATCGGGCTCCGCCTCTTTCAGCCAATCGGGCAGCGCGTTGATGCGGGCCTTGATGCCGTTGATGTTGAAGGTTGCGATTTTCATGCCGGTTTTCACCTCTGGGGCCCGTTGCGCAGATACCGCTCAAGTATCGCGCGAAGCGCCACCCGGGGCAAGGGCCGCCTCCAGCCAGAGCGCGTCGATCTCGCGCAGCTTGGCGGCGTCAAACCGCTCTTGCTCCAGCCAGTAGCGCCCCGACGGCACGACATAGCCCAGCGACACTTCCCTTTGCCGCGCGCGTTCAGACAGCTTTGCGTCATAGGGCAGGGGCTTTGCCGATGTGGCGCGCTTGAGCGTGGCCCTTGGGAAAATCAGTCTGCTTTCTTCCTGCGACAGGTTCACCACCGCGCAGCCTTGCATGGCCGCAGAGATCATCAGCCGGGCGGATTTGGCCTCCAGCGACTGTAAGCTCACATCGGGCCGCAATGGATCGGCGGTGCCCGTCCCGTAAAAATGCGTTTGCGCCGTGTCATATGTCAGATCGCAGCCCATAAAGGCCAAGACGCGGGGCCGGTGGGTGTGGAGCGCCCAATAGCCTGCCGTAAATGCCATGGTCCCGCCGGCGTAGACAAAACCGCCATATTCATTCTGAGCGTGCACATACTCATCGGCAGTGACAAGGCGTTGGCCTTTTGCCAGAGCGGTTGGGCGGCGGACCTCGGGGAAGTCCTCGGGAAAGATCAGGCTGTCCCAATCGGGGCGGACAGCAAAGGCGTTGTTGATCGCAAGGATATGGTCAATATGGTCGCGCGACCAGTCGCGGGCCTGCACGACATTCGGGCCGCTGCCAAGGATCAGGGTGGTCGACATTGAAGGGCTCTCCTGACCGCCAAACTGGCCGACGGCCAGCAGATTGTTGCCAAATCTGTGTTAAATCAGGATGATAGGGCTGATTGTGTCAAAAACGAGGATTTTGCCACATTTCTGCCTCAATCCTATGTTTTGCGCGTAGGATAATAATAAAAAATTGTATGAGGCAGTCATGCACAAAGCAGCAATCCTCGCCAGTCTGGTGGGTCTTATCGTGATCACGGCTTGCGGTGTTCCACCGGAAGAAGATGTCGCAACCCAGTCCGAATTCAAACCTTTGGGGCAGGCCTATTTTGTACCTGTCGCTCCAGAAGATCTGGCGCAATCAGAGGCCTGGGCCGAGGTTGTCAAAGAATACAACTAAGCCGAACTACATCGAGAATGATGTGCCACACCCGCAAGAGGAGGTGGCATTCGGGTTGTCGATCACAAACCGCGCGCCGATCAGCTCTTCGGTGAAATCGATCACGGCATTCTCAAGAAACGGCAGGGACACGCTGTCGACCACGACCTTCTGGCCGTCTTTTTCCAGCACCAGATCATCGTCAGACGGCGCGTCGAGCTTGATCTCATACTGAAACCCCGAACACCCGCCGCCTTCCACAGCCACGCGCAGCGCGTGGCCTTCGGCATCGGCGCCAATCTCTGCAAGCCGCGCAAAGGCGCGGTCGGTGACTTTTGGGGGCAGGGCGAGTTGCATGTCATCTCTCGTAACTGGTGTGCCTTCAATGTAGGGTGGTCGCGGGACAAGAACAAGAAGAGGCAGCCTGATGACGCGGGCCAGTTACGCATGCCACCCGGAAGACAGCCGCGGACGGCTGTACGCGGAAGAAGAAAGCGCCTTTCGCAGCTGCTTTCAGCGCGACCGCGACCGGATCATCCACGCCTCCGCCTTTCGCAGGCTCAAGCACAAAACGCAGGTCTTCATCGAGCATGAGGGCGATTATTTTCGCACAAGGCTGACCCATTCCATCGAGGTCGCCCAAGTGGCGCGCACCATTGCGGGCGTGTTGGAGTTGAACACTGAGCTCTGCGAGGCCGTCGCACTTGCCCATGATCTGGGCCACCCCCCGTTTGGCCATACCGGCGAGGAGGCTTTGGACGCCCTGATGGCCCCCTATGGCGGGTTTGACCACAACGCGCAGGCCCTGAAAATCGTGACCTCCCTTGAGCGCCACTATGCAGAGTGGGACGGGTTGAACCTCACCTGGGAAACCCTTGAAGGCATTGCAAAACATAACGGTCCGGTCATAGGCGATCTGCCCTTTGCGTTAAGTGAGTATTCCGCACGTCATGATCTTGAACTGGGCAGCTATGCCAGCGCCGAGGCGCAGGTGGCAGCCCTCGCGGATGATATTGCCTATAACAACCACGACCTGCATGACGGGCTGCGCGCGGAGCTGTTTTCGACCGATGAATTGGCAGAGCTGCCCCTCGTGGGCGCGTGCTTTGCGCGGGTCGATGCGCTTTATCCCGGTCTGAACTATTATCGGCGACGGCATGAGGCGCTGCGGCGGTTCTTCGGGCTCCTGGTTGAGGATGTTATTGTGGTGGCTCGTGCGCGGCTGAAGGAACTGGATGCGTCAAGCGTGGCCGATATCCGGATGGCAGGCCGCCCCATGGTGCAATTCTCACCAGAGGTCTGGGAGCAGCTGAAAGTCATTCGCCGTTTCCTGTTTGAGCGCATGTACCGCGCGCCGGCCGTGGTCGAGATGCGCGTGCAGGTGACGCAAGTGGTCCAAGAGCTGTTTCCGCTCTTCATGTCTCAGCCAGACCTGTTGCCCAAGCAATGGCGCAAAGATGTGGACGCAGCAGAGGACGAGACCGGGTTGGCGAGGATTGTGGCCGATTATATTGCGGGCATGACCGACCGTTTTGCGTTGTTGACCCACCAAAACCTGATCGGCGGCATTGCGGCCGACAGCTATGTGATTGCCCAAACCTGACCGAAATGTGCCTGCGGCGCATGATATTTTGTGGGGGCTCTGCCCCCGGCTGCGCCTCCCCCGGAGTATTTTTGAAGCAATGATGGGGTGGACGACGTGCCGGGGCGTGGTAAACCGCGCGCAACCCTGAAGGATTTGACGATATGAACCTGTTTGCTGACATCCGCGCGCTTGTGATCACGGCTTTGGATGAACTGGTGTCCGGAGGCGTTTTGCCCGAGGGCCTCGATTTTGCCAATGTGGCGGTCGAGCCTCCACGCGACGCGGCCCATGGGGATATGGCGACCAATGCGGCGATGGTTCTGGCCAAGCCTGCCGGTATGAAGCCACGCGACATTGCCGATAAGCTGGCCGCTGAACTGGCAAAGGATGCGCGTATTGAAAGCGCTGAAGTGGCTGGGCCGGGGTTTTTGAACCTGCGGCTGGATGGCTCCATCTGGGCAGGCGTGGTGCAGGCGGCATTGAGCGCGGGCGAAGATTTTGGCAAATCTTCCATAGGCTTGGGGCAAAAAGTGAATGTGGAATATGTCTCCGCCAATCCGACCGGACCCTTGCATGTCGGCCATACGCGCGGCGCTGTTTTTGGGGACGCGCTGGCCTCCCTTTTGGCCTATGCGGGCCATGAAGTGACGCGGGAATATTACATCAATGATGGCGGCGCACAGGTCGATGTTTTGGCGCGTTCCGTCTATTTGCGGTATCTGGAGGCGCATGGACAGGATGTGGCCTTCCCGGATGGGACCTATCCCGGCGACTACCTTATTGAGACCGGCAAGGCGCTGAGGGCCAAGGTCGGTGACGCATATTTGGACCAAGATGAAGCGGTTTGGTTGGAGGAGGTGCGGGCCTTCTCGACGGATGCGATGATGGATTTGATCCGGGAGGACCTCAAAGGCTTGGGCGTGGCCATGGATGTGTTCTATTCCGAAAAGTCGCTCTATGGCACCGGGCGGATTGAGGCCGCGATTTCTGCTTTGGAGAGCAAGGGTTTGATCTATGAGGGCGTGCTTGAGCCGCCCAAAGGCAAGAAGCCGGAAGACTGGGAGCCGCGGGAGCAGACGCTGTTCAAATCCACCGCGCATGGCGATGACGTGGACCGGCCCGTGAAGAAATCTGACGGGGCTTGGACCTATTTTGCGCCGGATATTGCCTATCATTTTGATAAGGTTTCCAGAGGGTTCGATGCTCTTATTGATGTATTTGGCGCGGATCACGGCGGCTATGTGAAGCGGATGAAGGCGGCGGTTTCGGCCCTGTCTGACGGCGAAGTGCCGCTCGATATCAAGCTGACGCAGCTGGTGAAGCTGACCAAGAACGGCGCGCCGTTCAAGATGTCCAAGCGAGCAGGAACCTTCGTGACGCTGCGCGATGTGGTGGACGAGGTGGGGGCCGATGTGACGCGGTTCATCATGCTGACCCGCAAGCAGGACGCGCCGCTGGATTTTGATCTCGACAAGGTGACGGAGCAGTCAAAGGACAACCCCGTTTTCTACGTGCAATACGCGCATGCGCGGGTCTGCTCGGTCCTGCGCAAGGCGCAGGATGCAGGGATTGATGCCAGCGACGCGGCACTTGCTGGCGCTGATCTGACAGCCAACACCCATGAGGCGGAACTGGGGCTGGCGGCAAAGCTGGCCGAATGGCCTCGGCTGGTGGAAATCGCTGCGCGCACCAATGAGCCGCACCGGATCGCCTTCTACCTCTATGAGCTGGCGGGCAGCTTCCACGCGCTGTGGAACCGGGGCAATGACGTGCCCGAGCTGCGCTTCTTGCAAGAGGGTGCAGAGGCCTCTTTGCCAAAAATTGCCCTCGCACGTGCCACGGCGATTGTTATTTCCTCCGGTCTTGGTATTCTAGGGGTGGTTCCGGCAACAGAGATGCGCTGACGCTCAATGATCAGCGCGCCACGCCGAGCGCCACGAGCAGAATAAGACAGACCACCCGAACTGGAATTCGGGGGCGGAGAGGCGAGTATGGCAGACATGGAATATGGCGCGTATCAGGCGCAGGGCGGAGCGTATGACGCGGAGCGTGACGCGCAGATGGCCTATCATCCTGGCATTCTATCAAAGGCGATGAGTTATTTCGGTGCGGCCAGCTCGGTGGCGCTTGTCATCGGCTTGGGCATTTGGGGCTACCAGCTGACCATGCGCGACGTCAGCGACGTGCCTGTTATCCGTGCGCTCGAGGGCCCGGCCCGCGTGCAACCCGCTGATCCCGGCGGGCAACTGGCCCAGCATCAGGGCTTGGCCGTCAATGACGTGCAGGCCGAAGGCGAGGCCGCAGGGCCCGTGCCGCAAGTGATCTTGGCCCCGGCGCCGATTGAGCTGACGCAGGACGATGTCGAGGTCGCAGCACCTCTTGAAGTTGAAAACCAGGAAGACGAGCTGGCAGAGGCCATCGGAACGGTGGTTGCCTTGTCCTTGGAAGAGCAAGACCTGAGCGTGGAAGAGCGGGCCGAATTGCTGGCCTCGCGATTGGCGGAAGGCGTGGAGCCGATTGAGCCGGTCGAAGGGGCTGTGGGCGAAGTTGTCACGACCCTTGAAACCCCAGAATTGGCCGTGTTGGACGCCTCGGTTCCCGGCGTCAAAGCCTCGCAACGACCATTGGTTCGGCCGAAATTCGATCTGACCAATTTGCAGCAAACATCCTCCGCCGCGACAACCTCGCAGGCTACATCAGCGGCGGTCGCAGCCGTTTTGGACATTGATCCCGCCACGGTGGCCTCTGGCACAAGGCTGGTGCAGCTAGGCGCATTTGATGACCGTGAGCAGGCGGTTGCGGAATGGGACAAAATCGCTGGCAACTTCACCGATTACATCGACGGAAAGCAGCGTTTGATCCAAGAAGCCAAGAGCGGCGGGCGGGTGTTTTACCGGCTGCGGGCGGTCGGTTTTGAGGACCTAAACGCCTCGCGGCGCTTTTGTGCGGTGCTTGTGGCCGCCAATGCCGCCTGCATTCCCGTTTTGGCGCGTTAAGTTGTGAAAAGACAAGCGACCTGCTCGAAGACTCCGGCGTAATGACCTGCAAACAGGTCATATTCGGGTGCGAAGGGCTGCGCCTGACACGCGAGGAATGTCGGTTTTTTGCAAGTGCTGCGCCTTGGGGGTTCATCCTTTTTGCCCGAAATGTCGACACGCCTGAGCAATTGCGCAGCCTGACGGCCCAATTGCGGGACGCGGTCGGTTGGAACTGCCCGGTGCTCATAGATCAAGAGGGCGGGCGCGTGCAGCGGATGCGGTCGCCGCAATGGCGAGAATACCCGCCGGCCTTGGATCAGATGCGCGCGGCGGGCAAAGATGCTGCGCGGGCCATGTATCTGCGCAACCGGCTGATCGCCGAGGAATTGCTCCATGTTGGCATTGATGTGAACTGCGCCCCGGTGGCGGATGTTTTGCAGCTTGAGACCCATCCGATCATGCACAATCGCTGCTACGGCTCGGATGTGGAGACGGTGACCGCCATGTGCCGGGAGGCTGCGCGGGGGTTCCTCGATGGCGGCGTGCTGCCGGTGCTCAAACATATCCCCGGATATGGTCGGGCCGTGGTGGATGGGCATAAGGATTTGCCCAAAGTAGACGTGCCATTGGCGGAGCTGGAGGCCCTCGATTTCGCGCCCTTTAAGGCGCTGAGCGATATGCGGATTGGCATGACCGCGCATATCGTGTTCCCGGAGGTGGATGACGCTCCGGCCACGACCTCGTCCAAGGCGATGGCGATGATCCGGGAAGATATCGGCTTTGACGGGCTGATCATGACAGACGACATCTCGATGGAGGCGCTCTCGGGCACGGTGGCCCAGCGCTCGGCGGCAGCGATTGCGGCGGGCTGTGATCTGGTGCTTCATTGCAATGGCGAGATGGACGATATGCTGGCCATAGCCGACGCCTGCGGCCCGATGACGGAGCAGGCACAAACCCGCGCGGAGCGGGCTTTGGCGCAACGCGCAGCCCCTCAAGAGATTGACATTCCGGCGGCGCTCCAAGAGTTTGAGGCTCTTCTTTCCGGGTAGGGCCGCAGCCGCATCATGTCGGACGACACGCAGACCGAAACTGTTGATATTTCGTGGGAAACGGAAGGTGTCGAGGCACGTCTGGCGGCGGAGGCGCTGATTGTTGACGTAGACGGGTTCGAGGGGCCTTTGGACCTGCTCTTGACCCTATCGCGCACCCAGAAGGTGGATCTGCGCAAAATCTCCGTGCTGCAACTGGCGGAGCAATATCTGGGCTTCATCGAGAAAGCCAAGGAATTGCGGCTGGAACTGGCGGCGGATTATCTGGTGATGGCCGCCTGGCTGGCCTTCCTGAAGTCGCGGCTGTTATTGCCTCCTGACCCTACCGAAGAGGGCCCGTCCGGCGAGGAATTGGCCGCACATCTGGCCTTCCAACTGGAGCGGCTGGCGGCAATGCGTGACGCTGCGGCCAAACTGATGGCGCGGGACCAGTTAGGCCGCGACTTCTTTGCGCGCGGCATTCCCGAGGACGTGACCCGCATCCGCAAAGTGACCTATACGGCGACGCTTCTGGACCTGATGCAGGCCTATGCGCGGATCAAGACCAAGGACGAATTCCGCCCCTTCGTGATGGATCGCGAAAAGGTCTTCACCATGGAGCAGGCGTTGGACCGCATGCGCGGTCTAATTGGCTTTGCGGGGGAGTGGTCAGATCTGAACAGCTGGCTGCCCGAGGGGTGGGAGAGCGACCCGGTCAAACGACGCTCCGCCACGGCGGCGACGTTTGCGGCCTCGCTGGAATTGGCCAAAGCGGGCCAGATTGAACTGAAACAGGGCGACGTTTTCGCCCCCATCCAAATTCGCAAGAGGCCCGACGGTGACCAACGAAGCTGACACCCCCGCCGAGAATGACAGCCTGTTCGAGGCCCCGCCCTTGGGCGAGCAGGAGCGCATGGTCGAGGCGATCCTCTTTGCCTCAGCAGAGCCGATTTCCACACGCGAACTGGCCTCCCGGATGCCGCATGGCTCCGACCCGGCGGAGGCGCTGGTTTATCTGCGCAAACGCTACGAGGGGCGCGGGGTGCAGGTGGTCAAGGTAGATGACGCATGGGCGTTTCGCACGGCGGGAGATCTAGGGTTTCTCATGCAAAAAGAAACGGTCGAGACCCGCAAACTGAGCCGCGCCGCGATCGAGACCTTGGCGATTGTCTCCTACCACCAGCCTGTGACCCGCGCCGAGATCGAGGAAATTCGTGGCGTCTCCGTGTCGCGCGGCACGGTGGACCAGTTGATTGAGCTGGAATGGATCCGCTTTGGCCGCCGCCGGATGACGCCGGGTCGTCCGGTGACTTTTGTCGTGACCCAGCATTTTTTGGACCATTTCGGGCTGGAAAATGCCCGCGACCTGCCTGGCCTCAAAGAACTGCGCGCCGCAGGGCTGCTGGACAACCGCCCCTTGCCGGGGGGCGATGCGTTGCCCGATGAAGATGACGAAGAGGAAAGCCCAGAGGGCCAGAACGAATTATTTGAAGATTAGCGCGCCCATGCTAGGGCTGACAGTGTCGGGCCGTTTCAAGCTCCGGCAAGGAGGCTGCGGTGAACCAAATCATAAACATGGTACTGCGTCAGTTGACGCGCCGGCTGATCAATCTCGGGATAGACAAGGGGCTAGATGCCTTCTCCCGGCGCAAGGTGGGCAAGGCGCCGGAGGCAGACGCCGCCGAGCCGTCCAAGCTGACCCCGGAACAACAAAAGATCGCGGCCCAGAACAAGAAACGCGTCAAACAGGCCATGCGCATCATGCGACGGGCCGGGCGGTGAGCTTTGAGCAGGCCGTTGCCTTGCAACCCGCTTGGGTCGGTATCTGGCTCAATATCTTGTTGCTTGGCGCCTTCGTCTTGCCCGTAGCACTGCTGTTCTGGCGCGCAAGCCGCATGGCGGGCATCTGGTCGCTGGCCGCCGCGGTCCTGTCGGGTGTGAGCGTCACATGGATGTTCAACCAACTGGGCTATGTCAAACTGCTGGGCCTGCCGCATCTGATCTTCTGGGGGCCGTTGTTGGTTTACCTCTGGGACCAGATCAGGCGCGCGGACATGCCGCTCTGGCCGCGCCGTATCATGTCTGTGGTGATGGTTGTGATCGCAATCTCGCTGGCCTTCGATGTGGTTGATGTGCTGCGCTATATCCTCGGGGAGCGCGGCTCCTTTGCGAGCGCTGGCTAGGTAGGGCAGGGCGATCGCACTTCCTCCTGCCTCCCCGGTCTATGCCGCGCCGCCGCCGCTCCGCTCCGAAAGCGTCAAGGGCATTATCTGCATGGCGCTGGGGATGTTTCTGTTTTCGGCAGGCGACATGGTCGCAAAATTGCTGACCGAGACCGTGCACCCCGTTCAGGTCGTCTGGTCGCGGCAGTTGGGCCTGCTTCTCGGCGTGGTCGTGCTGCTGCTGATGCGCGGCACCGGCATTTTGAAATCCGCCAATCCCCGGTTGCAGATCGGCCGCGGGGTGCTGGCGGTTTGCTCGGCCACCTTGTTTATCGTCGCCATCGGCTATGTGCCGCTGGCCGACGCCGTCGCCGTGACCTTTGTGGCCCCGTTTCTAGTGACGGTCATGGGGGCCTTGATCCTGCGAGAACGGGTGGGCCCCCGCAGATGGGCCGCCGTCGGCGTGGGCTTTATCGGCATGTTGATCGTGATCCGGCCGGGGCTGGGCGTGGTGCATCCCGCGATGCTGCTGATCATGGCCGCCGCCTTCTTCTTTGCGATGCGCCAAATCCTGAGCCGGATGCTCAGCGGCGGTGACCGGATCGAGACGACGGTGGCCTATACGGCCATCACCTCCAGCGCGATCCTGACCCTGCCGCTGCCTTTCTTCTGGCAAACCCCCGATATGGCACGCGACCTGCCTTTGCTGGTCGCCTGCGCCCTTTTGGCGGCGGGGGGAGAGGTTCTGGTGATCAAGTCGCTGGAGCTGGCGCAAGCGGTGGTCCTGGCCCCGGTGCATTACACGCTGCTGATCTGGGGCACGGCCTATGGCTGGCTGATCTTCGGAGAGTTCCCGGACATTTGGACTTGGGTCGGGGCAGGGATCATTATGGCGACAGGGCTTTACGTCGTGCACAGAGAACGGCTTGTGTCGTCGCGCTGACGCGCGCCGATACGCGGGGCTCTGCCCCGCACCCCGGAGTATTTTGGACCAAATGGAAACTAGGGCGTCTTGAAATGCTTCGACAGTTTAAGCCCCTGGCCCTGGTAGTTGGACTTGATGTCGATGCCGTAAAGCTGCGCCGGGGTCTCGGACATATGCTCATAGACCAGACGGCCAACGACTTGCCCATGTTCTAAGACAAAGGGGGCCTCGTGGCAGCGGACTTCGAGAACGCCTTTTGAGCCGGACCCTTCCTTTGAATAGCCAAATCCGGGATCAAAAAAGCCCGCGTAATGCACGCGGAACTCCCCGACCATGGCAATATAGGGCGCCATCTCGGCGGCGCAGTTTGGCGGAATGGTAATCGCCTCGCGGCTGACAAGGATATAGAACGCGCCGGGGTCGAGGATGATGCGCGCGTCGGTGGTTCGGATCTCTTCCCAATACTCAGACGGGTCGTAATGGGCCAGCTTGTCGAGATCAATCACCCCCGTATGCGGCTTGGCGCGGTAGCCGACGAGATCGCCGGACTGTGGTTTGAGATCGACGGAGAAGCCGAGCCCGTCAGAGATCACCGCATCGCCGGACACAATCGGCGTCTCGGCGTGGAGCGCCTTGAGCGCGGCGTCGCTGATGATGGTTTTGCCGTTGCGAAAGATGATTTGGTTCAGCATCTGCCCTGTGCGCGCCACCACGGAGAAAGAGCGCGGGCAGATCTCCACATAGAGCGGGCCGCTATAACCTGCTGGCACGCGGTCAAACTCCACGCCATCATCGGTGATCACGCGGGTCAGCAGGTCCAGCCGCCCGATAGAGGATTTGGCCGAGGCCGCGCCGGAAAGACCGGGCGGCAGGGCGAGCGCCTCTTGCAAAGGCACGACATAAACGCAGCCCTTTTCGAGCACAGCGCCTTGGGCGAGGTCGATTTTGTGCATCTCGAACAGCGTCAGCCGGTCCGCGACCCTGTTGCCCTTGCCGGCCAGAAAGGAGGCGCGGACCCGGTAAGCGGTCTGGCCCAGACGCAAGTCCAGCGAGGCGGGTTGGATTTGACCCTCCGAAATGGGCGCGGCGGCGGTGATTTGCCCCGCCGCGATCATGGCGGTCATCTGGCGGTCCGACAGGACGCCGTCTTTCATGTCAGCCATCGCTCATCCATCCCCTGATACACAAAACGCCCGCGCCCTGAGGCTGCGAGCGTTTGATGATTGGTCGGGCTAGCAGGACTCGAACCTGCGACCTTCCGTCCCCCAGACGGACGCGCTACCAGGCTGCGCCATAGCCCGACGAATGCCCCTTCATACGAGTTTTGTGCGCAAGGGCAAGGGGCGCGTGGCGGGCAGGGGCTGGTTTTTGAATTTGGACAGGTCTGCTGGGGCATTGGCCGGGTTTTGGCTTACGGCGCGGGGGGCTCGGTGCTCATCCGATCGCGGAGAATGACAAGCCGCCTGTGAGCCGCGCCCAGTATATTTTCGGAGCCATCGGCCAGATGGGTAGCGACTTCGAGCCTGCGCAGGTTTTTCAACACCGCGATGGAGCGATTTTGCGTCGTACTTGCCACGCCACTTCCGGGCTGCGGGTCGTTCGGAACGAAAGGCGCCTCCGGTGAGGCGGTCTCTTGCTGGGGCGTCTCACCTACCGGGGCGTCCGTTATGTCTTCTGACCCATCCTCCAAGCCCTCTTCGGGCGTTTCAAAGGGGTCAGCAGTCAGGGCTTCGTCGTCTGACCGTGTGCTCACATCAGACGGCACATCACTATGAAAAGAGACAACGTTGTCAGCGGGTTGTGCGTCGACGTTGTCTTCTTCCACATGCACAAAAGGCGCTTCGGGGGCGTCCGTCTCGGCCGTTGTGGGATCATCCTCGGCGCTGGCCGACGTATCTGAAGGGATCGCGTCATTCGCGGTCGTCTTGCGCTCGTCCAACCGGGCCTTGCGGCGGGCACGGCGGGCGGTGCGACGGGCAGCACCCTCCTCCTCAGAGGGCATGTCGAGCGGCGGGGACAGCTCGGAGATTTTCTTGACCCCGTCCTCTTTGAGCATCTTCTGCACGCCGCGAATGGTCAGTCCGTCATCATGCAGCAGCATCTTGATACCGCCAATCAGCCGCATGTCGGCGGGGCGATAATAGCGACGGCCACCGGCGCGTTTGACGGGTTTGATTTGAGCGAACTTGCTTTCCCAAAAGCGCAGCACATGGGCCGGGACATCCAGCCAATTTGCCACCTCGGAGATGGTGCGAAAAGCCTCGCGCGCCTTTTTTGCCATCTGGGAGCCCTCCAGCCTTGCCGGCGCTTAGGACTTATTGCCAGCGGCGACGCGGTCTTTCATCAGATGAGAGGGGCGGAAGGTCAAAACCCTGCGGGGCAGGATCGGAACTTCTTCTCCGGTCTTTGGGTTGCGGCCAACGCGTGCGGATTTCTCGCGGACCGAGAAGGTTCCGAAAGACGAAATCTTCACCTGCTGGCCTTTGACCAGCGCGTCAGACATGTGTTGCAGCACGCTTTCGACCAGATCTGACGATTCATTGCGCGACAGGCCCACCTCGCGGAAGACAGCCTCGCTTAAATCCATACGTGTCAATGTTTTAGCACTCATTGTGTCCCCCGACAGCAAAAACTATTAATTTTTAAGCCACGATAGGGCGCAGGCAATTTAAGAGTCAATATCAAGGGCTTGCCGTACAGCCTTTAAGCGGAAAAACTGCCCTTAAAGCCGCAAAACGACGGCGCCCCAAGCCAATCCGCCGCCAATGGCCTCCATAACAAGCACCTGACCCGGCTTGAATTTTCCGTTCTGCTTGGCCACGGACAAGGCCAGCGGAATCGATGCAGCCGACGTATTGCCATGGTCTTGCACGGTCATCACGACGCGCTCCATAGGGACGTTCATCTTTTGCGCGGTGCGTGTGATGATCCTCGAATTGGCCTGGTGCGGCACGATCCAGTCGACATCGTCAGGGGTCAGCCCGGCGCGGTCCAGCGCCGTCTCTGCCGTTTGGGCCAGCTTTTCGACGGCGTGGCGGAACACTTCCTTGCCCTGCATGACCAGCACGCCGGTGGTTTGGGTCGAGGAAACGCCGCCATCCACGTAAAGCAGGTCACGGAACCGCCCGTCGCTGTTGAGATCCGTCGCCAGAATGCCGGTCTCGCCTGAACCTTCTTCGGCCTCCAGAACAACCGCGCCCGCGCCATCGCCAAACAGCACGCATGTCGTGCGGTCTTCCCAGTTCATGATCCGCGAAAACGTCTCCGCCCCGATCACCAGAACGCGTTGCGACTGGCCTGACTGGATGAAGGAATTCGCGGTGGCCATCGCGTAAACAAAGCCCGCACAAACCGCCTGCACGTCAAAGGCGAACCCGGAGGTGCGCAGCTTGCCCTGCACGATGGTCGCGACAGACGGGAAGGTCGTGTCGGGCGTCGAAGTGGCGACAACCACCGCGTCAATCTCTGCAGGCTCCATCCCGGCATCGGCCAATGCGGCCTGTGCGGCGCGCAGGGCCAGATCGGAGGTCAGCTGGCCTTCTGCTGCAAAATGGCGGCGCTCAATCCCGGAGCGCGACTTGATCCATGCGTCAGTCGTGTCGACCATGGTCTCCATTTCGGCGTTTTCGACAACGCGTTCAGGCAGATAATGCCCGACCCCGCGCAAGATGGCTCTGCGTGTCATGTGCTTCTCGCGTTGTCGTTACTGTCAGGTTGATCGGCGCTTCTTGGCGCTTGCTGAGCATCACCTTGGCCCGCTGTGACATTTGATGCAACCCGTGCCGCCAGCTTCTCGTTGAAGCCAGTTTGGGCCAGTGTGAAGCTGAGTTTGATGGCGGCAGAAACGCCGGTGGCGTCCGCCGAGCCGTGGGATTTGACCACCGTGCCGTTGAGCCCCAAAAACACGCCGCCATTGACCTGACGGGGGTCGATGCGCTTGGATAAGCGCTTCAGAGACGGGTAGGCCAGCAGCGAGGCAATGCGCGACAGCGGCGTGTATTTGAACGCAGCGCGCAGCAATTCGGAGATCAGCGACGCCGTGCCTTCAGCGGTTTTCAGCGCCACATTGCCGGTGAACCCGTCGGTGACGATCACATCTACTCTGTCGGACGGAATGTCTCCGCCCTCCACAAAGCCGACATAGTCAAAATCATTGGCTTTGGCAGAGCTGGCAATCAGGTCATGAGCCACCTTCAACTCCGCGCGGCCTTTATGCTCTTCAGTGCCAACATTCAAAAGCCCGACCCGAGGCCGTTCCAGCCCAAAACCGTTGCGCGCATAAGACATGCCCATCAGCGCATATTGCAGCAGGTCGTCCTGATCCGCGCGAATATCCGCGCCGACATCCAGCATGATGTTGAACCCGGACGGGTTGCGCGAGGGCCAGAGGCAGGCAATGGCGGGGCGGTTGACGCCTTCGGCCTTGCGCAGCCGGATCATCGACACCGCCATCAGCGCGCCGGTATTGCCGCAGCTGACGCAGACATCGGCCTCCTTGTTGCGCACGCTCTCGATGGCGGACCACATGGAGGTGTCTTTGCCGTGCCGCATCACATGGCTGGGCTTGGCGTCCATCGACACCACTTCGCTGACGTCGCGCAGGTCGCAGAGCGCTTCTAGCTTGCGCTTGGCCACCAGCGGTTGAAGCACGTCCTTGGGGCCGTGGAGAATAAAGCGGATATGGGGATTTTTGGCGGCAGATTTGGAAATACCGGCCACCACCGTGGCCGGCCCACGATCACCGCCCATGGCGTCGATCGAAATCACTGTCTTCTGTGTGCCCAACGGACTGCCTGCCTGAACTGCGTTAACACACCTTACGGCGTTTGGGGCAGAGTAGGCTTATGCTGCGTCGTCGTCCAGTTCAACGTCATCAACCATGGCCACAACTTCTTTATCGTCATAATGGCCACAGGATGCGCAGACGTGGTGTGGGCGTTTCAGCTCACCGCAGTTGGAGCATTCGTTGCGGCTATCAGCCGACAGGGCGTCATGCGCGCGGCGGTTGTTGCGGCGTGACTTGGATACTTTATTCTGCTGGACAGCCATCGTGTCGTCCTCGGGTTAGGGGACAGGGCGCGGAGCCCAGTCGCATGTTCAAATCTGTGCAGCCTCAAAGGGCCGGATTGGGCCGCTCTAACGACTCATCAAGCGCCCGTCCAGACCGTTTTCGGACGGAAGGCCGGGATATACGGGGATTTGGCCCATTTGCAAGGGTGAACGCCGCTCAAAGGGCCGCGATCTAGGTCTCGCCATCCATTTTTTTCTTAAGATCAGCAAGCCCCGCAAAAGGCCGCACTGTGTCCTCATTCAGGGGCTCGACGCCGGGTTCGGCATGCAGCAACACCCCCAGCTCGGCCCCGTCGGCGCGCGGATAGGCCGGGATTGCCAGAGACAGTGCCTCCCCAATGGCGGCCATCACGTCAATTTCAGCGCCAAGCGGCTCCGAGCTGTCATCATCGGGCATCTCGACCTCCGTGTCCTCAGGGTCCTGCCAGTCCGAGATATATTGCCGCGCGACCTCCTCCTCGATCCGCGTGACCACAGGGTCCAGCGTGATCACACAAGGTTGCACCACGGTGGCTCCCAAATGCCCCGTCAGCGTCCAGTCGGTCTTACCCACGGCACGCAGCGTGCCCTGAAAGCTGAGCTTGCGGATCTGCGCCACGCCGTAGGTTTCGGCCAGCGCCTTTCGCAGCGCGGCATCCGCCGTCAGCGTGATCACGGTGTTGCGCTTGGCAGCCAGGTCGGCCACGCGGAAGATCAGGGGGGTATTCTGGGACATATCTGGCATCTTGGGCCTCTGAGCATCTTTCTTGAACAGGGTCGCGTCCTTCTGTAAGCGTTGTGCCAGCTAAAGAGCAAGGCGTGAGGCAGTGGGCATGATTGGGGCAAAGAACCTAAGACGGGGCGGAGTTGTTCCTGCCTTGCTATGCGCAGCACTGCTGGCGCTGGCGGCCTGCTCGGCAACGATCCGCAACCACGGCTATATTCCGCCTGACGACGCCCTGAACGCGGTGATTGTGGGCGTCGATACCCGCGACAGCCTCGAGGCCAGCATCGGCAAACCTTCCACATCCGGGGTGCTGCGCGACAGAAGCTGGTTCTATATCGGCTCGCAAGTGCGCCATTTCGGTGCGCGCAAGCCAGAGGAAATTAACCGTGAGGTGGTCGCGGTTCGGTTTGACGAAAGCGGCACCGTCAGCAATGTCGAGCGCTTCGGGCTGGAACGCGGCCAAGTCGTCGTCCTGTCACGCCGCGTCACGGAGACGACCATCCGCGACGTGACATTCATCCGCCAGCTTATTCGCAACTTCGGCAATTTCGACTTCGGCGAGGCACTGGCCGGGTAGGGCGCGCCGCCCCACCTACCAATCTGCTAACCCTCTGCCGGCTCAAAATCGAGCGCCACCCCGTTGATGCAATAGCGCAGACCCGTGGGCTGTGGCCCGTCGGGGAAGACATGCCCCAAATGGCCGTCACAGGCGCTGCAATGCACCTCGGTGCGTTTCATGAACCAGCTGTTATCGGTGCTCTCGCCCACGTTTTCCGGGTCAATTGGGGCATAAAACGAGGGCCAGCCGGTGCCGGAATCGAACTTGGTTTCCCCCTCAAACACCGGAGTGCCGCAGCCTTTGCAAAAATAGGTGCCGGGGCCTTTGGGGAAGTTGTCATGCGTGAAGGCGCGCTCCGTGCCATGTTTGCGCAGCACCTTGAAGGCCATGTCGTCCAACTGCGCGCGCCACTCTTCCTCGGTTTTGTTCACTTTGTTGACCATTGCGTTCCCCTTTTGATGATCCACCCCTGTCAAAGCCGACAGGCGTTGCCAATTGCATCCGTTGCGCCATAGTTAGGTCTGCAAGACGCGCAGTCCAAGCCCAACTCACGGGCAGGTGACGCGGTGAAGGGGCGGAACATGGGATTTCCGGTTTGGAATTTCACCAAAGGCAGATACCGGGTCCGGTTCTCGGACGCCCCGCAAGATGTGGCGCGCTGCCTGTCTCTACGGGCTTCCGTGTTTCGCAAGGACCCGCAGGCCGATGACCGCGACGCGTTCGACGCGCGCTGCTGCCATGTGCTGATCGAGGA
The DNA here is from genome assembly GCA_947501685.1 of uncultured Litoreibacter sp. Classification (GTDB taxonomy): domain Bacteria; phylum Pseudomonadota; class Alphaproteobacteria; order Rhodobacterales; family Rhodobacteraceae; genus Litoreibacter. The sequence continues at coordinate 729,450 of CANMWQ010000001.1, forward strand.
CGCCACGTCAGGCCAGCTGGTCTGCTGTTTTCGTATCTTGCCCTTGGCCAGTGGTGCGGCCTTGCCGGGCAGCTACGCTGCGCGCTCCTACGATCTGACGCCGCTGCACGGCTACACAGGCAAGCTGCTCGAGCTGGGTCGGTTTTGCATCGCGGCGGAGGTCGCGGACCCCGACGTTGTGCGCGTCGCCTGGGGCGCGCTCACGGCCTATGTGGATGGCGAGGGCATCGCCATGCTCATAGGCTGCTCCTCCTTTCCGGGGATTAACATCACGTCGCATATGCCTGTTTTTGAATATCTTTTCAGAAAACACCTTGGCCCGGATCACTGGCGACCGCGCCGCAAAGCGCGCGAAACGGTTCCGCTCACCTTAGGGGCGCAGGACGAGCGCAACGGCAGCAAGCACACCTTTGCCGCCATGCCCCCCTTGCTGCGCAGCTACCTGTTGATGGGGGGGTGGGTCAGCGATCACGCTGTGGTGGACCGCGACCTTGACACGCTGCATGTCTTTACCGCCCTCGAGGTGTCTGCGATCCCCGAGACCCGCAAACGGCTGCTGCGCGCGGTCGCGGGCTAGAGGGCGCATGCTCACTGATGGGTGTTGACGCTTGGGGTGCTTGGGCTTAGCTGCGGCGCATGGCACGTACTCCTCTTTTGCAACTGACCGATATTTCGCTGACCTTTGGCGGCGATCCGATTTTTTCCGACCTGTCCATGGTGGTTCAACCCGGTGACCGGGTGGCCTTGGTGGGGCGCAATGGCTCTGGCAAGTCCACCTTGATGAAGGTCATGGGCGGGTTGATTGAGCCCGATAGCGGTGGCCGGGTTTTGGCGCCGGGCACCTCGACGGGTTACATGCAGCAAGAGCCCGATCTCAGCGGCTTTGCCACCTTGGGGGACTTCGCGCTCAGCGAATTGGACCCAAGTGAAGAATATAAAATATTGAGCGCTGCCGAAGGCTTAAAGCTCAATCTTGAAGCAGATGTGAACGCGGCCTCTGGCGGGGAACGCCGCCGTGCGGCGCTGGCCAAGCTGTTGGGCGAAGCGCCAGAATTGATGCTGCTGGACGAGCCGACCAACCACTTGGACATTGAAGCCATTGCATGGCTCGAAGATCACCTGTCCTCCACCCGTGCCGCCTATATCCTGATCTCCCATGACCGCGCGTTCCTGCGCGCCCTGACTCGCGCGACCCTTTGGGTCGACCGTGGTCAGGTGCGCCGCCAGGAGCAAGGCTTTGACCGGTTTGAGGAATGGCGCGACAAGCTGTGGGAAGAGGAAGACCAGCAACGCCACAAGCTTAACCGCAAAATCAAGGCAGAGGCCCGCTGGGCCGTCGAAGGCATCTCCGCCCGGCGCAAGCGCAACCAAGGCCGGGTGCGCGCCCTGCAAGACCTGCGGGCCGAACGCGCCAGCCAGATCAAACGCCAAGGCACCGCCGCGATGGAGCTGGCCGCTGGCCCAAAATCAGGGCGACAGGTTTTTGTGCTTGATGGGGTCTCCAAGGCCTTTGGCGACACAACTATCGTAGAAAATTTCTCCCTCAAGGTGAACCGGGGCGACAGGATCGCGCTGGTGGGCCCCAACGGGGCGGGCAAAACGACGCTCCTGAAGCTGATGACCGGCGAGGTGGCCCCAGACACAGGCACGCTGAAAACCGGCACCAATCTGGAAATGGCCGTGTTCGACCAGAACCGCGCGGCGCTGAACCCTGAGGACACGCTTTGGGCCGCGCTGACCGAGGACCCGGCCACCCGCGTGCGCGGCATGGGTGACCATATCTCGGTGCGCGGAACCCCGAAACATGTTGTGGGCTATCTCAAGGACTTTCTGTTCGACGAGGCCCAAGCCCGCGCGCAGATCAAGTCGCTGTCGGGCGGCGAAAAGGCCCGGCTTCTGCTGGCGCGCATCATGGCCCGCGAAAGCAATTTGCTGATCCTCGACGAGCCGACCAATGATCTGGACATCGAGACGCTGGATTTGCTGCAGGAGCTGATCTCCGACTATGACGGCACGGTGCTTCTGGTCAGCCATGACAGGGATTTTCTGGACCGTGTGGCCTCGACCACGGTGGCGCTGAAAGGCGGCAAGGCGACTGTTTATGCCGGTGGCTGGTCGGATTATCAGGCGCAGGCCCGTGAGGGCGGCGGCGAACAGGTGCTGTCGGACAAGCCCGTGCAGTCACGCCGGGCAAAGGGGCGTGAGGCGGCGGAAGCCAAGGCGCAGCAGGGGCTGACCTTCACCGAAAAACACCGTCTAGAGGCCTTGCCCGCCGAGATTGAGCGCCTTGAGGCCGAGATCGCCAAGCTGACCGAGGTGATGGCGGACCCCGACCTGTTCACATCGCAGCCCGCGAAATTTGCCAAAATTTCCGACGCTTTGGTAGAACGCAACACGGCATTGCAAGATGCCGAAGAAGAATGGCTGATGCTGGAGGAGAAAACCAATGCCTGACGTCACACTGGACCAGATCGAGGCCGCCTCCTTTGACGCTTTGCGCGCCCATGGCGCGGCAGACTGGATCGCTCGCGAGGTCGCCCGCGCGGTCAGGCGGGCAGAGCAGACCGGCAATGTGATCTGCGGGCTCTATTATCTGGAGAGCTATTGCACGCAGCTGGCCTCCGGCCGGGTGTCGGGCGTGGTGGAGCCACAGGTGACGCGGCCCCGTCCGGGTGCCGTGAAGGCGGATGCGAAGTTCGGCTTTGCCCAGCCCGCCTTTGCCCGCGGCTTTGCCGAGGCCTGTCGCGCCGCGCGCGAGAACGGTGTGGCGACATTGGCCGTGGCCCATGCCCATACCTGCACCTCACTGGGGTTCTTTACGGAGCAATTTGCCCATGACGGCCTGATCGCCATCGGGATGACCAACGCCTCTCCCGTGGTGGCCCCACCGGGCGGCAACGCCAAGACCATCGGCACCAACCCAATCGCGATGTCCGTGCCGGGCCAAGACGGCGGCGTGGCCATGCATTTCGATTTCTCAACCTCCGCCGTGGCACTGGGCAAGATCACCATGGCCAAGGCCGCAGGGGAGAGCATTCCCTTGGGCTGGGCGGTGGACGCCTCAGGCGCGCCGACAACCGATCCAGAGGCGGCTTTAGGCGGGGCTTTGGTCTCCGCCGGGGGGTATAAGGGCTGGGGTTTTGGGCTGATGGTCGAACTGTTGGCGGCAGGCATGACGGGATCGGTCAACTCGCTTGATGTGGCCGGGTTGAAGCTCCCAGACGGCGCGCCGCACGGGCTGGGGCAGTTCTACATTGTGATGAATCCCAGCACTTACAGCCCTGATTTCTATGACCGTTTCGCCCGCGTGGCTGAGGCTGTGGCCGCACAGGAGGGCGCGCGGATGCCGGGGGCGCAACGCCGCGAGATGGAGGTTGTCGCCGTGCCAGACGCGCTCTGGGACAGCGTCACCGCGCTGGCCTAACGCGCCGCGATCTGCGTCAGAAACACGCCGCACGCCATCACCGCAATGCCGCTGACCCGGATCAGGGTCAGTGGGGTCTGTGTGGCTCCAAACAGCCCGAAATGGTCAATGGCCGCAGCCGAGATCAGCTGGCCCAGTAGGACGAAGAATACCGCGTTCCCGACCCCAAAATGCGGCGCGATATAGGTGATCGACAGCACATAGAAGGCAATCAGGGAGCCTGCGAGCAGCAGATGTTTCGGCGCGCCTGCGACCTTGGCGATGGCCTGCGGCCCGGTGATCAAGGCGACGGCCAAGGCGGTCAGCAGCGCCACGACAAAGAGCACAACAGAGGCCGCAGCCGGGGCGGAGATTATGCGTCCCAGACTGGCATTCAACGCGGCAAGCACCGGGATGCCGATACCCGCAACCAGCATGATCAGAGCGTAGGACGAATTGGACATGGGCCCTCCGGGGGGGATATTTTCGAACATGGAAAGACTGCGACGAGGCGCGTCAAAAGGAAAGGGCGCGCGCAACGCCTGTGCGCGGGGCTGAGCTGTTCTTGGACAAGGCATTGGTTTACATTTGGCCGGAGAAGGAGCCTTTTGATGCCGAACACCTACCACGAAATCGCCTTCACCCCAGCCGTCAAAGCCGTGCAAGAGGCTGAGGGCAGCCGCGCGGTCTACGCCAAATATGAAACATCAGAAAAACCCATGAAAACAGAGCTTTCCGAGCCGGAGATGATGTTTTTGCGGGAGCGGGACTCCTTTTACATGGCTTCAGTTTCGGAGACGGGCTGGCCCTATATGCAGCATCGCGGCGGGCCTGCGGGCTTTGTCAAAACGCTCTCCTCGCAGGAATTTGGCTGGGCGGAATATGTTGGGAACCGGCAATATATCACCACCGGAAATCTGGCCGGTGATGACCGGGTGTCGCTGTTTTTTATGGATTACGCGTCGAAAAATCGGCTGAAGCTGTTTGGCCATGCGCGGGTGATTGCGCCGGGAGATCCGCTGATGGCGCAGCTGTCCGACGGGGCCGGGGCGGTGCAGGTGGAGCGCGGCATGGTTGTGCGGGTGGCCAGCTATGAGTGGAATTGCCCCAAATACATCTCGGAGCGCTATGGCCGCGATGAGGTGCAGGGCGCTTTGGCGCAGATGGGCGCGCGCATCAAGGAGCTGGAAAACGCTTTGGCGGCAAAGAGTTAGTAAGTCGCGCGGCCTCCTGATAGGTCGAACACGGCCCCTGTGGTGAAAGAGTTTTCGGCGCTCACCAGCCAGACGATCATGTTGGCGGCCTCCTCGACTTCCAGGAAGCGCTGGCGCGGGATTTTGGAGAGCATATAACCGATATGCTCCTCGCTCATCTGGTCAAAGATTGGCGTCCGCGCAGCCGCCGGAGTCACGCAGTTGATACTTAAGTCCTTGTCAGCATTCTCTTTTCCAGCAGATTTGGTGAAGCCGATCACCCCCGCTTTGGACGCGGAATAGGCGCAGGCATTCGGATTGCCTTCCTTGCCTGCGATGGAGGCGATGTTGAGAATCCGGCCATAATTGCGCGCCCGCATGCCGGGAATGACGGCCTTATTGGTGTTGAACGTGCCGGTCAGGTTCACGGCCATGATCTGCGCCCATGCGTCATCCGGGTAATCAGGAACAGGCATATTGGGCCCGGCCACCCCGGCAGAATTGACCAAAATATCAACATTACCAAGAGCTTGCTCGGTGTTCTTCAATGCGTTTTGCACGGAGGTGGCATCGGCAATATCGCATGTTGTGGCGAAGTCAGCGCCCTCAGCGGGTTGCATATCCCACACCGCGACCCGCGCGCCGGACGCTTGCAGGCGTTTGGTCACCGCAAGCCCGATGCCCTGTGCGCCCCCCGTGACAACAGCGATTTTACCTTTAAGATCAATGGCATTCATGATGTGTCCTAGCTGCAAATTCCAGAAAGCTCGGCGTCTTTCCAAGGGATGACAACCGGTGTGTTGGGTAAGGTGGCGCTGAGGCCTTGGATCGGAAATTCCTGTTCTAACAAGGACTTAAGGCGCTGAGTGCGCGCGCCTTTCGGGTCCAGCTTGGCGCAGCAGACATATTCGGCGGCGATGGCACCTTGCTGCTCAAAGCCATAGTCCAGAAAGCGAGATTCGGTATTGAGATCAAAGAGATAGGGGTCTTCCGAGACTTGGTGCTCGCGCGCGGCCTTGAACGGATGATAGCCGGTGCGGGCGCGGTGCTGCCATTGCCATGTGTGCACCAGCTCATGGGCAAGGAACATGGCGGCGCGCAAATTGGCGGCGCGGGGCCATGCGGCCATGTAGTCTTTGGCGCTAACATCCGGATTTATAGTGATTTTATTGAACAACACGGTGGCTGCGGGGGAGCCGGTGAAATGGGTTGTGGTGGCCGGCGGCAGGATGTTTTCGGCGCAGGTCAGGCGGGGCGGGATGGGCGATGTGGTGACGTAAAGCTTGATCAGCGGGTTGCGGACAATGCGCACTTTCGATGTGTCTAACCCATTGCCATGAAAGGCTTTTGCGAAGGCCTCCTCCCCGTCGGACAAGGGCCTGCCGCAGGCGGCGAGGCAGAGGATCAGGAATAACCAGCGCATGGGCGGAGCGTAGCGGCTCTGAGGGGGGTGTCCAGAGGGCGCGCGGGCCGTTTTGTACAAAATGGGGCAAAACTTTTCGGGCCATACCCCAAAATGTCCCAAAACTTTTGCGGTGATTTGGTAAGGTTTCGTTCAGATTTGACTCAAGTCAAAGCGGCACGCCCTGCGTGGCGGCATTCTGCTGGCAAAACCAAACGGGAGGTCGAGATGCGATACGCAGTGATGGGGCTCATATTGGCGACAGCAGGCTGCGCGGTGGAGCCGGAGATGCCCTCGGGCGCGCGGCTCTTTGCCGAAAATTGCGCAGGGTGCCATGGGGTGGATGCGATGGGGACGGGGGGCGCTCCAGAGGTAGGGAGCGCGCCGGATCTGACGCAGATCGCGGCGCGCAATGGCGGCGTGTTTCCACGGGCGCAGGTGCTGAGCACCATTGACGGGTTTCACCGCACGCCTGCTTTGGGCAGCGAGATGCCGCAATGGGGGCTGATCTTTGGCGACGCCACGGCGCGGGTCGATGTGGGGGACGGGATAGAGACGCCGGTCTCGCCGGAATTGCTGGCCGTGATGGAGCATCTGGAGCGGGTGCAGCGCTAGCCTGAGGGGGTCTCGAGGGTTTGAATGTCGGGGATGTCGCCGCCGCGCTCGAACATCAGGGAGGCCACATAGGGCAGTGACACGCCGAGCCCTGCGAGCACGCCCAGCAGCACCACCCAGCGCAGGCCCGCGACCATGCGGCGGAAGACGAGCTCCACCCCGAACCAGGTGAACAGCCCTAGCGCGAAAGCGACGGTGCCGGGCAGGTCGTTGACGGTGGAGCCCAGGCTGACGACCCAGCCGATCAGCATGTCGGTGATGGTTGAAAAATCCATAGCGCCCCCTTTGTGTCGCTCTTGGGGTAGCGGATCAGGAGGGCAGGGGTCGAGGGGAAATTTACGCGCGCTTAACGCGTATCGGCGAATTTGCGCGAATGTCGAACTATCGCCGTATGCGCCAAAAGGGGGGCTCCTATTTCTTTACCGTTAATTTGGCGGACCGGGGCTCGCAGCTCTTAATTGACCGGATCGACGCATTGCGAGAGGCCGTGCGGCAGACGCAGCGCGAACGGCCGTTTGGCATAGATGCGTTGGTGGTCATGCCCAATCATCTTCATGCGGTGTGGAGTTTGCCCGCGGCGGACGCAGATTTCTCGACACGCTGGGGTGCGATAAAGGCGCGATTCACACGTAGGGTGGGTTTGCACCCCACCGTTGGTCCGGGGCAGGTAGGTTGGAAGCCCACCCCACGCAGCGCGTCGAAAGTGGCGAAGAAAGAGGGGAAGGTCTGGCAGCGCCGCTTTTGGGAGCATTGCATCCGCGATGAGGCGGAGTACCGTGCCTGTGTTGCATATTGTTGGACCAACCCGGTCAAACACGGGTTTGTGGCGGGGGCCACGGAGTGGCCGTATTCGTCCATTCACCGTGATATCCGACGTGGTTTGGTCGGGTCCGAATACAGTGGAGTTATCCGGGACCCCGTAGGGTGGGGTTCCACCCCACCACCCCCGGACATGCGCAAGATGTTCGGGGAAGAGTGAAGAGAAATGAGTGAGCAGAAGGTGTGTTGGCGCGCGCGGAAGGTGCGGAGAAGGTTGGGAAGAAGAATGCGTGTGGATAGGGGGCAAATTGGGGTGGGGACAAATTGAGGTGGGTTGGAAACCCACCCTACGGCTTGCTAGGCGTCTAGTCTCGCTGCATTATTCAAGCAAAAAGGAATACTATGGATGGTTTGAATACGGCTAGGTTAGCTAATAGTAAGGGCCAAATGTAGTAGGCAATAGATCTAGTGAGTATCACGACAGGTCGTGTGTAGTTTGCGATCGCCTGACGTTTTCGTCTGCGTTCATTCCTTTCCGACCAAGCAATATCGTCCCAATCTGGATCATAGTATGCGTGATCCTCTCCCTGGATATCTCGATGAAATTGTTCAATTTCTTCTGCTATCGGAGGCCACCATTTCTCTTCATCCCAATACCGCTTCAGCCGAGCGATCCGACGAGGCAGGCGTTCCAAATAAGCCATCAAAAGCGCTACAACCGCGATAAGCAAAGCTAGCTTAAGCACCGCAATAATCTTTTCTTGAGACACATCGACCTTAAGACCAAATAAATCCATCGTGCTTGAAAGTAACGTAACGTTTGAGAACACAAGCAGTAGCGCGGAGGCAGTGACTACAGCTTGTTTGGCTCTTCGTTCGTTCGTCGGATCAATTGCTGATAACTGGCCAATCATATCTAAACATCCACATCCTCAACAAACCGGGCGTTCTCCTGAATATACTCAAACCGCAGCTCCGGTTTCTTGCCCATCAGCCGCTCGACCAGATCACCGGTTTCTCCCGGCACGTCCTCATCCACTGTCACCCGGATCAGCTGCCGGGTTTTGGGGTTCATGGTGGTTTCTTTGAGGTCCTTGGCGTCCATCTCGCCCAGCCCCTTGAAGCGTTGCACATCGATTTTACCCTTCCCGCCTAAACCTTTTTCCAGCAGCGCGTCTTTTTCTGCGTCGTTGGCGACGTAGACGCGGGTGGGCCCCTGCGTGAGGCGGTAGAGGGGCGGGCAGGCCATGTAGAGGTGGCCTTTGTCGATCAGCGGGCGCATCTGGACGAAAAAGAAGGTCATCAAGAGGGCCGCGATATGGGCGCCGTCCACATCGGCATCGGTCATGATGATGATCTTCTCGTAGCGCAGATCGTCGATGTTGAAGCGCGTGCCCATGCCACAGCCCAGCGCCTCGCAGAGATCGGAGATCTCGGCATTGGTGGTGAGTTTGCCCGAGGCAGCACCCAGCACGTTGAGGATTTTGCCCTTGAGCGGCAGAAGCGCCTGGGTCTCGCGGTTGCGCGCGCCTTTGGCGGAGCCGCCGGCTGAGTCGCCCTCCACGATGAACAGCTCCGTGCCTTCGCGGGTTTTCGAGGTGCAATCGGTCAGCTTGCCGGGCAGTCGCAGCTTCTTGGTGGCGGATTTGCGGGCGGTTTCCTTTTCCTGACGGCGCTTGAGGCGTTCCTCCGCGCGGAGCACCAGAAAGTCGAGGATTGCGCCTGCGGATTTGGTGTCGGCGGCGAGCCAGTTGTCGAAATGGTCGCGCACGGCGGCCTCGCAGTATTTTTGCGCGACCTCGGTGGAGAGCCGGTCCTTGGTCTGGCCGACGAAAGCGGGGTCGGCGATGAAGCACGACACCAGCGCGCAGCCGCCCGACATCAGGTCGTCGCGGGTGATGGCGGCGGCCTTCTTGTTGTTGGTCAGCTCGCCGTAAGCTTTGATGCCCTTGAGGATCGCCGCCCAGAAGCCGGTGACATGGGTGCCGCCCTCTGGCGTGGGCACGGTGTTACAGTAGCTCTGGATGAACCCGTCGCGGGACGGCGTCCAGTTGATCGCCCATTCGACCTTGCCGGGCGCGCCGAATTTTTCCTTGAAGTCCACCGTGCCTGCGAAGGCCACGTCGGCATAGGTGGTGGCGCTGCCCAGGGTTTCCTTGAGATAGTCGGAGAGCCCGCCGGGGAAGTGGAAGGTGGCTTGCGTGGGCGTCTCGCCATCGTCGATGGCGGTTTTCCAGCGGATCTCCACGCCGGAGAACAGATAGGCCTTGGACCGGATGGAGTTGAACAGCCGCGCGGGTTTGAAACGGTGCTTGCCGAAAATCTCCTCGTCGGCATGGAAGGTCACGGTGGTGCCACGGCGGTTGGGGGCCTGGCCGACCTTTTCGACGGGCCCCAGCGGCACCCCGCGGGAGAAGCGCTGCTCGTAGACGGTTTTGTCGCGGGCGACTTGCACGACCATGGAGTCGGAGAGCGCGTTGACCACAGAGGCGCCCACGCCGTGCAGGCCCCCGGAGGTCTGATAGGCCTTGCCGGAAAACTTGCCGCCCGCGTGGAGCGTGCACAGGATCACCTCCAGCGCGGATTTGTCGGGGAATTTCGGATGCGGGTCGATGGGGATGCCACGGCCATTGTCGCGGATGGTGACGGAATAGTCGTCGTTCAGCTCCACCTCGATCCGGTTGGCATGGCCCGCCACGGCCTCATCCATGGAGTTGTCGAGCACCTCGGCCACCAGATGGTGCAGCGCGCGCTCATCCGTGCCGCCGATATACATGCCGGGACGCTTGCGCACGGGCTCCAGCCCCTCCAGCACCTCGATGGAGGAGGCGTCATAGGTCTCGGGACCCGTTTCAAGTAGATCGTCTGCCATGACCGCCCTCTTTTTATGTTTTGCCGCAGTATAGGTGGGGCGGCAGGGGCGTGCAATTGGCGGTTGGAGGGGTGAGGAGGGGCTGGGTGTGTTGCGGCGAATGGCAGGAGGGAGGCCAAAGAAGGCTTCCGTCGGGTTTGGTGGATGGTAACATCGTCCCTATGACCAAACGTCTGTTGCCTAGGAAGCTTGAGTGCCTTGGCATTGAGGAAGAGCGCTAACGCGATCTTTAATGAATCGACGCACCTCTTTCGCGATTGACACCCATCCACTGGGAGGGTTCTCGAGTGTGGATATATTCACACCAACACGTATTGCACCCACTACCTCAACAAGAGCCATTTCGCAGAACGTATCCCTATGGGTCGTACACCGCACCGTGACGTTCTCGATAGTGCCAGGCTGAGAGTGGTATACGATACTACTTGAGCCAGTGCTGCAAAACCCATTGCCGTCGATCTGCTTCTGAAAAGATGCGAAGCCATCAGTAAATCCGCATTCACCAAAGTTGCTAGGGACATTGCCGGGATGATGACTACGAGCCGATCTGAACCGCAGTGAGATGTCACTGGTTGTAGAGGGTGGTGCTAGGTGAAAGGAAGTTGATTCGAGAAAAATACCACGTCTAGCATGTAGACTTAGCCTCCGCGCCGTTTGCATATCAATAATCTCAGGTGCGGTAAGATTGACCTTTAGGCAAATCTCGTCGTCGAAGTAGAGCGTCTTCGTTCTGCGCTCTTGAAACGGGACATTTGTCGAAAGTCCGTACAGCAGAACTCCACTGATGAGTATAGCCTTCACTTTTGAAATCATGGAAAAAAACCTGCTGGCATACCAAAAGCTCTAAGATGAAAAACACTGTTTTTCTGCCACTCTGGCGTTTCTAAGACTTAATTCAAATTCGTGGGGAAAGAGCATAGAGAGCTTTGTCTGGGTTGGAAACCAAGGAGATCGGTCAGGTTTTCGGTTCAATGTCTGATCCGTCCGCAAACCAGCCCTCCCTAGCCGGGCGGGTGCAAGACCGTGGGGTGGCGCAGCAACTGATTTTCGACAGCACTTTATCGCAGCCAAGCACATCTTCCGAATATGCGGAGCGCATCTGCTTCAAAAGCGCCAGCCCGCCGGGACGGCCCCTCTCGGCGATTGCGAAGGGCAATCGCCTGTCGGTCGAGGCTTGCGCCGGGTCGGCGCCTTCGGCTTGAGTCCGGGTGGGTCAGCGCGAGGAACGACGGGCCAGTTCGTCGGCACACTAGCCAAGCCCCGAGAACGTGTCCTCTAACCGAGCGGAAGGACGCGACGTGATGCGCGTCCTTCCTGACCGGATCTCGATAGCGGTGGGTGTAAGATCCGGTTTGCCGATCTGTCCGAAAACAGGCGGTGTTCTGTAAATCTGGTCTAGCTGCCCGCGTTGAACACCAGCCGCAGGGAGACGGGGCTGACGCGGGTGATGCTGTCGAGGCCTGCCAGCTCTTGCAGTGTGTCGATGCCCGCATCAATTTCCGCGTCCTCGGTGGAGAGCATCACCATGCCGTTGCTGTCGACCAGCACCTGGGTTTCGGACAGGCGCATCACGAAAAAGCTGGCCTCCAGCTCGTTTTCGACGCCCAGCAGGGTGAGGGTACCCTCGGTCTCGATATTGGTGCTGCCGCCCACAGGCAGAGCGTTCAGCGCGGCCATGTCGATGGCGGCTGTGATGGTGGCGTTGGGGGCGTTGTTGAAGACAAATTCGCGCATCCGCTCGTTGCGAATGTCGATATTGGTCTGCACAGAGCCCAGGCCCAGCGCGATGGTGACCATGCCATCGCCGGTGACGGTGCCGCTGGTTTTGCCGAATGTGTGGCTTTCGCCGACATAGTCATTTTTGATCGACCCGAAAGAGATGTTGGACAGCTCAGGGTCCAGAACCCAGCCCTTGGCATGGCCGTCCGCGAGTGTGGGCGAGGCCAAAACCCCCAAAGCCGCGACGAGTGCGGCGGCGGCGACGGTGGCGATGAATTTGCGCATGGTGGGTTCCTCCCATAGTTTCAAAAAATGCCCCGATCTGTCGCGGCTGATCAGGTAACACGTTGGGAGCAGGAATTATTCAAAGCGCTGACCAGATTTCGTCGAAGACCCTTGTGAGCAAGGGGTTGCCGGACCTGTTTCCGCGGCTTTGGCGGTTCTGCATGGTGCTGACCAAGACCCGCGACGGCGCTGACGATCTGGCGCAAGCGGCCTGCGAACGCGCGCTGGTGAATGCCGAGAAATTCCAGACTGGCACCGATTTGGACCGCTGGGTGTTCACAATCGCGCGACGGATTTGGCTCAATGACCTGCGCTCCGCCAAGGTCCGGCGCGGCGCGGGATTGGTGCCGGTGGAGGAGGTTGATATTTCGGACAACGCCCCTCACACGGATGTGAATATTTTGGCGCGTGAAGTGTTAGACATGGTGCAGGCCTTGCCAGAAGGCCAGCGCGTGACCACCTTTTTGGTATATGTTGAAGGGTATTCTTACCGGGAAGCAGCCGATATGCTGGAGATCCCGATCGGGACCGTTATGAGCCGACTGGCCGGCGCAAGAAAGACCGTTGCCGCAAAAACGGCGGCAAAGGATGTTGTGAGATGAGCGACGACAACAGATGCGTGACAGATGAAGAGCTGACCGCTTTTCTGGATGAGACGCTGTCGCAGACAGATCATGCCCGGATCGAAGCGGCCTTGTCCGAGGATCCCGGCTTGCAGCGCCGTCTGGAAGGGTTGCACCTGCCGCAGGGCCTGCTGAGCCGCGCCTATGATCTGGCCGCGATGGATGCCCCGCAGATGCCCGCTGCATTGCGCGCACAGGTCGCCGCCGCTGCCAGTGAGACAGAGCCGCCCGCAGCGGGTGCCGCCAACACCAACAAAGCACCGGGGCTCCTGTGGCCATTGACCCTGGCCGCGTCTTTTGCGCTGGGCATGGTGGCAATGTCTATCATGCAGCCGAGCGCCCCGACAGATTTGGCCGCTGCCAAGCCGGGCTGGGTGGACACGGTGGCCTCGTATCAGGCGCTTTATACCACCGAAACACTGGCAGGTGCCGCGCAGGACCCCGCCGCCTCGCGGGCCATTCTGGCGCGGGCGGAGACGCTATTGGGCGTGGACCTGACCGCCGCGCTCGACATTGACGGGCTGAGCTTCAAACGGGTGCAGATGCTGGCGATTGACGGCGCGCCGCTGATCCAGATGGCCTATCTGGACGATGAGGGCCAGCCGTTCGCCTTCTGCCTGACCATGCGCGACGCGCAGGATCGCGACACGCTGACCAAGATGTCCTGGGACCTTGCCACGTCCAGCTGGATTGAGGATGGGGTGGGCTTTGTGCTTGTCGGCGGCGCGGACGAGACCCGCGTGGGCGAGATGGCCCAGCGGTTTCGCGGCGTGATCTAGGGCCCGTTTTGGGCCCCGGTTTAGGCCTCGTTTCAGACCCCGTTTTAGGCCTCGTGTAGCGCTGAGGGCATCTGGCCTTTGATCTCGATGACCCGGCGCGGGTAGGGCATTCCGATGCCTTCGGCCTTCAGCGCGTTCCAGATCAGAAACAGCACGTCGGAGGTGAATTTGTTGTCGCCGTCATCCAGCCCGTTCACCCAGAACTCGCAGGCAAAATCCACGCCGCTTTCGCCAAAGCCGCGCAGCTCGCAATCGGGCGGGTAGGGCAGCGCCAGCACGCCGGGATGTTTGGCCACGGCGGCCTCGACAATGTCGGGCACGCGGTTGATATCGGTCTCATAGGTGACAGAAAACGGCGCCTCATAGCGGTTGGCGGAGCCTGAGTCCGAGTAATTGACGACCCGCGTGGTGATGAAATCCTCGTTGGGGACCACGATCCAGCGGCCGTCAAAGGTCTCCAAAATGGCCGCGCGGGCCATCATCTTGACGATCTTGCCTTGCTCTCCGCCGTCCAGCTCCACGTAGTCGCCGACCGTGGCCTGACCCTCAAGGAGCAGGATGACCCCGGAGATGAAGTTCGACGCGATTTTTTGCAGGCCAAAGCCCAAGCCCACACCGATGGCCCCGCCAAGCACCGCGAGGGCCGACAGGTTGATCCCCATGATGTTCATGAGCAACAAGAACGCCACCCCGAAGATCAGAAATTCCACCGCCTTGATCGCGAGGGTCTTCAAGGAGGGGCGCATTTCCTGCTGCGAGAGGTACTCGGTCGATTGCTGGTTTGACCACCCACCCAGCCAGAACAGGATGGAGCCCGCGATGACCCCGCGCACGATGGCCATGAGCGAGAAGCCGATATTGCCGATCTGGACGCGGGTTTCCTCCAAGAGCAGCGTGACATCATCAAGAAGCCCCACCGCATAAAGCGCGGCGATGGGGATCAGGATGTATTTGCCCAGAAGCTTCAGGAAAGGCACTTGCAGAATGTCGCGCACGAAGATGCGGGCGGCGATGAAGATGAAGACCCGTTTGCCAAAGGCGATGACCTCGCCGGAGCCAAAGATCGACCGCGTGGCCTGCTCGCCTACGCCTGTCAGCGCAAAAGCAATGAGCGGCAACAGCAGCGGCAGGAATTGCAGCACGAAGCGGCGCGCGGTGGAGAAGATGGAAAAGCTGTCCGCAGGCGGCGTCAGCAGCGCAGAGAGACGCGGTACCGCAATCCGGCTGATCAGCACCGCCAGCATATAGGCCACAATGAGCACCGCGAATTGCGACCACGCGGCGGGCGACAAAAGCCAGCCTTGGGCAAGCTCGAGCCCTTGCATCAGATAATCCAGCGCTTGACCCACAAAGGGAGGGAGGTTTCCAGTGTTCATCGCGGTGCATCCTGTCGCTGGCTCGGTGCATTCCTTTACCCTGAGGAGCGGTGCGGGCCAAGCAGAAGTGCTTTTTTGGGAAGGTGCCGCATTGCTGTCAAACTTGGTTCCTAAGTTTGGGCATTATGAATCGCTTAATTTCCCTGTCTCTGATCGCTGTCATTTGTTGCGGTGTTTACTGGATCCGCGCGCAGCCGGCAGTGTCCGCCGAAGACCGGCTTGCCGTGCGGCAGTTGGTGGAAACCTGCAAGAACATAGATCTGGGGCATGAAGCCGTTCAAGCGTGCGATCGGGTGCTGGAGCAATCGTCGCTAAAGCCCGGCACGCGTGGTGATCTGTTGTTTTACAAAGCCTATGCTTTGGACACCATAAGAAATGACGACGCTGCGGTGGCGGCCTATACTGAGGCTGAGCCACTGACGGTCAACAAACGCCGCTGGGTCTGGAACAATCGGGGCTGGATACATGTAACCGCCAAACGCTGGGAGGATGTCGCGCGGGACGCCAATCTGTTGCTTAATGACCAACCGGAGCTGCGCGACGGTGCATATTATGGGGCATTGAAACTGCTCAGAGCGCGTGCGCATGCTATGGGCGATAAGGCTCAAGAGCATGCGATTGGATTAAGGTATCTGCAAGATACGCCTGTGAACCATTATGCGCTGAACCGCAGGATTGCCCATCTTAAGGATCCTGCTAGGCCTTTCCCCGAGCCGGACCGAAGCTTGACCTTGTTGGGAGACCTGACACGCGCAATTGCGCACCGGCCGGATAAATCTGAACTCTACGCGATGCGCCTTGATGCATTGTCGCAATTGGGTCTCTTGGCGCTTGCGGCCAAGGAAATGAACCGGCTCGGCGCGATTGACGCGGAAAACCCCGAACAAGAACCGGTCATTTCAACTGATCAGGTTAAAGAAGTGCTTGATGAGCTGAAGGTGCATTGGATGAGCCACAGGCTCGGATATGAGGAAGTTCAAAAGAGGATCAGCCAGCCTGCCAGAGACGCGGATGCCCTTTGGCTACGGGCAAAATTGAAATACTCGATGGGTGATGTCAGCGGAGCGCTGGCTGATGGTCGCGCGGCATTGGCTCGCGGGCCGAATGATGCAGAGCAGCGGTCTCTTGTGGATTTCTACGCGCGTGTTGAAGCCACCTTGCAGGGCACAGATTTGGACCTTCAGGACTAGCCCAGGCGTGAGATGATTGTGCGCCTTGCGGCGCGCGCGATACTGGCCCGCCTGACGGCGTGCGCCGCCTCTTTTGTGAGACCTGCGCGGGGTGGGCGAGGGTGCTCGTGAGTATTTTAAACCAAATGGAAACTTGTGAGGCGCGCTTTGCGTGATAGGGCTGGGGCATGACCTACCCGCAGCATATGCGCGCCATTTTGGTGTTGGGGCTGCCGTTGATTGGCAGCCATCTGGCGCAGTTTGCCGTGCATGTGGTCGATACGATCATGCTGGGCTGGTACGATCTGACCGCGCTGGCGGCGAGCGTTTTGGCGACCTCGTTTTTCTTTGTGATTTTCATCATGGGGTCGGGCTTTGCCTTTGCGGTGATGCCGATGGTGGCCGAGGCCGCGGAGAAAGAGGATGCGATGCGCATCCGGCGCGTGACGCGCATGGGCATGTGGCTGTCAGTGTGTTTCGCGCTGGCGGTGCTGCCCGCGATGATCTGGTCGGAGCCGTTGCTGCGCGCGCTTGGCCAGACCGAGGAGCTCTCGGCGCTGGCGCAGCAATATTTGCGCATCGCGGGGCTGGGCCTGCTGCCCGCCTTGTTGGTGATGGTGCTGAAAAGCTATCTGGCCGCGATGGAGCGCACGCAAGTGGTGCTTTGGGTCACGGTGGCCGCCATCGGGGTGAATGGCGGGCTGAACTGGCTCTTGATCTTTGGCAATTGGGGCTTTCCCGAATTGGGGCTGCGCGGCGCGGCGCTGGCCTCCGTGCTGACGCAGCTGGCCACGTTTCTGGCACTTGGGTTTTACGCCACCCGCGCGGCGGGGCTGCGCGAGCATGCGCTGTTTCAGCGCATCTGGAGACCGGATCCCGGCGCTCTGGGGGAGGTGTTCCGGCTGGGCTGGCCGATCGGGCTGACCAATTTGGCGGAATCGGGCATGTTCAGCGCCTCCGCCCTCATCATGGGGCTCATTGGCAAGCTGCCACTGGCCGCACATGGCATCGCACTGCAAATCGCGAGCGCCACCTTCATGATCCATATCGGCCTCAGCCAAGCCGTCACCGTGCGGGCGGGCCGCGCGCTGGGGCGCGGGGATGTGATCTCGCTGGGGCGTGGCGGGCTGGCGGGGGTGGCGCTGTCGCTGGCCGTTGTAGGCGCCACGATGGTGGTGTTTCTGGGCATGCCCGAGCTGCTCATTCGCGGCTTCATCGCCCCTGACGAGCCGCAGCGGGCCGCCATATTACTCATCGGCGCGCAGCTTTTGGCGGTGGCCGCGCTGTTTCAGCTGATGGATGCCGGGCAGGTCATGGCGCTTGGCGTGTTGCGCGGCATTCAGGACACGCGGGTGCCGATGCTGCTGGCTGCGCTGAGCTATTGGGGGATGGGCATTCCCGCCAGCTACCTACTGGGCATCACGCTGGGTTACGGCGCGGTTGGCGTCTGGCTGGGGCTGGTGATCGGGCTGGCCTTCGCCACGGTGCTGTTATGGTGGCGGTTCTTGCAGAGATACCGGGTTCTCAAGGCGCGCTAACCCCACGCGGGCGCAAAGGAGATCGCGGCCTCGACGCGCGATTTGGGGAACATCTCGTGGCGCAGATTGGGGGTGTTTGGTTGCAGCTCCGGCGGGTGGACCTCGCAGCGCAGCCACGCCCGGCCAAAGCGCCATGCGCGGCCCGAGCTGGTCTGGGTGGCGCTGTACTCCCCTTCGCCAAAGAGGTCACACAGCGCCTTGATGGCGCGGGCATAGTTGACGCGGTGATCGGGGCTGGCGCGCAGAGCTGCATGAAAAAATGCGGGCGGCTGGCTGAGATCTGTGGCCGCGTCAAAGCGAAAGCTGGGCGGGTGATCGAGCCCGGCAAAGAGCGGTTTGGCGCAGGGCGGGGTGCAGATGTCGAGATCAGGCGTCCAGCCAATGGGATGCGCGCCATGCGCGGCGATGAGCTCCGCCATGGGCGTGCGAAAACCCAGCCCGCAGCGATCGAGATGCGCCCAGAGAGGGGCCTCAGGCGGATCATCTTCGCGGGGGCGGGACGTCAGAAAACGGGGCAGGCGGGGCATAGGGCGCAGCATGGCAGCAAATGCGCCGGCGTTCCAGTGCGCGATGCTGTCACGTGTCCTTGCTCAACCGGTCCGCCTTCTTGCGCACCAGCACCGTGCGCAGGTCATGCATGGCCAGAAGCAACCCGTCGGTGACGTCTTCAAGCTGGTCATCCTCCGCGCGGGTCTGGGCCCAATGGGTGGTCAGGTTGAGGTAATCTATGGCGCGGTAAATATCGTCCATGTCGCGGGTGGCGACGACGGCGATACGCTCGGAGGCCCAGTCGCTGATCACGGCCAGCTCGTCTTCGGTCAACTGGTGATCGCCATGCGGGCGGACCTGCCCGTTCTTGATGTTGACCACGGCGATCTCGGACATCTCGATCCGGCGCTGGCGGTTCTCAGTGTCGACGCGAAACACGGTTGCCCCGTTTTCGCGCACGCGGAAGTAAAACTCGGGAAGCTCGTCTGCCATGGGCCGGGACCGCCTGTAAGATGCTCGTTGCGCCTGCCTACCACGTTTGGGCCGGAACGGGGAACAGGGATTTGCGGCGCGGGGGGGCGGGTTTCACGGGGTGTTTATTCTGAGGCCCTACAGACCTGCGCTTGGCAGCGAGGAGGGGCAGGGGGGAGAGTGCTTCGCGCGATTTGCTGTTTCGGGCTGGTGGAGAATGGCTGGTTTGAGGCCAACTTTACTCTTCCTTCTACAGATGCAGCCCGCGAAGCCGCTGTTTGCCGCGAACAGATTGCATCTGGTTAGAGCAGACAGCGGATCACGCGAATGCGATCAGGTATTGTCTCAAGAGCGGTTAGACTGCCGAGATATTCAATGGAGGATAACGTGGTTGGACTTCTCACGCTTACGAAAAAAGCGTTTCATGTCTTGGCTTTGGTTGCAGCCCCTTTCCTGGCCAAAGCAGATACCCCTGACTACGTCCTCGAGCAATTTGGGCCACCTCCTGCAGTTACGACGGGTCCCCTTTCGGACGTTCTGACCAAAGCGGTACGCACTGCTTTTGCGGAAAGCGTCGCACCACTTGGCAGCGAAACGCAGATCATCTGGGGGGCCGAGCAGGACGACGCACTTGAAATTATTGCTGCGTCTGGTGATCCTCGCCTTGCGTGGCTCATCGGCGATCTGATGCGATTTGTCTGGCAGCGCGACATCGAAGAGCGACTTGTGAGCGCTGCCGAACACCTCTTGGGAAAACAGTGGGCCGACGGTGATCCGTGGACCCAGATCATTGATCACCTGATCGTATGGGATATACCGGAACCCCCGGAATACCTGAAAACCAAACGTGTGATCTACACGACGCTTGTGCATGGGTGGGACCGTCTGTTTGTCGAGGGCGATGTCGATTGGCGCCTTGTGACTTGGGGAGGCGTTCCCATTGATGCCCGCCCCTTCGACGAAACCGATCTACCTTGTCCCTGCATTCCGGCAGTCGACAATCCAACCGTAACGAGCGCCGAAGAGGCATCGTGGCTTCGCGACAATGACATCGTCTTTGGGGTCGTCGTCAATGGTGAAGCGCGTGCCTATCCACGGCAGATCATGGAAGTGCGGGAGATGGTAAACGACACTTTGGGTGGTCGGCACCTCGGTATCCCTTACTGCTCTCTTTGTGGCGCGGCACAAGCTTATTTCACCGACAACCAACCAGATGATGTCGCGCGTCTTGTTTTACGAACGTCTGGTCTTCTGTTCAGGTCAAACAAGGTTATGTTTGATCTGAACACCTACTCGATCTTTGATACCTTTACTGGCGAGGCGCTTACCGGGCCGCTCGCAAAGCGAGCGCTAACGCTGGAGCAAGTCTCAGTCATCACATCCGATTGGAAACGCTGGCGGGAAGCCCATCCGCACACAACTGTTCTGACTGAAAACTTGGCGCTCGGTCGAAACTTCAACTTCCGGGAAGGACGCGATGTTGACGGCCCGATCTTTCCGGTTGGCGATGTCGACCCCAGGCTCTCTGTGCACGAAGAGGTTGTCGGCGTCATAGCACCAAATGGAACGCCAGTTGCCTTCCCGCGAGGAACAGCCCTCCTTGCGTTGCGGAGCGGGAAAGTAGTGGCTGCTGAAGGGATCATACTGCAAGAAAGCGCGGGTGGGCTTCGGGCCGTGGACAAAAACGGCACAGAAATCAGTAGCCATCAAGCGTACTGGTTCGCTTGGTCTCAGTTTCACTCGAAAACAGAGGTTTGGAGCGGTTAGAGGACCGTTCCTGCCTTTGGTCTTTTTCGTTGCCGGTACGACAAAGCGGTCGGTGCTGTCGAGTTGGCAGGGTCGGCTTTGTCCCGCGAACCAGACCTCACAAGCCGGGCGGGGGCAAGACCGTGGGGTGGCGCTGCAACGGTCATTCGACAGTACTTTATTTTAGCCAAGTACGTCTTCCGAATATGCGGTGCACAAAGGTTGCAAAAGCGCCAGCCCGCCGGAACGGCCCCTCTCGGCGATTGGACAGGGCAATCGCCTGTCGGTCGAGGCTTGCGCCGGGTCGGCGCTTTCGGCTGGAAGGGCCAGAACTACGCAGAGCCCATGTCGAAGGTCGCAGCGTGGTGATGCGCGGTTTTGATACGGCCCCCGAAGCGGGGCCGCGCCTCCACAAGCATATAGTCTTGCGACTGGCGGTGCAGCCTGTCGGCAAGAGCCAGCCCGCAGAGGCCTCCGCCGATGATCAGGGGAGGCACGGAGCCGCTCAGAGTGTGGGCGGCCTAGCGTGGGGCAGGTGACCGGTCTTGATCCAAAGCTGCGCGCCGTCAGGCCCTGCGGTGGCGGTGAGCGTCACACCTTCCGGCAGGCGCAGCCACGCGCCCTTGGCCAGTGTCTCAGTGCCATCCGTGACGGAGCCTTTGAGGACCAGCAGCTCGATCCCGCCGGGGTCGGTATTGGTAAGCGTTGCGTCCGGGGCGAGCTGCGAAAAAGTGACGGTCTCGCGCGCGTCACGGTGCAGCTCGGCACTGGCGATGCCATCTGTTGGGGCGGGCAGCTCTGCTGCCATGTCTTTGCGAAACTGGGTGCGGTCCTCAGGGTCAAACTGCCAGAGCTTGACGAAAATCACGCAGCCCGGCGCGGAGCTGGGCGTATGCGACGTGGTGGGCGGATTGCGCACATAGGTGCCCGCGGGATAGTCGCCATGCTCGTCCTGAAACACGCCCGAGAGCACGATGAATTCCTCGCCGCCCACGTGGGTATGGGGCGAAAACGCGCTGCCCGGCGCGTAGCGGACGATGGATGTGGCCCGCGCGACCTCCCCGCCGATCCGGTCGAGCATCCGGCGGTCGACGCCCGCCATGGGCGATGGCGTCCAGTCGAGCTGCTCTGACTGCACCAGCACGCGGGCGGAGAAATCGGCGTTGAGTTCCATGCGGGCACGGTCCTTCGGTTGGGAGAGTTTTCCAGCCTATTGACCGACAGGGCGTTCAGCAAGCCAGAGCATGCCTGCGACCGCATAGAGGGACGGTCAAGAAGAAGCGGCGCAGCTTTTGCCACGCCGCTTCTATAGGGTTTTCAGCTTCGAAATGGGCGCGCCTACGCTTCTTGCGACATGCGCCTCCGCCGGTAGGCCGCCGTCCCAAGCAGGGCCGTCCCAAGAAGCAACGCGCTGCCGGGCAGCGGAACAGCCGCGACCGAGTCGACCCGGAAGGACGTATCAATGCCGCTAAAGGTCGTGCCATTGAACGAGAAGAAAAGCGACGTATTTGGGTCGATCAGGGCGCTGGCGACATCGCCAAAAGTGGTGGGCACAACCCCATCGGCGGGTGTTTCCAGCCGGAAGGATCCGGCATAGGTCGGTGTCGCGCCGGGGCCGCGTGGAAAATCCACCAGAATGGAAGAGAACGACCCGTTCGCAAAGCGGATGCTCGTGTCACCTGCAAAGGCCACTGAGCCCACGCCCGGTTCAAGCTGGGCGGAAAGGCTCCCCACGCTGAGGCTCGCCAATACGCTGCCCGCATTGGGTGGAGCGTCCGGGTTGCCAATCAGCATGGCGTTCGACACATCAATCCCTGGCAGGTCAATCGTGACCGTGCCCATCGTCCCCAGAGCGGGTAAGGACGCGGTCGGCCCATCGTCCACATCGGGCAGCGAAATGTTGCTTTCCGTCACCTCGACATTAAATGTGACGGTGATGGCAGATGCCGGAACCGCCAAGAAGATCGGCACGATTGCGGCAGCCAGAATGCGAAAATTACAAGTCATAAGTCCCCCTAAATTTTTACGAGCTATAGGGATCATCATCGGGGGATTGCCGCGTTTGTCAAGAAATGGACCAATTGGCTGCATATAAGCGTGAGGCCCAGGCAGCTCCACGCGGGCTGCAGGCGGCCCGGTTTGGGCCACCTGCACCTTACGCGGGTTAGCTCAGCCCTGCGCAGAACGTCTGGATGCGGGTGCAGGCCTCTTTGAGGTTTTCGTCGGAGGTGGCGTAGCTGACGCGGAAGTTGGGGGAGAGGCCGAAGGCGGCGCCGAACACCACGGCGACGCCGTGTTCCTCCAGCAGGGCTGTGGCGAAGGTTTCGTCGTTCTCGATCTTCGTCCCGCCTGCGGAGGTTTTGCCGATGCAGCCCGCAATGGAGGGGTAGACGTAAAATGCGCCCTCAGGCATGGGGCAGGCGATCCCTTCGGCGGCGTTGAGCATCTCGACGACCAGATTGCGGCGACGGGTGAAGGTCTCGTTGTTCGGCGCGAGGAAGTCCTGTGTGCCGTTCAGCGCCTCGACCGCGGCCCATTGGCTGATTGAACATGGGTTGGAGGTGGATTGCGACTGCACCTTGCGCATCGCGCCGATCAACGGCTCGGGGCCCGCTGCGTAGCCGATGCGCCAGCCGGTCATCGCATAGGCTTTGGACACGCCGTTGACGGTCAGCGTGCGGTCATAGAGGCGCGGCTCCACCTGCGCGGGCGTGCAGAATTTGAAATCATCATAGGCGAGGTGCTCATACATATCATCCGTCATCACCCAGACATGGGGGTGGCGCATCAGCACGTCGGTGAGCTCTTTCAGCTCGTCCCATGTGTAGCCCGCCCCGGTGGGGTTCGAGGGAGAGTTGAAGATCAGCCATTTGGTCTTGTCGGTGATCGCGGCCTCCAGCTGGTCGGCGGTCAGTTTGAAGCCGGTTTGCAAGGAGGCCTCCGCCACCACCGGCGTGCCGCCTGCGAGCAGCACCATATCGGGGTAGGAGACCCAGTAGGGCGCGGGGATCACCACCTCGTCGCCCTCGTTCAGCGTGGCCATAAGCGCGTTATAGAGCACCTGCTTGCCGCCCGTGCCGACGGAGACCTGTGCGGGCGTGTAGTCCAGCCCATTGTCGCGCTTGAATTTGGTGCAGATCGCCTGTTTCAGCTCGGGGATGCCGTCCACGCCAGTATATTTGGTCTTGCCCTCGGCGATGGCTTTGACGGCCGCGTCCTTGATGTTTTGCGGCGTGTCGAAATCCGGCTCGCCTGCGCCAAGGCCGATGACGTCCTTGCCCGCGCGTTTCAGCTCGGCGGCTTTTTGGGTGACGGCGATGGTCGGGGACGGCTTTACGCGGGACAGGGTTTCGGACAGGAAGGACATGGGCGCGCCTCATCAGGTTGCATGCAAACACTCAGGCTTTTAGGGAGAGGCGGCGGCGCTCGCAAGCGTCAAACACCCCAAAGGAGTGGATGGATGAGCGATCACGACGAGACCTATTTCGGAAATGAAAGCGCGACCTTCGGCGACCGGGTGACCGCCGCGCGGGAGGCCGCCGCGCTGAGCGACGCCAGCTTTGCCCGCAAACTGGGCGTGAAGCTGAAAACGGTGCAGTCCTGGGAGCAGGATCTGGGCGAGCCGCGTGCGAATAAATTGCAGATGATGGCGGGCATGCTGAATGTCTCAATGCGCTGGCTGTTGACGGGCGAGGGCGACGGCCCAGTTGTATTGAGCGAAGCGGAGCCCGTGCCGGGCGATCTGGCCGAACTGCTGGCCGATCTGCGCCGCAGCCGGGCGGATATGAAGAAGATGACGGACAATCTGGCGCGGATGGAAGCCCGCGTCCAATCCATGGTGGCCAAAACCTGATGCGCGAAGAACCCCGCCACGACGAGCCGCGCGACACACGGGTGCGGCGCTTGAAACTGCGCTCCATGCGGCGCGGCATCAAGGAGATGGACCTGATCCTTGGCGGCTTTGCCCAAGGCGGGCTGGCTGATCTGGATGACGCAGACCTTGCGCTATACGATGAGATGCTCAGCGAGAATGACCATGACCTTTACGCCTGGGCCTCTGGGCAGGTGGAGGCCCCGGAGCGCTTCGCGGCCCTGATGGCGCATGTTGTGGGGTCTGTGAAGCTTGGCCGTTAACCGACTGTTATCAAAGTTTTTTAAAATACGCGGCGTCGTTTAACCGATTGTTCAAAGGTTGCCGTCTATCTCTGTCTCCAACGCAAGCGCATGCCGCTGATTGGCCACGGAGAGACAGATGAGTATTCAGGAACGCTTTTTGAAAACGGACGCCCGCGATTTCATGACCGGGTATCTTGAAAGCCTCGCCCTGCTTGAGCGGTTGCACCGCCTGTTGCTCGACGTGATCAAGGATGAATTTGAGCGTCTGGGCATTCTCGACATCAACGCCGTCCAAGCGCTGCTGCTGTTCAACATCTCCGACAATGAGGTCACCGCGGGCGAGCTCAAATCGCGCGGCTATTACCAAGGCTCGAACGTGTCTTATAACCTCAAGAAACTGGTCGAGATGGGCTATATGCACCACCAGCGTTGCGAGATTGACCGCCGTTCTGTGCGGGTGAAGCTGACGCCCAAGGGCCGTGAGGTGCGCGACAACGTGGCCGACCTGTTTGCCCGCCACGCCGAAGGCATCGAAAGCAACGGGCTTCTGGGCCGCGACGGGGTGCAGGATATCAACAGCTCCCTGCGCCGGATGGAGCGGTATTGGAGCGACCAAATCCGCTACATTTACTAGTACCAGAGTGCCGAAATTTCCTGAGTTTCAGACTGTATTGAGTTTCAAACAGTATTGAGTGCCAGACGTGTTCCGAGTGCCGGAGTAAACCAGTGATTAACGAGTGTCTGGGGCCTGCTTCGCGCGGGCCTCAGCCTCGTTGAGCTGCCGCTTGACCACCCGCGCGCGCCACAGCGACAGCGCCACGATCACCGCCATCAGCAGCAGTGAAATGGCATAGGCCGACAGCACGGCGCCCGCGTATTTTCCAAGATCAGGCATCATGACGCGGCCCTTTCACGGGCCAGCAGGGCTTGCAGGCGACGGGCGCGGATCTCCGTGCGGGTGCGCAATAGGACCAGCACGATGAACATCAGCCCAAACCCCAGCATGGATATGGCCAGCGGGTAGAAGAACACATCCGCCACCGTGCGCCCTCCCGTGGCGACGGGCACGGAAGTGCCTTGATGCAGGCCCTGGTTCCAGAAATTGACCGCGTAACGGCTCAGCAGCGCGAAGACGGAGCCGACAAGGCACAGCACGGACGTGAGATCCGCGGCGGTGTCCTGCGTCTCGACGGCCTGCCACAGCGCGATGTAGCCGAGATAGAAGAGAAACAGGATCAGGAAGGAGGTCAGACGCGGGTCCCAGGCCCAATAGGTGCCCCACATGGGCTCTCCCCAAATGCCGCCGGTGATGAGCGCGATCAGCGTCATGACCAGCCCGACCGGGGCCGCCGCGCGGGCCAGCAGCGCGGAGACATGGTGGCGGCGGATGAGCCAGACCAGCGAGGTCACGAGCATCATCAGCCAAGCATTGATCGCCATGAGGGCGGAGGGCACATGCAGATAGATGATTTTAACGGTGGAGCCTTGGCGGAAATCATCTGGGGTGAAGAAGAACCCCCAGATCAGCCCGGTGCCGACAGACAGCACCGCAAGCGCCGTCAGCCAAGGCAAAAGCCAGCGCGTGGTGCGCATGAATTGCGCGGGGTTTGCGTATTTCCAGATCGACATGGCCGCTACCTATGTGACCCCTGCACATGCTGCAATAGGGGGCACGGAAATGTCAGGGTTGTGCGCGGGCAACGGGGCGGCGTGTTTGGATATTTTTGAACATGGAAAGGTGGGGGCGTGGCGCGTTGGGTCATCGCAGGTTCATCCTCAGGGCGGCGGCGGAGGCGAAGGGCATCAGCGCGATGGTGCCAGCGGTGATGCCTGCCATAAGGAGGAGCGGCGTGGTGGCGTTGAGCCCTTCCGCGCCGCGCCTCGCGGCCTCGGCTCCGAAAAGCAGCGTGGGCATATAGAGCGGCAGAACGAGGAGGGAGATCAGGAGGCCTCCACGCTTCAGGCCCACGGTGAGGGCGGCGCCAAAGGTGCCAATGACCGACAGCGCGGGCGTGCCAAGTGCGAGCCCTGCAACGAGCCAAGGCGTGGCTTGCGGTGGCAGGTTCAAAAGCAGGCCCAGCGGGGCGGCGGCGAGGGTGAGCGGCAGGCCGGTGGTCAGCCAATGGGCCAGTGCCTTGACGGAGGTGATCCCTTCGAGCGGCAAGGGAGAGGTGGCCAGCAGATCAAGCGTGCCGTCCTCGGCATCGAGCTGAAAGATACGGTCAAGCGACAGCAGGCACGCGAGGAGCGCGCCGACCCAGAGGATGCCGGGGGCGATTTTGGCCAAAGTGGCGGGCGCGGGGCCGACGCCGAACGGCACAAGGACGCAGAGGATCAGGAAGAAGGCGAGGCCCAGACCAAAGCCGCCGCCCGCGCGGATGGCCAAAATGAGGTCGCGGCGCAGCAGCGCAATCATTGGAGCGCCTCGTCCAAAAAGGGATCGGTGTCGGTTTGCGCGCTGGCGCGAAACGGCGCGATATCGAGCTGGTCCGCGCCCGTCAGCCCAAGATCAATATGCGTGGCAATGATCGCGGCCCCGCCGCCCGCCAGATGGGCGGTCACGGCGGCGGCAAATTGCGCCACGGCCCGGCTGTCGAGCGAGACCGTGGGCTCGTCCAGCGCCCAAAGCCTGCGCCCCGTCAGCACCAGCCGGGACAGCGACAAGCGGCGCTTTTGGCCCGCCGACAACGTATGAACGCGGCGGCTCATCAGGGGGCCGAGGTCAAAGCCTGTGATCGCCGGGGCAATCTGCGACGCGCCAAAGACCTGTGCCCAGAAGTGCAGGGTCTCTTCGACGC
Source organism: uncultured Litoreibacter sp. (assembly GCA_947501685.1). Lineage (GTDB taxonomy): Bacteria > Pseudomonadota > Alphaproteobacteria > Rhodobacterales > Rhodobacteraceae > Litoreibacter. Next base: position 756,803 of record CANMWQ010000001.1, read on the forward strand.
TCATCTGCGCTTTCAGCCCGTCGGCATGGGCGGCATAGGCGACCTCTTCCGGCGCAAAGGAGGTGCGGCCTGCCATCGGTGGGGTGAGCCCGGCAAGACAGCGCAGCAGGGTGGTTTTGCCTGACCCGTTCGGCCCGCGCAGGATCAGCGCGCGGCCAGGCGCGAGATGGAAGCTGAGCTCTGCGATGACCATGCGGTCTCCGCGGGCGCAGGCCAGATGGTCGGCGGTATAGTCCATGTCAGATCGCTTAGCGGATTGACGCGCGACAGGGAAGGGAGCCGGGAAAGCTGCGGAGAAAAGAGCGGCGCGTCACGGTGTTTTGATGCAATGTATGCGATTGTATACAGATTTCCTCTTGATCCGTTTCCCCTCTTGGCTATAGAGCGGGGGCAGTCCTGCCACCACCCTTTGCTCTATCAGGAGACCAGCCAATGACCGTCACCGTCGGACACGATTCCTCCAACACCCGCAAAACGCTGACCGTAGGAGGCAAATCCTACGCGTTCTACTCCATCAAGGCCGCAGAGGAGGCGGGTTTGGGGGATTTCTCCAATCTGCCCGCCGCGTTGAAAGTGGTTCTGGAGAACATGTTGCGCTTTGAGGATGGCAAGACGGTGCATGTGGATGACATCAAGGCGTTCTCGGACTGGGGCAAGGCCGGGGGCAAGAACCCCAAGGAGATCGCTTATCGCCCGGCGCGAGTCTTGATGCAGGATTTCACCGGCGTGCCTGCCGTGGTGGATTTGGCCGCGATGCGCGACGGGTTGGTGGCTTTGGGCGGTGACGCTGACAAGATCAACCCGCTGAACCCGGTCGACCTGGTCATCGACCACTCGGTGATGATCGACGAATTTGGCAACCCGCGCGCCTTCCAGATGAATGTGGACCGCGAATATGAGCGCAATATGGAGCGCTACACATTCCTGAAATGGGGCCAGTCGGCATTCAACAATTTTCGCGTGGTGCCGCCCGGCACCGGCATTTGCCATCAGGTGAACCTCGAATATCTGGCCAAGACGGTCTGGTCAGACACCGACCAGAATGGCGAGATGGTGGCCTACCCGGACACGCTGGTGGGCACGGACAGCCACACCACCATGGTCAACGGCGCGGCCGTGCTGGGCTGGGGCGTGGGCGGTATTGAAGCCGAGGCCGCGATGCTGGGCCAGCCGATTTCGATGCTGATCCCGGAGGTCATCGGCTTTGAGCTGACGGGCTCCATGATGGAAGGCACCACTGGCACCGATCTGGTGCTGAAAGTGGTCGAGATGCTGCGCGCCAAAGGCGTAGTTGGCAAATTCGTCGAATTCTTCGGCGAAGGTCTGGACCGTCTGCCGCTGGCGGACCGCGCAACCATTGGCAACATGGCGCCCGAATATGGCGCGACCTGCGGCTTCTTCCCGATTGACGGCGAGACCCTGCGCTACCTGCGCACCACGGGCCGCGAGGAGGAGACCATCGCGCTGGTCGAGGCCTATGCCAAGGAGAACGGTTTCTGGCGCGACACGGGCTATCGTCCGATCTACACTGACACGCTGAGCCTTGATATGGGCACGATTGTGCCTGCGATTTCCGGCCCGAAACGCCCGCAGGACTATGTGGCCCTGACGAAGGGCGGCAGCGCCTTCCGCCGCGAAATGAAAGAGACGTTCAAGCGCCCGATGGGCAAGGAAGTCGCCGTCGCGGGCGAAGATTACACGATGGAAAGCGGCAAGGTTGTGATCGCGTCGATCACCTCCTGCACCAACACCTCGAACCCGTATGTGATGATCGGGGCCGGGCTGGTCGCGCGCAAGGCGCGCGCGCTGGGGCTGAACCGCAAGCCGTGGGTGAAGACCTCGCTGGCGCCGGGCTCGCAGGTTGTGTCGGCCTATCTGGAGGCGGCTGAGCTGCAAGAGGATCTCGACGCGCTTGGCTTCAACCTTGTGGGCTATGGCTGCACGACCTGTATCGGCAATTCCGGCCCGATCCAGAAAGAGCTGTCGGACGCGATTGCGGAGGGTGATCTGGTGGCCACGTCTGTGCTGTCGGGCAACCGCAACTTTGAAGGGCGGATTTCCCCGGATGTGCGGGCGAACTATCTGGCCTCCCCGCCGCTGGTGGTGGCCTATGCGCTGGCGGGCACGTTGGATATCAACCTGGCCGAAGACGCGATTGGCACGGACAAAGACGGCAATGACGTCTTCCTGAAAGACATCTGGCCGACCTCTCAGGAAGTCGCCGAGCTGGTCGAGCGGACTGTCACACGCGAAGCCTTCATGGAGAAATATGCCGAGGTTTTCACCGGCGACGAGAAATGGCAGGGGGTGAAGACCACCGACAGCCTGACCTATGACTGGCCGGCCAGCTCTACCTATGTGCAGAACCCGCCCTATTTCCAAGGCATGTCGGCGGAGCCGGGTGTGATCTCGGACGTGAAAGGCGCGAAAGTGCTGGCGCTTCTGGGCGATATGATCACCACGGACCATATCTCGCCTGCGGGGGCGTTCAAGGAATCGACCCCGGCGGGGCAGTATCTGATCGACCGGCAGGTCGCACCACGCGAGTTCAACTCTTATGGCTCGCGGCGCGGCAATCACGAGATCATGATGCGCGGCACATTCGCCAATATTCGCATCAAGAACGAGATGTTGGACGGCGTGGAAGGTGGCTACACCAAAGGCCCGGACGGCGCGCAGACCTCGATCTTTGACGCGGCCATGGCGCATCAGGCCGATGGCACGCCTTTGGTAATCTTCGGCGGCGAGCAATATGGCGCGGGGTCCTCGCGGGACTGGGCGGCGAAAGGCACGGCGCTTCTGGGTGTGAAGGCCGTGATCGCGGAAAGTTTCGAGCGTATTCACCGCTCCAACCTCGTGGGCATGGGCGTGATCCCGTTTGAGTTCACCGGGGACGACAGCCGCAAATCGCTGGGGCTGACTGGCGAGGAAACCGTCGACATCACCGGGTTGGAGGGCGATTTGCAGCCCTTGTCGGAGGTGCCATGCACCATCACCATGGCCGATGGCAGCGTGAAAGAGATTACGCTGAAATGCCGGATCGATACCGCGATCGAGAAAGAATATATCGAGCATGGCGGCGTGTTGCATTACGTGCTGCGCGATCTGGCCGCAGCCTGAACACAAGCTTGACCTGATCCAAATGGCCCGTCCCAACTGCGTTGGGGCGGGTTTTTTCTTTTTGTTTGGGGCTCTGCCCCCGTTTTAATGAGGGGCTCTGCCCCTCAAACTCCCCGGAGTATTTTCGGCCTTATGTATCAAACGCACCAAGCCGAAAGGCGGTGTGGAATGATTAGGACTCCACGAATCTACGAAGATAGACGAGCTTCAAAGCTATGCTGGTCTTTCTTAAGTCGTTTTTCAAACATTCGCTTTCATATTTTGGTTTGTTCTCCCTGCTTGTGGGCATCGCAGGGATGCCGGACGATCTTGAGCAGTGGTATCGCTGGATTGCCAAGCTGATGAACGATCCAGCTATCCAAAGCCTCGCAGAAAGCGTTGTAGCAGTCACGCAGATCGTAAACGCTCCTTATTCCAGAATCGCTTTAATCATGCTTGGTTTGGTTTTGTTGGCTTGGCCGATGCGCTGGTTTTGGCGTCTACGGCTCAAAATTAGTTTTGGTGGAAAATTGCTTATGACGAAAGAGGCTTGGATCGGCGGCGAAGAAGCGGTTGAACTTGTTGTTTCCTCAGAATGGGCGAAACTCAAGATGCCACACGTAACAGAGCAATCTCCGAACGCGCTTGAGAGCTTAGCGAGAGGCCTCACATCCCAGGCTAAGACTGTTTATGGAGCTTCAAACAAAGAGAAGAGCGAAATCAAATTTCGCGCTTACGTTAACTCTGTTCTCGAGTCGTTTTCTGAGGTTAATTCTCGGTCATTCAGGCTGTCAAAAGAAAAAAATCCTGAGTACGAAATCCACGCTCTAAACAGATTTCTGGACGCTGCTCTACAAGACGTGATCCAAAAAGAATTTGGATCACCCCCGTCATTTAAAGTCTGATCTCTTTCTCACCAATAGCCTCGAAGCATTGAATGAGAAATGATGCAGAAAACCCGCCGCGACTGATCTTGTTGGCGACCCCTTGCTCACCAATTTCTGTACCCATTTCTGTCAACCTAGCCGCCAAATCTCGGTACCCGATGCCCTTTCTTTTCAATTCAGCCTTCAAGATATTCTTCGCTTTTACTGCCCATTCGTTTTGATTTTCTACTTTCGCCATGGCGGCCTCCTAAAAATATAACCACTTCTGGTTATAAATATGTTGTAAGTGTACAAGATACTCGCTAGTTATGTATAAGAACATAACCGAAAGCGATTAACAATGGCACAACACTTCCTCCTTTCAGCGGCGTCCCGCACTCTCAGCCTTCGCCAAGTGTACAAGGCTGGCGAGGATGCGGCATACAAGACGTTCTGCGAGATGCGTTGGCCTGAGACTGAGGGCGAGCCAGTTTGCCCCGTTTGCTCGAACGAGGAAGCCTACAAGATCACCACGCGCCGCAAGTTCAAGTGCAGGAACTGCCACCACCAGTTTAGCGTGACCTCCGGCACAATCTTTGCCTCGCGCAAGATGGACTTTGTGGACCTGCTGGCCGCTATCGTGATCATCGTGAACGCTTCCAAGGGCGTGAGCATGGTGCAGCTTTCCCGCGATCTGGACTGCCAATACAAGACCGCATTCGTGCTGGCTCACAAGCTGCGCGAAGCAATGGCGATGGAAGTGCAGACGGGCGAAGTTCTGGAAGGTCACGTTGAAATCGACGGCGCATATTTTGGCGGTCACATCCGCCCACACAATGAGAAAGCCCAGCGCGTTGATCGTCGCTTGAAGCGCCACCAGACAGGCAAGCGCCGCGTTGTGATCGCCCTGCGTGAGCGTGAGGGCCGCACTCTGCCATTCGTGGGCGTATCTGAGGCTGAGGGCGTTGCCTTGGCAAACGAGAACGTCTCGCGCCTATCCACCATGTCAGCCGACGAGGCAAGCCACTGGGACGAGCTGCACATGGGCTACCACGTAGATCGCGTGAACCACTCCGAGATTTACAGCGACCACGGCAAGCACACCAACATGGTCGAAAGCTACTTCTCCCGCCTGCGCCGCATGGTGGAAGGTCAGCACCACGGCGTATCGCCTCAGTACCTTCACCAGTACGCAAACCACGCTGCATGGCTCGAAGACAACCGCCGCACCGACAATGGGACACTGGCTAAGCTGGTTGTGTCAAACGCGATGGATGCGCCTGTGTCGCGCCAGTGGAAGGGGTATTGGCAGCGGGCGGCTTAAGCGCCGCCTTTCCCCGCGTTCCTGTTTGATGGTATGCAAGGCGCTAGTTTAGAATCAAATAATTGAGAGCAGGCCTTGGCATTTTTTGAACTACAGCTAGATACCGAGAGTGCCGCCATCGTTGCCGAAGCAGTAAAGAACGCTGAGTTTACACCTTGGCAACTTATCGTGCTGATACTGGGCGGCATCCTACTGTGGAACCTCCCCGGTCTCTACCGTATACACATGACGAAGTATCAGACCCGCCGAAAATACGATCTTCTTGACAAGAAGGCTGATCATAAGGTCAAAATAATGAACACAAAAAAACAAGCCAAGGCCGAGAGACAAATTCCTTCGAGGAAAAGCTAATGCTAGGACTAATCATCGCACTTTGCTGTACGGCTATTGGGGTTATCGCGCTGAAGTGGCGCAACACAATGAGGTTGCGCGCTGACAAAGTAATGCTAGATGCCGTGGAAGACATGTATAAGCATTTTGACACGCTGATTGACGCCAAAACGGCTGTTGATCAAGATGTACCCGACGAAGTTATGAACTTGGCCGTGTTCATGGTTAAGTGCGCGCGCATGCGAAATGTAGAGTTTATTCTTGCAGCTAGCCTTGGAGACGGTGAGGGCGATAGGTCAAGCAAAACACCAAAGTTGGCCTCAGCAATGAGAGAACCCCTTTCCGGAGCGTTTGAGCATATGGTGCACGCATGGTTCAGATACGTATCCCATAAGAACTTGTTTGCGAGACATTTAATCAGTGTATATATCGGGAAAAAGACGGTTAGGGATGAGAATTTCCATCCATTTAACGCTCAGGTTGTTCGGAATTTTGCTAAGCGGAAAGACCCTTCACCCTCTGGGCAATTTGCGGTCTAATCTGTCACGGCTGTTCGATCCGCCACACCCGCCCCTCATGGTGCAACATTCCCGCCTTACCCATCTTCCACAACAGACGATCAGCCCGCCTGTAAGCCACGTCATAGGGCAACTCAGGCCGCTTGCTGACCACGTAAGCCACAATCTCCCTGCGCGTCTTGGGGCCGTCTCTGAGCGCTTCGCAGATCAGCGCCCTTGCATGACCCCGCAGCGCGACGTTTGCGTTCTTGGCGGGCAGCACAGCGGGCATAGGCACCCCTCGCATAGATAGCAGCGCCTCCACATGCGCCAGCCCGTCCAGCTTGCCCCGTATGATCTGTTTGCGAAGGGCCAGTAACGCCCCGTCTATCGACTTGTCCAACATGCAGCTTTTATAGCTGGGAGGGATTCACAAGTGTTGGTGCGTTTGCTACCTAAGGCCGAGTATTTTTGAAGCAATGATGGGGGGACGTGTCGTGAGGGGTTGGCGGCGCGCGCGGGGACGGGCATGGTGGGGGGATGAAAGGCTTTCCTGATCTTCCGCCTTTGTGGCTTGTGCTGTTTCTGGTTCTGAACTGGGCCCTCGCCACGGCGCTTGGCGGTTGGGACAGTGCGCTGTTGCGGGGGCTCAGCTGGGGCCTGATCACCTTGGGTCTGGCGCTGATTGGCTGGCCCGCCTTTTGGTTCTGGCGGCGCAAAACCACCATCGAGCCGCATCACGCACCGGGCGTTTTGATCGTGGAGGGGCCGTTTCGCCTGTCGCGCAACCCGATCTATGTCGCGCTGCTGATCATCTTGCTGGGGGCGGTGATTGGCCGGGGTCAGCCGCTCAGTTTGATCCTTGTCGGCCTGTTTTACTGGGTCCTTTTGGCGCGGTTTGTCCGACCTGAGGAGGCGGCATTGCGGCAGGCTTTTGGCCCGGCAGCCGAGCGCTATTTCGCCAAGACCCGGCGTTGGTTGTGATCAATGTCTAACATTTGCTCGCAAAGGCTTGATTGGCCACACAGAAAGTGGCGAGATAGGAAAGAGCCAGTCGAGTTGAAGGAATCTATCACATGAGTAAGGTTTTTGCACTGCTGGCAGCTGTCGGCCTGGGCAGCGTCGCATTGCAACCCGTGCAAGCGGATGTGGTGGTTGAGCTCTACACGTCGCAAGGCTGTTCGTCCTGCCCTCCTGCTGACGCGCTTTTGGGCGAATTGGCAGGCCGGGAGGGCATTATTGCCCTGTCGCTGCATGTTGATTACTGGGACTATCTCGGCTGGAAAGACAAATTCGCCAACCCAATCTTTACCGTCCGGCAACGCGGATATGCGGCCACCGCCGGCAATAGCATGATCTATACCCCGCAAATGGTGATCGGCGGCAAAGACCATATCGTGGGCACCAAGGCGATGGACCTGGCCGACAAGCTTGCCCAGCACAAAGAGCGTGAAGCGCCGATTGCGCTTGAGGCGCTGCGTCAGGGCGACATGGTTCAGGTGCGTGCCAACCCCGCGTCAGACGATGCGCAGGACGTTTTCATCGTGCATCTGGTGCAGTATAGCGCGGCCGAGACGGTGTCGATCAAGCGCGGCGAGAATGCCGGGCGCGACGTGACCTATCACAACGTGGTCAAGGGCTGGACCCAGATCGCGGAATGGGATGGCACCTCGGCCTTAAATGTCGACGCGCAAGCCAGCGGCGATGGCCCCATGGCGATCATCATTCAGCGCCCCGGGCCCGGCGAGATCCTCGCGGCGGCTAAGGTGAAGTAGGCGCCTCTGGCTTTGCCTCTGCTGCTGTGTCGAGCGAGGCGTTGTCTTTCTCCCACCACGCCTCTTGTTCCGGCTTCCAGCGGCGATGGATCCAGAACCATTGACCCATATGCTGGCGCACCAGCGCCTCCAGAGAATTGTTGAGCGCCTGCGTCATGTCGCGCGGCGCGCCATGCGGAATGGGGGCCTCGCAGACCACCTCGAAATCCAGCCCGTTGGGCTGCCGGATGCCATAAACAGGCACCACCAGCGCATCATATTTCAGCGCCAGCTCCGCCGCCGAGAGCGCGGTGGGCGCGCGTTTGCCGAAGAAGGTCACATCCGCCCCGTCGCGCATATATTGATCAATCAGGAACCCCGCCATATTGCCGTCCCGCAGGAAGCGCAGCAGCCCCGACAGGCCGCGCCGCCCGCGCGGGAAAACCGGCGTGCCGATGGTTGAAATGGCGGCCACATAGTGATCGTTGAAATAGCCGTTGTTCATCTCGCGGTAGAGCGCGCCGACGTTGAACCCTTTGGCGATCAGGGCTGCGCGCGGGGCGTCGTAATTGCCAAAATGCCCGGTCACCAGCACCACGGGACGGCGGGCCTCATGGGCCTCTTGCAGGGCGGCGACGCCCGGCCCGGTCAGGGGCGCGTTGGCAAATCTGGTTGTAAAAGCGCGGCCCGAATAGATCTCGATCAGAGTGCGGCCGGTATTGTTCGGGACCTCGCGGACCAGCCGCTCGACCTCTGATTTGGGCAGGTCGGGCATGACATGGGCGAGGTTGTCGCGCACCCGTTGATCATAGCCTGCAATCGGCGACACGACGCGCGAAAACAGCCAGCCCACCAGCGGCACGCGCCAGCGGTAAGGCACCAGAAGCGCCGTGCCGATCACGGCCCGGATCGCCAAATTGCTGGCGAAATCTGCCTTGCCCCTGCGCCCCGAGGCGGTCTGTCCGTTTGCCATAAGCTACGCCCGCTGTCTTTCCCGGTGCCAGACATAGAGACCGGCGGCCACGATCACAAGCGCGCCCGCATAGACCGGCGCGTCGGGGTAATGGTCAAAGATGACGATGCCCCAAAAGGCCGAAAAAATCAGCGACGCATAGGAGAGGGGCGCCAGTGCGGAGGCTTCCGCATGAACAAAAGCGGTGGTCAGGAAGAGCTGCGCCAAAGAGCCCAGCGCACCCATGCAACACAGCATCAAGAGCTCCATCCCCGAGGGCGGCTGCCAGCGAAACGGCACGATCAGCGTCAGCACAAGAGTCGCGATCAGGGCGGAGTAGAACAGCGAGGTCCAGACATCCTCGTCGCGGCCCACGAAGCGCGTGACCAGCGCGTAGCCTGAATAAAACAACGCGCCCATCATCGGGAACAGCAGCCAGGCCGAAAACCCATCCGTGCCGGGCCGCAGAATGATCAACGCGCCGACGAGCCCGGCGACCACGCTGGTGGCGCGGTGCCAGCCGATGCGCTCCCCCAGAAACAGCACCGCGCCGAGGGTTAGAAAGATCGGCGCGGTTTGGGCGATGGCGTTGCTTTCGACCAGCGAATTCTTCTGGTAGCCGACAAAGAAACAGGCGGTCGCCATCAGCACAAAGATGGAGCGCAGCAGCTGCAAGCGCGGGTGCCGTGTGCGGATCACCTGACGCAGGCGCGGGGCGGCGATGAGGGTGACCAGCGCCAGCTGGCAAGCATTGCGGAACCACAGGATTTGGACTGTGTCGACCCGCGCCGACAGCAGCTTGACGAAGACCTCCATCGCCGAAAAGCAAAACACCGCCATCAGCATCAGCGCAAACCCGTTGCGCATCATGGGGCGGTCACTCGGGCGCTTTGGGCAGACCGGTGCCGATCATACTGTCGCGGGTGACAAGTGCGGCGAGCCTGTCCTGCGACCAGCCTTCCGTGCCGGCGGGCCGCGCGGGCAACACGATGTAGCGCATGTCGGCGGTGCTGTCATGGACCCTGACGGTGGTTTGGGCGGGCAGGGTGAGGCCGAACTCGGCCAGCACGGCGCGCGGCTCCTTGACGGTGCGCGAGCGGTAGGCCCGCGTCTTGTACCAATCGGGCGGCAGGCCCAGCAGGTTGCGCGGGTAGCAGCTGCACAGAGTGCAGACCACGACGTTATGGATGGCGGTGGTATTCTCCACCGCGACGAGGTTCATCGGGCCGATATCGAACCCCATCTCGCGTGTAGCCTTGGCGGCATCCGTCATGAGGGCCGCGTGAAATTTCGGCTCGTCCCAAGCCCGTGCGACGACCTGCGCGCCATTGGCTGGGCTGCGCGCATCCATCGCGTCGATCTGCGCCGTGATCTGCGCGGCGGTGACCTCGCCTTTCTCGATCATCAGCTCGCGGATCGCGATTTCCATCACCTGCCAATAGCTCAGCGGGGCGTCATTATCGACGCGGTAGGGATGGCCCGAGGGCGACAGGTGATCATGGTCGTGATCATGATGGTCATGCGGCATGCGGGGCCTCGATCCAATGCTCGTAAATTTCGGCGTCCAGCGTATCTTCGGGGTGTTCGGCCTCGTCGCCCCACAGCTCCGCCATGGTGAATCGCACCCGGTAGAGCTGTTTTTGCGGCGCAGGCAGCGCATAGGCGCGTTGTTCGGGGTTCTCGAAAGGGCCAAGGTGGCGTTCAATCGTGCCGGTCTTGCCGCGCAGATAAAACGGCGTGCGCAAATGGCCGGGCGGAGACATGGTGCGGATGCGCACCGGCGTGCCTGCCTCAAGCATTTTGCGCCTCGCCGTAAGTGTCGCCGCGCGCCTGAACCTCTTCCATTTTCGCGCCAAGCTCCTCGATCGAATAGACCCCGGCCTCGATGAGGTTCTCGTTGATCGCGGCGACCCAGCGCTCGTAATAGCTCATCTCTTCAAAGGCTTGCGGGCCCATCTCTTCCAAGGCGCGCCGCAACCCGTCAACGGTGAAATGCCCGCGCGCCGATCCAAGGATCATAAGCGCATCGACGCGTTTTTCCCAAAGGGCGAAGTCATGCTGGTCATGCGGTACGGGGCCTGCGGCCTCGCCGCCCATGTCGTGCCAACGGCGCGCGGGGGAGAGGGGGGAGAGGTCGCGCCAGCGGTGTTCTGGTGATTTGCTCATAGGCCCCACGCTAGGCCGGGACCTATCGCTGCGCAAGCATCTCGATCTGGCCGCGCAGCCCGCCCAGCGGATAGCCTGCCTGCTCCAGCGCGGCCATGATGTCATCGGTCTCCATCTCGCCCGCCTTTGAGAGCGCCCACAGCATCGCGGAGCGGGTCCCCGACGCACAATAAGCCAGCACCTTGCCCGGAATTTTTTGCGCCACTTTTTGCGCCTCAATATGGTCCATGCTCATCTCCGCCATAACCAGCGGATTGTCGGTCCATCCCAGTCCGGCGGCTTCCACAGCGGCCTTGATCGCGTCAGGGCCTTCCTCTGGCGCGCTTTCAAAGGCGGGACGGTTGCAAATGACATGGGTGAAGCCTTGCTCTGCCAATGCGGCGACGTCCTCAGCGGTGATCTGCGGGGCCACGGCGAAATCGGGGGAGAGGGGACGTATATCCATGCCTTTCACCTAACCCCTGCAAGCGCCGCTGTCACGCGCGGCTGCGCGATCATCGCGGCGCACATGGCCACGAAGAACACCGCGCCCTGCCAGCCGCCAAACCCCAGCGACGCCATGGCCGGGCCGGGGCAGAGCCCAGAGAGCCCCCAGCCGACGCCGAACAGCACCGAGCCCAGGGCCAGTTGCGGGGTGATCTTCGCGTCGCTTTGCACCGGGATCACGCCGCCCAGCACCGCCTCGCGGCGACGCGCGGCAATGCGCCATGCTGCGGCCATGGGAAGGATTGCGCCGCCCAGTACGAAGGCCAGTGTCGGGTCCCATGCGCCAAACAGGTCAAGCCAGCCCTGCACCTTGGTCGTGTCCGTCATGCCGGAGACCACCAGCCCCAAACCGAACACCGCGCCCGCAATGAGCGCCAAACCGGCCCGCATCAGATCACCCCCCAGAGGTGGCGAAAGAGCCAGACCGTCAGCATGCCGGCCACCAGATAGAGCACCGTCGCGGCGATCCCGCGCAGAGACAGCCGCGATATGCCGCAGACCCCGTGCCCGGATGTGCAGCCATTGGCCAGCCGGGTCCCGAACCCCACGCAAAGCCCCGCCGCGATCAACACCGCGACATTCGAGGTCAGCTGCGTCTCAGGCGCGCCGCGCAGCAGGTGCCAGATCAGCGGCGCGCCAATGAGCCCGCCCAGAAACCATAGCGCCTCGGAGCGCGCGGGCCCTCTGCGCGAGCCGTCCAGCACGCCGCCCAACAGCCCCGACGCCCCCATGATCCGGCCATTCATCAGCAAAAACAGCGCCGCGGCACTGCCAATCATCAGGCCTCCGACAAGGCCCCACATCCAATCCAACGGCATTACGCCCTCCGCTTCATCTTGGCAAAAATATGCAAATACCCGGCCTACAACCCGTCGACCGGGACTTTCAGAAAGACTTTACCGCTCTCATCCGGCTCCGGCATCTGGCCCGCGCGCATGTTCACCTGCAGCGACGGGATGATCAGCTTGGGCATGCCCAGCGTCGCGTCGCGCCCCTCGCGCAGGGCCACGAATTCCTCGCGGCTGACCCCGCCGCCGATATGCACGTTGTTGGCTTTTTCTGCGCCCACCGTGGTCTCCCAAGCAAAAGCATCGCGGCCCGGGGCCTTGTAGTCGTGGCAGACGAAAATCCGGGTCGCATCTGGCAGGGCCAGAATTTTCTGGATCGAGTCGTAGAGATCGCCCGCGGACCCGCCCGGAAAATCGCAGCGCGCGGTGCCGAAATCGGGCATGAACAGCGTGTCGCCCACAAAGGCCGCGTCGCCGATCACGTAAGTCATGCAGGCAGGCGTGTGGCCGGGCGTGTGCAGCACGTCGCCGCGCAGCTGGCCGATATGAAAGCTGGAGCCTTCCTCAAACAGCGCGTCAAATTGAGAGCCGTCGCGTTGAAAGGCGGTGCCCTCGTTAAAGACCTTGCCGAACTCTTCCTGCACATCCGTGATGGCCGCGCCGATCCCGATCTTGCCGCCGAGCGCCTCTTGGAGATAGGGCGCGGCCGACAAGTGGTCGGCATGGACATGGGTCTCCAGCAGCCAGTCCACGCTCCAGCCCTTGGCGCGCACGAAACCGATGATCTCATCAGCGGATTTCGTATCCGTGCGCCCCGACGCGTAGTCAAAATCGAGCACACTGTCGATGATGGCGCAGCTAGACCCCTCGGGGTCGCGCACGACATAGGAGGCGGTATTCGTGGCTTCGTCAAAGAAGGCATGGACGTCGGGCTGCATGGGAACACTCCTTGATCTGTGGCTACATCTTTTCCTGAGTGTAGGTCCGCAGCTCGGCGCGGGCAACCTGCCTGCGATGCACCGCATCCGGCCCGTCTGCCAGCCTGAGCGTGCGCAGATGCGCCCATTGCCGGGCCAGCGGCGTGTCCTGGCTGATGCCTTGCGCGCCGAACATCTGGACCGCTTGGTCGGTCACCTCAAGCGCCACGCGCGGAGCCTCCACCTTGATCATGGAAATCCACGGAGCCGCCGCCCGCGCGTCGCCCTGATCCATCATCCACGCAGCTTTCAGACACAAGAGCCGCGCTTGTTCGATTTGCATACGGGCGTTGGAGATATGGTCGAAATTTGCGCCCAGCTGGGCCAGCTTCTTGCCGAAAGCCTCGCGCTCCAGCGCGCGGCGGCACATCAGCTCTAGCGCGCGCTCGGCCATGCCGATGGCGCGCATCGCGTGGTGAATGCGACCCGGTCCAAGGCGGCCTTGGGCGATCTCGAAGCCGCGCCCCTCGCCAAGCAGCATGTTGGCGGCAGGCACGCGGACATCCGTGAAGCGGATATGCATATGGCCATGCGGGGCCTCGTCATCGCCGTAAACCTGCATGGCGCGCAGCTTTTCGATGCCGGGGCTGTCTGACGGCACCACGATCATCGAATGCTGCTGGTGGCGGGGCCCGTCACTCGCGGTGCGCACCATCACGATATAGACCGCGCAGCGCGCGTCGCCCGCACCGGTGGCCCACCATTTCTCGCCGTTCAGCACGTAATCCTCGCCGTCCCGGACACAAGACAGCGCGATATTCGCGGCATCAGAGGAGGCCACATCCGGCTCCGTCATCAGATAGGCGGATCGGATCTTGCCCTCAAGCAGCGGAGTGAGCCATGTCTTTTGCATCTCAGGCGTGCCGTATTTCTGGAAGACCTCCATATTGCCAGTGTCCGGCGCGTTGCAGTTGAAACTTTCGGGCGCCAGATGCGCGCGGCCCATCTGCTCGGCAAAATAGGCGTATTCCACCGTGCTGAGCTGGTGGCCCTCATGCGACGACCACAGGTTCCACAGGCCACGCGCGCGGGCCTCCGCCTTCAGCCCTTCCAAAATCTCAGTTTGGCGCGCGGTGTGCTGCCAGCGGTCGCCCAGCTCCACTTGCGCAAAATACTCCGCATCCAGCGGCGCAATCTCGTCGCGCACCATGGCGGTGACGCCCTCCAGCAACGTGGCGGCGTGGGGGCTGAGGCCAAGCATCATGGCGCGTTCCTTCATGGTGATTGCTCTGGACGTCAGCCTATGTGCGCGTGGCCGCTTGTCAATCGCTGACGCAGAGGTAAAGTCAGGGCCATGGGAGCAATCGGTGACATCGACGTGAGGGCGCTTGCCCCGTATCTGGCTGAGGCCGCGCCCGGGCTGGGCCGTGTCCTGGGGCTGGACAAGTTTGCCACCGGGCAATCGAACCCCACCTACAAGCTGCGCTGCGACACCAGGACGTATGTGCTACGGGCCAAACCGCCGGGCGTCTTGCTGAAATCGGCCCATCAGGTCGGGCGCGAATACCGAGTGATGAAGGCGCTCGAGGCCAGCGCCGTGCCGGTGCCGCGCATGCTGCATATGGCCGAAGACGCGGCCTCGCCCTTTGGCCGCGCGTTTTTCATCATGGAGCTGGTGGAAGGCCCGATCTACTGGGATCCGGCCATGCCGGAGGCGGACGCCGCCCGGCGCGCGGGCGTCTATGACGCGATGAACCAGACGCTGGCAGCGCTGCATGACGTGGTGCCGGGTGACGCAGGCCTGGCGGAGTTCGGCAGGCCGGGGCAATATTTCTCCCGACAGACCGACCGCTGGTCGCAGCAATACACCGCCTCCAAGCTGCAGGAGAATGCCGATATGGAGCGGCTGATGGCGTGGCTCACAGAGGCGATGCCACCCGAGGACGGGCCAGAGGGGGGGCAGGTGGCGCTTGTCCATGGCGACTTCCGGCTGGACAACATGATATTTGACGCGAAAGACCCGCGCGTGGCCGCACTTTTGGATTGGGAGCTCAGCACTCTGGGCCATCCGCTGGCCGATCTGGCCTATCAATGCATGCAATGGCGGCTGCCGCATCAGGGCGGCATGCGGGGTTTGGGCGGGCTGGACCGCGCGGCGCTGGGCATCCCCTCGGAGGCCGACTATGTGGCGCGCTATTGCGAAAGGCGCGGCATCGCGGAGCCGGAGAATTGGACCTTCTACCTCGCCTTCTCCTTCTTCCGGCTGGCCGCAATCCTGACAGGCGTGGTGCGCCGCGCGCATGACGGCAACGCGTCAAACCCCGAGACCGCGCGCAGCTATGCCGCCGCCATCCCGCTGCTGGCCGGGGCCGCCTGCGCCTTGATCGACGAGGCCCCGCAATGAGTGATCTGGTACGGCTCGAACGCCACGGCGCTCTGGGACTGATCGTGATCCGCAACCCGCCTGTGAACGCGCTGGGCGCGGAGGTGCGTCAAGGCATTGCCGCCTGCCTGTCCGAAGCGGAGGCCGATGCGGGCATCCGCGCCGTGTTGCTGGCCGCGGATGGCCGCACCTTTCCGGCAGGCGCGGATATCTCGGAATTCGGCGACGCGCCGCAAGAGCCCTCCTTGCCGGATCTGTGCGATCGGGTGGAGGCCTGCCCGAAGCCGGTGATCGCCGCGCTGCATGGCACGGTCTTGGGCGGCGGGCTTGAGCTGGCCATGGCCGCCCATTACCGGGTGGCCGAAGAGACCACGCTGCTGGGTCTGCCGGAGGTCAAACTGGGTATCTTGCCGGGGGCAGGGGGCACGCAGCGCACGCCGCGACTGGTGGGCATCAAAGTGGCGCTTGATATGATGCTCAGCGGTCTGCCCATCAAAGCGGTGGATGCGGAGCGGCTGGGTCTGATCGACGAGATCAGCCCGCTGAGAACCCTGCGCCTTGACGCCGCCGCTCTGGCCGCTGACGTGGACGCACCACGCCGAACGCGCGACGCGCGCTCGCAATTTGACGACGGCGCGGCCTGCATGGCCGACATTGCCAAGCGGCGCGCGCTGCCAAACCGCCCGCTGGCCTCGCGCAAGATCATCGACTGCGTCGAGGCCGCGCTGCTGGTGCCTTTCGAGATCGGCCTCGACATGGAGCGCGAGGCTTTTGCCGAATGCCTCGCCTCGCCGTCCTCCGCAGGGCTGCGCCATGCGTTTTTTGCCGAGCGCGCGGCCACGAAATTCCCCGAACTCGCAAGCGGCGTGCCGCATCAGCTTGACACAATCGGCGTGGTCGGCGCGGGAGTGATGGGCAGCGGCATCGCCATGGCCTGCCTTGATGCAGGCTTCGCCGTCACCGTGATCGAGCAGGGCGAGGCGGGCGTCACCGACGCCTTATCCCGCATCGCAGCGCTTTATGAAAAAGGCGTGGCTGCCGGGAAAATGGGCGAGGGGGCACTGACCGACCTGAACCTGACAACCCAGATGGAGGCGCTCTCCACCGCCGATATCATCATCGAATGCGTCAGCGAGGACCTTGAGACAAAGCGCGACATCTTCGCCAAGCTGGGCAAGCTGGCCAAACCGGAGGCCGTGCTGGCCAGCAACACGTCTTATCTGGATGTCGGCGCGTTGGCGCAGGCCTCAAACCGCCCGCAGGACGTGCTGGCCCTGCGGTTCTCCGCCCCTGTGCAGCGCATGGGGCTGGTCGAAATTGGTGTGCCGGAGGGCGCCAACCCGCGCGGCGTGACCGCCGCCCACAATCTGGTCAAAACGCTGGGCAAAACCCCGGTGCGCAGCGCGGCGGTGCCGGGCCTGATCGGCAACCAGATGCTGAGCGCCTACCGCGCGGCGGCGGATCGGCTGCTGTTGCGCGGCGCGCAGCCCGCGCAGGTGGACGCGGCGATGCGCAGTTTTGGGATGCCGATGGGCCCTTACGAGGCGCAGGATGATGAGGGGCTCGACATTGGCTGGGCGCGGCGCAAGGCGATGAAAAACCCCGACCCGGAGGCGCTGCTGCTGCCAGATATTTTATGCGAGAACGGGCAGTTCGGGCGCAGATCGGGCAAGGGCTATTACATCTACAATGACGAGGGCAAGCGCGGCGCGGCGAACCCCGAAATGCTGACCATGCTGATGGGGGAGCGCCGGATGCGCCCGCTGCCCAAGCTGGAGGTCACGCCCGAGCTGATCCAGAACCACCTGCTTTACGCGCTGATCAACGCAGGGGCCACGCTGTTGGAGGCCGGCACCGCCGCGCGCCCCGGCGATATTGACGTGGTGATGGTCCACGGTTTTGGCTACCCGCGCCACCGGGGCGGGCCGATGCATGAGGCCGACGCGCGCTCTCTGTTCGAGGTGTCCCGCAGCATCGCGGCCTTCGCCAAGGAGGACCCCGCGCATTGGCGCTGCGCCCCGCTTTTGGCCCGCCTTGCGGCGGAGCGGATGCGGTTCGCACAGTATCAGGCAGCTGAGGCGCAAAAATGATCTTGCAAAGCGGGGCAGGGATTGCGAACGTGGCTAGATACGCCCCAGAATACGTATTCTCTTGAGATAAATCGAGATAATCGCGTGTTTTCGGGCAACGTATTCAGAAGCGGCGGAACCGGTTTCACGCCGCGCACAGGGAGAACCACATGAAACATTTTAAAATTGCGCTGCTGACCGGCGTGGCGACCGTCTCGCTTGGGGCGGCGGCTTATGCGGACGGGCATGGCTGTTCGGTCACCTCGGGCTCCGTCCGGGTGCTGGGCAATGAATTCCCCGCGATCCAGACGATTGCCGCCAAGGCGCAGGAATGCATCTCGGGCGACGCGACATTCACATCGAACCTCACCAAAGACCACCGCGACATTCAGGTCGCCGCTTTGACGCCGAACCCCGCCGAGTACACCTCTGCGGTGGTGGCAAATGGCTCCATTGTGCCGCTGATGAATGACGGGCTGATCCGCCCGCTCGATGATCTGATCGCCAAGCATGGCGCGGATATTCCGAAAAGCCAGCTGATCACCATCAACGGTGAAGTCATGGCCGTGGCCTTCATGGCCAACGCGCAGCACCTGTTCTACCGCGAAGACATTCTGGCCGAGGCCGGTGTCGAGGCACCCACCAGCTACGAAGGCGTGCTGGCCGCCGCCAAGGCGATCAAGGACAAGGGCCTGATGGAATACCCGCTATCGGGCACCTACAAGGCCGGTTGGAACCTGGGCGAGGAATTCGTCAACATGTATATGGGCACCGGCGCGCCGATGTTCAAAGAGGGCACCGCCGAGGCCTCCATCAACAATGAAAACGGTATCGCCGCGCTCAACATGATGAAGGCGCTCAGCGAATATATGAACCCCGATTTCCTGACCTACGATTCCAACGCGGCTGCCGCCGAGTGGGAAGCAGGCAATGTCGCGATCATGAACATGTGGGGCTCGCGCGCGGGTCCGGTGACCGACAATGAGGGTTCCACGCCTGAGATCGTCGCCGCCACGAAATTTGCCGCAGCCCCGACTTTGGGCGAGGGCGACGAGCTGGCCACCACGCTGTGGTGGGACGGGTTCACCATCTCCGCCAACATCTCTGACGAGGACGCGGAAGCCACGTTCATTGCGATGATCAACGGCATCAATGACGAGACCGCCAACGGCAATGCGGACCAAGCGGTCTGGCTGTCGCCGGGCTATAAGCCCAGCCCGGCTGCCGTCGGCGTCTTCGCCTCGGCCTCCGCCACGCCTTACCCGATGGTGCCTTACGGCGGCCTGCTGCACACAGCACTGGGCGCAGAGCTGACCGAGTTCATGCAAGGCAACGAGTCCGCAGAGCAGGCTTTGGCCGATGTGGAAGCCGCCTACACCACAGCCGCCAAAGAGGCGGGCTTCCTGCAATAAGCAGGTTGTGAGCGACATAGGCGAGGGCGCAGCGATGCGGCCTCGCCTCAACACGCGAAATGGTCGGGGGACGCCATGAAGCACAAAACCTTTCTCTCGTTCATGTTGCCATCCGCCATCGCGATGCTGCTTTTCATTGCTTTGCCCATCGTGTCGGTCTTCACGCAATCGCTGTTCATCGAGCATGAGAAGGTTCTGATCACGGTCGAAAACTGCGTCCCACTGGGCGGTTGCACCATGGAAACCGTGGTCGACACGGAGGCCGCCGCCAAGCTGAAAGCGGAGCGCCCTTTGGGTCAGTTCAACGGCTTTGGCACCTATACCAACCGCAACCATCTGGCCTTTGACGAGGTGAGCGCCTTTTGGCACAGCTCGGACACGCTGGGTGAGTTTGCAAGACAGCTCTACGGGCTGCCCTTCTACAAGGCGCTGTCCTTCACGCTGGCCTACACATTTCTGGTCACCCCGCTGGTCATCATTCTGGGCTTCTGCATTGCGCTGGCGGTCAACGCCTTGCCGCGCATGCTCAAGGGGCTGGCGATTTTCTTTTCGCTACTGCCGATGATGGTGACGCCGCTCATCGGCTCGCTGATCCTCTTTTGGATGATCGACAGCCGCGGGGTGCTGGGCCAGACCTTGCAGGTGCTGCTCAATGACCCCGACCTGTCGCTGCGGGCCAGCCCGGCGCTGACCTGGATCATGCTGATGGTCTACGGCGTCTGGCATTCGGCCCCCTTCGCCTTTGTCGTCTTCTATGCGGGGCTGCAAACCGTGCCGCAGGACACGCTGGAAAGTGCAATGATCGACGGCGCCTCGCGCTGGGAGCGGGTGCGCTATGTCGTGCTGCCTTATCTCATGCCGCTGGTCACGTTTATTGCGCTCATTCAGCTGATGGATAATTTCCGGGTGTTCGAGCCCATCGTGGGTTTCTCGGCGGAGGCCTCGGCCACCTCGCTCAGCTGGATCATCTACAATGACCTGCGGGGCGAGTTCCAGTTGTTCGGCTCGGCGGCGGCGACCTCCATGCTGACCATTCTGGGCGTGGCAGTGCTGCTGACGCCGGTGCTGATCCGCACATGGCGCGACTTTAAAGGAGCGCGGCCATGAGCGAAGCACGCGCCACCCGCCGCTCGCCCACAGTCCGGCTGTTCCTGATGGGGTTCCTCGCGCTCTGGCTGATCGCGGCGGCCTTCCCCTTCATGTGGACGCTTTGGGGCAGCTTCAAAGTGCAGTCGGATTTCTTCTCCATTCAGGATTGGCGCAACGCGCTTTGGGGCACCCGCACGGTGATCGAGACCGGCGCGCCCTTCACCGGCGCGGGCTATGAGGGCGCATGGATACAGGAAGGTTTTGGCGGCGCGGTGTTCAACACTCTGATCGTGACCGTTTGCGTTGTTGCGATCTCTTTGACCTTCGGAACATTGGGCGGCTACGCCCTGAGCCGGTCCTCCTATAATTACACCTTCTGGATCCTGATGACCGCGCTGGTCTTCCGCGCCATGCCGCATATCACGCTGGTCTCCGGCTACCTGCTGCCGTTTTTCGAGCTGAATATATGGGGGTATCTGTCGACCACCATCATCGTGCTGGTGGCGATCAACCAGCCGTTTACCATCTGGATGCTGCGCTCGTTTTTCATGAACATTCCCAAGGATCTGGACGAGAGCGCCATGGTCGACGGCTGCACGCGGTTTCAAGCCTTCCGCTATGTGATCATTCCCGTGATGTGGCCCGGCGTCATCACCACGGGGCTGTTTTCGTTCCTCTTGGCCTATAACGACTTCGCCGTCACCGCGATGCTGCTCAGCAAGGAAAACCAGACCATGGTGCCCAAGATCGCCAGCTTCCTTGGCTCCACCCAGCAGGAGGGCAATGTGATGTTTGCCGTGGCCGCCGTGGTCTCCGCCACTGCGCCGCTCTTTGTGCTGGTGCTTTTCTTCCAACGTCAAATTGTCAGCGGGTTGACCGCAGGCGCCGTGAAAGGCTGACCCGAATGGCTGAGATCAAGCTCAAAAATATCAACAAGCGCTGGGGCGATTTCGTGGGCGTCAAGGATTTCGACCTGACGATCCCGGACAAGGAATTTCTGGTGCTCCTTGGCCCCTCGGGCTGCGGCAAGACCACGACGATGCGGATGATTGCAGGGCTGGAAGACCCCACGGAGGGCGAGATCTGGATCGGCGATCGCATGGTCAATGATGTGGAGCCGAAAGACCGCGACATCTCCATGGTGTTTCAGTCCTACGGGCTCTACCCGAACATGACCGTCTACGAGAATATCCGCTTCCCCCTGAAAGTGCGCAAAGTGCCCGAGGCGGAGCATCACGACAGGGTCATGCGCGCCTCCGCCATGGTGGAGTTGGATGATTTTCTGCAACGCAAACCCGCGGCTTTGTCCGGCGGTCAGCGGCAACGCGTGGCCCTGGCCCGCGCCATTGTGCGCAAGGCGGAGGTGTTCTTGATGGATGAGCCGCTGTCCAATCTCGACGCCAAGCTGCGCGTCTCCACCCGCGCGCAGATCAAGAATCTCAGCCACGAGCTGCAAGCCACCACCATCTACGTGACGCATGATCAGATTGAGGCGATGACGCTGGCCGACCGTGTCGTGGTGATGGAGAAAGGCGTGGTCCAGCAGGTGGGCACCCCCACCGATATCTATGACAACCCGGCCAATACATTCGTGGCCTCGTTTATCGGCAACCCGGCGATGAACCTGATCGAGGGGGAGCTGACCGGCGGCACCTTCCGCGCCAAGAATATCGAGGTTTCAGGCCTGAGCGGTTCCGATGGCCGAGTGACGCTGGGGTTCCGCGCCGAAGACGCCTCCGTCGCCACCAAGGGCAAGGCGCAGATCACCGCACCGGTCTATTCAATGGAGCTGTTGGGGGATGCCACGATGATCACCGTGCGCTCCGGTCAGTCACTGATGGCAGTGAAGGCCGACAAGGAGTTCCGCGCGGCCATTGGCGACAGCTTCTCAGCAACGGTGCCCGCAAACATATGCCACCTGTTCGACGCGCAAACAGGCGAGCGGCTCTAGGGGCTAGTGGGTTTTGAGGTCTGGGCCGGCCGTCTGGCCGATGCTATTTCAGGGCGATTAGGATAAGATAGGCAGCAATGCCGCCGGTCAGGATGATCACCGCCAAGGGAAGCATTTGATCTAAAGGCATGGAAAACTCCGTTCACTCTTTATCGTTGGGTTTGGACAAAAAACGCTGACCCGTATTTTCTCCAGGCCTTTTATGAGAGCTTGGCACGTCTAAAGTAAGGAAAACGTTACGAAATAGTGGAAACACTGCGTTTCTGACCTCGGCATTTTTTCCTCAATTTTGCCACAATTGGCTGGGGGTGAGCGGGTGATGAGCGCCACACGTGTCCCGAATGCGGCGCGGATCTGTTTCTGGGCTGTCGCCAATCGGACTTGTTGCGACAAATTGGCCTGATTAGAATAGCCGGCATGTTGATCCGCCGCGCCACCTCCGCCGACACTCAAGCCATCTGGGCCCTGCTTGAGCCGGTCTTTGCGGCGGGCCAGACCTATGCCGTGCCGCGCGATATCACCCGCGATGCGGCCCTTGACCTGTGGTGCACCACCCCCGCCGCAACCTTCGTGGCAGAGCATAACGGCGAGGTCCTGGGGACATTCTACATCAAAACCAACGCGCAAGGCGGCGGGGCGCATGTGTGCAATTGCGGCTACGTCACAGCCGGCCACGCACAGGGCAGGGGCATCGCCCGCCAGATGTGCGAGCGCTCGCAGGTGGAGGCCGCGGCCCTCGGCTATAAGGCGATGCAGTTCAATCTGGTGTTGTCGTCAAACACGGCCGCGGTGGCGCTGTGGCACAAACTGGGCTTCGAGATCATCGGCGTGCTGCCTCGCGCCTTCGATCACCCGCAGCTGGGCTATGTGCATGCGCATGTGATGTACAAAGAGCTTGGCGGCGCGGCGGCGGACCCTAGCTCAGAATAATTCCGACCACGACAACAATCAGCCCCAGCGCCGACAGCAACAGCGCGGCGAGGTTCAGCGGCACGGTTTTTTCCAGCACGCTGCGCAGCTCCTCTTCCGGCAGGCCAGCCTTGCGCGCCTTGCCGACCCGCAGGATGCAAACCATCAAAAGGCCCAACCCGATAAGGGTAATCACGGCCCCGACGGGGATAAGAGTAGCCATAAGATCAATCCTTTAGACGGCTGGGTTGCGCGATTTCTGCCCCGCGCCGATAGGGCCGCGCAATCGGCGCTTGAAGCTGCTTCGCGGCACTTGTATCTCATGGCCCCAACCCATGTTCAAGGAAGGTGTCCCGCGATGTCCGATAGCTCTGTAGTCGATTCAACCTACCGCGTGACAGCCGACGAGCTGCGCCAATTCGTCGAACGCTACGAGCGGCTGGAGATGGAGAAAAAGGACCTCGCCGACGCGCAAAAAGAGGTCATGGCGGAGGCCAAGGGCCGTGGCTACGACACCAAAGTGCTGCGCAAGCTGGTCGCCATGCGCAAACGTGACCCGCAAGACATCTCAGAGGAAGAGGCGGTGCTTGAGCTCTATAAAGAAGCGCTCGGCATGTAGCCTTTCGTAGCGTCTAGGGCTCGATAAACGTGACGCCCGGCAGCTGGCGGATCAGGCCCAGATCGGCCTCATAGCGCGCCGACAGCTGCGCCACATAGCTTTGCGTCCAGTCGGGCAGGTCGATCTCCTCCTCCAGCGCGTCCACGACCGCATATTTGTCCAGAAACGCCGCCACCACCTTACGGCGCTGCGCTTCGGTTTGCGGAGGATGCGTTTGCAGATAGGAGTGCAGCCGCCCCGCCCCGGCAGGGGCCATCAGCCCGTTGATAAAGTCGTCCCGCCCCTCAAGCACCATATCCGTGTCATGCTGCGACACCGCCCGCAAAACATCGTTCCAGATCAGCGGCGTGTCCTCGTTGCACCAAACGGTGATCGGGCAATCGGGCACCGCCTCGCGCAGACGTGCAATCATGTTGGACCAGCGCAGGGTCAGCGCGTCGCTGCCCTCCATGAAGGCGTCGAAATTGGTCTCCTGCGCGCGTGCGAACACGGCGGGGATGAATGTCGCGGGGTCCCGGATCGCCAGGAAAAACGACACGTCGCAATTGGCAAACAACGCCCGGAGCCGCGGCGCGCGATGGGCTGTCGTGGTATAGAGCAGGTTCCCTTCAACCGCGCGGCCCGGTACGCCCAGAAAGCTGTCATGGCTCAGCACAATCCGCTGCGCGTGGTCATCATCCACCATCGCGTCAATCAAGGACAGTTGCGCCTCAGCGGAGGGCGCCCCCCCCTTGATGACCTGCAACATTTGGCGGATCATCGGCCGGTAACGTCCGATTTCAGGCACATGCGTCCCGGAGGCCGCCAGCCGCGCGGAATTCTTCTGCAAACAGGCCAATATCCGATCTTCATCGGTGCAATGCAGGCCCAGATGCAGGGCAATTTCCATGGGGCTCAGACCTCCGCTAGGGTCAGGTACAACTCCGCTCCCTGCTCATAACGAGCCGCACCCCCCCGCGCAAACCGCTTTCGCCTGTGGGTTCGCGGGCGGGGCGCAGGATCTTCTGCCCCGCCGCGCATTTTCCAGCTTGCCAGCCCGCCCCTTCGGACGCTATAGGACCGCCAAGCCCCTATAGCTCAGCTGGTAGAGCAACTGATTTGTAATCAGTAGGTCCGCGGTTCGAGTCCGTGTGGGGGCACCATTTCACCATATTTTAAAGTCCAGTGACATCCGATTAAGCCTTGTTTATAAGGCTCTTATCGAGATCGTTTGTCCGCTGCTGTTTTATATGATCCAGCACCGTACCCCCAGATATGGGGTATAATTGGGGGTACGATGAATTTGCAAAAAGTTGCGTACCCCCACAATGCCTTTAAGCGATATCCAAGTCCGAAACCTGAAATCGACCGACAAAGCCTACAAGGTTAGCGATTTTGAAGGACTGTTTGTGTTGGTCAAAGCCAGCGGTTCCAAGTCTTGGCGGTTCAAATATCGCATCGACGGTAAAGAAAAACTGCTGGTAATAGGCGATTACCCTGCGATCAGTCTCGCACAAGCCCGCAAGGCCCGAGACGCCGCCAAGGCGCAACTGGCGCGTGGCATCGATCCGAATGAGGCTAAGCAGGAAGAGAAGCGGATCAGGTTGGCGGCGAAGGGCGAAACGTTTGAAAAACTTGGGCAGGCGTTTCTGGAAAAGCAGCGGATCGAAGGTAAGACCAAGGCGACCTTGGACAAGACAGCCTACCATCTGAAACTCGCCAACCGTGATTTTGGCCGCAAACCGATCACTGAAATAACTGCCCCGATGATCCTCAAGACCCTTCGCAAAGTCGAAGCCAAAGGCAATTACGAGACAGCCCACCGGCTGCGCGCACGGATTGGATCAATCTTTCGCTATGCTGTGGCAAGCGGCGTCGCCGAAACAGACCCGACCTATGCTTTGCGCGACGCCCTGATCAGACCGACCCGTAAGCACCGCGCTGCGATTACTGACCCGAACGAGCTTGGACAGCTTTTGCGAGATATAGAGCAGTTTAATGGGCAAACCTCGACGCGCATCGCATTGAAGTTGTTAGCCATGTTGGCGCAGCGCCCCGGCGAATTGCGCCATGCAAAATGGGCGGAATTTGATCTGGAAGAACGGGTCTGGGCGATACCTGCTGGAAAAATGAAAATGCGGCGCGATCACAACGTCCCTTTGCCTTCACAAGCGATTTCTCTGCTTGAAGAACTGCGGCCTCTGACAGGCGAATGCGAGTTTCTGTTCCCTTCGCTCAATTCTTGGAAGCGTCCTATGTCTGAGAACACCTTAAACGCCGCCTTACGACGGATGGGGTATTCGGGCGATGAAATGACAGCCCACGGGTTTCGTGCCTCTTTCTCGACCTTGGCAAACGAAAGTGGGCTTTGGAACCCCGACGCCATTGAACGCGCCTTGGCCCACGAAGAGCGTAACGAAGTGCGCCGCGCCTACGCAAGGGGGGAGCACTGGGAGGAACGCGTTAGGCTCGCGGATTGGTGGGCTGGAAGATTAGACGAAATGCGGGCAGATTAGTCCGAGTTTGTCTTTCTTGGAGTGAAAGAGTGAAGTTAGATGAGTCCTCTCGTGGGCCAGCATTGCGCAAATTGATGAAGTCGAGACTTGGCCGCCTCTTCGAATGGCCTAAGCCTGATGTTGAGAAAACGGTTGGTCCATATGAGCCCGACATTTTCGATTTTTTCGATAAGGAGCGTGCTCTACTTGAGGAACATTTCCACACCTTACTGGCGGGTTTGTCAGACGAGAATATCGACGTGCTGGCAGACCCAAGAACTCCTAACTCAAACAGACTTAAGATCCAGTGGAACAGCGTTCATTGCTCTGACATTTCGAAGCTAAAGAGAGCCGAACCCCCTTGGTATGCAGGCGGATTTGGTGTAGCGAACTATCGCGCTGATTTTCGATACTGGTCCCAAATGCCAGAGTTCACATTGAATGAAGCACTCTTACTTTCCCTCGGGATTGAACCAAAGCACTTCTCAGACGACGAAATTGAAAAACTTCAAAGTGAGATGGAGCGGGGCGCAAACTTATGGAAGCCAATGGAATACCTGTTGGCAAGGCGCAAGCAGATGGCCCGGCAATTTCCGACTTATGGGCGAGGCCGAAAGATTTCACCGTTAGAACTCTTCGCTTGGATAGAACAGGTGAAGCTCGACGTTCATCCTGAGTTCAATTCCAAATATCTTACGGCTAGACCCCAAAAGGCGCCCGAGCTAGAGACAGTGCGTTTGGACCATCGCGAAAAGACGTCGATGCTTCAATTGATAGTTACTATGGCCGTTGGCGGCTACGGTTATGAACCGGGCAAACCGCGTAGCCAAACACCTAAAGAGATAGAGAATGATGCGGCAGAGCTTGGTATTGAGGTCTCAGCTGAAACTGTCAGAAAATACCTAAGGTCTTCAGAGAGCCAGATATCCGCTGATTGGAGATCCCCGAAAAGTTAATCGCTTAGAGATTATCTCCAAAATTTTTGTTTTTTAACAGGGTTCTGCGCCTGTTCGTCTTACCTCATTTGCAGTTCTTACACTGATTTCGTCCATTGTTGCAGGTTTGCGTTGAACGTAATCGCACAAGGACACTTTGAAATGAATGTCACCGTATTCCCTGAGACAGGCTTGGTAAGACTTGCCCAAATTCTAAGCCCCCATGGCCCCATCCCCGTTTCTAAATCGACATGGTGGCAAGGCGTCAAGGATGGCCGCTTTCCACAACCGCTGAAGCTTGGGCCACGCACGACC
Source organism: uncultured Litoreibacter sp. (assembly GCA_947501685.1). Taxonomy (GTDB): domain Bacteria; phylum Pseudomonadota; class Alphaproteobacteria; order Rhodobacterales; family Rhodobacteraceae; genus Litoreibacter. The sequence goes on from CANMWQ010000001.1 coordinate 784,138, forward strand.
GTGTGGAAGGTCGAAGACATTCGGGCTCTCTTTGAGGATGATCACAATGCCTAAGCGCGCCAACCCAATGGCCGTAAGGGCTAACATCACATACGATGTATTCGAGGCTGCACGAGCGCTGAAAGTCAGCCCGGCTACCGTACGCGCATGGATCAAGGACGGGATGGAGGCAATGACCTCTTGCAAACCTTACCTGATCCTTGGCGCTGCAATTCGCACGTACCTCAAAGCGAAATATAAGGCCGCAAAGCGCCCGTTGGGTCCGTATCAGCTCTTTTGTACATCCTGCAAGCAAGGTTGTTCGCCGCTGGGCCTGCAGGTGATCCTGACGCCGATCTCAGTCACAACAGACTTGCTTAAAGGGCAATGTGCGCGATGTGGGAGCACCGCTACCCGCATGATTTCCCATGCGCAGCGCGACAATTTCAGCGGGATCTTCCAAGTGGCGAAGAGAGCTAAGGGCAAAGCCTAACTAATATCGCCGCAATCCCCGTAAATGTGAACTTAGAGGAGTGAGCAAACCCATGAGAAAAGTTAACGAAGAAAACGAGCGCATTAAGCGCAAATATCTAAAATATCTCAAGACCGCCAAACGGCGTGACGCGGCCACAGTCCAGAAAGCGGCGGATGGTATTGTGCGGTTTGAAGCCAGCACCAAATTTGCGAGTTTCAAGAAATTCCGTATCGAACAGGTGATCAAATTTCGGGAGCAGATGGAGCACGAGATAGGCAAGACAACCGGAAAACCCCTTTCAAAATCGACGATCTCAAGTATTCTCGCGGCGAACAAAGGGTTCATCTTCTGGCTGGCGGATCAGTCGGGCTATAAGCAACGCGTGCGCCATTCAGACGCGGACTATTTCAACATGGACGCCAAAGGGCAGCGGGTCGCCAGTGCCTCGCGCGTCAAGCCCTATCCCTCGCTTGAAATGTGCAAACACGCTTTCCAGAAGATGCCAGACACAACCGAAGTAGAGCGGCGAAACCGGGCCATTTTTGCAGGCTTCATGGTCTCCGGCATGCGCGATGGCGCGGCGGCGTCGCTCAAATTGAAACATGTCAACTTGGTTGAGGGCTGCATCTATCAGGACGCTCGGGAGGTCAAAACGAAGGGCGCGAAAACCTTCACCACCTACTTTATGCCGGTGGACCAGGACTACACGGATTGTTTTTGTGAATATGTCGAGTTCCTAGTCAAAGGGAAGTTGTTTGGGCCGGATGATCCGCTCTTCCCGCCCATAGAGATGGGCCATGTCGATGGGGCGTTCGAAGTGATCGGCTTCAAGCGCGAAACATACCGAACTGCCAACGCGCTACGAGAAGTGATAAAAGCGGCGTTCACTGCTGCGGGGCTTCCTCCGCACGTTCCGCATGCATTTCGCACAACGCTGACTAAATGGGCGGACGGCCACTACACGACGCGGGAAGGGTTTAAAGCCTTCTCTCAAAATATCGGCCATAGCAGCGAGGCCACGACAATCAGCGCCTACTGCCCCGTTTCGATTGAGCGACAGGCGATTTTGATCAAGCGGACCGGTGGGGATTGAGCTTTCGTTTCCTGATTACTTTGGGCAGGGTCAACCAAACAGTTTTAAGTGCAGGCATATGACCGAAGAACAGAAGAAGAAACTCGAACAGAAGCTTTGGGATATCGCCAACACGCTACGCGGCAAGATGAACGCTGACGAGTTTCGCGACTACATTCTCGGCTTCATCTTCTTCAAATACCTGTCAGAGCGGATGCACCTCTACGCAAACGGCATTCTGGCGCAAGACGGGATCGACTTCGCTGACATCGATGAGACGACGGAAGAGGGTCAAGCGTACCTCGAAGCCGTGTCTGACGCGACATTGGACGCGCTAGGCTACTTCCTGAAGCCGTCCGAGCTGTTCACCTCAATCGCTAAGCGTGGCTCAAAGCCCGGCAACTTCATCCTTGAGGACCTTGCCCGCATTCTCAGCAATATCGAACGCTCGACCATGGGAACGGAGTCGGAAGACGATTTTGACGACCTGTTCTCGGACATGGACCTGACCTCGAACAAGCTGGGCCGCTCTGAGGAAGCCAAGAACACGCTGATCGCCAAAGTCTTGACCCATCTGGACGAGATCGACTTCGAACTTGAAAAAGCCGATAGCGACGTTCTGGGCGACGCCTATGAATACCTGATCGGGCAGTTCGCTAGTGGGGCAGGGAAGAAAGCGGGGGAGTTCTACACGCCGCAAGAGGTCTCCACAATTTTGGCCAAGATCGTGACCACGGGTAAACCGCGCCTGCGCAATGTCTATGATCCGACATGCGGGTCGGGGTCGCTTTTGCTGCGCGTTGCCAAAGAGGCGGAGGTGACGGATTTCCGTGGACAGGAAATGAACCGGACAACTTACAACCTTGCGCGCATGAACATGATCCTGCACGGCATCCACTACCGCAATTTCGATCTGAAACAAGAAGACACGCTAGAGCATCCCCAACACGTCGATGAACGGTTTGAGGCCGTGGTGGCCAACCCGCCATTCAGTGCCAAATGGTCAGCAAATCCGTTGCTGCAAACCGATGATCGCTTTGCGCAATACGGGCGGCTGGCTCCGGCGTCCAAGGCGGATTTCGCCTTTGTTCAGCACATGCTGCACCAGTTGGATGAAAACGGCACAATGGCCTGTATCCTACCGCATGGCGTGCTGTTCCGTGGCGCGGCGGAGGGGCATATCCGCGAATATATCATCAAGGACCGCAACTGGCTGGACGCGGTGATCGGCCTGCCTGCAAACATCTTCTACGGCACCTCGATCCCGACCTGCATTCTGGTGTTCAAGAAATGCCGCGAACATCCTGAAGATATTTTGTTCATGGATGCCTCAACCTGTTTCGAGAAGGCCAAGAACCAGAACTACCTGCGCCCCGAAGACATCACCAAGATCGTCGGCATGTACCAACGGCGCGGGATTGAGGAGCGGTTTTCGCACCGCGCGCCTTTGGCGGAAGTGGCGGAAAATGACTATAACCTCAACATCCCACGCTATGTGGACACGTTCGAACCTGAAGAGCCGATTGATCTGGCCGAGGTCGCGGCGGAGTTGAAGGCCAATGCGGAAAGCATGGCCGATCTGGACGCTCAGATCGCGGGGTTTTGTTCCGACCTTGGGATTGAGGCCCCGGTATGAATGTGCCGGTGTTGCGGTTTCCTGAGTTTGAAGGTGAATTGGTGCAGCGGAAGATCGGCGATTTTGCAGTGGTCAAAACTGGCTCTCGTGATACGCAAGATCGTATTGATGGCGGTAAATACCCATTCTTTGTTAGATCTGATACTATTGAGCGCATTAATTCTATTGGGTTTGATGGCGAGGCAATTCTGACATCAGGTGACGGTGTAGGGGTTGGCAAAAACATTCATTATATCGACGGCAAATTTGACTACCATCAGCGCGTCTATGCGATACGAAACTTTAGGGACGGCATTGACGGCCAATTCTTTTTCCAGTTCTTCCGCGAGAACTTCCTGAAGAGGGTTATGCGCCTCAGTGCGAAGAACTCGGTAGACAGTGTGCGTATGTCGATGATTACAGACATGATGGTGGCTACACCCTCACTCGCAGAACAAAAGAAAATCGCGGCGTTTTTGGGGGCGGTGGATGCCAAGATTGCGGCGCTTCGGATGCGGGTGGCGGGGTTGGAGCGCTATAAGCGCGGGCTGATGCAGGCGCTGTTCAGCCAAACCCTCCGCTTCACAAAACCCGACGGCTCCGCCTTTCCCGATTGGGAAGAGAAAAAGTTGGGAGATTTACTTACAGTCCGATACGGTAAAGATCACAAGGGGCTACCGGATGGCGAAATACCGGTATTGGGGACCGGAGGCATAATGCGTTGGGTTGATCGTTCGCTGCATGATGGGCCTTCTGTACTGATCGGGCGTAAAGGCACAATCGATAAGCCGCGATATGTCGAACAACCATTTTGGACTGTAGACACACTCTTTTATTCTGACATTAAGGCAGAGTATTTGCCGTTCTTTGCTTTCCTCGTTGTCCAGTCAATCAATTGGCTGAAATACAACGAAGCGACAGGCGTCCCAAGCCTGAGCGCAGCAGCAATTCACTCTGTTAAAGTGACAGTGCCCGTTAACCCCGACGAACAAACCAAAATAGCCGAAGCGCTCTCCGCTATAGACGCCAAAATCGCCGCTGTAACAGCTCAACTCGACCAGGTGCAGGACTTCAAGAAAGGCCTGCTACAACAGATGTTTGTTTAGCGAGGAAGGCACTCATGGCCAGTTATCAATCCGAAGCGCAGCTAGAGGCGGGGCTGATCAAACGGCTGGAAGGTCTCGGCTACACGCCTGTTGCTATTCCCGATGCGGCCACCATGCGCGCCAACCTGCGCGCCCAGCTCGACAAGCACAACAACGTCACGCTGGCGGATGCGGAGTTCGCAAAAGTCCTCAACCATCTGTCCAAGGGAAATGTGTTCGACAAGGCCATGACCCTGCGCGACCGGATGCAGGTGACGCGGGAAGACGGCTCCTCCCTCTACTTGCAATTCCTCAACACCGCTGATTGGTGCCGCAACCAGTATCAGGTGACAACACAAGTCACGATGGAGGGGCGGCACAAGACGCGCTACGACGTGACGCTGCTGATCAACGGCCTGCCGTTGGTTCAGATCGAGCTGAAGCGACGCGGGATGGAACTGAAAGAAGCGTTCAACCAGATCAACCGCTACCAGCGCCACAGCTATTGGGCCGAAGACGGGTTGTTCCAGTACGTCCAGATTTTTGTGATCTCCAACGGGGTGAACACCAAGTATTACGCCAACAACCGCGATCAGGATTTCAAGCAGACGTTTTTCTGGGCCAAGGAAGATAACTCCCTCATCACGCAACTTGATGCTTTCGCCGATGCGTTTCTAGAGAAATGCCATGTCAGCAAGATGATAAGCAAATACATCGTGCTGCATCAATCGAACAAGGTGCTGATGGTGCTGCGGCCATATCAATACTACGCGGTCGAGGCGATTGACGCGCGGGTGAAGGCAGGCCGCAAGAACGGCTATATCTGGCACACCACGGGATCAGGCAAGACGCTGACCAGCTTCAAAGCCGCGCAAGTGCTGATCGAGAACCCGAAGGTCGACAAGGTTGTGTTCGTTGTGGACCGCGCCGACCTCGACTACCAGACGCAGAAAGAGTTCAACCACTTCTCTGATGGCTCCGTCGATGGGACGGACAACACCAAGGCACTGGTTGAACAGCTCAGCAGCGACCGCAAGCTGATCGTAACGACCATCCAGAAGCTGAACACCGCCATTGGGCGCGAAAAGCATGTCGCGGCATTGCAGGACATCAAGGACGGACGCGTTGTATTCATCTTTGACGAATGCCACCGGTCGCAGTTTGGCGACACGCATAAGGCGATTGTGCAGTTCTTCTCCAAAGCGCAGATGTTTGGCTTCACCGGGACGCCGATCTTTGCGGAGAACGCCATAGGGAAGCGCACGACCAAGGACTTGTTTGCGGATTGCCTGCACCGCTACGTGATCACCGACGCCATTGCTGACGAAAACGTGCTGCGGTTCTCGGTAGAGTATTGGGGCAAGTTGAAACGCAAGGATGGCAGCTTGATCGACGAAGACGTCACAAGCATCGACACAAAGGAATTTTACGATCACTCCGACCGGATCAACGGCGTTGTTGATTGGGTGATCGAGAACCATGATCGCAAGACGCACGGACGTCAATTCAGTGCTATGTTCTGCGTCAGTTCGGTGGACGCGCTGATCGCGTATTACGACGCATTCGCGGCTAAAAAGGCGGCGGGTGAACATGACCTGCGCGTCGCTACGATCTTTACCTATGCCGCCAACCCCGACGACGCCGACGCAGATGGGTTGGTCGGTGATCCTGATCTTGATTTCACTGAGACCACACCGGTCAACGCCATGAACCGTGACCGGTTGGAAGATTTTGTCGGCGACTACAATGCGATGTTTCAGACTTCTGAGACTGTGAAAGACGGAAAGGGGTTTTACACCTACTACAAGAATCTCGCCAAACGGATGAAGGACCGGGACCGCAAGGATTCTCAGGACAAAGATCGTTTGGACATTCTTCTTGTGGTCAACATGTTCCTTACCGGTTTCGACGCAAAGAAACTCAACACGCTCTATGTCGACAAGAACCTGAAATATCACGGGTTGATACAGGCATATTCTAGGACGAACCGCACTTTGGGGCAGTTGAAGTCGCAGGGGAACATTGTCGCGTTCCGAAACCTCAAGGCAAATACCGATCAAGCGATAGTGCTGTTTTCAAACAAGGACGCCAATGAAAGCATTCTGACGGCTCCATACGAGGAACATGTTGAAGAGTTCAACGCTGCTGCGTTGGAACTGATGCAGATTGCACCGACACCGGGCAGTGTCGACAAGCTGATCAATGAAGAAGATCAACTGAAGTTTGTTCAGGCTTTTCGGAATGTGATGAGAATCCGCAATGTTCTGATGAGCTTCGTTGAATACGATGTCGCAGACGTTGTTCTAGATGCCCAAAAATTTGAAGATTTCAAGAGTAAGTACCTAGACATCTATGACCGAACGAAGTCACAGGATTCCGTTGAAAAGGCGTCAATCATTGATGAAGTCGATTTCGAGCTAGAGCTTATTCAGCGCGACGAGATCAATGTCGCCTATATATTAGCGCTGTTGGCGCAAATCGCAGAAGAAGAAAGCAGTCTTGATCCGTCAACCCGTGAAGAAGGTGCGCGCAAGAAGAAGGTCGTGCTGAATTTGATTGGATCAGAACGGCAACTGCGAAGCAAGCGCGAGCTTATTGAACAGTTCATTGAGCACAACATGCCCAATAGGTCGGATGGTCAAAGCGTAGAAGAGGCGTTCTCAGAGTTTTGGAACGAAGAACGGTCAAAGTCACTTGTAGCTATCTGCACCGAAGAGGGCTTAGATATCGAAGCCTTCAAGCAGATGATCGAAAGCTACCAGTTCTCCGGCAAGCCTCCCCTTAACGACACTGTTGTCAAAGCCTTGGTTAGTCCGCCTAAGATTCTTGAACGGAAGTCAGTTGCAGAGAGAATTATCGGTAAGCTTTTGAGCCTCGTTTCCAAGTTTGACGAAGGTTTAGGTGGCGTTTGAATTTCCATTTGGGGGTACGATTGGGGGTACATCTACTATTTGAATTTAAATACTCAAATATATTCAAATCTTTAGGCCGTGCATGTGGGGACGTGTGGGCACCATTTCACCATCATAATTCAATTGAATAGCCGATGTTCCTGTTGGCGACGGTAGGTGAACTTTTCTGACGTTCGTAGGGCGTCCGCGAACCAGTTTTTGTCTCTTTATGCTCCCACATCCGATTTCGAGGTCTGAATTTTCGTCTAATTCTTACAAAGTCTTCGCTCATGGGGGGTTGCGGTGGTCCCAGTGCATCGGACTTCGAGAATCGGCAAGGACTCCCTGACATCCATAATGAGCGAATTTTGTTGAAAAACTCTTCCTTGATCGGTTGCTTATTCACTGATTCAATCGTGATATTGATTGGGGTATTTGACGATGATGGGTCCAAAGCAGGAAGCACAAGCAGCGCTGTTTTATGAGTTCTCGCTGGAAGACCATGTTCCCCTGGATCACCTGTTGCGCTCAATAGATCGGTTTGTCGACCTGAGCGACATCCGCCAGTATTTGGCGGATTTTTACAGCCACACGGGCCGCCCTTCGGTTGATCCTGAGCTTTTGAT
>CANMWQ010000002.1 GCA_947501685.1 uncultured Litoreibacter sp.
CAAATACCCCAATCAATATCACGATTGAATCAGTGAATAAGCAACCGATCAAGGAAGAGTTTTTCAACAAAATTCGCCCGCCTTACCGAGTGCTGCGTGGACAAGGTAATGCATTTTGCAACCACAGCTCCGTCCCGCAAACCTGCCCTCCCCAGCCGGGCGAGTGCAAGACCGTGGGATGGCGCTGCGACGCCTTTTCGGCAGTGCTTTATGGCGGCCAAATACATCTTCCGAATATGCGGAGCGCAATGAGAGCAAAGCGCCAGCCCGCCGGGACGGCCCCTCTCGGCGATTGCTTGCGCTCGCCCGGCGCCTTACTGCTCTGGTCCGTTAAGAAAGTACCCATCGGGCAAAGAGACGCGGCGTCGGTGAGGGGCTGATCACAATGCGCACGGCCCCCCTGTAAACCAAACATAACACTTGCCGACTCTATGACTGTAACGCTAAGTTTACACTTATGAGTATGTCGAGCTCCCTTGAGGACAGACGCCTGCCGGAGCCGGGGGCGATGTTGCGTTTGATCAAGCCGATCACGTGGTTTCCTCCGATGTGGGCCTATCTGTGCGGGGTGATCTCGGCCGGGGTGCCGATCACCGGGCAGTGGGGCATGGTTTTGCTGGGCGTTTTGCTGGCCGGGCCGATTGTCTGCGGCATGAGCCAGGCGGCCAATGACTGGTGCGACCGGCATGTGGACGCGATCAATGAGCCGGACCGGCCCATTCCCTCGGGCCGCATTCCGGGACGCTGGGGGCTCTATATCGCGCTGGCCATGTCGGTGCTGTCGCTGGTCATCGGCTACCAGCTGGGGCCATGGGGCTTTGGCGCGACAATCATAGGCGTGCTGGCGGCCTGGGCCTATTCGGCGGAGCCTGTGCGAATGAAGCGCTCCGGCTGGTGGGGGCCGGGATTGGTGGGGCTCAGCTATGAAAGCCTGCCCTGGTTTACGGGGGCGGCGGTGCTGGCCTCCGGCGCGCCTCGGATCGAGACCGTGGTGATTGCGCTGCTCTACGGCATCGGCGCGCATGGGATTATGACATTGAACGACTTCAAAGCGCTGGAGGGCGACACGGCGACAGGCGTGAACTCCTTGCCCGTGACGCTTGGCCCGGACCGCGCGGCGCGCGTGGCCTGCTGGATCATGGCGGTGCCGCAACTGGCGGTGATCGCGTTGCTGCTGAGCTGGGGCAAGCCGCTGCACGCTTTGGGCGTTCTGGCGGTACTGGCCGCACAGGGCTTTGCCATGAAGAAACTGCTGCGCGACCCGCTGGCCAACACGCCGTGGTATCAGGGGACGGGCATCACGCTTTACGTCTCCGGCATGATGATCGCGGCCTTTGCGATCAGGGGGCTGGTATGACGCTCAGGTGGGGACAGATCGCGCGGCTTGGGCTAGTGCAAATGTGTCTGGGCGCGGTGGTGGTGCTGACCACCTCGACGCTGAACCGGCTGATGGTCGTCGAATTCGCCCTGCCCGCAATTTTGCCGGGCCTGTTGGTCGCGTTGCATTACGGCATTCAGCTGTCGCGGCCGCGCTGGGGCTACACCTCAGATACGGGCGGCAACCGCACCAGATGGATCATCGGCGGCATGGCCGCGCTGTCGCTGGGCGGCTTTCTGGCGGCCTATGCGGTGACATTGTTTGCGGGCAGCTACGGCGCGGCATTGGCGCTTTCGGTTGTGGCTTACGCGTTGATCGGGTTGGGCGTGGGGGCCTCCGGCACCTCGCTTCTGGCTTTGCTGGCCACGGCGACCGCACCCCATAGACGCGCGGCGGCGGCGACAATTACGTGGCTGATGATGATCTTCGGGATCGCCATGACCGCTGGCGTGGCGGGCAGCTTTCTGGACCCCTATTCGCCGGCGCGCCTGCTAAGCGTCGTGGCCGTGGTCGTGGGTCTCGCCTTCGTGCTGACGGTGATCGCTGTGGGCCGGATCGAGGCCAGCGTGACCCCGATCACGCCAGAGCCCGCGACCCCCTTCATGCAAGGCATGCGCGAGATCTGGGCGGAGCGGAAAACGCGGGTCTTCACCCTCTTCGTGTTCCTGTCGATGAACGCCTATTTCATGCAAGAGCTGATCCTCGAGCCTTACGCGGGCCTCGTGTTCAACTTCACGCCGGGGCAATCGACCTCGCTGAGCGGCGCGCAGAATGGCGGCGTGTTCATCGGCATGTTGATCGTGGGCATCATGGCCACGGGCCTGCGCCGCGGCGCGCTCAGGACATGGGTGATGGCGGGCTGTCTGGGCAGCGCGGCGGTGCTGGGCGCGATTGCGATGACGGGCTTTGGCCTGCTCAGCGCGCCGCTGACGCCGCTGGTGGTGCTCCTTGGCTTTTTCAACGGCATGTTTGCTGTTGCAGCGATTGGCTCGATGATGGCGCTGGCCTCTGAGGGGCGCGGGCAGCGGGAGGGCACACGGATGGGCCTCTGGGGTGCCGCGCAAGCGATTGCGGCGGGGTTTGGCGGGCTGACGGGCGCCGCTTTGGTTGACCTCACCCGCGCAGGTTTGCCCGACGGGTTGGCCTTCGGGGCAGTCTTCACATTCGAGGCGATTTTATTCGCGGCCTCGGCCTTCATGGCCAGCCGCATCATGGAAAATTCACAGGGCGCCCGCGCGGCGCTCGTACCGGGGGAATGAGATATGTATGACGTGGTCGTAATCGGCGCAGGCCCCTCGGGGGCGACAGCGGCAGAGGATTTGGCGCGCTCCGGCAAACGGGTGGCGATGCTGGACCGGGACGGACGGATCAAGCCCTGCGGCGGCGCGGTGCCGCCACGGCTGATCGAGGATTTCCACATCCCCGACAGCCAGATCGTGGCCAAGATCGACACGGCGCGGATGATTTCGCCCACCCAGAGGCGCGTGGACATCCCGATTGAGAACGGCTTTGTCGGCATGGTGGACCGCGAGCATTTCGACGAGTTCCTGCGCCAGCGGGCCAAAAGCGCGGGCGCGCACAGATACACCGGCACCTTCATTCGGATTGACCGCGACGCACAGGGCGCGAAGGTGATCTACCGCGACAAGATCAGCGGCAACACGTTGGAGCTGGCCACCAAGCTGGTCATCGGCGCGGATGGCGCGCGCTCCAAAGTGGCGCTGCAGGAAGTGCCCGGCGGCGACAAGATCCCCTATGTGATCGCCTATCACGAGATCATCGAGGCCCCCGGCAAGGTGGGCGAATACGACCCAAAACGCTGCGACGTGATTTATGACGGCACCATCAGCCCGGACTTCTACGGCTGGGTCTTTCCGCATGGCAAATCGGCCAGCGTGGGCATGGGCACCGGCATTGACGGCATCGACCTGAAACAAGCGACGGCGGCGCTGCGGGCCTCCTCGGGGCTGGCCGATTGCAAGACCATCCGCAAAGAGGGCGCGCCGATCCCGCTGCGCCCGATGGACCGCTGGGACAATGGCCGCGACGTGGTGCTGGCGGGGGATGCGGCGGGCGTTGTGGCGCCCTCCTCTGGTGAAGGCATCTATTATGCGATGGTCGGCGGGCGGGTGGCTGCAACGGCGGCGACGGCGTGCCTCGAAAGCGGCCGGGTCAAAGACCTGCAACTGGCCCGCAAGCTGTTCATGCGCGAGCATAAGGGCGTGTTCAAAGTGCTGGGCGCGATGCAGAACGCCTATTACCGCTCGGACGAGCGGCGGGAGCGGTTCGTGTCGCTCTGCCATGACATCGACGTGCAGCGGCTGACCTTTGAGGCCTATATGAACAAGCGGCTGGTCAAAGCACGGCCCTTGGCACATCTGAAGATTGGGCTTAAGAACCTCGCGCATCTGACCCGTTTGGTAAGCGAGACACGCGTGTGACACAGATCATGATCCCGGCTTGGGTCGGGGACATATTGACGCCGGTTGAAAAGCTGGAGGCCCATCAGCGCGGGCTGAAACACAAGGCGATCTCCGTCTTTGTGATGCGCGGCGACGCGGTGCTGATCCAGCAACGTGCCCTGTGCAAATACCACACGCCGGGGCTCTGGGCGAACACCTGCTGCACGCACCCCGCTTGGGACGAGCCTGCGCTGGATTGCGCCACACGGCGGCTGAACGAAGAGCTGGGGCTGACCGGCGTGACCTTGCAGCACCGCGGACAGGTCGAATACCGCGCTGATGTGGGCGGCGGGCTGATCGAGCATGAGGTGGTGGAGGTCTATCTGGCCGAGGCCACCTCGCAGATGACTTTGGAGCCCAACCCCGAAGAGGTCATGGCCACCCGCTGGATCAGCTACCGCGACCTGAAAGCGGAACTTGCCGCCACGCCGGAGCAGTTTACGCCGTGGCTGAATATCTATCTGGAGCGCCATGCGGATATGATTTTTGGGGAGACGTTGGAGCGCTGAAGGGGTGGTTCGCGGACTTTGCTGCGGCAAAAGTCTCCCACCGCACGCAGCAGCGGTTCGATCCTGCTCAAAAACCTGCCTAGCGTTTAGCGGCAGCCTGACCGGCAGCGTCTCCTGTCGCGAAGGCGGTTCCCATGACGCGGATGGAGGCGTAGGCGCGCGGGTCAGCGCCGATGGTGCGGCCTGCGAAATAGAGATTATCCAACCCTTTTGCGCGCAATGCGTCCAAGGGGATAGAGGCCCAGCCCTCGCCGCCAACAGAGGTGTAGACCGGTTTGCCAGGGATCGCGTGATCCTCCATTGGCCAAGCGGCCTTTGCCACGCCATCCTCGCGCTGACGGCCCGTTGCCAGATCCTCATAGGTCAGCTCATAGCGCGCCGCCGGGTGGCGGCTTTCGCGGATGCCGATCTGGGGGCCGGTCTGGACAAGATAGGCGCGCTCAAACCCCGGCACAGAGCTGCGCAGCAATTGGACATAGTCATGTGCGGCTTCGCGCGCGGCGCGCTCCGCCCTTGAAAAACTGTCCGAGCTGAGATCGCTCAAAGGGTGGTCAAACATCATCCACCACATCTCGCCCGTGTTTGGCACTTCGGTATAGATCCCGCCATCCTCACGCGCCGAGGGCCAGTTGCCTTCATAGGCCTTGAACGCAGCCTTAATCGCGTCGCGGTCGATCGCCACATTGGGATCGCGCCCACCGATCCGAACCGGGGCGGAGATCGCCTGAAGCTTGCCCTCCAGATCGCCCGTGCGGCAGGGCACGCCTGCGACCAGAGACAGGTTGGCATCCCCTGTGGCATCGACAAAACTTTCGGCAGACACACGGGTGCGGCCGTCCATTCCGGCCAATGTGACGGATTGAATTCTCTCAGCCGTGCGCGTGGCCGCCGCGATGCGGGTGTGCAGTAAAACATCCACGCCGTTCTTTGCCAGCACCCGGTCCAGCGCCAGTTTTACCGCTTCTGGTTCGAGCAGAATGATCCAGTTCAACGTCGTGGGCGACGAGAACGGCTCACAATCAAGGCCCAGTCTGCGCAGCTCGTCCAGCACCAGATCCGCCGCGCCACTGACGGCCTTGATCGGGTCGGGCCCCTGTTGGAAGAACCCGCAATAAGCCAGCACCTGCGCGTTGGTGGCCGCGCCGCCGAGAAAGCCGTATTTCTCGACCAACAGAACCCGCGCGCCCGCTTTGGCGGCCCCCAGAGCCGCCCCGACACCGCCAGCGCCCCCGCCAGCCACCACAACATCATAGTCGGATTCCGGCTTGGCGCTCACGTCCGCCAGCCCAGCAAACGGCGCTCGGCCATGCCGATGACCCCGCTGACCAGAACCCCCAGCAAGGACAGGATCACAACGCCTGCAAAGAGCCGCTCAAGATCATAAAGCGACCCGGCCTCAAGGATATAGGCCCCGATGCCGTATTCCGCCCCCAACATCTCCGCCGCCACCAGCAGGATGATGGCAATCGCAAGGCTGATGCGCAGGCCCGACAAGATCCCCGGCATGGCACCGGGCAGCACAATCTTGCGCACGATAGACCACCATGACAGGCCAAAGCTCTGGCCCATGCGGATCAGCGTGCGGTCCACATTGTCCACCGCGCCATAGGTGGCCACGACGGTCGGGGTGAAGGTGCCAAAAGCAATGAGCGCGTATTTGGAACCCTCGCCGATGCCAAACCAGATCACAAACAGCGGCAAGAGCGCGATCTTGGGAATAGGGAAGATGGCCGCCACCAGTGGCACAAGGCCAGAGCGCACATAGGAGAACAGGCCGATCAGAATGCCGACGCTGATCCCGACGCTGGCCCCGAGAATGGCGCCCACGGTGAGCCGTGACAGGCTGGGGCCAAGATGTTTGAACAGCAGCCCGCTGTCATAAAGCTGGCGGAATGTCTCGAACACATCCGAGGGGCGCGGCAGGGACAGCGACGAGATCCAGCCCGCCCGCGTCCCCCATTCGACGAACAGCACAAGTGCGACAAAAACTACGACACCGACCCAGCGGCGCGATTTGGGGGCGAAACCGCCGCCGCGAAAGGCAACCGATGTGCCGGTCTCATCCATGAAGCAGCTCCGCATCCGCAGCGCGGGCTTCATCCCGCATCAGCTGCCATAGGTATTTCTGGGTTTTCTCAAGATCCGCGTCGCCAAATTCGCGCGCGGCCAGAGGCTTGTCGATATCGACCACCTCACGAATTTTGCCCGGACGGCGCGACAGCACCACAACGCGGTGTCCCAGACGCACGGCCTCGGCCAGATTATGGGTGACGTAGACGGCCGTGAACGGCTGACGGGTCCAAAGCTCGACCAAATCATCCATCAACAGCTCGCGGGTCTGGCTGTCGAGCGCCGAAAGCGGCTCATCCATCAGCATCACCGCCGGTTTCACAGCGAGCGCACGCGCAATGGCCACGCGTTGTTTCATCCCGCCAGAAAGCTGCTTGGGCAGGGCTTTGGCAAAGTCGCTCAGCTTGGTGCGCGCCAGCACGTCCTCGATTATTTTGTCGGCAGCCGCACCCTTGATGCCGTGATCTTCCAGCACCAACGAAATATTGCCCGACACGGACCGCCACGGCAGCAGCGCGAAGTCCTGAAAAATGTAGGTAAGCGGGTTCAGGCAGCCTGCGGGCGGCTCGCCCAATTGCAACACGCGCCCCAGCTTGGGCCGCTCCAACCCGCCGATAAAGCGCAGCAGCGTGGATTTTCCGCAGCCTGACGGCCCGACGATACAGACAATCTGCCCGCTGGAGATATCCAGCGAGATGTCTCGCATCACTTCAAAGTCGTCATAGGAATGGCCGATTCCGTCCAGTCGAATATCCATCATGGACCTTTTGCATGAAATAAGAGGGGCCAGCATGACGCCAGCCCCTTATTCGAGAGGAGATCAGGCCCCGATGATGTCCACGTAGGACGTATCCACCAGCTGGTCGATTGAGATGCCCGCATCGACCAAGCCTTCGGACTGGAACCAGCTCAGCTGGTCCTTGATCGAGGCAATGTTCAACGCGGCACCTTTGTTGATGCGCATGGTGCCGTTGATGATCGAAGGCGCGGCTTTGGCGCGCTCGCGGTCGGTGTAGACATATTTGTGGATCAGATCGACCATCTCGTCCTGATCAGCCGTTCCGTCAATCATCGCAGCCGCGTAGTCATCGACCCCTTTGGAGAAACCGTTCAGGAAGCTTTCGGTCATGCCGCGCTCATCCGCTGCATTCTTGGCCGAGGTGAAGACGGTCGTGACCTGATAGTCAGGGATATAATCCGACACATTGGCAATCATGTGCCATGCACCCGCCGATGCCAGCGGCTTGGCAATATGAGGCACGATGGACCAGCCATCCACCTGACCGGATTTCATCGCACCGATGATCGCGCCAACTTTCTGGAGCGGCGTAAAGCTCAGCTCGATGCCTTCAGCAGCCGCCATTTTGGAGCCCATGTAGTGGAACGAGGAGCCCGCCTGCGTGATCGCGTATTTCTTGCCATCGAGGTCTTTCAACGTCTTGATTCCGGCCTGATAAGAGGCGTCCGAGATCAGGTATTTCTGACCGTCAATGCCCGCTTCCTCGCTCAGCGCGCCGCCGATCACTTTGATGGCCCCTTTTTCCGCCAGGTTGATCAAACCGCCGGAGACCGCCGTGACCGCATAATCCACATCGCCCGAGGCAATTGCGACCGCCATGGGCTGTGCCGCCTGAAAGAACTCAAACTCAACGTCAAGACCCGCATCCGCGAAATAGCCGCGCTCGAAGCCCACGAAATTGCCGGAATGCGAGGTGAAGCGCAGTGCACCCACCTTGATCTTTTTGTTTGCGGCCAATGCCGGTGCTGCAAGCCCCGAGGCCGCAACTGTGCCGCCCATCAGGGCCAGTGCCTTACGGCGATTAATCAGTGTCATATTGTCCTCCCAGAATGATCACTTTTCCTAGTTTAGTGTCGTAACTCAGCGTCAACGTCTTGTTGCAAGAGCCGTAACGCGTCGCCTTCATTGCGCGACAAAACCGCCTCCAGCAGACCTTGCTGACGCTGTTTGCGTGCTGCCCAATCCAGCCGACCTTCACGCAGCTGCGCCAGTCTGAAGCGACGGCTTTGGTCAAAGAATTTTCGGTGCAAATCAATCAGGCGCGGGCTGTCGCAGGCCTCGATCAACGCAAAGGAGAACGCGCGGCACGCCTCATCCCATTTCAAGGCAATCAGATCATCGGGGTTTGACGCCGCCTCAGCTTCGGCCTTCTGCAAAGCGTGATGCGCGGCCATCACCCGACCTTCCCAGGCCACATCCCCGAACGCAATCGCACGCGACAAGGCGACCTTCTCAATCTCAAAGCGCACCATTTGAATATCGCGCACATCCCCCTCAGTCGCGGAGGTCACCCGGAACCCACGCTGAGCCGTTGCTTCTACCAAGCCTTCGGTGGACAGAATGCGTAGCGTCTCGCGCATCGAATGGTTCGACCCGCCGTAGCG
The DNA here is from genome assembly GCA_947501685.1 of uncultured Litoreibacter sp. Lineage (GTDB taxonomy): Bacteria > Pseudomonadota > Alphaproteobacteria > Rhodobacterales > Rhodobacteraceae > Litoreibacter. The sequence goes on from CANMWQ010000002.1 coordinate 8,823, forward strand.
CGCGCGCAGCTCTTCGATCTTCAGCTTCTGGTCGGGCAGCAAAGTGCCAAACGCAATGTCGCGCCGTAACGTCGAGGCCAGCAGCTCAACAATCGTCCCGTCATCGGTTTTTTTACCCGAGAAAAGCATTTATGTTCCGCAAAAAGAAAAACGTTGGATATTTTTAGGGATGCATACACAGTCCTGTCAACCTCCAACGCTGTGCAGGGCTGAAAATGGACATCTCGGGAAAGACACAACTATTTCCAATCATTGGCGACCCGGTGGACGGCGTCGTATCCCCGCCCGCGATCAACGCTTGGCTGCGGGCGCGAGACATAGACGCCAGAATGGTGCCGCTTCACATCCCAACACCGAGCATCGACGCGTTTTGGGGACTACTCCGCCTATCCGAGACGTTTCTCGGCTGTTCGGTGACATATCCCCACAAGCAAGCCGCCTTTGCACAGGTCGACACGCGCACCGACCGGGCAGCCCGCTTGGGCGCATTGAACACCATTCGGCGTAACCCCGATGGCTCCTTGTCAGGCGATGCCACTGACGGGCTGGCCTTGGTGCAAGCGATCTGCGCCAAACACGACAGTCTGGCCGGTAAGACCGCCCATATCATAGGTGCGGGCGGAGGCGCTGGCCGTGCCATTATCGACGCATTTTGCGAGGCCGGGATCACCGGTTTGTCCATAGCAGATACGGACGCGGCCCGGCAGGCTGAAACGGCCGATCTGGTTGCGCAACATTGGCCAGGTGTTCTGGTTTCCAGCGATCAACCCGCAGACATCCTTGTAGACGCAACGGCAAACGGCAAAAGCGTCAACGCCCCGCCACTCTTCCCCGAAACCGCCATCAAGGAATGTGAGCTTGTCTGCGATATTGCGGGAAACCTGCGGACCAGCCAGTTTTTGACAATGGCCGAACGCGCGGGAAAGACATGCGTAGACGCGCAGGAAATGGGACAGGGGCAAGTTGAGGCTCAGATGAGGTTCCTGTTTCACCCAAGTGAGATTTCAAACGCATCCTGAGAGGCGGTATTGGGCGAATGGCAGCAATCTCAGTGGCTGAATGGGTAAGCTCTGAACCGTCCCGTACCGAACCACCGACCCCAATGACCACCCTGGAGGCTTCCGAGCATCACTGCGGTTGTGGCCCTAGAGACCCGCCATTCGCTGCGTTGGGTCAGGTGGTTGAAGTCACCGCCTACCGTACGAAAATTCGCCTTCGTCGAGCGCCCTTTGGAAGGCTCCGTCGGGCGCGGTTTGTTATTCCGGGTCAAGAGGGGTAACCTGTTGGCCGGGAACAGGGGCACCATCGCCTAGACGAGATGCCACCTGTCTCCCGTAGCCAACAGGAGGATGTCGGGGTGTCGAGCCCCCGACGGTTTCAGACACCCAAGGGACCGGGCGTCTGAACTTGGACCGTTGGGGGACGTGCGCGCCGCCCCCAACGGAATTTCTTTGCCTAGACCTGCGCCGTCTCCTCGACGATCAGGTTGTAGGAAAACGGCGTCGGATCAGGCCGCTCACGGGATTCCTCGGGCAGCAGCAGGCCCATCCCGTAGAGGAACCAGATCGCAAACACCGCGACGAGGCAGAAGATTGCCGCATAGCCGGCCCCCTTGAGCTGCAGCATCAGCACATCGGCTTTCAGCTTCAACTTGGGGTCGCGGTCCATCCCGAGATAGTTGTGGTTATCGGTCATGCATACTCTCCTTGATCACGCGTCCGGATCCGCGAAGCCGTGCTCCTGCGCCCAGACGAACCAGTTGTCGACAACCGTGCCGGTGAGCAGGATGCCGATGCCGCCAGTCAGCGTCGTCAGCACCGCAAACCACCACGCCCAGCGGTGAATGCCTTCCATCGTGGCGTTGAAGCCCATGGTCCAGCGCCAGAACAAAGCTGCGCGCTCGGACGCTGTGCCGCGATCCACGATCTGCTCGATCTCACGCTCACCGCCATAGCGGCTGACCGCCAGAATGGTCGCGCCGTGCATCGCGAACAGCAGGGCAGAGCCATAAAGGAACGCAATGCTGAGGGCGTGGAACGGGTTGTAGAACAGGTTGCCATAGGTCAGCGAGAACAGGTTGGTCCAGTCCAGATGGCTGAAGATGCCGTAAGGCACGGCCTCGGACCAGCTGCCCATCAGCACGGGGCGAATGAGGCCCAACACCAGAAACAGCCAGATGGCGGAGGCGAAGGCCCAGCTGACATGTTTGCCCATGCCCAGCTCTTCAGCCCGCAGATAGGTGCGGATCCACCACGCGCAGACCGAGATCAGCAGGAAGAAGGACGCGATGATCCACGCCCCGCCTTCGGCCAGTGGCGCCATGCCGAGCCCGTATTCCTCCGCCGGGGGCTCAAGCGAGAACCAGAACAGGTCCCGCAGGAACACGCCGGGATTGTAGCCCGCCTGCGCCCAGAAGCTGAGCCCGCAGATGAAGAACCACAGCGCACCGGTTGCCAGCGCCACGATGCCGAACGGCCCAAGATAGATCGGCCCCAGCTGCGCGTTGCCAAACAGCCCCGCCAGTTTCGAGAAGGAGGCACCCTTGGTGCGCTCCCGCGCCAGATCGCCGGGGTCGACGCCCATCTCGGGCGGCCCTTGAACCTGGACTTGGGTGAAGATGTTTTGATATTCCATTACCCGTTTACCCCCCCTTCGAGGTCAGCCCACCAGGGCAGTTCCAACCACCAGTCCCACCACTCAAGCCAGGTGTCGAACCAGATGGTCCCGGAGATGACGATACAGATCGCCGACCAGATCACCGCTTGCAGCGCCAGAAACAGCCCCAGACGGTGGATGCCCAATGGCCCGATCGAATAGCCGATCAGGTCGCGGAAATAGGTGTCCTCATGGTCGGGCGACGCGATTTCCTTGCCCTTTGGCGTGTTGACCGCCGACAGCACCAGCGAGCCGTGCAGCGCCAGCGCCAGACAGGTGGTGAAGAAGAACGTAATCGCCACCATATGCGCCGGGTTGTAGTGGAAGTTGCCATAGGCGTAGCCCACGTTGTTGACCCAATCGAGATGGCTGAAAATCCCGTATGGGAAGCCATGCCCCCAAGCGCCAAGCAGCACCGGGCGGATGATCACGAGGGTCACATAGGCCAGAATGGCGATGCTGAAGGCGAAAGGCACGTGGTAGCCCATGCCAAGTTTTCGGCAAATCTCCACCTCGCGCATCATCCAACTGAGAAAGGCCAGCGTGGCGCAGAAGGTGACGATCTGCCAGATGCCCCCCTCGGCCAGAGGCGCGATGCCCAGACCAACCTCAAGCGCGGGCGGATCAATAGAGATCAGCCACGGGTTCCAGGTGTTGCCCAGAGCCGCGCCGTAAAAAATCATTATCGTGCCGAGAGCGGCAAAAAAGAACGTCGTGACGCCGAAGAAGCCGACGTAGAACGGCCCTACCCAGAAGTCGAACAGATCCCCGCCGATCAACGTGCCGCCCCGAACGCGATATTTTCTCTCGAAGGTGAGCTGTGCCATCTTCTGTCTCCTTATGCGCGGATGTCGCTACACCAGCGCCAATCTGTTGGGTCGATTGCTACGGGCGGAGGGTGCCCCCGCCCGCAGCTGTTTTCGTAAGCTGAGATTACTCGGCTTGCTCGGCACCAAAGGCGCGATCAAACCAGTTTGTCTCCGGGTTGCTGAGCAGGACGAGGTGAATCATCGCCGCCAGCAAAAAGAGGAAAACACCCTGCGCCACGAATACGCGGCGAGGGTCGAAGATCAGCCAAATCTTGTAGAACTGTGCCATCTTAGATCCTCCTTAACCCCAGCTGAACCAAGGCAGTTTGAAATAGGTCAGGATATGAGCGACCGTTGCTACCGCAGCAAAGAGGTAGAAACCGCTCAGATAGACCGAGTGCAATTCCTGCGCTTGCTCATCTGTAAGACCTGTGAATGACAGGTCGGTTTTATCAGCCATATTTTTTCTCCTTCGAAAAAATCATACTGACGCCGCGAGCCCCCCGCGGCTGGGTTACGACAACGGCTCATCCGCTGCCCTAATCCACCACCCCGGGGGGGAGTGGCGAACCTCGTGTAACCCATCGTCTCGACCCGACAGATTGAATCCTTGGTCTTACGCTGAGAAGATTCTCGGCGTGATGATCTGCGCTTGGCTCCACGCAGACTTGAACGGGCCTTTCTCCGGCAGCGCCATGCGGCGCGCAGCGGACAGAACCCAAGTCAAAAGTGTCAGCGGCAAGGTTGCCGCAAAGATCAGGGCGAAATACGCGTAGTATTCGCGCATCGGCACCGACCCGGCCCGGCGCTCGCGCACCGGCGTCTCATGTGTAAAATCAGTCATTGTGCTCCTCCCGAAGCTGGCTGTAGGCCTTCCACGGTTTCCAGAACAACCCGCTCGTCCCCTGCATCAAGCGCGCGCTTCTCGGCGGCGTCTCGCAGGGTCTTGGCGGCGGAAATCCGTGTCAGGATGGGATGGCTGGCGACGATTTCGTCCAGCCTTGCCTGCGCATCAGCGTCCCAAGGGAAGTCGCGGCGCAGCGGCGTTGGTGTGGCCTCATGGGCGTCCATCTCGGAGCCCAGCGGCAATATGTGGAACAGCGCGTCAAAGAGCCCGTTGCAGACCTCTTGCACGATATAAGTGGCCCCCGCGTAGCCCATGAAGGGCGTGCCAGTGGCACGCCGGATCGCGGCGCCGGGGAAGCTGGCGGGGATAAAGGCCGGGGCCGGGCCAAAGCCCGCTTTCATCTCGGCCAGATACATTTTCTCATTGATGGACCCCATGACAATCAGCGGCCGCTTTTGGTGCATCCAAGCCCGGACCTCGTCATTATTCGTCTTCTTGCCACGCGTCCGCGCAACCGCGAAGGCGCAGGGCAAACCAAGGTCAGTCTCAAGGAAGTTGCGCACACCGCGGGCATAAGTCTCGTTGGCGACAATGGCGAAAGACGCGGTCGCAAAGAAATCCTGAGTCACGGAGCGCCACAGATCCCAGACGGGCTTGATGGTCGAATGCTTCTCCCGCTCGATAAACGGCTCAGGGTCGAGCTCCAGCAGCGTGCCAAGCGTGCGCAGGAATTTCGTGGTGCTTTCAATGCCGACAGGGGCTTGCAGATAGGGCTTGTTCAGCACCTCGCAGAGGCCACGGCCAAACTCGCGATACATGCAGATGTTGACGTCGGCATTCACCAGATTGCGCATTTCAGCCACGTGGCTGCCCAACGGCATCACCATGTTGACCTCGGCCCCGATGCCTTCGACCAGACGGCGTATTTCGGCCAGATCGGAGGGCATGTTGAACGTGCCATACATCGGCCCAAGGATATTGACGCGCGGGGCCGCGCCCTCTTCGCGCTTGGCCTCTTTTGGCATCCGGCCTTTGGTCATGCCGAACTCGGTGAAGATCCACGTCATGGCGCGGTCGGCACTTTCCCACTGATCCTCATCAATGGTGCGCGGCAAGAAGCGTTGGATATTAGTGCCTTGAGGCGTCACGCCGCCGCCGATCATCTCAGCAATGGAGCCGGTGACGACCACAGCGGGCAGCGCCGGGTCAAGCACCTGCCAGGCGCGTTTCATCGCCTCTTCGGTGCCGGAGCCCATCTCGTCCTCGCCCAAACCTGTTACCACAATCGGCAATTCATGCGGAGGCAGCGCGTCGGTGTAATGCAGCACGGACGTGACAGGCAGGTTCTCGCAGCCGACGGGGCCGTCGATCACGCATTGCAGCCCTTTGACGGCGCAGAAGGCGTAGATTGCGCCCCAGTAGCCGCCTGCGCGGTCATGATCCTGGATCAACATGCGCGGCCCTCCTTGCAGAGGTGTGCAGCCGCAATTTTCTGCGAAAACCGCTTACCTGCACCGCTGGCAAAATATGTGGAATATTTTGCCACTATATCATCTCCGCCGCTTTGGCGGCCTTGGCGGCGCGTTCCAGTTTCTTGGCGTTGAGCGCGCGGAATTGTGGTTGAAGGTTCGGAGAACCCTCCCAAACACCTGCCGTATCTTCAGCGCCGACACCCTCGAAGAAGGCGCGCATATGCTCCATGCGGTCTTTATTGGCCATGGCCCCATTGACGACCTGCGCCAGCGAGCCCGCGCCTGCGACACCCATCAAGGGGCGCGCGGAAATGAGGTTGGTGAAGTAGAGCGACGGGATGCCCAGCTCTTTGCCTTTTTGCACCACGGGGGTGGTGCCGATGGCCAGATCCGGCTTGATGGCTTCCATCGCGGCGCAATCATCTTCGAGGGAGGCGCGGAACTTGACCTTGACGCCTTTGCTTTCCAGCCACGCGCAATCATCTGCGGACCAGTCTGTCTTGGGACACGCAGTGCCGACGTAAGGGATGTCCGCGCCGCTTTCGATCAGCAGGCGGGCGACGAGCAGCTCGCTGCCTTCATAGCCAGAGAGCGTGATCGTGCCCTTGACCGGCATTGACGCAAGCGCGGCTTTGATGGCGGGCAGGAATGTGTTTTGCGCCTCGGCGATTTTGTCCTGAGGCAGATTGAACACGTCGCCAATACTCGCCAGCCAAGCGGCGGTGCCGTCATGACCCACGGGCGCGGAGCCCAGGACGGGGCGGCCAGCGGCTTGGAATTCGCGCACGGAGGCGGTGTAGAACGGGTGGATCGCGGCCACGGCACCGCAATCAAGCGCGGCGTATAATTCGCGCCATTCGCGGCACGGCACGGTGGGGCCGACAGCGAGGCCAAGCGGCTCCAGCATCTGGCCGATCATCATCGGGTCTGCGGGGAACATCTCTCCCAACAATGCGACAGTGGGGCGATCCGACTTGCCAGCGGCGGGCATGGAGACGGGGCCCGCTTTGATCTCTTCGCGGGCGTAGTTCAGCATGGCCCCGGCGAGGACATCCTTGGCCTCCGCATGGGTGGGAATGCCGAAACCCGGCACATCGATGCCGACGATACGCACGCCGTTGATTTCGCGTGGCAAGAGCCGCAGCGGCACGCCGGAGGCGGTGGGGACGCAAAGGTTTGTCACCACGATTGAATCGTATTTCTCAGGGTCGGCCATGTCGTGGACGCTTTCGCGAATGTCCTCGAACAGCTTGCCCGTGACCAAAGTCTCTGAGTTGAACGGCACGTAGCCGACGGAGCGGCGCGCACCGTAGAAATGGCTCACAAAGGTCAACCCGTAGACGCAGCAGGCGGAGCCTGACAGCAGCGTCGCAGTGCGCTTCATCCGCAGGCCCACGCGGAGCGAGCCAAAGGCGGGGCACATGGATTGCGGCTTGTCATGCGGGCCTTGCGGGTAGTCGGCGGCGTATTGGTCCAGAATGTCAGAAGCCCCGGCGAGGCGCGCGGCCTCAGCCATATCGCCGCCCGAATGACAGCCCAAACCGTCCTGCGTCAAAGGCGTATCGCGCCCTTCGACCGCTGTCCCGGTTTCGACCTCTACCGCATCTGCGGGGTCATATGTAACTGCTGAGCTCAAGACGCGCCGCTGGCGTCAAGCAGGGCGCGGGACGTTTCAAGGGCACGTTGCGTGTTCTTGATGCAGACGTCTACGCGATGCGCCACTTTCTTGCACTGATCATTTGCCTCAGCGCGCAGCTGCAAGCCTTCATCGAGCATCGTAAGGTCGTCGAGATCAAACATCTTCATACACCACTTCAAGGCTCTCAATCGGCTTGTTGTATTTGCCGCGCATATCGGCGTCGGTTGCGGGCTCAAGCACCACGTCACCGCCGGTTTCAGACGCATCGAACAGGCCCAGAAGCCCGTCCTGATCCAGCGGTGCAGGGCGCACGGGCGGAGCCGCAGCAACCTCGTCACCAAGGGACGCAAAGAGCGAACCCCATTGCGACTCCATCGTGCCGACGATCTGATAATTGGCAGATTTCTTGCGCAGGTCATCATCTTGCGGGATGGCGGCGAGGACCGGGATGTCGACAGCTTTGGCGAAGGCCGCAGCCTCCCCGGTGCCGTCGTCTTTGTTGATCACAAGACCCGCGACGCCGACATTGCCGCCAAGCTTGCGGAAATATTCAACGGCGGAGCAGACATTGTTGGCCACATAAAGCGATTGCAGATCGTTGGAGGCCACGAGGATGACCTTCTGCGCCATGTCACGCGCAATCGGCAGGCCGAACCCGCCGCAGACCACATCACCCAAGAAGTCCAAGAGCACGTAATCGAAATCCCAGTCATGGAAGCCCAGTTTTTCGAGCAGCTCAAACCCGTGGATGATGCCGCGTCCGCCGCAACCGCGACCGACCTCCGGCCCGCCCAGCTCCATCGCGAAGACGCCGCCGCGTTTGAAACAGACGTCACCGATTTTGACCTCTTCACCAGCCAGCTTCTTCTTGGAAGACGTCTCGATAATAGTGGGGCAAGCCTTGCCGCCAAAGAGCAGCGAGGTGGTGTCGGATTTCGGGTCACATCCAATGAGGAGCACGCGCTTGCCCTGCTCGGCCATCATGTGGCTGAGATTTGCCAGCGTGAACGACTTGCCGATGCCGCCCTTGCCGTAAATCGCGATGATCTGGGTTTTGGAGGTGGGCTCTTCCGCGATGATATCGGCGAGATCCTCATGGGCCTCGTCGCGCAGGCGTTGGTCGAACTCGGTCAGATTTGGGACGTCGAGGGTCATGCGTGGCCTTCCCAGTCGAGGATCATCTTCAGACAATCTGTGTCGGTAAACGCTGTTTCGTAAGCCTGCGCCGCGTCGGCGGCTTTGGCTGTGTGCGTGATCAACCCGTCCAGCGACAGCGCGCCGGAGGAGACCAGATCGCGGGTCGCCAGCAAGTCATCGCGGTTCCATTCCGCCGAGACCCGCAAGCGCGCCTCTTTCATAAAGGCGGGCGGGAAGGCGAAATTGATCGGGTCTTTGTAGAAGCCCGCCAGCACGATTTCCCCGCCTTTGGCGATGCGGCCAATCAGGTCGGGCAAGATCGCGGCGCTGCCGGAGACGTCGTAGATATTCTCATAGTCGCGGCGCGGATCATCCTCCGGGGAGATCACCTCGTAGCCCTCAGCGCCAGCGCGGCGGCTTGGATCAATCTCCCAAACCGTGGGAGGGGGCGTGCCGCAGAGGCAAGACAGCCGCGCCAGAAGGCGGCCCAGAACGCCGTGCCCGACGATCAGATCAGGCGGTGTATTTTGCAGCCCCGCCAGCGCATGGCGCGCAGTTGCGGCCAAAGCCAGCAGCGCGCCCTCGGGGCCAGTGTAATCAATCTCGATGGCGCGGGCGGCGTCGGTGACCAGCAAGCTGGAGGCCCCGCCGAACAGGCCGTAAGCGTCCTTGTAGCAATTGGCACCGGGCACAAACACACGGTCACCGGGTCTGAAATGGGTGTCGGGTCCGGCTTCAACCACCTCGCCCGCGGCCTCATAGCCGGGGACCAGCGGGTAGCCCATGCCGGGGAAGGGAGGCATTTCGCCCGTCCAGAACAATTTCTCAGTGCCGGTGGAGATGCCAGACTGCGCCACTTTCACAACGATCTCACCAGCTTTGGGCGCGTTCAGAGCAAGCTCTGTGACATCCAAATCCTTGGGGCCGTTCAATGTGATTGCCGTGGCGTGCAAGGCTTCCCTCCCCGGTTTGCGGTCGATTTGCAGGGGCAAAAGGACTCGCATTCAATGCGCGTTACTTGTGTAAGTTAAATCTGACACATTTATCTGTCAACTTAAATGGACACTAACTTTTGCGTGCGGTAACGCATTGCGTGACAAACGGCCTGCGCGCGGGGAAGATCCGGACGTCCTCGAAGCCAGCGGCCTCGCAGAACCCCTGTATTTGCTGGGCCGACCGCGTTTTTCCGGTCTGCATGGCGAGGGTGTAAATCGAAAAATACACATCCGTGCTGCGAATGGGCGTGGCACCGCCTGACATGGGCTCCGAGATCAAAAGCTGGCCGCCGGAGGGCAGCGCGGCAAAACATTTGCGCAGCAAATCCGTCACCGTAGCGTCGGCGTGGTCATAGAGCACGCGGATCAGCGTCAGCGTGTCGGCCCCCTCCGGCACCGGCCCGGTTTTGAACGAACCGGGGTGAATTGTGGTGCGGGCCTCCATCCCGGCCTGCGCGAATCTCTGCTGCGCCTCAGGGGCGACCTGCGGCAGATCAAAGAGGCTGAGCTGAACGCTCGGATAGGCGCGCCCGACAGCCTCAAGGAATGCGCCGGTGCCGCCGCCGATATCCATCACATGGCCCGCGTCCTTAAGAGACACGGCGCGCAACGTGTCCTCGGCCACCAGCACCTGACTTTGGGCCATGAGGTCGGAATAGGTGGCGGAAATCTCCGGGTCCATATCGCCGCCAAAGACGTAGGGCCAGAACCGCGCCAGCTTGGTGTCCACCTCGCCGCGAAAGAAGGCGGCGGGGTCCGCGAGGTCGCTATAGAGCACATCGTGATGCGCGATCATCTGCGTCAGCCCCGGCACCCCGATCAAGGCCGCTCCGGAGCGGGTCAGGGCGACGCGGTTTCTTGATTTCCGCTTGAGCAATTTGAGGGCGATGGCGGCGCGCAAGAGGACCTCCATCCGGTCCTCAGGGACCTGTGTCTGGGCGGCCAGCCCTTGCACCGTCTCAGGCCGCGCGGCCAGAATGGGCAGGATATCGAGCTGCACCAGCGCCATCAGAACCTGACTGTGGCAAAACCCTGCAAGCAGGTCGAACATTGCTTCGCCCTCTTTGCGGACAAGGCGGCGGGTCAGTGGAAATTGCGCGGCCCAGACCTGAAAGCGGCGCGAGGCCATGAGCCGGTTGCCCCAGCTGCCGCGTGGTGTGTCAGTGGACATAGCCGTATGGGCCAAGGTTTATTCGCCCGGAACAGCGGCCCGCTCGGCGCGCCATTTGATGGGCGTCAGAGCCTCTGCCTGCGCAGTGACCATCTTGGCCAGCATCGCCTCGCCGGGGCATTTCGGGATCGAGGAAATCGCTCCGCTGAGAATGTCGCGCATCCGCTGGATTGCGCCGTCGACGCCAAATTCGGTGACCGCGTTGGGCCGTCCATGCAGGTCGTCCTGGCCCACGGGTTTGCCCAAAGTGTCCTCGTCATAGAGCGCGTCGCGCAGATCGTCGGCGACCTGAAAGGCCTCGCCAATGCGCGCGCCAAGCTCTTCCCAATCCGCGCCGCTTTGACCGGCAGCAATCGCACCCATTTGCGTGGCGGCAATAAAGAGCGCGCCGGTTTTGGCGCGGTGATACGCAGACAGGTTGATCTCCGTCTCGCTTTCCCAGCCTTGCCCGGCGCAGATGCCATTGGGCATGCCCGTGCGCTGCGCCAGCACCTTCATCAGCGCCACCGCGCGCATCGGGTCAAGATGCGCGGCATTGGCCAGAACCTCGAACGCCATGATGATCAGGCTGTCGCCGGTCAGAACCGCGAGGGGCTCGCCAAAGGCGCGGTGGACGGAGGGCTTGCCGCGCCGTGTGTCGGCGTCGTCGAAACAAGGCAGGTCGTCATGAACGAGCGAGGCGCAGTGGATCAGCTCGAGGGCCGCCGCCGCGGCTTCGGCAAGCACGGGCTGGTCATCGCCACAGGCCGCCGCAACGCTCAGCAAAATGGTTGGCCGGATCCGCGCGCCGCCGGGCGTCACTGTGTAATGCAAAGCGGACGCAAGTTTCGCAGGAGACGGGCTGGCCTGCCCGCTGCGGATCGCGTTTGAGATAGCTGTGTCGATCCGCTCTGCAAATGCCATGATGGCCTCCCGCTGGTACAACAATGTAACTTATTGATTACATCGTATCTGTCAATTAAACTGGACACATCGCCGCCGTCTGTCAACGTCGCAACCCCGAAAGGTGCTTCTTTATGCCTGATCGCCCCTCCAGCGTGGCCATTATCGGCGCAGGCATTGGGGGCTTGGCGGCGGCTTTGCGGCTGGCGTCACGCGGCTTGGAGGTCACCGTTTTCGAGCGCCACGCCACCCCCGGCGGCAAAATGCGCACCGTCCCTTCTGAAGCGGGTCCGGTGGACGCAGGGCCGACTGTTCTGACCATGAGGCCGGTCTTCGACGCGCTTTTTGCTGATGCCGGCGCGCGGCTTGAGGACCATGTATCCTTGCACAAAGAGCCCTGTCTGGCCCGTCATTTTTGGCGTGACGGCACCCGACTGGACCTGATGGCCGACCCCGCAGAGAGCCGCAGGAATGTAGCGGATACTTTTGGATCACGCGCTGCAACACAGTTCGAAACCTTCTCCGCCCGCGCCGCCAAACTCTTTGCCGCGTTCGAGGTCCCAATGATGCAGGCCGCCGCGCCAACGCAGCTTGGGCTGACCCAAGCGGTGCTGCGCCAGCCCTCTGTGATCACGGCGATGACTCCGCATCTGAGCTTGGCTCAAAGCTTGGCCAAACAGTTCAGCGAGCCGAAGCTGGCCCAGCTGTTCGGACGCTATGCGACCTATGTCGGCGGGTCTCCTGAGGCGTCCCCGGCGATTCTGTCGCTGATCTGGCATGCCGAAGCGCAAGGCGTGTGGCATGTGAAAGGCGGCATGCACCAGCTGGCGGTGGCGATTGAGGCATTGGCCAAGACGCGCGGTGCGCGGTTTGTTTACGGCGCGGATATTGGAGAAATTGTGCCTGTCGCGAGCGGCTTTGAGCTGGGCGGCGCGCGGTTTGACAAGGTGCTCTTCAACGGCGACCCGCGCGCGTTGCGGCACGGGCTTTTGGGCGCCTCTGTGCGCGACGCCGTGCCGGAGCAGGCGACGGAGCCGCGCAGCCTGTCGGCCTATGTGCATAGCTTCGCGGCCGAGGCGAAGGGCTGCGATCTGGCGGCGCATAACGTATTTTTCAGCGACGGCGTAAATGCTGAGTTTGCGCCGTTGGCCAAGGGCCAGATGCCCCCAGACCCCACGCTTTATATCTGCGCACAGGACCGGTTTGGCGCAGGCGCGCCGCAAGGCATTGAGCGGTTCGAGATCATCATGAACGCGCCCCCTGCCCCGGACGGCCAGCCCTACAGCACGAAGGATATTGACCAATGCCAGACGACCACATTCACGCGCTTGACGCAGTTCGGACTGACCTTCACCCCGCAGCCGGAGGCCACGGCGCTGACCATGCCGCGAGGGTTTGCGGCGATGTTTCCCGGCTCAAACGGCGCACTTTACGGGCGATCCCCGCATGGGATGATGGCGGCGTTCAAACGCCCGACGGCGCGCACGGGCCTGAAGGGCCTCTATCTGGTGGGGGGCGGAGCGCATCCGGGGGCGGGCGTGCCGATGGCGACGCTCTCCGCCAAGCACGCGGCCGAGGCGATCTGGACGGACCTCACTTCAACCTCGACGTCCCCGCAGGGGGCTACGCCTGGTGGTATGTCGACGGGGTCAGCGATGACGGCAAACGCGCCGTCTCGGTCATCGGCTTCATAGGGTCGGTTTTCTCGCCCTGGTATCACTGGTCAGGCCGCGACGTGCCTGCGAATAACTGCTGTATCAACGTGGCGACCTACGGCCCCGGCGGGCGGTTCACGATGACCGACAGGGGCGTCTCAGCCCTGCGCCAAGGCGCGGATGAGTTTGTCGTGGGGCCGTCCTCCATGCGCTGGACTGGCTCGGAGCTGGTGATCGAGATCAACGAAGTGTCGTCATTGCCGCTGGTGTCCCGCGTGCGGGGCAAGATCACGGTGACGCCCGAGGCGGTGACTTCCGTGGAGCTGCCGCTGACCCAAGACGGCGCGCATGTCTGGCGGCCTTTTGCGCCCGTGTCGCGGATCAAGGTGGAGCTGGAGGCGAAGGGCTGGCAGTTCGACGGGCATGGCTATTTCGACGCCAATTTTGGCACGCGGACGCTGGAGGAAGATTTCAGCTATTGGACATGGGGCCGCTACCCGACCAAGGGCGGCGCGACCTGCATTTATGACGCGACACGGCGCGATGGCACGGTGCTGGACGCGGCGATCGGGTTTGACCGGACCGGGCATGCGCAGGTGGTGGACGCGCCGCCATCGGCACCGTTTAAGCGGACCTTATGGGCCTTGCGGCGCGAAACGCGGGCGGACCCCGGCACCACGCCCCGGCAGGTCAAATCCATGCTGGATGCGCCGTTCTATTCCCGCTCCGTGGTGGAGACGCGGCTGGACGGCGAGACCGTGCAAGGCGTGCATGAGGCGCTGGATCTGAACCGCTACGCGCAACCACTTCTGAAACCGATGTTGGCCGTGCGGGTGCCGCGCCGGGCGAAGTGGCGCTTTTAAAGCTTTGACAGATCAACGGACGGCTCGTCGGGGTTCATCCGCCAGACGGTGAAGTTCAAAGCGGCGGCGACGGTGACCCAGATCAGGTAAGGGACAAAAGCCAGCCCGGCCCATGTGTCGATCTGAAAATGGGTGATCGTGCAGGCTAGGACGGCGAGCCAGAGAGGCGCCATGACATAGAGCGCCGCTTTCAAACGGTGCAGCCCGAAAAACACCGGGGTCCAGAGCGTGGAGAACCCCGCCTGCATCGCCCAGAATGCCAGCGCGTAGCCGCTGTCCTCCATGACCGCAACGCGGGCGCCAGCAAAAGAAATCAGCAGATAGATCGCCGTCCAGGCGACGGGAAACACCCAATCGGGCGGGGTCCAGCTGGGTTTCTCCAGCCGCTCATACCACGGCCCCGGAGAGAACGCGGCCCCGGTGGCCCCAGCCGCGCCGCAGGTAACGAAGAAGATTGCGAAAAGCAGGAAATCCATGCGCACATGCCTTTGATCAGGTTACTCTGCCGCAATGCCCCGCGACGTCTCTTGGGCTTTCAGCTCGGCCAGCACGTCCAGAAGGGCGGCGGCGCGGGTTTGCGTTTTGGACGCGACGCTTGCGGAATTCTGAGCGGCAGCCTCCACCAAGAACCGCACCTCTGGCAAGGGCTGCGCGAAAATCACCGGGGAGCGGGGCAGCACGCTTGTCGCCGCCGCCCGCAGGGAGGCTTTGCCGATCAGGCCCAGCTTTTGGGCTTTGGTCGTGCGCGCGCGCCGGGTGACGCTGTCATGCCCGTTCTTGGCAATCGCGCCGCCAATGCCCGCATAGATATAGCGCGCCGCAAAGATGCCCGTGCGGGCCGAGGCAGGCAGCGCGGAGATGCCGGATTCGGAGCGGATATAGAGCCTGCGCGCCTCCGCCAAAAGTTTGCGAACCATGCGCTTCACCTCCGGGCTGGCGCGTGGGTTATCCACGAAGGCTTTAGGGTCTAACCCGGCCTCTTCCAGCCAATCCAGCGGTAGGTAGATGCGGCCCATCCGGGCGTCCTCGCCCACGTCACGGGCAATATTGGTCAGCTGCATGGCGACGCCCAGATCACAGGCGCGCGCCAAGGCGTCCGGATCGCGGACCCGCATCAACACGCACATCATCGCGCCCACGGCTGAGGCCACGCGGGCCGAATAGTCGCGCACGCCCGACAGCGTGTCATAGCGCCTTTCCACCGCGTCCCATGCGAGACCTTCGAGCAGGGCTTCGGGCAAGGCGCGGGGCATGTCGAACGCCTCGATAATGGCGCAAAACGCGCGATCTTCGGGCGCGTTGCGCGGCGTCCCGGCATAGGCCTTGTCGAGCCGGTCCTGCAAATCAAGCACGGCGCGGCCTTTGTGACCGCCCTCGTCCACCTCGTCATCGGCAAGGCGGCAAAACGCGTAAAGTGCCAAGGCCGGGTCGCGCACGGCAGAGGGCAACAGCTTGGAGGCCGCGTGAAAGGACAATGACCCGGTGCGGATCACGGCGCGGCAATGCTCAAGGTCGGCGGGGGCGATCATTCGGCGGCCATCCTGTGCGCGTCAGGCCTGTGCTGCTGCGGCATTTGGGCGGCGTCGGGCACCATGGAGGCCACGACTTCGGCACTGGCCACAACGCCCGGCAGCCCTGCGCCCGGATGTGTTCCGGCACCAACAAGGAAGAGGCCGCGCGCCTCCTCGCTGACATTGTGGGGGCGGAACCATGCGCTTTGCAGGATGCGCGGCTCGATGGAGAACCCGCAGCCATGCGGCGACAGGTAGCGGTCGCGGAACGTGTCGGGGGTGAAGGCAAACTCGGTCGAGATACGGTCGCGGAACCCCGGCATGACGGTGTCCAGCTGGGCAGCAACCTTGTCGCGGTAACGCGGCTCCTCCTCCTGCCAATCAACAGGATTGTCCCAACCCAGATGCGGCACGGGCGACAGCGCATAGAACGTGTCATCGCCTTTTGGAGCCACGTTAGGGTCTGTCACGGAGGGGCGGTGAATATAGAGGCTCATGTCGTCGGACAGCTTGCCGCGCATGAAAATGTCTTGCAGCAACCCGGTGAAGCGCGGCCCGTTCAGGATGGTGTGGTGCCCCAGATCGGGCCACATCTCAGCGGTGCCCTTGGTGCCGAAATACCAGACATAAAGCCCCATCGACCACCGCTTGTGGGCCAGCTTGGAGGTGGTCCACCGCTTGCGCTTATGGTTGCGCAACAGGTGGTCATAGGTGTGGCCCGCATCGGTGTTGCTGATGACGAGAGGGGCCTGCACTGTCTCCCCGGTGGTCAGGCGCACGCCGGTGGCGGCCCCGCCGGAGATCAGGATCTCGTCGGCCTCCACCTCGTGACGGATGGTGCCGCCCTGGCTGCGAATGACGTCCGCCATGCCTTCGGCAATCGCCTGCACCCCGCCCATGGCGTAATGCACGCCGAACTCTTTTTCGAGATAGGCCACCAGCGCATAGATCGACGTCACATGGCTGGGATCGCCTCCAATAAACAGCGGGTGGAAGGACAGCGCCATGCGCAGGCGTTTATCTTTGACGCGGCTGGCGGCGAGGCTGTAGATGGATTTATCGGCGCGCAGTTGCGCGAATTTTGGCAGGACCTTTATGGTTTCCCAAAGGCGGTGCATCGGCTTGGTCAGCATGCCCTCATAGCCCACGACATAACGCTTCTGGCTGTCCTCAAGGAACCGCATATAGCCCGGCACGTCGGCGGGGTTCAGCTTTGCCACCTCGGCCTTCATCTTGGCGGTGTCGCTATAGGCGTTGAACGTCGAGCCGTCGGGCCAGCGCACCTCGTAGAACGGCTCAAGCGGGCGCAAATCGACGTCATTGTGAAAATCGCGGCCACAGGCGGCCCAGAGGTCTTCGAACACCTGCGGCACCGTCACGATGGTCGGGCCAAGGTCGAATCGGTGGCCGTCTTGAGTGATCGAGCTGCCGCGCCCGCCGACCCGGTCGAGCCGGTCCAGCACCGTCACGGCGTAGCCCTTGGCCCCCAAACGCATCGCGGCAGACAAGCCACCAAGGCCCGCGCCGACCACGATGGCCCGGTTGTCAGATGCAGCGTCGACGTGGTTGGTCATGGCTTCGGCCCTTCGGCGACTGTCTAGCTTGGGTTACATTAACCCACCCCGCATCTTTCCATGTCCTGATTTATGTGTAAACCTGTGTTTACAGTTTAGGAATCTTTGCGGCATGTCACAGGTGGTTAGCCTCAGCTTCTTCCGGTTCGGGTCCCTCGGGGCCCGGCTTTGGGCTCTGTCGATGATGGGCCTCGCGCGTCCGGCCATGTCCCGCGTGCCGGATATCGGCTTCTGGAAGCTCTGCGGCTCCGGCAGCGGAGAAGGCTTCACCCCCCTGCCCAACACCGCCGTCTACGCCATCCTCGCCACATGGCCCGACCGCGATACCGCCGAGGCGCGCCTGCGCAACACCGGGCTGTTCAACCGCTACCGCGCGAAAGCGTCGGAACATTGGACCGTCTTCCTGTCGCCGCAAACCGCGCGCGGGGCGTGGTCGGGGCAAGCGCCGTTCAAAGTGTCGGACAGCAAAGGCGACGGCACTCTGGCGGTGCTGACCCGCGCCACCATCAAGCCGTCGATCCTGATGCGCTTCTGGGGGCGGGTGCCGGGCATTTCCAAAGTGATCGGCAGCGACCCCAACGTGGCCTTCAAGATCGGCATCGGGGAGGTCCCCTGGCTGCACCAGATCACCTTCTCGATCTGGCCGGACGCGGTCAAAATGGCCAGCTTCGCCCGCACCGGGGCGCATGCAGAGGCGATCACGGCGGTGCGCGCCCAGAACTGGTTCAAAGAAGAGCTATACGCCCGCTTCCATGTGCTGTCCGACAGCGGCAGCTGGAACGGCACCTCTCCCCTTCGGCAAACGGATAAGCTATGAAACAGCCTTTCCCCTTCTCGGCCATCGTTGGCCAATCCGAAATGAAACGCGCGATGATCCTGACGGCGATCGACCCCTCTATTGGCGGGGTGCTGGTCTTTGGCGACCGCGGCACCGGCAAGTCCACCGCCGTGCGCGCGCTGGCCGCTTTGCTGCCCCCCATCAAGGCCGTGCGCAACTGCCCCGTAAACAGCGAGACCCATGCCGATTGCCCCAACTGGGCGGGCGTGAAAACCAAGTCCACCCACAGCATCCCAACGCCCGTGGTGGACCTGCCGCTGGGCGCGTCAGAGGACCGGGTGACCGGCGCTTTGGACATCGAAAAGGCTCTAACAAAGGGCGAAAAGTCGTTTCAACCGGGTCTGCTGGCGCAGGCGAACCGGGGGTATCTGTATATCGACGAGGTCAACCTGCTGGAAGACCACATTGTGGACCTGCTGCTCGACGTGGCGCAGTCAGGCGAGAACGTGATCGAGCGCGAAGGCCTGTCGATCCGCCACGCCGCGCGGTTCGTGCTGGTGGGCTCCGGCAACCCGGAGGAGGGCGAGCTGCGCCCGCAACTGCTGGACCGGTTCGGGCTGTCGGTGGATGTGGCCTCCCCCACCGATATTGGCGAGCGGGTAGACGTGATCAAACGCCGCGACGCCTACGAGAATGACCACGCCGCCTTCATGCTGCGCTGGCAGGCGGAGGACGCGGCTTTGCGCGACCAGATTACCAAAGCCAAGAAGGCTCTAAAACGGCTGAAAACGCCAGAAAAGAGCCTGCATGACGTGGCTGAGCTTTGCGTGAAACTTGGCTCTGACGGGCTGCGGGGGGAGCTGACTTTGTTGAAAGCCGCCCGCGCCTATGCGGCGTTTCGCGACGACACGGCGCTGACGCGGTCGCATATCCGCGATGTGGCGGCGATGGCATTGCGCCACCGGCTGCGCCGCGATCCATTGGACGAGGCAGGATCCGGCACCCGCGTGACCCGCATCGTCGAAGACGTGCTGGGCAGCTAATGACCCCCGCCGCGCGCATCCTGACGGCTTTGCAGCTTTTGAAGGCCGATCCTGTGGGTCTGGGCGGGCTGGTGCTGCGCGCCCGTGTGGGCCCCGCGCGGGACGCCGTTCTGGCGCTGACCCGCGACGTGTCTCCAGTGCAGGTGCGCCTGCATGTCCAGATGACCCGCGAGGATCTGGAAGGTGGGTTGGATCTGGCAGCGACTTTGGGATCAGGCGCCTTGGTGGAACATCGCGGGGTGCTAAAGCGCGGCGCGTGCCACATAATCCCGATGGCCGAACGGGTCCTGCCGCAAATGGCCGCGACCCTGGCCGCCGTGCTGGACCGCGCGGAGTTTGGGCCCTTCATCGCGCTTGACGAAGGCGCGGAGGAGGACGAGGCACTGCCCCCCGCTTTGGCCGACCGGCTGGCGTTACAGCTCGACGTCTCAGAGCTGCGCCTAGCGGATTTGGCAGAGCTGTCCTTGCCCGCCGCCATGCCCTTGAGCAAAGTAGACATCCCCGAGGATCTGCCGGAACAGCTGGTGGTGCTGGCGTCTCAACTGGGGATATCAAGCCTGCGCGCGCCCAGCTTTGCATTGCGCGCCGCCAAGGCGCATGCAGCACTTTCGGGCCGGGATAGGGTCTGTTCTAACGACGTCACCGCCGCCGTGGAACTGGTCTACGCCCATCGCGCGACACGTTTGCCCGAAGAGGCCCCGCCGGAGGATGACACGCAGCCCGAGGACCAGACCGACCCAAGTGAGGCGCAGAGCCAAGAGCTGACTATTCCCGACGAGCTTCTGATCGAGGCGATCAAAGCGGCGCTGCCTGCCGATCTGTTGACCAAGCTGCAATCGGGGGCTGCGCGGAATGCGAAAGGTGCGGGCTCTGGCAAGCGCAAAACCGGCAACAGGCGGGGGCGGCCTTTGCCCTCAACCGGCACGCGGGCGCGGGTGGGGCAGCGGATTGACCTGATGGCGACCCTGCGCGCCGCGATCCCATGGCAGACCCTGCGCAAACAGCAAAACCCGGATCGGACGGGCGCGATTGTGCTGGCCGAAGATCTGCGCGCTAAGCGGTATCAGGAGCTGTCGGACCGGTTGCTGATTTTCACCGTGGATGCCTCTGGCTCGGCGGCGCTGGCAAGATTGGGGGAGGCAAAAGGCGCAGTGGAATTGCTGCTGGCCGACGCCTATGCGCGGCGCGACCACGTGGCGCTGATCGCCTTTCGCGGCGAGGGCGCGGAGGTGTTGCTGCCGCCGACACGCTCGCTGGTGCAGACAAAACGCCGTTTGGCGGAGCTTCCGGGCGGGGGCGGCACGCCGACGGCCTCCGGCCTTGCGAGCGCGTTGGAATTGGCGCTGTCTGCGGAACGCAAAGGGCTGACGCCCACTGTTATTTTGCTCACAGACGGGCGCAGCAATGTGGCGCTGGACGGCACGCCGGACCGGGGACAAGCGGCGCAGGACGCCTCACAGCTGGCTTTGCAACTGGCGGCAAAAGGCGTGGACGGCTTGGTGATCGACACCGGAAACCGCCCGGAACGCGCGCTGGCCAATCTGGCCCGTGACATGCGCGCGCCGTATCTGGCCCTGCCGCGCGCGGATGCCAGAAAACTGTCTGCGGCGGTGACCGACAGCTTGGGCAGCTGAGCCGTGGACTGGGCGCGCCACCGTGATCATTGGCCTTTGGCGCAGACGTCGCGCTTTGTGCTGAGCAAGCCACATAAATGGCATGTGCAAGACAGCGGCAACGGGCCGCTTTTGCTGCTGATCCATGGCGCGGGCGGGGCGACGCAAAGCTGGCGGCATTTGATACCGCTGCTGAATGAGAGCTACCGCACCATCGCGATTGACCTGCCGGGTCAGGGGTTCACCAAGCTGGGCGCGCAGCAGCGTTGCGGGTTGGACGAGATGGCCGAAGATATCGCGGCACTTTGCACGCAGGAAGGCTGGTTTCCAGACGCAATGATCGGCCATTCCGCCGGGGCCGCGATTGCGTTGCGCATGGCCGAAGACATGACCCCTGCCCCGCCCGTGATCGGGATCAACGCGGCGTTGGGCAATTTCAAAGGGCCTGCCGGGGTGTTGTTTCCGGTGATGGCGAAGGTACTGGCGGCGACGCCCTGGGTGGCGCATTTGTTTACGGCGTCTGCGTCGCGCGAAGGCTCGGTGGAGCGTTTGCTGGCGGGCACGGGCTCCACGCTGCCACCCAGTGACATGGTCTATTATAAGGCGCTGGTCAGCGACCGGGGGCATGTGGACGCGGCGCTGGCGATGATGGCGCAATGGCGGCTGAACCCGCTGTTATCACGCTTGGGTGGGCACCCCTCGAAGACGTTGCTGATCGCGGGGGCGGGGGACAAAACCGTGCCAGCCCAGACATCGCGGGACGTGGCGCGAGACATGCCCGATGCGGACTATATCGAGTTGGACGGGCTGGGGCATCTGTCCCATGAGGAGGATGCAGGCGCGGTGGCCGCGTTGATCACCCGGTTTTTGCAGGGCGCGCCGGGTTGATGCAGATCAAGGAAAAAGACGTGGTGCCGGGGCTAGAATTGGCCGAAGATACTGCAAGGAAAGATGAAACAAGATGTTGGACCAGATGACCGAATTTGACGCCGAGAAGACCCAAGCCGCGGATTGGTTCCGCACCCTGCGCGACCAGATCGTGGCGGAGTTTCATGCGCTCGAAGACCGCCATGGCGGCGCGGGCCGTGTGGAGGTGAGCAAGACCAAGCGGAGCTCGGACGATGGTTCGGATGCGGGCGGCGGCGAGATGAGCGTGATGCGCGGCGGCACCGTGTTTGAGAAGGTGGGGGTCAATATCTCGACCGTGTTCGGCACGCTGGGCGAACGCGCTCAAAACGCGATGGCGGCGCGCAAGGGCATTCCGGGGATGAAAGACGACCCGCGGTTCTGGGCCTCCGGGATCAGTCTGGTGGCACATATGCAAAACCCGCATGCGCCTGCGGTGCATATAAATACGCGGATGTTCTGGACCCCGCATGCCTGGTGGTTTGGCGGCGGCGCGGACCTGAACCCCTGTCTGGAATACGCAGAGGATACGCAGCATTTCCATGACGCCATGAAAGACGGCTGCGAGGGGCATGGCGACGGGCTTTATGCGGAGCTGAAGGCCTGGGCGGATGAATATTTCTACATCCCGCACCGCCACCGGGCGCGCGGCGTGGGCGGCATCTTTTATGATGATCGCAATACCGGCGATTGGGAGGCGGATTTTCAGCTGACCAAAGATGTGGGCTCGGCCTTTCTGCCGGCCTTCGTGCCGCTGGTTGACAAGCGGCATCCGATGGCCTGGGGCGAGGCGGAGAAGGAGGCGCAATTGGTGCATCGCGGGCTCTATGCAGAGTATAATCTGGTCTATGACCGCGGCACCAAGTTTGGGCTGGAAACCGGCCATGACGCGAATGCGGTTTTGATGAGCCTGCCGCCCTTGGCCAAATGGGTGTGACCTAAAGGCGCGGCTGCGCCGCCCACGATATTTTATGGGGATTTTGATGGGGGCTCTGCCCCCGGCGGCGCCTCCCCCGGAGTATTTTTGAAGCAGCGATAGGGGGGCGGTCTAGCCTGCGCGGACCGTGTCGATCATCAGTTGAACGTTTTCGGGGTCCGCGTCGGGCGTGATGCCGTGACCGAGATTGAAAATATGCGGCCCGCCTTTGAGCGCGTCCACGATGCGGCGGGTCTCCGACACCAGCGCGTCGCCGCCCGTCACCATGTGGGAAGATTTCAGATTGCCTTGCACACAGCCATGCGGCTGGAGGTTTTGCGCGACCCAAGCGGCATCCACGCCGTCATCTACGGCGATGCACTCCGCACCGATGCTGGCATGGGTGCCTGCGTAATTTTCTCCCGCGCCGCGCGGGAAGGCGATGATCGGCACATCTGGATGTGTGTCTTTCAGCGCCTGCGTGATGCGTTGCATCGGATTGATGGAATAGTCGGTGAAATCATCGCCCTTGAGTGACCCGGCCCAGCTGTCGAAAAGCTTGACGACCTCGGCCCCGGCCTCGATCTGGGCGGAGAGGTAGCTGATGGTGGCCTCAGTGATCTTGTCCATCAGCCCGTCAAACACGGCGCGATTCTCAGATTTCAGCGCATGGGCGGGGCCTTGATCGGGCGTGCCCTGACCCGCGATCATATAGGTGGCCACGGTCCATGGCGCGCCAGCGAAACCGATAAGCGTGGTCTCCGAAGGGAGCTCCTTGGACAGGATGTTGACCGTCTCATAGATCGGCGAGAGATGCTCGTGAATGTCGTCAGCGGGCTTGAGTTTGGCCAGCTCTTCGGCGGTGGTGATGGTCGAGAGGCGCGGTCCTTCGCCTGTCACGAACCACAGATCCGCGCCCAGCGCCTGGGGGACCAGAAGGATGTCGGCGAATAGGATCGAGGCATCAAACCCGTAGCGGCGGATGGGCTGCAGGGTGACCTCTGCGGCGAGTTCGGAATTGTAGCAGAGCGACAGGAAATCCCCGGCTTCAGCACGGGTGGCGCGATACTCCGGCAGGTAGCGGCCAGCCTGGCGCATCATCCAGATGGGGGGCGTGTCGAGGGTCTCCCCCGCGAGGGCCCGGAGGATGGTTTTGTCTTTGCTCATGGCGTCGCACTTCCTGCTGAATATCTTGGCACATCATGCTTTTTCGGGCGGCGAGATACAAGAGTTGTCAGGCAAAGCTTACACCTTTAACACTGTCGCATGAGCTATGAATTACCCAGCCCCGCCAAGCCCTTGAACATCGGAACCCGCGGCTCGCCGCTTGCTTTGGCGCAGGCCTATGAGACTCGCGAACGGCTGTCAAAAGCCTTCGACCTGCCGCATGAGGCGTTCGAGATTGTTGTGATCAAAACCACCGGCGACAAGATTATTGACCGGCCTTTGAAAGAGATCGGCGGCAAGGGGCTGTTCACTCGCGAGATCGAGGACGACATGCTGTCCGGAGCGATTGATATTGCGGTCCATTCGATGAAGGACATGCCGACGGTGCAG
The DNA here is from genome assembly GCA_947501685.1 of uncultured Litoreibacter sp. Lineage (GTDB taxonomy): Bacteria > Pseudomonadota > Alphaproteobacteria > Rhodobacterales > Rhodobacteraceae > Litoreibacter. The sequence goes on from CANMWQ010000002.1 coordinate 32,846, forward strand.
CCGGACGGGCTGCTGCTGGACACCTACCTGCCGCGCGAGGATGTGCGCGATGCATTTATCTCGCCGCGCTCGTCGGGGCTGGCCGATCTGGCGGCGGGCACGGTGGTTGGCACGTCGTCCCTGCGGCGCAAAGCGCAGCTGATGCTGCGGCGGCCCGACCTGGAGGTTGTGGAGTTTCGCGGCAATTTGCAGACCCGGCTGAAAAAGCTGGAGGACGGGGTCGCGGAGGCGACTTTCCTCGCGATGGCCGGGCTGAACCGGTTGAAGATGGACGAGGTGCCAAAATCCGCGATTGAGGTGGAGGATATGCTGCCCGCCGTGGCCCAAGGGGCCATTGGGATTGAGCGCCGCGCAAATGACGCGCGCGCCGCGGATATGTTGGCGGCCATTCATGATGGTCCGACGGGCGTGCGGCTGGCGGCGGAGCGCAGCTTTCTGGCGGCGCTTGACGGCTCCTGCGAGACCCCGATTGCCGGGCTAGCGGAGCTGGATGGCGGGTCGATGCGCCTGCGCGGCGAGGTGCTGCGGCCGGACGGGTCGGACGCGATTTCTGACGACATCACCTGCGCCGTGGAAGACGGTGCGGAGGCAGGCAAGGCGATGGCAGCGAAGCTGCTGGCGCAGGCCGGGCCGGGGTTCTTTGAGTGGCGTAGCTAAGCTTTAGAGGAAGCCTGTTCCACCACACGCACTGCACGGTATCCCTTGGGTGTTGCCTGTTCCGCCACATTGGTAGCAAGCCCCGAAATGAAGTTCAGTTTCGGGGATCGAGATCGGGGACTTGATACTGGGTGGCAGCGGAAAAACCCTTGCGATACCAGTGGACGTGCTTTGCGGTGAGGGCGTCATATTTTCGATCCTTCTCAAAAAACAGCCTGTCCTAGGCCACCGCATGCGCGATCGCGCATTGCTTCCAGAGCGTCGTAAGCGCATTGAGCAAATGCGCGATATCGGCGTCGCTGTGCAGCGGTGACGGGGTGAAGCGCAGGCGCTCTGTCCCCTTTGGCACGGTCGGGTAGTTGATGGGTTGGACGTAGATCCCCCACTCATCCATCAGGTAATCTGCCAGCATCTTGGTCTTGACCGGATCTTTGATCATCACCGGTACAATGTGGCTTTCGTTCATCAGGTGCGGGATACCCGCCCGGTCGAGCCCGTCGCGGAGCTTTTGGACCTGCTCGCGTTGCTTCATGCGCTCTGTGCCGGATTGCTTGAGATGCGCGATGGAGGTTTTTGCGGCAGCCGCCACAGCCGGTGGCAGCGCGGTGGTAAAGATGAAGCCCGACGCAAAGCTGCGGATGAAATCGCAAAGCGCGGCGGAGCCGGTGATGTAGCCTCCCACCACACCGAAGGCTTTGCCAAGCGTGCCTTCGATCAGCGTGATGCGGTCCATCAGGCCTTCTTGCTCGGCCACGCCACCGCCGCGCGGGCCGTAAAGGCCGACGCCGTGGACCTCATCGAGATAGGTCATCGCGCCGTATCTCTCCGCCACTTCGACGATCTCCCGGATCGGGGCGATATCGCCATCCATGGAATAGACGGACTCGAACGCGACGATCTTTGGGACATTGGCGGGCAGCGCTTGCAATTTGGCCTCCAGGTCTGCCACGTCGTTATGTTTCCACAGCACCTTATCGGCGCGGGAATGGCGGATGCCCTCGATCATGGAGGCGTGGTTTCCGGCGTCGGACAGGATCACGCAGTTTTCGAGGCGGCTGCCCAAAGTTGAAAGCGCGGCCCAGTTGGAGACGTAGCCGGAAGTGAACAGCAGCGCGGCTTCTTTGTTGTGCAGATCCGCGAGTTCGGCCTCGAGGAGCAGGTGATCGTGATTGGTGCCGGAGATGTTGCGCGTGCCGCCTGCGCCCGTGCCGGTGCGCTGCACGGCCTCGCACATGGCGTCGATCACCAGCTTGTTCTGGCCCATGCCAAGGTAGTCGTTGGAGCACCAGACGGTGACGTCGCGCTGTTCGCCATCGACATGGTTTGAGCACAGGGGGAACTTGCCGCATTTGCGTTCCAGCTCCGCGAAATAGCGGTAGTTGCCTTCTTCCTTGAGGGCGTCGAGCTGGGCGTTGAAGAGGGCGTCAAAGTTCATGGGTCTTGTCCTGTGATCTAGGTGGCGCGGGTAGCATCCAGCGCCATAGCTTGGCGTCGGGCAGTGGTATGACCATCAGCCAATGCTCGATTGCGGCAAGCAGGCTGAGGGCGGTGAGCAGGGCGAACCCTACAATGAAAGGCGTGGTCTCGGCGCTGAAGAGGCGCTCCGCAAAACAGGCGGCGGCGAGGGTCAGGAGGGTGACACCAACCGGGAAGGCGAAGGTCACGGGGCCTTGGCGGAAATAGGATTTGAGATGCTGCAACGGCACGGGCACGAATTCAGTGTTGATGCGCGGCACGCCGAAATAGAGGTTCAGCTTGGCCGAGATGCGGGCGACGAAGAGCACCAGATAGACCCACATGCCAAACGTGTTGGGGGCCCCGGTAGAGATCACGATAATCACCAAAAGCGTCGCAAAAAGCAGAAGCTCATGATGGGACACGGTGTTCCACGCGCGAACAAAGCGGTCCGTTCCAGAAAGACCCGGCGGGCAGTCGCGGCGCTCCGGCCCGGTGATGATGCCTGCAAGAAAGGCCAGCTCGATCCAGCCCCAGATCAGCAAAACGGAGAGGAAGGAGATATAGACGTTTTGCAGCGTCACCTCGGCGGAGGACACGACGAGCCCGGCAAAGCCCAGCGCGGCCAAGGGCACGCTGAGAAACACGGAGCGGCCATGGCCGACGGCCTCCCCCACATCGGATTTGCGCACGACAAGCAGGATCGCCCCGGTGAAAAACCACCAGGCGAACACTGCGAAAATCGCGGCTATCCAAGGGGAGGACATCATTAGTAAGCGGGCTCCATCACTGGGCTGTCAGGGACCTCGTTGTGGATGACAGGGATGGTGAAGATCGACACGAAGGCGAACGCCGCCTTGGCCATGCCTGCGACCCGTGTGGCCGTGCCGGCGATGCCGCCCTGCGCCTTGCCTTTGGCCACTTGGATCGAGGCGCGCTCCATCCGGTCGAGGTTGGGACGCCAGCGCGGGTGATCAATGTCCAGCGTGAACGGGAAGACCTGCTTGGAGATCTCGGAGGTCTTGCGATAAACCTCCTGACCGTACCACGTCACGTCCACGCCAAGCGCGTCATGAAAGAGCGGGCGCTGGTGATCGCGGACCCACATGGTCGAATAGACCGCAGTGAGGAAGAACTTGATCCACATCTTGTTGACGCGGGACTCGGTCAATGCAGGGTCGGTCTTCATCAGCAAAGCGAAGGCTTCGCCGTGGGAAAACTCGTCATTGCACCATTCGCGGAACCACTGGAAGATCGGGTGGAACCGCTTGTCCGGGTGCTGCTCCAGATGGCGGAAGATGGTGATGTAGCGGGCGTAGCCGATCTTTTCCGACAGGTAGGTGGCATAGTAGATGAATTTAGGCCGGAAATAGGTGTATTTCTTCTGCTGGGTCAGGAAGCCCAGATTGACCCGGATCCCCGCCTCGCGCAGCGCGTCATTGATGAAACCCGCATGCCGGGCCTCGTCGCGGGCCATCAGCTGGAAGAGCGTGGTGATATCTTCGTTCGAGCCACGGCGCTTCATCTCTTTGTAGAGCACGCAGCCGGAAAACTCGGCGGTGCAGGAGGAGATCAGGAAGTCGATGAACTCCGCTTTCAAGGCAGGGTCCATCCCCTCCCAATTCGCGTCCCAATCGTCGTTCTTCTTGAAGTGGCCCCGGTTCGGGTCGGCCTTCATGCCTGCAATCAGATTGTCCCAATCTTCGCGAACGGGGGAGACGTCAATCGCGTCCATCTCGTCGAAATCCGTGGTGTAGAAGCGGGGCGTCAGGAGCGTGTTCTGCATCGCAACTTCGGTGGCCATTTCCGAGGTCATCTCGGGACCATCGAGCGCGTCTTGGGCGGCAATGGCTTCCTCGGCAGTGGCGGCGAAGGCGGAATGTTCTGGCTTGTTCATGACAACACCTCCTCGCTGAAGGAAAATTCGCAAAGCTCCATGAACTCAAAATCACCCGTCCAGCGGGTCCATTGCCGCTCAAGCCACGAGGCGCGGGTGATCGTGGCAAGGCGCTCTTCTTCGACAAGCTCACCGTAGGGGGCCATGATCTCGGAGCCGTGGACCAATACAGAGTCACCGGGGTTCACGACGGCCCCATTGGTGAATTTCACATGCGCGGATAGCTCTTCGAAGCGGTGCGAAATGGTGACCACGCAAGGCGCGCTTTCTTTCGTTCGTGTCAGAAATCCCATTTTAAAGTCCCTTTCAAATGAGGTTCAGTCGATCAGCGAGGCGAAGGCTGCGACATTGTCTTTTCCGTATCCGATCAGCTCGATCTTCCAACCGGTGGTGGGGTCGATAACGGCGGTCTTCCCGTTGTCTCGGCGGACCAACCGCAGAGGGGCATCAATGGTGTATCCGTTGGTCTCGCGCTCCCGTTTGATGGAGCTGGCGATCACGTCGATAAACCCTTTCTTGTCTTCCTTGGAGTGTGCAATCTGGCGACCGCTTTCGTCAATGACGGCGTAGCCCGCCGCGTGATCACCACTCAACATGATAATCTTTTCTTCGACCACTGGGCTATCAGGCGCGACACCTGAAAGCGGCATGTCGGACCATTGCGCATAGGCGACCATGGCCACAGAAGCAGCCATCAGCCCAAACATCGCGCGGACCAGCACCTTTGGCACCATCTCGCGGTCGCGGTGCTTCATCTGATTGGCAAGGGAGGAGGTTGTGCTTTGCATGGGTCTACTCCGCCGCAACGGCACCAGACGTGCCATGATTTGGATCAATGCGTGCGACCTGAGGGGTGGACACGCGGGTTTCGGCCGCCTCCGTAAACAGCTGCGCCACATGGGCCGCATTCGGGATCGAGCGGAAGGCGGGCTGGGTGCGGGAGATATACCACGGGCGCACATGCGGCCATGTCATCAGGTAGGACAGCCGCGTGTCGCCGATCAGCTCGAATGTCAGCGTGCCAAGCCCCGATTTGCGCACACCAAGATCGGCGTTGCCGATGCTCGTATAGGGCAGGTTCAGGGTCATCGTCAGCGCAGCCCCGATGCGCATGGCGACCCGTTTGTTGGTCAGCGTGTAGACGGTAGAGCGCGCCTGCACGTAGGCGATGCCGTAAATGATCAGCCCGGCCAGCGCCCCGCCAAGGAGGAAGGGAATGCCGTGGCCCATGGCCTCCGTCAGCGACACAAACGTCGAGGAGACCCCCACCCGCCACAGCGCCAACAGCACGAAATACCCGATGATCCAGTTCAGCCCCCAGGCGTCCTTGGCCAGCCTGAGCGCGTTGGGCGCGCCTTGCCAGATGATATGCTCATCCGCCGGAAGGGCCTCTGGCAGGCCCCGCACGGGTTCGAATTTGAAGTCGTCGTGATGCATTGTCTTCGTCCCTATGTCGGCCACCGGGCCCTTGGCTGAGAGCCCGGCGGGTCTTTTGGTTTGGATCAGCAGCCTAGATCAAAGGCTCGGCCCGCGCGGGGTCGGCATAAAGCGTGCCGCCGCCGAAATAGGCCATGACCTTCTCTTCCTCGAGAAGCGTGATCATGCCGGCCTTCTTGATCTTCGGGATGCCCATCACGTTATGCGCATGCAGCGAGCGGATCACGACGCGGTCCCCTTTGATCTTGGCGAAGTTCATCGGGATCAGGCGGGTGTTGCCCTGGCCTTCCGGGTTTGCATCCATCGTCAGGTAGCGCACCATCTGCTCCGGCACGTCGACCCACATATCGGTGATGCGGCCCACAACCTCGCCGTCGCCGGTGACGACCGCCTTGCCACGCGGATCCATGCCTGCGGAGACGTGGAAATCAGCGAGTTTCGACATGGGCTGGATCTTGTTATGCCCATGCGCATCCAGCTCAGCGACATCGCGGCGCGGCGCCCAGGAAGCCGGGCCAACGCCGTCGCTCATCGGATCACCTGTGGGCACGTAAGGAGAACCCGCCGCCGTGGCCGTGCGTTGCAGCTTGAGATTGTCACGGTCGCCGCGCTGCCCCGAGGGCACCGTCAGATTGCCACGCCCGTCGCGCAGGATGAAGGTTTTGTCTTTTGGCACCGGGAACGGGCCTTGGTTGGGCGCGATGTTGCCATCGTCATCTTCAAGGGCGTAGCCCTCGCGCATGTTCTCCGTTTGCAGGTAGAAAATCAGCAGCGCGAAGAACAGCCAGAACAGCCAGATCGCAGCACTTGCCAGATCGAAATTTCCAAAGAATGTATTGCCAACCATAGGGGGTTCCTCCGTCTTATATTTATGTGCAGGTCATGTCGGGAAATCGGCCAAGCCAACCGGCCCCGCCTGCTGAGTTGAAATGGCGCGGGCTTTGACCAAAGGCCCAAGCGCCACGAGGGTGACGAACAGCAAACCGATCTCCGTGTGGTAGACGACCGAATATCCTGTAGCGTTGGAGCTGAGCGCGTCGCCCAGCGTGCCGTTCAAAGCGGCGGTGTTGACGAGGTCGCGCAGCGCGCCCCCGATAAAGATTGAAAGCCCGGCGGCAGTGGCCTGCGCGGCCCCCCATGCGCCCAAGGCGAGGCCCTTGCCCGCCGCACCAGATGTGTTGAGCGTCATCGCCGCCGTCAGCGTGGCCACGGCAAAGAGGCCGCCGCCCAAACCAATGCCAAACGCGCCCGCAAAGAACAGCGCGGTGCTGGCCAGCGGGGCCGCGAAGATCACGGCGCAGAACGAGGCGAGCCCCATCAAAATGCCACGCGCGGCCATGCGGAACGGGTCGATGCTGGATTTCAACCAGCGTGCCGCAAGGCCGAAGCCCAAGAGCGCGCCGCCTGCCCACATCGCGGTCAGAAGCGTGGTGGCCGAGACGGACAGGCCAAGCACCTCGCCGCCGTAAGGTTCCAGCAGCACGTCTTGCATGTTGAACGCCATGGTGCCGAGGAACACGACAACCAAAAGACGGCCCGCATGGCCGCCATTGGTCAGGTCGTTCCAAGCGTCACGGAACTGCGGCATCGGGGCGGCGCGTTCCTCTTTGGTCATCGGGTTGACCTTTTCCTGTTTCCAAAGGGCCACCATGTTCAGCACGATGGTCACCACCGCCGTGCCCTGCACCACCTGTACCAAGCGCAGGTCGGAGAAGTTTTGCAGCAGCGCGCCCACGATAATGGCAGAGACGCCCATGCCGATCAGGAACATCACATACAGCAGTGCGACCACCTGCGGACGGGTCTCTTCGGTTGCGCGGTCGGCGGCCAGGGCCAGCCCGGCAGTTTGGGTCATATGCATACCAACGCCCGTCAGCAGAAAGGCCAGCGCCGCACCGACCTCGCCCGCCCATTCAGGGCCAGCGACTTGGTCGCCAGACAGGACCAGAAGCCCCATTGGCATGATGGCGAGACCGCCGAACTGCCAGAGCGAGCCGAACCACAGATAGGGGATGCGCTTCCAGCCAATGGCGGAGCGGTAATTGTCCGAGCGGAAGCCCAAGAGCGCCCGGAACGGAGCGACCAGAACCGGGATCGCAATCATGATGGCCACGATGGTGGCGGGCACGCTCAGCTCAACGATCATCACGCGGTTGAGCGTGCCCAGCAACATAACGGCGGCCATGCCCACGGAGATCTGGAAGAGCGACAACCGCAACAACTGGCCCAAAGGCAACTGCTCGCTGACCGCATCCGAGAAGGGCAGCGCGCGCATGGTCAAAGACCTCATCATGTTGCGGCTGAGGATCATGCGCGGAACTCCAATGCGTTGGAGATGTAGAAGCCGGAGGTCACCCGCTCGATATTTCTGAGGCGGCCGGAGGTCACTTTGGCCGCCAGCTTTTCGGGGCTGTGCGGCACCATGGTGGGCGAGCGATCCGAGCGCGGGAACAGCTTGCCGACGCGCCACATCGCCATCAGCAAAGGCGTGCGCGGAGCGACGGTGAAGACCATGTTGTGGCGCAGACGCGGCGCGATGCCGTCGAGAATTCGCGCGATATCGTCGGCGGAATAGTAAATCATCGAGTCCATTGCCACGATGTGATCGAACGGCCCCAGCTGCGCATCCAGCATGTCGCCTGCACTAAAGCTGAGCGACCTGCGCAGCCCTTCGGGCATGCGCTTTTTGGCAATGTCGATCAGCTGCGGCGAGATATCGACGCCCACCACATCGGCCCCACGGGCGGCCAGCTCAAACGCCAAGGCCCCCGTGCCGCAGCCCGCATCAAGGATGCGTGCTCCGGTCAGGTCCTCCGGCAGCTGCGCGATCAAAAGATCCCGCATCCGGTCACGCCCGGCACGCACCGTCGCGCGAATACCGGACACGGGCGCATCCGAGGTCAGACGCTCCCATGTCTTGGTCGCGGTGCGGTCGAAATAGGTTTCGACCTGTGTGCGTGTGGCCTCATAGGTCATTTAATCAAACCCAAGCAGTTCAAAGATTTCGCGATCCGGCAGTGGTGCGGGAGCGAGCGGCTCGGTCCCGTTCCACAGCGTTTCGGCAAGGCGGATATATTCCTTTTGGACCTGCACGATGTCCTCGTCTTCGGGCATCTCGAACAGGGTCTTCTTTTTCAGCCGCGAGCGGCGGATCGCATCAAGATCCGGCATATGCGCAATCCGGTTGAAGCCAACGGTTTTGCAGTAGCGGTCCACCTCGTCGGTGTCCTTGGAGCGGTTCGCCACACAGCCCGCCAGCCGGACCTTGTAATTGGCCGATTTGGCTTGGACGGCGGCGATGATCCGGTTCATCGCGTAGATGCTGTCAAAGTCATTGGCCGTGACGATCAAAGCGCGGTCCGCATGTTGCAAAGGTGCGGCAAACCCACCGCAGACAACGTCGCCCAAGACGTCGAAAATCACCACGTCCGTGTCTTCGAGCATATGGTGCTGCTTGAGCAGTTTGACCGTCTGGCCCACCACATAGCCGCCGCAGCCCGTGCCTGCCGGAGGGCCACCGGCCTCCACACATTTCACGCCATTGAAACCTTCGAACACGAAATCCTCGGGACGCAGTTCCTCCGGGTGGAAATCAACCTCTTTGAGGATGTCGATGACCGTGGGGACCAGCGTGCCGGTCAGGGTGAATGTGCTGTCATGCTTCGGGTCGCACCCGATTTGCAGCACGCGCTTGCCCAGCTTGGAGAACGCGGCCGACAGGTTCGACGAGGTTGTCGATTTGCCGATGCCGCCCTTGCCATAGACGGAGAACACTTTCGCGCCCTCGATCTTGGCTGACTCGTCTTGATGGACCTGTACGGATCCTTCGCCGTCGCCCCCAAGGTTCGGTATGCTTTTGTCCAATGGACTCATGATATTTCCCTTCCGAGGTTCATTCGGCTGCAATGCCCTCTAGTTGATCTTCAATTGCGTCGGCCGCGTTTTGCAGCGCGGCGAGCGTGTCGTCGTCGGGTGTCCAATAGTCGCGCGCGGAGGCCTCAAGCAGCCGGTTCGCCATCCGCATGGAGGCCTGCGGGTTGAGATCCGCCAACCGCTTGCGCATGGTCTCGTCCAGCACAAAGGTCTCGCTGAGCCGCTGGTAGACCCACGGCTCGACCTTGCCGGTGGTCGCAGACCAGCCGACGGTGTTGGTGATATGCGCCTCGATCTGGCGCACGCCTTCATGGCCGTGATTGAGGAGCGGTTCGTAAAACTTCGGGTTGAGGCTGCGCGACCGGGTCTCTAACGCAACCTGATCTTCAAGCGTGCGCACCTGCGCCTTGCCGCGCGTCTGATCGCCAATATAGACCGGCGTGTCGCCATTGCCCTTGGCGCGTTTCACCGCAGAGGCAATACCGCCCAGCGTATCAAAATAATGATCCACCGTGGTGACGCCCAGCTCCACCGACTCGAGGTTCTGATAGGCCAGATCGACATTTTTCAGCGTGTCTTGGAGAAGCGCCGCCTGCTGGCTGGCCTCCCCATCCGTGCCATAGGCAAAGGATTTGCGCGCCTGATAGGCGTCGGCCAGCTGGCTGTCATCATCAAAGGCAGAGCTGTCGACCAGCTGGTTCACGTTGGAGCCATAGGCCCCTTCGGCATTCGAGAAAACCCGCAGCGCGGCGGTGCGCATGTCGCAGCCTTGCGCCTCAGCAAAGGCCAGCGCGTGGGCGCGGATGGGGTTCATCTCCAGCAGCTCGTCGGCCATCGCGCATTGATACGCGGCATCGGCCAGCAGCTTGGTTTGCAGCGGCAGCAGATCGCGGAAGATGCCGGAGAGCGTCATCACCACGTCAATGCGCGGGCGGTTCAGGGTCGATAGCGGCACCAGATCAGCGCCGCAGAGCCGCCCGTGACTGTCGAAACGCGGGCGCGCACCCATCAGCGCCAGCGCCTGCCCGATCGGGCCACCGTTGGACTTAATATTGTCGGAGCCCCAAAGCACCAGCGCGACAGTTTTGGGCAGGCTCGCATGGGTATCGAGCAAGGCCTGCGCCTGCGCGGCACCATCGGCCATGGCAAAAGCGGTCGGCATGCGGAACGGGTCAAAGGCGTGAATGTTGCGGCCCGTGGGCAGAATTTCAGGCGCGCGGATAACATCGCCGCCGGGCACGGGCTGAATGAACTGGCCGTTCAGCGCGCGCATCAAGGCGGGCAGCTCGTGATCCTCGGTCAGATGCGCCCGCGCCGCGTCACGCGCGGCAGAGCTGTCAAACTCCATCAGGTTGAGCATGTCCTCAACCGACGCCGCAGAGGGCGCGCCGCCAACGATATGCAGCCCATCGGGGATCAGCGCGTCTTCGGTTTCCAGAAGCTTCAGCCAGAGGCCATCCATGTCGCGGGCGTTCAGATCAACCGCATTGGCCTGCGCTTTGATCAACTTGGCCATCTCCGCGCGGTCCGCGCCATCAGGCATTTCGCGCCATTTGGTCAGGCTATCCTTCAGGTCCGCCAGACCGCGATACAGACCCGAGCTTTGCAGCGGCGGCGTCAGATGCGTGATCGTCACCGCGTTGGAACGGCGCTTGGCCAACGTCGCCTCAGACGGGTTGTTGGCCGCGTACAGATAGACATTGGGCATATTGCCGATCAGCCGCTCGGGCCAGTCATGGCCAGCAAGCCCGTTTTGCTTGCCGGGCATGAATTCCAACGCGCCGTGCATCCCGAAATGCAAAAGCACATCGGCCTCAAGATCATGCTTGAGATATTGGTAAAACGCGCTGAACGCGTGGGTCGGCGCGAAGCCTTTCTCGAAGAGCAGCCGCATCGGGTCGCCCTCATAACCAAAGGTAGGCTGTACGCCGACGAAGACCTTACCAAAGCGCGCACCGAGCACGAAGACCTCGCGGCCATTGGCCTGCACCCGGCCGGGAGCGGGGCCCCATGTAGCTTCGATCTCGTCAAGCCAAGGCGTGTTAGACACGATTTTATCGGCAGAGACGGTGTCGGCGACATTGGCCTCCTGGCCGTAGACCTGCGCATTGCCCTTCAGGACGGCGTCGCGCAACTCATCAACCGTGGCGGGAGGGGTGACGTCATAGCCCTCAGCCGCCATGCGGTGCAGCGTGTTATGCAGGCTTTCAAACACCGACAAATAGGCGGCGGTGCCGATAGCGCCCGCATTGGGCGGGAAGCCGAAGAGCACGATGCCGACATTTTTCTCGGCATTGGTCTTGCGGCGCAGGGTGGCCAGACGGTCCGTTTTTTCGACCAGCGCGTCGACGCGCTCAAGGCAAGGCGCCATGGCTTTTACATTCCCCGCCGCCGCGCATTTATGCGCGCAGGCATCGCAGCCATTGGCGCCGTGACGTCCGGCAAAAACGGTGGGGTTGGTCGCGCCGTCGATCTCTGGCAGGGCGACCAGCATCGTGGCCTCAATCGGGCTAAGGCCCTGATCGCCCTTGGCCCATTGCTCCAGCGTCTGAAACTCCAGCGGCTGCGCGGCAATGTAGGGCACATCGAGCTGTGTCAGAGCCTGAACTGCGGCGTCACTGTCATTATAGGCGGGGCCACCCACGAGGCTGAACCCGGTCAGCGAGACCAGCGCATCGACGTGGCCCTGCATGTAGCTGTCCATCGCGGGGCGGCCATCGAGACCCCCGGCAAAGGCCGGGATCACCCGCAAGCCACGCGCCTCAAGGCTGCGGATGACATGGTCATAATGCGCGGTGTCGCCGGACAGGATATAGCTGCGCAACATCAACACACCGACCGTGGCGTGACCGCTGGTCTGGGGCAACTCGGCGAGATCCGTCGTGATATGTTCACCGGGCAGATCAGGGTGGTAGAGCCCGACCTCTGGATAATCAATCGGCGCATCCGCATTGACCGCGTTCCACATCGGGTCCTGCGCGTAGCGTGACACAAGAAAGCGGATCATGTTCTCGATATTGGCGTCAGATCCGCCGAGCCAATATTGCATCGACAAGAACCAGGCGCGCAGGTCCTGCGCCTTGCCGGGGATCAGCCGCAAAATCTTTGGCAAGCGGCGCAGCATCTTCATCTGGCCTGCACCAGATTTGCCCGACGCCTTAGAAGGCTTGAGTTTCTTCAGCAGCCCCATCGCGGCAGAGGCGGGGCGTGACATGTCGAGATCGCCCATCTTGGTCAGCTGGGTGATCTCCTGATCCGACACCACGCCGACCATCGCGTCACAGGCGTCGCGGCGCGCTTGCAGATCGGGCAGGATGGCCTTGATGTGATCTTCCAAAAACAGCACGCAATTGACGATGATATGGGCCGACGCGATGTCGTCTTTGGCCTTTTGCAGCGCGTCCGGGTCTTTCTCCCATTCGGCTGCCGCGTGGATCACCACGTTCAGACCGGGGAAATCCATCGCCAATCGCGGCGCCACACGCGCCGCCGGGCCTGCCGCGTGACGGTCCAAAGTGATGATGACGAAGTTATACGTCTTTTCTGTCACCTCATCGCGCATAATGCGCCTTCGCCTCGTAGAGCGTGTCGAGGGAAATCTCGCCCAGGCCCTTCTCGGCTGCGTAGGTTTCGGTGTTCCGGCGGGCCTTGCCGCGCACGAAGAACGGGATTTTCTTCAGCTCTTTTTCAGCATCGTGCAGCCAGATGACATTGTCTGGTGTCAGCTGAGCTGCCTCGGCGGGCATTGAGCCCTTCTCGACCGCGGCCGGCTCCAGAGGTTTCGGCGCGTGGCCACCGTGATGGCTGGGCCCGGCGGCATCATGGAACTCGAAATCATCGCGGAACATGTGCAGCAGATGTTCCTCCAGCCCCATGACAAGCGGGTGGATCCATGTGTCAAAGATGACATTCGCGCCCTCGAACCCCATTTGCGGCGAGTAGCGGGCCGGGAAATCCTGCACATGCACAGGCGCGGAGATCACGGCGCAGGGGATGCCCAGACGCTTGCCGATATGGCGCTCCATCTGCGTGCCGAGGATCATTTCGGGCTGCAGCGCCTCGATGGCCTGCTCCACCTCGAGATAGTCGTCGGTGATCAGCGCCTCGAGTCCGTATTCCTTGGCCGTCGCACGGATGTCGCGGGCAAATTCGCGGTTGTAGCAGCCGATGCCTGCAACCTCGAACCCCATCTCGTCGCGCGCAATCCGGGCCGCCGCTTTGACATGCGTGCCGTCGCCAAAGATGAAGACGCGTTTGCCGGTGAGATAGGTACTGTCAACGGAGCGCGACCACCATGTTTGGCGCAGGCGATCTGTGTCTAACTTTGCCGTGGAACCGGTCAGCGCGCGTATCTCTGCGATGAAATCATGCGTGGCGCCCGTGCCGATGGGCACGACCTTGGTGTAGGGCTGGCCGAAGGTCTTTTCGCAATAGCGGGCGGCGGATTCGCCTGTTTCCGGGTAGAGCAGCACGTTGAAATGCGCCTGCCCCATTTTTGCAATATCTGACGGCGTGGCAGTCATGGGAGCGGTGACATTGACCTCAACCCCCAACTCATAAAGCAGGTTGGTGATTTCCTGAATGTCGTCGCGATGCCGGAACCCCAAGGCGGTGGGGCCTAGAATGTTGCAACTGATGCGCGCGGTTTTCTCCATCGGTTTGGACAGGTGCCGCACGATTTGCAGGAAGGTCTCATCCGCGCCGAAATTTTCCTTGCGCTGGTAGCTGGGCAGCTCCAGCGGGATCACCGGCACGTCGAGCCCCATGGTTTCCGCAAGGCCGCCGGGATCGTCCTGAATCAGCTCGGCGGTGCAGGAGGCACCCACGATAATGGCCTCCGGCTGGAAACGGTCATAGGCGTCCTGGCAGGCAGTTTTAAACAATCCGGCTGTGTCAGAGCCTAGATCGCGCGCCTGAAACGTTGTGTAGGTGACCGGTGGGCGGTGGTCGCGCCGCTCGATCATGGTGAAAAGCAGATCAGCGTATGTATCGCCCTGGGGAGCATGCAGGACATAATGCAGGCCCGTCATGCCGGTCGCGACGCGCATGGCGCCCACATGCGGCGGGCCTTCATATGTCCAGACGGTCAGCTTCATTCCGCGGCGACCCCCAGAATTGATTTACGGCGCAAGGGGCGCGCGAAGAGCGAGGCCAAATCGCCCGCCTGTTCGTAGAAATGCACCGGGGTGAAGACCAGCTCGATCGCCCATTTGGTGGATAGGCCTTCGGCCTCCAGCGGGTTGGCGAGGCCGAGGCCACAGACGGTCAGATCGGGACGCGCTTCGCGGCAGCGATCCAGTTGCAGGTCAACATCCTGCCCTTCGGAAATTTGCGGGCCTTGTGGCAGCAGGTCCAGATCAGGGCCGTGCAGCGCGTCGTGAATATAGGGTGAGCCCACTTCGAGCGGGGTCATGCCGCATTCGCAGGTCAGGAACCGCGCCAACGGGATTTCAAGCTGGCTGTCGGGGAAGAAGAATACGGATTTATCGGCCAGCGGGGCCGCAGCCTGCGCGATGGCCTGACGGGCACGGCGGCGCGGCGCGTCTGTGGCTTTGGCGAATTGTTCCTCGGTGACGCCAAACTCGCGGGCGATGGCGGCGAGCCATGCGGTGGTCCCCTCCTCGCCAAAGGGGAAAGGCGCTGCGATATGACGTGCGCCGCGACGCTCGAGTGCGGCATGGGTGTCGCCCAAGAAGGGCTGGGTCAGAGCAAAGACAGTGTTGGAGCCCACGGCAGTGTCGCTCTCGATGTTGCGGGCGGGCAGCACGCGGACGGGGCCGACGCCCAGATCATCCAAAAGCGCCAGCATCTGATCTTCGACCACATCGGGCAGCGCGCCCACAACCATCAGCTCGCGCGCCTCGGTGCTGGGCAGCACAGGGACCATGGAGGCAAGGCAAGCGTCTTCGCCTTGGGTAAACGTGGTCTCGATGCCGGAGCCGGAATATTCCAGCACGCGCACCTTGGGGGCATAGGTCTGTGTCAGGCGCTCAGCGGCACGGGATAGATCGAGCTTGATCACCTCCGACGGGCAGGAGCCCACCAGAAAGAGCTGCCGGATATCGGGACGGCGCGCCAAAAGCTGCTCAACCGTGCGATCCAGCTCAGTGTGCGCGTCATTGAGACCTGCGAGATCTGATTCTTCCAGAATCGCCGTGCCAAAACGTGGCTCCGCGAAGATCATCACACCGGCGGCACTTTGCAGCAGATGGGCGCAGGTGCGCGAGCCCACGACCAGAAAGAACGCGTCCTGAATTTTGCGATGCAGCCAGATGATGCCGGTCAAACCGCAAAACACCTCGCGTTGGCCGCGCTGTTTGAGAACGGGGGAGGCACGGCACCCAAGGGCGGGCGGAGGGGGCATTTGCGCGGTCATGCGGCGACATCCGATTGCAGGCGCGCGACGCGCAGTTTCCACAAGAATTGCCCGGCATTCACGACATATGCGGCATAGGCCGCAAGCGCGATAACGATCAGCGTGTCAGGGGAAAACGCGCCGACAAAAAGTCCAAATAAATAAAGGCTATGCAAGGCGATGACGACGAAGCTGAACACGTCTTCCCAGAAGAAGGACGGCGCGAACAGCCATTTGTCGAAGACCACTTTTTCCCAAATCGAGCCAGTGATCATGATCAGGTACAGAAAGCCGGTTTTGACAAGGATTGAGACCGTCGCGGCCTCGTAGCCGCCGCCTGTCAGAAGGTAGCGAAAAACCAGCGCGAGGGAGACCAGAAAGACCAAAAACTGCACAGGCGCCAAGACACCTTGAACCAGCGTCCAACGTGTTTGATCACGCCGAATACGCTCTTCCGGCGTGTACAACCTTTTGGCTGGAGTGTGACGCAGGTCCACGTCGCTCATGCTGTCCCCCTTGGACTGATCTGCTGAAAATTTGGCAGGTAGGGGCGCATGTGTCAACTTTGACTTACACTTTTGGAGTATAAATCGACCAATGCACGGCGATGAAAACCTAATATATCGCGAATATATGCGTGATCTGGCCGGATATGTGTCAATATCGTTTGACATGCAGGACGGGTTTACCCAGCATGTGCCACCAACTAAGATAAATCCGCGTTATCTTCGCTGCTCCACGTCCCGAACTCAGATTGGAGGGCCCTAACATGTCACAGCGCCCCGCTCTGTGTCTTAATTCTGCCGAAACTCCGGTGGGTGGCTTTGCTATGAAAGCCCTCTCCATTTTGGCGACCAAACAGCGCAACTCCAGCGGGAGCCCCCGTGCTCTGGAGCCGTTGGTGCTTGAGCTTTACCGGGCTGTCAGCGATCTGGATCCGGCGCGCGCACCTGCTATGGTCGACCGGATTTTGGATGCGGGTATCCCCGCCGAGGAGATCGCGGACCTCTATATTCCCGCTGTGGCCCGCCGGCTGGGGGACGCTTGGTGCACAGACCAGATGGATTTCGCGAAAGTCTCAATTGGATCGGCGCGGCTACAGGGCATGCTGCGCCATCTTGGGCCAAACTGGTGCGCGGGCAACACCCCGCCGCGCGCCCACGCCCCGACCTGCCTGCTGATTGTACCGCAAGAGGCGCAGCACACGTTGGGGGCCACGATTGTGGCAGGCCAGATGCGGCGGCAGGGCGTCGTGGTGACGCTTGAAATCGGCACCTCGTTGCAGGATTTGAGCTATATTATGTCACAGGATCCCGTTGACGCCGTCTTCGTGTCGGCCTCATCGCGAGAAAGCCTTGAAATGATCCGCACCATCGTTAAGAACGCCCGGAAGTTTCTTGGGGACGTGCCGGTGGTGGTTGGCGGAAATGTGGTATCACTTGATGTAAACGTGGCCGAACTGACGGGCGCGGACCTCGTCACGCAAGATGTGGCCGAAGCGATAGCCTTCTGCGCGTTGACGGCCCGGCCTTTGCAGCGGATGCCGGCTGAATGAGCCCTATGTTCCAACTCTTACGGCCCGGAGCCCCGCAATGAGACCGCAAGGAGACGCCACCTGGACCGTCGGCCTGATCCCTATGATCGAGCCGGAGGTGGTCACAGAGATCATCTCGAACATCTCAGATGTTGCGCTGATCATCTCGAAAAAGGGCCAGGTGCTGGGCGTTATGGCCAGCCCGGGCTTCATGCCGCATTCCGGGCTAGGGACATGGGAAGGACGGATGCTTGACGAAGAGCTGACCGTCGAAAGCCTGCCCAAGTTCCGCCAGCGGCTGGCCGAGTTCATCGCGGACAAGGACACCGTCTTGCCGGTAGAGCTGAACCACGTCGCGCGCAACGGCCAACCCGAATTTCCTATCCGTTACAGCTTCCACAAGATCGGCACTGACGGCGCTCTGCTGATGCTGGGCCGCGACCTGCGCCCTATTGCCGAGATGCAGCAACAACTGGTGGCCGCGCAGATCGCGCTGGAAAAAGACTACGAAGCGCAACGCGAATACGACACCCGCTTCCGCGTGCTGATGTCCGTCAATGCGGAACCCACGATGTTCGTCCGGGTCTCGGACGGCAAGATCACGGACACCAACCCGGCAGGCGCCGTGTTCTTCGACACCGCGGAAAAGAACCTTGTCGGCCAAAGCTTTTCCGACCTGTTTCAAGGCAAGCAAGCCGCGCATCTGATCAGCAATCTCACCGAATCCGCCAGCACCGAGGCCCCCGGCCCAATGGACGCCGTGTCCATCGCCAAGCGCGGCAACGTGACAATTACGCCAAAGCTTTTCCGATCCGGCGGCGAGCATATGTTGTTGTGCCGCATGTCCCAAAAAGACGATGACGGCCCACAGACCAACGCACTTCAAGACAAGCTGGACGCGCTCTATAAGAACGGCGTTGAGGGCATAGTGTTCGTGACCGGCAACGGCACCATCCTCAGCGCAAACAGCGCTTTCATGAACCTCTCGGACGTCACCCATACCGGCAGCATTCAGGGCCGCAGCATCGCGGATTTCCTGAGCCGGGGCAGCGTCGATCTGAACGTCCTGCTCGACAATGCGACCCGCGCGGGCGCGATGCGGCTCTATGCCACGCAGCTGGTGAGCGAGCATGGCACCGAGCGGCCAATTGAGATTTCGACGACCCGGTTGCAGGCACAAGACGCCACTATCTTTGCCCTGATCTTCCGCGACGCCAACCGAATCGAGGGGCTTCGCGCGCCCGCCGCTCAGCTCACGGAAGTGGACCGAAAATCCGTGGTAGAGCTGATCGGCAGCCAAGCCCTGAAAGATATCGTGGCAAAAACCACGGATGTCGTAGAGAAAATGTGCATCGAAACCGCTGTGGAGCTGACCTCCAACAACCGCGTCGCGGCCGCGGAAATGCTGGGACTTTCGCGCCAGTCACTTTACGTCAAACTGCGCAAATACGACCTGCTCTGACCACAGGTCAATCTTCACCAATCACCCCTGCTCCGAATAGAAACCTTGTTTTTCAGGGCTTCGCCGCTATCCTCACAGAAATATGAACGCTGAACGTTTAGCCAACGATCAGAATCGGGGGACACATGTCTACTCTAGGATCAGGAGGTGAGCTGTTTCAGCACGACCTCTATGAAAAGAGTGTAAAAGAAACCAAGACCTTGAAAGCCCGGCTTCCGGCATCTGCCGTTGAGTCGTTGGCCCGCGAAGTGCTGTCCCGTCTGCCTGCGCAATTTGGAAGCTGCCCCACCACCGGCTCGACCTTCTCCACCGAAATGGTCGAAGAGCTGGCTCAGGCGCTGATTTCTGACGATGACGGGGCCGCTGGTCGGCTGGTCTCCACCCAACAGGCCGCCGGTCATTCCGAACGGTCTATATACCTCACCTATCTTGCCGAGGCGGCCCGTCTTCTAGGCTCCTGGTGGGAGGCCGACACGGTGGATTTTGCCCAAGTCACAATCGGCACCGCTCGCATCTACGCCATCCTGCGGGTGCTGGCCCCGCTTTTGCGCCGTGACCACTGCACGCTGACCGGCAAGACCGTTCTGATGTGCAGCGTGCCGGGCGAAACCCACACGCTTGGCGTAAAGATGGCCGCAGATCTTCTGCGCGCCGACGGCTGGGCCGTCAATCTGATGCTGGATGAAACCCATGACACGCTGGTTGAAAAGGTCGCGAAAGAGAAACCCGTTCTGATCGGGCTGTCTGCGGCAGGCAGCCACGCTATGCCCAACCTCGCGCGGCTGATCATGGTCATCCGCATCTCATCGCCCGACACATCCATCTTTGTGGGCGGTCACATCGTGGCTGTCTCTGCCGATCTGCTGAAACTCACCGGTGTGGACGCAATGGAAGTCGAGTTCGAAGCCTCGCAAACCGCGCTGCAGCGACTTTGGGACAACCGCCTTTCGCCAAGCTGACCCGGCGCACAAAAAAAGGCGGCCCAAAGAGCCGCCTTTTTAGAATTTCCATATGGGAAATCTTATTCTTGTGGGCCAACCGACACCAGATACGCCCAGATATTGGCCGCATCATCTGCGTCTTTCAGCTTGAACGACATTTTCGACTTCGCTTTCGAATCGTCCAGGATCTCTCTCAACCAAGCGCGTGGGTCAGCGACATAAGAAACGAACTGCTCTTCGTTCCAGCCGTCATCCATGATGCCGGCCTCACCGATGGAGGCGATGGATTTACCGTATTTGAAACCCTCAACGGAGCCGGGGACGCGTTGGTAGATGCCATAGAGGTTCGGGCCGGTTTTGCCGCCCTTCTGGATCACGGTGTCATCATCCGCCACGATCATGTGGCAGGATTTGCATTTCTTGAAGACGTTTTCACCTTCGGCCGCATCGCCAGTGGCGTGGCCGTCTGCAAAAGATGGGGCCGCCATCGTGGCCAATCCAAGCGCGACTACTGACAGAAATTTCATTCGAATCGTTCCTCCGGTTGTTTGTTGATAAATTAGACCATTGGCCTGTCGGGTAAAGGCTACAGTCCCGGTTTGACCGATAAGTGATCGTAAACAAGGCGAAATTTGCCGAATCCTCACGTAAAATACTGCCCATTTTCCGAAAGTTAGCGGCTTTACCCATCGGAATGACGTGGCGTTCTACCCATCAGCCATGCCTCAGACCCGCAGCATGTTGAGAATGGCCCCTCGCGATGCTATCTTTGGAAGGTCCTCGTGCCCGGATTCTTGTGGCACAGTTTGTATGGAGGTTTGGGCACTGTCTCAAAACACTGATCCGGGCGTCGCAAGCGCTCTGAAAAAGACCAACTCGGTCGCCCCGCACGCGAATGCCACCAGCGAAGAGCTGTTGGACTGGATTGTGACCTCACTTGACGCAGAAAAGGCCGAAGACATCGTGCAGATTGATCTGCGCGGCCGCTCGGAGATTGCCGATTACATGGTGATTTGCTCGGGCCGGTCCACCCGTCAGGTCACCGCTTTGGCAGATATCTTGACCAAACGTCTCAAAGAGCAGTTTGATCGCATCGCCAAGATCGAAGGCAAAGCCGCCGGAGACTGGGTGTTGCTCGACACCGGCGACGTCGTGTTGCACATCTTCCGTCCCGAAGTGCGCGACTTCTACCAGCTTGAAAAGATGTGGCTGCCCGGCGGCACGGACACGGAAGCGCCTGCCCATTGACGAGGGTGCATATCTGCGCCGTCGGTCGCCTGCGCGCGGGCCCGGAACAGACCCTGATCAACGACTACCTGACCCGATTTGACCGCACCGGCCGCGCCTTGGGCCTTGGCCCCGCCAAGATCATCGAGGTCGAGGCCAAGAAGGGCGGCCAGCAAGCCGAGGCTGAGCTGTTGCGCAAGGCGATCCCCAAAGGGGCCGTGATCTGCGGTATGGATGAACGGGGACAGGTTTCGACCAGCCCAGAGTTTGCAAAACGCCTTGCCAAATGGCGCGACACCGGCTGCCAGGATGTGGCTTTTGTCATTGGCGGGGCGGACGGGATCGCTGCTGATCTACGCGGGGAGGCCGACCACCTTTTATCCTTTGGCAAGATGGTCTGGCCCCATATGCTGGCCCGCGTGATGCTCTGCGAACAGCTCTACCGCGCCGCCTCCATCCTCGGTGGCGCCCCCTATCATCGCGCGTAACCCATGCGGCTGTTGATCCTCGGCAGCGGCGGAAAACTGGGCACTGTGTTGAGGCGCGCTTGGCCGGATCACGCTGAAATAGAGCCTGTTTGGCAGATGCGTACCAAGGGTAATCTGTCGTTTGACATCCTCGAGGATCGCGCAGCGCTGACCCAAGCCGTTGAACACTCTGACGCGGTGTTTCTGCTGGCAGGCGTGACCAAGGAAACGGCAGACAAGCCGCTGTCCCTCAACGCCGATCTTGCGCGTGCCGTGCTTGAAGCAAGTCAGGGCAAACCCGTCCTGCTGGCCTCCAGCGCCGCCGTGTATGGCGCGCAATCGGGGGTCTTATCCGAGGACGCGTCGCTGAAACCGGTCTCCGCCTATGGCATCACCAAACGTGAGATGGAGAGGCTGGCCGCCCGGCACCCAAACGCCTGCTGCCTGCGGATCGGCAATGTCGCGGGGGCAGATGCGCTTTTCGGCCAAAGGCGCGACGTCTTTGTCCTGGACCAGTTCGCCGACGGCACATTTCCACAGCGCAGCTATATCGGGCCGCACGCGTTGGCCTCTGTGATCTGCGGCTTGGCCAAATTGTCGCTGGAAGCCGCGCTGCCGCCAGTTTTGAATGTTGCCTGCCCCGGCCCGGCCGCGCTTAACGATTTGCTCAGATATGCAGGGCTAAGCTGGGCCACGACCCCGGCACCACTAACAGCCATCCCTTCTGTCCATCTGGACACGTCCAGGCTGCAAGATTTGGTGCCGGTCTCGGGCGGCGCGGCGGAAATCGTGGCCGATTGGAATAGGATGGAGCAAACGAATTGAGCACCCCCAAACGCATGTTGGACATCACATTGGCAAGCCTCGCCGTGACGCTGCTCTGGCCAGTGCTTCTATGGTTCAGCCTGCGCATTTGGTGGCAGGGCGACGGCCCGATGTTCCACGTCTCCGAACGCATGAAAACGCCTGAGCGCTCCTTTGCCCTGCTGAAATTCCGCACCATGACCGTGCAACTGTACGACAGCGGCGTCACCGGGCCCGAAAAGGCGCATCGGATCACGCCGCTCGGGGAGATGATGCGCAGGCACCGCTTCGACGAGCTACCGCAGCTTTGGAATATCCTTAAAGGCGATATCAGCATCGTCGGCCCGCGCCCGCCCCTGCGCGAATATGTAAAGCGGTTCCCAGACATCTACGCCGACGTCCTGAGATCCCGACCCGGCGTCACGGGGCTTGCCACCCTCGCCTTTCATCAGCGCGAAGCCCGCCTGCTGGCCGAATGTACCTCTGCCGCCGAAACGGAGGAGGTCTATTGCCGCCGCTGCATTCCCAGAAAGGCACGGCTGGATCTGACCTATCAGAAAAACGCGACAGTGCTGTTGGACCTCTGGATTCTCTGGCGCACCTTGCGGCAGCTTGCGACGCGGAGCCACAGCCCGAATTTACCCGCCAAAATCATGGACTGTAATCAAGTCATTAACCTTTGACGCCCTATTGTCGCAGCTATCCAGAACGAGATGGTACCGAGTGACAGATTACCAAGACCTCCTTTCCGCTTTGACACGCCCCAGCGGCACGCGCACCTTTGCAGTCACAGGCCGCATGTTGCACGCGCATCAAGGCGCCTATGCCGGCGGGGTGGTGATGGTGACGGGGGCGGGCGGCTCCATCGGGGCGGAGCTGTGCCACCAACTGGCGCAAGGCAACATCCGCACGCTGGTCCTGTTCGAGCAAAACGAGCTTGCGCTCTACACCATTGAGCAGAGCTTGACCGAGACCGCCAGCGCGCAAGGGTTCGAGCTTGTCGCGGTCCTTGGGTCGGTCAGCAATGCGCAACTGGTCCAAGACACCTTGCGCACCCATGCCGTTGATACAATTTTCCACGCCGCCGCCTATAAGCACGTCCCTCTGGTCGAACGAAACCCAATCGCTGGGCTGTCCAACAACGTGATGGGCACACGGGTGCTGGCGGCGGAGGCCAAGGCGCAGCGCGTGGCGCGTTTCGTGCTGATCTCAAGCGACAAAGCGGTGCGCCCGGCCAATGTCATGGGCGCCTCCAAACGCTTTGCGGAGATGATCGCGCAGGACCATGCCAGCCGACCGTCGCACACGGTGTTCTCCATCGTGCGCTTCGGCAACGTGCTGGGGTCCTCGGGATCGGTACTGCCGCTATTTGAAGGCCAGATCGCCAAAGGTGGCCCGGTGACCCTGACCCATGACGACGCCACCCGCTATTTCATGACCCCGCAGGAGGCCGCCCAGCTGGTTCTGGCCGCAGGCGGCATGGCGCGAGGGGGCGAGCTGTTCATGCTGGACATGGGGCCGCCGATCTCAGTGCAAGCACTGGCCCGGCAGATGATCAAAGACGCAGGCTTGCGGGTCCGTGACGCAGACACCCCCAGCGGCGATATCGAGATCGAGGTCACCGGCCTGCGCGAAGGCGAAAAGCTGCATGAAGAGCTGTCCTTGAGCCAAACCCGCACTCCGACGCGGCACCACCGTATCCTCCAAGTGAAAGAGCCCTGCCTGTCAGAGCTGGAACTTGCCGCCACCTTGCGCGCACTTGAAAAGGCAATTGCACAAAACGACGCCACCGCAGCGCGCGACACGATCACCAGATGGATCGCCGCCGACCGAATGCCATCCTGTCCCGCTGCGCAGATCGGCAAAGCATCGAACGGGGGTGTTTTGAAATTTTAACCAGCCCCATGGGACAACGCTGCCCGCGCGCCCTCAAGGCGCATCCCATGAATGGCAGGACCCGATGGATAAATTTTCAAACTTTCCGACGACACCGATCTCTCCCGCACGCGGCGGCGTGCTGGTCGCCCCAAATGACACAACTGAGCTGACGCAAGTCAGCCGCGCGCTCTATGTGGGCCAAGGCGGAGACGTCGCCTTAACGCTGGCCGATGGCGACACGCTTGTCTTTGAAGCCGTCCCGTCCGGCAGCATTCTGCCCGTGCGCGCCAGCATCCTGCGCGCCACCGGCACGACCGCGGCCGCAATCATCGCCCTATGGTAATCTGATCAAGCTGGCGTCAATTGGCCCGTCGCGCGCTGCGTGGCGGGCATGCCTTTGACCCAGCCCAACGCGTCCATGATCTCGCGTAGCCCGTCCTCATAGGCCTCCAGCCGCGCCAGCCCTTCTTGCGTTGCGGCCTGAGCGTCATTTGCCAAAACGGAGCGACGCTCGAACCCGTCGATGACGGCCTCGGCAATGGCATCCGCGCACATCACGGTGCAATCGACCCCGTGCCCATATCCCAAAGCCCCAAACAGCCCGGAGAATTTCCGGCTATAGGCCAGCGGCATGACCGCGACGCCGGTCGACAAGGCGGCAATGCAGGCATGCATGCGCGAGCCGACCATATAGGACATTTCAGAGATGTAGCCCTTGGCCTCCGATGGGGTGTCAAACGCGGGCGCAAGATGCACCGAAGGGTGATCCTCTTGGAGCGCGCGCATCGCGGCCACGTCATCCTCCACCGGCATATCAGGGCAAATCACATGTGGAATCAGATGCAGCTCGGGCTGCTCGGGATGGGCCAACAGCTCAGCGATCACCCGGTCCATCAAGGCGGGATAATCAACGCTTAACCCAAATTGGTTCGCGCCATTATACCCACCCGACATCATCAAACCCGACACATTCAGCCCGACCCGAGGGCGTTTCGCCGGGGGCAAATTCGCTTCTGTTTTGCGCATCCGCAACGCCACGTCGGAGGCCACAACCACGTCTCGTCTCACCCCGATATCGCGCAGATGCGCCACGGAGGCCTTGTCCCGCGCGCAAACCAGCGCCGACATGTTGAGACTGGCCCGCGCCAACCCGCGCGACACCGGGTTGGTAAACGGCCCGTAGGTTTGCGGGGCCAGCACCAAAGGTGTTCCGGCAAGGTGGGTCAGATATTTCAGCCACAACACCCGCTTCATACGCCGCGTGCCGTAGATATCCGCAAAACTGTCACCCGCACCGATATCGAGGACCAAATCCGCCCGCTCAAGATAGCGGTAGGCACCTGACCGCGTCATCAGGTCTTTGCCCCGGATCGGAACGATCTCAATATCATCGCCAGATACGCAAGGCGCGCCGTCATCATGCCAGTCCAGAAGCGTAATGCTGAGGCTCAGATGCAGCTCAATCGCCAGCCCGCGCAGCAGGTCCACCTGCGCCACGGTCAGCGCGCCCACACCCAGATTGTTGGACCGCGAGGCGTGCAGGATCAGACAGACATTCAGATCGCGCCGTGGCCGGGTCAGAAACGGAATTGCATTCATGATTGCCACCTAGATTGCCTCAGGACCCGCTGCGCAGTGCCAAGCATGGCGCGCAGTGTCTTGGTTAGCCCGGCCTGCCTTGCGCAGGCCCAGATGCCCAAAGTACGGTATTTCGGGATCGGTGCGCCTGCCAGAATGCGGCCCGCCAGACGGCCCAGAAGCTCCGTGCGACGGCGCACCTGTCCGGGCTGCATGGCCTCAAGCGCCTCAATGGGAAGCGGCTCTGTGTGAAGCGCGCCCGCCGCCACCGCCGCGTCGACCAAACGCGCACCCAGTGCCGTGCGGGCCAGAATGGCACTGCGGCCCTCTTGCTCTTCGAATTGCGGATATCCCTGCGCGTCCGTCTCCCACGCATCGGCGAAAGCGATGTCTGCGGCAACCCCGATGCCATCAGCACACAGGCGGCACCGGTGTTGCACATGGGATGACAGGATGTCCCCCCAGCTTTCGCGGTAAAGCATGGAATGGATTTGGCCCTGCGTGGTTTCCACCTCGGTCTGCCCCGGCCAGCCGCCACCGCGATACTTGAACCGCGCGACATCCGACCCCGCAACACCAAGATGGTTTGCAACGGCCTCCGCCCCTTTGAGGGAGGGCACCCCGGCGCAGAAAAACGACAGCATGACAGGAAATTTTTGCGTGATACGAGGGTCTATTTCAGCCCACAGCCGCAGCCCGGCGACATCACATGGCTTGCCGACAAAGGCATAGCGCCTGTCAGAGTCCAGCAACTTAGACACCACAGACAGAGGCGACGACGGCGCATATCGCGAGGCCGCCGCTTGCAAAACATCAGCCCGAGTTTGCGACAGCACGATCTGATTGGCCATCGGCGCGTCCCGATGCGCGGCGATCTGGACCACGGCATCGACCTGATGGGTCTCCAGCAGCCAAACCAAAATTTGCGACAAGGCCCCGCCGGAGGCACCAGCATGGCGCAGTTCGGCATCTTTGGCCCAGCCTTGCGACAGGCTAGTTTAAGGCCCCCAAAGCCGGTGGGTTTTGTCCGCGGGTGGTGGCGCAGATTGCGCGCGTCCCGGACAAATATCAGCGATCGCCTTGTCCTCGGACCGGGTCAGCGCGCCGATACGCCGTGGCCGCGCGAAGCCGCTCTCGGCGTGATGCATCTCAAGGGCAGACGGCGCCAGCGACGCGCAGGCACCGCATCCCGTACACAGGTCGGCGGCGACAATTCTTTCGATACGGCTCGGGCGAAGACCCATTCACTGGTTCCAATACGCTGTTTACCCATCGTTAAGGCGGAACTGGTTAAGCCTTGGTAAATGTCGATGATTTCCACATTGAGCCCCATGATCGCCCGCGCGCATCCGCTGGCCGTGTTGCTGTCTGGCAACGCGGGTGTGGCCGTCATGACCCTCGCCCGCAACATTGTCGCCGCCCGTATCATCGGGGCCGAACAATTCGGTATTGCCGCCAGCTTTGCCATCGTGGTCTCCGCCGTCGAGATGGCCACGACCCTCGGCGCCCAGCAGCTTATCGTGCGCGAAAAAGACGGCGATACGACCGCCTTTCAAGGTTGGTTGCATGCGGTGCAACTGGCGCGCGGCCTGCTTGGCGGGGTGCTGATCTACCTCTGCGCCGGTCCGATCTCAGGTTTCCTGCAAGTCCCAGAGGCCCGCTGGGCGTTCCAACTGCTCGCTGTGATCCCGGTGATGACCGGATTGGTCCATATCGACCCGTGGCGTTACCAGCGGTTCGGCCGGTTCGGCCCCTCCATCTGCGTGCAGCTGGCCCCTGCCGCCTTGATTTTGCTGCTGATCTGGCCTCTGCAGCACAAATTCCAGGATTTCCGTCTGCTGTTGATGATGTCGATCCTCCATGCCGCCGGGGTGCTGGTGATGTCCCACCTCTTTGCCGAGCGTCGTTTCACCCTGACCCTCAGCCGCACCTACCTCGCCCGGACGCTGACATTTGGGATGCCGCTGGCCGTCAACGGCGTTTTGCTGCTTGCGACCTTCCACGGTGAAAAGCTGTTGGTCGGTCACGTCATGGGCCCCACTCAACTGGCTATTCTGGCCATGGGATTCACCCTTACCCTCACCCCCGCGCTGATTCTCGGGCGCAGCTTGCAGGCCTATTTCTTGCCCCTACTCACCAGCTCCGCCAACGACGCGAAGAGAGCGCGCGCACATGCCATTCAGACCCTAGCACTCTGCTTTTCTGCTGGTTTGGGGCTAGGAGTGGTGTTGATGCCGTTCGGCCAGAATGTGGCTCACCTTCTGGGACCAGACTTCACGCCACTCCTACCGCTGTTGCCCGCACTGGCGGTGCTACATGCCATTCGGGTGTTCAAAACCGGTATCGCGATCGTGGCCCTGGCACGCGGCGACACCGTCAACACCGCCATCGGCAACCTGCCCCGGCTGGCCGCATTGCCGATCATATACCTGCAACTCAGCGCAGGCGCGCAGCTTAACGAGATCATCTGGACCGCCGCATATGCAGAAGCCGCGGGCTGCGCTGCGGCTTCATTAAGGCTCTATGTAGGGCAAAAGGCAGCCTAGCTTGCGTCGTCGCCCTGTTTCCAGCTATCCGTATTAACCACTGTTGCGGGGCCGACAATATCTTTGTAAGGCGTCTGCGCCGGCAAACTGTTATCAGCCACAGCGTCTTTCCAAACCGCCACGCGGGTGATGTCGCCTTCGACCTGATTGGACCCGGTGCTATTGGCCAAGAGCAACAATCTGCGGTTGCTCGGTAGCGTCGGCGCGACAGAGGTAAAGCTTTCATCGAGCACCTGCGTGCCGTTCACCCACAGCCGCGCGAACCCGGCGGGCAGGTCAATCGACAGCCGGATATCGGCTTGCACCCCGTCGGCGACCACACCCGCAGCAGTCTGCACATAATCCACATGCACCGTGCCGCCGCTGTCGCGCACCCGCAGGCGCAGGCGGCCATTGGCAAGGCTTTCGAGCCGCAGATAATTACCTGTCGACGTCATCAGCATCTTGGTCCCGGAGGAGGGCAAACCGGCCGCCATATCAAACTGGAACGCAATCCGCTCAACCCCAGCCCCGAGCGTGTCCGGGTCATAGAAGAACGGCCCGGTGGCCCCGGTGGTAAACAGGCTCGACATCGGCACCAGCGGATTCTGCACCACCGCCGCGTCAATCAGAGGCCGCAGCGGCACGCCATCAATGCCAGCCAGTCCAGCATCCACAATCGGAAGGTTCAGATAGGTCTGCGCCTGATGGTCTTCAGGGAACTTCACCATCCCCGTCGCCCCGCCTTCGCCAAACTGGATCACGTCACTGGCCACAAAACTGGCCTCGTTGGGATAGAGCCGCACCCGGCCAGAGATGATCTCTGCCCGCTGCGCAGGTTCGCCATTGATCTGCCAGCCGAATACCTCGGTCCAATGCGGGTGATCAGACCCTAATGCGGGCAAACCCCGCTTGATTCGCGGCGTCGTAATCGCGCCAGCGCTGGACCAGATATCGACATAACCACCTGATGGCTCCCATTCGGATTGATCAAACACGGGCATAGTCCACTGCGTCAGCCCAGCACTTTGCAAAATCGCATGGGCCATGAGCCGCGCAAACATCGGCGCGCCATCATCACTGTCAGAGGCGGGATGGCTTTGGTCGGACCAACCTCCTTGCCCGTCATCCACCCCGTTTTGATAGGTCAACGGCTCTAGCCCAAGCGGCAGGAACAGCCCGTTTGCATTCGGGTTCGCGACCATGGCCCGCCAGCTTTCACGGGCCTGCGCCTTGTTTTCCAGATTGCTCTGCGGGCTGCCATCCAACAGCACGGTCGCGTTGCGCATATCCGCGCCAATGTCGAATTTATGAGGCCCGAAAGCGACCCATTTGGTGTGTGCAGGGTTGTAAAGCTCTCCAAACCAGTGGTCAGCCTGATAGCTGCTCGTCCCATTATAGGTGATTGCGCTTGGGAAATTCACCGCAGCACCTGTCGCCGTTTTGCCCGTAAAGAGCGGGAATAGAGCCTCTTCGAAATGTTCTGCAAAGGACCCGGGCGAGGCAAACCACGACACGGATGGCAAACCCACATGCTGACCATCTGCCGTTGCAAACGCATGCAACGCCGCGTCATCGGCCCAGGACCGCGACGTATTGCTGTCATCTACCAAATCCCGGAACCCCGTGCCGGACACGGCCTGGAACACAAGCGCAACCTTGTCGCCCGGACGCTCTGCCATGAACACATTGGCCATTGCTGCAAGGGCAGCTGTATGCGGATCAGCAGAGCTGAGATGCTTCACGACCGGCCCACCGTCAAACCACATCGCCTGCACGGACTCGTCACTCAAGAGCGGCTCGGGCGACACTTGGTTATACACGGTCGAGCGGATCCGGACGACTTCTGACTGGCCCCACAACGCGATCACATGGCCGACCCCGAACCGGTTCGGTGTCGAAGCGCGCGTCATCGGCTCTGACTTGATCCGCGCCTCGACCCGCAGCCAGTTTGCCTGGCGCGGCACGGTCACGTCGCCGCCCCAGTTGCCTGCGCCATCTACCGTTGCGAAATCTGTCCAGGCGGTTGGTGTCTCCCCCTCGGGGGCAAGGCGCAGCTCGATGGCTTCGCCTGCCGTGCCGGTGCCAGAGACGGGCACGACGGCCTCGCTTCGACCAAAAGCCGCACCGCTGTCGAACAAGGTCCGGTCGCGCGAAAAATCCGAGATCGAGATCGTCGTGAGCGGAACAAACACCTCGCCAGTGGGCTGAGGAAGAGAGGCCAATCCAAGGCCCAGCGCTGTGATCATAGGTGTCACTTTCGGTTTGGTCGGCCAAAAGGACAGGCAGGCAAGCCGCGCCATCGAGGCAACCCTCCAAAGAGCGCCCGGTCCCCTAGGCACGAGATGTCTCTGAAAATCCGGGCCCGACCACGTCGGCGCTCCGCTGCGGCGAGGGATGTAGCATGATGTGCCGGCTGTTGCCGAAAACCCCAGAGACCGCGCGCGCCTAGGTCAACCCAGCCGCGGCCAGTTCATGCTCGCGGCTGTCGGCACATCGCAACCGCCCGTAAGCTCCGGTCTGCACATCCCTACGGATCACCCGCGCCGGGTTTCCTGCAACCACGCTTCGCGCAGGCACATCCCGCGTGACCACTGCGCCCGCCGCCACGATGCTGCCATCCCCAATGCTGACCCCGGGCAGGATCAGGCTGCGCGCGCCGATAAAGCAATCCGCGCCGATCCTTGTATGCAAATACACCCCACGGGTGCGGTCATGGGTCAGCACAATTGCCTGCAACGCCACATAGCTGCGCGCGCCGACATGCACGCCAATAGGGAAAGTGCGGTCCAGCCGCGCCGACAGCGAAATCTGCGCATCCTTGGCAATATCCATACCGTAAACCCGCACCAGCCACGCCCGCCGCAGGCCAACCAGCACCCGCCGCAAAAAGCTCAGCCGGTTCAACCCGCGACGTCGGGCCTTCCGCGGCTGGGGCGTGCTGATCGTGGCATCGGTCATATCCGGCTCCGCTGACATTTGTGCTGCCGTAAGTCTAAAGCCGGAAATCTTTACAGAATGATAACGGTTAACGAGCAGTTTACCGGTATGAACATCGCGCTCCCCACCCCTCGGCTGGCCCGGCCCGTGCTGGCCTACATGATCTGTATCATCCTCCCCATCCGCGTCATGGCCGGCCCGCTGCAACTGACAACGCTGCGTCTCTACATGCTGGCGATGCTCGTCCCCCTGCTGATCCATCTGGCGCGCAGCCGCAGATTTCGCCCGACGGGGCCGGACATCTGCCTGACGCTGTTAGTCATCTGGGTCGGTGTCGCCATGTCCGTCAACACCCCGGCGCAGGCGATAGAGCACACAGGCATCACCGCACTCGAACTTCTCGGAGGCTACTTTCTCGCCCGGATCTGCATCACAAACCCGGGCCAGTTCTACGCACTCGTAAAGACCCTAACGCTGCTGATTATGCTCTGTCTGCCACTGGCAGTTTTTGAAACCGTCACCGGCAGACCTCCTCTCATTGAGCTGATCCGTGCCATCCCCGCCCTGTCATCGGTTGAGGTCGTCAGCATAGCGCCCCGCCTTGGGTTAGAGCGGGTACAAGGAGTCTTCGCCCATCCGATCCATTTCGGCCTGTTCTGCTCCACCGCTGTGTCGTTGCTTTTCATGGGCCTGTCACAGCATCTCAGCCTCGGCATCCGCCTCGCGGGCCTCGGCTGCGTCACCTTCACCGCATTCCTCGCCCTCTCCAGCGGAGCCTTCCTGTCCGTGCTCATCCAGCTTTTCCTGATCAGTTGGGCCGTAGTCTTCGCTGGTCTCAAAAGCAAATGGCTGGTGCTGCTTGCCGCCTGCGCGGTGGCCTATATCTTCGTCGATCTGGTCTCGAATCGGTCCCCGATGAGGGTCTTTTTCAGCTACGCCACCTTCTCGGCGCATAACGCCTATTGGCGCAGCCTGATTTTTGAGTGGGGCATGGTGAATGTCTGGAGCAACCCGGCCTTCGGGCTAGGACTCAACGACTGGGTGCGCCCGCATTTCATGTATTCCGGCAGCATGGATAATTTCTGGCTCGCAGGCGCGGTCCGCTACGGCATCCCCGGCTTTCTTCTACTGGCTACGGGCTGGGGCTGGGGCCTGATCCGGGTCGCGCGCAGCCCCACACCCTATCCACATCTTAAAGCAGCATGGCTGATCTGCATGATCGGCCTGTCCTTCACCCTGGCCACGGTCCATGTCTGGACCGCCGTCTATTCCTTTGTCTTCTTCCTGTTTGGCGCAGGTCAGTGGTTGGCGGCAACCGTCACGCGGCCAACCGCTCCTACAGCCCTAACTTTCACGCGACCCTTGGCGGCGGGCTTTTGCAGAATGGTACCACGACCATGAATAATCTCGGGGTCGTAGTCGTCGCCTATAACGCGGCCGATGTCATTCGCGATTGTCTCGAGACGCTGCTGGCCGCCAGCGCTGACGCAAAGGTGGTCGTGGTCAACAACGCCTCCACCGACAACACGGCTCAGGTGCTTGAAGACTGGAGAACGGGCCACGACGGCTACCAGCCAGATGCGCTGCCTTTTGCGGTGATAGCAGTGTCTAAACCACTACGAAGCACCGATCTCACCATCATCGACGCGCCACATAACGGAGGCTTCGCCGCTGGGGTGAATATCGGTTTGAAACACTGTCTGGCAGATCCGCATGTCGACCGTGTCTGGGTGGTCAACCCCGACACGCTGACGCCCTCTGGCACCCCGCAAGCCATCGCGGAGGCCCCGGCTGATTTTGCCTTGATGGGAGGGCGTATTCTCTATGCAGCGCCGCCCCATCGCATCCAGATCGACGGCGGTACCATCGACAGGTGGACAGGTGTAACCGGCAATCTCAATCTGGGCGCGCCATGTGATGCCGCCCCAAGCGCGCCGCACGACATGGCCTTCATCTCCGGCGCAAGCATGGTCGCCTCACGCCGTTTCATCGAGGCCGCAGGACCGATGTCTGAATGCTACTTTCTCTACTATGAAGAGGTCGACTGGGCCCTAAAGCGCGGCAACCTGCCCCTGACCTATTGCAGGGAGGCCGTCGTTTACCATCATGCGGGCACCGCAATCGGCTCCCCAACCCTGGACGCGCTGCCATCGCCGTTTTCGGCCTATTACAAACACCGCGCACGGATGATGTTTCTCAGGCGCCATTTCCCGGCCTCAATGCCAGTAGGGTACCTCTACGGCTTGGCCAAAACCGCGCAATCCTTCCTGAAGGGCCACCTGGCTTTGGGCTGGGCGATCCTGTGCGGCCTGCACGGTGTCAGGCCCCCTCGCTGATAAAGCTGCGCAACCCGCTGACAAGCCCGTCCAGCGCGGGGGGCGCGTGCGACACCGGCGGCTCAAAATTGTAGTCCAACAGCTCTTCGAGCTTGTCCTCGCTCCAGATCGCCGTGATCCCTTCATGCCCCAACATCTGGCGGGCTGTGCCTTGCTGGTGATCGTTGCGATGCTCACCCAAACTGGCGCGTCGTGGCAGAACTATGAGCGGAATACTGGCCTCCCGCGCGGCCATGATCGTCCCGATCCCGGCATGGGCCACAATAAGCCGCGCGCGGGCCAGAACGTCGCTATACCGCGTACCGTTCATCTGCGGCTCAACGATCATATTCTTGCATGTTGTTGGCGCGTAGGTCTGGGCGATCACAGGCTCGTAAAGTCGGCCTGCAATCTCGTCCATCGCTTCGATCAGACGCGGGAAGGGCAGCTGCGTCCCCACCGTCACAAAGATCATAGTACCGCACCCACATAGGTAGCGCCGGTGCGGTCCGACACCTCCGGCCATTGCGTCAGCCAAAGCTGCGCAAATGGCTTCGACAGACGGCCCGACAGCGACATGTGCTCCGTATTGGCAATGGAGTCGATCCATACTGTCCGTGCGCCAAACAATGTGCCAACGATCAGCGCCATCAACCCGGGCAAAGCACCGGTGGAGACGACCACATCAGGCCGCACCTTGCGCATGATCGCGATAAGCTGCACCACATTTGTAAGAGCGCGCCACCATTGGGTCCGGCTGCATTCGCTGACGCTAAATTCTGTCAGGCTGGGATCGGTCGACACGTATCTGACCTCATGGCCTTCATAGGCACCGCTCAGGGCTTTCATCTGTCTATAATGTCCGCCCTTCGAGGAGACGGCGAGGATGGTTTTGCATGTCATCGGTGGGATCCTTCGGTTCGTTCACTATGCCTGTTCAACCGCGCCTCACAGCGCAGCCCCACCTGATTCCCCGTCCGTTGCGAGACGCACCCATGGTCTCCTTATTCCAAAAGCCAAACGCTCCTTTTCGTCTGAATCTGCCGCTCACGTTTCCGCGAGCCTCACCTCGAAAAGAAACGAATTGGATTAATTATGTCTTAAGTTTTCAAGGCTTTGATCGGCAAAGGATATAAACCGCCAGAAAGCCATTGATGATCACCTCCGACCGCAAATACATTCGATGGCTCGTGTTGCGCCAATTGCCCATGGCGGCAGGGGTGTTCATGCTTTTGAGTAGCATCGTCATTGTCGGCGTGACTTTCCTCAAAGTGCCCATGACCGCCACCGCCTTTCTGATGGAGGGAGCCCCCTCCCTCGCACAAAACACCGCTGCGTCCGCGGATTTCACCGCTGGACCCGCCCACCTTCAACGCATCGAAAACCGGGTCACCACGCAAGCTAATCTGGCGGCGGCACTGGACGCCATCGGCGCGCAGATGCCCGTTGAGACCTTCCGAAACGCTATCAGCATAGACACAGTCGCTGGCCGTGATCGCGCCACCACCATGTCAATCTCTGTCACCGACCCCGACGCGGAATTCGCCACCGACGCCGCCAATCAGCTGGCCCAGATGGTGCTCTTAGAGAACGATACCATCGCGCGCGAACGCACCAACGAAGCGCTGCAATTCTTCCGTCAGGAGGTCACCTCAAGCAAGACGCGGCTCGACAAGGAATTCGACGCCCTACTCCGGTTCAAGCAGGCCAAGGCCGGCGTCCTGCCAGAAGATTCCGCCCGCTATCTGGACCTGCGCAAGATACTCATCCACCGCGAAACCATTCGCGGGCCATCTTCCCTGTCAGACACAACCCGCGAACGCCTCACCACGGAGCTGGGCGCCGCACGCGGGTTGTTTGCCGAAATCCACCCCACGGTGCGCGCGCTGACCTCGCGGCTGAACAATGTCGCCCCCAGTGGGGCTGAGGAAAACGCCCCGCTGGCAGAGCTCACCGATGTCGCCAGCCAGCTGGTCCGCATCGACGCCCGCCTCGCGGAAATCCCGGCCAACAGCCTCGCACTTAGCGCTTTGGAACGTGACCACGCGCTGGCCGAAGAACAATACACTGCCGCCGTCTCACGGCTGGAAGCCGCTGCCGCAGAGGCACGGCGCGCGGCCCGTGAAAACGGCTCACGGCTCACAATCGTTGAACGCGCCTCTCCGCCCAGTTTGCCCGAAGGGCCACGCCAGAAAATCGCGTTTGCAGGCGGCCTCGCGCTGGCGTTTCTGATCGCCCTTGGCACTGCGATCCTGCGCGGTCGCAACGATCCCTTCATCAGACAACCCCGCGACATTGAGGCTAGCCTGAACATGCGCCCCTACGCCGTCATTCCAAACATGCGTCCCGCCTAGATCGGAGCCAATGATGCAACATGTGACCAACACCAAAGAGCTGTTCGCCACCGCGCAAACCAAGCCCGCGCAGGCGCCGCTGCCCGAAATCCAGTGGCATCGCACCAAATCCGATCCGACACGTGCGTGGCTGAGGCTAAACGAGGCCACGATCCCAGCCACCGCCCCCGTGCGTCAACCCGTCGACGCTGACACACAGGCCGCACTGGATCTGCTGCGGTCCCGGCTGTTGCGGCAAATGCGGCAAACCGGCATCCGCAAGCTGGCCCTGACATCGCCCACACATGGCTGCGGCACCACCACCTTGGCCACGCGGCTAGCGCTTGGCCTTGCAAGCCAGATCGACCTCAAGGTGATGCTCTTGGACCTTAACCTGCGCAAACCCGAGCTGAGCAATCAATTCGCCATCACGGGCATCACCGCGCGCCAAACAGCCCTGACCGGCACCCGACGCGAATTTGACAGCAGCGCGGTGCGCGTGGGCCATAACCTCGCGCTGAGCCTGTTCACGCAACCCGAACCCCGCGCCGCCGAGGCGCTGGGAACACTGCGCGCCCGCGCCTTGATCAATCAGTTGGAGCGGGAGTTCGAGCCCGACCTGATGCTCTTCGACCTGCCCCCCACCTTGGCCTGCGATGACATGGTCGCCGCCGCTGATCTGTACGACGCGGCCCTTCTGGTGGCCCGCGCGGATCACTCTACCTCCGACCAGATCGACCGCGCGGAACGACTAATCTCAGAGCAAAAACCCTGCCTTGGGGTGGTGGTCAACGCATGCCGCTTTGGAGTGGCCTATGACCGTCACCACTGACCATATCTTCAAACCTGACCTGAAAAAACTGACCCTAAACAAGACGAAAAGGGGGATCAGGGCCGTTCTGTCACTTCTCGATCCACGCGCTTGGCTGCATCTTTTGCGCATCGTGAACTACTATAACCACACCCATGTCGCCCAACGCAGGCTGCTGCAAACAGGGGATGCCTGCACGATCAGCCCCACTGGCTCCTTTGCGAATGCCGGAAATATCCACCTGGGCCAGGCCGCGCATATCGGGGCGAATTGCAGCCTCTGGGCCGGGCAAACGCATGGCACGATCAGAGCAGGCGACAACCTGTTGCTTGGCCCCAATGTCACCATCACCGCCGCGAATTACGACTTTCACGCGGGCACCCCGGTCACCAAGCAACCCATGGCAGAGCAGCCCGTCACCCTCGGCCATGACGTCTGGATCGGGGCAAACGCGGTCATTCTGCCCGGCGTCAGTATTGGAGATGGCGCAATCATCGGCGCAGGCACCGTTGTCACCCGCAATGTCCCGGCGGGTGCAGTTGTCGCAGGAAGCCCGGCCAAGGCAATCGGTCAGCGTCAGGTGGTTGTGGGTCCAGCCATCACCGCGTAACTTGTGCCTCAAATGAGGACGAGCACCGATGAGCATCCCTAAACCTGTAGTTCTATGCATTCTTGACGGCTGGGGCCTGTCCAATTCTGAGGCCGGAAACGCCCCTTTGCTGGCCAACACCCCCAATTTCGACCGCGTTATGGCAGAGTGTCCCAATGCGACATTGACCACCTTTGGCCCTGATGTGGGTCTGCCAAAGGGCCAAATGGGCAATTCCGAGGTCGGCCACACCAATATCGGCGCAGGTCGCGTTGTCGCGATGGATCTGGGGCAAATAGATTTGGCCATTGAGGACGGCAGCTTTTTCGAGCAACAGGCCCTCTTGGACTTCATCGAAACGCTCAAAACCTCTGGCGGGACGGCGCATCTGATCGGGCTTGTTTCTGACGGCGGGGTTCACGGGCATACCAGCCACATGATCGCGGCCGCGAAGGCCATCACCGACGCAGACGTGCCAGTGGCCATCCACGCCATCACCGACGGCCGCGACGTCGCTCCAAAATCTGCCAGAGCCTATATCAAGACGCTCAAAGACAGCCTGCCGGAGGGTGCAAACATCGTCACCGTGGGCGGGCGCTACTTTGCGATGGACCGCGATAACCGCTGGGATAGGGTCGAAAAAGCCTATCGGGCCATGATCCACGCCGAGGGGCGCAATTACGCCGACCCGCTTTCCGTCATTCGTGATGCCTACGGCAATGACCAGACCGACGAGTTCATCCCACCCTCGGTGATCACCGGCTATAAAGGCATGCAGGAGGGCGATGGCATCTTCTGCCTGAACTTCCGCGCCGACCGCGCCCGTGAGATCCTTGCCGCCATCGGGGATATCCGTTTCGAAGGGTTCTCAACCGCCAACGCGCCTAAACTGGCGGCGCGACTGGGCATGGTGGATTACTCGACCGCGCATAACGACTACATGACGACTGTGTTTCCCAAGCAAAAGATCAAGAACACGCTTGGCGCTTGGGTGGCTTCGCACGGTCTCAAACAGTTGCGGCTCGCCGAGACGGAGAAATACCCGCATGTCACCTTCTTCCTGAACGGCGGCAAGGAGGAACCCGAAGAGGGCGAAGACCGCTACATGGCGCAATCGCCCAACGTCGCAACCTATGATTTGCAGCCCGAAATGTCGGCCGGCGAGGTGTCCGACAAGCTCGTTGATGGCATTTACGAACGCTACAACCTGATCGTCGTGAACTACGCAAACCCCGACATGGTCGGCCACACCGGAGACCTCGAAGCCGCCAAAAAAGCCTGCGAGGCCGTCGATCAAGGTCTGGGCCGCGCGCTCAAGGCGCTTGATGTGACAGGCGGGGCCATGATCATCACGGCAGACCATGGCAATTGCGACATGATGATCGACCCGGATACCGGAAACCCGCACACCGCCCACACGCTGAACCCGGTTCCCGTGATCTTGGTGGGCGGCCCGGACGGGGCCAAGTTGAGCAAAGGCAAACTCGCCGATCTCGCGCCGTCCTTGTTGGAACTTATGCAGATCGAAAAACCCGAAGAGATGACCGGAAAGTCCCTCATCTCGTGACCTTCACTCGCGCCATTCAGGGTCTGTTCCTGCTGCTTTCGGCCTCCATGGCCCACGCGCAGTCCGACCCCGTGACCACCGCCAAACGCGCCGTGCAGATGCTCGACGCGGCCTCCATCCAGCTCAACGCGGCAGAACGCGCCTCTGACCGGGTGGCCGCCCTAACACAAACCGTCCGCGCCTATGAGGAAGGTCTCGCTGCCGTGCGCGAGGGCCTGCGCCGCATCGCCATCCGCGAACGCGCCATCACGCTGGTCTTCGAAGCCAAGGAGGACCGCTTGTCCCGCCTTCTCGGCGTCCTGCAAACCATCGGCCGCTCCCCCGCGCCCTTGCTGATGATGCATCCCAGTGGGCCCATCGGCACCGCGCGCTCCGGGATGATCCTGTCCGACGTCACGCCCGCCCTCCAGAAAGAGGCGTTGGAGCTGCGCAGCCAAT
The DNA here is from genome assembly GCA_947501685.1 of uncultured Litoreibacter sp. Lineage (GTDB taxonomy): Bacteria > Pseudomonadota > Alphaproteobacteria > Rhodobacterales > Rhodobacteraceae > Litoreibacter. The sequence goes on from CANMWQ010000002.1 coordinate 71,929, forward strand.
TGCAGGAAATCACCGTCATCCGCGCCCTGCAGGAAAGTGCCGCGGCGCAGGTGGTTGAGGCCTTGGAAAATGCTCAGACCGCCCGGACTGCGCTGGCCAAATCCGTGGCCGACCGCACTGATCTGCCGGGTCGCATCGCCTCCAACCCCGCGCAAATGGCCGAGCTTGTTGCCAGCGCCAGCACGCTGCAGGATTTCGCGGACAAACTGGCCGAGCTTGGCGTCGCGCAAACCGCCAACCTCGCCGATTTCGAGGCCGCCAAAGGCAACCTGCCCATGCCCGCCATCGGGACCGTCATCCAATCCTATAACGAGCCGGACGAGCAGGGCCTCAAACGCCCCGGCCTCACCCTCGCCGTCTCTGCCCAGGCCTTGGTGACCGCGCCATGGCCCGCCACCGTGCGCTACGCCGGGCCGCTGCTGGATCAGGGTTCCGTGGTCATTCTGGAGCCCGGCAAAGACGTCCTGCTGCTCTTCGCGGGCCTCGGAACACCATTGGTCAAGGAGGGGCAAATCGTGTCACAAGGGGACGGGCTTGCAATTATGGGCGGAAATACACCAGACGGTGACGCTTTTTTGATCTCTGCGACCAAAGGGAGTGGCGGCAATCGCGAAGAGTCGCTCTATATAGAACTCAGACAGGGCAACGCGCCCACAAACCCCGCCGAATGGTTCGTGGCGGACGAAGGATGATATGATGAAAAAGTTTATGCTGGCCGCCTTCCTTGGCACTGCCGCTGGGGTCCTCGTGACCACGCAAGTCACAGGCCCTTTGCTGGCGCAGGAGTCCGAGAAAACGTCAAACGTCTATGAGCAGCTTGACCTCTTTGGCGACATTTTCGAGCGCATTCGCGCGCAATATGTCGAGGAGGTCGAGGATTCAGAGCTGATCGAGGCTGCCATCAACGGCATGCTGACCTCGCTTGACCCGCATTCCTCCTACCTGTCGGCCAGCGATTTCGAGGACATGCGTACGCAGACATCCGGTGAGTTCGGCGGCCTCGGCATCGAGGTCACGCAAGAAGAGGGCTACGTCAAAGTGGTCACGCCGATGGATGACACGCCCGCCGACAAGGCTGGCATGGAAGCCGGCGACTTCATCACCGCCGTTGACGGCGAAAGCATCCTTGGCCTGAACCTTGAACAAGCGGTCGAGCTGATGCGCGGCCCGGTCGGCTCCGAGATTATCCTGACCGTTGTGCGCGAAGGCACCGACGAGCCGTTTGACGTCTCGATCATCCGCGACACGATCAAACTGACCGCCGTGCGCGCCCGCACCGAAGGCGACAGCGTCGTTCTGCGCGTCTCGACCTTCAACCGCCAGACCTATCCCAACCTTGAAACCGGCTTGAAAAAGCAGATCGAGGAACTGGGCGGCGAAGACAATGTGAACGGCATCGTCCTTGATCTACGAAACAACCCCGGTGGTCTTCTGAACCAAGCCATCGCGGTTTCTGACGCGTTCTTGGATCAGGGGGAGATCGTCTCCACCCGTGGCCGAAACCCGCGCGACAGTGAACGCTATAACGCAACAGACGGCGACCTGAGCAATGGCAAGCCCATCGTGGTCCTGATCAATGGCGGCTCCGCATCCGCATCCGAAATTGTCGCAGGGGCCTTGCAGGATCATGGCCGCGCTGTGGTCATCGGTGAAAAGAGCTTTGGCAAAGGCTCCGTCCAGACCGTTGTACCCGTGCGCGGCGACGGCGCCATGCGCTTGACGACCTCGCGCTACTACACACCGTCCGGCCGTTCCATTCAGGCGCTTGGTGTGGCACCCGACATTATCGTCGTCCAACCGCGCCGTGACCCGAATGCGGAGGCCACAGAAGAGGAAGAGAATGACCGCCCAAGCCGGTCTGAGGCTGATTTGCGCGGCTCTCTGTCGAATGATGATGTCAGCGAAGCTGAACGCGAGATCATTGAAGCGGAGCAAGAGAAGGCCGAAAAAGCCGCCGAGCTGCGCGAAGAGGATTATCAGCTCGCCTATGCGCTCGACATTCTAAAAGGCCTCTCCGCCATCGCAAACGCAAATGGCGAGTGAGCGCTAAGTGACGCTTGAACTGACAGCGGAGCAGATCGAAAAACTTCCCTACCGTCCCTGCGTCGGCCTGATGGTCGTGAACGGGGACGGTAAGGTCTTCGCCGCTCAACGCATCGACAGCCCCGGCCCCGCATGGCAGATGCCACAAGGCGGTGTCGATAAGGGCGAAGACCCCCGCGATGCCGCACTTCGCGAGCTGGAGGAAGAGACAGGGCTTACCCCCGAAAAAGTGTCTATCTTGGCGGAAACCTCTGATTGGCTGCCCTATGACCTGCCCCATGAGCTGGTCCCAACTCTCTGGAAGGGCAAGTTTCGCGGACAGATGCAAAAATACTTTCTGCTGCGTTTTCATGGTGAGGACAGCGATATCAATATCGAGACCGAAGAGCCTGAATTTTCAACATGGCAATGGATGGATCTCGACGCGCTCTTGGGCAATATCGTTCCCTTCAAACGCCAAACCTATACGCAGGTCATTGCCGAATTCCGGCCCATCATCCTCGGAACCGGTTAAGCCCAAATCCGCCAGCATCGCGGCCCCGTTTTGGGCTGAAACCCGCACCCGCGCACGCTCGACACAAATGTGAGTTGAGCCCAAGCCAGCGTGGGCGCACAATGCACATATGAAAAAAATCCTTACAGCCGCCGTGCTTACCGCAATCTCTACCCAACATGCGGTTGCCTTGTCTTGCCTTAAACCTGATGTCGCGGAGGCCTACCAAACAGCTGCCGCCTCTGACCTGTCCTATGTGGTGCTGAAAGGAACATTCGCCTTCACACCGCCGCCAAAGACGGACGCGCCAGAGAGCAAAACAGTCGAGGCCACCTTTGACGGACGGCTCCTGACAGGCGCAGGCTTCACGCAACAGGTCTCAGCACAGGTAGAGATCAATCTGCTCTGCGAAGCCTCTTGGTGCGCCGACCTGCAACCCGACACCGATTACATCGCCTTCGTGGAAAACCGCGACAATGAAAAGCTGATCTTTGACGTAGGGCCCTGTTATGGCTTTGCCTTTCAGGAGCCCGCTCAGGACGACGTAAAACGCGTCGAGAACTGCGCTCAGGGCGGTTCTTGCGAACGTCTCAACAACTGAGAAAACGGTGCGATTTCAAAGGTTAACACAGACTTAAAAAATCTGCGTTAACCTTTATATTTCAATAGCTTAAGCCAATCCGGCGCATGCGTCGCATCGCTCAACTATGGCTCATTCCGCCGGAATCGCCTCTTCCTCATAGCTCAACGGAGCCGGAATCCGCGACAGCATTTCGATCGGGCAGACCTGCAAGAAATTGACCTTCTCAGCCTCCCAATCCTGCAAGATTTGAGCCGCCTTCACACTGGCGGTTTCATCCCGGTGCGCCTCGATCAGCCCCTTCAACTGGGCCTCCCAATGATCAACCGTCACAGGACAAGTGACGATGGTTTCCATATTCATCAGCTCCGGCGCCATGCCGTCAGGATCATAAATATAGGCCATCCCGCCCGTCATCCCGGCGCCAAAGTTGGCTCCAATTGACCCAAGGATCACAGCGACCCCTCCAGTCATATACTCGCACCCATTGGTCCCACAGCCCTCGATGACCACGCTGGCTCCAGAGTTGCGAACCGCAAACCGCTCGCCCGCACGCCCAGCCGCAAACAAATGCCCCGCCGTCGCGCCGTAAAGCACAGTGTTGCCGATGATCGTGTTATCAGCCGCCACCAACGGGCTCTCCTGCGCCGGCCGCACCACGATGTGCCCCCCGGACAATCCCTTGCCCACGTAGTCATTCGCGTCACCAAACACCTCGAGCTTCAACCCCGGGGCTGCAAACGCCCCCAAAGCCTGACCCGCCGACCCGGTCAGCTTCACCGTCAGATGACCCGGCTGCAGATCGTTCCGCATTCCAAACCGCTGCACAATATGGCTCGACGTCCGCGTCCCGATAGTGCGCAGAGTATTCTGCACCGCATAGGACAGCTGCATCTTCTCACCCTCCTTCAGGAACGGCTGCGCATCCTTCACAATCTCAGCGTCCAGTGTATCCGGCACCTCGTTGCGAGGCTTCGTCCGATCATAATTGATCGAATGCGCCCCATCGACGGTGATCAGCAGAGGGTTCAGGTCCAGATCATCCAGATGAGCCGACCCACGAGACACCTGCGTCAGAAGATCAGCACGCCCGATGACGTCGTCCAAAGACCGCGCCCCAATGGAGGCAAGGATCTCCCGCACCTCCTGCGCGTAGAAGGTGATCAGGTTCACGACCTTATCCGCATTGCCCGTAAACTTCGCCCGCAGCTCCTCGTCTTGGGTGCAAACGCCAACAGGGCAGGTATTCGACTGGCACTGACGCACCATAATGCAGCCCATCGCGATCAGCGCAGCGGTGCCAATACCATATTCCTCAGCACCCATCATCGCGGCCATGACGATGTCACGCCCCGTGCGCAAACCACCATCGGTGCGCAGGGTGATCCTTTCGCGCAGGTTGTTCATCGCCAGCACCTGATGCGCCTCGGTCAGACCCATCTCCCATGGCAGACCCGCGTATTTGATCGAGGTTGCAGGCGAGGCACCCGTCCCGCCATTGTGGCCAGAGATCAGGATCACGTCGGCTTTCGCCTTAGCCACACCAGCGGCAATCGTGCCAACGCCGGAAGCGGCCACCAGCTTCACTGTCACCTTACAGCGCGGGTTGATCTGCTTGAGATCGTAGATCAGCTGCGCCAGGTCCTCGATGGAGTAGATGTCGTGATGCGGCGGCGGGGAAATCAGCGTGACCCCTTCGGTTGAGTGCCGCAGCCTTGCGATCAGCTTGGTGACTTTCATGCCGGGCAACTGCCCGCCCTCGCCGGGCTTGGCACCCTGCGCGACCTTGATCTCAAGCTCTTCGCAATGGTTCAGATACTCAGCAGTCACCCCAAACCGGCCGGAGGCCACCTGCTTGATCTTCGCAGAAGGGTTGTCGCCATTTGGCTCCGGCACAAAATGCGCCGGGTCTTCGCCACCCTCACCGCTGTCGGATTTGGCCCCAATGCGGTTCATCGCAACATTGAGCGTTTTATGCGCCTCTGGGCTCAATGCGCCCAGCGACATGCCCGGCGTTACAAATCGCTTGCGGATGGCGGTGATCGACTCCACCTCTTCAATCGCAATCGGCTCGCCCATGGACTTGATGTCCAGAAGATCGCGCAAGTGGATCGGAGGGTTTGCCTGCATGGTCTGGCTGAACTGCTTCCACATGTCGTAGCTCGCGCGTGCACAGGCCGCTTGCAGCATATGCATGGTTTGCGCTTCCCAGGCATGTTTCTCACCTGTGCGGCGGGCTTTGTAGAAGCCACCAATCGGCAAAACGTCCTGACCTCCACGCCAACCAAGCTGATGCACGTCGACCGCTTTCGATTGAATGCCGGTGATACCAATCCCGGAAATACGCGACTGCATGCCCGGGAAGAATTCATTGACCATCGCACGCGAAAGACCAACGGCCTCGAAATTCAGACCGCCACGATAGGATGAGATCACAGAGATCCCCATCTTCGCCATGATCTTCAGCAATCCTTGATCAATGGCATTGCGATACCGTGCAACCGCTTCTGTGAGCGAGCAATCAAGCAAGCCGCGCTCGATGCGATCCGCCAAGGAATCCTCGGCCAGATAGGCGTTCACAGTTGTGGCCCCACAGCCGATCAACACAGCGAAATAGTGCGGGTCGACGCATTCAGCAGACCGCACATTGAGCGAGCAAAACGTCCGCAGACCTTTGGCCGTCAGCCAAGCATGGACAGCAGACGTCGCAAGGATCATCGGCATCGCGACCTTGTCTTCGCCTTGGTGCTGGTCGGTCAAAACAATATGCCCCGCACCAGATCGCACGGCGTCTTCGGCCTCCGCACGAACCCGGTCAAGCGCACTGCGCAACGCGTTCTTGCCATTCTCGAAGGTACAGTCGATCACGACCATATCCGCGTTAAACTGCTCAGTTAGTTTCTCAAACTGCGCATTGCCAACAAACGGGCTGTCGAGCACCAGAATTTCGGTCTGGCTGGAATCCTCGTCCAACACGTTTTTCAGGTTCCCGAACCGTGTTTTGAGGCTCATCACGCGGAATTCGCGCAAGCTGTCAATCGGTGGGTTGGTCACCTGAGAGAACGCCTGACGGAAGAAATGACTCAGCGGGCGGTACTTTTTCGACAGCACCGCAGACGGCGTGTCATCCCCCATGGAGGCCAGCGTTTCCTTGCCGTCCTCCGCCATTGGCGCAAGAATTTGCTCCAACTCTTCGACGGAATAGCCCGCCGCAATTTGACGCTTGCGCAGCTCAGCACCGGAAAACAGCGCCTCTTCTTTCACATCCAAAGTGATCTCATCAAGGTGCGTGATCCGCGAACACCATTCGCCAAATGGAAGTGCTGCAGACATTTTGTCCTTCAGCTCTTCATCATGGAACAGCTTCCCTTTGCCCATATGGACACCGATCATCTGACCAGGCCCAAGCGCACCCTTCTCGCGCACGGTGGCCTCGTCAAATGGCACCATGCCGGTCTCGGATCCCGCAATAAGCAGCCCGTCCCCAGTCACGGCATAGCGCATCGGACGCAACCCGTTACGATCCAGCCCGGCGCATACCCAGCGGCCATCGGTCATTGCCAATGCGGCAGGGCCGTCCCATGGCTCCATCACGGAGTTGCAATAGGAATACATGTCCTGCCACGCCTCGGGCATATCTACCGCCTGCTGAGACCATGCCTCGGGAACAAGCATTGTCTTTGCCATCGGCGCTGAGCGGCCAGCACGCACAAGCACCTCAAAGACTGAGTCGAGCGCCGCAGAATCCGAAGACCCCGCCGCAACAATCGGTTTGATGTCATCGGCCATATCGCCAAAAGCGCCTGAGGCCATCCGGATCTCATGGCTTTTCATCCAGTTGAGATTGCCTTTGAGCGTGTTGATCTCACCATTATGCGCCAGCATGCGGAAGGGCTGTGCCAACCACCATTGCGGGAAAGTGTTGGTAGAATAGCGCTGGTGGTAGATCGCGAATGCGCTCTCGAAACGTTCATCCATAAGGTCGGGGTAAAAATCCGCCACTTGTTCGGCGAGCATCATGCCCTTGTAAATGATCGACCGGCAGCTGAGGGAGCAGATATACAACTCCTTCAGAGTAGTGGCGGCTTTCTCAATACGACGACGGATGACGTAGAGCTCACGTTCGAACTCCTCTTCCTCGACGCCTTTCGAGTTGGAGATCAGAATCTGTTCAATCTCAGGCCGCGTTGCGTTGGCCTTCTCACCGAGGCAAGCGACGTTCACCGGAACATGACGCCAGCCATAGATACGGTAGCCCATCCGCAAGACCTCCGTTTCGACGATGGTACGGCAAGCCTCTTGAGCGCCAAAATCGGTGCGCGGCAGAAAGACCTGACCGACAGCGATCATCTCATCCTTGTTTGGGGTGTGCCCGGTCCGCTCGATTTGATTGTAAAAGAAGGGTACGGGGATCTGGACATGAATGCCCGCGCCATCGCCGGTCTTTCCGTCAGCATCCACCGCGCCACGATGCCAGACGGCTTTCAGCGCGTTGATCCCGTTCTCGACAACCTTGCGGGACTTCTTCCCGTCGATGGAGACAACAAGTCCCACGCCGCATGACGCATGCTCATCTTCATCGCGGTACAGGCTGTTCTGCGCCATCCAAGCACGTTTGGTTTCTTCCTGAGCCACCCAAGTTTCATCAAATTTGGTCATGTCTCATCTCCTTATTGGGTGTCTGTCAGGCCTAAAGCGGCCAGTAACGCGCCGACTACTCGGCGGCAACCACGGCTTCAGCTTTGATCTGTTCAATAATAGCATCTGCCGCTTCGCGCCCATCACGGATCGCCCAAACAACAAGGCTGGCACCGCGTTGGATGTCACCGCAGGCATAAACCCCGGGCAGATTGGTCTCATGCGTATGGAAGTCCGCTTTGACGGTACCCCAACGGGTCACCGCCAGTTCGGGGACGTCCCACAAGGCGACAAGGTCCTCGGGCTCGAAACCGAGCGCCTTGATGACCAGATCGGAGCCTTCGACATAATCAGCGCCTTCGATAATCTCAGGGCTTTGGCGGCCCGTCGCATCTGGTTGGCCAAGACGCATCTTGCTGACCTTGACGCCGGACACGGCATCCCCCTCGAACCCAGCAGGAGCCGAGAGCCAAACGAACTCAACGCCCTCTTCTTCTGCGTTCTGAACTTCCCGCTGCGATCCCGGCATGTTGGCCTTGTCGCGGCGATAGAGGCATTTCACCGACTCAGCACCCTGACGGATCGCGGTTCGGACACAGTCCATCGCAGTGTCGCCACCGCCAATAACGACAACGCGCTTGCCCTCGGCATTCAACTCGCCGGAATCGAACTCGGGCACAGCATCACCGAAGCTCTTGCGGTTGGAGGCCGTCAGGAAATCAATGGCCCGCACGATACCTTTGGCATCCCCTCCCGGCGCTGGCAGGTCACGGGACTTGTACACACCGGTGGCGATCAGAATAGCGTCATGCTTTTCGCGCAGCTCCGCGAAAGAAATGTCTTCCCCCACATTGCAATTCAGCTGCATAGCAACCCCGCCCTGTTCAAGCTGGTCGATGCGCTTCATCACAACGTCTTTTTCCAGTTTGAAGCCGGGAATGCCGTAGGTCAGCAAACCGCCAGCGCGATCATAGCGGTCATAAACGGTGACCTGCACGCCAGCACGGCACAGCCGATCCGCGGCCGCCAAGCCGCCGGGGCCAGCGCCAATGATGCCAACGCTCTCGGAGCGTTCAAACGCCGGGGAGGCAGGCTTCACCCACCCATTTTCCCAAGCCGTGTCGGTGATGTATTTCTCGACAGAGCCGATGGTCACTGTCCCATGGCCTGATTGCTCGATCACACAATTGCCTTCGCACAAGCGATCCTGCGGGCAGATACGCCCACAGATTTCCGGGAATGTATTCGTCGCTTGGCTGACCTCATAGGCCTCTTGCAGACGCCCCTGCGCCGTGAGCCGCAGCCAATCAGGGATGTTGTTGTGCAATGGACAATGAGACTGACAATAGGGCACACCGCATTGGCTACACCGGCTCGATTGCTCCTCCGCCTTCGCCTCGGCATATTCAGCGTAGATCTCCTGAAAATCTTCTTTCCGAAGATTCGGAGGGCGTTTCTCGGGCATGTCACGCTCTACGGACACAAATTTCAGCATCGGCTCTTTTGCCATTGATCTCTCCCACGTCGAAGGCTTCCTCTTACGGGTGCGCCCTAACGAATAAAAGTCAGTTCGACTGACCTATATGACGATTCCGTGAGCTGCCAACCCCAAATTCTGGATCACAGCCTCCCATTTTAGGGCCGATACGGAATCAAATCTGCTCTTTGCTTTTGATTCCAAATGTTTAGGGTGCGCCCGACCGCAAAAGGACCCTTACGCGAAATGTCGCTATTTCATCTCATACTCGTCGCCATGATACAGGGGATCACGGAATTCCTGCCAGTCAGCTCGTCTGGACATCTGATTCTGCTGCCCGCGTTAACCGGCATGGATGACCAAGGACAGATGATCGACATTGCCGTTCACGTCGGAACCCTGTTCGCCGTCATGCTATATTTTCATCAAGACGTCCGCGTTGCCGCATCCGGTGTCCCGCGCCTGATGCGCGGCAAGGTCGATACGCAGGGCGCGTGGCTTGCGATGCTTCTTATCATTGCAACCATCCCGGTTCTGCTGCTCGGTGGTTTTCTGAAGCTCACTGGCTTCGACGCATATCTGCGCTCTGTGGCACTGATCGGATGGACCATGCTGATTTTTGGGCTTGTCCTGTACTGGGCGGACCAGAAAGGCACGGTTGAGCGCAAGGCCCCGCAATGGTCGATGAAGCATGCTTTCATTATGGGGCTATGGCAGGCGCTTGCACTGATACCCGGAACGTCGAGATCGGGCGCAACGATTTCCGGCGCACGAGCGTTGGGCTACGCTCGGGAGGACGCAGCCAAGCTTGCGATGCTGATGTCCATTCCAACAATTCTAGCGTCGGGCTTGGTTCTGGGTGTTGAAGTTGTCGGAGACACCAACGCGGCACTGGCCAAAGACGCGGCGGTTGCGGCGCTTTTGTCCTTCTTTGCGGCCCTCTTGGCACTGATCTTGATGATGCGTCTGCTGAAATCGGTGAGCTTCACCCCGTATGTCATCTATCGAATTGTGCTCGGGATTGTTCTGCTGATCTACGCCTACAGCTAATCTGCGCGCAGGTTCTTTGCCGATTCTTTGATCGCGTCATACTGGCCGGAAGGCCGGAATCGCCACAGGTAGGATTCCAACACGCCGTCCATCGCCGTTGCTTCAACACCGAGGTCAGCCAGACCTTTGGCGTCGGCTCCGACCACAGTGTCAGATTTGAGGCTGATCACCTGATCTTTTGTCACGGGCCCTTTCACAAGGCCGCCCGTCAGCAGGCTCAGCAGGTCAAAAGAAGACCCCATGATCCCCGCCACGAAGAACGGCACATTCAGCACAATCCGGCGGCGGCGAATGACGGCAAGCATTTCGTTCATCAACTCGCGGAAGGTTCTGACCTCAGGGCCCCCCAGCTCGAACACACCGGGCGCGCCATCAATACCGGCCAGTGCCGCTTGCGCGACGTCATCCACATAGACCGGCTGAAACTTCGCATCCGCACCGATCACTGGCAAAACTGGTCCAAGCCGCGACATCGCCGCAAACCGGTTGAAGAACGCATCTTCCGGCCCAAACACGACGGAGGGCCGCAGGATTGTTGCAGTAGGGAAATGCTCAAGCACACCCGCCTCACCTCGCCCTTTCGAGCGTGCATAGAACGTCTGCGCGTCAACATCGGCGCCTATCGCCGAAAGATGCACCATGCGCTCAACACCAAGCTCAGAGGCAATCTTCGCAATGCGGGTCGCGCCCTCATCCTGAACGGCGTCAAAATTATTGCGGCCACGCTTATCGAAAGTGCCGACGCAGTTCACCACGGCATCCGCACCCTCCATGACGGACCGAACCGACGCATCGTCACGGATGTTGCAAAACACCGGCTCAACTTGGCCGACAGTGCCGTAAGGCTTAACGAAAATCGCTTCATTCGGGCGGCGCACGGCGACACGGACACGCCAGCCCGCCTTGGCAAGACGGCGCACAATATAGCGTCCTACAAAACCTGATCCGCCATAGACGGTTGCGAGCTTGGACATGGGAGGTGACCTCTTCGAAATGGCTTGACCGAGCTTTACCGGGACCGCTCAGGCCAGACAAGTTTCAATTCAATTCCAACCGATCCCCGAATCCCGTTGACAGAGCCCAGAACCCTGCTTAATCAGCGCTGACACGACACCTGCCCAGGTGGCGGAATGGTAGACGCGCTAGCTTCAGGTGCTAGTACTGGCAACGGTGTGGAGGTTCGAGTCCTCTCCTGGGCACCAATTCTTCAAAACCACAATTTAGAGCAGCGATTTGGAAAAATCGTAGGCAAGTTGGTCGACCTTTCCAACCTCCTGCCCAACTTCGCGGGATCCCGTGCTATTGCAATATTTTCTAAAATTGTTTGCTTCCGTCCCAAGTATAGAAGTTACAATCTGCTGAGGGTTTTGAGACGCTAGGCATCAGCTTTAATTTCAGCTGACACAGACGTCCAAGCCAACGCTCAAACTAGTTTGCAGCCTTTCGATGCGGTCGATATTCCGACACAAAGCGCTTCACCAGCTCTCCCACTCACAACACGTCTATAGGCAAGAAGATATCCAACTCGAATCCAAATATCTTTACAAACGCTACATCATTCTAAGAGTCCCTTGGCGAATTTCGTTATAATCCGGGATTCACCCTTTTGGGTAAAGCCCATGGTTTTTCACTCAATGCCGCAGTTCTTTGGAAGAGAATGTGATATTGTCCTCTACCTCTGTCTTGTGCAGCAAATTTCCATATTTGAGCTACTGCCTTCTGTGCTCTCAAGGTCTGACATCACACTTACGACAGCTAGCCTTGGCATGCCTCAATGTATGTCTTGAAGGCACCCCAGACTGCAGCGCTAGATTGTTGTTTTGCTGGGTGGACAAGTACGAAGTCAAATTCATTACTTTCTTTGGCCGTAAGTTGGCCGGCCACTTGGACAGCGTAATCAGCAATTGTCATCCGTGCAGGTTTGGCGGCAATGTTGTATTGTGCAGATTCAATAGCCAAACCGCCGCTTGTTTTGGCCACAGAGCCATCAAGCATGGTGCCCCGAGACATGTAGACTTGGTTTCCGGTTGTTTGAACGATCTGATCATAATCGACTTTAGATGCGTCAATCTGGGTACTAAACAGGTCAAGGGAAGACAGATTGCGACGGCTTACATGAAAGTAGTTTCCAAAATAGAGGAATTGAGCATTACACTCGGCGCCTCGAATTATCAAACCTGAGCCCTCATCCACATACTGAGCAACATCGCGTAAGGCTTCGAAAGCTTCAGGAATAGAAGCAGAGCTTTCTGTTGGTGTTGGGGTAGATTGACTTTCCAACAAGGCTGATACTGCGCTGAAACATGACACCTGCGCCACCGGATTGTCACTCATAGACTGACAGTTTTCCATCAAGTCCGTCAATTTATAGGTCTTTCCCTCTACATCAACCAATACTTCAGCGTTGACGCTTGAGGACAAAACCCCCAACGACATCACCAAGCCACCTATTAACATTTTCATCATCTTTACTCCGAGCAATTTTGCTGCATTCCGACAGCGAGCTACGTAACTATGTAGTTGACTGAACTGTCTACTGATCGACCGAGGCAAACCAAATCAGTTTGCCTCGGTAAGGAACGTCATAGACGTCAGGAACCATGTTCAGTGGCGACCACCAGGCTGCTTTGATCGAGCCCAACATTTTCGTTTTCTGATGTCACACGCAAACCGATGGACTTGTGAAGCAAGTACCAGACAAAGCCGGTTGTGGATGCGACATAGGCAATGACGATCACGATAGATGCCAATTGGCCAAAGATTGTCGCGTCAGAGTTCGTGAATGCCACAGCAATAGTGCCCCAAACACCGCAGAAAAGGTGAACTGGAATTGCACCGACAACGTCATCAATCCTCAAGTCTTCAAGAAGCTGGATCGCGAAGAACAGGATAAAGCCTGCGCCAATACCGATGGCAAATGCCATCAACGGTGTCGGAAACAGAGGTTCTGCCGTAATCGCAACCAGGCCACCGAGCGCCCCATTCAGCATAAAGGAGAGGTCAAAGCGATTTTCCTTAAAGAAGGAGATAAATGCGGCTGAGATGACTCCGCCTGCAGCGGCCAAGTTTGTATTGAGGAAGATGCGTGCCACGTTAGCTGCGTCTGCATCGGACGAAAAGCTCAGGTACGACCCAGCGTTAAACCCATACCAGCCCATCCACAGGATAAGAGTACCGATCGTAGCCAACGGCAGGGACGCGCTACCAAGAGTGACGGCCTTGCCGCCAACAAAACGGCCTTTCCGCGCCCCGACGATGATAGCGCCAAGCAGCGCTGCAGTGCCACCGACGACGTGAATAACGGTGCTGCCTGCGAGGTCTTTGAAACCAAATTCCGAAGCAAGGAATCCACCGCCCCAGGTCCAGGAAGCTTGGATAGGATAGATAACTGCTGTGAAGATAGCGGTGAAAATGAAGAATGGAGCAAGCTTCATACGTTCCGCGACTGTCCCGGATACGATTGAAGCAATCGCCACACAGAACATTGACTGGAAGAAGATATCGGCAGCATCAGCATGCCCGCGACCTGTGAATTCGCTTCCGAAGCCCACAACATCCGTAACTTCAATGATGCCATCGTATCCCAGGACACCGGGCATAATCCAAGCTCCGTTCGGGAACATCATGCCATATCCTGAAAGGATAAAAGCCGTGGATGCGATCGCGAAGAGGCCAATATTCTTTGCACATTGTGCGACAACGCTTTTCTTCTGGACATAGCCCACTTCGACCATCGTGAAGCCCGCTGTCATCCACATGACAAGAACGCCACAGAAGACGACAAACAGAGTATTCATAACAAAGGGTGAAACGCCGGCTGACGCCTGCTGTGCAGCTGCGGGTCCGGCGACGATGCCGGCCAACAGCGCAATTCCTAGTGCTCGTTTAATCATGATCCTACCTTACTATTCAAAGTTTCGAGGCGTTGATCGATGAAATTTTGGGCAGATTTATGTCTAGTGTGCGATAATATTAAGCTCTCAATGAAGCGACTTGGCGGCACAGTCATTGTGCAGACCTAGATAAACCACGAGTCACTCCTTTAATGGAAACAAAGCATCTTCTGCAGAAAACCAAATTAAATCAGACTAATGCCATCTTCAGGCCATTTTTTGCCTACCTAAAGTGCTCCAACAAATGTGCAATTAACGATGGAATTAGGTAATGGGAAACCCCCTAGAAATTGAAGAAGACTTTGATGATGCCGCCATAGACGAATTGGAGCCTGGGCATACACTCATGCAAGGACAATTCACAATTGACGCGTTCCTGAACGCGGGTGGATTTGGCATTACTTACCTCGCGCGAAATTCTTTGGGCAGAAAAGTTGTCATTAAAGAATGTTTCCCAGGATCATTCTGCCGCAGAAGTGCAACATCTGTTCGAGCCCGCAGCCGTTCGCACACCAATGAGCTTTCGTCCATTGTGCGTAAATTTGTGGCCGAGGCTCACAGCCTAGCCAAAGTAAATCACCCCAATATCGTGGGTGTGCATCAAGTGTTTGAAGAAAACAAAACCGCCTACATGGCGCTTGATTTTGTTGAGGGTCACGACCTTCTAGCTCTTATCGAGGGACAAGGGAAACTACCTGAGCCCGCGCAAATCGAGACGATTCTAAGCAAAATGTTGGGCGCTGTCAGCGCTATCCACGAACAAGACATGCTTCATCGAGATATCTCACCAGACAATATTTTGCTAAAATCGGATTTGGAACCTGTCCTGATCGATTTTGGCGCTGCTCGACAAGATGCTGGTAGCGAGAACCGTATTTTGTCAGAATTACGTGTGATCAAAGACGGCTATAGTCCACAGGAGTTTTACGTTTCTGGTGCGGATCAGGGCCCGTCCAGCGATCTCTATGCCTTGGCCGCGACATTCTACCATGTGATCACAGGCGAGATTCCAGTAAACTCGCAATCTCGCCTAGCCGCTGTTGCCGCTGGTGATGGTGACCCCTACTTACCCGTCGTAGGTCGTATGCCAGCATACTCGGAACAGTTTCTGCGTGGAATTGATAGGGCTTTGGCAATACTACCAAATGACCGTTTCAGTTCGGCACAACAGTGGCTTGAACTACTTAGCGGGCACGGTAACGCCGATGACGCAGCAACTCACGCCAAATCTAAAGAAACATTGGCGAATGCATCTGCGCCCCTTCCAAAGACTTCAAAAATGTCCAGAGCACGCATTTTGGGCGCTATCGGGCTAGCAATTCCGATCATAGGCGGTGTGGCCGTTCTACAAATGAGCGGCGATGGTCCATCAGTTGAGGAAACAACCGTAGCATTGGCTGATAGCAACTCATCTGTGACTGCGGTCGCTACCGGTACAATCCCAGCCATTGCTCCAGGAGCATCCGACCCAATTGCCTCGGATATTGCGCCCTCAAACACCGGTGCGGCGCAGGTTGCTGACACTGTGGCTCCAGCCTTGGCCAACGATCTTTCTCTTACCCTAGGGTTGCCAGAAGCTGACGATGCGCTGGCATCAGCTGGTGTTAGTACGTTGCAAGAAACAACAGACTTGGAACCCGTGCGTGCCTCTTTGGTGGCGGACACAAATGATACACCAATAGAGGCGATCATGGAGAGCTTTGACTTGCCTCAGGTCGTGTCAGCATGGTCGGTCGATCTAACCGGAAGCCTTCCTGCTCCAGCAGAAACGATCTATGAAATAAACGGCCTCCCAGTGGACAGTGGCGCAGAGATCGATACCGTTCTGCATCAGATGATGCAGGCCCCCGAAGGCGGCACGATGACGTTATCCGTATTGGTTGGCGAGTCCAAAAATGCGGCCGTCACTGAATCAATCAATGTTCCAGTGGTGCACAAGACGTCTTTTTCCAACGGCACAACTTTCGAAACACGCATGGTCGACGATGCTTGGGCCACGATTGTGACAAATGCACCTGATGGGAGCAGATTTGAGGTTGATGACATCTTGGTGGGCGATGCGAATAAGGGTGAGTTCTTTGACAAACGGACCTCACTACCCGACGCCTTGGTTCATGCAAACGCTCAAAATCTTGATTGGTTAACCCTCGGCGTTCGCCGCCAGGGCATTATGTCACCAATCAGCATGCCAGTCCCGCGCTGACTATTCATTCCACACGCAAGCAAAGCTAAGTTTGAGATTTTGGCCAAGGCAAAAACCTTCCCCCAAAATTGGAAATTTACATCAGCGCCCCAAAGCAGATACCGTGCGGCGGGAGGATTCAAGTGCGCACACAGGTCATCATCATCGGCGGCGGGCCATCGGGCTTGCTGCTGGGTCAATTGCTGGATCGCAGCGGCATTGAGACCGTGACGCTTGAACGCAAAAGCAAGGCTTACGTCCTTAGCCGGATCCGTGCTGGTGTATTGGAGACAGGGCTCGTTGATCAACTCCACGCGGCGGGCGTTGGAGAGCGTCTGAAAGCGGAAGGGTTCGTGCACGACGGAACAGTCATCTCATATGGCGACACCCAAATCCGCGTCGACTTTGCGGAGCATACAAATGCAAACGTCACCGTCTATGGTCAGACCGAAGTGACCCACGATCTTTACGCCGCGCGCGAGGCGTTGAAGGCGCAGATGGTTTTCGATGTCGAGAATGTGCAGATCGAGGATGCGGACAGCGACGCGCCGTCTGTGGTTTACACAAAAGACGGAACACAGCATCGGATCACCTGTGACTACATTGCCGGATGCGACGGGTTTCATGGCGTCAGCCGGAAGACCATCCCCGACACCGTGCTGCGCGAATATGAAAAGGTCTACCCGTTCGGTTGGTTAGGCGTCCTATCTGAGACGCCCCCCGTTCATGACGAGCTCATCTACGCCAGTTCAAAGGCAGGCTTCGCGCTCTGCTCCATGCGCAATGAGAACCTTAGCCGCTACTACATCCAATGCGCCATTGACGACAGCCCGCAGAATTGGACCGATGACGCCTTCTGGACCACTTTGCGGGAACGCATCCCACAAGAATATGCCGAAACGTTGGTCACCGGTCCTTCCATTGAGAAATCCATCGCACCGCTGCGCTCCTTTGTGAGCGAGCCCATGCGCTGGGGTCGGCTGTTCCTATGTGGCGACGCGGCGCATATCGTCCCACCGACTGGGGCAAAGGGCCTCAACACCGCAGCAAGCGACGTGCATTACCTAAGCCAAGGGCTCATCCAGTACTACGACACCGGAGACACCGGGGGCATCGACAACTACTCCGCAAAAGCGCTGGCGCGGGTTTGGAAAGCGGAGCGCTTTAGCTGGTGGATGACGTCCTTGTTGCACCAATTCCCTGACCAGTCCGAGTTTGACCTTCGGATGCAACAGGCGGAAATAGATTTCCTCCAATCAAGCGATCAGGCGCAAGCAGTGCTGGCGCAAAACTACGTTGGGCTGCCATACTAAAGGAACAACGCGAAGGATGCATGTGATGAGCGACCGATACACCACCGGCATGAAAACCCGCCGCGCTGTTCTTGGGGACGCACATGTGGATCGCGCTGAGGCTGCGAAGACATCTTTGGACGAACCGTTCCAGACCCTTATCACCGAAGCGGCCTGGGGCACGGTTTGGTCCAGCGATGCGATCAGCCTGAGGGAGCGCTCCATGCTGACGCTGGCCCTGCTTGCCGCAACCGGCAATTTTGACGAAATCCCAATGCACATTCGCGCCACCGCCAACACCGGAGCCACTGAGCAGGACGTAATCGAGGCCTTCCAACACGTCGCGATTTATGCAGGCGTGCCCAAGGCAAACCATGCGTTGAAACTCGCCAAGCAAACCTTCGCAGAAATGAGTGACACTTGACCCACAAGAGCCCAAACCAGAACGGTTTTCTTGTTCGCAATCATGACGGACACCCCGCCGCGCTGACCCCCGCCTATAAATCCTCGGTTACACGCTCGCCAACCAAGCCCCTTTTGTCGTTTCCGGGAAGCATGGGGGAGCAAACGGGGCCAGTATTTGGCCACGATATGCTGGGCCCGCTCGACAAGGACCTGATCCTCAACTTCGCCCAGCCCGGTGAAATGGCTCTTGGCCCGCGTATTATCGTCCGAGGCAGGGTGCTGGACCAAACCGGGCGTCCGGTCCCCAACTGCCTGATCGAAGTATGGCAAGCCAATGCGGGTGGGCGGTACAGGCACAAGAATGAAGCCTATCTCGCCCCTCTTGATCCCAATTTCGGCGGCTGTGGTCGGATGATTACGGATGAGAACGGCGCCTATGAATTTCGTACCGTTACACCCGGCCCCTACCCTTGGCCAAATGGCATGGCCGACTGGCGGCCCGCGCATATCCATTTTTCACTGATGGGACAGGCCTTCTCGCAGCGGCTCATTACGCAGATGTATTTCGAGGGCGATCCGATGATCTGGCAATGCCCGATTGTCGGCAGCATCGACGATACAGAGGCGATCAAGTCGCTCGTAGCCTCATTGGATATGGCCGAGGCCGTCCCAATGGACGCGCGGGTTTACAAGTTTGACATCGTGCTGCGCGGGCGTCGGCAAACCTTCTTTGAAAACCGTTGGGAGGGTCTGTGACATGAGCCAGAAACTCTTGCGCGAAACGTCCTCGCAAACGGCCGGGCCATATGTCCATATCGGATGCACTCCAAATTTCGCAGAAATGTCCGGGGTTTATGACGAAGACCTTGGCGCAAAGATGAAGACCGGGCCCATCAAAGGCGAAGAGATCACCATCACTGGGCAGGTTTTTGACGGAACCGGCATGGCGATCCGCGACGCAATGATCGAGATTTGGCAGGCCGACGCGGACGGCGGCTTTGCCTTAACGGAGAGCAACTTCACCGGATGGGGGCGCTGCCCCACGGATATGGAGACCGGCCAATTCCAGTTTGATACAGTCAAGCCGGGGCAGGTTCCCTATATGGACGGTCGGCTTCAGGCCCCTCACATCACCGTCTGGATTGTGGCGCGAGGCATCAATCTCGGACTGCACACGCGTTTGTATTTTGACGACGAAGCGAAGGCCAATGCCGCCGACCCGATCCTGACTAAGATCGAGCATCGCAACCGTGTCCCGACACTAATTGCTAAAAAACAAAGTAGCGGAAGCTACCTCTTCGATATCCATCTTCAGGGTGAGCACGAGACCATCTTCTTTGACATGTGAGCCCAAGATATGACGACACCTTGCATCATCTGCGTGGCCATCACCGGATCGCTCCCCACCAAGGCCGACAATCCTGCGGTTCCGATTTCAGTGTCGGAACAGATCGAAAGCACCCATGCCGCATTCGAGGCCGGCGCAAGCATTGCCCATTGCCATGTCCGCAATGACGACGAAACACCCAGCTCGGACCCTGAGACATTTGCCGCTTTGAAAGAGGGCCTGAAAAAACACTGCCCCGGAATGATCATTCAGTTCTCTACAGGCGGGCGATCCGGGGCCGGCACGGAACGCGGCGGCATGTTGCCGTTGAAACCGGATATGGCATCGCTTTCCGTCGGTTCATGCAATTTTCCGACGCGGATCTATGAGAATAGCCCAGATCTCATAGAGTGGCTGACATCCGAGATGCGCAAATATGAGGTGACACCTGAGATTGAGGCCTTTGACCTGAGCCATATCCTGCAAGCCATCGACCTGCATGCGGGCGGCAAGCTCTACGGGGAACTCTACGTTCAATTCGTGATGGGCGTGAAAAACGCGATGCCAGTCGACAAGGCGGTTTTCGATTTCTACGTTTCCGTCATGAAACAGCGCGCGCCCAAGGCGCAATGGTGCGCGGCGGGCATCGGTGCCGGGCAACTTGTCGTCAACGAATGGGCCATCGCGGCCGGGGGGCACACAAGGACCGGGCTTGAGGATAACGTGCGCCTCGACAAGCACACACTCGCCCCCTCAAACGCCGCTTTGGTCAGCCGAGCCGCAGAGCTTTGCGCCAAATATGAGCGCCCCGTCGCAACATGGCAGCAGGCGCGCGACATCTTGGCAACGCCGCTGCGTTAGCCGCTAAACAAGGCCTGTGAGATACATGCCGTAGTCAGACTTCTTGAACAGCTCTGCGCGTTCCAAAAGCTGCTCTTTGGTGATCCATTTGTTCTCAAAAGCAATCTCTTCCGGGCAGCCCGTTTGCAGACCCTGACGCGACTGCAAGGTGCGCACAAAATTCCCGGCATCCAGCAGGCTGGCATGGGTGCCCGTATCCAGCCAGGCAAAGCCCCGACCCATACGTTGAACAGTCAATTGCTCATCGTTGAGATAGGTTTCCAAAAGGGAGGTGATCTCCAGCTCCCCACGTTCCGAGGGTTTGATCGCACGCGCCCGGTCTGGCGCTGAGCCGTCGAGGAAATAAAGACCGGTAACCGCATAATTACTAGGCGGCACCTCGGGCTTTTCAATGATCTCGACCACTTTGCCAGCCTCGTCCATCCCGACCACGCCGTAGCGTTCGGGATCGGTAACGCGGTAGCCAAATACGGTCCCACCTTCGACCACATCATCGGCCTTCGACAAAAGCTCCGGCAGGCCGTGGCCAAAGAAGATGTTGTCGCCAAGCACCATCGCACTGGGCGCACCATCCAGAAACTCTTCCGCCAGCAAGTAGGCCTGCGCCAGACCGTCCGGGCTGGGCTGCACAATGAAGGTCAACGTCACGCCCCATTGCGATCCGTCGCCAAGCAGGCGCTGAAACTGACTTTGATCCTCAGGCGTGGTGATCACCGCAATCTCGCGTATCCCCGCCAGCATCAGCACGCTCAGCGGGTAGTAGATCATCGGCTTGTCATAGATGGGCATCAACTGTTTGGAGACACCTTGGGTGATGGGATAGAGCCGGGTCCCGGATCCACCTGCCAATATAATACCTTTGCGATCGCTCATTTTACTCTGTCTCTTACTGGTTTCACGCTCGTGTTTCGTCGCTTCAATCATCAATGATTGACCATTTTAGGGCAGGTCCGTCTCAGGTGCCAAGTTGCTCAAGGATCTCGGCAACGTCCTGACGCCAGTCGGGCCTGCCAACACCAAACGCCTGCTCAAGACTGGCGCAATTCATCCTGGAATTCAAAGGCCGCACAGCAGGGGTGGGGTAATCTGCGGTTGGAATATGCGCGACAGCCACGGCCAAGCCCGCTTGGCTGAAGATCTCTCGCGCAAAGTCGGCCCAGCTGACATCTGGCGCCCCTGAGAAATGATAGATGCCCGATTTTCCGCGTCCATCCGACCCTCCCAGCCCGGAAGCCGCAGCTATACAAGCTTGTGCAATCGAACGCGCCGAGGTTGGCCCGCCGATTTGATCACCCACAACGGTCAACGCGTCCCGGCTTTCTGCCAAACGCAGCATCGTCTTGAGAAAGTTCGCCCCGTGAGCTGAAAAAACCCACGACGTCCGAAGTACACAGTAGCGACCGCCCGCCTGCTTGATCGCAGTTTCGGCAACGAGCTTGCTCCTGCCGTAAGCATTCAAAGGTGCCGGGCTGGCGTCTGGCTCATGCGGCAGCGCGCCTAGCCCATCAAGCACATAATCCGTCGAGATATGGACAAACGGCATATCCAACGCAGCACAGGCCTGCGCCATCGCGGCGGGTGCCTCACCGTTTACCGTGGTCGCGAGCGCCTCTTCTTCTTCCGCACGGTCCACAGCCGTGTAAGCCGCGGCATTGATGACCGCCTTTGGCTTGTGTTCTGCAATGAGCGCGGCACAAGCGGCAGGGTCGGATAAGTCGGCCACATCGCGGCCCATGCAAACGGTCCCGTCCAAGAGACCGAGCTCTGTCGCGACCTGTCCGGTTTTGCCAAAGACGAGAATATCAGACACGCCGCCTACCCTTTACCAAGACGTTTGCCGACCCCGTCGCGGTTCTCCAGCGCACGCCACCAATCCTCGTTCTCAAGATACCATTCAACCGTCTTTCTCAGACCCTGTTCCAGCGTGACAGAAGGCCGCCAGCCCAGTTCCGTCCGAATTCGTTCAGGATCAATCGCATATCTCAGGTCATGGCCCGGACGGTCTTTGACATAGGTGATCTGCTCAGCATGCGGCTTGTCTTTGGGACGCATCTCATCAAGCAGGCTGCAAATCATCGTCACGATATCAATGTTCCGCGCCTCATTCTCGCCGCCGATATTGTAGGTTCGCGCATTCTCACCCTTCTGCAAAACGGTCAGCAAGGCGTCGGCATGATCTTCTACATAAAGCCAGTCACGCACATTCTCGCCCTTGCCGTAAACCGGAATATCACGACCCGCCAATGCGTTCAGGATGACCACCGGGATCAGCTTCTCGGGGAAATGGTACGGGCCGTAATTGTTGGAGCAATTGGTCAGCACGAAGGGCAGGCCGTAGGTCTCTCCCCAGGCGCGCACAAGATGATCGGATGCCGCTTTCGAGGCGGAATAAGGACTGTTCGGCGCGTAAGGTGTTTCTTCCGTAAACTGTCCAGTTTCGCCCAGCGTGCCGTAAACCTCGTCCGTGGAGATATGGTGGAACCGGAACCCAGATGGCCGCCCTGCCCCGTCCCAATAGGCCAGCGCCTCCTGCAACAAGGTAAACGTCCCAAGGATATTCGTGTCGAGGAACTCTTTCGGGCCATCAATAGACCGGTCCACATGGCTTTCAGCGGCAAGATGCATCACAGCATCAGGCTTATGCTCCGCAAAAATGCGTCTGACCTCAGCGGCGTCGCGAATATCTGCCTTTTCGAGCACATAGCCCGCCGCGTCGGCCACCGGGGCCACGTTGTCCAGACAAGCCGCATAGGTCAACGCGTCAAGGTTCACAACCTCATGCCCATCGCGAATCGCCTGCCTTACAACAGCCGAACCAATGAACCCTGCGCCGCCAGTCACCAAAATCTTCATCGCACACATACCTTCACTTACTTACTCAAACGGGGAGTCGAATTCCGAAAACTGGATCGCTTCCGCATCCTTCGCGGACAGGATCGCATCTTCGGGCGCAACGCCCCAATCAATGCCCAATGTCTCGCTCGCGAAATGGACGGATCCATCAGTCTCCGGCGCATATACGTCAGAGCACTTATATAGCAGCTCGGAATCTGGTTGGAGTGTCGCAAAACCATGCAAGAAACCCTTGGGCACGAACAGTTGCTTACCGTTCTCCCAAGACAGCTCCACCGCGACCCATTTACCGTAGGTGCTGGAGCTTTTGCGAATGTCTACTGCGACGTCCAACACCGACCCGGCACCGCACCGCACCAGCTTGTCCTGCGCATGCGGAGGTGCCTGAAAATGCAGCCCGCGGACGGTGCCTTTGGGTGCTGAGTAGGAGTGGTTGTCCTGCACGAAGTCGACGTCAATGCCGAGCTCTTTCAAAACGGGCTTGTTCCAGACCTCGGTAAAGAATCCACGGTCATCACCAAACCGGCGTGGGGTCAGCACCACAACACCGTCTAACGCTGTCTTTTCAACCTGCACACTTGCTCTCCATACCGTGTCACGGGGCGAGATGTATCAGTCTCGACACATCAAGTCACCCGTCATAGCACAGCTTGTATTCACGTGGTTGCTTTCTGCCACATGCTTGAATTGAAACAATAAACCTGCGCGGCCGAACCGAGTCATGCGCGCCGGAGCACGCTCCTATTTAGCTTCGAAATCAGGCCTGCCGACGCAGCAATAGGAGACGAACCCTGCCTTCTCCGCATCCTGTGCAGAATAGACATTGCGCAGATCAGCCATGCGAGGCGAGGACATGCTGCCCGCAATCCGCTCCAGATCAAGCGCCCGGAATTCGTTCCATTCGGTCAGCAGCACCAGTACGTCAGCGCCATCGGAGGCCGAATAGGGGTCATCATGCCAAGTGACACCCGGCAAAAGCACCTCACCCTCATGGTGACCCTGCGGGTCAACCACATTCACCTTGGCACCACCACCGACCAAGGCCGGCACAATTGTCAGGGAGGGCGCATCACGCATGTCATCTGTGTTCGGTTTGAACGTCACGCCAAGCACCGCAACACGCTTTCCGTTGAAGCTGCCGCCACACAGGTCGCGCAGTTTTTCAATCATTCTGGCCTTTACGCCTTCATTGACCCGCATCACCGCCTCGGTGATCTGCATCGGAGACGCATGTTCCTGACCGATCCGCGCCAAGGCGCTGGTGTCTTTCGGGAAGCAAGAGCCGCCATAGCCGGGGCCTGCATGCAGGAACTTGTTTCCGATACGCCCGTCCAGCCCCATGCCTTTCGACACGGCTTTAACGTCGGCGCCGGTCTTCTCACAAAGAGCTGCAATCTCATTGATGAAGGTGATCTTGGTCGCCAGAAACGCGTTCGCCGCGTATTTGATCATCTCGGCGCTTTCCAGATCCGTGGTCATGATCGGGAAGTCGCGCAGGTAGAGCGGGCGGTAGATATCTTGCATAACCGCAATAGCACGATCTGTCTCAGCACCCACAACAACACGGTCCGGCTTCATGAAATCGTCGATCGCCGCACCTTCGCGCAGAAATTCCGGGTTGGACGCCACATCGAATTCCAGACCCGGCGCAGCCTTGGCGACAACTTCGGCAACCTTGCGGTTGGTGCCCAAAGGAACAGTCGATTTCGTCACGATCACTGTGTAGCCAGTCACCGCCTTGGCGATCTCCTCGGCGGCTGCGTAAACAAAAGTCAGATCCGCGTGGCCGTCGCCCCGCCGGGTGGGCGTGCCCACCGCGATAAAGACCGCCTCCGCGCCATCAACCGCTTCAATCAAATCGGTCGTGAACGTAAGCCGCCCGGCATCCACGTTCTTTTGCATCAGAACGTCCAAGCCAGGTTCGTAGATCGGCACTTTGCCCTTGTTCAGCATCTCGATCTTGCTTGGATCCTTGTCGACGCAAACAACGTCATGCCCAAAATCCGAGAAGCATACACCCGAAACCAAACCGACATAGCCGGTCCCAATCATTGCGATTTTCACTACCAATATCCTCTTTGAGCACGCCTGAGCAGGCTTCTACTTTGCTTACTGGCGCTTCATTATTGCAAATATGTGGCCGGCAAAAGGCTAGTTATTGATGATGAACTTGTTCGAGGTCCGCAGATTGATCAAACCAATAGTCATCAAACACAATGACAGAATGACCACGTAGAGCCATGAAATATACGCACCTTCGTATTCCGGGAAGAACCCGACCCGCAATGTTCCGATGATATGCACCAACGGGTTCCACCATAAAATTGTCTGAATATAGCTCGGCAACGAATCGAACAGGTAGAAGATCGCCGAGATGAAGAACATCGGGCGGCTGAGAATTTTCCAGATGGTACGCCAGAACGGCAGGATCTCAAACAGGGTCGCATTCATCAGCCCAACGGAAGTGCCCAGCAAAAGCGCCATCCCCAGTGCCACAAATATGTAAGGCAGATTGGGCACAACCATGACGCCAGCATGGACCATGAGCCCGGTGAACAAGATCACGCTGACCGTCAGCTCAGTCAGCGAGATGAGCGCAAATCGGGCCAATATCACATCCGTATAGGTCACGGCGGGATAGAACAGCAAAGCCTTGTTCTGCGTCAGAGCAACCGCGATTTTGCTTTGCGCGGTGTTGTAGATCCCGAAGGGCAAATAACCCGTCGCGTAGAACAGCAGAAAGCTGGACCCTAGCGGCGGCTGCTTGAAAATGATCGAGAACGCCAGCGTGAACACGATGAGAATGCCGATAGGCTCTAATATTGCCCAAAGATAACCCAGCGAAGAGCGCCCAAAGCTGGTCGCCATCTCGCGGATCATCAAGGCAAAGATCACCCGCAATGTTTGGAACGGCACATGACGTCGCTTGGGGGCGCTGTGATCTGAAGTAACCGAGGTCATGGCCCTAGGCCTACGCGTCAGAGTTAACAGTATGGTTAATGTAATCGAAATAAACT
This sequence comes from uncultured Litoreibacter sp., assembly GCA_947501685.1. Lineage (GTDB taxonomy): Bacteria > Pseudomonadota > Alphaproteobacteria > Rhodobacterales > Rhodobacteraceae > Litoreibacter. The sequence continues at coordinate 98,040 of CANMWQ010000002.1, forward strand.
GCTGCAATCTTCATTCGCAATATCAGTGGCGAAAGCAGTTATCATGACCAGTACCGAGACCCCCGCCATCAAGCTGGTGGAGGAGCGACCAAAGGCCAAACCCCCCCAAACTGCACATAAAGCTCGGATGCGCAGACGGCACTGGATGGTATGGCTCTCCTTCGCGCTCATGGTTCTGACCCCGCTGGCAGCCACCTTCTGGTATCTCACACAACGCGCCAGCCCCCAGTATTCGTCAGAAATGTCCTTCTCCGTCCGCTCTGAGGAATTCTCAAACCCCCTCGATGCGCTATCAGGCTTGGGGCAGCTTTCAACCGGCACGACAGCAGATGCCGACATCGTTTACGAATTCATCTCTAGCCAGAAAATCGTACGCGACATCGATGCGCAGCTTGGGCTGCGACAGCTTTATGCCGGTACGCCTTCAGACCCGGTTTTCTCCATCTCGGATGACGTGTCCGTCGAAAAGCTCGTGAGGCATTGGCGCTGGATGGTTCAAAGCAGCCTCGATAAAGGCAGCGGGCTTATCCATGTGGAAAGCTTCGCCTTCGACGCCGACGCCGCCCAACAAGTCAACAAGGCAATCCTGAACCACTCACAGCAATTGGTGGATCGCCTCAGCCTGCTTGCCCGCGAGGACGCCACCAAATATGCCGAGGCTGATCTGAACGAGGCGCGTTCCCGCCTCAAGCAAGCCCGCCAAAGGCTCAGCCAGTTTCGAGCTGAATCGCGTGTCATAGACCCTACACTTGCCGTGCAGTCCCAAGGTGGGGTCAGCGCCGCGCTTCAGCAGCAATTGGCTGAAGCCTTGATTGATCTCGACCTGCTCTCAGGAAGCACGTCGAACCGCAACGACTCGCGAATACAGCAATCTCAGCTGCGCATTGAGGCCATCCGCAGCCGGTTGGAGAGCGAACGTGCAGCGCTCAGTTCCAGCGTTGACAGCGGGATGGTTTCGATTATCGGCGATTACGAGGCGCTCATCGTGGAGCGTGAATTCGCAGAGCAGGCCTTCTTGGCCGCAGCCGCCGCCTATGACGGGGCCAAGGCAGACGCAAAGCGACGCACCAAATATCTGGCCGTACATATCGAGCCGACTTTGGCCGACAGCGCACTTTACCCAAGGTCTCCGCTGATCATTGGCATCGCCGCTTTGTTGCTGACCCTGCTTTGGGCGGTGGCGATGATGGTCAGCTATTCGATCCGCGACAGACGGTAGGCCTGATGATCCAACTCACCAATCTAACAAAAAGCTTCCGTGTCCGGGGGCGACGAAAGTTCATCGCACAGGAGATCAACGCGATTTTCCCAAGCAAGACATCCGTCGCCCTTCTCGGGCGCAATGGGGCGGGGAAATCGACATTGCTAAAAATCATTGGTGGCACAATGCGCCCGGATTTCGGGGCAGTAGAAAGCAGCGGCACGGTGTCGTGGCAAATTGGGTTCGCAGGCAGCTTTCATGCGGATATGACCGGCGCGCAAAACACCCGGTTCATTGCGCGCGTCTACGGCATAGATACGGGAGCTTTGGAGGAATACGTCCTGAACTTCTCCGAGCTTGGCCACAGCTTCAAGATGCCTGTGCGCACCTACAGCTCAGGCATGCGGGCAAGGTTGGCCTTTGGCATCTCGATGGGCATTCCGTTCTCCTACTACTTGATCGACGAGGTTACATCCGTCGGCGACGCCTCTTTCCGGGAGAAATGCCGCGACGTGCTCGAAGACCGGCTGGACCGCGCGGGCTCAATCGTGGTTTCGCACAGCGAGGGCACCCTCAAATCCATCTGCTCCAGCGGAGCCGTGCTGGAGAACGGGCACCTCCACTATTACGACAATATCGACGACGCCATCGCCCATCACGGTGAGAACATGAAAATCAGGGCGCAATGAGCAAATTGGACGTCCTGCATGTAACCTCCGCCCATGTTGTCCGGGACACCCGCATCTTCGTAAAAGAAGCCCGCGCGCTGGCGGAGGCAGGGCTTACTGTCGGCATTGTGGGACCGGGCGACACCCACACCGAAGCTCAAACCGAAGGCCTGACCCTGATCACCCTTCCAGCTCCTGCAAACCGTCTACAACGGTTCACCAGTTTCGCGCTTGCGCTGGACCGGGTCGTGCGGAGACTGAAGCCGAAAGCTGTCCACATCCATGATCCGGACCTTTTAGGGATTGCACGGATTTGGAAACGACGCGGGATCAAGATCGTATATGACGTCCATGAGGATTTTCCCAAAGCACTGTTGTCACGTCCTTGGTTGGGCCCTCACTGGGTTCGCAAGGCAATTGCAAAGCTAACCGACAGAACGGAACGTCGCGCCGTGGACTGGGTCGACGGATTTGTCTTCGCCGACGAGCATCTGGGAGCGCGCTTTCAAGGCTGCCACGGCGTCGTTATCCGCAACTATCTTGAGGTCTCGGAGTGGTCACAAGACGCCATTTGCCGCCCCACGGAACCCGTAACCCAATGCATCTATGTGGGTGATATCACTATCGCGCGGGGCGTCTTCCGGATGTGTGACGCCGCCTTTGCCGCCGCCGGGGACATTCATTTGCATTTGGTCGGCCCAATCCCTACCGATCTGCGCGCCAAGGTAAATGCCCACCCCGCCAAGCCGTGGATCACTCTGCACGGACGAAAGACCAGATCTGAGGTGGCCATGTTGCTGAGACAGGCCCACGTGGCGCTGTGCATGCCGCAACCGACCCCTGCCTATGTTGACGCGTTGCCCGTTAAAGTTCTGGAATACCTCTACAATCAACTCCCGGTTGTCGCGACGCAGCTGCCGAGGCTGGAACGCGAAACGCGTCTGAAATCTGGGCTGTCACTCGTGCCTTGGACCGCTTCCAGCGAAGCTGTGGTCGATGCTATCCGGACCGCGGCGAGCACTTCGGTTTCAGACCACCGCTCCGTCATCGAAGCGCATTACAACTGGCAAGATGAGGCCAGGAAACTGACCGATTTTTATCGCAGCCTGTTAGATAGGCCCAATCTGGCTCAAAGGCGCGTGGACAGGTTGATCACCTCAAACGTCTCGGCCATCTCCATGCCAGACGCCAAGCCGGCGGCTTTCAAGAGAACCTCCACCGCATCCGCTCCAAAATAGGCACGGGCCGCTTGGCTCTGATAACACGCCAGCGCCGCCTTCTTCTTCTCAAAATGAGCGGGCCCGATTTCAACCTGAGCGGTGCGCAGCTCGTGTTTTATGTTCCAAGGCAAAATGTAGCCCATCAGGTTCGTCTGTTTGAACGCCCGCTGCGCCTCTTGCGCGAGGGTCTGATGGTCTTGATGCCGATCCTGCAAGGAAGGGCAAAACACCAGATCGGGCTGGGTTTTTCGGGCTTCAGCCACGAGGATCTCAAGAATATCCTGACGAAATTCCGGAAATCTCCGCACAGGAATGTCGGCCATTTCAACCGCATCAGCCGGAATACCAAACGTAGCGGCGGCGCTGTATTGCTCCGTGATCAAAGTGGTCTTGTCGAACCCATTTGGCAAGGATTGCCAAGCGTTGCAAAAAACCAGCCACCGGACCATGTATCCCGCTTCAACCAGCCGGGCGATCGTGCCGCCCATGCCCAATTCGCAATCATCCGTGTGAGCCGACAACAGCAGCGCAGTGTGGCCCTTGGCTGACCTTTTGGTCAGTGAGAAACTCACTGCGCGGGCTCCGGGTTGGCCCGCAAGACACGCGCCGGAGACCCGGCGACAACGACACTGTCCCCCACATCTTTCGTAACGACGGCACCAAGCCCGATGAGGCTGTTCCGCCCGATATTAATCTTGTTGATCACGCTCGAATTTGGCCCGAGCCAGCAATCAGGCCCGATGGTCACGCTGCCGCTAATCTCGGCGCAGGCAGTGATCAAACTCCGCGCGCCCACATCCACGTTATGGGCCACATGCACCTTGTTATCGAGCTGCACGTCTTCGCGCAAAATCGTCGGAGAAAGCGTGCCAGACGCGATGGAACACAGACTTCCAACTTGCACCCGGTCTTCAAGAACTACCCCGCCGATATGGGGCAACCGAAAGCTGTGACCCTCCGCATCAAATTCGACGGCAAACCCGGCCTCGCCAATCACGGAGCCGGATAGAATGACGCAATCCTCACCGACGCTGACACCCGGACCAAGGACGACATTCGACCCAATCCGACTGCGCGCGCCAATATGGCACCTGTCGCCGATCACGGAATGCGCGCCAATGGAGACCTCCGCCCCAAGCACCACAGAGTTTTCAATAACCGCAAATGGGTGCACAGAGTTTTTGGGCTTAGGCACAAAGAAATGGTCCACCGCTTTGCCAAACACCAAGCGCGGGTTGTCGACGCGCAGAACCAAGGCATCCGCACCACCCTCACAAAGCGTCTCTCTGCCACAGATCACCGCCACCGGATCAGACGGTGGCGTGAAACGCACTCCATTACAAAAGCTGAACGCGTTCGCAGCCAGATCACCCAAAGCAACTGGCTGCGAGAGAACAAATCCCGGGCCCGAATACTCAATCTCTCCCGCAAACTTCTGGCGGACAAAATCCGCAAGCATCGCTGAGGTCACCTCAACCATGAGCCACCTCGCTTTCAAGAATCCGTTCATAGGTCTGCAGCAATTTGGTTTCCTGCGCCTCCCAACAAAACTGCTCGCGTAAACTGTCCAACCGGCTCTCGGACACCTGGTATCGGTCTATGTTGAACGCCAGCTCCGTAAAGGCCTCTGCCAGCTTGTCCGTGTCATCGGCTTGATAGCTGATCCCAAGCTCGTTTTCCGCGATGAACCGCTTCATTTCCACAAGGTCGGACGCAATCAAAGGCAGCCCCGCCATCAGGGCCTCGAACAGCTTGTTAGGCATCCCAAACTCGTAAGACAGAACAAGCGGAACCCCGGCGGAAATGCTCGCGTCCGCTGTGCTAATATATTCGACGATCCGGTTGGCTGCGACAGGCTCCACGAAATGAATATCGATGCACGCGCCATAGCGCCTATGCAATTGCTCCACCCGCGCAACGACCTGCGGCACCCGGTTGCCAACCAAAGCCAGATGAACCCTACCGGGATACGCGTCCTTGAACGCCGGGTCACTGACCGCTTTTGACAGGCCAATTACGGCCTGCTCAATGCCGCGGTTGAACGTGACGTTTCCGGTGTGAACCAACAGGAAACCGTTGCTGCGAATAAGCAGCTCTTCACGCAAATTGGTGCGGTCGGGTGTGTCCCATCGGTTGGCAACGGGGTTCGGCAGAACCCTCGGACTATTGTATAAAACAACAGGCGTTTTGATCCTGTAAGCAGAGGACAGGAAGCCCGCAATTTTCTGCCCCACGGTGAAAATCGCATCCGCCTTCGGGAGATATTTGCGCTCAAGATGCTGCACCTGCCAACGGCGAATGCGGGAGAGGGGTGGGTTTCGGTGAGTCTCCAACTCGTGGCTGTCAAAAACCAGGCGCGCGCCGCAATCGTCGGCAACTTTTGACGCCAACGGCAGCGAAATCCCATCATGCGCATGCACCACGTCCGGCTTCCAAGCCGCCATTTCCTCGCGGAAAACCATCCGCAGAGACAGATCGCAAAATACCGTGTGGAACATCAATGACATGCGCTTCATGCGGGAGTCGGCAGCTGCGTAGCCTAGCTTTTGAAGCCAGTTCAAAACGCGCATCAGCCCTCGCCTTTTTCAACATAGCGGGACTTTAGACGTACCGTTTCATGGGGCAGCGGGATGCCAAAAAGCTTGTTTTTGATCAGCGCAACGACATTCCATTCACGCCGAATGTAGGTGACGCCGTTCAGAACCTCTCGGACTGGCAGACCAATCCCCGGCTTCCAAATGCAATAGATCCGCACCTCCATACCTGCCGCCGCGAGAGTCTCTGCTTGCTTGATCACGCGGTAGTCGGGGTCGCACATATTGGGCACCACCATCGCCACACGTTTCTTTCGGGTCGACGCAATCATGATCTCAGCTCGTTAAGGTTAATACTGATCCCATCTGCGCGGATCATCCTTAACAAAAACTTGAGAGATTAATCTTTTATCAGGGTTTCACCTGAATTTTCGGATCAAAGCTAGCCACTTGGCATGCGGCAGCGCGAAATTGCCAGTCACACGAGTATTGGGCGCAACCGCCTTTGTCACAACCGAACCAATGGACACCACGCATTTGTCACCCAGCACCACACCATTAGAAATCGAGGCACTGGGTCCGACATATGCCCCCTGCCCAGCGACCACGCGGCCTGACAGGCTGGCATTCGCACAAATCGTGACCTCTGCACCAATGACGCAATCATGCGAAATGCTGACGCCCGCATCAATCAGCGTCCCGGCCCCAATCTTGGTAAACCCGCCAAAGGTAGCACGCCCCACAACGCAATTGGGCTGGAGCGTCACATGATCGCCAATCTCCACACCGCCAGATGCCTGCACCAGCCCACCGGGGTGGGTGACATCAGCCTCAAACGCGTCAGCCCCGACAACGCAGCCAGCGTCGATTTTGCAATGTGTCCCGACGATGCTGCGCGGACGAATGACAGCATTCGGTCCGACACATGTGCCCGCTCCGATCACCACATCACGCGTGGCGATACGTGCGCTCGGATCAATATGTGCGGACGGGTCGATACGCGAAGAAAAGCTCTGCCACTGAAAGTCTTCCTGGGCAGAAAGCGAAGCCTGCAGCCGCGTGAGCGCCGCCACGGGCTCCTCGCTTACTGCCAGCCCGTAGGTAGCCGGCACATCATCTGCCAACGCAGCAGGTACAATCATCGCGGCAATACCGCCATGAGCCTCAGCAGCATCCAAATGAACAGCAGAACTAACGGGCACAACCCGGCAATCCAACGCCGTCGGTATTTTGCCGGCAAACGCAATTTCGACATCACGCAGAACAGTCATACCGGCGACATCTGCCAGTTCGGACAACAAAATACGTCGGTGAGTAAACATTATGCGGGCTCCGCAGGAGGGCGACTTTGACACTACATTCCCCAAAAACCCAGTTCAAGCAAACCAATGTTTTTAAACAGTTAACAAAACGACCCAACTCCAAATTCCAAACTATCGGAATTTTGGGGATGGGCTATGTTGGCATTCCACTGGCTCTACGGGTGGCCGAAACAGGCGACAAAGTCATCGGCTTCGATATCGTGAAAGAGCGCATTGACCAATTAAACGCAGGCAAAAGCCCGATCAAACACCTGTCCGACACCAAGGTGTTCAACATGGTCAAATCCGGGTTCGAGGCCACGGCTGATTTCTCCCGCGTGGCCGAATGTGACGCGCTGATCATCTGCGTTCCAACGCCTTTGGACCGCACCCGCGAACCAGATCTGAGCTTTGTCAAAGCCACGATGCAAGCGATCAGCCCGTATTTTCGCAAAGGTCAGCTTCTCAGCCTGGAAAGCACGACATGGCCCGGCACGACAGACGAGGTCTTGCTGCCCTATATCGAAAAATCGGGCCTGACAGTTGGTGAGGATTTCTTCCTCGTCTATTCTCCCGAACGCGAGGATCCCGGTAACGCTGCGTTTGACACACGCACCATTCCCAAGATCGTGGGTGGCTATTCAGAAGACTGCCTCGCGGCCGGGCAAGAGCTCTATGCAAAGTTCATCGACAAGGTGGTGCCCGTCAGCTCCACCCGCGCGGCGGAGATGGTCAAGCTTCTTGAGAATATCCACCGCTCCATCAACATTGGTCTGGTGAATGAGCTGAAGGTCGTGGCCGACGCTATGGATCTCGATATCTTCGAGATCATCAACGCCGCTAAGACCAAGCCCTTCGGCTTCACCGCCTACTACCCCGGCCCCGGCATCGGGGGGCACTGCATCCCCGTTGATCCGTTCTACCTGACCTGGAAGGCCCGCGAATACGGCGTCAACACGCGCTTCATTGAGCTGGCGGGAGAGGTCAACGCCGCTATGCCGCAATACGTTGTCGACAAGACCGTCAGGGCGTTGAACGAACGCGGCAAAAGCCTGAAAGGGTCGAAGGTGCTGGCGCTGGGCGTGGCCTATAAACGCGACGTGGACGATATGCGCGAAAGCCCCTCTGTCTTCGTAATGGAACGTCTGCGGGACTGGGGCGCCGACATTGCTTACTCAGATCCCAATGTCCCGGTCTTTCCCCTGATGCGCGAGCACGACTTTGATCTGGCCTCCGTCAAGCTGACCGCCAAATCCATCGCAAGTTTCGACGCAATTGTTCTGCTAACCGACCATAGCGACTTTGACTACGACCTGATTGCGCAACATGCGCAGGTGGTCATCGACACACGCGGCAAGTTCTCTGAGGCCAGCAATGTTGAGCGAGCCTGATATGAGCAAGACATACGCTCTGATCGGTGCCGCTGGCTACATCGCACCGCGCCACCTCAAGGCCATCAGCCAGACCGGAGGCCACCTGACCTGCGCCTATGATGTTAATGACAGCGTCGGCATCATGGACAGCCATTTTCCAGATGCAGCTTTCTTCACAGAATTCGAACCCTTCGCGTCACAGGTCCAGCGGCGGGCGAACATCAACTACGTATCCGTCTGCTCGCCCAACTACCTGCACAAGGACCACATCGCCTTCGCACTGCGTGCAGGCGCCGATGCGCTTTGCGAGAAACCTTTGGTGCTGAACCCCTCAGACATCGACGACCTCGCACAGCTTGAGGCGGAAACCGGGCGTAGGGTGTTCTCCATTTTGCAACTCCGGCTGCACCCCGCGATCATCGCGCTGCGTGACCGGATTGCGGCGGATATGAGCGGCAAGACCTACGATGTTGATCTTGGCTACTTCACTTCTCGCGGCGCGTGGTATCATGCCAGCTGGAAAGGACTTGAGCATAAATCAGGCGGCATCGCGACCAATATTGGTGTGCATTTCTACGACATGTTGTCCTTCGTCTTTGGTCCGTTGAAGACCAACATCGTCCATCATCGCGCTGCCGACGCCTCGGCCGGGTATCTGGAATTTGAACGTGCTCGTGTGCGCTGGGTTCTGTCCATCAACCGCGACCACCTTCCGGCCCACACGCCTGAGGGGCAAAGCACCCATCGCTCGATCACCGTTGACGGGCAGGAGATCGAATTCTCCAGTGGTTTCACCGACCTGCACACCGCCAGCTACGCCAATATGCTGGCTGGAACGGGCTACGGGTTGGACGAAGTGCGCCCCTCAATTGAAACGATCTCCCACATCCGCACAGCACCGATTGAGCCGAAGCGGGGCGAGCAACACCCTGATCTCGCCAAGATTGTCGCGGTATGATGCAGTTCATCGACCTTGCAGCGCAGCAGGCCCAGATCAGGGGCAAGATAGACGCCCGCATTACAGCCGTGTTGGACCACGGAGCCTACATAATGGGCCCCGAGGTGACGGAGCTTGAACAGGCTCTCTCCGAGTTTTGCGGGGCCAAACACGCGCTGACCTGCGCTAATGGAACCGACGCTTTGCAACTTGCATTGATGGCATTGGAGGTCGGGAAAGGCGACGCCGTCTTCTGCCCCGCCTTCACCTTCGCCGCGACCGCTGAGGTCATCCCTTCAACCGGCGCAACCCCTGTCTTTGTCGACATAGACCCAGCCACGTTCAACATTTGCGCGGACAGCCTGAAACGTGCAATTGCGCATGCACAAGAGCAAAACCTGACCCCCGCGGCGGTGATTGCCGTCGATTTGTTCGGGCTGCCTGCTGACTACGACGCCCTGTCCGAGATCTGCGCGGCGAGTAAGATGCGTTTGATTGCCGACAGCGCACAGGGCTTTGGCGGCACCTACAAGACACACAGGACCGGCACGCTTGGTGACATTGCAACGACCTCATTCTTTCCTGCCAAACCCCTTGGCTGCTACGGAGACGGCGGCGCCGTGTTCACCCAGAATGAAGACTTAGCCGACAAGATTGCCTCGCTTAGGGTGCATGGAAAAGGCCGCCACAAATATGACTGCCAGCGCATCGGGATGAACTCTCGGCTCGACACGTTGCAAGCGGCGATCCTATGCGAAAAGCTCGCGATTTTCCCGGAGGAGATCCGCAGTCGCAACGAGATCGCAGCACGCTACACTGCGGCGTTGGGCAATCTTTTTTGCGTTCCGTATGTGCCCGAAGGGCTGGTCTCCACTTGGGCGCAATACACCCTACGTGCGCCCGAGGATACACCTCGCGAAAAACTCATCGCCGCGCTTGAGTCGGCACAAATTCCGGTCGGTATCTATTATCCAAAACCGCTCCATCAACAGACCGCTTATGCGTCTTTCCCCAAGGATCCAAGAGGGCTTCGGGAATGCGAAATTGCCGCGGCCACCGTGTTCAGCTTGCCAATGCATCCTTACCTGACAGATCACGACCAGGACCAAGCAATCGAGGTGCTGCGCGATGCGCTCACCTGAATTGCCTTGGGTCTCCGTCCTGATGCCGTGCCAGAACGCCGGCCCCACAGTGGCCGCAGCGATCCAATCCGTTCAAAACCAAACGTTTCAAGACTGGGAATTGTTAGTCGCAGATGACAGTTCTTCAGACGACAGCGCAGCCATCATACGCGAGATTGCCGCGCAGGACCGACGGGTCATTCCGTTGGAAAGCCCGGCAAACAAAACAGGCGCTGCCGCCACACGCAATCATGCTCTCTTTCACGCCAAAGGTCGCTTCATTGCCTTTCTAGATGCGGATGACCTGTGGCTGCCTTCCAAGCTGGAACGACAACTCGACTTCATGCAGACCCACGGCACAGCCTTCAGCCATACCAGCTATTATGTACGCCGCACCGGTCAGGCCGACTATATTCGAGCCGCACCAGAAGTTTCGACCCGCAAAACGCTTCTTTGGGGCAACAGGATCGGATGTTTGACGGCGGTTTACGACACCAAGCAGTTGGGCAAGCAGCCCATGCCAGATATCCCCAAACGCCACGATTATGCCCTTTGGCTCCACCTTCTTAAGCTTACCCCGACAGCGGCAGGTTTGGCGGAGCCATTGGCCATTCACCACCGACAAAAAGGATCGCTCAGCTCTAACCCTTGGAGCAGCACCCGTGCGACATGTCACATGCTGCATACGCAGGCTGGGTTGTCACGGCCTGCAGCGATACAGGCCACACTGCGTCATGTCGCGCGAAGAGTGCTCCATGGATAAGGTCTAGACAAACTCTTCAGAAAGCAGGCTGCCATCCGTGTCAAAGACGCGAATATGGGAATCCCATGCGAACTGGTTTTCCAAGTCGAACAAGATCACCTGCTCCTGATCATTGTCATAGGTCGTCAGCTTCTTGGTCAGAACATTGTCAGCATCCCGGTTTTCGACAATATCGGTCCAAACCTGGCTATCGTCGAAATCAGGAATGTAGCGCGTTTGCAATCCGGTGTCGTAGTTGGTCCGCTTGTCATAGAGGTTCCCGTTCTCGTCACGGTACTCAAATATCGTGTCCCAAAGCTGGACTTCCTCAACATCAAGAATGACGCGCAGCTGGTTGCCAATGTCGTAGTTGGTCCGCTTGTCATAGAGGTTTCCGTTCTCGTCGCGGTACTCAAGGATGGTTTCCCAAACCTCTGCTTCGTCAACATCAGTGATAGTCCTGATCTGCTGCCCACTGTCATAATTCACGCGCCGGTCAAAGAGCTGATCCGAGCTGTCAAAATAGGTCAGGATCGTATCCCAGCTTCGCGTGGCATCGGTGTCATAGTCCGTGACCCGCATACTGTTCTCATCATAGGAAATCGTCAGACGGGACAAAGCACCAGTCAGGTCATATTCGAACACCTGCGTATGGAAAGCTTCCTCAATGCCCAGATCAAAAACCGTCAGGTCCAGGCCTGCCAACTCGAAAGACGCGCTCAGATCACCAGAGCTCCACGCATCTGTCAGCGCTGTGTCTGCAGAGGCCACGACGGCAATATTCCCATCCGCAGAGGCCATTTGCGCGGATATTCCACCAATGGAAACAACGCCCCCCGCAGAGGTCACATCAAATTCCGTCATCCCCTCCAGGTAGATCAAATCACCCGAGACCTCTCCCGAGTTTTGATCCACCGCAGCGAACCCGTAATCCCCAACGGTTCCTTGCGCCGCCGCAAAGACGAAAATGTCATCATCCTCCCCGCCGACCAGCATGTCATCCTGCCCGCCACCAAACAGCGTGTCTGCGCCGTCGCCACCGCTCAGCACGTCATCGCCCAAACCGCCGATCAGGATATTGGCAACCGCATTGCCCAATAGCGTATCGTTCCCAGCGCCTGTGCGCAGGTTTTCGATCACCGTGTCAGTATAAAGCGTCAGGTTGCCAATACTGCCACGCACATCTGAGATAGCGCCAGGGGTCAGGTCAACGCGGCTTGAGGCACTTGTTCCCGACAGATCCAACAGATCAACGCCACCATCATCAAGGATGGTATAGGTCGCCGTGTTTTCTCCAAACATGGTGTCGTAGTAACCGCCAGCGGTGGACCCCTCTCCGTAGATCGTGTCCTCGGCCCGCAGCGTACCATCGACGCCGTAAAGGCTTTGCACGGCGGCAATATCAGCTAGCATAGGGGTCAGCACATAGGCAAATGACGCATCAATGGACGTATTCTCGCTCTGGCTGAAATAGGACATGGCAGACATTTGCCAGCTGTCATTTCGATAATTGTTGTCGACCCCGTAGGTTGCATTGCCATTATAAAGCCCGGCATGCCCCAGACCCAAAACATGGCCGATCTCATGGATATAGGTCTGAAACGAGTAGCTCGAATGATCGAGCACGACCTGCCCCTCACCATTCGTAAACCAGTCCCCATCGATCCACCCCGTTCCGATATTGATGGCAGCACTTACGATCTCACCGCCTGAGGTGTTCGAAAAAGAGGCATAGGCGCTGTTGGTGTCGTCATCATTGAACCGAATGCCCGCGCCACCAACGGCAAGCGTCGTCTCATTGAACTCGATACCGGTCACCAATGTCCAAGCCGCCAGCGCGTCCAACGCAAAAGCACGCCCGCCTGCCGTAAGGCCGCTCAGATCAACGGCGATGGCATCACCAGGCACGACGTCCCAAGCATAGGCATCAGCCGACGAGCCGTTGCCAGACCATGTCCAATATTCCTCCGTCAGCTGGGTGACGACATCGGCAACGGAGAACTCCACCGCGCTTGCCGGGATCGACATATCGACCGCAAGAACATAGGTGCCAAGGTCATTGCCCGAATAGTCCTCCGCAGACACAAAATACGTCTCCGGAGCGGACCCCGAATTTGTCACCACAATGGAGGACGTCGTCGCGCTATACCCGGTCTCATTGTAAAGAAAGTCGCCGCTCGCATCGAACAGCCTGACAAGCGGATCAGCCACCGCGCCGTTGCCATCGGCAGTCATGGTAATGGTGGCCGTGGCCCCGGCAGGTACCTCGATGCGAACCCAGTCGACATCGCCCAGAAACGCAATCGAGCCATTCAGGCTGTCATCATGTCCCAAAGTAATCGGTGTGGCGGCGGTGGCCGGCAAATCCTCAACCTCATCCACCGGAGGGCCATAGACGCGCACCTCCCGCGTGGCAGGATCTGTGGGATATCTGTGCTCATGGTCATGGCTGCAGTTTTCATCACAGACATGATCATCGCTCAGATGGCAGGAAGACGGTAGAGACTGTTGGTCTAGCATAGCAAAGGGCCCCATTTTGATAGGTCCCAGGTCAGATCAGCCATGAAGTTGGGACCGTGTGAGATTCTGCGCCACAAAGGTTGCCAAGACGTTAGTAAGAGCGCCCAAAGCGCTGTTCGATCATCAATGACTAGACACTTCAGGCAAGAAGACCCCCTTCCGCCCGGCTAATACCAATCAATTAAAAACTGAAAGAAGAACCGCTTGCCCGCCATATTCCGGTCTTCGCCATGAACTGATCAGCGTTTCATATGGGGACAGCTTAATTTTTTGGTTCGGTGAAGAAGCAATGGCAAATATACAGTATCTCGGTGAATTGGGCAGCTCATCTGGCACAGACCAAGTGGGCTTGGATGCGCTTGAGGTGATCAACGGCGCGACGGGCAGAACGCTGACATTCTCCAGCAATAACGGCGCCGCCATTCAATCGGGCCAGATCTCCCTTCTGGCGGGACAGGTCACGTTCACGACTGACGCAGCCGCGCAGACTGGATCCGTGCCGCTCGCATCTGAGGCAGCGAACACTCCCTACCTGTTCTCGGTGCATAGCGTATCGGGCGAGCTTCAGGTCGCAGCAGTGGCGTCGGATGGTAGCATCGGCGCATTCAACACCGTCTCGGGAACTGCTGGGTTGGGGATCAAGACGGTCGAGCTGATTGAGGGTGAGCCGACGCCGACCATCGTGGCGTCCTGTTATGATGGCCAGATGGTCGGCACCTTCACAATCGACGAGACGAACACGCTTGTAGCCGTGAACACACCCTTCGCACCCGACGTTTTTGGCGGCTACCGGGTGACCGATTTATCCGTTCATGCGTCTGGCGAAGAAACCCGATTTGTCGCCATCTCAGCACAAGCCAACATGATCGCAAGCTTCGAGATTGATGAAAACGGTAACGTCACCGAGCTTGACCATCGCGGTGCAGCAGACGGGCTCGGCATCAACAGCCCGACAAGCTTGTCGCAGCTAACGGTAAACGGCCGTGACTATGTTCTGGTCTCCTCCTATGGCACATCGTCCTTGACGGTTCTGGAGCTGGAAGGCGACGGCATCCTGACACTGACTGACCAGATCAATGACAACACAACCACCCGTTTCGGCAATGTGCTGGAAGTGGAGACATTGACCATTGGCGACCATGCTTTCGTCGCATTGGCGGGCAGCGATGGCGGCGTCACCTTGTTGCAAATGCTCAATGGCGGGATGCTCAGCGAGGTTGCGACCTACGAGAACCCCGGATCGGACAGTTTCGGCGACATAACGATGCTGGAACTCTTTGCAGAGGGTGACACGCTCGTCATCCTGACCGGCACCGATGCCTCTGACATGGTCTCCGCATTCTCTTTCGACACCCGCGATATGGGTGCCGTGATTGACGGCAGAGGGGCGGGAACCGGGATTGATGACACGTTACTTAGCAACGAAAGCACCGCGCTGCTGACCGGTGGCGATGGAAGCGACACATTCATTCTTCGCGACACGGGCACGACGGTTGAAATCACCGATTATGAGCATGGTGTCGACCAGATTGATCTCAGCCATTGGCCCCGTGCCTATGCGTTGACCGCGCTCGAATTTGTCCCACTCGCGGACGGTATTCAGATCAGCTACTTCGACAATACACTGATCATCCGCAGCCATGACGGGAACCCGCTTGAGCAAAGCGACTTCACCAATGAGGATTTCTTCGGGCTGTGGCGCATCCCGGTGGATGAGCAAGTCGGCACCAACGCGGCCCCCAACACATCCAACGGGATGTTGCTCAATCAAGGGTCAAATTCCGCCGATAGTATGAACGGCACCGATGGCGCAGATTTACTGCTCGGCCATGGTGGCAATGATGCGCTTTTCGGTTTCGATGGCGACGATCTGATTTTCGGTGGCACCGGTGAAGACACGCTTTCGGGCGGTCAGGGCCAGGACACCTTCGTCTTTGATGCGGCGGACGCAGATATCGACATGGTCACCGACTATGAGGGGGCAAGCGTTGATACTTTGTCCGGCCGGTTTTCCGGTGATGCAATCTTTGTCCAAAACATGGTCAGCTTTGATATACAGATCCTCGGAACAGACGTCCATTTGGCGGGAGATATCATTCAGAACGCTGCGTCGGGTAACCTGTTGGTCGCCTATCTCAACGGCACAAGTGACATCACCTCTTGGAGCCGCGCCGCTCTTTCGGGAATAGGAACCGCCGCCTCCACGTTGGTGACGACCTTGTTTGACCTCGATGGTGATGAAGCGTTTGATCAGATCGGTATCAGCTTCGATACGGCGGGAAACACGACCAGACTGACGGCGCTGAACGATGACGGGTCACAAACCATTACGTCTTTTGATGTTTCCGACGACGAAAGCTGGAGACGGCAGGTGGAGGAGCTTGACGATCAGGGCCAACGCACGCAGCTCGACCAGTTTCTCGATAACGGGGACACGGTTGAAGCCTCATACGACCCTGAGAACACCAGAAGCTGGGACAGCTTCACCCGGCATTTCGACGAAAGCTCTTCGCTAAGCGAACAGATGGTGGTCTATGATGACGCCACCAGCAGGCGGTTGATCAACGACACCGAAGACGCAAATGTCTGGCAGCAGATCATCGAAGATCGCAACTCCAACGGCGCGTTGGATGACAAACGTGTTCTCTATGACAATGGCAACGAGCTTCGCACAATTCTGGACGTGGACGAAGCAAACACGTGGCACTCTATCGAGGAGTTTCGCGATGCAGGCGGCGCGCTCTATGACAAACGATTCAACTACGATGACGGCACTTCTCAACGCCTTCTCTTTGACACTGATAGCACGGAGGTTTGGGACAACATTGTTGAATTTCGGGACGACGCGGGCGCGCTTTATGACAAGCGAACCAACTATGATAATGGCACACAGCTGCGTCTCATCCTCGACCCGAACGACACCGCCAATTGGGAGACAATCCGCGAGCTATCAAACGCGGAAGGTAATATGTACGACAAGCTGACCACCGGCGACACCGGTGCCAGCACCCGCGTCATTCTCGACACAGAGAGCATCGCCAGCTGGGACATGATCGTGGAAAATCGCAACGCAGATGGGGACATGTTCAGAAAAACGACAACCTACGATAATACCAACTATCAACTACTGCTGTTCGATGTCGACGATTTGGAAAGCTGGGATGTCCACACGCGAGTTTTCGACAGCAACGACGTGCTGATCAGCGAGAACTTTGAATAGGAAGGACACATCCGGACGCGTTGAGACAGGCCAGAGAGACCGAGCGTAGCGTCTCAAATCTCAGCGCAATCCATCTTCTCCAACCGCGTCTTCATGGGTCAAACCGCCCACTCGCGGCAATGGCCGCCCGCTATCTGTCACGGCGATTGCGACTACGATCTCATTGGGCCGGGGCGCGTCATTGAACCGGATCTCAACCCCATCAAAATGCGACCGCACATAGGCCGCGTCCTTGTGGCCCAGCGGGATATCAAGGTCTTGCCCCAATCCGCCCCGCTTTTTCGAAGACGGCACCAACGCCACGCCTTTTTCGACAGCTACACGCAACGGAGCGCCCATCTTTGGGTGGAGCAGCGCCGCGGCATGTTCCAGCTCGCCATTCTCGCCAACCATCGCCGATTTGCCGTAGCTCTCCGCCTCCGGCGGAGCAATCCCCAGCGCGGCAACAGCCTTCTCGCCCAACAACCCGCCAAGCTCCGCCCCGACCTCCATCAAGTCTGACAGGTCCTCTACAAACTGACCCGCATGCGGGTTCTCGATGACCGCCGCCGCAACCGCTTTGCGGGTTGGGGGGCTGATGCTCCTGCCACCTTCAATATGGGTCTCTTCGACCCAGACACCGATCTTGCGAATGCGCGCTTTCATCTCAAACCGTCCTCCCCTTTGATATCCGCTGCCGCCAATCCACCCGCCCGATTGTGGATCCGGGCACCCGTCATCATCACAAGCACAAATAGCAACTCATCCGCGCGTGGTGCGTCGTTGATACCAACTTCCATACTGTCAAAATGGCTGCGCACATAGGACGCGTTGATATGTGTGATCGGAACATCCAACCGGCTGCCCACGGCCCCGACTTTCTTGGCCGATGGCACAATCGCTTTCGTACCACCAATTACCTCGCGCATCGCATATCCACCCGGCGCATGCCAAAGCGCGCCATGCTCCAGCTCTCCTGCCGCACCGACGAGAGACCCTTTGCCATAACCTTCGATCTTCTCCGCGCCACCAAGAGCTTCAGCCAATCGGTCGGCCAATTGCAGCCCCAACGGGCGTAGATCATCCATGAATCCTTCAATCTCCGGCTCATAACGGCCTGCAAATGGGTTTCGGATCACCGCAAAGCTTGCACCCCTTAGCAAAGGCATTTCAGCCACGGGACCGCCTTCATGGAATATCTCCTCGACGGTCAGGATCGACTTTCGAACCTCTAGTTCAGGCATGTTCAAGCTCCGTTTTTGCATTGGGTCGGGCCGCACAATGCCCGAGCATTTTGACATCACCCTGCAAAAACAGGGCGGCTCCTTTGACATGGCCAGCGTCCAGAAACTGCTGCGCCAGCGCCGCGCCGGTTACGAGCGCCACATCGCGTTGGGCACGTCCCAAGCGCGGAACATAAGTCACGACCATTTGGTCCCCCAGATCACTGTCAGGCAGCAACGCGCAGGCTGGTTCACGCAGAACCTCTCTGTGACCTGGTAAATCAACAGCATTGGCAATCAAAGTCGCCGCCACATCCGCCTGCGCGGCTGATTTCGCCAAAACCGTAACGCTGTCGGCAATCCCGAACGAGTGGCTTCTGCCACGCGCACCACTGGTCGCAACGCCGCCAATCCCGTCCGCTCGTGAGAATCGCACCCGCCCCAAATCGCACCCGTCATCCTGCGCCATCGCAATCGAGAAGGCCACGTCTTGTGCCAAATGAACCGCGATATCACCGCCATTATTCACATAGGCGCGGGTCAGCAGAACGCTGTCGCGCATAGCGGCCAACACCTCATCCGCAACCGATCCGGCAACCGCAATCATCGGCGTCAGAAATGTTTGCGTACAGAAGGGCAGCACCGCCGTATACATGCGTCTGGCAACCGGATCCGTAGGCAGCGGCGTATCACACAACAAGCGCCGTCGATGCTGGTCTAAGTCGACAACAAGCCCTTCGAGAATAGTTTCGAACCGGGCAGCAGCAGCCTCAAAAGCACGCCTGCGGGCGTCTGGCGCGGGGCCATCCGCTCCAATGATTAGGTCGATCGGCCCATGGTTCAGGTGCAAACGATCACCCTGCCCAAGCAACATCGCAGTAGGAGACTGCATCCCGCTCTACCCCCCCGTCTTCCAGCGATAGTTACGCTGCGCCGTTGGGTCCGCCTCCAGGTCAATCTGCTCCACCCTGCGCACATCAGGGGACAGGACCTCTTCTATGGGTTTGACGTGATCGGCATGCCCGCCCAAAGCGACATAATCCGACAGGCGCATCGTGAACTCAATCGGGGCCACCAGCGCGGGTGTTGGCACGTAGCCAAACGCGTTTGACGGCATGTCCAAGACATCTGCCATCACCGTAATACCCCCGCCGGGCCAGACATAGGAATTGGCCCCGCCGCAAGACACATGCGTCAGCGAGTCCTTGACCGAGTTCGTCAGCTTCACCGGGTTCTCTGTCACCCCGGATCGCAGCGACCCACCAGCGCCCCCCATGAACAACACGGAACACACAGACGGCTCGCAATTCTCCGCAATGCGGTCGACAGAAAGCTGCAACGCGTCAGGCAGCGCGGCTGGCTGGGGTTGCAACGCCTCGTCGAGGACGAAATACCCGTGCTGCTCACCGGTTGTGGAGACCATCAGCAACCGCAAACCCTGCCAAGCCACCTTCGGATCAGAAGGCTTCAAAATGGTCAGCGGGTCATCCACATCAGTGCCGCCCCAACCGGTTCCTGGCTCCGCCACTTGGAAGTAACGCCCCGGCGTTGACCGGCGGCCGTTTACCTTGATGCCGGTCGCAGGCACGTCGAGCATCTTGCCCGCCTGATGCTCCGACAAAACCCCAGTGATATGGTCATCCACCACAATCACCTCGTCGACATGATCCACCCATTGCGAGGCAAACATTCCGATGGTCGCGGACCCACAGCCAACCCGCATCAGCTTCTCTTCAACGCCATTGACGATGGGCGCATGCCCCGCCTGAACCACGACCGAAATACCCCCGTCGATCTCCAGTTCAACCGCCTCGCGATTGCACAGCTTAAGCAACGTGTCACAGGTCACACGACCTTCTTTCTTGGTGCCGCCTGTCAAATGTTCGACCCCGCCCAGCGACAGCATTTTTGAGCCATACTCACTGGTTGTCACATGGCCTACGGGTTCGCCTTGCACGCGCACCACGTCGCGCTCGTGACCCAGAAAACGATCCGTATCGATTTTCACTTTGACGCCACAATAGCTGAAAATCCCCTCGGTCACGATGGTGACCATGTCCGCGCCGTCCACCTCTTGGCTGACAATGAAAGGCGCAGGTTTGTAGTCAGGATATGTGGTGCCCGCCCCAACCGCAGTCACAAAGGGCCGTTTGCTATGGACAAGGTCACCGTCCCAATCATCGTCTTGCAGAAAGGGCACCGCCTTCGTCCCACTTTCAATCGAATTCTCGATGATTGTTAGCGGGTCCAGCCGCACCAATTCTCCAGCGTAGTTGGCGTAGCGGTCGCAGGCTCCCGACTTGCCGTCGGCGATATAGCACAAGACCGGGCAGGCATCGCAGCGGATTTTCTCTGGTTTGACGCGGGATGCCTCAGCCATCGACTCTACCTTTGATAGCCTGCCGCAGCTTGGACGGCGTCACCGGGACGGAGTACATCCGCACGCCGGTCGCATATTTTACAGCATTCAAGAGTGCTGGGGCGGTCGGGATCAAGACATGCTCTCCCAGACCCTTGGCACCAAAAGGGCCGTGCCCGTCCGGCACCTCGACGATAAGCGTTTCAATCGGTGGAATATCCCCAATCGTCGGGATCAAATAGTCATGCAGGTTCTCGGTCCGGCCCGGCAGATATTCTTCGATCAGCGCCATTCCAAGACCTTGCGCGATACCGCCCTGAACCTGTCCCTCGACAAGCATCGGGTTGATCGCTTTGCCAACATCATGTGCCGCGACAAACTTGATCGGTTTGATGATGCCAAGCGCCTCGTCCACCTCGATGACAGCCAGCTGTGCGGCATAGCCGTACTGCGCGTAAGGGGCGCCCTGCCCGTTCGCATCAAGCGGCTTAATCGGCGGGTCGTAGGTTTCCGTCGCCGCATAAACATAGCCGTCACCGTCGACATCCATCTTGCCCAGGTCCAGCCGATGGTCCTTGTCGCCATCCTTGATGGAAATCGTCCCGTCCTCAAATCCAAGCGTCGCCTCCGGGGAGGCGTTCACATCGCGCAATATCAGTCCCCGTAGAGCTTTTCCCGCCAGCCGGGCGGCGTTGCCTGAGACAAAGGTCTGCCGGGACGCAGATGTCTTGCCCGCATCCGGTGTCGTGTCTGTGTCCGCACCCACAAGCGTCAGCTCTTCCGCAGACAGCCCCACAGCCGTCGCAAAGATCTGCGAAATGACTGTATTCGACCCTTGCCCAATATCAACGGCACCCTGATGCAGCACGACGGTGCCGCAGGGCTTGATACCCGCCTTGATGCTCGACGGGTTCGGCAGGGACGTGTTTCCGCACCCATACCACCCCGCCGCCAGCCCAACCCCGCGCCGCAAACTGCCCGTCGAGGCGGCATTGAACGCATCCGCCTCAGCGCATTCACGCGTCCAGGCAGGGCGCAACGCCTCAAGGCACTCTTTGATGCCGACGCCCTGTTCAAACACCTGACCACAAACCGTCGGCGCGCCGTTCTCCAGAGCGTTCAGAATCCGGAACTCAAGTGCATCCACACCAAGCTTTTCGGCCAGTTCGTCAAACAGCGATTCCTGCGCAATGCCCGATTGAGGCACACCAAACCCGCGAAACGCGCCAGATGGAGGGCAATGTGTGTGAATGCCCTTCGCTTGCGCTGTGTAATCCGCAAACTGATAGGGGCCAGACGCATGAACAGGGACCCGGTTGGCCACAGTCGGACCCCAAGACGCATAGGCCCCCGTGTTGAACACCCCGTCAAAAATCAATCCAGACAATTTACCGTCCTTCGTGGCTCCGACCGTCAAAGAGATACTGGCCGGGTGCCGTTTGGTGGTGGATTGCAGGGACTCAGTTCGCGAGTAGGTAAGCCGCACGGGTCGCCCTGTTTTCAAAGCGGCCAACGCCAGAAACGGCTGGACGGACAGATCCAGCTTCGACCCAAAGCCGCCGCCCACAGCTGTCGGAACGATACGGATCTGGCTACGGTCGAGCCCTAGAATCGTCTCCAACGCATCAAGGTTCATCACCGGCGCCTGCGTACAAACATGGACCTCAACCCGGCCATCGACGATCCTTGCGAACCCTGCCTCCGGCTCGATATAGCCATGCTCCACGAACCCGGTAGTGAATGTCCCCTCCACAATCACATCGGCGGCGGCTAGGGCGTGCTCGGCATCGCCGCGTTTTACAAACCCACGACACATCTCATTGCCCGCACGGTCCGCATGCAGTTGCGGGGCCGCATCATTGCGCGCGGGACCCACTTCGCTGACACTTTCAAGCTCGGTCCAAGTGACAGGAAACTGGTCCACACGAAACCTCCGCGCAATCTCGGGTGTTGCGACGATGGCGGCCACAGCCTCCCCACGGAAACGCGTGACATGCTCGGCAAAAACGGGTTGGTCGGCGAAGTCCGGGATGACCCCGAACCTGTTGGCCCCCGAAATATCATCAGCCGTCAAAATAGCCTCGACCCCGTTTGCTTCTTTCCACACCTCAAGGTCGCCAAATGAGAACGCCGCATGCGCGAATGGAGACCGCACAACCCTGATCTCAAGCGTCCCGGCAGGCGCCACATCATCACCGAAAACCTCTGTTCCCAGAACCTTCGGCGGTCCATCAAGCCGCCGCACCTGAGCCCCGGCAACCGCGCTGTCGTCCAGAACCACAGGCACGTTCCGCACCGCGTCAATGATCTTGCGATAACCGGTACAACGGCACAAAACGCCCCCAAGGGCGGCCTGAACCTCCTCCACACTGGGCTTCGGTGTTTCGCGCAACAGAGCTACGGCACACACCATCATGCCGGGCGTGCAAATCCCGCATTGCGCGGCACCGTGATCTTGAAACTGTTCGACAAGCGCTTTCGCATGCGGGTCAGTTTCCACGAGACCGGACAGGGTATCAATCTGCTGACCTGCCGCTTTTTGCACAGGCATCAGGCAGGAGCACACCATGTCGCCGCCGACCAGAACAGAGCACGCGCCGCAATCCCCAGCATTGCACCCGATCTTCACATCACGTGCACCGAGCCGTTCGCGCAATACCTCGGAGAGACGCTCGCCCGGCTCAGGCGTGATCTGCACAGCCTCCCCATTCAGGTGAAAACGCAAACTGGCATCCGTGTTCCGCGCGTCCATCGCCTAACCCTTGCCACAGGCGTCAAGCAGAGCGCGTTTGCACATCTCAGCGACCACGTCGGAACGGTATTCAGCGGAACCCCGCACGTCCGAGATAGGCGTCAGCTCGCGAATGTCCGAAACATCAATCTGGGTAATGTCCTCAACAGGCTGCCCAATAAACTTTGCCTCCAGACTGCGCAGACGTTGCGCGACCGGCGAACAGCTTCCGACGGCAATACGCACCTCGGCAATCCGGCCATCCTGCACCCGCGCCAAAATCGCGACCATTGCGATAGAAATGACCAGATGCCTGCGCGATCCAAGCTTGGAGAAGCTGGTCCGCGCGGCGGGCGATATGTCGGGAACAATGAGTGCAGACACCATCTCGCCGACACGTAGATCAGTTTGCCGCACGCCCGTGATAAACTCAGAAAGCGGCACCACCCGCGTGTAGTCGGCAGATATCACTTCAACTTGCGCATCCAGCACCAGCAAGGGTGGCACGCCATCAGCGGCTGGAGACGCATTGCAAATGTTACCCGCCACCGTGCCTTGGTTCTGAATTTGTACAGACCCAACCTCAAGCGCGGCAGCTTTCAGCCCGTCAAATGCAGCAGGCAGGTCAGCCCGCACGATATCCGTCCAAGTGGTCGCAGCACCAATACTCCAGCCCTGTTGCGTCCGTATAGTGCCCCGCATCCCGTCCAACTGCGTGATGTCCAGCACGTCTTCATGAATTTCGCCCTGTCCAAGACTGGGGAAATAATCGGTGCTTCCGGCCACAATTTTGGGACTGTAGCTTTGAAGAAAACGGAAAGCGTCGCCCCGATTGGTAGGAGCCAAGTATGGCAAAGCAGGCCTCCCAGCGCTAATCGTTAGTACACAAACGCTAGCAGCGGTTTTGAAGATGAGTCAAATCATTATTTCTGCCAGAGAACTTGCAAGCTACCCAAGCTTCTTGAGAAGTTTTAGAAAGGACTTCTGCTCGGCGGCGGTCAGCGGCGACAGTGTCAGATCAGAGATTTTCTGACCCGCTGCCGTAAGCACTGGAAGCAAATCTGCATGCTCCGCAGCTATCGACAGAACTGCGCGCCGCTTGTCATTCGGATCGGAATTTACATCGACCAACCCCTTCTTGCGCAGCCGCTCAATCACGCCCTTGATCGTTGCAACATCCATAGCTGTCTGGCGTCCCAGCTCGTTTTGGGAGCACTCACTAAGTTCAGCAAGCTTCATCAACGCGGCAAACTGCGTGGGCGTCAGATCGGCGGGAGCAACAGCTTGAAACAACACCGAATGGCGTTGGTTCGCCAGCCGCATCAAATATCCGACCTGTTCGTCCAGCCTGTAAGTCGCGCCACGTTCCGCCAATGTACCAGTTTTTCCCTGCAAGGTGAGCCGTCTCAGTCATGTTCCGTGATCAAACGCGCTGACGCAATGAACATGACCACCGATTTTAGAATAAGTAGACAGCCAAGGTAAATTTGTTAGCATACAAACATCAATATGCTATGAGGGCCAAGCAAGATGGGCGATCCGACAAAGAAGCTGGTTATACGAAACATCGGCTTGATTCTCACCGGAAAGATGGAAGCCCCTATTGCCGACGGGGATTGCGTCATCGCCATTGATGGTAAGATTTCGGACTTCGGATATGAAAAAGACTTCGACACCGAAGGGGCCACAACCCAGATCAACGCTCATGGCGCGACCATCGCGCCGGGCCTGATCGACAGCCATATCCACCCCGTCGTCGGCGATTACACCCCGCGCCAGCAGCAACTGCATTGGATCGACTCGACCCTGCATGGCGGCGTGACAACCATGATCTCCGCAGGCGAGGTCCATATGCCGGGCCGCCCCAAAGACATTGTCGGGCTGAAGGCCATGGCAATTGCCGCACAGCGTTGGTACGAGAACTTCCGTCCCTCCGGCGTCAAGGTTTTGGCAGGCGCGCCGGTCATTGAACACGGCATGGAAGAACACGACTTCAAAGAGCTCGCCGACGCTGGCGTTAAATACCTCGGCGAGGTCGGTCTGGGCACCGTGAAGGACGGCAAAACCGCCAACCAAATGGTCAGCTGGGCGCGCAAATACGGCATCCAATCCACCATTCACACAGGCGGCCCGTCCATTCCGGGCTCTGGTCTGATCGACGCGGACATGGTGCTGGAGACGGGCACAGATGTTGTCGGCCATATCAATGGCGGGCACTCCGCGCTGCCCGATGATCAGATCGTCTGCTTGTGCGAGAACTGCACCCGAGGCCTTGAGATCGTGCATAACGGGAACGAGCGGGCTGCCCTCTTGACGCTGAACACGGCCCGCGAATTGAACAAGCTCGACCAGATCATCCTTGGCACTGACGGACCTGCCGGGTCAGGGGTGCAGCCGCTCGGCATCATGCGCATGGTTGCCATGCTGTCAAGCCTCGGCAACGTCCCCGCCGAGATCGCGTTCTGCTTTGCCAACGGCAACACCGCCCGCCAGCGCGAACTCGATGTGGGGCTCATGGAAAAGGGCTTCAGCGCTGACTTTGTCCTGATGGATCAGGCGCAGCACGCGCCCGGCAAGAACATTCTGGAATCGGTGCAGCTTGGAAACCTGCCCGGCGTCGGCATGATGATCATCGACGGGGAGGTGTGCAGCCATCGTAGCCGAAACACGCCACCTGCGCAAAACCTGCCAGAGGTGGTCGTTTGACCACGTCAACGCCAAGAAACCATTTGACAGCTTGCCCTGTTTTACGCCTCAATTTTCGGGAAGCACCGTGTTGGGGGTCTGCTAAATCATGAGTTTTGTGAGAAATGCTTGGTACGTTGCCGGCTGGTCCACAGACTTTGGCGAGCCCCTGCGCGCCCTCGAAATCACCGGTCAGCGTCTGGTTATGTTTCGCGAAGCAGGCGGCGCGGTGAAGGCTCTTGAGGACCGCTGCCCGCACCGGCTTTTGCCGCTGTCAAAAGGCAAGCGGATCGGCGACACGATCCAATGCGGCTATCATGGCATGACCTTTGACGGCGCCGGGCAATGCGTCCGCGTGCCCGGTCAGGAAAACACCCCTAAAAGCGCCTATGTCGAGGCCTTTCCCGTCGAAGAGCGTCACGGCATTGTCTGGGTCTGGATGGGCGATCCAGAGCTGGCCGACCCCGCAAACATCTTCGATCTGCCCGAGTTTACCCAACCCGGCTGGCACGCCCATCACGGCGAAGCACTGC
This sequence comes from uncultured Litoreibacter sp., assembly GCA_947501685.1. GTDB lineage: Bacteria > Pseudomonadota > Alphaproteobacteria > Rhodobacterales > Rhodobacteraceae > Litoreibacter. The sequence goes on from CANMWQ010000002.1 coordinate 124,387, forward strand.
ACATCAAATCTAACTATCTCAACGTGGCCGAGAACCTCGTGGACCCCGCGCATGTCAGCTTTGTGCACCCGACAACCTTGGGCAACGCAGCCAGCGAGAACGTGCCCGTGCATGTCTCTACGAGCGGGGAGGTCATCTCCGCGTGGCGCTGGATCCGCGACGCTCCGCCTATCGGCTTTTTCCAGAAATTTGGCGGCTTCGACGGGCATGTGGACCGTTGGCACTATTACGACCTGCATCTGCCCTCCACAGCCGTGATCGACTTTGGCAGCATCGACACCAAGCTGAACTGCCCGGAGGAGGAGCGCGACCGCGGTGTGCGCATCTTCGCCCTGCATTTCGTGACCCCCGTCAGGGAAGATTACACCATCGACCATTGGATGCATCTTCGGAACACGTCGCTTGGCGATGACGAGGCCTCCGCGCAGATGGATGCGATGTTCAAGACGGCTTTCGCTGAGGATAAGGAAATCCTAGAAGCTGTTCAAGAGTCCGAGCAACAACCGCAAAGACGCCGGCCCATTCGCGTGGCCATCGACAAGGGGCCGACTGTCTACCGCAAACGCATCCGCGACCTGATCGCGTCAGAGGCCACACATGATCTGGGCGCGCCCGTCGGGGCGAGCTTCATACAACACGACTGAGACACAGTCGGACCATAGCCAACACAAGGGAGCTAAATCCAATGCAACGAAAAACCTTTTTGAGAGCGATGATCGCCAGTGCCGCTTTGGCCGCGATGCCGCTTGCGACATGGGCGCAGGACACCATCAAAATCGGCGAGATCAACCACTACAAACGCCTTGCCGCCTTCGCAGGCCCCTATAAGCAAGGCATCGAGCTGGCGCTTGAGGAAACCAACGCCGCAGGCGGTGTGCTTGGCAAACCCTTAGAATTCATCTTCCGCGATGACCAAGGCGAACCCGGTGAGGCAGTGAAAATCGCCGAAGAGCTGATGACCCGTGATGGCGCCGTGATGCTGACCGGCACGATCCTGTCCAATGTGGGCCTCGCGATCTCCTCCTTCGCGGGGGAAAAGGGCTACGTCTATCTGGCCTCCGAGCCGCTGGCTGACTCACTGGTCTGGGGGGCGGGCAACAAATACACATTCCGCCTGCGCTCCTCGACCTTCATGCAGGCTGCAATGCTCGCTGAGGCCGCGGCCAAAACAGACGCCAAACGCTTTGCAACCATCGCCCCGAACTACGCCTACGGCAAAGACGCCGTGGCCGCGTTCAAAGAAAACCTGCTGAAGCTGAAGCCCGACGCTGAGTTCGTGGCTGAGCAATGGCCTGCCCTGTTCAAGATCGACGCCGGTGCCGAGGTGCAAGCCCTTGAGCGCGCCAAGCCTGACGCAATCTACAACGTCACCTTCGGCCCGGATCTCGCAAAATTCGTCCGCGACGGCACTGACCGGGGCCTCTTCGAAGGCCGAGACGTCTACGGCTTGTTGTCAGGTGAGCCCGAATATCTCGACCCTCTTGGCGACGAGGCCCCAGAAGGTTGGACCGTGACAGGCTTCCCTTGGTACGACCTCAGCGACGGCCCAGCCGGTGAGTTTGTTGCCGCCTATCAGGCCCGCTATGACGACTACCCGCGCCTTGGATCCATCGTGGGCTACATGACGGTGCAATCGATCGTTGCCGCTCTTGAAAAAGCAGGCTCCACAGAAACGGAAGCCATCCGCGAAGCCTTCGAGGGCCTGCAAGTTGCCTCCGCCATGGGGGGCATTGAGTTCCGCGCTATCGACAACCAATCAACCATGGGCGCCTATGTCGGCACCACGGCGCTGCAAGACGGCAAGGGGGTGATGATCAACTGGGAATACAAGGACGGGGCGAACTACCTGCCCACCGACGAAGAAGTCCTGAAGCTGCGCCCCGCAGAATAAGCCTAGCGCTGCCGTCCCTCATCTGAGCAGGCGGCAGCAACCTACCCAGTTTCCATTCATCTGAAACAGGCCTTCCATGGAATTCTTTGTCGCGCAATTGCTGACGGGTCTGGCCAATGCCAGCTCTCTTTTCCTGGTGGCCTGCGGCTTGTCGCTGATCTTTGGCGTGACGCGCATCGTCAATTTCGCCCATGGCAGCCTTTATATGCTGGGGGCCTATATCGGCTACACTCTGATGCAAAACCTGCCCGGGGCCGTTGGTTTCTGGGGCTCCATCCTGCTGGCTGGGATCGCGGTTGGCATCATCGGGGTGCTGGTCGAGGTCCTCGTGCTTCGTCCCGTCTACCGCGCGCCTGAACTGTTCCAACTGGTCGCAACCTTCGGCGTAATCCTTGTGATCCAAGACCTCACCCTGATCATATGGGGCCCCGAAGATCTGCTCGGTCCACGCGCCCCCGGTCTTCGCGGTGTCTACCGCATCATGGGCGAACCGATCCCCAAATATGACATCGTCCTCTTGGTCATCACGCCCTTCATCGCGCTGGCGCTTTGGTATCTGATCACCCAAACCCGCGTCGGCGTTCTGGTCCGCGCCGCCACCCAAGACCGCGAAATGGTTGGCGCGCTTGGCGTCAATCAGGCGGTGCTCTTCACGGGTGTCTTTGCTCTGGGTTCGGCACTTGCGGGTCTTGGCGGCGCGTTGCAATTGCCCAAAGGCGGCGCTGACCTGCTGATGGATTTCCACATCCTCGCGCCCGTTTTCGTGGTCGTCGTCATCGGTGGCATGGGCTCCCTGCCCGGCGCATATCTGGCCGCTGTCATCATTTCGGTCCTGAACGTCTTTGGCGTCACCTACCTGCCCCAATCCACGCTGGTCCTGATGTTTGTCGTCATGGTCGTCGTGCTTATGATCCGCCCCTACGGCCTGTTCGGGCGCGAAGAGGTTGCGGGCGAGCATGGCCAAGTCGGTGAGCCGGAACTGCCCATCAAACCCGCCTCCAACAGCGTGCGGATGATCGTCATGGCGGGCCTCGCACTCCTCGCATTACTCCCGGTCTTCGGGTCGTCCTTCGCCATGGTCCTGACCACCGACATCCTGATCTTCTGCCTCTTCGCTGCTAGCCTGCATTTCCTGCTGGGCCTCGGAGGATTGGTCAGCTTCGGCCATGCGGCCTACTATGGCGGCGGTGCCTATATCGCAGCCCTGCTGGTCACCCACGCAAACAGCCCGATGGAGATCGCCTTCCTCCTCGCCCCGCTCGGCGCAGGTCTTGCCGCCTTGGCCATCGGCTGGGTTTGCCTGCGACTGACCGGTGTTTATTTCGCCATGCTCACCCTCGCCTTCGCGCAGCTTTTGTGGAGCCTCGTCTTTCAATGGGGCAGCGTCACAGGCGGCGATGACGGGCTGGTCAATATCTGGCCATCGGATTGGCTGAACAGCACCACCGCATATTTCTACTTCGCGCTGCTCTTCTCAGTCGGCGGCATCTTGGTCCTACGCCACGTCGCGCATTCCCCCTTTGGCTACGCGCTGCGCGCCGCGCGGGACAGCAAACGGCAGGCGGAATCGACTGGGATCAACACCCAGAAAGTCCAGCTGCTCGCCTTCGGATTTGCCGGCTTCATGGGAGGACTTGCGGGCACGCTGTTTGTTTTCTCAAAAGGCAGCGTCTTTCCTAACGAGCTTGAGATCGCCCGCAGCTTTGACGCGCTGATCGTCGTCTTCCTCGGCGGAGTCAAAACTCTGGCTGGCGGCGTTGCGGGCGCGGCCTTCTTCAAAGGGGTCGAGGACCTGCTGACCCGGTTCGAATACTGGCGCTTGGTCATGGGGCTCTTGATCATCTTCGTGGTTATCGTGGCCCCGCAAGGCATCGTCGGCTCGATCAGAAAAGCGGCGATCCGGCTCAACATCCTCAAACAGGGGGGGCAGACATGAGCGTCGTTCTCGAAACCAAGGGCCTGACCAAGGCCTTCGGCGGTCTGGTCGCTGTTGATGATGTCTCATTCCAGCTGCAAAAGGGCGAGCTTCTGGCGCTGATCGGCCCAAACGGCGCGGGCAAAAGCACCTGCTTTAATATGCTGATGGGCCAGCTACCGCCCACATCCGGCGAAGTTTTCCTTGGCGGTGAACGCATCAATGGGCTGTCCCCCCGACAGATCTGGCGTAGAGGCGTTGGCCGTACCTTCCAGATCACCGCCACCTACAGCTCGATGACCGTGATCGAAAACGTGCAAATGGCGCTGCTGTCGCATCATGGCGACGTCTTCAAATTCTTGCCGTTCGCCCACAAGTTGTACCGCGAGGAGGCTATGGCCCTGCTCGACATGGTGGGCATGGCCGAACAAGCCGATCGCCATTGCGCAGTGCTGGCTTACGGCGACCTCAAGCGCATGGAGCTGTCCATCGCATTGGCCCATGACCCGCAGCTTTTGCTGATGGACGAACCCACCGCTGGCATGGCCCCGAAGGAACGCGTCGCTCTGATGGAACTGACCGCTAGGATCGTCGAAGACCGAGGCGTCAGCGTGCTTTTCACAGAGCATGACATGGACGTCGTATTCGCCCATTCCCACCGGATCATGGTCCTCAACCGAGGTGCGCTGATCGCGGAAGGCGACGCGTCAGAAATTCGAAACAGCCCGCTGGTGCAAGAGGTCTATCTCGGCGGCGGCACGCTGTTTGATGCAGAGGAAGACGCCCATGCTTGAGGTCGAGAACGTCAACAGCTTCTACGGCAAAGCCCATGTGCTGCGCGACCTGACACTATCCGTGCCGCATGGAAACGTCGTCGCCCTTCTGGGCCGCAACGGCGCGGGCAAAACAACAACGATGAAATCCATCATGCAGCTGGTCCGCCCCGCCTCGGGGTCGATCCTGTTCAACGGCAACAGCATCGCCAACCTGCCCCCCCACAAAATCGCCAAGCTGGGGGTCGGTTATGTCCCAGAAGAGCGCCGGATTTTCACCGATCTGACGGTCAGCGAGAACCTTCTGGTCGGCAAACAACCTCCCCGCGAAGGGGCCGTGACCTGGACCGAAGCCATGTTGTTCGACCTTTTCCCCAACCTTGCAGAACGTCGCTCCAACCGAGGCAAAGCCCTATCCGGTGGCGAGCAGCAGATGCTGACCATCGCGCGCACATTGATGGGCAATCCTTCTTTCATCCTGCTCGATGAGCCCAGCGAGGGCGTCGCTCCCGTCATTGTCGAGCAGATGGCCAAGGTCATTCAGCAGCTCAAATCCGAGGGCCTGACCGTTTTGCTGTCTGAGCAGAACCTGCATTTCGCCCAAGCCGTCGCCGATCTGGCGGTCATCATCGAAAGTGGCGCGCAGGTCTATAGCGGCACGCTGAAAGAGCTGAACGCGCAACCAGAAATCCGCGACGCCTATCTGGCGGCATAAAGGCCGTTGCGGGTTTTGTTGATATAGCTGGGCAAAGCCACTATTGCGGTCGCAAAGCAGCAGGCAGGACCAACGCAAATGGCGAACACTCTCTACAAGGGCGACCTTCCCGACGAGCTCGATCTTGGCCCGGTGGTCGCGATTGATTGCGAAACGATGGGGCTGCACCCGCACCGCGACCGTCTCTGCGTGATCCAGATGTCCGGGGGCGACGGCAATGCGCATCTGGTGCAGGTGGAGAAAGGCCAGACCGAGGCTCCGAACCTGTGCAAGATGCTCACGGACCCAAATGTCCTGAAGCTGTTTCACTTCGGCCGTTTCGATATTGCAGCTCTTCAGAACGCGTTTGGAGCCGTAACAGCGCCTGTTTACTGCACAAAGATCGCCTCCAAACTGGTGCGCACCTACACAGATCGCCACGGGTTGAAAAACCTCCTGCACGAGCTGGAAGGCATCGATATTTCCAAGCTTCAGCAATCGAGCGACTGGGGCGCGGACGCGCTGACACAGGCGCAAATCGACTATGCGGCCTCCGACGTTCTGTATCTTCACGCGCTGCGCGACAAGCTGAACGCTATGCTGGAGCGCGAAGGCCGTATGCAAATCGCACAGTCTTGTTTCGACTTTCTACCAACCCGAGCTCGGCTGGATCTCGCCGGTTGGCCTGACATTGATATCTTCGCGCATTAAGTAAGAGGCATGTCGACGCACATGACCGATACAGAATTCCTCAAAACGGCCCGCCGGGTGATCACCCGTGAGGCGGATGCATTGACCGTGCTTTCCAGCGCGCTGGACGACAATTTCGTGCAGGCCGTGAACCTGATGCTGGCCGCCAAGGGGCGACTGATCGTCAGCGGCATGGGCAAATCTGGTCATATCGCGCGCAAGATCGCGGCAACATTCGCCTCCACCGGAGCACCCGCGCATTTCGTTCATCCTGCAGAGGCCAGCCACGGGGATCTGGGTATGATGGCTGCGGGCGACGTGGCACTGGTGCTTTCAAACTCAGGCGAAACACCTGAGCTGTCGGACGTGATTGCCCACACAAGACGCTTCAACATTCCGCTGATCGGCATCGCCAGCAAAGCGAACTCCACCCTGATGAAGCAATCCGACGTCGCACTTCTGCTGCCTCCCGCAGAGGAGGCCTGTGAGACGGGCGTCGTGCCCACAACCTCAACCACCATGACGCTGGCGCTGGGCGACGCATTGGCCATCACGATGATGGAGCACCGCAAATTCACGCCAGAAAACTTCCGTGACTTCCACCCCGGCGGCAAGCTTGGGGCGCGGTTGGCGAAGGTCGAAGCGTTGATGCATTCGGGCGCGGATCTTCCAACCTGCACGCGCGATACGCCGATGCCCGAGGCGCTGATTGAGATCAGCAAGAAAGGCTTCGGCGTTGTTGGTGTGCTGAACAAGGACGGGACGCTGGCAGGCGTCATCACCGATGGCGACTTGCGCAGGCATATGGCCGGGTTGCTTGATCAAATCGCTGAAACCGTGATGACCACCGACCCGAAGATAATTGGTCGAGCAGAACTCGCCGAGAGGGCCGTCGCCATGATGGACGAACTCAGCGTGACCTGCCTGTTTGTGACCGAGGACGGCACACCTACCGCGCCGCTCGGATTGATCAAAGTGCAAGATTGCCTGCGCGCCGGGGTGGTCTGACATGGCTGTTGCTGACAACGCTTATTCGCGCTTCGTGCAATTTGCGAAAATTGTCTTGCCCTTGCTCGCCCTCGCGCTCTTGTCAACTATGTTCTTGTTTTCAAGGACAATTAACCCTGAAGACGCCATCCCCTTCGCCGATATTGACGTTGAGCAAATCGCGCGGGAACAACGGCTCGTCGCCCCGAAATTCTCTGGCATGACCTCGGATGGCTCCACCATCACCGTCACCGCAGACACCGCCCTGCCCGATGCGACCAACCCAAGACGCATGGCCGCCAGCGACGTCAACGCCGAGATCGTGACAACCGACGGCACCCAGCTGATGGTCGTTGCTTTGGATGCTGTCTATGACGGCGAGCAAGACCAAATGGACCTGATCGGAGACGTGCGTCTGACGACATCGACCGGCTATGTTTTACGCTCCGAGTTGCTGGTCGCGGATCTGCAAAAGACACGGCTGGTCTCTCCCGGACGCGTCACGGGATCCGGGCCGTCAGGCATCTTGGAAGCTGGTCGCATGGAATTGACCGCAACGGATGGCTCTCAGCTTCTTGTTTTGAAAAATGGTGTTAAACTGATATATCAACCCAGCAACTAGAGGCTGATATGAATTTTGTGCTGCGCCCAGCTTTGGGTTTGATTTTTGCCGCCTGTCTGAGCACAGGTGTTTTGGCCCAGGGCGCAAGCGTTGCCTTTGGCGGATTGCAGCATGATGCCAGCCAACCCGTTGAAATCACTGCAGATGAGCTGACCGTTGACCAAGGGACAGGCCAAGCTGTGTTCAACGGAAACGTGGTCGCGGGACAAGGTGAAATGCGCTTAAGTGCGGCGCGGGTCGAAGTGAAATATGCCACCGAGAACGGTCAGCAAACTGGTGACATCGACCAGATCATCGCAAGTGGTGGCGTCACCTTGGTAAATGGCGGCGAAGCAGCGGAATCCCGCGAAGCGATCTACTCGGTGAATGCTGCGGAGATTGTGATGACGGGTGATGTAATTTTGACTCAAGGGGCAAATGCGTTGTCGGGTGAAAAGCTGACCGTGGACCTGGAAACCGGCCAAGGACGTATGACCGGACGAGTCAAAACCATCTTTCAAACCGGCGGGGACAATTGATGTCGGGCAAACCTGATCTGAAGGTGACAAACGGCTCCTCGGGGCTGAAGATTCACGGGCTGCGCAAGAGCTATAAGCGCAGGCCGGTGATCCGCGATGTCTCCATGGATTTGGCGCGCGGAGAGGTCGTGGCGCTGCTGGGCCCCAACGGCTCTGGCAAGACGACATGTTTCTACTCCATCGCCGGGCTGGTGACGCCTGAGGCAGGCACCGTGACGATTGACGGGCGCGACGTGACGCTGTTGCCAATGTACCGCCGCGCGAAGATGGGCATCGGCTATTTGCCACAAGAAATGTCTATTTTTCGGGGACTTAGCGTCGAGGACAACATCCTCGCCATCCTTGAGATTGCCATCAAGGATCGCACCAAGCGCCGCGAACGGCTTGAAGAATTGCTGAACGAGTTTTCCATCGGCCACCTGCGCCGGGCCCCTGCCCTGTCGCTGTCAGGTGGGGAGCGACGCCGCGCTGAGATTGCGCGTTGTCTGGCAGCCGACCCCAAATACCTGCTGCTCGATGAGCCATTTGCCGGCGTTGACCCGATTGCGGTGGGCGAGATCCGGGGCCTTGTCGCGGACCTCAAACAGCGCGGCATCGGGGTGCTGATCACGGATCACAATGTCCGCGAAACGCTCGAAATCGTGGACCGTGCCTATATCCTGCATGACGGGCATGTATTGATGAGCGGCACGACCGAAGAGGTGGTGAAAGACGAAAATGTCCGCCGCGTCTATCTGGGCCAGAATTTCCGCATTTCCTGAGTTTTGTACAAAATGGGGCATATTTTTACGGCCCAAAACCCAAAATGTACAAAAAGACTCAGTTGACAGAAGCCCCTCTCCTGCCGCCAAATACCGGTGATGACATCGCAAACCTCTTTGGGTTCGGCCACACCTGATGACAATGGCCCACTGCGACCGCCCCACACGATCGGGCGCATGTTATCGTTCAACCCCCTCGGATGGATTACCCCGGCAGGCCGGGTGAGATCCGCCATTCTCAGCAAGGAGACGCCATGCGCTATCAGATAAGCGGCAAACAAATCGATATCGGGGAAGCCCTTCAGACCCACGTGCAACAAGAGCTGTCAGGAATGCTTGGCAAATATGCCGGCCGCCCGACAGATGCCACGGTGGTTTTTTCAAAGAGCGCTCATGAATTTGTCTGCGAGGCGACCGTGCATCTGAGCACCGGGCTGACCGCGCAAGCCAAGGCCCATGAAACCGAAATCTATGCCGCGTTTGATAGTTGTTCAGAGAAGATGGACAAGCAGTTGCGGCGCTACAAACGCAGGTTGAAAGACCATCACAAGGAACGCGTACAACCAGTTGAACTTTCTGCGGCTTCCTCGTATATCCTCGCGGGAACGGCAGAGCCGGAAGAGAGCGAACCCGAATCCCTTCAGCCCATGATTGTTGCTGAAATGGAAACGAACATTCCCTCCCTTTCAGTCGGTGAAGCTGTTATGCAGATGGAACTGGCGACATCACCTGTGCTGGTGTTTCGCAACGAGGGAAACCAAGGGATTAACGTCGTGTACCGGCGTGAAGACGGCAATATCGGCTGGATTGATCCCTCAAATAGCAAATAGCGGTTCCGTGCCGCTTTTCAGAGAGCGGCCATGACGATCAACGAGATTTTGGTACCTGATTCTGTCAGGAGCATCTCCACTGTTTCCAGCAAGAAACGTCTGTTTCAAGAGCTGGCGGAACAGGCTGCGGCAAGTTACGACCTGCCGCAATCTGTTGTGCTGGAAGCCTTGCAGGAACGCGAGAACCTTGGCCCCACCGGCGTAGGCCAGGGCGTTGCCCTGCCGCATGCGCGTCTGGACGAGCTCGACAAAGTCGTCGCCGTTTTTCTGCGTCTCGACAAGCCTGTGGATTTCGAATCGTCTGACCGCCAGCCGGTGGATCTGTTTTTCTGCCTGCTCGCGCCGACAAATGCCGGTGTCGAGCACCTCAAAGCCCTGGCTTTGGTCTCGCGCACGATGCGGATGAGCCAGACCTGCGCCAAGCTACGGGCCAATGACGATCCGATGACGCTGTTTACCATCCTCACGGACTCCGAAAGCAGCCAAGCAGCTTAAGCTTTCGACCAGTCGGTAAACCCAAAATTAATGTAGTCTTTGCGGTAGGTTTGGAAGCAGAGCTTTTCCAACTGACCGCTGTAGATCTGCGCGAGTTGGTAAGGTGTATCGGCAGGTGCGGGTTTCAGATTTGGTGATTTGAGACCCAGCTGCTTGGTAAATGCGGAGAGCTGCGCCTGCGCGTCCTCCTCGCGAATGACCATGTCTGGCAGCACCACTTGCGCCGCCGACTCAAGCTGCGCAGATTGCGTGGCCCAAACGGCATCCACGCGCAGGCTGGTCTGTCCCGCGAGGTTGGATTTCAGAAATTTCAGGAACTGCGTGAAGGCAGCCGCATGGTCGGCGACGGAGTAATCCAACAGGTCGCCGTTCAGCGGGACACCGACCCCGTATTTCTTGCAAAGCACCCGCCTCAGGTCCTGAAAATTGTCATCTGCCTTGGGCAGAACACGTGTGCAAAACGCATGATGCGCACGGGCAAGTGGGTGCCTGAGCATTGTAAAGCTGCGATGGCCCGGATGCGCCTTTTTCCACTGCCGCAGATCCTTTTGTGTGAGGCCAGTTGGAAGCTCGTCGGCCTGCGCGTCGTCCAGTGCGGCCAGCCAATCCAGCACCTCCTCCTTGGGGCCAGACCCGATTGGTACGAACAACAAAGGAGCCTCCACGCCGGTGTAAAAACCGGGGACGCCGGGCCCTCTGCGGGGTTCAAAGTTAGGCGTGTCGTTCAGATTGAAATGGTCAATGGACCCTAAGGAACTGACCATTTCAGCATAGTTAGACACTTTTTCGGACAGATCGCTTGGGTTCTGCTTCTTCGTGGATTTTGCCGCTGTGGCGATCTGATGGGTAGAGCCTAGAAACGCCGCGAGACCGTTCAGTACGTCCACATCCCCGATATCCTCATAGGCGATATAGAATCCGGTCTGCCCGTTGGTTTGCATGCCCTTCAGCAATCTGCGCTGAAAGCGGCGCTTCTCTTCGAGCTGTGTCAGAAATTCGGACAACTCAAACGTGATTTTCGCCTCACGGCGTTGCTTGGCATCAGCCAGTTTCCACTGACCGGTCTTCGCCGCAATCTTGAGGGAGACGTAGCTGTCCAACGGATTGCGCGTCAGGATGATTTTGGCGCAGTCCGGGTCCGCCAGCGCCTGCGCCATCACCCGCGGATCGTGATCGTTGAAGAAGCGGAACCCCGGCAAGCCGTCCGTCTGCGCCTTCATCTTTTCGATCAGAGCCAAGGGCGCCGTTTCCCGCTGCGCGAGGTCCATTCCAAAGAGCTCGGAGCGGTTATGATGGCCCATGAAATTCGGGTTATAAGCCTCCCCATAACAGTGAAGATCATCAAAACTGTTCAGGCTGGCCTCAAGGAAATTAGACCCGGTGCGCATCTCAGCGAAGATGACGAAATAGGTGAAACCCATCTATTTCACCAGATAGGGGCGATGCTGGTCATCGTTGCGCGTCTCCCCCTCAATCACTGGGAAATCACCCATCAGATGCGGGCTCATGCCTTGGTTCTTAAGGTTTTGCAGGAACTGCCCAAACCCGGAAAGATCCGCCATGCGGGGCACCTCCGTTAACCGTCTTTGGCCGGAACCGCCCAGCTCATCGAGGATCATCTGCAGTTTTTCCATTGGGTCTTCGATAAATTCCGCAAGGCTCCAAATGCTGACCCGCGCCTTGGTGAGACCGGTGCGCAGCAGGTCCAGATGAGCACCCTCAATCCGCTGCAAACGCGCGGCCTCTTTGCGCAGATCGGCGAAGTTCTGATTGGAGTGGAACAGCGGGATCGCCCATGCGCCTGTGATCACAGAGATATGCGCGTTGCGGTCCGAGGCCAGAATCGCACTGATATCTTGCGCGTCATGCGGGCCAAACATGAAGCATTGATGCTCCCCGCGTGTGTTCCAGGTCAGGTTTGTCACGAAGGAATGTGGGCTGTAATCGCGCAGGGCAGCACTGTCGGAAAGGCCGCCATTATAGACAGGAACGTCGCCGGCAAACTGCACGCGATCCTTGGCAAAGAGGTGGCGATGCACCCGGTTCCCGGTGCGCCTTTCAAGCCAGCTGTCGAAATTCTCAAACAGGTCGTCGAACCCTTCGAATACGGAATAGCGCCCGGCCGTCTTGCCGTTTTCCCACCCATCATTTGGATATCGCCCCTGCATGTAGAGACCCGAACGCCCCCGCGTGCGGCGCTCCGTGGCGCGGCTGAACAGGCGGTCAATCTTCAACGGGTTGGGCTCGACCACATTGGGCATCCGATCCGATTGGGTCAGGAAGGCCCGGAACAACCCTTCCGCCTGCGGCCATATCTTGCGGGCCATGAAACAGTCGGAGCGGCGCAGAAGTTGCAGGTGGTCATCGTAGAAAACATGCGGTTTGCCCTGAAAGTCGAATTTCGACAAAGTCAGCGATCTACTCTCGATTTGGCTGGAATAGAGCCTTGCGAGCGTCTGAAAGTAGCTTTCATCCGGGATCCAGACCCGCGAGAAATAGGCGTCAAACTCGGGTCGTCTTGGGTCTTGCAAGATGGCCGAAAGGGTGTGCCGTGTGAGGCACCACCATTGCGATCCGAGATGTGGCACCAGCCCGTCCAGGATCGTGCGTTCATATTTCAACGCGCGCTGAAGGCGCACATTTGCGTCGAACAGGCGACGTTGCTTTTTCCAGGAGAAGGGGAAGCGCAACGTGAACCGTTCTTGGCTGAGGCCGCCGACGGTCCAGTCAACCTCGTCTGTTGTCACGGATTCGATGAAATCGGTGCGCGGGCGGGCAGTCAGGTAGCGCTCGAGTTCTTTCACAGGACGCAGGGGCAAACAGGAACCGCTGGCCAGCATGACGTGGCGCACCTGAGGGAAACGGTCCAGCATTATGGTGCTGGCAGTTTGGGTCGCATTCACGATCGACCAACTGCCCCATTCGCAGGCATGCCTGTCACAGAACACGGCATCGGGGCAATCGGCCAGCTTCTGGCGCAGCCAATTGAAACTGGCGTCATCGACCCGTTTGTCGACATGGATCACCACTGGTTTTGCGTGATCACAAAAATGGCGCGCGACCTGTGCCGCGCGATCCAGCGCCTCATGGACGAGCATGATGAAGCCGACACTCATGCCCAATTGCCCTTTGACATCAGCCCGAGAATTTCCAGCTGACGCCAATTGATATATTTCTCGGACCACTGGCACCACAGATCAGGGCTCTCGGATAGACCCTGATTATAGGCTTTATACTCATGACTATTGGCGAAATGCTGATTGCGCTTCAGCTCTTCGACAGACTTTTCCTTGAACACATCAAGGAATTTCGCGTGCAGGAGGCAGCCCGAAGTCTTCTCCCCACCCCATTCGTCATAGACCAAGTTGAGCCCGCGCGGCAGCAGCATATGGGTCGAGCTGACATAGGCATAGGCGCGGTTCCATTTGACCAACGGGATCTTGTTCATCGCGGGGGCGCGTTCGGCATTGTCGTAGAAAAACGCGCGCGCACGCGGGCCGCCCTGGATCCAAAGGTTCCCATATTTAGGGTTTTTCTGGATCGTGTAATTGCCGCTGTCGAACCACGGCGCGACCGCAAAGGGATCGTCGCCTTCTCGGTAGGTTGCAGTCTCAATCGTGCCCTTGGGATACATGTCGAGCAGCATTGTACCAAAGGATCTAACGGAAGAGGCATCAAGCCAATCGGTTAACGCCTGAATGGGGCGCGTGTCGCAAAACGGGTAAACGAAGAACTCGTCCACATCAACGGTGAGAGACCAATGGCCGTGCGCATAACGCATTTGCAGCCAGTTCATCCAGTCCACACCGAACCGCGCGCGCTTGTAGCCTTCCTCCGTTTGGAAAACCGACACATCCATCTGATCAGCGAGATATTCGCCCGTCCCATCGTCAGAGCCGTTATCCACGAAAAAGAAGTGATCAACGCCAAGCCCGCGATAATAAGACAGAAAATAGGGCAGGCGTACGCGCTCATTGCGCAAGGTACAGAACAACAACACGTCGCGTTTTCCGATTTGTTGCGTCCGGTTGCGCAGCTCTGTCAGCTCACGCCGCTTGCGAAACGCCCGCGCGCGCCAGCGGCGACGTTCCAGTCGCAGGCGATATGATTTCAGAAGACCCATAAATGTCCTGGCCGTACTCCTGTCGGGATCATGCTAGGTGAGCCTCGTGACCGCATGGTTAACGCTGGCAAAATGCGCGTCCCAGCTTGGTATCTGCGGCATGTGGCGCGCACATCGCCGCCTGAGGCTGTCCAGCTCCGTCCCTGCGTGCTCTATTATTGTTTTTTTCCAAAGGTATCGGTCTTGCAGGTCAGCGTAAACGGGGTAATCGCCCAAGAGCTCTCGGTGAATGGCAAGATCGCCACAGATCACAGGGACACCAAGGGCGGCGGCTTCCAGTGAAGGCAATCCAAATCCTTCGGCAAAGCTGGGGAAAAGCAGGCCATGCGCATGGGCGAGCAGGGGCCACAACTTGCTGTCGGGCATGTCGGGATGCTCATGGATGCGCGGGTTGGTTTTCAGCTGGTCCAGACGTGTGATCACATTCTTGCTGACCCATCCACGCTGGCCGATGATGTCAAGATCGGGCATGTTTTCTTCCGGCAGCTCGGTTTCAAGCTGCTGCCAGAGGTCAAGAAGAAAGACATGGTTCTTGCGTGGCTCTATCGTCCCAAGGGATACGAAATAGGGTCTATCATTGCATCTTTTTGCTTGAATAGCCTCTGGCACTTCGACGCCAAGAAGAGCAAAATTCACACCTGCGCTGCCACCACGCCGTTCCACTTCAGCCTTTACCTTTGTCTCTGAGCTCCTTGAATTCGTGATCACAAGATCGCTGTGGTGGCTGATGACCTCTACCTTTTGGTCGAAAAGCTGGACGGAGCCGTTGCGTTGAAACTCCGGGTATTCCAGCGGGATCAGGTCGTGCAGGAAGCTCACAACCCTCAGGCCGGCCGTTTTCAGAGCGCGAAATAGCGGGTCAGATACATTGGAATGCCCGGTGTTGAGATAGGTGAACCCTGCATCGCCAAGCATACGGAGCTGAGCATCTAGCTCCGGCAGCGCGCCATGGCAAAAGGCCAGTTTCCGCAAATCAGCCTCTGCCGCGCCGCGCGGGGCGGGGGTTTTGAGGCCGACAAGCGCGCGCAGATCGCGGCTGCCCCAAGGGGTGACACCGCTGAGCCGGTCGTGAAACGCCTGCACGCCAGCGCGGTCGAGCAAGACGTAGCCGCTTGCGATTTTGGCCAGCGCACATAGCTCAGGCGTAGTTGCGAGACACCAATTGAGATAGGCCAGTTCGACCCGGTCAATGCCGGTATGCGGGCCGCGCCCGACACGGCTGGTCAGCCGGGTGATGTCCAGAAGGACGGGGAATGACCTAGCGGTCGTAATGGCCATTTTGATGCCACCGCCATGCGTCGCGGACCATCGCATCCATTTTGGAGCGTTTCGGATCCCAACCCAGCTGATCGCGCGCCTTTTCGCTGCCGGAAACCAACTTGGTGCAGTCGCCAGCGCGGCGCTCCCCTTCGATCATGGGGACCGGTTTGTTGGTGATCGCGCCGCTGGCGTCGACAACCTCACGCACGGAGAAGCCGGTGCCGGTGCCAAGGTTGAACGCGGCGCTGCCTTTGCCGTCGAGCAGCCAGTTTAGACCCAAAACATGCGCATCAACGAGATCCATGACATGGACATAGTCGCGGATGCAGGTCCCGTCAGGCGTGTCGTAGTCGGTGCCATAGATGGTGAGCGCGTCGCGCTTGCCCTCGACCGCGTCGAGAACCAGCGGGATCAGATGGGTCTCTGGTTGATGGAACTCCCCGACCTCCCCATCGGGGTCGGCCCCCGCGACGTTGAAGTAGCGGAAGATGACATGGTTCAGCCCGTGGCTGGCTTCGAAATTGGTGAGGATATCCTCGATCGCCCGCTTGGACGCGCCGTAGGCGTTGATCGGCATTTGCACGCTGTCCTCGGTGAGGGCGACGCCGTCCTGTTCGCCATATGTCGCGCAGGTGGAGGAGAATACAAAGTTCTGGCACCCGGCGGCGACGGCGGCCTCGATCAGGGTGAGGGAGCCGCCGACATTGTTGCGCCAGTAAAGGCCGGGGTCGGACATGGACTCGCCCACCTGGCTGAACGCCGCGAAATGCATCACGGCGACAGGCTTGTGCTTGGCGAAAATTTCATCCAGCCGCGCGCGGTCTTGCAGATCGCCTTGCTCGAACGGGCCGAACTTGACGGCCTGCGCCCAACCGGTGGACAGATTGTCGACGGTGACCGGCGTAAAACCGTTCTGAGCCAATACTTTACACGCATGGGAGCCGATATAACCGGCGCCCCCAGTGACCAAAACCACGCTCATACTTGGGGTCTTCCTTGCAGGTTATTCCGCCGCGTTGCGCAGGGAAGCCATCTCGTCGAGGTAGCTTCCGAACTCCTCCCGCAGCTCTGGTCTGGACAGACCAAAGGCGACGGTTGCCTGCAGATAACCAGCTTTTGATCCGCAATCATACCGTTGACCGCGGAAACGGTAGCCATAAACGTCACGATCTTCGGCGATCTCTTTCGCAATGGCGTCGGTCAGCTGAATTTCACCGCCAGCCCCTTCCTTAAGCGTGTTGAGAGTCGTCAAAACACTTGGTGTCAGGATGTAGCGCCCGATGACCGCGAGGTTTGACGGCGCTTCTTCCTTCTTGGGTTTTTCAACCATGCCTTTAACCCCAACAATGGAGCCCATGTCCTCTTTGACATCGAGCACACCGTAAGCGGAGGCCTTGTCAGCCGGGACTTCCATAGCAGCAACCATACAGCCGCCGGTTTCGGCATGCGCCTCCACCATTTGTTTCAGGCAGGGCGTCTCCCCTGCGATCACATCGTCAGGCAGGATCACCGCGAAAGGCTCGTCGCCGATCAAACGGCGCGCACACCAGACCGCGTGGCCAAGACCAAGCGCCATATACTGGCGCACATAGGCAATCGCCCCGCTTTCCATATTGGTGCTTTGCAACATGTTGAGAATGCCGTCTTTGCCCTTGCGCTTCAGCGTGCTTTCCAGCTCGGGCGCGTGGTCAAAATAGTCCTCCAGCGCCGCTTTGCCGCGCGAGGTGACGAAGATAAATTCGGTGATGCCCGCCGCGCGGGCCTCGTCGATTGCGTATTGGATCAACGGACGATCAACCAAGGTCATGATCTCTTTCGGAATCGACTTGGTGGCAGGAAGAAAACGAGTCCCCATCCCAGCCACGGGGAAGACAGCCTTTGTTACTTTACGGGTCATAGTAGCCTCAATTTGGTATCGATACGCCGCGATATGGAAACGGTTGATCTGCCTCTGATCGGTGACGATGACGGCAAATTTGTGACGCTCCAGCGAAGTACCGTGACAATATACAGGCCAGAAGGGGGAATTTAAAAGGTAGGTAAACCCCTAACCGTCTGACAGTGCCGCGAATTTTGAAGGAACGCCCGTTCCCGCTCCGCGCGCGCATCCAAGCTGAAACGCTTAAAATAGCGATCAGAACGCAGCGATTTTCCGTAGAGCCCGCCGCTTTGAACCCAGAACCCATCCCGGTGAAACCACCTGCGATGAAAGAGCGATGTCCGCGAGAAGACCATCGCCGTCACGATGCATCCTTGCGCGGCCAACCGCCCCGCTTCTGCAAAAAGCCGGGCCTGATCGCGGCGCGGCGCATAAAGAACAAGCGACTGCTCAGGCGCTGTTTCCTTGAACGTAAGGAACGGCGCAAGAGGGGCGGGCAGGGTCGTCGTGCCACCAGCCCGCGACAGTCCTTCGGCGACACCATCATCGAAACTTTGAAGTAAACCAGAGACCATGAAAGGCTCTATTCCACCGGAAACCATGTGTTTGAGCAAGGAGGCCCGGTGCTCCTGCCTGATCTGATCAAGCCGCCCTAGGGCTCGGTCATGGCGCTTTAGAAAATAGGCCTGACTGGCTCCCAGCTCGAAGAGGCTGCGCGGCACCCTATCCGCGCGGCGACGGGCGCTGGGCGCGAAGCCGTGCTGCACCAGAGCCTCCGGCACAAGGGCAGTGATGTGTCCGCGTTGAGCAAGCCGAATGTTGAGGTCGGTCTCGTCGAGATAGAAGTGGTATCCCTCGTCAAACCCGCCCATCTGGCACAACGTGTCCCGACGAAAGGCACAGTTGGTCCCGTGGGTCTTCACGGCGCTTTCGGGGCTGCCCTGAATATGGGTCGGACCGGATATTTTGATCAGCCGAGAATCGCCGTTGGGGTCGATTATCTCGGCCCCCCATTGCAGGTCTATCCCGTTGCGACCCAAAACGAATCCCCCCGCAGCACAGAGAATCGGTTCCAGAAAAGGGCCGGTAAGCTGCTCCAGCCAGACGGGCTCCGCGACGGCGTCATCGTCGATGAAGGCCACCACATCGCCCGCCGCCATCCCGATGCCGATATTGCGCGCTTGGGAGATGTTGGGCACATCAAACGTCGCCTGTTTGACCCGCCCGGTAAGGCCAAGGTCAGAAATCACCTGGGTGGAGGCCGGATCAGCCACGACGACCACCTCGAAACCGGGCAGGGTCTGAAACCGAAGCGCGAGGAGACAGCGGCGCAGCTCTTCGGGACGGTGCCGACTGACAATGACGACGCTGACCGATGGCTGCCCCGCTCTGGCGGTCATGCCACCCCCATCTCCTGCATCATGCGCTCAAGGCGGGGGACGTCCTCGGGGTTGTTGAGCTCCCAGAACTGACGGTCGCGGGCCTCCACCTCGATGCACAGCAGCGAATGGCCGTTTTCGAGGAAGCGGAGCTGCTCGAGACCTTCCAGCGTCTCCAAAGGCCCGGTGTCCCATGTCGGATAGTCAGCGAGCGGGCCGGGGCGGTAAGCGTAGACGCCGACATGGTGAAACACCGGAGTGTCCTCGCCCGGCTGGTAGGTGCGGGAGGTGAAGGGGATGACCTCCTTCGAGAAGTAAAGCGCGTGGCGGTTCTTGTCGAAAACGGCGGTGGTGCCACCGACCCGGCCCTCGCGGCGGTCTTGCAGAAACCCGTTCAGCGCATCCGCATCGGTTTTCAAAACCGGGGTGGCCACCATGGCCGTGTCGTCGGCGGCGAGGCCTTTGATCAGGTCTTCCACAAACCAAGAGGGGGTCAGCGGCGCGTCGCCTTGCAGGTTCACGACAATATCGTAACCGCCGCCCATCACCTCATGCGCCTGCGCGCAGCGCTCCGTACCGTTGGCGCATTCGGGGGCGGTCATGACGACCTCCGCACCGAACGCCTCAGCGGCGGATTTGATCCGGTCATCATCCGTGGCCACCACCACCCGGTCCACACCGGAAACAGACATCGCCGCGCGCCAAGACCGCTCGATTAGGGTCTGTTCCTGTCCGGTTGCGCCTTTCAGCGGCACCAAAGGCTTGCCCGGATACCGAGAAGACGCATAGCGCGCGGGTATGATGATGGCCGTTTTCATCAGGCCGGTTTCAGGTCCACGCCAGGGGCGTAGGCAATGAAGAACGGGTTCTCATAGATCGGCTTGCCGTAGGTGAAAGGCGTGTGGTCATCGAACCGGATCACCATGCCGCCCGCGCCGCGCAACACCGCGTCGCCTGCTGCCGTGTCCCATTCCATGGTGCGGCCAAGGCGGGGGTAGATATCAGCCTCACCCGTCGCCACCAGACAGAATTTCAGCGAGGAGCCCGCGTCTGTCATGTCGGCAAACTTGTATTTGTTGATGTAGTCATCCGTGGCTTGGTCGCGGTGCGACTTGGAGGCGACCACGATCAGCGCGTCATTGTTCGGCGTCTTGACCTTGATAGCGTTGGCTTTGCCCGCCTTGTCCTTGTCAAACGGCGCGACCTCTTCAACGGAGGCGCCGGACGCGTCGGTATAGAACAACCGGCCGCGGGCTGGCGCATAGACCACGCCGCGCACGGGAACGCCGGCCTCGACCAGCGCGATGTTCACGGTGAAATCGCCACGGCGTTTGATGAATTCCTTGGTGCCATCGAGCGGGTCCACGATGATGAAATCCTGCGCCGATTGCGCGTGGGAGGCGGCTTGCTCTTCGGTTACCACCAACACGCCCGGAAACGCGGCGGCCAACCCGGCGGAGATATGCGCATCGGCGGCCTCGTCGGCCTCCGTGACGGGGCTGTCATCGGATTTGGATTTCACCTCGAAATCATCCGCATTGTAGATATTCATGATGATATCACCGGCCTCGAGGGCCAGCTTACGGGTGACATCGGCAAACTCTTGATAATCCATCTGGCTTTTTCGCCCTTCTATTGCGACTTGTTCAGGGCCATCTTATGGTCTGTCGCTAACGGAACGGCAAGTTTTCTGACGGTAAGATCAAACCCCGGCCCCATGTAGCAGGCAACTTAGCAGGCAGCGCAATGTTCACGACGCAAGAACGCAACAACCACTTCCGCTCGGCCCTCGGGCTGATGGAGCTGGTCTATGTCTCGACCGTGCGGCAGGTGCGCAAGAGCCATAGCAACGCGTTGGTCGGGCTGCTGTCGAACCTGCTGCAAACGCTGGTCTTCGTCGGCGCGTTCTACTTGATGTTCACCGTGCTTGGGCTGCGCGGCAACGCGATCCGGGGCGACTTTATCCTGTACCTGCTGTCGGGCATCTTCCTGTTTCTGACCCACACCAAAGCTGTCGGCGCGGTGATGGGCTCGGAAGGGCCAACCTCCGCGATGATGAAACACGCGCCAATGAACACGGCGATCGCGATCATGTCCTCGGCACTGTCCTCGCTCTACATTCAGGTCTTGTCTGCCGCGGTGATCCTGTTCGTCGTCCACGTGGCCTGGTACCCGGTCTATTTCTACAAGCCGGTCCCCACGATTGCGATGTTCCTGCTGGCATGGGCCTCTGGCGTCGCCGTGGGCATGTGCTTTCTGGCGCTCAAACCGTGGTTCCCCGGCCTCGCCGGCACGCTGACCATGGTTTACAGCCGCGCCAACATGATCGCATCGGGCAAGATGTTCGTGGCCAACACCATGCCCAGCTACATTCTGGCCTTCTTCGACTGGAACCCACTGTTTCACGCCATCGACCAGGCGCGCGGCTTTGCGTTCATCAACTACAACCCGCATTTCAGCTCGATCAGCTACCCGGTGACGCTGTCACTTGTGCTGCTTATGATCGGGCTCATGGGGGAGTTCTATACCCGCAGACATGCCTCTATCAGCTGGTCGGCAGGCAAGTAGAGGCCACCACTCGCATCGTCAGATTGAGCCGTCCCCCCTTTGCCAAGAGGGGCGAGGTGCCAAACGCGATCCGGTCCACCCCGTGATAGGCCAGACGCGCGTCCCCGCCCATCACCACCACGTCGCCGGAGCGCAGCCAGAGGCTGTCGGTGGCGCCGCCGCGCGTGACATTGCCCATCCGAAACAGCGCGTCATCCCCCAGAGTGACGGAGACGACGGGCCATTGAAACTCCCCCTCGTCGCGGTCCTGATGCATGCCCATCTTGGTGGCCTCGGCGTAGTAATTCATCAAACAGCAATCCGGCGCGCGGTCCACGCCAGAAACAGCGGCCCAAATCGCCAGAACGTCGTCAGGGATTGCGGGCCAAGGCGTGCCATTGGGGTGGTGTGTCGCGTAGCGGTAGCCATTCACGTTTGCGAGCCAGCCAAGACGGCCAAAAGAGGTCATCCGCACCGACATGCGCTTGCCGCTGGGCAAAACCGGCTGAAAGGGCGGCGTTTTGGCAGCCACAGCACGCAGAAGCGAGACGAGACGCGTCTGCGCCTCGATATCCAGAAAACGCTCGTAAATCTGAAATCCGCGAATATTGAGATCAGGTGTCATATGCACATTCAAGCCACACATCGCGCGGCTCTCAAGGGAATTGCAGAGAATCTGCCCCCTTTGCACAATTTCCAGAGGTGGAGCGCCTTGCAGCACCTGAATCCCACACCTATATACCGCCAGAACTCCGATAGGGGAGCAATCCCCGGTTCATTGGGATTGGAGGGCAGGGGCCATAACGGGCTTGTCCTCCGCAACATCGCCGCAAGCAAGAAGGACCTGCATCATGGCCAAAGTCATTGGTATTGACCTCGGAACGACAAACTCCTGCGTTGCAATCATGGACGGCGCACAGCCTCGCGTTATCGAAAACGCTGAAGGCGCGCGCACCACGCCGTCGATTGTCGCATTCACCGACGACGAGCGTCTGGTCGGCCAAGCCGCCAAGCGCCAGGCCGTCACCAACCCGTCCAACACTGTTTTCGCCGTCAAACGCCTGATCGGCCGTCGCTTTGACGACAAAGATCTGGCCAAGGACAAGAAGAACATGCCTTTCGACATCGTCGATGGTGGCAATGGCGACGCTTGGGTGGAAGCTGGTGGCGAGAAATACTCGCCTGCCCAAGTCTCTGCGTTCATCCTGCAAAAGATGAAAGAAACCGCTGAAAGCTATCTCGGCGAAGACGTGACACAAGCGGTGATCACGGTCCCTGCCTACTTTAACGACGCCCAACGTCAGGCCACTAAAGACGCCGGTAAAATTGCCGGCCTTGAAGTGCTGCGCATCATCAACGAGCCGACCGCGGCTGCGCTGGCTTATGGGCTCGACAAGAAAGAAACCAAAACCATTGCCGTCTATGACCTTGGCGGCGGTACGTTCGACATCACCATTCTGGAAATTGACGACGGGCTGTTCGAAGTGAAATCGACCAACGGGGACACGTTCCTTGGCGGTGAAGACTTCGACATGCGCATCGTGTCCTACCTTGCTGACGAGTTCAAAAAGGAAAATGGCGGCGTTGATCTGACCAAAGACAAGATGGCGCTGCAGCGTCTGAAGGAAGCGGCTGAAAAGGCGAAGATTGAGCTGTCTTCCAGCCAGCAGACTGAGATTAACCAGCCGTTTATCTCCATGGACCCGAAAGGCGGCCAGCCGCTGCACATGGTGATGAAGCTGACACGCTCCAAGCTGGAAAGCCTTGTGAGCGACCTGATCAAGAACTCCATCAAGCCGTGCAAAGAGGCCGTCAAAGACGCAGGCCTTTCCATTGGCGACATCGACGAGATCGTGCTTGTGGGTGGTATGACCCGCATGCCGAAGGTCGTGGAAGAGGTGTCCAAGTTCTTCGGCAAGGAGCCAAACAAGGGCGTGAACCCGGACGAAGTCGTCGCCATGGGTGCCGCCGTTCAGGCCGGTGTTCTGCAAGGCGACGTCAAGGACGTGGTTCTGCTGGACGTCACACCGCTGTCGCTGGGCATCGAAACACTGGGCGGCGTGTTCACGCGTCTGATTGACCGCAACACGACGATCCCGACGAAGAAGTCGCAAATCTTCTCCACCGCCGAGGACAACCAGAACGCCGTGACGATCCGGGTTTTCCAGGGTGAACGCGAAATGGCCGCCGACAACAAGATCCTTGGCCAGTTCAACCTTGAAGAAATCCCACCAGCGCCACGTGGCCTGCCGCAGATCGAAGTGACGTTTGACATCGACGCCAACGGCATCGTGTCGGTCGGCGCCAAGGACAAAGGCACCGGCAAGGAGCAAGCGATCACGATCCAAGCCTCCGGCGGTCTGTCCGACGAGGATATCGAGCAAATGGTGAAGGACGCCGAGGCAAATGCCGAAGCGGACGCCGAGAAGAAGGAACTGGTCGAGGCGAATAACCAAGCCGAAAGCCTGATCCACGGCACCAAGAAATCGCTTGAAGAGCATGGCGACAAGGTCGACGGCTCGACCGTTGAAGTGATCGAACTGGCCATCAAAGCGCTGGAAGAAACGCTGGAAACCCAAGACGCCGGCAAGATCAAAGGCGGCATCCAGAACCTCTCCGAAGCGTCGATGAAACTAGGCGAAGCGATCTACAAAGCCAGCCAAGACGAGGCCGCGGCCTCCGACAGCGATGCCGAACCAGACGACACGCCACGCGGCGTGGATGACGACATTGTTGACGCCGACTTCGAAGACCTGGACGACGAAGACAAACGCGCGTGATCGCAAGCACAACCTGAACCAACTGAGGCCGGCCCACTTCATGCGGCCGGTCTCGCAGGTTTCAGGGGAGACCGAAAACTATGGCAAAACGTGATTATTACGAGGTGCTGGGTGCCTCAAAAGGGGCCTCGGCCGACGAGCTGAAGAAAGCCTATCGCCAGAAGGCGAAAGAGCTGCACCCTGATCGCAACAGCGACAACCCCAATGCCGAAGAGCAGTTCAAAGAGGCCAACGAGGCCTATGAAGTGTTGAAAGACGCCGACAAGAAAGCGGCCTATGACCGCTATGGCCATGCTGCGTTTGAAGGTGGCATGGGCGGCGGTGGCGGCGGGCGTGGTCCCGGCGGCGCAGACTTCTCAAGCGCGTTCTCGGACGTGTTCGAAGACCTGTTTGGCGACTTTATGGGCGGCCAGCAACGGGGGGGACGCGGACGCGCCTCGCGCGGCTCTGACCTGCGCTACAACCTGCAAATCACGCTCGAAGACGCCTTCAACGGACTGCAAAAATCCATCACCGTGCCGACCTCCGTATCCTGCGGGTCCTGTGAAGGGAGCGGCGCAGAAGGCGGGGCCGAGCCACAAACCTGCCCAACCTGCTCCGGCATGGGCAAGGTCCGCGCGCAGCAAGGCTTCTTCACCGTGGAGCGCACCTGCCCGACCTGTTCCGGCGTCGGTCAGATCATCAAGAACCCGTGCAAAACCTGCGGCGGCGCGGGTCGTCAGCAAAAAGAACGCTCGCTCAGCGTCAACATCCCTGCGGGCGTCGAGACCGGTACGCGCATCCGGCTGGCGGGCGAGGGCGAAGCAGGCCTGCGCGGCGGACCTTCGGGCGATCTCTACATCTTCATAGAGGTGAAGAAGCACCAACTGTTCGAGCGTGACGGCTCCGATCTCTATTGCCGCGTGCCTGTATCAATGACCACCGCAGCCATCGGCGGTGACATTGAGGTGCCCACCATTGACGGCGGCAAGTCGCGGGTCAAAGTGCCCGCGGGCAGCCAGTCGGGTCGCCAAATGCGCCTGCGCGCCAAAGGCATCCCCGCACTGCGCGGCGGCGGTCAGGGCGATATGTTCATTGAGCTCGCTGTTGAGACCCCGGTGAACCTGACGGGCAAGCAGAAAGAGCTGCTCCGTGAGTTCGAAGAGATGAGCAAGGAAAACAACCCCGAGCTTTCTGGCTTCTTCAAGAAGATGAAATCCTTCTGGGACAGCGGCGCCGAATAGCGCCGCTGCTTGGGCCGTTAACCAACCCGGCAGGCAGACATCACCGCCATGTTCAAAATGTCATTGGCGGTGGACGTCGTGCTGCACAGCTGAACCGGCATATCGACCCCGCTCAAAATCGGGCCGATCACGGTCGCGCCCGCCATCTCCTGCATCAATTTCACTGAGATGGAGGCAGAGTGCCGCGCTGGCACCACCAACACATTCGCTGGCCCTGACAGTTTGCAAAACGGGTATTGCGCCAGAACATCTGGATTCAACGCAACGTCAACGGTCATCTCGCCGTCATATTCGAAATCCACGCCACGGTGGCTGAGGACTTCCGGGGCCATCGACATTTTTTCCGCCCGTTCGCTGACCGGATAGCCGAAGGTCGAGAAGCTGACAAAGGCCACACGAGGCTCTAACCCTAGGGAACGGGCCGTTGCAGCTGCCCGCGTGGCGATCCGTGCAAGATCATATTCGTCGGGCCATTCATGCACCAGCGTGTCCGACACCAAGACGATCCGCCCCTTGAGGAGCAACGCCGTCACACCCACCGCGCCGTCTTTCTCGGCCATGTCAAACACGTGGTTCAACAGACCCAAAACATGCGCTGATTTCCGGGTCGCGCCAGTGACCAAACCGTCCCCATGCCCATGCGCCAACATCAGTGCAGAAAAAACATGTCGGTCGCGCGCCGCCAGGCGGTGCACATCCTGATTGTCATATCCTTTGCGTTGAAGCCGTTCATAGAGAAACGCCTTATACGTCTCGAGATGCTCGGAATTGCGGGCGTTAACCACTTTCAGCTCGCGAATGGCGTCGCCGAGCCCTGCGGCCTCCAGCTTCTCACGGACATCATCCTCACGCCCGACGACAAGCGCTTCGCCCAAACCGGACCGTTGGTAAGAAACCGCAGCACGCAGCACGCGCGGGTCATCGCCTTCTGCGAAAATCATCCGCGCCTGACGTTTCCGCGCACGGTTGTGCAGCCCGTCCAACATCGTCGCCGTCGGGTCCATGCGCGCGCGCAAAGACGCCTCGTAGCGATCAAAATCAACAATAGGTTTGCGCGAGACGCCAGTATCAATCCCCGCCTTCGCGACCGCAGGCGGGATCGTATGGATCAATCGAGGGTCAAACGGCGCAGGGATAATGTAGTCGCGCCCGAAGGCCAGTTTGCGGCCATAAGCCATCGCAACCTCATCCGGCACATCCTCGCGGGCCAGCTTGGCAAGAGCTTCGGCGCAGGCAATCTTCATGGTGTCATTGATGGTCCGCGCACGGATATCCAAAGCGCCCCGGAAGAGATATGGGAAACACAGCACATTATTGATTTGATTGGGATAATCGGAACGACCAGTGGCCACGATTGCATCGGGCCGGACCTCGTGGGCCTCCTCTGGGGTGATCTCAGGATCAGGGTTCGCCATCGCAAAGATCACCGGATTGTCCGCCATGGAGGCCACCATGCCCGGCGTCACGGCGCCCTTGGCAGACACGCCCAAGAACACGTCCGCGCCGCGCATCGCGTCTTCCAATGTGCGGTCCGTGGTCTTCGCCGCATGGGCCGATTTCCACTGGTTCATCCCCTCTGTCCGACCTTGGTAAATCACCCCCTTGGTGTCACAGACGATGCAATTGTCATGCTTCGCGCCCATCGCCTTGATCAGCTCAATACAGGCGATGCCAGCAGCGCCAGCGCCGTTAAGCACAATCTTGACGTCCTCGATCTTCTTGTCGGTCAGGAACATCGCGTTCAGCAACCCGGCCGCACAGATCACAGCCGTTCCGTGCTGGTCATCGTGGAAGACGGGAATGTCCATCTCCTCACGCAGGCGCTGCTCGATGATAAAGCACTCCGGCGCCTTGATATCTTCAAGGTTAATGCCACCAAAAGACGGCCCCATTAACCTGACGGCGCGCACGAATTCTTCGGGATCCTCAGTGTCGAGTTCAATGTCGATGGAGTTCACATCCGCGAACCGTTTAAAGAGAACCGACTTGCCTTCCATCACCGGTTTAGACGCTAAAGCGCCCAAATTACCTAATCCAAGGATCGCTGTCCCATTTGTGATCACAGCAACCATATTGCCCTTGGTCGTGTAGTCATAGGCCGTGTCAGGGTTATCAGCGATAGCCTCCACCGGGACAGCGACGCCGGGTGAATAAGCCAAAGACAGGTCGCGCTGCGTGGCCATAGGTGTCGACGCGCTGATCTCGATCTTGCCGGGCGTCGGCTCAAGGTGATAGCGCAGCGCTTCTTCAGCGGTGACTCGGCTGTTCTTTTTCATATCGCAAATCCTATTGGGCCAAGGCGCAGTCTTACCCAAGCCAAGCCCACGCACAACCGATTGCCCCTTTCCCCCGTGCAGGCGCGTTTGTAAACTTAACGCGCACACCACGCAGGGGGATTTCGTGGCCACAACCAGCGCATCTGTCACGCCCATGATGGCCCAATTTCTGGAGATCAAAGCCCAGTACCCGGACGCGTTGCTGTTCTACCGGATGGGCGATTTTTACGAGATGTTTTTCGAAGATGCGGTGGCGGCGGCCGAGGCATTGGACATCGCATTAACCAAGCGCGGAAAGCATTTGGGCCAAGACATCCCTATGTGCGGTGTGCCTGCGCATTCCTCCGAGAACTACCTGCTGTCGCTGATCCGCAAGGGCTTCCGCGTGGCAGTCTGTGAGCAGATGGAAAACCCGGCTGAGGCTAGGAAAAGAGGCTCTAGATCAGTGGTTCGGCGCGATGTGGTGCGTCTTGTGACGCCCGGCACATTGACCGAAGACAGCCTGCTGGATGCCCGCCGGAACAACTTCCTGGCCGCCTATTCGGATATCCGGGGGGAGGCCGCGTTGGCCTGGGTCGATATCTCGACGGGTACGTTCCGCGTCACGCCTTGCCCGGCCGTTAGGCTTGGTCCCGATCTGGCACGTTTGGCTCCGCAGGAACTGCTACTCTCAGAGGCGAATTTCGCCGATTTAGACACTGTTGCCGCCGAGCTCGGCGTTGCGACCATTCCATTGAGCCGCGCCAGCTTTGACAGCACCTCAGCGGAGAAGCGGTTGATGGCGTTCTATGAGGTGGGTTCCCTCGACGCGTTCGGGCAATTTTCCCGCGCGGAGCTGTCGGCGATGGGGGCTGTTCTTGATTACCTTGAGATCACCCAGAAAGGTCGCATGCCACGGCTCAATCCGCCAGTGCGGGAAGAGGCCAACCGGATCATGCAGATCGACGCGGCGACGCGGCGCAATCTGGAACTGACCCACGCGCTTTCTGGCGGTCGCGACGGCTCCTTAATGTCTGTGATTGATCGCACGATGACGGCGTCGGGTAGTCGGTTGCTTGGCCGACGGATTGCCAGCCCCTCGACGCATTTGCGCACCCTAGAGGCGCGGCAGGAGGCCGTCGCATTTTTTCATACAGATGCGGCGATCCGACATGACACGCGTGAAGCTCTGCGGAAGGTCCCGGATATTGACCGAGCTTTGTCACGAATCTCGCTTGATCGTGCGGGGCCACGTGACCTTGCTTCTATCCGAAATGGGCTGGAACAGTGTCTTTTTCTGCACGAAAAACTCGCGCCACAGGCGCTGCCAGACACGTTAATCGATGCCGTTGCTGCACTCTCGGGGCATGACCCTCTGATCGATCTTCTGTCCAATGCCCTGGTGGCCGAACCGCCGTTGCTTGCCCGTGATGGCGGGTTTGTGGAGACAGGGTATAACGCAGAACTGGAGGAGGTACGCCAGCTGCGCGATGAAGGGCGCAAAGTCATCGCGCAAATGCAGGCAGAGTATTCAGAGCTGACGGGCATTTCCGCGCTGAAGATCAAGCACAACAATGTGCTGGGCTACTTTATCGAGACGACGAGCACGCATGCCGAAAAGATGTTGTCCGAACCCCTGTCGGAGCGGTTCATTCATCGCCAGACCACCGCCAATCAGGTGCGATTTACCACCGTGGAGCTGTCGGAGCTGGAAACCAAGATACTGAATGCAGGCGGGCGGGCGATTGAAATCGAGAAACGCGTCTTTGAAGAACTATGCCTAGCGGTGAATGCGACGGCCCCTGCGTTAACCCTCGCGTCGGACGCCTTGTCGGAGATTGATCTGGCCGCCGCCCTTGCCGATCTGGCCAGCGCTGAGAATTGGACGCGGCCCAAGATCGACGAAAGCCGTGCCTTTGATATCCGCGATGCGCGGCATCCCGTGGTGGAGCGTGCCTTGCAGGCTCAAAGCGGCGCGCCCTTTGTTGCAAATTCATGCGACCTGAGCGCCGAAGACGGCGAGGCAAACATCTGGTTGCTCACCGGGCCCAACATGGCGGGCAAGTCGACCTTCCTGCGGCAGAACGCAATTATAGCACTTTTGGCGCAAATAGGGTCTTATGTGCCTGCATCTTCTGCCCATATCGGGCTGGTGTCGCAGCTCTTCAGCCGGGTCGGCGCATCTGACGATCTGGCGCGTGGCAGGTCCACGTTCATGGTCGAAATGGTCGAAACCGCAGCCATCCTAAACCAGGCAGACCCCCGTGCCTTGGTCATCTTGGATGAGATCGGGCGCGGCACGGCGACCTATGACGGGCTGTCTATTGCCTGGGCCACGATGGAGCATCTGCATGACGTAAATTCCTGCCGCGCGCTCTTTGCGACGCATTACCACGAGCTGACCGCCTTGGCGTCAAAGCTGGACGGCGTCGATTGCGCAACCGTGGCTGTTAAGGAATGGGAAGGCGACGTGATCTTCCTGCATGAGGTGCGCAAGGGGGCCGCCGACAGATCCTATGGCGTACAGGTCGCCAAGCTGGCCGGCTTGCCCGAAGCTGTCGTGAACCGCGCGCGCGTTGTCTTGGATGCGCTGGAGAAGGGCGAACGGGAAGGGGCCGCGAACCCCAAAGCGCTGATCGACGATCTGCCGCTCTTTTCAGCCGCTCCCGCACCTGCGCCACAAAAACAAAGCGCCTCGGCGGTGGACAGCCGGATGGAAGAAGTGCTTCCTGATGAGCTGACACCGCGCGAGGCGCTGCAAGTGCTGTATGAGCTGAAAGACCTAGCCCGGAGTGGATGACACCCCAACTTGCGCGGCCCGCAGCAGGCGGTCATGGATCAAAAACCCTTCCGTCATCACCTGAATGATGTCGCCCGCCTTGGTGTCGGGCAG
Source organism: uncultured Litoreibacter sp. (assembly GCA_947501685.1). Taxonomy (GTDB): domain Bacteria; phylum Pseudomonadota; class Alphaproteobacteria; order Rhodobacterales; family Rhodobacteraceae; genus Litoreibacter. The sequence continues at coordinate 154,902 of CANMWQ010000002.1, forward strand.
AGGGGCTTCGAACATCGCCTGATGCAGCTGCGGATCAAATTTATCGCCGACTTCAGGCACAATAGGCTCGATTCTGTGCTTTCCAAAGACGGAGATCAGCTCGCGCAATGTCAGCTCAACGCCCTCAAAGACCCCCTTGGCTGCTTCACGCTGTGCCTCGTCGGCGCTGTCCAAAGCGCGCTTGAGATTGTCATAGACCGGCATCAGATCACGCGCGAGTTTGGAGCCGCCATATTGCTCCGCCTCCCGACGGTCGCGTTCACCACGTTTGCGAATGTTTTCCGCATCCGCCATGGCCCGCAACAGGCGGTCCTTGAGCTGCTTGTTCTCTTCTTGAAGATCTTCCAGCTCGTCGGCGGAGGCCTCGACGATATCGACCTCTTCCTCGGCATAGGCTTCAAGCGGGTCTTCCAGAAATTCTTCTTCGTCTCTCATGTCACTCATTTCAGGCTCTCACCATCATCAGAAATCATTTTGCCAATCAACTTGGCGGTGTAGTCGACAATTGGCACGATACGACCGTAATTCAGTCTTGTGGGGCCGATGACCCCGACAGCGCCAATCACTTTACGATCAGCGTTCATATAAGGACTTACCACCAGAGAGGAACCCGAAAGTGAAAAGAGTTTGTTCTCTGAGCCAATAAAAATGCGCACGCCCTCGCCATCTTCGGCCAGTTCCAAATATTCGGCGATGTCCCGCTTGCGCTCCAGATCATCAAACAGCACGCGGATCCGGTCGAGATCAGCGCTGTCTTCCTGCGCCAAGAGGTTGGACCGGCCCCGCACGATCAGGCGTTCGTTGCGGTCACCCTCATTTTCCCAAACGGCGAGCCCCGCCTCCACCATTTTGCGGGCAAGCGTGTCGAGTTCCTGACGGCGGAGGGTAATCTCGGAGGCGATCCGGTTCTGCAATTCGGAAATGGTGCGCCCTTCGGCCATCGCATTCAGAAAATTAGCAGCCTCCCGCATGGAGGATTGCGTCTGTCCGGCAGGCGGCACAAAGACGCGGTTTTCGACATGGCCATCTGCAAAAACCAGCACGACCATGGCGCGGTCCGGGGACATGCTGACGAAGTCGATATGCTTAATGGGGGCTTCATGCTTTGGCGCCAAAACAAGGCTTGCGCCCTGTGTTAGACCCGATAATGCGCTGCCGATATTGTCCAACATCGACGTCACATCCGGCTGGTTCGTGGTCATCGTCGACTCGATCCGGTTGCGGTCGGCGGCGTTCAGGTCGGTGACTTCAAGCATGCCGTCCACGAACATCCTCAGCCCGGTTTGCGTGGGAATGCGACCAGCAGAAACATGCGGGCTGCCCAGCAATCCCATCAACTCAAGATCCTGCATCACATTGCGGATGGTGGCGGCGCTGACTTTCTCAGACAGGGAGCGCGTCAGGGTACGAGACCCAACGGGATCACCCGTCGCCAAATACCCCTCCACAATGCGCTGAAACACTTCGCGCGAGCGGTCTGTCATCTCGTTTAAAAGGTTGGTGTTGTCCATAATATCCAAGGGCGGCCTGCGACGACCCAATTTAGGAGCGGCCAAACCTGCTTGCAACCCAAACTGAGGCAAGCGTATGCAGCTAACAACCAGCAAACAAGGAGCCGCCCCATGCGACCATCCGGACGTGACCTCGACGCCATGCGCACCATCACCATTGAAACGGCGGTGACAAAATACGCGGAGGGCTCTTGCATGATCAAATGTGGCGAAACCCACGTGCTGTGCACCGCCACCGTGGAGGATCGCGTGCCACCCTTTATGCGCAATTCCGGTCTTGGTTGGGTGACCGCCGAATACGGTATGCTGCCCCGCGCGACCCATACACGCATGCGGCGGGAGGCCAAGAATGGTCAATCCGGACGGACCCAGGAAATTCAGCGGCTCATCGGGCGGTCCTTGCGCGCCGGTGTGGACCGCGTTGCCATGGGCGAGCGCCAGATCAGCATTGATTGCGATGTCATTCAGGCAGACGGGGGCACGCGTTGTGCGTCAATCACGGGGGGTTGGGTCGCGCTGCGCGTGGCGGTGAATGCGCTGATGAAGGCGGGGGACATTGTGACTGATCCGCTGACCGACCATGTGGCCGCCGTCAGCTGTGGCATTTACGCGGGTCAGCCCGTGCTTGATCTCGATTACGTCGAAGACAGCGACGCAGGCACGGATGCAAACTTTGTGATGACAGGCGCGGGTGGGTTGGTCGAAATTCAAGGCTCTGCGGAAGGGGCGACCTTCTCCCGTGACGAGTTCAACACATTGATGGACTTGGCTGAGAAAGGCGTGGCCGAACTGGTCGCAGCGCAGAAAGCCGCCACAAGCTGATGCGGAAATTCACCGGGGATACGCTGCTGATCGCAACGCATAATGCGGGCAAACTGGAAGAGATGCTGCATCTGTTCGCACCGCTTGGCATTAAGGTTACCGGTGCGGCTGCGCATAATCTACCTGAACCTGAAGAAACAGAGACGACATTTGTGGGCAACGCGCGGATCAAAGCGCATGCCGCTGCAAAGGCGACGGGTCTGCCAGCGTTGTCAGATGACAGTGGTATCGAGGTGGACGCCTTGAACGGAGCGCCGGGCGTCTACACCGCCGACTGGGCGGAGACACCGGATGGCAGGGATTTCGTCATGGCGATGACCCGTACACATGACGAATTGCGCAAAGTTAGAGCCGAAAAACCATGGACTGCGCGGTTCCGGGCAACGCTTGTTCTGGCGTGGCCAGACGGACATGATGAGGTGTTCGAGGGCAAGGTCGAAGGCACGTTGCAATGGCCACGGCGCGGGACGGACGGGCATGGATATGACCCGATGTTCCAGCCAGATGGGTATGATATCACATTTGGAGAAATGGGATGGGAAGAGAAGAACCGCATCTCCCACCGCGCGGACGCTTTCAAGAAACTGGTTAATGCCGTTGGCCGCTGAGTTGTGGCAAGAGGCCGGGTTCGGTCTCTATATCCATTGGCCCTTCTGTCAGGCAAAATGTCCCTATTGCGACTTTAACAGTCACGTCTCGACCTCGATAGATCAGGACGAATGGGCCGCCGCGTATCTGTCTGAGCTTGACCGCGTGTCGGCTGAAACCTCTGACCGCACTCTTGGAACAGTCTTCTTTGGCGGCGGTACGCCAAGCCTCATGGACCCCAAGCTGATTGATCAGATCATGGATCGAATTCGGCGCAACTGGTCATTGGCGAATGATTTTGAAGTCACCATGGAGGCCAATCCAAGCTCGGTAGAGGCCAGCCGCTTCAAATCCTACCGCGCGGCCGGGGTGGACCGTGTGTCGCTGGGCATCCAGGCATTGAATGATCTGGATTTGCGCGCGCTTGGGCGGCTTCACAGCGCAAAAGAGGCGCGCGTCGCTTTGGATATCGCACAGAGGTGTTTCGATCGGACGAGTTTCGACCTGATCTATGCGCGGCAAAATCAAACTCTCGCCGATTGGGAGAGGGAACTGACCGAGGCGCTTAAGATGGGGTTCTCCCACATGTCGCTTTACCAGTTAACCATTGAGCATGGCACTGCCTTCGGCGCCCGGCATGCGCGTGGATTGCTGAAGGGACTTCCTACGGACGATGCTGCGGCAGACATGTTTGAGTTGACACAACAGATAATGCAAGCGGCGGATATGCCTGCCTATGAAGTATCTAATCATGCCCAAAACGGCGAAGAGGCTCGGCACAACCAGATCTATTGGCGCAGCGGTGACTATCTGGGAATCGGACCCGGCGCGCATGGCAGAGTGACCCGGAACGGCCAAAGATATGCAACAGAAACACCGCTTTCGCCCGCACTGTGGTTAAGGGCTGTGAAGACAAGTGGGAGCGGGGAGAGTGCGCGGACACCACTGTCACGATCAGAACAAGACACGGAATATCTAATGATGTCTCTGCGGACGTCCGACGGGTCAGATTTGGGCAGGCTTCACGCGTCAACCAGAGATTGTTTAGGAAGGAAAATCCAAGAGTTACGCGATCTAGGTTTGCTCATTCAGAACGAAGACCACCTCTCCGTCCCAGCTGAAAAACGCATCGTGCTGAACGCGATCCTGTCGCAACTGTTGTCCTAGCCAGTTTCCGTTTGCGACAGTTTCCGGCAAATCTCGTCCAATTGTTCGAAATCTTTGTAGGAAATTGAAAGCTTACCGCGTTCCGCGCCCGGAGTATGTTCGATGGTAACTTTCATCCCGAGCGCTGCTTCTAAGTCCTGCTCGAGCGCGCGCGTATCCGCGTCTTTGTTTGTGATCACAGACGGTTTTGAAGCCGCTCCACCCTTCGTTACCCCAGCTTTCACCAGTTTTTCAGTCTCGCGAACCGACAACCCTTTATCCATGACGATCCGCGCAAGCGCGGTGGGATCATCAGAGGTGATCAGCGCTCGCGCGTGACCGGCCGAAAGCTTATCTTCGCGCAGCCAGGTCAGCACTGCATTCGGCAGGTTCAACAGCCGCATCAGGTTCGCAATATGACTGCGACTCTTGCCCAGAGCAGTGGAGAGCTGTTCCTGCGTGTGCCCAAACTTTTCCTGAAGCTGACGGTAGCCTAATGCCTCTTCAACAGGGTTAAGATCGGCACGCTGAACATTCTCGATGATCGCGATCTCGAGCACTTCCGTGTCGGAAAACTCCCGAATGACGACAGGCACTTCATGCAGTTGAGCGCGTTGAGCGGCACGCCAGCGCCGCTCCCCCGCGACGATCTGAAATGTGTTCCCGCCGTCAGGCGAAGCACGCACGATCAAGGGTTGGATGATGCCTTTTTCCGCTATGGAGGCTGACAGTTCTTGCAGCGCAGCCTCATCAAAATCACGCCGCGGCTGATCAGGATTCGGGACGACACGCTCAATGGGCAAGCTCCGCTCAGCAGCGCTTTGAGGCGCCGAAGTCGCCGGATCATCGCGCTGCGTCAGATCAACATCTGCCATCAAAGCAGACAATCCGCGCCCGAGGCCGCGCTTTTCTTTCTTATCCGCCATGAGAGACCTTTCCGCTGCTGATTTGTCGTTCCAAAATCTCCCGCGCGAGCGCCTTGTATGCTACAGCGCCTCGCGACGTCGGATCATAATTGGTGACCGGCATACCGTAGGAGGGGGCTTCGCTCAGGCGGACATTGCGCGGAATCATTGTTTTAAAAACAAGGGCTTGCAGGTTTTCACGCGCATCGACCTCCACCTGATGGCACAGATTATTTCGCCGATCATACATGGTTAAAACAACCCCTTCCAACCGAAGTTGGGGGTTGGCGGTTTCCCTGATTTCTCGGACGGAGAGCATGAGTTGTGACAAGCCTTCAAGCGCAAAGAACTCTGCCTGCAACGGCACCAGAACCGTGTCAGAGGCGACCATCGCATTGAGCGTCAACAGGTTCAAAGAGGGCGGGCAGTCGATCAGGATGTAGTCGAACTCCATCACATACGTCTCGGTATTCCGAAGCGCGTCTTTCAACAGAAACACACGCCGCGCTGTTGAGACAAGCTCAAGATCAGCAGAGCTTAGGTCGGTCGTTGCTGGCGTAATCCAGAGGTTTGGAACATTCGCGGAGATCGCAACGTCCTCAAGCGGAGCATCATTCAAGATCAGATCGTAGGTTGATTTCTTCCGGTCCGCTTGCTCGATTCCCAAACCCGTCGATGCATTTCCTTGCGGATCAAGGTCGATGATCAGCACTTTCAAACCAGATGCTGCCAAAGCCGCGCCAAGGTTAATGGTGGTCGTCGTTTTCCCGACGCCGCCCTTCTGGTTCGCAACCGAGATAATACGAGGGATTTTTGGCATAGTCTCAGCGGCGCCCTAAATGTGTGATGTCCAGAACAACGGCGTCATCCGTCGTCTTGCTGTCTCTTCTTTTAAGGTCCATCGACCATGACGCAAGCGCTTCCTCGATTTCAGTCTCCGCAGTGCGGCCCTTTAGAAGCAGCGCTGTCCCAGAAGGCTTCAGATGACGGTCCGCATAGCCGAGCAGTTGCTCCAATGGTGCAAGGGCGCGAGAGGTCAAAACGTCGGCGTTAACCGGATCTGCCTCTTCAATCCGTTTCGGTGTGACGGTCGTGTTAAGGTTAAGCGCCGTAGACACAGTTAAAAGAAACGCACATTTCCGCTTATCTGCTTCGATCATGGTCATATGACGCTTTGGCGCGTGGTGCTTAAACAGGATGGCCAGGACAAGGCCGGGAAACCCTCCACCGGTCCCAATATCCGCTACGCGCTCAACAGACTCATTGAACATCGGGAAAAGCTGTGCAGAATCAAGGATATGGCGCTGCCACAGCTCGGGAACGCTACCCGGCGATACCAAGTTGATAGAACGGTTCCACTTTACCAAAAGCTCGGAAAACGTAACGAGGTCCTGATATGTTTCACGTGAAACACCTGCAACTTCTTGCAAAGCAAGAAGGTCGGGCTCTGCCACTGTCACGCTGTTTTCTTTGCTGTCTTGCGAATATTCGCAACGATAAGGGTTAACGCGGCAGGGGTGATTCCATCGATTCTGGCCGCTTGCGCCATGGATGCGGGGCGCACAGCTTTAAGTTTCGCCTTGAGCTCATTGGACAGACCGGGAATCTGCTCGAATTCGAACTCAGGAGGGATTTCAAGCTTCTCATCCTTACGCAGCAGGTCGATATCGCGTTGCTGCCGATCCAGATAGTTCGCGTAGAGAGCATCTTTCTGCAACTGATCCACGATCGCTGCGTCATGCGATGACAAATCAGGCCAAATCGCACAAAGATCAGAGAAATCGACATCGGGCAGGGATAACAGCTCTGTCGCCCCACGCCGTTTGCCGTCTTCCTTAACCTTTATACCGTGCCGCGCGGCCTCTTGTGGGGTCAAAGAATGTGAAAGGAACGCGGAAGATGCGTGCTCCAGAGCGTCCATCTTCCTGGAAAAAACGTCAGCCCGTTCGTCATCGACAAGACCCAGCGCTTTGCCCAAACCAGTCAGCCGTTGATCCGCATTATCTGCGCGCAAAGACAGCCGGAATTCTGCACGGGAAGTGAACATCCGATAGGGTTCGGCCACGCCGCGCGTCACCAAATCGTCAATCATGACACCGATATAGGCCTCTGACCGGCTGAAACTATGCGGTTCAAGACCTTTAGACACGCGCGCAGCATTCAAACCAGCCAGTAATCCTTGCGCCCCCGCTTCCTCATAGCCGGTGGTCCCGTTGATCTGCCCCGCAAGGTACAAGCCAGCCACATCCCGCAGCTCAAGGCTGTGCTTCAAGGCGCGCGGGTCCACGTAGTCGTATTCAATCGCATAGCCAGGTTGCAGGATTTTCACGTCCTCCAAACCAACGATGGAACGCACATAAGCTTCTTGGACGTCAACGGGCAGAGAGGTCGAAATCCCGTTCGGATAGATCGTGGGATCGTCGAGACCTTCTGGCTCAAGGAACACCTGATGCGAGTCCTTGTCAGCGAAACGAACCACCTTGTCCTCAATCGAGGGGCAGTAGCGAGGACCCACCCCATCGATATGGCCACCATACATTGCGGATTTACTGAGGTTTTCTTGAATAATCTCATGAGTCCGGCTGTTTGTATGGGTCACGCCGCACGAGATCTGCCGTGCAGCGGGTGTGGTCGACATGAAGGAAAACAGCGTCGGCTCATCATCGCCAGGCTGCATTTCCAACCCATCCCACGCAATGGTTCGACCATCCAGACGAGGGGGTGTTCCAGTTTTCAGACGGCCCAGCGGCAACTCAAAACTGTCGATCCGCTCTGCAAGCGCGATGGAGGGCTTGTCTCCGATACGACCACCGGGACGGGCGACATCACCGATATGGATGACGCCTCGCAGGAATGTGCCCGTGGTTAACACGACCGCTTGCGCCCTGATCTCAGCGCCATCGCCGAGCAGCACCCCAGTGACGCGATGACCCGTCATGGTGAAATCAGAGGCCTCGCCTTCGACAATCGTCAGATTCTCTTGCGCGTTTACCAGGCTTTGGATCGCTGAACGGTATAGCGCTCGGTCGGCTTGCGCACGCGGACCCTGTACAGCGGGCCCTTTACTACGGTTCAGAAGGCGGAATTGAATGCCAGCAGCGTCGGCTGCACGACCCATAAGGCCGTCAAGCGCATCAATTTCGCGCACCAGATGCCCCTTGCCCAAGCCGCCAATCGCAGGGTTACAGGACATGACGCCAATGGTTTCGGCCTTATGTGTCACCAACGCGGTGCGCGCACCCGTGCGGGCAGCGGCGGCAGCGGCTTCTGTACCAGCATGCCCGCCTCCAATAACAATGACGTCGAAATCTGAATGTTTCACGTGAAACACTCCCTCTTGCAAACGATGCTACTTACCCAGACAGAAGCTCGCGAAAATCTCGTCGAGCAAAGTCTCTACGTCGATCCGCCCAACGAGTGTTTCAAGGGCCCGGATAGCGATTCGAAGCTCCTCCGCGGCAAGCTCGGATCGATCCATGCCGTGATCTAATTCATCCAACGCGGTTTGCAAAGAGCCAGCACCTTTCTCCAGCGCCTCTCGATGACGCGCCCGGATCGCGAGGGAGGCGCCACTGGCCTTGGTTTCAAGGACCTGCACAACTTCTGCGATCAGCGCATCGACGCCAGCACCGGTGCGACCAGACACACCATCCTCTTGTCCTTCATCAGCCTTGCCAACGCGGACAATGTCATCAGACTGACGCTGAAGGGCAGGGGGAAGCGCGCCGTTTTCGGTGAGGATGACCCGCAGGTCGGCAGTCTCCGCTCGGTTGAGCGCGCGTTGAATGCCAAGCCCTTCGATCTCATCCGTGGTTTCGCGCAGCCCGGCAGTGTCCAAGAACGTCACCGGAAGCCCTTTGAGATCCATCCGAACTTCGATCACATCCCGAGTCGTGCCGGCAATTGCGGAGGTAATCGCCGCGTCCCGCCCGGCAAGCGCATTCAACAACGTCGACTTGCCGATATTCGGTTCCCCCAAAATCGCCACCTCAAACCCGTCTCGTATCCTTTCGGCAGCACTGGACCCCGCCGTTTCCTTCATGATCTCGGCAAGAACACCAGTGATTAACTGCTTAACCTCTGGGGTCACATCAACAGGAACGTCCTCGTCTGCAAAATCAATCGTGGCCTCAAGCAAGGCAGCTGCAAGAATGAGATCCGTACGCCAACGCTCTGTCCGGTCGCCCAGCGCGCCGTCAAACACCCGGACGGCTTGCTTGCGCTGCGCCTCCGTCTCGGCGTCGATCAAATCGGCGAGGCCTTCGACCTGGGCAAGGTCGAGACAACCGCTCTCCAAGGCGCGCCGCGTGAACTCTCCGGGCTCTGCAAGGCGGACCGCGTCCAGAGCGCGAAGCTGCTCCAACACAGCGGCAACAATGGCAGGGCTGCCATGGGTTTGAAACTCGACGACGTCTTCTCCCGTAAAACTGCGCCCCGCAGCGAAGAACAGCACCAACGCCTCGTCAATCAGCGCGCCCTCAGCATCATGTAAGCGCCGCAATGACGGGGCGCGACCCGAGGGGCGGAACCCAGCCAAATGCTGCGCGCAATCAACCGCACGCGGCCCGGAGACACGGATCACCGCAACCCCGGCCTTACCGCGGCCAGTTGCAAGAGAATAAATCGTATCCATCCCGCTTAACCTTTTGTATTAAAACAAAAAATCAGGGATAAGCGCGCAATTTCTTACGCGTTCATCGAATCGAAGAAATCATCGTTGGATTTCGTCTGCTTCAACTTGCCGATCAGGAACTCGATGGCGTCTGTGGTGCCCATCGGGTTCAGGATGCGCCGCAGCACGAAGGTTTTCTGCAAGTCTTTTGCGTCCACCAACAGGTCCTCTTTCCGCGTGCCGGATTTGAGAATGTCCATCGCCGGGAAGACGCGCTTATCCGCGACTTTGCGGTCCAGCACGATCTCGGAGTTGCCGGTGCCTTTGAATTCTTCAAAGATCACCTCGTCCATGCGCGAGCCCGTGTCGATCAGCGCTGTCGCGATGATAGTCAGGGAGCCGCCCTCCTCGATATTTCGGGCCGCACCGAAGAAGCGCTTAGGGCGTTGTAGCGCGTTGGCGTCCACACCACCGGTCAGAACTTTACCGGAGGACGGCACGACCGTGTTGAAGGCGCGACCAAGCCGCGTGATGGAATCGAGCAGAATGACCACGTCGCGCTTATGCTCCACCAGCCGTTTGGCTTTCTCGATCACCATTTCGGACACCCCCACGTGGCGCGTCGCTGGCTCGTCAAAGGTGGACGACACGACCTCCCCCTTCACAGACCGCTGCATGTCGGTTACTTCCTCAGGCCGTTCATCAATCAGCAACACGATCAAGTAGCACTCAGGGTGGTTCTTCTCGATCGAGGCGGCGATGTTTTGCAACAGAACCGTTTTACCTGTGCGCGGCGGGGCCACGATCAGCGAACGCTGGCCTTTCCCGATGGGTGCCACGAGATCAATGATCCGGGCGGAGCGGTCTTTGATGGTCGGATCCGCGATCTCCATCGTCATCCGCTCGTCCGGGTAAAGCGGTGTCAGGTTGTCAAAGCTGACCTTGTGGCGCGCCTTTTCAGGCTCCTCAAAGTTGATCGTCGTGACCTTGTTGATGGCAAAATAGTTTTGCCCCTCTTTCGGCGCGTCCATCACACCGTCCACCGTGTCCCCGGTGCGCAGCGAATGCTGGCGGATCATGTCAGGGGAGACGTAGATATCATCGGGGCCGGGCAGGTAGTTCGCCTCTGGTGAGCGCAGGAAGCCAAATCCGTCTTGCAACACTTCCAACACACCGTCGCCGGAGATTTCCCAGCCATCATCCGCGCGCTCTTTGAGGATGGAGAACATGATGTCTCCCTTGCGCATCGTGGAGGCGTTCTCGATCTCCAGCTCTTCAGCCATCGACACCAGATCAGCGGGCTTCTGCTTTTTGAGATCGGAGAGGTTCAGGCTTTCCGTATCTTCACCCAACAGCATCGGGCCGTCATTCACTTCAGCTTCTTCGGTCACGTTTTCATCGGACATATTTTCGTCGGTCGCGTTTTCGTCGGACATGGGAATTCACCTGTCATCAGGCCAAGCAGAAACCCTGCTATGGCGCGTCTTGCTTCAAAATTTCGTTCGGAAACCAGCCACGCCGGACGGCGCACTGTTTGCGTTTGATCCCGGCATAGGCGGCCCGGCCCCACGAGTCAAACTTTCTATGTCCTAGAAAGGCCGCACGATCACGCTCACAACGATCAGGATCATCAGCACGGTAGGGACCTCGTTCATCAGGCGGTACTGCCGCCCCGTGCGGGTGTTGGCACCTGAGGCGAGCTCTTTGCGGCGCAAACCGCACCAATGGTGAAACCACGTCATAGCAAGAATGCACACAAGCTTGATCCAGGACCACGCGGCCGACCAGTCAAACCCGCCAAGCGCGATCATGTAGAGCCCCGCCGCCCACGCCACGATCATCGCCGGGTTCATGATGACACGCAGCAGCTTCTGCTCCATCATCGCAAACAAGGCGTCGGTCTCGGTCCCTGTCTCAACTTTCTCAGTGTGATGAACAAATAGCCGAGGGAGATAGAACAAACCCGCCATCCAGGAGATCACGGCCATCACGTGCAAAGCCTTCACCCAAGGGTAAGCCGCGTAGAGCAGATCGGTCATGAGCACTCCCTTTCTGTTATCCCTCTTAAATATAAAAAGAAGAAAGAAAAGATGATGTAATATGTAGGTCCTGTGGATAGCGGGGATCAAATTTTCGCCCACAGTCTGGCCATGGGCCTTTTCCAACTGGTCCACATTGCCGGGAAGTCATTTCTTAACTATATTTTTCAATGGCTTAGACATTTTCGACTTTGGGGATAACCCCGTGGACAGCACCTGCCTTTCGCCGATTCCCACACAGCCCGTATTTTTACCCGTCCACATAGAGCGACTCATCGAACAGAGTCTGCGCAATGTGGGTGACTCTGCGTCAAGGATAAATCACAGTGGATATCTCCGGGTTCACACAACACATATCCCTCACCTTACCCTCAGAGTTACCCACATGACCAAGCCCATCATCCTCGCCTCCGGCTCCGAGATCCGCCGTCAGCTGCTGGCCAATGCCGGGGTCGTTTTCGAGGTGGAGACCGCCCGGATCGACGAAGAGATGATCAAGGCCAGCCTTATCGCAGAGGCCGCCAAGCCCCGTGATATTGCCGACACTTTGGCCGAATTCAAAGCCCGAAAGATCGCAGCCAAGCACCCCGGCGCATTTGTGATCGGCAGCGATCAGGTGTTGGAGCATCAAGGCCAAATCCTTTCCAAGCCGCGCGACGCGCAGGACGCCCGCGCCCAGCTGCGTAAGTTGCGGGGTGGGACCCACAGCCTGCATTCCGCCGCCGTCATCTTTGAAGATGGCAAACCCGTCTGGCGCGCCGTCAAAGAGGCCAAGCTGATGATGCGCAATTTCTCGGATGGCTACCTGGATGATTACGTCACCCGCAACTGGGACGAGATCAGATATTGCGTCGGCGGCTACCAATTGGAGGCCGAAGGCGCGCGGCTCTTTGCACAAGTGACAGGAGATTATTTCACTGTCCTCGGAATTCCGCTATTGGATGTCTTGAACTACTTGTCCTTAAAGAGCGCAATCCCCGCATGAATGTTCCAAATATCCCTCTCGCTGGTGTCATCGGCCGCCCCATCGGGCACTCCAAGTCGCCGCGACTGCACAGCCATTGGCTGCAACGCTACGGCGTGCCGGGGCATTATATCCCGATGGATGTGGCGACGAATGACTTGGCTCATGTCCTCAGCGTGCTGCCCAAAGCCGGGTTTCGCGGGGTGAACGTGACGATCCCGCATAAGGAAGCCGTTCTCGACATTGCCGACGTGATCTCCGACCGCGCCTCGCTGATTGGGGCTGCGAACACGCTGACCTTCCAAAGCGATGGCAAGCTGCATGCCGACAATACTGACGGCGTCGGCTTCATCGCAAACCTGCGTCAGAACGCGCCCGGCTGGGACGCCACCGCTGGCCCCGCTCTGGTGCTTGGCGCTGGTGGTGCCGCGCGTGCCATTGTGGCTGCCCTTTTGCATGAACGCGTGCCGCAGATCCTGCTTGCCAACCGTACCCGCGCCCGTGCCGATGCGTTGAAGGCGCATTTCGGGGGCAAGGTGGAGGTTGTCGACTGGAACAACGTCTCCAGCAGGCTTGGCGACGCGACGACGCTGATCAACACCACGTCGCTGGGCATGACCGGCAAGGAAGAGCTGAAACTGCCGCTCGACAATCTGCGCACGAGCACCTTGGTCACTGATCTGGTCTACACCCCGCTGACCACCCCGCTTCTGACCGCCGCCGCCGCGAAAGGCTGCCCGACGGTGGACGGGCTTGGCATGTTGCTGCATCAGGCGGCCCCCGGGTTCGAGCGCTGGTTCGGCCACACCCCGGAGGTGGACGAGGCGCTGCGCAAAGTCATGCTCAGATGAGCCGCGCGCCGATCCTCATTGGGCTGACCGGCTCCATCGGAATGGGAAAATCGACCACCGCCGCCATGTTCCGCGACCTTGGCTTTCCGGTCTGGGACGCCGATGCCGCTGTGGGCAGGCTTTATGCCAAAGGCGGCAAGGCCGTGGCCCCGCTGAAGGAGCTGATCCCATCCGCCATTCAAGACGGCACCGTCAGCAAAGCCGCGCTGAAGGAGGCCATCGCCACCTCACCGAACCTGCTGCTGGAGATCGAGAGCATCGTGCATCCGCTGGTCAAACAGGACCGCCGGGACTTTGCCGCCGCGCATCAGGACGCGGAGTTCATCGTCTTCGACGTCCCGCTGCTCTTTGAAACCGGGGCGCATAAGAAGGTGGATCACGTCGTCACCGTCTCCACCTTTGCCGAGAACCAGCGCGCCCGCGTTCTGGCCCGCGGCACTATGGACGAGCCCACGTTCAACATGATCATACGCAAGCAAACGCCGGATGCCGAAAAACGCAGCAAGGCGGATACCGTGATCAACACCGAAACTCTGGACAGCGCCCGCGATCAGGTTGCGGCGCTGATCGAAAAACTGAGGGCCGCACATGCGTGAGATCGTTCTGGACACGGAGACCACGGGCTTTGAGCCTTCCGAGGGCGACCGGATTGTCGAGATCGGCGCGGTTGAATTGCAGGGCCACATGCCCACGGGCCGCGTCTATCATCAATATATCAACCCCAAGCGCGACATGCCTGCGGGCGCATTCGAAATTCACGGCATCGGCCCCGACCTTCTGACGCCGCCACAACCTGCCGAGCCGGGACAGGTGATCCTGCGCGACAAACCTGTTTTCGAGGATATCGCGCAAGCGTTTCTGGATTTCGTAGGTGACGCGAAGCTGGTCATTCACAACGCGTCTTTCGACATGAAATTCCTCAACGCGGAGCTTGGCTGGTGTAACAAGCCGCTTTTGCCCAATGATCAGGCCATCGACACGCTGGCCATTGCGCGCAAGAACTTCCCCGGCTCCCCCGCCTCGCTTGATGCGCTGTGTCGACGGTTCGGCATCGACAACTCCTCCCGTGAGAAACATGGCGCGCTACTCGACAGTGAAATTCTGGCGGAGGTCTATCTGGAGCTGATCGGCGGGCGTCAGCCCGACTTTGCGCTGGCCTCAAGCGGGGAAGGCACCAATGGAACCGTTGATGCGTGGAGACCGAAGCCCAGACCAGAACCGCTGGGGTCAAAGATCACCGACGAAGAGCGCGCTGCCCATGCGGAGTTTTTAGGCAAACTCGGCGACGCGCCGCTTTGGACGAAGTTTGGCTAAAGCCTATTCGAGGATACTGTCGAGATTTTCCATCATGCTGACCAGTATCGCGGCGCCGCAGATCAGAATGGCGAGCCAAAACACGAATAGGAACATGAAAGACGAGATGCCAAATCCAATGGCCAGATAGGGCAGGCGGTGCGGCTCTTTTCGGTACAGGGCCATACCACCGGCGATAATCGCGGCACCCGCCACGCAAAGCGCTGCAATGGTGATGATCTGGCTGTAATCCTGCGCAGGCGGCTCAGGCGCGGGGGCAGGCTCACCTGCCAAAACACGCGCCGCAGATTGCTTAATCTCAGCAGCCATTTCACCGATCATTGTGCCGGTGCTTTGTTCCGCAGGCTCAAAAACCGCAGACATCTGAGCGAAAATAACCAAGAGGCTGACAACGCCAAGAATGAAGCCAATCAGCCCGAAATTTGCGTCTCTCTGGTCAACCGAATAATCCGTCATCTGCCCCGTCCTCTACAGCCTGCGCGCAGAATACCTCAGGCAAATGGCCGAATTGTGACGACCTGTCCGCCCACAAAAAAGGGCCGCGCAACATCTGCACGGCCCTCGTAATGTGTCTTTCGTCGAACGGCCCGGTCTAGGCAGTTCCAACCGGGGTCGCTGCGTCCGCTTGCGCGCGACGCGCCAGCTCGTTGCGGTACAGCGCCAGGAAGTCGATGTTTTCCAAATTGAGCGGCGGGTAGCCCCCATCGCGGGTCACGTCCGACACGATACGGCGGATGAACGGGAACAGCATGCGCGGGCATTCGATCAACAGGAACGGGTGCAGCTGCTCTTCCGGGACATTCTCGATGGAGAAAACGCCGGTATATTCCAGCTCCATCAGGAAGATGGCTTTCTCGCCATCCTTGGTTTTGGCCGAGACGTTCAGCTTGACGGTGACGTCATACTGGTTCTCCTGCGTGCGCTTCTTGGCGTCCAGATTGACCTGCACCTGAATGTCCGGCGTTGGATCGCCTTCGCCAATGCCTTTTTGGGCGGCGATGTTCTCAAAGCTCATGTCTTTGATGAACTGGGCCAACACCTGCATTTTGGGTTGCACCGGCTGTGCGGCAGCGCCGTTTTCTTCGGCCATATTCGTTTCTCCTAAAGCGTAAAAATCGGTTGCGACCCGTCTAGCAGGTCAATTCGCGGGCCTCAATGCCGCGTCCACCCTGAAGGCGGGCCGCCGGGCTTATGTGTGCCTTCATCCAGATCCTCAAACTCGCCATCGATAATGTCGCCCGGCCCAGCGGCCTGCGGATGTGGCGGCTGACGTGATGTCGGGTGGCCGTCGATATCGACAAAGCTCTGCACTTTGATCTTCGAGCGGATCCATTTGAACAAGGCCAGCCGCACCGGAGGCACCAGCAGCGCAAACCCAACCCCGTCCGTGAAAAACCCCGGCGTCAAAAGCAAAAGCCCTGAGGCAAGGATCATAGCCCCATGCGCCAACGCCTCCGTCGGGTCGCGCAGCTCGTTCAGGTTCGTTTTGATCTGCCCCATCGCGGCCAAACCCTGCGCCCGCACCAAAACGGTTCCCAAAAGGGCGGTCAGAATCACGATGCCCAGCGTTGGCCACAGGCCCAGCCAGCCGCCCACTTGGATGAACAAGGCGATCTCAATAATTGGGATCGTGACGAACAGCAAAAACAGCCACATAGGCCAGACTCCGGTTTTGTTGCGCTCAGGTGGACTTGTGCCCCCCTTGCACCTACATAAGGGCCTGACACACACTTTTCCATTCCGCCCCCCCCTCAGAGGACGACATGAGCAACGATATGATCCAACTTTTGGTCTTAGCAGGCATCGCGGTCTTTTTGATCCTGCGCCTCAAAAACGTCCTTGGCACCCGCGACGGCTTCGAGAAGCCACCTTTGCCGATGCCCGGACAGAATGACGATGCAGACAGCGTCCGCCGTGATTTCGAGGTGATCGAAGGCGGTCCCGACCGCGACATCACCGATAACGTCGCCGAAGACAGCGACGCCGCCGACGCGCTGGCGCGGATGAAAACCGTGGAGCCCTCCTTTGGGGTTAGCGACTTTCTGGGCGGCGCCAAACAGGCCTATGAGATGATCCTGATGTCATTCGAAAGCGGCGATCTCGACGAGGTTGTCCCCTTCCTATCGCCCGACGTCTACGAGACCTTTCAGGAGGTCATCGACCTGCGCAAGAAAGAGGGCCTGACCGTCGACGCAAATTTCGTGGGCGTGCGGGAAACCAGCCTTGTGGACGCTGAGTTTGACGACGACTCCAACCTCGCGGAGCTGACACTGCGCTTCGTGGGCGAGCTGACCTACGCCGTGCGCGACGAGGCGGGCGCCATCGTGGACGGCAACCCCAACGAGGTGAAACGCCAGAAAGACATCTGGACATTCGAACGCGTCATGGGCGCCGACAACCCGAACTGGCAACTTGTCGCAACAGGCGAATAGGGGCCGGGATGCGCAGGCATCTCACATGGGTCGCGACGCTGGCCTTGGGGGCGCTCTTTATGAGCGCTGATCAAAGCACCGCCGCGACCCAATACCAGATCCTCGGCTTTGAGGATCTCGACGGCTGGGCGGATGACGACCATCAGGCAGCCCTCGACGTCTTCCTCGAAACCTGCCCCGACATTGACGACCCGGAATGGGCCTCCCTTTGCGCCTTGGCCACCAGCCAACCCAACGCCCGCACCTACTTCGAGCTGTTCTTCCGCCCCGTCCTGATCAACGGCGACGCGCCCGCGCTCTTCACGGGCTATTACGAGCCCGAGCTGAAAGGCTCCCGCTATCGCGGCGGCCCCTACCAGCATCCGCTCTATCGCCTGCCGCCCGAAATTGAGCCCGGCACCCCGTGGCACTCCCGCGAAACCATCGAGAACGAAGGCGTTCTGAACGGGCGCGGTCTTGAGATTGCTTATGTGAACGACCCGGTCGACGTGTTCTTCCTGCAAGTCCAGGGCTCAGGCCGCGTGGCGCTTGAAGAAGGCGGGGCCATCCGCGTGGGCTACGCCGGAAAGAACGGCCGCGACTACCGCTCCATCGGGCAGGAACTTGTCCGGCGTGGTGTCTACCAGCCGCATCAGGTCTCGGCCCAAGTCATAAAAAACTGGGTCCGCTCCAACCCCATCGATGGCCGCGCGCTTCTGCATCACAACCCGTCTTACGTCTTCTTCCGCGAAGTCTCTGAGGTGCCGCAGCACAAAGGCCCGCTCGGTGCGATGAACCGCTCAATCACGCCGATGCGCTCCATCGCCGTGGACCCGACCTTCACCAAACTCGGTGCCCCCGTCTGGATCGAGAAAGGGGGCAAGGAGCCTCTCAACCGTCTGATGATCGCGCAAGACACCGGCTCCGCCATCAAGGGCGCGCAGCGGGCGGATGTCTATTTCGGCACCGGGTCGCAGGCTGGACGCAAGGCGGGCACAATCAAGGATCCGGGCCGTTTGGTTGTGCTGATGCCGATCCAAACCGCCTATGATCTGGCCCCGGACAGCTGAAACATGTCCCGCCGCAAGCCCCGCAGCCTCAGCCCGGAGGAGAAAACCCTCTGGTCCAAAGTCACCCAGACCGCCGAGCCGCATAAAACGCCGCAGGCGCTCTTCACCGACGCACCGATTCTGACGCCGACCAAGCAGACACCCAAACCTGCGCCTATCGCACCGTTTAAAATCGGCCAAAAGGCGCGCCCCGCACAAACCGCCATGCCTGTGCCCACTGCGCCCGTCGCGATGGACAAACGCGCCTTCACCAAGATGAAGCGCGGCAAGATGAGCCCCGACGCCAAGATCGACCTGCACGGCATGACGCAGGAAGAGGCGCACCCGGCCCTGATCAACACGCTCCTGAACGCCCATGCCGCAGGCAAACGGCTGGTTCTCGTGGTCACCGGAAAAGGCAAAAAGCGCGACGACGGCGGCCCCATCCCCGTGCGCACCGGCATTCTGAAACACGCTGTGCCTCAGTGGCTCAAACAAGCCCCGCTGAAACAGATCGTGCTGCAAACCAACCAAGCCAACCAAAGCCACGGTGGCTCAGGGGCACTCTATGTGTATTTGAGGCGACAGCGTTAGGCTTGGTTACTGTCCGGGCTATCGGGTCGGTCCGACGTATCAAGGGTTTCAACCTCGTCCTCACTGAGCACTTCGACGGTATCGGCCTCGCTTAACACGTGCTCTTTGATCTCGCGCAGAATGTCAGATGATGTTTTCGCAGCACTCTTGAGTGGCGCGGATGGAGCCGTTGCAGCCAGTGCGACCCGAACCCCCACGGAGCGCGCGCTGACCCCTTGAATGGCGGCGTTTGAAAGCCCCATGTTTCGGGCGACCCCTACAAATTTGGAAGCGGAGCCGGACTTGGCGTAAATGCCAGCCCAAAGCGCCTTAGAGGTCGACGCCGAAGCCGTTGCCGCAACACTGCGCGTCGGCATCGCGGGCAGGAACGGTGTGACCGCAGCAGCACTGATAAGTTGAAGAAACCCTCGACGGTGAAAACCTGGCATACTGACCCTCATAAGTTGCAAACGACCAAGAGGCAGCCATCTGTCTGCACTTCCATATAGTATGCAAATGCCCGATTTTAAGTGGTTTTGTTAAAGCGGCGGTTGCGATAACCCCCGCTCCGCGCGTCTAATCCCCACAAATGCCAGCCCCGCCGCCAGCACGTAATACACCGCGACCCATGCCATTTGGTCGGAAAAGTTCAGCCCTCGGTCGATGATCCATCCGGTCAGGCCCGGTCCGATGGCGGAGCCCAGAACCATCAATGCTGTTGCCATTGCCTTGATCGCCCCAAGGTGGCGGGTGCCGAAATACTCCGCCCAGAATGCGGACGGTGCGGTGGCGTTGATGCCGCTGGAGATGCCGAACAACATGATCCCAATCGCGGCCCCGACCAGCGACCCGGTGACAGAGAAGACGAAGAACCCCAGCGCCACTGGGATCAGCAAAACGGGCAGCAGCCGCCCTGCACCCAGCCGGTCAATCGCGAACCCCGCGACCACGGACACGACTGTTGCGGTTACCGTGTAGATCGGGAACAGGCTGACCATTTGCAGATGTGACCAGCCTTTGACCTCGGCCAAATGAACCTGATGAAAGAAGAACGCGGTTCCAAAGCTGGAGGGTCCAACGAGCAGAGGCACCAGCATCCAGAAGAGCCAGTGTTTGAACACCTCCGCCCGCGTCCAGTGTTTGCCGCCCATACCCACGGCCTGATTTTCCTCGGCCACCGCCTGCGGGGTGCGCTCGGCTTTCAGCAGCACCAGCATGATGGGCAAAAGGGCTAAGACCACAACGGCAGAAATGCCCCAGGACCAGCGCCAGCCGATGACCCCCAAGGCGAGCACGAAAAGGATCGGCAGCAAGGCCTCCCCGATGAGAAACCCGAACGACGCCAAGGCCAGCGCCCGGCCCCGCGCCGCCACATACCAACGTGCCATCGAGACGGAGGCCAGATGCGACGCCATCCCTTGCCCCGTCAGCCTGAGCGCAAAGATCGCCAGCGGCAGCAGCCACACCGAATTGTTGAGCGCCATGAACAGGCAGGCGGCGACCATCCCGCCCAACACGATGCCCCCCAAACGGCGGACCCGGAAGATATCGGTCAAGGCACCTGCCCAGATCATCACCACCGCGCTGGCGATGGTCCCGAGCATATAGATGCCGCCCCACGCCCCGTGGCTGAGGTCGAACTCCGCCATGATCTCCCCCGCAAAGATGGAGATGAAGAAGGTCTGCCCAAAGCAAGACGCGAAGGTCAAAAGGAATCCTGCCGAAAGGAATTTCAAATTGTCGCGGATGAATTGGAGCGTGCCCATACCCCTGCTATATCGCAGGCCGCAGGGGCCGCATAGCGGGGGTTAACAGCGGGTAAAGAAAAATGAGGAAGCTATTTGGTTTCAAAGGCTTACCTCAATCTGGCGCATGCGTCGCCTAAAGGACGTAGCGGCTCAGATCTGAGGACCGGCTCAGCTCGCCAAGGTTCTTTTCAACGAAATCAGCGTCGACAACGACCTCTTCCCCAGCCCGGTCAGGCGCGTTGAAGCTGAGCTCCTCAAAGACCCGCTCGATCACCGTGTAGAGCCTGCGCGCGCCGATATTTTCCACCGATTGGTTCACATCCGCCGCGATCTTCGCCAGCGCCTTGATCCCATCCTCAGTGAAGGAGACCGCAACCTCCTCCGTCTTCATCAGCGCGGTATATTGCAGCGTCAAAGCATTGTCCGTCTCCGTCAGGATCCGCACGAAATCTTCTTCCGTTAGCGCCCGCAGCTCCACCCGAATGGGCAGCCGCCCCTGAAGCTCCGGCAGCAGATCAGACGGCTTGGCGATATGAAATGCACCGGATGCAATGAACAACACATGATCCGTCTTCACCGGCCCATGTTTGGTGGAGACGGTCGTCCCCTCGATCAAAGGCAGCAAGTCTCGCTGCACCCCCTCGCGGGAGACATCACCGCCCCGCGCATCAGACCGCGCGCAGACCTTGTCGATCTCATCAAGGAAAACGATCCCGTTCTGCTCCACCGCTTCAATCGCGGCCAACTTCACGGTTTCATCATCCAGCAGCTTATCGGCCTCATCTGCGATCAGCAGGTCGTAGCTTTGCTTAACGGTGGTCGTCACAGCCTTGGTACGCCCGCCCATCTTGCCGAAAAGCTCGCCCAAATTCATCATCCCGCCGCCGCCCATATTGGGCTGGCCGGGGATTTCCATGGCCCCGAAAGGGTTCGACGTGTCGGCAATCTGCAATGTGATCTCTTTGTCATCGAGCAACCCATCCCGCAGCTTCTTGCGAAACATCTCACGAGTCTGTTCGCGGGCACCTTCACCGGCCAACGCCTCGATCACCCGTTTCTCAGCGGCTTCATGCGCAGAGGCCTTCACGTCGTCGCGCATATGCTCGCGCGTCATGACAATCGCGGCGTCCACGAGGTCACGGATGATCTGCTCCACATCGCGGCCGACATAGCCGACCTCAGTGAACTTGGTGGCCTCCACTTTCAGGAATGGCGCGCGGGCGAGCTTGGCCAGACGACGCGAGATCTCTGTTTTGCCAACGCCGGTGGGCCCGATCATTAGGATGTTCTTCGGATAGACCTCGTCGCGTAAATCCTCGCCCAGCTGCTTGCGCCGCCACCGGTTGCGCAGCGCCACGGCCACGGCGCGCTTGGCATCTTTCTGGCCGATGATGAACCGGTCCAGCTCGGAGACGATTTCACGGGGGGTCAGGTCTGTCACGATCATGGCCTTTTCTGTGCGATGTGGTTCGAACTTATGGGTCACCGACAGAAAGACAAGCCCGCCCGACACTCTACTGTCACGAGACATGACGTTTCCGTGCACTGGGCTAGGCGGATCACTTGAATTCGGACAATAGTGTACTCAGCTACATCAAAACCACGAAGGATCTTCATCATGACCAATCGCCGCAGTTTCATCAAAGGGGCCATTGCCCTGTCCACCATGGCGGTCGCACCGGCTGCTTTTGCAGGGGGCCACGGCCGCCTTGGCACCTTCAAAGGCACCAACAACCACGTCACCACCGGCTCGGTTGAGGTTCTCAAAGACAAAGTTGTCCTGCTGGATGACTTCACATTCGACGGCGCACCTGATCCCAAAGTTGCGTTCGGCAAGGACGGCTACGACTCGAAGACGCTGATGGGCTTGCTGAAGTCCAACACGGGCACGTCCACCTACGAAATCCCGGCGGGCATTAACCCCGACGACTATAACGAGGTTTGGATCTGGTGCGAGAAATTCAACGTTTCTCTGGGCGTCGCCAAGCTTGGCTAATCTGAAACGGAGAGCCCTGCCGCATAAGGCGGCAGGCGGTCTTTGCCCGGAAAATCAGGCAGCGCGCTCATAATCTTGGCGCGCGCCTGCGTCCAGAATGCTCCCAGCGTTGTGACAAACACCCCTAACACCAGCAGCGTGATGACAGGCGCCCAATCGGTGCCCGTATCCCGAACAGCTTGCGAAATCAGTAGCCCCATATAGATCAGCCCCGCCGTCAAAAAGCTGCGCCTGTCGATAACGACCGCAAGCAATGTGAAGACAGTGAGAATGACAATCGCGAGGATCGTGCCCACGCCGCCCATCGTGTAATTCGACATCACCAACGTATTCACCAACGCCGGTGCCGCGAGAATATGCAGCCAGAACGCGGTGGAGGCGTATCGGCTGACCCGGTGCGGGTCCTTGGTGTCAAAATAAATGGCGCCGATGAAAGCCAGCACACCGAAGATCAACGTGCCAATGGCCATATAGGGGCTGTTCTGCAGGTCAAAATACCGGGTGACGCCAAACATATCGAGCACGGAGCGGCCCGTCGCAAAACCGGAAGGTATGGGCGGCTCCAAATAATTCACGACCCCGGTCACGGCCATCAGAGCGAACAATCCGAAGACAAACATCGCGAATGGCAGCTTGAAAATCCGGTAATAAACCGCGACAGCAATCATTCCGGCCAATCCGACATAGAGTGGGCCGCTTACGGTGTCGGGCAGAAGCGCGTCCATCAGCGCAATCAGCCCGAGTGAGTACGCGATGCACAGCGCAATGGAAGGCAGCGACATGCGGCGTCTCTGTGTGAAATACAAAGCCAAAATAATGGACAGCGCCATCATCGCAGCCGGGATCAGTGCGAAGCCGCCAAAGATGGCTGCCAGCCCCAAAAGGCCAGAGATCAAGAGCCCCAACCCGACCGTCACGAATATCTCGGCGAAGCCTTTGAACAGCTCGAACGGTTCGTCATCGCCAACCATGTTGGCGCGGTAGCCCATGCGCTGATCGGACAGCGTTTGAAGGGAGACCGCTTGCCCCTCGTCGATCACCCCTGATGCGACGGCGGCGCGCAGGTCGTCTCGGGTCACGCCATCAGCCATCAATGGCTTCCACGGTCAGATTGCCATTGGTGTAGACGCAAATCTCCGCTGCAATCGCCATAGCGTCTCGCGCCACGGTTTCCGCGTCCTTCTTGCTGCCCATCAACCCACGTGCCGCGGCGAGAGCGTAATTCCCGCCCGACCCAATCGCGGCCACGTCATGTTCGGGCTCAAGCACGTCGCCCGCCCCGGTGATCACAAACAGATCCTTGCCGTCGGTCACAATTAGCATGGCTTCAAGGTTCTTGAGGTACTTGTCCATACGCCAGTCTTTCGCCAGCTCAACGGCGGCGCGAGCAAGCTGACCGGGCGTGGCTTCCAGCTTGGCCTCCAGCCGTTCCAGCAGGGTAAACGCATCCGCCGTCGAGCCCGCGAACCCGGCCACAACATCCATCCCGCCAGGGCTGAGCCTGCGCACTTTCCGGGCCGTGCCCTTGATCACGGTTTGGCCGAGGCTCACTTGCCCGTCGCCTGCAATGACCACCTTGCCGCCCTTGCGCACCCCGATGATCGTGGTGCCATGCCAGCCGGGGAATTCTTCTTTGGTCATTGCGGCTCTCCTTCTTGGTTGGATCCCATATAGGTGCCACGCCGTTCAGACGCAATTCGCACCGCAATTTGGAGGACTGGGTCAGATCGTGTATGATCTATCCATTTAGGGGTGTCTTTTCATGCCGAAGAATATTGTCCTGCTGCTCGACGGCACGTCGAACGAGATCAAAACCAACCGCTCAAACATCCTGCGCCTCTACGGCACTTTGAAGAAGTCTGAGGACCAGCTTGTCTATTACGACCCCGGTGTCGGCACATTGGGTGGCGATGGCGCGTGGTCCCGGATTTGGCGAAAGACGGTTGAGATTTGGGGGATGGCGACGGGATGGGGTCTCGATCAGAATGTAAAGGAAGCCTACCGCTTTCTGATAGAGAATTATGATGACGGGAAACGGTCCGACGGCCCCGATGAGGATCGCGACCGGATATATATTTTTGGGTTTTCACGCGGTGCGTATTCGGCGCGGATCCTCGCGGGTTTTATTCACGCATTTGGGTTGGTGGAGTCTCGCGGCATGAACCTGATCGACTATGCGTATCGCGCATACAAGCGGATCAATGATCGCAAAGAAGGGACTTTCGACGAAATCAGGCTGTATGAGCGCATTCTGCGTCCAGATAAGCCGCCGATCCAATGTCTCGGGCTCTTTGACACTGTGGCCTCTGTCATCGAAAGCGGCAGGTTCGGGTTTCGCTTGAAGAAACATGCTTTCACCAAGACCAACACGTCTGTTGTCAGCATCCGTCATGCCGTGGCTATTGACGAGCGGCGTACGATGTTCCGCCCGCAGCTTTGGCCACTTGATGTCAGCTTTCTGCGCAACCGTTTTGACCCGAACGATGCCACGCCGCAGGATGCCAAGGAGGTGTGGTTTGCGGGTGTGCATGGGGACGTTGGTGGCGGCTACCCGGAGGCACAATCATCCCTCGCCAAACTCCCGCTGCATTGGATGATTGAGCAGACGCATGCGGAAGGGTTGCTGTACAAAACCCGGACGGTCAATGAGTTGGTTTTGGGCATGCGGGAAGACCGAGACTATACCCGCCCCGACCCGTTGGGGCGCAAACACGACTCAATGAATTGGGCTTGGGCGATTCTGGAGTTTTTGCCACGGCTCAAACCGGAAGACAGCAAACGGCCGTCCATTCTCGGGATAACCATTCCATTGTTTGAGCCGCGCACCATTCCCGAAGGTGCAAGGATACATGGCTCTGTGGACGTTCGAATGGCGATGAGCAACTACAAACCACCAAACCTGCCGACGACTTATGAGGTCGAGCCCTGGGACGAAAAAGGCCCCGAGACATGAACCTCGGGGCCTTTCGAATTCAATCTCGAAGAGCTTACGCCAAGTTGCGCTCGACCTCTTCGCGGGTGAAGATCTCGATGACGTCATCTGGGCGGATGTCTTCGTAATTCTCGAACGCCATGCCGCATTCCTGGCCGGACTGCACCTCTGGCACCTCGTCCTTGAAGCGCTTGAGGGTTTTCAGCGTGCCTTCGTGAATCACCACGTTGTCGCGCAGCAAACGCACACCGGCAGAACGCCGTGCGACGCCTTCGGTGACCAGACACCCGGCAACCTTGCCGACGCCTGTGACCTTGAAGACCTCTTTGATCGCGGCGTAACCGATAAAGGTTTCCTTGATCTCCGCGCTGAGCAAGCCGGAGGCGGCCTGTTTCACGTCATCGACCAGATCGTAGATCACAGAATAGTAACGGATCTCGATGCCCTTCTGGTTAGCCGTGTTCCGCGCTGGCGTGTTGGCCCGCACGTTAAAGCCAAAGACGGGCGCGCCGGAGGCTTCGGCCAAACCGATATCGCTTTCCGTGATCGCGCCAACACCGGAGTGCAGCACGCGGACGCGGACCTCGTCATTGCCGATTTTTTCCATCGCTTGGACAATCGCCTCGGCAGAGCCTTGCACGTCGGCTTTCACCACGATCGGCATCTCGGAGACATTCTCGTCCGCCTTGGCATTCGCCATCAGCTGTTCGAGCGTCGTCGCAGCACCGGCAGCGGCACGTTTGTCCTTGGCGGCGTTGGCGCGGTACTCGGCGATTTCACGCGCCTGCGCCTCGGTCTCGACCACGTTCAACACGTCACCCGCTTCGGGCGTGCCGTTCAGGCCAAGCACCTCGACAGGCACAGACGGCCCGGCCTCTTTGACGCGCTTGCCCTGGTCGTTTTCCATGGCGCGCACGCGGCCCCATTGCTCGCCCACGACGAAGATATCACCTTGCTTGAGCGTCCCGGTTTGCACCAGCACGGTGGCGACCGGCCCACGGCCGACGTCAAGCTGCGCTTCAATCACGGCGCCATTGGCAGCGCGTTCGGGGTTTGCTTTGAGTTCCAGAATCTCGGCTTGCAAGGCGATGGCCTCAAGCAACTGGTCAAGGCCCTGACCCGAGATCGCCGAGACCTCGACGTCCTGAACCTCACCGGACATCTTCTCGACGATGACCTCATGTTGCAGCAGATCAGTGCGCACCTTGTCCGGGTTGGCCGCAGGCAGGTCGATCTTGTTAATCGCTACGATCATTGGCACTTCGGCGGCCTGCGCGTGGCGGATAGCCTCGATGGTTTGCGGCATGACCGCGTCATCGGCAGCGACAACCAGCACCACGATATCCGTCACCTGCGCGCCACGGGCCCGCATGGAGGTGAACGCCGCGTGGCCGGGTGTGTCGAGGAAGGTCAGCTTCTGGCCGCCTTGCTCCACCTGATAGGCACCAATATGCTGCGTGATCCCGCCAGCCTCGCCTGCCACAACGCGCGCGTTGCGAATGGCATCAAGCACGGAGGTTTTGCCGTGGTCCACGTGACCCATCACGGTAATCACTGGTGGCCGTGGTTTCAGGTCTTCGGCCTTGTCTTCGGTCGCGACAATCACGTCCTCCACATCGGCATCAGAGACCCGCACAACCTTGTGGCCAAACTCTTCGATGATCAGCTCGGCCGTGTCTGCGTCGATGGTTTGTGTCTGCGTCACCATCATGCCGTTGGTCATCAGCGCCTTGACGACGTCTGCGACACGCTCCGACATACGGTTTGCCAGCTCCGAGACAACAATGGCCTCGGGCAGCTGCACGTCACGCACGACCTTTTCGCGTTCCACTGTGCCGCCCATGGCCTTTTGCCGCGCACGTTCTTGCTTGCGCTTCATTGCAGCCATGGACTTGTGACGCCCATCGCCGCCACGCAGCGCCTGGTTCAGGGTCAGCTTGCCGGAGCGGCGTCCGTCATCAACGCGGCCCTTGCCGCCCTTGTTGTCACGGTCGCGGTCACGGCGATCAGGTGTTGGCGCAGCTTTGCCGCCGCCACGCGGACCAGAGGGGGCCACCGCCGGCTCACCCGGAGCAGCTGCCGCAGCGGATGGTTTGGGCGCTTTTGCCTCCTCGGCCTCACGCAGCTTGCGGGCGTCTTCGGCAGCTTTTGCCTTCAGCGCGTCTTCGCGCTCCTTCTCTTCGCGTTCCTTGGCCTCGGCCTCGGCACGGCGGCGCTCACGGCGCTCTGCTTGTTCTTTCTCTTCGGCGACGCGGCGTTCGGCATCCGCGGCCTCTTGCTCTTTGGCCGCCTGAAGCGCCTTCATACGGCGATCCATCTCGGCATCAGAGATACCGGCAGGCCGCTTGGACGGGTCCGAGGCCCGAGGGGACGCGTTTGGCGCAGGTGCGTTTGCAGCACCCGGCTTGGGCACCACAACGCGTTTGCGTTTGGTTTCCACCACCACATTCTTGGTGCGCCCGTGGCTGAAGCTTTGCTTCACTTGTCCGGGTCGTGCGCCTTTAAGGCCCAAAGGTTTTTTGCCGTCACTATCGCTCATGCGTCGTATTTTCCTTTTTCGAGGGCTTGGTTTTGCCGCTCATTCCGCGGACGCCCTTCAGCCGGATGCCTTCAGCTTTCACTTGCTTGCTGAGTCCACCCGCCGTTAAGGCGCCATGTATCACACTTTCCCGGCCGAATGCCAAACCCAATTCCTGAGCGGTCAAACAGCCAATAAAAACGTCCTTGCCGGGCGGCGAGTGCAGCTTGGATTTGCCCCGCTCCGACCCGTCGCTGGCCTGCACCAGAAGACGCGCGCGTTCCGTCTCCAGCAGGCCTTTTACTTTTTCGTACCCGGTCACCGCCTGACCCGCCTTGCGCGCCAGCGAGATCAGGTTGACCAAACGCCGCGCCAATAGGCTTTCGGTCTGTTCAAACAGATCATCCGGGACGGTGACCTGCTCCTTGGCGGAGCGCGAGAACGCCTTCTTCTTGATGGCGGTCTGCAGCGCCTCTTTGGTCGCCGTCACCCAGATACCACGTCCGGGTAACTTTCCCATGACATCTGGAACGGCCTGACCTTCAGGTCCCACCACGAAACGGATCATCAAAGCGGGGTCGCCCACCTCTCCTGTAGCGATGCAGCGCCGCTCCAAACCGTCTGTCTTTTTATCTCGACCGCCGCGGCTCATGCCGGAACTCTGAGACCTGAGATCAGGCCTCAGCCCCTTCTTCAGTGGCTTCGCCTTCGGTCTCTTCTTCCTCGGTCACCAAGTCAGCCGGATCGACCCAGCCAAGTTGGATACGGGCGGTCATGATCAGCGTTTGTGCCTCTTCCAAAGACATGTCGAATTTCTCCAAAACGCCGTCATCCTTGACGCGCTCCTCGCCAACGGTGGTCCAGCCACCGGCCAGTTCCCAATCGGCGCAGGTTGCGAAATCTTCCAGCGTTTTGACGTCGTCTTCTGCCAGTGCTTCTACCATCTGGGGTGTCAGGCCATCGAATCCAATAAGGCTGTCCTCGGCACCCAGCTCGCGGGCGTGGTCCAGCGCCTTCTTGTTCTGCGCTTCCAGATAGTCGCGGGCACGGGCTTGCAGCTCGGAGGCGGTGTCACCGTCCACGCCGTCAATCACCAGCAGCTCATCCACCTCGACATAAGCCACCTCTTCGAGCGAGGTGAACCCTTCGGAAACCAGAAGCTGTGCGAAGAACTCGTCCAGGTCGAGCGTTTCCATGAACAGCTTGGTGCGCTCTTCGAACTCGGCCTGACGACGCGCGGATTCTTCTTCCTCGGTCATGATGTCGATGTCGAGCCCGGTCAGCTGAGACGCCAAACGCACGTTTTGGCCACGACGGCCAATGGCCAGCGACAGCTGCTCTTCGGGAACAACAACCTCGATGCGCTCCGCTTCCTCGTCCAGAACCACCTTGGAAACCTCGGCCGGTTGAAGCGCGTTCACCAGGAAGGTCGGCACGTCTTCGTTCCACGGGATGATGTCGATCTTCTCGCCTTGCAGCTCGTTGACAACCGCCTGAACCCGAGAACCGCGCATACCAACGCAGGCGCCCACAGGGTCGATGGAGTTATCATAGGAAATCACGGCAATCTTGGCGCGCGAACCGGGGTCACGGGCCACAGCTTTGATGTCGATGATGCCGTCATAAATTTCAGGCACCTCCATCTTGAACAGCTCCGCCATGAATTGCGGATCGGTACGGCTCAGGAAGATCTGCGGGCCACGCACTTCGCGGCGCACGTCCTTGATGTAAACGCGGATGCGGTCATTGGGGCGATACGCCTCGCGACCGATCTTCTCGTTCCGGCGCAGGATCGCTTCGCCACGGCCAATGTCGACGATGACGTTGCCATATTCCTCGCGCTTGACCTGACCGTTGATGATGGTCCCGGCTTTGTCCTTGAACTCCTCGTACTGACGATCCCGCTCAGCTTCGCGGACCTTCTGCAAAATCACCTGCTTGGCGGATTGCGCGGCGATGCGGCCCATCTCAACCGGAGGCACCTCGTCCACGATCGTGTCGCCAATTTCTGGCGCATCCAGAAATTCCTTGGCGTCCTCGACATTCAGCTCGGCGCGGTCGTTCTCGATCTCGTCATCGGCCACCACGGTACGCACGCGGGTGAAGGTCGCCTTGCCGGTCTTGCGGTCGATGGAGACGCGAATATCCAGCTCGGCCCCGTAACGCGACTTGGCGGCGCGGGCGAGGGATTCTTCCATCGCTTCCACAACCAGCTCCGGGTCGATCATCTTCTCGCGGGCAACAGCTTCTGCGGTTTGCAGAAGCTCCAGCTGGTTTGCTGAGGTAATAGCCATTCTTTAGTCCTCTTCACCGTCGACGATCTGTTGGACCTCGTCGAATTGGGTTTCGTCAATTTCGCCCGCGTCTTTGCGGTTCTTTAGCATGTCGCGGATCAGATCATCCGTCAGAACAAGTTTCGCGTCGGTCAGCCAGTCGAAGTGCAGTCCGACCGTGCCTTCGTCCAGATTGATCAGCACCTCGTCACCTTCGGTTCCGGCGATCTCGCCCTTGAACCGGCGGCGGCCGTCGATCAATTGGTCTGTTTCCAGCTTGGCCTCATAGCCCTGCCACATGTCAAAATCCTTCAGCCGCGTCAAAGGCCGATCAATACCGGGGGACGACACCTCAAGGTTATATTCCCCTGAAATAGGGTCTTCCACATCCATCACGGCGGAGAGCGCGGTGGAGATTTCGGCCAAATCCTCGACCTCAATCCCACCCTCGGGCTTGTCAGCCATAACCTGCAAAATATCCGTCTTGCCGCCCATCAGACGCAAACGCACCAGCTCATATCCCAGACCCTCAATAACGGGTTTGGCGATCTCGGCCAGACGGCGGTCGATGGCGGCTTTGGCGATCAGGTCAGACATAGGGTCCTAGGTTACGTGGCGACACAAAAAAACGGGCGCGCGGCCCGTTGATGTTTCCCGGTGGGCGCTGGGGGTGGAAACCAGCGCGCCGCTGTTGAGAGGGATATACGCAAGCTGACCCGAGTCTGCAAGGGGCTGGGTCAGATCTGTTGCGATGGGCGGAAAACCGGGCGTCACTGCGCCCGGCCTTCGCTTATTTCTTCGGACCTGACCGCTTCGGCACTGCGCCGCCGCCTTTGCCCTTGAACGGCTTCCCTTTTCCACGCGGGCGTAAGGATTTTGATGGGTCGGACGCGAATTTTGGTTTGGCAGCGGTTTTGGGCTTGCCGTCCTTAGGCGCCCCTGTTGGCTTTGAAGCCTTTGGACCGCCTTTGGGTTTGCCCGCTGGCTTCTCCGTTTTGTAATCCGGCTTGCCCGCCGGTTTGGCGGCCCCCTTGGGTTTCCCGCCGGGCTTGCTTTCATATTTCGGTTTGCCCGCCGGTTTCCCTGCGGGTTTGTCGTCATAGCGCGGCTTGGCCTTGCCCGCAGGCTTCGGCTTGCCCTTGAAATCGGAGACCACATCCGGGTCGTGCTTGGGCTTCTTGTCTTTCCACTCTTTCTTCTCTTTCGGCGCGCGCCGTGGGTCGCCGCCCAGATCATCCAGAGGTTTGCGCCGGTTCGAGGCGATGCCGCCACGCGGTTTGCCGCCGGGCTTTGGCCCTTTGTCGAACCGTGGGGGTCTGGACGTATCCGGTACGTGGTCAAGTTTGGTAAGAGTTGCCCCCTCTTCCAGCGACATGTCTGGGCCAAGCGCTTTGACGAAGCCTGCGACCGACTTGTCCTTCAGCTCCACAAAGGTCTCGGTTTCCTGAACCCGGATCGCGCCAATATCGTCTTTGGAAATGTCACCCATCCGGCAGAGCATCGGCAGAAGCCAGCGCGGCTCTGCGCGGTCATTGCGGCCCACGGAGATGGAGAACCATTGCGACGGGCCAAACGCCTCACGGGGTTTCGGCGCATCCTTGGTGGACGGCGCGGCGAGGTCTTCAGGGGCCGTCTGGCGGGAGCGATAGAGCCGTAAATAGGCCGCGGCGATTTGCTCTGAAGTAAAGGTTTCCGCCAGTTTAGAGACGAATTCTTGTTCATCCTTGCCCGGCTCATCAGTGAATGCGGGATCCGAGAACATGCGTTCATGATCGCGCTGCAACACCTCATCAGCCGTAGGTGCCGCACCCCATTCGGCCTGAACCTTTGCAAATTTCAACAGCCGCTCGGCCTTCTTGGACCAGCGCTGCGGCACGATGATAGCCGACACACCCTTGCGCCCCGCGCGCCCCGTCCGGCCGGAGCGGTGCAGCAGCGTTTCGCCATTATTGGGCAGCTCCGCATGCACGACCAGTTCCAGATTGGGCAGGTCAATCCCGCGCGCCGCAACATCCGTCGCCACGCAGACCCGCGCCCGCCCGTCGCGCATGGCCTGCAACGCATGGGTCCGCTCGTTCTGGCTCAGCTCGCCCGACAGCGCGACCACCTGAAACCCCCGGTTCGAGAACCGCGCGGTCAGCCGATTCACTGTTGCCCGTGTGTTGCAAAACACGATGGCATTCTGTGCTTCATAATAGCGCAGCACATTGATGATCGCGTTCTCAGGATCGTTTCCGGCCACTAACATGGCGCGGTATTCAATGTCGGAATGCTGCGATTTCTCGGCCACCGTTTGCAGCCGCACCGCGTCGGCACGCTGGTAGCTTTCGGCCAGCCGGGCGATCATCTTTGGCACCGTGGCCGAGAACATCAGCGTGCGGCGGTCCTCAGGGGCTTGGCTGAGGATAAACTCCAGATCCTCGCGGAACCCAAGGTCCAGCATCTCATCCGCCTCATCCAGCACCACGGCTCGGATGTCAGACATGTCCAGACTGCCGCGTTTGATATGGTCTACCAGCCGCCCCGGCGTCGCCACGACAATATGCGCGCCGCGCTCTAGGGTGCGTTTTTCCGTGCGCATGTCCATGCCGCCCACGGTGGAGGCCACGGTTGCGCCTGCGAATTCGTAGAGCCAGTCCAACTCCCGTTTCACCTGCAAGGCAAGTTCGCGCGTAGGCGCGACCACCAAGGCCAAAGGTGCTGCGGGCCTGCCAAAGGTTTCGTCTTCCCCCAACAAGGTTGGCGCGATTGCCAAGCCGAAGCCCACGGTCTTGCCGGACCCGGTTTGCGCTGAGACCAAAAGGTCCTTTTCCGCATGGTTAGGGTCTGTCACGGCCTCCTGCACTTGCGTCAGGGTGGTGTATTCACGCTTTTCAAGCGCGCGGGCGATTGTCGGGATCATTGGGATGCTCTCTTGGGGTGGCAAGCGGATCACCTAAGCCCTATCGCCACAGAAGTATAGGGCGAAGGGGTTTTCCCGTTTGACGCAACCGGATCTTAACAATCTTGCGGCTAGGGTGCGCGTCAAGCGAGTGAAAGGGGACGCCGACAATCGTGCTCCGTCTACCCAAAAAAGAAGCCGTGCTGCGGCAGGAGAATATCACCTTGCGGGACCTTCCCGCACGGTCCGCTTCAGTATTGATTGTCGTCGCCCTCAGTGCGTTTTACCTGCCGCTGTCTTTTGTGGTCGGCACGGTCCTCATCTATCTGATGATCGAGGTGTGGGGCATTCTGTCGGTCAAATGGATGCTGGCCGAGATGAGGTGGTTGTCCTACCTGAGCCTGCTTTGTGCTGCGACCATCGGGTCCTGCGTGTTTCTGAATGTACTTTATGAGATGTGGCAGCTGGAAGGGCTCGCCCCGAAGCTCTTCACGTTTTGCTCGCTGACCACCGCCTTGATTCATTGCGCCACGGTCCGATCCTATCATCTGCCCTTGGCAATCGTGACGGGGACGCCGGTTGTGGCAACCATCGCGCTGACGATCGTCTCCTCGTTGATCGCGCAAGACCGCATCGTGGACACGGTTGTGGGGATGGTGATCCTGATGCTGATGATCGGGTATATCACCGTCATGATGATCGAGGGGTCGCGGTCGCGGCGTGTGTTGATTGCTGCCCGCACCGAAGCTGACGCCGCCAATGAGGCAAAGGGCCGCTTCATGGCAACGCTCAGCCACGAAATAAGGACGCCGCTCAACGGCATCCTTGGCATTGCCCAGCTTATGAAGGCGGAACATGCGGACAACATTGCCGGTGAACGGGCCGATATTCTGTATAGCTCTGCGGTTTCGTTGAAGACCCTCGTTGATGACGTGCTGGATCATGAAAAAGTTGAGGCCGGAAAGCTGACGCTAAAACCTGTCCCCGGCGACCTGCGGGAGGTTGCAAACTCCACGATCAAACTCTTCGCGGCCAATGCCGAGAAAAAGGGGCTCTATCTGCGGTTTGAGGTTGCGGACCACGTTCCGGCCAGCCTGATGTTCGATCCCGTACGGTTGCGCCAAATTCTGTCGAACCTGATCACCAACGCGATCAAATTCACCGATAAGGGCGGTGTGCGGTTGGATATCTGTGTCACACCGCAAGATGACATCCGGATCGAGGTAGGAGACACCGGGATCGGCATTCCAAAATCGGCGCAATCACATCTGTTCTCGCGCTACAGTCAAGTGGACGAGCAACAAGAACGCGCGGCCACGGGAACCGGGCTTGGCCTCGCGATCTCTTTGGGTCTGGCAGAATTGATGGGCGGCACGATCACGGTAGACTCCTGTGCGGGACGGGGCTCCATCTTTGCGCTGACTTTCCCGATGACGCTGCCCGACACGCGGCAAAAGGCGCCGGAAACCTCAGCCGAACCAAAGAGCTTTGCACAAGCCCCGCGCATTCTGGTGGTGGACGACAATGCGGCAAACCGGTTCATCGCCCGCTCTTTCCTGGAGGGCGCTGGCGCTGTGGTTGAGGAAGCAGAAGATGGCAATGTATCGGTCCAAAAGGCCGCAACTGGGCGCTATGACCTGATCTTCATGGACTTGCAAATGCCGGTCATGGATGGATACGCCGCCGCACAAGCGATCCGCGCGACGGGGCATGGGCGTCAGACCGCGATCATTGCTTTGACGGCGGACAGCACCATCCGGGACCAAAGCAGATTTGATGCCAGCGGGATGAACGGCTTCCTGTCAAAACCGTTGCAAAAAGATCGGCTGTTGGCGGAGGTTGCGCGTCATCTGTCGCCTGCGCTTATCTCTGCGGCGGAGTAGGTCTGAAATTGAAAACGCCCCACCAAAGGGCGGAGCGTCTCCAAGTTTCAAGCGAGTGAGCGGGTATCGCTTACGCGAACCACCAGCGCTCCATCATCCGTGAGCTGTCCATCTGGAACACGTTCCCGATGGTGCCGGAGTTGGCCAGCTTGGTCGAATGCGCATCGACATAATTGGCATACATCGGAATAACCGTGCCGCCTTCGGCAGACATCAGCATCTGCATTTCCGTGTACATGTCACGGCGCTTGTTGCTGTCCAGCTCGGCGCGCGCGCTCAAGAGCAGCTCTTGGAAGCGTGCGTTCTCCCAAGACGTGTCGTTCCATGGAACGCCAGCCTCGTAAGCAGTCGAGAACATCCAGTCCTCGGTCACGCGGCCGGACCAATAGCAGGCACACCACGGCTTTTTGAGCCAAACATTGGACCAGTAGCCATCATCGGGTTCTTGCACGACGTTGATATTGATCCCGCCCGCCTTGGCCGAGGCTTGATACAGCTGAGCCGCATCAATCGCGCCAGCAAAGGCGGCGTTTGCAGCGGACAGATCCACATTCAAAGAGTCCATGCCGGCCTCTTTCAGGTGGAACTTGGCCTTATCCGGATCATAGGAGTTCTGCTCCAGATCGGCGGCATAGTACTGGTTTGCCGGACCGATCGGGTGGTCATTTGCAACTTTACCATGGCCCAACAGGATTTTCTCAACCATCTCTTCGCGGTTGATGCCGTGTTTCAGCGCTTTGCGGATGTTCATGTCGCTGAACGGGTCCGTGTTGGTGAGCATCGGGAACGTGTAGTGCTGGTTGCCCGTCACTTCCATGATGTTGACCATCGGGTTGGCCTTCAGCAACGCTTCGGTTTTC
This sequence comes from uncultured Litoreibacter sp., assembly GCA_947501685.1. Classification (GTDB taxonomy): domain Bacteria; phylum Pseudomonadota; class Alphaproteobacteria; order Rhodobacterales; family Rhodobacteraceae; genus Litoreibacter. The sequence continues at coordinate 190,778 of CANMWQ010000002.1, forward strand.
ACGTCAACGCGGTTTACGGCGTCAACTTGACCGGTCATCAGCGCGTTCATCCGGGCGGCCGCGTCGTTGATCGCGATCACTTCGAGCTCGTCAAAGAAACCGGCTTCGCCGTCTTTGTAATGACTCTCGACGCGTTTGCCGACAAAGCGCACACCGGGGTCAAAGCTTTCAACCCGGTAGAGGCCGGTGCCGTTGCCCGACGCGATGGCTTCGTCAATCTCGCCCGCAGGGAACATCAGGATGTGGTAATCCGACAGCAGGAACGGGAAGTCCGCATTGCCCGCTTCCAGCGTCATCTGGATCTCGTGATCCGAGATTTTCTTCATTTCCGAGATCGCGGACACAATCGGTTTGGCCGCAGATTTTGCGCCTTCCGCCGTGTGCATTTCCAGCGAGGCAATCACGTCATCCGCGCCAAATGGCTTGCCGGAGTGGAACGTCACGCCCTTGCGCAGCTTGAAGGTCCAGGTCTTGGCATCTGCCGAGGCTTCCCAGCTTTCGGCCAATTCGCCTTTCAGCTGGCCGTCAGCACCCACCTCAGTCAGGCAGTCAAACACGGCACCATGGGCGCACATAATCATGTAGCTGTCCGAATGTGTCCGGCCATCCCAGCTGTCAGACGTGTTCGCGCCCGCAATCCCGAGGCGCAAACGACCGCCTTTTTTGGGTGCTGCGCGCAATGGCATGCCTGTGGCGCTTAACACCCCTGCGGCGATACCGGACTTGAGCAAGCCCCGTCTTGAAATCTGTGTCATGTGTAGTCTCCCTGTTGGTTATTTTTGACGGTCCCCCGTCGGTCTCGCCACCCTTGATGGGTGATTCGAATTACATCTTATCAACAGCGGCATCGCCGATGTTATCAACTCCCCGCTCCTTGAGCAGATCATCGAGCCAGTCCGGATCCATCTCCGGCACAGAGCTCAGCAGAAGGTCGGTATACGGATGGTGCGGCGGTTGGAACATCTCGGCTTTCTCGCCCTGTTCGACCACTTTGCCGTCTTTCATCACCACCACCTCGTCTGAAATGGCGCGTACCGTGGCCAGATCATGTGTGATGAACATATAGCTGAGGCCCAGCTGGTCTTGCAACTTGGCCAGCAATTTCAAAATGCCCTCGGCGACCAGTTGATCAAGCGCGGAGGTGACCTCGTCGCAAATGATGAATTTCGGCTCTGCGGCCAAGGCCCGCGCGATACCAATGCGTTGCTTCTGCCCACCCGACAGCTCGGAGGGCAAGCGGTTGAAATACTCGGTCGGCTCCAGCTCGATCTCCGCCAGCAACGCGTCCACCTTGGCGCGTTTCTCTTTTCCCTTGAGGCGAAGGTAGAATTCCACCGGCCTGCCGATGGTCTCCCCGATGGTTTTGCGCGGGTTTAGAGCCGTATCCGCCATCTGATAGATCATCTGCGCCTGACGCAACTGCATCTTGTCGCGCCTGCGATAATCCAGCGGCAACTGCATTCCGTCAAACTCGATATGGCCAATCCGTGGTGGCAAAAGCCCGGTAATGCAGCGCGCCGTGGTCGATTTGCCCGACCCGGATTCGCCCACAACCGCAACCGTGCGCCCCTCGTGAATGTCGAAACTGACGTCGTGCAGAACATCGGTTGTCCCGTAAGCGGCGGTGACGGTCTTGACCGACACAACCGGCGTGGCGCCTGTGATCACAGACGGTTTGGCCGGGCGCTCGAAACTGCGCACAGCCCAGAGCGACTTGGTGTATTCCTCTTTCGGTGCGCTGAGCATGGTGCGGGTGTCGGATTCCTCGACCTCGTCGCCCTTCAGCAGCACTTTGATCTTGTCGGCCATTTGCGCCACCACGGCCAGATCATGGGTGATGTAGATCGCGGCGGTGTCGAACTGTTCAACGATATCGCGGATGGAGGCCAGCACCTCGATCTGCGTGGTCACATCAAGCGCCGTGGTGGGCTCGTCGAAAATAATCAGGTCCGGGCGACAGGCCATGGCCATCGCCGTCATTGCCCGCTGCAATTGCCCTCCGGAGACCTGATGCGGGTAGCGAAACCCGATCTCTTCGGGGTTGGGCAGTCGCAGACGGCGGTAAAGCTCGATCCCGTCTTCGGTGCTTTCGGCCTTGCTAGACACTGAATGCTGCACCGGACCCTCGGTGTGCTGGTCCATCAGTTTATGCGCCGGGTTAAACGAAGCGGCAGCAGACTGCGCGACATAGGCGATGCGTTTGCCGAGCAGTGCGCGCTTGTCGGCCGCAGACGCAGTGACCAGATCGACCCCGTCAAACACAACCGACCCTTCTGAGATACGCACCCCGTCACGGGTGAACCCCATGGAGGCCAGCCCAATGGTCGATTTGCCCGCACCGGACTCGCCGATCAGCCCAACCACCTCGCCCCTGTTCAGATCCAGATCGACGCCGTTGATGATCGGGTTCCACGTCTCGTCCGAGCGGCCCTCGATCCAGAGGTTGCGTATCTTGAGAAGCGGTTCGCTCATTCTTTCAGGCCCGATGATTTGTGCAGCATCCAGTCAACCACGAAGTTCACCGCCACGGTCAGCAGCGCGATGGCGCCGGCGGCCAGCAAAGGCGCCACAGCCACGTTTGGCGCGAAGGCTGCGAAATTGATGAATTGCGACAGGTCCCGCACCATCGTCCCCCAATCCGCCAGCGGGGGCTGGATGCCCACGCCCAGAAAGCTCAGCGACGCGATGGTTAGGAACACAAAGCAGAAGCGCAGGCCAAATTCGGCGAGCAGCGGCGCATAGGCGTTGGGCAGCATCTCGCGGAAAATCAGGTAAGGCAGGCCTTCGCCGCGCAGCTTGGCGGCCTCGATATAATCCATGACCACGATGTTCTGTCCCACCGCCCGCGACAGGCGAAACACCCGCGTCGAGTCGATCACGGCGATGATTAGGATCATGTAGATCGTCACCTGCCATGAAGCGGAGCCCGCCCAGGCGGTCGCAATCGTGATCAGCAGCAGCGCAAAGATCAGCGCAGGAATGGCCATCAACGCATCGACCATGCGCGACAACAACTGGTCGAGCCAGCCACCCAAGGTCGCCGCCAGAAACCCGAGCGTGCCGCCAAGCAGGAAGGCCAGACAGGTGGTGACAAAGGCGATGCCCACCGTGTTCTGCGCCCCAAAAATCAAGCGCGACAGGATATCGCGACCGATCTGATCCGTGCCCAGAGGATAGTCCGGATTGCCGCCAATTGCCGGGTTGCCGCCGGGAACAATATTCGCGGCACCCAGAATTTCCTCCTGCCCGTAGGGCGCGATGACCCCGGCGAAGATCGAAACAACCGCATAGATCAGGATGATCAAGATGCCGAACGCCGCCGTCAGCGGCATGGAGCGGAACAGCTTTCTGGACCCTTCCGTGCCAACGCTGCGGCCCAGCAGTCGGAACAGGAACGCCGCGACGGCAAAGATCAGGAAGCCCTGCACGGCCCAGCGGAAGAAGATCACCCCCGCCCGCGGCACACCATCCGTGTCCGTGGGCTGGAAGAAATACCAAACGCCAAACACCACCAACACCGCCGCCAGCACATAGCCAAAGGCGACGCCGAACGGCATATCACGGAAAAACGGAGCATTCCCCGTCGCCGCGCGACCAACCATGCGGAAAAGATAGGCGGCACTTAGTAACCCTAGAACTGCCAAAAATGCTGTAAGAAACAGACCCAATGATGCCCAATTTACTGCTAACAGCACGCAAATGCCTGCAAGAACTGTAAAGGCGATGAGCGCGCCGAGAGTTCCTTGGAATACGTCTTTTCTCATTTCGGATGCCTCAGGCGCGGGTTCGAAATGATCGACAGGATGTCCGCCGTCAGGTTCAGCAAGATGTAGACTGCCGCGAAGATCAGGCAGCAGGCCTGCACCACGGGGATGTCACGGATTTTGACGCTGTCCACGAAAAGCTGGCCGATGCCGGGATAGACGAAGACCACCTCGACCACGACGACGCCGGTCACAAGGAACGCAAGGTTCAAGGCGATCACTGTGATGATCGGTGCCAGCGCGTTTGGCAGCGCGTGTTTGACGATGACCCGCATCGGGCTGAGGCCCTTGAGCCGCGCCATTTCAATATAGGGCGAGGCCAGCAGGTTGATGATCGCCGCCCGTGTCATCCGCATCATTTGCGCGGTGACGGCCAGCGTCAGGGTCAATGCGGGCAGCATGGTGCGGGTCAGGCGCTCGCTGAACTCCATGCCGGGGAAGATGTTGCTGAGCGACGGGAAGACCGGGTTCAGCACCGCCAGAAACAGGATCAGGATATAGGCGATGAAGAACTCCGGAGAGGAGATCGCCGACAATGTCGTGACGTTCATCGACTTGTCAAAAGCGGTGTTGCGGTACAGCGCAGTCAGCACGCCCAACGTGACGGCCAGCGGCACCGAGATCGCTGCAGACACGCCCGCAAGGAACAGCGTGTTTTTCAGCCGCGGAATGATCTGATCGACAACCGTCGTCACATCCGTGCCCACAGCGGTGGTGCCGAAATTCCCCGCAAACAGCGCTTGGCTCAGCGGCACACCAAGATCGCCCCGGATCGCACCGGCCAGCCACGAGAAATACCGCGTCACCGCGTTTTGGTTCAGCCCAAGTTGTTCGCGGATCGCGTTGACCGCCTCAGGGGTGGCACCCTGCCCAAGGATGGCCTCGGCAAAATCACCGGGCAGCGCGTTGACGGCCACAAAAATGATAATGGAGACAACGAAGAGGGTCACCAGACCCAAAAGCAGGCGCTGCACAATAATGCGGAATAGACCAGACAATGTTCTGTGAAGCCCCCAGACTCTTGGACAGGGGTAGCGTAGCGACAAAAGGGGGTCTGTAAAGCCCTTCTTGTGAAAATACGGCCCACAATTTCACGACTTAAGCCGAACGAACGGCCAATCTAAGCCGCTCTTGCGTCCCGCAGAAGGTTAGTGATCCGCACCAGCTCCGCCGTGATACCTGGTTCCGACAGCGCATGACCGGCGGCGCCAATCAGGCTCAACTCCGCCTTCTGCCAGCCCTGCGCCAGATTATAGGCGGAATGCGGGGGGCAGATCATGTCGTAGCGTCCCTGCACGATATGGGCCGGGATATGCTCGATCAGATGACGTTTGGCCATGATGTCGCCGTCGCTATCAAGCCAGCCGCGATGGGTGAAATAATGGTTCTCAAGACGGGCAAAGGCGCGGGCATATTCGGCGGGGCTTTCGCCGGCGGTGTTGACCGACAGCGCGGCCAAGGCGTTTTCCCAGCCCGCCCAAGCGCGGCCATAGCGAATTTCCTGCTGCATATCGCCTGAGAACAAACGCCTTGCATAGGCCGCGATCATGTCACTGCGCTCGTCCTCGGGGATCAGGCTTTCAAACTTCTGCCACAAGTCAGGGAAAAACTGCCCCGCGCCGCCGCCGTAGAACCAATCCAGCTCCGCCTGCGTCATCAAAAAGACGCCGCGTAAAACAAGGTGGGAGACACGGTCGGGATGTGCCTCCGCATAGATCAGGGCCAAAGTGGCGCCCCAGCTGCCGCCAAAGACCACCCAATCGTCGATATCAAGCCCGTCGCGGATCATCTCGATGTCGCGCACCAGATGCCATGTCGTGTTGTTCTCCACGCTGGCATGGGGCCTAGAACGCCCACAACCGCGCTGGTCAAACAGGATGATCCGGTAGTGATCCGGATCAAAATAGCGCCGCATCGTCGGGCTGCACCCGCCCCCCGGTCCGCCATGCAACACCACAACCGGCTGCCCGTCAGGGTTGCCGCATTGCTCTACATAGATGCGGTGCCCGTCGCCCACCGAGAGGACACGCTGATCGAACGGGTCAATCCCGGGATAAAGATGCGTCGCTGCGCGGTTTTGTCCTGACCTCACGTCCATGGCGACCTATATAACCCGTCAGAGCGGCGAAACCACGTCGAAATGAGGTAACCCATGAACACGACAGTTGATCCCGGCGAAATCGCAAAATTCGAGGCCATGGCCGCGGAGTGGTGGGATGTGAACGGCAAGTTCAAACCGCTGCATATGCTCAACCCGTGCCGGTTGGACTACATCACCAGCCAGATCGCCGCTGAGTTTGACCGTGACCTCAAAACGCGCGAGCCGTTCAAAGGCCTGCGCATTCTCGACATTGGCTGCGGCGGCGGGCTTCTGGCCGAACCTATGGCCCGGCTTGGTGCTGACGTGGTCGGCGCGGATGCGGCTGAACGCAATATTCCCGTGGCGCAGGTCCACGCTGAGCAATCCGGGCTGGAGATAGATTACCGCCACACCACCGCCGAGGCGATGGCCGCCGACGGTGAACAATTCGACGTGGTCTTGAACATGGAGGTGGTCGAGCACGTGGCCGACCCGCTCGCCTATCTGACCGCCTGCCAACAGCTGCTCAAGCCCGGAGGGCTGATGGTATGCTCCACCATCAACCGCAACCCGAAAAGCTACCTGATGGCCATTATCGGCGCGGAACACATCATGCGCTGGCTGCCCAAAGGCACGCATGAATGGAACAAGTTTATCACGCCCGATGAGCTGTTCGAACTGATCAAACAGGCCGGGTTAGAGCCTGTTGACCGCACCGGTTTCGTGTTCAACCCAATCGCATGGAGCTGGTCTTTGTCGGACCGCGACCTATCGGTCAACTATGTCACCGCCAGCGTGAAACCGGCCAGCTAGTCAACGCGCCCCAGTCGGGTGCGCAGCTCGCGCAGAACCGGCAGGGTGGATTTCACCTTCTCGGCCCCGATTTTGTCGACGATCTCGGCAATCAACGGAGTGATCGCCGCCACGGCGGCATCCCGTGCGGCGCGCCCCGCCGGGCTGATCACGACCTGCTTGCGCCGCGCGTCGTCCCAATCGGGCGTCACATGGATATGCCCGGCCCATTCCAGCTTGTGCAGCGTGTTGGTCATCGCCCCGCGTGTCAGGTGAAACACCTGGGCCAATCGCGCGGGAGAGCGGGGCTCATCAATATTAGCCAGATGATTCAAGACCGAAAAATGCGACAGCTCCATCCCGCGCGGCAAGACCTTGCTCATCCGGTTCCGCGCGAGCTGATCTGCCATAAGCAGCTCTGAAAACAGCGCTGCGGCCAAAGAAGAATTCGTGTCGCTCATGCGGCGGCAGTATAGGGAGAAAGCCCCGCGTGTCATGCGAAACACGCGGGTCCTTGGATAAGCCTGGCTTGCTAGGCCGCAAGCATCGGATCGAGCTTTCCGGCGCGCTCAAGCTGGTGCAGCTCGTCGCTGCCCCCGACATGGGTGCCGTTGATGAAAATCTGCGGCACCGTACGCCCGCCATTTGCGCGCTGGATCATTGTGGCTTTCTGGCCCGCATCCCGCGACACGTCGGTCTCGTCAAAGGACACACCTTTCTTCTTCAACAGGTTCTTCGCCGCGCGGCAGTAACCACAGAACGGGGAGGTGTAGATTTCGACTTTGGCCATGACAGCGCCTTTCTGAGTTCAAATGTCGCACTCAGTTAGGCGTCTTTCGCCACCCGCGCTAGTATGAGCACGTCAATGTGATCGGCCCCTGCCTCTCGGCACGCCTCGGTTGCGGCGGCCAATGTCGCGCCGGAGGTCATCACGTCATCGACCAAAAGCACGCGCTTCCCCTGAAGTGCACCGCCCCGTTTCGGGTGCGGCACAATCGCGCGTTCCATCGCCACGAACCTGTTGTCCCGCGACACCCCGTCCATTGGTTTCGTCGCCTGTGGCCGCTGCAACGCATCCGGCAAATAAGTCAGCCCCGTTAGCCGCGCGATCTCCCGAGCCAACAATCCCGCCTGGTTGTAGCGCCGCTTGAGGAACCGCAGCCAGTGCAGCGGCACGGGGATCACAAGTGTATCTCCTGGCATCTCGGGCAGCATCCCTACCATCCACCGCGCTGCGGGTTTGGCCAGATCGGTCCGGTCGCCATGTTTCAACCCAAGCACCATTTTGCGTGCATTGTCGCGGTAGAGCAGCGCGGCATATCCACGCGACCACGGGCGCGCGATCTGGATGCAATCGTCGCATTGCACGTCGCCCAGCTCATCCTCGCCCGGCAACGGCACCCCGCATTTGCAGCAGGTCAGACCCTGAATGAACGCCGTGCGCCCCCAACATTCGGGACAAAGGGAGAAGTCATCTTCCACCATTTCCGCGCAGGTTAGGCATTGTGACGGGTAGATCAGGCGCAACACGGTTTGCATTTTGGCGTTCGACCTCTAAGTAGCGGCGCAGCCCCGAGAGAGAATGCACAATGTCCAACCCGCCCATTTTGTTTAACAGATCCGCGCTAAAAGCGCGGCGCGCCCGTGCGATCTGTCAGGGCCCGGCGCTTTTTCTGCACCAAGAGGCGGCAATCGAGATTTCAGAAAGACTGAAAGACATTAACAGGGCGTTTACCAAGGTCGCGGTGGTGACAGGGTTCCCCGACCTGTGGCAGGCAGAGTTCTCGAAGGCCACGGTTGTACCCGATGACGATATACTGGCGCTCGAAACGCAATCCTTTGATCTGGTGATCCACGCGATGTGCTTGCACCAGTCCAACGACCCCGTCGGGCAGCTCGTACAATGCCAACGCGCGCTGCGCCCCGACGGCGTCTTTATCGCAGCACTTTTTGGTGGCCAAACCCTGACCGAGCTGCGCGCCGCCATTTCACAAGCCGAGGTGGAGGTCACGGGCGGGCTGTCGCCGCGCATCTCCCCGATGGTGGATATCAGGGATGCAGGCGCGCTTTTGCAGCGGTCGGGCTTTGCGCTGCCAGTGGCCGACGCCGACCCGCGTCAGGTCTCCTACGCCAGCACCGCTGCGCTGATGCACGACCTGCGCGCCATGGGGGAAGCCAACGCGCTGGCGGACCGCGACAAACGCATCCCGCCTCGCGCGTTGTTCACAAAACTGGAAGCGATCTACCCAAAGACCGCCGAGCGGGTGGTCGCGACCTTCGAGATGCTCTATCTGACAGGCTGGGCGCCCGATGCCAGCCAGCAAAAACCTTTGCGGCCCGGCAGCGCCAAGGCGCGTTTGGCCGACGCGTTGAAGACCGTCGAGATGAATGAAGACGCCGTGCCTGTGATTTCCGGGGCGGACCTGACTGATGAAAGTGACACGTGATGACCAACAGGCCGTTCAACGACTTGCCCCATGCGGAGCCCGACCACCCGAAGGTGCGTTTTGGCAAGGTGGGCATCCTTCTGGCCAATCTCGGCACGCCGGACGACTACACCTATTGGCCCATGCGCCGCTATCTTAGCGAGTTTTTGTCTGACAAGCGGGTGGTCGATTACTCCGCCTGGCTCTGGCAGCCTTTGTTGCAGGGCATCATCTTGTCAAAGCGGCCCTTTTCCAGCGGCAAAGCCTACGAGTCGATCTGGAACCACGAGGCCGGTGAAAGCCCGTTGCTGACCATCACCAAGGACCAGACCAAGGCAATCAAGGCGCAGATGCACGCGCAGTTCGGCGACCGGGTTGAGGTGGATTTCTGCATGCGCTACGGCAACCCGTCGACCAAGTCGAAGGTCCGCGAAATGGTGGAAAATGGCTGCGACCGCATCCTGTTCTTCCCGCTCTATCCGCATTATGCGGGCGCGACATCTGCCACCGCAAATGACCAGCTGTTCAGGGCGTTGATGGAAGAAAAATGGCAACCCTCCGTGCGGACAGTTCCGGCCTATTACGACCAGCCAAGCTACATTGACGCGCTCGCGAAATCGGTTGAGGAGGCTTATTCAAAGCTCGATCACCGTCCCGATGTGCTGGTGACCTCCTATCACGGCGTGCCAAAACGCTACTTGATGGAGGGCGATCCCTATCATTGCCAATGCCAGAAAACCTCACGCCTGCTGCGCGAACGGTTGGGCTGGGACGAGGGCGCGATCAAGACGACCTTCCAGTCGAAATTCGGCCCCGAAGAGTGGTTGCAACCCTACACCGTGGAAGAGGTCGCGCGGTTGGCTGAAGCCGGTCACAAACGCATTGCGGTGATTGCCCCGGCCTTTTCGGCCGACTGCATCGAGACCCTTGAAGAGATCAACGAAGAGATCAAAGAAAGCTTCGAAGAAGCAGGGGGCGAGGCGTTTACCTACATCCCATGCCTCAACGATCAGCCAGCGCATATCGCAGCGCTGTCCCACGTAATCACAGAGAACCTGAAAGGCTGGATCGACTAGACCCGGCTACTTTCTAGCTTTCTGAAACCGGGCGGCCTTTGAAGATTTGCTGGCCTACGCGAACGCAGATGATGCCGTCCTCCAAGGCTTTCACGAAGATGCCTTGAATTGAAACACACGAGCCGATTGTGATCGTTTTAAACATGATGCTTTTCCCTCCCCCAAGGTAAGGTCAGATTACTGCGTCTTTCCACGAATTCCAGCAATAAATTGTTACAATATCGTTAATTGGCGAAATTTCGCTATAACAGATCTCGCAGCATCGCGATCAACGGGATATCGGCTGGCGGCATCGGGTAATTGCGCAGCTCTCCGACTCGGGTCCAGGCCAAAGTTTGCCCCTCTTTGGGCTGCGGAGTCCCCTCCCATTTGCGGCAGGCGAAAACTGGCATCAGCAAGTGGAAATCATCGTAGCCATGGCTCGCAAAGGTCAATGGGGCAAGGCAACTTTGCCATGTGTTGATCCCCAGCTCCTCGTCCAATTCGCGGATCAAAGCGGCTTCTGGCGTCTCTCCCGGCTCGACTTTTCCACCCGGAAATTCCCACAGCCCGGCCATGGATTTTCCCTCCGGTCGTTGGGCCAGAAGGATGCGACCATCGACGTCAATCAGGGCCACGGCAGAGACCAAAATCGTCTTCATGACCGATAATCCGCATTTATCGAAATGTAGCCATAAGTCAAATCGCAGGTCCAAACTGTGGCAGATCCGTCTCCAACGCCCAGCTGGACCGAAATCTTGATCTCCTGATTCGCCATATAGGCGGACGCGGCCTCTTCGGAGTAGCCTTCCGCGCGCCAGCCATTCTCCGCCACGACAATATCTCCAAAGGCAATGCCCAGCCGATCCCGGTCCGCTTGCGCACCGGATTTTCCGACCGCCATCACGATGCGGCCCCAATTCGCGTCCTCGCCCGCAATCGCGGTTTTCACCAAAGGCGAATTCGCGCAGGCCATCGCCACCCGCTTTGCGTCCGCGTCATCTGCCGCGCCGCTCACTGCAATCTCGACGAATTTGGTCGCCCCTTCGCCGTCCCGCACGACCTGATGCGCCAAATCCAGCATCACCCCATGCAAAGCCGTCTCAAACGCGCCGTTCCCCGCCACATCAACGCCGGACGCCCCGGTGGCCATCGCAATCAAGCTGTCAGAGGTGGAAGTGTCGCTGTCCACCGTGATCGCGTTGAACGTGCCTTCATTGAGCCCAGAGACCAGCGCTTGCAGCGCGTGACCGTCAATTTTCGCGTCGGTGAAAATATAGACCAGCATCGTCGCCATATCCGGCGCGATCATGCCGGAGCCTTTGGCAATGCCCGCGATCTTTACGCGGCTGCCGTCAATCAGCACCTCGGCGCTCGCGCCTTTGGGAAACGTGTCCGTCGTCATGATCGCAGAGGCAGCGTCCGCGATCCCATCCGCCGACAAATCGCCTCGCAACTGGCCCAGCATGTCCGTGATCTTGGCATCTGGCAGAGGCTCGCCAATCACTCCGGTTGAGCTGGTATAGACATGCCCCTGCGGCACATCGAGCGCCTCGGACACCTTTGCCGTGATCCGCTCAACCGACGCCGTGCCATTGCGCCCGGTAAACGCATTTGAATTCCCGGAGTTGACCAAAATGGCAAAGCCTTTGGTCGCATCCACAATCTGCCCAAGTTTGTCCTGACAATCCAAGACGGAGGCTGAGCGTGTCGCAGACCGCGTGAACACTCCGGCTACCGACGCGCCGGGCGCTATTTCCGCCAGCATCACATCGGTGCGGCCTTGATACTTTACCCCCGCCGCAGCCACGGCAAAGCGCACGCCGTCGATTTCGGGCAAGTCGGGAAACCCACCGGCGGGCGCCAGAGGGGAGAGGTCAAGATCGGCCATGCAGATGGCTCCTGTCGGTTTATTTCGACAAAAGCTCTACATTGCGGATCACCGAAGGATCAATCTCAACTTCCGCATAGGTGATGTCCGCAGCTTCGGTCACTTGTGTCATGGCGTCGTCCACCGCCTTTGATTTCAGCTCCGACACCAGATCGCCGCGCACCTCGTCCAGGGTCGGCGCGGATTTGTTGCGGCTGTCATTGCGGATCACGACATGCCAGCCGAACTGGGTTTTCACAGGCTCGGACACGCCTCCGTCTTCCAGACCAATCACGGCCTGTTCGAACTCCGGCACCATCTGGCCTTTGCCAAACCAACCCAGCTCCCCGCCGCGCGGGCCGGACGGGCCAGTGGATTTCTCCTTGGCCAATGTCGCAAAATCCGCGCCGTCAGCGAGCATCTGGACGATCTCCTTGGCGGTTTCTTCCTCTTCGACCAGAATATGGGAGGCATTAAATTCCTGCTCCGGTGCCACATTGGCAAACTGGGCATCATAAGCGGCTTGCAACGCATCCTCGGAAATCTCGGCAGAGCCCGCCTGCGCAATAAACTCGCTCGACAAAAACGCGCCGCGCTCGTTCTCCAGACCCAGCTCAAGCGCTGGGGTCATGTTCTTGGCCATCTCGTCGGCCAGCGCGGTTTGCTGCACCAATTGCTCAAGAATACCTTTATAAAGCACGTCGTCCTGTAGCTGCTGGTACTGGTCGGGCAGGTTGTCTTGCAGCGCAATCACATGCCCCAAAGTGATGTCTTTGCCATTCACCGTCGCCAAAACGGTGGAGGCATCCTGCGCGGCGGCAGGCATCGCAACGCTGACGGCAAGGCCGGTTGCACGCAGAAGTGTAGTGAATTTGCCCATGAAAACTGGCTCCTGTTGGATGACGCGGACCCCCGCGCCGTTGACACTATTCTTGCCGCCTCTTACATCACCGAAGGTCTGGGGCAGCTTCGTCTTGGGCGTTGAGATATGGTGCCACTGCTTGATGAGCAAGGTGTACCTCCACACGATGATGTTAAGCGGCAATGACATGCCGCAGTAAGGCAGAGAAATATGCTGGGTCTGGGAACACTCTCAAAGAAGGTTTTCGGCACGCCGAATGACCGTAAGGTCAAGGCCGTGCGCCCGCTTGTTGCCAAGATCAACGCGTTGGAGGAGGAGTTCGTGCAGCTCACCGACGACCAAATCAAGCAACGCACCGAGGATATGGCGACCCGCGCCCAGAAAGGCGAAAGCCTTGACGCGCTGCTGCCTGAAGCCTTTGCCAATGTCCGCGAAGCCGCCAAACGTGCGCTTGGCCTGCGCGCCTTTGACACCCAGCTGATGGGCGGCATCTTCCTGCACCAAGGCAACATCTCGGAAATGAAAACCGGGGAGGGCAAAACCCTCGTGGCCTGTTTCCCCGCCTATCTAAACGCGCTGGCGGGCAAAGGCGTGCATATCGTCACTGTTAACGAATATCTGGTCAAACGTGACGCAGAGTGGATGGGCAATGTCTTCAGCCAATTGGGCCTGACCACGGGTGCGGTCTATCCGCAGCAGCCCGATCACGAAAAAAAGGTCGCCTACGCGGCCGACGTCACCTACGCCACCAACAATGAGCTGGGCTTTGACTACCTGCGCGACAACATGCGGTCATCGCTCGAAGAAATGTCGCAACGCGGCCACTTCTTCGCAATTGTCGATGAGGTGGACAGCATCCTGATCGACGAGGCCCGCACGCCGCTGATCATCTCCGGCCCCTCTGAGGATCGCAGCGACTTGTATTTGCAAATCGACAAGCTGATCCCTGAAATTCAGGACGACCACTTCAAGCTGGACGAGAAAACCCGCGCCGTCACCTTCACCGACGAGGGCAACGAGTTTGTCGAGGAACGCCTGCACCAAATGGGCCTGCTGCCCGAAGAGCAAAGCCTTTACGATCCCGAAAGCACCACCATTGTCCACCACATCACGGAGGCGATGAAAGCTCATAAAGCCTTCCACAAAGACAAGGACTACATGGTCCGCGACGGTCAGGTCATGCTGGTCGACGAATTCACCGGCCGCATGATGCAAGGCCGCCGTCTGTCGGGCGGTCTGCACCAAGCCATCGAGGCCAAGGAAGGCTGTGAAATCCAGCCCGAGAACGTCACATTGGCTTCCGTCACCTTCCAAAACTACTTCCGGCTGTACACCAAGCTGGCGGGCATGACCGGCACGGCCTCCACCGAGGCTGAGGAATTTTCGGAGATCTACGGCCTTGGCGTCGTCGAGGTGCCAACCAACCGTCCCATCGCCCGGATCGACGAGCACGACGCGATCTACCGCACGGCCGAAGAGAAATACGCAGCCATCGTCGAAGAGATCCAAAAATCGCATGAAACGGGCCAGCCCGTACTGGTCGGCACCACGTCGATTGAGAAATCCGAATACCTCTCTGACCTGCTGAAAGCGGCCAACGTGCCGCATAACGTGCTGAACGCGCGTCAGCATGAGAAAGAGGCCGAAATCGTCGCCAACGCAGGCAAGCTGGGCGCGGTCACCATCGCCACCAACATGGCAGGTCGCGGGACCGACATTAAGCTTGGCGGCAATGTCGAGATGCAGATCATGGAGGCGCTCGCCGCTGATCCAGAGGGTGACGCCGACGCCATCCGCGCCAAGATCGAAGCCGAACACGTCAAGGCCGAGGAAGAGGTCAAAGCTGCAGGCGGGCTTTACGTGCTGGCCACCGAGCGCCACGAATCCCGCCGTATCGACAATCAGCTGCGCGGTCGCTCCGGTCGTCAAGGTGACCCGGGCCGCTCGTCCTTCTTCCTGTCGCTTGAAGATGACCTGATGCGGATCTTCGGCTCTGAGCGTCTGGACAAAATGCTCTCCACCCTCGGCATGAAAGAGGGGGAGGCCATTGCCCACCCTTGGGTCAACAAATCGCTCGAAAAGGCGCAAGCCAAGGTCGAAGGCCGCAACTTCGATATCCGCAAACAGCTGTTGAAATTCGATGACGTCATGAACGACCAGCGCAAAGCCATCTTCGGCCAGCGCATGGAAATCATGGAAGCCACCGAAATCGGCGAGATCGCCCAAGACATGCGTCATCAGGTGATCGACGATCTGGTCGATGAGCACATGCCACCCAAATCCTACGCCGATCAGTGGGACACGCAGGGCCTCTATGTCGCGGTCATTGAGAAGCTGGGCATCGACGTCCCCGTGATCGAATGGGCCGATGAGGAAGGCATCGAAAACGACGACATCGCGGAGCGTCTTCAGGACGCCTCTGACGAGTTCATGGCCAAGAAAGCCGTCGATTTCGGCCCTGAGAACATGCGCAATATTGAAAAGCAGCTCTTGCTGCAAACCATCGACGGCAAATGGCGGGAGCACCTTCTGTCCTTGGAGCATCTCCGCTCTGTCGTGGGCTTCCGGGGCTATGCGCAACGCGATCCGCTCAACGAATACAAGAATGACAGCTTCCAACTGTTCGAAGGCATGCTCGACAGCCTGCGCGAGGACGTCACACAAAAGCTGTCCCGCGTCGTGCCATTGACCGAGCAGCAGCAAGAAGAGATGTTGCAGCAATATATGGCGCAGCAGAATGCGCAGGCGGCGATGGCGACCCCGACCCCGCAAGAGGGTGCAGCGTCAGAGCCCGCAGATGGGTTTGACGAAAATGACCGTGAAACCTGGGGCAATCCGGGGCGCAACGCGCCCTGTCCCTGTGGCTCTGGCAAGAAGTTCAAGCATTGCCACGGTGAAGTCGATTAATCGGGGCAACTGACTGGGCAAAACAAGGCCGGTTTACAGGGCGTTAAGCCCGCCCGCCACATTTTCGCCACAATTCAAAAGCAGATTCCGCCTCACGAGAAACCGGATCAACCGGACGAATGAGGCAGATGAATGAGCAAGAAACGTTGCACCCTTTTGGGCGCGGGTCTTTGCGCTTTTGCGACGATGGCCCATGCCGATACCGCCGCACTCGCGCTTCCCGCCCCGCTCCCCGCCACAGATATCGCACTGCCGCAGCTGCCGGCCACAACGCTTCCAAGCAAGCAAATCCACCACCGGGCCGTCCCCGACTGGGCCACGACCACCCTTGCCGCAAGCACCGCAACCCAAGCCGATATCAGCGCCTTCGGCCTCCCCTGCGAGGTCACCCTCCGCGGAGATCCGATGCCCGACGCCCTGTTCGCCGTCACACTTAACGCCCCGTGCCGCCCCAACACCCCCGTCGCCATGCACTATGCAGGGCTGACCTTCGACGTCATGACCTCGATCACAGGTCAGGCCGGGTTCGCGCTTCCTGCGATGACCATGTCAGGCGCGTTAGGTGCTGTTTTCAAGGACGGGCTGCGGCTCTCCACCCCGATTGATGCGCCCGATCTGAGCGAATATGCCCGCGTCGCCGTCGCTTGGAGCCAAGCGCTGGACATGCGTCTGACCGCCAACGCGCCGCGCCACATACCGGTGCGCAGCTACGCGCTGGGCCAAGCTGATGGGCGGTCCGTCCAAATCCTGTCGCATCACCAAAGCCCGGAGGCCCGTCGCGCCGTGATCCGACTGGGCGTCGCGGCACCGATCACTGCGCAAAATTGCGGGCAGGAACGCCATGCCACCGTCCGGCATCTGCAACCCGACATGCCTCCAATCAGCTACGAGCTGAGGCTTGCCCCTACGTCCTGCGACCAGGTTGGCGGCATTCTTGAGTTGAAAAACATCCTGCAAGACCTGAAACTCGCCGCGAAGTAACGCAGGCGGACCCCGTGAGAAAATTCGCAAGACTGGTCATCGCGGCCCTGCTCTGCGCGGCCCCTGTCATGGCGCAGGATGTCGCACTCACCTCCCGCGATGGCGCCTTCCGCATCGACGGCACGCTGCTCAGCTATGACGGCGAATTCTATCGCGTCGACACAATCTACGGCCCGCTCACATTGGACGGTGAAGGCGTGGATTGTGACGGTCCAGGCTGCCCGGATCTGGCCTCCTTCGTGGCGGAAGTGCGGTTCTCCGGCACGCGTCGCATCGCGGACGTCCTGTTGCCCGCACTGATCCAGGCCTTTGCGGAACGCAACCGCCTGACCGTGCTGCGCGAGGTGGTCGACGACACCCATTCCACCTTCGTTTTGCGCGACGCCGACCGCGTGCGCGCGCGCTTCACGCTGCGGGCCACGACCACTGCCGAAGGCTTTGCCGACCTGATCGCCGAAGAAGCCGACATTGCCCTTGCCCTGCGCGAACCCCGCGACACGGAGGTCGCAATGGCCCGCGAAGCAGGCTCCGGTGATCTGGTCCGAGGCCGCCGCGCGCGCGTGATAGCACACGATGGCATGGTCGCCGTCGTCGCTGTGGATCAACCGGTGAAATCGCTGTCCTTGGCGCAACTCTCCGCGATCTTCGCAGGCACCATCACCAATTGGTCCGCGCTGGGCGGCATGGAGGCGGAGATCCTGCCACAAACCCCGCTCCCTGATACGGCGCTCTACGAGGTGTTTCAGACCCGCGTTCTGACCCCCCGCAATGTCTCGATGTCACCCGACATTCAAACCCATGCCAATTTGGAAGACCTCGTGGACGCCGTGGCCGACGACAGCTTTTCCATCGGGCTGACCACCCTCAGCGAGATCGGCAACGCCGACCCCATCCGCATCGCAGGCGCCTGCGGCTTCGAGCAGGTTCCCAGCGTCGGCGCGTTGCGGTCCGAAGACTACCCGTTGGCGCTGCCATTGATGATGTTCACCCCTGCTCGCAGACTGCCGCTTTATGCCCGACAGTTTCTCGAATTCACGGCGTCCCCCGCCGCAGATCTGGTGATCCGCCGTTCTGGCTTTGTGGATCAATCCATCACCACCTCCGACTTCTCAGCCCTTGGCGACCGTCTTGCCCACGCGATCACCCGCGCTGGCCCTGATGTGCCGCTGTCTGAACTGCAACGCCTCGTCACCGGTCTGCGCGGTCGAGACCGCCTGTCCACCACATTCCGTTTCGAGGCGGGCACCAAGCTGGACATACAGTCGCGCGAAAACATCATGCGGCTTGCGCGCGCCCTTGAAACGGGGGCGTTTGATGGCAAATCGCTGCTGTTTGTCGGCTTCAGCGACAGCGAAGGCCCATCCGGACCCAATATGCGCCTGTCTCAAAGCCGCGCGGAAAAGGTAGAGGAGCTGATCCGTGACACCGCCGAAACGGCTGATTTCTCCCAGATCGAGCTGCGCTCCGACGCGTTTGGCGAGGCGCTTCCGATTGCCTGCGACGACACCGCTTGGGGCCGCGCGGTCAATCGGCGCGTTGAGGTCTGGGTAAACTAGGCAACTCGTTACGGGCAGACCCGATCAGGGCCGGCATCTTGTGTCTAAATATGCCCCTCAGCCCTGAGGGAGACATGCTGGGCCTTCCCGATCACCAGATGATCATGCAGCACCAGACCCAACGTCTCCCCCGCGGCTTGGATGGTTTTGGTCATGGCGATATCCTCAGGCGATGGCGTCGCATCCCCTGACGGATGATTATGCACAAGGATCAACGCGCTGGCGTTCAGTTCCAGCGCCCGTTTGACGATCTCGCGCGGATAGACCGGCACATGATCAACCGTCCCCGCGCCCTGCGCCTCATCTGCTATCAGCACGTTCTTGCGGTCCAGATAGAGGACCCGGAACTGCTCCACCTCAAGATGCGCCATTCGGGTTTGGCAATAGTCCAACAAGGCCTCCCAATTGGAGAGCACCTCGCGGCGCATCACCTTGCAGCGCGCCAGTTTATGCGCGGCAGCCTCCACGATCTTCAACTCCCGGATCACAGACGTTCCGACACCCTGCACCTCAGCCAAGCGCGCGGGCCGGGCAGAGATCACGCCGTTGAAATCCCCAAAGGTGAACAGTAACCGTTGTGCCAGCGTGCGCACCTCCCGCCTTGGGATCGCGCGGTAGAGCACCAGCTCCAAAACCTCTTCATCCGCAGTGGCCTCGCCACCTGCGTTCATGAAATGTTCTCTAACCTTCTCACGGTGGCCATCCATAGTCGCCAACCCCGGCAAGGCAGGCATAGAAATGCTGTTTTCAAATCCCGGAAGGGCAGTGTCTGAGACGCTGGTGCAGTGATCTAACATGAGACCCACATGACCCGATTCGATTTAAAGCGCCGTTAAACGTGGGCTAGAAAGTCGGGTGGAACTTACCGCTCGGCGACAGCGTGAAAATCTCCATCCCGTCCGCGGTCACGCCAACAGAATGCTCAAACTGCGCGGACAGCGATTTGTCCCGCGTCACGGCGGTCCAGTCATCGGCCAGCACCTTGGTCTCAGGCCGCCCCAGATTGACCATCGGCTCAATCGTGAAGAACATGCCCTCTTCCAACACGGCCCCGCTGGTGGGCCGCCCGTAATGCAGCACGTTGGGCGGGGCGTGAAACACCCGCCCCAGCCCGTGCCCGCAGAAATCACGGACTACCGACATGCGATGCGCCTCGACATAGGCCTGAATGGCGTGCCCGATATCGCCAAACGTGTTGCCCGGCTTCACAGCCTCAATGCCCTTGAACAGCGCGTCATGGGTGATCTGGATCAGCCGCTCGGCTTTGCGCGGCAGCTTGCCTGCGACATACATCCGCGAGGTGTCGCCGAACCAGCCATCCACGATCACCGTCACATCGATGTTCAGAATGTCGCCGTCCTTCAGCGTCTTCGGCCCCGGTATCCCGTGACACACCACATGGTTCACCGAAATGCACGACGCATGTTTGTAGCCCTTATAGCCAATCGTCGCCGACTTGGCCCCGGCCTTGTTCACCTCGTCCTCGATGAACGTATCCAGCGCCTCCGTGGTGGTCCCCGGAACAACCAACGCAGCCACGTCATCCAGAATCCGGGCCGCCAAAGCGCCTGCGGCATGCATGCCCGCGAAATCCGCCGCCTCATGGATGCGAATCCCTTCTTTGGTGATACGTCCGCGATGTGTGTCGTCCAATGGATCAGGCCCCGTCTAGCTGTTGCCCAGCATATAAGAGAGAACGCTGGCGGCTTCCAGCCCGCCGCGCTACATCTCAAATCACGTCTGTAGGAGTGCTCCATGTCCAACCCAACCGCCGCCATGCTTGTCATCGGGGACGAGATCCTCTCCGGCCGCACCCGCGACGCGAATATGTACCATCTGGCAGGCAAGCTGACTGAGGCTGGCATCACGCTCGAAGAGGTCCGTGTTGTGTCAGACGACCAGCCCCGTATCGTGGCCGCGGTTCAGGCGTTGAGTGCGGCGTTTGACTATGTGTTCACCTCCGGCGGCATCGGCCCCACCCATGATGACATCACCGCCGACGCCATTGGGCTGGCTTTCGGGGCGCATGTCGATGTGCGCGAAGACGCCCGTGCGCTTCTGGCCGCGCATTACGCCAAAACAGGGTCTGATTTGAACGAGGCCCGCCTGCGCATGGCCCGCATCCCGGAAGGCGCCACATTGATCGACAACCCGGTTTCCGTGGCACCGGGGTTCAAGCTGGGCAATGTCCATGTGATGGCGGGCGTCCCGTCGGTCTTCAACGCCATGGTCGAAAGCGTGCTGCCCACTTTGACAGGTGGCGCGCCGCTCTTGTCCGAAACCCTGCGCGTGGACCGGGGCGAAGGCGATCTGGCCGGACCCCTTGGCGAGCTCGCCGCCGCCATGCCCGAGCTCAGCTTCGGCTCCTACCCGTTCCAAAAAGATGGCGTCTACGGCTCCAACATCGTGGTCCGTGGTACGGACCGCAAAGCGCTAAAGGCGGCGCTGGCCAAACTGTCGGATATGCTCGGCCTATGATCGACCGCGCCCATCTCTTGCAGGTGGCGGAGGCAACATGGCCCGCCAAAACCCGCTTCTCTGAGCCGCCCTGGGTGTTCAGGCAAAGCCCCGGTGGCGGCAAACGGGTGACGGCGGCCAGCACGGATCAGGCGGTGACGCGTGATGATATCGCGCAGGCCGAAAAACGCATGATTGCGCTGGGTCAGACCCCGCTCTTCACGCTGCTGCCGGGTGACGAAACAGACACTATTCTAGCCGAAATGGGCTATAGCGCGCTGGATGAGACGTGGCTCTACCACTGCCCGATCAAGGTGCTCTCAGCCCTAGAGCTGCCCCCCGTCACCGCCTTCCCGATCTGGCCCCCTTTGCAGCTTGCGCGCGATATCTGGGCCGAAGGCGGCATTGGTGCGGACCGGGTTGCCGTGATGGAGCGTGCCCAATGCGACAAGACCGCCATCCTTGGCCGCATCAATGACCGCGCTGGAGGCGTCGCCTATGCCGGGCTGCATAATGGCTGCACCATGGTCCACGCGCTGGAAATACATGAAACCCAGCGCCGAAACGGTCTCGCCGGCTCGCTGATGATCGCCGCCGCGCACTGGGGTGCTGCGCGCGGGGCCACACATATGGCGGTGCTGGTCACCAAGGCGAACCTGCCTGCAAATGCGCTCTATACCCGGCTGGGCATGACGGCTCTGCAAGGCTATCATTACCGCATCAAGCACCCATCGGAGGGCCCTACCCAATGAGCAACGTGACCGCGCTCGACCTGCCAATGCTCGAACCGCTGCCCGAGCGGATGAAGAAGTATTTTGCCATCTGCCAAGACAAGCTGGGGCTGGTCCCGAATGTGCTGCAAGCCTACGCCTTTGACGAGGACAAGCTGAACGCCTTCTCGGCGCTCTATAACGACGTGATGCTGGCGGACTCGGGTCTAACAAAGCTGGAACGCGAAATGATCGCTGTCGCGGTCTCCTCTGTGAACCGCTGCTTTTACTGCCTCGTTGCCCATGGCGCGGCGGTACGCGAGCTGTCTGACGATCCGATGCTGGGCGAGGCTTTGGTGATGAATTACCGGGTCGCGGACCTGTCCGCCCGCCAACGCGCCATGCTCGATTTCTCCGTCCGTATGACAGAAGCCAGCGCCACCATCGAAGAGCGGCACCGTGACGAGCTACGCAAGGTCGGCTTCACAGACCGCGACATCTGGGACATCGCGGCCACGGCTGGGTTTTACAACATGACGAACCGCATGGCCTCCGCCGTCGATATGCGGCCCAATGACGAATACCACGCAGCGCATCGGTGAGACGTCTCTGCCTATACACGGCGCTGCTTTGTGCAGGCCTGCCGGGCTACGCCCTTGAGCTGAGCTTCTCTGGCCCGGCCACTCTGACCCGGTCCGAAACCGAGGAATTCGCCAGCTACAACCTGCCCGTAGGCCCCTTCCAGGATGGCGGCATCCAGACACTGGTGGCGGAGGGCCCGCGCGAAAAATCGGCTTGGCAGGTTGAATCGATCAGCGGCACCACGCTTGGCGTTGCTGACAACCTGCGCCGCCAGCTCGAGGCCGTGGGCTTTGAGCTGCTCTATGAATGCGAAACCGACGCCTGCGGAGGCTTTGATTTCCGCTTTGAAACCGAGGTGCTGCCCGAGCCCGACATGCATATTGATCTGGGCGATTACCGCTATCTTGCGGCCCAAAGGCTGGGCGGCGCGGTGCCCGAATATGTCAGCCTCTTTGTCAGCCGCAGCGACCGGCTGGGCTATGTGCAGCTGATCCGCGTCGGTGGTCAGGACCTTGAACCCACCCAAGCCCTCACCGCTCCGTCGACACAAGCCGCGCCCTTTCAGCCGAGATTGCCGCTTATCGACCGGCTGGAAACCCGCGGCTCCGCGATCCTGCAAGACCTTCAGTTCGCGACAGGCTCCGCAGAGCTGACAGGTCAGGACTACGCGACCCTCACCACCTTGGCGGATTACCTCAAGGCACAGCCCGGCCGCACAATTGCGCTGGTGGGGCACACGGATGCCGAAGGGTCACTGCAAGGAAATATCGGGCTGTCGCGCCAACGCGCGCGGGCGGCGATGCAACGCCTGATTGCTCTCGGCGTGCCACGTGCCCAGCTGGAGGCGGATGGCGTCGGCTATTTGGCCCCCATGGCCAGCAATCTGACCGTAGAGGGCCGCACCAAAAACAGAAGGGTCGAAGCCATACTGACCTCGACCCAATAAGTGTCACCAACCACGGCTGACACTGAGATGTCTGCACTCTTACTCTACCAGGACTCAGGACCCTTTTGTTTGAAGGCTTCAACCAGGAAGTCAATGAACGTCCGCACCTTAGGCTGCGTGTAGCGGCCCGGTGGGTAGACGGCATAGATGCCTTGCGATTCTGTTGGCAGACCCGGCATGGCCTCTTCCACCAACCCGTCCTTCAACGCGTCGGCATAAAGGAAGCTTGGCAGATACGCGATGCCCAGACCGGACACACAGGCATTCAACAAGGATTGCCCGTCATTCACAGTCAGCCAGCCTTGGGTCCGCACCTGACGCTTCTCGCCCGAGGGAGCGGTCAGCTTCCAGACATTGCCGGCAGATTGGTTCGAATAATGCAGCAGCTTGTGCTCGTTCAGGTCGTCGATCTTCTCAGGACGACCATATTGCTCAAAATAGCTCGGTGCCGCGATCAGGCGCTTGCTGGTTTCCGTAAGCTTACGGGCCCGCAGGGAGCTGTCTTCCATCTCGCCAATGCGAATGGCCAGATCAAACCCTTCGGAAATCAGCTCAACATAGCGGTTGTTGAGCACCATATTCACCGTGATATCGGGGAAGTCTGCCAGGAAATCGCCCAGGATGGGGGACATATGGTTGACGCCGAAATCAGTGGCAACAGAGATGCGCAACAGCCCCGAAGGCGCCGATTGCATGGAGGACACCAAAGCGTCGGCCTCCCCCGCATCATTTAATACGCGACGGGCGCGGTCGTAATAAGCAAGCCCGATCTCAGTCGGGCTGACGCGGCGCGTCGTTCTGTTGAGAAGGCGCGCACCAAGGCGGCTTTCCAGAGACGATACATGTTTCGAAACGGCAGATTTCGAAATTCCCATTTTACGGGCCGCGTCTGTGAATCCACCTTGATCCACAACAGTGGCAAAGGCTTCCATTTCAGTCAGACGGTCCATTAGCAGACACCTCAAATAACACTTGACGGTTGATGAGGGTTTGGCCGCGAAATGGGGCAGAACCGTGAACTTGCCGCGACTATTCAGCGGTTTCTGTGGGGATTGGTTAGGGCAAGGAAACAAGGAAACAGTCGTTTTTCCTTGTTTTATTGGGATTTCCGCGAATCAAAGCGAGGCCGCAAGACGAGTCCCTTGGTCAATCGCGCGTTTCGCATCCAGCTCTGCCGCAACGTCAGCACCGCCAATAACATGGGGTGATTTCCCTCGCGTCATGAGGGCCTCGGCCAAATTCCGCTCACTTACCTGACCCGCGCAGATGACAATCGTATCCGCTTTTATCACCCGTGGGTTCTCCCGCGCGGCACCGTCAGAGACATGCAAACCCTCCGCGTCAATGCGCTCATAGTTAACGCCGCCAACCATTTGGACATCACGCAGCGCGAGGCTGGCGCGGTGGATCCATCCGGTGGTCTTGCCCAGACCCTTGCCCAGCTTCGTGGCTTTGCGCTGCAACAAGGTCACCTGACGCGCGGGTGTCTCGGGCTGCGGCCCGGCCTCGGCCAGACCCCCACGCCGCGCGGCGGGGTCAGTCACACCCCATTCTTCCATCCATTCGTCCAAATCCTCAGTCGGGCTGTCCTCGGTCACCAGAAACTCTGCCACGTCAAACCCAATGCCGCCCGCGCCAATCACGGCTACCTTGTCGCCCGCCACAACCTTACCTTGCAGCAGCTCGCGGTAGGAGACCGTGTTCGGTCCGTCCTGTCCCGGTATCTGCGCGTCACGCGGCATCACGCCGGTCGCAATGATGATCTCGTCAAACCCTGCCAACGCGTCCGCCGTGGCTTCAGTTTCAAGCCGCACATCCACATCGCTGCCCGCCAGCATCGTGCGGTACCAATCGACGAGCCCCCAGAACTCCTCCTTGCCGGGGACCTGCTTGGCCATGTTCAGCTGCCCGCCAATCTCGGACGCCTTGTCAAACAGCACCACCTTATGCCCCCGCTCGGACGCAGTCAGCGCGGCGCTCAATCCAGCAGGCCCGGCCCCGACAACGGCAATGCTCTTCACATCCGTCGCGGGCTTAACCACCAGCTCCGTCTCATGGCAGGCGCGCGGGTTCACCAGACAGCTCGACAATTTGCCGGAGAACGTGTGGTCCAAACACGCCTGATTGCACGCGATACAGGGCGCAATCTGCGCGGCATTCCCGTTCATCGCCTTGGCCACAAAATCCGGGTCCGCCAGAAACGGCCGCGCCATCGACACCATGTCTGCGCAACCATCGGCCAGCACGCTTTCCACAACATCCGGCATGTTGATCCGGTTCGACGTGATCACCGGGATCGACACCTCGCCCATTAGCTTCTTGGTCACCCAGGTAAAGGCCCGGCGCGGCACGGAGGTGGCAATCGTAGGGATCCGCGCCTCATGCCAGCCAATGCCGGTATTGATAATCGTGGCGCCTGCCTTCTCGATCTCGCGGGCCAGCATCACCACCTCATCCCAGGTGGAGCCCTCGGGAATCAGGTCAATCATGCTCAACCGGTAGATCACGATAAACTCCGGCCCCACGGCGTCGCGCACCCGGCGCACCACCTCGACGGGCAGCCGCATCCGGTTTTCGTAAGATCCGCCCCAGCGGTCGGTGCGTTTGTTGGTATGCGTCACCAAAAACTGGTTGAGGAAATACCCCTCCGAGCCCATCACCTCCACGCCGTCATACCCCGCCTGCTGCGCCCGTGCGGCGGAGGTCACAATATCGGCGATCTGCTTCTCGATCCCATCCTCGTCCAGCTCTTTCGGGGGAAACGGGGAAATAGGCGACTTCACCGCCGAGGCTGACACGCAGTCTGGGCTATAGGCATAGCGCCCCGCGTGCAGGATCTGCATCGCGATCTTCCCATCCGCGTCATGCACCCGGTCGGTCACGATCTTATGGTTGGCGATATCTTCATCGGAGAACAGCCCCGCCGCACCCGGAAACACGCCGCCTTCCCGGTTCGGCGCCATACCGCCCGTCACCATCAACGCTACGCCGCCCCGCGCACGGGC
Organism: uncultured Litoreibacter sp.; assembly: GCA_947501685.1. GTDB lineage: Bacteria > Pseudomonadota > Alphaproteobacteria > Rhodobacterales > Rhodobacteraceae > Litoreibacter. Next base: position 216,771 of record CANMWQ010000002.1, read on the forward strand.
CGCGTAGAACTCCGCCACCCGGTTCCAGTCCTTGGTTTCCTCGAGCCCGGTATGCATCGACCCCATCAGCACGCGATTCTTCAACGTGGTGAACCCAAGGTCCAGCGGGGCGAGCATATGCGGGTAGGCGGTCATAGCGGTCTCTCCATATTTGCGCATAGCTTGCCGCAAAGGGCAGGGCGGGTCACGCAAAACCCCGCGTCAGAGAGAGCCGCCCCTAGCTGGTCTCAATGCAATGGCGGCGGAAGGCTTTCTTGAGCATGTCCAGCTCGGCGCGCAGCAGGTCAATCTCGCCGCGCAGGTCGTCGTCCAACGGCTCCCCGGTGACAATGGTGAAGCTGTCCAGCGTTTCTCCGGTTTCGGTGTCGGTGATCAAAAAGGTCTGCACGCCGTCGCTCAGCGCCCCTTGCGGGATCGCGAGCCGCACCGACCAATTGCCAGAGCCGTCTTCTTCAGGCGTCACGCTCAACGTCTCCACCGGCTGGCCTTCGATCATCGCCGCCAGCTTCGGGTCGGAAACGCCGCTGAGCACGCCTTCATAGACGCCCGCTTGGATGCGGGTCTTGGTCAGGGTCATATCCGCCATGTCACGCCTCCTTTAAAAATCCGCGCGGGGACGCCTTGAGAAAGTGACGTCACGCAGGTTTATTTCGTTCATTTCTGGCCCGTCGAAGATCAGGTCAACCCACAGCCGCTCCAGCCGCTTTTCACTGATCTTGGTGTGGGCGAGGTCAAACTCGACCATCATATCGCCGCCGCCCAATGGCAGCTCTCGTACCACCTGTTCCACATTCGGCCCAAACTTAATGTTAAGCCGCGCGAAGATTTCCAGCGGCCTCTCGGTCTCCACCTCGACATCCATCCGCAGAATATGGGTCATTCTCAGCCCGTCCACGGCGCTGTCAGGCAGGTCCAGCACGAGGCTCAGAAAGCTGCCGTCAAACTGAAACACATCCATCCGCAGGCCAAACGGGGCAAGGTCGCCGTCGCGCGTGTTGCGCAGCTGGCGCAGGGTCAGCTCTGAAATGTCGCAATCATGGTGAAGCGTCGCCGATTGCCCGATCTGGGTGCGGGTCTTCACCGCGGCCATCCCTTTGGGGGAAATCGGCCCCCGCCACAGCTCAGGCCGATGCGACCAATCCGACTGCGCGGGCTTGCGAATGGCGTTGGTGCCGATCCGGGGCAGGGTCAGCCGCCCGTCGGCAATATGCGTGATCTGATCCACCCGCCGGCGCATCTGCCGGGCCTGCGTCCGCATCTGGCGCAGCTGGGGCAAATCCACACGCTCCGCCTCACGCGCGGCATCATCCCACCGGGCAAGGCTGCGCCTATGGGTCCTGCGTCTGACAAACTCTTTCAGCCGGTCCATCATCGGGGGGCGTTTCTCCGAAATCTCCGCAGTTTCAGCGGTACCACTGTTTCTATATTTCAAACAATGGTTGCGCAGAAATAAACGCGCGCGCAGAGATCAGTTCGAGGCCACCGCCACCCGTTTGTTGCGGTCCACAAAGCCACGCAGCACGCTGACCCCGTCACTGCCGGAAATCGGCGTGCCTTCAAAGCCGATCACAGACAGGGCCACAACCGTGCCCTCCGCATCCGTGTAGCCGCGCCAATAGGTGTTTTGCGCCCCACCAAAGACCGGGGGGCTGGTGTCGCGCACATGCAGATAGATGCTGCCATCCTCCACGAAACTTTCCAGAATCGACACGGTTTGTGCATCCTCGGTGCGGCTTAACGTGGCGCGCCCGCCCGGTGTGCGGAAGAACTCCAAAAGCGCTGGCGCCTGCGGGGCCACCGACAAACCGCCATCGCTCGCCGTCACTGTCGCTGTGACCACCGCCTGCAACCAAGGTTGCGGCTCTTCTGGGTTACCGGTGATCGCCGCACAATTGCCAAAGACCACGAAGGCCTGCGACGCCGCATCGCGGGTGGAGACAGGATCCACGCAGAACCCGCGCGGGCCTGACAGGTTGACCTCTTGCCGCGTGACCGTCACGGCCTCCTGGCCTTCGCTGCCGGATGACGGCCCACTCATCGAGCCAAGCGACGGCAAACCGCCCTCACACCCGGCCAACACAGCCATGCTCAGTATCAGCCCTGAAATGGCACCCCAACGCATCGCTCTACAGATCCATATAGATGTGTTTTTCCTTGGCCGCGCCCGGATGGGTGCACGCCCCATACTTTGCCGACCCCACAAGCTGCGCGTATTTCCACAGCGCGCCGGAGGCGTAGATCGTCTCCTTCGCGCCTGTCCAGTCAGCCTTGCGCTTGGCCATCTCCTCGTCGCTGACATCCACGGAGATCGACCCCTCCCGCGCGTTCAGTGTGATCATGTCGCCGTCTTTCAACATCCCAATCGGCCCGCCATGCGCAGCCTCCGGCCCCACATGGCCCACGCAGAATCCGCGCGTCGCACCGGAGAACCGCCCGTCGGTAATCAGTGCCACCTTCTTGCCCATGCCTTGGCCCGACAAAGCCGCCGTGGTCGCCAGCATCTCGCGCATCCCCGGCCCGCCTGCGGGGCCTTCATTGCGGATCACGATCACTTCGCCTTCCTTATAGGCGCGGTCCTGCACCGCCTGAAACGCGTCCTCTTCGCTTTCAAACACGCGCGCGGGGCCAGTAAACGACAGCTGCTCTTCGGTCATGCCCGCAATCTTCACAATCGCGCCTTCAGGGGCGAGGTTGCCCATCAGCCCCACCACTCCGCCGGTTTCTGAAATCGGGGTCTCCACCGGATAGACCACGCGGCCATCGGCCTCCGAGGTCACAGTGTCGATCTCCTCCCCAATGGACTTCCCCGACGCCGTGATACAATCCTCATGGATCAACCCGGCCTTGCGCAGCTCTTTCAACACAACCGGCACGCCGCCCGCTTCATACAGGTCTTTGGCCACATATTGCCCGCCCGGTTTCAGGTCCACAAAGTAAGGCGTATCGCGGAAAATGTCGCAGACGTCTTGCAAGGTGAACTCGATCCCCGCCTCATGCGCCATCGCAGGCAGGTGCAACCCGGCATTGGTCGAACCACCCGTGCAGGCCACGATGCGCGCTGCGTTCTCCAGCGATTTGCGGGTCACAATGTCCCGCGCTCGGATATTCTTGTCGATCAAGTTCATCACCGCCTTGCCCGAGGCCACGCCATACTCGCCGCGCGACTCGTATGGGGCAGGCATGCCCGACGAGTTAAACAGCGCCAGACCGATTGCCTCCGACACGCAGGCCATGGTGTTGGCCGTAAACTGCCCGCCACATGCGCCCGCCGATGGACAGGCCACGCGTTCCAGAACGCTTAGCTCCGCTTCCGACATGTCGCCCGCCTGAAAGCGGCCCACGGCCTCGAACATGTCCTGAACGGTGATGTCCTTACCCTCATGCTGGCCCGGCAGGATCGACCCGCCATACATAAAGACAGACGGGGTGTTCAGCCGGATCATCGCCATCATCATCCCCGGCAGCGACTTGTCGCACCCTGCAAGGCCTACAATCGCGTCGTAGCAATGCCCGCGCATGGTCAGCTCGACCGTGTCGGCAATCGCCTCCCGAGACGCCAGCGAGGACCGCATCCCCTCATGCCCCATCGCAATGCCGTCCGTTACGGTAATCGTCGTAAATTCCCGAGGCGTGCCTTGCGCTTCCTTGACGCCGCGCTTCACCGATTGCGCCTGCCAGTTCAGCGCAATGTTGCAAGGCGCAGCTTCGTTCCAGCAGGTTGCAACGCCCACAAATGGCTGGTCAATCTCTTCCTCGGTCAGCTCCATCGCGTAGAAATAAGACCGGTGTGGAGCGCGGCTTGGCCCCTCAGTCACATGCCGGCTTGGCAGGTTCGTCTTGTCGGTCTTGTTTGCGGTCATGGGTGCCTCCTCAGATCTGTTGCCCTGTGGATAAAGCCGCAAAGCACTTCACACAAGCGCGATTGCGCGACAGGCGGCTCGCCGCTACCCTTGTCCGAAAAAAGAGGCCCTCGCCATGTTCCGCACCACAGCTTTCGAGGATTTCATCGCGCCCGCGCGCCACTACCCGGAGATATGGCGCATTCTGCTCGGCGTCTTCGTGGCCGTAATCGTCTACCTTGCCCCAATCCTGCTGATCTTCATCGGCATCGGCCTGCTCTTCCCCGCGCTGGTCTTCGAGGTGCAAACAGCCCTCCAAACCCCCGACACGCCCCGCGCCATGTTGGTGCTCTTGTCCACCTTCCTCTTCATGGGGCTTGGCGCGGTCATGGCGGCGGCCATCCACCGTCGCGGCTTGGCGTCGCTCATCGGCCCGTTCCGCCCGGCCTGCCAAAACTTCTCCCGCACGGTGCTCGGCGTGGGCGCGCTCTTTCTGGTCACCGGGTTTATCGTGTCGCTCTTTGTCGGGGATGACCCGACCCGCCACCTGTCGCTTACCAGATGGCTCAGCTACCTGCCGCTCGCCTTGCCGCTGCTCTTGGTGCAAACCGGCGCGGAGGAGCTGCTCTTTCGCGGCTACCTCATGCAGGCGCTTGCGGCCCGGTTCAAATCGGCCATCATCTGGATGGGCTTGCCAACCGTGCTCTTCGGGCTGGCGCATTTCAACGGCGCGCTCGATCCAAGGCTGACGGTCCTGTTGATCTGCGCCACGGGCCTATTCGGCCTTGTCGCCGCGGACCTCACCCGGATCACCGGAAATCTCGGCGCGGCCATCGGCTTTCACTTCACCAATAATTTCTTCGCCCTGTTTCTGGTCGCCATTCAGGGCGAGATGTCGGGCCTGTCGCTCTATACCGCGCCCTTTACGATGCAGGATGTCGATATCCTGATCCCGCTCATCATAGTCGACATGGTCACCGTGGTGATGGCCTGGGCGCTCCTGCGGCGCTGGTTCAAACCCGCCTGATTGCAATTCCCCGCGCCTCCGCTTATCTGAAATGCAACCAGCTTTGAGGGTGCCATGAACTGGATCTCCAACTACGTCCGTCCAACGATCAATTCGATTTTTTCGCGCCGTGAGGTGCCGGACAATCTTTGGACCAAATGCGACGAATGCGGCACGATGCTGTTTCACCGCGAGCTGTCGGACAATCTGCATGTCTGTTCAAATTGCGAGCACCACATGGTCATCACACCGCGTGAACGCTTCAACGGGCTGTTTGACGGCGGCATCTTCAACGAGGTGAAAGTGCCCGAACCCGTCGCCGATCCGCTGGGGTTCCGCGATCAGAAGAAATATCCCGACCGTATGAAAGCGGCGCAGAAGACCACTGGCGAGAAAGAGGCCATGCTTGTCGCCGAGGGCGAGATTGACCGCACGCCCATCGTGGCCGCCGCGCAGGACTTCTCCTTCATGGCGGGCTCCATGGGCATGTATGTCGGCAACGCCATCATCGCCGCCGCCGAACGCGCGGTGGAGTTGAAACGCCCGCTGATCCTGTTCTCCGCTGCAGGCGGTGCGCGCATGCAGGAAGGCATTCTCAGCCTCATGCAAATGCCCCGCACCACCGTGGCCGTCGAAATGCTGAAAGAAGCAGGCCTGCCCTATATCGTGGTCCTGACACACCCCACCACCGGCGGCGTCACCGCCTCTTATGCGATGCTGGGCGACGTCCATATCGCCGAGCCCAACGCGCTGATCTGCTTCGCGGGTCCCCGCGTGATCGAGCAAACGATCCGTGAAAAACTACCCGAGGGCTTTCAGCGCGCCGAATACCTGCTGGACCACGGTATGCTCGACCGCGTCACCCATCGCAGCAAGATGAAAGAAGAGCTGGTTACGATCGTTCGGATGCTCTTGCGCCTTGACCCGGCGGTCAAAGGCGACCTGCCGCCGCCGGACCAAATCGCGCTGCCCGACGAGTCCGACGGCAAAACCACAAAGGCGGACGCCAAACCGTGACGCAGCAGACCAGTGACGCCATCCTCAACCGGATGATGGCGCTGCATCCCAAGATCATCGACCTGACCCTTGATCGTGTCTGGAGCCTGCTCGACGCGTTGGGTAATCCGCAAAATGACCTGCCTCCCGTGATCCACATTGCGGGCACCAATGGCAAAGGCTCGACCCAAGCCATGATCCGCGCTGGCCTTGAGGCGGAAGGAAAAACCGTCCACGCCTACACCTCGCCGCATCTTGCGCGCTTCCATGAACGTATCCGGCTGGCAGGCGATCTCATCTCGGAACCTTACCTCACCCAAGTGCTCGACGAATGCTACGCCGCCAATGACGGCCAGCCGATCACCTATTTCGAGATCACCACCGTCGCCGCCATCCTCGCCTTTGCCCGCACCAAGGCCGACTATACCTTGCTGGAGGTCGGCCTCGGCGGCAGGCTCGACGCGACCAACGTGGTGGACAAACCCGCGCTCACCATCATCACCCCGGTTTCCTTTGATCACCCGCAATTTCTGGGCAACACCGTCGCCGAGATTGCGGGCGAAAAAGCAGGCATCCTGAAACGCCAAATCCCCGCCATCGTCACGCGCCAGTCCGAGGACGCAGCCGAGGTCATTGAGGCCCGCATCGACAAACTCGGCTGCCCCGCGCTGATCCAGGGCCAGCACTGGGACGCGTTCGAGGAACGCGGCCGTCTCATTTACCAAGACGAGCGCGGCCTCCTCGACCTGCCACCCCCCGCCCTGATGGGCGCGCATCAATTCCAAAACGCAGGCACCGCGATTACCGCCCTGCGCTATCTGGGCCTCAGTGAAACAGCCTGCGAAGCCGCCAGCACAAACGTCACCTGGCCCGCCCGGATGCAAAAGCTCACCTCCGGCCCGCTGCTTGATCTGGCCCCAAAGGCCGAGTTCTGGCTCGACGGTGGCCACAACGCCGCCTGCGCCGAGACCCTTGCTGAGACGCTGCAACGCCTGCCCAAACGCGCCACGCACCTGATCTGCGGGTTGATGAACACCAAAGACGTCGCGGGCTACATGGCCCCCATCGCGCCCCACGCCGCCAGCCTCCACGCCGTCTCCATCCCCGGAGAGGTCAACACGCTCCCCGCCCAAGACACCGCCAACGCCGCCAGCGCCGCAGGCATCGACGCAAAAACCGCCGAAAATGCAAAAGAGGCCGTCAGCAACATCATCGCGCATGACCCAACCGCCCGCATCTTGATCTGCGGATCGCTCTATCTCGCAGGCGGCATCCTACGCGACCACGGCTGATCCTGCTTGGAAATGCGTTTCATCTTGGCAAAAATATGCAAACACAACGCCCGTTAACCTTTGCCCGGCACGTCACGCTGTCACGACGGGGTGTGTACGCAGTGTGTACAGGCTGTGTACGCCATTTTGAGGGTTAACGTCCCACCCAATCGGCGCTCTGCATCTCGCGCAAACGCGACGCGGTGCGCTCAAACTCAAACACGCCTTCGCCTTCTAAATAAAGCCTCTCAGGCGCATCCGCGGCCGAACAAATCAGCGTCACCTTCGCCTCATAAAGCGCGTCAATCAGCGTCACAAACCGCTTGGCCTCATTGAAGTTATCCCGAGACAAACAAGGCACATCTTCCAAAATCAAAACCCGCACCGCCTGCGCAATCGCCAGATAATCCGCAGCTCCCAAAGCCGTGCCGCAGAGCGCATAAAACGACGCTCGTCCAACCCCGTTGGAAAAGGCAGGCAAGATCACATCCCGCCCGTTAACCCTCAGATTCAATTCAGAAACACCTTCCCCCGAAAGCTGCTCCCAAATCCCTTCAATCGCCGCCCGCGCCTCAGCGTTGGCAGGATAAAAATAGACCTGCTCACCTGCCAATCGGTCCTGCCGGTGATCCGTGTCACTCGCCAATTCCAGCACTGCCAAACGGTCCTTGATCAGCTGGATAAACGGCACAAACAGGTCGCGGTTCAGCCCGTCCTTATACAGCTCATCGGGATGCCGGTTAGAGGTCGCAACAACCACGACGCCCGCCGCAAACAGGTTCTGAAACAGCCGCCCCACGATCATCGCATCCGTGATGTCGGTGATCTGCATCTCGTCAAAACACAGCAGCCGCGTCTCCCGCGCAATATCCTCCGCCACCGGAGCAATCGCGTCGCTCACCCCTTGTTTTCTTGCCTTATTCATCGCGGCATGGATTTCCTGCATGAACGCATGAAAATGCACGCGGCGTTTACGGCGCTCAGGCGCGATCTCGAAAAACAGGTCCATCAACATGGATTTCCCACGCCCGACCCCGCCCCAGAAATACAAGCCCCTGACCGGCACCTCATCCGAGCCGAACAGCCCGAAGAGCTTCCTCTTCCCGGTCGATTGCGCCATCTCGTTCAGCACGGTGTCGAATTGCGGAATCGCCGCCATCTGCGCCGCATCGGCGATCAACTCACCGCTGTTGACGCGGGATTCATATGTTTCGTGCATAGACATAGCCGCGTCATCATTAGGAACCCTGATGGCGAACCGCAACAATGCTGAATTGACCTGCGCAAGATTTTCTCACACGGTCCGCCCATGTTGGAACAGCGCGCCTCCATTTTTAGCCCGGTCCTGATTGCGGGCTGCATCATCTTGATGCTGGGTTTCGCAATCCGTGCGAGTTTCGGCGTCTTCCAGATCCCCATTGCAGAAGAATTCGGCTGGCTCCGCTCTGAATTCTCGTTGGCCATCGCCATCCAGAACCTCGCCTGGGGGATCGGCCAGCCGCTTTTTGGGGCCATGGCTGAAAAGATCGGCGACCGCAAAGCCATTGTGCTGGGCGTGATTTTCTACGCCACAGGCCTGATCCTTTCGAGCTTTGCGATCACGCCCGGAGGGCACCAATTCCTCGAAATCCTCGTGGGGTTCGGCATTGCGGGCACCGGGTTTGGCGTTATTCTCGCCATTGTGGGCCGTGCGTCTTCTGTCGAGAATCGGTCCATGTCCTTGGGCATTGCCACCGCCGCAGGCTCCGCGGGTCAGATCTTCGGCCCACCCACCGCCGAGCTGCTCTTGGGCGTCTTCCCATGGCAAACCGTGTTTATAATTTTCGCAGGCATCATGCTCTGCTCGCTCTTCGCGCTTCCCATGATACGGGCACCGAAAACAGCGTCAAAACAAGCACTTGAGGAAAGAATGGGCGCCGTTCTGAAACGCGCTTTTGCCGATCCGTCTTACATGATGATCTTTCTGGGCTTTTTCTCCTGCGGCTATCAGCTGGGCTTTATCACTGCGCATTTCCCCGCCTTCATCACGGAGGTTTGTGGCCCCATCGCCGCTGGCAGCATGCTGGCCGGCATGGGTGTCACCACCACCTCTGCCCTCGGCGCGCTGGCGATTGCGCTGATCGGTGTGGCCAATATCGCAGGCACGCTTTTGGCCGGGTATCTGGGCAAGCGCTTCACCAAGAAATACCTGCTCGCAGGGATTTACACAGGCCGCACGATAATCGCCGCATGGTTCATCCTGACCCCGATGACCCCCACCACGGTCGTCATTTTCAGCCTGGCAATGGGCGCGCTATGGCTGGCCACGGTGCCGCTGACCTCCGGCCTCGTCGCGCATATTTACGGGCTGCGCTACATGGGCACGCTCTACGGGATCGTGTTTTTCTCCCACCAAATGGGTTCTTTCCTCGGCGTCTGGCTCGGAGGAGAGCTCTACGACGCGACGGGCAGCTACACTTTCGTTTGGTGGATCGGCGTCGCCATCGGAGCCTTCAGCGCCATCGTTCATTTGCCCATCCGTGAAAAACGGGAAGAGCTGGCGACAGCCTAACCGCTCAGCAAGAACGCACGCACCTCTTTGGCCACCGCATCCGGATGCGTGTAGGGCAAACCATGATCCGCGCCCGGCACCGTGTGATGCGTCACCGACCGGTTCGCTTTGGTCATCTCCCCCAAGGCCGATATCGGGATCACGCTATCCTCTTCGCCCCAGATAGCCAGCGTCGGAACGCGTGCATTCTCAAGGCTGCGGTGCAGCGGTCGCTGGTCTTTCCGCAGCATATGCCGCGCGCTCGACAACACCGCTGGCAGGAAGCCACGATAATCTGATTCCGCCAGTTGCTTTTGAGCAAAGGCCACCCGCTTGGGGTCGGTCTCCGTGCTGCGCGCGTAGCGCCATTTCCGCAAAGCGGAGCCGAACACAAGCGTGATCCAGTCCCCCAAAAGCGGCACGTCGCGGGCGAACCGGTCGAGGCCAGAGGTCGCATCAGACAGACCCGCCGGGGCCACGAGGATCAGCTTATCCACCTTATCCGGATGCGCTGCCGCGAAGGCCACGCTGATCGCCGCACCCATGGAATAGCCCATCAAGATCACGCTCTCGGTATGTCCCTTGGCCTCCAACACTTCCGTTAACTGGCGCACAAAAAACGCTTCATCCTGCGCGCCACGGGGCCGGTCAGAATACCCGCGGCCATAAAGATCATAGGTCACCACACGGAAGCCGGCATCGATCAGGTCCAGCCCGATATCGCCCCACACATATTCCGAGGTCGTCAAGCCGTGGACGCAGACAACCACCGGGCCGCGCACCGGGCCGATCTGGCGAATATGCGTGGTGCCATCGCCAAGCTCTGAGAAATCGCCTGGTGCCTCATTGCGTGCGATCCCGTCCATTGGTTTGCGACGCCGCTCAAGGATAAAGGGCGCGGCCACGACGCAAACGGCAAGAACTAAAAGCACCCAGATCATCGCGCGCCCCATGCGTTGAGAATATAACGGCTGGTCATCAAATCCAGATGCGCCCCGCCGCCATTTTTACAGATCGTGATCTCGTCGTCAGAGCCGCGCTGAAACAGCTCCGGCTCGTAGAAAGAGCCAACAACATCCTCGCGTGCGATCACCCCAGCGGCGAGTGGAATTTTCAGCTCGCCAATATGGTCCAGCGTGGTGTCGTAGCTGTCGACAAACAGCCGGGCGCGGCCCAGCGCCACGTCATCCGTTTCCCGCATATCAGGGCGATACGCGCCAATCATATCAACATGTTGACCGGGTTGCAGCCACACGCCCGGAAGCACTGGTTCGGTGGACATCGTGGCGGTGCAAATGACATCTGCGCTGCGGATCGTAGCCTCAAGATCGGCCTCAAACCCAACCCCTTGCGAGGCGGCGAAAGCGGCACCCTTCTCGGCATTGCGCGTCCAGATTGTGACTTCCGCATCCGGCCAATGCGACCGGTATGCGGAGATCATGTTTGCCGCAACCGTTCCCCCGCCAAGGATCACGAACCGTTTGCTGTCAGGCCGCGCCAGCCGTTTTGCGGCCAGCAGACTGTCACCGGCGGTCTTCCATTTGGTCACCAGATGAAAGTCGACCACCGCCTCCAGCTGTCCCGTTTCATCGGAAAACAACGTCACCGCGCCATGAATTTTTGACAGACCCTTGGCCTCGTTGCCCGGAAAGATCGTGGCGGTCTTGACCGTCTGCCCAACTCCGTCAATCCACGCCGCGCGGGACAACACCGTATCCGCGCCCCTGTACAAAAAGCTGTCCGCAATCTCGGCCTTCGGGCGCAGATGCCCGGCCTCCAACGCGTCGGTCAAGCCGGACCAGGTTAACAGCGGGTCGGCGTCATCAAAGGAGACCATCTCGACGCTCAAAACGCAGCCTCCTCAGCACTCAACAAGCCGCTTTCGACCAGACAAGAGGCCCATCTGGCGGGCGACTGAAACAGGTGCGCGTTCCACCCCCGCGCCTTTGCCGCGTCCACATTGGCCTGCCGGTCATCAGCAAACAGCAAACTTTCTGGCGGCAGTTTGCAGTCCTCTTCGACCATCTCGTAAATGCGTGCGTCAGGCTTGATCACCTTCATGTGGCCGGAGACGTATTTGCGGTCAAACTCGGACAGAAACACATAGATCGAAGCCGCATAGTCAAAGCTCTCAACCCCGAAATTCGTCAGCGCAAACACCGGCACGCCCTTGGCCCGCAGCGCGCGCAGCAGATGGACCGAATGCCCGATCACCGGCGAGGCCAGCGCGATCCAATTGTCATGCCATGCGACAATTTCGTCATGCCATTCGGGATACAGGTCGGCGGTCTCATAGATCACGTCGCGAAAGTTCTCGCCTGTATCAATCCGGTCATTCATCCCATGCAGATCGACCGCGGCGAACATCGCCTTGCGGCGGGTCTCGCCGATGGTGCGGTCGTAAAAATTCTCGGGTTGCCACTCAATCAGCACGTTGCCGATGTCGAATATCACGGCCTGAATGCTCATGCGTAAAGCGCCTCTGCATGAAAGTTCATGTGGTCTTCCATGAAGGAGGAAACAAAGAAATAGGAGTGGTCATAGCCCGGCTGATACCGGATGATCGCCTCCTGTTTCCGGGCGCTGGCGGCGTGGGCCAAAGCCTCTGGCTTGAGAAGATTGTAGAACTCGTCCTGCGTCCCTGTATCTAGCAGCATTGGCCCGTCAAACCCGCGCTCTTGCATCAAATGCGTGGCGTCATGCGCGGCCCACAGCCCCTCGTCCTCGCCCAGATATGCGGCAAATTGCTTGCGCCCCCAATCAGAAGCCGTCGGGTTGCAGATCGGTGAAAACGCTGACACGGACCTGAACCGCCCTTCCTCCCGCATCGCAATGGTCAGCGCGCCATGGCCCCCCATCGAATGCCCGGTGATCGCCTGCCGTGTCCGGTCCAAGGCGAACTCTTCGAACACCAGCGCGGGCAGCTCCTTGGTGATGTAGTCATACATCTGAAAATGTGGGGCCCAGGGGTCTTGGGTCGCGTTCAGGTAAAACCCCGCGCCCTGTCCAAGATCATAGGCATCGTCATTGGCCACATCGTCCCCCCGCGGCGATGTATCGGGGAAAATCACCGCAATGCCTTGCTCAGATGCCCAAGCCTGCGCGCCCGCTTTGATCATCGCGTTCTCATGCGTGCAGGTCAGCCCCGACAGATACCAAAGCACCGGCACGGGGCCGTCGATGGCCTCCTCCGGCAGGAACAGCCCAAACGTCATGTCGCAGTTGCACAGCTTCGAGGGGTGCCGGTAAACGCCTTGCGTGCCGCCAAAACAGGCATTCTGGGAGAGAGTTTCCATCTGGGTTCCTTCGCTTCTATTCCTCAGGGCTAAACGGACACCCATCCTATGACAAGTGAAACGGTCGCGATGCTGATGGCCGTCGAGATCAGGATCGATGCAGAGACCCTCTGCGGCGCGACCCCGTAATGCTGCGCGATCATATAGACATTGCCCGCCACCGGCAGCGCGGCGGCCGCAATCATCACCGCCGCTGCGTAGCGGTCCACGTCAAACAGCATCATCGCGGTGATGGCCACGGCGGTCGGATGCAGGACCAGTTTGCAAAAGCTCAGCCAGCCCGCGACCTCCATCCGCTCCGCCGATTTGGAGGCCAGCGACGCCCCGATCGCAAACAACGCCCCCGGCGTCGCCGCACCGCCCAAGATGGCCAGAAACTCATTCAATGCCTGCGGGATCGGGATGCTCAGCCCCGACCACGTAAAGCCCAGCACGATCGAGACGATCATCGGGTTTTTCACCAGCCCCAGCCCGATGGTCTTCAAAATGGCTGGCGACACACGCCCGTCGCGCGACCCGGTGATCAGGATCACGACCAAGCTGCCAAAGAAGATCAGGTCCACCGCCAGCATCATCATGATCGGCCCGACGGAGGCGTCCCCCATGAGCAAGGCCAGCATCGGCAGGCCCAGAAATCCGATATTGCCGATGACTGCGCATTGCGCCTCGATGGCCGTCTGCTCGACTGAGATGCGTCGCAACAGCGCCACCAAGGTTGCGATCAGATACACTGCCAACGTGCCTACGAAATAGGCCAGCATGAAGGGCAGGTCGAACACATCACCAAGGCTGAGATTGGCCGAGAACCGGAACAGCATGGCCGACAGGGCAAAGTAGAACACGAATTTCGTCAGATAGGCCGTGGCCTCTTCGCTGAAAAACTTGGTCCGCCCGGCCCAATACCCCACGGCAATCACGGCAAAGAACGGCAGGGTTTTGAGAAATATGTCCAGCATGTCAGCGGCTGATACCACGCGGCATGCGCCATCGCCATATCGCAAAACGGCGGGAGTGCCCGGCCAGACTTGCTCGAACTGAACCGTTTCGTCTAAAGTTGCGCAGGTTATCAAAACCGGGGAGCATGTCTTGGACGGGACGCCATTGGAAATTAAGCGCGGACGCAAATACGATCAGGTCGTGGCCGGCGCGCGGACGGTGTTTCTGGCCGAAGGGTTTGAGGGCGCAAGCGTGGACCTGATCGCCAAGGAGGCCGGGGTCTCCAAGGCCACGCTCTACAGCTATTTCCCCGACAAACGCATGCTCTTCATCGAGGTCGCCAAGGAGGAATGCGCCCGCCAGGCCGACCGCGCCTTGATGGTGGAGGACGCAGATCAGCCGGTGCGCGACGTGCTGATCATGGCCGCCACCAACATGATGGCTTTCCTCACCTCATCCTTCGCCCAACGCATCTTTCGGATTTGCGTCGCTGAAACCGACCGCTTCCCTGAGCTGGGGCAGGAATTCTACCGCTCCGGCCCGCAATTGCTGGAAGACCGCCTGAGCGCCTATTTCGTAGAGGCCGTAAAACGCGGCGAGCTGCGCATCGACAACGTCCGGCTGGCCGCGCAGCAGTTTGACACGCTCATGAAGGCAGACGTCTTCGTGAAAATGGTGTTCAATGTAATCGAGACCCCCGACCCAGAGGCCATGGACCGCGTGATCGAAGGGGCCGTCGACACGTTTCTGGCGCGTTACGGGGCCTAGTAGACCACCACGGAGCGGATCGACTCGCCCTTATGCATCAGGTCGAACCCTTTGTTGATGTCATCAAGCCCCATCGTGTGGGTGATCATCGGGTCGATCTCGATCTTGCCGTCCATGTACCAATCCACGATCTTCGGCACGTCTGTGCGCCCCGACGCCCCGCCAAACGCGGTGCCCCGCCAGACGCGGCCCGTCACGAGTTGGAACGGCCGCGTGGAGATCTCAGCACCCGCAGGGGCCACGCCGATAATGATGCTTTCGCCCCAGCCCTTATGCGCGGCCTCAAGCGCTGTGCGCATCACCTCGACATTGCCCGTCGCGTCAAACGTGTAATCCGCGCCGCCCTTGGTCAGCTCCACCAGATGGGCGACCATGTCGCCATCCACATCCTTTGGGTTCACAAAATCGGTCATCCCGAAACGCGTCGCCATCTCGACCTTGTCGGGGTTTAGGTCAACGCCCACGATCTGATCCGCACCCGCCAGCCGCAAGCCTTGGATGACGTTCAGCCCGATGCCGCCCAGACCGAAGACAATCGCCCGGCTGCCGATCTCCACCTTGGCGGTGTTGATCACAGCGCCAATGCCCGTGGTCACGCCGCAGCCAATGTAGCAAATCTTCTCAAACGGTGCGTCCTTGCGGACCTTGGCCAGCGCGATCTCCGGCAGGACAGTGTGGTTCGCGAAGGTCGAGCAGCCCATGTAATGGAGGATCGGCGTCCCATCGAGCATGGAAAACCGCGAGGTCCCATCCGGCATTAATCCCTGCCCTTGGGTCGCGCGGACCTTCTGGCACAGGTTGGTTTTCGGGTTCAGGCAGTATTCGCATTCGCGACACTCAGGCGTGTAGAGCGGGATCACGTGATCGCCGACCTCAAGGCTGGTGACACCCGGCCCCACCTCAACCACAACGCCCGCGCCTTCATGCCCAAGGATAGCCGGGAACATCCCCTCAGGGTCCGCACCCGACAGCGTAAATTCATCCGTATGGCAAATCCCGGTGGCCTTGATCTCGATCAGAACCTCGCCCTCTTTGGGGCCTTCAAGGTTCACTTCCATGACCTCAAGTGGCTTTCCGGCGGCGATGGCAACGGCTGCTTTGGTACGCATGATGGGGCTCCCTAAATCCTCGTATTTTGCCGCAGCTTTATGCAACGCGCGGGCAATTGCAATTGTAACCGTGCCCCGTTGCTCTGTTTCACCGATGCGCTGATCTTTGCCGGAAACCGTGGAAGCGGCGCTTGCCGCACTTCAAACGCTGGGCTAGCAAGCTGTTATGAAAAAACTCACATATCTCTTGCCGGTCCTGCTTATGGCCTGCGGCGGCACTCCTCAGGATGACGTCGTGATCGAAGGCCCTGTTGTGGATGGCCCGGTTGTCGAAAACACCTCCGGTCTGGAGGAACGGCTGCCCGACACATGCATGTTGACCAACTTTGCCGGATCTGAGGGCCAGGATGTCTCCGTGATCTTTATCCCAGAGGGCGTGATCACACGCGTCATCCGCCCCGGCGAAATCGTGTCGCAAGTCTATGTGGCCGAACGGGTCAATTTCTACGTGGACGCAAACGGCATCGTCACACGGGTCATCTGCGGCTAGGCCGCCCACTCAGTTCTTGTTGATGCGGTAGGCCTCGTGGCACGCGCTGCAGGTCTGCCCGACGGCACGGAACGCGGCCCCAAACTCCGCCTCGGTTGTGATCAGCCCAAGCTGCTCTGCCGCCTCGCGCATCTCATCGGCGCTTTTCGAGAACCCCTCCCAATCGTCCCAAATCTCTGGCTTCGCCTCGGATTTGGGGTCGGTTGCAGGGGCTTCAAACAGGCGCACAGTCTCCAACGCATGCTCCTCAAGGGAGGCCGCACGCGCCTGCACAATCTCCGCGTCAAAGGGGGTTGACCCTTTGGCCATCTCGCCCAGAACCTTCATGTCATTCGCCACAAGGCTCATCAGCTGCATCCGCGCCATAACGGCAGCGTCCTTCACACCGCTATGCGACAGGGCGGCAGGCGCGGTGAAAACCGCGAGAAACAGGGCGGGAATGATAAATTTTTTCATATGCAAGCCTTGTGTTGGCGCGGGGCCGCGGTCAACAGATAAGTTCAAACCGCATCCCATCCCCTGTTGGACGGGCCCACGCAGCGCGATAGAGTTTTTCGGTGGCCAAAGCAGCAAAAAAGAAACCCAAACCGCGAAGATCCCTGTTCTGGTGGATCGGTGCCGCGCCCTATCTCGCGCTGAAATGGCTTTGGCGCGGCCTGCTTGTGCTGCTCGCCGTGTCCGTGCTGTGGATCGCGCTTTACGCCGTAATCAACCCGCCAACCACGATCTACATGCTGCAGGAAAGCAAACGGCTGGACGGCATCAACCGCGAATGGCGCAGTTTCGAGGATATCTCCCCCCATATGCCCCGCGCTATTGTCGCGGCAGAGGACGCGAATTTCTGCACCCATTGGGGGTTCGACATGGACGCCATCCGGGACGCGTTGGAAGCGGGCGGCAAACGCGGCGCGTCGACCCTGTCGCAGCAAACCGTGAAGAACGTGTTCCTCTGGCATGGCCGGAACTACATGCGCAAAGCGATGGAGGCTGGCCTGACCCCCATCATGGAGGCTATCTGGTCCAAACGCCGTATCCTTGAGGTCTATATGAACGTCGCTGAGTTCGACGAAGGCGTCTTTGGCGTGGCTGCCGCCGCCCCGTGGTATTTCGGTGTCGATGCCAAGGATCTGACCGCCAGACAGGCAGCGGCGCTGGCGGCGGTCTTACCAAACCCCAAGGCGCGCTCCGCAAAACGGCCCACACCTTTCCTGCAAAGACGGGCGCGGCAGATCACCAGCGGAGCCGAGACAATCCGCCAAGACGGGCGCAGCGCCTGTTTCGAAGGTTGAAAAACCCAAGCAACATTGCGATGACGGGGTCATCTATTGCCAGCCGTTGGATTGATCCATGAACCGATTGTACCACGTCCCTCTGTCTCCGTTCTGCCGCAAGGTGCGGCTGGTCCTCGCTGAAAAGAAGGTCGAGGTCGAGCTGATTGAGGAGAAATACTGGGAGCAATCTGCCGAGTTCATGCGCCGCAACCCGGCAGGCAAGGTCCCGGTCCTGAAGATCGACAGCCAGACCCTCAGCGACAGCCAGGCAATCTGCGAATACCTCGAAGAGGTTTTGCCCGACCCGCCGCTTCTGCCACAAAAACCCGAGGACCGCGCCGAGGTGCGCCGCCTCGTCTTCTGGTTCGACGACAAATTCCACAATGAGGTGACGTCAAAGTTGCTCTATGAGCGCGTTAACAAGAAGATCATGGGGCAGGGTTATCCCGAAAGCCGCAACGTCAAGCTGGGCGCTCAAAAGGTGAAGTATCACATCGACTATATGGGCTGGCTTCTGGATCAACGCCGCTGGCTGGCGGGCGATCACATGACGCTGGCCGATTTCACCGCCGCCGCGCATTTCTCCTGCCTCGACTACATCCGCGACATTGACTGGAACCGCAACGAGAACGTCAAAGACTGGTACGCTAAGATCAAGTCGCGCCCGGCATTTCGGTCCTTGCTGGCCGATCAGGTCTCAGGATTTCCTCAACCTGAGCATTACTCGGACCTCGATTTTTGAGCCTGAAATCCCGGTTGCGCGCGCAGGCCCTGTCCGAAGGATTCTCCGACATGGGCGTCTGCCACCCCGATGCCATCCCCGAGGCCATGCCAAGGTTGGAGCACTTTTTGGACCAAGGCCAGCACGGCCAAATGGAATGGATGCAGGACCGCAAAGCGTGGCGCGGCGACCCCACAGCCCTCTGGCCCGCTGCAAAATCGGTCATCATGCTGGCCGAGGCTTACACCCCGGATCACAACCCGATGGACAATCTCGCCCACCCGGAGGCGGCCAATATTTCCGTCTATGCCCGGAACCGCGACTACCATGATCTGGTCAAGAAGCGGCTCAAACGGGTCGGACGCTGGCTGATCGACCAAGCGCCCGAGACGGAGATCAAAGTCTTCGTCGACACCGCCCCGGTCATGGAAAAACCCCTCGCCGCCGCCGCCGGACTTGGATGGCAGGGCAAGCACACCAACCTGCTGTCGCGCGCGCTTGGTAACTGGTTTTTCCTTGGCGCGATCTTCACCACCGCCGACCTTGAACCCGACGCCCCCGCCGTTGAAAACTGCGGCTCCTGCACCTCCTGTTTGGACGTCTGCCCGACGCGTGCCTTTCCTGCGCCGTTCCAATTGGATGCCCGCAAATGCATCTCTTACCTGACGATCGAACATCACGGCCCGGTGGAGATCGACCTACGGGAGCACATGGGCAACCGCATCTATGGCTGCGACGATTGCCTCGCCATTTGCCCTTGGAACAAGTTTGCCAAATCTGCGACAGAACTGCGCTACGCCGCGCGCGATGATCTGACCCTGCCCGATCTGGCGGAGATGGCCGCGCTGAATGACGCAGGCTTTCGCGCGCGGTTCACCGGCTCGCCGATCAAGCGCATCGGGCGCAACCGCTTTGTGCGCAACGTGCTCTATGCCATCGGAAATTCTGGCGCCGCGCGGCTGAAGCCTGTGGCGCAATCCTTGACCCAAGACCCTGACGCGACCGTCGCAGACGCCGCACAATGGGCTGCATCGAGGTTGCCATGACAGAACATTTGCTCAGCTTTGGCCACGGGTATTCCGCCCAAGCGCTCGCCGAACTCTTGCTGCCGGAAGGTTGGCACATCACCGCGACCACCCGCAGCGCGGAGAAAGCGCAGGCGCTGGCCGCCCCCGGTGTAACCCCAGTGATCTGGCCCGGCTCCGACCTTGGCACCGCGCTTGCATCCGCAACGCATCTGCTGATCTCTGCCGCCCCCGGCCCAGATGGCGACCCGGTTCTGGCCGCGCTTGAGTATCAGATTGCACAGCAAAGCGCGCATCTGGAATGGGTCGGCTACCTGTCGACAACCGGCGTCTACGGCGATCATGCCGGCGAATGGGTGGATGAAACGACGCCACTCTCTCCCAGCACCAAACGGGGGGAGGCGCGGGTCCGTGCGGAGGCCGCGTGGCAAAGCCTCGCCAAACGCACGAGGTTGCCGCTACATATCTTCCGGTTGGCTGGCATTTATGGCCCCGGCCGTGGTCCGTTCAGCAAAGTCCGCAACGGCACGGCGCGGCGGATCATCAAGAAGAACCAGCTGTTCAGCCGCATTCACGTGGCTGACATCGCGCAGGTGCTGGAGGCCTCTATCCGCCAGCCGCGCCCCGGCGCGATCTACAATCTATGCGACAATGACCCCGCGCCACCCGAAGACGTCATCGCCTACGCGGCAGAACTTTTGGGCCTGCCCATCCCCCCGGCCATTCCCTTTGAAGAGGCCGACATGACTCCTATGGCGCGCAGCTTTTACGCCGAATCCAAAAAGGTCAGAAACACTCTCATCACATCTGAGCTGGGGGTGGAGCTGCTCTATCCTGACTATCGCACCGGGTTGCAGGCGCTCTTGGCAACGGAAGACTAGTCACAATCTCATGATCTTCGCATTGGGGCCAAATCAGAGATTCACCTGTTGATAAGTTTGCGCTAGCTTGGCCGCAAAAAAGAGGCGGCTGGCACCATGAGATCACTGACACGACGCGGGTTGCTGCTCGGCTCTTTTTTGGCGCTGTCTGGCTGCGCGTCGAAATTCGTCACCTATGATGGCCCAGAGGTTACCCGACTGATCGTCCTGAAAGAAAAGCGGGTGATGTACGCGCTGCATGGCACCGAGGTGCTGGAACGCTACGACGTGGAACTGGGCTTCGGATCGCGGATCGACAAACAGGTCGAGGGAGATGGCGGCACCCCGGTCGGCCGCTACTTTATTGATCGCCGCAACCCGAACAGCTCGTTCTATTTGTCCCTCGGGATTTCCTATCCAAACGCCCGCGACATCGCGCGCGCCAACGCATTGGGCAAGTCGCCGGGCGGCGACATATTCATTCATGGTCAGCCCAATATTGGCGGGAAGCGTGGCCCCGACTGGACCGCGGGCTGCATTGCCGTCACCAACAAAGAGATGCGGCAGCTCTATGCGATGGTGAAAACTGGAACTGTGATCGACATCTACCCGTAAGGCTATTGCCTTAGGTCAGGTGCCGGTGATCATCGTCCACCAGATCTTGCCGTTACGCTCTTGAAACCAGGACAGGCCGAGGTTGCGGGCACGTGGCGACAGGATAGTCTCGCGGGTCTCCGGCATATCCATCCAAGCGGCGAGGGTCGCCGTCTCATCTTCATAGGTTTCGGAAATGTTTTCGCCGACAAGCTGACCCGTATACCCGCTGCGTGCGACCCGGTCCAACGGCGACGAGCCGTCTGATCCAAAATGCCACGGGCGGTTTTGCACCGACATGTCCCGCGCATGGGTCGCCGCGGCCGCATTCAGGTTGCTGTTCAGTTCCAGCGGTTGCTGGCCCGCGCTGGCGCGCAACGCATTGACTGAATCGAGCATCCGGAACTGGATTTTCGCCGTGTCAGACGCCTTGATCCGGTAAACCTGCGGCAAAGGCAGCCCATCAGGACCAATGCTTGGCGGCGTGGGCGCACATGCTGCCAAAGCAAACATGGAGACGAGGGCGAAGAGCAGGTGTTTTGTCATGATAGGGCCATCCCAGAAGGTGCCTCTTTTCCTTATCTTGATCGGTCATCGGGCGCAAATGCGATACCGACCCCTGCGCGGTTGAGTTCCGACTGAGGCCAAAACGCAATAGCAGCAAGAGGCGGCATACGGGCAAAAGGCGGCACTTTTCCCGAGCGCTGATTGGAGGTGGAAAAGTGTTGCCATTTTGACGACCCATCGGAGTCCGGGCGCAGATTTTGGGCGCGGAACGTTGTTTACAAGGCAATTTGATGATTATAGCATCGAACGAGATACAATCTTGGGTGTCTGTGTATGGGTCGGATTGTCTGGACCCAGCAGACGTATCTTTGAGGAAATGGTAATGAAAAAGTTCGCACTCGCAACAGCATTCACACTGGCCGCTTCGACCGCATTCGCAGGCAACCTGTCGGATCCAATCATCGAAGAGCAAGTGATCGTGGAAGAAACAACGTCCTCTGCGGGCGGCATCCTGGTTCCGCTGATTTTCATCGTATTTGCAGCTGCGGTCTCCACCTAAGAGACGCGCTTCAAACACTGGAATACGGAAAGGCGGTAACTTTGGTTGCCGCCTTTTTGCTTTTAAGGTTGCTGAACTGGGTTAGCCCTGCGGCAGACCGGCCTCTGCTTCGATCTGCTTGCGGGACTTCCGCTCCCGCTCTGTCGCGGATTTCAATTGTCCGCAGGCGGCCATGATGTCTTCCCCCCGCGGAGTGCGAATGGGCGACGCATAACCCGCCTTGTAGACGATTTCGGAAAAGGCCTTGATCCGTTTCCAGTCAGAGCGCTGATACGGCGCGCCGGGCCATTCGTTGAACGGGATCAAATTGATCTTGGCCGGAATGCCCTTGATCAGTTTCACCAGCCGCCGCGCGTCCTCGTCGCTGTCATTCACGCCTTTCAGCATCACATATTCAAACGTAATCCGCTCGCTGTTGGAGGCCTTCGGATAGGCCTTCAACGCCGCCAGCAATTCTTCGATGTTCCAACGCTTGTTGATCGGCACCAGCTTGTCGCGCACCTCGTCCGTCGTGGCATGGAAGGAGACGGCCAGCAGGCACCCGATCTCTTGGGCGGTGCGCGCAATTTCTGGCACAACGCCCGAGGTGGACAGGGTGATCCGGCGGCGGCTCAGACAGATGCCTTCGGGGTCCATGGTGATTTTCATCGCGTCGCGGACATTCTCAAAATTATACAGCGGCTCGCCCATGCCCATCAGCACGATGTTCGACAAAAGCCGGGCGTCGCCTTGCGTGCTGCGATCCGCTTTCGGCCATTCATCCAGATCGTCCCGCGCCAGCATCACCTGTCCGACGATCTCGCCCGCCGTGAGGTTGCGCACCAGTTTCTGGGTGCCGGTGTGGCAAAAGGAGCAGGTCAGCGTGCACCCGACCTGGCTTGAAACACAGAGCGTGCCGCGGCCTTCCTCCGGGATGTAGACCACCTCCACCTCATGGCCGCCCGCGATCCGCACAAGATATTTCCGGGTGCCGTCCTCGCTCAGATGGCGGCTTACCACCTCTGGCAGCTCGATGACGAACTGCTCGGACAGCATCTGGCGATAGTCTTTCGACAGGTTGGTCATCTGATCAAAGTCGCGCACGCCCTTCTGGTAGAGCCATTGCCACAGCTGTCCGACGCGCATCTTCACCTGCTTGGGCGCGGTGCCTGCCTCCGCCAAGGCGGCGGCCAATTGATCACGGGTGAGGCCAATCAAATTCACCGGTCCCTCGGACGCTTTGCGCGGCAGGGTCATTACGTCTTGGGTGATCGGCGCGGTGGGGGCGGTCATGGCACATCCAGAAAGCTAGGGCTTGCTGGCATATAGGGCCGAATCGTGGCGAAATACACCCTTGGTCACGATTTCCGCGCATGACCCGTTAATGCAGCGCGACCCCGTCAAATGACTTGGCGGATAACTGCGGCGCCAGAAACCCGCACGCCAGCTGCGCTTCTTGCGCAGACAGCACAGGCCGGCAGGAGGTCTCCTGATCCCGGTTCACCTCAACATTCATACCATCGGTGAACACCAATTGAGGGTGCTGAAAGCCCAGCTCTATCAGAGTGATTTCGGGCACATCGCTGACGGCGTCTATCCCGGCCAGATGGGTCAGGTCGCCTGCATGGGCCAACACTTCCTTTATGCCAAACAGAGGGTCAAACATCGCATGACGCAACGCCACCAATTGCCGCGCCAAAATGTAGCTGGTCCGTGAGGGGGTGTTGTCGCGCAGGCAATCCTTGCCAATTCTTATCATGGGGCCATCGCCCATAGACCAAAGCGAGGCGGTATACATCGCAACATGTGTCAGCCGCTGATACCCTAGGTCTTTCGTCAGAACCTTGTCACCTAGGCGCAAATCTTCGGCAAACACTGTGCCTTTGGGGGTCAAAACCCCTGCGCCGACGGTAAGGCATCCTGCAACACCGTCCAAATCTGGGAGGCGTTCTGGATGCATGATTGCAGCGCTGTTCATAATGTGACCTGCCTTGTTGGCTCCGGGTTATATCCCGGATGTCTTTATTAATCGTCAAAGGGCATGGCAGCCGCCCCTTGATGACATGTTTGATTTAGCTACTACACCGTTTTTCGGCGTCTTCGAGAGCGGCGGTAAAGCCCAGCAGGGAAAACCTGTCTCTCGTATTGGTGCCACGCGCGGATTGGCCGGACATAACCGCATCCGCGCCCCGCTTCATGGCGGCAATGATCCGGTTGTCATCTTCTGGAGTTGCGGCCCATGCGGTCTCGCCAGTGGTGAAAAGGTCAAACGTGGTGCCGCCGATATCCAGCTTCACCGTCGTGCCTTCGCCAAACGGGTAGCCGCCAGTGAACGAAACTTCGCCAAGCTTGCCCGCGCCGGGCCAGTAGCTGACGAACATCAGGATGTCGCCACGGTTCACCGCAACGACGCGTCCGTCCTTGGTGTTCACGGTTTCCTTGGGGCTGCTGACCACCCAGCATTGGGTCGGGTCCTGCTCAACAAAAACGCTCCAATCGGTCACGGCGTTGACACGATTTGTGGATTGTTCTTGAGCAAATGCGCCGCTTGCGGCACAGATCATGGCCGCACCAATGGCCGCGAATTTTGTAATTCTATTCATTCTCTTACAGCTCCGGCTGTGACTGCCTCTGGCCCCGCCCGTGGACCTTTATCGGCCTCGTATCATTCGGGTAGAGCATTTACGCTCAATACAGAACAGTTTAGCCTAAAACCAACGCTATTTGGAAGACCCATTGGCGGTTTTTCGCCCCCACGGAGATGCACATGACCCAAGCTATTCCCATGGTCGAGATCTGGCGTGGTTCCATCCTCGAGTCGCAACATATGGGCCATGCCTGCATTTGTGACGCCAAGGGCGACATCATTGAAAGCTGGGGCAACCCGGAGCAGGTGATTCTGCCGCGTTCCTCTTGCAAGATGGTGCAGGCCCTGCCGCTGATCGAAAGTGGTGCCGCGAAAGCCCATGGTCTGACCTCCGAGCATCTCGCCTTGGCCTGCGCCTCTCATAACGGGGCGGCGATACATACGGACCGGGTCAACGATTGGCTCAGCACGCTTGGCCTGGCGGATGATGATTTTCGCTGTGGTCCGCAAATCCCTGACGACCGCGACGCGCGGAACGCATTGGTGCGCGCAGGCGCGCAGCCGTGCCAATGCCACAACAATTGCTCGGGCAAGCATAGCGGCTTTCTGACGCTCAACCGCCATTTGGGTGGCGGTCCTGACTATGAACAAATCGACCACCCCGTCCAACGCGCCACGCGTGTGGCGTTTGAAGAGATGACCGGCATGACCGCGCCCGGCTACGGGATTGACGGATGCTCCGCGCCAAATTTTGCAACCAGCGTCGCCGGTCTGGCCCGCGCCATGTCCGGCTTCGCGGCTGCACGCGAAACCTCACTTCGGGGCAAGGCCGCCATCCAGCTGACGCAAGCCATGATCGCCCATCCCGACCTTGTCGCGGGCGAAGGCCGCGCCTGCACGGAGCTGATGCGGGCTATGGGCGGCAAAGCGGCTGTCAAAACCGGGGCCGAGGCCGTCTTCGTGGCTATCCTGCCAGACCGCGAAATCGGTATCGCGCTGAAAATTGTTGACGGCGGCACCCGCGCGGCCGAGGCCGCGATTGCCGGGCTGTTGGTCAAATACGGCGTGCTCGATCCCAAGGATCCGGTGGCGCAGAAATGGATGCACGGACCGATCCGAAACCGCCGCGATATCGTCACCGGCGAGATGCGTTTCAGTGATCAGTTTTTGGGCAATCAGCTGGCGCACTGATCGCGCTTTAACGAGGCGCGGACGGCGTCGATATGCTCTTCCAGCGCCCGTTTCCTGAGGGGTTTGGTCATGTAATGGTCAATCCCGGCCTCACGGATCCGGTCCTCGTCGCCATGCAGGGCATGGGCCGTCATCGCAACAATCTGCACATGCGCGCCGTCCCTCTCAATCTGGCGAATGGCTTGGGCGGCCTCCATCCCGTCCATGCCCGGCATTGAGATATCCATCAAGATCAGGTCAGGGGTTGCGTCGCGAAACGCCTCGACAACCTGCAACCCGTCGCGCACGATCTGAAGGTCAATATCCAGCCCTTGCAGCATTTTGCTCAGCACCAGCTGGTTGGTGTCATTATCCTCCGCCGCCAAAACGCGCAGGGGCCGCTCTAGGGTGTGGGCCCGCCCGCTTTCCATGGCAGCGCTCAAGGTCTCAAACAGCTTGGTCCGCGTGAAGGGCTTGGGCAGGTCAGCCACTTGGCCGGGCTCTTCCGCGATCGAAATCACGCAGCCCGCCAGATCGGAGCCGTCCAGCATGGCGCGGGCCGGATCCAGCCGGGAGATGCCGACAAGGACCACATCAGGCGGCGCCGCCTTCAGCGCGAGGTCATATTCGGCGGCGGTATTCACGACCCTGGCTTCAACACCGAGCAGCTCCAATTGGCGCTCCATGAGGCTGCGATCAAGCGGGGCCTTTATCCAGACCAGCGCGGTTTTCAGCCGCTCAGGCAGGCAGGTGCTGGGCATATCCGCAGGGGCCGCGTGTTGCAGCGTAATCCTGACGCCAAAGCACGACCCTTGGCCCGGAATGCTGTCGACCCAAATCTCGCCGCCCATAACCTCCACCAGTTTCTTGGTGATGGCCAAGCCCAGCCCCGTCCCCTCATAGCGACGGTTCGCGCCATCCTCGATCTGGTTGAACTCCCCAAAGATGTGGTCTTTGAGCTGATCCATGATGCCGATCCCGCTATCCTCAATGGTGATATGCACCTGCCAGCCGTCACCCGTTTCGGCCTGCACCCCGACAAACCGCAGCATGATCGTGCCGCATTCGGTGAACTTGATGGCGTTGCCTACGAGGTTGAGGATGATCTGCCGGATCCGCCCTGCGTCGCCGATGAACTGTGTGGGCAGGAACTGGTCATAGTCGATCAGCAACGCCACCTCCTTGTCGCGCAGGGAGGGCGTCACGATCATGCAGACATCCTGCGCAAGCTGTTCGAGGTCAAAGACGTCCTCCCGCAGCTCAAGTTTCTCGGCCTCCAGCTTTGAGAAATCGAGGATGTTGTTGATGATCTCCAGCAAGGCCTGTCCCGAATTTCGAATCGTCTCCGAATACAGCTGGGCTTCCTCGTCCAACTCCCGCTCGATCAGCAGATCGGCCATACCGACCACGCCGTTCATTGGCGTCCGCAATTCATGCGACATGCGGGCGAGGAAAGCAGATTTCGCGCGGTCGGCGGCTTCGGCTTTGTCGCGGGCGATGCGCAGCTCTTCCTCTCGGACGATGGCCTCGGTGATGTTCAAGGCCAATGAGACGATGCCCCCATCGGCAGTGCGGCGGTCCACCATCCGCACATACATCCCGTTCCAAAAGCGCAAGGTGATCGGGCTGATCACCTCCTCGTCCCAACGGTCGAGCATCTGGTCGTACCATGCATCCTCGTCGCCGCCTTCAAGATCGACCAACCCGTCATCAAGGCACATGTCGAGGATCGTCTGATAGGAGGTCCCAACGGCCACACCGCCAGCTTCACGAAATACAGAAAGGTAAGGCTGATTTGCGATCACCAATTTGCGGTCGGCGTCAAACAGGGCAAACCCGTCTGGAATGTTTTCAAGCGCATCCCAAAGCAGCCGTTCAACCGCGACGACCTGATCTTTGGCGCGGTGCAGGTCTTCAACCACACGGCTGTTTTCGCCCTGGAGGGTAGAGACCACTTTCCGCTGATCAATGATGGTGCCCGACAGCTGCAACGCATGGTTGGAGAGCTGTTGGTTCGCAGCCCCCAGTTCATTCTTCTTCAGGTCCAGCAATCGTTCGGCTGCCAGCCTTGCGCGTCGCTCCCGCGCCAGTTCTTCTTGCAGCTCAGCGATGTCCATTGCAGGTGGCACGTCCCATTTGCGTTTGGGAGGTGCTACCTGAGAAATCTGAAAACGCTGTTAATGCGACCCGGCCAACTGCCCTCAGATCCGTTCAATGGCCAGCGCGATCCCTTGCCCGCCGCCGATACACATCGTGATCAAGGCTTTGGAGCCGCCGATACGCTCCAGCTCATAGAGCGCTTTGACCGCAATGATGGCGCCGGTGGCCCCAACAGGATGGCCAAGCGCAATCGCGCCGCCATTCGGGTTCACCTTGGCCGGATCAAGACCCAACCCGTTGCTCACGGCGACGGCCTGCGCGGCAAAGGCCTCGTTCGACTCGATGACGTCAAAATCGGACGCTTTGAGCCCGGTCTTTGCCAGCAGGTTCTCCACGGCGGGGATCGGGCCAATACCCATCACCTCCGGACGTACCCCGGCATGGGCGTAGCCAATCACCCGTGCGCGGGGCGTCAGCCCGGCTTTCTCTGCCGTCTCAGCGCGCGCGAACACCAAAGCCGCCGCCCCATCATTCAGGCCCGACGCATTGCCCGCCGTCACCGTGCCGTCCTTTTGAAACACCGTCCGAAGCCCCGCGAGGCTTTCCATGGTCGAAGCTTTGGGATGCTCGTCCACCTCGAAATCCACCATGTCGCGTTTCACGCGCACCTGCACAGGGGTAATCTCCTCTCTGAAGTATCCGTCTTTAATTGCCTTTGCCGCGCGGGCCTGGCTTTCCACGGCGAAGGCGTCCTGCATCTCGCGGGTGATGCTGTGCTCCTTGGCGACATTCTCGGCGGTGACCCCCATATGCCCGGTGCCAAACGGGCAGTTCAACGCGCCCAGCATCATGTCCTGCGTCGCGGCGTCGCCCATCTTCTGGCCCCAACGGGCTTGCGGCATGATGTAAGGCGACCGGCTCATATTCTCGGATCCGCCGGCCAGCCCGAAATCAGCATCCCCCAGCATCAAGGATTGCACCACGGAGACAATCGCTTGTACCCCGGAGCCGCATAGCCGGTTCACGTTCATCGCAGGCGTGGTGTCGGGAATGCCCGCCTCAATCGCCGCCACGCGGGAGAGATACATATCCCGCGGCTCGGTGTTGATCACATGGCCAAAGGCGACATGGCCGATCTGATCAGGCCCCACGCCAGCGCGCTCAAGCGCCGCCCGTGACACGGTGGCCGCCAGCTCTATTGGAGGGGTTCCGGCCAGCGCGCCGCCAAAGGTGCCAATTGCGGTGCGTGCGCCGCCCAGAATGACAATGTCGCTCATGATCTGTTCCTCCCTGAAATGTTAAGCACAACCCTATCAAGCCAATCCCGGCCTGTAAGCCCTAACGCGGCGTCGTGACATTCCGGCCCCAGTGAGACTAACCTGCGCTATGAATAAGTATGGCCCCTCGCGCGGCGAGTTGAAATTCCGGCTCTGCATGGGCCTTCTAATCTGCAGTTTGCTGGTCGCGGCTGCACTCGAAAAGGGCGTTCCCAAAGGGTTGGTCGGGGTCGAGCTCTTCGTTTTCGCGGGCGCCTTTGGCATCGGCTCTGTGGTCTGGTCGCTGTGGAAGCTCTACAAGACATGACCGATTTCAACGCGTTTCATCCCCTGACCGAGGCCGAGCAGAAGATGGTTGATGAGGCCATGCTGCCCAACCGCACCACGCTGGCCGACGGTACCTTGCCCCTGGCGGCCACCAGTCAGACGGAAGTGCGCGCCGATCTGGTGCGTTATCTGCTGTTGCAGGCTCCGCTGCATGACAAGGGCGTGCGGCTGCGCGGGGCGTGGATCACCGGCGCTTTGGACCTTCAGGGCTGTGATTGCGGCCGCGATATCTCCCTCACGGCCTGCCACGCCACGGAGCCTTTGAACCTGACCAATGCCCGGCTGCGGGGGCTTCATGTGTCTGGCTGCCGCCTGTCAGGCATGGCGGCGGATAACGCGTCTTTCTCAGGGTCGGTCTACCTGCGCGGCGGCACCCAAATCATGGGGGAGGTCAGCCTGTCCGGCACCCAGATCAACGGTGATCTGCAAATCTGTGACGCCCAGATTGAGGCCAGCACGCAAGATGCGATCTTTGCACCGTCGCTCAGGGTCGGCGGCTCCGTTTTTCTGGGCAATTACCCCTATGCCGATGGCGACACCAGCCTTGTCACGGTGGGCCAGATCTTTCTGTCCTCGGCGCGGGTGGAGCATGACTTTTTCCTGACCAACACCGCGATCACACTCAACGACGCAAGCCTCAGCGGGGCCGTCTTTGGTGCCACAGAGGAGCACGGCTCCGACATCGCGATCAGCCTCGCGCGGGTGCGGATCGGCGGCATTCTGTTTCTCAAGGACAACCAGATCTCGCGCGGGATTTTCAATCTGGCAGGCGCAAAGGTCGCGCGTCTCAAGGACGAGCCGGATGCACCGGGGGCGTCTTACCCGATCCGACTGGACGGCTTCACCTATGGCGATTTCTCCCGTCACGCGGAGACCGATATCAAGGCCCGCCTCAACTGGCTGGCCCGCAAACCCGAGGACACGCCCTTCACAGCACAACCCTATGAGCAGCTTGCTTATGTGCTGACCCGCATGGGCCACCGCAACGACGCGCGCACGGTCCTGATGCGCAAAGAGCAGCTGTTGAAAGCCGAGAACCGCCGCCTCGCCGCAGCTCGCGGGGGATCACCGGTTTGGCGGGCCCTGTCCTGGGTCAATGACCTCTTTCTGCGCTCGACCATTGGCTACGGCTACAGGCCCGCGCGGGCCGTCACCATCGCGGTTGCGCTGGTCATCGGGCTTGGCTGGTTCTTTGATCAGACGTGGAAAGCAGGCGACATGGCCCCGAACGCCGCCCCGCTTTTGGTCTCTGACGGATGGGTCGCGGCGACGCAAAGCCATCCCGAAAACCCGGCCGCCTTCTGGTCCGCACCCGGTCAGGCAGGCCAAGACTGGGAGACCTTCAACGCCTATGCTTATGCCGCCGATCTGGTCGTGCCGATTGTGGCTTTGGGGCAAGAGGCCGCATGGGCCCCGTCCACGTCACGCTCCGATTGGGGGCGGACGGGGTGGTGGCTGCGCTGGTTTGCAATTGCTATTGGCTGGATCGTCACAGCGCTTGGGGCTGCGGCGATCACCGGGCTTATCCGAAAGGATTAAGCGGCCATTCTCCGTTTTCGGTCAGCAAGGTGCATTTCACCCCGTCAAACCGCGCGGGCCACAGGTCGCGGCCATACCCGGCCCCGCCATCCAGATTGACCCGGTTGCCGCGATGCTGAGGAAATTCCACCGCCGTATGGCCATGCACAATCAGCTTCGGATGCGGGGTCTCGTCCTCGATGAAGGTCTGCCGGATCCACAGCATGTCCTGCTCCGTCTGCTCGGCCAAAGCCACGCCGGGTCGGATGCCCGCATGCACGATGAACAGCTCGTCCGTTTCCACAAAAAGCGGGTTATGCGTCAGAAATTCGACATGCGACGCAGGCACTTTGGCGCGGGCCTGCGCATGCAAAGACCTGCGCCGAAACCAACCCTCGACCTCTACACCGTAAGAGGCCAGCGTCGTCAGCCCACCTAGCCGCTTATGTTGCCAGGTCAAACCGCTCGACAAATGCGGATCCTGCCGGGGCTCATCTTCCATGAACCACTGAAACATGCGGTCATGGTTACCCTTGATAAACGTCCAGTTCCGGCCCGCGTCGCGTCCCTGCATCAGCCGTTCAATCACGCCCCGGCTGTCAGGCCCACGGTCGGTGTAATCGCCGACAAACACGACCTCCGCATCCCGGCCCCCATCACGTTCGATGAGGGACAGGGCGCGGTCCAGCTGAGCCAGTTGGCCGTGAATGTCGCCGACGACATAGACCATCAGGCGACGTCAAATTGCAGGGTTTTCACCTGACTGAACATCCCGGTCTCCTCCAGCTGTTTCAGGACGGCCGCAGGGACAACAGCGTCCACGTAAAGCAGCGCAATGGCGTCCGCACCAGCGCCCAATCGGCCCAAGGTAAAGTTCGCGATGTTCACCCCATTCTCCCCCATGGTCTGGCCCAAAGTGCCGATGATACCCGGCACGTCCTCATTGGTCGTATAGAGCATATGCTGGCCAATCTCCGCATCAATATTGATGCCCTTGATCTGAATGAACCGAGGCTTGCCGTCGGAGAACACCGTCCCCGCAATCGAGCGTTCCCGCTTATCCGTCACCGCGTTGATCTTGATATAGCCGTCAAACACGCCGGACTTGTCCTGCGTCGTGGTAGAGATTTTCACACCACGCTCCTTCGCAATCACCGGCGCGGAGACCATATTCACATCCGGGTTGCTCGCTTTCATGATCCCCGCCACGCCCGCACAGTTCAGCGCTTCCAAATTCATCGACGACACCGAGCCGTTATAGGTGATCTGAATTTCCTTCAGCGCCTCGTCGGTCATCTGGCCAATAAAGGCCCCAAGATGCTCCGCCAGTTTGACCCATGGGCCCATGACCTTTGCCTCTTCGGCGGTCACAGACGGCATGTTCAGCGCGTTGGAAACGGCCCCGGTCAGCAGGTAATCGGACATCTGCTCTGCAACCTGCAACGCCACGTTTTCCTGCGCCTCCGTGGTGGCAGCCCCAAGATGAGGGGTCACGACGACATTGGGCAAGTTGAACAAAGGGCTCTCGGTGGCGGGCTCTACCGCGAAGACGTCGAACGCGGCCCCGGCCACTTTCCCGGCCTTCAGCGCCTCGGCCAAAGCCTCCTCATCGACCAGACCGCCACGCGCGCAATTCACGATTCGCACGCCGTCTTTCATCTTGGCGATGGCCTCTGCGCTGATCATGCCACGGGTCTTGTCGGTCGCAGGCACATGCATGGTGATGAAGTCCGCGCGGGCATAGAGCTCGTCCAGCTCGACCTTGGTGACGTTCAGCTTTTCGGCACGTTCTTCAGACAGGAAAGGGTCATAGGCGATCACCTTCATCTTAAGGCCCACAGCGCGTTCGCAGACGATGCCACCAATGTTGCCAGCCCCGATCACGCCAAGGGTTTTTCCGGTCAGCTCGACCCCCATAAATTTGGATTTCTCCCACTTGCCAGCATGGGTGGAGGCGCTGGCCTCCGGGATTTGACGCGCCACGGCGAACATCATTGCGATCGCATGCTCGGCGGTGGTGATCATGTTGCCGAAGGGCGTGTTCATCACGATGATCCCCTTCTTCGAGGCCGCCGGAATGTCGACATTGTCGACCCCGATGCCCGCGCGACCAATGACTTTCAGATTGTCGGCAGCGGCGATCAGCTTCTCGGTGGCCTTCGACGCGGAGCGAATGGCCAGCCCGTCATATTGCGGGATCAGCTCCAGCAGCTTGGCTTTGTCTTTGCCAAGGTCGGGCATGAAGTCGACATCAATGCCGCGGTCGCGGAAGATTTGAACGGCGGTTTCGGACAGTTTGTCGGAGACGAGTACTTTGGGGGCCATGTGGGCTCTCCTCATGAGTTTGTACAAATTGGGGTAAGACAAAACGGGCCGGAACCCATTTTGTACAAAATTCTAGGCGTTGATTTCGGCGTCAAATGCGTGGGCGATCCACGGCATCAGCGCCTCGATGTCGGAGGTCTCCACCGTCGCGCCGCACCAGATCCGAAGACCCGCCCGAGCATCGCGATACGCGCCAATGTCATAGGCGACGCCTTCCTGATCCAACCGCTTAGCAACCGCCTTGGCGAATGCCGCGCCGTCGGTGATCCGGTCATCGGTGAACTTCAGACAAACGGAGGTGTTGGACCGGGTCGCGGGGTCCTCCGCAAGGTTTGCCAGCCAATCCGTGCCATCCGCAAAGTCGTTCACCGCTTTCGCATTGGCATCGGCCCGCGCGATCAAGCCTTGCAGACCGCCAACTGACTTGGCCCAGTTCAGCGCGAAGATGTAATCCTCAACACAGAGCATCGACGGCGTATTGATCGTGGCGCCGGTGAAGATGGCGTCGATCAGCTTGCCGCCCTTGGTCAGGCGGAAAATCTTGGGCAAAGGCCATGCGGGCGTGTAGCTTTCCAGACGTTCCACGGCGCGTGGGCTTAGGATCAACACGCCATGCGCGGCTTCTCCGCCCAGCACCTTCTGCCAGCTGAACGTGGTCACGTCCAAACGGTCCCACGGCAGGTCCATCGCAAAGGCCGCCGAGGTCGCGTCGCAAAGCGTCAAGCCACCGCGATCCGCCGGAATAGAGTCTTTTGACGGCACCCGCACCCCGGAGGTTGTGCCGTTCCACGTAAAGCAAACGTCCTTGTCGAAATCGACGGTCGAAAGATCAACGATATGACCGTAATCAGCCGTCTTCACCTCGGCATCCAGCTTCAACTGCTTGACCACATCCGTGACCCAGCCAGAGCCAAAGCTTTCCCAGGCCAGCATCTCGACCGGGCGCGCGCCCAGCAGATTCCACATCGCCATCTCATAGGCGCCGGTGTCAGAGGCGGGTACGATGCCGATCAGACAATCATCGGGGACCTGCAAAACCTCGCGGGTCAGGTCGATTGCCTCTTTCAGCTTCGCCTTTCCGGGGGCCGCGCGATGCGACCGGCCCAAGGGCGCGCCGGAGAGCTTTTGTAGGTCAAATGTCGGGGGTTTGGCGCAGGGGCCAGAAGAAAAACGCGGATTGGCCGGCCGCGTAGCCGGAGCTTGTATCGCCATCAGTGGTATCCTCACAGATATATGCCCTTCGTTGGGGAAGGGTGTCCCACCTGCGCTGTTAGCGGCGGCTTGGCGCTTTCGCAAGATTTAATTGACGGCTATAGCGGCGGTTAACACGCTTTTTGCGACACTCTCTATAGGGACCAATTTTTCGATGTATATCGCTTCGATATTAACCTCTCCGGACACCCCCGTTCTGGAGCCTGCGCTGGTCGAATCTCTGCGCAACGCATGGGGTGGGGGTGACGCGCAATGGCTGATGCCCGACGTCGCGGCGGAGTTCGCTTTGGCTTCTTTGCCCGACAATCTTGATGCCGTTTGGAGCGATCTTCAGGGGTTGAAACTGGACCTCTTGGTGCATCCCAGCGCGGGCCGTCGCAAGCGGCTGTTGCTGGCTGATATGGACAGCACGATGATTCAGCAGGAATGTATCGACGAGCTGGCGGATGTTGCGGGGGTTGGCGCGCAGGTTGCCGGGATCACGGCCGGCGCGATGAACGGCGAGATCGCGTTTGAAGGCGCTTTGCGGGAACGCGTCGGGCTGCTGAAAGGGTTAAGTTCCACAGTAATAGACACTGTTCTGGCGGAGCGGATCACCTATATGCCCGGCGGCAAGACCCTGCTGTCCACGATGAAGGCCCATGGTGGATATGCGGCACTTGTCTCGGGCGGGTTCACAGCCTTCACGGCCCCTGTTGCTGCGCATCTTGGGTTTGATGAGCACCGTTCAAATCAGTTTGTGATCACAGACGGAGAGCTGACCGGCGACGTGCACCCACCGATCTTCGGAAAAGAGGCCAAGGTGGAAGCATTGGACGATCTGACGGCGCGCCTAGGGCTAAGCGACGCCGATGTATTGGCAGTAGGCGATGGCGCCAATGATCTGGGCATGCTGACCCGCGCGGGCATGGGTGTCGCGCTGCATGCGAAACCATCTGTGCAAGCCCAGGCGCAGTTTCGTGTTAACCATGGAGACCTGACCGCCTTGCTGTTCCTGCAAGGCTATTCCGCTGAGGAGTTCTCAACATGACCAAACCCGATCTGGAAGGCGCATATGCCCTGAAAACACCCGAGGATTCGGTGAAATTATACGGCGACTGGGCGGAAACCTACGATGACAGCTTCGCCGCCGCCTCAGGTTACCAACTGCCCGAGGCCGTGGCAGAAGCCTTCGCCCGCGCAGACGGGACGGGTCCAGTTTTGGACGTCGGCGCTGGCACCGGGCTGGTCGGTGTGGCGCTGCATGAGCTTGGCATCGGCTTGGTCGACGGCACCGATATCTCATCCGCCATGCTGGCCGAGGCGGCGTTGAAAGACTGCTACGAGAACCTGTTTGAAGGCGATCTGACCGGGGCGCTGGACGTCGAAGACGGCCTTTATCAAGGCGTCGTCAGCGCAGGCACATTCACCCACGGTCATGTCGGCCCGGAGGCGTTTGACGAGCTGTTGCGCATCGCGGCCAAGGGCGCGCTGTTCGTGCTGTCGATCAATGCAGAACATTTCGAGGCACGTGGGTTTGCGGCCAAGTTTGATGCGTTGAAAGATCAGATACAGGGTCTAGCACTGCACAAAACAGGAATTTACAGCGACGCACGGACCGATGCGCATGCGGGCGACAGCGCGTTACTTGCCTTGTTCCGAAAGGCCTAGCGCCCCTTCCAGACCGGGTCGCGCTTTTCAGCAAAGGCCTTTGCGCCTTCCAGCTGATCTTCGCTGGAATAGAGCCTGTCTACGGTCTCGAATTTGCGCCCGGTGATCATGTCCATCGTGTCCTGGAAATTGTGATCCTCCGCGTGGCGGACGATCTCTTTGATGGCGGCATAAACCAGCGGCGGGCCGGAGGCGAGCAGGCGCGCGATTTCCCAAGTACGATCCATCAGCTGGGCCTGTGGGACGATCTCGTTCACCAAACCCCAGCGATGCGCGTCTTCTGCGTCAAACCAGCGCCCCGTGAACAGCAATTCCATCGCGATATGGTAAGGGATCCGTTTAGGAAGTTTAACAGAGGCCGCATCCGCGACGGTGCCGGACCGAATTTCAGGCAGAGCGAAACTGGCGTGATCGGCAGCGATGATCATGTCGGCGCTGAGCGCCAGCTCCAACCCGCCGCCGCAGGCGATCCCGTTAACGGCGGCAATGACCGGCTTGTTGAGATTGGGCAGCTCTTGAAGGCCACCGAAGCCGCCGACGCCATAATCGCCGTCCACGGCGTCACCCTCGGCTGCGGCTTTGAGATCCCAACCGGGGCAAAAGAACTTATCGCCCCCACCGGTGATGATCGCGACCCTCAGCTCGGGGTCATCGCGGAAATCGGCAAACACATCGCCCATGATCCGGGAGGTCGCCAGATCAATGGCGTTGGCCTTGGGGCGGTCCAGTGTGACCTGAAGGATTGGGCCGTCTCGATGGGTTCGTATAGGGTCTATCACTGGGATTTCCGTATCAATGCGTCCACGGCGAGCGCCTCGGAAGGGGTGCAGAGGAGGGGGTTGATCTCAAGCTCTTCCACGCTGTCCGCGTGATCTGTGACGTAACTCTGCACGGCTTGAATCGCGTCCAGAATGGCGGCGCGGTCTGCGGATGGCTTGCCGCGATATCCGGCCAACAAAGGCGCGATGCGCAAGCTGTCCAGTGCCGCACTGATCTGAGCGTCGCTCGCGGGGACCAGCAGGCAGGCCGTATCCTGCCAAAGCTCCGCCAGCGTGCCGCCTGCGCCAATGGTTAACACAAAGCCATGTGCGGGATCACGGATGACGCCGACCAGCAGTTCTGCGACGGCGTCAGCAACCATCTCCTCGATCAAAACGGTGCCCTCAGCGAGGGTCTTGAGCGCCTCGGCCACCTCCTCCGCATTCGTTAACCTTAACGCGATGCCGTTCGCATCGGTCTTATGAGCAAGCCCTTGCACCTTTGCGACCACGGGATAGGCCAGATCGAACAATTGGTCCATATCCTGCCGGTCTTCCAGAATGACGGCTTTCGGAACGGCCAGCCCGTAAGCCCAAAGCGCGCGCTTGCCCTCGGCCTCCGTCAAAAGAGAGGCATCGCGGTCGCCACCGGGCAAAAGCAAAGGGTCTTCCTGAGGATGGCGTGCGACGGCCGTGGCGACCGCGCGCAAACCGTCGGCCAAGCCGTTCAGTGGAATGACCCCATCCGCGGTCAATTGCGCGGCAATATCCTCGGGCATCAGCTCGGGCAGGGTGGCGATCATAGCGACTTGACCGGACGTGTTCGCCTTTATCTTCAGTGCCGCCTGCACCGCGCAGTCCCAGTCGCCCGGATCACAACGATCGGCCCGTGGGACATCAACGATCAACAGGCAAATCGCAATGGAGGGGGACACCATCGGCTGCCAGGCCGCCGCCATCTGATCGGAATCGCGCCAGATATAGGTGTGGTAGTCGAGCGGATTTGCCAAAGCGACCTTGTCCCCAAGGGCTTTTCGCAAGCTGGTGGTTTGTGCTGTGTCCAAGGGTGGAAATTCCAACCCAAACTCCTGCGCCAAATCCGCACAAAGGGAGGCCTCCCCGCCAGAGCAGCTGACCGACGAGATCTGGTTCGTGGGCAGCGGCCCGGCGAAATGTAGCAGCTTTAGAGTCTCAATAAAGACCGCCAGGTCGTTGCACCGCGCAATCCCGAGCCGATCCAAAAGCGCTTGGGCGCCGCTGTCTTGTCCGGCTAGTGACGCAGTATGCGACACCGTGGCCTGCCGCGCCTGTTCCGACGCGCCGACCTTGAGCGCCACGATCGGCACCGATCTTGCGTGCGCCTTTGCAGCCAGCTTTTCCCACGCACGTAAGTCAGTGAAGCCTTCGATATGCATGCCGATGGCGGTGACACGCGGGTCGTCTAACAGCCCTTCCGCAATCTCGGCCTGGCTCAGCTGTGCCTGGTTCCCGCAGGCGATCATATATCCAATGGGCAGGCTGCGTGTCTGCATGGTGAGGTTAATCGAGATGTTTGACGATTGGGTGAGGATGGCGACGCCGGACTCGACGGGTTGCATGCCGTGCTGATCCGGCCAGACAGCAACCCGGTCGAACGCGTTGATAAAGCCGTAGCAGTTCGGGCCCAGTATCGGCATATCGCCTGCCGCGCGCAGCAACCGTTCCTGTGCATCGGCGCCGGTTGCATCCTCGGCGGTGGCTTCGGCAAAACCAGACGCAAAACAAATGGCGCCTCCACTTCCCCTTTTGCGCAAACGCTCAACGGCTCCAACAGTAGCCTCCCGGTTGATCCCGATAAACGTCGCGTCGGGCGGCTCCGGCAAAACATGCGCTCCGGTAAAGGTCTCGACGCCTGCTATCTCTTTCTTGCTGGGGTGTACGGCGTAGAGCGTGCCTTGGTAGCCAAACTTTTGGGCCTGAAGAAGAACGGCCTCTCCCCAAGCGCCACCACCGATGACGGCGAGGGATTTTGGACGAAACAGACGAGACAGTGGCTGCATCAGACCGGCCCTTCGGGGAGGATATTTTTAAACATGGAAAGCAATATTTCTTTAACACCCGTAGGTTTATGTGAGGTGGCGGTACAGGCGGGGACGCCGATGGCCGTAACGTGGAAAGACGCCCTATCTGCCTGACGTGGATAGGGCGTTGGACCTCGGAGATATACGCAATCTGGTCTTTCCATGTTTAAAAATATCCTCGCCGAAGGCATGTCAGAACGGGGGCCGTTAACCTTAACGCTTGCTTAAGCGCCAAGCGGACGCAAGAGGTCACGGGCGATGATGTGGCGCTGGATCTCCGATGTGCCGTCCCAAATACGTTCCACCCGGGCGTCTCGCCAAAAGCGTTCCAGCGGGTAGTCATCCATCAACCCCATTCCGCCATGTATCTGAATGGCCGCATCTGTCACACGGGCGAGCATTTCGCTGGCATAGAGTTTCGCAGACGCGATCTCCCGATTGGAAGGCATTGCCTTGTCCAGCCGGTCAGCGGCGGCGAGGGTGAGCATGTCCGCCGCGTCGATTTCGGTGATCATATCGGCGATTTGAAACCCCACGCCCTGGAATTTGCCAATCGGCTGGCCAAATTGCTCGCGTTCCGCCGCGTAGCTTAGAGCATAGTCAAACACCCGCCTCGCACGGCCGACCGACATTGCAGCGACCGTGATCCGGGTGGCATAGAGCCATTCGTTCATCACGGCGAAACCGCCATCGACCTCTCCCAAGACCTGCGCGTCGGGCAGGCGGCAGTCGTCAAATTCGAGGATCATGTTCTTGTAGCCGCGATGGGACACGGATTTGTAGCCGTCGCGGATCGTGAAACCCGGCGTGCCGCGATCGACCAGAAATGTGGTGATGCGCTTCTTCGGGCCTCGGGGGGTTTGGTCCTCGCCGGTGGCGATGAAGACGATGATGAAATCGGCGTGCTCGGCGCCGGAGATGAAGTGCTTGGTACCATTCACCACCCAATCGCCGCCGTCACGGACAGCACTACATTTCATGCCCCGCACATCGGAGCCGGCGCCCGGTTCGGTCATCGCCAAAGCATCCATCTTTTCACCTTTGACGGCGGGCATGAGGTACCGTTCCTTCTGATCGCCCTCGCAGGCCATCAGGATGTTTTGCGGGCGGCCAAAGAAATGATTGAGCGCCATTGAGCCGCGCCCTAGCTCACGTTCAACCAGCGCGAAATCAATATGGCTGAGCCCGGCGCAGCCGACGCTTTCGGGGAAGTTGCAGGCGTAGAACCCCAGTTTTAGGGTCTTTTCTTTGATGTCTTGCGCGATCTCGGCAGGGACCTCGCCTGTGCGCTCCACCAGCTCCTCATGCGGGTAGATCTCGTTCTCGACAAAGCTGCGCACGGTGGAGACGATCATCTCCTGCTCTTCACTCAGGCCGTATTGCATGGAAGCGGGTCCGTCTTATTGGGAATACTGCGAGGCCTCTTCATCCAGCAGCGCCTTTAGCTCTGCCAGATGGCGGATGTCTTGCTCAGGGTAGTCTTCGATCTCGTCGGCGGTTTTGGCGGCGATGTCATCGGGCAGGATCGAGAGCGGCTGGCCGGTTTGCAGGGCCCGGATATAGACCTCGCAGGCGCGCTCGAACATGTACATTCGGTTAAAGGTCTGCGCGACCGTGTCGCCGATCACCATGATGCCGTGATTGCCCATGACCATGACGAATTTCTTGGGATCATGCAGCAGTTGCGCGCAACGCTCACCCTCTTCCTCAAACGCCAGCCCGCCGTAATTGTCGTCAACCACCTGCCGGTCAAAGAACATCGCGGCGTTCTGATCGAGCGGCGGTAGCATCTTGTTTTGTAGGCAGGCCAGTACCGTGGCGTGGATGGAATGGACATGCATGGCGCAACGCGCATGCGGGCAGTGGCGATGGATGGCGCCGTGCAGCCCCCATGCGGTGGGATCCGGCGCATTAGGGCCTTCCAGCGTGGACGGGTCGTTGGCGTCGATCATCAGCATGTCGGAGGCCTTGATCCGCGCGAAATGCATCTGGTTCGGGTTCATCAGGAACTGCGTGCCGTCCTCGTTCACCGCGAGGGAGAAATGGTTGGCGACGGCCTCGTGCATGTTCAGCCGCGCGGTCCAGCGGAAGGCGGCGGCCAGATCAACGCGTTCTTGCCAATGTTCGATGTTGTTGCGGGTTCCGTGCATGAGATGCTCCTTGCGAGTTTCGCCAAGCAAACCACGGCCACACGCGACACGCTAGCCCATTTACGACTTGCGCCAGCCCGCGTTCTGTTGAGAATTGGTCCATGGAATACCCTTCTTTGAAAACGTGGGCGGAGTGCGGCGCGACTTTGGTTGCGGTGGCCGCCGGACGCGCGCCTGCTGAGACGGTGATCCGGGGCGGCAAAATCGTTAATGTCCACACGCGCGAGGTGCTTGACGGCTGGCAGGTGGCCATGGTCGAGGGGCGATTTGCCTATGTCGGGCCCGATGCCAGCCATTGCGTTGGCCCTGACACGCAGGTGATTGAGGCCGCTGGGCGCTACCTGATCCCGGGGCTCTGCGACGGGCATATGCATATCGAAAGCGGCATGCTGACCCCTGCGGAATTTGCCGCAGCCGTGATCCCGCATGGCACGACGACGATGTTCACCGACCCGCATGAGATTGCGAATGTGTTGGGGTTGGATGGCGTGCGCTTGATGCATAATGAGGCTCTAATCCAGCCCATTTCGATCTATACCCAGATGCCCAGCTGCGCTCCCAGCGCGCCGGGGCTGGAGACAACCGGCTATGAAATCGGCCCCGACGACGTGGCGGAGGCGATGGTGTGGCCGGGGATCATCGGCTTGGGGGAGATGATGAATTTCCCCGGCGTGGTCAGCGGCAGCCAGCAGATGCTGGCCGAGATTGCGGCGACGCAGAAGGCGGGGAAGACCGTTGGCGGGCACTATGCCTCCCCCGATCTTGGGCCTGACTTTCATGCCTATGCGGCGGGCGGGCCTGCGGATGATCACGAGGGCACTTGCGAGGCCGACGCGATTGCCCGCGTGCGGCAGGGGATGCGGTCGATGATGCGGCTGGGCTCTGCATGGTATGATGTGGAAACGCAGATCACGGCGATCACCAAAAAGGGCCTTGATCCGCGTGGGTTTATTCTGTGCACGGATGATTGCCATTCGGGCACTTTGGTCAATGACGGGCATATGAACCGGGTGGTGCGCCATGCGATTGACTGTGGTTGCGACCCTTTGATTGCGTTGCAGATGGCCACGATCAACACCGCCACGCATTTCGGGCTGGAGCGTGAATTAGGCTCTATTGCACCGGGACGCAGGGCGGATGTGATCCTGACCTCTGACCTGAAGACGCTGCCGATTGAGCATGTGATTGCGCAGGGCAAGACGGTCGCCAAGGACGGTGTGATCGCAACCACATGCCCGCACCTCGACTGGCCGGAGACGGCGCGCAACACGGTGCATCTGGGTAAGAAACTTGAAGCCAATGATTTTGTGATCACAGCGTCGGAGGGCGCAGAGATACTGACCGCGAATGTGATCGGGGTGGTGGAGAACCAAGCGCCCACAAAGGCTCTAAAACGGCAAGTTGAGGCCAAAGACGGCGTCGTCTCCGCCCAAAATGGCATTGCGCAGATTGCGCTGGTGGAACGTCACCGCGGCACCGGAGGCGTTGTGAACGCGCTGGTCGAGGGGTTTGGGTATGAGGGCAAGATGGCGATGGCCTCAACCGTGGCCCATGACAGCCACCATATGATCGTGATCGGCACCTGCCGCGAGATGATGGCCGCAGCCGCCAATCGTCTGGGCGAGGTGGGCGGCGGTGTGACGGTCTGGAAAGACGGGGCGGAACAGGCTCTGATTGAGCTGCCAATTGCGGGCCTTATGTCGGATAGCCCGGCCCGTGAGGTCGCGGCCAAGGCCGACCAAATGGTGGCCGCCATGCAAGCCTGCGGCTGCACATTGAACAACGCTTATATGCAGCATTCGCTGCTGGCGCTGGTTGTCATACCAGAGTTACGGATCTCTGATCTGGGGCTGGTGGACGTTAGCACATTCCAAATGACCGAGCTTTTTGAGGCCACCACATGATGAAATCCGATTCTAACCTTCCCGTCGAGACGGTGCCCGTGCCCGCGCCGGAGTATTTCTCTGACCCCGTGAAAGCGGTCGACCGCTTGTGCGAACTCTACAGCGCCGCGACCGAATTCCTGACTCAGAATTTCAGCGCTACATTGAATGGCGAGATGCCGAAAGCGCGATTTAGAGCCTATTATCCGGAGGTGCGCCTGACCACAACCACCTATGCCAAGGTCGATAGCCGGTTGAGCTATGGCCATGTTTCAGCACCCGGCACCTATACGGCGACGATCACCCGGCCGGACCTGTTTCGGAACTATCTCGAACAGCAGCTACAGCTTTTGATGGAGCATCACGGCGTGGAAATCCTGATCGGCGCGTCGGAGACCCCCATGCCCGTCCATTTCGCCGCCGGCGCCGGGGAGGGCGTGACCGTGCCGCAAGATGGCGCCATGGATTTCACGCTGCGCGATGTGTTTGACGTGCCGGATCTTGTGACGACAAACGATGCCATCGTGAATGGCGAGAGCACGACCCATGCCGATGGGACATGCCACCTGGCAGCCTTCACGGCGCAGCGCGTCGACTACTCGCTGGCGCGGCTGTCGCACTACACAGCGACCGACCCGGAGCATTTTCAGAACCACGTTCTGTTCACCAACTACCAGTTTTATGTCGAGGAATTCGAAGCCTATGCCCGCGCGGCGCTGGCGGACCCGGAAAGCGGCTATGTGGCGTTTGTCTCGACCGGAAACCATAGTCTAACAAAGCCCGATGGGACGATTCCGCCTGTGGACAAAATGCCCCAGATGCCGACCTATCATTTGAAGAAAGCCGACGGGTCGGGGATCACCTTGGTCAATATCGGGGTAGGGCCTTCCAACGCGAAAACTGCGACGGATCAT
Organism: uncultured Litoreibacter sp.; assembly: GCA_947501685.1. Lineage (GTDB taxonomy): Bacteria > Pseudomonadota > Alphaproteobacteria > Rhodobacterales > Rhodobacteraceae > Litoreibacter. The sequence continues at coordinate 260,459 of CANMWQ010000002.1, forward strand.
ATCGCGGTGCTCAGGCCTCATGTTTGGCTGATGGTCGGGCATTGTGCGGGGCTGCGAAACTCGCAAAGCCTCGGGGATTTTGTGCTGGCCCATGCCTATCTGCGCGAGGACCATGTGCTGGATGACGACCTGCCGGTCTGGGTGCCGATCCCGCCGCTGGCGGAGGTACAGATTGCCTTGGAAGACGCGGTTGAGGAGGTCACGAAACTGGAGGGCTATGACCTGAAACGGATCATGCGCACCGGGACGGTGGCCACTATCGACAATCGCAATTGGGAGCTGCGCGACCAGTCCGGGCCGGTCCATCGACTGAGCCAATCCCGTGCCATCGCCCTTGATATGGAGAGTGCCACGATTGCCGCCAACGGGTTCCGGTTCCGGGTGCCCTACGGGACGTTGCTCTGCGTGTCGGACAAGCCGCTGCATGGGGAGCTGAAACTGCCCGGCATGGCCTCTGATTTCTATAAAACGCAGGTTACACGGCATCTTTTGATCGGGATAAATGCGATGGAGCGGCTCGCCAAAATGCCTCTGGAGCGGCTGCATTCCCGCAAATTGCGGAGTTTTGACGAAACAGCCTTCCTGTAACCCCCGAAAATCGCGGAATATCGCAGAAAAATAGGGGTTTTCGTACACAAAGCGTTGTGCGCGACCACCATATTCAGTTAGATTCGCCGAATAACACCCAATTACTGGGACAAACGAGGGAGACAGCCCATGGCGTCGAAACCAATGACCAAGACACAACTGGTCGCAGCACTGGCCGAAGAAGCCGGCACCGACAAGAAGGCCGCCTCGGCTGCGCTTGACGGCATCATCAACATTATCACCCGTGAAGTTTCTGGCGGTGGCGCAGTGACACTGCCCGGCGTTGGCAAAATTTATTGCCGCGAACGCCCCGCTCGCATGGTGCGCAACCCTGCCACCGGTGAGCAGATTTCCAAAGAAGCCGACAAGGTGGTCAAAATGACCATTGCCAAAGCGCTCAAAGACAGCGTGAACGGCTAATCGCCAACTTGGTAAAGAGTAAATTGGGGGTCGCCTTTAAGGCGGCCCTTTTCTTTTGGGGCAGGCCGTGGGACGCCTCCGGCAGGCATATTTGAGCCAAGATGAAACTAGGAGGCGGGCTGTGGATGTCAAAGCGATCGCGATGGGGCTGGCCTTTGCGCTGATCTGGTCATCGGCGTTTACATCGGCGCGGATCATTGTGACCCAGGCGCCGCCGCTGACAATCTCGGCGCTGCGGTTTTTACTGGCGGGGCTGATTGCCTTGGCGCTGGCGAAAGCGATGGGGCAATCGTGGCGGCTGACGCGGGGCCAATGGCGGATGGTGGTGATCTTCGGCATTTGCCAGAACGCGATTTATCTGGGGCTGAATTTTGTCGCCATGCAAACGGTGGAGGCGTCGCTGGCGGCGATCATCGCCTCCTCCATGCCGCTGCTGGTGGCGTTGATCGGCTGGGTTGTGCTCCGGGACCGGATCTCGGGCTTGGGGGTCTTTGGCCTGCTCGTGGGCTTTGCCGGGGTCGCTTTGATCATGGGCGCGCGGATCGCGGGGCAGGTGGACATGATCGGGGTGGCGCTATGTGTGACCGGGGCCTTGGCTTTGGCGGTGGCGACGCTCGCGATGCGGGGCGCGTCGGCGGGGGGAAACCTGATGATGGTCGTGGGCCTTCAGATGCTGGTGGGCAGCGCAGTTCTGGCGGTGGCGGCGTTAATCTTTGAGGACATGGTGATCAATTGGAACCTCGAGCTGGGCTTGGCCTTTGCCTACACCACGCTGGTGCCGGGGGTCTTGGCGACGTTTATCTGGTTTGTCTTGGTGGCCCGGATCGGGGCGATCAAGGCGGCGACGTTTCACTTCTTGAACCCGTTCTTCGGGGTCCTGATCGCCTCCCTTTTGCTATCAGAGAGGTTGGGGGTTTGGGATGTGATCGGCGTGGCGGTGATCACTTTGGGGATCTTGGCGGTGCAGCTTTCAAAGCAAAAAGCCTAGGCACGACTCGCGAGTCGGATTGAGCTAAGGCACTGGAGTGAAACAGATATCCAAATTCTGTTTACCTTTCCTTTACTAGCCAATCTTGCCCTGATTTCCACCATTTTGCCCGCGATGCAGCAGGATGTGATCCAGGATCACGCAGGCCATCATCGCCTCGCCCACAGGGACGGCGCGGATGCCGACGCAGGGGTCATGGCGGCCTTTGGTGATGATCTCGGTGTCTTCGCCAGATTTCGTCACTGTCTTGCGGGTCGTCAGGATCGAGCTGGTCGGCTTCACGGCGAAACGCACCACCAAATCTTGACCTGTCGAGATGCCGCCCAAGATGCCGCCCGCGTGGTTCGAGCTGTAGACAGGCCCGTCTGGACCCATGGAGATCTCGTCTGCATTCTCTTCGCCGGTCAGCATAGCGGCCTGCATGCCTGCGCCGATCTCGACGCCCTTGACGGCGTTGATCGACATCATGGCAGCCGCCAGATCGGTGTCTATCTTGGCGTAAACAGGCGCACCCAGCCCGGCAGGGGCCCCCGACGCCACAACCTCGATCATCGCTCCCACAGAGCTGCCGGACTTCCGCAGACCGTCAAGATAGTCGGCCCACGTCTCTGCCGCCTTAGCATCGGGCACCCAGAACGGGTTCTGGTCGACTTGGGACATGTCACGCGTGTCAGTTTTATGAATGCCCATCTGCACCATATAGCCAGTGATCGTCAGGCCGGGCGCAAGCATCTTGATCGCCTCCCGCGCCACGCCACCCGCGGCCACCCGCGCCGCGGTTTCGCGCGCGGAGGAGCGCCCACCGCCGCGATAATCGCGGATGCCGTATTTCTGCCAATAGGTGATATCGGCATGGCCGGGGCGGAATTTCTCGGCGATGTCGCCGTAATCCTTGGACCGCTGATCGGTGTTCTCAATCATCAACTGAATGGGCGTGCCGGTGGTCTTGCCCTCGAACACGCCGGAGAGAATGCGGACCTGATCGGCCTCGCGGCGCTGCGTGGTGTATTTGTTCTGCCCCGGTTTGCGCTTGTCGAGCCAGACTTGGATCATCTCTTCCGTCAGCGGCACGTTCGGAGGGCAACCGTCGACCGTGGCACCCAAAGCGGGCCCGTGGCTTTCGCCCCAGGTGGTCACGCGGAAAAGATGGCCAAAGCTGTTGATCGACATCGGATGCTCCCTTTCTCTGCGGTCTAAACGCAGGGCGGGGCGCTCTCAAGGGGTTTCGCCTTGCTCATGGGGCGCGCGCGACATAGAAACATCATACCTCGGGGGGCCATCCATATGGCTGAGATTGCGAAAGCTGACCCGTAGAACCTGAACCGGTTAAGACCGGCGGAGGGAAGGTTTGAGATGGTCTCACACCCCAACCCCCGTCCGGCGTTTTGGAGGAAAGACCATGAAACAGACCCTTCTTAAGCGCATTGCACGGAATTTGAATCGAAAGTCGCTGCCTCTCGCTGATGCTCGAACGCGACTTTCGATCAACTTTCATTCCAAGCACGTGCAATACGCTATGAGCGCAGGATTGATTGCATTTGCTACGCCCGTTTTTGCGGAAAAAGCAGAGCTGACAATCTACGCACCTGACTATTTTACATCCGAATGGGGCCCCGGCCCGAAGATCGAGGCGGCGTTCGAGGCCACCTGCGACTGCGACATCAAATACCTGCCCGGTGACATCCTGCCGCGCCTGCTTCTGGAAGGCGAACGCACCAAGGCGGATGTGGTTATTGGCCTGAACACCGACGTCACCAAGAAAGCGCGAGAAACGGGTCTATTCCTGCCCCATGGGCAAGATACAAGTGACCTGACGCTGCCGATCGAATGGACAGACGACGTGTTTTTGCCCTTCAACTGGGGCCATACTGCGTTCATCTATAACAATGAAAAGATGACGGATGCGCCGACCTCTTTTGACGCGTTTTTGAACTCTGATGATGACGTGAAAGTGGTGGTGCAGGACCCTCGGTCGTCGATCTCGGGGCTGGCGCTGATGTTGTGGATGAAAGCGGTCTACGGCGACAACGTGGAAGAGGCCTTCGCCAAGCTGGCGCCGAAAGTGCTGACCGTGACCAAAGGCTGGTCGGAAAGCTACGGCATGTTCACTGACGGCGAGGCCGACATGGTGCTGAGCTACACGACATCGCCCGCCTACCACATCATCGCGGAGGAGGACGAAACCAAGTTGGCCGCGATTTTCGACGAGGGGCACTATTTCATGACCGAGCTGGTCGGCATGGTTAAGACGACCGAGCAGCCGGAACTGGCGCAGAAGTTCATGGATTTCGTGCTGTCGGAAACCTTCCAGGAGATGATCCCGACGGCCAACTGGTCCTTCCCGGCGAAACTGGACGAAGACAAGTGGCCTGAGGGCTTCAAGAAGCTGGCCTTGCCTGAGAAAGCGCTGTTCTACACCGAGGATGAAGCCGCTGCGCTGCGGGACGAGGTGCTGGACGCATGGCTCGCCGCGTTCAGCCAATAAGCACTTACCTTGGGGCGGCTGCGGCCGCCCTTTTGGTGCTGTTAACCCTCGGCACGTTGGGCGCGGTTGCCTGGCGTGCGGAGGGGCTTTCGGGGCTCCGTACCTCGGACTGGCTGGCGGTGCGGTTTACCGTGTTGCAAGCGTTCCTGTCGGCGCTGATATCTGTTGTTCTGGCGGTGCCTATGGCGCGTGCTTTGGCGCGCAGGAAATTTCGCGGGCGTGGGCTCTTGATCACGCTACTGGGCGCGCCGTTCATCTTGCCTGTGATCGTGGCTGTGCTTGGATTGCTGGCCGTGTTTGGACGCAATGGATTGGTCAACTCAGCGCTGGTTTGGGGCGGGTTAGAGCCTGTTTCGATCTTCGGGCTGCAAGGCGTGTTGCTGGCGCACGTCTTCTTCAACCTGCCGCTGGCCACGCGGTTGTTGTTGCAAGGCTGGCTGGCCATTCCGGGGGAGAGATTCCGGCTGGCGGCGTCTCTGGGCTTCTCGGACCGTGACGTTTTTCGCCATTTGGAGCTGCCTCTCTTGAAGGCGGTCTTGCCGGGCGCGTTCATGGTAATTTTCCTGATCTGCACGACCAGCTTTGCGGTGGCTTTGGCGCTGGGTGGAGGGCCTCGGGCGACGACGATCGAGCTGGCGATTTACCAAGCATTTCGATTTGATTTTGACCTGTCGAAAGCGGCGTTGCTGGCACTTGTGCAGTTCGGGCTTTGTGCGCTGGCCGCGACGCTGTCGCTGTGGATCAGCGTGCCGATGGGGCAAGGCGCGGGGCTGGGGCGGGTGGTGCCTCGGAGAGGTGGGTCAGTGTGGCTGGACGCGCTCGTGCTGCTGCTGGCGAGCGCGTTTTTACTGGTGCCGCTGGTGATGATCATCGGAAAAGGGGCGGGCACGGTGTTTACCTTACCGGACAGCACTTGGGGCGCGGCTTGGCGGTCGGTTTGGGTGGCGGTGGCCTCGGCCCTAACCACGATTGCGCTGGCCTTGCCGTTGGCGTTGGCGGCGTTGAATCTGAGGGCGCGGATCGTGGAAGGCGTGGGCTACCTCTCCATCGCGGCCTCGCCGCTGGTGATCGGCACGGGGCTGTTCATCATGGTCTACCGCTGGGCGGACCCGGTCGCGCTGGCCTTGCCGATCTTGATCCTGGTGAACGCGGCCATGAGCTTGCCCTTTGCGTTGCGCGCAATCAGCCCGGCGCTGGCGGAGATCGAGGCGGATTACGGCAAACTGGCGGACAGTTTGGACCTGTCGGGCTGGGCGCGGATGCGGGTGTTGATCCTGCCGAGGCTCAGGCGACCAATGGGATTCGGCGCGGGGCTGGCGGCGGCGCTGTCGATGGGTGACCTTGGGGTGATCGCGCTGTTCGCGGACCCGGAGAACCAGACCTTGCCGTTGGCCTTGTACCAATTGATGAACGCCTACCGGCTGGACGATGCGTTCGGCGCGGCTCTGCTGTTGTTAACCCTGAGCCTGACGCTGTTCTGGCTGTTTGACCGAGGAGGGCGCGCGGATGTTGACGCTTGAGGGGCTGAAGGCGACCCAAGGCGCGTTCACGCTGCGTGCGGATTTGGCCGTTAAAGAAGGCGAACGGGTCGCGGTTATTGGCGCGTCCGGGTCGGGCAAATCGACGCTGTTGAATGCCATCGCGGGGTTCCTGTCGCTCGATACGGGGGCCGTGACGGTGAACGGCGAGGCCATAGAACATATGCTTCCGGGCAAGCGGCCTTTGTCGATTGTGTTTCAGGACAGCAACCTGTTCCCGCATCTGACGGTGGCGCAGAACGTGGGGCTTGGGATCAGGCCCGGCCTGCGTCTGTCGGCGGCGGAACATGCCCAGATTGAGGCCGCGTTGGGCCAAGTGGGTCTTACAGGCTTCGGGGCGCGCAAACCCAGTGCATTATCGGGCGGTCAGCAAAGCCGGGTGGCGCTGGCGCGGGTGCTCTTGCGCAAACGGCCTTTGTTGTTGCTGGACGAGCCCTTTGCGGCCCTCGGGCCTGCGTTGCGGCAGGAGATGCTGGCGCTGGTTGGCGAGATCGCTGAGGCGCAGAAGCTGACTGTGTTGATGGTCACGCATGATCCGGGTGATGCGGAGGCGTTAACCGATCAGAGCATCTTTGTTGAGGACGGTTTGGCGCATCCTCCGGTGCCTACAAAAGAACTGCTCAGCAACCCTCCGCAGGCGTTGAAAGATTATCTGGGACATTAAAAAGGCGCGCCGGTAAGGGCGCGCCTTTGAAATTTCAGCTCAGGCCGTTCGGCTTATGCGACGTCCTTGCGCTTGGCTTTCGCCCAGATGCGCTTGTTGGTCAGATAGAGCAACACCGACAGCACCGTCAGGAAGAACACGGCGACAAAGCCGGTCTGCTTGCGGGCAACGAGCTTGGGCTCTGCCGTCCACATCAAGAAGGCGGAGACGTCTTCGGAGATGTGCGACAGATCGTTTGCATGACCATCGTCAAAATCCACGTCTTCGCCGTAGAGCGGCGGTGCCATCGAAATCCAGCCACCTGGAAAGGCGGTGTTTTCATACAGCGTGACGCCTGCTTCTTCTTTCTCTTCGCCGGTGTATCCGGTCAGCAGAGAATAGACATATTCCGCGCCACCGATGCCCTTGGTGAATTGGTTGATACCAAGGCCGTAGGGGCCGTGGAAACCAGCACGCGCTTTGGCCATCAAGGACAGGTCAGGCGCCCCGGCCGAATTCACGGCTGGAAAGTTGTCGGTCGGTTGCAGCGCGCGGAGCTCTTCGAGCTCAGGGTCATAGAGATGCTGGTTGGCTGGCTCGTCGGCAACGAACATCTCAGCGACATAGGCCTTCATCTGATCTTCGGGCAGGTGTGGCCCGCCTTCGTCAGCCAAAGTCCGCAGCGGCACGAATTTGAGGCCGTGACAGCTGGAGCAAACCTCCGTGTAGACCTTCAGACCGCGTTGCAGCTGGTTTTGGTCATAGACGCCGAACGGGCCTTCAAAGCTGAAGTCCTTATCGGTGATCTTGCCTTCAGCACCTGCCGCAACAGCGGCAGATGTCAGAGCGGCAAGGGCCAGCGCGGAGAGTGAGAGTTTCTTAAACATGTGTGCTTTCCTCTTACTCAGCAGGCTGCGAAGCAGCGTCTTTTTTGGCGGGGTAATGTTCATCGAAATCTTCCTCGATGGTCGCTGGCCGCGCCAAAGGTTTCTCGATCACGCCAAGCAGCGGCAGGATGATCAAGAAATAGGCGAACCAGTAGGCCGAGGCGATCAATGAGATCGTCGCATAGGGCTCTTCCGCAGGGCGTGCACCGACCCACATCAGAACCATGAAGTCGACACACAGGATGGCGAACCACCACTTGAACATCGGACGGTAGCGGCCAGAGCGGACCGACGAAGTGTCGAGCCATGGAGCCGCAGCCATCACCGCAATCGCGCCGAACATCGCCGCCACACCGAAGAACTTTGCGTCCACGATGCCACCGGTCAGGAAACCGACCAATTGCACAGCCCAGACGTCGTCGGTGAAGGCCCGCAGGATCGCGTAGAATGGCAAGAAGTACCATTCGGGCACGATGTGCGCGGGTGTCGCTAGCGCGTTCGCCTCGATGTAGTTGTCGGGGTGGCCAAGGTAGTTCGGCATGAAGCCGACAATCGCCCAGAACACCACCATGATAACCGCCAGCGCGAACAAGTCTTTGATCACGAAGTAGGGCCAGAAGGGCAGCGTGTCTTTCTTGGCGTCTTCTTTCGACGTGCGGCGCACCTCAACCCCGGTTGGGTTGTTGTTGCCGGTCGTGTGGAAGGCCCAGATGTGGACGATGACCAGACCCGCAATCACAAACGGCAGCAGGTAGTGCAGCGAGAAGAAGCGGTTCAGCGTGGCATTATCCACCGCTGGCCCACCCAAGAGCCAGGTTTGCAGCGCCTCGCCGATGCCCGGGATCGCGCCAAACAGACCGGTGATCACGGTCGCACCCCAGAAGGACATCTGACCCCATGGCAGCACGTATCCCATAAAGGCGGTGCCCATCATGGCGAGATAGATGATCATGCCGATGATCCACGTGACCTCGCGCGGGGCCTTGTAAGACCCGTAATACAGACCGCGGAAGATGTGCAGATACACCGCCACAAAGAACAGCGACGCGCCGTTTTGGTGGATGTAACGGATCATATGCCCGCCATTGACGTTGCGCATGATGTGCTCGACCGACGCGAAGGCCTGATCGACATGCGGCGTGTAATGCATTGCAAGCACGATGCCGGTGATGATTTGCAGCACCAGACAGAAGGTCAGCACGATGCCCCAGATCCACATCCAGTTCAGGTTCTTGGGCGTCGGGATCATCAGCGTGTCATAGAGCAGCCCGACGATCGGCAGGCGCTTGTGCAGCCACTTTTCGCCGCCAGATTTCGGTTCGTAATGGTCGTGTGGGATACCAGCCATGTTCTCTTCTCTCCCCTAACCGAGTGTCAATGTGTCGCCGTCGAACGCAGCGACAGGCACAGGCAAATTCTTTGGCGCAGGCCCTTTGCGGATACGCCCGGCGGTGTCGTAATGCGAGCCGTGGCAGGGGCAGAACCACCCGCCAAAATCGCCCGCATCGCCCAAAGGCACACAGCCCAGATGGGTGCACACCCCGATCATCACCAGCCATTCGCCAGCCTCATCCAGAGTGCGGTTCTCGTCAGCGGCATCTGCCCCGTTCAGGTTCGCGTTTTCCGCGCCTTGGTCGGGCAGCTCGCTCAGTTCTACGTTGCGGGCAGCTTCGATCTCTTCCTCGGTGCGGCGACGGATGAAGACGGGCTTGCCCAGCCATTTCACCGTCATCTGCGTGCCGGGCTCCACGCCAGACACATCCACATCAATGGAGGACAGCGCCTGCACATCGGCCGACGGGTTCATCTGGTTGACCAGCGGCCACACAGCGGCCCCGGCGGTCACAGCGCCCGCGCCTGCGGTTGCGTAGTAAAGAAAGTCGCGGCGGGTGTTGCCGCTATGGTCATCTGCTTGGGACACGGACATTTCTCCATTGTCTGCCTGGCATGCCAGGAATATTCCTCATCACGAACTGTCAGAGGGATTCCCCCTGAGATCACGCTCTCGCGCGGTTCATAAGGCCTAGGTAGGTCACTCGTCCAGTGTGGAAAGCGTTTGGAGGCAAGCCAATTGTCGCACCACGTCCAATTAGCCGCGTTTCAACCCGATTTGGCCCCGAATCTGGGGTCTCTGATACGCTTGGGGGCCTGCTTTGCCGCGCCTGTCCACGTGATCGAGCCCTGCGGCTTCCCTTTTTCCCTAAAATTGCTCCGAACCCGCGCGCTGGACTACGCGGATAAGGCCGATATCAAGCATCATGACAGCTGGGAGGCGTTTCAGGCCGCCCGTACCGGCCGGTTGGTTTTGCTGAGCACCAAGGCCACGGAGGACCTGTGGGATTTCGCGTTTCAGCCGGGGGATTGCCTGCTCGTCGGTCAGGAAAGTGCCGGTGTCCCGCAGGAGGTGGCGGGTGTCTGTGACCACGCGCTGCGGATTTCCATGCCGGGCGGCGGGCGCAGCCTGAACGTGGCAATCGCGGCCTCCATCGCGCTGGCGGAGGCCACGCGGCAGCTGCGCTAAAGTTTCAATGACATGTCGCGATGTGGGATCCCTGCATCGTCATATTCGGGGCCATAGGCCGCAAAGCCCAGCTTCTCGTAAAACCCAATTGCATGGGTTTGAGAGCCCAGCACGGCGGCTTTGAAACCGCGCTTGCGCAGGTCATCCAGAATGAAGCGCATCAGCTTCGACCCCGCGCCGCCGGAGCGCGCCTGTTCCAGCACCGCCACGCGCTGAATTTTGGCCTTCTCGCCGAGCGGTAAAACGCGCGCGGTGGCGGTGGCCGTTCCGCCCAGACGCCCGATATAATGCAGGCAGTCGGGGTCACGGCCATCGACCTCCTCATGTTCGGGGACGTCCTGCCCGTCGATGAAGACGACGCGGCGGATGGCAAGACATGTCTCCAGCTCCTCGGGCGTGGCGGCGGTGATCTGCATGGGGCGCGCGCTCAGCCGACCGGGATGGTCGAGGTCATGCTCTCGCGCGTCTCAAACACCTTGTACCACGTGGCCAGCGCGTCGCGGCCTTTGCGCCAATCGTTGTCGGCATAGCGCAGATCAAGATAGCCCAACGCGCAGCCCATGGCGATCTGGCCGATATTCAGCGGGCCGGACAGGTGGCTCATCCAACGGCTCTCAACCGCGTCCAGCGCACGGGTGATCTTGGCCCATTGCCCGTCTGCCCAAGGCGCGAACCGCTTGTCTTCGGGCCGGACGCGTTCCTCGTAGACACCCAAAAGGGCTGCATCGAGGATACCGTCGGCCGTGGCCTCCAGCGTCAGCAGCTCCCACTGCCGCGCGCCGCTGCTGTAAAGCCCGGCCGCCGCGCGATCATCGAAGAAGCGGCAGATGACCCGGCTGTCATAGAGGGTCACGCCAGTGCTTTGCTCAAGTGCGGGGATTTTGCCCAAAGGGTTCAAATGCACTGGAATAGAGCCTGGATCGAGCGGGGTGCCGCCGGACATGATCATCTCGACATCATCCAGTTGGCCGGTTTCTTGCAGCAGCACGAGCACTTTGCGCACATAGGGCGAGGTGGGGCTTGTATAAAACTTCATCAAAAGTCTCCTGTTGGTCTATTTCGCGCCAAGCATGAGCGCGGCGAGTGTCTGTATCTCAAGCCCCTGCCCGTAGGCGGCGACCTGATTGGCGGCGCGTTCGCGCACATCGTCGGGTTTGTTCTGGTTCAGCTTCCACGTGCCCTCGATCTTTGTGACCTCATAGCGGAAGGGCAGGATCATGCGCATCATCTTTTCCATCACCCCCTCGCTCATCTTGTCGGTGGTCCAAGGAGCTTTGGGCAATAACAGGGTCTCAAAATGCGCCGACAGCCGGTCCAGCATCGGGTGCAGATCGTCCTGCGACATCGGATGCAACACCCCGCGCAAACGCACGGCGACATAGTTCCACGTGGGCACTTGGTCGGGCACCTCGTACCAATCCGGAGAGATATAACTGTCCGGCCCCATCACCGTAACGATGGCTTTCTCTGGGGCCTTGATCCGAGCAATGGGGTTGGAGCGCACCAGATGCAATTCGGCACTTTCGCCGTCTGCTTCCAGCAAGAACGGCACATGGCAGGTTTCCGGCCCGTCCTCGCCATTGATTGCCAAGGTCCCAAACGCCCGTTCACGCGCAAAGGCGATATTGCGTTGTGCATCGTCGGTGTGAAAGGCGGGGTTCGGGTGCATCAGCAAAGCCTAGCGGTGCGCGCAGGGCAGTCCAAGAGGCATTCAGCCGGGAAACACCGTCACCGGATCGCCCGCCTGCCATTTGGGGTATTTCCCCATGATCGTGGCAAAGCGCGGGCTGTCGGTGAAGGCGGTGAGCCAGCGTTTCAGCTGCGCCCAATCCTGCGCGTCGAACCACGCGCGATCCGTATTCGCAAACTGGCGAATGAAAGTCAGGATCGCCATATCAGGCAGCGTGGGGTTGGGGCCGTAAAGGTAGGCTTGCCCGTCCAACTGCGCGTCGAGTTTGCGCAGAAATTTGGAGGCCTCCGCGCGCTCTGCCTCAGGATCCGCGCCGTGGCGGCTGTGGTATTTGTAGCGGTCCAACGCGGTCTTGAACGGCCCGTCGCATTCTTCGATCAACGCACGGCCCTCTGGCGGGAAATCAAGCCAGCCCTCGGGGTCATTTTGCACCAAAGCCCAGTCCATGATGTCGAGGCTTTCCTCGATGGTTTGGTCCTGCGCGACGATGACAGGCACGGTGCCTTTGGGGGAGGCTTCCAGAAATTCAGGAGCTTTGTCGCGCAGCAAGATTTCGCGCAATTCAGTGTCTATTCCGGCGGAAACCAAGGCCAGACGCGCGCGCATCGCATAGGGGCAGCGCCGGAAGGAATAGAGGATCGGCCTCATGCGACCAGCTGTTGATCGGCGACACCCATGATCTGCGTCCGCACGATCTGGCCCTCAGCTTGGTCGATCGCAAACGAGACCTCCGTGAACTGCGCGGTGCGGCCCATCCGGGGGTTTTCCATCAGCACGTCATGGGTCTTGCCAACCTGGTCTTGGAGGTGCCGCGCAACCTGCCGCTGCCCGGCCTCGCGCAACTGCGCGGCGCGCGCCTTGATCGCGGTGCCGTTGACCTGAGGCATCTTGGCCGCGGGCGTGCCGGGGCGCGGCGAGTAGGGGAAGACATGCAGCCAAGTCAGGTCGCATTCGGTGACCAGCTTGAGGGAATTTTCGAACATCGCGTCGGTCTCCGTCGGGAAGCCCGCGATGATATCCGCGCCGAAGGTCATGTCGGGGCGCAGCTTCTTGGCGTCTTCGCAAAACCGGATGGCGTCGTTGCGCAGATGGCGGCGCTTCATGCGTTTCAGGATCATGTCGTCGCCCGCCTGCAAGGACAGGTGCATATGCGGCATCAAACGCGGCTCCGTCGCGATGGCCTGCATCAGCGCCTCGTCCACCTCAATCGAATCGATGGAGGAGATACGTAGCCGGGGCAGGTCAGGCACCAGCTTCAGGATACGCGCCACCAGATCGCCAAGCTGCGGCGTCGAGGGCAGGTCCGCGCCCCAGCTGGTCAGGTCCACGCCGGTTAGCACCACCTCGTTGAAGCCGCGCTGAATCAGCCGCTTGATCTGATCGACAATGACGCCCGCCGGGACCGACCGCGAATTGCCGCGACCATAGGGAATGATGCAAAACGTGCAGCGATGGTCGCAGCCATTTTGCACCTGCACATAGGCGCGGGAGCGCGTGCCGAACCCGTCAATCAGATGCTGCGCGGTCTCGGTCACGGACATGATGTCATCGACCAAAACAGACTCTGTTTCACCGATAAAGCTGCCGCCAAGCTGTTGCCATGTGGCGGGGCTCATCTTCTCGGTGTTGCCCATGACCACGTCCACCTCGTCCATTGCGGCGAAGGTTTCGGGCTCGATCTGGGCGGCGCAGCCGGTGACAATCATGCGGGCATCGGGGTTGTCGCGGCGCAGCTTGCGGATCTCCTGGCGGGCCTTGCGCACGGCCTCGGCGGTCACGGCACAGGTGTTCACGATCACCGCATCGCCAACGCCCGCCGCCGCGGTCAGCTCTTTCATCGCCTGGGTCTCGTAGCTGTTGAGGCGGCAGCCGAGCGTGGCAAAAATGGGAGGCTTAGCGGTCATGGATCCCGTCCAGAAAGGCAGGGGTCAGAACGCCCGAAAACACATGCGCGGTGGGCCCGGTCATCCAGACCCCGTCGTCGCGCCAGTCAATGTCGATGCGGCCACCGTCAAGATCAATCACGACTTTGCGCCCAGTTAGACCCTTACGCGCGGCGGCGACGGCCACAGCACAGGAGGAGGAGCCGGAGGCAAGGGTGACGCCCACCCCGCGCTCCCAGACGCGCATGCGCAGATGATCGGGGGCGATGACATGGGCAAACTGCACATTGGTGCGTTGCGGGAAAAGCGGGTGATGCTCCATCTCCGCGCCGCGCGCCTCAAGGTCAACGGCGTCGGCGTCGGGGACAAAGAAGGTGCAATGCGGGTTGCCCATGCCGGTGGCGGTGGGCGCGCCGTCAATTGGCAGCTCAAGCGTGTCCATTTCGCGGGCCAGCGGCACGTCTTGCCACTCCAGCAGCGGAGCCCCCATATTGACCGACACCCGCGCAGCATCAGCCTGTTTGGCCTGCAACACGCCGCGCTCGGTCCTGAGGGTCAGCGCGTCAAGGCCGCGCCGGGTCATCTCGAACTGTGCGATGCAGCGCGTGGCGTTGCCGCAGGCTCCGGCGATGGAGCCATCCGCATTAAAAAACGTCAGCCCGATATCGGCACCGTCCACATCGTCGAGCACCGCCAGCTGATCAAATCCCACGCCGCGATGCCGGTCGCCCAGCGCGCGCGCTAAAGGCGCATCGACCACAGCTCCGCCTCCCCGTTGGTCGATGACCACGAAGTCGTTGCCAAGCCCGTGCATTTTCATGAACGGCAGGCCCTCTGGAGCGGTATTGCGTCGCATCTGCCGCCATATAATCGGCTTGGACGGCATTTGAAAGCGCTGGCGGGGTTTTAGGGCTTGACCGGGCCCGACACGGTTCTTAGAAGCACCCCTCGTGGGCCCTTAGCTCAGTTGGTAGAGCAACTGACTTTTAATCAGTAGGTCGATGGTTCGAACCCATCAGGGCTCACCACTTTTTCTCGGTGAAAGACGATACGAAGAGGGCGGCTTTGCTGGCCTCTTGCTTTCCATGCGCGGTCCGGGTCGAGCGCCGCGCCGCTACTTGCCCATGATCCTGTTGCGCCGGTCCTGCATCTTCTCATTGGCGGCGACGGTGCCGTCGTGGAACGACCCAAACCACTTGTCCCAGGGAATTTCGAGGCTGCCATAGTTACACTCGAAATAGCGGTGGTGCATCTGGTGGTGGAACGTGCCCAAGGCAAGCCGGTTCTTGTCGCCGACCAGCAGCCCCTGAAAGCCGGTATGGGACGTGATGGCGGTCAGGAAGAAATATTGCATGTGGAACAGGATATGCACCGGATGCGCCCCGATGATCAGGTGCACAAAGACCGAGCCAAGGAAGAAGAACTGCTCCACCGGGTGCATCGACATGCCCGACCACGGCCCGACATTGATGTTGCGGTGATGCAGGGAATGGACGTGCTTATAGAGAAACGGAATGTGCAGCGCGCGGTGGATGACGTAGAAATAGAAGCTCTCCCAGATCGGGATCAGAAAGAAGATCGCGACGAACCAGACCGGATTGGCCTCGAAGGTCACAAGTCGGATATAGCCATTGGCCAGCGCCCAGAACAGCAGCGCTTCGATGGCGGTCCAGAGCAGAACGCCGCTGCCCAGCGTCCAGAACATGTTGTCCCGCACCTGCCCGCCCAGCGTGAATTGACGCCCGTTGACCATCAGGGGGCGGGGGTCGAATTTCAGTTGCTGGCCTTGCGCGGAGTAGCTGTAGAACCACAGATGCAGCGACCCCGCGACCAACAGGGTCAGCACGATGTTGCGCGCATAGATCTGCGCGACCCAGCCCAGCTCGAACGTCTGCACAGTCTCTAACGCGGGCTGAAACCAGAAGTAGCAGGCGAAGGCGACCCCGACGATGATCAGCTTTTCGGTGAACAGGAACCACGAATTCCAGATCCATTTCACCATCGCGACCGGGTTCAGCGGCCAGATGAAAAACGGAGAGGTCTTCAGTGGAAGCTCGGGCAGGTGGTTCCACCCTTTCAATTGCTCATCAGGCATTATGCGTCCCCCCTTATGGTGGTGTCACACTGGCACGAGACCCTTCCTGCAACAAACAAAATGACAAGATGACCTCATTCCGGAATGCAGAGGAAGGACGCCTGTTCCGGAACCCGGTAAAACGGGCGGTTGCAATTTACCCCGCCGAACCTCTTTGCGGGCACTGTTCAACGCAAAATGGCCGCCCGGTGGGGGGCGGCCATTTCCAGTCTGTTTAGACCCTAACTTAGGATTTTTTCGACGCGATATCCTGCATCCATACTTCCACGCGGCGGTTGATGCTGCGGCCGGCGCGGGTCTCGTTGCAGCCCAGTGGGGAAATTTCGCCAAAACCGACCGAACGCGCTTTGATGCGGGTCGCCAGCTCCGGGTGCTTCTCAAGCAGGGCTTTGCGGACCAGCTCTGCGCGTTGCAGGGCCAGCAATTGGTTCAGGTCAGCGCGGCCCACCGAGTCGGAGAAGCCCATGAAGTAGAACTCCTTATCAGCGTATTCCGCTGTGCTCAGCATCTCGCCAAGACGTTCCACATCGGCCTGCGCGCTGGCGTCCAGACGGCTGTTGCCTTGGGTGAAACGCACGGTGGTGCTGAGCCGGTCAGAGGCCATCAGCATCGACAGCATGTTGCGGATCGAGCCAATATCGCCGTTCGCTTCTTTATGCAGCAGCAGCGTGGAGGCCACACGGGTGCCTTGCGCGTTCAGCGCCTCGCTGGAGATCGTTTGCCCCACGAAACCAGCCGCCGCGACCATCTTCTGGCCCTCTTCCGAGGTCACGTAGTTCACGAATTCCTCGGTGTGGCCGTTGGTGGTGCCGCTGGCTGAATACAGATACAGCGGACGTGTCAGCGGGTATTCACCGGTTTTAATGGTGAAGCTGGTCGCCGGTGTCCGCAAACCGCAAACGCCTTCGATGGCCAGCGGTTTCACGGTGTCGCTGGCATACACCATCGACGTGAAGCCAAACCCGTTCGGGTCTTTTGCAACGGCAGCGGCCACGTCGGCATCTGTCAGCAATTGGTTGGCATCAGGCGAAACCCTCTCGCGGTTGGACCGCATCAGCATTTCGTCAAACAGGCTGCGTGCGCCGCTGCCTTCTTCGCGGACATAGACGTTGATCGGGGCGTCTTCGCCGCCCAGCTCGGACCAGTTCTTGATCTTGCCGGAGAAAATCTGAGCCGCCGCGGCCTCGGAAATGGCGCGCATGCCATTGGCGTTGTTGGTCACCAGAAGCAGGCCATCATAGCCGATCACATGCTCATGTGCGACGCTACGCAGCGCCGGAATACCGCTGGCCTTGGCCGCGTTGGCCTCCGCTTCGCTGGCCGGGCGTGTTGTCAGCGCCAGACCGACTTCGCGTTTCACCAAAGCCTCAAACGCGGAGGTCGCGCCGGAAGAGGTCAGCGTCAACGCGCCCTCGCCGATGCTTTCCGAATTCAGCTCATAGACGCGCTTCTCGGCGTCGCCTTCGGTCATGTCCGCAGAGCCGCCGATCGCAAGGGAGTAGCCAGCCAGAAGAGCAGGCATCAGGCGGTCTGTCAGCGTCGGGGAGCCGACAAGGGTGATTTCGTTATTGACCTCGATGACCGGGCAGGCGTCGCCGTTACAGGTCACCATATCCATGGCCACGCGCATCGTGCCGATGGAGGTCTCGATGACGTATTTGTCGTCCTCAACGCCGACCAGTTCGCCGCGCAGGCTTGTGTCGGAATTGGGCGAAGTCAACGTGACCTCGCCGGCCAGTGACGGGGTGGCTGCCAAAAACACGCTCATTGAGGCGCCTGACAGAAGAAGGGATAATTTTTTCAGGGACATGCTGCGTCTCCATATTTGCCCACGTTTTGGGGCGTTTTCGCTCATTACTCGGGGGGTGTGTGCTAAAAGGCTATCCATTTTTCTGCTTCGCCTTCTCTGCCTTGCGCCGTGCCTTCAGCGAATGGCCGTACACTTTCACATTCGGAATACCCGCGATTTCGTTGGCCATGAACCAATCGACTGTCGCCAGCGCGCCGTTGTTGCAATAGGTGATAACCTCGTCATATTCCCAATCGAGGCCCGCCTGTTTGATCTTAATGAAGATCGACAGATCATCTGCCGCCTTGCCGTTTTTGCCAGCGACAAGGTCCTCGGCATTCAGGGTAAAGGACCCCTCCAAGGACGCGTCTTCCATAATCTGGTGCAATGGCCGCGCATCCAGAAGCTGCGCCGTGCTGGTTCCGTCCAGAACCGCGTCAACATCTTCATGCGTCGCCAGCCACTCGTCATTGATAAAGGCCTGGGTGTCAGATTTGACGATCTTGACCTTATCCGTGGACATCTCGCCGCCGGAGGCCTTCCACTCGGCGATCCCGCCATTGAGGATGGACATATTGGTAAAGCCCGCCGTTTTCAGCGTCCAATAGGCGAAGGTCGCAAAGCCAAAGTTGCCCTTGGCGCCGCTGGAATGAACCAGCACGACGGGACGGTCATAGCTGAGCCCCATGGATTGCACCAATTTGGTAAAATCTTCTTCCGACGGGGTGGAGAGCGGATCGTTCCACAGCTTGCGGAATTTCGAGAACGGAACATTCACCGCGGTCGGGATGTGCCCCGCCGCGTAGCTGTAGTTCCAAAGGAAGGCCTTGGGCTGCCGGATGTCAACGATTTGCGGGTCGCCGATCTCCATCAGTGTTTTCAGATCTTCCGCGCCAAGCAATGGCGGCACCAGAATTTCATCTTTTACGACTTCAGGTTCCGGCTCCTGGCCTGCAACCTGAAATTTCGCCGCGCGTCGAGCGGTTTGAGCGGCGAGGGAGCTTGTCATCATCCCGGCTGCTGCAAACGTCGCGACTCCCAATACGGCATCTCGGCGTGTCAAATTCTTCATTGGTAATTCCCCAATCATGTGTATTGGGAAATCTCGCCTCCAAATCCGTCCCTTCTGGGGCACCAATCTGTTGTTTTAGGGAATATTAACTTTGTTTCAGAGAGAATTGCGCGAATAGGCGGGGGATTGTGGCGAATCTAAGACGTCAAGACTGGCCTGATCACAATTTTAGGCCTCGTTCGGCCTGAATCCCTGTCATACGAAGCCGCCTAAAAGGGCCAATCAGCTATTGGCAGATTTCTCGATCCATACCTCGACCCGGCGGTTCATGCGACGGCCTTGCTCAACAGTGTTGCACGCGGTCGGCGCAACTTCGCCGTAGCCAGTATGGGTCATCGTCACACCCTTCAAACGGTCGCCAGCAAACGCGACAAGCGCGTCTTTTACCTGCGCGGCGCGGCCTTCGGACAGCTCACGGTTCTTCGAAAACGACCCGACATTATCCGAAAACCCGACGAAAACGATATTCGTGCCGGCGGGCATGGTCTCAAGATAGCTGGTGAGCCGCTCCATATCGACAGCCCCGCGCGCATCCAGCGAGGTGGAGCCGGTGCGGAACCGGAACGTGGTCGACAGGCGATCATGCTCTATCATCGACAAAAGCATCTTGTGGATGGTCTCCATCTCGTAGCCTTGCACGTTGGGGTTGAACATCGCACGGGCCCGCACGCCGTCAAGCGGCTGCGCGCGCACGGCGATATCAAAGTTGGTAAACCCGGCCTCTTTCAGCAAAGCGTCGGCCTCAGCTGAGGTGGCGTAGTCCAGAAACCCTGCCGCATCCTCGCTGAGCGTGTCGCCCCGGTTGTAAAGATACAGGCGGCGCTGAAACGCGTATTCTTCTGACTTCGCGGAGAACGCGTCCGGGGTCAGCGTCATGCCGCATTCATTGACCAGTGCCATCGCCTGCGTGTCGCCATCAAACGCGGAGCTGACATAGCCCAAAGCGCCGGGGTTGGCGTTGACCATGGAAAGCGCGGCCTCTGAGTCGCTCGCGATCAGCGCATCTTGCGCAATAGCGGCGCGTTTGCCGTCGAACAGACCCTCTTCAAGGGCGTCGCGCAGGCCGGAGCCGTCTTCGCGCGAGACCAGCACAACCGGCAGGTCCGGCCCGCCAACACTCGACCAATTGGTGATCTCCCCGGAATAGACTTTGGCCAGGTCGCTGACGCTGAGCGTTTTGACCGGGTTGGACGGGTGGGTGATGGCAACAACGCTGTCGACCGCAACGACATGTTCCTGCTCAAGCATATCCCCCGCGCCAGCACGGCTCAGATCGCGCGCTTCGGTGGTGGAGATTTTGCGGGAGGTCATCCCGATCTCTGCGGTGCCAGTGCGCAAGGCTTCGAACGCCTCCTCCGAGCTGGTGGAGGTCAATTGGTAATTGGCAATTGGGACGCCGTCCTTCTCGAAAACGGACAGGGTGGTTTGCGCACCCTCAACCTGCATATCAGCCGTCGCATTCATGGCGTTGGCGTAGCCTGCCAGCAGCTGCGGCATTAAGGTCATGCCAGCTGCATCTGCCCCGGCAATGTTAATTTGCGGCGTAACCCGAAGACAATCGCTGCCCGTGCAAGTGACCTGTGCTGCGGCCACGCGCATCTCGCCAAGTTCGGTGCGCACGGTGTAGTGGCCATCCGCGAAGCTGACGAACTCCCCCACGATATTCACGCTGTTATCGGCTGTGCTCAGGGCGATCTCGCCTGCAACGCCAAAGCTTGGCAGCAAGCTCGCCCCAAGCAGGCCCAAGGCACGTAGCGTTGAAGTCTTGGATGTGGAGATTGGCATGTCGATATCCTCTGCGGCATAGCGTATTGATAAGGCGGCCCGAGGTGGGGCCGCGCTGAACCTACTTGCAGATAAAATTCATTCCAAAAGTGGCAAAAATTAGGGTGTATTCTTGTCTTTTTGGAGAATTGCCAAACCGCTTGTGGACAAGTCAGGCAAGCAACCGCCTACCGTGCTGCGCGGGCCCATGCCAAAGCGACCTCGGGCAAGCTGCCTTCTGCCGTGGCCATCACCACTTGCGCGCCTTTGAGGCTGACAAAATGCGCCAGTGACCCGCCCGGCAAAACGCCATCGAGCGTCACGATGCTATCCGCCGCTGTACCGCGCAACCGCATATGAGCCTGCGACACCGCTGCCCATTTTGGTCCCAGCGCCTCAAGCGCTGCCGCCAAATCCGCATCCCCTTTGACGGGCGTGATCGCGCCGTCTGCGATCTGCGCATAGCCGCCGAGCACCTCGTAAAGATCACCCATCAGGGTCGAAACCGAGCCGGTCACGGCCACGGGCGGAGGCCCCAAAACCTTGCTCAAATCCTGTTGTCCCAGCCCTGCAGTCCCAGCATCCAAAGCTGTCGAAGCAGTCTGGCGCTTCACCGTCAAGACGCCCTCCGCTGCAAAGAGCGCGCGCAGGACGGTGGCGAGGGACTGCACAGCGTCAGTCTCGTCAACATTTACTGGCTGGCCAACCAGCCCTTCGGCCATCAAATCCGGTGACGTGTCGGCGACATGGCGCACCCGTTTGCCGCTGACTGCCAGCGTCACAAAGGAGGTCCCGACGGCGAACACCATATCCCGTGGCAGCATGGTCATGTCGATGGAACGCAGTATGGCTTGCGTCGTCTCGGGCGCTCCGGCGGGCCCCAGCACCATCGCGCCGTCCTCAAACACAGCATCTTGCGTCAGCGCCTCGATCTTGCCGCTCAGCTGTGGGTCATCGCTCATGCGCTGTCACCGCTGATTGCCGTCAGACAGGCCTGCGCTGCCGGAACAAATGTCGTAAAATCGGTGCCGGGCGCGCAGATACAGCACAAGGCGTCCGACTGGTCAGCGGCTGAACGCAAAAAAACGTGAACATGGTCTGCGGTGGCGGCCATCGCGATCTGGCCCTCATCGAGAAGCAAAGCAGCCTCCGCGCAGAGCAGATTTAATGTGTCTTGGCTTTCAGGAGTATCGGCATTGGTGACCAGCACCATGCGTGTCGACAGATCAACAAAGGCGAGGGACTCGCATCCTTGGGTGTCATTGCACACCTTGTCCAAAGCGTCCTGAACCATCGTGATCCCATACCAAAATCAACCGCCCCCTTTGGGTAATCCAAGTGACGGCGTTTGGGAAGGTCATTCGTGGCAGGTTAGGGCGCGGCGCTTTCGTCTTCGGCGGCCACGGCGGGGCTACTTCCGAAGATATTGTTCAGCGGCTCCCGAGCGGCGGCCAGTTTCGGAACCGGGCGACTGGCGCGCATCATGTCGATGACTTGCTCTTTCGTCTGCGGACGCGCCGGGCGGTCAGACCGCGCCCCGGAGGCATGCTGAATACGGCGTGGCGAAATGCGTGGCGCGCTGTCGTCAGACATAGCCTCGGCGGGGGCGATATCCTCCAGCGCCGTGGCATCTGGCGCGTCAATCGACGCGGTTTCGGACGCTGGTGCCGCCTGAACGTCGGGGGTCGAACTTGCAGCAGCACGCGGCGTTTGCGTTTGCCCCACGGCTTGGTTCAAATCGTCGATCATCTTGTTCAAATGTTCAAAGAACGCCCCGCCGCCGCTGGCCTCAAAGGCCTCTTCATTGTCGCCCGCATCCAGCGCTTGTGTCAGAGAGATTGGGAAAGTAGCGGCAAACAGGCCTTGGGTTTCCTTGTTCAAACGGGCCATCACGCGGAAGCGGTCACGCTCGTTGATCAGCTTGTCGAACCGGGTGACCAGCAGCACAGATTTTTCGCGCACGGCCTGCGGGATTGTCTCCCAAACGGCGGCCTCAGACTGGCGCCAGGCTTGGGTTGCGTGGGTGCACCACAGCACGGCGTCAACCTCATCCAACACGCGCTGCCACACCTCGGCGGACATGTTGGGGTCAGAGATGCCGGGAAAATCAATCAGGTCGCAGGCGCCCAGAATGTCGGCCTCGAAAAACAGCCGGATCACGCGGGTTTCTTCAACGGAGATACCCTCAAGCGCGTCAATCGAAATGGGCTCTTCAGTGCCGTCCACATCAATCCGGTAAGGGGCCTGTGTGCCTTGCGACATCCAGACCGGGGACAGCCGCGTGGCGGTGACCTTCTCTGGCAGCGGACGCGCGCCAAGCAGCAGGTTCGACAGTGTACTTTTGCCAGCGCTGAACTCGCCCATCAGGGCGATGCGGGGCTTGCGGTGGGTGGGGCTCATGCGGCCTCTCCTTTGTTGAGCGACGCTTTGGAGTGTGGGCGGGTCGGCCGTGCGGGCTGCGGATCGGGGTCTGCGATGTCCTCAACGTCGGAACCCACAGAGAACTCATCGAACAGCATGTCGAAAATGGCTTCGCGCTCTTCTTGTTCAGTGATGCCGAACAGGCCTTTCAGCTCGCCCACGGAGATCTGCGACTTGTTGCTGACATCGGTCAGGATACCGCCTTGCTCCAGCAGGAAATCCTCAAGCTGCGCCAGCGCGATTCGGCGAATTTCAGCAACCTGCACGCTTTTCATGTCGTTCAGGATCGGCGCGGTTTCGGCCTCGATCAACTCGTAAAAGCTGTCGGCATAGGCGCGGTAGCCCTTGCGGCGCTGCCACCAGCCTTTCCACCAAGAACTTTGCAGATCCAAAGCAATCGTCTGACCCAATGACACCGGCGGCGGGAAGCTTGGCGCGGTCGGCGCAGAGACAGAGAACCCCTCCACCTCGATCGACAAGAGGTCGCGGTAAGTCACGGACAGATCGTCAGCCGCGGAATTCAGCGCGGCGACACAGGTGTTGGCAGTTTTCTTGCACATGGAGTGGTAGCTGGAGCGCAACAACATGCGCAGCCCCTCAGGGGAGTATTGCCACAGCTCCTTGTCGCCATGTTTCTCGAGATGTTGCAACAGCGACTCGAGCGCGCGGTCCAGGAATCGTTTATGGGCCTGATCAATCCGCGTCGTATACGCCTCAAACAGCGGTTTCAACGCGGCGTCGAGCCCGGCCATGTGACGGTCTTCGATCTCGTCTAGCCGCTTGGCCAGAACGGCAGGCTCCATCATCTTGAGGTCCTGATTGTCGATCCGCATCGACACGATATTGCTGGAGGCCCTCAGCCCGTGCAGATGGTTCAGCGCCCGCTTGCGCAGCGCGGTGATCATCTGCGCGCCTTCTCCGACACTGATCCGCTCGGAAATGGCGTCGTAAAGCGCGGGCATGCCGGACATGTCCCAGACATCAGCAGCAGTGATGGGCGCACCTTCTTCCAGCTTGGACTTGGCAAAGTTCTGCAAGGAAGCAGCGCTGTCAGGCACCAGATCGTCGATGGTTTCCTGCAACGCCATATTCGCCCAATAGGCGGAGCCAAAGACCAGATGCAGCCCGCTTGGGCCGTTATTGTCGGCCAGCGTTTTCAGAATGGACTCGCGGATTTCGTCGATTTGCTCGGCGGGGTTCGGCAGCTCGTCGATACGGTTGACGAAGACCACGACCTCGCGCGAGTCGATATTGGAGATCAGCCGGATCAGCCCCATATCCATGGAGCTCAGCGCCTGATTGGCCGACAGCACGACAACACAAATTCGGCTGCCGCGCAGCGCGTTGATCGTGATCTGCTCACGCATCATAAAGGTGTCATTCACGCCGGGCGTGTCGCGGATGCACAGCGGCATCGGCAGCGACGGGGCGTCCAGATAAAGATCAGCCGATTTCGTGATATCGGCAAACTGGCCTTGGGCATCCAGCATCTCGGGGTCGCCAAAATCGTCGCCCATGCAGACATAGCGCTGCATCAGCTCTTCATCGAGATGGCGGTAATTATGGGTCTGACCCAACAGCAATTCGAATTTTCGGCCAAGACGCGCCTTGGTCTTTTCGCGCATCTCCGCAATCTGTTCGCGCACTTTGACCAGCTCTTCATCGGCCCCGGCGCGGCTGGACAGCTCGCCAATGCGACCGCCATTCTCTATCAGAAAATCCCACTCGTCCTTGTCAAAGAACCGGAACGACGCCACCGGGTCGTCCGCCTTGCGCCGGGTGTTGAGATGCAGGGACGTCACCACAGAGGTCCACGGGTTCACGTCAGCCGGCAGCAATTCGGGGCGCCCGGCGATGGCGTTGACCAGCGAGGTCTTGCCCGACTTGATCTGGCCAATCATCGTGATCGACGGTTCAAACTCATGGGCGGATTGAATGAGGGTCTCGGCCTTCTTCTCGGCCTCCCGGCCGCCGAAGCTCTCGATGTCGAGCAGCGCCTCTTCGAGATTATGCATGTTTTCGGCAAAGCCGTTCATCTGCTCAAGACCGTGCCGGGCAAAGGCCGGGGTCAGAGCAGGCTGCTGAAGGGGCATGGAGGCCTCAACGCCGGTTTCGTCACCGGCTGGAACATCGTCGATCATAAAGCTTCCACCCTAAAACAAGGTCTTTCTCAGTTACGTTTCACGAATCCCGGTCATTTTGACGGGATTGTTCTGGTCCAGAGGATAATGGCTCCTCCAACGCGACAATATTGCGGCGACAATTTGATATTTATTGGAAACCAAGGCGCGCAGGCACGCTAAGACGCCAGCATTTGCTGCATTTCCTGCTTGACCTGTACCATGACGCTGACGCTGTCGCTGGCGACTGTTTCGCTGGTTTCAAGCTGAATGAGCTGTACCAAATCAGCCGCATCCATCGCTGTTTCGCGCAGCTGTGCCATAGCGAGGTCATCAGCTTCGCCGCTTTCGGCCAGATAATCCGACAACCAGACCACGGTATCGACGCAGATATCCACGATCTCCCCATCACTCAGGCCGACATCGCTGAGCGCCTGCCCCATCATCGTGCCTTCGGCGGTCAATTGCGCCACAGCCTGCTCACACGCCTCGCGCGACACAGGCCCAAGGGACCGGGAAACCGGAACCTCAACCACAGCCTCAACCGGGGTCTCAGTCGGCACAGGAGCTTCGACGGGCGCGGGCGCGTGTGCTTCCGGGTCAAACGCGATTTGGCGCAGGAAAATGTCGGCCTGATCGCGCGCACCCTGATGCCCGGTCTCAACCATGCGCAGGATCGCCGAGATCACAGCCATCCCGCCGGAGCTGCGCAGCATGTCTTTGTCGACCGTCCCATCTAAATTACGGGCCGCGATCGCGGACGTCGTGCCAATTGGCAGCACCTGCCGGAACTGGTCTTGCATGACATAGACCGCCCGATCAACGCGGCCCGGATAGGCCTCTTCGACCGCGGGGTTGTCGGCATGAGTCATCAGCAGGAACGCATGATCCTGCAACGCCGCGGGCATCTGTGCCCAAAGAGCCTGCTCGTCACGACCAAACGCGCCCTTGGAGCACCAAAGCGCCACGTCGCTGCGTTTGGAGGCCCAGCTCATCGCGCGTTGTTGTTCGCGCAGGGACGCACCCGCGCTGACCTCAAGGATGGAAATTTTCTTCAGCGCCGGCAGCGGCATCGTGGCGTCCACAAACGCCGGCTTCAAGGCGGTGATCGCCCGCATGTCATCCATTGGCAGGGCCTCAAGCGTGCCATCGGGCAGCGTGCAATTGGCAACTGCCGCGTCACCATAGCTCAGTTGCAGCGTGGGCAGTTTCGTCTTTCCGGGCAGCACATCCGCGCCTGCCAGAAAGTTCAGTATCTGCGACTTGCCGCTGCCCGGAAGGCCGAAAATGGCCAGCCTCACAGGGCGTTCAATTTGATCGAGGATCGCCTGCGCGCGGGCTTTCAGTGGCGCGCTCAGACCCGCCTGCGCAATAGCGCGGCGCAGATCACTGACACCGTCACGGGGCGGCGCAGCCTGTGTCATCGGGGCGCGCCCACGGCGACTTTGGAGGGGGCATCCTCTTCGGGAGATGCGGCGTCCTGGTCTTTCTTGACCTCATCAAGATGCACCACGCGGGTCGAGTTGGCGGCGGCATGATCATCCGCATCCACCGGCTTGGGCGCAATCGCGCGTTCCATCGGTTTGTTATGGTTCAGCTTGATCACCGCGAAGGAGACATTGTCCTGGTCCGGGTCTGCCAGCGCCTCGATGGCGGCCAGCAAGTGGCCCGCAATTTCCGCGCTTTTGCGGCGGCGGTAGCGGTGCAGGATCTGCTTGATTTTGGTTTCTTCAAGATATTGCAACCCGTCGCTGGACACCACGACGATGTCGCCAACCTGCACCTCAAACGGGGTGTTGGGACAGTCCGACTTGGCCACGCGCCCGCCCAGAATAACGGATGTCAGCGCATTGCGGTCCGGGTGGTTCTTGGCCGCCTCCGCGTCCAACAGGCCTTGCTTGGCCATGAAATCAATCTGCGGTGCCATCGAATGATCTTCGTTGAGCTGCTTCAGCTTGCCAGAGCGGAAATGATAGAGCGGGCTGTCGCCAATCGACATCCAGAACATCCGGTTCTCAACCAGCACCAGCGACACCAGCGTGGCCCCCATGCCGCGCACGGCAGGGTTGTCGGACACATGGTCGCTGACCGCCAGATTGGCCTGCGACGCAGCATTTGCCATCAGGTCGGGAATCTTCTTCTCTTGCTGCACGAAATTCGCGCTTTGGAATTTCAGCTCGGAGAACACTTCGGTGACGACAATCTTGGAGGCCACGTCACCAGCGGCATGGCCGCCCATACCATCGGCCAACACGACCATTCCGGTATCGGTGCCAAAGGGAAAGTCGGTGATGATGGCGTCTTCTTGATAGTCACGCCCGCCCTGACAAATCGCGGAAGCTACGTCGAATCTTGGTTCAGGCGATCGCCACATCTTCGCTCTCCTCTGGGTTGGACCCGTCGTTCCAGTTGAATTCCGCTGTGCAGAGGGCCACGAAATGCAGCGTCGTTTCACCCAGCTTGATCTGGTCACCCGTAGTGAGCGTTTCGTTTGAAATCACCGGGGTGCCGTTTAGTCGCACGATATTCTTCTTGCCGCCATGGCCCAGCATAAAGCTGTGCGTTTCGGGGTCATAAACAACAGCGGCGTGGTTCACGCGCGAGATCGAATTGTCGCCGAAATCAAGCTTGATCGCCTGATCATCGCCACGGCCAATCTCTGACATACCAGCCTCAAGGGAGAAGCATTCGCCACGGCCCGGACCCTCGACAACAAGCAACCAGCCAACCGGGAACTTGGCGCGCGCAGCGCCGGTTGCTTTTTCCGCCGTGTCAAACATGGAAACGACGTCGCTTTGCGGGTTGTCGAACCCCAGAACGCGGGTCTGGTTGCGACGGCGGCGTGGTGATGGGGCAGCTTCAGGCGTCGCGGCAAGCTCAGGCCCGTCATCTTCAATGTCCCAAATGTTGACCGGTGCCGCTGGCATTGCGGCCTCCTCCCCCACACTGGCGTTGATTTTCTCAAGGATATCGGCGGCGGCTTTCGCCTCTTCTTCAGCAGCTTTCGCCTCCTCTTCAGCGATTTGCGCCATCGCTGCAGCTTCCACTTCCGCAAATTTGCGTTCTTTTTCAGCCTCTTGGGCGCGCAATTCCTCGGCAGACAACATGTTGGGGCGCGTGTCCAGCGGCACATCTTCCTGCGGAGCAATGTCCACAACTGTGCGCTCTACCTCCTTGGAGGCCTCGGCCTTGCTGGCCTTGCGGGAAAGAAAGTTACGAAAAAAGCTCATGATCTTGCCTCTAAGTGATTGGCGCTAAACGCTGCCGTTGTAAGTGTAATATGCGACCCACATGGAGCCATCGCGGGAGACCGCGAAACTGAACTCGTCGGTGCCGTTTTCCAGCTCTCGCGTGAAAATGCTCGGCAGCGAAGTGCGCTCAATGACCGGCTCGGAGGTGCTCATATAGGCGATCAGCTCGTCGCCGATCTGCAGTTCGGTTTCGCCCTCGGCAATGGCGGTGACGCGGGTCGTCCACGCCTCTCCGTTAAAGCGGGTCATAAAGACGGTGCCGTCGCCCAACTGAGTTTCCTGAATGATTGCAGGCTCCCACTCCACGGTGCTTTCAGCGCCACCACGTTTGACAGTCAGCTGCATCGGTTGAGACACCGCGTCTTGCGGCGTGGCGCTGGCGCGCAAAGCCTCGTCAAACTCGATCATATTGGAGACCGGAGTGCCATTGACCGCGACAATCTCAGTACCTGCGCGGGCCCAGTCGGGGGCGTCGCCGGTCGCTTCGGTGATGCGGGTGTTGTTGGCGCCGGTGGTAAAGGGTTTCTCGACACTCCAGTTGGATTGCAGCACGGGTACGTCTGCGGCAACCTCTGCCTGCGCGGCGGCCTCAACTTCGGCGGCTTGTACTTCTGCCAGACGCTCTGCCTCTGCGGCAGCCTCAGCTTCGGCGGCTTGTGCTTCAGCCAGACGCTCTGCCTCTGCGGCAGCCTCAGCTTCGGCGGCCTGTGCTTCAGCCAGACGCTCTGCTTCCGCGGCAGCCTCAGCAGCTGCAACTTCGGCGAGGCGCGCGGCCTCGGCCTCCTGTGCGGCAATCGCTTCGGCTGCGGCAATCTCTTCCAGACGGCGGGCTTCGGCGGTGGTCGCTGCTTGCACAATGGCAAGCTGAGCGGCGGCTTCGGCGGCTCTGATCTGCTCTGTAGCGGCAAACCTTGCGCTTTCCGCAACGCCCTGCATCGGCGTCCACTCAAAAGCGGGCGCGGTTTCAATGGTTTCGATAACGGCTGGCTCTGGCGCTGCGGCTTGCACGACAGGGGCGGGCTCAAGCGTTTCAACAGGGGCCACGGCGGCCTCTTGTGTCGTCGTTCCCGTGGGCAGGTAGCCCGCGAAATACAGGCCCCCAACCGCCAGCAAAGCCACGGCAGCAACCGAGCCAAACAGCGCTACCAGACCGGGTTTGCGCTCTGCATCAAGCGTGGCGGCGGCTGCCGAAGACAGCGGCGCGGTTTGAGATGGAACACGCGACAGCTGGCGCGATTGGTTCAGCATGGCGACCCATTCGTCAGCCGATTGCATCCGGTCTTTCGGCAGGATGGCCAGCGCCTTGTCGATGGACAGCAGGAACTTGCGGTCGAACCCTTTGATCCGGTCTGCCAGCGGTTCGTAAATGTCCTTGTCGCCGGCCGCAATCGCGGCCAGACGGGCTTGGCTGTTGGGGGGCAGCTCGCCGTCAATCAGGTGGTAAAAGCTGGCGGCCAGTGCATAAAGATCGCTCGCAGGCGTCTGCGGGCTGCCTTGCACATAGAATTCCTGCGGGGAGTACCCGTCCTTAACGACACGCAGCGCTGACAGCACGCGGGTCTGTTTGCTGGCCTCTTCGCGCGCAGCACCAAAATCAATCAATACGGGGCGCATGTCACCATCCAGCAGGATGTTATCTGGCGAGATATCGCGGTGCAGCACGCCCCGGTCATGGACGTATTGCACAGCGCCCAGCACATCGCGCAGGATGCCTTGCACCTGCAACCCGGTCAGCCCGTGGTCAGGATCGTCGAGTGTGTCCAGAAGATCGCGCCCTTCGACAAAGTCGAGGACCATATAGGCGGTCTGATTCTCTTCAAACACCTCATGCACGCCGACAATATTGGGGTGATTCATCTTCGCGAGGCTACGCGCCTCTTGGATAAACAGCCCGACAATCGCACGCAATTCGTCGGTATGCGCGTCAGAGCGCGCCTGAACGAGGGCGCGGCTACGATGACAAAATGCGGAAGGGAAACATTCCTTGATAACCACCTTACGATCAAGGCTATTGGTCGCAAGATAGGTGATGCCGAAGCCGCCGGAATTCAGAAAGCAGTTGATCGTATACTGGCCGTGCAGCAGTTTCGTACCCGGTCGCAGCTCGTCGAGATAGCTTTCAGACTGATCGTCTTTGATCTGTGCGTTGCCCATAGCGAATGTCACCCTTCGTCCCACAGCACGCGGTAATTCCACGTGCCTCTGGC
Organism: uncultured Litoreibacter sp.; assembly: GCA_947501685.1. GTDB lineage: Bacteria > Pseudomonadota > Alphaproteobacteria > Rhodobacterales > Rhodobacteraceae > Litoreibacter. The sequence continues at coordinate 290,821 of CANMWQ010000002.1, forward strand.
AAGAGTTTCTCAGGCAATTCTGTCTAAAACGGGGCAGACATTTGGTGTTTCTAGGACGGAAACACTGACCTCAATTCTGGGTCTTTATCCACGGAAACGGGGCAGCCTAGACAACGTCGACCCGAAGGACATCCAGCCCGGCAATCGACAATTCCATTGCGTCGCCACGGACCACCGGGCCAACGCCTGAGGGTGTGCCTGACAAGATCACATCGCCCGCCGCCAGCTCAAAATACGCCGACAGGTAGGAGATCATCTCCGGCACCTTCCAGATCATCTGATCCAGATCACCGCTTTGCCGCAGCTCGCCGTTAACAGTTAACGAAATCTCACCAGAACTCAGATGCCCCACATCGCTGACCGGGTGCAGCGGGCCCACAGGCGCGGAGCGCTCAAAGGATTTCCCGATCTCCCACGGACGGCCCATCTTCTTGGCCTCGCCTTGCAGGTCGCGGCGGGTCATATCAAGGCAAGGCGCGTAGCCCCAAACGTGGGCGAGCGCGTCTTGGGTGGTGATGTCGGTCCCGCCCGAGTGCAACGCCACCAAAAGCTCCGCTTCGTGATGCACGTCCTGGCTTTTCACGGGGTAGGGAAACTGACCGCTCGCATCCAGGCTGTCAGGGTTTTTTTGAAAAAAGAACGGAGGCTCCCGGTCCGGGTCATGCCCCATCTCAACCGCATGCGCGGCGTAGTTGCGCCCGATGCAATAGACCCGGCGGACCGGAAACGCGCCCCCGCCCACGACCGGCAATTGCGCTTGGGCGGGGGCGGGGATCACGAAACCTGTCATGGCTCAGCCGATGATCGCGTTCAGCGTGGCCGAAGGCCGCATCACAGCCGCGGCTTTCGCCGGATCCGCCCGGTAATAGCCGCCCGTGTCAGCGGGCTTGCCTTGCACGGCGGCCAGCTCTGCGACGATCTTCTGCTCGGATGCGGCAAGGCTTTCGGCAATCGGCGCAAAATGCGCGGCCAGATCAGCGTCTTGGCTTTGCGCGGCCAAAGCCTGCGCCCAGTAGAGCGCAAAGTAGAAATGGCTGTCGCGGTTGTCGGGCTGCCCGACCTTGCGGCCCGGAGATTTGTCGTGATCCAGAATACCCTGCGTCGCGGCATCCACCGCCGCGCCCAGCACATGGGCTTTGTTGTTGCCCTTGACCTGACCGAGGAACTTCAGGCTTTCGCCCAGCGCGCAGAACTCGCCAAGGCTGTCCCAGCGCAGATGGTTCTCCTCCATCAGCTGCTCGACATGCTTCGGCGCAGAGCCGCCAGCCCCCGTTTCAAACAAGCCGCCGCCCTGCATCAGTTTCACAATCGACAGCATCTTGGCCGAGGTGCCCAGCTCCAGAATGGGGAACAGGTCCGTCAGGTAGTCGCGCAGCACGTTGCCCGTCACCGCAATGGAGGTTTTGCCTGCTCGGATGGTGGCAAAGCTGACCTTCGTGGCCTCCTCCGGGTTGAGGATTTGGAACTTCTCCGAGACGCCTGCCTTGTCCAGCAAAGGCCGCACGTATTTCAGCAACTCGGCGTCATGAGCGCGGGTCTCGTCGAGCCAGAAAATCGCCTCGCAATTTTCCAGCGCTTGGCGGTCAATCGCCAGCTGCACCCAATCTTCAATCGGTGCCTTGCGCGTAGAGGCCGAGCGCCAGATATCGCCCGCCTCAACGCTATGCTCATGGATCACGTCGCCATTGTCCAACACCATGCGCACCGTGCCGTCATGCGGGATCTCGAACGTGGTTGGGTGGGAGCCGTATTCCTCAGCCTTTTGCGCCATCAGTCCGACATTTTGCACAGTGCCAGCCGTCGCCGGATCAAGCGCGCCATTGGCCTTACAATCCTTGACAGACGCATCATAAATGGCGGCGTAAGAGCTATCCGGGATCACGCAATTCGTGTCACCCTCTTTGCCATCCGGGCCCCAGCCCTTGCCGCCCGCACGGATCAGCGCAGGCATTGAGGCGTCGATGATCACGTCAGACGGCACGTGCAAATTGGTGATGCCTTTGTCGGAATTCACCATATAAAGCGGCGGTTGGTCGGCCATGGTCTTGTCAATCGCGGCCAAAATCTCGTCGGCCTTGGGGCTCTCCGCGATGGCGTCCAGAACCGCACCCAAACCGGAGTTTGGGTTCGCGTCCACGGCGTCCAACTCGGCGGCGTAGGTCTCGAAGACGGGCTTCAGGAAAGCGCGCACGGCATGGCCAAAGATGATCGGGTCGGAGACCTTCATCATCGTCGCCTTCATATGGATCGAGAACAGCGTGCCCTCGGCCTTTGTCGCGGCGATCTGCTCTTCCAGAAAGGCACCAAGCGCCTTGGCCGACATGAACGTCGCGTCCACGATGGTGCCCGCAGGGTAGGACAACCCGTCCTTCAGCACGGTCACAGACCCATCCTTGCCCACCAATTCGATCTTCGCGGAGGCCTCTTTGGCCAGTGTTACTGAGGTCTCGTTAGAACGGAAATCATTGGCATCCATCGTCGCTACACGGGTCTTGCTGTCTGCCGACCACGCGCCCATCCGGTGCGGGTTGGACTGCGCGTAATTCTTGACGGCCGCAGCGGCCCGGCGGTCCGAATTGCCCTCGCGCAACACCGGGTTCACGGCAGAGCCCTTGATCGCATCATAGCGCGCGCGGATCTCTTTCTCCGCCTCGGTCTCAGGGTTTTCCGGGTAGTCCGGCAAAGCGTAGCCCTTGCCTTGCAGCTCGGTCACCGCCTCAACCAGTTGCGGCACGGAGGCCGAAATGTTGGGCAGCTTGATCACATTGGCCTCGGGCGTTTTGACCAGCTTGCCAAGCGCTGCCAGATCGTCGCTCTGGCGCTGCGCCTCGGTCAGATGATCGGGGAAGGTGGCAATGATGCGCCCGGCCAAAGAGATGTCGCGCTGGCCCACCGTGACGCCCGCCGCCGAAGTGAAGCTTTGGATGATCGGCAGAAAAGACGCGGAGGCAAGCTCAGGCGCCTCATCTACTTTGGTGTAAACAATGTCGGGAATGTTCGTATCTGCCATGACGCGGGGGACCTTTTTGCTGTTTGCGAGCAATCCCTAAACAACCACCGGGCCAAGGTCCACACACGGGGCTTCAAATTTCCCCTAGAGCCTAATCAACGCGCCGTGGTGGCAGATGACCTCGGCGGCACATGCCTGACCCGCCTGAACGGCCTGTGCCCCATCTGAATTCTGCAAAAAGCTCGCCAGAAACGCGCCATTGAACGAGTCCCCCGCCCCTGTCGTGTCCACCGGGGCTGCGACGGACGGTGTGGGGTAAAGCTGCGTCTCACCACCCAAATGGCACAACACATCCTGCGCGCCGTTTTTGACCACCACCTGCTCAGCCCCGTAGCCGCGATACCGCTCAAGGCTGGCTTGCGGCGTGGCGTCACCAAACGCGGCCTGCTCGTCGTCAAAGCTGGGAAAGACCAGCGATGCGAGCGATGCCGTCTTGCCGATGGTCGCGCGCAGATGCTCAGGGCTGCGCCACAGCGCGGGTCGGATATTGGGGTCAAACGCCACAAAACACCCCGCCGCACGGGCCTTGGCCAAAGCGGCATGCAGATGCTCAAGATCGGCATCCGACAGGATCGCCAGCGTGATGCCAGACAGATACACCACATCCGCCGCGCCGAGCACCGTCTCCAGATGCGCGGGATCTGCTGCCAATTGGCGCGCCGCGGAGGTGTCTCTCCAATAGGAAAAGCTGCGCTCCGCCCCATCAAGATGGATCATGTAAAGCCCCGGACGGTGCTGCGGCAGACGGCGCACCGGGTCGCAGGAAATGCCAGCTTCCTCAATGAAGCTGACCATCTCGTCGGAGGTCGGGTCGGTGCCAACGGCGGACAAAAACGCCACCGACCAGTCCTCAGGCAAACCCGCCCGCGCATACCAAAGGGAGTTGAACACGTCGCCCGCAAAGGATTTGCGCATCAAGCCGCCCTCGGCCTGCGACAGCTCCACCATGCATTCCCCGATCCCGACAAGTTTGCGCGCCATGACATCCAACCTTTCCGTTTTCAGCCGTGACATGACCGAAAGTCACCCGCCCTGTCGAGGGCAAAGGCGCGGCTTGGCGTTTCCACTGCCCCGCGAACAGTGTTAACATTACGAAAGTGTCGGTCGCATCTGGCCGGCTCAACAGGAAAGACAAGCTATGCAAACGATAGGCGGCCTTCTGATTTTTGTCCTCGATATCTGGGCAATCGCATCCATCTTCAGCTCGAACGTTGAAACGAGCAAAAAGATCCTGTGGATCCTGCTGGTGCTGCTCCTGCCACTGATCGGGTTCCTGATCTGGTTCTTCATCGGCCCCAAGGGCAAATTGGGCTCTTAACGGCTGCTCAGAATAAACGCCTGGCTGACGGCGCTGCGCACCTGATCATCGAGATAGGGTTTCGCAATAATAAAGACCGGCTCCTCCTTGGTGCCGGTCAACAGCTTTTCGGGATAGGGTGTCACAAAGACTGACGAGACCCTCGCGTGCTGGGCGCTGATCCGGCGCGCGGCCTCTAACCCGCAGGACTTATCCGCCAGCGTCAGCGCCGTAATGATCAGGTCAGGCGTGGAGGAGGCGGCGAACAAAACCGCCTCGGACGCAGTGCGCGCCACGCCGGTCACGGTGCACCCCATATCGCCAAGGCAGCTCGACATATCCATCGCCATCATCGGGTCATCTTCAATGATCAAAACCCGGCTGCCTGTGTGGTAGGGCATTTCTTGCAATGCGGTTTCAAACAGCTCGGGCACCAGCTGCAAAGACACCCCAAGAATGCGCGCGATCTGCTCAAAGGAGAACTCCTCAATCGCACGCAAGAGCAGCGTTTCGCGTGACCCCGGTGTCAGCGCCCCGATCTGCCGCCACGCGGCCGTCTGGCTGAAAGAGCGGCCCAGCAAGGCGTTCCAGGCGCTGTTCAGATTGGCAAAAAGCTGAAGCCGAATGTCGATGGCAGACAGCGCGCTCAGGTCGGGCTGCGTCACCCTGCGCGCCTTTGCGGCCAGAGTGTCGCCGCTCATCTGATGTCCCGTCAGGGCACGGCCATAGCGCCGCAGAAAGGGCATGGCCGCGTCAAGAATATCTCCTGCTGCGCGCCGTGCGCCATTGGCCATCTACATGCCTCAACTGACTTACCAATTTTCGGGAGTGCCGCAGCCATAGCGCGCAGAGATGAATAAATCTGTAAGAGCCGGCGTAATTACGGCGCAACTACAAGGACGCTTGCCTAGCGCACTGTCCCGCCCGGTGCAAAAATCGGCGACAATTCGACCAATCGCTCTGCGGCGGTCTCGGGCTTGCGCAACGCCTCGGCGATCAGCTCCGCCGCCTTCCGGCCGATCTCCACCCGGCAGCTGTCCATCGTCGCCAACTGCTTGGGCATCCCGTCCAACAGCTCAAGCCCGTTGAACCCCGCCAGCCCAATGTCGCCCGGCACGTCATACCCGGCCTCGGTGCAATAAAGCAGCCCGCCTGCGCCGATCATGTCATTGGAATAATACAGAAAATCGAGGTCCTTTGACCGGGTCAAAATCGCCTCCGTCATCTCGCGGCCCTTCGCCAATGCCGAGCCGCCAGAGTAATATTCCTCATCCGCCAGCGACAATCCAGCCTCGCTCAACACGGATTTGAACCCTTCGAACCGCTTGCGCGCCCGGTGGTCCAGCGGCATTTTGCTGCCCAGAAACCCGATCTTGCGATACCCGCGTTTCAGAATTTCCTTGGCCGTTTCGCGCCCCGCGCGCTGATGGCTGATCCCGACGCAAGCGTCAATCACGGGGCCGTCCACATCCATAATTTCTACCACCGGGATGCCGGAATTCTGCATCATCTTGCGTGCCGCATCCGTGTGCTCCAACCCCGCCACAATCAACCCGGTCGGCCGCCAGGAAAGCATCTCGAAGATGACCTCCTCCTCCTTTTCGGGCAGGTAGCCGCTCACCCCGACCACCGGCTGCAAGGGCGTGTCATCCAGCACCTTCGAGATACCCATCATCACCTCGGGAAACACCATATTCGACAGTGAGGGAATGATGACGCCCACCAGATTAACCGTGTTTGACGCCAGCGCGCCCGCGATTTTATTGGGCACATAGCCCATCTCTCGTGCCGCCTTGAGAACCTTTTCCCGCGTTGTGTCAGAGACCTCACCGCGGTTGCGCAGCACCCGGCTGACGGTCATTTCCGAGACTCCAGACGCCTCGGAGACGTCACGAAGGGTCAGGCTGGGCCGGTAATCCGGGTCGGATCTGGAGGTCAAATGATGCGGCCCTTATCCAAGAAATCGGTCCCTCTTCATAACCTGCATTCGAGGGCTTGTCCAAACCGTTATGTGCAGCTATGTTACCGCTAACAAAGATAGGTTTGCCCGTCGGAAACGCCGGACCAGACCACTGAAAAGGGGACGCGCTTGGGCCAATTGCGCATCCCCTTTTTTGTTGCCTAACGCCCCAGAATTCCCCAAAACACCCCCGTGGTCCCGTGGCTCAACTGGATAGAGCAGCCCCCTCCTAAGGGGCAGGTTGCAGGTTCGAATCCTGCCGGGGTCACCATTTTTCTGCGCCTTATTGTCGTGACCAGGCCGAGCCGCTAGCGTTCCGGCTCCTTACCTGCCGCAGGATACCCGCATGATGACCGCCACTGCCCCGATCTGTGATCTCGATTTCTACGCAGACGCGCATGTGGCGGATCCGGTGGCGGCTTACCGGCGGATGCTGGAGCGTGGCCCGGTGGTTTGGTTGCCGCAGAACGGGCTGCATGCCGTTTGCGGCCATAACGCGCTGACCTCTTGTCTGCGCAATCACCGGGTGTTTCGGTCCGGCAAAGGCGTCTCCGTCAATGAGGACGTCAACGCGTTTCTCACCGGCAGCACGCTGAATTCCGACCCGCCTGCCCATGACAACAGCCGCGCTATCACCTTCGCGCCGCTCACACCGCGCGCGCTGGAGAATGTGCGGGCGCAGGTTGAGGCGCAGTCTCGGATCATCGCGGATAAGGTCTGCAAGATGGGCCGTTTTGATGCGGTCAGCGATCTGGCCACATACCTGCCCCTGACCATCGTGCGGGATCTTGTCGGGCTGGGGGAGGGCGGCAAAGACAATATGCTGAATTGGGCAGGCGCCACGTTCGAGCTGATGGGTGACCCGAAATCTCGGAGGGCGGAGGCGATGGCGCAGCTTGCCAGCCTGCGCGCCTTTCTGGATGACCCGGACGTGCTAAACGGGCTCAGTGCCGATGGCTGGGCCAATCGCGCCACACAAGCGGCAATCGAGGCGGGGGTCCCTGCGGCCAAGGCCGTGACCCTGATGCGCGACTATATCGCCCCCAGCCTTGATACGACGATCTCTGCCATCGGCTACGGGGTCATGCTCTTTGCGCAAAACCCGGAGCAATGGGACAAGCTGCGCGCCGACCGCTCCCTCATGCGCAACGCGGTGGAGGAGATTGTGCGCCTCAACACCCCGATCAAGGCCTTCACCCGCTGGGTGGCCGAGGATATCGAGGTCGCAGGCACCACCCTGCACAAGGACACGCGGGCGCTGATGGTGTACGGCGCGGCCAACAGGGACGCGGCCAAGTTCGACAATCCCCACAGCTTCGACATTACCCGCAACACGCGCGGCCATCTGGGCTTTGGCCACGGGGTGCATGCCTGCCTCGGGATGCATCTGGCCCGGCTTGAAATGACGACGCTGTTTGACGTGCTGGCCGACCGCATTTCCCGCTTCACGCTGCTGGAGGAGCCCGTCCCCGCAATCAACAGCACCATCCACGCGCTGGCGCGTCTGGACGTCGAGGTCACAGCCTAAAGCGACAGCGCCTCGGTCATCGCGATCGCGCCCATGCCGCCGTCAATGGCAATATCCTGCCCCTTGATCCAGTGGCTGTCGGGGGAGGCGAGAAAGGCGATCACGTCGGCGACCTCTTCCGGGGTGCCCGCTCGCCCGACCCGCGCGATATTGGCGGCGACCTTGGGCCCGAACGCCTTGACGAAATCATCAAGGATCCCGGTGCTGACCGCCGCCGGGCTGACCGCGTTCATCCGCAAATCGCGTGCGATCATTTCTGCGCAGCGGCCATATGTCATCACGATCACCGCCTCTTTCGACAGGTTATAGGCCCGTGTGGCGTCTATTCCGTGTGCGCTCAGAAATTCCGGCACGCTTGCCGCAGGCAAGGCCCTCAACGCCTGCACCTCTTCAAGGTTTTGCTGCCACATCGCCCCGGCGCGGGAGGCCACGTTCACAATCGCGCCGCCCGGGCTGAGCTGGTCCAGCATCCCGTCCAGAAAGGCCACAAGGCCAAACCAGTTGATCTGCAACACTTGCGCGGCCATCCCCTCACGCGGCGGGATCCCGGCATTGTTGATCAACGCGTCAAACGGACCCTCAGCCGCCCGAACCGCGCCCTCAATCGAGGCAGCATCGCTTAAATCGGTCTCGACCCAGTGGTCCACGCCCGCAGGCTCGGTGATGTCAAAGCTGGTGACATGGTGGCCCGCAGCCTGCATCTTGCGCAGCACCGCCGCGCCAATTCCGCTCGCCCCGCCTGTCAACGCTACCCGCATATGTCCAGCCCCTCTGTGATCCGCACCCGGCAAACCATCCGAGAGGCCAAGCCCATATGCAAGGGGCTAGACCATGCGGATGGCGCCGGGCTCCACGGCCAGCACATAGCCCTTGCGGGCGATGTTCTTGATCAGCAGTTCGCTCATCAGCTGGTTGCCCAGATGGTCGCGCAGGCGCTTGATGCGCACGGCCCCGGCGGCCTCGTCGCATTCGGCAGTGGGTTTGCCGGAGATCACGCTTTCGATCTCGAGCCCCGACAGGATGTCATCGTCCAGCCGGGCCTCCGCCAGAACTGACAGGGTCTCAAGCGCGGCGGCTGTCAGCTTGAATTCCATGTCGTTGATCTGCACCACCCGCGCGTCGCGATGCACGGTCAGCGCGTTCACCTGGATGCCGGATTTCTCCACCTCCGCCATGCGCCGCGCCAGCCCGACAAGGGCCACCATCGACACCAGCGCGGCGATCAGAAGCGCGGTGGCAAACACCATCAGCACGAAAATGATGAACCGGTAAGAGGCCAGCGTCTCGGAAAACGCGGTGCCGGAGCCTGCCAGAATTTCCAGCAGCTTGATCTCCGCCTGACCCGTCAGCGAGTCGTTCTCCATAAACAACTGCTCCACCCGCGTATTGAACGCGTTGGCGTCGGGCAGGTTGGCAAACAGCACCAAAGCGGCCAGCGTCAGGATCACCACGATGGCGGCGACGCCTATGACGATCACCCGCGCGGGCGTCAGTTTAGAAACGGAGGTAGAATGGCCCGGCACTGGCTTTCCTCTCTGAAAGTCCCGCGTCGTCAAAGACGCTGAGCACATTTAGCAGCGTCCAGCCCTCGCGCGCCAGTCGCGGCGCAATCGCGGCGGCGACATTCCCGCCGTTGCACAGCGATTGCGGCAGCTCGATGACACCGTAATGCAGCTGCAACGGGTTGTCTTTCTTGGCTTTGTAATCGGCGTAACACCCGGCATGGGCGGCGGTCGCGCCGAGGGCCAACGCAAGCAGCGCGGCGGGGAGGGCTCTATATATCATGCGCCTCTCATGGGCCTGAGCGGCGCTGTTATTCAATATCAAACAGCCGAAAGCGCCTTTCATTGCGCTGAAATTGTTTAGCACCGGACCGGGGGTCAGTTTTGGGGGACAGGTCCATGCGACCACATACCAAACCCCGGAGGAACCCCGATGAGACGCCCCCTTATAGCAACTATTCTTAGCATCGCCCTTGCGGCGACCAGCTTCACCGCCGCCCCGGCCCGCGCCGATGAAGACGTGTTCAAAGTCATTGCCGGGCTGGTCGTCATTGGGGCCTTGGCCAATGCGGCCAACAAAAAGCGCGACCGCGAAAAGGAGCGCGCCCGTGCCGCCCAAGTGTCCCGCAAGGCCCAACAGCCCACGCCGCTCTATCAGCAAAACCGGCGGGCAACCCGTATCGACCGCGCAATTGACCGCGCCCGCGTGGCCCCACAGCGTTGCGTGCGTGAGCAATGGACCCATCGCGGCACCCGTGAGGTTTACGGCGCGCGCTGCATGCAACGCCACGCCCGCGCCCAGCTGCCGCAAACCTGCCTGCGCCAGAACCAGACCAATAGCGGCCCGCGCTATTTCTACGCGCCGCGCTGTCTGCGCCAGCAAGGGTGGCGCGCATAATGCGGGACGCGTGCGCACAAACGGGGGTGACCGCGCAGGTCGCCCCCTTTCTCTTTGCCTTTCCCGGCTGGCCGGTGTTTGAACGACCCATGACACCTGATTTCTCATTCGAGGCCGCGCTGATCGCCGACGGCATGTCCCACATCGCAGGCGTGGACGAGGCCGGGCGCGGCCCGCTCTCTGGCCCCGTGGTCGCCGCCGCCGTGGTGCTGAACCCCGGCGATATCCCCGAGGGGCTCAACGATTCCAAAAAGCTGAGCGCCACCAAGCGCGAGGCACTGTTCGAGCAGATCAAGCTGCGCGCCAAATACTGCATTGCCGAGGCCAGCGTCGAGGAGATCGACAGCCTCAACATCTATCACGCCTCGCATCTGGCCATGTGCCGCGCGGTAGCGGGGCTGAACGGCGTCGATCATGTGCTGGTCGACGGCAATAAGGTACCCCGCGACCTGCCGCACCCCGCCACGCCTTTGGTCAAAGGAGACGCCCGCTCCCAAACCATTGCGGCGGCATCCATTCTGGCAAAAGTCACCCGAGACCGGATCATGTGTGCATTGGCGCAACAATACCCCGCCTTCAATTGGGGCAAAAATATGGGCTACCCCACCAAAGAGCATCTCAGTGCATTAGAGCAACACGGGGTAACACCACATCATCGGCGTTCCTATAAACCCGTCCACAACATCTTGTGTCGATGATTTTATGTAAGCAATTGAAACTTATAGTTTTTGACTGACGAATCAGTTTGAATCATCCTGTACCCAACAAAAGAACAGGCCTCACAAAGGGGCCGCAAATCGGGGCTGATGATGGGAAAAATTTCCAAGGTGACGCATGAGGCGTTGCCGCTTAACACGATTTTGGACGGCGATTGTATCGAGGCAATGAACGCATTGCCCGAGGCCTCCGTTGACCTGATCTTTGCCGACCCGCCCTACAATCTGCAACTGCGCGGCGACCTGCACCGCCCCGACAATTCCAAAGTCGATGCGGTGGATGACGACTGGGATCAGTTCGCCTCCTTCAAGAAATACGACCAGTTCACGCAAGCTTGGCTGAAAGCCGCCAAGCGCCTGCTCAAGCCCAACGGCGCGATCTGGGTTATTGGCTCCTACCACAACATTTTTCGCGTCGGCCACGAGCTGCAAAACCAAGGGTTCTGGATGCTCAATGACGTGGTCTGGCGCAAGTCGAACCCGATGCCGAACTTTCGCGGCAAGCGGCTGACCAACGCCCATGAGACGCTGATCTGGGCGTCGAAATCCGAAGGCTCCAAATACACGTTCAACTACGAGGCGCTGAAGGCCTTGAACGAGGGTATTCAGATGCGCTCCGACTGGGTGCTGCCAATCTGCACCGGCCATGAGCGGCTGAAAAACGAGCAGGGCGAAAAGGCCCACCCGACCCAAAAACCTGAATCCCTGCTGCACCGCATTCTGGTGGCCACCACAAATCCCGGCGACGTCGTGCTGGACCCGTTCTTTGGCACCGGCACCACCGGGGCCGTCGCGAAGAAGCTGGGCCGCGACTATATCGGCATCGAGCGCGAGAAAGCCTACCGCGACGTGGCCGAGAAACGTCTGAAATCCGTGCGCAAGTTTGACCGTACATCCCTCCAGGTGACGCAATCCAAACGCGCCGAGCCCCGTGTGGCTTTCGGTGTGTTGGTTGAACGTGGGCTGCTTAATCCGGGCGACGACCTCTGGTCGCTCAACAAGCGGCACAAGGCCAAAGTGCGCGCGGATGGCACATTGATCGCGGATGACGTGAAGGGCTCGATCCATCAGGTCGGCGCACATCTGGAAGGCGCGCCCAGCTGCAACGGCTGGACTTATTGGGCCTTCAAACGCGACGGCGTCATGGTCCCTATTGACGTGCTGCGCCAGCAAATCCGGGCCGAAATCCACTAGCAATTTCCACAGAAAACAACAGTTACCGCCCGTGCCTGCGGCCATAACCGCTGGCACATACCTAAGCCCTGTCGTCTCCCCAAGAGCGACAGGGCATTTTTTTATGCCAGTGGCTGGGCTAGGCTGTACGCTCTGCTTTGAAGGAGCGCCCATCCCATGACCAAAACCCAGTCCATCACTCTCGCCTCGCGCCCCTCCGGCGCGCCCGTTGCCGAGAATTTCGCGCTCAAAACAGCTGAGCTGCCCGCCCCCGGCACAGGCGAATTCCTTGTGCGCATCATCTGGCTGTCGCTTGACCCCTATATGCGCGGGCGGATGGATGACGCCAAATCCTACGCAGACCCCGTGGCCATCGGCGGCATCATGGAAGGCGGCGCGGTGGGGGAGGTCATGACCTCCGCGCATCCGGATTTTGCCAAGGGCGACATTGTCACCGGGCAATTTGGCTGGACCACACACGCGATCTCCGACGGGGAGGGGGTGCGGAAAGTCGACCCTGAGGTCGCGCCAATCTCCACCGCTTTGGGCGTCTTGGGCATGCCGGGGATCACGTCTTGGGTGGGTTTGAACGAAATTCTGGGCGGCAAGTCAGGGGAAACCATCGTGGTCTCAGCTGCCTCCGGCGCAGTCGGCGCCATGGTCTGCCAACTGGCCCGCGCCAAGGGCATGCACGTCATCGGCGTGGCCGGCGGCCCCGAGAAATGCGCATTTGTGGAACAGGAGCTAAGCTGCGACATCTGCCTTGACCACCGCGCCCATGACGCCAAATCGCTGGCCGCCGCGTTGAAAGACGCGGCCCCGAACGGCGTTGATTGCTACTTTGAGAATGTCGGCGGCAAAACGTTGGAGGCCGTGCTGACCCGCATGAACACCGGCGGGCGCATCGCTGTCTGCGGCATGATCGCCTGGTATTCGGGCCAAGGCCTTGCCGAGGCGCAGCCCTTGCCCGCTGTCTGGCGCAACATCCTGACCCGGCGTTTGCGGGTGCAGGGGTTCATCATCTTCGATCATTTCCACCTGATGGGGCAGTTTCAAAAAGAAGTCGGGCCACTGGTGGGCAATGGCACAATCAAGGTGAAGGAAAGCGTGGCTGAGGGGCTAGAAAACGCGCCCGAGGCCTTCATGGCGCTGCTAAGCGGCGGCAATTTCGGCAAGCAATTGGTGCGGGTCGGCGACGATCCTTAAAGGGGTGCGTGCCGCACGTTTGTTTTATTGTGCTCTTTGGGGAGCTTTGCTCCCCAGCCGCACGGGCAAACCCCTCAGGATATTTCTGAACATGGAAAGGGGTTAGCGCGGCATCGGGTTTGACGCGGTTTTGTAAGGCGTCCAATCGGTGATTTCGGGGTAATACATCGCCCGCCATTTGCGCACGCGCGGGTTCATGATGCGCCGAAACAGCGGTGGGATCATCGCGCAGATCGTCATTACGGGATAGCCATGCGGCAGCTGCGGCGCGTCTTGTTCGGTGTAGGTCTGCAGCAAAGGAAAGCGGCGGTCGGGCTTGTAATGGTGATCCGAGTGGCGTTGCAGGTTGATCAAGAACCAGTTCGACGCACGCTGCGCCGCGTTCCAGGAATGGCGGGGCAAGACGTGTTCGTATTTGCCATCGCCCAGATGTTTGCGGGTCAGGCCGTAATGCTCGATGTAATTGACCAATTCCAGCTGCCAGATGGCGACGAAGGACTGAAACAGGAAAAGTCCTATGCCGGCCCAGCCGCCGATCAGCGCGGACAGGATCAAGAAGCCCGATTGCAGCGCAGCGTAGCGCCAGAACGGATTGCGTCGGTCTGTAGCGGGCAGGTTCTTGCGGGCGAGCATTTTGGTCTCCGCCTGCCATGCGGATGTGACGCATTGATGCAGCACGCGTGGGAAATAGCGGTGGAAGCCTTCATTGTAGCGGGCTGTCACCGGGTCTTTGGGGGTCGCCACGTAGCGGTGATGGTTCAGCAAATGCTCAGACCGGAAATGGCTGTAGAGCACCGAGGCCAAAAGCAAGTCGGCCAGCCAGCGCTCCATTCGGTTTTTCTGGTGCATCAGCTCGTGGGAATAGTTGATGCCGACGGAGCCGGTCACCACCCCAATGCCGAAGAACAGCCAGATCACCTCCGACGTGGACAAGTGGTCTGCGTTCACCGCGTAGGCCATGGTGCCGAAGATCGTGACAAGCTGCACCGGGAACCAGATCAGCGTGATTGCCCTATACCAGAAGAGGTCACCCTCTTCCGTTTCAGGGTCCGCATTATCGGTGTTTGCGCCCACAAACGCGTCCAGCACGGAGAACATGCCCCAGCCAAAAAGCGGGATCAGCGCGATGGTCCAGCCGCCTTGCGTGGCCGCGATGACCACCAGCGGGATCATGGCCAGTGACAGCCAAAACGGGGCGGCGGCGCTGATCGACTTAACCTGAGCGGGTGAAAGAGTGGCCATGGTGTCAGATTACCGGGCGCGCGCAGTCAATCAAGGGCCAGTGCGGGCGACGCCACGTCATAGACCTTGCGCATCACTGTGGGCAGGTCGGCGGGGCTGAACCGGTCATGGGCGATGAAGTGACCACGGTCCGGCTGCAATGCGGTGAACGCGGTGAGCACCTGTAGCTTCAGGTGGAAATGCGTGAACGTATGGCGCACCTCGACACCTGTGTCTTGCCAATCAGCGGTGGCAGGCGGCGCGGGGGCGGGCGCGTCGGACCAGTCCGAGCCGGGCCAGCCCAACATGCCGCCCAACAGACCCTTTTCAGGCCGGGTTTCCAGAAGCCACGCGCCATCGCGGCGGCGCAGCACATAGACAATGCCCAACCGGGTGGGTTTTTGCTTTTTCGGCAGCTTCTTTGGCAGCTCAGCCGCGATGCCCTGCGCGCGGGCCTGGCACGCGTCCATCCATGGGCAAATGCCGCAGGCAGGTGATTTGGGTGTGCAGATCGTGGCCCCCAGATCCATCACTGCCTGGTTGTAATCGCCTTGCCGCGCATCAGGCGTCAGCCCGGTGGCCAGCGCGGTCAGCTCAGGCTTGGATGTGGGCAACGGGACCTCGACCGCGTAGAGCCGCGACATGACGCGCTCCACATTGCCGTCCACAACCGTCGCCTGTCGGTCAAACGCGATGGAGGCGATGGCGGCGGAGGTATAAGGTCCGATGCCGGGCAGGGTTTGCAGCGCCTCGACCGTGTCAGGGAACTGCCCGCCATGATCTGCCACCACCGCCCGCGCGCATTTCAGCAGGTTGCGGGCGCGGGCGTAATAGCCAAGCCCGGCCCAGGCGGCCATGACATCGGCATCCTCCGCAGCGGCCAGAGCGCGCACATTGGGCCAGAGCGTGGTGAACTTGATAAAGTAGCCACGCACGGCGGCCACGGTGGTTTGCTGCAACATGATCTCCGACAGCCACACCCGGTAGGGGTCCGGCGCGACACCAGCCTGCTTGTCAGCCGGAGGCACCCGCCACGGCATGGCGCGGGCATGGTCGTCATACCAGCTGAGCAGGGTTTGCGGGTCCGGGGTCTCACGCAAAGTTTATGTCTCCGGTCTCTTGGTTTATGCTGTGCAGATCGCAGCTATATCGTAAACTCTGCTTGAGCACTTTCGAAAGGCGCCATGGCCCAGAAACCGACATATGCCAAGCGCAACACAGCGCCAAGGCCCGCGGCCCGAAAGCGCGGCTACGGGTTCAAGGCCATGTCTGGCCTGATCCAGAACCGGGTCAAGGGAGCGGGCGAAAAGCGCGGCTTTGCGGTGATGCGGCTGCTGACCCATTGGGAGGACATCGTGGGCCCCGATCTGGCGCGCCTCGCCACCCCGGTGAAGATGGGGTATGGCCGCGAGGGCTTCGGCGCCACATTGACCATTTTGGTCACCGGGGCCAATGCGCCGATGGTGCAGATGCAGCTGCCGCAAATCCGCGAGCGGGTGAACAGTTGCTACGGATATGCCGCTGTCAGCCGGGTGGCGATCACCCAGACAGCGCCGGTCGGGTTTCTCGAGGGGCGCACGCCCTTTGACGGCCCGCCCAAGAAGGAGAAACCTCCCGTCACGGCGGAGGTGAAAAAGGCCTCGGCTGATCTGTCGGACGGGGTGGAGGACGAGGGGTTGCGGCGCGCGCTGGACCTGCTCGCCCGCAATGTTTTATCGCGCAAACATGCGCCTGAAAGGAACTGATATGAACCGTAACCTACTGCTCGCTGGTCTGGCCGTTATGGCCGTCGCAATCGGCGGCTTTTTCATGATGAACCGCACCGCGTCGTCTGAACTGCCCAGTGTCGCCACGGCGGCGCAGGCGCAGACGGCGGGCGATGTGGACACCTCCATCGTGCAGGAAATGACGCTGGGCGACGAGAACGCGCCGATCACCATGATCGAATACGCCTCCTACACCTGCCCGCATTGCCAGCGCTTCCACAAGGATGTCTTCCCGCAGCTCAAGGCCGACTATATCGACACGGGCAAGGTGCGGTTCATCTACCGCGAGGTCTATTTCGACGGGCCGGGCCTCTGGGCGGGCATGACCGCGCGCTGTGGTGGGGAGGATCGCTTCTTCGGCATGGTCGATCTGATCTATGACAACCAGCGCGAATGGACACAAGGCGCGCCGGCGCAGATTGCGGCCAACCTCAAACGCATGGGCAAGCTTGCGGGCATGAGCGACGAGCAGCTCGACGCCTGCCTGCAAGACGGTGAGAAAGCCCGCGCGCTGACTGCCGTGTTTCAGGAAAACGCGGAGCGGGACGGCATCCGGTCGACCCCTAGCTTCATGATCGACGGCAAGCTGGAATCCAACATGTCCTACGCAGACATGAAGGCGCTGCTGGACGCAAAACTGTAACGCGCTTTACCGGGGCAGGAGCGCGTCAAAGGCGCTCCAATCCTCGACCTCGAGGCGCACAGGCAAAGTCAGAACCTCTGACCTGGAGGACGCGGGCAAACGCACCGCGTCCTTTTCTGTTGTCACCAGCTGCGCACCAAGCCTGCCCGCCTCGCTCAGAAGCCGGGTCATCAGCGCGTCCGACAGGGGCTGATGGTCGTCCAAAGCCTCCGATTTGACGATCACGGCGCCAAGCCGCTCCAGCGTGGCAAAGAACTTTTCGGGCATGCCGATTCCAGCGAAGGCCAGAACCCGCAGCCCCTCCCACGCCATCCCTGTCTGCAACGGGGTCAGCTGCCCGGTCATATGCGGCAGTGCCTCGGGTAAATCATTCAACCCGCCAAACCGCGCCTGCGCGCGGGGGGTGCCGATGCTCAGCAAGATATCCGCCCGCGCCAGCCCGACCTCCAGCGGTTCCCGCAGCGGTCCGGCGGGCAGCACGCGGCCATTGCCAAAACCGCGCACCGCATCAACCACCACCACCGAGATATCTTTATGCACGCTCGGGTTCTGATGCCCGTCATCCAACACGATCACCTCGGCCCCGGCGGCAGCGGCGGCACGCGCACCTGCGGCACGGTCCTTGGCCACCCAAACCGGCGCAAAAGCAGAGAGCAAAAGCGGCTCGTCGCCCACCTGATCGGCGCTATGCCCACGTTCATCGACCTGAACCGGGCCGTGCAGGCTGCCGCCATGCCCTCGGCTGACCACATGCGGGCGAAGACCGCGCGCCAAAAGCCGCTCCACCAGCGCCATCACGGTCGGCGTTTTCCCGGTGCCACCCACATTGATATTGCCGACACAGATCACGGGGATATCCAGCTTTTCAGGCACCGCCTTGGCAATCCGCCGCGCGGTGCCCGCCGCATAAAGCGCCGCAAACGGGGACAAAACGGCAGAGGCAAATCCGGCAGGGCGGTGCCAAAACGCCGGTGCCTTCACGCCCCCACCTCAAGCGCGTCCAGCATGTCGGTGATCTCGGCCAAGGCGCGCTCCGTCGCGCCTGCGCCGCTGGACGTGACCTCCCACGCCGCATGCGCATAGGAGGCCGCCTTATGCGGCTCCAACGTGTCGGTCACCGCGCGGGCAAGCTCCTTGGCGTTGCGCACCGGGATAGCCGCCCCCGCCTCGTCGAGCCGCGAATAAATGTCCGGCGCATTGGTGACATGGGGCCCGTGAATAATCGCCGAGCCAAGGGCGGCAGGTTCATAGGGGTTATGCCCGCCAATATTGACCAAAGAGCCGCCCAGAAATGTCGCAGGCGCAAGCCTGTACCACAGACCCATCTCGCCCAGAGTGTCGACCAGATAGACCTGCGTGGAGGGGTCCGGCTCCCGCCCCTCAGACCGGATCGCGACGCTCAGCCCCCGGCGGCGCAGCATCTCGGTTATCTCGGGCGTGCGTTCGGGGTGGCGCGGGGCAAGGATCAGCAACAGCCGATGGGCCGATTTCAGTGCGGCCAGATGCGCCTCCACGGCAATCTCTTCCTCGCCGGGATGGGTAGAGGCCGCCAGCCACACGGGCCGGGTCTTAAGCAGGTCCACGAAATGCAACCGCTCGGCCTCGTCATGCGGCAGTGCGCCGCTGCTTTCCTTTAGCGAGCCGATGACATGCAACGTGTCACGCCGCGCGCCCAGCCTGCGCAAATACCCCGCAGTGGCTTCGTCCTGCGCAAAAATGCTGCCAAACCGCCGCAACACCGCCTTTGAAGCAGATGGCAGCCACCGCCAGCGGTCATGCGACACCCGCGACATCCGCGCATTGAGCAGCATCATTTTGGTGCCCCGCGCCGCCGTCTGGGTGATCAGGTTCGGCCACAGCTCGCTTTCGGTCCAGATCGCCACATCAGGTTTCCAATGATCCAGAAACCGGGCGACATAAGGCCCCACATCCAGCGGCACAAATTGATGGATGATCTGCGCGGGCAGCCGGTCTACCAACACCTCCGCCGAGCTGCGGGTGCCGGTCGTCACCAGCACATTGAGGTCGGGAAACTCGTCCAGAATCTGGTCAATCAGCAGCAGCAGCGACAGCGATTCCCCCACGGAGGCCGCATGAAACCAGATCAACGTCCCCTGGGGCCGGGGCTGCGACGCCTCACCGCGCCGCTCATCCACCCGGTCAGGGTCTTCCTTTCCAGCCTTAAGCCGCGCCTGCAATTTGCGCTCCGCAAAGCCCATCATTCGGTTCGACACCGCTTGGTAGGCCAAAAGTCCCAAAGAGAACGCCACGCGCGCAGGCCCGCCTTAGCTGTCGAGTTCTTCGGTCGGGCTCGCCGCGGCCTCTTCGTCGCGCAGCCGGTGAATATGGGCGATGAAATAGCGCATATGCGCATTGTCCACCGTCCGCTGCGCCTCGGATTTCCAGGCGTTATAGGCGCTGTCGTAATCCGGGAACATGCCGACGATATGAATGTCATCGACATCCTTGAAGGCGTTTTTGGTCGGGTCGATCAGCTCGCCACCAAAGACCAGATGAAGACGTTGTGTCATGAAGAAGCTCCCTTATTTCCGCGCCTGAGTTTACGGGAAGCGCCCGCCACGCAACAGAGGAGATTTACGCACCCGCACTCAAAGCGCCCGCAGCCGGGGCAATAGCGCCGCATGCAAATCCGGTCCCGCCGCCAAACACCCCGAAGTTTGGGCAGTGGGGCTGTTGAACCGCAACGGCGCGCCAGAAATTTCGGTGGCCGCACCGCCTGCCTGCTGCACAATCAACGCGCCCGCTGCGATGTCCCATTCCCAGCACGGCCGCAGCGTCAGCATCGCGTCAAACCGCCCCTGCGCCACCAGCGACAAACGGTAAGCCAGCGATGGTCTGAAATGCCGCGTCACAGGCGGCACGCCGCCATGCCAATGCCGCTCTTCCATGTTGGATTTTGCCGCCAGTACCGTGGCCCCGTCCATCTCCGGCCGCGCCGTCGCGGTGATGGCCTCGCCATTCAACGTCGAAACCGCGCCTGTTTCTGCGGAATAGAGCCTATCAATCACCGGCGCCAGCACCACAGCCTTTGTGATCACACCGCCCTCCGCAATCGCCAGCGAATGCGACCAGGTCTTCTCCCCCGCGATAAAAGCCCGCGTCCCGTCGATGGGATCGACAATAAACACCCGCTCCCGGTCCAGCCTGTCGCCGCTGTCTTCCGTCTCCTCCGAGAGCCAGCCATAATCAGGCCGCGCGGCGCGCAGTTCGGCTTTCAGCATCGTGTCAATCGCCAGATCAGCCTCCGTCACCGGGCCCTGATTGCCGCCCTTATCCCACGTCTCCGGGTCCTCCCGAAAGAAGCGCAGGGCGATCTCAGCGCTGGCGCGCGCAGCGTCAATCAGCAGGGTCAGGTCGTCACTCACCGGCAAGGATCAGGCCTTCAACCGCGAGGCTCGGCACCACCCGGCTCAAATGCGCCCGCGCGTCATTGGCCGGGCGTAAGCTCAGCATCATATCCCGCAAATTGCCCGCCAGCGTGCATTCGTTCACCGGGTAGGCCAGCTGGCCGCCTTCGACCCAGAACCCCGACGCGCCCCGCGAATACTCGCCCGTATTCGGGTTAATCGTCGAGCCGATCATTGAGGTCACCAGCAACCCGGTGCCCATATCGGCCAGCATCTCCTCCAGCGATTGGGCCCCTTGCGTCAACGCAACATTGCTCAGCGACGGCGACGGCGGGCTCGACGTCCCCCGCGCCGCATTCGCGGTGCTGGCCATCCCCAATTTCCGCGCGTTCGCCAGATCCAGCGTCCAGCTTTGCAATACGCCGTCTTTCACAATATGGCGCGGCGTGGTGGCCAGCCCTTCGCCGTCAAACGGTTTAGACCCTGAAATCCGTGCACGATGCGGGTCCTCGATCACGTCCAGACCGGCGGGCAGCACCTGCTCCCCCATCGCGTCCTTCAACCAGCTGGACCCGCGCGCAATCATCGCGCCATTCGTCGCCGTCAGCAAATGCCCGATCAGCCCGGAGGCCACGCGCTCGTCAAAGATCACCGGATACGCTCCGGTCTTCGGTCTGCGCGCGCCAAGCCGCTCAACCGTCCGCTCCCCGGCAATCCGGCCAATCTCTTCCGGAGACGTCAAATCCCCTTGATAGACCCTGCTTTCGCCAAAATAGTCCCGCTCCATCCCGGTGCAATCACCGGTGATCGCGACGCAGGACATATGCCGACTGGTCCGCGCATACCCCCCGCTGAACCCCTCCGAGCTGGCCAGATGGATGCGCTTGCTGCTATAGCCCGCCGTCGCCGCCTGTACTTGGGTCACGCCTTTGACAGCCAAAGCCGCGGCCTCCGCCCGCCGGGCATCGTCCTCCAGAGCGCTGGCATCCGGCTCCGCCGCAGGGTCCGCCAGATCAAGCGCCCGGGCGTCGCGCACATCCGACAATTGGTCCGCACCGGCTAGCCCGATAAAGGGATCTTCCGGGGCCTCGCGCGCCATGAACACCGCGCGTTCCGCCATGGTCTCGATCGTGTCTGCGTCAATCAGCGAAGAGGACACACAAGACTGCCGCTGCCCCACCAACACGCGCAAGCCCACCTCCGTCCCTTCCGAGCGTTCCGCATGTTCAAGCGCGCCGCCAAGCACGTCAATCGACACCGACCGCCCGTCCACCGCGACCACATCCGCCCCATCCGCACCTGCGCGTTTCGCGGCCTCAAGCAAGGACTGAGCGAGGTCTGACAAAGAGTGGGACATGAAGTTCGCCTTTCGCTGTGTTCCGCCTGAGGTAGTGCGCGGCGCGGGGTGGTGCAAGCGCGGTTGTTATTGTGTATGTCTGCGGCGGGTAGGCGAGGAATGACCGAGAATGATTGAAACGACCCAAACGGGCGACATGGCGTGGGTGACGATAAACCGTCCCGACAAGGCCAACGCGCTGACCGAAGAGATGCTGGACCAGATCGCGCAGGCGGTCGAAAGCTGCACCGCCAAAGTGCTGGTCCTCACCGGGAAGGGCAAAGTGTTCAGCGCCGGGGCCGATCTTGATGCCGCGCGCGCGGGCCTCGCCACCAGCCCCGTTTGGGAGCGTGTTTCAGGCTCTATCGCAGCCTTTCCCGGCCTCAGCATCGCCGCGTTGAACGGCACCGTCGCGGGCGGCGCCTGCGGCATGGTGCTGGCCTGCGACCTTCGGATCGCCGCCGAGGGGGCCAAGCTTTTCTACCCCGTGATGAAGCTAGGCTTCCTGCCGCAACCCAGCGACCCCTTGCGTTTGACCGCCCTGATCGGCCCCGCAAAAGCCAAGCTGATCCTCGTGGCTGGCGCAAAATTTACCACGGAGGAGGCGCAGGACTGCGGGTTGTTCGACCGTGTCACCGCCCCGGACGCGTTGCACGAAACGGTTGAAACCCTTGCCGCCGATTGCCTTGCCGCCGACATGTCCCACGTGGCCGCCATCAAGCAGATGATCCATGTCTAGCGCTTTGGTTGTCGGCACAGGCCCCGCAGGTCTCATGGCGGCAGAGGTCATGGCGCAAGCCGGGCTGTCCGTGGTGATGGCGGAGCACAAACCCTCCGTCGCCCGCAAATTCCTGATGGCCGGAAAATCGGGTCTAAACCTGACGAAAGACGAGAAAGACGCAGATTTCCTGCGCGCCTACGGCACCGCTGCCCCGTGGCTTGTACCCATGATCGACGCCTTCGGCCCGGCGGAGGTCATGGCTTGGGCAGAAGACCTCGGCCAGGACATCTTCACCGGCACGACGAAACGCGTCTTTCCCAAAGCCATGAAGGCCTCCCCCCTGCTGCGCGCCGCGCTGGCGCGGTTGGATACGTTGGGCGTGGAGCGCAAAACCCGCTGGCGCTGGACCGGCTGGGATACCGAGGGCGTCACATTCGACACGCCCGACGGCCCGCAGGTGATCACCGCCGACGTCACCATTTTCGCCTTGGGAGGCGGCTCTTGGGCCAGATTAGGGTCTGATGGCGCATGGCTGGACCTGTTCGCAAAAGACGGCCACGCAACCGCCCCCTTCGCGCCCTCCAATAGCGGGCTTCACGTAAAGTGGAGCGACCACATGGCCCGCCATTTCGGCACCCCGGTCAAAAACATCGCGCTCAAAGCAGACGACCTGACCAGTCGCGGCGAGATCATCCTGACCGCCAAGGGCATTGAGGGCGGCGGCATCTACGAGCTGACCTCTGCCCTGCGCGACGGCGCCAAGCTCCATGTGGACTTGCTGCCCGACCTCACGCAAACCGCCATCGCCACCCGTCTCAAACGCCCGCGCGGGAAGGCCAGCATGGGCACCTATCTGCGCAAAGCGCTGAAGCTGGACCCCGCCAAAATAGGCCTGCTGAATGAATGCCGGCGGCCTTTGCCGGACGGGGTCGAACTGGCGGCGCTGATCAAGGCCTTGCCCGTGTCCTACACAAGCCTCGCGCCGCTCGATCAGGCGATCTCCACCGTCGGCGGCGTGACCCGCGACGCGGTCAACACCGAGCTGATGCTGCGCGCCCGCCCCGGCACTTTCGTCGCGGGGGAAATGCTCGATTGGGACGCCCCCACCGGGGGCTACCTGATCACCGCATGCCTTGGGACCGGCGCTTGGGCGGGCAAAGCCGCTGCCCGCTACGCCCAGCGCTAGGCCGCCTTTTCGCGGCTCAACTTGTAGGCGTCCCGGTCGCGCATGCGGTCCAGATAAGCGGACAAAACAGGCTCTGTTACGCCGAATTTCGCCACCAAGGCCCAGCCCAGACAATGGGTCAGCAAGATATCCGGCACTGTCATCGCCTCGCCCATCAAAAACGGCCCGTTGCCCATGTCGCGTGCCAAAGCGGCCTCCGCCCGCGCGAATTCCCATTTGGCCGACGGCTTCACCTCAGGCACGCGCTGCTCTTCCGGAAGCACGAAACTATGCCGCGCGGCCAGCCACAACGGCCCGTCAATCTCGTCCACAATCCGCTGCGTCATCGCATCCTGCCGCGCGCGCGCCAAAGTGCCCGCAGGTGCGGTCAGCGCGCCATGCTTATCCGCCAAATAGGTCATGATCGCCACCGAATCCGTGACTGCCACATCCCCGTCCAACAGCACCGGGATCTTGCCCGAGGGGTTATGCGCCACCACCTCGTCGCTGCGGGGCCCGACCTTCAAATGGGTGTAGTCCAGGCCCAATTCCTCAAGCAGCCACAACACACGAAACGCGCGGCTCGCAAGCCCTCCTATGACAGTATACATCGCAAATTCCTCTATTTAGGGTCTAGTTTCGAGCCATCATGGCCAACCGGATCATCGCCCGTTCGACCAAAGCCATCTGCGGCACAGGCTGCGCCGAGCGCAGTTGTAAGTCCGTATCAATCAGCACCCGCAGCGCCTGTTCCAGCTTCGGAGCCCCCCATCCGCGCGCCTGCTTGGCCAGTCGGTCTTTACGCATATAAGGCACCGGAGGCCGCGCGCGGGCCAACCCCGCCTCGGGCCCACCGGGATCAGAGGCCGCCGAATATAATTTCCGAAAATGCTGGTTCGCCCCGATGCACAGCCGCACAGGCTGCACGCCTTGCCCCTCCAGTTTGCTCAAAATCGGCCCGATCTCCGCAAACCGCCCTTCGGCCACAATATCAAGCGCGTCATCCAGCCCGGCCTCCATGGTCAAGGGCGCGCAGGCTTCGATATCCTCCGAGCTCACCGGCGCGGCATCACCATGCTTATACAAGCCCAGCTTCTCCACCATTTGCCGAAAATCGCCGGGGTCCAGCGCGCGCCCCAAATCAATCAGGTCCGACATCGCGTCGGTGGACACATCGGTCAGCCCGGCTTTGCGCAAAATCTCTTCGATCTCGTCGCGCCCCGGCGGGTCGGCGTAAATCGCGGCGGCATAGGCGTTGTTATGCCCCTCAAACAGCTTCCGCAGTTTCGAGGTCGGCTTCAACTGCCCCGCCGTCACCACGACAAACGCGTCACCCGGCCGCCATTCGTTCATCGCGGCCTCGACGGATTTGATCACCGTGTCATTCGCCTCTTCCACAAACGCCACGCGCTGGCCGGGGAAAAACCCCTGCGCGGTCATCGCGTCCATCAACATCGCGGGTTCGCGGCGCAGCTCCGAGGCCGGGATGCGCGTCAGGCGCATTTCTTCGTCGCCTTGCGGGCCGACCAACGCCTTGATCACCTCTTGGCGGCGGAGCGCCGTGCGCATCGGGTCGGGGCCGTAAATCAGCAATCCCGCCCGTTTAGGGTCTGGTTTGGAGAAAAATCCACGCGCGTCACGGGCGTTCAGTTTCATCTCAAAGCTGGTCCGTGTTCAAAAGCAGCTGCGTGACTATCTTGTTGGCCAGTGACGCCATCAGCCGGGCCTGCGCGTCGCGCTGCGCGGCCAAAGTCGCCACCGGCTGCTCGGAGGCGGAATAGGCGGTGAACGTATTAACCGTGTCGCTGAAGACCGCTTGCCCGGTGCTCAGGTCGCGCAAAGTAAATTCGGCCTGCCCGATAATGTTGAACCGCTCAATGTCGTTCGAGCCGGAGATCGCCAGCCCTTCTTGCTCCGTGCTTAACCCAACGGCCAGCCCGTATCGCGGCGCGGACGACCGTCCCAAACGCAGCTCCAACTGCTCGTTCAGGCGGAACTCGTCGCGGGTTGTGGGCGCGTCCATTTGCACCGTGCCGCGCAGCGCATTGGCGGTGCCGCGCGTGCCATAGACCGGCTCGAACCCGCAGCCGCCAAGCGCCGCAAGGCCAAGCAGGAAGTGCCGTTTAGATAACAACATTGATGATGCGCCCCGGAACCACGATCAGCTTTTTCGGCGTGCCGCCATCCAAAGCCTTGATCACAGCTTGATCGGCGAGGGCCAGCTTTTCAACCTCTTCCTTGGGCAGGTCCGCAGGCACCTGAATTTCCGAGCGCCGCTTGCCGTTGATCTGAATGGGCAGCGTGACGCTGTCTTCTTTCAACAGGCTTTCATCAGCGACGGGCCATGCAGCCTGCGCAATCAGCCCTTCGCCCCCCAGATGCGCCCAAATCTCTTCGGCCAGATGCGGCGTCATCGGAGACATCAGCTGCGCCAACACCTTCACCGCTTTGCGCTTCGCGCCGGGCCCCGCCTTGGATTTCTGGATCGCATTGGCAAACTCGTACAGTTTGGCCACGGATTTGTTGAAGCCGAACGTCTCGATCCCGACAGTGACCTCATGGATCGCCTTGGCGGTCTCGCGCTCCAGCGCCTCGTCCGTATCCGCGCCGTCCTCCAAATCAGCGGCCAACCGCCAGACCCGGCCCAAGAACTTCCAGGCCGCTTCCGCGCCCGAGGCCGTCCATTCCACATCCCGCTCCGGAGGCGAATCCGACAGCACAAACCACCGCGCCGTATCCGCGCCGTATTGGTCGATGATATCCACCGGATCGACGACGTTCTTCTTGGATTTCGACATTTTGGCAGAGGGAATCACCTCCACCGTTTCGCCTGTTTCCCGCAGCACAGTCTTCTCTTGGTCCACATCTTCGGGAAGATGGTAAACGGCGCGGCCCTTGTCGTCGCGGGTCTGGTAAATCGCATGCGTCACCATTCCTTGGGTAAAGAGCGCGTCAAACGGCTCTTCGGTGCCTTGCGGCAGATGCCCGGTCTTGCCCATCGCGCGGGCAAAGAAGCGCGAATACAAGAGGTGCAAAATCGCATGCTCAATGCCGCCAATATACTGATCGACATTCATCCAATAGGCGGCGTCATCAATATCCGTCGGCGTCTGCGCGCGGGGAGACGTGAACCGCGCAAAATACCAAGACGAATCGACAAACGTGTCCATCGTATCGGTCTCGCGCTTGGCCGGTTTGCCACAAGACGGGCAGGGTGTGTCGCGCCATGTCGGATGCCGGTCCAGCGGGTTGCCGGGAATGTCGAAGCTGACATCGTCGGGCAAAACCACCGGCAGGTTCTCTTTCTTCTCCGGCACCACGCCGCAATCGTCGCAATGGACCACCGGGATCGGACAGCCCCAATAGCGTTGCCGCGACAGGCCCCAATCGCGCAGCCGGAATTTGGTCTGACCCGTCCCCCAACCCTCGGATTCGGCCTTGGCGATGGCGTGGTCCACGGCCTCATTTCCTGTACAAAATGGGTTTAGGCCCTCCAAATTTTGTACAAATTGTACAATTTCGTCTTTTGGAGGCACATAGGCCTCCCCGCTGGTCTCCGGCCGCACAAAGCCCGCGTCGTCTTTTGGCACGAAGGTGGAGATCACCGGCAGCTCATATTTGCGGCAGAAATCGAGGTCCCTTTGGTCATGCGCCGGACAGCCGAAAATCGCACCGGTGCCGTAATCCATCAGGATGAAATTCGCGACCCAGACGGGCAATTCCCACTCAGGGTTCAAAGGATGTTTGACCGTCAGCCCGGTGTCATAACCCAGCTTCTCGCCGGTTTCCAACGCCTCCGCCGTGGTGCCACCCTTGCGGCATTCGGCAATGAATTCAGCAGCTTGAGAGTCGGACGCCTCGATCTCCTTGGCCAAAGGATGATCCGGCGAGATGCCCACAAAAGACGCGCCCATCAGCGTGTCGGGCCGCGTGGTATAGACCTCAATCGCCTCGCCCCCATCGCTGCGCTCAAAGCTGAACTGAAGCCCGCGCGATTTGCCGATCCAGTTGGACTGCATCAGCTTGACCTTGGCGGGCCAATTGTCGAGCCCGTCAATCGCGCTCAAAAGCTCCTCGGCCATGGAAGAAATGTTGAAAAACCATTGGGTTAGCTCCCGCCGCTCCACAGGCGCATCCGACCGCCACCCCTTGCCGTCAATCACCTGCTCATTGGCCAACACGGTCATATCGACCGGGTCCCAATTGACCATGGCGTTCTTGCGGTAGACCAGATCCGCATTGAGCATATCGAGGAACAAAGCCTGCTGCTGCCCGTAATATTCAGGGTCGCAGGTGGCAAATTCGCGCGTCCAGTCGATCGACAGACCCAGCGGTTTCATCTGCTCTTTCATCGCGGCGATGTTGCCATAGGTCCATTCCTTGGGGTGGCCGCCAATGGCCATCGCCGCGTTCTCCGCAGGCATTCCGAAGGCGTCCCAACCCATTGGATGCAATACAGAAAAACCACAAGACGCCTTATAGCGCGCGATCACATCGCCCATCGTGTAGTTGCGCACATGGCCGATATGGATGCGGCCCGACGGGTAGGGGAACATCTCCAAAACATAGTATTTTGGCTTGTCCGGGTCGCGCTTTGCCAGAAAGGCCTCGGCCTCGTCCCAGGCCTTTTGCCATTTGGGTTCAGTGGTGCGCGCGTTGTAGCGGGACATGGTGTCTTCCTTGCAAACAAAAAGGCCGAGCAATGAGGCCCGGCGCTTTTCTATGGGTGATGAGACGCAGGGTCTAGAGTCTGGTGTCGCGAATCCGCAGCTGACGCGCCCGCGTCAGGATGGCGTCTTCAATGGCACGGGTCGTCTCCGTGCTCACCGCGGCACCACCCGCACCCTGAACCGCAACCCGCAGCGACCGCGCATCCAGCGCCGGGTCCGTTATGAAGACTGTCGCGCGATACGCCCGGTTGGAGCCCTGCGGACGTCCGTATCCCATAGAGATCGTACCCGTGAAGGGATCGGCGCGCTGGACAGGCATGAAGTTCAGCACATCCAGTGACGCGTTCCAGAGGTATTTGTTAACCTCCAGCGTGACGTTTGGGTCGTCATTGTTGCGGAACAGATCAAAAATGGAATCACCGCGTTCCTCCGCTGCTTGGCGCGCCGCGCTGTCAAAATCGCGTGAGAATCCATTGTTATCGTTCTCGCGACGGTCCTGATTTCCGCCTCCGCTGAACGGGCCGCTTGCGCTGTTTCCGCACGCCGACAAAGCCAGCAGACAAAGCGCAACCGCGCCGAATTTCGCTATTTGAGTGACTGGCATCGCGCCCCGACCCCTTATTTACTTAAGGCTTTGTGCAGTCATACCCCTGCGGCCTCACCTCCACAAGAATAATCAAGGTGCGGGCGCGGGGGCTCCTTGTGAGAGAGCGCGTTCACGGACCCACGCGGCGGTGTGACATGAGTGCACCAGTTCCGAGGCTTCAAAATCAGAGTCCGGTGGAATTGTTGCAAAGTGCCCGGGAAAGGCAGAGACAGGATGCGTACTCAGTTCGGATTCCCTGAATTGAGGTGGAAACATTAATAACCTTCGAGGGAAAACGATGAAAAAAGTTCTCTTCGCATCGACCGCTCTGGTAGCCTTCTCTGGCGCCGCAGTTGCTGATGTTGCCCTGTCCGGCCGTGCCGAAATGGGTATCTTTGATTCTGACGCCGTTGCTGGCGTTCAGTTCTTCACAGACATTGACGTCACATTCACAATGTCCGGCGAGACAGACAACGGTCTGACTTTCGGCGCATCTGTTGATCTGGACGAAGGCGGCTCCGGTGCCGCTGCTGTTGCAGACAACACCGACGACGGTGGCGCAACCATCTTCATCTCCGGTTCCTTCGGTACCGTCACCATGGGTGACACCGACGGCGCTCTGGATTGGGCCCTGACCGAAGCCGGCAACGTTGGCAACCCAGGTTCGATCAACGATGACGAAACATCGCACGCTGGTTACGTTGGTTCGTACCTGGACGGCGCGAACGACGGCCAAATCCTGCGTTGGGATTACTCCTTCGGTGATTTCGGTGTTGCTGTGTCGGTTGAAGACGACAACGGCGGCGCTGGCATCGATGGCATTGCAAACACTGCTGACGATGACGGCGATATCGGTTACGCAATCGGTCTCCGCTACAACCTCGACCTGGGCGGCACAACCGTTGCTCTGGGTATTGGTCACCAGGAAGCTGCATCTGCGACAGGCGGCCCAACTGCCTCCGCAACTGGTATCTCTGCTTCGGCTAACTTCGCAGGCGGTTTCTCCGCAGGCATCGTATACGCTGACTGGGACGATGACGATGACACAGTGAATGGTCCAGATAGCAACTACGGTATCGGCGTTGGCTACACTACTGGTGCCTTCACAGTCCACGCCAACTACGGCGAAGTCGAATTCGACGATGGTACAGATGTTGACGGCTTCGGTGTCGCAGCAGCTTACGACCTCGGCGGCGGCGCAGTGGTACACTTCGGTTACCGCGACGACGACGTAATCGACTCGTTCTCGCTGGGTCTGGGCCTGAGCTTCTAAGCTTACCCTTCTCAGAAGAATTGGAGAGAGCGGGCCCCCGGGTCCGCTCTTTTCTTTTGTGCGGCTTTGTGATGATCAAAGAGACGAACCACACTGCTCAGGAGCGCGCACCCAATGTCCCTGCAAGACATCACCGCCCGTATGAAAGCCGAGGAGGCCCGCACAGGCCGTCCCACCGACACCACCAAGCTGATCGCCGTCTCCAAAGTGCAGCCTGACGAGAGGGTGCGGGCCGTTCTGGAAGAAGGCCATCGCATCTTTGGCGAGAACAAAGTGCAGGAGGCGCAGGGCAAATGGCCCGCCTTCAAGGAAGAGTTCGAGGGCGTCGAGCTGCATCTGCTCGGGCCGCTGCAAACCAATAAGACCAAACAGGCGATGGAGCTCTTTGACGTCATCCACAGCCTCGACCGCATGAAGCTGGCCAACAAGCTGGCCGCTCTCAGCGCGGAGCTGGGCCACTGCCCCGACCTCTTCATCCAGATCAACACCGGCGAAGAAGAGCAAAAGGCGGGCATCCTCCCCTCCGAGGCCGATCAGTTGATTGCTGATTGCCGCGCGCTGAAACTGCCGGTCATTGGCCTGATGTGCATCCCGCCCGCGGAGGAAGAGCCGTCGCTGCATTTTGCCCTGCTGGCCAAGATCGCCAAACGCAATCGTCTCGACGGGCTGTCCATGGGGATGAGCGGCGACTTTGAAACCGCCATCGCCCAAGGGGCCACCCATATCCGGGTGGGCTCCGCCATCTTTGGGGAACGCGACTACGGCTGAACGATCAACCGCGTCTGGTGCCGTACCCGCTGCGCGATCCACAGCAAATGATCCGGCCTGAAAGCGACGCAGCCCTCCGTCGGATATCTGGGCTTGCGCCAGGCATGGATAAAAATCGCAGAGCCGCGTCCTTTAACTGGGTAGGGCCAGTTCCAATCCGTGAGCATCACCAGATCATAAAGCGGATCCGCCCGCGCCAGCCTCTCATGCGACGGCGCGTAAGGCGCGCGCACCATCATATTGTAGTCGGCGTCGGCCATATCATCGGACCACAGGTCACCAGGGCCAATCGGCAGCGCCCAATCCGCGGGCCGCGCCATTCGGTCACGTCGGTACAGCATCCCCACAATCCGGTGCGTGCCAACAGGCGTCGCGCCATCCCCCTCCCGCTTGCGGCCAGAGATCCCGCCCTTACCAATGCTGCACGGGAAATCGCGCCCCATGAAGCGGCAACCCCAGCGGGTCACGACCAAATCAACAGGGCTCACAAAAGATGTCCCGACTTGGCCGCCTTGGTCGCCAGATAGGCCCGGTTCTGGGCGGTCTCTCCCACTTTCAGCGGCACGCGTTCGACCACGTCCAACCCGCAGGCCGACAGCATCTCAACTTTGCGCGGGTTGTTGGTCATCAGTCGGATTTGCGAGAAACCCATGCTCCGCAAAATTTCAGCCCCGATCCGAAAATCGCGCTCGTCATCCTCAAAGCCCAGCCGGTGGTTCGCCTCGACCGTGTCAAACCCTTGATCCTGCAACGAATAGGCCCGCATCTTGTTGGCCAGCCCGATCCCGCGCCCCTCTTGGTTGAGGTATAAAAGCACGCCCGCGCCTTCCTCGCCCATCTGCACCATAGCCGTGCGCAATTGCGGCCCGCAGTCACATTTCGCGCTGCCCAACACGTCGCCGGTAAAGCAGGCCGAATGCAACCGGGTCAAAACCGGCACGCCCCGGTCGGGGGAGCCGATCTCAACCGCAAAATGATCCTCCCCGCCATCATCGGGGCGGAAGATATGCAGCCGCCCGGCATCAGACACATCCATCGGCAAGCGCGCGTGAATGGTCCGCAGCAGCTCGGGCGGGCCGTCTTTTATAATGGCCGCCATCGACACCAGTGTCAGATTATGCGCGGCGGCAAAACTGGTGGGGTCCTCTATCTCGACACTGATCGCGGCCGGCAGCAGGCGCGCGTCCTTGATCAAGGCAATCGCCGCGCGGTGCGGTCCGGCGGGCCCGTCTCGCAGGCTCATCAGCGGGCCCTTCATAGGATGGTCCAGATCCCCCGCAGGGTCGGCAATCGACTGCACCCAGGTTCTGGTCGCGCCCTTTGGCAAGGAAATCCGAGCAATGTCGCCGTCATAGGCCCGCGCCTTCAGGGTCTGCGCCCGCCACCCGGTGATCGCCACCACGGGCGCGGGGCCAAGGCTGCACACATTTTCAAACCGCTCCGCTGTCAGCGTCTCAACAGCCAGCACCACCAGACCGTCGCTGAGCACAACCGGAACGCCCATGCGCAGGTCGGCCCGCGCGCGCGCCAGAAGCTCGTTTATGTCAGGCAGCAGGCTCATCTGGCTCCGTTCTGTAACATTCTCACCTGCTCTTTACTGCGAAGTGAGGAAATTTGAAACATTTGCCGCCTCAGTGACACGACGGCGTGAATAACGGCGCCGTGAGTTGTTCAAACGCTGCATGCCAGACATCTTGGATACAAGTTAGAAAAGGACGGCGAAATGGCTAATCTCAAGAAAATCCTGCTGGTAGACGACGATGACGACCTCCGCGAGGCGCTGTCCGAGCAATTGGTCATGACCGAAGACTTTGATGTATTCGAAGCCGATAACGGCGCCAATGCAATGGAAAAGGCGAAAGAGGCGATCTATGATCTGGTGATCCTCGATGTGGGCCTGCCCGACACTGATGGCCGCGAGCTGTGCCGCCTGATGCGCAAGCAAGGCGTAAAATGTCCGATCGTGATGCTGACCGGCCATGACAGCGACGCCGACACCATTCTGGGCCTTGATGCGGGCGCCAATGACTACATCCCCAAACCGTTCAAATTCCCGGTCCTGCTGGCCCGTGTCCGCGCCCAGCTGCGCCAGCACGAGCAATCCGAGGACGCCGTCTTCCAGCTTGGGCCATACACGTTCAAGCCGTCCATGAAGATGCTGATGACCGAGGACGAAAAGAAGGTTCGCCTGACCGAGAAAGAGACGAACATTCTAAAATTCCTCTACCGTTCCACCGACAATGTGGTGGCCCGGGACGTGCTGTTGCATGAGGTCTGGGGCTACAATGCCGGCGTGACCACGCACACATTGGAGACACATATCTACCGTCTCCGTCAGAAAATTGAACCAGAACCGTCCAATGCCCGCCTTCTTGTGACCGAATCGGGCGGTTATAGATTGAACGTCTGATACAGTACCCTTGGCCACATCGGGGTTATGATGTGGCACCTCCCTGTTGGACTGCCCGGGCTTCGGCCCGGGCGTTTTTTGCAGATAGCGTTTAGGGCAGCCGCAGCCTCCATGCGCCGTAGAGCGCCAAACCTGCAGTGATGACAGCCCCAAGGAGATAGGGCGCGCGCAACGCCGCTTCACGCCCCCAATCAGCCTCTAATCCTGACACCATGACCCCCGCCAGCATCGCGCCCAGCGGGATCGTGCCCCAGCCGAAGAACCGGTAGATGGAGTTCACACGACCCAAAAGCCCATCCGGGATCAGCCGTTGGCGCAAGGACACAGTGACCACATTCCACGTCATCCCCATGAACATCTCGACAAACAGCGCTGCCCCGGCGATCCACGCGTTGCCCGTCACCGCCAGCGCCACAAAGGGCAGGGGGAAAACGCAGAGCGTTAGCAGCACCGTCCGCTGCCCGCCCAACCGCTTGGCAATCCACGGTCCGGCCAAGCCGCCCAAAACGCCGCCCGCCGCCCCTGCGGTCAGCAAGATGCCATAGCCTGCCGCGCTGAGCCCGAACACCTCCTGCGACAGCAGCACCAGAATGGTGGCCGACATCATCGTGGCGAAGTTCAGCACCCCCAGCATCACCGCCAACCGCAGGATCAACGCGTGGTTGCGCATCCAATCAATGCCTTCGCGCATCTGCCGCCAGAACCCCTCAGGCAGCACAATCGCCGCGCGTGGGGCCAGCCGCACCTGCCACATGAACCACGCCGCCAGCGCGAACATCACCGCATCCACCACAAACGGCACTGGCACTGCCATGGCAATGAGCAACCCCGCCACGGGCGGTCCGATAAACTGCCCCATGATCTGCTCGATGCTCCACAGCTGCCCATTGGCGCTCTCCAATTGCGCAGGTTCCACAATCGAGGGCATCGCGGTTTGCGCCGCGTTGTCGCGCACCACCTCCGCGCTGCCCAATAAAAAGGCGGCCGCGCAAAGCCCCGCGATCAACGGCAAGACCTGCGATGACCCATCCGCCAGCGGCAGGGCAGGGGCCGACAGCACCAACCCCACAACGCCAACCGTCAACAACATGCGAAATATATCAGCCTGCACCATCAAGCGGCGGCGGTCGAACTGATCGGTGATCACCCCCGCAGGCAGCGAGAACAGCAACCACGGCAACCGCGTTGCGGCGGCCACCAAGGCAATCAATGTGGCGTCTCGGGTGATCAGCGTGGCCAACCACGGAAAGGCCAGCATCGCGATCCCGTCACCCAGATTGGACACCGCCGCCGCCGAGAAGAGCAGCCGAAAATTGCGGTTTCTTGCGAGAAGCGACATATGGACCGAACCTCTGCTGGCAATGGCCCAAGCGTCGGACTAACGTGCCGCAAAGTCAAACCGGAGCCGCGCCCATGTCCTTCACACTCTGCACCTGGAACATCAACTCGGTCCGCCTGCGCGAGCCGATTGTCCTCAAGCTGCTGGAGGAAGAGGCCCCCGACATCCTCTGCCTTCAGGAATGCAAAAGCCCGGTCGACAAAATCCCCACCGAAGGCTTTGCCGCCCTTGGCTACACCCACATGCTGGCGCGCGGGCAGAAGGGCTATAACGGGGTCGCGATCCTGTCGAAACTGCCCATCACCGAAGCCGGAGCGGAGGATTACGCCCAGCTTGGCCATGCCCGCCACATCGCTGGCACGCTGGAAAACGGCGTCACCATTCACAACCATTACGTGCCCGCAGGCGGCGACGTGGCGGACCGGACGGTAAACGAGAAGTTTGGCCAAAAGCTCGACTACCTCACCGACATGCGCGACGCCTACCGGGCCGACGCGCCGAAGAAATCCATCCTCGTAGGCGACCTCAACATCGCACCGCGCGAAGACGACGTCTGGTCGCATAAACAACTGCTCAAAGTCGTCAGCCACACGCCCATCGAGGTCGAGCATTTCGGCGATGTCATGGAGGCCGGCAACTGGGTCGATGTGACCCGGCAGGATATCCCCGACGGGCTGCTCTATTCATGGTGGTCTTACCGCGCCAAGGATTGGGATGCCGCTGACAAAGGCCGCCGCCTCGATCACGTCTGGGCCACAGGCGACATTTCTGCTGCCGCCCACGGCTCCCGCGTATTGCGCGACGCGCGCGGCTGGGAAAAGCCCTCTGATCACGCGCCGGTGTTTGCGACATTTGATCTTTGAGCCCCGCGCCCTCATATAGGCGTCAACAGAGGTACGAAATGAGGCTCCCATGCTTGAACTGAACACTGGCCCCGCCGCCCCCGCTGGCGACCTGATCAAAGACGGATCAGAAGCGACCTTCATGGAGGACGTCATTCAAGCCTCCCAAGAGGTCCCGGTGATCGTCGATTTCTGGGCACCTTGGTGCGGCCCCTGCAAAACGCTCGGCCCCGCGCTGGAGCAAGCCGTGACGGAGGCCAAAGGCACGGTCAAAATGGTCAAGATCGACGTGGATCAGAACCAAAGCATCGCGGGCCAGCTGCAAATCCAGTCGATCCCCACGGTCTATGCCTTCTATCAGGGCAAGCCCGTCGACGCTTTTCAAGGCGCGCTGCCCGGCAGCGAGATCAAAGCTTTCATCGACAAGCTGGTCGCCCTGTCCGGCGGTGAAGCCGATGGCGGGCTGGCCGACGCGCTTGAGGCCGCAGAGGCCATGCTTGAGGAAGGTGCCGCCGTCGATGCGGCCCAGACCTTCGCGGCGATCTTGGGCGAAGATGCAACCAGCGCTGCCGCTTACGGCGGCCTGATCCGCGCCAATCTGGCCGCAGGGGAGGTCGATCAAGCCCAAATGCTGATCGACAACGCCCCCGATGACATTGCCGCCACGCCTGAGTTTGAAACCGCCAAGGCGCAGATGGATTTGTCTAAACAGGCCGAACAGGCAGGCCCTGTGGCCGAGCTTGAAGCCGCGTTGGCCAAGGATGAAAACGACCATCAGGCCCGCCTCGATCTGGCCATCGCCCTGCATGCCAACGGCAATGCGGAGGCCGCGATTGACCAGCTGCTCGAGCTTTTCCGCCGTGACCGGGAGTGGAATGACGGAGCCGCCAAAACGCAGCTCTTCACCGTGTTCGATGCGCTCAAGGCGGATGACCCGATTGTGTTGGCCGGGCGGCGCAAACTGTCCTCGATGATATTTGCCTGATCGCTGGCACGGGCTAGGTAAGCATCATGTTCTCAGCCGCTGACCTTCCCGACACGATCTCGATCTTCCCGCTGCCCGGCGCGTTGCTGTTGCCGCGCACCCGGCTGCCGCTGCATCTGTTCGAGCCGCGCTATCTGCAAATGTTCGAAGATACGCTCAAGACGCAATCCCGGCTGATCGGCATGGTGCAACCCCATGACGGCCCCGGCGGCAAAGGCCAGCTGCATGCCATCGGCTGCGCGGGTCGCGTCACGCAATTCTCCGAAACCGAGGATGGGCGCTACATGATCACGCTGTCGGGCATCTCACGGTTTCGCCTGCAAGAAGAGGTCACCGGTTTCAGCCCCTACCGCAAGGCCCGTGTCAGCTGGCAAGGGTTCGAGCGCGATCTCGGCTTTGTCGAGAAGGACAAGAATTTCGACCGTGACTCTTTCATGGTGCTGCTTGAAAAATTCTTCACCGAACACGACCTCAAGACCGACTGGGACAGCCTGAAAGAGGCGGAGGACGAGCTGTTGATCAATTCGCTCTCCATGCTCTGCCCGTTTGACCCCGAAGAAAAGCAGGCGCTGATGGAGGCCCCCTCCCTCACCACCCGCCGCGAAACGCTGGTCACCCTCATCGAATTCGCCCTGCGCGGCGGCAACACGGAAGACATCCTGCAATGAGTGAAAACAAGTTCGACCGCCGCATGCTGGACGGGCTGGTCTGCCCCATATCGCAAGGCCCGCTTAGCTATGATGCCGACAAACAGGAACTGGTCTCAAAGGCAGGAAAAATAGCCTTCCCGATCCGCGACGGCATCCCGATCATGCTGCAAGACGAGGCGCGCAACCTCGATTAAAGCGGCTTGCCCTGAAGCAGCTTCGGCAGGTCTCCGGTCAGCCCGGCGGCCTCCCGCATGAATCCGCGCCGTAGTGCAGGTGTCGCATTCACGATCCCCAACCCAATGTCGCGCAGCGCCCTGACGGTTCTATTGTCGTTCGAAAACAACGCATTGAACGTATCCGTCGCCCGCGCCAGCATCGTCGCATCAAACCTGCGCCACGCCGCATAACGCGCCAACACGTCCTCGGCGCCAATATCCTCGCCCCGCCGCATCGCGTCGGTCAGAACTTCCGCCAAGGCGGCAGCATCGCGCAGGCCTTGGTTCAGGCCCTGACCCGCAATCGGGTGAATACCATGCGCGGCATCGCCAACCAGTGCCACTCGCTCCGCCACCAGGCTCTCCGCCTCCGTCAGGTTCAACGGGTAGGAGAACCGCGCCCCGGCCACATGCAACGCCCCCAGAAAATCGCCAAAAGCAGGCCGCAGCGCTTCGATAAACGCGTCATCATCCAGCGCCGAAAGCGCCTCCGCCCGCGCGGTCTCTTCCGCCCAGACAATCGCGCTGCGGTTGCCTGTCAGCGGCAAAATCGCCAACGGCCCCGCTGGCATGAAAAACTGATGCGCCACGCCGCCATGCGGCTTCTCATGGCCAATCGCGGCCACCAAAGCGGTCTGACCGTAATCCTTGAAACTGCGCTTGATCCCGGCCCGCTCCGCCACGCCTGAGCGCCGCCCGTCACAACCCACAATCACCCGCGCACGCACCTCGTGCCCATCCGCCAGAACCCGCGCCCAAGGCCCGTCCACTTTCTGTTCGGTCACCATTGCAGGTGCAAGATGGGTGATGCCGTCATGCGCGGCCACCGCGTCCAGATAGGCGCGGCGCAAATGGCGGTCCTCGACCATGAAGCCCATCGGCCCTTCGCCCAGCTCCGCATGGTCGAAATGCATCCAAAACGGAGACGGCCCTTCGCCCGCGCGCCCATCCGTCACCTTGATCTCCAACATCGGCTGCGCATCCGGCGCCAGCACGTCCCACACACCCACCGCGTCCAGCATCCGGGTGGAGGCCAGCGCCAACGCGTAGGACCGCCCGTCAAACTCCGCGTCGCGCCGCGCGTCGGGGGCATGGCTGTCGATCAGGGTCACGGTCAATCCGCTGCTGGCCAAGGCCAGTGCCAAGCCGGTGCCATTCAATCCGCCGCCGACAATGGCGATGTCGCTCTGAATACTCATGATCTGCAATATGCGCCCAGCGTCGGGATTGTCCATGCGCCCAACCGCCGCTACCGTCGCCAAACGCAAATAAGGGAGCGCGCAGATGTCCGACACCTGGTTAACAATGACCGCCACCGATCTGGGCCGGGGTATCGGCAAAGGCGACATCGACCCGGTGGCGCTGACGCAAACCTATCTGGACGCCGCGAAAGCCCACGACTTCACCCACCGCATCTACACAACCCTCACAGAGGATCGCGCCCTGTCCGAGGCCCGCGCCGCCGCTGACCGCGCAAAGCTGGGCCTGCGTCGCAGTCTGCTGGACGGCGTGCCGATCTCTTGGAAGGACCTCTTTGACAGCGCGGGCACCGCGACGGAGGCAGGCAGCAAGCTGCTCGAAGGCCGCGTCCCCGACACCGACGCCGAAACCTTGCGCAACGCGACAGGCCAAGGCCTCGTCTGCCTTGGCAAAACCCATATGTCCGAGCTGGCCTTTTCCGGCCTTGGCCTCAACCCCTCCACCGCCACGCCGCCTTGCGTCAACGATCACGACGCGGTGCCGGGCGGCTCGTCTTCCGGCTCTGCGGCCTCCGTGGCCTTCGGGCTGGCGGCGGGCAGCATCGGGTCGGACACAGGTGGGTCAGTGCGGATCCCGTCCGCGTGGAATGACCTTGTAGGCCTGAAAACCACCATCGGCCGGGTTTCCGTCAAAGGCTCCGTCCCGCTTTGCGCGCGCTTCGACACGGTCGGCCCGCTTTGTCGCTCTGTGGAGGATGCCGCCCACCTGCTGGCCGCGCTCGAAGGCACCAAGCCCGCCGACCTGCGCGGAGCTTCGCTGGACAATGCCCGCCTTCTGGTGCTGGAAACCGCAGCTTTTGATGATATCCGTGACGCGCCCCAAAAAGCCTTCCGCAGCGCCGAAAAGCGCCTGAAACGTGCAGGCGCGCAGATCACCCGCGCCGAAATCCCGGAGGTCGCGGACGCGCTGGCCCTCTCTCCCATCCTCTTCGCCACGGAGGCCTATGCCCAATGGCAAGACGTGATCGAGGCCAACCCAAGCGCCATGTTCCCCGAAATCCTCGACCGGTTCCGCTCCGGCAAGGATACGTTGGCGCGGGACTTCTTGGGCGCGTGGCACAGGTTGCATGCCCTGCAACAGATCTGGCTTGAGAAAACCGCTGGTTATGACGCGGTGATCCTGCCCAGCTCGCCCATCCTGCCGCCCAACCTTGAGCGGCTGATGACCGACAGCGACTATTACGTCACGGAGAACCTGCTGTCGCTCCGCAACACCCGCATCGGCAATCTCATGGGGCTGGCCGGGCTGACCCTGCCCACGGATGTACCCTCCGCCGGGATCATGTTTTTGAGCGCGCCAAATTCCGAGGAAAAGCTGCTCCGTTTGGGCGCCGCCGCCGAGGCCGCGCTGGCCTAAAGGGCCAAAAAGTCACAACAGCCTGACCTGCTTGCAAAATTTGCTGTGGTTTTGCTGGACCGGGCGGCGTCACGCGGCTACTTTCGGACCAAACGGGGCGCAATGACCCCGATCTGAGGCAGTAAAGACCCCTGAATTGGGGCCATTAAAAGCAGTGTACCCGGTCCATGACCCATCCTGAGCGGTTTTCGAACCTGCCCCCTTATGCGTTTCCGCGTCTGCGGTCTCTTCTCGCCGGACTTGAGCCGGGCGGTCCCGTTGTGGACATGACCATCGGCTCGCCGCTACATCCCTTCCCGCATTGGGTCGGTGACATCGTGGCGCAAAATGCCAAAGGCTTCGGCGGCTACCCCCCCAATGACGGCACGCCCGAGCTGCGCAGTGCGATCTCCGACTGGATCATGCGGCGCTACGGCGTCGGCATGTCGCCCGACACGAATATTTTCCCGCTCAACGGCACCCGCGAAGGGCTGTTCAACGCCTCGCTGGCGCTGTGTCCTGAGCAAAAGAACGGCGAGAAGCCCGTCATTCTGACGCCGAACCCCTTCTATCAGGTCTACGCCGTGGCCGCGTTGGCGGTGGAGGCAGAGCCCGTCTACGTGCCCGCCACCAAGCAAACCGGCTTCCTGCCCGACTACCGCGCGTTGCCCAAAGACATCCTGAACCGCACGGCGATTTGCTACATCTGTTCGCCCTCCAATCCGCAAGGCGCAGTAGCGACGCGCGAGTACTGGGCCGATCTGCTGGCGCTGGCCGAAGAATTTGATTTCACCATCTTCGCCGATGAGTGCTATTCCGAGATCTACCGCGACACGGCCCCTGTGGGCGCGCTGACCGTCGCAAAGGAAGTCGGCGCAAACCCCGAGCGGGTGATGCTGTTCAACTCGCTCTCCAAACGCTCCAACCTCGCCGGGCTGCGCTCGGGGTTCTGCGCCTCTGGCCCCGAAAACATCAAGGCGATGAAATCCCTGCGCAACTACGCGGGCGCGCCGCTGGCGTTGCCATTGCAGCGCGTGGCGGAGAAAATCTGGGCCGACGAAGAACATGTCGAAGCCAACCGCGCGCTTTACCGCGAAAAGCTGGCCTATGCCGACGAGCTCTTCTCCGGCATCCAGGGTTTCAGCGCCCCGCAGGCAGGCTTTTTCCTGTGGCTTCCCGTCGCAGACGGGGAGGAAGCCACCAAAAAGCTTTGGGTCGAGAAGGGCGTCAAAGTGCTGCCCGGCGGCTATCTGGGCCGCGATGGCGGGAAGAAAATCGGCGGTGGCAACCCCGGCGACACATATATTAGGGCCGCTTTGGTGGCCCCCATGAACGAATTGCAGCAGGGACTCAAAGCCCTGAAAAACTGCATCTACGGCTAAGGCGAGGAACGAGCATATGGCATTTCAGGCAAGACGGCGCGATCCATTTCTGGACAGCGACATGCAGGCGGCAATCGAGCAGCGCGGCAAAGAGCTGTTCGGCCTCGCCCTGCTGAGCATCGGCGTTCTTGTCACCTTGATGCTGCTCTCCTACGTGCCCGAAGACCCCAGCTGGCTGTCTGCCACTGATGAGCCTGCGCAGAACTGGCTTGGCCGTTTCGGCGCGTCGCTGGCTTCGCCACTCTTTGTCATTGTGGGCTTTGGCGCATGGGCAATCCCCTTTGTCACCGTCATCTGGGGCCTGCGCTTCCTGCTGCACCGGGGCGAGGACCGCGCCCTCTCCCGGCTCCTGTTCGCGCCGCTCGCCGTCGCACTGGCCTCGGTCTATGCCTCGACCCATTTGCCGCTATCCGAATGGACGCATTCCTTTGGCCTCGGCGGCCTCTTTGGCGACACGGTTCTGGGTGCGATCTTGGGCGTGGCCCCGGTCAGCGCCATTTTCGGGCTGAAAGTTGTGGCTTTCATTGTGTTCCTGTCGCTTCTCGCCCTGTCGCTCTACGTGCTGGGCTTTGACCGCGAGGAACTGCGCACCGTCGCGCGCACCACCTTCATCGGCCTTGTTCTTAGCTACGCCGGTATCGCGAAGCTCTTTGGCGCGGCTTCCAAAGGCGCGGCCCGTGGCGCCTATGCCGCAGCGCATAAAGCCAGCACCGCAAGGGCCGAACGTCGCGAGGCGCGTCTGACAGCCCAAGCTGATCAACCCTATGACGACCATCCCATCGAGGGCCCCGCCCTGCGCCGCCCCCCCGTCATGCACGCGCCTGCTTACGAAGAGCCTGCGCAAGAGCCGCAGCCAAAACCCGGCCTGCTGGCCCGCGTCCCCATGCTGGTCAAACGCGTGACCGAGCCTCAGGAAGAGCCGCTGCAAGACGTCACCATCCACGAGCTGGACCCCGAAGATCGCATCAAATCGCGCATCACCGACGTCATCAAGAACCGCGCCCGCCGCGTCCCAGTGCTGGAGGCCGATACCGGCCCACGCCCGGAGCCGCAGCTGACCCGTGGTCGTGGCCCTGATCCGCTGCACATCTCCGAGCCGGTGCTTGAGGATCAGGCCATCCCAACGATCCCAACCCCGCCCGAGCCGCAACAGGTCTACACCCCGCAGCCCAAAGCCGTGGTGCAACAACCTGTGCGCAAGGCCCCCGAACCCTCCACCCGCGCCATCGCGGAGGCCCAGCCGACGCTGAAATTTGACGACAACAAAACCGACTTCGAGCTGCCGCCGCTGAACCTGCTGGCCAGCCCCGAAACCGTGGAGCGTCACATCCTCAGCGACGAGTCGCTGGAAGAAAACGCCCGCATGCTGGAAGCCGTCCTTGATGATTACGGCGTCAAAGGCGAGATCGTCTCTGTGCGCCCCGGCCCCGTCGTCACCATGTACGAGCTGGAGCCTGCGCCGGGCTTGAAAGCCTCCCGCGTCATCGGCCTGTCCGACGACATCGCCCGCTCTATGTCCGCGCTCTCCGCGCGGGTCTCTACTGTGCCGGGCCGCACTGTCATCGGCATCGAGCTGCCCAACGAGAAACGCGAGATGGTCGTGCTGCGCGAAATCCTCGCCTCCCGCGACTTTGGCGACGGCGCGCAGAAATTGCCGCTCGCTTTGGGCAAGGATATCGGTGGCGAAAGCATCGTCGCCAACCTCGCCAAAATGCCTCACCTGCTGATCGCGGGGACCACCGGTTCGGGTAAATCCGTGGCTATCAACACCATGATCCTGTCGCTTCTCTACAAGCTGACGCCCGAGGAGTGCCGCCTGATCATGATCGACCCCAAGATGCTGGAACTCAGCGTCTATGACGGCATCCCGCACCTGCTCTCCCCCGTTGTGACCGACCCGAAAAAGGCGGTCGTGGCCCTGAAATGGACCGTCGGCGAGATGGAAGAGCGTTACCGCAAAATGTCCAAAATGGGCGTGCGCAACATCGACGGCTACAACGGCCGCGTGAAAGAGGCGCTCGCCAAGGGCGAGATGTTCTCCCGCACCGTGCAGACCGGCTTTGACGAGGAAACCGGCGAGCCGATGTTCGAGACGGAGGAATTCCAGCCCGAAGCCATGCCTTACATCGTCGTCATCGTCGACGAGATGGCCGACCTGATGATGGTCGCAGGCAAAGAGATCGAGGCCTGTATCCAGCGCCTTGCTCAAATGGCCCGTGCCTCGGGCATCCACCTGATCATGGCCACGCAGCGCCCGTCGGTGGACGTCATCACCGGCACGATCAAAGCCAACTTCCCGACTCGGATTTCCTTCCAGGTCACCTCCAAAATCGACAGCCGCACGATCCTTGGCGAAATGGGGGCCGAACAGCTTCTGGGCATGGGCGACATGCTCTACATGGCTGGCGGCTCTAAAATCACGCGGGTCCACGGGCCGTTTGTGTCGGATGAAGAGGTCGAGGAAATCGTCAACCATCTGAAATCCTTTGGCCCACCTGAATACATGTCCGGCGTGGTCGAAGGCCCCGATGACGAGAAAAGCTCCGATATCGACATGGTGTTGGGCTTGGGCGGCAACACCGACGGTGAAGATGCGCTCTATGACACCGCCGTTCAGGTCGTCATCAAGGACCGCAAATGCTCCACCTCCTACATCCAGCGCAAGCTGGCCATCGGCTACAACAAGGCCGCGCGCCTCGTGGAGCAGATGGAGGAGCAGGGCCTCGTCTCCCCCGCCAACCATGTCGGTAAACGCGAAATTCTGGTGCCCGAACAGAACTGACCACGCAAAACCAAGCGCACAGGTTTTCGCCTATCGCGGCGTTGTTATTGCCTATCACTGGCAGGTCCTGCGACGCATGCCTATATCAAGGGCAACGCAGGTAAGGACCCAAAGCTATGAAACGCAGACATTTTATCGCCGCCGCCTTCGCGGTGCTCGCGGCCCCGGCCATGGCGCAAAAAATCCCGCTGGGCGAGCTGGCAGGCTATATCAACGGCATCACTTCGGCCAAAAGCGGCTTCACGCAGGTCAATGATGACGGCTCCATCACCACCGGTGAAATCTTCATCAAACGCCCCGGCCGCGCGCGGTTCGACTACGCCGCCCCTGACAATTCGCTTGTCATCGCAGGCGGCGGGCAGGTGGCGATTTTCGATCCCAAATCAAACGTCCCGCCGGAGCAGTTCCCGCTGGCGCGCACGCCGTTGAACCTGATCCTAGGGCGCAACATCGACTTCAACAAATCCAACATGATCGTCGGCCACGCCGAA
Organism: uncultured Litoreibacter sp.; assembly: GCA_947501685.1. Classification (GTDB taxonomy): domain Bacteria; phylum Pseudomonadota; class Alphaproteobacteria; order Rhodobacterales; family Rhodobacteraceae; genus Litoreibacter. The sequence continues at coordinate 335,319 of CANMWQ010000002.1, forward strand.
GACGGGGAGGCCACGGTTGTCACCGTCCAGGACCCCAAACACCCTGAATACGGCAACATCCAGCTGAAATTCACCGGCAACCCGATCCAGCTGCGCCAATGGGTCATCACCAATGATGCAGGCCAGCAAACCACCGTGATCATGCAGTCGCTTGAGAAAACCAGCTCAATCCCCTCGCGTATGTTCAACATCCCGCAAGAGATACAGGCCCGCGGCCTGAACTAAGCGCTCAGGCTCAGGCCTTGCCGCAGCTCACCAACTGGGCGCGGTAGGTCTGCGCCCGCGCATCGACCTCATTAGCCACCCGCAGCAGCCATGATTTGCCGTTGTAAGACCCACGTGCAAATCCAGTTCGGCCTTCGTGATAGGCAAGATACTGGTTGCGGGTGTCAAACTTGGAAATGCCGACCCGCTCCTCGCTGCCATCCATATACCAGCCCATAAAATCCACCGCGTCGCCGAACCGTGTGCGTTTCGCCCGGTAGGCACCTTGGTCGCGCTGATACTCTTCCCACGTCCCGTCCAGTGCCTGACTGAACCCCAGCGCGGAGGATTGCCGCCCAAACGGGATCACCCCAAGCGCATAGCGGAACGGAGGCCGCGCATCAGAGACAAACTTGCTCTCTTGGTAGATGGTGGCCATCTGCACATGCACCGGAACGCCCCATTTGCGCTCCGTGCGTTTCATCTCCCGCAGCCAGTTCGGGTTCTGCGACACGATGGAACACGCGTTATCGAGGTTGCGGGGGGCCGTGCCTGTGTTCGACCCACATGCGGCCAAAAACAAAAGAAGCGCCATGGCGCGGAAAGGTCGGATCATATGCCTGCTCATAATTTTTTTCGCCGGTTTGCCAGCTTTTGCAGGGAGAATACGCCAAAACGGCAAAATCGCAAAGACCGTCTTGTCGCAGCCTAGATCAAAAAGGCGAGTGTCAGCGGGATGAAGCCGACCGACATCAGCGTCGAGACCACAACCAGCCCCGCCACCGGGTCCGCATCCGCCTCGTATTTCGCGGCCAACAGGTAAGACGTCACCGCCACCGGCGTCACGGCTTGCAGCACCAACACGGCCAAGGCCACGTCCGGCAGCTCGAAATAGACCCCCGCGCCCAAAGCCACCGCCCCGCAAAGCAGCACCTTCACCGCCGACAACCAGATCGCCTGCGACACGGCTTTCAATTTCAGCCGTGCCACGGCCACGCCAAGCGTGATCAGCATCAACGGGATCGCCATCTGCCCGATCAGCTCAATCGTGTTGGTCAGGAACCTTGGCGTCTCCCAGCCCAGCCACAGAAACAACGCGCCCAGAAGCGTGGCACCCACCAGCGGCTCCTGCACCACTTTGCGCAAATCGCCGCCGCCAGAGACCAGCCACACCCCGAAGGTAAACGAATACATCCCCATCATCGCGAAAATCACCACCGCATAACCCAATCCTTCATTGCCAAAGGCAAACAGCGCCAATGGAAGCCCCAGATTACCGGTGTTGCCGAAAATCAACGGGGCGAGGAAGGTCCGAATGTCCAGCCCGGCCAGCTTCACGACCGCGAAACAGCCCAACGTGATCAGCCCGTAAGTGGCAATTGTCGCGAAGAAAACGGTGGTCAACGCATCCGGCGCGATCTCTGTTTGCATCAAGGCCACAAAGATCAGGCAAGGCACCGACAGGGTCATCGCCAGCCGGGTGACGAACTCGATCCGGTAGTCAAATCCCAGCTTCACCCAGGCAAAGCCGATGCTGGCCAGAATGAAGACGGGGGCCACGACCTCGAACACTGTCAGTATCAGGTTCACAGACTGTTTCCTTAAAAGTAACTCTGATTTTATGGACAAACCTGCCCGGCAAGGTCTATCTATCACCATCAGGGGTTGCAATTTTTATGCTAAAACAACAAGCAAAATACACACTTGGCCAAATCGTTCGGCACAAGAAGCATCCGTTTCGCGGTGTGATCTTCGACGTAGACCCCGAGTTTTCCAACAGCGATGAGTGGTACGCCAACATTCCGGAGGCCTCCCGCCCCCGCAAGGATCAGCCCTTCTATCACCTGCTCGCGGAAAATGACGAAAGCTACTACGTGGCCTATGTCTCAGAGCAAAACCTGATGCTGGACGAGACCGGCAAGCCGGTAGAGCACCCCGATCTCAGCGCCATGTTCGGCTCTTTCGACGGGCGCGGCGCGTACCCGTTGCAGTTCGACTTCAACTAGTCTTCTGACCTAATACCCCAAGGCACAGCCATCTTTGCGCGGGTCCGACGCCCCGTGCAAAACGCCGTTCTCCTCATCCATGAAGATCGCCTGAGCGCCGCCAATCGGTGTTTCTGGAATGGAAACAATGTGCCCCAAATCCGTTAATTCCCGCCGAACAGCGTCGGAATATCCGCGCTCCACTTTCAGCTCTCCGGCATCCGAGAAACTGCGCGGCGCATCAATCGCCTGCTGCGCATGCATCCCGAAATCCACGACATTGCTCAGGAACCGCGCATGGCCGTTGGGCTGATACTGCCCGCCCATCACGCCAAAGGGCATGATCACCTTGCCCTCTTTCTTCAGCATCCCCGGAATGATCGTATGCATCGGGCGCTTGCCGCCCTTGGCCTCATTCGCATGGCCCTCTTCAAGGCTGAACCCCGCACCACGGTTCTGGAACAAAATGCCGAACTTGTCCGACGCAATCCCCGACCCAAAGCTGTGGAAGATCGAATAAATCAGCGACACGGCCATCCGGTCGCGGTCCACGACGGTCAGATAAATCGTCTCCTTATGTACCTGCTCGGAAACACGCGCCGGGCTCTCCATCGCGCGGGCGGGGTCGATTAATGCGGCCAAATGTTTGGCCGTTTTCTCCGACAGCATATGCTCTAGCCGGGTCATATGATCATGATCCGCCAGAAACCTGTTGCGCGCGTCATAGGCCAGCTTGGCTGCTTCGGCCTCAAGATGTGCGCGCGCGCTGCCAAAGGGCTCCATCCTGGCAATGTCGAACTGCGCCAGAATGTTGTTCATCAAAATCGCCGTCGCCCCTTGCCCGTTGGGCGGATGCTCGACCAGCTCGATCCCCTTATAAGTACCAGAAATCGGCGTCGTATAATCGCATTCCACTGCCGCGAAATCGTCCAGACTATGCGTCCCGCCCGCCTTTTGCAGGCTGGCGACCATGTCTTCGGCCACCTCGCCCTCGTAAAACCCGGCCCGGCCATGTTCGGCCACACGCTTCAAGACCTCCGCCTGCAACGGCGCGCGGACCACCTGTCCGGGCTTTGGCGCTTTGCCGTTCAAAAGATAATGCTGCGCCGCGGCGCCTTTCGGCGTCCCCTCCGCCTCAAGCCAGTCAAAGCTGGTGCGCGGCCCGACCACCACACCGGCTTGCGCGTAATGAATGGCCGGGGCCAGCACGGCTTTCAGCCCCAGCTTCCCGTGATCTTTCGACAAGCGGCAAAACGCATCAATCGCGCCGGGCAACGTCACCGCGCTGGCGTCATAAGCAGGCATCACACTATGCCCGGCGGCGCGCAAATTGGCCGCGTCCAGCCCAGCAGGCGCGCGGCCCGATCCATTGAGCGCGATCACCTCTTCGCTGCCCGCCGGTTTCAGCAACACAAAGCAGTCGCCGCCGATGCCGGTCATTTGCGGTTCGCACAACCCCAACAGCACCGCCGCCGAGATCGCCGCGTCCACGGCATTGCCGCCCGCCTCCAGCATCTGGATCGCAACTTTTGCGGCCAATGGGTCAGAGGTGGCGCACATTCCGTTCTGGGCAAAGACGGTTGAGCGGCCGGGCATATGAAAATCGCGCATCTGGGGTCCTCGGACAATGGGGTCAGAGGCGCAGGATAGATGCGATGATCGGAATGTCTAGGGAGACGCTGGTAGGTTCCTCGACGCCACGCATCTGGGTGGGGGCTGATAAACGCGGCGCCGAGGGAAGCTATGCAGCTACCCGATCTGTATCGCCCTTGATTCAGTCTGGCGTGGGTAAAAAGTAAGGCGAAACTGTGTCTTACCGGGAAAATATGTGGACAATAAAAGCAACTGTCCTCGGATCGGAAACAACGGGTCTAGGACGTCTCGGCCTGTGCCGATGCACAGCGCATCTTGAAGAACAGCCGGTTGGTGTTCCCGCGCCTTGTATAGCTGGGGTTGGGCGCAAGGCTGTGGATCAAAAACCAGCCAAACCCACCTTCCGGCAATGCGTCTTTGGGCACTTCGACCTCGGGGCGATGGATCGGAGGAATGGTCAATCCCGGCATCGGCGTGCCAAAATCACGGGTCGCGACCTGAATCATATTCCCCAGCACGGTGACAGAGACCTGAACAGGCATGCCCGGAATGCCCGCATAGCCATGTTCTTCGATATTGTTCAACGCCTCCGCAAGCACCAGCTCGGCATTGCCGCATAACTCCGGGTTGTCCGGCAGGGCCAGCGCCAGATGCTGCATAATCTCGCGAACCAGATTGCGGATCGCGCCGGTCTTGCCGGTGAAGAATCGCGCCTCGCTCAATCCATCCTCAGGGCTTGCTGCGCGCAGGAATGGGCGCTCATGCTGCATTTGCGCCGTCACCCTTGGTCACGTCGGACAGCGCTTGGTGTATCCTAAAGACCTGATCCATCTGCGTCAGTTTGAAGACCTTGGCCACCACCGGGGTCAGCCCCGCCAGCTCTAACTTACGCCCCGGCAGCAGCTTCAGCGCGGAGACAATCGCCCCCAGCCCGCTGCTATCCATAAAGGTGACGCCCGCCAAATCCATGACCACCCGCCCCTCGACCCCCGCAGTGGCGCTGCGAAACTGATCTTTGAGGTAAATCGCCCCCGCCGCGTCAATCCGGTCAGTATCAGGGGTCAGAATGAGTATCCCATCATGGGTTCGGCTGGTCAGATTCATGGCATGCTCCATCGGTAGTCGCGCACAGCTCTAGACTTCAATCCTTACTATTCGGTATTCACGTCTCAGATTTATCCCGATTGGAGCCCAACCATGAAGACAGTCGTAATTGCCGGTGCCAGCCGCACGCCGATGGGAGGCTTTCAGGGGGAGTTTCAGGACGCAGATGCGCCGACCCTTGGGGGCGTTGCCATCAAAGCCGCGCTGCAAGCCGCAGGGGCCTCGACCGTTGACGAGCTCCTGATGGGCTGCGTCTTGCCCGCAGGTCTGGGCCAGGCCCCCGCGCGTCAGGCAGGCTTCAAAGCAGGTCTCGGCGAAGAGGTCCCCGCGACGACCCTGAACAAGATGTGCGGCTCGGGCATGAAGGCCGCGATGATGGCCTTTGATCAAATCGCGCTGGGCCACGCCGACACCATGGTTGCGGGCGGGATGGAAAGCATGACCAACGCGCCGTATCTTCTGCCCAAAATGCGAAACGGAGCCCGCATCGGCCATCAAAACGTGCAGGATTCCATGTTCCTCGACGGTCTCGAAGACGCCTATGACAAAGGTCGCCTGATGGGCACCTTCGCCGAAGATTGCGCGGAGAAATTCCAGTTCACCCGCGAGGCGCAGGACGACTACGCTTTGGCTTCCCTCAGCCGGGCGCTCGACGCCCAAAAGAGCGGAGCGTTCGACACCGAAATCGCACCCGTCACGCTGACCTCCCGTCGCGGCGACACAACCATCACCGCCGACGAGCAACCCGCCAAGGCCCGCCCCGAGAAAATCCCTCAGCTCAAACCCGCCTTCCGCAAGGACGGCTCGGTCACGGCCGCCAATGCGTCGTCAATTTCCGACGGGGCGGCGGCGCTGGTTCTTGCCTCTGAAGAGGCCGCGCAGACGCAAGGCCTTAAAATCCGCGCCAAGATCATGGGCCATGCCAGCCACGCGCAGGCGCCGGGCTGGTTCACCACCGCTCCCGTGCCCGCCGCGCAAAAGCTGCTCAAATCCATCGGCTGGGCCAAAGACGATGTTGACCTCTGGGAGGTCAACGAGGCCTTCGCCGTTGTCCCCATGGCCTTCATGCACGAAATGGGCCTCGAGCACGACAAGGTGAACGTCAACGGCGGGGCCTGCGCTTTGGGCCATCCCATCGGGGCCTCCGGCGCGCGCATCATGGTCACGCTGCTCAATGCGCTCGAAACCCGCGGCCTGAAACGCGGCGTAGCTGCTATTTGCATCGGCGGCGGCGAGGGCACAGCCATCGCGATCGAGTGCCCGTGAGAGCCGAATACAAAGAACTGGCGCAGGTCATCACAAGCCTGACCGAGGGCGAAACCGATGCCGTCGCCCTCATGGCCACTGTCGCCTGCGAGGTGCATCATGCCGATGACCGGTTCGACTGGACCGGTTTTTACCGCGTCGTGGCCCCAGAGCTGATGAAGATCGGCCCCTATCAAGGCGGACATGGCTGTCTGGTCATCCCGTTCTCGCGCGGCGTCTGCGGCGCGGCGGCCCGCACCGGCGAGGTCCAACTGGTCGCCGATGTCGATGCGTTCCCCGGCCACATCGCCTGCGCCTCCTCCACCCGCTCAGAGCTGGTCCTGCCCGTTTGGGACGGCACCGGCACCCTGATCGCGGTTTTTGATATCGACAGCGACCAACCGGACGCATTTACCCAGGCCGACGCCGACGCGTTGGCGGCCATCCTCAAGCAGGTCTTCGATCAGACCCGCGCCACAGATTAAGGAACATATCATGAGCAACATCGCGGTTTTCGGCCTTGGGGCAATGGGCTACGGCATCGCCAGTTCGGTGCTGCGTGCGGGGCACACGACCTACGGGGTCGACGTCGTTCCCGCGCAGATCCAGAAGTTCCAAAGCGAAGGCGGCGCGTCAGGGGATGTGTCCGACAACGCGGCCTCGCTGGATGCGGTCGCCGTGGTGGTGCTGAATGCCGCCCAGACCGAAGCTGTGATGTTTGGCGACAACGGCATCGTGCCCAAGCTGCGCAAAGGCGCGGTCGTTCTGGCCTGCGCCACCGTGCCGCCCGACTTCGCCCGCTCCATGGAGGCCCGTTGCGCCGAGCACGGCGTCCACTATCTCGACGCGCCCATCTCCGGCGGGGCAGGGAAGGCCGCCAGCGGGCAGCTCTCCATCATGGCCTCAGGCAGCGCTGACGCTTTCAAAGCCGCCAAGCCCGTTCTGGATGCCACGTCTGAAACCGTCTTCACCTTAGGCGACAGCGCCGGCGCGGGCTCTGCCATGAAAGCGGTCAACCAGCTGCTGGCAGGCGTCCATATCGCCACCATGGCGGAGGCGCTGACCTTTGGCATGACCCAAGGCGTCGCCCCTGAGAAATTCGTCGAGGTGATCTCCAAATGCGCGGGCTCCAGCTGGATGCTGGAAAACCGCGCGCCGCATATCGTGGACGGCGATTACACCCCGCTCTCCTCGGTCAATATCTGGCCCAAGGACCTCGGCATCGTGCTCGACATCGCCAAATCCGCCCAGTTCAGCGCGCCGATCACCGCCGTCGCACTGCAACAATTCATCGCCGCCGCAGGCATGGGGCTCGGCGGCGAGGATGACGCCGCTGTCGCAAAGGTCTACGCGCGAAACGCTGGGCTGACATTGCCGGGTGAAAAGGGCTGAGGCCGAGCCGCTACAACACAATTTTCTTGCACGACTCGCGATTTTTCTTTTACGTGAAAAAAGCGGCATAAATTTCACGACGCCGCTTCCACTCATGAAGGTCGGCGCATGAAATTCGACAATCCAGCTCACACCCAAACGCTCGGCGCGGATCTGCGCGCCCTGCGCAAGGCGCGTGGGCTGACATTGGCGGAACTGGCCGACAAGTTGGGTCGTTCCGTGGGCTGGCTCAGTCAGGTGGAGCGCGACAAATCCGAGCCCGGCGTCACCGACCTGCGCCATATGTCCAAGGCGCTCGACGTGTCGGTCTCTAGCCTGTTTCGCCAAGACGCTGTCCCTGCGCATGAGCAAGGCTATATCGTCCGCGCAGGGGCCCGCCGTCCCATCGGGTCGCGCGAGGCTGGCCTCGTCGAAGAGCTCCTCTCTCCCGACCTCACCGATGATTTCGAGATGGTGCATTCCACGTTTCAACCCGGCGCAGAGATCACGCAGCCGGTCACCCGACCGACCCAGGAGGTGGGCTATATCGTCTCCGGCTCGCTCGACATCTGGGTCAACGGCACCACCCACTCCCTGAACGCGGGCGACAGTTTTCGTGTGCGCGGCGAGCCGTTTCGCTGGATGAACCCGCACCCGGACCCCGCCGTGGTGATCTGGGTCATCGCACCTCCGGTTTATTGACCATGTCTTGGGAGGGATGGGTCATATTCGCGCTGTTCTGGGTGGTCTTCGTCACCACACCCGGCCCCAACGCGGTCAATTGCGTGACCAACGGCATGACCCACGGCTTCAAACGCTCCCTCTGGGGCGTGCTGGCGATCCTCACCCAAGCCACGCTCTTCCTGCTCTTGTCCGCCGCCGGGGTCACCGCGCTTTTGGCCCAAGCGCCAGAGGCCTTCTTTTACGGCAAACTCTTAGGGGCCGCAGTCCTGATCTATCTCGGGGTCCGAGGCTGGCTGAACGCCGCCAAACCCGTCGCCCCCCGGGCGGTCTCCGCCACATCCATCTACGGCAAGGCGTTTCTCATCGCCACGATCAACGTCAAATCCGTCGCGGGCTATTTCGCGGCCTTCACGCAATTCGTGCAGCCGGACGTCGCCGTCTGGCAGCAAATGTGGGTCATCATGCCCACCGCCCTCGCCATTACCGCCGCCAGCTATCTGACTTACACCGCCATCGGCGCAGGCCTCGGCCGCTCCGCCATGAGCGCGATCCTCAACATCTGGGTCCGCCGCGTCATGGCCGCCTGTTTCATCCTCTACGGGCTGGCCTTGGGCAGCGCCTCCTCACCGGGGAGGGCGTGATGAAAGGCACCTGCAACTGCGGCGCTTGCGCTTTCGAGGTGACTGGCAAAACATGGGGCACCTCAAACTGCCATTGCGGGCAATGCCGGAAGCAATCGGGCAATGTCTGGGCCTCCGCCGTGGTGGAGCAAGCCGATATCGCAACCAGTGGCCCCGTCACATGGTACGCCTCCTCGGCCAGTGCCAAACGCGGCTTTTGCCCCACCTGCGGCTGCAACCTCTTTTGGAAGCATGACGAGGAAAGCTCCATGAGCTTCTCGCTCGGTGCCATCGACGGCCCCACGGGCCTGACAATCGAAAAACACATCTTCGTCGCCGACAAGGGCGACTATTACAACATCGCGGACGGACTGCCGCAGCACGATCAATAAGGGAGACACCCATGTCTGATTTTCCAACAACGGCCCGCGTGGTCATCATCGGCGGCGGTGTCGTCGGCACCTCCACGCTGTATCATCTGGCCAAGGCAGGCTGGACCGACTGCGTGCTGCTGGAGAAAAACGAGCTGACCGCGGGCTCCACATGGCACGCGGCGGGCAACTGCCCCAACTTCGCGCCCAACTGGGCGGTGATGAACATGCAGCGCTACGGGTTGGCCATGTACCGGACACTGGCCAAGGACGTGGACTACCCGATGAACTACCACGTCACCGGCTCTATCCGGTTGGCCCATAGCAAGGAGCGGATGCAGGAGTTCGAAAAAATCTCAGCCCAGGCCCGCTACCAAGGCTTGGAGATGGATGTCTGCACAAATGAGGAACTGCGCGCCCACAACCCGTTCATGGAAACCCACGACCTGATGGGCGGCCTCTGGGACAGCCTCGACGGCGATATCGACCCCGCACAGCTGACCCAGGCGCTGGCCAAAGGCGCACGTAATGCAGGGGGCAACATCCAGCGCTTCTCCCCCGTCACTGGCATCGAGCGCGACGGCGATGAGTGGGTCGTGAAGACCGAAAAAGGCGATATCCGCTGCCAATATGTCGCCAACTGCGCGGGCTATTACGCGCAGCGCGTGGGCGAGATGTTCAAGCCTTTCGGCGGCCGGACCGTGCCCATGGTGACCATGTCCCACCAATATTTTCTGACCGGCCAATTGCCCGAGCTGGAGGCCTGGACCAAGGAGACCGGCCATAAGGTGCCTCTGCTACGCGACCCCGATATCAGCTACTATCTGCGTCAGGACAAAAACGGCCTGAACCTTGGCCCCTATGAGCGCAACTGCAAGGCGCATTGGGTCACGCCCGAGGATCCCTTGCCCGAGGACTTCTCCTTCCAGCTGTATCCCGACGACCTGGAACGGCTTGAGTTCTACATCGAAGACGCCATGGCGCGGGTGCCGTTGCTGGGTGAGGGCGGGGTGGAGCGCAACATCAACGGCCCGATCCCATATGCCCCCGACGGCTTGCCCATGATCGGCCCCATGCCCGGCGTGAAGAACGCGTTTGAGGGCCACTCCTTTACCTTCGGCATCGCTCAGGGCGGCGGCGCGGGGAAGGTGCTGTCGGAATGGATCATGCATGGCGAGACCGAGATGGATATGTGGTCCGTCGACCCGCGTCGCTACACCGATTACGCCGATCACGACTATTGCCACGCCAAGGCGCTGGAAACCTATGGCCACGAATACGCCATGCATTTCCCGCATCACGAATGGCCCGCAGGCCGCGACAAGAAGCTGTCGCCTTTGCATTCCCGCCTGCTCGACGCGGGCGCACAGATGGGGGCTTATAATGGCTGGGAACGCGCCAATTGGTACGCCAAGCCGGGCGACGACACATCGGAAGAATCGACCCAGACATGGGGCAGAAACGGCCCATGGCAGCCGCGCATCAAGGAGGAGGTCGAGGCCGTCATGAACGGCGCTGGCATCCTGCCCATCACCGGCTTCACCCGCCTGTCGGTCGAAGGTCCCGGCGCGCGGGACTTCATCGACGGGCTCAGCGCGTCGCGCCTGCCCTCCGTGGGTCGGGTCGGGCTGGCCTACTTCGCCGACAGCCGTGGTCGCATCGTGACCGAGATGTCCGTGATTCCGAAATCTGACGATGTGATCTGGCTGATCACCGCCGCCATGGCGCAATGGCACGACGCGGAGTTCCTGCGCAAACACGCCCCTGAAGGGATCGAGGTCCACGACCGCACCACGAAGCATGAATGCCAGCTGGTCACCGGCCCAAAATCCCGCGAGGTGCTGGCCGCTGTCAGCGACGCGGATCTCTCCAAAGGCTGGCTGACCTATCAGGAGGCCAATGTCGCGGGCAAGCCTTGCGTGCTCCTGCGCGTCTCCTTCGCGGGCGAGCTGGGTTGGGAGGTGCACTCCACCATGGAAGACGCGCCTGCCGTCTGGGACGCCGTCACCGGCGCGGGCGCGCAGCCTTTCGGGATGTACGCGCTGAATTCGATGCGTCTGGAAAAAGGCTACCGCGCGTGGAAGGGCGATCTGTCCACGGATTATTCGCTGCTGGAAGGCGGCCTCGACCGGTTCATCAAGTTCGACAAGCCGCAAGACTTCCCCGGCAAGGCCGCGCTGCTGGCGGAGCAACAACAAGGCCGCAAGAAAGGCTTTGTCACCATGGTCATGGAGCCCGGCGACACGGACGCGCCCTATATGTCGCCCGTCTATCAAGGGGACGATATCGTGGGCGAGGTGACCTCCTGCGGGATGGGGTATCGCACCGGCAAATGCGTGGCCTTGGGCATGGTGAAGCTCGACGCAACGGTCGTGGGCACCGAGCTGGAGGTCGACGTCTTCGGCACCCGCCGTAAAGCGGTGGTGCAAGACGACGTCCCTCTCTGGGACCCAAAAAACGAAAGGCTCCGCGCATGACCAAACACGGGCCCACCCACCTCCCTTCCATGCTGCGCATGTCACCATCGGTGGCGCCGCTGTGCGGCGAAGGGCGCGTGCTATGAGCGTTACAATTCTCGATGGCGGCATGGGGCAAGAGCTGGTCGCCCGCATGGGCCGCGCCACGGGCCTATGGGCCACGCAAGCGCTGCTTGAAGCCCCGCATCTCGTGCGCGAGGTGCATGACGACTATTTCGCTGCGGGCGCGCAAGTCGCGACCGTCAACAGCTACGGCATCCTGCCCGATCGGCTGGTGGCGCATAATATCGGCGACAGCCTGCGGCGGCTGACGGAGGTGGCTTGCCAGATCGCCGTTGATGCCCGCGACGCGCATGGCTCGGGGCTGGTTCTGGGCTCTGTCGGGCCGATGGGGTTCTCCTACCAGCCGCATCTGGCCCCGCCTTCTGAGCGTGCCGCCGAGGACTACGCGCAGCTGGCCCGGTTTCAGGAGCCATTCGTGGATGCTCATATCGCCGAAACCATGGCCTCCGTCGATCAGGCCAAGGGCGCGTTGATGGGGTTGGGCGTCACCGGCAAGCCGGTCTGGCTGGCTCTGTCTGTCAGCGACACTGACGGCACCAAGCTGCGCTCCGGCGAGCCGCTGCGCGACGTCCTGCCTTTGCTGGACGAATACAAACCCGCCGCCGTCCTGATCAATTGCTCCATGCCCGAGGCGGTCACCCAAGCCCTGCCCGAACTGTCGGGCCTCTCTATGCCGTTAGGTGCCTATGCCAACGGCTTCACTGGCATCAACTCCGACTTTGACCATATCGGCGCAACCGTCGACGTGCTCAGCGCGCGCACCGATCTTGACGCGGAGGCCTACGCCGCGTTCGCCGAAGGCTGGGCCAGCAAAGGTGCCACGCTCATCGGTGGCTGCTGCGAGGTTGGCCCCGCTCATATCGCCGAACTCGCCAGAAGGTTCGCAAAATGATCCCGCAATCCACGCAACAGCTGATCACCCGCTGGCGCTTGGGCCATATCGCCACCGTCACCCCCGGCGGCAGGCCGTCGGTCAGCCCGAAAGGCACCTTTCTGGTGGTCGACGACAGCACTATCGCCTTTGGCGAAATCCGCTCGCCTCAAACGGTCAGCAACCTGACCCATAGCCCCGAATGCGAGGTCAATTTCGTCGATGCCTTCACCCGCAAAGGCGCCCGCCTGCGCGGCACTGGCGAAATGGTGCGGGAAGGAACGGCGGAATTCGACGCCTTGTTTCCGCGCTTCAAGGAGGTCTGGGGCGATCTCTGCGACCGCATGAACCTCATCGTCAAAATCAACGTCACAGAGGTCAAACCCCTCAACACGCCGCTTTATGACGACGGGGCCACGGAGGCCGAAGTGATCGCGCTGAACAAGGCCAAGTTTTCGGAGATGTATCCGTGAGCCTGCCCACAACCATGTCCGGGGTGCAGCTGACAGGCCATGGCGGCCCTGAAAAGCTGGTCTGGTCCGACGCCCTGCCGGCGCCACGCCCGCGCAAGGGCTGGGCGCTGGTCAAAGTGCTGGCCGCCGGGGTGAACAACACCGATATCAACACGCGTATCGGCTGGTATGCGCGCGAAAACACCGGCTCGACGCAGGACACGCATGGGGCCTCCGGCGACGTCCAAGGCGGCTGGTCCGGCGCGCTGCCTTTCCCGCTGATCCAAGGCGGCGATTTGTGTGGGGAGGTCGTGGCACTGGGCCCTGACACCACCGGTCCCGCCATCGGCGCGCGCGTGGTCTGCGCCAATGTGCAACCCGACCCGGACAGCGACAGCCCGGTGGGCTACCGCGTCATCGGATCGGAATATGACGGGGCCTTCGCGCAATATTGCGCGGTCCCGGTAGACGCGCTTTACGACGTCACCCGCTCCCCGCTGTCTGATGTTGAAATAGGGGCCATGCCCTGCGCCTTTGGCACGGCAATGGGGCTGGTCCACCGCTCCGGCGTCGCGGCCAACTCGCGGGTTTTGGTCACCGGGGCCTCAGGCGGGGTCGGCATGGCCGCCACCAGCATCGCCGCCCATCTGGGCGCGCAAGTGACCGGCATCTGCCATGCCGATAAGGCGGCCTTCGTGAAGGAGGCAGGCGCGACCCACACGCTGGCGCGCGACGCGCAGCCCCCGGCGCAAAGCTATGACATCGTGATCGACCTTGTCGGCGGCCCCGCCTTTCCCGCGCTTCTGGATGCGCTGAAGCCCGGCGGGCGCTACGCGGTCTCTGGTGCCATCGCGGGCCCGATTGTCGAGGCGGATTTGCGCACCATCTACCTCAACGACCTGACGCTGATCGGCTGCACCTTTCAAAGCCCCGAGAGCTTTGCGGCTCTGATCGCGCTGATCAATGACGGGGCGATCCGCCCCCGGATTGCGCAAACCTTCCCGCTTAAAGACATCGCGCAGGCCCAAGCCGCCTTCGCCGAAAAATCCTATGCCGGCAAGCTGGTGCTGATCCCATGACCCCGCACCTTTGCCCCCTACGTTCGGAGTATTCGCTATGACCCTTCCCACCTCCGCCCGCGTCGTCATCATCGGCGGCGGCGTCATCGGCTGCTCGGTCGCCTATCATCTGGCCAAGCAGGGCTGGAAAGACGTGGTGCTGCTGGAGCGCAAGCAACTGACCTCCGGCACCACATGGCACGCCGCGGGCCTCATCGCGCAGCTGCGCGCCACCAAGAACATGACCAAGCTCGCGAAATACTCCCAAGAACTCTACGGCAATCTGGCCGCCGAAACTGGCGTCGAAACCGGCTTCAAACGCTGCGGCTCCATCACCGTGGCGCTGACCGACGAGCGGCTGGAGGAGATCAGCCGCCAAGCCGCCATGGCCCGCAGCTTCGGGGTGGAGGCCGAACCAATCTCCCCACAAGAAGTCAAAAAGCGCTACGAACACCTCAACATCGACGGCGTCACTGGCGGCGTCTACCTGCCGCTCGACGGCCAAGGCGACCCGGCCAATATCGCGCAAGCCTTGGCCAAGGGCGCGCGCCAGAACGGGGCGCTGGTCAAGGAAGGCTACCTCATCACCGCCATCCAGACCGAAAACCGCCGCGCCACCTCCGTCACATGGGAGGGCCATGGCGAAACCGGCACGATAGAGGCCGAGCACATCGTCAATTGCGGCGGCATGTGGGGCCACGGCGTGGGCCGCATGGCGGGCGTCAACGTCCCGCTGCATAGCTGCGAACATTTCTACATCGTCACCGAATCCATCCCCGGCCTCACCCAAATGCCTGTGCTGCGCGTCCCCGACGAATGCGCCTACTATAAGGAAGACGCCGGAAAAATGCTGCTCGGCGCGTTCGAGCCGGTCTCCAAGCCCTGGACGCTTCAAATCCCCAAAGACTTCGAATTCGACCAGCTGCCCGAGGATTTCGACCATTTCGAGCCCATCTTGGAAAACGCGGTCGCGCGCATGCCGATGCTGGCGGATGCGGGTATCCATACCTTCTTCAACGGGCCGGAAAGCTTCACGCCCGATGACGCTTACCATCTTGGCCTCGCGCCCGAGCTGGACAACTTCTGGGTCGCCGCAGGCTTTAACTCCATCGGTATTCAGTCCGCGGGTGGGGCAGGCCAAGCGCTGGCGCAATGGATGGAGGCAGGCGAAAAGCCCTTCGATCTGGGCGACGTTGATATCAGCCGCATGCAGCCGTTTCAGGGCAATAAAACCTACCTCTTCGAGCGCTCCAAGGAGACGCTGGGCCTGCTCTACGCCGACCACTTCCCCTATCTGCAAAAGAAAACCGCCCGCGGGGTGCGCCGCACGCCGTTCCACCAGCATTTGCTGGACCAAGGCGCGGTGATGGGCGAGCTGGCAGGCTGGGAACGCGCCAATTGGTTCGCGCGCGAGGGCCAGGAGCCGACATACGAATACAGCTGGAAGCGGCAGAATTTCTTCGACAACGTTGCCGCCGAGCATAACGCCGTGCGCAGCAACGTCGGCATGTATGATATGTCCTCTTTCGGTAAAATCCGTGTGGAGGGCCGCGACGCCGAGGCCTTCATGAACCATGTCGGCGGCGGCGATTACGCCTGCCCCATCGGCAAGATCGTCTACACGCAGTTCCTCAATTCCAAGGCAGGCATCGAGGCAGACGTCACCGTCACCCGCCTGTCGGAGACCGCCTATCTCGTCGTCACCCCCGCCGCCACGCGGCTGGCCGATGAAACATGGCTACGCCGCAACATCGGCGATTTCAACGTGGTCATCACCGATGTCACCGCCGCCGAGGGCGTGCTGGCCATCATGGGGCCAAACGCGCGCGCGTTGCTGGAAAAAGTCAGCCCCAATGACTTCACCAACGCCACCAACCCCTTCGGCACCGCTCAGGAGATCGAGATCGGAATGGGGCTCGCCCGCGCCCACCGCGTGACCTATGTGGGCGAGCTGGGTTGGGAGATCTACGTGTCCGCCGATCAGGCCGGCCATGTCTTCGAGACCCTGCATGAGGCGGGGCAGGAGATGGATCTGAAGCTCTGCGGCATGCATATGATGGACAGCTGCCGCATGGAAAAAGGCTTCCGCCATTTCGGCCATGACATCACCTCGGAAGATCACGTCATGGAGGCCGGCCTCGGCTTCGCCGTCAAAAAGGACAAGCCGGATTACATCGGCCGCGACGCCATCCTGCGCAAACAGGATGAGGGGCTGCAAATGCGCCTGCTGCAATTCAAACTCACCGACCCCGAGCCGCTTTTGTACCACGCTGAACCCGTCTACCGCGACGGGGAGCTGGCGGGCTATCTGACATCTGGCAGCTACGGCCACCATCTGGGCGCCGCGATGGGCATGGGCTACGTCCCCTGCGCAGGCGAAAAGCTGGCAGATGTGCTGGCCTCCAGTTTCGAGATCGACGTCGCGGGCACGCGCGTGAAGGCGGAGGCGTCCTCTAAGCCGTTCTACGATCCGACATCTGAGCGCGTGAAAGCCTGACTGGTTTCGACGGGCCTTTGGCCCGCCGATCCGCCGGGGGGCCAGCCCCCCGGACCCCCCGACATATTTTTGGCAAAAAGAAGCATACCGCCGGGCTGAGCAACGGGTGCACCCATAGGGGTGGCGCTGGCGTTCCGCGCGACCTCCATGCTAAGGGCGCGGCCATGACAAATGCTACGAGCAGTGACTACACCCCGCCGCAAGATCCGCTTGACGTGATCCACGAAGATGCGGAGCTTCTGTTGGTCAACAAGCCCCACGGGCTGCTATCGGTGCCGGGCAAAGGCGCGCATCTGGCCGATTGCCTAATCGCCCGCGTCCAAAAAGCCTTCCCCACCGCGCTGCTGGTCCACCGGCTGGACCGCGACACTTCCGGCGTGATGGTTTTCGCGCTGACCAAAGCCGCGCAGCGCCATCTCGGGCTGCAATTCGAGAAACGTCACACCAAGAAAACCTATGTCGCCTTGGTTCATGGCGAGGTGGCCGAAAAATCCGGCAGTATCGACCTGCCCTTGATCGTCGACTGGCCCAACCGCCCGCTGCAACATGTCAATTTCGAGACCGGCAAACCCGCTTTGACCGAGTGGCGACGCGGTCCGGTCAAAGACGGCACCACACGGATGCGGCTTTTCCCAAAAACGGGGCGGTCGCACCAGCTGCGGGTCCATATGAAAGAGCTGGGCCACCCGATCATAGGCGATCCGTTTTATTCAGAAAACTGGCAGGATCACCCCCGCATGATGCTGCATGCCGAAAGCCTGAAACTGCGCCACCCCGAGGGCGGGCGCGGGATGGAATTCAAGGCCAAAGCCCCTTTCTAATACGGGTCTTTCGCGCCCCGGTCGTCGGACAGCGAGGGGCGCTGATGTGCCAGATGCTCGATCGCGTCGGCCAAATGCACCTCCCCGATGGCCTTGTCGCCCGCAGCCACCCGGCGGCGATGCGCCTCGATCATCACGTCGGCATGGGTGCAGCCCACGGGCGGCTCGAACTTGTAGCAGGCGCATTCGATCAAAAACCCAAGCGGGTCCTTGAAATAGATCGAGTCCATGAACCCGCGATCCTTATGCCCGGAATGCTTGATCCCCCGCGCGTCCAGCCGTTCGGCAATCTGGCGGTAGGTGGCCAGCGACACGTTGATCGCCAGATGATGCACGCAGCCCGCATCCATGGGCGTTCGCTTATGAACAGGCTTGCGGCTCTCATTGGTGAAGATGGTGATCAGCCGCCCGTCGCCGGGGTCGAAATACAAATGCCCCTCATCGGGATCGTCCAAATTGGGCTGGTCAAAGATAAACGGCATGCCCATCACGCCCTCCCAAAAATCAATCGAGCTCTGACGGTCCGCCCCCATCAGGGTGATATGGTGAACGCCTTGGGATTGAATTTTGCGCATGCGGGGCTCCTGTTTTGCGGGTTTCAGACTAGCTGGAAATTGCCGAACGGCAAATGGGGCAGGGATCACAGCCCTTGATTAATGCGCGCAACGGGTCCATGTGGGGAAGGCGACGTTACATCTCTCGGAATCACTGCTCCTTTCAGGCTCAGTCACACGATCCAGACATGACCTTGCCGACCTGCCGCATTCCGTGGGCAGTATTAAAGGAGACTTACGATGGCTACTGGCACCGTAAAATGGTTTAACACTACAAAAGGCTTCGGCTTTATCGCCCCCGATGGCGGCAGCAAAGACGTGTTTGTACACATCTCGGCTGTTGAGCGCGCTGGCCTGACTGGCCTCAGCGACGATCAGAAAGTCACGTTCGATATCGAGCCTGGCCGTGACGGTCGCGAAAGCGCCGTAAACATCGCGCTGGCCTAAGCCGCGCATCCCTGATCTTTCAGGGCTTTAGGAATTAGAACGGGGCGCATCATCAAAATGCGCCCCGTTTTCGTTCTCAAAAGGCCGTAGCGCCTATTTCCAGGCGCTCACCGCTTTCACTTCGCAGAACTCTTCGAGGCCAAACACGCCGCCTTCGCGGCCATTGCCCGATTGCTTGTAGCCGCCAAAAGGCGAGCCTTGCGCAAAGCCCGAGCCGTTCGTCTCCACCATGCCGGAGCGCACCCGCCGCGCCACGCGGCGACGCTTCTCAAGGTCCTCGGTCTGGATATAGTTGGTCAGCCCGTAAGGCGTGTCATTGGCCAGCGCAATCGCGTGTTCTTCATCGTCAAACGGCATGATCGACAGGACCGGTCCGAAAATCTCCTGCTTGTAGATCTCCATGTCAGGCGTCACATCGGCAAAGACCGTCGGGCGGCAGTAGTAGCCCCGGTTCAGGTTCTCAGGCCGGCCCACGCCGCCCGCAACCAGCTTGGCACCCTCGGAAATCCCCTGCTCGATCAAGGCTTGCACCTTGTCGAACTGCATCTCGGAGACCAGCGGCCCGATATGCTTGCCCTCTTCCGAGGCCGGGCCCACGACGGTCTTGTTGGCCATCTCGGTCGCCTGCTCCACGGCTTCGTCGTAGCGCGAGCGCTCCACAAGCATGCGGGTCGGCGCGTTGCACGACTGCCCGGTGTTGCGGAAGCAGCGGACCACGCCTTGCGTGACGGCTTTCGGGTCCGCATCCGCGAAGATGATGTTGGCACCCTTGCCGCCCAGCTCCAAAGACACGCGTTTCAGCGTCTCGGCCGCGGCCACAGAGATCAGCTTGCCCGCCCGCGAAGAGCCGGTGAAGGACACCATATCCACCTCAGGATGCGCGCTCAGCTGCGAGCCCACGCCGGGGCCGTCGCCATTGACCATGTTGAAAACGCCCTTAGGAAAGCCCGCCTCGTGGATGAAATCGGCAAACAAGATACCCGACAGGGGCGAAATTTCCGACGGTTTCAGCACCGTGGTGCAGCCCACGGCCAGCGCCGGAACCGCCTTCAGCACGATCTGGTTCATCGGCCAGTTCCAGGGCGTGATCAGCGCGCAGACCCCGATGGGCTCATACAATGTGGCCTCGGTCTCGGTGAACATGCGGTCAAATTCGAAGCTTTCCAGCGCCTTCAGGAAGCCGCCCAGGTGCCAGGACCCGGCACCCACTTGCTGCGCCCGCGCCAAATCCTGAGGCGCGCCCATCTCCAGCGAAATCGCCTGCGCCATCTCCTCCGCGCGGTCATTATAGACCTCCGACAGCGTTTTCAGCAGCGCGATCCGCTCCTCTTTGGAGGTCTGCGACCATGCCTCAAAGCTGGCCCGCGCGGCGGCGACAGCGGCGTTGGTATCGGCTTCGGAGCCCAGCGAAATCGTCTCGCAAACCTCCTCCGTGGAGGGGTTGATCACGTCGAAATCATGCGGGGCAGAGGGGGCAACCCATGCGCCATCGATGTAGAAGTCTTTTGCGTTTTTCATGGAGGGCCTCAAATTTGGAGTGGATGCGAGGGTGTTCATTCGCGTTTAATCGGCACTATATTGAAGAGATGTGAGTTTCAATAGAAAGGGAGCGCCATGGGCCTTCGTATTAACGACACTATCCCCGATTTGACGGTCACCACTGACAAGGGCGATATCTCTCTGCATGACTGGGTGGGCGACAGCTGGGCTGTGATCTTCTCGCATCCCAAGGATTTCACACCCGTCTGCACAACCGAATTCGGCGCCGTCGCGCAGCTGGCCGATGAATGGGCCAAGCGTGGCACCAAGGTGCTGGGCGTCTCCGTGGACGGGGTCGAGGACCATGTGAAATGGAAAGCCGACATCGAGAAAGTCGCACAAGCCAAAGCCGAATTCGCCATCGTCGCAGATGAGGGCCTAGAGGTTGCCAAAGCCTTCGACATGCTGCCAGCCGAAGCCGTGCTGCCCGACGGCCGCACCCCCGCGGACAGCGCGACGGTGCGTTCGGTCTTTATCATTGGGCCGGACAAGCAGGTGAAACTGATGATGACCTACCCGATGACCGTGGGCCGCAACTTCGCCGAGATCATCCGCGCGTTGGACGGGTTGCAAATGTCCGCCAAGGGCGTGGCGACACCCGCGAATTGGGAAGTGGGCCAAGACGTTATCGTGCCCCCCGCGGTCTCCACGGAAGATGCGGAAGCCAAGTTTGGCACGGTCACAACCGTCTTGCCTTACCTGCGGACCGTTGCAGCCCCCGGCTAAGGGCGTCTTCTAAGCATTCTTTGCCAAAAAGAAGGGCTGCTGGGTTTGATCCCGCCGCCCTTCAATCTGTCTGGTGGTCGCCCGCCCTAGTGGAGCACGGCCTTCGTGCCATTGGGCACCTGCTGATACAGATGCGCGATATGGGCATTGGTCAGCCGCACGCAGCCATTCGAGACCGCAGAATTAATCGTCCACGGCGCGGAGGTGCCATGGATGCGCAGGAACGTGTCGCCAACCCCCGGCACAAACAGGTACAGCGCACGCGCGCCCAGCGGGTTATCCGGCCCGCCCGGCTGGCCATTCTCCCATTTCTTATATTTCGGTTCACGCTCGATCATATCAGGCGTCGGCGTCCAGGAGGGCCACTCTTTCTTGGCCCCGATGGTAAACGTGCCGCTTTCATAAAGCCCGGCCCGGCCAATGCCGCAGGTGTAGCGGATCGCCTTGCCTTCGGGCAGCGTCCAATACAGCGCAAAGGCGCTGGGATCGACATGGATTTCGCCCGCCGGCAGGTCCCCTGCCAAACGGATCACGCGTGGTTTGAATTCCTCAGGCATCACCCAGGCTTTGCGCTGCGCCAGCGCGGGCGTGGCAAGCATGGCAGCACTGGCAAGGCCGGTGGTCAAAACGGAACGACGGTTCATCATCTAAAATACCCCTTGTATTGCAGAGCCAGTGTCGAGGTGAGTCGCGTGGCAGCCGACACGGCTACAGACGCGGTACTTTGTGCCAAAACGGGCAATTTTGGCAGTCACAGGTTCTTGAAGTCACAGACTGTGGCCGTGTCGCCACAACGCAACATCCCCCACGAAAAAGGCCCGGTTCCGTCGGGAAACCGGGCCTCACTCTTAGTCTAAAAGGGCGTGTCTACGCAGCTTTGCGACGCGCCAGCACACCCATGCCGAACATGCCAACCAGCATCAGCGGCAGCGTTGCAGGCAGCGGCACCACGTTCAGGTCAGCTTCGTAGCGGGCGATGATCGCATCGGCCAGCAGCTCATGCGCAATGGCATTCGGGTGCACGGCATCCGCAAACAGCAGCGTGTTTGGGTCGATCCCCAGATCAAGACAGCTTGGACCGGGCTCGCTGAGCGATACGGTGCAAGGCGTGGTCACATCCAGAATGCCAAACTCAAACGTGCCGCCTTCGACGCTGTCGATGACGCTTTGGAAGACAGCATCCGTGTCGAAATTGGTGATCGACAGGCCATAATTCACTTCAAAGGAGCGCACGTAAGCCGCCAGCTTGGCGTTGAAGATCATCGTAGCCGCACTTGCCGCCTCGGACCCTTCGCCAGCGAAGGCCGGGGTGCTGCCAATGTCGGGCAGGCCCAGAAGCAGGAAGTCGTCAAACCCCTCACCCAAAGCGGCGATATCGCGAATGCCCTGTGCCACGTCGCCAGCCGCCTCGATCGGGTTGCGGCCCTGGAAGAAGTCGTTGGCCCCGAAGAACACCGAGACCAGCGGGTTGCTGCCCGGTGCCACAGCCCCTGCGCCCAAAGCGCCGCCAAAGGTGGCGATCTGGCCAGCAAAGGTGGACAGCACGCTCAGCGGCTCAAGGTTCACATCATTTGCGGTGGCGCCGCCCAGAGCGAAATTCGCGCTGTCCAGCCCGGCATCCGTGAACTCGTCTGCCAGAATTTCTGCGTAGGTCGGTCCGTTCGAGAACCGTCCGTCAAGGCTCGGCGGGAACAGCTGTCCCAGCTTGCCGTCGTCGGTCAGGCTGTCGCCAAACGCGTAGTAGCTTGTAAATGTATTGGTCAGCACCGAGGCCGACGCTGGCACGGAAAGCGCCAGCACAGCGACCCCTGCCTTCAGAATTACGGACATGATGCCCTCCCCTTTTACGAACCTTTATAATGACCCTTTTTCCCAAAAAGAGCACCATTAAATCGCCACTCTTTCACCGCATTTCGTAGCGTCAACTTCACGTTCTTGATAGGACTGTTGAGCCAATGGAAACAGTAGGTGCCAAGGATGACAACAAGCCAAAAATTCTGAACAGCGCGAAAGCGCATCGCAGGCCGCAATGCCCAAAATCCGCCTCATTTCGATGCGTCAATCGCCCGTCAGAACGAGCGTTAAGCCGTCAACCTTTGCCGAACAGGCCTTTTAACAGTCCCTTTGACCCGATCGGGGTGCCGGGCCGTTCCACAATACGCGCCTGCGGGGCAATGAACTCGGCAACCGGCATCACCGGCGACGGCACAAAGCCGCGCGCCTTGAATTTCTCCAGCCAGGTGTCGATAGGTGTTGTTAAACGCGTTCAAAGGCAATCACTTGTTCGGTAGAAAGCTCAATCACGGGATAGAGGCCCGCCCCCACACAGGCATCGAAAATATCTTTCATGCCTTTTCGCGACATAGTGGCCGGATGCACTTCCAATACCAATGCCCGCAAGTTTGAAAGGGCGGCATTCGGTATGACAATCTCTTCAGCACCCTCAATATCGCATATCATGAAGGTGGGTTTGAAGTTCGCAATCACGGTGTTCAGATCCATAACCGGAACCTCAATCACGTCCTCACTCATATCCGTTTCGATGATTGATCCCTCCGAGAAATACTTATGGATGTGAAAGCGACGCGTGTCCTGTGTGGGTGAGGGTTCAAGCATAGCGTTTGTAACGTCAACGTTGGAAACGTTGTTCATATCGTGCAGCTGCGCGATGAATCGGATGAGGCTGGGGTTGGCCTCAAAACTGCGCACTTCGATGCCGTCTTTCATCCGGCTTATAATCGCAGAGACGATGCCAAGCCCTGTACCCATTTCCAGAACCCGGTCCCCTTCACGAAGGAGCCCCTCAGCGGCAAGAAGTTCTGGCTTCTCGTAAGCGTCGTCATGAATCTGCTGTATGATCGGAAGTGGCAGGTGATCAGAGACGGGAACGCTAAGCCCATGATACACCATAGGTTTTGCAGCGTTCAGAATAGCTTGGTACTTTCGCATTGAGTCCGAACGGACCTTAGCTTTTCTCTTGAATAGAGGCATTGGGCTCACCTTTCTGGATAACCAATTCAAGTTCAGATCCCTCATCGAGAGCATTCGAGAACCCCTTGGATTTTCGCATATCCCGCATTTCGTCGCGAATAATCTCGCCGTCGACGCCGCCAATCAGCGTTGCAAACCGATACATGATATCCGAGTCGGACTGAGACATCGTAGTGGGGGATTTTTTGACAAAGGGGAATTGATGCTTTCGATACAGGAATTCTGGCAAGACATAGCTCACCCCAATCCGCGCAGCGAATGTCATCAGCATCAGTTGTACTTTTTTCCGATCCTCTATGGATTTGGTCGCATCAAGATTTCCTCGTATCTCGTCAATATTTTTGATCGAGTATTGGTCATCGAGAAGGATAAGTGACTTGAGGTAGTGGTTCAGTTCTTCATCGGAACACAGATCAAGCGCCTTAGGTAGGCTCTCGATGTCATATGTTGCGGAATGGGTAAAACCAAGGTCGACGGCAAATCGGCTCATTCCCATCTCGCCACGACGCACCACTTTTCGCTTGTTATTGCTCAAGACATATCTGCGCCATTTCCTAAAATAGCGAGGGTCTTGCAAGATACGCCGCCCGACCATGATTGCGTATGAGCAATAGTGAAAATTGCGCAGGCTCGTATCGAGCTTCCAGACAATATCCTGGTAATTTTCCAGAAGCACACGTTTTATACCGTAACTTGTCGCGGCCGAAACGTAGTCAGCGCTCAGGGCGTCGGCTTCTGTGAACCAGTTCTGGGTGTTCGGGATAGGAAACCAAGACGAGTCATTGAGAAAGACCAGCTTCTCCAATGACTTAATGTCTGAGCCTATGCTCATGATGCCTTCCCTGTAGCCCCCGAAATCATATCCCCGGTTGGGTCGCGATAGAAACTTCCAACTATGCCGCTCCAAATAATCTCGATCCACTTCGACGAGCGGAAGATTCGATATGACAAAAGGCGCATATCCGTTTTCAGTGATGAACTCGATGGAACGCTTGTGGCTTGGCAGCAATCCAGTCTTTGGAAAAATCAGATAAAGGGCAACCTTTTGCCCCCTAGGGATAATCCCATCTCCCCGCACAACATTCTTTCGTTCGAAAAAATCATAATATGCGGTGCTCAAAAATCGATCAAAAAACAGGCTCGGCATGTTGGAGATATCTCTCCAGAGCCTCCAAGCTTCCCGCCGTACTTTCCAAGCTGGTGGAAAATTCACCATTATGAACCCACCATTCCCTGATGATAAACGGGGCAGCCAATAATCAGCTGCCCCGCCACAACGCTACTATTCGCCGTCGTCGTCTTTCTTGACCTCTTCGCCGGTCTCCTGATCGACAACTTTCATCGACAGGCGCACCTTGCCGCGGTCGTCAAAGCCCAGCAGCTTGACCTTTACCTCTTGGCCCTCTTTCAGGACGTCCGATGGGTGGTTCAAGCGGCGGTTCTCGATTTGGCTGACATGCACCAACCCGTCGCGTTTGCCAAAGAAGTTCACGAAGGCGCCGAAATCAACGATCTTCACGACGGTCCCGGTGTAGACCATACCTTCTTCCGGCTCAGCCACGATCGAATGGATCATGTCATATGCCTTCTTGATGGCCTCGCCATTCGGGCTTGCGATCTTGATGATACCATCATCGTTGATATCGACCTTGGCACCGGACACTTCCACGATCTCGCGGATGACCTTGCCGCCCGTGCCGATAACCTCACGGATTTTATCCGTCGGCACCTGCATGGTCTCGATCCGTGGCGCATGAACAGAAAAGTCACCAGCCGAAGACAGCGCCTTATTCATCTCACCAAGGATATGCATCCGGCCCTCTTTGGCCTGCGCCAGAGCGGTCTTCATGATCTCAGGCGTGATGCCCGCAACCTTGATGTCCATCTGCAGCGAGGTGATCCCGTTCTCGGTCCCGGCCACTTTGAAATCCATGTCGCCGAGGTGATCCTCGTCACCAAGGATATCCGACAGAACCGCATAGGAGCCATCGTCTTCGAGGATCAGACCCATGGCCACACCAGCAACCGGCGCTTTCAGGGGCACACCCGCATCCATCATCGACAGCGAGCCGCCACAGACAGACGCCATCGAGGAGGAGCCGTTCGACTCCGTGATCTCGGACACCAGACGGATCGTGTAAGGGAAGTCGGTCGAGGCTGGCAGAACCGCCTGCAACGCCCGCCAAGCCAGCTTGCCGTGACCAATCTCACGACGACCCGGAGGGCCAAAGCGCCCAACTTCACCAACCGAATAGGGCGGGAAGTTGTAATGCAGCAGGAAGTTCGACTTATACATGCCTTGCAGGCTGTCGATCATCTGCTCGTCATCTCCGGTGCCCAGCGTCGTCACAACCAGACCCTGCGTCTCGCCCCGCGTAAACAGCGCCGAGCCATGCGTCCGTGGCAGCAAACCAACTTCGCTGACAATGTCGCGGATCTCGTCGAGGTTACGCCCGTCGATCCGCTTCTTGTTCTTCACCACGTCGCCGCGCAGAACAGTCGATTCAAGCTTCTTCAGAGCGGAGCCGAGGTTCTCGTCCTCCAACTGCTCTTCCGTCAGCTTCGCAATCGCGGTTTCTTTCGCAGCGGCCACAGCCGCCGTGCGCTCCTGCTTGTCGGTGATCGCATAGGCGGCCCGCATGGCTTTCTCGCCCGCTTTGGCCACGGCCTTATAGAGGTCGCTGTAATCCGGAGGCGTGAAGTCAAACGGCTCCTTCGCGCAGTCCTCGGCAAAGTCCACAATCAGGTCGATAGCAGGCTGAATTTGCGCATGGGCAAACTCAACAGCGCCCAGCATCTCGTCTTCGGTCAGCTCATAGGCTTCCGATTCGACCATCATCACGGCGTCTTTGGTGCCGGCCACAACTAGATCCAGACGCTGCTCAGGGTTCATGCGCAGGTTGTGCATGTCATCCATCTCAGGGTTCAGGATGTAATCGCCATCCTCAAAGCCCACGCGGCAGGCCGCAATCGGGCCCATGAACGGAGCGCCAGAAATCGTCAGCGCCGCAGAGGCCGCAATCATCGCAACCATATCGGGGTCATTGACCAGATCGTGGCTCAACACGGTACAGATCACCAAAACTTCGTTCTTGAAGCCCGGCACAAACAGCGGGCGGATCGGACGGTCGATCAGGCGCGATGTCAGCGTCTCTTTCTCGGTCGGACGCGCTTCGCGTTTGAAGAAGCCACCCGGAATTTTACCGGCGGCATAGTATTTCTCGTTGTAATGGACGGTCAGCGGGAAGAAGTCCTGACCGGGCTTTTGCTTCTTGGCAAAAGTGACGGCGGCCATAACGGAGGTCTCGCCGTAAGTGGCAATCACGCAGCCGTCAGCCTGACGGGCAACCTTGCCGGATTCGAGCGTAAGAGTCTCCTCACCCCACTCGATGGATTTTTTAGTCACATTGAACATGTATCGTTTCCTATCAGGGAGCACTCGCGGGCCTTCCCGCGTCTCCCATTTCAATGGCGGCCCCATTGCCGCCGACCCCTCTGTCCTGTGTATAGCGTCGGGGTCTTTCCGCTACGTCTCAGATGAGGGGTCTATAGAGGGCTTTTGTGGCTTTGGGAAGTGGGGGATTACGTTCCGGCATCACCTGCCAAAAGCTTAACGAGGGCCACGTTAACGTAGTAGTTATTCCGGCCCTCAGATATCTTCTGAACAGGGAGTGCGTCGTCGTCGGCCAGTATCTCTAGATAGCGCGTTGCAGTAGGCCTGGTGACGCTGAGCTCCCGCATCACGAACTCAATTCTGGTGTAGGGATGTCTAAAGAGATTGTTGATCAGATCTTGCGAGTAGATCTTGGCGTGGTTGGTCCTGATGGCTTGTTTGAACAGGTTCATCTGGTCTCTGATCCCTTCAATGAGGGTCAAAGTAATTTCCGAGGTTTCGGTCACAATATTGAGAATGTAGATAATCCACTCTTCCCACGCGCCGTCGTCCCGAACCGCTTGCAGCAATCGGTAATAGTCGTCTTTGGTCCGGTTGATGCCGCGGCTCATATAGAGGATTGGGATATTCAGCAGTCCTGTTTTGGTTAGGTATAGGACGTTCAGCATTCGACCAATGCGACCGTTTCCATCGGGGAAGGGATGTATACTTTCAAATTGGTGATGAATGATTGCCATCCTGATTAGGGGGTCAAGCGTGTCATCAGTGTTGATGTAAGTTTCCAGCTCAGCCATTTGCTTTTCAATGGCATCAGCTTGCTGGGTTGGTACGTAGACATTTCGTCCTGCCTTGTCTTGTAATGCGTGCCCGGGCATCTTTCGAAAACCGTCGTCTCGTGCTTTTAGAATGCGAAACATTTCGACCAGTGTTCGGTTGGTGATCAGATCATGCTCGTGCAAGCTGTCAAAACCTAGCCTCATCGCGTCGCGGTACATCGCAACCTCTTTCGGTGCGCCGGTTAGTCCAGAGTCGCGATCCCACCCGCCGCGAAAAAGCTGGTCGTTGGTAGTAACAATGTTCTCTATCTCAGAACTGTCCTTTGCTTCTTGCAGGGACAATGTGTCGATCAGAATGCCTTGGTTCGGTATCGCGGCCGCTAGCCCTTTCACCTCAGCAAGTCGCCTCGTCGCCTGATTAAGCGCTTTCAGAATACCCATCGTTTCAAAGTTGAAGTCGGGCGGCAGGCTAGGAATGTGATAAGTTTCTTCGAGCATGGGGCCTCATATGCAAAGAAAAGCAGATTTTTTTTACACGTTATGATGGATATGTAAAAGAATGAAGCAATGATTTTGCATATACGGGCTACGTGACGTCCTCACCTCCGCGCCTTACGGCGCTTTCCGTTCCAGGCGCGGACCTTGTCCACCAGCTTGTCGCCCAGAACAGCGCGCGCCCATTTTTTCGAGCTGCTCTTCTGGATGCTGTCTTCCGTGCCCTTAATGCCCAATTGCGCATTGATCGCGCGCAGCAGCTCCAGCCGTTTGGTGTAGAACGCATCGTCGCTCTCGCTTGAGGGGTGCTCGGGTTTGCGCAGATACACAAAGAACTCGATACCGATGGTTCTGGTCACCTCAATCACCTCCAGGTCGATCAGACCAAGGTGTCTCAGGTCGCGCAGCATCAGTTCCAGAAGCGGGCCGAAGAACAGGCTGCAATGCGCGTCGCGGTACTCGGACGGGGCTTCAACCTCCGCGACATAACTCTGATACGCGGCCTTCAGATTGCGCCGCGGCGTCACATATTCCAGCTTGCCGTGATCCGGCGTGTAGGACCCGACCGTGCCATCTGGCAGCACATAAGGCGCGTGATGGGCATTGCTGTCAAAGAGGGTCTCAGCCGACGGTTGCGTGCGCTTTTCATGATAGGCCGCCAGCCAATCGGCGAGCCGCGTGGGCAACCGGTAATGGTCAAACGTCACCCGGCAATCGGGCACCGCCATGGTGATGGTCCCACCCGGTTTCAGCGCGACAGAGCACCCTTGCAGGAACAGGATCGGGTTCGGCAGATGCTCGAAATTATGCGACGACACGATATAGTCGATCTGCCCCGCCATCTCTTTTTCGGTGATGACCTCCCCAAGCCGGGAGGCGTCCGAGACGATGTCCACCTCCTCAATCCGCGAGATCGTATCATTGTCGATCATCGGATCCGCCAGCGCGTTTTTATGCAGCTGCTCGGTATCGAAAATATCAACCACAAGCGCGTTATACCCGTCAGCTTTCGGCACGGCCGGGTTGAAGTAAGGCGCAATTTCAAGCCCAAGCACCGCCTTGTGCGCTTATCTGCGGAGCATATCAAACCTGTCCATATTCCGTCCCACCTGTCTCTTATTTGGCCAGAATATCTGGCCCGCACCCTGTGCCCGCATTACCAAATAGCCACCTCGAAAGCCACAGAATTTGCGTGATGCGGAGGGCATGACGGAACGACACCCGGACAGTTTTTTCCTCTACAACCTGCACGCCATCCGCCGCATCACACGCGGTCACTGCCTGCGTTTCGCTCAGATCCCGATCGAAAATCGCTGCAAAAGTTTTGGGACATTTTGGGGAATGGCCGAAAATATTTTGTCCCAAAATGTCCCAAAAGCCCCCTCGCAAGGCAAGATCGTCCCCGACAGCTTTTACTGAGCTCAAACGCAAAACGCGGCCCCTGATCGAACAGGAACCGCGTTGAATTTGGAAAGGCGCAGATGCTTAACGGCGAATGCCGAGGCGCTTGATCAGGTCTTGGTAACGCGCTTCGTCCTTGGCCTTCGTGTAGTCCAAAAGCTTGCGGCGCAGGGCAACCATTTTCAGCAGCCCACGGCGGCCATGGTTGTCTTTCTTATGCGTTTTGAAGTGCTCGGTCAGCGTCGAGATGCGCGATGTCAGGATCGCAACTTGGACCTCTGGCGAACCGGTATCGCCTTCTTTGGTCGCAAATTCTTTCATGACGCGTGCTTTTTCTTCAGCAGTGATCGACATCGGGGTCTCCTTCATAAGGTTAAGGGTTATGGCGCAGGCCGGGATGTCGTCCAGCAAGGCCCGTGGAGGCTCCACCCGAGGGCGGATGAGCGCGTATAGGGCGACGTCAAACAAAAGGGAAGCGATTCCTTGCGCGAGGATTTAGTCCCAAAGAACCGGCTGCTGCGCATAGGCGATATAGAGCGGGTGTTTCGGGTGCCCCGCCTTGCTGAGCCCAAGGTGATAGAGCGGCTTGCCGGAGCCCCGCATCAGCACCTCGACCTGCGGCCCTCGACCCATATGCGCGCCATGCGTACCCCAAGCAGCCACAACGGTGTCCGCCCACAAGCAAGCATCGGAAATTGCAGTGTTATTCAATGGTCCAACGGGTTCAGGGGCCTTGCGCATCGCAAATGGATCAGTGTCGCGCCAGGCAAAAATGTTGCAGACCCGGATCGCACCATAGCCCAACGTGCGGGCGCGTCGTTCGCAGCGCTCAACGGTGGGGTCGTTCTGTACCTCGGTAGCGGTGGATGGGTTCAGCATTACAAACGCGATTTTGCGGCCAGCCTCGTCCCACACCCGCGTCAGATCATAGCGATACCGTTCGCAGTCAGAGTAGGTCGCGATGCTGGCCGCGTCGTCTTTGAGATGGGAGCGTGTGATCATGGCCCACCTTGTGGCAGGCCATGTTTTTGTCTTCAAGCCTCGGCGGGCTTAAAGCTTTGGGTCAGAGGCGCTTTTTCAATCGCCCAGACCAGCACGACAGCATAGAGGATATGGCCCCAAAGTGCGACCCAGGTGATGCCGGTCCACCCCAGGAAGGGCTTGTTGCCAGCGATCAGGTGAGCCACGCCGTAAAGCGCGAAGATCCACAGCCCGATGCCGTAAACCACGGCCGTCGCGGACCAGTGCAGGTTGGGCCAAACGCGGGATTGGATGGGGCGCGCAACCAGCGCATAGCCGAGCGAGTAGATCAGCAGCCCATTGATGATATGCACTGCGTCGCCAATGCCTTTGGGCGCGGAGCCGAACACGGTTTTGATGGTGGCTTGCGCCAGGCCAACAGGGGCCAGCTTGGAAAAGCCAAGCAACGGTGAGAGCGCTTGGCCGAAGAAGTCAAAGGCCAAAGTGGCCAATGCGCCAGCGATGAGGATGGTCCAGGGGGAAGTACGGGTCATGTGTTTTGTCCTTAGCAAGGAATGTATGTTGCGGCATTTCTAGCCAAACAGCTCCGTACCAAGATACCCCGCTCACGCGGACCTGACCGCCACATGGGTTCCGTGATTGGTTTTGTAACAATACCGGGTGGAATCCTGTGGTTCTTCTGGAAAATGCACCACAAAGCGTGCACTCATGCACGCATCTGAAATATTTCCTAGGATATACCTGCAATTTTATCGAAAAACTCGGCTCGGATGCAGTTCCCCGGCCTTGTAGCGCCCAACGGCGATGGCCTGACCGTTCAGTGAGGCCCAGGCCTCGTCTCCGTATTCGGCATCTGCCGCAAGAACTATGCCGGGGTTGCCATTGCGCAGTTTGGTGGCCCCATCCACTGTGGTCGGCAGCTCGGGCAAATCGGCAAGCCCGGTTTCCAGCGGCAACAGCAGCGCGTCGATCTCAGGCGCTTTGGCCAGTGCCTCCACCTGTTCCAGC
Source organism: uncultured Litoreibacter sp. (assembly GCA_947501685.1). GTDB lineage: Bacteria > Pseudomonadota > Alphaproteobacteria > Rhodobacterales > Rhodobacteraceae > Litoreibacter. The sequence goes on from CANMWQ010000002.1 coordinate 367,047, forward strand.
GTCACGGCGTCCTCCAGCTCGAACGGACCGGACCAGACGCGCCGCAACCCGCGTACATGCGCGTGACAGCCCAAGGCCTCGCCAAGATCACGCGCTATAGAGCGCACATAGCCGCCCTTGCCGCACACCATATGCAAAGTGACATGATCCGTGTCCATACGCTCAAGCAGGGTCAGCTCGTCTACAAAAAGCGGGCGGGCGGCCAGCGTGACATCCTCCCCGCTGCGCGACAGGGCATAGGCGCGCTTACCATCGAGTTTGACGGCGGAGAATTTCGGCGGCACTTGCAAAATGTCGCCCGTAAAAGGCGCAAGGGCCTCGGCAATCTGCGCGTCGGTGGGACGCAGCTCCGAGGTGGCGATCACCACCCCCTCGCTGTCATCCGTGTTGGTCGCCTCGCCCAGCCGGATTGTGAAGTCATAGGCCTTCAGCGCGTCGGTGATGTAGGGAACGGTCTTGGTGGCCTCGCCCAAAGCGATCGCCAGAATGCCGGTGGCCTCAGGGTCCAAAGTCCCGGCATGACCTGCCTTATTGGCTGAAAAAGCCCAGCGGATTTTGCCCACAACCGAGTTTGAGCTGACGCCCGCAGGCTTATCAACTACCAGCCAGCCGGAGATGTCGCGACCCTTCTTGCGCCGTGCCACAGATTATTGGCCTTCTACGTCGCGCCGCACGGCGTCTTGGCTCAGCAGCCGCTTGGTCTCGTCCATCCGGTCAAAGCTTTCGTCCAGCAAGAAGCGCAGGTCAGGCGCGTATTTCATGGTCATCTCCTTGCTCAAAACCCGGCGCAGCTCGCCTTTGTTGCGGGCCAGCGCCTCGATGGTTTCCTCGCGCTTATCGCCGCCCAAGGGCAGAACGAAGGCGGTGGCGATCTTGAGGTCCGGGGTGATGCGCACCTCGGAGACGGTGATCGACAGCCGGTTCAAGTCGGGGTCATGAATGTCGCCACGGTTCAGCACATCCGCCAGCGTGCGTCGGATCAGCTCTCCGACGCGCAACTGCCTTTGGGACGGACCCGCCCCGGAGAAATGAGATTTCTTTGCCATAGCGTGCCACTTAAGCCCCTTGCGAGGACGGTGCAATGGGGCCTAAACCTCTCGGGCATCAGGAAGGGACGATCACATGACCAGCGGACCAGGTATAGTCATCACAGGCGCGTCGGGCCGCATGGGCCGGATGTTGATCGAAACCGTGCAGGCCTCTGATAAATGCCAGCTGGTGGGCGTCACGGAACGCGAGGGCCATGACTGGGTCGGCAAAGATCTCGGCGAGGCGCTGGGCGGCGCGGCGGTTGGCGTGCCCGTGGTCAGCGACGCCATTCAGGTGGTCAAGGACGCGCAGGCGATTATCGACTTTACGTCTCCGGCGGCAACTGTGGCCCATGCCGAACTGGCCGCTCAGGCCCGCGCGGTGCATGTCATCGGCACCACCGGGATGGAGCCCAGCGATCTGGCCAAAATCGCCACCGCCGCCCGCCACGCCCCGATTGTGCGCGCGGGCAATATGAGCCTTGGCGTGAACCTGCTGACCAAGCTCACTCAAAAAGTGGCGGAGGCGTTGGATGCGGATTTCGACATCGAGATCATCGAAGCCCATCACCGCCACAAGGTAGACGCGCCCTCCGGCACCGCGCTGATGCTGGGCGAAGCCGCCGCAAAAGGGCGCGGCATTGCATTGGACGACGTCAAAGACAGCGGCCGTGACGGCATCACCGGCGCCCGCAAACGCGGCGATATCGGCTTCAGCGCCATCCGCGGCGGCGATGTCGTGGGGGAGCATGACGTGGTCTTTGCCGCCGACGGGGAGCGCATCGTGCTGCGCCACCTGGCTACTGATCGGGCCATCTTTGCCCGTGGAGCGTTGAAGGCGGCGCTCTGGGGGCAAGACAAAGGCCCCGGGGAATATGACATGATGGACGTGCTGGGGCTCTAGCGAGCAGCTCACCTATTTTGCCGCAAAAGTGAACCGAAACGCCACTCCGCGCGTATCGTCAAAGACGATGCAAAAATGCAGGAGCACACCAAATGCAAGATATCTCCAAAACAGCGGCTGTGATCGCGGGGCTTGCTTGCGCGATTGTTCCGGCAGCAGCGGCGGCGTTTGACAAGATCGACACCCGCGAAGAGTTTGTCGAGGCCATTCAAGGCAAAGACCTCAAGATCACCGGCATCTCCGTGAACGTGACCCCCGCAGGTCAGATCAAAGGCCGCGCCTTTGGCATAAGGGTTCAAGGTGAGTGGGAGTGGCAGGACGGCTATTTCTGCCGGTCACTGTTCTGGGGCCGCCAAGACCTCGGGCCGAACTGCCAAGAGGTCAAGATTGATGGTGACACCATCCGCTTCACATCGGACCGGGGCGCTGGCGAGTTCGCCGACCTGACAATGCGCTAAGGCCCTTCGCCCACTAGAAGTCTACCGCGATCCCTTTGCGTTCCCAATCACCGTAGCGCACGGGCTCCGGCCCGTCGCGGCCCCCAAGCTCGGGTGGCATCTCGGTCGCCTTGGCCTTTTTGCGCCGTTCCTCCGCCTCAGCCAATGCGCGCTGTGCGGCCTCAGGGATAGGTTTGTCTGCTTGTTTGCTCATACCTGCTGATATACGTCGGCAGAAAGTAGAAGCAAGGCCCAGCTCCAGCGGCCAATGAAAGGCACCGCATGGCCGAGACGCCGCCAAAATCGCCCAAGCCCGACACATCGGCCTTCGCCGCGCGCGAGGGGGCCATCGGGTTGCTGGACGGCGTCTTGGAAGACAAGCTGCAACTGTCTGAGCTGACCCAAGGGATCGGCCCGCTTTCTGGTCTGGCCCCCGCCGACAAGGCCCGCGCCCAGCGTCTTGCCACGGAAACGCTGCGCCATCTCAGCCGGGCCGATGCATTGATCGAGCGTTACGTTGACCGAATGCCACCCCTGACGGCCCTGAACGTGCTCCGCTTGGCGGTGATCGAGCTGCTGGTCGAGCAGGAGGCCCCGCATGGCGTGGTCGACAGCGCCGTAACCTTGATGCGCCGGAGCAGGCAGTCGCGCCGCATGTCCGGGCTGGCCAACGCGGTCTTGCGCAAAGTCGCCACCGAAGGTCCAGATATCTGGGCAGGACTGCCTGTGCCGACCCTGCCCAAATGGCTCCGCCGCCGCATCGTGCACATCTACAACGAGGAGATTGTGCAGGCAATTGAAGCCGCCCATCTGGCCGGAGCCCCGCTGGATCTGACCTCAAAAGACCCTTCTGCGGCCAAGGCACTTGCCGACACGCTTGGTGGTATCCTGCTGCCCACGGGAACGGTGCGCCTGCCAAAAGGCGGGCAGGTCTCGGCCCTGCCGGGATATGAGAACGGAGACTGGTGGGTGCAGGACGCAGGCGCCGCCTTGGCCGTGAAGCTGCTGGCCCCGCAAAGGGGTGAGGCCGTGCTTGACCTCTGCGCCGCGCCGGGTGGCAAGACGATGCAGCTTGCCGCCGCCGGGGCGCAGGTGACAGCGGTGGATTCCAGTTCGAAACGGATGGTCCGCGTCAAAGAGAACCTGGCCCGCACCGGTCTGGACGCTGAGCTGATCCGCGCAGACGTCCTGGAATGGGAGGCAGAGCAGTTTTACGACGCGATCCTGCTGGATGCGCCGTGTTCAGCCACAGGCACGATCCGCCGCCACCCCGATCTGCCGTTTGCAAAAACCGGCAAGGACATGGACCCGATTTTTGGGCTGCAAGCCGCGATGATTGACCGCGCGCTGATCGCTCTGAAACCCGGCGGGCGTTTGGTCTATTGCACCTGCTCTCTGCTCACCGAGGAGGGCGAGCGTCAGGCAAAGACCGCCATAGAGCGCCATGGCCTGACCGAGATCGTGCCGGACGCGAAGACCTTCGGACTTGACCTGGCTTGGCTGCATCCAAATGGCGGCATCCGCCTGCGACCTGACTTTCTGGGGGAGTGTGGCGGAATGGACGGCTTCTTCATGATTTCGCTGCGCAAGCCGGGCTAGGCCATGACAGGTTCACCTGCGGACCATTAAGATCAGCGCAAGACGAACAGGCATGAAGTTGCAAACTATGGTCCTGAAACGGGGCGGCGGAGCGGCGCGACAGGCTCCGATTGCCAAACAATCTCTGTTGGACAGGCTCCACACACGGCTGACGACGCGGTCGGGTCAGGTGACCGGGTTCGTGTACCAGCCCGAGCCGCGCAGCAGCGGGTCCTTTGCCCGTGGCCGCCAGCTTTTGAGCGGCAACTTTCAGTTCAGCGGGCATATTCTGAGGCACCCCAACATTGCAATTTGGGATTTGGCTTGCCCCGACCACCTGTTTGAAACCGAGATCCACGGGTTCGAGTGGCTTGATGATCTCGCCGCCGTCGGCGACGGCCCCGCGCGGAAAAAGGCGCAAGGCTGGCTGCAGGGCTGGATCACACATTACGGCAAAGGCACCGGCCCCGGATGGTCGCCCGATGTGACCGGACGGCGGCTGATCCGTTGGATCACCCACGCATTGTTCCTGCTCAACGGGCAATCCACAGAGGAAAACCGTGACTACTTCCGGTCGCTGTCGCGGCAAGCCGCCTATCTCGCGCGCAATTGGCCAAAAGCCTCGCCGGGCTTGCCACGGTTTGAGGCGCTGACCGGGTTGCTTTATGCAGGCCTCAGCCTCAGCGGGTTGGAAGACATGATCGACACCGCCGCCAATGCACTGGCCGCCGAATGCGAGGCGCAAATTGGCGCGGATGGGGGTCTGCCCACGCGAAACCCAGAAGACCTGATGGAGGTGCTGACCCTGTTGTGCTGGGCCGACGCCCTTCTTCGAGACGTCGGTCGCACTCCGGCCGTTGCGCTTGGCGCGGCCATCACCCGCATTGTCCCTACGCTTCAGTCCTTGCGGCACGCCAATGGCGGTCTCGCGGCATTTCACGGCTGCGCGCATGGGGTGGAGGTCAAGATGGAGCGCGTGCTGGCCGAGGTTGCGAGCGCGCTGCAATTTGCGGTCGATCTACCTATGGGCTATGCCCGCCTCAGCGCAGAGCAGACCACCGTGATCGCAGATGTTGCGGCCCCGCCCAAGGACAAGGCGGCGCTCAACGCGCATGCAGGGACCCTCGCGTTCGAACTGACTTCCGCCCGCAGGCAAGTCATCGTGAATTGCGGGGCGGGGATGACGTTTGGGCCGGAATGGCACCGCGCAGGACGCGCCACCCCCTCGCATTCGACACTTGCAATCGACGGGGTGTCGTCGGCCCAGTTGGAGGTCAGACCACATGGCGAGCGGCTGGTTGATGGACCAACCTTGGTCACCGCGCATAAAGCATCTGGTGAACACGGCAGCGATGTAACCGCAAGCCATGACGGCTACCTCAAAGACTACGGCTTGACCCATAGCCGCAGGTTGTCCCTCAGCCGAGATGGCCGCGTGTTGCAGGGCGAGGATACCCTCGAGGCCACCACCAGCGCCCAAAAGCTGGCCTTTGACAAACATATGGACCGTATTGCGTTGCAGGGCGTGCCGTTCTCCATCCGGTTTCATCTGCACCCGGATGTCGAGGCCTCCATCGATATGGGGGGCACGGCCGTCTCGCTGATGCTCAAAAACGAGGAGATCTGGGTCTTCCGCCCGGTCCAGCGCGTCGATTTGGCGTTGAAACGAAGCGTTTATCTTGAAAAAGGGCGTTTGAACCCGCGTCCGACGCAACAGATCATTTTATCTTTGCGGGCGATGGAGTATGCGACCCATGTCAGCTGGGTTCTGGCCAAGGCGCGGGAGATTCCGTCTTCTCTGCGTCAGGTTGGTTTCGACGTCTGACACCAGGTTAAACCGCTTACCTTGACGAAGGACTTCCATGACCGATCTTGCGCCCCTCCGCCGCGCCTTGCTTTCCGTCTCCGACAAAACCGGCCTGATAGAGCTGGGCCAGGCGCTTGCCGCGCGCGGGGTTGAACTGCTCTCTACGGGGGGTTCAGCTGCGGCCCTTCGCGCGGCAGGTCTGCACGTGGGCGACGTCGCAGAGATCACCGGCTTTCCAGAGATGATGGACGGGCGGGTCAAGACATTGCATCCGGCTGTGCATGGTGGCCTGCTAGCCCTGCGCGACGACAAAGCCCACGTCGCGGCAATGCAAGAGCATGATATCGGTCCCATCGACCTGCTGGTCGTGAACCTCTACCCCTTTGAGGAGACCGTTGCCAAAGGGGCCGATTACGACACTTGCATTGAGAATATTGATATCGGCGGCCCTGCCATGATCCGGGCAGCGTCCAAGAACCATAAGTTCGTCTCGGTGGTCACTGATGTTGAGGATTACGCCGCACTTTTGGCTGAGTTGGACGCCCATGACGGGCAAACAAGCTACGCCTTCCGCCAGACGCTTGCGCTCACCGCGTATTCGCGCACGGCGGCTTATGATGCGGCGGTCTCCGCCTGGATGGCGGACGCATTGGGAGAGGTTCCGCGCCGTCGCGCTGTGGCTGGCACGCTGGCCCAAACTCTGCGCTACGGCGAGAACCCGCATCAAAACGCGGCCTTCTATGTCGATGGCTCTTCCCGCCCCGGCGTGGCCACGGCCAAGCAACACCAAGGCAAAGAGCTGTCTTACAACAACATCAACGACACCGACGCTGCCTTTGAACTGGTCGCGGAGTTTGACCCCAAAGACGGCCCGGCGGTTGCGATTATCAAGCACGCCAACCCCTGCGGCGTGGCGCGCGGAGCGACGGTGGCTGAGGCCTATGAAAAGGCGTTTCAATGCGACCAGACCTCGGCCTTTGGCGGCATCATTGCCGTGAACCAGCCGCTGGATGGGGCCACGGCTGAGGCTATCAGCGGCATCTTCACCGAGGTGGTGATCGCCCCCGGCGCGGACGCTGATTCACTGAGCATCTTTGCCAAGAAGAAAAACTTGCGCCTGCTGACCACTGACGGCTTGCCGGACGTTAGCGCTGGCGGGCTGACCTATCGGCAGGTTTCCGGCGGGTTGTTGGTGCAGGATAAGGATGTGGGCCATATCTCTGCGTCTGATTTGAAAGTCGTCACCAAACGCGCGCCCACGGACAGGGAGGTCGCCGACCTGCTTTTCGCTTGGACCGTCGCCAAGCACGTCAAATCCAACGCCATCGTCTACGCCAAGAACGGGGCCACTGTCGGCGTCGGTGCTGGTCAGATGAGCCGCGTCGATTCCACACGGATTGCGGCGCGCAAGGCGCAGGATATGGCGGATGCGCTGGGACTGGCGGAAAGCCCGACCATCGGGTCGGTGGTCTCCTCTGACGCGTTCTTCCCTTTCGCTGACGGTTTGATCACCGCGGCCGAAGCCGGTGCCACGGCGCTTATCCAACCCGGAGGCTCTATGCGGGATGACGAAGTGATTGCCGCCGCAGACGAGCTGGGGCTGGCCATGGTGTTCACCGGCATGCGCCACTTCCGGCACTGACATGCGGCTTCTCACGGTTTGGGCCGTCCTTTCATTCGCACTCGACCAGCTCTCCAAGGTGATTGTCGTCCATTGGATGAACCTCAAGGAGATCGGCGCGGTGGACGTGCTGCCGCCTTTGCTGAATTTCCGCATGGGCTGGAATGACGGCATCAATTTTGGCCTCTTTGGTGACGGGTCGCAGGTCATGCGCTGGGTGCTGATCGCGCTGGCGGTCGGCATTTCTGGCTTCCTGATCTGGTGGGCCAAACGCAGCCTGACCAAGCCTTTTGCGCTTGCGGGCGCAGGTATGGTCGTGGGCGGGGCCTTGGCCAACGCGCTTGACCGGGTGATCTATGGCGCGGTGGCGGATTTTCTGAACATGTCCTGCTGTGGGCTCAACAACCCGTTCACCTTCAACGTGGCCGATATCTTCATTTTCGCAGGCGCGTTTGCGATCATCATCTTCGGGGATGACGACAAGGAGCGCGAAACCGGGCAGGGGTAGAAACCCTCGTGACGCCCGCGGGTCTTTCCGCTAAACATGACCCAATGAGTTCTAGGGAGGCCGACATGGCTGGCAAGGTAACGATCCTTCTGGGCGCAATCGCTGCTGTTGCAGCACTGTCCGCCTGCGACCGCAACCGGGATCCGCAGCTGCTGAATGTGAAGGCGAATGGAGACGGGCCGGACGAGTTTGCGATCCTGCCCAACAAGCCCCTGACGCAGCCTGAAGACTACACCGCCTTGCCGCAACCCACTCCCGGCGGCGCGAACCGCGCAGACCTGACACCTCTGTCAGACGCAACGCTTGCGTTGGGCGGCAACCCTGCCGGCGGCATCAGCGATGGCGGCTTGGTCAATCACGTGTCGCGCTATGGACGTGACGGCACCATCCGCGAGCAACTGGCCAGCGAGGACCTTGAATTCCGCCGCGAAAACAACGGTCGTTTGCTGGAGCGAGTCTTCAACGTGAACGTCTATTACAAGGCCTACCGCGAACAGTCGCTTGACCAGTATCGCGAACTGGAACGTCTGCGTCGCCTCGGCGTCAGAACGGTCTCCGCGCCGCCAGAAGGCGTTGAACCGGCTCAGTAGAGGCTCATAACAGCTGCTCACAAGACCGTTGCGCCAGTTGAATTCGGCGCGGCACGCTTCATAATCAAAGTCCTAGAGTTTTGAGAAGGATTGCCATGCTGCGCCGTTCCGTGTTTGCCCGTTCCGTCCTGGCGGTCTTTGCCGCATTCGCTTTACCCGCCACTGCCACCGAGAATGTCACCACCTTTACGCTGGAAAACGGCCTTGAGGCTGTGGTGATCGAAGACCACCGGGCGCCTGTTGTCGTGCATATGCTGTGGTACAAGGCGGGCTCCGCTGACGAGAAACCGGGCGTCTCCGGCGTGGCGCATTTCCTTGAGCATCTGCTGTTCAAGGCCACCGATAACATGGAGGCCGGAGAGTTCTCCGCCACGGTGGAGGCCAATGGCGGATCGGACAACGCCTTCACCTCCTTCGACTACACCGGTTATTTTCAGCGCGTCGCTGCAGACCGGCTTGGCCTGATGATGCAGATGGAATCCGACCGGATGCGCAACATCAAGCTGACCGAGGAAGATATCCTTACCGAGCGTGACGTGATCCTCGAAGAGCGCAACCAGCGTACCGACAGCGAGCCCGGCAATCTGTTCAGCGAGCAGCGGATCGCGGCGCAATATCTCAACCATCCCTACGGCATCCCCATCATTGGCTGGCGTCACGAGATGGAGCAGCTGTCCCGCGAGGATGCGCTTGAATTCTATGAAACCTACTACGCCCCCAATGCCGCCATTCTGGTGGTTGCGGGTGACGTGGACCCGGCAGAAGTCGAGGCGCTGGCCAAAGAGCATTACGGCCCCTTGAAGCCCACCATTGGCCTGCCGGAACGTGTCCGCCCGCAAGAGCCTCCACAATTGGCAGAGCGGCGCCTGACCTATGAAGATGACCGCGTTGCCCAGCCCTATGTGATCCGCACCTACCTCGCGCCTGAGCGCGACAGCGGCGACCAGGAGACAGCCGCCGCTTTGACCTTGCTTGCCGATATTCTGGGCGGCAGCTCCGCCACGTCGGTTTTTGGGCGTGAACTGGAGCTGGAAAACCGCAAGGCTGTCTACACCTCTGCCTTCTACAACGGGACCAACTATGACGACGCCATGTTCGGCTTCGTGATCGTGCCGACGCCTGATCTGACACTTGAGCAGGCCGAGACAGAGATTGACGCCGTGATCGCGCAGTTCATCGAGGACGGGGTCGACCCGGATCAGCTTGAGCGGGTGAAGACCCAAATCCGGGCGTCTCAAATCTATGCCAATGACAATGTCAGCGGCCTTGCACGCCGCTATGGCCGGGCGCTGACCTCCGGGTTGACGGTGGAAGATGTGCAGGCCTGGCCCGATATTTTGCAAGCGGTCACGGAGGAGGACATCATCGAGGCCGCCAAGATGATCTTTGCCCGCGACAACGCAGTCACCGGCTGGTTCCAAAAACCATCCGACGCAGGGGAGGTAACCCAATGATCCGTTTCCTGATGGCTCTTGCAGCCGCCGCTTTTCTTGCGCTGCCCGCCAACGCAATTGACATCAAGGAGGTCACCTCACCGGGTGGCATCAAAGCATGGCTCGTTGAAGAGCCCTCCATCCCGTTCATGGCGCTGGAAATCCGCTTCAAAGGCGGCGCATCGGTTGACCGCGAAGGCAAACGTGGCGCGATCAACCTCATGACCGGCACCATCGAGGAAGGCGCGGGCGACCTTGACGCCACGCAATTCGCCGCCGCACGTGAGGCATTGGCGGCCAGCTACCGCTTTGACGTGCATGACGACGCGCTGACAATCTCCTCCCAATTCCTGACCGAGAACCGTCCAGAGGCGCTGGCGCTGCTGCGCAAGGCGCTGATTGAGCCAAGGTTTGACCAGTCTGCAATTGACCGCGTGCGGGCGCAGGTGCTCTCTGGTATCCGGTCCAACGAACAAGACCCTGCAAATATCGCGCAGGAAACCTTCATGACAAAAGCCTTTGGCGACCACCCCTATGGCTCGGCGGTGGAGGGCACGATTCAATCGGTCGAAGCTCTGACCCGCGACGACATCTTGGCGGCCTATAAGGACGTCATTGCGCGGGACCGCATCTATGTAGGCGCGGTGGGCGACATCACGGCTGACGAGCTCGGCGCGATCCTCGACGACCTGCTGGGTGCGCTGCCAGAAACCGGGGCGCCTTTGCCACAGGACGTTGACGTGGCCTTGACCGGCGGCAAAACCGTCGTGCCGTTTAACACGCCGCAATCGGTGGCTGTGTTTGGCCATGAAGGCATCGAGCGTGACGACCCCGACTTTTTCGCCGCTTTCGTGATGAACCAAGTCCTCGGCGCTGGCGGGTTTGGCTCGCGGTTGATGGAAGAGGTGCGCGAGAAACGTGGACTGACCTATGGCGTCAACTCCTACCTCGCCCCCAAGGACCATGCGGAGCTGATGCTGGGGCAAGTGGCCTCCTCAAATGACCGCATCGCGCAGGCCATCGAGGTGATCCGCGACGAATGGGCAAAGCTGGCCGCGGAGGGTGTAACCGAGCAGGAGCTTGAAGACGCCAAGAAGTACCTCACCGGGGCCTACCCGTTGCGATTTGACGGAAACAGCACCATCGCCAACATTCTGACGGGCATGCAAATGGACGATCTGCCGATTGATTACGCCGACACCCGCAACGACAAGGTGAATGCGGTGACGCTGGACGATATCAAGCGTGTCGCGGCCCGTTTGATGCAACCTGACGCGCTGCATTTCGTGGTGGTCGGGCAGCCCGAAGGCATTGAAAGCACCAACTGAACTGACATGGCCGAATCGGAGCGGAGCGTGCTACACTTAGGGGTATGAACGCTCCGCACCGCAATATAGGCCAAGACCTGCCCAAAATCAGGCAGTTGGACGAGATCGCCGTGAATCAAATCGCGGCGGGTGAAGTCGTGGAACGTCCGGCCTCTGCCGTCAAAGAATTGGTGGAAAATGCGCTCGACGCAGGGGCTACGCGGATCGAAGTGGCCCTCAAGGATGGCGGCAAGACTTTGATCCGGGTCACAGATGATGGCCACGGCATGTCTGCTGAGAACCTGCCGCTGGCCCTGTCGCGCCATGCGACCTCCAAGATTGACGGCAGCGATCTTCTCAATATCCACACATTTGGGTTTCGTGGCGAGGCGCTGGCCTCCCTCGGGGCTGTCGGACGGCTGACGCTGACATCCCGTGCGCGCAGCTCTGATACGGCGCATACGCTCTCCGTCAGTGGTGGGCAGGCGGCCCCGCTGCGCCCGGCTGCCTTATCTGTTGGAACCATCGTCGAGCTGCGCGACCTGTTCTACGCGACACCCGCCCGCCTGAAATTTCTGCGCACCGACCGGGCGGAGATGCAGGCCATCAGCGACGTCATCAAGCGTCTTGCGATGGCCGAACCCTATGTCGGCTTCACCATTCGCGATCTGTCCGGCGGCGATCAAGGGCGGGTCACGTTCAGGGCCGACCCCGAAACAGGGGACATGTTCACCGCAATGAACGGCCGCTTGCGTCAAATCCTTGGGGCGGAGTTTGCGCAGAACGCGTTGCAGATCGACGCGGAGCGGGAGGGCATCACCCTCACTGGCTTCGCCGCGCTGCCCACATATTCACGCGGTGCCGCGACGGCGCAGTACCTCTTCGTCAATGGCCGCCCCGTCCGCGACAAGCTGCTGATCGGTGCGCTGCGCGGTGCCTATTCCGATTTCCTGTCGCGGGACCGTCACCCGGTGGTCGCGTTGTTTCTGGAATGTGACCCCCAGAAGGTAGACGTCAACGTCCATCCCGCCAAAGCCGAAGTGCGTTTCCGCGATCCCGGTCTCGCGCGCGGGCTGATCGTCTCCGCCCTGAAACATGCGCTGGCGGAGGCCGGGCACCGGGCCTCGACCACCGTTGCGGATGCCACGCTTGGCGCGTTTCGCCCTGAACCCACGGGCCGCATTTACCAGATGGACATGCCGTCGCAGCAGGCGTTGCGTGGCTGCTATGCGGCGCAATCCCCTGGTTTTTCCGAGGAGCCGGCACCGTTTGCGCCGACCTCGGCCCGTGTCGAAGAAATCATAGAAGACACGCCGCAAGACACCCCGCTTGGGGCCGCGCGGGCGCAGGTGCATGAGAATTACATCATTGCGCAAACGAGCGACGGGATGGTCATTGTGGACCAACACGCAGCCCATGAACGGCTGGTCTATGAAAAGCTGAAATGCCAAATGGCGGAGAATGGTGTCGCCACGCAGGCATTGCTGATCCCTGAGATTGTCGAACTGTCCGAGGGTGACGCGGGTCTATTGCTGGAGCACCTGCCAGCCTTGGCCTCTTTCGGTTTGGTCATAGAACCCTTCGGCCAAGGTGCCGTTGCTGTGCGCGAGACCCCCGCCATTCTGGGTGTCATAAACGCCGAGAAGATGCTGCGCGATATTCTGGACGAGATCTCAGACCTTGGTGACAGCCAAACGCTCGCTGACCGGATCGAGGCGGTGTTGAGCCGGGTCGCGTGTCATGGCTCCATACGGTCGGGCCGTGTGATGCGTGGCGACGAGATGAACGCCCTGCTGCGCGAGATGGAAGCGACGCCGCATTCGGGCCAATGCAACCACGGCCGCCCCACCTATGTGGAGCTGAAACTGGCCGATATCGAACGGTTATTTGGCCGGACATGATCCAGATTGGCACCTATAGTTTCGACCTCAGCGACCCGCTCGTCATCGCCGCCATCATCGGCGCGGCAATTGTGCTGCTCTTCCTTTTGTTGTTGATCCTGTCGCTGCGCGCCTCTGCGCGCTCAGCCCGTGCGGCGGAGCCTTTGATGGGGCAGGTCGGCCAATTGGCGCAAACCGTCCAAAGCCTCAGCCAAGGACAGGCGCAATTGACGGGGGGGCTGGAAGGGGTCTCCAAATCGCAGGCGATGACATTGCAGACTATGGAAGTTCGCATGGCGGAAGTGCAGCAGAAAATGTCGGAACGCTTGCATGAGAGTGCCATGAAAAGTGCGCGCTCAATGTCTGACCTGCAAGAGCGGATGAACGACACACTGCATGGCTCTTCTGAGAAAACCACCAAGTCGCTGACCCAGCTGCAGGAGCGACTAGCGACCATCGACCGCGCACAAACGAATATCGAAAAGCTGTCGGGGGACGTGCTGTCCTTGCAGGATATTCTGTCCAACAAACAAACCCGCGGGGCCTTTGGGGAAATTCAGCTCAATGACATCGTCACCAAGGCGATGCCCGCCGACAGCTACTCCTTCCAGACGACGCTCTCAAACGGCAAGCGGGCCGATTGCCTGATCAATCTGCCCAACCCTCCGGGCCCAATCGTGATCGACGCAAAGTTTCCGCTGGAAGCTTATGAGGCGCTGGTCGCGGCTGACACCAAAGAGGACCAGGCCCGCGCCATGACCGCGCTGGGCCAAGCGGTGCGCGTGCATATTCGCAAAATCTCGGAAAGCTACCTGATCGAAGGCGAAACCGCTGACGGCGCTCTGATGTTCCTACCCTCAGAGGCGGTCTATGCAGAGTTGCACGCCAAGCTGCCCAACATCGTCCGGGAGGGCTTTGACGCACGTGTCTGGATCGTGTCGCCGACCACCTGCATGGCCACGCTCAACACAATGCGCGCCATCCTGAAAGACGCCCGCATGCGGGAGCAAACCGGCGAAATTCGCAAAGCGTTGCGGCAGCTGCACCGGGACGTCGAAATCATTGGTGAAAAAGCAGGCAAGCTGGAGACGCATCTGCGTCAGGCGGGCGACGACGTGGCTGGGGTGATCACGGCAGCGACCCGCGCAGGCAAACGTGCGGACCGACTGGATAATTTTGACTTCGAAGAACTGGCGCCTGATCCCGACACAAATGTCGTGCCTTTGGAAAAGCCCCGCGACTAAAAAAGCCGACGCGAACGCCGGCTTCTCTGTGCTCTCTTGGTAAGCAAGCCTTCACGCCCTGCCTAAAGGTCGTATGGCCGTGTCGCGAACCTCTTCCGGGTCCTTCTTTTGACCAACAGCTCTTTCAAGCTGCATTGAATGTCCCAAAGCGCCAGTGACATCAGGCCGCCCTGAACAAGGTGTGCATGGCGACGCTGTGACTGTCGTGATCCTCAGCCCCATCGCCACTGCGTACCGGGTCTGTCGAGATCAGGTCGACATTGCGGACAACACAGAGGGCATGGGGGATACGCACGATCTGACGAGCGTGCATACGAGTGTAGCGAGATTTGATCCGAACAGTCACAGGTATTAACCTCTTCCAAGCAAGGCCCCGACCCAGCGTTGGAAAAAGTTTGCGATATTGTTAACATCCCAGCAAGTATTTGAAACCATACCCTAAATGCGGCACAAATGTGGCGGTTTTGCCTTCAGATGCGCGCCCAACGCTGCGCGATCCGCTGAACAAGACCAGAGAAGTGCAAAGGTGCGTCCGTCGCAGCCAAGCAGATGCAGGGCCCGCTATCGTCGGCAACCGGCTTGTGGTGGTCATCCTCGGTCGCAATCTCGATATCGCCGCGGGCAAACCGGTCCTGCTCGTCGATAAACGCACCTTTCAACACCAGTGTCAGCTCGGTTCCATGGTGGCCGTGGTCGGGCATTTCGCACCCGGCGGGGATATGCAGCAGACGCACCGAAGCGCGGTTTGACGTCTTCAGGATGGCCTGACGAACACCCATGCCAAGTTTACTCCATTTCACCTGCTCGGGGTCTGGCCCGAGATAATCCATCAGAACCTGCGGGTAGATGTCGCTGCTTGGCTTGGAGACCACCGGCGTCACTTTTTGCGGCCCAACCGAGTCGAGCAGCGCTGCGGCGTCCATATCCATTGTCACGGTGCCCGCGTCTTCCAGCACCGCACCGCCCACCGCGTCAAACGCGCCAAGCCGAGCCCGGCAGTCGTCGCACATGGAGATGTGGGTGGCGACCACGAGATTGAAGGCCTCGGGCAACGTGCCGGCGGAGTATCCCATCAACAAGGCATCGTCGAGATGATGTGTAATCTGTGTCATATTTCGTTTCGCTTCATGTTGTGACGCAGACGTTCCAGCGCCAACCGTATTCGTGATTTGATCGTGCCAAGCGGCAGACCGGTTTCCGAGGCGATCTCTGCATGGGTGAGATCGCCAAAATAGGCTTTCTGGATAAGGTCCCTTTGCTTATCCGGCAGCGTCGCCAATGCGGCCACAAGCTGCATGCTTTCTTGTTGGAGCCCCAAAAGCTCTTCTGGTTCAGGATCCGCTTCCGGCCCCCATGTCAGTTCTTCCGGCTCCGGCCGGCGTTCTTTGCGCAGCAGGTCGATGCGCCGATTGCGGGCAATGGTAAAAATCCATGTCGCCACAGATGCCCGCGACGGATCAAACATCTCCGCTTTTCGCCAGAGCGTGATCATCACGTCCTGCGTACATTCCTCCGCCATGCTCACGCTTGAGCCTGACTTGATCAAAAACGCCTTAACCCTCGGACCAAAATGGTCAAAAATCGCGGCAAAGGATGCGCGGTCGCGTTCCGCGCTGATGCGCGACATGCAATCGACCCACTTGGTGTTCTCAGTCATTTTATCCGGTTGCATGCGCCGTCTTGTTTTGATGCCCAAAGCTGGGGCCGAAACTGCATCATCCGCAGAAATTGGTACACTCAAAGGCCGTTCAATGGTCTCAAGCTTTTCGATCATACAACAACTACGTCGCAAACACGTTAGCGGATCAAATAATTCTCTTTAATCCGTTAGGGCCGTGTATCCGTATGACAATCACTACCAAAATCCTGCTGGAGACCTGAATGCCCTTTGAAAATGTGCCCGTGGCGCCGAAACGAATTGCTGTGATCGGTGGGGGCATCTCCGGAATGGGTGCGGCACATGCGTTGTCGCATGACCACCACGTCACATTGTTTGAAGCCGAACCTCGTCTTGGAGGCCACGCGCGCACCGTTTTGGCGGGCCGCAGAGGCGAGCAGCCGGTAGATACTGGCTTTATCGTCTACAACGACATCAACTACCCGAACCTCGTGCGGCTCTTTGAGGAGCTCGACGTGCCAACGGTGGACAGCGACATGAGCTTTGGCGTGTCCATCAAAGGCGGGCGGCTGGAATATGCGCTCGCCAGCTATGACACGATTTTTGCGCAGCGCCGGAACGTCGCCGACCCGCGTTTCCTGCGGATGCTACGCGACATTATGCGCTTCAACACCCATGCGCCCGAAATGACCAAATCATCGGATCAAAGCATCGGCGATTTCCTTGCGGTGCTTGGGACCGGCAAATGGTTTCGCGATCACTATTTGCTGCCCCTCACAGGTGCCATCTGGTCTACCCCGCTTACCCGTATGCTGGATTTCCCGGCCCAAACCCTCGTGGCGTTCCTCAAAAACCACGGGCTGACCGGCTATCACGACCCGCATCAATGGCGCACCGTGCAAGGCGGCTCGACGCAATATGTATCGCGGTTACAGGCGAGCCTTGCGTCCAAAGGCGCTGAGATAAGGCTTGGAGCTCCAATTCATTCCGTAATGCGTGGCATCAGAGGCGTGGAGATCACCCCGAAAGGTGGCGTTGCCGAGCTCTTTGACGAGGTGGTCTTCGCCTGCCACTCCGATCAGGCGCTGGCCATGCTTGCAGACCCGTCCCCGCATGAGCGCGACGCTCTGGGTGCCGTGCGCTACCAACCGAATACCTCTGTCCTGCATGCCGACGCCTCGTTGATGCCGAAGCGTCGCAAAGTGTGGTCCAGCTGGACCTATTGCGAAGACAAGTCCGGGGCGAGCGAGAAGATTGACCTGACCTATTGGATGAATTCGCTTCAGCCCATCCCGCAGGATGACCCGATGTTTGTCACGCTGAACACCACGCGTCCGATCCGCGAAGAGCTGATCTATGACATCAATACATTCATGCACCCGGTCTTCGATCTGGCCGCCATCAATGCGCAACGTCAGATCACCGCCATGAACGGCACGAACGCCACATGGTTTTGCGGTGCCTGGATGAAGAACGGCTTCCACGAGGACGGCCTGTCCAGCGGTCTTGATGTGGCGGACGGTATCCTGGGCAGCGGCCTGTCGGTGGCGGCGGCTTGAACCAAATCCAACATATCGCGGGAACCACGTTCCACGGGCGGAAGGGCAGCGTTGAAAACGCGTTCTCTTACGGCGTGGATTACGTGATGTTCAATCCGGAGGAGGAGGTCTCCGCTCCGGCGCTGTTCTCTCGAAATGGTGGCAATCTTGTCTCGCTCTGGGACCGCGACCACGGCGGCGCGCCAAAATCGGGCACTGGAGCCGCCTGGGTCCGGCAAGTTTTGCAAGCCCACGGTCTGGACGCGGTGGTCACGACGATCACCTTGCTGGCCCAGCCGCGCGTATTTGGCCATGTGTTCAACCCGGTCAGCTTCTGGCTTGGGTTTGACGCGGAGGGTGGTTTGCGGGTCGTGATCCCCGAAGTGTCAAACACCTATGGCGACCGTCATTCCTACCTTTGCGTGCATGACGATCACCGGGTGATCGCTGGAACGGACACGCTGGACGCCGCCAAGATTTTCTATGTCTCGCCCTTTC
Organism: uncultured Litoreibacter sp.; assembly: GCA_947501685.1. Classification (GTDB taxonomy): domain Bacteria; phylum Pseudomonadota; class Alphaproteobacteria; order Rhodobacterales; family Rhodobacteraceae; genus Litoreibacter. The sequence goes on from CANMWQ010000002.1 coordinate 385,038, forward strand.
AACCTGTGGAGGGTGGCTACAGTTTCCGCTTTGACATTCGCGACGACAAGATCGGCATTTGGATCGACTATAGTGCAGGTGAGAACGGTTTACTGGCGACGCTGACCGGGCAGCGCCTTCCGCTGACAAACGCGTCGATCCTGCGCGCCTGCCTGCGTCGGCCTTTCGGGTCTCGCCGGGTGCTGGGGTTGATCCACTGGCAGGCTCTGAAACTGTGGTGGAAAGGCGCGATGTTCCGCACCCGTCCGGAACCCCCGACAGAAGAAATCTCAAGATGAGCGTGCTTTCTCCAGCGCGCAACGACCGGCTCCCCGCCTGGTCGCTCTTTGGTGCAATCCTGTCCGCGGCGGGGCTGCCGATCTATATCTATGCGCCCAAGTTCTATGCCGACAATTTCGGCATCAGCCTCGCGCTGCTGGGCGGGGTGCTCTTCGGCCTACGGCTGTTTGACGTGGTTCAGGACCCGGTTCTGGGCTGGGTCAGCGAACGGCTTGGCAAGCTGCGCCGCTACGCCATCTGGGGTGCGGGGCTGGTGTTGGCAGGTTCCATGTATGGGCTCTTCGCCGTGGCCCCTCCAATAAACGCGGTCATCTGGTTCGCGTTGATGATCACCGGGCTGTTTACAGCCTTCAGCTTCATGACCATCAATTTCTACGCCGAGGGGGTGACCAAAGCCTCCGACATGGAAGGCGGTCACACCCGCCTCGCCGCTTGGCGCGAAACCGGCGCTCTGTTGGGCGTCTGTCTCGCCGCCATGGCTCCCAGCGCGCTGACCCCTATTGCCGATGCGCCTTTTGCCATTTTCGCCGTGTCCTTCAGCCTCTTCGTCATCGCAGCGCTCCTGTGGATGACGCCCGAATGGACAGGCGGCGGCACGCAAGAGCCGACCCCGATCCGCGCAATCCTCGCAGATACAACCGCGCGACGTTTGCTGGTTTTGGCGCTGATCAACGCGACCCCGCTGGCGGTCTCCTCAACCCTGTTCCTGTTCTTCGTCGAAAGCCGCCTGGATGCGCCCGGTTGGGAAGGCCCGCTTCTGGTGCTGTTCTTCCTTGCCGCCGCGGCCTCCAGCCCGTTCTGGGCGAGGCTCTCTGACCGCGTCGGGCCGAAACGCGCGCTGCTCTGCGCTATGGCGCTTGCGATCGCTTCTTTTGCCTGCGTCCTCGCGTTGGGCTCTGGCGATATCTGGTTATTTGCGCTGATCTGCGTGGTCTCCGGGGCCACAATCGGTGCCGACCTGACACTGTTGCCGGCAATGTTTGCCAAGCGCATGGCGCAGGTCGCCCCAAATGGCGGGCAAGGGTTCGGGCTGTGGTCCCTTGTGTCGAAATTTACGCTCGCCTTTGCCGCCGCCGTATTGCTGCCGATCCTGCAGCTCACCGGCTTTACCTCCGGTGCAGCGGACAACCCTGAGACAGCCCTCAACACGCTGACGCTGCTCTATGCGTTGGTGCCATGCATTCTGAAACTCGTAGCCATTGGCCTTTTGGCCGCCACTCCTTTGGAGGACTGACCTATGGACGTTCTACTCTACCTTGCGATTGGCGCGGCGGTTGTCGCGTCGCTGGCCTATCTTCATCGAAGCAAGATGTCATTCATCGCGCAACACCCCGACGATTATGAAGAGCACGGTCATGTGCTGAACCTGCGCGAACACCTGAATGGCCCAATCATTTGCGAAGGCGTGCTTTACGGCCCCTTTGGCAAGGTCACCTCGCGGTTCGTCGCGGATATGAATGTCACTTGGGACGGGAATATTGGTACGATGACGGAGCATTTCCGCTATGATGACGGCTCCACACAGGATCGGTGCTGGACGCTGACCTTGGGCAATGACGGGTCGGTCAAAGCAACCGCGCCTGACGTGATTGGAGAGAGCCGCGGCATGGCAAAGGGGCACGCCTTGCAACTGCTCTACAAGCTGAAATTGCCAGAAAGCGCGGGCGGCCATGTACTGGATGCGGTGGACTGGATGTATGTGGTAGAGAACGGCACGATCATGAATCGCAGCCAGTTCCGCAAGTTTGGCATCAAGGTGGCCGAGCTGGTCGCAACCATGCGCAAGACGGAAGTCCAAATGAAAGAAGCCGCGTGAGGTCTTTCTCCGGAAAACGCTACTGGCTCGTCGGCGCCTCCGCAGGCCTCGGGGAGGCCTTGGCCCATAAGCTCGCAGATGCAGGCGCTGAGGTGATCGTCTCCGCGCGGGGCGAGGAGCAGCTGCAAAGAGTCGTAGCCGATCTGGGCGGGGCCGCGTCTTACGTGACGGTGGATGTCAGCGATGCCGATGACGTAGCGCGTGCGGCGGCGGAAGTCGGTGAGATTGACGGCTACGTGCATCTCGCCGGGGTCTATTGGCCGCTGGCCGCGCAGGACTGGGACGGCCACAAGGTCGCGGCGATGCTGGACATCAACATGACCGGCATGGCGCGGGTTCTGGGTCATGTGGTCCCGCCAATGGTCAAACGTGATGCGGGTCATATCGTGATCACCTCCTCGCTGACGGGGTTTCGGGGCTTGCCGGGCTCCATTGGTTATACCGCCTCCAAGGCCGCCGCCATGAGCTTGGCGGAATGCATGGAATGCGACCTGCGCAACACGGGCGTTGACGTGCAGGTGGCCAATCCCGGGTTCATCAAGACGCAGCTTACCGACAAGAACGACTTCAAAATGCCGTTCATTATGGAGCCCGACGAGGCCGCGCAAATCATGTTCGCTCACATGAAATTCGGCGGCTTCAAACGCAGCTTCCCGACGCTGTTCAGTCTGGTGTTCCGGGGCAGCCAATTCCTGCCTGACTGGTTGTATTTCCGCATCTTTGGACGGTAGCGCGCCGCAAAACGGCGGCTTCAAGTCGCGTGTGGCAGGCTGATCGCAAGGCCGGACTGGTTTATAGTCCGCCCTGAGGAGATCATGCCCATGTCTGAGACCATCACATTCACGCTCGACGGCCAACAGGTCGAGGCGCGTCCCGGCGAAACCATCTGGGAAACCGCCAAGCGCGTCGGGACCACGATCCCTCACCTGTGTCACAAGGATGCGCCGGGCTATCGCAGCGACGGAAACTGCCGCGCCTGCATGGTCGAGATCGACGGAGAGCGGACCTTGGCGGCCTCCTGTATTCGGGAGCCCTCCGAGGGCATGGTCGTCTCCTCTCAAGGCGCGCGGGAAACCAATGCCCGTCGGATGGTCATGGAAATGCTGGTCGCCGACCAGCCGGAGCGTGACGTGGCGCATGACAAGTCCTCTCACCTCTGGGACATGGCCGAAGAGCAGGGCGTCAGCGAGAGCCGCCTGCCTGAGCTGGAAAAAGCCCGTGTCCCGCTACTGGACAATTCCCACGTTGCAATGAGCGTCAATCTGGACGCCTGCATTCAGTGTGGCCTTTGTGTGCGCGCCTGCCGCGAGGTGCAGGTCAATGACGTGATCGGGATGGCAGGACGTGGGCATGACGCCTATCCGGTTTTCGACATTGACGATCCCATGGGCGCGTCTTCTTGCGTGGCCTGCGGCGAGTGTGTTCAGGCCTGCCCGACAGGTGCGCTGATGCCCGCTACAGCGGTGGATGAAAACCAGCAGGGTGACCTGAAGGATTTCGACCGTGAGGTGAAATCCGTCTGTCCCTATTGCGGTGTCGGCTGTCAGTTGTCGTTCAAGATCAAGGATGACAAGATTGCATGGGTCGATGGCATAGATGGCCCCGCCAATGAAAACCGTCTCTGCGTCAAAGGCCGCTTTGGGTTCGATTATATCGACCACAAACACCGCCTGACCAAACCGCTGATCCGCCGCGACGACGCGCCTGCAAAGGGCTTGAACGTCGATCCAGGTAACTTGTCCTCGCATTTCCGCGAAGCGACTTGGGATGAAGCTTTGGACATGGCTGCCAACGGAATGAAGGGCCGCGGTAGCGAAATCGCAGGCTTCGGCTCCGCCAAATGTTCCAATGAAGAAGCCTATCTGTTCCAAAAGTTGATCCGTCAGGCCTTCAAGCACAACAATGTCGACCACTGCACCCGGCTCTGCCACGCGTCGTCGGTCTCTGCCCTGCTGGAAAATGTAGGCTCCGGCGCAGTAACGGCGACATTCAACGAGATCGAGAACGCAGACGTCGCAATCGTCATCGGAGCCAACCCGACCGAAAACCACCCCGTTGCGGCCACCTATTTCAAGCAATTCACCAAACGCGGCGGCAAGCTGATCGTGATGGACCCGCGCGGCCAAGGCCTTAAGCGCCATGCGTCGCATATGCTGCAATTCCGCCCCGGCGCGGATGTCTCAATGCTGAACGCGATCATGCATGTGATCGTGGAAGAGAAGCTTTACGACCAGCAATATATCGACGGCTATACCGAGAATTGGGAAGAGATGAAGGCGCATCTCAAGGCCTTCTCGCCCGAAAAAATGACCGATATTTGTGGCATTGCTCCCGACGTGCTGCGCGACGTGGCGCGGGTCTGGGCCGGGGCCAAGGCTGGCATGATTTTCTGGGGCATGGGCGTGTCGCAACATATCCACGGCACGGACAACTCGCGCTGCCTGATCTCGCTGGCGCTGATGTGCGGTCAGGTCGGCCGCCCCGGCGCCGGGCTGCACCCGCTGCGTGGGCAGAACAACGTGCAGGGTGCCTCTGACGCCGGGCTGATCCCGATGTTCCTGCCGGATTATCAGTCGGTCACCGATGACGGCGTGCGCTCTGCATTTACCGATGTTTGGGGATCGGATGACTTCTCTAACGAGAAAGGCCTGACCGTGGTGGAAATCATGGGGGCCATTCATGATGGTGACATCAAGGGCATGTATGTGCTTGGTGAAAACCCGGCCATGTCGGACCCCGATGTGGACCACGCCCGCGCCGCATTGGCCAAGCTGGATCATCTGGTGGTGCAGGACATTTTCCTGACGGAAACGGCCAACTATGCCGACGTGATCCTGCCCGCAAGCGCATGGGCGGAAAAGACCGGGACTGTCACCAACACCAACCGGCAGGTGCAGATGGGGCGTCCCGCTGTGGCGCCTCCGGGCGAGGCCAAGGAAGACTGGTGGATCGAGACCGAGCTGGCCAAGCGCCTTGGCTTGGGCTGGACCTATACGCACCCCAAGGAGGTCTTCGCCGAGATGAAGATGAACATGGGGTCTTTGGACAACATCACTTGGGAACGGCTTGAAGGCGAGGCGGTGACCTACCCGTCGCTCAGCCCAGAAGATCCCGGTCAGGCCATCGTCTTTGGCGACGGTTTCCCCCGCCAAGATGGCCGCGCCAGGTTCACGCCTGCCAATGTGATTGCTCCCGATGAAAGCCCGGATGCGGACTATCCGTTCATCCTGATCACGGGTCGCCAGCTTGAGCATTGGCATACGGGCTCCATGACCCGGCGGGCTTCGGTGCTTGATGGGTTGGAGCCAGAGGCAAATTGTTCCTTGCACCCCAAGACCCTGCGCAAGCTGGGCGTGGAGCCGGGGGGGTTGATCCAGTTGACCACGCGGCGTGGTTCCGTGACCGTGATGGCGCGGGCGGATCGGGCGGTGTCAGAGGATAACGTCTTCCTGCCATTTGCCTATGTCGAAGCTGCGGCGAACATCCTGACCAACTCGGCGCTTGATCCTTATGGCAAGATCCCGGAGTTCAAGTTTTCGGCTGTCCGGGTTGAGAAGCCAAAACAGGCTTTGGCTGCGGAATAATCTGCCAGACACGTTATCTGAACGCTTGTTCAAAAGTATTGTTTGACGTGAGGACGACCTCTGCCGCACAGTATTGTGACATAGGCCTGGGGGAGGAGTTCCGGCAGGTGACGTGATCTGGGAGGATAACTTGGCGCCTTTGTCGACAGCCACGGCTGATATGCAGACCATTCCGCAGCTTCTGGAGCGCAACGTCGCACTCTACGGGGGCAAGGCCGCTTACCGCGAGAAAGAGTTCGGGATCTGGCAAAGCTGGACTTGGGCGGAGACGGCGAAAGAAATTGATGCGCTGGCGCTCGGCTTACTGAACCTCGGGGTCAATGAGGGCGACCACATTGCCATCATTGGGCGCAACCGACCCTACATGTATTGGGCGATGGTCGCGGCGCAAAAATGCGGGGCGGTGCCGGTGCCGCTGTATCAAGATGCGGTCGCAGAAGAGATTGCCTATGTGCTCGACCATTGCGGCGCGCGGTTTGTCATCGCGCAGGACCAGGAGCAGGTGGATAAGGTCGTTGAGGTGCAGGACAAGCTGACCGGCCTTGAGCACATGATCTACCTCGACCCGCGCGGGGTGCGGAAATATGACCATTCCAAACTGACCCGCTACCAAACCCTGCAAGAACAGGGGCTGGCCGCAAAGGCGCAATTGCAGCCCGAGCTCGACGCGCGGCTGGCGCGCCAGGGAAGCGATACGACCTGCGTGATGCTCTATACCTCTGGCACCACGGGGCGCCCGAAAGGGGTGGTGCTGTCAAACCGGAATGTGGTCGAGACGTCCAAAAACTCTTCCGAGTTTGATCACCTGCGACCGGGCGACGAAATTTTGGCCTACCTGCCGATGGCTTGGGTGGGGGATTTCATCTTCTCGATTGGTCAGGCCTATTGGACCGGGTTTTGCGTCAATTGTCCCGAAAGCCCCGACACGATGCATAGCGACCTGCGCGAGATCGGGCCGACCTATTATTTCGCCCCGCCTCGGGTATTCGAGACGCAGCTGACCAATGTGATGATCCGCATGGAGGACGCAGGCCGGTTCAAGCAATGGCTGTTCCACCACTTTATGGCGCATGCCAAAAAAGTCGGGCCAGACCTGCTGGATGGCAAGTCTGTGGGCTTTGGCGACAAGCTGAAATACAAGCTCGGCGATCTGCTGGTCTTTGGGCCGCTGAAGAACACGCTCGGCTTTTCGCGGGTGCGGGTGGGCTATACGGCCGGGGAGGCTATTGGGCCGGAAATCTTCGATTTCTATCGCTCGCTGGGGATCAACCTCAAGCAACTCTACGGCCAAACGGAGGCCTGTGTGTTCATCACCCAGCAACCTGATGGCGAGGTGCGCTCCGACACGGTGGGCGTTGCGAGCCCCGGGGTGGAGCTGAAAATCGCTGGGAATGGCGAGGTCTTTTACCGCTCCCCGGGTGTCTTCGTGGAGTATTTCAAGAACGCCGAAAGCACAGCGGATACTAAGGACAAAGAGGGCTGGGTGGCCACGGGCGATGCCGGATTTATCGAGGATGGCTCCGGCCATTTGCGGATCATCGACCGGGCGAAGGACGTCGGCAAAATGGCCGATGGCGCGCTGTTTGCACCGAAATATGTGGAGAACAAGCTGAAGTTCTTCCCCAATATTCTGGAGGCGGTGGTCTTCGGAAATGAACGTGACCGCTGTGCTGCATTCATTAACATTGACTTAACGGCCGTGGGCAATTGGGCGGAGCGCAACAATATCGCCTATTCCTCCTATCAAGAATTGGCCGGTCATCCGCAGGTTTTGGCGACGATCCAGGCCCATGTCGAAGAGGTCAACGTCTCCGTGGCGCAGGACCCGATGTTGGCGGGCTGCCAGATCCATCGCTTTCTGGTGCTGCACAAACAACTTGATGCCGATGATGGCGAGCTGACCCGGACGCTGAAAGTACGTCGGCGGATTATTGAAGAGAAATATGCCGATTTGATTAACGCCCTGTACGACGGGTCCGATCATGTCTCCACCGAGACGGAAGTGACTTATGAGGACGGGCGAAAAGGCTCGATCAAAGCGGTTTTGGAGCTGCGGGACGCCAAGGTGGTTTCTGCGGTAAAGATGGCGGCGGAATGATGTTGGATCGACGCTCGGTTTCACCTTCGCCCCGCCCACCATCCCGTAACGCCTCCGGCGGGAGTATTTGCGACCAAATGGAGACATGTGCGCGATGAATGATATGAGCGGCGGCAATTACATGACGGCGGACGGGCGTCAGATCGGCAACACGCTGATGGAAATGAAGAATATAACGCTGCGCTTTGGTGGCGTCGTGGCGATTAGCGACATCTCCTTTGACATTCACGAGGGAGAAATTCGCGCCATTATTGGACCAAATGGCGCAGGCAAATCCTCGATGCTGAATGTGATTTCGGGGTTTTATCATCCGCAAGAGGGCGAGGTCTGGTTTCGCGGCGAGAGACGCCCGACGATGAAGCCTTATCAGGTGGCAGCACAAGGCATTGCCCGGACGTTTCAGAATATTGCTTTGTTCAACGGGATGAGCGTGCTCGACAACGTCATGACCGGGCGGTTGACCCATATGAATGCGGGGCTGTTTTCGCAAGCACTCTGGCGCGGCAAGGCCGAACGCGAAGAGGTTGAGAACCGCGAAACTGTTGAGAAAATCATTGATTTCCTTGAGATCCAAGCGATCCGCAAGACGCCTGTGGGGCGTTTGCCCTACGGGCTGAAAAAGCGGGTTGAGCTGGCGCGGGCGCTGGCGGCGGAGCCGAAGCTGCTGCTGCTGGACGAGCCGATGGCGGGGATGAATGTTGAAGAAAAAGAGGATATGTCGCGGTTCATTCTGGATGTGAATGACGAATTCGGCACGACCATTGCGCTGATTGAGCATGATATGGGCGTGGTGATGGATCTGTCGGACCGTGTTGTGGTGATGGATTATGGCCGGAAAATCGGTGACGGCACGCCCGATGAGGTGCGCAACAATCAAGAGGTGATCGACGCCTATCTGGGGGTCTCGCATGACTAAAAACGCCGTACACAACCCGTACACACCCTGTACACATTCCGTCGTGACACTCTGTGCGGGCGTCTTTCTGGCAACCGGCGCGCATGCGGGGGCTTGGGAAGAGTTTGAGGCAAGGTGCCTGACGCCGCTTGAAAATGGTTTTCCATCCCAAGTTGAAAATTTGAACCCCGTGGCTTTGCCCGGTTTGACTCCGGGAGAGACAGCTTTTGCCGGATTGCAAAGTGGTGCGATTTTGATCCTCGAGACTGAGCCGCAAGACGGGATTGCTGCTTGCCGGATTTTCCAACCTGAGGGTCCGGCTGTGGCGCAGTTTGAGATGTGGGCAAAAGAACAGCTGGCCAATGCGCGTTATGTGACCGATCCAGAGGCGCAGGATAGTTTGTCGGTGCTAAGCAATGTCTGGATTGAGCCGGTGATTGGCGTGCAGTTGCGCCGGGCAAAAGGCGGCGTTGAGATGCGTGCGCTGGAAACCGAATTGGAGAGCTGATGCGGGGCAGGGATTTGGCACAGACGAGTTTTCGGCATGCGCGGCAGGGAGAGAATGGAATGTTGAACAGGCGGGGGCGCAGCTGATGCCAGAGCAGTTTCTTTTCGCGACAGAGGTCGTTCTGAACGGGCTGATGGCGGGCGTGCTTTATGCGCTGGTCGCGCTTGGTTTCGTGCTGATCTACAAGGCGTCGGGCATCTTCAACTACGCGCAAGGCGTCATGGCGCTGTTTGCTGCGCTGACACTGGTTGGGATCATGGACGGGCAGGTGCCGTTCTCGCATCTGATCAACGCGATCTTTGGCACGGAAATTCATCACTTTGGCTGGCATGTGCCCGCCCTGCTGGCGATCCTTTTGACCATTGGCGTCATGGTTGTGCTGGCCTGGGCCGTGCAGCGGTTCATTTTCCGGCATTTGGTCAACCAAGAGCCGATCTTGCTGTTCATGGCGACGATTGGGCTGGCCTATTTCCTTGAAGGGGTGGGAGACCTGATGTGGGGCTCCGACATCAAGAAGCTCGATGTGGGGCTGCCGCAGGGGATCAATGACTGGATTGACGTCACCACCTTTGAGGCCTTTGGCTACGGGTTTTTCATCGACAATCTGGATATCTCAGCCACCATCGTGGCGATCATTTTGGTCGGCGCGTTGATTGCGTTTTCGCAATATACCAAACAGGGCAGGGCCCTGAGAGCCGTAGCCGATGACCATCAGGCGGCTTTGTCGGTGGGGATTTCGCTGAACTTCATCTGGATTTTGGTCTGGTCGATTGCGGGCTTTGTCGCCTTGGTGGCTGGGATCATGTGGGGCGCAAAGTCGGGCGTGCAGTTCTCGTTGTCTTTGATCGCGCTGAAAGCGCTGCCGGTGTTGATGCTGGGCGGGTTCACCTCGATCCCCGGTGCAATCGTTGGTGGTTTGATCATTGGCGTCGGCGAGAAGCTGTTCGAGTTTTTGATCGGCCCCATGGTGGGCGGGGCCACGGAGAACTGGTTTGCCTATGTACTGGCGCTGATCTTTCTGGTGTTCCGACCGCAAGGGCTATTTGGGGAGAAGATCATTGAGCGTGTTTGACCTGCTCCATCTGGGTGACCGCATGTCACTGCGTTCCACGACACCCACCCACCTGTCGACCTTCATGGGGGAGTTCTGAGATGTTTTACCGCGAGTCTGGAGATTTCTCGACCACCTACCCGCAAGACAGCCAGACCTTCCCGATCAGGTTTGACCGCTACCGCTATTACGCGGTGCTGGCCGTCGCGTTTCTGGTGATCCCGTTCATCATCAATGATTATTGGGCCAACGCGGTGTTCGTGCCGTTTCTGATCTACGCGATTGCAGCGATTGGGCTGAATATTCTGACCGGCTATTGCGGGCAGGTGTCGCTGGGCACGGGGGCGTTCATGGCTGTGGGGGCCTATAGTTGCTACAAGCTGATGACGGCGTTTCCCGAGATCTCCATCGTGATCCATGTGATCTTGTCGGGGGGAATAACGGCGGCCGTGGTGACGCTGTTTGGCCTGCCGTCGTTGAGGATCAAAGGGTTCTATCTGGCGGTCGCGACGCTGGCGGCGCAGTTCTTCCTTGTGTGGCTGTTCAACAAAGTGGGGTGGTTTTACAACTATTCCGCCTCGGGACAGATCTCGGCGCCGGAACGGAGCGTGTTCGGCATCATCGTAACGGGCCCCAACACCGAAGCCTGGGCGAAATACATGATCTGCCTGATCTTTGTGACTCTATGCGCTCTCATCGCGCGCAATCTGACGCGCGGGTCCGTGGGCCGGCGCTGGATGGCCATTCGTGACATGGACATTGCTGCCGAGATCATTGGGGTGAACCCGATGGGGGCCAAGCTGACTGCTTTTATGGTGTCGGGCTTTTTCGTGGGCATCGCCGGGGCTTTGTTCTTCTCGGTCTATCTGGGGGCCGCCGAAGTGGGCGAGAGCTTTGGGATCGACAAGTCGTTCCTTGTGCTCTTCATGATCATTATTGGCGGGCTGGGCTCGATCTTTGGCTCTTTTGCCGGGGCGGCGTTCATGGTGCTACTGCCGGTGTTTTTGAAAAACGTCTTCGTCGGCGGGCTGGGCTGGCCCACTGATCTGGCGGCGCATTTGCAGTTTATCGTCTCAGGTGGTCTGATTATCATGTTCTTGATCATGGAGCCGCACGGGCTGGCGCAGCTTTGGCGGCTGGCGAAAGAGAAATTACGGCTTTGGCCGTTTCCACATTAACCAACTGGAGGCGGGGAGAACCCCGCCCTACCAACTTCAAGATCCAATGGGAGGATTAAGACTATGAAACTTTTGACAATGGCAACCGCCGCCATAGTGGCCGCAAGCCCGGTGATGGCGGATTTGGTATTCCCGTCGCTGAGCTACCGCACAGGGCCATTCGCCTCGGGAGGCATACCCTTTGCTGACGGGTATGCTGACTACTTTACATTACTTAATGAACGCGATGGAGGTATTGGAGGAGTTGAAGCCCGTCTTATTGAATGTGAAACGGGTTATAATACTGAAAAAGGCGTTGAGTGTTATGAGGCCACAAAGGGAGAGGGTGCCCTTGTTTATCAACCTTTGTCTACTGGTATAACTTATCAACTTATTCCTCGCGCAAGCGCTGATGGGATTCCAATTCACTCAATGGGGTATGGGCGAACAAGTGCTGCTGACGGCACAACATTTCCTTGGGTTTTCAATTACCCAGGGACTTATTGGGATGCTGCTTCGATCATGGTGAATCATGCGCTTGATGAAGAGGGTGGCAGTCTCGACGGCAAGAAAATCACACTTCTTTTCCATAATTCTGCTTATGGAAAGGAGCCTATTCGGACACTCGAAGCACTATCCAAAAAACACGGTTTTGATTTGAACCTATTGCCGGTCGATTCACCTGGACAGGAACAAAAATCTCAGTGGCTCCAAGTTAGACGAGATAAGCCAGATTATATCTTTTTCTGGGGATGGGGTGTAATGAATCAAGTTGCGATCCAAGAGGCAGCTAACATTCGGTATCCCATGGAGAAGTTTATTGGCGTTTGGTGGTCTGGGGCCGAACCCGATGTGATCCCAGCGGGAGATGGAGCGGATGGATACAAATCCACCAACTTCACCGGAACGGGTACAGACTTTCCGCTGTTTGCTGATATCCAAGAATATGTTGTCGATGCTGGTTTAGCGGCGGGGGATGGACAGTCCTTGGGACAGGTTCAGTATAATCGCGGGTTATTTGCGGCGATGTTGGCTGCGGAAGCGGTAAAGGTAGCGCAAGAGCTTCATGGAGTGACTGAAATTGATGCCGCAATGATGCGGGATGGAATGGAAGCTCTTTCAATCACTGAAGCGGATTATTCTTCACTTGGCCTTCCTGGGTTTGCACCTGAGATCAACATCACGTGTGAAAATCATAGCGGTCCCGGTATGGCATTTGTTCAGCAGTGGGATGCGGCCTCTCAACAGTGGAAGCCCGTCACTGATTATATGACCTCAGATCGAGAAACTATCCAACCGCTCATCAAAGCAGATGCTGCCGCGTTTGCCACGGAGAACGGCATCACGCCAAGCTGCTCATAAGGAATCGACGGGCCGCCCCGGTTTCGGTGGCGGCCCGTCTCACAACTCTGACTTTGAATTCCACTACCCTGCAAGAGGTCGGAATAGATCGCTATGACCTGTTTTTCGAAAATAATGCTGTCACTCTGTGCAGCCATTGGAGTTGCAGGATGCGCGCTGGATCGGGGCGAAGGGCTGACATGCAGCGCTGTTGCCGGACCCTATGCGGGCGTCACCTCTCAATCTGATTTTGATCCGACCCGACCTCGCACCACTGCGCGGCCGCTCATGGCCATGGACGCCGATAGCGTTGGCCCGAGCATGCTGGACGGGTTGCGCCAGTCCATCGGCCCCGAGCTGCGCGCGCCTGTGCCCTCGCGCAAGGCGGCGGCTCCGATTGTGATCGACGTGCTGTCCTTGTCTGCGGGCGGGCAATACGGCTCATTTGGCGCAGGCTTCCTGCAAGGCTGGGCCGAGAACGCCGAAACCCCGCGCCCCAAGTTTGATCTGGTCACCGGGGTCAGCGCGGGCGGGATGCTGGCACCCGTCGCCTTTTCCGGCACGGCCCATGACGACGCGCTGGACGTGTTTCGCGGCCTCAGCCGGGACGACGTGTTTCGGCCGCGGCCCCTCTTTGCGCTTGCCAAGGCGCCGTCCGTTTTCAATCCCAAGCCCTTGGAGCAAACACTGGACCAGCTGCTCTCAGACCAGCTGATCGAGGATATCGCAACCCATCAACAAACGGGGGCTTTGCTTCTGGTGATGGCGGTCAATCTGGATACCACGGAGGCGACGGTGTTTGATCTGGGGGCGATGGCGGCCTCAAACCTGCCGATATCCCAAAGACGGGACTGTATGGCGGAGGTCATGCTGGCCTCCGGTGCAATTCCGGGTGTTTTCCCACCGCGCAACATCGACGGGTCGCTTTATGTCGATGGTGGGCTGCGGGATCAGATTTTTCTCAGCGGGGTTGAATCAGCCCGGGCCGCCTTGGCGCGGGAAGCCAACCGTCCTGTGCAAGTCAGGGCAACCGTGGTGGTGAACGGATCTCTGCGTGTGCCTGAGGGCAAGGTTAAAGACAGCCTGCGCGGCTACGCAGAGCGGTCGCTCTATGCCCTGTCCGACGAGGTGCTGCGCGACTCGATTGCGGAAACGCTGGCCTTCGCCGACGCCCGGGAAAACTGGATGGTGCGCGGCGTGATCGCCGATCTGGATGTAGAAGAGATTTGCCCCTTGGGCGAAGCCGTTGGCACCTTTGACGCTTGCGTCACCACAGCATTGTTCGATTCCGGCCGCGAGCTCGGCATCACCTCGCCCATCGATTTCATGACATCTGCCGAGCTCTACGCTTTGGCCAACGCATATTAGGGAGGCCGTTTCGTGGAGGCTGCTGTGACACAGAACCAAGACCCCGCAAAGACGCTGCTGGAGGTCAACAATATCGAGGTGATCTACAATCACGTTATTCTGGTGCTCAAGGGCGTCTCCCTGAAAGTGGCCGAAGGCGGGATCACCGCCCTGCTTGGCGGCAACGGTGCGGGCAAGACGACGACGCTGAAGGCCGTCTCTAACCTGCTGCATTCAGAGCGGGGCGAGGTCACCAAGGGCTCGATCAGCTATCGCGGCGACGCGGTGGCGGGGCTGGACCCGGCGGATATGGTCAAGCGCGGGGTTATTCAGGTCATGGAGGGTCGCCATTGCTTTGAACACCTCACCGTCGAGGAAAACCTGATGACCGGTGCCTATACCCGCGGCGATGGGCGCGGTGCCGTGGCCGCGGATTTGGAGAAGGTCTACACCTATTTCCCACGCCTCAAGGAACGCCGAACCTCGCAGGCTGGCTACACCTCGGGCGGGGAGCAACAGATGTGCGCCATTGGCCGCGCGTTGATGTCCCGGCCGGAAACCATTTTGCTGGACGAGCCGTCGATGGGGCTGGCCCCGCAACTGGTCGAAGAAATATTCGGCATCGTGCGCGACCTCAACGAGAAGGAAGGCGTGTCCTTTCTGCTGGCCGAACAGAACACCAATGTCGCACTGCGCTTTGCCCATTACGGCTACATTCTGGAATCGGGCCGCGTGGTGATGGATGGCCCTGCCGCCGAGCTGCGCGAAAACCCGGATGTGAAGGAATTCTATCTTGGGGTGTCTGAGGAAGGGCGGAAGTCGTTTCGGGATGTGCGCTCCTACCGGCGGCGCAAGCGCTGGTTGAGCTGACGGATCTGCATATTTTTGCCAAGATGAAACTGGGGCTGATATGAGCTATTTCGACGACTTAGAAACCCGCAGCGCGGATGCGCGCGAGGCAGGCCAGCTGGCGCAACTTGCGGTGTTGGGCGTGGAGGATTTGGCGGCACGCCCCGTGCTGCGCAAATCCGAGCTGTCCAAATTGCAGGCCGCCGATGGACCATTTGGAGGGCTTCACGTGGGCGACGTGGCGCATGTGTTTCAATCTCCGGGACCGATCTATGAGCCCGGCGGCGTCACCCATGACTGGTGGCGGTTCGGGCGGTTCCTGCATGCGGCAGGGATCGGGCGGGATGACGTGGTGCAGAACTGCTTTGGCTATCATCTGACGCCTGCCGGAATGATGTTCGAAAACGGCGCGCGGGCTGTCGGGGCCCGTGTGCTGCCCGCAGGCACCGGCCAGACCGAATTGCAGGCGCGCGCGGCCCATGACATTGGCTGCACCGCCTATGCAGGCACGCCGGATTATCTGAAGGTGATCCTCGACAAGGCCGACGAAATGGGGCTGGAACTGGCCTTCAAGACGGCCTGCGTTTCAGGTGGCGCGCTGTTTCCGGCGCTGCGCCAAGCCTATGCGGAGCGCGGCATTGCCTGCCTGCAATGCTATGCCACCGCCGATTTGGGCCACATTGCCTATGAAAGCCCCGCGATGGAGGGGATGATCCTTGATGAAGGCGTGATCGTCGAAATCATGACACCCGGCACCAGTGATCCGGTGGCAGAGGGCGAGGTGGGCGAGATTGTGGTCACGTCTCTGAACCCGGACTATCCCCTGATCCGCTTTGCAACGGGCGATATGAGCGCCTTTATGGCCGGTCAGTCGCCCTGCGGGCGGACGGGAAAGCGTATCAAAGGCTGGATGGGCCGCGCGGATCAGACGACCAAGATCAAGGGCATGTTCGTGCGGCCCGAGCAGGTGGCCGAATTTGTGAAACGCCACCCTGAAGTGAGCCGTGCCCGCGTGATTGCCACCCGTGACGGCGACGCGGATGCGATGACCGTGCGCATTGAGGCACCAGAGGGCGGCGACTACGCGGCCAGTCTGCAAGAGCTGCTGAAGCTGCGCGGAGATGTTGAAATCGTGCCCAGCGGAACCCTGCCTGCCGATGGGGTGTTGATTGAGGACAAGCGCAGCTACGATTGACGCGCAACCATGCCAAAGGAGCCGCTTCATGAGAGTATTTCTGCTATCCGCCCTGATGGGCGCCACCGGGTTGAGTGCCGCGGCGGGCGATGTCGCGCTGCTGATTGCGAATGAGAATTACGACAATGGCAGCGACATTCGCGCGGCTGACGACCTGTTGGACGCAGAGGACGCCTTGGAGGCGGCCGGGTTCGAGGTGCTCACGGGCGAGGATGTCTCGACCACGGAGCTGCGCGGCCTCGTGGAAGAGCTACAGCAAAAAGCAGATGGGTCGGGCCGCGTCATCATCGCGGTCTCGGGGCATTTTGCCAGCTCGAACAGTGGCAGCTGGATATTCGGGAGTGACGCGGATGCACCCAGCCGGTTGAGCGCGGGCGCGCAGGGTGTGGCGTTGGAGGCGTTGGTCGGCGTGGCCGGGCTGTCTCCGGGGCAGGCGGTTGTGCTGTTGGGTACGGAAGAGCGCGAATTTGCCCTGGGCTCCGGGTTGCAGGCCGGGATCAAGGCCCCGGAGGCAGAACAAGGCGTGACGATTGTAACAGGCGACGCCTCCGAGATCGCGGCGTTCATACAAGGCGAGCTGCTGGCAGACGGCCAGAGCATCGTGGCAAGCCTGAGCCGCGCGGCGGATTTGACGGGCAGCGGGTTTCTGGCACCACTCATCCCGTTCATGGGCGGCACCCCGGCGGTGCCGGTGGAGCTTGAGGATCCGAATAGCGCGGAGCGGGCTTTTTGGACGGCGACACAAGGGATCAACTCAGCGGCAGGGTATCAGGGGTATTTGAACACCTATCCGGATGGCTTGTTTGCCCAAGAGGCCCGCCGGGCGATTGAGCGGATCGAACAGGAGCCTGCGAAACTGGCGGAAGCAGGAGAGGATGCGTTGAACCTCAGCCGTGACGCTCGGCGGCAAGTTCAGCGCAACCTGACATTGCTGGATTACGACCCGAAAGGCATTGACGGTATCTTCGGCAGAGGGTCGCGCGCGGCGATCACTAAGTTCCAGCAAGCCAACGGGTTGCCTGCAACAGGGTTCGTGACGCGCGGGATGATGGACCGCTTGAGCGTGCAGGCCGAGCGACGCAACGCTGAGCTTGAAGCGGAAGCGGAGCGGCGACGTGTGGAGTTGGAACGTCAGGACCGGGCCTATTGGCAAGAAACAGGCGCGCTTGGGGATGAGGCTGGCTTGCGGGCCTATATCGAGCGCTACCCCGATGGTGTCTTCGCCGATATTGCCGCTGTGCGGCTCAAACCGTTTGAAGATGCGCGCCGTGAGGCGGCGGCGGCGCAGGACCGCGCGGATTGGGATGCGGCGGTCTCAGTGGATACGGGTGCTGCCTATGAAGGATATCTGCAGGCAAACCCCGAAGGGGCGTTTGTGGCGCAGGCCAAGGCGCGGATCTCGGAGCTGAAGTTCGCCAATCAGAACAAGGCGGCGCTGGACGCGGCCCAACGCAACGAAGAGCGGCTGGGTATGAGTGCGGGCACGCGGCGTTTGATGGAAGACCGACTAGAAAAGCTGGGCCTGGAGCCCGGGCCAGCGGATGGCGTGTTTGACGACAAGACGCGGCGCGCCATCCGGCGCTACCAAGAGGCGCGCAGGTTGCAGGTGACGGGATATCTGAACCAGGCGACAGTTGTGCGGCTGCTGGCGGATTCGGTTCTGCGCTGAGTGAGACGGGATCTGAATGAAAAGCCCTCGATGCCTGCGCATCGGGGGCTTTGTTGTTTTTATCTGCGCCCTGCAGGAGGGCCGTTGGAGAGGGGCGGGCTTTGCCTTCGACGGGTGCGCAGGTTGTGAGACCTGAGTCGGGCATATTTTTGCCAAGATGAAGCGGGTTTTACGGTCTGTTTCAGCGATCTCACGCGTTGTGAGGGCTTTCTCACGTCAGCGTGTGGATGATGGCTGACGCGCTGACCGAGATGTGCGTATACGCACTGAATTTACAAAAATAGAGAGAAATGTTCGTAGAAATGGGCGGCGGCGGGGTGCATATTAGTCTCATCAAACGGCAACACACCGCCGCACACACAACGCCCCGCCAAGACGGCAAACGGGCAAACACAAACTGGAGACTAACATGAAAACTCTTATCGCAACCGCACTCGTATCCCTGTCCCTCGTAGCCCCTGCTGCCGCTGATACCGCCATCCAGCAATTCTTCGCCCTGACAAATGACAGCGCCGCTGAGCGCATCGTTGGCGAAACTTCGGTCGGCGATCCCGTTGGCACAGCCCAAGAGCTGGCGCTGGTCAATGACAGCCCTGCCGAAAACACTGTGAACTTTGACCGCGCTCGCAACGTTGATGTCAAAGCGATCCAGAAAATCTTCGCACTGACCAACGACTCGCCTGCTGAGAACATCGTTCGCTAAACGCTTCAACCAGATGGAGAACCCCAACCGGTTGATCCATCTCCAGTGACCCTGAGTTTTCAGGGTCGGAACGGGCCCTGGTGATGCGGGGCCCGTTTCTATTTCGGACATTATCATGCCCTCAAAAGAAAAAGCCGCCCCGGAAGGCGACTTTTTCTATTCGTAGTAATGTGACCTTAGCCCTGGCGGGCTTTGAACCGACGTTGGGTTTTGTTGATCACGTATACACGGCCCTTGCGGCGCACAATCCGGCAATCCCGGTGGCGCGACTTCAGGGAGCGAAGCGAGTTCTTGACCTTCATGTCATTCTCCAATTGTCGTCCAGCGCGCTTGCGCCTTCAGGTTTCAGTTTGCCCGAAAGACCCAGGTCGGGCCAGTCCGGCGGAAATGCGATGGTGGGCACTACTAGGTTCGAACTAGTGACCCCTTCGATGTCAACGAAGTGCTCTACCACTGAGCTAAGCGCCCATCGACTGCCCCCTGAGTTTGGCCCGGCTCGCATAGAATACGACGCGCCTGAAGCACGGGGGGTTCGCGCTCTATAGAAGGAGTCGGAATGTGGTTCAAGGGCTTTTGAACCTGCCACAAAACGGCCTATACTCTGTGCCACAAGGAGCGATGATGCGCAAAGACGCCTACAGATTGACGCAGCCTGATCTGCAGACCACCAGCACGGTATTCACCAGCCCTCATAGCGGGCGGGATTACCCGTGGGCGTTCCTGCGCAAATCGGTGCTGGACGAGCTGGCGATCCGGTCTTCGGAAGACGCGTTTATGGATATGTTGATCTCCAACGCGCCGGCCTGCGGCGCGCCGCTTTTGGTGGCAAATATGCCCCGCGCCTTTCTGGACCTGAACCGGGCTGCCGACGAGCTGGACCCTGCGGTGATCGACGGGGTGAGCCAAGTGAGCCATAACCCCCGGATTGCCAGCGGGCTGGGAGTTATCCCGCGTGTGGTGTCCAACGGCCGCGCCATCTACCGCGGCAAGCTGAAGAACCGTGAGGCGCAGGACCGGATTGCGGACTATTGGCAGCCTTATCATGGCCAGCTTGCCGAGCTGATGAACAACACGCGGCGGGATTTTGGCGAGGCCATTCTGGTGGATTGCCATTCCATGCCGCATGAGGCGGTGGATGCCGTTACCCAAGTGGGGATGTCCCGCCCTGAGGTTGTGCTTGGCGACCGATTTGGGGCCTCTGCGGATGGTGAGATTGTAGACCGCATTGAGCAGGTCTTTCTGGAAGCGGGGCTTAGGGTCAGCCGCAACACGCCTTTTGCCGGCGCCTTCACCACGCAACATTATGGCCGCCCGTCGCGCAATCAGCACGCGATTCAGATCGAGATTGACCGCGCGCTTTACATGAACGAGATGCGGGTGCGCCCGAACGGCAATTTCGACAGCTTCCGGCAGCTGATGTCCAAAGTGGTGGCCGAGATTTCAGATATTGGCCGCCGCAAGATGCGGCTGGCGGCCGAGTAAGATGAAGGGGCTTTGCCCCCGCAGCCTGCGGCTGCTCCCCCAGAGTATTTTTTGAAGCAATGATGGGGTCAGCGGAGTGCGCGGCCTTTGACGATGGCGTCCTTGCCGAACCGTTCGCGGATCTTGTCGGTGGCGCGTTCTGCGTCTGAGCGTTGATTGGCCTGAGGGTCCAGCAAATCGCCTGAGCGGTCAGCATCGCCTGCGTCCCACAGCTCTGAGATGCCCACGCCCAGCAGCCGGTAGGGACCTTGCGCGCCCACCTGGTCGAACAGGTCACGCGCGGTGCGGTAGATCTTGTCAGCCATTTGCGTCGGGTCGCGCAGCGACAGCCGCCGTGTGACCAGCTTGAAATCGGAGGTCTTCAGTTTCAGCGTCACCACCCGGCCCGCGATGGATTTGGCCTTCGCCCGGTCCGCCACCTTTTCCGACATGCGCCACAGATGCCCGTCCAAAATATCAAGGCTGGCGGTGTCGTCGCTGAAGGTGGTCTCGTTCGAGATGCCTTTGATGGGAGTATGCGCCGACACTGCGCGGCGGTCCTGCCCGCGGGCGAGATGCCAGAGCCGGTCCCCCATGGAGCCGAACCGCGCGCCCAGCTCCTTGCGGTCCCAGCGCAGCAGGTCGGCGAAGGTGCGGATGCCGGCTTTCTCGAGGCTGTCGCGGGTTACGGCACCGACGCCCCAGATCATCGAGACAGGTTTATCGCGTAGGAAGGCGTCGGTCTCCGCCTTGCCGATCACGGAGAAGCCGCGGGGTTTGTCGAGGTCTGAGGCGACTTTTGCAAGGAACTTGTTGTGGCTGAGGCCGATGGAGCCAGAAATACCAAGCTCGGTTTCCATACGGTTGACCAGCCGGGCGAGCACGACGGCGGGGGGGTGGCCGTGCAGGGTCTGGGTGCCGGTGAGGTCCAGGAACGCCTCGTCCAGCGAGAGCGGCTCGATGGAGGGGGTGAGCTCCTCCATCAGGGCGCGGACCTGGCGGGAGACCTCGACATAGGTGTCCATGCGGCCCCGGACGATGACGGCTTCGGGACAGAGCTTGAGGGCCTGGAACATCGGCATGGCGGAGCGCACGCCTTTGATGCGGGCGATGTAGCAGGCGGTGGAGACGACGCCGCGGCGGCCGCCGCCGATGATGACGGGCTTGTCGCGCAGCTCCGGGTTGTCGCGTTTCTCGACGGAGGCGTAGAAGGCGTCGCAATCCATATGGGCGATGGAGAGGTCGAACAGCTCGGGATGGGCCATGACGCGGGGGCTGCGGCAGGCGGGGCAGCGGGGGCCGTCTTCAAACGGGGTCAGGCAGGTTCGGCAGAGCGCGGGCATGGGGTGATTTTAGCACGCCGGGACGGGGCTGGACAGCGGCGGTGCTCCGGTTCGAGAGGGTTTGTTCTAGGGGAGAGATGGGGGGCTGAGGCCGGTCTCTGGACCGGTGGTCTCTGGGTCAGGAGGGGGGGCAGCTCGGGCTGGGGCCCCGGATACTGAGTCCGACGCATGCGTCGGATTGGGGTATCTCACTGATTTTGTTTGGTTTTGTGATTTTTGTTAGGGGTTTGTTAAGAAGGTTGCAAAGGTCTAAGATTCCATTGCGTTGCTAGATGGTGACATCGCCTGCCAACCAATGAAACTGAGAATCTCAGAAAACAGATTGTCATAAGTGATTTATTCAGAGATTCTGTGCCCCACTGGTAACGAACGCAGTTTGGAGATTGGAACCCTACAATGGAAAACCCTTCGATTTTTTCGTTCTTTTCAGGGGCAGGATTTCTAGATCTAGGTTTTGAGACAGAGGGATATGACATTTGCTATGTCAACGAACACCATGCCCCTTTCCTAGACGCCTATCGGTACTCGAGAGAAAAAATGCAACTCCCCTCACCGCGATATGGTTATGACGGAGCAAGTATTGAAGAGATCATACCCGACGAGATTTCTGCATGTATCGATGAAGAGAAGAAGTATGGTAAGAGAGTGGGCTTTATCGGCGGCCCGCCCTGCCCAGACTTTTCAGTTGGTGGGAAGAATCGAGGTAAAGACGGCGAAAACGGCAAGCTGTCGCAAGTGTATATCGATCTCATTTGTGCGCATAAGCCAGATTTCTTTCTATTTGAGAATGTCAAAGGCCTATACAGAACAAAAAAGCATCGAGAGTTCTTTGAAAAATTAAAACGCAAGGTTCGCCGTGCAGGTTATATTCTTCATGAGCGCCTTGTTAACGCCATCGAATATGGGGCACCTCAGGATCGTGATCGGATAATACTTCTAGGCTTCAGGGACCAGAACTTGCCAAAGAATTTTATTTGGAGTGGACAAGTATTCTCCGAAGGGGCTGCATTTGAATTTGACTGGCCCAAAGCAGAGCAATTCGAAGTGGAAGTTGTTAGAGATCGTCCGATGTCAGTACCTATAGAACTATCTGTTCAATACTGGTTTGAGAGGAATGATGTTGATAACCATTCAAATGCGAAGCATTGCTTTAAACCTCGTGCAGGGCTCGAACGATTTTTGACCGTTGCTGAGGGGGATGATAGCCGCAAGTCTTATAAGCGGCTTCATCGTTGGCGATATTCTCCGACGGCTGCTTACGGCAATAATGAAGTGCACTTGCACCCTTACAAGGCCAGACGCATATCGGTTGCTGAGGCTTTGGCGATTCAGTCATTGCCAAAAGAATTTGAGCTCCCAGATAATATGACTCTGTCCAATATGTTCAAGACAATTGGAAACGGCGTCCCATTTGTTGCTGCACAAGGATTGGCAAAATCAATTTCAGATCACCTAAGGATAGGCAATGCAAGTAACCGCTCAAAACATTGTACGGGCCATCAGTCTGCTGCCGCGTGATCGCGAGTATCAATATGTTAATCCCCGGAATGCTGGACGAATAAGAATCCACAATGTGCGGGAACCAGAAGGGCCGATAGAAATACGGCGCTATGATCCTTCGAAGGGCGAGCGCTTGTCGAACAAGCCCATAGAAAGCATCTCGATTCAGATGATTTGGCGTATGGCAAATGCAATACAGCCCGACAAACCAGTAAACGTGGATCGAGTATATGGCGGCAGCTATAATACTAGATCGGTGTTCGAAGCTCTTTTAGCGCATACCCCAAGTTTCTATAGTTGTAAGCCCGGGCGAATAGAGCTCATGAACGCCTACAAGAAAGTTAAGCCGGGCCATAAGCATCTCATCTACCTTCCCAATGAACCTCATGAAAACGGTTCAATGGGTTTTAAAGATGTGAATATGGAAGTCTCCGAGCTGTCTGTCGATGTTGTCTATAAGGGGTTGGATTTGGACTCGACGCAGCCGGTGGCGGGAATGACTATTGCAGAAAAAAGAAGGCATGCACAGATTCAGATTGCTCTCGTCCTGATCGGTAAGCAACTTGGGTTTCGGACCTGGGTCGCATCGAACGACCGCAGCATCGAGTATGAAGGCAAACGGATTGCCGAGCTAGAGGCAGTAATCGAGAACCTGAACTCAGAACAAGTCTTAAGTGCCTACCCAGAAGCTACGAATGCTGCCCGCTTAATCGATTGCGTTTGGTTCAAGAATGGTCGCTTAATGCCCGCTGTAATGGAGATTGAGCATAGTACTGGGGTTACAAGTGGGCTAACAAGGATGAAGGGTTTTTTTGATACTGGACCTCAGCTTCGAGATATAAGGTGGACAATCGTAGCGCCAGACGAAGATCGAAATAAGGTCATAGATCAAGCGAATCGTGATCAGTTTAGAGAAATGGATGCCAAATTCTTTCCTTACTCAGCGGTCGAAGAGTTGTATTCGCTTTGTGAGCGTAGAAAGCCGGAAGGTGTGACCGATAAATTTTTGAACTGCTTTATGGAAGATTGTTTGGTAGAGAA
The DNA here is from genome assembly GCA_947501685.1 of uncultured Litoreibacter sp. Taxonomy (GTDB): domain Bacteria; phylum Pseudomonadota; class Alphaproteobacteria; order Rhodobacterales; family Rhodobacteraceae; genus Litoreibacter. Next base: position 408,875 of record CANMWQ010000002.1, read on the forward strand.
ATAACCTCGCCTTCTAATATTCTTTGATGCTCTCGCGGCGCACAACTAGGGAAGCACCCTCCCAATTAGAAATGGAGCGCTGGCCGGAAGTGATTAAAAAGTATGTGGGAACTCTACCCTCACTCCTCCTTCACCCACCTTATCACCTCATCCAGCGCTTGTGCGGCGAGCATACCTGTGGCTCTTGGGCCTGTCAGAATGAGCGCCCAGCCGTCGGGGCGGTATTCGCGGCGGATGTGGATGTCGGAATGGGCCTGGACCATGCGTTTGGGCGCTTGGGGGTGTTTTAGGCGTGGGGCGCCGGCGAGGACTTGCTCCGACTCGTCGATGATGGGCGCGATGAGCTGCCAGATCTCATCGGTGGTTTTGACCTTGTGACGCCGGATCGTCTCCAACACCATATCGGCCAGACCGGCGCGGATCGTGGCACCGAGACGCAAGAGTTTGCGCTCCGACAGGGCGTGGGGGTCGGGGAAGGTCTCGAAGAACGTTTCCACCACCATAACGGTCGCGCGGAGGCGGCGCTTTTTGACATCGCTGGCGCGAGGGTGGAGGGCGGCGATGGCGGCGTCGGGGGTCTCGAATATCCTCTCATTGCAGGCCTCGACGATAATACGGGCGCGGTCCCAGGGGGAGATGTTGGCGCGGATTTCGTTCTCCGCGATCATCTGGGCCATGGCGTCGGGCAGCGTTTCGGGCGCGCGGATGAAGGCGGGGATCTTGGCGTAGCGGTCGCTGTCCTTGGCCAAGCTCTGATAGACGGTGAGCCGCCGGTGGCCCGCGATAAGGCCGTAGCCCTCGTTCTTTTTCCAAACTTCTATGGGCTGGCGCAACCCGTCGAGCAGGATGGACATGTAGAGCTCGTGGTCGTCCTCCTCATCCGCGTGGGAGCGGTCGCGGGGCAGCGCCTCCTTATCGATGAGGTGAACCGGGATATCGAGGAGGTCAGCCATGGCGCGCGCCTTTGTTTTGTTTGGGTCGGCGTGCTGGTAGCGCAGTGTGGTTAACGTGCCATGACCGGGGCAAACGGTGCCCGGCGCCCGGCGTTTTGCTTTAAAACAGGCCGGTTGGCCCCCATATAGAGTGGGAAAGAGAGGTTGATTTATGGATATTCAGGAGATTTTGCTGGGGTTTGTCGGCAACAACGTGGTGTTCCTGCTGCTGGCTGTGTTGCTGATCGTCATCATTCTGATGGGCGTGCGCATCGTGCCGCAATCGGAGAAATACGTGGTGGAACGGTTCGGCAAGCTGCGCTCCGTGCTGGGGCCGGGGATCAACCTGATTGTGCCGTTTATCGACCGGGTGGCGCATAAGATTTCGATTTTGGAACGCCAGCTGCCGACGAATTCGCAGGACGCGATCACCTCCGACAACGTGCTGGTGCAGGTGGAGAGCTCGGTGTTTTACCGCATTATTGAGCCGGAGAAGACGGTGTACCGCATTCGCGACATTGACGCGGCGATTGCCACCACGGTGGCGGGGATCGTGCGCTCCGAGATCGGCACGCTGGAGCTGGACGAGGTGCAGTCGAACCGGGCGCAGCTGATCGTGCGCATTCAGGGCGCGCTGGAGCGGATCGTGGATGACTGGGGCATCGAGGTGACGCGGGCGGAGATTTTGGACGTGAACCTCGACGAGGCCACGCGGGCCGCGATGTTGCAGCAGTTGAATGCCGAACGTGCGCGACGCGCGCAGGTGACGGAGGCCGAAGGGTCCAAGCGATCTGTTGAGCTGAACGCGGATGCGGAATTGTATGCAGCCGAGCAGCTGGCCAAGGCGCGGCGCCTTCAGGCGGATGCGGAGGCCTATGCGACCAGCGTGGTGGCCGCGGCAATTGCCGAGAACGGGCTGGAAGCCGCGCAATACCAAGTGGCACTGAAGCAAGTTGAGGCGCTGACGGCGGTGGGCGCGGGCGAAGGCAAGCAGACTATATTATTGCCGGCCAACGCGCTGGACGCGTTCAGCGACGCCTTTGGGTTGCTGAAAGGGCGCGCGCCATGATGTGGACCGAGTATTGGGTCTGGTTCGCGGCTGCGCTGGTTCTGGGAATTCTGGAGATACTGGCACCGGGCTACATCTTGCTGGGCTTTGCCATTGCCGCCGGGCTGATGGGTCTGGCCTTCTATATAGATGGCGGGCTTGGCAGTTATCTGGCGACCTCCCTCCCGATCACGCTGGCGCTCTTTGCGGGCGTCTCGCTGGGCGTTTGGTTTGCGCTGCGCAAGATCTTCGGCCTGCGCCATGGGCAGGTGAAGGTTTGGGACAGAGATATCAACGACGACTAGCTGTGTTTGCCTGATCTGAATGAAAAGCCCTCGATGCCTGCGCATCGGGGGCTTTGTTGTTTTTATCTGCGCCCTGCGGGCGGGCAAGTGGAGAGGTCCTGGCCTTTGACGTCAGCCCCTGCGCGCATTGCGGGACTTGAGTCGGGCATAATTTTGCCAAGATGAAGCGGGTTTTGCGGTCTGTTTCAGCGATCTCACGCGCTGTGAGGGCTTTCTCACGGCGGCGTGTGGGTGTCGGCTGTTGCGCGCAGAAATATGTGCGTGAGCGCACCTATCTCACGGATAAAACAGTCGATGTGCGTGGAAATGGCTGATGAGAGGGTCCATATTAGTCTCATCAAACGGCAACACCCCGCCGGACACACACAAGCCCAGCCAAGACGGCAAACGGGCAAACACAAACTGGAGACTAACATGAAAAAGATCATCGCAACCGCACTCGTATCCCTGTCCCTCGTAGCCCCTGCTTCTGCTGACACGGCCATCCAGCAATTCTTCGCCCTGACAAATGACAGCGCCGCCGAGCGTATCGTTGGCGAAACTTCCGTAGGTGACCCGGTTGGCACAGCCCAAGAACTGGCGCTGGTCAATGACAGCCCTGCCGAGAACACTGTGAACTTCGACCGCGCTCGCAACGTTGATGTCAAAGCGATCCAGAAAACCTTCGCGCTGACCAACGACTCGCCTGCCGAGAACATCGTTCGCTAAAACGACCCTCGCCCAAAGCGAGACCCTGTTTCCACCTGAAGCGGCCTTCCTCAAATCGAGGGGGGTCGTTTTGGTTTGAGGCTTACCGCGCGTAGAGATCCGGCGCGTGGCGGGACAAGCGTTCGCAGCCCTGCTTGGTGACCAGCACCGAATGGCCAAGGCACATGGCCGCACCTGCGTCGCTATCCATCAGGATCATATGCAGGAAAAACACCTGACCTTCCCGCATCTCAAGCGGATTGCCTTCGTAAAACATCGGGAAATCCACCCAAATCGGCGTGTAGACCGCGCCCATACCGTAGCCGCAGGCTTGTAGTCGGGCATGGCCCATCCCGGCGGCGTCAAAGACCGCTGCATGCGCGGCATAGACATCTCCCATGGGTTTGCCGGGACGGATGGCGGCCTCGCAGGCCTCCAGCGCGTCGCGAGCGGCGCTGTGCAATTTGCGGTGGGTGGCGGAGGGCTCCCCGACAATCAGGGTCTGCATCATTGCGGCGTGGTAGCGGGCATAGGTGCCGGACCATTCCAGCGTCAGCTGATCGGAAGCGTCCAGATGTCGGCGGCCCGAGAAATACCGGCATAGGAGCGCGCCGGGGCCAGAGCCGATCACGAACTCATTGCCCGCATAATCGCCGCCGCCTTTGAAGACCGCGCCCTGCATGCCGGCCAGAATATCGCCCTCAAACGCGCCTGCTTGGGTCAAGGAAAGAGCCGCATCAAACGCGTCATCCGATAGGGCGGCGGCGCGGCGGTGCATGTCTATCTCGGCGGGGGATTTGAGGCGCCGCAGATCGCGGATCAGGTCAGAGGCCTCGATCAGATCGCCCAAGACCTCGCGGACCATGCGCCCGTTATAGTCGGTCAGCCCTGCCGTCTGCCCCTCAATGCCGATGCGGCCTTGTGCGACGCCAAGTCTGGACAGAAGTGCATGCAGATCCTTTGCGGGTGCCGCGCCCTCATATTCGGGCCAGATATGGATGTCATCATCGGCCAAACTTGAGGTGTGCTGTGCCTGGCGCAGGTCCGGCATCCGGGTGAGGAGCGACAAATGCCCCTCGCGGGTGAGCACCATGCATTGAAACATCGCAAAGCCGAACGTGTCATAGCCGCTGATCCAATACTGGCTTTCAGGCGCAAAGAGCAGAATAGCGTCGAGATTCGCGGCCCTGAGCGCCTGTGTAGCGGCGGCCTGGCGGGCGGCATATTCAGCATCGGTGAAGTGAAGCGGCATCGGGGCGGTCCTTTTCCTGTCTGCAGGGATTCTAGGCCGAGCCCGCCTGTCAGGGTGGTCGGAACGCGACATTCACGCGATGTGAGGTGATTTTCACGGGCGCGCGACGATATCGGCTGAGCGTCGGAAGGATATGTGCATAAAAGCGCAGAAGTCGGCCATTTTATCGTAAATGGTGTGTTGAGATGGTCTGCCGGGGCGCGCATATTAGTCTCATCAAACGGCAACACACCGCCGCACACACAACGCCCCACCAAACACATAGGGGCACACACACATTGGAGACTAACATGAAAACTCTTATCGCAACCGCTCTCGTATCCATGACTTTTGCTGCCCCTGCTGCTGCTGACGTCACAGACCTTCAGAAGTTCTTTGCTCTGGGCAACGACTCTGCCGCTGAACGCATTGTTGGCCAAACATCCGTTGGCGACCCCGTGGGCACCGCCAAGCGTCTGGCTCTGGTCAATGACAGCCCGGCTGAGAACACCGTGAACTTTGACCGCGCTCGTAACGTTGACGTCAAAGCGATCCAGCGCATGTTCGCCCTGACCAACGATTCTCCTGCCGAGAACATCGTTCGGTAACCTAACCTGTCTGTCCTCCCACAGACACCAAGCGGCCTTCCTTCGGGAAGGCCGTTTTGCGTTGGGGCAGCGCGCCGATCAGGGCGCAGCCGAGCGTGGCGTTCAGCGCCTCGACCAACTCGTCCACGGTCTCAGTAGAGACGTAGGTGCCGCCGGTTTCATCCGACAGGCATTTGGCGACCGTGTCGCCGCCGGTGGCGCTTTGCTCGGGGTTGTCCCAGCCGAAGAAATCAAAGCGGAACTTGAAGCCGATCACATGCACGGTGAGGTCAGCGCCTTGCGCCTGCAGCTGGCGGCCAAGCGCGCAAGGCGTGCCGCCACAGGTCTCGTTACCATCGGTAACTAGCACGATGGTGGCGGGCTGGTTGCGTTATTTCAGAACCTCTGCCGCCTGTGCAACAGATGCGCTGAGCGGGGTCATGCCGCCGGGGGCCAGCGCGTCGACGGCCCGGATAATTTTGTCGGCGGCGCGAGGCTCGGGGGCAAAGCGCAGGTCGATATTAGCGCAGCCGCCAAGGGCGCCGGGCCCGTAAACCAGCAGGCCAAGATCGCGAAACGCCTCGACCTGCGGCAGGGCGCGGGCGATGGCGGTACGCGCGTCGATGATGCGCGGGGTGCTGGCCTCCAGGCCGATTTCAGCCATGGAGCCCGAACCGTCAAACACCAGCATCGCGTCGGCCCCGCAATTGGAGCTGGCGGTGGCGGCCTGGGTGGCGATCAGCAAGGACAAGATTGCGGGTCTGAGCATTGCAATTGAGGGTGGCAGTAAAGCACCGTTCTGTCCATGATGTGGGTTGGATAGAAGTGGAGAGCATGATGGAAACGAATGACATGATCGACCTGGCAAGCTGGGTGTTCCAGATACTGGCCTTTGCCTTTGTCTTCGTCGTGGGGCTGGCGGCGTTGGTTGCTGTTATCCTGTTTGTCATCGACCGCACCCAGACCGAGGACGCGGTGCGGCGCAACTACCCGGTTATTGGCCGGTTCCGCCATCTCTTCACCGAGCTGGGAGAGTTCTTCCGGCAGTATTTCTTTGCCATGGACCGCGAGGAGCTGCCTTTCAACCGCGCGCAGCGGGATTGGGTGAAGCGCGCGACCAGCGGCAAGGGCAACACGGTGGCGTTCGGCTCGACCCGGAATATTGCGGTGACGGGTACGCCGATTTTTGTGAATGCGCCATTCCCGCCTCTGGATGATCAATTTGCCTGCTCCGAACCGATGATGATCGGGCAGGGCGCGCGGCAGCCCTATGTGGCGCAGTCGTTTTTCAACCTGTCGGGGATGAGCTACGGCGCGATCTCCAAACCGGCGGTGCTGGCCTTGTCACGCGGGTCCAAGGAGGCGGGCATCTGGATGAACACCGGGGAGGGCGGGCTGAGCCCTTACCACCTTGAGGGCGGCGCGGATATTGTGTTTCAGATCGGCACCGCGAAATACGGCGTGCGCGACAAGGAAGGGCATCTGGACGACGACAAGCTGCGCGAAGTTGCGGCGCATGAGCAGGTCAAAATGTTCGAGCTGAAGCTGGCCCAGGGGGCCAAGCCCGGCAAGGGTGGCATCCTGCCCGGTGCCAAGATCACGCCGGAGATTGCCAAAATCAGGGGCATTGATGAGGGCGAGGATTCGATCAGCCCGAACCGCCATGTAGAAATTGACGACTGGGATGACCTGCTGGATTTTCTGGCCCATATCCGCGAGGTCACTGGCAAGCCCGTGGGCATCAAGACGGTCTTTGGCGCAGAGCAGGCGTTTCGCGACATGCTGGAGACAATCAAGAAACGCGGCGACGACATGGCCCCCGATTTCATCACGCTTGATGGCGGGGAGGGCGGCACGGGGGCCTCGCCTTTGCCCTTGATGGATCTGGTCGGCGTCTCGATCAAGGAGGCGCTGCCGGAGGTTGCGGGGCTGCTGCGTGAATACGGGTTGAAGCAGCGGATCAAACTGGTGGCCTCCGCCAAGCTGATGGTGCCCGGCGAGGTGGCTTGGGCGCTGGCGGCGGGCGCGGATTTTGTCACCACCGCACGCGGGTTTATGTTCTCGCTGGGCTGCATTCAGGCGATGAAATGCAACATGAACACCTGCCCCACCGGGATCACCACCCATGACCCGAGGTTCCAGAAAGGGCTGGTGCCGGAAGACAAGTACAAGAAGGTGGCGCGCTACGCCAAAAGCATCGTCAAAGAGGTCGAAATGATTGCCCATTCGGTGGGCGTGGCCGAGCCGCGGCAATTGAAGCGCCAGCATGTGCGGATGGTGCAGGACACCGGCAATTCGGTCCCGCTGGATGTGCTCTACCCTGACAAGGCCTCGTGATGTTCGAGGCCGAAACCCTGTTGGTTTTCGCGCTGGCCTGCCTTGCCCTGACCGCAACGCCCGGACCCGACATGCTGTTGATCGCCGCGCGCAGTGTCGCCCAAGGGCGGATGGCGGGGTTTGTCACCTATCTGGGGGTCGCGGCAGGGTCGTTTTGCCATGCGCTGTTTTTGGCTTTGGGATTGTCGCAGCTCTTTCTGGCCGTGCCCTACGCCTATGATCTGGTCCGCTATCTTGGTGCGGCCTATCTTATGTATCTCGCGTGGCAGGCTTTCACCGCCCGCAACAGTTTCGCGATGCCGCAGGCGGAGGCGCAGAAGCGCCGTCTACTGGTGATCTTCCGGCAGGGCTTTGTGACCAATTTGCTGAACCCAAAGGTGGCCTTGTTCTTTCTGGCGCTGTTCCCGCAATTTCTGGATCCTGCCGCCGGGGCTATCGGCTTGCAGGTTTTGGTATTGGCCACGATCCTCAACGTCATCGGCCTGATGACCAACGGGGCGGTGATCTTGCTGGCGGGCAGCCTGCGATCCTTTGCAACCGGCGCGCAGGCCTTTGCCACATGGTCCCGCTACATCCTGGGCAGTGTTTTTTGTGCTTTGGCCGCGCGTTTGTTAATTGAGAGCGAGAGGTGAGGCTTTCCGGCCCTAAAGAGAGGCAGAACAGACCCAACAACTTCGTGAGATCCCCCGGTTTCGCTTTGTAGAACCGGTTTGGCGGATCATAGAGTATGCCAACCAAGCGAGGATACTATGGCCAATAGATACAAATCCAAACTGACTTGGGCGGATGTGACGCCTGAGCACATGTTCCTGAACCGCCGCGGTTTCATGGCGGGCAGCGCGGCCTTTGCCGCCGGGTCTATCGCAGCACCGGCTCTGGCCGCGACGTCGCAATATTCGACGGACGCGGAGCCCAACACATTTGAAGAGATCACCACCTACAACAATTTCTACGAGTTCGGCACCGGCAAGACCGACCCGTCGGAATATGCCCATGCCTTGACCACCAGCCCGTGGGCCGTGGAAATCGACGGCATGGTCGACAAGCCCGGCAGCTACTCCTTCGAGGACATCATGTCCCAGATGACCATCGAGGAGCGCATCTACCGGTTCCGCTGCGTCGAGGCATGGAGCATGGTCATCCCGTGGAACGGTTTCGAGCTCGCTGATCTGCTGAACCTCGCGGGCATCCAGTCCAGCGCCAAATACGTCTCCTTCGAGACCGTGCTGCGCCCCGATGAGATGTGGGGTCAGAAGCGCAGCTTCATCCCGTGGCCTTACCGCGAAGGGCTGCGCCTCGACGAGGCCATGCACCCGCTAACCATCATGGCGACCGGCATTTACGGCAAGGACATCCCCAACCAGAACGGCGCGCCTTTGCGTCTGGTGGTGCCGTGGAAATATGGCTTCAAGTCGATCAAGTCGATTGTGAAGATCACCCTGACCGACACCCAGCCGGAGGCCAGCTGGAACATGATCCAGCCGCGCGAATATGGTTTCTATTCGAACGTGAACCCGAATGTGGACCATCCCCGCTGGAGCCAAGCCTCCGAGCGCCAGATCGGCGGCGGCTTGTTGGCCAAACGCGTGCCGACGCTGATGTTCAACGGCTATGAGGAAGAGGTCGCAGGCCTCTATGAAAACATGGACCTCAAAGCGAATTTCTGATGCTGCGGGATAAATGGCTCAGGATTGGGGCGCTTGCCGCCCTGATCGGCGGTTTGTGCTGCTTCACCCCTTTGGCGGTGATGGGGCTGACCGCCGCCGGTTTGGCGGCCTACACGATCTGGATTGACGCGGTGGCGATGCCGCTGCTGATCGTGGGCTTAGGAATTGTTGTCGCTTCTTTCGTAAGATTACGCCAAAACAGGGCATGAGCCACGTTCTGACCAAAGCCGAACGGATCAACGCCGCGCTGCGGCCGATCCCCAAATGGGTGATCTACGTTATCGGCGCGTTGCCGGGTCTCTATATTATGGCGGGCGTGGGGCTGGCGCTGACCGGCACCTATGACCTGTTCGGAGGCCGCCTTGGCGTCGACCCCGCCAAAACCATCGAGCATTGGCTGGGCGAGCTGGCATTGCAGTTCTTCATTGCCACCATGCTGATCCGGGTGCTGCGCGACTTCTTCAAGCTCAAGCTGATCAAGTTCCGCCGCGCGCTGGGGCATCTGACCTTCTTCTATATCGTGCTGCATCTGACGGTATATCTGTGGCTCGACCTGCAATGGGGCTGGTCGCAGATCTGGAACGACATTCTCAAGCGCCCCTACATTACCATCGGCATGGCGGGTTTTGTGCTGCTGATCCCGGTGATGGCCACCTCCAATGACAGCGCGATCCGCAAATACGGGCCAAAGGTCTGGCAGAACCTCCACAAGCTGACTTACCCGGCCCTGCTGCTGGGCGGGCTGCATTATGTGATGTTGCAACGGATCTGGGATGTGGAGTCGTTGATCTACCTCGCCGTGGTCTGCACGCTGCTTTTGCTGCGTGGAAAAGCGCTGCTGCCGAAATTCCACTGATCCGAGTCGCCTGAGTCGGCCGCAACCGAGCTGATTCAAGCCTGGACTCGACCGGATTCATCCACATTTGGTAGTCAGCTTGTGGAAAACCCCAAGCCACCTATGTTTTACGACATGCCCGGCCGGGTAACGCATCGAATTGAGCAGGAATTTCCCAAAGATTTTGACGTCTAAGCCGTTGTTCTAGAACGATTTAGAAGATTGCGCGCAAAAAATGTCATCTTTCTGCAAAAAAGTGGTTGCGGGCACCCGCCACTGGGCCTAGAACCCACTTCACCGGAGGCGCAGCGATGCACCAACGGGCCGCCGGACAGGCCAAAAGGTCAAGAAAGCGGAATAAAAACAGAGACTTATGCAGGCTGTTGCGCCAAACAAGATTGGGCGCTTCGGTTGGTTTTTGTCTCTACGCTCTTTGAAATTGATAGTAACTGAAGAGATATGTGGGCGGTTTGGCCATTTCGATGGATCAACCTCTTTCATATCGACTTACTAGAACTTCGGTTCGATGATGTAAGGTCAGCTTCACTGTTTGGACGGCTTCTAGTTATCTTTGATAACTTCAAGCACAACAAACAGAAAGAATGGTCAGCGCGTTTCAGTAAGGCGCGTTGATTGATATGTGCAGAGGTTCGACGTCAAGGTTAAGCATGCAAATGCTTTTCAACTTGAGAGTTTGATCCTGGCTCAGAACGAACGCTGGCGGCACGCCTAACACATGCAAGTCGAGCGCACCTTCGGGTGAGCGGCGGACGGGTTAGTAACGCGTGGGAACATACCCTTTTCTGCGGAATAGCCTTTGGAAACGAAGAGTAATACCGCATACGCCCTTCGGGGGAAAGATTTATCGGTGAAGGATTGGCCCGCGTTAGATTAGATAGTTGGTGGGGTAATGGCCTACCAAGTCTACGATCTATAGCTGGTTTGAGAGGATGATCAGCAACACTGGGACTGAGACACGGCCCAGACTCCTACGGGAGGCAGCAGTGGGGAATCTTAGACAATGGGCGCAAGCCTGATCTAGCGATGCCGCGTGTGTGACGAAGGCCTTAGGGTCGTAAAGCACTTTCGCCAGGGATGATAATGACAGTACCTGGTAAAGAAACCCCGGCTAACTCCGTGCCAGCAGCCGCGGTAATACGGAGGGGGTTAGCGTTGTTCGGAATTACTGGGCGTAAAGCGTACGTAGGCGGATTAGTCAGTCAGAGGTGAAATCCCAGGGCTCAACCCTGGAACTGCCTTTGATACTGCTAGTCTTGAGTTCGAGAGAGGTGAGTGGAATTCCGAGTGTAGAGGTGAAATTCGTAGATATTCGGAGGAACACCAGTGGCGAAGGCGGCTCACTGGCTCGATACTGACGCTGAGGTACGAAAGTGTGGGGAGCAAACAGGATTAGATACCCTGGTAGTCCACACCGTAAACGATGAATGCCAGACGTCGGGGGGCTTGCCCTTCGGTGTCACACCTAACGGATTAAGCATTCCGCCTGGGGAGTACGGTCGCAAGATTAAAACTCAAAGGAATTGACGGGGGCCCGCACAAGCGGTGGAGCATGTGGTTTAATTCGAAGCAACGCGCAGAACCTTACCAACCCTTGACATGTGTATCGAGATTTCTGGAGACAGATTTCGTCAGTTCGGCTGGATACAACACAGGTGCTGCATGGCTGTCGTCAGCTCGTGTCGTGAGATGTTCGGTTAAGTCCGGCAACGAGCGCAACCCACATCCTTAGTTGCCAGCAGTTCGGCTGGGCACTCTAGGGAAACTGCCCGTGATAAGCGGGAGGAAGGTGTGGATGACGTCAAGTCCTCATGGCCCTTACGGGTTGGGCTACACACGTGCTACAATGGCAGTGACAATGGGTTAATCCCAAAAAACTGTCTCAGTTCGGATTGGGGTCTGCAACTCGACCCCATGAAGTCGGAATCGCTAGTAATCGCGTAACAGCATGACGCGGTGAATACGTTCCCGGGCCTTGTACACACCGCCCGTCACACCATGGGAGTTGGTTCTACCCGACGGCCGTGCGCTAACTCTTCGGAGAGGCAGCGGACCACGGTAGGATCAGCGACTGGGGTGAAGTCGTAACAAGGTAGCCGTAGGGGAACCTGCGGCTGGATCACCTCCTTTCTAAGGATGTTTCTAGCTGGACGGTGGGCAAATTGCCCACCCTACACATGAAACACTTAGCAGTGCTTTAAGCACAAACGTTGGCACTTTCGGGTGACCAACACACGGTCCAGGCCGTCCTCATATCTCTTCAGTCATGAATAAAATCAGGGGCGTTAGCTCAGCTGGGAGAGCACCTGCTTTGCAAGCAGGGGGTCATCGGTTCGATCCCGATACGCTCCACCAAGTTCGGCGCATCTCGGGCATTGCTTCGCAATACCCTGCCTGCGCGACGCCGATTTTGCTGAAGCAAAATCAGCTGGGTCGGTAGCTCAGGTGGTTAGAGCGCACGCCTGATAAGCGTGAGGTCGGAGGTTCAAGTCCTCCTCGACCCACCATATCCTCAAGGATTGGTGGACACTAAACATTCGAATGAATCTTTAAGCACCTAGCCAGGTTCTTAGACGTCCATTCGGACGAATTGACATCGTATAGAGAGATACAACATCAGTTTTTTACATGATGTTCCGAGTAGGGAGCATCAGCAACTTCGGTTGCAATGTAAAAAACATACCGTGTTGCGTATGATTGCAATGGCCTTCCCGCCGGCGCGATCTGGGTTTCGAGCCCGCATGCGTAACACAATCCAAGTCAAGTAAAATACAACCTAACTAAGGGTATCAGAGCTTTGAACCAGCGCTGATACCTGGGAAATATTTACTCTTTTGATTGGATAGGGTCTCAGCCGAGACAAGCCCTATCCGACTATAGGAAGTTCAAAAGGCCTATAGGTCAGAAAAGACGGTCCTGCACGGGTCTGTCTTCTTCTGGATCAAATCAAGCGCGAGAAGGGCGTTTGGTGGATGCCTTGGCAGTAAGAGGCGATGAAGGACGTGATACTCTGCGATAAGCTCAGGTAAGCCGAGAATAGGCGCTATACCCTGAGATCTCCGAATGGGGCAACCCACCTGATACTTTGTTATTACTGCACTTCGGTGCAGCTAATAATGAGGTAAACCAGGTATTTATAACCTGAATACATAGGGTTATAAAGGCAAACCCGGGGAACTGAAACATCTAAGTACCCGGAGGAAAGGAAATCAACAGATACTCCCCTAGTAGCGGCGAGCGAACGGGGACCAGCCGAGCTGTGATTGTGATTAGAATGGTCTGGAATGGCCAACCATAGTGGGTGACAGTCCCGTATAAGAAGCAAGATCAGACGTATTAAGTAGGGCGGAACACGTGAAATTCTGTCTGAACATGGGGGGACCACCCTCTAAGGCTAAGTACTCCTTACTGACCGATAGCGAACCAGTACCGTGAGGGAAAGGTGAAAAGCACCCCGACAAGGGGAGTGAAACAGTTTCTGAAACCGGACGCCTACAAACAGTTGGAGCCCCCTTGAGGGGTGACAGCGTACCTTTTGTATAATGGGTCATCGACTTGGTCTATCTAGCAAGCTTAAGCCGTTAGGTGTAGGCGCAGCGAAAGCGAGTCTTAATAGGGCGCATGAGTTAGATGGATCAGACCCGAAACCGAGTGATCTAGGCATGACCAGGTTGAAGGTTAGGTAACACTAACTGGAGGACCGAACCCACACCTGTTGAAAAAGGTCGGGATGAGTTGTGCCTAGGGGTGAAAGGCCAATCAAACTCGGAGATAGCTGGTTCTCCGCGAAATCTATTTAGGTAGAGCGTCAGCCGAATACCCCGGGGGGTAGAGCACTGGATGGGTAATGGGGACTCACCGTCTTACTGATCCTAACCAAACTCCGAATACCCGGGAGTAATAGCTGGCAGACACACGTCGGGTGCTAACGTCCGGCGTGGAGAGGGAAACAACCCTGACCTACGACTAAGGCCCCTAATTCATGGCTAAGTGGGAAAGCAGGTGGGACGACCAAAACAACCAGGAGGTTGGCTTAGAAGCAGCCATCCTTTAAAGATAGCGTAACAGCTCACTGGTCTAATTTAAGTTGTCCTGCGGCGAAGATGTAACGGGGCTCAAGCCATGAGCCGAAGTCTAGGATGCCGTAAGGCATGGTAGCGGAGCGTAGTGTGACATAACTCTACGCCTCTCTTGTAGCTTTCGGGCTATATTGGAGGCATTGAGTTTTCTGTGAAGCCGGGGCGTGAGCCATCCGGTGGAGAGATCACTAGTGAGAATGATGACATGAGTAGCGACAAACAGGGTGAGAGACCCTGTCGCCGAAAGTCCAAGGGTTCCTGCTTAAAGCTAATCTGAGCAGGGTAAGCCGACCCCTAAGGCGAGGCCGAAAGGCGTAGTCGATGGGAACCAGGTTAATATTCCTGGGCCAGGAGATGGTGACGGATCCCAAAGGTAGTTCATCCTTATCGGATTGAATGGGCTGCTTAGGGGTTCCTGGAAATAGCCCTCCATGAGATCGTACCCTAAACCGACACAGGTGGACTGGTAGAGAATACCAAGGCGCTTGAGAGAACCACATTTAAGGAACTCGGCAAAATACCTCCGTAAGTTCGCGAGAAGGAGGCCCCGTTTGGACGCAAGTCTAAGCGGGGGGCACAAACCAGGGGGTGGCGACTGTTTACTAAAAACACAGGGCTCTGCGAAGTCGTAAGACGACGTATAGGGTCTGACGCCTGCCCGGTGCCTGAAGGTTAAAAGGAGGAGTGCAAGCTCCGAATTGAAGCCCAGGTAAACGGCGGCCGTAACTATAACGGTCCTAAGGTAGCGAAATTCCTTGTCGGGTAAGTTCCGACCTGCACGAATGGCGTAACGACTTCCCCGCTGTCTCAAATGTGGACTCAGCGAAATTGAATTGCCTGTCAAGATGCAGGCTTCCCGCGGTTAGACGGAAAGACCCCGTGCACCTTTACTACAGCTTCACACTGGCATCAGGCACAATATGTGCAGAATAGGTGGTAGGCTTTGAACCAGGAACGCCAGTTTCTGGGGAGCCTCCTTTGAGATACCACCCTTATTCTGCTTGATGTCTAACCGCGGTCCGTTATCCGGATCCGGGACCCTGTGTGGCGGGTAGTTTGACTGGGGCGGTCGCCTCCCAAACAGTAACGGAGGCGCGCGAAGGTTGGCTCAGACCGGTCGGAAATCGGTCGTTGAGTGCAATGGCAGAAGCCAGCCTGACTGCGAGACTGACAAGTCGAGCAGAGTCGAAAGACGGCCATAGTGATCCGGTGGTCCCGAGTGGAAGGGCCATCGCTCAACGGATAAAAGGTACGCCGGGGATAACAGGCTGATGGTGCCCAAGAGTCCATATCGACGGCACCGTTTGGCACCTCGATGTCGGCTCATCTCATCCTGGGGCTGGAGCAGGTCCCAAGGGTACGGCTGTTCGCCGTTTAAAGAGGTACGTGAGCTGGGTTTAGAACGTCGTGAGACAGTTCGGTCCCTATCTGCCGTGGGTGTAGGATACTTGAGAGGAGTTGCCCCTAGTACGAGAGGACCGGGGTGAACGATCCACTGGTGGACCAGTTGTCATGCCAATGGCAGTGCTGGGTAGCTATGATCGGAAAGGATAACCGCTGAAGGCATCTAAGCGGGAAGCCCCCCTCAAAACAAGGTATCCCTGAGAACCGTAGTAGACCACTACGTCGATAGGCCGGAGATGTAAGTGCAGCAATGCATTCAGTTGACCGGTACTAATTGTTCGATAGGCTTGATTTGATCCAGTAGAAGCGAGACTTCTGCGAGATAAATCGAAAGAGTACACACTACAAAACGTAGTTTACTGACTTGGAGTTGATGTTGTTCCTTTGGTTTGGTGGTCATAGCGCGAGCAAAACACCCGATCCCATCCCGAACTCGGCCGTTAAGTGCCGTCGCGCCGATGGTACTGCGTCTTAAGACGTGGGAGAGTAGGTCACCGCCAAACCTAACGAGCAACATCAAGTATCTCTCTGACGATGATCAATAAATCAGCCGCCCTTTGGGGCGGCTTTTTTGTGTCTGGCGCGTTGTAAATTTTATCGTGACGATATGTCACCGCGCCTGCTGCTCTGGTTTTGTCATAAATTGGCCCCACCTATGGTTGATATGGCGGGTTATGAGTATGTCCGACCCAAACGAAGCCCAGTATTTGGCGATCCGCGAAGAAGCGGAAGCCGCCGCAGGGCCAGTCTCGAGCCTTCGGGTCCGTGCACGGGGCTATCTGGACCTCTATCACCAGTCAAACGGCGTTTGCGTTTTCGCGCTTGTCGCCGCGAACGGCGCACTTTGGGCCTCTTGGTATCTGATCTGCGCCAAACTTGCCGCGATGGTCTTTGCCTGCACCGACCCGACCGTTCGGATGTCGCCGCGCACCCGCTATCGCCAGTTTGCCGCCTATGTGATGGTCCTCAAAGACATCAACAAGCTTGTGATGCTTGAGACCTACGTGCTGGTTCATACCATTCAGCGGCTCGGCGTAGAGGTGGCGATTGCCAAGGGCATCCCTGCCGATTTGGCGCATGATTATGCAAAGGCCATGACGGCACAGCGGCCTCGGCCCACGATTTTGCGTGACCTCTATCACCGGCATTTTCTCTGGGAGCAGGAGCGCGTCGTCTCCACCAAGCTGGAAGAAGGCTTCGCCGTGTTCACATGGCCTTTCATGAGCCAGCTGTGCCAGCGCCCTTGGGTCTGGTTTGGGTATTTCAGGCCCGGCAAGTCGATGAATTTCAGGAACTTTACCGATCAGGCGGAGCGCGTTGAGAAAGGCCTCATTGCCTATGACCGCGCCGTGGCAATGGGGTTGGAGCGTATCGCGAGGCTCAGTGCCGCACGGATCAAAATCTACCCCGGCCGCGCCGCGTTTCTAAAGAGACCCGCGCACGGGATTGCCGAACCCTCGTCAATCGGTCAGGGTCGCTGAAAAACTGGCGCACAGCGATGTGCCTGCACGAGGGGGCCTTGCATGGACGAAGAATTCACCGCCGAAGAACGCAAAGAGATGAAGGCCATCATCCGCCAGCAAAGGATTGTCGCCGATCGCGGCCCTCTGTTTGGCAGGCCCATCCCGAAGGAATTGCTGACCCCCTACGAGTGGAAGGACACGGAGCGGGCGCGCATCCACAACGTCCAGAAGAAGTACACCATCCGCCGTAAGAACATCCGCCGCTGTTGGAACCGGTTCCAGCTTTACCTGCCTGAGCTGATGCATCACGGCGCCCCGCAAAAGGTGTTCGAGATGTCGACCGCCCATGGCGGCATGCTGGAGGTCGCGCGCCATTTTGGCCATGAGGTTCTGGGCAACGACTTTGCAAACCGCTTGGACCAGCACGACGTCAGCGCCTCGACCACCCACCGCAAGCTGAGCGACGACGCGTTTGAAAAGACCGTGACCGACCCGGTGGTGAAAGACGGCATGGCCTTGGATTGGCCCTATCGTCCGATCATTGAGGCGATTGACGTCCCGATCTCCCTGTTTGACGCGGGCCACGTGCCCTACCCGTTGGAGGACAAATCCCAAGACGTCCTGATCTGCGCCCAAGCGATTGAGCACTACTGCCACCCCGACCATTGGATGGAGCTGATGGACGAGTTCTGCCGGATCACCCGCAAGACGATTGTCATCATCATGAACCCGCTCTTTGTCCATTTCGCCGATGACAAGGACTACGTCGCCGCGTTTGAAAAATTCCGGGCAGACCTGCAAAGCTACAAACGCAACGGGTTCACCACGACATCGTGTCATATCCAATGGGCCGAAGCACTTGGATTCAAGCTGACCGCCGACTAAGCAAGGTCCCTTGACCCGCACCGACATCCCCAACGCCCGCAGCGTGTTCAGCCTTGCCTGGCCAATGGCCTTGAAGGCGATGATGCTCCACGGCATCACGGTGATCGACGCCTACCTTGTCTCCTCTCTGGGGGAGGAGGCCCTGGCCGCCATGGGTCTGGCCAGCGCCATCACCGGGCTGGTGCTGGGGTTCCTCTTTGCGTTTTCCTCCGCCACCCAGATCAGGATCGCACAGGCCTTCGGCGCAGAGGACCCGCAACGGCTGAAATCGGGGTTCTATTGCGGGCTGATCATCAATCTGGTCGTGGCCCTAATGGGGCTGGCCCTGATCGCGGTCAGCGCGGAGCAGATCATTGAGGCCTTCGCCCACAGCCCAGAAGTGGCCGAGCAGGCGATGGGCTACCTGATGGTCTTCACCTTCGTGATTCTGTTCGAGGCCGTCAGCCTGTGTTTCGCCAATCATTTCAACGGCTGCGGCAAGACCCAGCTGCCGCTGATCGGCTACGCCTTCGGAATGCCGGTCAACATTGCGCTGAGCATCGCGCTGATCCACGGTCTCTACGGCCTGCCCGCTTTGGGGCTCACGGGTGCCGCGGCGGGCAGCGCAGTGGCCTCCTTTTTGCAGATGCTGTTTCTGGGCGTGTTGTTCTACCGCGCGAACCGGGGCTACCGGGACGTACCCGGCTGGACCAATGGCCCGCTCTCCTATGCGCTGAAGCGGCATTTGCTCTTCTCACTGCCGATCGCAGCAACATTTGCCAGCGTCGCGGTCTCCAATCAGGTCTGCATGCTGATCTACGCCAAGATGAGCATCCATGAGTTTGCCGCCATGACGCTGATCATGCCATGGGTCATGGTGGGCGGCACGCTTGGCATGTCCTGGGCGCAGGCCACGGGCATTTTGGTGGCGCAGCTCTTGGGCAAGCAGCAATCACACGGGGTGCTCGACCGGTTTCTCAGTCAGGCTTGGCGCATGTCCTTTGCGGCAGCGGCCTGTGTGGCGGCGGTTTATGCGGGCGTGTGCCTTGCCTCCCCTGCGCTTTATTCCGAGCTGGAGCCTGCCACGACCAACGCCTTGTTGAGCCTGCTGCCGCTGGCCCTGTTGTTGCCCTTCCCCAAGCAATCCAACGCCATCTGCGGCAACACGCTCAGGGCTTCCGGGGACACGGTCTATGTGATGAATGTCTTTGTCGGCGCGCAGTGGCTCTTCAAAGTGCCTGCTGTGGCCCTGTTCGTGCTGTATTTCGACCTGTCGGTGTTCTGGGTCTTCTCGATCCTTTTCCTCGACGAGCTGGTCAAATTCGCGCCCTTCCATCTCAGAACCTTCAAGGGCGACTGGAAAACCCTGCGCGAAGAAGAGCCCGCCGCAGCCTGACACGGGAACCGGAATAAAATCGCAGTTCTGTGTCAAAAGCCTATTGAAACCTTCCAAGGGCGGGCGTAGGTACAGGGCTCGCGAATTGGCGCGGGATGGAGCAGCCCGGTAGCTCGTCAGGCTCATAACCTGAAGGTCGTAGGTTCAAATCCTACTCCCGCAACCAATGACAACGAACGCCCCGCAGTTAACTCTGCGGGGCGTCGGTCGTTTGATCTACTATTTCGATGATCGTATCCAATTCACCGTGCTGAGGGGTCATCCGCCATAAACATCGGCCCACCCCGCCAGCGCGGAAAGCTGTAGCCGTTGATCATTACGACGTCGATATCTTCCGGGCGTTGCGCGATGCCTTCTGCCAGCAGCGCCGTCGCCTCGGTTTGCATCGTGGTGAGGATGGTGTCCATGAGTTGGTCTTGTGAGAACTTTTTGCGGGCGATGCCCTTGCGCTTGGACGCGTCCAGAATGAGCGTCTTGACCCAGTCGGAGTTTACCGCGCGCCCGTCCTCATAGTCATACCACCCCGCGCCCGTCTTTTTGCCAAGGCGACCTGCCTCGCAGAGCTTATCGCCCAGATCAACGTAGCGCTCAGCCGGGTCGCGCGTGGCGGCTTGGCGTTTGCGCATCGCCCAGGAGATGTCGAGGCCCGCGAGATCCTGCATCTCGAACAACCCCATGGGGAATCCAAACCCGCGCATGGCGGCGTCAATGTCCCAAGGCCAGGCGCCGTCTTCGACCATGATCTCGCCGGCGCGCCGGTAGGCCGCCATGATCCGGTTGCCGATAAACCCGTCGCAGACCCCGGCTGGAACCGCGATTTTCCCCAACCGTTTGGCCAGTGCAAAACCTGTCGCGAGGGCCGTGGGGCTGGCATGGTCCGTCACGATCACCTCAACCAGTTTCATGATATAGGCGGGCGAGAAGAAGTGCAGACCGATGACGCGCGACGGGTGCGCCGTCTGCGCGGCCATGACGTTTATATCAAGGTAGGATGTATTGCTGGCGATGATCGCATCTTCGTGCAACACGCCATCCAAAGCGGCCAGAACGCCATGTTTGACCTCCATGTCTTCAAAGACAGCCTCAATCACCAGATCGGCAAGCGACAGGTCTGCATAATCCGTTGAACTTTTGAACAGCGCGAGGGTGGCGTCATGTTTGGCCTGATCCATCAGGCCCCGGTCCAGGCTGTTTTTCAATACGCCCGCGACACGGTCATGCCCGGCGGCGCGTGCGATCTCGTCCCGCTCGATCATCGTGACGGCCAGCCCGCGCAGCAGACAAGCGGCGGCGATGCCCGCACCCATAGTGCCGCCACCAATCACGCCGATAGCGTTGAGCGGAGCAGGGCCCTCGCCCTTGAGCATGGGCAGTTTCGCGGCGGATCGTTCGGCAAAAAAGATGCGGCGCAGGGCGGCGCATTCTCGGCTGGATTTGAGGGTCATGAAGGCCTGACGCTCCGCCTTGAGCGCCTGATCTGTTGGCAAGTCCAACGCCCGTTGAACGGCGTCGACAGCCGCTTTGGGGGCCGCGGCCCCGCGCGCCTTTTTGCGCAGGCTGTCTTTTGCGGTGTTCCATGCATCAGGGTCACTCACCGCAACCGCTGGGCGCTGACTTAGAGGCGCGGGACGCGGTTGCGAGATCGCGGTGCGGGCGAAGGCAATCGCGTCTTCTGTCAGGTCGCCGGTTGCAACGGCGTCAATCAACCCGAGGGAGAGCGCTTTTTGCGCTGCGACAGGTTTGCCGCCGCTGATCATGGTCAGCGCTGCGTTTGGGTCGATCAGGCGGGGCAGGCGCACCGTGCCGCCAGCCCCGGGGATAAGGCCCAATGTGACCTCTGGCAGACCAAGTTTCGATTTTGCGTCGGCAATGCGGTAGTGACACCCCAGAGCGATTTCCAACCCGCCGCCCAGAATGCTGCCATGCAAGGCGGCGATCCACGGTTTTGTGGTCGCCTCCAGCGCGAGGATCACGTCCGGCAGATGTGGGTCAAGAGGTGGTTTGTCGAACTCGGACACGTCTGCGCCTGCCGTGAAGGTCGCACCTTCTGCGCGCAGGATCACGGCCTGAACGGTGCTATCGGCCTCTGTCTGCGCAATGGCCGTCATCAGCCCCGCGCGCACCGCTTGGCTGGCTGCGTTCACCGGCGGGTTGTCGATGGTCACGACGGCCAGCTCGCCGGTTATCTCGACATGGACGGCCATCAGGCGAAAGCCTGCAGCCCGGTGATCCCACGCCCCATGATCAGCGCGTGAATATCATGCGTGCCCTCATAGGTGTTCACGGCCTCAAGGTTCATCACATGGCGAATGACGCCATATGCGTCGCTGATGCCATTGCCGCCATGCATGTCGCGGGCCTCGCGGGCGATTGCCAATGCCTTGCCGCAATTGTTGCGCTTCATCAGGCTGATCAGCTCGGCAGGGGCGGTGTGGGCATCGAACATGCGGCCCAGTTGTAAAGCACCCTGAAGGCCAAGGCCAATCTCTGTCTGCATGTCGGCGAGCTTTTTCTGGATCAATTGGGTTTGCGCCAAGGGCTTGCCGAACTGCTTGCGATCCAGCGTATAGCTGCGCGCAGCGTGAAAGCAGGCCTCGGCCGCCCCCATGGCACCCCAGGCAATCCCGAACCGGGCGCGGTTCAGACAGCCGAACGGCCCCGCCAAGCCGCTGACATGGGGCAAGAGGTTCTCTTCGGGGACAAAGACCTCGTCCATCTGAATCATGCCGGTGATCGAGGCGCGGAGGGAGAATTTGCCCTCAATCTTGGGCGCGGCCAGACCCTTCATGCCCTTTTCAAGGATGAAGCCTTTGATTTTGCCGTCATGCGCGTCTGACTTGGCCCAGATGATAAAGACATCCGCGATGGGCGAATTTGTGATCCAGTTCTTGGCGCCTGACAGGCTGTAGCCGCCCTCCACAGGCTTGGCGCGGGTCAACATGCCAGCGGGGTCCGAGCCCGCATCGGGTTCGGTTAGCCCAAAGCAGCCGACCCAGTCGCCCGCCGCCAGTTTCGGCAGGTACTTTTGCCGCTGCGCGTCCGTGCCATAGGCAAAGATCGGGTGCATCACCAGAGAGCTTTGCACCGACATGGCCGAGCGGTAGCCACTGTCGATCCGTTCCACCTCGCGCGCGACCAGACCGTAGGACACGTAATTCGCGCCGACGCCCCCGAATTCTTCGGGGATGGTGGCCCCCAGCAGGCCAAGCGCGCCCATCTCGGACATGATATCGCGGTCAAACACCTCGTGGCGGTTGCCATCCTGCACGCGGCGCAGCAACCCGTCCTGGCAATAGGCATGGGCCGCGTCACGGATCATACGCTCTTCTTCGGACAGCTGGTTTTCCAGCAGAAAAGGGTCGTCCCAGACCAGGGTGGCGGGTTTCTGGCGCGCGGTTTCAGGGCCGGTTGGGATCGGGTGAAGTGCGTTCATATGACGGCTCCGGGTGACGAGTTTCGCGCAGAGATTATGCTTTAGACATGAAATTTCAAGCATAAAATATTTAACTTGAAATGATCGTAACCCCGATCTACCGTTCCTGTATATCGGCAGATTTCAAAGGAAAGTTGCGAATGCGAATTGCGTGTCTAGGGGGCGGGCCAGCGGGGCTGTATTTCGGCATCTCGATGAAGCTGCGCGATCCGAGTGCCGAGGTCGTTGTGATCGAACGCAACCGCCCCAATGACACATTTGGCTGGGGTGTGGTTCTGTCCGACGAGACGCTCGATAATCTTGCACGCAATGACGCGAAAAGCGCTGCGGTGATCCGCGAGCATTTTGCCTATTGGGATGATGTGGCCCTTGTGCATGACGGAAAGCGGACGGTCTCAAGCGGTCACGGGTTCTGCGGGATCGGGCGCAAACGGCTGCTGATGATCCTGCAAGAGCGCGCAGATGCGCTGGACGTCGAGATGCGCTTTGAGACCGAGGTAGAGGCCGCCTCTGCCTATATGGACGAGTTCGACGTGGTCGTGGCCTCTGACGGGTTGAATTCCAAGACGCGCATGGAATTTGCCGAGGTCTTCAAGCCCGATATCGATCAGCGCCTGTGCCAATTTGTCTGGATGGGCACGCATCAGCGGTTTGATGACGCGTTTACCTTCATTTTTGAGAATACCGACAAAGGCTGGGTCTGGGCCCATGCCTATCAATTCGACGATGAGACAGCGACCTTCATCGTGGAATGCACGCAGGAAACCTTCGATGCCTACGGGTTCGGCGAGATGGACCAGCAGGCCTCGATTGCGATCTGCGAGGAGATCTTCAAGGACCATCTTGGCGGTCATGCCTTGATGACCAACGCCAGCCATATTCGCGGCTCGGCCTGGCTGCGGTTTCCGCGCGTGTTGTGCGAGACGTGGAACCACAAGAATGTGGTCTTGCTTGGCGATGCTGCGGCGACGGCGCATTTCTCCATCGGGTCGGGCACCAAGCTGGCGCTGGAAAGCGCGATTGCCTTGGCGGAGCACATCCACACCGAAGACACGTTGCCGGAGGCCTTCGCGAAATATGAGGATGCACGGCGGCTCGAGGTGTTGCGCTTGCAATCGGCGGCGCGCAATTCGGTGGAGTGGTTCGAGGATGTGGAGCGCTACCTTGATCTGGATTCTGTGCAGCTGAATTATTCCATGCTGACGCGATCGCAGCGGATCAGCCATGAAAACCTGCGCGCGCGCGATGCCGATTGGCTGGCCAGTGCGGAAAGCTGGTTCATGAAACAGGCGGGGGCGGGATCAAACGCACCACCGCGCGCGCCGATGTTTGCGCCTTTTGCCCTGCGCGATATGCAGTTGAAGAACCGCATCGTGGTCTCGCCCATGGCGCAATACAAGGCCGTGGACGGCGCGCCCACCGATTGGCATCTGATCCATTACGGCGAACGAGCCAAAGGCGGTGCCGGGCTTGTCTATACGGAAATGACCTGCGTGTCCGCCGAGGGGCGTATCACGCCGGGCTGTCCGGGGCTTTATGCGCCCGAACATGAGGCCGCCTGGACGCGGCTTGTTGACTTCACCCATGCGGAGACCGAGGCAAAGATCTGCTGCCAGATCGGCCATGCGGGGCGCAAAGGGTCCACCCGTGTGGGGTGGGAGGGCATGGATATGCCGCTGAGCACAGGTAACTGGCCGCTTCTATCCGCCTCGGGCATCCCGTGGTCGGACGACAACGCGACACCCAAGGCGATGGACCGCGCGGATATGGACGCGGTGAAAGCGGATTTTGTCGCCGCAACGCAGATGGCCGCGCGGGCCGATTTCGACATGATCGAGCTGCACGCGGCCCATGGCTATCTGATCTCCTCCTTCATTTCGCCTTTGTCGAACCTGCGGGATGACGCATATGGCGGCAGCCTTGAGAACCGGATGCGCTACCCGTTGGAGGTGTTTGCCGCCATGCGCGCCGCGTGGCCTGCGGACAAGCCCATGGCGGTGCGTATTTCCGCCAATGACTGGGCCGGTGACGACGGTGTGACGCCCGAAGAGGCGGTCGAGATTGCAGCCATGTTCGAGGCGGCAGGCGCTGATATTCTGGACGTGTCGGCCGGGCAAACCTCCACACAGGCCAAGCCGGTCTATGGCCGGATGTTCCAGACGCCATTTTCGGACCGTATTCGCAATGAGAAGGGCATCAAGACGATGGCCGTGGGCAATATCTATGAAGCCGATCACGTCAATTCGATCCTGATGGCAGGGCGTGCGGATCTGGTGTGCCTTGCGCGCCCGCATCTGAGTGATCCGTATTGGACGCTGCATGAGGCGACCAAAATCGGGGACCGCGCGGAGATATGGCCAAAACCCTATGAGGCCGGGCGTGATCAGGCGTGGCGATTGGCCGACCGGGACGCAGAGATGGCGGGCAAGCTATGAGACGGGTTCTGGTCACAGGCGGCGGCACAGGGATCGGACGCGCGATTGCGCGCAGCTTTGCTGAAAGCGGCGATCACGTCACGATCTGCGGGCGGCGGTTGCAGCCCTTGCAGGACGCCGCCGCAGGGTTCGATATGGCGCTGCGCCAAGCTGATGTGACCGACGAGACGTCGGTTGCCGCGCTGTTTGAGGACCCCTTTGACATTGTTGTCGCCAATGCGGGCATCGCCCGGAATGCCAAGCTGGCGGAGCTGTCATTGCAGGACTGGAACGAGACGTTGAATGTGACCCTGACGGGTGTGTTTCTGACCTTCCGCGCGGCCCTGCCCACCATGTCCAAAGGTGGGCGTTTGATTGCAATCGCCTCGACCGCCTCATTGCAAGGCGGCGCGACGCTGGCCGCCTATTCCGCCGCCAAACATGGGGTGCTGGGGCTTGTGCGCTCCACCGCCAAGGAAATCGCAAAATCCGGTGTCACCTGCAACGCGGTCTGCCCCGGCTTTGTGGACACTGAGATGGCGCAAGGGGCCGCACAAGGGGTCTCGCAGAAATTCGGGATCACAGAAGACAAAGCGATGGAGATGATCGTTGCGGCCAACCCAATGCGCCGCCTGATCGCCCCCGAAGAGGTCGCGGCCACGGTGATGTTTCTGGCCTCCGAGGGTGCGGCATCAGTGAACGGCCATGCGCTGAGCGTCTCGGGAGGGGAAATATGAGCAAACCACTGGCCCAGATTCCGCTGGAGCACGCGGACAAAGAACGCCTGCGGCTTTGGCTGCGGCTGCTCAAGACGACACGCGGCATCGAGGCCACCCTGCGCGAGAATTTTCGCGACGCATTTGGCACCACTCTGCCCCGGTTTGATGTCATGGCCGCCCTGTCCCGGTTCGAAGAAGGCCTGAAGATGAGCGAGATTTCCGGCGTGCTGAAAGTGTCCAACGGCAATGTCACGGGCATTGTCGACCGGCTGGCCGATGACGGCATGTTGGTGCGTGTGGCCGTGCCGGGTGATCGGCGCGCCCAACGGGTACGGCTGACACAGCGCGGGCAGGAAGAATTCGCGCGGCAAGCCGCAGCCCATGAAGGGTGGATTTCGGACGCGCTCGAAAACTTTTCAGCCGAAGAAGCGCGCGATGTTCTGACCCGCTTCTCCGCGCCCGACCTAATGACGGAGGATGATGATGCGCAGTGACGTCACATATTTCAAATGCGACATCGCGGACCGGATTGCCACGGTCTCCCTTGATCGGCCTGATCGCAAAAACCCGCTGACCTTCGACAGCTATGCAGAGCTGCGCGACTGGTTTCGGGATCTGGTCTATGCCGACGACGTGGACGCGGTGGTCTTTGCCTCGAACGGGGGCAATTTCAGCTCGGGCGGGGACGTGCATGATATCATCGGCCCGCTGACCAAAATGTCGATGAAAGAGCTGTTGGCCTTTACCCGCATGACCGGCGATCTGGTCAAGGCCATCGTCAATTGCGGCAAGCCCGTGATCGCGGCGATTGATGGCGTCTGCGTGGGCGCGGGTGCAATAATTGCAATGGCCTCGGATCTGCGCATTGCAACGCCAGAGGCCAAGACCGCCTTCCTGTTTACGCGCGTCGGTCTGGCGGGCTGCGATATGGGTGCCTGTGCGATCCTGCCGCGCATCATCGGGCAGGGCCGCGCGGCGGAGCTGCTTTATACCGGTCGGTCCATGAGCGCGGAGGAGGGCCACGCCTGGGGCTTCCACAACAAGATCGTGGCGGGTGCCGATCTGGATGCCGAGGCGCTGAGCCTTGCCAAACGCATCGCCGCAGGCCCGAATTTTGGGCATATGATGACCAAGACCATGCTGGCGCAGGAATGGTCCATGTCCATCGAGCAGGCCATTGAGGCCGAAGCACAGGCGCAGGCCATCTGTATGCAGACGGCGGATTTCGAGCGCGCCTACAATGCGTTCGTCGCCAAAGAAAAACCCGTTTTCGAGGGCGACTGATGGCCGATACCTCTTTCCTCAGCTGGCCCTTCTTTGACGACGCCCATCGCGACTGGGCCGCAAAGGTGGAAGAGGTTGCAAAAGGGCTGGCGGTGGATCATTCCGACACTGACACAGCCTGCCGCGCCTTGGTCACGACATTGGGCGAGATGGGCGTTTTGGGCCCGACGGCCAGCCATGAGGGCAAGCTGGATGTGCGCCAGCTTTGTCTCGCGCGCGAGATTTTGGCGCGTCACGACGGCTTGGCCGATTTCAGCTTTGCCATGCAGGGCCTGGGCACGGGCGCGATCTCGTTGTTCGGCTCTGAAGCGCAGAAAGCGGCGTGGCTTGACAAGACACGGCAGGGGCGGGCGATTGCGGCTTTTGCGCTGACCGAACCGCAATCGGGATCAGACGTTGCCAATTCCACCATGACCGCGACGCTGGACGGCAACCATTATGTGTTGAACGGCCAGAAGACTTGGATTTCAAACGGCGGCATAGCTGATCTCTACACCGTGTTCGCGCGGACCGGTGAGGCCCCCGGCGCGCGGGGCCTTTCGGCCTTTGTCGTCACGCCCGATATGCCCGGTTTTGACGTGACGGACCGGCTGGAGACGATCGCGCCGCATCCGCTTGCCACACTCACGTTCAACGATCTGCGCCTGCCTGCTGATGCGATGATCGGCGCGCCGGGGCACGGGTTCAAGATTGCCATGTCGGTGCTGGATGTGTTCCGCTCCACGGTGGCTGCCGCAGCCCTCGGCTTCGCGCGGCGTGCGCTGGATGAAGCCCTTGCACGGGTCACGGCCCGCCATGTGCAAGGCGCGCCCTTGTTCGATTTGCAGATGGTGCAGGGGCATATCGCCGATATGGCGCTGGACGTGGATGCAAGCGCCTTGCTGATCTACCGCGCCGCATGGACCAAAGACAGCGGCGCGCCGCGTATCACCCGCGAGGCCGCAATGGCCAAGCTGTTTGCGACGGATCACGCGCAGCAGGTCATCGACAAAGCGGTGCAGCTTTTTGGCGGGGACGGGGTGCGCAGCGGCGTCATGGTCGAACGCCTCTACCGCGAAATCCGGGCCTTGCGGATCTATGAGGGAGCCTCCGATGTGCAGCGCGTCATCATCGCGCGCCAGGCCCTGTCAGAGTTTGAAGGAGCGTCATGATGCTAGGCAGAACCGCACATGTAGACACGTTCGCGCGCGACCATCTGCCCCCGCCTGAGCAGCAACCCGATTATCTGCTGGATGGGTTCGACTACCCCGAAACACTGAACGTTGGCTTTGAGCTGACCGATGCCATGGTGGCCAAAGGGTTTGGCGACAACACCGCGCTGATCGGGAATGGGCGGCAGCGCACCTATAAGGAGCTCGCCGATTGGACCAACCGGCTGGCCCATGTGATGGTGGACGAGCTTGGGATCAAGCCGGGCAACCGGGTGCTGATCCGCTCTGCCAACAACCCGGCGATGGTGGCCTGCTGGCTGGCCGCAACCAAAGTGGGCGCGGTTGTGGTCAACACGATGCCGATGCTGCGGGCCGTCGAGCTGAGCAAATATGTCGACAAGGCCGAGATTGAATTCGCCCTCTGCGACACCCGCCTGCTGGAGGAAATGGACAGCTGTGCGGCACAGAGCAGCCATCTCAAGCGCGTTATTGGATTTGATGGCACATCGAACCACGACGCCGAGCTGGACCGCCTTGCCCTTGAAAAATCCGTGCGGTTTGAGGCGGTGCAAACGGGCCGTGAAGACGTGGCCCTGCTGGGCTTTACGTCAGGGTCGACCGGCGATCCCAAAGCCACGATGCATTTCCACCGGGATCTGCTGATCATCGCGGATGGCTACGCCAAAGAGGTGCTGGGCGTCACGCCCGAGGATATCTTTGTCGGTTCGCCGCCCTTGGCCTTTACCTTTGGGTTGGGGGGGCTGGCGATCTTCCCGCTGCGGTTTGGGGCGACGGCCACATTGCTGGAGACGGCAAGCCCGCAGAATATGATCGAAATCATCGAGAAATATAAGGCGACGGTCTGCTTTACCGCGCCAACAGCGTATCGCGTGATGCTGCGCGCCATGGACGAGGGCGCGGATCTCAGCAGCTTGCGGGCGGCAGTGTCCGCAGGCGAGACCCTGCCCAAACCGGTCTATGACGACTGGATCGCACAGACCGGCAAGCCGATGCTGGATGGCATTGGTGCCACGGAAATGCTCCATATCTTTATCTCGAACCGCTTCGATGATCACCGCCCCAGTTGCACCGGCAAACCGGTGACGGGCTATGAGGCGAAAGTGCTGGCCGAGGATGGCTCGGAGGCGCCGGTTGGCGAGGTGGGTCGGCTTGCCGTGCGCGGGCCGACCGGGTGCAGATATTTGGCCGATGATCGCCAGGCGGGCTATGTAGAGGGCGGATGGAACATCACCGGCGATAGCTTCATGCAGGATGCAGACGGCTATTTCCACTTTGCCGCGCGCAATGACGATATGATCGTCTCTGCGGGGTACAACATTGCCGGGCCCGAGGTTGAGGCCGCTTTGCTGGCGCATGAGGCAGTGGCGGAATGCGCGGTCGTGGGCGTGCCGGATGTGGAACGCGGCCACATTGTCGAGGCGCATATCGTGCTGTCATCCGGTCTCGACGGATCAGACGCGTTGATTGAGGACCTCAAGACCCATGTGAAGGCGACGATTGCCCCATATAAATATCCGCGATCCGTTGTGTTCCGCGACACATTGCCAAAGACTGCGACGGGCAAAGTGCAACGTTTCGTCATCAAGAGCGAACGCGCTGACCAATTGGCAAAGGCCTGACGAAAGGCCCCAGACCAATCCCGAGGCCGTTCGGGGCAAAAACAAAAGGGAGTTCACAATGAAACATCTTCTACTTGCGACAGCCGCAGCCGTATTTTGCGCGGGCTCTGCTCTGGCAGACACCAAGATCGGCATGATCACGACCTTGTCGGGCGGCGGTGCCGGACTGGGCATCGACGTGCGCGACGGCTTTATGCTGGCGATAGCGCAATCTGGCCGCAACGACGTCGAGGTGGTGATCGAAGACGATCAGCGCAAACCCGACATCGCCGTGCAACTGGCGGACCGGATGATCCAATCCGAGCGTGTCGACATCATGACCGGCATCATCTGGTCGAACCTTGCCATGGCGGTTATTCCGTCTGCGGTGAACCAGAATGTGTTCTATCTGTCGCCCAACGCAGGCCCTTCCCAACTGGCCGGGCCCGGCTGTCATCAGAACTATTTCAACGTGGCATGGCAGAACGACAACCTGCATGAAGCGGCCGGGTCTTATGCCAATAGCGCGGACTATACCAACAGCTTCATCCTTGCGCCGAACTATCCTGCCGGTCAGGACGCGCTGACCGGATATAAGCGCATGTATGAGGGCGCGCTCGCGGGCGAGGTCTTTACCCAGCTTGGCCAAACCGATTACGCCGCCGAGATCGCCCAGATCCGCGCCTCCGGGGCGGATAGCGTGTTTTTCTTCCTGCCCGGGGGCATGGGGATTTCTTTCCTCAAGCAATATGCAGATAGCGGCGTTGATCTGCCGGTTGTTGGCCCGGCGTTCAGCTTTGACCAAGGCATCTTGCAAGCGGTCGGCGACGCCGCATTGGGGGTTGTGAACACCTCCCAGTGGAACAAGGACATCGACAACCCGACAAACGCGGCCTTTGTTGAGAGCTTCTCGGCTGAATACGGGCGCCTGCCGTCGCTCTATGCAAGTCAGGGCTTTGACACGGCGAACCTGATCCTGTCGGCGTTGGACAAGGCGAGCCCCTCGGATGCGGATGCTTTCCGCGAGGCCTTGCGCGCCGCAGATTTTGACAGCACACGCGGCGATTTCGCCTTTGATACGAACCAGCACCCGATCCAAGACATCTATGCCCGAGAAGTCATTCAGGAAGGCGATGTCTTTACCAACAAGATCATTGGTGTGGCGCTGGAAGATCACTCCAACGTCTATGCCGATCAGTGCAAGATGTAGCTGAAAAGATTGGCCTGCCCCGTGATATGGGGCGGGCCGATGAGGTAGAACCATGTCCGCAATCCTTATCATCGAGCAGGTCCTGAACGGGCTGCAATTCGGCGTGATGCTGTTTTTGATGGCCGCAGGGCTGACGCTGATCTTTGGCGTGATGGGGCTGATCAATCTTGCGCATGGGTCGCTCTATATGGTCGGCGCCTTCGCGGCGGCGGCTGTGGCGGGCGTGACAGGCTCCTTCGTGCTTGGGCTGATCGCGGCGCTCATTGCTGCGGCCTGTGCCGGAGCGATTGTGGAAATGGTCGTGATCCGGCGGCTCTATAAGGCCGCGCATTTGGATCAGGTTCTGGCGACCTTTGCGCTGATCTTGATCTTTTCCGAAGGCACCCGTTGGGTGTTTGGCTCCTTCCCGCTCTTTCTTGATATCCCCGACGCGCTTTCTGGTCCGGTCACTTTGCCCGGCGGCATTCAATATCCCCTTTATCGGCTGACCCTGATTGCGATTGGCCTGGCTGTTGCCATTGGGCTTTGGGCGCTGATCGAGAAGACGCGCATCGGCATTCAAATTCGTGCCGGTGAAAATGACCGGGAGATGATTGCGGCCCTCGGCGTCGATATCTCGAGGCTCTATACAATCATCTTTGCGCTCGGTGCCGCCCTGGCAGGTCTCGCGGGCGCTTTGGTCGGGGCCATTCAGTCGGTGCAGGTCGGCATGGGTGAGCCCGTTCTGATCCTCGCCTTTGTGGTCATCGTGATCGGCGGCATCGGATCCATTCGCGGGGCGTTTATCGGCGCGCTTTTGGTCGGGCTGACCGACACGCTGGGCGGGGTGTTCCTGCCGGAGCTCTTCAAGCTGTTCATGGACACAGGGGCCGCGCAGAAAAGTGGCTCGGCGATTGCGTCGATGGGTATCTACATCCTGATGGGGCTGGTGCTGATCTGGCGGCCTACTGGGCTGTTCGGCACCCGCGCATGAGGCTGAAGGAGACATATCTCAACGCCGCCGTTCTGTTGGGCTTGCTGGCGGTGCCGCTCTTTGCGCTTGTCACGGACGAGCCGTTCACCATCACCCTTGTCACCCGCGCCGTGATCTTGGCGCTTGCCGCCGTGGGTCTGAATATTGCGCTGGGGATTGGCGGCCTTGTCAGTTTCGGACATGCAGTGTTTTTTGGGCTTGGGGGCTATGCGATGGGCATCCTGGCTCATCACGCGCAGACCTATACGGCGATGGATTTTGGCGCTTTCAGCATTGCCGGCACCAAAGTAATGCCGGTCATTTGGGTCGTGGCCGTCACGCTCTGCGCGCTAGTGGCGTTGCTGATCGGGCTTTTGTCGCTGCGCACCAGCGGCGTGTATTTCATCATGATCACCCTCGCCTTCGGGCAGATGTTTTTCTATTTCGCGATCTCTTGGGCGCAATATGGCGGCGAGGACGGGCTGTCGATCTATGTGCGCAACGACTTTCCGGGGCTGAACACATTGGTGCCGATCCAGTATTTCGGCATTTGCTTTGTCCTGCTCGCCCTTGCCTTGCTGCTGTTTCACCGGTTGCAGAACGCGCCTTTCGGGCTGGCGCTCAATGCCGCGCGCCAGACAGCGGCGCGGGTCGAGACGGTTGGCCTTACCCCCATGCACCTGAAGCTGGTGGCCTTCGTCATATCGGGGGTCATCACGGGGTTGGCGGGCGCGCTTTTTGCGGATCTCAACCGCTTTGTGTCGCCCTCGATGTTCAGCTGGCAGCTGTCGGGTGAGCTGATCGTTTTGATCATCATCGGCGGTGTCGGCCGCTTGATGGGGCCGGTGATCGGGGCCTGCGTCTTTGTAGCGCTTGAACATCTTCTGGGCGGGCTGACCGTCTATTGGCACATTTATCTGGGGCTGATCTTGCTGAGCATCGTGTTGTTTGCGCGGGGCGGAGTGATCGGCCTGCTGACGGGGAAGGAGGGCGCGCATGTCTGACCCTGTCCTCGACATCTCCAACCTAAGCAAGAGCTTTGGCGCGCTGAGGGCGACCGACGATGTGTCGCTGACGCTGATGCCAGGCGAAATCCATGCGATTATCGGGCCGAACGGCGCGGGCAAATCAACCTTGATCAAACAGATTTGCGGCAACCTGAGATCAGATGCGGGCCGGGTACATCTGATGGGGCGCGATGTGTCCTCTTTCAGCACGCAGGCGCGCGCGAATGCGGGGCTTGCGCGGACCTTCCAGATCTCTGAGCTGGCGATGGAAGACAGCGTGTTGGAAAACGTGGTGTTGGGCGCCATCGGGGCAGAGGCGCGCCCATGGCGGTTCTGGCGCAAGGCGCTGGACACGCCCGCCTTGGTCGAGCGCGCGGATGCCGCGTTGGACCGCGTCGGGCTGCAGGGCGCGCGTGACGTGATTTGTGCCAATCTCAGCCATGGGCAAAGACGCCAGCTTGAGGTGGCCGTTGCGCTGACCTTGGCCCCGAAAGCCTTTGTCATGGACGAACCCATGGCCGGTCTGGGCGCGGAAGGCTCCAAGACGCTGACCGGGTTTTTGGACAGCTTGCGCGACGAGGCCCCGATCCTGCTGGTCGAGCACGATATGGATGCGGTGTTTGCCTTGGCCGACCGGATCAGCGTCTTGGTTTACGGCAAGATCATCGCGACCGGCACCGTTGACGATATCCGCAGCAGCGCGGTCGTGCGCGACGCCTATCTGGGGGAGGAGGCATGAGCCTGCTGACGCTGGAGAATCTGACCGCCAGTTACGGCTCCTCTCAAGCCCTGTTCGGCGTTGATCTGACCATGGCGGAGGGCGAGGTGACCGCCCTTATGGGGCGCAACGGGATGGGGAAATCCACCACCGTGAAGGCGATTTGCCGCATGATCGCATCACAGGGGGGCTTGGTCCTTGATGGTCAAGACCTGCACCGTTTGCCCAGTCATAAAGTCGCGCAGCTTGGCGTGGGTCTGGTGCCGGAAGGGCGGCGCTGTTTTGCGGATCTGACGGTGCGCGAAAACCTGATCGCGGCGGCCCGGCCCGGGCAGTGGAGCTTGGCCAGCGTGACGGCCCTGTTCCCACGTTTGGGGGAGCGGGCAGGGCAGCGCGCGGCCTCATTGTCAGGTGGCGAACAGCAGATGCTGGCCGTTGGGCGCGCCTTGATGACCAATCCGCGCCTGTTGATACTGGACGAGGCAACCGAAGGGCTGGCCCCGATCATACGCCAGGAAATCTGGGCCGCTTTGCGCCATTTGAAGCAAGAAACCGGCATGGCGATTTTAGTGATCGACAAATCGTTAAAAGAGCTGCGCCGCGTGTCTGACCGCGCGGTTCTGCTTGCCCGTGGCAAGACCGCCTGGGCGGGGAGAATGGCGGATCTGACCAGCGACATTTCTGAAAAATATGTGGGGGTCTAGGCGTGATGTTCTGTGCTCTGATACCAGCCGTGGTGCCCAATGTTTGAAATGAGGCAGAAGGTGCTGTTCAAACATTGCGACCCTGCGGGGATCGTCTTTTATCCGCGCTATTTCGAGATGATGAATGATTGTGTCGAGGCGTTTTTTGACGCGGCGCTTGGGGTCCCTTTTGAGGATCTGCACGGGACGGGCGCGGTGCCTACGGCGCAGATCGAGACGCGGTTCACGGCCCCCTCGCGGCATGGGGACAAGTTGGTTTTGAGGTTGTCCATCCTCTCAGTCGGTCGCAGCTCCGCCGCCTACCGGATGATTGCGTCCTGTGCGGAGCAGCGCAGGTTCGAGACGACGGCGACGCTGGTGCATGTGAATTCAGACGGCAAACCTACGCCTTGGCCTGACGGGCTGGGCGCAAAATTACGTGATTTCAAGGATAAGAGCCAATGACACATAAAACGATCCACCCCGAAGGTTGGTTGCCTGCCCTTGGATATGCGAACGGGATGCTGACCAAGGACGGCACGTTGCATATTGGTGGGCAGATCGGCTGGGACGCAAACAAGACATTCGTGGAGGGCGGTTTTATCGGCCAGATGACGCAAGCGTTGCAAAATATCGCGGATATTGTCCGGGAGGCCGGGGGCGAGGTCACTGACGTGACGCGGCTGACGTGGTTTGTGACCGACAAGACCGAATATCTCGCCCGCCAGTCAGAGATCGGGGCCGCTTACCGCTCGGTCTTTGGCAAACACTTCCCGGCCATGT
This sequence comes from uncultured Litoreibacter sp., assembly GCA_947501685.1. Lineage (GTDB taxonomy): Bacteria > Pseudomonadota > Alphaproteobacteria > Rhodobacterales > Rhodobacteraceae > Litoreibacter. The sequence goes on from CANMWQ010000002.1 coordinate 443,701, forward strand.
CGATGATCATCGTGGCAGGTTTGGTGGAAGATGAGGCCGTGATCGAAATCGAAGCGACGGCCCATATCGGCTAAACGAGCCACTGTGCAATTGAGGCCGACCACGTGATCTGCCAGCCCCCTGCGCTCAGGTCACGGCGTTGCGCTTCCTGAATTCCGGCGTGTCCCAAAGCCTGTCCCGCATGACCTTTGCCAAAATATCGACCGCCTTCAGCACATCATCCTCGTCCAGATAAAGCGGTGTGAAGCCAAAGCGCATGATGTTGGGCGCGCGGAAATCGCCGATGACGTGATGCGCAATCAGCGCCTGCATCGCGGCATAACCTTCGGTAAAGGCAAAGGACACCTGGCTGCCGCGCATCGCCGCGTTGCGGGGACTGACAAGGGTGAGGTCTGGGCATTGCGCCTCGACCTGTTTGATAAACAGCTCTGACAGGCGAATGCTGGCCCCGCGCAGCGCTTGCATGTCGATGCCGTCCCAGACCGACAGAGCGTGTTCAAGGGCCGTCATCTGCATCACGGGCGGCGTTCCAACGCGCATCCGGGCAATGCCGGGGGCAGGGCGATAGTCAGGCTCAAACGCAAAGGGCGCGTCATGGCCAAGCCAGCCTGCGAGCGCGGGTTGCATGATTTCGGCCACGTCATCGCGGGCATAGATAAACGCAGGCGCGCCCGGCCCGCCATTGAGGTATTTATAGGTGCAGCCAACGGCAAATTCGCAATTTGATCCCGCCAGATCGACCGGCACCGCGCCCGCGCTATGGGCCAAATCCCACAGCATAACGGCACCGGCCTGCTGGACGGCTTGGGTGACCGCATTCATGTCGTGCATCCGGCCCGTGCGGTAATCCACCTGCGTGATCATCACGACGGCGACGGTGTCATCCATCGCGCCTGCCACCTCTTCGGGGTCAACGACGCGCAGCTCGTACCCTTGGCCAAGTTGCTGAACAAGCCCCTGCGCCATGTAAAGGTCAGACGGAAAGTTGCCATTATCCGACAGGATCACCCGGCGGTCAGGGCGCATTTTCAGCGCGGCTGACAGGGCCTGATAAACCTTGACGGAGAGCGTATCGCCCATGGTCACGCTGCCCTCGGGCGCGCCGATCAAGCGGGCCACCATATTGCCGACGCGGGCGGGCTGATCCATCCAGCCGTCCTTGTTCCAGCCGGTGATCAGGTGATCGCCCCATTCATCCTCAACCATCTGGCCAAGCCGCGCGGTGGTGCCCTTTGGCAATGGGCCAAGCGAGTTGCCGTCCAGATAGATCATCCCCTCCGGCAGGATGAAATGGTCCTTGATGGGCAAAGTACGCGTCGTGTTTTTCATAGCTGACCTCTGAGGTTCCAAAGCTCGGGGAAGAGTTCCACTTCGAGCATTTTGCGCAAATATTTGACACCGGATGTGCCGCCCGTGCCGCGTTTGAAGCCGATGATCCGCTCAACCGTGGTCACATGATTGAACCGCCAACGGCGGAAATAATCCTCGATATCGACCAGTTTCTCGGCCAATTCGTAAAGCGTCCAATACTGCTCCGGGGCTTCATAGACTTTCGTCCAGGCATTCATCACAGCGTCATTGGCCTGATGCGGCTGATCCAGGCGGTAGACCTCGGGCGCAAACTCCAGATCAAGATGGCCCGCTAGCTGGTCAATGGCCACATGATACATGGATTTCTGCCCCAGCTCTTGGGTCAGCATGTGGTGCAGTTCGGGGCGGTGTTCGTGGACCTTCAACATCGCCAGGTTGCGGTTGCCAAGGATGAACTCGATCAGGCGGTATTGATGCGACTGAAACCCGGATGACTTGCCCAGATCCTCGCGAAAGGCCGTGTATTCGCTTGGCGTCATCGTCCGCAGAACATCCCACGCGTTGTTGAGCTGCTCAAAGATACGGGCCACGCGGGTCAGCATCTTGAAGACCGGGGGGAAGTTGCCCTTTGCCAGCTCTGTCCGCGCGACCGAGACCTCGTGCAAGGCCAGCCGCATCCACAGCTCGGAGGTTTGGTGCTGGATGATGAACAGCATTTCGTCATGGGCGTCAGATTGTCGGTTTTGCGCGCCCAGAATGGGGTCAAGCGCAAGGTAGTCGATATAGGACATGTCCTTGTCAAAGGACATCTGCGCCCCTTCTTTCGACGGGTCATAGGCGGTCATGACAGGGCCTTTTGTGTTTGGGTTTGAAGGGTTGTCGCCACCACTGTCTCGGCCGGGATCAAGCAGCCCAGCTCCTGAAACGCGCAGATCGACAGATTGACATGCTGTTCAAACACCGTCCGTGCGCGGGCTGCGTCACGCGAGAGCACGACCTCGTAAAGGTCTTGATGCGGGTCGGTCGCCATTGCTTTGGCATAGATATCGGCCACGGCAGGGGCGTTGTCGGGGTGGCTTTCGAACAGATCGCGCAGCCCGATCTGGATAAACAGTTGATAGCGGCCCAGTTGGTCGGCCAGTTGGCGCTGGAAATGTTGCAGCCACGACGCCTCTGCCGCACTGATCAGCGCCGCGTGAAAGGCGCTATGGCGCCGGTTCCACAGATCAATATCGCCCTGCGTGCCGGTCACAGACATCGCAGGTGTGCTGGAAAGCTGGTGAAACGCCCCAATAACGCGCGCCTCCCACGCATCATCCCCGCGCGCGACGGAGCGTTGGAACAACGTGCCCTCAATCGCGCTGCGACTATGTTCAAGATCAAGCAGCTCGCTGAAAGAGATACCGGCGACGCGAAACCCTTTGTTATGCGTGATGGCGACCAGCTTTTCCGTGCTGAGACGGTTGAGACATTCGCGGATCGGCGTCACCCCAACCCCGTAACGCTCAGCCATAGCGGGCAGGCGCAGGGGGCTATCGGGCGCGAGGCTTAACGACAAGATATCGCCCCGCATCTGCGTATAGAGCGCGTCCGATTTTGATTGGAGTCTGTCCATGGGGCCTCACACTGCCCGATGGGTGTATGTATTTCATATGAAGCTGTCAATCATATATGATTTAGCAGGATCTGCGCGATACGACCAGGTGATAGCGCGTGAAACGGGCCCGCGACTGTAACCATCCAATTCGTGCAACAGTCCCCTCTGTATCCAGTGGTCAGTTGCTCAAGCGGCTAGCACAAATCCAACACCCGGTCGCGGTCCAGCAATCTGTTTTGCCGCATCAGCGAGACAGGGTAGGCGGGGTCATTGGCCAGCCGGTCGGGGGAGAAATCGGGTTCCAGCCGGACCAGATGCTCCACCTTCTTGGAGGCTTTCTCCAGCTCGTTCTTGGTGGCATAAAGCGCGATGAGATAGCGCAGCGGCGGCTTGAAATTCGGGGCCAGCGCGACGCAGCGTTCGGCCAAGGTGATCGCCTCCTCAATGCGGCCCGTAACCGCCGCCGACAACGCGCTTTGCAAATCCCACCAGAAGGAATGCTGCGAATGGGAGGCCAGCGCCCGCGCGTGTCTTGCATGATCATAGGCCTCATCAAGCTTGTCGGCATAGACCGCCGCCGCTGATCGCGCCCACCATGCCAGCGGGTTGGCGATATTGGTACTTGTGCCCTGCTGCGCCAACATGCCCGCGCCCTCGACGTCGCGAGCAAGGATCAGCCGCGCATTGGCCACCGCCGCCAGCACCACCGAATTGCACCGATCCATCTGGATCGCGTCGGTGGCCAGCTGCAAGCCTGTCTCTATCAGTTGCTCTTGGTCCACGGCGTGGCGCTCCACGAACTGGATCCCCTGCAGCTGCGCGCGCCACGCGAGAAACACAGCGCGATTGTCGCGCGCATAGGCGTCTTGCAGGTTCCGGTCGGCCTCCATCACCCGCGCCTCGTCCATCGTGAACAGGTTCCGGATCGCCAAAAGCCCGAGCATCGTGGCATCACGTTTGGTGCGGTCACCGGTGTCTTTGACCATGATCGTCTCAAGGATTGCGTCGACCAGCTCGTTGCCGCTGCGCAGCACCTCAAGGTCGTTCAGGCAATCGAGCCCCGGCCCGTTGATGGTTTGATAGCCCGACCAGATCAGCCGGTGGTCGTCGCGATTCTCTGCCGTCACCCGCAGCAGCATCTGGTCTTCACTGGTCTGGATCGCCCACACCCGCGCAATCAACATACCTTTCTTGGGGGCCTCTGGCGTCTTGGTCAGAACATCAATCGACACCTGCTCGCGCAATGTCCGTGCCACGCAATCGACAAAGAAGGTTTCCATCGCCGCCGCAATCCCACCAGACGCGCCGCTGACTTCCAGCACAATCGCGCCACAGGGTGCTGTCTGCGCCGAGGTGCTGGGTGTCGGGAAAGGCAGATCACGCCGCGAGCGCTCAACCGTCAGCCAATCGTCAAATTGGCCGTCATGCGCGTCCATCCCTTCGAGAAACTCGCGAAACGGGTCGGAATTGTCGAGGACGAAGGCATCCGGGTCAAAACACAGCGCCTGACCGCGCGTTTGAAGCGCCTCGCGATACGGCCCAAGCCGTTTGCGAATACTGTACAGCGCTTGGCGCAAACTGTCTCCGGCCTGCTTCGCGCCGCGTGCACTCCACAAATGGGCTTGCAGCCAGGCCCGGCTGCGTTCGCCCGAAGGTTCCGTCACCAGCAAGGCCAGCAAAGCCTGCTCTTTCACCGCGATGGGCGTCAAATCCGTGCCGTCAGCGGCGGTGACCTTGAACCGTCCATGCAGCCTGAAAGAGGCTGGCCGAAGCGCAGTTCCGGTCAATGGATCGACCAATTCCCTCAAACCCGGTCCCCTCTGGCAGCTCAAATTACGGTGGACGCGCCTCGCATGACTGAAGAAATCGTAAACGAAAACCATCTCATTGGGGAGTCTGCGTGAATAATTCGTGAAAAACCTCCCGTGGCCACGGCCGGTAGATTGACAGGGGCACAGCACAAATTGACCTTAGGGCAGGCGAACAATCGGGAACGTGTATCTGCGCACAGTGAGGGGAGAGAGTGAATGACTGAATTCGGTGTAGGCCAAGGTGGCGGCCAAGGTGGCGGGCAGGGCGGAGGCCAAGGCGGCGGGCAAGGTGGAGGCCAAGGTGGCGGGCAGGGCGGAGGCCAAGGCGGCGGGCAAGGTGGTGGCCAAGGCGGCGGACAGGGCGGAGGCCAAGGTGGCGGACAAGGCGGCGGACAGGGCGGAGGCCAAGGTGGTGGACAAGGTGGCGGCCAAGGTGGTGCACATGCAGGTGGGTCGAACTCTACGCTGCTCAACAACGCATTGGCGATCCAGCACGACTCGGTTGTGGGCTATTGGGAAGGCACGCCAAACCTGCGGCCCCCGAATTTTGGAACACCGGGCGAGGACGCTGACCTGAGCTACCTTCCGGGCGGGCTGAGGAACACGATCGTCGATTTTGAGCTGTCCCAGCTGTGCAAAATCGGCGGCTCCGATGGCAAGGCCAAGCTGAAGATCAACAGCACGCGGGTCTTCACCCTGCGCCGCCCGGACCGGGCCTTCTTTGAAAGCCAGCTGACATGGCTACGCGCCTATTCCGATCTGCGCGGTGACCGGATTGCCGAGATCCATGTCCAGATGACCGATATTCTGTCCTTCTTTGGGGCGGCCTTTTATCTCAATGACGGCAGGCGCAAAGCCACATTAGAGCTGCTCTTTACCGTCTACCGGCTGGTCTACACTTTGGAGCAAACGGTCAAACATCTGTGCCGCTCCGCGCGGCCGATGGATTTCAGCAATGAGGTCCAGCCGATCATCCAGACCCCGGCGCATTCTGCGTTCCCGTCCGGCCACGCTACGGAAGCCTTTGTCTTCGCGACCGTGCTGCACCGTCTGACGCATGACCAATCCCCCAAAGAGGCGCTGACCCCGCCGCAAGTGCCGATGGCATTCCGCATCGCCAGCCGCATAGCGATCAACCGCACCGTGGCAGGCGTGCATTTCCCGGTCGACACTTTCGCGGGGGCCGCCCTTGGCTGCGCGATTGGCGACGCCGTCTATGCGCTGGCCAATGGCAAGACTGCCTCGGGCGGGTCGTTCAAACCGCAAACCGACGGCACGGTGGCGCCTGAGGATGATTTCTCCATCGCGGCGCTGCATGCGATCCTGGCCGACGCCCCTACAGAGCCGGGGGGCAGCGCCAAGAAACCGAAAGCGCCCATCTTTGCGGAGCTGTGGAAGAAGGCGGCGGCGGAATGGGGGGAGCTCAATGGCGGGGCGTAAACCTAAAACGCAGTGGCGCGCGACGAAGGCGGAGGAGACGGGCGGCGAGGAGATCACCCTCACGCCCTACATGCATTGGTGGCTGGAACGCCAAGCGCCTGATCACCAGTCGCTTTCAGTGCGCTCGGCCCCCTGCGCCGCAGCGCTTTGCCCCGATGGGGAGGACGCGCCCATCAAAGAGGTCGTGCCGCTGCCCGATTTCGCGTGGAACCCGGTCGAAGGCCCCCACGGCCCGCCCACGGGCGCCGCCGCCAAGACCGACAAACCGCCCAAGGATGCGGTGATCATCGGGGTGATCGACGAGGGTATTGCGCTGGCGCATGAACGGGTGCGCCTTGTCAACGGCCAACGCAGCCGGATCATCGCGGCGTGGCAGCAGGGTGGCCGCTTCGGCGGCCCGAATGGCAGCACCCCGCAAGACCTGCCTTTTGGCCACGAGCTCTACCAGTCCGACATCAACACGCTGATGGACACCCATAGCCATGCAGGCTGGCTGGATGAGGACGCCTTCAACCGCGCCGCTGGCCTAACCGAAATGCATTACCCGATGGGGGCCAACGCGCTGGAGCGCGTCATTGCCCATGGCAGCCACGTGATGGACTTGGCGGCGGGTGAGGAGGCAAACGAGATAGAGCCCAAGCGGCTGGCCCGCATGCCCATCATCGCTGTAAACCTGCCCCGCCGCGAGACCATCGGCATGGCGGGCACCTTCCTGCAATTCTTCGTGGTCCACGCCATGCAGCGCATCGTCGACATGGCCGACGCGATGTGGGCGGAGCACTACCCGGACGACGCGCAGGGCGGCTTTCCCGTCGTGATCAACCTGTCCTTTGGCCAGCATGCGGGGCCCAAGAATGGCACCTCGCAGATAGAGAAAGCCTTCGCGCGGCTGACCGCTGGGCGGGACAAAAAGAGCCCCGTCCGGTTGGTCATTCCGGCGGGCAATGGCAACCTGTCACGCGGCAACGCGATTGCCCCTATTGTCAAAGATACCCCGGTTCAGATACCTTGGCGGATGCTGCCAGAGGACCAGTCCTCCAATTTCGTTGAGCTTTGGGTCGAGATGGACGGTGAGGTCGCCTCCGACACCCATCCGGTGATCGTCACGCTGACCGCGCCGAACGGGCAGGTGTTTGGGCCATTTCAGGGCCAGGACGGGCATCACACGGATGTCTCCGGCGCGATGCGGATTTACGCCGAAAAACTGTCTCGCTTTGATGACGACCCGCCGCATGGCATCAAGAAAACGCTCTTCCGCTACGTGATCTGTGCGGCTCCGACGCTGGACTACCACACGCCGCTCGAAAGCTGCGAGGCGGGGCTGTGGCAGGTCGCCTGCGCATGGGATGAAACCGGGTTCAAGACGTCTGAGCGGCCGGTGCTCTATGGCATGGTGCAGGTAGATCAGGCCGCGCAACCGGGCAGCTTGCGCAACAAGCGGTCCTTCTTCGACGCGAAAGCCTACCAGCTTTATGACCCCACCGGGCGGCGCGGCGACGCCTATGCCTATCCGGCGAAAGGCGACGCCTCTGATGATCTGGAGCCGGAGGCCACCATGGGCCCAGTGCAACGCAAAGGCACGCATAACGCGCTGGCAAGCGCGCCCGAGGTGATCGTCGTGGCAGGGCATCGCGAGTCCGATGGCAGGCCCGCGGAGTATTCCGCCGCGACCTACGCGCCAGAGCGGCAGCGCTACGGCGCGGCCCCCACCGTCACGGCCAGCTTCCCAACGGAGCGCGCGCCCGCCCATTTCGGCCTGCGCGCCGCCGGGCCTCGCAGCGCCGCCACGATATTGTTGAGGGGCACCAGCTTCGCGGCGGGTCTGGTCACGCGGCACGTGGTCTCCGAGCTCTTGGCATGGCGCGACGCAAATTCGCCTGAGGGTGGCACGGATGGCTCGCCCCGCAGCATTGCTAAACAGGCCGCGGCCCATGAAGCGACGACGCCCTACCAAGGCCCGGCGGCGGCAGGCAAAGTGGGGGCGGGACGCATGCCCTACACCACCTTGCGCCGGGTTGACCGGTTGACATGGGGGGCATAGCGCTTAGCTAGAAAGTGTCCGACCCCCACCGAGAGCGGCCCAATGAGCAGCGAGCTTCAGGCGAAGTTTCAGGTCAGCAATATGAGCTGCGCGTCCTGCGCCGCCCGTGTGGAACGTGCTTTGGCGGGCACCCCCGGCATTGCCAGCGCCACCGTCAATCTGGCCTCGGAAACCGCGCATGTGCAGTGGTCCGGCCTTTCGGAAACCGAGGTCGCCAAGGTGATGACCGACGCGGGCTACCCCGCGCAGCTCTTTGACGCCGACGACCGCACCGACCACGCGGGCGATACCGCAGACAAGCTGAAACGCGACACATGGATCGCGGCAGCGCTGACCCTGCCGGTGGTGATTTTGGAGATGAGCGGCCACGCCATCCCGGCGGTCCGCGAATGGGTGGAGGCCAGCATCGGTCGGGAGGCCTCTTGGGCGATCCAGTTCGTATTGATCACGGCGGTGGTGTTCTGGCCCGGACGGCGGTTCCTGTCGATAGGGCTGCCCGCGCTCTACCATAGACGCCCCGAGATGAACGCGCTGGTCTCCATCGGGGTGCTGGCGGCCTGGGGCTATTCCACCGCGTCGCTCTTTGCGCCCGGCATGTTGGGCGCGGGCAGCGCTGCCGTTTATTTCGAGGCCGCCGGCGTCATCGTCACCCTGATCCTGCTGGGCCGCTTCCTTGAAGCCCGCGCCAAAGGCAAGACTGGTGCTGCGATCCGAGCCTTGATGGCGCTGCGTCCCCCTACCGCGCGGGTCTGGCGAGACGGCGTCTGGGCCGAGGTTGCGCATGAAGACCTGACCGTCGGCGCACGCGTCCAAGTGCGTCCTGGCGAGCAGGTTCCCGTGGACGGACAGGTTGTCGAAGGTCAGTCCTATATTGACGAAAGCATGCTCACCGGAGAGGCTGCCGCCGTCGCCAAAGCCCCCGGTGACACGGTCGTGGGCGGCACGGTCAACGGCACAGGCGCGCTGGTGTTTGAGGCCACGGCCGTGGGCAGCGACACCGTTTTGGCCCGCATCGCGCAGGTGGTCGAAGACGCGCAGGGGGCCAAGCTTCCCATCCAAGGCCTTGTGGACCGGGTCGTCTCTTGGTTCGTACCCGCCGTGTTGGTCATCGCCGCACTGGCGGCTGTGGTTTGGCTGGTCTTTGGACCCGGCCTGACCTTCGCGCTGGTCACGGGCGTCTCCGTCCTGATCATCGCCTGCCCCTGCGCGCTGGGTCTGGCCACGCCCACCGCGATCATGGTCGGCACCGGCCGCGCGGCGGAGCAAGGCGTGCTGTTTCGCAAAGGCACCGCTTTGCAGCAATTGTCCCAAGCCAGCGTCGTGGCGTTCGACAAGACTGGCACGCTGACGATGGGCCAGCCGGAGGTCGCCGCGAAAGCCTTCGCCCAAGGGCAGGACGCCACCCATGTGATGGGCCTGATCGGCGCGCTGGAGGCATTGTCCGAGCACCCCCTGTCCAAAGCGATCTGCCGCGGCGCGCCTGAGGCCGCGCACAAGGTCACGGGCTTCAAGTCAGAGACAGGCCTAGGGATCAGTGGCACCGTTGCGGGCCACGCGCTGCGCGTAGGCTCGGCGCGTTTCATGGGCGAAATACCGAGCGCATTGAAAGAGCAGGGCGACGCCTTTGCAGAACAAGGCCAAACGGCGGTCTTTGCGGAAATCGACGGGCAGACCGTCGCGGTTTTGGGCATTGCGGACCCGGTCAAGCCGTCCTCCAAATCTCTGATCGACGCGCTGCACGCGCAGGGGATCAGAACGGCCATGATCTCAGGCGATGCGGAGGCGACATCACAAGCCGTGGCGCGCAGCCTTGGCATCACGGAGGTCCGCGCGGGCGTCTTGCCAGAGGGCAAATTGCAAGCCGTACGCTCCCTGCGCCAAGAGGGTGACGTGCTCGCCTTTGTCGGCGACGGCATCAACGACGCCCCGGCGCTGGCGGAGGCTGACATTGGCTTGGCCGTCGGCACCGGCACCGACGTGGCAATCGAGGCGGCGGATGTCGTGCTGGCCTCGGGCGACCTAGGCCGCGTCTCCCGCGCCATGGAGATAAGCGCCTCCACAATGCGCATCATCCGCCAAAACCTATTCTGGGCCTTCGCCTATAACGTCGCGCTGATCCCGGTGGCGGCGGGCGTGCTCTACCCGTTCACGGGAATGCTGCTCTCGCCGATGCTGGCCGCGGGTGCGATGGCGCTCTCGAGCTTTTTCGTGGTCAGCAACGCGCTCAGACTGCGCTCCGCCTAAAGCTCCATTTCCGCCAGCAGCGCCGCCCAGGAGGCCCCATGCATGTCGCGGTCATCAATCGCCCCTTGCGTGGCAGGCCGTGGCAGGGAGATCTTGACTACGTTCAAATCCGCCATCTCGAACCGTTTCAAAAGCTGAGTTTCCGCCCCATACAGCCGCGCCACGGCGTCGGTTTTCAGCCGGGTCTGCACCTGCTCAAACGCCTCAGGCGTGCCGCAGAAAATATCAATCGTCAGCCAGAACGGCCCGGCATTCTTGCTGCGCACTTTTTGGGCAATGTCGCGGAGCTTAGGCAATGTCATGGACCTCCAACGCGAACGCCGCCATCGGGTCATCCAGATGCAGCACATGGTTCAACGCAAACTCGTATGTCTGCCCGCGCGGCATCTCGGCAGGGGAGAAAAGGAAGGCAAATGTCGGCACCTCCTCCTCAAGCGTCAGGGGATGGTGCAGCAGGTAGGGGTTCAGCATCTTGCCGATCTCTTGGCTCAGGCTTTCCGTCTTGGCGGTGACGATACCGATGGCCCCGACCTCGGGCGGCGTGGCGTGGTTGGTCTCCAACGTGCCGAAGCTGGCGGTTTTGCCGATGATGCGGATTTCTATGGTGAAGTCGTCCGGGCCGACCGCAAGCCGGTCCAGCACCTTGGCGGAACACTTAGTCACAATATCAGCCGCCCAGCGCTCGGAGTTCTCAACGTAATGCGCGTCACGGATCAGCGCCATCAACACCGTCTGAAACCCGGCCCCCCGCGCGCCTTCCAGCTTGACCGTGTAGTCAACGGAGGCGACCCATTCCGACCCTGTCACCCGCACGGAGGTGTCGTCCAGCGCCGTATATGCGGCACCCGTCACATCCAGATACCCGCCCGGTTCATAGAGGATAAACGGGTCGGAATTCTCATAGAGCATATGCGCGGAGACCGTATGCGGCGTGGCATGCGCGCCATCGGCCAAGGGCGTCACGGTGAAGCCATCCGTGTCAAAGTCGATCAAGATGACGCCCGATTGTGGGTTGGTCGCACAAAGCGCGCCGCATTCGCCGATCTTGGCTCCATGCCAAGCGCCGCCCGCATGACAGGCTTTTTGCAAGGGCAGGGCTGCGATGATCGCGGTATCTGTGGTGCGGCCCGCAATGATGATGTCGGCCCCGGTGTTCAAAGCCTCCGTGATCTGTTCGACCCCGGCCAGCGCCACGATATTGGTGCAGCTTTCGATCAGGCCCGCGTCAATCTCAGGCGCGTTTGGCAGCGGCGTAACCTTCCCCGCGCCATAGGCTTTCGCGATAGCGGCAGGTTCTTGTGAGCTGCGGAGCACGGCGATTTTCAACGGGCGGCCCTGCTCGGCCGCGATCTCCCGCGTGATGTCGAGCATCCAGTCCACCGCACTGTCGGTCCCACACGTGCCTGCCGTGCCGATGACCAGCGGGCAGCCCGCCTGCGCGCGGGCCTCCATCAGCCCGGCCCATTCGATCTTGGTCGAGCTGCGCGCATATTTCGACACGCCGCGCCCCAGATAGGACGGCCCGCTATCGGTGGAGCCGCCATCAATCGCGATGATATCAGGCTTGGCCGCGACCCCGCGCGCCAAAGCCTCCTTGTCATAGTTGAGACCCAGCGCCCCGGAGGGGACCAGCACGCGCACCATCAGTCCGTCACCGCCTGCGGTTTCTTCAGGATGCCGCGCAAGAACATCGGCGCGACAAACCCGAGGATGGCTGCGATCCAGAGCCCAATGGCGATGGGGCTGGAGAACAGATAAGTCGGGTCGCCGTCAGACAATGTCATGGCGCGCCGCAGCGCGTCTTCCATATTGCCGCCCAGCAAGATGCCCAAGATCACCGGCACCGTCGGCACGTCCAATTTACGCAGGAAGTATCCCAGCACCCCAAAGCCGATCAGCATCAACAGGTCGAAATAGCTGCCCGTCAGGGCGAAAATGCCGGTGGTCGAGATCATCGTGACCCCCGGCAGCAATATCCACGCGGGCACCGACAGGATTTTCACGAAGATTTTCACCATAGGCACGTTCATGATCAGCAAGACGACGTTTGCGATCAGCAGGGAGGCGATCAGCCCCCAGACCACATCCGGGTTATCGCGAAACAGCGTCGGCCCCGGCGTGATGTTCAGCGTCATAAGGAGCGCCAGCAGCACGGCGGTGGTCCCGGAGCCGGGCACGCCCAGCGTCAGCATGGGCACCAAGGCCCCGCCCGCCGCCGCGTTATTGCCCGCCTCGGGGGCGGCAATGCCCTTGGGCACCCCGGTGCCGAACTTGCCCTTTTCGCCCGCGATGGATTTCTCCGTCATATAGGCGAGGAAGGACCCAAGCGAGGCCCCCGCGCCCGGCAAGACGCCCGCGACAAAGCCAACACCGGAAGACCGCAGCATCGTTGGAAATGTTTGCCTGATGTATTTCCAAGGGATCGACACCTTGTCGAGCACCACCCCGATGGAGGACCCCTTGCCGTGGCTCTCGATGAAGAAGAACAGCTCGGCGATGGCGAAAAGCCCGACAATGGCAACAAGGAAGTCCACCCCGTCATAAAGGTGCAAATTGCCCCCCGTCAGCCGCGGCAGGCCGGAGGAGGAATCCACCCCGATCATCGCAATGCCAAGCCCGATACAGGCCGCAATCGCGGATTTGGCTTGGTTGTTCGACGCCATGCCGCCAAGGGTGCAGAAGGCCAGCAGGTACAAAGCGAAATACTCCGCCGGGCCAAACAGGAACGCGACGCGTGCCAGTACCGGGGCCAGCAGGATCAACCCGACGGTGGCCAGAAACGCGCCGACAAAGGAGGCGACGCCAGACAGCACCAGCGCATTGCCCGCCTCGCCATTCTTGGCCATTGGGTAGCCGTCGAGGGTGGTCATCAGGGCCGGCTCGTCTCCGGGGATGTTGAGCAGGATCGAGCTGATCCGCCCGCCATACATCGCGCCGTAATAGACGGCGGTCATCAGTACCAAGGCGGCGGTGGCATCAAGGCCCAACGCAAAGGAAATGGGGATCAGGATCGCCACGCCATTTGACGGGCCCAAGCCCGGCAGCGCTCCGATGATGGTTCCAATAAAGCAGCCGACCACCGCCAGCATCAGCGTGTAGGGCGACAGCGCCACGGAGAAACCGAGTGCGAGATTTGCGAGCGTTTCCATGGTCTAGTGCCCTCTCTTTGAGTGCTTTGCGGGCATTAGTGCCCGACGAAAGGAATGAGAATTGAGATCGCGTCCCACAGTTTTGCAGGCGTCGGGCTGCGGTAGGCCACGACATTGCCCAGCATCAGCACGAATTTGAACACCACGAACAGGCCCAGCGACAGGCCGATGCCCGCAAGAACGGCGCGCTTGGCGTTCGGTGAAATTTGGTAGCTCAGGATCGACGCGGCCACCGCCGTGGGCAGGATGAACCCAAGCGGCGTCATCAGCACGGCATAGAAGGCCAGCACCACCACCGCGACCAGCAAATTGCCCCATGTGCGTGCCATAGGCCAATCCGGATCCGGGTCGGGTTTGAAGATCAAAACAAGAGAGCAGATCGCGGCCACACCCCCTATCATCAGCGGGAACAGTTTGGGTAGGAACTCGCCGGAGAAGAAGTTGGTCTGGATCTGAGTGGCGGCCGCGATATACGCGGCCGCCGTGATCAGAGTGATCAGACCGAAAATACGGTCTGATGCCATTACTGGGTGACCCCAAGCTCTTTGGACATGGAAGCGATGTCGGCAACCAGACCATCAACATAGCCCTGGAAGTCGCCACCAACTTTGGTGAACGGCGCCAGGCCATTGTCTTTCATGGCCTGCGCCCACTCGTCCGAGTCGGCAACTTGCTGCAGCTTGCCCGCCCATTCGTCAAAGCGCGCATCCGAGATGCCTTTGGGCACGTAAAGCCCGCGCCAGTTCACCGCAATCACGTCGAAGCCTTGCTCCTTGGCGGTGGGGATCTGCTCAAAGCCCGGCACCCGCTCGTCGGTCAGCACCGCGATGACGCGGATGTCGCCATTGGCCAGGAACGACACGACTTCCGACATGTCGCCGGTCATCGCTTGGGTAAAGCCGCCAACGGTCTGCGTGATCGCATCCGCACCGCCGTCCACACCGATATATTTGACCTTCGTGATGTCCGTGAAGCCAGCCTTTTGCAGCACCATCAGCGGTTTCATGTGGTCAAACCCACCAACAGCCGAGCCGCCCGCAAAGGCAACGGAGCCGGGGTCGGCTTTGATCATCTCGACCATCTGGCCCAGATCCTGGATATCGCTGTCAGCAGCAACGGCGATGATACCCGGATCCGCACCAATAGCACCCACAAAGCGCACCTGATCAGCGGTCATGCCCGCATAGGCGTTTTGCGCCAGACGTGTGGTGGTCGCCGAGGACGCCGCCACGATCAGGTCAGCATCATCGCCGCGCTCGTTCACGACCGTACCGTAAGCCAAGCCGCCACCGGCGCCGGGCATGTTGGTGACCTGCACAGGCTTGTCGACCGCACCGATATCGAACAGAATTTTGCCGATCTGACGGCAGGTGAAATCCCAGCCACCGCCGGGGTTTGCAGGTGCGATGCATTCAGCAGCCGAGGCCGCGCTTGTGGTCACACCGGTTGCCGAAACGGCCACAACGGCACTCGTCATGAGCGCCTTCAAAAGCGTTTTTGTCATTGGTTCCTCCCATTTGACAGGCACGGTTTTATCCGCGCATGTGAAGAGCAGAGGCTAACAACCTGTCACCAACCTGTCACGCGTGAGGGACCATCGCCAAAATGCGGTTTCTGCTGGTCGAAGATAATCTCAAGCTCGCCAAGGCGCTGTGCGACCGCTTCGCGTTGGAAGGCCATGTGGCTGACCATGCCGCCCGTCTTGCCGACGCGGAGACCGCAATCCGCACGGTCGCTTACGATATGATTTTGCTCGATATTATGCTGCCCGACGGCGACGGGCGGGAGTTCCTGCGCAGCCACCGTAACAAGGATGACCCGACGCCTGTCATTGTGCTGACGGCCCGTTCCGAGGTGTCCGACCGGGTGGGTCTGCTCGACCTTGGGGCGGATGACTATATCACCAAACCTTTCGATTTTTCCGAGCTTCAAGCCCGTATCCGGGCCGTCATGCGCCGCCTTGGCGGGGTCGCAAACAACGCCAAGACCTATGGCGACGTGGTGTTTGATTCGACCACCGGGGCGCTTGTTGTTGCTGGCGCGCCCGAGCAATTGCGCAATCGTGAGATGCGTTTGCTCGAGGTTTTCTTCGCAGCCCCCGGCCAGATTTTCTCCAAAAGCCATCTGATGGACCGGCTGTTTTCGTTCAGCGAGGAGGTGTCGGAAAACGCGATCGAGGTCTATGTCGGCCGCCTGCGCAAAAAGCTGGAACCCTCCACCGTTGCCATTGAGACGGTGCGCGGGCTGGGCTACCGCATGGTGCTGACGCCGTGAAACTGCGCAACCCCACCGGATCAATCCGCCGCCGCCTCGTGGTGCAGCTTGGTCTGATCGCGGCGCTTTTGTCCGTGGCCTTCTTTCTGGCCATTCGCGTCGTTGCCGAAGGGGCCGCGACCGACACCCAAGACAACATCCTCGCGGCCTCCGCCACCTCTATTGCCGAAGCCGTCTATTCCGACAGCGGCGAGGTGCGGCTGGAACTGCCCTATTCCGCGATCACCATGCTCAGCACCGTCAGCGAGGACCGCGTGTTCTACCGTGTGCTCGTCGATGGTCAAACGCTGACCGGCTATGACGACCTGATACTGCCGCAAGGACGCAGAGGGCCTGCCTTCGATACGTTCGAATATCGCGGCGAAGACCTGCGGGCGGTGCGCGTCACCCGGATGCTCAGCGTGCAGGATCAGCCCCGGCAGGTGGAAGTCGTGGTTGGCCAGACCCGGCTGGGCCTCAGCGCAATCTCCTCCCGGATCACCACCAACGCGGTGGCTATCGGCACGGTGTTTTTTCTTGTGGCCACGGCGCTCAGCTTCTTCGCCGCGCAAAACGCGATGCAACCATTGGATCATCTGGCCCAAGCCGTGGCGCGGCGTGGCCCCAACGACCTGCGTCCTGTGACCGCCGCGACACCGGCCGAGCTGGTGCCATTGGTCGGCGGGCTTAACGGTTTCATGGGGCGTTTGAGCCAAGCGCTGACCCGCTCCGAGGACCTGATCACTGAGGCCGCGCACCGGGTCCGCACCCCTTTGGCCACCGTGCGCACGCAAGCGGAAGTGATCCATCGCAAGATGAAACACCCCTCCAACAAGAAGGCCCTGCGCGAGATGATCCGCGCGGTGGATGAAAGCTCCCGCTCCGCCGGTCAATTGCTGGACCACGCGATGGTGACGTTCCGCTCTGATCAGCTGGAGAGGCAAAGCATCTCAGCCGCTGACTTGCTACGCGACGTGGTTGACCGTCTGCAACCCACCGCCGAGCTGAAAGACATTCAGGTCACCCTCGATTTGCCCTCCGAGCCCGTCTCCGTACAAGGCGACGCCATCCTACTGCAAAACGCGGTGCGCAATGTGCTCGATAACGCGATCAAATACTCGCCCGTCGACAGTGATATCGCCGTACGTCTTGAGGCCGATACGCAATGCCGCATGGCCTTTATCGACCAAGGCCGCGGTTTTGGGCAGGCGGATTTGGCGCAGCTGACGGCAAGGTTTTCGCGCGGCAGCAATGTCGATGACGTGGTGGGCTCCGGCCTTGGCCTGACCATCGCCGATGACGTGGCCCGCGCCCATGGCGGTGCTTTGGACATCACCTCGAACACGGAGGGGCCCGGCGCATGCGTCACTTTGGTTTTGCCGCTCTCCTGAGCCTGCTCACCGTCAGCGCGAACGCGCTCGAACTGGAAGAAAGCCGCAGCTACCCGGCAGAGGCCGCAGCCTCTGAGCTGCGCATTCTGTCGACCGCCGATGTGGAGATATTCGAGCCGATCATTCTGGCCTTCCAATCCGAGAATCCCGGCGTCGCCATCCAATATGACGTGGCCAGCAGCGCTCAGGTGATGCGTGGGCTTTATGAAGAGGGCGCGGAATATGATTTGGCCCTCTCCTCCGCGATGGATCTGCAGATCAAGTTGGCCAATGACGGGCTGGCGCAAAGCTACAGCTCGCCAATTACGGAGCGTCTGCCCGACTGGGCCACATGGCACGATCAGGTCTTCGCCTTCACGCAAGAGCCCACCGTGCTGGTGATCTCCAAGGCCGCGTTCCAGAACACCCCCGTCCCCCATAGCCGCAGCGCGTTGATAGAGCTGTTGCGCACCCGGCCAGAGACATTCGACGGTAAGGTCGGCACCTATGACGTGCGGGTCTCCGGCGCGGGGTATCTATTTGCCACCCAAGACAGCCGCAACTCGGAGAATTTCTGGCAGCTGACCGAAGTGATGGGTCGCCTGAACGCCCGGCTCTATTGCTGCTCCGGCCAGATGATCCGTGACGTGGCCGACGGCACGCTGGCCGTGGCCTATAATGTGCTGGGCAGCTACGCGCAGTCGCAACTGGCCGACAATCCCGGCATCGAGATCGTCGAGATGGATGACTACGTGTCGGTCATGCTGCGCTCTGCCGTGATTCCGGTCACCGCCCGCTCCGTGGCGGACAGCGGCGCGATGATCGACTTTCTGGCCAGCCTCAGCACACGCCCGGATCTGGCCGCCCAAACAGGGCTGCCCCCCGTCGAAAAGCTGCGCCCCGACGAGGCACCGGAGCGTCGCCCGATCAGGCTGGGACCGGGGCTTTTGGTGTTCCTCGACAAAATGCGGCGCGAAACGTTCCTGCGCAGCTGGACCAGCTCAATGGAGCAACGTTAGCGAGCGCGTTTCACCATCCCGAACAGGTCGCGCGGATCATCCGGGTCGGCCAGCATGTCGAGCAGGGTGAAATGCCCCGTGCCCTCCAACTGGTCCCGCACATAGCGCAGGGCGGAGAAATCCTCCGTCGCAAAGCCCACACTGTCAAACAGGGTGATTTGCGCCGCGTCCCGGCGTCCCTCCACCTTGCCCGCAATCACCTTCCACAGCTCGGTCACCGGATGGTCTTCTGCAAGCTGCTGGATCTCCCCCTCGATCCGGGTTTGCGGCGGGTATTCCACGAAAATATCAGAGCGCAGCAGGATATCGTGATGCAGCTCCGTCTTGCCGGGGCAGTCGCCGCCGATAGCGTTGATATGCTGGCCTGCACCGACCATGTTGTCGGTCAGAATCGTCGCATATTGCTTGTCGGCGGTGCAGGTGGTGATGATCTCCGCCCCCGCCACAGCCTCCTGCGCAGAGCCGCAGGAGATCACGGTCAATCCCGTCTCTGCAAGGTTCCGCGCGGCCTTCGCCGTGGCCTCTGGGTCGATGTCGTAAAGCCTGACTGTGTCGATGCCGATCACCTCCTGGAAGGCCAGCGCTTGAAACTCGCATTGCGCCCCGTTGCCGATCATCGCCATGGTCTTGGAACCCTGAGGCGCGAGGTATTTCGCCGCCACCGCCGAGGTCGCCGCCGTGCGCAACGCCGTCAGCACGGTCATTTCCGACAACAAGACCGGGTAGCCATTATCCACCCGCGCCAGCACGCCAAAAGCCGTCACCGTCTGAAAGCCACGCGCCATATTGGCGGGGTGGCCGTTGACGTATTTGAAACCGTAAGTCTCCCCATCCGAGGTGGGCATCAGCTCGATCACCCCCTCCTCCGAATGCGCGGCGACGCGTGGGGTTTTGTCGAATTGCTCCCAGCGCAGAAAGTCCGCCTCGATATAGGCGGCGATCTCCGCGATCATCTTGGCGGGGCCGATGGTGTTCACGATCTTCATCATGTGATCAACGCTGACAAAGGGGACCATTGCCAGTTTCGAGGGGGCCAATGTGTTCATCAGTAACTCCGTGTTTTGCGGTCCAGAACCGTGCGGCCCATAAGGCTGGCGCACAGATCCACCATCAGCTTTGCGGTGCGTCCGCGCTCATCGAGAAACGGGTTCAGCTCCACCAGATCAAGGGAGCTCACCAACCCACTATCGCATAGCATCTCCATCACCAGATGCGCCTCCCGGAAGGTTGCGCCACCGGGCACCGTGGTGCCGACAGCGGGCGCAATGTCAGGGTCCAGAAAATCGACGTCGAGCGAAACATGTAGCGCACCACCTGCCGCCTGTACCCGCTCCAGAAAAGCCCTTAGCGGCGCGCGGATACCATGCTCGTCAATCGCCCGCATGTCATGCACGTCAATGCCGGTCTGCGCCAAAGCCTCCCGCTCCGCCGGATCAACCGAACGGATACCCAGCATGCAAACCTGCTCTGGCGGCACGGTCGCGGCCAGCTTGGGATAGACCCCGTCAAAGCCGGGTTGCCCGGTGAAATACGCCACCGGCGTGCCATGCAGATTGCCGCTTTCGGTGCTTTCAAGCGAATGAATGTCAGGATGGGCATCAAGCCAAAGCACGAACTGAGGCCGCCCCATCGCCGCACTATGCTGCGCCACCCCCGGAACCGTGCCGATCGACAGGCTGTGATCGCCTCCCAGAAAGATCGGCAGGTCACAGCCCTGTGCGGCCTCAACTGCGGCATCGCGCAACGCTTCTGCCCAGCTCACGGTTTCCGCCAGATCATGCACCGCCGGATTGGGGTGTGACAGCGTGCCCAGCGCTGGCAGCACCACATTGCCCGCGTCGCGCACGCTATGGCCAAGGTCCTCCAGCGTCTCCGCCAGCCCCGCTGTTCGAAACGCGTCCGGCCCCATAAGACAGCCCGGCTGGCTTGCCCCCGATTGCACCGGGGCGCCGAGAAGAATGCAGGACTTATGCGACATAAGAGTCTCCTTTGGGGGCAGAATACCAATCATTTTTGTGGCGTATCAGGGGACAAAATGATCAAAAAGAGAGATAGTTTGAACGAAACGCTATATTGATCAAACAAACTGACAGGATCGCTATGCAAAACCTTGATCAAACCGACCACAAGCTTCTGGCCGCCCTCACCGCCGATGGCCGTGCCTCCGTGACCACTTTGGCCGCCATGCTGGGGCTGGCCCGCGCCACCGTGCAAACCCGGCTGGAGAGGCTGCAAACCAGCGGCGTGATCCGGCGTTTCACCGTCGAGCTGAGCGCCGAGGCGACCCCCGATCTGGTCCATGCGGTGATGCTTATCCAACTGCAAGGCGCGCTGGCGCGTCGGATTGCCAAAGCCCTGCGGGCCATGCCGGAGATCACCGACCTGCATTCCACCAATGGCAGCTGGGATCTCGTCGCCCAGATCGAGACCGCAACCCTGCCCGATTTCGACCGCGTCCTGCGCCGCGTGCGCGAGATCGACGGCGTGCTGAACAGCGAAACCTGCCTTCTGCTCGATCACGCCTGAGGGTTTTTCAAGCGCCGTTAAGGGAGGCTTCAACATATCGCGCTAGGCCAAGGGCAACCGACCCAGCTTGAGTGCCCCCATGTCCGACGACGCCCTCCGCCCGATCATCATCAAACGCAAGAAAGTTGTCGGGGGCGGTGGGCATCACGGCGGCGCATGGAAAGTCGCCTACGCGGATTTTGTGACGGCTATGATGGCGTTTTTCATGCTGATGTGGCTGCTCAACGCCACCACCGAAAAGCAACGCAAAGGGCTGGCTGATTATTTCAGCCCGACCATCGCCGTCGCACGGGTGTCAGGCGGTGGCGACGGCGCGTTCTCCGGCAGCAGCTTCCAGTCGGAGGACTCGCTGGCCCAAAACGGCACCGGCGGGTCCAGTAGTGCCATGTCCGCGCGCGGGCTGACGCAGTTGGAAGACGCGCAGCTGGCCATTGAAAGCCGCAGCGGTGACAGCGTCACCAAGAACCGCGCCAAGCAACATATCGCGACCCGTCTCACTGACGAGGGGCTGGTGATCGAGGTGTTTGATCTTGAAGGCTCGCCGCTTTTCGACCCCGGCACCACGACGCCAATGCCCGTGATGCAGGCCGTCGCTGAAGTCTTGCAAGAAGGGTTTGACCTGACCCCGAACGCAATCGCGGTGGCCGCTCACAGTCAGGCCTTCAGCCCTTTGTTGATCGAAAACCCGTCCTGGTCGCTGACCACAGGCCGCGCGCAGGTAACACGCGAACTTCTGGAGGGTGCGGGCCTCAGCCCGGAGCGCACCGCGCGATTGACCGGGCACGGGCAAAACAAACCGGTCTCAGATGACCCGATGTCCGTGCGGAACAACCGGCTGGAAATCATCCTTCTGCGCAGCGACCTGCAATGAAAAATAGATCAGATTTTAGCTGTTAGCTGCCCATTAACTGGCCCTCTCCCATAGTCGGCCAAAGAGAAATTCGCTTGAGAAAGGCGCCACCTATGACCATTTCCTCGTCTCTGAATGCCGGCGTAGCCGGGCTTGCTGCCAATGCCAGCCGTTTGTCGACCATCTCCGATAATATCGCGAACTCCAACACATTCGGATATAAGCGCGCCGAAACCGGCTTTCATTCCATGGTGATCTCCAACGGGACCGGCACCTATTCCGCAGGCGGCGTCCGCGTCACCTCGCAGCGGCTGATTGATCAGGCAGGGTCCTTGGTGACCACGGCAAACTCCACCGATCTGGCCGTCCGGGGCAGGGGGTTCCTGCCGGTCACCACATCGGCGGCAATTGGCGACAATACCGGCGATGACTTCCCCTTCCGACTGGCCACAACTGGGTCGTTCCGGACAGACGCGCAAGGCCATCTTGTCACGGAAACAGGCATGGTCCTGCTGGGCTGGCCTGCCAATGCGGACGGCACGGTCTCGACCTATCCGCGCGATACATCAGACGGGTTGGAACCGATCCAGATCAACGTGAACCAATTCGCAGGCGAGCCGACCACCCGCATGAATCTGGGCGTCAACCTGCCCGCCACGGACACGGAATCCGATGCATCCGGCGAACCGTTGGAGCTGTCGGTTGAATATTTCGACAACCTCGGCACGTCGCAAAACGTGGCTGTGACCTTCACACCCACAGTGCCTGCCACTGGCAGCTCGAACGAATGGACGATGGTCTTGTCAGACAGCGCCAGCGGTGGGGCCGTTATCGGAGAATATGTCTTGGAATTCGACGATTCCCGCGCGTCCGGTGGGACATTGAACAGCGTTACCACCACGTCTGGCGGGGCCTATGATCCGGCGACCGGAACATTCTCCGTCAACGTTGCGGGCGGGCCAATTGACATCACCATCGGCGGCCTGAACGAAGGTACTGGGCTGACGCAGCTGTCCGACAGTTTTGCGCCCACACAGATCAGCAAGGACGGCTCACCGATCGGCAATATGACCTCCGTTGACGTCGATGCAAACGGCTTCGTACAAGCGACCTTCGACATCGGCATCACCCGCACAGTCTACCAGATCCCGTTGGTTGATCTGCCGAACCCCAACGGGTTGCAGGCGCTCGACAACCAGACCTACCAAACCACGCGTGACAGCGGATCGTTCTTCTTGTGGGACGCGGCAGATGGCCCGACAGGTGACATTGTCGGCTACGCCCTGGAGGAATCCGCCACCGACGTTGCGGGGGAACTGACCCAGCTGATCCAAACGCAACGCGCCTATTCATCCAATGCGAAGGTCATCCAGACCGTCGATGAGATGTTGCAAGAAACCACAAATATCAAACGCTGATCCACCGGTCTGAGGGAGCGATAGAAAATGAGCCTGACAAGCGCCTTGTCCAACGCCACCTCCGGCCTGACCGCTGCCACGCGTGCCGCACAGCTGGTCTCGTCCAATGTCGCCAACGCCAATACCGACGGCTACGGACGCCGGGAATTGCAGCTTGCCCCTCATGTGGTGGGCGGTGTCGGTGCGGGCGTCAGCGTCACAGGTGTGTCCCGCGTCGTGGATCAGGTGGCCATTAATGATCGGCGTCTGGCCGACGCTCAGCTGGGCGCCTCCACGCAGAATGCCGCCTTCTTCCGCTCGCTCGAAGCAGCTATCGGCACCCCAGATGATCCGGGCTCTCTCTCTGCGGCCGTCTCCAAACTTGAGGCGGAGCTGATCACGGCCGTCTCCATGCCTCAAAACGAAACCCAACTTGGGGCGGCCGTGGCGGCAGCGGACGGTTTGGCCTCACGCATCCAGACCGGTGCGGCGCGCATTCAACTGGAGCGCCAACAAGCCGATACGCGTATTGGTCAGCAAGTTTCGCAGATCAACGGGGCACTCTCGCAAGTGGCCGAGCTGAATGTGCAGATCCAGCTGCACACTGCGTCGGGTGGCGACGCGTCCGGTCTGATGGATCAACGCCAACGTGCGATTGACAGCATTTCCAGCCTGATCCCTGTCAAAGAAGTGCCCCGCGACAACGGTATGATTGCGCTGATCACCCCCAATGGCACCACTCTGGTCCAGCAGGACTCGGCTCAGTTCTCATTTACGCCCACCCCGACAATCGTCCCGGAGATGAGCCTCGCTTCCGGCGCCTTGTCTGGACTGACCCTCACGGGGGCCTCCAGCAGCGCAGGCTCTGCAATGCAAGCCATCGCAGGCGGCGCGCTGGCGGCCAACTTCACCTTGCGCGACGAGACCGCAGTCACCGCCCAGGCAGGCCTTGATACGCTGGCCCGAAATCTGATTGAGCGCACATCCAGCGTTGAAGCCGATCCGAACCTGGCAGGCGCAGCAGGCCTTTTCAGTGACAATGGTGCGCCTTTTGATCCCGGCCTTGAGATTGGGCTAAGCAACCGCATCTCGGTCAATCCGGCAGTGGACCCGAACCAGGGCGGCGACGTATGGCGGTTGCGCGATGGCATCACCGCACTGGCGCAAGGCCCCCAAGGAGAAACCGAACGACTGACGGCCCTTGTAGACGTCTTGTCAGGCCAAGCAGCAGGTGCTGCACCCGAATTAGATGGATCGTTTTCCGGAAATGCGGCAAGTTTCCTGTCCGGCATTTCCCAATCGCGTATCCATGCAGAAAACGAAATCAGTTTCGCGTCCTCACAGGTTGTCACCTTCTCAACCCAAGAGCAGGCCTTCGGCGTCGATACCGATCAGGAAATGCAGAAACTTCTCACCATTGAGCAAAGCTACGCGGCCAATGCCAAACTGATCGAGACGATTGATCAGATGATTCAATCATTGCTGAGGATATAATATGGGACCGATCGGCGTAGGAGACCTGCAGTCCAGCCTTAGCTTGCAACGCCGCAATGCCGAATTGCGAGGCCAGTTGAACCGCCTGACCGAAGAGCTGTCCTCAGGGCGCACCTCGGATGTCAGCAAGGCAACATCTGGCAATCTCAGCCCTCTGGCCGGGATCGAGCGATCCTTGTCATTGGTCAGCGCCTACGACACATCGGCGAACGTCGCGGCGACGGCTCTTTCGATTACCAGTTCGGCGCTGGGCACTTTACGCCAGACCACCGACAATCTGGGCGCTGAAATCCTTGCGGCGACCAGTCTGGGTGACGCCTCTCTAAGGCAATCCATTTCGGGTGGCGCCAACGCGTTCGAGGCTGCGCTGTCGGCACTTTCGGCCAGATCGGGCGAGACATACCTGTTCTCTGGAACCGCCACGTCGCAGGCTCCTTTCCTGCCAGCCGCCGATATATTGCAGGAACTGGAAACGGCAACGGCGGGTCTAACCGATGCGGCGGATTTCTACGCGGCCGTAGACGATTGGTTCATGTCGCCGGGCGGCGGGTATGAAACGCTGGGATATCTGGGCGGTGATGCGCCTGTATCTGGCGTATCCGTCAGCGCAACCGAAGCCGTAAAGCTGGACCTGACGGCGCAAGACCCGGCGCTGCGCGCAACCCTGCGGGATTTGTCGGTTGTCGCACTTTTGGATCGTGACGCCTTTGCGGGCGATGAGGATCAATCACGGATCCTCAGTGAAACCATGGCAGCCGGCCTGATCTCAGGCGCCGGGTCGTTGATCCAGGTCGAAGCCCGTCAGGGTGCGATTGCGGCGCAGGTGGACCAGGCTCAATCACAAAACGCATCAGAGCGGTTTGCCTTCCAAGACGCCCGGAATTCAGTCGTTGGGATAGATCTGTTTGACACCGCGACCCAGCTAGAAGACGCGCAAACGCGCCTTGAAAGCCTGTATCTTTTGACCGCACGCATGTCGCGGCTCAGCCTGACGGAGTATTTACGATGACGCTTAGAACTTTCCTGGCGATGATGGTCGCATTGATTTGCGCAACGACCGCGACGGCGGGACCGGTGCGCTTGAAAGATCTAGTCCAATTCGACGGTGTACGTGGCAATGACCTTGTCGGCTACGGATTGGTCGTGGGCCTGAACGGCACTGGCGACGGGATCAGAAACGCGCCCTTCACCGAAGAAATGATGTCATCAATCCTGGAACGTTTGGGTGTGAACATCGCGGGAGAACGCTTTCGCCCCAAGAACGTGGCGGCCGTCCTTGTCACTTCTGTATTGCCGCCATTTGCGCGCACCGGAAATCAGGTCGATGTCACGGTTTCGACCATTGGTGACGCCAAGAGCCTGCTGGGTGGTACGCTGATCATGACGCCGCTCAGCGGCGCAGATGGGGAGATTTACGCCGTCGCACAAGGCACCGTTATCGCGGGAGGTATCTCTGCCGAGGGCGATGCCGCGCGTGTTGTGCACGGTGTTCCGACAGCTGGAACAGTTGTCTCGGGCGCGCGGGTGGAACGTGAAGTGGATTTCGACTTCGCGGCCCTCACACAGATGCGGCTTGCACTGCGGGACCCTGATTTTTCCACCGCAGAACGGATTGAGCGCGCGATCAACCGCCAATTCGGACGCCAGATCGCCATCATGCGCGATGCGGGCACGGTCGAGCTGGATTTGGCCCGCTCAAATGCAATATCGCCCGCCCATCTGCTGAGCCAAATCGAAGGGATCACGGTGGAGCCTCAACGCTCTGCCCGCGTTGTGGTGGATCAGCGCTCTGGTACGATCGTCATGGGTGAGGACGTCCGTATTTCGCGCGTCGCTGTCGCGCAGGGCAATCTGGCACTGACCATCGAGGAAACTCCGGTCGTCGTCCAGCCCAGCCCGTTCTCCGACGGAGAGACGATTGTTGTCCCCCGCACCGCTGTAGGCATCACGGAAGAGCCCGGAACTGGGCTTGCAGAATTGCCCAACAGCACGTCCTTGTCGGAGGTCGTCGCCGGGCTGAACGCCTTGGGGGTCTCTCCGCTTGATATGATCGATATCCTGAAAAGCATCAAAGCGGCGGGTGCGCTGCATGCAGAATTCGTCGTGCAGTAAGCGAGGTGGCGTATCGGCAACCTAACCCTGCGCTCCGCCTCAGAATTTATGCGTCAACAAATACCGGACCTGACGCGCAAGAGGGCCAGAGCATGACGCAAGAGCCTCGCGCCGTTCCTCTTCGCTTTGTCCCATCATTTGCTGGGCCAAGATAGCCGGGTGCTCATCCATCAAGAACCCCAGCGAAGCAGGATGATTCGAGCGGGCGGCTGCAGGCAGGGCAGCGGATGTGTTGAGCTGTTCGCGCGACGCAGAATGCACTGGCTTGCGTGGCTCCGCGTCCAGACCTGCGGGCGCAGCAGCGGGGACCTCGGATTGTGCGCCTCTCGCCTGAAACAGCTCTGCCTCCAGTTGGCGTAGGTCAGGCCGATCTTTCGTGCCCCGCAACAGGTCCAACACAATCTGGACCCGGTCAGCGCGCGTCATCTGCACGGGTTTCGGAAGAATAGCGGAGCCTGTCCGCTTTGGCTGAACTGTCATTGCAAATACCCTCTCACCAGGGCCGAGGACAAAAGCGTCCACCCATCTGCTACGGCAAAGAAGGCCAGCTTGAACGGCAGCGAAACGATCGCCGGCGGCACCATCATCATCCCCATCGACATCAAGATCGCGGCAACCACGAGGTCAATGATCAGGAAGGGAAGGAAAATCAGAAACCCGATCTGGAATGCGCGCTCAATCTCGCTAAGCATGAACGAGGGGATCAGGATGGACAGGTCCGCCTGCGCCGGGGCCGCCCCGTTGAATTCGGGCCGCAGCGCGGCAAGGGCTTGGAACGTGTCCCCATCAACACGCGCGGCCATGAACACCCGAAACGGAGACAGCGTTAAGGAAAACGCGGCCTCTGGTTCGATCTCCCCGTCAATCAGCGGCTTCAGCCCTTCGGCCCATGCGACCTGAAACACAGGGTCCATCACGAAATAGGTCAGGAACAATGCCAATGACACGATCAACATATTCGGAGGCGCTTGCTGTAGCCCGATCGCCTGACGCAAAATTGACAACACTGTCACCACGAAGGGGAAGCAGGTGATCATGATCGCCAGTCCCGGCGCAAGGCTGAGCACGGTGACAAGGGCGATCAGTTGAAACGTGCGCGCCGTCAGGCTGTCTTCGTCGCCAAGGGACAAAGAGATATCTTGCGCGAAAGCGGCCTCGCCCAGAACTGCAAACGCCGCGATCAGAAGAAAAAGAGAGTGGCCCCGCGTCATTTACCCGTCTGCGACTGATCAAACACACGGGTGATCCGCACGGCGATCCCGGTGCCATCCGGGCCGTCAACCTCTTCCAATTCGCCCGCGGCAATCAGGTTCGCGCCCACGTAAAGATCAACCGGATCGTCAATCGCGGTGTCCAGCGGCAGCACCATATCGGGCCCAAGCTGGGACAGCTCGAACATCGTAGGCTGCGCTTTGCCGATGCGCACTGTGACCTCGACCTGAACAGCGCGGAGAATAGCGTCTTCCGGCGAGGTGGTGGGGGTGGGGTCAGGCATATTGTGCGCCCTCCTGCATGTTGGGCGCAAAGAACTGCGTGACAGCCTCATTGATCCGGGTTTGCGCGGCATGAGTGTCGAGCATCCAGTCCCCCTCTGCCCACAAAACGCGGATTTGGGCGTCTGTCAGCGTGTCTTCGACGACGACTTTGGCCGGGGTCGAGCTGTTGGCCGCCAAATGCTCTTGCAACCTGTCGGCGGTCCCGGCCGCGCAGCGCAGCTCGATCGGGGCATCGGTTTTCTTGGCGATGGCCTCGAATTCGGCCACAGCCAAAGGGATCAGCGCCTCTCTGGCGGCACTGGGCAAGACGCTGTTCATCATCGCGCCAATCAAAGGCCTCAGCGAGGCCAGTACGTGGTGGCGCGCCTCGAAATAGGTGAAATCCAAGGTCTGCAACGCCGCCGAAATCTGCGCCTCGGCCTTGGCCGCGTCACTTTGGGTCTGCTTGACAGCGTCATCCCAACCGGCGGCATATCCCTCGTCAAAGGCCTCCTTCCGGAAGGCGGTGGGGTTCCAGTTTGGGGTCGGATGCGCCTGAACCGCCGCAGCAAGCGCGAAGTTTTCAAGTTGAACAGCTTGTCCCATTAACCAGTCTCCTCAGGTGTTTCGATCCAGCCACGCAAAATTTCCACGGTGTCGTCCTGACGCTCATCAATCAGCTGTTTGAGCCTTTGGACCGGGTCCGCGTCCTCTGCCAAAGGGGTCATGCGGGTGACCCCCGGCGCGGCAGCCCCTTGAGGCGCGGGCAGTGCGGCAGGCGAGCTGACATCGCCGTTCAGCCCGCCACCCAGGCCTCCATTTTGGCCCCCATCAGCCGCGCCGATTTGGCTGGCTTCGGGCAGGATCGGCGGAGCCTCCGCGCGGGCCAAGGCCCCTACGACGATAGGTCGGATCACGAACAACCCCAGGACCAGAACGACCATCCCGGTCACCGCCAATTGCACCAATTTCATCACGTCCAGATTTTGCGACGCGGCCCAGCCCGGCGCGGCGAGATCCAGCTCTGTCACGTCGAGCGCAGGCAGTTCCATCGAGCGGATGGTCACGCTGTCGCCGCGCGCCTCGTCAAACCCGACGGCGGATTTAACCAAGTCTTCCAGCATCACCAGCTCTTCTTGAGGGCGCGATTGCCAGACAGGTTGCCCGTCCTCGTCCGGCGTCTCGATGCCGTCGACCAGCACCGCAACGCTGATCCTGCGGATCGAGCCCGGCAATTTGCGCAGCTCGCGCGTGGTCTCGGACAGCTCGTAATTGATGGTCTCCTGCGTTTCCGTGTTCTCGCTGTTGGACTGCCCCGCGCCGCCGCCATCGCCTTCGGGCAGGTTGGAGGCCACAGTGACGTCGCCCGCCTCAGAGTTTTGCGAATTCCGGCTGGTTTCATTGGTCTGCGTGCTCACGACAACCCGGCCTTCGGGGTCAAACAGCCGCTCCGTGATCACCTCGTCATCGGTGAGCGTTTCGACATTCACCTCGACCACCGCATTGCCGGTGCCGGTGCGCGCCTCGACGATCCGCTCGACATTGCGCTTCAGGATATCAGCGCGGTCCAGCCCCAATTGCTGCGGCGAGGCCGTGTCGTTTTCCGAAATCACCGTGCCCCGGTCCGCGTCGATCACCGACACATTGCCGGGCTGCAACCCTGATACCGCCGAGGACACCAGAAACCGGATGGCCTCCGCCGTGTCATCCGACACACCGCCGCCCGCGCCGCGGAGGGACACTGACGCGGTCTGCGTTTCCGCCCGCTTGAACGGAGAGTTTCCCGCCGCCGCGATATGCACCCGCGCCGCTGTGATCTGCGGATTGGCCATGATCGTGCGGGCCAGCTCACCTTCCTTGGCACGCATGTAAGCCGCGTCGAACATCTGCGACGTCGTGCCAAACCCTGACAGCGTGTCGAGCAGCTCATACCCATTCACATCGCCCGCCGGCAGCCCTTCGGCGGCAAGCGTTAACCTTAATGTGTCGCGCTGCGTGGCGTCGACATAGATGGCCGAATTGCGCACGTCATGCGCCACCCCCTGCGCATCCAGTGCAGCCAGCACCTGACCCGAGGCTTTCGGGCTCAGCCCACTATAAAGCAGCGCGTAATTGGGTTGGGCGGCGAGGCGGGCCAATCCAATTACGCCAAGAAAAACAATGGCCGTGGCCCCCAAAACGATCACCCTGCGGCGGCTGTCAAGTTGGGTCCAAAGGTGGGCGAGCTGCTGCACGATAATCCTCTGATTCTGGGCGAGCCCTTCTGGCTGGCCTCCCCACTTAGATCGCTCAGTCTTAACAATCGGTTAGCCAGTTGTGGGCTATAGGACAAAAAGTGAACTTCGTGAGAGATTCGAATGGCCGACCCAGATCCAAATGCTGAAACAGGTGCGGAAGACGCTCCGCCCAAGAAAAGTAAGAAGGGGCTGTTGATCGGTGCGGTCGTGGCAGCTCTCGGCGGTGGCGGCGCGTTTTATGCGGTGAATTCCGGCATGATCCTTGGTGCGGCCGACGTCGCGGACACGCATGAGGGCGAGGACAAGCCGATGCTTGAAGACACCAAGCTCGCCAGCTTCGTGCCGATCGACCCGCTGGTTATTTCGCTCGGCGGGCAGTCCCAACACCAGCTTCGGTTCAACGCCCAGCTGGAGGTCGCCTCGGAAAAACAAGCCGATGTGGAGAACCTGATGCCGCGCATTCTCGACGTGCTGAACGGCTACCTGCGCGCGGTCGACGTGGCGGATCTGCAAAGCCCCACCGCCTTGGTAAAACTGCGCGTGCAAATGCTGCGCCGCATCCAATTGGTCACCGGCGACGGGCACGTCAAAGACCTGCTGATAACGGAGTTTGTGTTCACATGATGACTTTCGGACTGGATATTATTGCCGATATTTTGCTGGGCGTGGGCGCGCTGGCGGCGGCCTTCTACTGCGTGGCTTTGTCGCGCAAATTGAGCCGCCTCACCGGGCTGGATCAGGAGCTTGGCACCGCCATCGCCGTGTTGTCTCAACAGGTCGATGAGATGACCCAAGTGCTGCAAACCGCGCAGGCCTCCGCCAATGACGCGCGTGAAAAACTGTCGGAGATGACCGAACGCGCTGAGGACGCCGCCATGAAGCTGCAGGCTGAAACCGCGCAACCCGCGCCAGCCGCGCAGGACACGCTGGTCCTGGACCAACCCGTCCAGCAGCCTGCGCCAGACCCTGAGCCGCGAGACAGTGGCGGGCTTGCCGATGGCAACACCTCCATCTTTATGCGCCATACGCGGGTCGCGTCATGAAAATGTCCCGCCCCCTGACCAAATTCGGTCCGCTCCCGGTGATCGTTTTGGCCCTGATCCTGTCGGGCAGCCTCAGGCTGGGCGGCATCGGCCTGGCCAATGCAACGGAGCCTTCAGAAACGCCGCCCGACCCCCCGACCGCCGCCAATGCGGCACAAAAGGAGGACCCGGACGTCTCCGCCCTTTTGGCTATGGTGCAGGCGCGCAGCAAGCAGCTGGACGCCAAAGAAGCACAACTCGCCGCCCGCGCCAGCGATCTGGCCGCGGCACAAGAGCTGATCGAAAACAACATGCGCAAGCTCGAGCAGGCAGAGGCAAGGCTGGCCAGCACCATCAGCAAGGTCGATGGCGCCTCAGAAGCTGATCTTGAACGCCTCACGGCTGTGTACCAAGCGATGAAACCAAAGGTCGCCGCGCCCTTGTTCGAGCAGATGACGCCCGAATTTGCCGCAGGGTTTTTGGGCCGCATGGCCCCGCAAGCCGCCGCTGGCATCATGTCAGGCCTCTCCACTGATGCGGGCTACGCCATCAGCGTCGTGCTGGCCGGACGAAACGCCAAGGCCCCGTCGCACTAACCCTCCCCCGTTTTCTATTCATTGAAGTGAGTACATCCTCCCATGATCGGTATTGTTGGCATCATCATTGTTTTCGTCATGGTCTTTGGCGGCTATCTCGCGGCGGGCGGGAAGATGGCGATCATCATGAAATCGCTGCCCTATGAAATGACCATGATCGGCGGCGCGGCGCTGGGAGCGTTCGTCATCAGCAATGATATGGGCGGCATCAAGCACACGTGCAAAGACATCATGAAGGTCTTCAAGGGCCCCAAATGGAAAAAGGCCGATTTTCAGGACCTGCTCTGCCTGCTTTACGAACTCGTCCGGCTGGCCCGCAAAAACCCGGTGGAGCTCGAACCCCATATCGAGGCGCCGGAGGACTCGGCCATTTTTGCGCGCTACCCGAAAATCCAGAAAGACAAGGAAACTGTGGAGCTGATCTGCGACACGCTGCGTTCCGCCAGCATGAATTACGACGATCCGCATCAGGTCGAAGAGGTACTGGAAAAACGTCTGGAGGCAAATTTCCACCACGCCCTGCATTCCAGCCACGCACTGCAAACCATTGCCGACGGCCTGCCCGCTCTGGGCATTGTGGCGGCGGTTCTGGGCGTGATCAAAACCATGGGTTCGATTGACCAACCACCTGAAGTTCTTGGCAAACTCATCGGCGGCGCGCTGGTCGGCACCTTCCTCGGCGTGTTCCTCGCCTACGGGTTTTTCGGGCCCTTCGCATCCAAGGTGAAAACCATCACCGAGCAAGAGGCACAGTTCAACCAGCTGATCCGCGAGGTGCTTGTGGCCAATCTGCACAACCACGCGGTCAATATTTGCATCGAAGTGGGCCGCCAGAACACGCCCGGCGACATGCGCCCCAGCTTCTCCGACCTCGAACAAGCCATCAAAGAAACCAAACAGGTCGCCGCATGATCCGTCTTTTCCTGTGTCTGGCCTTTCTAAGCTGCGCCACGGCGGCCTCGGCGCAAAGCCAGATTTCGGTGCGGGGCGGGGAGCATGACGGCTTCACCCGCCTCGTTCTCAACCTGCGCCAAACCCAAGACTGGAGCATGGTTGAAACGCCAAGCGGCTACCGGATCGAGCTGTCCAGCTGGTCGGCGGGGTTCAACCTTTCAGGGGTTTTCCAGAAAATGACCCGCGACCGGATCAGCGCTGTCGCCGCCACCCAAAATGCCATCTCCTTTGACGTGGCTTGCCAATGTCAGGCGGAGGCCTCGCAACTGACCTCCGGCGTCATCTTCGTGGATATCTCCCCTGCTGATCTGCCCGAGCCTGAAGCCGAGCCAGCCCCCGAACAGATGGAGGTGACGCCAGAGCCCGTGACGCTGCCCGCCTTCACGTCCCGAACCGCCGAATTGGCAACCCCCACCACACCCGCCGACAACGCACCCGCACCTCAGCTCGACGGCTTGCGCGAAAGCCTGCTGAATGGCCTGCAACGCTCTGCCGGGTTGTCCTTGATCGAGCTGGACACCGACCCGTCAGACGCCCTTCCCGCGCCAGACGCCCTGACGGGGAAGGCCAGAGACCGCATAAAAATTTCCGACGCTTTCGAGAGATCGGAGACCGTCCCCAACGGCGCGCGCCCTGAAACCGAAACACAGCCATCCCTTGCCACATGCCCCATGCCGGAAAGCTACGACATCAGCCTGTGGGGCGAGCCCGATACATTTGCGACCCAACTTGCCACCCTGCGCCGCGACATGCTGTCGGAATTTGATCGCATCAACCCGCAAGATGTCATCCGCTTGGCGCAGCTTTACCTGTATTTTGGCCTCGGCACGGAGGCCCGCATGGTCACACGCACCTTCGAGACACCGGCCAGCGACACCACCCGCATCACGGCTCTGGCCCAGATCATCGAGCCGGACAGCAACGGGCCAAACAAGCAAGGACCAGACCACGCCCCGTTTGGTGATCTGGCCCATTGCGCGGGCACCCTGACCCCGTGGCTGCTGCTGGCCTCTCCCAAGACGGCGACGCTCACAGACACGACGCTTCGGGACCTCATCACCACATTCTCCACCTGGCCCGCACATCTGCGCAGCCTGCTCGGCCCCCCGATTGTCGCCACATTGACCACGAGAGGCTTCGACACGCCCGCCAGCGTGATCCGGTCGCTGGCTATGATGTCGCAACCTGCTGACACCGACACCCCGTTCGAGAATACGGATTTCGACGACATGCCCATGGCCAAGCTGCGCGATCTCATTGATGAGGGCGGTGACAAAACCGCAGCGGCGCTCAGCACATATCTCGCGCGCGCCGCACGCGACCGCGCGCCGCTTGACCCCATCTATATCGAGCTTGCCGAAGCATATGAGCGCGAAACCCAAGGCCTGCCCGTCAGCGACGCCCTGAACCTGTCGCGCATCGCAGCCCTTGGCCATATCGGGCGTTTCTCCGATGCAAAGGCCGTCCTGCAAGAGCGCCTGGACCTCGACGCGCCCGTCCCCGGCGACGTTCTGGAAACTCTTGTGACACAAGCCCTGTTCCAAGCCGATCCGTTCGAGATCGCCAGCACCGCCATGTTTGCCGCGCGCATCAACCGCCTGTCCGACCTGCCTGAGGGGCTCATCCTCGAGCTGTCGAAAGCGGCGCTCGACGCAGGGTTGCCCGACCTCAGCGCCAAGCTCATGGCCGTGCTCGACACACCGCCCGCGCAGCTACAGGCCGAAATTGAAGCGGCGGAGTTTGATCCCGATACGGCCCTTACGACGCTGGACGCGCTGTCGGACATCCAAGCCGATGCGCTGCGGGTGCAGTTACTGCTAAATGCCGGTCGTGCAGAGCAGATTTGGGCCGAAGATCAGAACCGCCTGCGTCCCGAGCAAAAGTCTCAGGTCGCATGGGCCGCCAAGGAATGGGCGCAGGTTGAAGGCGATGCGTTGCGGGGCGAACTGGCGCAGCTACTGGACGGTGCAGACGCGCCTTTCGATGCCGATAAACCCATTGCGCAGGCGACAGAGCTTGAGGCCTCCAGCGCGAAAGCGCGGGCTTTGATTTCAGAAATGCTGGCCCCGCCGCCATCTTAGATAGATTTGGTTACGCATTTTAAAGGCTTTGTCCTCAAATTCAGCTCAGCTGCCCCTGACTTGTGAGACCTCTCCTATGCGCCACGTCCAAAGACCCGCAAATATCGCCGTTTTCTTCGTGCTGCTTGTCAGCGCCTGTCTGATTATCGCCTTGGACGCGGATGCCTCCCAGCCAAGGGCTGCAACCACGCCCGACGTGAGCGTCACAACGGACTGATCCCATGACACTCCGCGCAATTTTCCAGCCCACGGTCCTTCTGGCGATGGCGCTGATGGCGATCATCGTGATGATGGTGTTGCCGATGCCCGCTTGGGTGCTCGACTTGGGCCTTGCCGCCAGTTTCGGCATCGCGATCCTGATCTTCACCGTGACGCTGTTTCTGGACCGGCCGCTTGATTTCTCAGCCTTTCCGACGATCCTGCTGGCGTCACTGATGCTGCGCCTGTCGCTCAACGTGTCGTCAACCAAGCTGATCATCGGCAACGGCCATAGCGGCAGTGCCGCCGCCGGAGAGGTCATCGAAGGCTTTGCCATGTTCATCATGGGCGGCAGCGTGGTGCTGGGCCTCGTCGTGTTTTGCGTGCTGCTTATCGTCAATTTCATCGTCATCACCAAAGGCGCGGCCCGCATGGCTGAAGTGGGCGCGCGCTTCGCGCTTGATGCGATGCCGGGCAAACAACTGGCCATCGACAGCGACATGTCCGCAGGTGCCATTGATCATGCCGAGGCCAAAGCACGCCGCGAGCGTGAGCAACAGGAAACCACCTTTTTCGGGTCGCTGGATGGGGCCTCGAAATTCGTCAAAGGCGACGCGATTGCGGGCCTGTTGATCACGCTGCTGAACCTCGTGGTGGGCCTGATCATCGGGGTCACGATCCACGGCATGCCGCTTGGCAAGGCGTTTGAAACCTACGCAATCCTGACGGTCGGCGACGGGCTGGTCACGCAAATCCCGGCGGTGATTATCTCCATTGCGACGGCTTTGCTGTTGGCGCGCGGGGGCGTAAAAGGCGCCACCGATCTGGCTTTGACCGCCCAACTTGGCCGCTACCCCGCAGCCCTCGCCACGGTCGGCGTGCTGATGGGCGTCTTCGCGCTGGTCCCCGGCCTGCCGTTCTTTCCGTTTCTGTTCGGCTGCGTCGCGCTGCTGGGCTGTGCATGGGTCGCACATACCAACGCGCCCAAAGACACCACGCCAGATGCAGAGGCCCTGCCAGCACCAATCCCCGCCGACAAATCCATGGGAGACATCCTTGACCTCGACGACATCCATGTCGAGTTCGCCCCCGATCTGGTCAACATGGCGCTGGACCCCGCGACCGGGCTGGACGCGCGGATTTCCAACATGCGCCGCCACGTCGCCAGCGCCTTCGGCCTTGTGCTGCCAGAAGTGCGGCTGACCGATAATCCGGTGCTGCCGCCCGGCAAATACCGCATTCGCATCCACGGGGTCGACCACGCTGAAGACTTGCTCCGCCCCGAGCAGGTCTTGGCGCTTATGCCCCCCGAAGGCGGCACCGCGCTGACAGGCGAATCCGTCCAGGAACCGGTCTACGGCGCGCCCGCGCTTTGGATTGATCGTGACCATCAGGAAGACGCGTCGATCGAAGGGTGCACCGTGGTGACCTCCGCCGAAATTCTGGCGACACATCTGCTGGAAACCATCAAAGGCAACCTTGCACGGCTGCTGACCATGCGGGCCTTGCGCCGGTTGCTGGACGAGTTCACCAACCTCTCCGACGAGGCGCGCAACGCCGCCAACCGCAAGCTTCTGGACGATGTGATCCCCGAAAAAGTGTCGACCGATCTGCTGTTGCAGGTGTTGCGTCTGTTGCTGGACGAGCAGGTTTCCATCCGCAATCTGGCCCTGATCCTTGAGGCGATTGCCGAGGGTCGCAGCACTTTCAACTCCGCCGATACGCTATGCGAATACGTGCGCCAGCGGCTGGGGTTCCAGATCGTGGCGGGGCTGAAACGCGATGACGGGACATTGCCGCTGCTGCAACTTGCGCCCGAATGGGAAAGCACGTTTCAAAAATACCAGCTCGACCCTGATCACGGCGGTGATGTCGCTTTGCCGCCCGAAGATTTTAACCGGCTGGCGGGCAACGTGTCCGAAAAGCTGAACAAATCCTCGGAAAACGGGGTCTTCCCGGCCATCGTCACGACGCTGCAAAGGCGCAGGTTCTTGCGCACCGTTCTGCAATCCAAAGGCATCGCCGCCCCCGTGGTCTCGTTCGAGGAAATCGCGCGCGACGCCAAACCCTCCGTCGTGGGGCAAGTCGCCGCGTGAATGCGCTGGCCGAGCAGCTGGTGGCCCTGTCGCAAGACGGCATCTGGGTGATCGCCCTTGTGTTCGTGCGCATCAGCGCGGCCATGGCCTTGCTCCCCGCCTTTGGCGAGCAGGTCACCCCGATGCGCGTCAAACTGGCCGCCGCCATTGCCTTCGCACTGATCGTCACACCCGCCGTGATGCCGCACATGTCACAAGCCTATGCGCAACAGGGCTGGATCAGCCTGCTGGCGACGGAAGTGACAGCCGGGCTGGCCATCGGCATCCTGTTCCGCCTCTTTGTGATCGCCTTGCAAATCGCGGGCACCGTCGCCGCGCAAGCCACCTCGCTGTCGCAAATCTTCGGTGGAGGCCTTGGCACCGAACCGCAACCCGCAATGAGCACATTGCTCGTCGTCGCAGGCCTCTGTCTGGCTGTCATGGCCGGCCTCCATATACGCGTGGCCGAGGCGCTGATCATGTCCTACGAGGTCTTCCCCGCAGGCCAATCCATCCTCGCCGCAGACCTTACACGGTGGGGTATCGCGCAAATCGCGCAGGCCTTCTCGCTGGGGCTGACGCTGGCCATGCCCTTCCTGATCGCCTCCGCGATCTACAATCTGGCCCTTGGCGCGATCAACCGGGCCATGCCGCAGCTGATGGTGGCACTGGTCGGCGCACCGGCAATCAGCCTCGGCGGCCTCGTGCTGCTGATGATCGTGGCACCCGCCATGATCAGCGTTTGGCTGGCGGTGTTCTTTGACGCCATTCAAATGCAGCCTGGACTTCCTTGATGGCCGAGGAAGAAGAAGCCGAAAAGTCCCATGAGGCCACGCCGAAAAAGCTGGAAGAGGCGCGAAAGCGCGGCGAGCTGTCGAAATCGACGGACCTGACCGCCGCCGCCTCCTATCTGGGGTTGATCCTCTCCTTCGTGGTGCTGGGCCCCTTCGCCATCAACACAATCGGGTTCGCGGGCATCTTGCTGTTTCAGAGCGCAGATCTGGGCCTGATCACGGATGCCGAACTGTCCGGCGCGGTGTTGATCGGCCATCTTCTGGGTCAGGTCGTCATCGCGATGACCGCCATCATGGCAATCCCCGTCATCTTTGTGCTCGCCGCCCTGACCGCGCAGCGGGCCTGGGTTTTTGCGCCCAACAGGATCGAGCCAAAGCTGTCCAAGATATCCATGCTGTCAGGGGCAAAGAACAAATTCGGCGCCAATGGGCTGTTCGAATTTGCAAAATCCGCGTTCAAGCTCTGTGTCGTCTGCGGCCTTCTGGGCTGGTTCGCCGTGCAAAATGTCGAAAGGCTTCTGGCCGCCGTCGCCCTGACCACGGAGCAGGGGTTTTCGTTATTGGGCGACCTGATCGTGCAGTTTTTGCTGATGGTTTTCGTGCTGACATTGCTGGTCGGCGGGGTGGACTATCTTTGGCAGGTCGCGAGCCATCTGCGCAAAAACCGCATGTCGCGCAAAGAGGTGGAGGATGAGACCAAATCCACCGAAGGCGACCCGCATCACAAACAGACCCGCCGCCAGCGCGGCTATGAAATCGCCATGAACCAGATGCTGGCGGAGGTGCCCAAGGCGGATGTCATTCTGGTCAACCCGACGCATTATGCTGTGGCCCTGAAATGGAGCCGTACCTCCAAGGGCGCCCCTGTTCTTGTGGCCAAAGGCGCGGACGAAATCGCCGCGCGTATCCGCGAAATTGCGCAGGTCTCGAATATCCCCATACACTCCGACCCGCCGACCACCCGCGCCTTGCACGCCACAATTGAGATCGGCCAGCAAATCGCGCCGGAGCATTACCGTGCCGTCGCCGTGGCGATCCGTTTTGCAGAGAAAATGCGCAGCAAGGCCGCGCGCAGATGACCCGTGGGCCGAAAAAAGACCCGCGGCTTGCGCAGCTAACCGCCTTGTTTGAGGCCTCGTTTCAAGCGGCCCAGGCCGTGCATATCGAAGCAAACGCGCAGGTCGCCGCACTGGAACAGGAAATTGCAGACCTTCGGGAACGTCACGCGCTGTTGGGCCAGACCGCAAAATTCGACGCTGCAGATGTTCTGAGCGCCGGGCGTCACAAAGCGTGGATCATGCAACAGATCAAGGCGCTGAACCTTGAACTGGCGCGGGCAATGGTGGTGGAACATGAATGCCGCGAGGCCCTTGCGCTGGAAAACGGGCGCAAGCAGGTGCTCGGCAAGCTGGTCGACTAGGCCTTACGTGTCCTGCCGAATAATGTCGGTGATCAGCACGTCATGCACCTTGCCACCGGACAATTCATTGACCGCATCGCGCAAATTCATCCGCAATACATCCAGCTTTTCCGGCGTCGTGAAATGCCCGTCAAACCCGCCGGAATAGGCGTGGTTGAACAGCACCCGCAGGGCCATGTCACGGATTTTGGGCTCTTGGTTGTAAAGGCTCGTCGTCGCGTCCGCTGTGGTCTCCAACGTCAGCGACAACACCACCAGCGCGGAGACCTCGTCCTGATAGACCACCGGCACGATGAACTGGTTGTTCAGCTTCACATAGGCCGGCAAATCGGCCTCTTCCGAATGCCCGTCATCCTTATGTCCGCCGTCATGGCTGTCAGCGCTATGCGCATCGGTCTCATGCGCCTCACCAGTCTCTGACGCGGGCTGCTCAACCGGGGCAGGGCGCAGCACGTAGCCCGCGCCGCCGCCGCCGCCAATGCCGATCAGCACCAAGAGTACAGGAAGAAGTTTACCCATGCGTGCCTCTCAAAACGGCAGCAAAATGTCGGCGACTTGCTGGCCGTATCGCGGTTGTTGCACGTCGGTGATCTGGCCACGCCCGCCATATGAAATGCGCGCGGCGGCGATCTTGTCATAGGTGATCTCGTTCTGGCGGCTGATATCTGTGGGGCGCACATAGCCCGAGACCAGCAATTCGCGCAGCTCGAAATTCACCCGAACCTCCTGCGAGCCCTGAACGACCAGCACGCCGTTTGGCAAAATCTCCGTCACCGTGGCGGCCACGCGGAGGGTCAGTTTTTCATTGCGCCGCACCGAGCCGTCGCCATTGGACGCACTGCTCGAATTCGCCGAGACCGCGCTGTCCAAAGACGCGCCATCCGGCAGCCTGTCATTGATGCGCTGAGGTATGCCCAAAAGGTTTGGCACGCTCAGGTCTTCCGACCCGCTGCGGCTGCGCGAGGAGCTGTTCGAAATCTCGGCCTTGTCGTCAATCTCGATCACAACGGTCAGGATGTCGCCGATTTGCTCAGCCCGTTGGTTGCCCAGCAGTGACCCGCGCCCCGAACGCCAAAGAGACGCCTCGTAGGTAGCTCGTTTCGGCCCTGTTTCCTCCGGCAATGGCGTACGGATCATCGCAAAATGCTCATTGCCCTGCTGTGGACTTTTGAATTCCGGTGCTTTGCCGACCTGGTCCAATCTGGCGCATCCGCTGACCAAGACCGCCGCCGCGAGTGCTAAGATAATACTCTTCATATTCCGCTCCTATTGCCCGACCCATACGGTGCCGTTGGCATCAATTGTTCCGCTGACGGTTGTGCGTGATTCAAGGTTGATGACGCGGACCCGCTCGCCCATCCCACCC
This sequence comes from uncultured Litoreibacter sp., assembly GCA_947501685.1. GTDB lineage: Bacteria > Pseudomonadota > Alphaproteobacteria > Rhodobacterales > Rhodobacteraceae > Litoreibacter. The sequence goes on from CANMWQ010000002.1 coordinate 484,533, forward strand.
CGTGACATGGCGCGCCCGTCCGTGGTGATCGTCAGCCCGCCAACCCGAAATCCAAGCAACACGATCTGGTTGCGTTCCACCAAAGCCGGCGGCCCCACGTCCTGGGGGGACACAGGCCGCCCCGCATAAAGAATGCGCCGCGCCTCAAGCCCCGCGATCTGGCCAATCTCGTCTGCCATGCCGGGCGTCACGCCCGCCACCACACGCAAATCATCGGCCATCACGATCTGCTGCGCGCGGATCGTGCGGGTGGCAACGACCGTCTCAGCCCACAGGGGCTGTACACAGGCGCATAGGCTTACAAGGCAGGCGAAAACTCTCATCGGATTTGTGTCGTGGCCCCCAGCATCTGGTCGGCGGCGGTGATCACTTTGGCGTTCAGCTCATAGCCGCGCTGCGCCTCGATCAGGTCGGTAATCTCGCGCACCGGATCAACGGAGCTGTCCTCGAGATAGCCGTGCCGAAACACGCCCAACCCGTCCGTCCCGGCATCGCCCACCAAAGCGGGGCCAGAGGCACCGGTCTCGGTAAACAGGTTCGACCCGATGGCCTCCAGACCCTTTTCGTTGGTAAAACCCGCCAGTGTCATCTGGCCCAGCAATTCCGGCTCCACCCGGTCGGCGAAATAGGCGTAAATCTCGCCCTCCGCGCTGATCGAGATCGACCGCGCATCTTCCGGAATCGTCGTGTTTGGCACCACCGGGTAGCCGTCCGAGGTCACGATCAAACCGTCGCCCGTGCGCTTCAACGCCCCATCGCGGGTGTATCCCGAGATACCCGAGGGCAACGTGACCTCGATATAGCCGCGCCCCTCGATGGCCACGTCCAGATCGCCACCGGTTTGCGACACGGCACCTTGCGCAACATTGACGCTGACGGCTGTGGGCCGCACGCCCAGACCAAGCTGCACGCCAGCGGGCACCAAAGTGCCGTCCACCGCGTTGATCGTGCCCGCACGGGTCATCTGCTGGTAATGCAGGTCGGCGAATTCGGCGCGTCTTGTGTTGTAGCCCGTCGTCGACATGTTCGCGAGGTTGTTGGAGATCACCTCCACCCGCGTTTGTTGCGCCGACATGCCGGTTGCTGCGATTTTCAATGCGTTCATCTAACTGCTCCTCACTTAGCGGGTGATCAGGGCCATCACGCCCCGCACCCGTTCGTCTTCTTTTTCCAAGAATCCCTGGCCCATCTCATAGGCGCGCTGCACTTGGATCATCCGCGCGATCTCGGACACCGGATCGACATTCGACCCTTCCAGAAAACCTTGCATGACCGTGGGCGTCTCCACGGGCTCGACCTCGCCATTTACCACGAACCGAACGCCGTCCTCGCGTTCCAGCATGGCGCCTTCGGCGGGGGTCACGATACCCAGTTGCGCCAGCGGGTTGCCGTCCACGCTCAACGTTCCATCCGGCGCCAGCGCAATCGTGCCCGCATCCGCTGGTACAAAAACCGGAGCACCGCCCGCGTCCAGAACCCGGTGCCCGTCAGCCGTCAAAAGCTCGCCATTGGGCGAAGGGAAAAACGCGCCGGAGCGGGTGATACGTTGCCCTGCCGGCGTCTCGATCTGAAAAAATCCGTCGCCTTCGATGGCAAAGTCGAACGTGCCGCCAGTCTGCGCCATGCTGCCCTGCGCAAACCGCGTGGCATGGCTGTCGGCCGTGGCAAAGGAGATTGACGGCTGCCCTGCGCCCGTGGCCCGAACATGCTCGGAAAATACCAACCCTTCGGAGCGGAACCCCGTCGTGGCCGAGTTGGCCATGTTATGCGCGATGGTCTGCATCTCTTTCATCAACCCGCTTTGGCGGGTCAGCGAGGCGTAGATCGAATTGCTCATGTCACCCCCCCACCACCAACGGCACAATGCCGTCGGACCAAAAACTGGTCAGCATCCGGGTCATGAAGGTCATCGATACCCAGAACACGCCCAGCATCGCGGCCACTTTCGGCACGAAGGTCAGCGTCATTTCCTGAATCGAGGTCAGCGCCTGAAACAGACCGACCAGCAGCCCCACGGCCAAGGCGGTCAGCAAAATCGGCGTCGAGATCACCACGGAGACCCAAAGCCCCTGACGCAAAATATCGAAAAACTCGGCTTCAGCCATCATCAGACGGGCATTCTCAGAATTTCCTGATAGGCCTCGACCACCTTGTCGCGCACTGTCACCGCCGTTTGCACGGCCAGCTCGGTCTGCGCCAACGCCTGCACCAATGTATGCGGGTCCACGCCGCCGGTGACGGCCTTTTGCGCGGCCTGCTCGCCTTGCTGCATCACTTGGGCAAAGTCCTTGACCGCCGCTATCGCAGAGCCCGCCTCCGCTTGCGTTGCAGGTTTGGCGGCGCCGTAGCTTTGGGCGGCAAATTGGGCTGTTATGTTCATGGGGGTTCCTATCTGCGAAGAATATCAAGGACGGCGGAGGACATTTTCCGCGTCTGTTCAAACATTTTGAGGTTGGCTTCATAGCTGCGCTGCGCCTCGCGCGCGTCGGCGATCTCCACCACGATGTTGATGTTTGACCCGTCGTAATAACCCTGCGGGTCGGCCATCGGGTGGGAGGGGTCATAAATCTTGGGCAGGGCAGTGCGGTCCAGCCGGACTTGGCCCTGCTTCACCATGCCCTGACCCGGCCCGGCCATCAGCTCCTGCTCGAAACTGGCGGTCTTGCGGCGAAAGCCGGGCGTGTCGACATTGGCCATGTTTTCCGACACCAGCCGCAGCCGCGCCGATTGCGCCTGCATGCCGCTGGCCGCCATCATCAAGGATTTGCTCAGATCACTCATGCTAAAACCCCTTTACCTTCCGCGCCCAAGGCTGGTGCGCAAAATGCCCAGCGCGCTTTGATAGACGGTGACGGCGCGCGAATGCTGCCGCTCCGCATCAATGGATTTCAGCAGCTCGCCTTCCAGCGAAACTGAATTCCCGTTCGGCGCAATCTCAGAAGAGCGGTCAATCACCGGCGCAGGCATCATCCCCATGCCGCTTGTCGCGATATGTCCGGGGCGCGGCACAAGGGCCGCCCGTGCCATCGGCAGGGCTTGCGCAGTGCTCTCACGGTCGGGCATTGTCATGGCCCGAAAATTTGGGGTGTCGGCGTTGGCAATATTGCCCGCCACGACCGCCTGCTGGCTGGCCGCGTGCTGCGCCATCTTATGTGCTGCCTGAAACAGCTCGATAGATTTGAACACCGGGGCTTCTCCCTCGATTGCTTTCAACGAAGCCTTAAGGGTGATTCCTTTAGAAACGGTAATCGACGCGACATTTTCAGGACCGCCCATGTATTCCAGCTTTGCCCCCCTCATCAGCGAGATGGAGGATATCTCCCCGCTCGAGCGCCGCGGCCATGTCACCGCCACCCATGGTGGGCTGATCGATGTCAGCGGCCTGTCCAGCTTTGCGCGGGTCGGTGATTTGGTGGAGATGACAGGCCCCGATGGCCCCGCACCTGCCGAAATTCTGTCGCTCAGCGACGGCATCGCACGCGTGCTCCCCGCCGCCGGGCCGCGCGGGACGGCCATCGGCGACGTGGTGCGCTACATAGGCGACGGTCATATCCGCCCCGATATGTCCTGGGTCGGCCGGGTGATTGACGCCTATGGCCGCCCGCTCGATGGCCGCCCCATGGCAAAAGGTCCCGACAAACGCAGCGTGCTCACCTCCCCGCCTGAGGCCACGTCCCGCCGCAGGCTCGGCGCGCGGGTGGAAACCGGGCTGGCCGCGTTCAACACGTTCCTGCCCATCGTGCGCGGGCAACGCATCGGGCTCTTTGCTGGCTCCGGCGTGGGCAAATCCACCTTGCTGGCCCAGCTGGCCCAATCCGTAGAGGCGGATTTCATTGTCATCGCCCTCATCGGCGAACGCGGCCGCGAGGTCCGTGAGTTTATCGAAGACACGCTTGGCGCAGACGGGCTCGCCCGCTCCGTCGTTGTGGCGGCCACGTCGGACCAGTCACCGGTCGCGCGTCGCCGCGCCTCCTGGACGGCCATGGCGGTGGCGGAATATTTACGCGATCAAGGCGGCCACGTTCTGTTTCTGGCCGATTCCGTCACGCGGTTTTGCGAAGCCCACCGCGAAATAGCCCTCAGCATCGGAGACCCCCCCGGCGCCCAAGGCTATCCCGCCTCCACCGCGCAACAGGTCATGAGCCTATGCGAACGCGCGGGCACCGGGCCACAGGACAAAGGCGACATCACCGCGATTTTCTCTGTGCTGGTCGCGGCCTCTGATATGGACGAACCCGTCGCCGACATGGTGCGCGGCGTCCTTGACGGCCACGTCGTCCTTGATCGCAGCATTGCTGAACGGGGCCGGTTTCCGGCCATCGACATCCTGCGCTCCGTCTCGCGCAGTTTCACCAAGGCCCACAACACTGAGGCGCAAGAGATCATCTCAGCCGCCCGCGCCCAAATGTCGGTCTACGCCCAATCAGAACTGATGATCCAAGCCGGCCTTTATAAACCCGGCGCGGATGCGGCCATAGACCAATCCATCCGCCTGCGGCCAAAACTGGAAAGCTTCCTCTCCGCCAGCGCCAAACCCAAAAATCCAAGCGGCGCGCATGATCTTGCGCGCCTGGCCGAAATCCTGACGGATGCGGTGCCAAAATAGGTATGGGGGCAATGGATGAGACTTGGGCAATCCGCATCTCCAACGGAGCTGAGCGGGATGCATCCCAGCCACGCAACCGCTTGGCGCGGACCGCGACCTGATCCCCAAACGCGGCCAAAGCCCCGTCGACAAAAGCACTGCTGACCGAACTCCAGTCGGCCAAAACCCCGTCTCCCAAAACCCCGTCTCCCAAAACGCCGTCTGCCAAAACGTCGTCTCCCAAAACACCGTCTGCGAAAATACCGTCCGCAAAAGACCCGTCGGGCAGAACCCAGCCGGCCAACACTCCAGCCGGCCAAGCCCTTTCGGACAGCCCCCATCACTCGTTTAGAAAAGCCGTCCCGTGTTAGACGCCTGCAACAACTGCAACGCAACTGACCCGCTGCTGGCCGTCACCGTTTGCGCAACCTGCGCTTGCAGCAAGAACCGCTGCACGATGTCTTCCTGCTTCTCAGCCGTCCCCAACTCGGACACGTTATCTGTCCCGAAAGCTGACGCCGCGCGGTCCTTCAGGATATTCAGTTGGTCATCAATTGGCAGGCCGCCAAAAGACGAGGGCAGGCTCAGCGCTGTCTCGAACACTTTGCGCAGCGGCGGGTTGCCCATGATCGAGAACCATTTCGTATCCTCTGAAACCGGACGATCCGCCAGCTCTCCAAAGCTGCGCTGCAGGTTCAGCGCCAGACGGAACTCTTCGTTCTGATTGCCGACGCTGACCTCAAAACTCTGTTCAAGATAGGCCGAAGCGATCCGGTCCATAAACGCCTCTGAGCGAATGTCGGGATTGCTGAAATCAAACGCCGTTGCCAGTTCAATATAGCGCGTGTCCGACAGCAGGTTCGCCAATGCGTCCGGGGCCTCGGTGCCTTCGTCCAGAATGCGCTGAATGAAGAACCGGTTGTCGATATCATCCTGCAATCCAAACGCGCCCAATGCGACAGACAGCGCCGCGCGGTTGTTGACCAAATCTTCCGGTGTCTCAATCGACCCAAAATCAGCGCGAAACTGATCGACCTCGCGCGCCACCTGGCCGCTGGCCGCAAAGGCCTCGCGCTGTGCCTCGCCGGTGCGGTTGAGAAACACCCAGCCCGTGAAGCCACCAAAAGGAACGATCGCGGAAAACGTCATCCCGCGGCCCGCTGCAACATCATGTCTTCGCGCGGCAACAATTGCCGCAACAATTTCAACGCAGGATAGATCTTCTGATCCTCGAACAGCGACCGCGTCCCATCCAGAATGTCATGCGATGTTGTGTCCTGAAACGCGGATTGCAGCGGGGCAAGGCCTTGCATGACCTGATGCTTGGCCTGCTCATATTGCGTGTCGCCGCTCAGGATCAGTTGCATGATGTAGCAGACGCGGCGGACCGGGGTGTTTGCCTCCTCAGGGTGGATCGCGTCGCGCAGGCGCAAGATGTTTGCATCTGGCGTCAGGATGCTGACCCGTGTGCGGCGGTCTCCATTTTCAAGGACGACGCCGTTGACCAGCACGCGCTCTTTGGGGCCAAGTTTCAGGACGAGCCCTGTCATCTTGCCACGGCCGCATTCAGGCCCCGCATAACGGCAAGGTTCACATCGATCAGCGCGCTTGCATCCTCGCCCTCTGTCAGGACTTTGCGGGACTGCACTGTCGTGAATTCGGACAGGTAAAACAGCGTCGCCTTCACGTCATCTGGCAACCTGTTCTCCGTGTCTGTGACGCTGGCCGCGATGGTGGTCCACATGCGGCGGTTGGTGTCGATAGCGGCTGCCAGTTGGTTAAAATTGCCTTGCTCGGCGGCGAGGCGCAGACGGGAGGTCACACGTGCGACCGTGTCATACTCACCAGACCGTTCGGTCTTGGTCGGCGCGCCGGAGGATTGGTAGGCATGTTGTGCAAGTTGCATAGCGGACATGAAGCGATATCGCTTTCTTGAAAAAGGTCAGGGAATGGGACGCCGCGACACGGCGTCCCAAAGTGGTATTACCGGAACAGCGACAGGATGCTTTGCGGTGCCTGATTGGCAATCGACAGCGCCTGAACACCAAGCTGCTGCTGAACCTGCAGCGCTTGCAACCGGGCGGAGGCTTCCTCCATATCGGCGTCGACCAAAGTGCCGATACCAGTCTTCAGCGAGTCCGTCAGCTTGCCGACAAATTCAGACTGAATTTCGATCCGACCTTGAGCGGAGCCGAACTCAGCCGCGCCATCAATCGAGTTCTGGATCAGCACCTCGATATTGGCCAAAGCCGCATCTGCACCGCCATTGGTCGACACGTCGATATCGTCGAGGCCAAACAGACCGCCAGATGCTTCACCACCTGCCGCGCCAACCGCGTTGAACGTGGCAATCGGGGTCGCACTGTCATTGTCGATCTTCAGCACTTGCGCGCCTGTATCATCGGTCGTGACCAACGTGGTCAGCCCTTCGATACCAGCCGAGTCAATCGCCGCTTTCAGGCCATTTGCGACATCCTCAAAGGTCTCGCCCTTGCCAGCAATATACGTGGCAACATCGGACCCGACAGTGATGCGGTAGCCATCGCCTTCATTGACATTGGCAACGGTCGAGAACGTCACATTCTCGGCCCGCTCGCCGATCGCCACGGTATCATCAGTCACGGTCGAGCCGGAGAAGTCCACTGCGACATCCTCAAAGGCACGGGTGGAGGTCAGCTCAAGATCGCTGCCGTTGCGTGCCGCAGTGACACCCTCAAGGCCAAGCGCGTTGATCGCCCCTGCGATCTGGTCGATCGCTGCCTCTTCCGTGATGGCGCCAAAGTCAGCACCGGCAAAAGACAGCGAAGACCCCGCCACGGTAATGTCGAAGGTTTCACCAGACATATCTGCGCTGTCGGTAAAGGTGATCGCCTCAACATTGCCTGCGTTCGAAACGGCCGCGCCACTTGCAACAGCGTTGGCGCTCAACGCGGTGCCGGTGCCGTACACGCCTGCGTCTGTTGACAGATCCTGGCGTGCAATAGTGATATTGGCCGCAGTCACCTGACCGTTTTCGCCACGATCCAGCGAGGACAGGATGTTCAGATCATCCGTGCCGGACAGCAGGTTCAGCCCGTTAAACTGGGCGGCCCCCACAACCGAGCCGATTTGCTGGGACAGCGCATCAATATCGGTCTGGATCTTGTCGCGGTCCACGTTTTCTTCCTGTGCTGCGACGATCTTGCCTTTGATCTCCGTCAGCAGGTCGGTCACTGTTTCGGCACCTTGGCGGGCAACCGCGATGGTGGATTCGCCCAGTGACAGGCTTTCAGAGATGGATTTGAAGCCCTGCACATCCGACTCCATGACCTTCGAGATGGCCCAAAGCGCGGAATTGTCCTTGGCGGACCCGACCGATTTACCGGTAGAGATCTCGGACTGGACTTTCGACAGGTCGGAGTTGATGGATTTCAGGGTTTGCAGCGCAACCATCGCGCTGCTGTTGGTCAGAATACTAGACATTATATTTCCTTCAGGTTGGCGCTTTCGACGCCATGGTTTTCATGCCGCCCCGGCTTGAAGCCTAAGGGCGGAGCGAGTGCCATTCTGACAATTGGAAACGTCGCGATGTGCGGGTTTCAGCCCCTTCTGAAGGCGTGGGGGCACTTGACCGCAGCGACCCTAATGAAACCCTAAAGTCGCCCGGAGAAACCCGGTCAGTTTTAATCGAATGCCTCAGGCCTTGATAGAGACAGAAGGACCCCCGATCCCATCAGATCGAATCGTACCACGCCCGCTATATGTCTTGAGTTCGCTGAGCACGCTTTTGACGTCATGCAGCCGCGTGTTGGCCCGCCGAATGCCCCTCAAAGCGGCCTCGTAAAGCTGACCGTTTTCATGCGCGCGCCGCCGCAAAGCCGCGCTTTGTGCAGCATTTGGGGGCATATCGCTGCGCTGTATCTGCTCCAAAAGCACTAATTTTTGCGCCGCGAGATGCTCTAAGCCATCAAGCTGACCGCTCAGGAGCAGCTGTTTTTCCGCGTCCAGCAACGCGCCGATCTGGTCCAGAATGTCATGGGTCATGTCGCGCGTGCCACCATTGCTTTGAAGATATGTTCCGCCAGCCCGACGCCGCCTGATTGCGCGAAGGCCCGCGCCTGTTGATCCGCCAGAAACGAGGAAAACTGCTCTTCGCCGATGCCGCCGCCAAACGCCTCGCTGGTTTTGCCGACGCCTGCGGATTTCAACATCTGCGCCAAAAAGACGGCCTCAAGCTCTGCGGCGGCCTCCCTAAGGCCCGCGTGTTTCTTTGTAAGCGCCAAATCCGGCGCGGTGGCACTGGGTATATCCATCTGCAACTGCCTCAAATTCTATCGATTAAACGCAAGATAAGGGCAGGCGGGTAAAGAAGCGGTAACCAGTGATGTGCATTTTGGGAAAAAAGAGGAAACGGAACGCTATGCAGCTTATGGATCAGTTGGTCTTGGCTAGGGGTGCCAGCGCAACAGCGCCGGGCCAGTCGTCAGAGGCAGCGCAGGCCGAACAGGCCGCCTTGTTCCAGCTTGATCTTGAAGCGCTGGAGCAGGCGGAGGTGCCTGTTCCAGAAAGCCCCACACAAGGCCAGCCTCTTGAACCGGAGCCGCCCGAGATTGAGGGCGCCGTCATTCCATTCCTGTCTGAACCCGTCAAAACGGCAGACCCCAAGGGGGTCGAGCTTTCGGCGCTGGTGGTAGATGATGACAACATCCCCAACCAGCCGATGCCGGAAAAAAGCGATATCCAACCTCTCTCAGTTGAGGCGATTACGGCCGTGCCAGTGGATACTCCGCCCCAAGACGGGCTTGAAACTCAACCGCCCGCTCAGTTGGCAACAGCGCCGAACCCAGCGGACCCAAGACCCGCTATATTGCCAAAGACGGCTCCAATTGTGCCTGTAGAAGGTCCTTCAAAAGACCAGCCACAGGCCATGCTGAAACCCGAGCTTGCAACCGGGCAGACGCCACCCCAATCGCCGGCGCAAACAGAAATGCCGCGCGCTCAGGACGCCCAAACGCAGCCATCGCGGCAAGATCTGGCCCCGACGTTGCCGCCCCCGGCCGCGACGCAGAAACAGACCACGGGCCACGAAACAGCGCCCACAGCTCCGGCAAACCTAACAAACCAGCAGCCTGCAATGGCCAAGCGTCAGGCCGAAACCCCTTCTGCGCCCAAAGCCGCGCCGACCCAATCGGCGACGCCTGTGGTCACGCCACTGACAGGACAATCGAGTACGGTGCTTGAAACCTATGCGCGCCCAGCCGCCACATCTGCCGCACCTCTTGCCCCGGCAATTGCACAGGACCCGCGTGCGCCCAAGGATTTCGATACGCCATTGCGCGATGTGCCCGCCCGCCTGACGGTCACAATGGCACCGCTCCACGCAGGCGGCCCGGCAGGGCACCAAAGGATCCAAGCGCCGCTAACAATACAGCCGATGATCGTCAAAGACCTGACCGAGCCGGAACCGCTGGCCGCGCTCTCTGCCCTGCAACCGTCGAGCCCGTTGAGCCCCACATCCCCCTCCATCGCGCAACCCGTCACGCCCGCGCAAACCTCATATGCGGTGCATCAGATCACCGCCCAAATCACGGCGGAGCTGGGTGCAAAATCAGGCCGCGACATCGAAGTGCGCCTCGACCCTGAAGAGCTTGGTCGCGTCAGGATCACCGTCCACCCGCGCGAGGCGGGTCTCTTCATCGCCCTCGCCGTAGAGCGGCCTGAGACATTGGACCTGTTGCGCAAAAACGCGGATGAGCTGATGTCCAACCTGCAAGAATTTGACCTCTCCGGTGCCACGCTTGAATTCTCTCAAGAGGGCGACAGCCCGTCATCCGACACCCAGCACAACAGCCTCGAAGAGGCTGCCATTCAACTCTCAGCCAAGCCACACCCGGTCAGCGCGCCCTCCGCCGCAGACGGTCGGCTTGATCTTCGACTTTAATCAAAAGGACGCAATATCATGGACGTATTGACCCCAAATGGCCTCGGCGCGACCACCGCCGCAAACACCGCTGCGAAAGACGCAACCATTGGCGCGGATTTTGAGACCTTCCTCGTCATGCTGACCGCGCAGATGAAAAACCAAGACCCGCTCAACCCAATGGACTCGCAGGATTTCGCAACCCAGCTGGCAACCTTCTCAGGCGTTGAACAGCAGGTGAAAACAAACGACCTTCTCGCGGCCTTCTCCTCGCAATTTGCAACGTCAAACCTGGGCGAGATGGCGGGATGGGTCGGCATGCACGCCCGCATGGCCATCCCCGGTGACTTCGATGGCACCCCGATCGAGATCGTGCCAAACCCGCCTGTTTTCGCCGACAAGGTGGAGCTTGTCGTCTGGGACAGCAGCGGCACCGAACGCCAGCGCATCACCCTTCCGACCGGCGATGATCCGTTCCAATGGGCGGGCGTGGACGACGCAGGCCAACCCTTCGCTGACGGGGAATACAGCTTTGGCATCGTGTCCTACGCGGGCGGCGAAATCATCGACGAAGCCACGCCAGAAATCTTCGCTGAAATCGCGGAAGTGCGCACGATCAACGGGCAGGCCATCGTGGCACTAGACAGCGGCGCGCTCTACCCGGCGACGCTGGTCCGCGGGCTGCGCTAACCCAGATTAAGCCATAGCAGCCACGCATTCGACGCCAGCAACCCGCCAATCGCCAAAAGAGCTGCGCGTTTCGGCCAACGGTTTTCCGGCTCAGGCGCGCGCTCGTTGCTTTGCGCGGACAAAAGCCGCTCCACCGTCCCAGGCAGTTTCGGGCCAAACCGGGCCAACACCAAAGCGGTCTGGCCAAGGTCTTTCAGCACAGCCGCCGGGCCAACCTGTTGGCGGATATATTGCTCAACCACCGGCTGGGCCACGCTCCAGATGTTGATCTGCGGATGCATCGTGCGCGCCACGCCTTCAACCACCACCATGGTGCGCTGCAACAAAATCAGCTCGGTGCGGGTCTCCATGCCGAAACGCTCCGTCACCTCGAACAGATAATTCAGCAGCCGCCCCATGGAAATTTGGGAGGCATCCATCCCGAAAATCGGCTCCCCCACGGCCCGCAGGGCCTGCGCAAATTCGTCAATATCGCGGTCCGCAGGCACATAGCCCGCCTCGAAATGTACCTCCGCCACGCGGCGGTAATCTTTGCGGATAAACCCCATCAGAATTTCTGCATAGACCCGACGGGTATAGGCGTCGAGCCGCCCCATAATGCCAAAATCATAGGCAATAATGTCGCCGCTCGGGCTGACCTTCAGATTGCCCTGATGCATATCCGCATGGAAATACCCGTCATTCAGCGCGTGGCGCAAGAACAGCTGCAACACGCGCTCGCCCAGCGCTTGGCGGTCATGCCCCGCGGCCCCGATGGCCTCCACCTCGCCAAAAGCGGTGCCCTCTGCCCAATCCATCACCATCACCCGGCGCGAGGACATGTTGAAATCGGCGCGCGGCACCAAAAAGCCCTCGTCATTTGCCGTGTTCGCCGCATATTCGCCCGCCGCAGCGGCCTCCAGCCGCAAATCCAGCTCGCCCTGCACAACGCCGTCAAAATGGGTGATCACTTCCATCGGGCGCAAGCGGCGCGAGGCGGGCGACAGGATCTCAATGATCGAGGCCGCGAAGTAGAACGCGTCCACATCCTTGCGAAACGCTTTCTCGATGCCGGGCCGCAGAATTTTCACGGCCACTTCAGCGCCGGAACTTGCCAGCCGCGCGCGGTGTACCTGCGCAATTGAGGCCGCCGCAATCGGGTCGGAAAATTCGGAAAACAACCTATCTACCGGCGCGCCCAGCTCCGCCTCCACCATGGCCCGCGCCTCCGCCACAGAAAACGGAGGCAGCTTGTCCTGCAACACCCGCAACTGCACCGCCAACTCGTCGCCCACCACGTCGGGCCGGGTAGACAGCACCTGACCGAATTTGATGTAAGCCGGGCCCAACGCCGTCAGCGCGCGCGTCGCGGGCGGCATCGACGGATCACCCTTCAGCCCCAGCCATTTGAACGGCCAGCCCAACACCCGCGCCGCAAAACGCAGCCGGGGCGGGGCCTGAAACGCGTCCAGCACCACGCCCATGGCGCCTGTGCGCTCCAGCGTGGCACCCGTGCGGATCAGCCGCCAGATATTATGCGGTCCGCGCATCTAAATCTTCCAACCGGCATGCAGCGCGGCGACGCCAAAGGTCATGTTGCGGTAGCTGACATTGTCAAAACCCGCGTCACGGATCATGCCCGCAAACGTCTCTTGATCGGGAAACTGCCGGATCGATTCCACCAGATATTGGTAGCTGTCGCTGTCGCCCGCAATCACCTGCCCCATGCGCGGGATCACGTTGAACGAATACAAATCATAGGCCTTCTGCATCGCTGGGTTCGGCAATTGCGAGAACTCCAGCACCATCAGCCGCCCACCGGGGCGCAGCACGCGAAACGCTTCCGAAAGCGCGTCCGAAACACGCGTGACGTTCCGAATGCCAAAGCTGATCGTGTAGACGTCAAAGCTGTTATCCTCAAAAGGCAGCGCCATCGCGTCGCCCACGATCCAGTCCAGCTGGGCCGACAGGGCCTCCGCCTCCGCGCGTTTGCGCCCTTCGATTAGCATGTTTTCGGTCATATCAAGCACCACGGCCTCCGCCGCACCGGCGCGCTTCAAAAACCGAAACGCAATATCGCCGGTCCCACCCGCCACATCCAGCAGCCGCTGCCCCGACCGAGGTGCCAGCCAATCCATCATGGCGTCTTTCCACAGCCGGTGGATGCCGCCCGACATGACGTCATTCATAATGTCATATTTCGACGCCACATTGCTGAACACGCCATGCACCATCCCGGCCTTGTCGGCCTCGGGGACGTCTTTATACCCGAAATGGGTGGTTTTTTCGGATTTGTCTGTCATCTCGCCTTGCAACCTTCTTGGCCTCACCCTTCTTATAGGCCTGCGTCGCGTAAGGACAATGCGACCAAACACACCTTAAGAGGATCATTGCGTGCCAGAACTGCCCGAGGTCGAAACCGTGCGGCGCGGATTGCAGCCCGCAATGGAAGGCCGCGTCATCAAAAGCGCCGACGTGAACCGCCCCGATCTGCGCTGGCCTTTCCCGCAAAATATGGCCCAAAGGCTGCAAGGCCAGACGGTCACGGCGCTCAGACGACGCTCGAAATACATCCTCGCGGATCTCAGCTCGGGCGAGACGCTGCTCATTCATCTGGGCATGTCCGGCCGCATGCAAATCGACGAGGCCCCGACGGCCAACTTCCATCACGAGGCCCCCGCCACGCAAAAACACGACCACGTCGTCTTTCATATGGAGGGCGGCACGCGCATCCGCTTCAACGACGCCCGCCGCTTTGGCGCGATGGATCTGATGGACACCGCCACCCAGGACACCCACTGGCTGCTGGAAAAACTGGGGCCCGAGCCTTTGGGCAACAGCTTCAACGAGGCCTATCTCAAAGCCAAATTCAAAAATCGCAACACGCCCGTCAAATCCGCGCTGCTGGATCAGCGCATCATCGCGGGCCTTGGCAATATCTATGTCTGCGAGGTGCTGCACCGCACGAGCATCTCCCCCAAACGCAAGGCGGGGTCTTTGAGCGGCCCGAAAGTCGCCTCCCTTCTGCCCGCCATCCGCGACGTGCTCACGGAAGCCATCGAGGCAGGCGGTTCCTCCCTCAGAGATCACCGTCAAACCGATGGCGAGCTGGGCTATTTTCAGCACAATTTCGCCGTCTATGACCGCGAAGACCAGCCCTGCGCCAAAGCTGAATGCGCGGGGGTGGTGAAGCGGATCGTGCAATCCGGGCGCTCCTCCTTCTATTGCGCGAAATGTCAAAGATAATTGACCTCATGGCATGGCCTGATAGGTCTTACCCCTCAATTTCCATTGGTGAGAGGCCGTTTCCATGGCGTTCAAGACGATCACTGTCGAGATAGAAGAGCATGTCGCAACCATCACGCTCAACCGCCCCGATGCGCTCAACGCGCTGAATGCGGAGATGCTGACCGAGCTATCCCAAGCCATCTCGGAGGCCGAGGCCAATGAAAAAATCCGCTGCATGATCCTGACCGGGTCCGAGAAGGCTTTTGCCGCTGGCGCCGATATCACCGAGATGAAAGACCTCAGCTTCAACGATGTGTTCAGCTCAAACCTCTTCGTCGATGAAACCGGCACCATCACCTCCGCGCGCAAGCCGATCATCGCGGCTGTCTCCGGCTACGCGTTGGGCGGCGGCTGCGAGGTTGCCATGATGTGCGACTTCATCATCGCCTCAGAGACCGCCAAGTTTGGCCAGCCCGAGATTAACCTAGGCGTCATGGCCGGCATGGGCGGCTCGCAACGGCTGACGCGGTTCATTGGCAAGTCGAAATCCATGGACATGCACCTGACAGGCCGCTTCATGGACGCCGAAGAGGCGGAGCGGTCCGGCCTCGTCAGCCGCGTTGTCCCGGTCAAATCCCTCAAGAAAGAGGCCATGTCCGCCGCCGCCAAAATCGCGGAGAAATCCATGCCCGCCACCATGGCCGTCAAAGAAGCCGTCAACCGTAGCTTTGAGACCACGATGCAAGAGGGCCTGATCTTCGAGCGGCGCTTGTTCCACAGCCTCTTCGCCACCGAAGATCAGGCCGAGGGCATGACCGCTTTCATCGAAAAGCGCGAGCCGCAATTCCGCGATAAGTAAGGCGGTTTACAAGGCCGCACGGCTCCCCTAAAAGGCCGCAATCCATGCGCGCGAGGTCCGCTTGACCGGAATCACTTGGTTCTCAAACCCAAGTCGGGCCGTTTCGTGCATCTGTAACTTATATGACCCGTCGAAAGGGAACCCGACATGGCCAATTCGCCACAAGCTAAAAAACGCGCCCGCCAGAACGAGCGCCGCTTTGCAGTTAACAAAGCCCGCCGCTCGCGCATCCGCACACATCTGCGTCGCGTCGAGGAAGCCATTGCCTCCGGCGATCAGGCCGCAGCAGCCGCAGCGCTGAAAGAAGCCCAGCCGGAAATCATGCGCGGCGTGTCCAAAGGCGTGCTGCACAAAAACACCGCTGCGCGGAAAATGTCTCGCCTGTCCTCCCGTGTGAAAGCGCTCTCCGCGTAAGCCAGACGGCCTCGGAAAAAAATTTGCGCGCTCCGAAAGGGGCGCGTTTTTTTATGTCACAAGGGGTTACGCGGCACTCTTAAACACACCCTCAGATTCGATTGCCCCAACTCTCCAAGTCAATAGAGAAGATCGGTTGCGATGGCCTGTCAGCTATCGCTAGTTTCACTGAGCGATTCACTTCGTCTTGGGGGACAATGGAATGGACACGGACACTGGTCCGCGTGTTTCAGAGCTGCATCCGCGCGCCGCGTGGGACCTTTTGAAAACACAACCAGAGGCCGTGCTTGTTGATGTAAGGTCAAAGGCCGAATGGACCTTTGTGGGGAAACCCGACCTGTCAATATTGGGGCGTTCGGCACTGTTTGTCGAGTGGGCCAGCTTTCCGAACATGTCTGCGAACACAAGGTTCGTCGAAGAGGTACTAGCCGAGTTGGCGGGCACATGCCCTCCTGCAATGCTGTTCCTTTGCCGATCCGGTGTGCGATCTCTGGGCGCTGCGAAAGCAATGAAATTAGCCTTTGTCGAGAAGGGTTCGGACGTTGACTGCATCAATGTGGTCGAAGGTTTCGAAGGGGACATAGACGAGCAAAAGAAACGCGGAACCTTCAATGGCTGGAAGGTTCGGGGATTGCCGTGGGTGCAGTCCTGAACAATTTGGAAAGACGGGTTTGGGGATGACTGAAGACGACTGGGGACAAATTCGCGAAACGCTTCGGGACATGGTTGGCAACAACAACTATGTCACTTGGATCGAGAAGCTGAAATTTGTGAGCTGCCACAACGGCGTGCTGGAATTCGCCGTAAAGACCACCTTCATGGGCGACTGGGTGTCGCGCAATTTCGGCGAGAAAATTCAGGCGCAATCCATCAAGCACGGCTGTCAGGTTGACCGACTGACCTTCACGGTCGAAACCGACGCCCGCGCCACCCCGCGCCACGCCGCCCTGTCGGCCAACCCGGATGCACAGGCCAAGTCCCTCGCCAAACCCGCTGCCAGAACCACCAAGGCAAATGGCGACCTGCTCGGCGCGCCCCTTGATCGCCGCTTCACCTTCGACAGCTTCGTCGTCGGCAAACCCAACGAGCTGGCCCATGCCGCCTCCCGCCGCGTCGCCGAAGGCGGCCCCGTCACCTTCAACCCGCTGTTTCTCTATGGCGGCGTCGGCCTTGGCAAAACCCACCTGATGCACGCCATCGCTTGGGAGCTACAGGAACGCTCTCCAGAGCTGCGCGTCGTCTACCTCTCCGCCGAGCAGTTCATGTACCGCTTCATCCAAGCCCTGCGCGACAAGCAGATGATGGACTTCAAGGAGCTCTTCCGCTCCGTCGATGTCCTGATGGTCGATGACGTCCAATTCATCGCGGGCAAAGACTCCACGCAAGACGAATTCTTCCACACATTCAACGCCTTGGTCGATCAGGGCAAACAGGTGATCATCTCCGCCGACAGATCTCCCGGCGAGATTGACGGCCTCGAGGACCGCATCAAATCGCGCCTGCAATGGGGCTTGGTCGTCGACCTGCACCCCACCGATTACGAGCTGCGCCTCGGCATCCTGCAGCAAAAGGTCGAGGTCTACCGCTCCCAGTTTCAGGAGCTGCACATCGCCGACGGCGTGCTGGAATTTCTGGCCCACCGCATCTCCAACAACGTCCGCGTCCTCGAAGGCGCGCTGACCCGGCTCTTCGCCTTTGCCTCCCTTGTGGGCCGCGAAATCACGCTGGATCTGGCCACCGAAAGCCTCTCGGACATCCTGCGCCAGTCTGATCGCAAGGTCACGATGGACGAAATCATGCGCAAGACCTGCGACTTCTACAACGTGCGCATGTCCGACCTCCTCTCACCCAAACGTTCGCGCAACATCGCGAGGCCCCGGCAGGTGGCCATGTATCTGGCCAAACAGTTAACCCAACGCTCCTACCCGGAGATCGGCAAACGCATCGGCGGCCGCGACCACACCACGGTCATCCACGCCGTCCGCAAGATCGAGGAACTCAAAGCCAAAGACAGCCAGATCGCCGAAGATATCGAACTGCTCCGCCGCATGCTCGAGGCGTGAGCAAGCCTTGACGTCAGCCCCAGAACGGCAGACATTCACATAACAATTGAACTTACGGGCGGAGCGGGTAACCTCTCCGCCCTACCTGTCTGAAAAACCGTCTAAGAAACGACCTCCTAAAAAGGGACTGGCCCCATGAAAATCAGTGTTGAACGCAGCGTCTTGCTGAAAGCGGTCGGTCAGGCCCAATCCGTGGTCGAGCGCCGCAACACCATCCCGATCCTCGCCAATGTGTTGATCGAGGCCGAGGGCGACACCGTCTCCTTCCGCGCCACCGATCTTGATATCGAGGTGGTCGACAAAGCCCCCGCCGTCGTTGAGCGCGCAGGCGCCACCACAGTTTCTGCCACCACTTTGCATGAAATTGTCCGCAAATTGCCCGACGGCGCGCTGGTGCAGCTCACAGATGACAGCGCCACAGGCCGCCTGACCGTTGAGGCCGGACGCTCCAATTTCTCGTTGGCGACCCTGCCCAAAGAAGATTTCCCGGTCATGGCAACCTCCGAATACGAATCCAATTTCTCCGCCCACGCCCCCGTGCTGCGCCGCCTCTTCGACAAGTCGAAATTCGCCATCTCCACGGAGGAAACCCGCTATTATCTCAACGGCGTTTACATGCATGTCGCCGACGCCGAAGGCGGAAAATCCCTGCGCTGCGTCGCCACGGACGGCCACCGCTTGGCCCGCATCGACGCCGACCTGCCGCCAGAGGCCGCCAACATGCCCGGCGTGATCGTGCCGCGCAAAACCGTAGCCGAGCTGCGCAAGCTTCTCGATGATGACGACATGCAAATCGCCGTCTCCGTGTCGGAGACCAAAATCCGCTTCGCGACCCCCGACATCACCCTGACCTCCAAGGTCATCGACGGTACATTCCCCGATTACACGCGCGTCATCCCGCAAGGCAACACCCGCAAACTGGAAGTCGATGCTTCTGAGTTTGCCAAAGCCGTGGACCGCGTCGCGACCGTCTCCTCGGAGCGCTCCCGCGCCGTCAAACTGGTGCTCGAAGAAGACCGTCTGACGCTGTCGGTCAACGCCCCCGACGCGGGTGCCGCGGAGGAAGAACTGGCCGTGGCTTACGGCGACGAGCGGCTCGAAATTGGCTTTAACGCCAAATACTTGCTGGAAATCGCAGGGCAAGTGGACCGCGAAAACGCCGTCTTCATGTTCAACTCCGCCGGGGACCCGACCTTGATGCGCGAAGGCAACGACCACTCGGCCGTCTACGTCGTGATGCCGATGCGCGTCTGACGCCGCATGCATGGCTGAACTCTACCTCTCCAAGCTGCATCTTTCGCATTTCCGCTCGCATAAATCCGTAAGCCTCGCGCTGGACGGCCGCCCCATTGCGATCCACGGTGCCAATGGCGCGGGCAAAACCAACATCCTTGAAGCCGTCTCGCTTCTGTCGCCGGGCAGGGGGCTCAGACGCGCCAAATCCGACGAAATAGCCCGCGCCCCGGAACATCTGGGCTGGAAGGTTACAGGCCAGTTGCATTCGCTGGCACAAATCCATGAGGTCGAGACTCGCGCCGAACATGGCGCCAACCGCACCGTCACCATCGACGCCAAAACCGCCGCGCAAATCGCCCTTGGCCGCATCGCCCGCATCGTCTGGCTGATCCCCGCCATGGACCGCCTCTGGATCGAAGGGGCCGATGGCCGCCGCCGCTTTCTGGACCGCATGACCCTCAGTTTCGAGCCCACCCATGCCGAGGCCACCGTCGCCTATGAGAAAGCCATGCGCGAACGCAACCGGCTGCTCAAGGACATGGTCCGCGATGCGATGTGGTACAAAGCCCTCGAAGACCAGATGGCGGAGGCCGGGGCTGCGATCATCGTTAACAGAGCCAACACAATTGTCCGTTTACGCGCTGCCATGGACGCCGCCGAGACGCAATTTCCGACCGCAGATCTGTCCATCGAAGGCGACCTGATCGACAGCGCCGACGCCCTCCGCGACGCGCTGGACCGCTCCCGCCCCAATGACCTGCGCGCGGGCCGTACTCTGACCGGCCCCCACCGCGCCGATCTCTCCGCGATCTACACCGCCAAAAGCGTGGAGGCCAAGCAATGCTCCACCGGGGAGCAGAAGGCGCTTTTGATCTCCCTCATCCTCGCCAATGCCCGCGCGCTCAGCGAAGATTTCGGCGCGGCCCCGATCATCCTTCTCGACGAGGTCGCGGCCCATCTCGACGCAGGCCGCCGCGCCGCCCTCTATGACGAAATTTCCGCCCTCGGCGCGCAGGCCTGGATGACCGGAACCGGCCCCGAACTTTTTGAGGAACTCGGAGACCGCGCGCAGCATGTCGAGGTCACTGAAAGCGGCGATGGATCGGAGATTTTGGTCACATGAGCTTACCTAAAAGTTTTGTACAAAATGGGTTTTGGGGGGATTCAATTTACCCCAATTTGTACAAAACATGACAATCACCCCCTTCGAGCTGCTGTTTTACGCAGGCGGGCTATTCGTCCTGTTTCTCACCCCCGGCCCCGTCTGGGTCGCCCTTTTGGCCCGCGCCATGTCAGGCGGTTTCAACGCCGCATGGCCGCTCGCTTTGGGCGTCGTCGTCGGAGACGTCCTCTGGCCGCTCATCGCAATCTTGGGCGTCACATGGATCGTCGATCAGGCCGCATGGTTCATGGACATCCTCAAATGGGTCGCCGTCGTGATGTTCGCCGCAATGGGTATCCTATTGATACAAAACGCAGAAAAAGAGCTGTCAGAGAATTCCCGCCTCACCCGTCCGGGCATGTGGGCAGGCTTCATCGCCGGGCTTGTCGTCATTCTGGCCAACCCAAAAGCGGTGCTCTTCTACATGGGCATGCTGCCCGGCTTCTTCGATCTCACCCGCGTCACATGGCTCGACATCACCGCCATCTGCGCCCTCAGCTTCGCCGTGCCCCTGATCGGAAACCTCATCCTCGCCGCCTCAGTAGACCGCGTCAGAGGCATCCTGAAATCCCCTAACGCATTGAAACGCATGAATATTACAGCGGGGGTTCTGCTTCTTGGCGTCGCCGTCGTGATCGCAATCAGCTAAGCGCCGACAACCTGCGCCGCGTCGCGTTCTTCAATTCCACCATCGGCGTAGTCCTGCGCTCGACCGGCATCTCCCGCCGTGACGAGGCCCATCCGAACCGCCGCGACGTGGCAAATTCCGTCGTCTCCCCATCCTCCGACGCCAGCAACATATCCAACGCCTCTTCCAGCTTGTCAGACACCGCTCCAAGCCCCTTGTCATCGGCAAAATTGGTCAGCGTGACCACCACGTCAAACAGGCGATCTCGCTCCTCTTTCGTGATTGGTTTTGTAGCGCCCCCCAGCGACGCAGGCGCAGGCAGGCTGTTGATCCGAATTTTCATCAATTTCTTTCCATTTTCCCAGCAGGGCATGGGTATCTGTGCCATTCACACGGGTCCATATCCGCCAAAAACACGGGCAAAACACTGCCAGATTGCGCCCTTTGAAAGCGGCTTGCCGCCGAGCTTACAACCCAAGGCAGCACCCCGAAAATCCGCCCCGGCTTGAAGGACGCCCGCTAACCCTCTCCGCACCAGAAAAATTTTGATGATCCGGGTCCCTCCAGCAGGGGCGTCAACAGCCCTGAGGGGGCAAAACGCAGTTTTCTTGGGGATAGAAATTTGTCCTGTTGATAACCACATTCAAACCGACTGCGCCCCCGCATTTCGTGCCCAAATCACCCGGTGAGTCGCCCCGGTGAAGACCCGGCCACACAGCCCGGCGCAGAACCACAAGATGTTGCGTCATTCGCGTGACAATGCTGACGAAATTGCTTATATGTTGCGGTGAACAAACGGGACAGTTTCAATGGCCGATCAAGACCAAAATCAAGAAGAATACGGCGCCGATTCCATCAAGGTTCTCAAGGGCTTGGAGGCCGTGCGCAAGCGGCCCGGCATGTATATCGGTGACACGGATGATGGCTCCGGTTTGCACCACATGGTCTACGAGGTGGTCGACAACGGAATTGACGAGGCGCTGGCGGGTCATGCCGATGCGGTGAACGTCAAAATTCACGACGACGGCTCGGTCTCCGTCAGCGATAACGGGCGCGGCATTCCGGTGGGCATTCACGAGGAAGAAGGCGTCTCTGCCGCCGAGGTCATCATGACCCAGCTCCATGCGGGCGGCAAATTCGACAGCAACTCCTACAAAGTCTCCGGCGGTCTGCACGGCGTCGGCGTCTCCGTGGTGAACGCGCTCAGCGACTATCTTGAGCTGCGCATCTGGCGCGAAGGCAAGGAGCATATCGCCCGCTTCGAGCATGGCGACACAGTCAAGCATCTGGAGGTCGTGGGCCCCACGGACCAAACCGGCACCGAGGTACGGTTTCTGGCATCTCTCGATACATTCTCCAACCGTGACTACGTTTTCCAAACGCTAGAAAACCGCCTGCGCGAGCTGGCCTTTTTGAACTCAGGCGTTCGCATCATTTTGACTGACGAACGCCCTGTCGAGCAGCTCCGCACTGAGCTTTTCTACGAGGGCGGCGTCAAGGAATTCGTCAAATATCTTGACCGCTCCAAATCCGCGATGATGCCTGAACCGATATACGTCGTTGGCGAGAAAGACGAAATCGGCGTCGAAGTCGCGATGTGGTGGAATGACAGCTACCACGAGAACGTCCTGCCATTTACCAACAACATCCCCCAACGTGACGGCGGCACCCATATGGCGGGCTTCCGCGGCGCGCTGACCCGCACCATCAACGCCTACGCGCAATCCTCTGGCATCGCCAAGAAAGAGAAGATCAGCTTCACCGGCGACGACGCCCGCGAAGGCCTGACCTGCGTGCTGTCGGTAAAGGTGCCTGACCCGAAATTCAGCTCGCAAACCAAGGACAAGCTGGTCTCCTCCGAGGTGCGTCCGGCGGTCGAAGGGCTGATGAACGAGAAACTGGCCGAATGGTTCGAAGAGAACCCCAACGAGGCCCGTATCATCACCACCAAGATCATCGAGGCCGCCCATGCCCGCGAAGCCGCCCGCAAAGCCCGCGAACTGACCCGGCGCAAAACCGCGATGGATGTGAATTTCTTGGCGGGCAAGCTGAAAGACTGCTCCGAAAAAGACCCCTCCAAGACCGAAGTCTTCTTGGTGGAGGGCGACAGCGCCGGCGGCTCCGCCCAGACGGGCCGCGACCGCCAGACGCAAGCTGTGCTGCCTCTGCGTGGCAAAATCCTGAACGTGGAACGCGCGCGGTTTGACCGGATGCTTGGCAGTCAGGAGATCGGCAATCTCGTCATGGCGCTGGGCACCGGCATTGGCCGGGACGAGTTCGACATCTCCAAGCTGCGCTACCACAAGATCGTCATCATGACCGACGCCGACGTGGACGGCGCGCATATTCGCACGCTGCTTTTGACCTTCTTCTACCGCCAAATGCCCGAGCTGATCGAAGCCGGGCATCTCTACATCGCGCAGCCCCCGCTCTACAAGGTCGCGCGGGGCCGCTCTGAGGTCTATATCAAGGACCAGACGGGGCTTGAGGATTACCTGATCGAGCAGGGCATCGAAGGCGCCGTGCTGCGCTTGGGCGACGGCTCCGAGATCGTGGGCCAAGACCTGCGCCGCGTCGTCGACGAGGCCCGCACCGTGCGCCGTATCCTGCAAGCTTTCCCAACTCATTATCCGCAGCATATCCTTGAGCAATCTGCGATTGCCGGGGCCTTTGACGGCAGCAAGCTAGAAGGCGATTTGCAGGGCGTGGCGGACACCGTGGCCAAGCGGCTCGACCTGATCGCGCTGGAATATGAGAAGGGCTGGCAGGGCCGCCCGACGCAGGACAAGGGCATCCGTCTGTGGCGCGTGCTGCGCGGCGTCGATGAGGTGCGTATCCTTGACGGCGGTGTGCTCCGCTCCGGGGAGGCGCGGCGGCTGGGGCAGATGACCCCGAGCCTGCAGGAGACCTACGGGATGGCTGCGAAGCTGATCCGCAAGGAGCGGGAGCAGCCGGTTTACGGCCCGATTGATCTGCTGCAATCGATCCTTGAAGAGGGCGAAAAAGGCCTGTCCTTGCAGCGCTATAAGGGCCTCGGAGAGATGAACCCGGACCAGCTGTGGGAGACGACTTTGGACCCCGAGGCGCGGACCTTGTTGCAGGTGAAAGTGGAGGACATGGCGGAGGCTGATGACATATTCACCAAGCTGATGGGCGACGTGGTGGAGCCGCGGCGGGAGTTTATTCAGACCAATGCTCTGTCAGTGGAAAACCTTGATTTCTAGCACGACGACTCGTGCGTCGGATATGTCTTACGCATTGATATTGAAAGAAATTTTAAAATTTCTTTACCCGTTTTTAACGGTTCGCATCATGATGTGTTTCGCTGATATCAGGATGTTTGGCAGGCATATTTTAAGCAGAAAGAAGCGGGGCGGATGCGCGTTTTAGAGACGGAGGTTCTGATTGTCGGCGGCGGCCCTGCGGGGCTGTCTGTTTCCTCAGAGCTGCGCGGCGTCTCCTCCATTTTGGTGCATCAGGACCGCGAAATTGGCAAACCTGTGCGGACGTCGGGCGGCTCTTGGTTGGCGGACGTACAGCGGTTGGGCATCCCCGAGGATCTCTATCAGCGGGTCAACCGCATGGATGTGTTTTCCGACACGCGGGACTTGCAGGTGGACATCACGGACGCGCCAGCGGTCGTTCTGGACATCACGCGGCTTTACCTTTGGCTGGCCTCGAACGCGACCTCCAAGATTTTCTGTGCCACCAAATTCCTGCGCACCGAAAAGGTGGAGGGCGGCTACCTCTCCACGCTGCGCACAGCGGGCCAAGGCGAATGGCAGGTCAAATCGCGCCAGATCGTGGATGCGTCGGGCTGGCATTGCATCGTGCTGGAAAGCCTCGGGCTGAACACCAAACCTGCCCGTGATGCGGTTGGGATCGAATATGAATACCCCGTCGAGGGCATCGACATGGACCGCGCCATCTTGTTCTTCGGCTCCTTCGCGCTGGCGGGCTATGGCTGGGCCTTTCCCACCAATTACGGCACGCTTCGGCTGGGGGTGGGCGTGATCCGCCCCGTCTCGGATGCGTCCCCGAAGGACATGATGAACAAGCTTCTGGCCTCGGGCGAATTGCAGCGCATGGGGCTGCCGCACCCCAAAGGCGAGCATGTCAACGCAGGCACGATCCCGTCGGTGGCCTATGAAAAGCAGCTGGTTTATGGCGACGTCATCCGCGTGGGCGACAGTGCGAATATGGCCACGCCCACGCTAGGCGAGGGGCTACGGATTTGTATTGAACAAGGGCGGTTTTTGGGCGGCGCGCTCAGTCAGAAAACGCCCGAAGCCCTACGCAAATGGGAGCGGGAGGCGAACGGCAAGCTTGGCCTGAACTATAAGATCGGCTTCTGGGTCAACCAAGCGGCGGCGCAATATACCACGCAAAACTGGGAGCGCTCGCTGGACCGCATGGCCAAACTACCGGGGCCCGAATTGATGGCCTATTTCCGCAATGATTTCTCCACGGGGATGATCATCCGGAGGGTCAGTTTGCTGGTTTGGCGCAAGCTCAAGGACAAGCTGTTCAAAGCTTAGGTTGGTTCACCCTTTTCGACAATTCCGCGGCACTCTCGACGCGCTCCGAATAGCGGTCGGTGAGCGTATCGCGCATGTCGCGGGTCATCACGGTAAAGCGCATCAGCTCCTCCATCACGTCCACCATGCGGTTGTAATAGGGCGAGGCGCGCATGCGGCCCTTGGGGAATTCATCCCAGGCCTTGGGTGTCGAAAACTGGTTGGGGATCGTCAAAAGCCGCATCCAGCGGCCCAGGATGCGCAGCTGGTTGACCGTGTTGAACGATTGCGAGCCGCCATTGACCTGACCCACCGCCAGCACCTTGCCTTGGGTCGGGCGCACGCCGCCCAGTGACAGCGGGATCCAGTCAATCTGCGCCTTCATGATGCCGGTCATCGCCCCGTGCCGTTCAGGGGAGACCCAGACCATCGCGTCACAGGCGGTGACCTTGTCGCGCAGCTCGGCCACCTTCGGGTCATCAGGGCCGCTAGCATCGGGGAGCGGCAGGCCGGCGGGGTCGAACGTCATCGTCTCTGCGCCAAACTTTTGCAGGATGCGGGCACATTCCTCAGAGGCCATCCGGGAATAGGAGGTCTCCCGCAGAGAGCCATAGAGCAGCAGGATTTTGGGCGGAGGGCCGTCAAACGGGATCGGCTCCAATTGCGCGCCGTCAATATTTGGCGTGTCGCTCATCCCAGATGCGCCTCACCACGTGCATGCGCCAGCACGATTTGTTTTTGCCGGTCGCGGAAGCGGGCTTTGTCGGCCTCAGACGTCTCGGAGATGCAGTGATGGCACGACACCCCGGCCTCGTATGTGTCGCGTTTCAAATCCTCAGGTTCCAGCGGGCGGCGGCAGGCAAAGCACAGCTTGTGGCGGCCTTCCTTCAATCCATGCCCGACAGAGACCCGGCCGTCGAAAACAAAACATTCGCCATCCCATCTGGATTGGTCTGCGGGGATGCGCTCAAGGTATTTCAGAATGCCACCTTTGAGGTGAAACACCTCCTCCACGCCTTGGCCTAGCAGGTAATTGGTGGATTTCTCGCAGCGGATGCCGCCGGTGCAGAACATTGCGATTTTCTTGTTATGGAAGCGGGATTTATTGGCCTCCCACCACGCGGGAAATGCGCCGAAGCTTTTTGTTTGAGGGTCCACCGCACCGTGAAACGTGCCGATGGCGACCTCGTAATCATTGCGCGTGTCGATCACGGCCACGTCGTCCTGAGCGATCAGCGCGTTCCAGTCTTCGGGCTCGACATAATGCCCGGTGCCTGCGGTCGGGTCCACGTCGGGCTGCCCCATCGTGACGATCTCGCGCTTGAGGCGCACTTTCATGCGGTTGAAAGGCGGCGCGCTGGCGGTGCTTTCTTTATGCTCGAGCGTGGCGCAACCCGGCAGGGCGCGCAGATGGGCCAAAAGCGCGTCGATGCCCGCGCGGCTGCCCGCAACGGTGCCGTTGACCCCCTCGGGCGCAATGAGCAGCGTGCCCTTGGTGTCATGCGCTTCGCACACCGCACGCAGGGCGGGGCGCAACCCGTCCGGGTCGTCAAAACGCGTGAAATGATAAAGGGCGGCTACGATATACATGGGGCTTGAGATACGGATCATGGCACCCGCGATCAAGGGGCCGTGGTTGACCAAAGCGGCCGTGCGGCCTAGCAATTTAGGTTAGCATTCCTTGGGGGTAAGCATATGACGGCCAGCGACGAGGCTCTCATCGTCATTGATGTGCAGAATGATTTCTGTCCCGGCGGCGCTTTGGCCGTGGGAGGCGGAGACGAGATCGTGCCGGGCATCAATGCGCTGATGGCGGAATTTGACACCATTGTGCTGACGCAAGATTGGCACCCGGCAGGGCATTCCTCCTTTGCCTCCAGCCATGAGGGCCGGGGTCCCTTCACCCAGATCGACATGCCCTATGGCCCGCAAATGCTCTGGCCGGATCACTGCATCCAAGGCACGGATGGCGCGGCCTTTCACCCCAAGCTGGACCTGAGCCCTGCGCAAATGATCGTGCGCAAAGGGTTTCGGGCGGGGGTCGACAGCTACTCCGCCTTCTTTGAGAATGACCGGACCACGACCACCGGGCTGGTAGGCTATCTGCGCGCGCGCTCCGTGCAACGGCTGACCGTGGTGGGGTTGGCGTTGGATTACTGCGTGAATTTTTCTGCCGTGGACGCGGCCGGTTTGGGCTTTGACGTCACCGTGGATTACACCTTGTGCCGCGCGATTGCCGAAGACAGTTTGAAGGAGGCGGTTGCGGGGATGCAGGCAGCAGGTGTTGTGTTGGCGTGACCAAAGACCCCGACAGCGCCGCGCTTCTTCGCCTTGCAGGACAGGGCGATCGGGCGGCTTTGTCGGCGCTTTATCAACGATACGAGCGGCCCGTTTACAGATTTATTCTGTCCAAATTGAACGATCCGCATGAAGCCGCCGACATACTTCAAGACGTGTTTATGGATGTCTGGCGCTCTGCCAGCCGTTTTGAAGGAAGATCGAAAGTGCAAACTTGGATATTTGGCATTGCGTGGCGCAAGACCATCGACGCCCATCGCAAACGCGGGCGGATGGCCACAACCGGCGACGAGATGCCCGACATTGAGGACGACAACGTCAACACCGAGGCCTGCGTGCTGGCCGGCCAAGAGGCAGCACACGTGCACTATTGCTTAGGTGAACTCAGCGAGGACCACCGCACCGCGGTGCGCTTGGCCTTCCTTGAAGATATGAGCTACCGCGCAATCGCCGAAATTTTGGAGGCCGCCGAAGGCACCATCAAAACCCGCGTGTTCCACGCCAAAAAGCTGCTGCTGCGCTGTTTGCAGGGCCGGGTTCAGCGGGGGGCAGGCGCATGACCGACCAAGACCGCCGCGAGATCGAGGAATTGCTGCCATTTCTGGCCAATGGCACGCTGGAGGGCGCAGAGAAAACCCGCGTCGAGCAGGCAGTTGCCGCCGACGCCAATCTGGCCGGTGAGCTGGCCGCGCTGATCGCCATCCGCGCCACGATGCAGGCCGAGGAAGACACACAAAGCCCCGGTGAACTTGGCCATGCCCGCCTGATGCGCGCGCTGGATAAAGAGGCCTCCGCCCCCATAAAAGGTGCGGCCCCCAAACACAGCAGGCCGATCTTCTGGCAAATCGCGGCAGGCCTGCTCTGTGCGGCCTTGCTGGGGCAAGCGGTTTGGAATGCGGGCCCGGATGACGGCGACTACACATTGGCCAGCGGCGGCGAAGCGCCCCTGACCGTCACCTTCGCCCCCGACGCGACAGAGGGGCAAATCCGCGCCATTCTGTTGGAGGCAGGCGTTGAAATTGTCGGCGGGCCGTCGGCCTTGGGCCTCTATGAATTATCACCGTTAGAGGATGTGGAGCTAGACGACGCCACAGCGATCCTCGAGGAATACCAAGAGATTTTGGAGAGTATTGAGCGCGCAGAGGAGTGATAAAGATGACTATTATTAGGACGCTTTCTCAGGTGCTATTTTGCACCGCACTCTGGGCCGTTATTTTTAGCGCCCCCGTACAGGCCCAGCAGCAGCAACAGCAGCAGGGCGAAACCGAAACAACTGGGCTGCAAGCCATCCCGCGCAGTGAAATACAGCAAACCCGGCGCGGGCGGCTGGAATATATCGTCTCCGTGCCCCCTCGTAGCGTCACAGCTGTGCGCCAAGCGTTGGAAACAAACGGCGCAACCCTGATCAGACAACGCCCTCTGCGCGCATTGAACCGCGTCCTTTTGACCTATGAT
This sequence comes from uncultured Litoreibacter sp., assembly GCA_947501685.1. GTDB lineage: Bacteria > Pseudomonadota > Alphaproteobacteria > Rhodobacterales > Rhodobacteraceae > Litoreibacter. The sequence goes on from CANMWQ010000002.1 coordinate 513,546, forward strand.
TTCAACAACATCCTGCGGCTGCCGCAAGCGCGCGGGCTGATCCCGCGCATTCCTGTCGATGCCCATGCGCTCTACCGCTATGCAGGCCAGCCACGCCTTTACGCCGCCGCCTTGATCGGCGACGCAAGCGCTGGCGGGTGCCGGGTGCCCGCGCGCCAGAAGATCGGGCTGATCGACGGGCCAGTCAACCGCAACCACCCGTCTTTGGCCCGCGCGCGGATCACCATGTTCAGCGCCTATGTCACCGGCGACAGGCCCACGGGCGCAAGCCACGGCACCTCCGTCGCGGGGCTGCTTGTGGGCGAGGACGGCTCCGGCGCGCTGTCCGGGTTTGCGCCGGGGGCCACGCTTTACGCCTCCAGCGCGTTTGCCAAAGCCAAGGGCGGGGACGCGGCCAATGTCGACCGGATCGGCGGGTCTTTGGATTGGCTTGTCGGGCAGGGTGTGCGGCTGGTCAACATGTCCTTCGCGGGTCCGCAAAATCAGGTGCTCAGCGATCTGCTCAGTGCCGCTGCCGAGCGTGGCACGGTGATGATCGCGGCGGCGGGCAACCGGCAACGAGGGCAGCTCGATTGGCCTGCGGCGTCAAAAAACACCATTTCCGTGACCGCCGTGGACGCGTCCGGCCGTGCATGGCGGAGGGCAAATAAAGGCGCGGAATTTGCAGCCCCCGGCGTTGATCTTTTTGTGGCGGAGGGTCGCGCGGGCTCCGGCTATGCGTCCGGGACGTCGTTCGCGGCCCCGATTGTCACAGCACTTGCCGCACGGCGCGGCGGCGGGTCGGCCAATGCAGTACGCGCAAATCTGAAGGCCCGCGCGCAGGATCTGGGCCGCGCCGGGTTTGATCCCACATTCGGTTGGGGATTGGTGCGCGCGGGCGGTTGCTAGTGCCGTCTGGACATGGGGCCAGCCATGCGCTCTAACCCTTTGCGGAATGAGGGAGGCCTGCATGGTCGATATTGCGTCGCGCGTTTACAATCACAAATGGAAGATCGATCCGATCGTGCGGTCGCTGATCGACACCGATTTCTACAAGCTGCTGATGTGCCAGTCGGTGTTTCGAAACAAGCCGGAAACCAACGTCACCTTTTCGCTGATCAACCGCACCAAATCCATCCGGCTGGCCGACATCGTCGACGAGGGCGAGCTGCGCGAACAGTTGGACCATGTGCGCTCTTTGTCACTGTCGCGTGGCGAAAGCACGTTCCTGCGCGGCAACATGTTCTACGGCAAACGCCAGATGTTCCGGTCTGATTTTATGGAATGGTTCGAGGGCTTCCGCATGCCCGACTACCATCTCGAAAAGCGCGACGGCCAATATGAGCTGACTTTTGAGGGCAAATGGCCAGAGGTGATGCTCTGGGAAATTCCGGCGCTTGCGATCTTGATGGAGCTGCGTTCTCGCGCCGTTCTCAAGGGGATGGGGCGGTTCGAGCTACAGGTGCTCTACGCCCGCGCGATGACCAAGCTTTGGGAAAAAGTTGAGGCCTTGCAGCCGGTGGATGGCCTGCGACTGGCTGATTTCGGCACCCGGCGGCGACACAGTTTCATGTGGCAGGATTGGTGCGTTCAAGCCATGCAAGAGGGGCTGGGCGACAAATTTGTCGGCACTTCAAACTGCCTGATCGCGATGCGCCGCGAGGTGGAGGCCATCGGCACCAACGCGCATGAATTGCCGATGGTCTATTCCGCCCTGGCCAAGGATGACGCGGCGCTGAAACGCGCGCCCTACGACGTTCTGGCTGACTGGCACGAAGAGCATGACGGCAACCTGCGCATCATCCTGCCCGACACTTATGGCACCGAAGGCTTCCTGCGCGACGCCCCCGACTGGCTGGCCAAATGGACCGGCATCCGCATCGACAGCGGCGACCCCGCCACCGGGGCCGAAACCGCGATCCGCTGGTGGAAAGAGCGCGGCGAGGACCCGCTGGAAAAGCTGGTTATCTTCTCAGACGGTTTGGACGTGGACAAGATCATCGAGCTGCAAAAGCAGTTCATGGGCCGGGTCCGGGTGTCGTTCGGTTGGGGCACCATGTTGACCAACGACTTCCGCGGGCTGGTGCCAAATGACTCGCTGAAGGCGTTTTCGCTGGTGTGCAAAGCGGTCGAAGCGAATGGCAGCCCGACAGTGAAACTGTCCGACAATCCGCGCAAAGCCATGGGCCCGGAGGCCGAGCTGGACCGCTACCGCCGCGTCTTCGGCGTAGGCGCGCAGGACGCGCAAGAGGTTGTGGTCTAGGCCACCCGGTAGCTGTCGATGCAGCGCAGCATCCGCTCTGCATAAAATCTCTGACGCGGATCGTCAGGGGCCGCGCGCAACATGATCCACCCTGCCGAGGCCATCGCCCGCAGCATCATGAAAAGCGGCATCAGCCCGTGCCCCTCCCCATAGCCGTCACAGAGCGCGGCGCTCAGCTCCGCCAATTGCGGATGCTCCGCATGCTGGATCAGCGCGGTGCCCAGATCGAACAAATGATAGCCAAACCCGCTATCGTCAAAGTCGATGACATAAAGCCCCTGCGCGTCGTGCAACACATTCTCCTGTAGCATGTCGGCGTGGATGAGACCCTCTCGCAAGTCTTTGTTTCTAAACAATTGCTGCGCAGCATTCTTCCGAGCGTCCTGCACTATGCTGCGCTCACCCTCGGTCAGGGACCGGTTCAGCCAAAAGCGGCCCCAATGCGGGGTGTCGCCCAGCAACCCGTCCAGATCCCACCGCGGCCGCACCAGCGCCGTGGTGTCCAGCGCGCCCGTTAAATCATGCATCCGGCGGATCAATTGCCCCAGCGCATGCATCTGCCCCAGATGCTGATCAAACGTCCCGGCGAACGGCACACCGTTCTCGCCAATCGGGGCCGCGTCGATCCAACTGACCACGGAGGCGCATTGCCCCGACGCCAAACGATGCACCAATGCGCCCTCTTGCGTGGGCACGGGGCGCGGGCAGGGGAAGCCTTGATCGGCCAGCGCGGCGGTCCAGATCAGCTCTGACCGGATCGCCTCTTGGGATTGGTAGCCCATGCGGTGCAGCCGCAGCGCTACGCGCGCGCCCGTCTGCAAAACGGCCTCATAGACGGCGTTCTCGCGCTCATTGATCAGACGCGGCGTGGCCAAGAGCCCACCCCAAGCGCGGCCCGCCTCCTCGACATTACTCAATGGGCGTGTCCTTCAGCACTTGTTCCAGCAGGTCCAGCGCCAGATCGGCGTGTTCCGTCTGAAACGGCATCGGAGGGCGCATCTTCAGCGTGTTCATATCCCGCCCGATACGGTTCATCAGCACGCCACCCTTGCGCATCCCTTCGACCACTTGCGCGGCGAACTCCGTCGCGGGACGTCCGTCAGGCAAGACAAACTCCATGCCAAAAAACAGCCCCTGACCTCGGGCTTCCGCTTTCAGCGGATGCGCGATGCGTTTCAGACGATCCAGCGCGTAAGTTCCTGTTTGCAGGGCGTTCTCTTGCAAATTATCCGCCTCGATCACATCCAGCGTGGCCATCGCGGCGGCACAGCTGACCGGGTTGCCGCCAAACGTGTTGAAATACCCAAATGCGGTGCGAAACGCAGCCATGATATCGGGCCGCGTCAGCGTGGCGGCAACCGGATGCCCATTGGCCATGGGCTTGCCGATGGTCACCACATCCGGCGCAAAACCCAGCCACTCATGCCCCCAGAAATGCGACCCGATCCGCCCAAAACCGGGCTGCACCTCGTCGCATAGCACCAACCCGCTCGCCGCGCGAATGGCGGCAATCGTCGGGTCCAGAAACCCCGGCTCAAGCGCCGGAAACCCTTCATTTGCGAAACTCGGGCAGAGCATCATGCCCGCAAACCCGTGCCCTTCCGCCTCAAGTTCGGCAATGGCGGCGCACACATGATCCGCAAAGGCCTGCGCCTGTCCCGCCAGATCACCGCCCACGGGCCGCACGCTGTCAGGCGCAGGCACCAGCCGAATATTGCCCGGATAGCCCCCAATCGGAGGCCGCCGCGTCGACAGTTGCGACACCGTCGCCGTGTTGCCATGATAGGTGTTGTCGGTGGCGATGAACCCGGTTTTCCCAGTGACCGCCTGCGCCATTCGAAGCGCGATATCATTGGCCTCCGAGCCGGTGCAGACCATGATCATCTGGCTGATATCGTGGCCCAGCGTTTTGGTTAATCGCTCCGCATAATCGAGGATGCCTTCGTGCAAATACCGCGTATGCGTGTTCAGCGTCGCGGCCTGCCTCGCGACGGCCTCAACCACATGCGGATGGCAATGCCCCACATGCGGCACGTTGTTGTAACAATCGAGGTATTTGCGCCCCTGCGCGTCCCAAAGCCAGACACCTTCGCCCTTCACGATATGCACCGGATCGTCATAAAAAATGGGGACATTCGGCCCCAGAAGTCGTTCCCGCCGGGCCATCAGTTCAGTTGTCATAATCCACCCTACCGCGCAGGTTTTTGACCTCGCCACGCTGCTTCTTTGACGCCAAGCGCCGCTTCTTTGAGCCCAGCGTGGGCCGGGTCGGGATACGCCGCTTGGGCTTGGTTAACGCAGCCCGGATCAGATCGGCCAATCGGGTCTCTGCAATCTCGCGATTTCGGGCCTGCGACCGCGTGTCCTGCACCTGCAACACAATCGCCCCGTCATTGGTCCATTTGCGCCCCGCCAGCCGCTTCAGCCGCGCCTTCACGGGGCCCGCCAGGTTCGGAGAGCGCTCGGCTTCGAACCGCAACTCAACAGCGGTGGCGACCTTGTTCACGTTCTGCCCACCGGGGCCGGACGCGCGCACAAATTGCTCGGTCAGCTCCCAATCTTCGATGGTTATGGTTTCGTTCACCTTGATCATGCGCCGCAGCCTAAGCCCTTTCACGCCCACGAAAAAGGGGCGCAGATCGCGGAAATTTGCGGGGCGTTAGTAAATTCGTCATCCATCGGTCCCAAAAAGGACCCACGGTAAGTAGGAGACGTCTTGAATGGGAAGGCTGCGTTTGATGTTCGGGGTCGCCTTGGCGTTGGCCGTGACACTCGTCACCTGGCTGTTCTTGTCGCAGGTTGAGCACCGCAAAACCGCAGAGCTGCTTGAGCTTGAAGCCGCAAATGCCCGCGATCTGATCGCCCATGACCTCAAAGTGCGCCTTGATGCCGTCGAACGCCTGGGCCAGCGCATGTCGGCGGCGCAATATATTGACGCGAGACAGTTCAACATGGATGCCAGCGCGCTGCTGCGCGATATGCCGGGCTTCTATGCGCTCGCTTGGATCGGCCCCGACAATCGCATCGCTCTGGTGGAGCCTGACCGCAGCAAGCGGCTTATCGGCACGAATCTGAAAAATCTCGGTCCTGACCGCGTCGCTTTGGCCGAATATGTAAGGACCGCACGCGGCATGCATATTGGCGATCAGTTGGAACTGGTGAATGGCTCTGGCAGCGGCTTCGTTGTGGCCAAATCGGTGCATCGCAGGGGGCAGCATATTGGCACGCTTTGGGTGGTCATGCAGATCGCCGATTGGGTGGATGATCTATATGCCGGAGCCAACGGGAAGACGCTCGAAAAGCTGGATCTCGCGATATTTTTCGACGATCAGCCGATGTTCACCTATGACATGCGCATCTTGTCCAACGCCTTCTATACCAAGACCTCCGCCGTGCCGGTGGCTGACATGATGTTCGCCGTCGCGGTCAGCCCAAGGGACGGGTTTTTCACCGGCGCGGGGGCCACGATGCGCTGGGTGGTAACGGTGCTGATCGGAACGCTGTCCGGCGCCTTACTGTTCGCCGCCTACGCCCTGCGCGCCTCAAGGGTCCAGCAGCAGATTGCCAGCGATGCCAATCACGACCTCACCGCGGTCAACGCCCAGCTGGAAGAAGAGGTCAGACAACGCGCGATCGCAGAAGACCTCGCCCGCCAGTCCAACACGGCCAAATCGCAATTCATGAGCACCATGAGCCACGAGATGCGCACCCCGATGAATGGTATTCTGGGCATGGCGGAGCTGCTTGGCCAATCGCAACTAACGCCGGAGCAATCCAATCAAGTCAGCGGCATCCGCGCCTGCGCGGGTGATTTGCTCGAAAACGTGTCAGATATCCTCGATTTTGCGCGGTTTGAAAGCGGCGCGGTGCGTCTGAAAAAGGAAACCTGCGATGTCGCCAGCATCGCGTCGGACTCCGTCCAAATCCTGCGTCATTTCGCGCAGAAAAAGGGGCTCACACTGAGCTGCGACATCTCCCCAGACCTGCCAAAGAGCTGTTGTATGGACCGTGGCAGGTTCCGGCAAATTCTGCTGAACGTTCTGCGCAACGGGATCAAATTCACCCAAGAGGGCTCCGTTCATCTGACGCTGAACGTGATTTCTGAAGGGGGTAAAGATTTTCTGGACTTGCGCGTGATCGACACCGGGGTCGGCATCGCCAGCGAAAAGCGCGACGTTATTTTCGGCCCGTTCCAGCAAGCCGACAGCGCGCTTGACCGCAAGTTTGAAGGCAGCGGGATGGGGCTGTCCATTGTCGAGCGGATCACCACGACGATGGGCGGCACGGTGGCGGTCAAATCCGAGCTTGGCAAAGGGTCGGAGTTTATTATCAAGCTTCCACTTGTGCCCGTTTGCCCTTCGGTCCTCGCGGCGGAGAAAGACAGCGCGTCTCCGCATTCCGTGCTACAGGGCGTCAACGTCCTTCTGGCCGAAGACAATCGGGTCAATCAGAAGATCGTGCAAGGTTTCGTCAAAGGCAGCGGCCTGCATCTTGATGTGGCCAGCGATGGAAACGAGGCGGCACAGCTGTTTGCGCAACGTCGCTATGACGCGGTTCTGATGGATGTTTCCATGCCCAACCGAAACGGCTTTGACGCCACCCGCGCGATCCGCGCAATCGAGCGCGCCCGCGCTTTGCAGCCCTGTCCGATCATTGCCTACACCGCCAATTGCGGGGAGGATGACCAGAAGAAATGCTATGAGGCGGGCATGGATGACGTCCTGCCCAAGCCGGCCTCCAAGCAGGAACTGTCAGGCAGGCTGGCGCATTGGATTTCCAGAAACATTGTGCCGGACGAAGGGGCCGTGGCGTCGTAATTTCTACGTGGTATCCGCGCTGAGGATCCTTGCAAAGAGAAAGGGCCGCCAACAGCGTGGCGACCCTTCCGAGATCGATGGAGGTGGGGTCAGGTGGACTGACCGGATACCTCGGTGTGGTTCAGGGGACTGCCCCTAAAAGCGCACCTCGCTACCTTGCCTGACACCTTGCTCCAATATCACTCTAGACATGGACACCTCCTTTCAATGGTTGCTGTTCGACCTGATGGTGGCACATCTTGTGCATAACTCAAGTGGTTTTTAGCCATGCACGCGCGAATATTTCGCGACCAGCAATCTGAACGGCACCAAAGCCACCAGTGCCACGCCCAGTTTTACGCCCCAATCGGCAATCGCCAGCGACACCCAAAGCGGTAGAACCGGGCCTTGGCCCAACAGCGGGACGGCCTCCCAGGACCAGTTGATCGCGGCATCCGCGCCCGCGCCAAACAGAGTGACAGAGGCCGAAAAGGCGATGGTGAAAAACAGCGCCGTGTCCACAACAGACCCAACCAGCGTTGAGACCAGCGGCGCCTTCCACCACACGCCCGCGCGCAAACGGTCAAAGATCGACACGTCCAGAAGCTGCGCCGTCAAAAACGCAATCGCGGAAGCCACGGCAATCCGCAAAGGCACCGCAGGGCCGTATTCCAACATGATCTGCGAGCCGATAAGCGAGCAGATGATCCCCACGACAAACCCCACAAACACCACCCGGCGGGCAGCGGCGACGCCGTAAAGGCGGTTCATCAGGTCGGTGATCAGGAACGCAATCGGATAGGTAAACGCTCCCCAGGTCAGCCAGTTTCCAAATAGAAACTGCACAAGAACGTTGGAGGCGACCACGACAGTGGCCATGGCAAGAATGCCGGGAAGAAGTTTTTTCATGAGTTTAGGGCCCGTTTTGACAAGGTAGCGGAGAACTTGGTCTTCAGTTCGCGCGGTCTAGGGCATCTGACGCCCCCCTGCAAGCGCCGTGACCCGTCTTTGGCACGCCAGCGCCTCAGAGTTTTCACAATTTCATGTCACGCAAATACATTGGTGGGTCGGTGATCAGACGAAAAGGTGCCCCATGCACACACGAATGAAGAAACGAACCGCAACCCCTGAGCTGAAGCGTCAGTGCCATCGCTGTCGTGGCACCGGGCTTGCGCCCTGCCGCATTTGTGCGGGCTCTGGCCGGGTGATGGTCGGCAAAAACCTCAACGGATCCGCAATTTTTGACCGCTGCTCAGGCTGTCTGGGCCGCAAAACCGGGCGCTGCTCGCATTGCGGCGGCGAGAAATTCGTCTAGACGCCCGCCTCGATGATCGCATCGGCCAGAACCGGGATCGACGCCTCGTTGAGCCCGGCAATATTCATACGGCTGTCGCCCACCATATAAATCCCGTGGCTCACCCGCATGGCCTCCACCTGTTCCGGCGTGGCACCCAAGCGCGAAAACATGCCGCGATGTTCTGCCAGAAATCCGAAACGGTCTGATCCAGTGCGCTTGCGCAGCGTGTCCGCTAGCTGTTTGCGCAGCTTCAACATACCCAGTCGAACCTCCTCCAGCTCAGCCGACCAATCGGCGCGCAATGTGGGATCGGTCAGCACCATCGTCACCAGCCGCGCGCCATGATCCGGCGGGAAGGAGAAATTCTGCCGGTTCAGATGCGACAGCGTCTGCTGGTTCAGCGCGGTTTTCGAGGCATCTTTCGACACCGCCATCAGCAGCCCAACCCGTTCGCGGTAGACCCCAAAATTCTTCGAACAGCTCGCCGCGATCAGCATCTCCGGCTGGGTCTTGGCCAAACGCCGCACGCCATACGCATCGGCCTCAAGCCCGTCGCCGAACCCCTGATAGGCGATGTCGACGAAGGGGATCAGCTGCTTGGCAATCAGCAAATCCGCCACCTCCTGCCATTGGCTGGCATTCAAATTCGCGCCGGTCGGGTTGTGGCAGCACCCATGCAGCAGCACCACGTCACCGGGCTTTGCCACAGACAGGTCGGTCAGCATGCCGTTGAAATCGACAGCGCGGGCCTCCGCATCGAAATAGCGGTACTCGGCCATGTTCATGCCGAGATATTTGATGATCGACGGATGGTTCGGCCAGGTCGGGGCGGAAATCCAGACCGTCGCCTCGGGGGAGGCCATCTGGATCAGCTCCAGCCCCTGCCGCACAGCGCCCGTGCCGCCGGGCGTCGCGGCGGCTGCAAAATTCTCCGCGTTCACAGTGTCGCCCAGGATCAGGTCGCGCATCGCGTCATGGAACCCGGCATCCCCGGCGAGGCCGGTATAGGATTTCGTGGTCTCGACCTCCCATAGCTGCCGCTCCGCCGCCTTGACCGATCGCATGATCGGGGTCAGCCCGGTGGCGTCCTTGTAGACCCCAACGCCAAGATCAATCTTGGTGTCGCGCGGGTCGGCTTTATAGGCGGCCATCAAGGCCAGAATTTTGTCGGCGGGCTGCGCCTTCAGGCTGTCAAACATGAGTCTATCCGGTCTCTATCGGCAATTGGTCAAACTGGCCCCATTCGGCCCAGGAGCCATCATAGAGGGAGTGGTTGCGGTGCCCGATACGCTCCAGCGCCAGCGAGACAATCGCCGCCGTCACGCCGGATCCGCAGGAGGTAATCACAGGCTTGCCCAGATCGGCACCGCTTGCCTGAAACAGGGTCTTCAGCTCAGAGACGGACTTCATCGTGCCATCCTCGTTGAGCAAGGTTTTGTAATACAGATTGGTGGAGCCCGGAATGCGTCCGGCGCGCAGGCCAGCGCGGGGTTCAGGCTCAGTGCCTTTGAACCGTGCAGGGCCGCGCGCGTCCAAAATGGTGTGATCGCCCAGTTTCGCCGCGGCCGCCACTTGCGTGACATCGCGCACCAGATGGGCCTGACGCTGCACGGTCATGTGCCGCTCTTTCAACACGGGGGGCAGGTCCTCCGTCTCGCGGCCCTCGGCCAGCCATTTCGGGTAGCCACCATCCAGCACCGCGATGTCGGTCTTGCCCATCAGCCGGAACAGCCACCAGACCCGCGCGGCGGAAAACATCCCCGCCCCGTCATAGACCACCACCTGATGCCCGTCGCCCACGCCCATGGCGCGCAGGCGCGACATGAATTTCTCGGTCGGCGGCGCCATATGCGGCAGCGCGGAGCGGCTGTCGGAAATCTCGTCAATGTCGAAAAACCGCGCGCCGGGAATGTGGCCGCGCGCATATTCGGCAGCGCCGTCGCGGTTCATGTCGGGCAGGTACCAGGAGGCATCCAAAATGCGCAGATCAGGGTCGTTGATATGCTGCGCCAGCCAATCGGTGCTGACCAGGGTTTTCGGGTCGTCGGACATGTGTCACCTGCGCGTAAGAACTGGCCTCAGACCTACCGCCCGCACGGGGCAGAGTCTAGCGGGCGCGGTGGTTCAAAACCGCCCCAATGGCCGCCATGCAAATCAGCGATACGACCAGCCCCAGCAAGATGCCCACAAGATGAGACGGGGCGACCCGGCCCACAAGCGCCACGGTGCCCCCGCAACACAGGGCACCCAGCGCGATATTCTGCGCCAGACCGAGATTGAACTGCTTGGCCAGCACGGCCATCAGCGTGCAGGCCACCGCTCCGACGATTGCGCCAGCGACGACGATCAATGCTCTTTCAGAAGCCGCGCCTTCTGGCGGCCCCAGTCCCGTTTCGCGGAAGTTTCGCGCTTGTCGTGGTTCTTCTTACCCTTGGCGATGCCGATCTTCATCTTGGCCCGACCCACATGGTTGAAATACAAAACCAGCGGCACCAGCGTCATCCCCTCGCGCTGGGTGGCGGACCAAAGCCGCGCCAGCTCTTTCTTGGAGACCAGCAATTTGCGCCGACGCCGTTCTTCATGCTGAAACGTCTTGGCCTGCGCATAGGGCGGAATATAGCTGTTCACCAGCCACAGCTCGCCATCTTCCACGGCCGCGTAGCATTCGGTGATCTGCGCTTTGCCGGTCCGCAAGGATTTCACCTCAGAGCCTTCCAGCATCATGCCGCATTCTATGTCATCCTCGATGGCATAGTCGTAGCGGGCACGCCGGTTCTCGGCGATCACCTTGTAATTCTTGTTGTCGTCTTTCTTGGCCATCACCCGGATATAGGCGCTCGGGTCAGGCAGCACAACATAAGGCCGGCCTCCTCGTGCAGCCGCGTGCCGACTTGCCTGAACCCGTGTTTGGCGTAGAAATTGCGGCCGGGCTGGTTGGCCTCGAACACCTCAAGACTTTGGGCGTTTTGGCTGTTCAGCAAGGCAGAGCCAAGCCCCATACGTTGTTCAAACGGGTGGACAAACAACGCGGCGACCTCGGTGCCCAGCATCGAGATAAAGCCCTGCAGCTGACCATTTTCGATGACCGTGGTGCGCAGCTTGGGCAGATAATCGCATTGGATATTGCCCAGCTCGGACAGAATGAACCGCTCCGAGAATTGCGGCGCGCCGGAACGAATAGCGGCCTCCCAACAGGTCAGGAGGCCGCCTAGATCGCTCGAATGATAGTCCCGCAGGATCAGTTGATCAGCCCCGCACCGCGCATCGCGGTGGCAATCTTGTCTTTCGTGCTTTCCTCAAGACCCACATGCGGCAAGCGCACCTCCTCCGTGCATTTGCCCAAGAGCGACACGCCGTATTTCGCACCAATCAGGCCGGGCTCCGTGAAGATCGCCTCATGCAGCGGCATCAGCTTGTCTTGATAGGTCAGCGCCGTGGCGAAATCGCCCGCCGCCATGGCGTTCTGGAAATCAGCACACATCTTCGGCGCGACATTGGCCGTGACCGAAATGCAGCCCACCCCGCCATGCGCATTGAAGCCAAGGGCAGAGGCATCTTCGGCAGACATCTGAACAAAATCCGCACCGCACAGCGCCCGCTGCTGGGACACACGCGACATATCCGCCGTGCTGTCTTTGACGCCGATAATCATCGGATGTTGCGCCAGCTCGCCCATCGTCTCCGGGCTCATGTCGACAACGGAACGGCCCGGAATGTTGTAGATGAAAATCGGCAGCCCCACTTCGGCGGCGGCCATGTAATGCGCGATCAACCCGCGCTGCGTGGGCTTGTTATAATAGGGTGTGACGATCAGCGCCGCATCCGCGCCGACCGTTTTGGCGTGCTCGACCAGCCGCACAGTTTCCACCGTGTAGTTCGACCCCGCCCCCGCGATCACCGGCACCCGGCCAGCGGCGGTCTTCACTACGGCTTCCACAACCGCGTCATGCTCGTCATGGCTGACAGTCGGGCTTTCGCCGGTCGTGCCCATCGGAACCAGCCCGTGGCTGCCTTGCTCGATATGCCACTCGACCAAGTGTTTGAGCGCATCAAAATCCACTGCGCCGTCTTTGAACGGCGTGATCAGCGCGGGCATAGATCCCTTGAACATGACACGTACTCCTTGAGGTTAATGGTCTGCGGGCCGGATAAAGCCGGCGGAAGCCAGCCGCAAGCAAGAATCTTGTCGGCTTTGTGTGTTTGCTGGATGCGCAGGGGGCGCTATCTAAGGTGCAAGCAGGCAACGGGCGCGACACCCGGCGGGAGAAAACATTGAAACACATGCTGAAAGTCTGTGTCGCCGTCATGGCGTTTGCGCTGCCCGCGACCGCGCAATCCAGCGCCGAGCTGGACGCCTTGACCGACGCCATCAATGCGGGTGCGCGCTCTAATTGGCCAGCTGTGGACACCGCACTGGAAGAGATCTCAGCCCCTTTGGCCCGCGACATTGTCGGCTGGACCCGGCTGCGTGGGAGGCAAGGCGGCTTCGCCGAATGCCGCGCCTTCATCGCCCGGAACGCCGATTGGCCGGGCATGAAGCTGCTGCGCAAACGCTGCGAGGCCTCCATCCCGCGCGGCGCGGATCGCGCTCAGGTCTTCGCGTATTTCGCCGACCAAAGCCCGCAAACCGGCATCGGCAGCCTGCGTCTGGCCGAGGCGCTGATCGGTGAGGGCCGAAGCGTGGAGGCCGCAGCCGAGCTGTCCCGCGCATGGCTCAGCTTCACCATGACGGAAGACGAGCATAACGCATTCATCACCCGCAACGGTCTGACCGTGCGCGATCTGCACGCCGCCCGGCTGGACATGCTGCTTTGGCGCGACGCGGGCGAAGATATCGCGCGGATGCTGCCGCTTGTCAGCGAAGATCACCGCAAGCTCGCCGCTGCCCGCACCGCGCTGCGTGCCGACAAAGCCGGGGTCAACGACCTGATCGACGCCGTTCCCGAAAGTCTCGCCGATGATCCCGGCCTCGCCTATGAGCGGTTCCTCTGGCGCGCCCGTAAGGGCCGCGACGACGCTGTTGATCTCATCCTCGCCCGCTCTATCTCGGTTGAAGCACTGGGCAATCCGCAGGCCTGGTCGTCGCGCCGCCGCGCCCTCGCGCGCTCCTTGATGCGGGAAGGAAAACACGCGCAAGCCTATAGCGTCGCATCCTCGCATTACCTCACCAAAGGCTCCGCCTTCGCCGATCTGGAATGGCTGTCCGGCTTCCTCGCCCTGCGCTACCTCAACGCACCGGACCAAGCCCTGCAACATTTCGAACTGTTCCAAGCCGCGGTCGAAACCCCCATTTCATTGGGCCGCGCGGGCTATTGGACAGGCCGCGCGCATGAGGCTTTGGGCGACGCAGACGCCGCCGCAAAAGCCTACAAATACGGCGCAACCTTCCAATCGTCCTTCTACGGCCAGCTCGCGGCCGAGCGCGGGGGGCTTCCAGCACATGCGGCGATGACCGGCGCGCAATCCTATCCCGACTGGCGGCAAGCTGATTTCAACGGCGACAGCGTTTTTGAAGCCGCCCGCCTGTTGCACCGCGCAGGCATGCGCAGCCTGTCAGAGCGGTTCTTCGTCCACCTCGCCGAAACCCAAACCCGCACCGAACAGGGCCAATTGGGCGATCTGGCGCTGGAGCTGGAAGAGCCTCACATCGCGCTGATGCTCGCCAAAGAGGCCGCGCGCCAAGGCATGCAGCTTTACAAAACCTACTTCCCCATCGCCACGCCCGCAGGCATGGACCTGCCGGTGGATGAGGTCTTCGCCCTCTCCATCGCGCGCCGAGAAAGCGAGTTCGACCCGGTGGTGATCAGCCCCGTCGGCGCACGCGGCTTGATGCAGCTGATGCCCGGCACCGCCAGAGAAATGGCCACCAAAACCGGCGAGCCCTACGACCTCGGCAAGCTGCGCAGCGACCCGAATTACAACGCACGGCTTGGCGCGGCCTATCTGGCGTCATTGGCGGAACGCTACCAAAACAACCCGGTGCTGATGTCCATCGCCTATAACGCAGGGCCCACGCGGGCGGACAGATGGATGCGTCAATTTGGCGACCCCCGCAGCGCCTCGGTCGATATCATCGACTGGATCGAGAACATCCCCTTCACCGAGACCCGCAACTACGTCATGCGCGTCACCGAAAGCTTCATGCCCTACCGCGCGCGGCTCACGGGCCAAGTGCAGCCACCTAATCTGCTGGCCGATCTGCGCCGCTGACCCGAGACCGCCACAAGGTAAACAGCCCCGCCGCGATTACGAGACCCACCCCGATGGCGATGTTCATCTCAATGGTTTCGCCAAAGACCAAGACCCCGATGACGCTGGCAAAGGCCAGTTGGAAATAGGCAAAGGGCTGCACGGCGGAGGCCTCCGCCAACTCGTAGACCCGGATCAGCAGGTAATGCCCTGTGGCCCCTGTGACGCAGAGAACCGCCATCCAGCCCCAATCGCGCGCGCTCATTGGCTCCCAGAACCAAACGCCCACCACCGTCATGCCCACGGCCCCGGCCACCCCGGTCCAGAAAAAAGAGGTCGCCGTCCGGTCCTTGCGCGCCGCATAGCGCGTCAGTAGCGAATAGAGCGCAAACATGCTGGCCGAGGTCAGCGCCACAAACGCCGCCGGGCTGAACACTTTCACGCCCGGTTGCAACATGATCAGCACGCCGACAAAGCCGATCCCGATGGCGATCCACCGACGCGGCCCGACTTTCTCGCCCAAGATCGGCCCGGACAATGCGGCCACGATCAACGGGTAGCTGGCAAAGATCGCAAGGCTCTCGATCAGGCCCAAAAGTGTGAAGGCCAGCACCATCACGCAGACCTCTGCGGCCAGCAAAAGCCCGCGAAACACCTGCAACACAGGCTGTTTGGTCCGCGCCGCATTGGCGATGGATCCGGCCCGCCGCGCGCTCACCGTCAGCACGAAGGCGGCGAAAAACCAATAGCGGATCATCACCACCATGATGACGTTATACTCCCCCGCCAAATGCCGGGAGATGCCGTCCTGCATCGCGAAAATGAACATCGTCAGGACCATCAGCCAAATCCCGCGCCGCGTATCTGTCATCGCTTTACCCCGACCGACATATGCCTCTTGCGCCCAAATCCCGGCACGCGGGAGACCTCAAACCCGGCCTCACTCAACGCCCGCCGCACATGCCCCGCCGCCGTATAGGTCGCAAATGTGCCGCCTGTCTTCGTCTGCGCGCCCACCGCCTGCATCAACTCTGCGCCCCACAATTGCGGGTTTTTTGCGGGCGAAAACCCGTCCAAGAACCACGCATCCGCCGGGCTGTGCATAGCAGGCACCGTCGCGTTGGCGTCGCCGATGATGATCTGGGCTTTCAGGGTCGGCGTCTCCAGCTCGAAACTCTCTTGCAACCAATTGTCGAGCAAAACAGCCGCCAAGTCCGACAGCTCTGGAAAGGCCGCAAGCGCCGATTCAGCGTCGTCTTTGTCCATCGGGAACGCCTCAAAACTGGTAAACCGAAGCTGGCCCGATGCCCCGCAATCGTTAAACAGTTTCCAGGCGCAGAGCAGGTTCAGCCCTGTGCCAAATCCCAGCTCGGCCACATGAAATCCGTCGCAAAACCGCGCAGGCAGGTCATTGCCCGCCAGAAACACATGCCCCGTCTCGGCCATGCCATTCTCAAGCGAAAAATAAGGATCGTCAAACCGGGTCGAGACCGGCACGGCCCCGTCGCGCCATTCCACCTCTGCCATCTGGTCCGCCCCGCGCGATTGCCCTACATTCCGCCCGACAATGAGTAAGGAGCGCGCCCTTGTCCACGCCAGATATCACCGTCCTTGGCGGCGGCATTTTCGGGCTGTCGGTGGCCTGGACCTGCCTTGGCCGCGGCGCCCGCGTCCGGGTGATCGAGGCGCGCAGCATCGGGGCAGGGGCCTCGGGCGGGATCGTCGGTGCCTTGGCGCCGCACACGCCGGAAAACTGGAACGATAAAAAGCAGTTTCAATTCGACAGCCTGATCATGGCCCGCAGCTTCTGGCCCGAGGTCGAGGACGCCTCCGGCCTGCCCAGCGGCTACGCGCAAAGCGGGCGTTTGCAGCCCATCCCCGACGCCCATGCCCTTGCACTTGCCCACAAGCGCGCAGCGGGCGCGCGCGAGCTGTGGCAGGGCAAAGCCACATGGACCGTGACCGACAACGCTCAAGATGACTGGACCCCGCACAGCCCCACAGGCCATTGGATCCACGACACGCTGTCGGCCCATATCCACCCACGCCATGCCGTGACGGCATTGGCAAAAGCCTTTGAAAACAAGGGCGGAGAGCTGGTTTTCGGTGACGTCACCCCGCAAGGCATAATCGTCCACGCCACCGGCTATGAAGGGCTGCTCGACCTGTCAGACAAGATGGATCAGCCCATAGGCAACGGCGTCAAGGGCCAAGCGATCCTGCTCGACCACGACGCAAAAACCCTGCCTCAGCTCTATGCGGACAGCTTGCATATCGTGCCGCATCACGACGGCACGGTTGCCATCGGGTCCACCAGCGAACGCGAGTTCGACAGCCCCGATCACACCGATGCGCAGCTTGATGACATCCATGCCCGCGCGGTCAAAGCCCTCCCCGCGCTGGCGAAAGCAAATGTGGTGGAGCGCTGGGCCGGGGTCCGCCCGCGCGCCAAAAGCCGTGCCCCGATGCTGGGCCATCACCCGCTTTATGACGGTCAATTCATCGCAAACGGAGGCTTCAAGATCGGCTTCGGCATGGCCCCAAAAGCGGGTCAGGTCATGGCCGATCTGATCCTCGAGGGGCGCGACACCATCCCCGACAGCTTCAAGCCCGCCGCATCACTGCGCTGAGGCACTCATGCACAGCCGCCCATCCGGCCCGCGCACCCACATCTCGAGCCCCTTCGCAGAAGGTTTTGCGCAGAACGAAACTTGCTCGAAATCAAAAACAGGCGCCTGCGCGCGGAAGGAAAACGCGGCCAGACCGCCCAGCTCCCGCTCCGCCATCAGCATCAAATATTGCGCCAATAGCGGCCCATGCACGACCAGCCCCGGATAGCCTTCAACCTCTTGTGCATAGTCGCGATCATAGTGAATCCGGTGGCCATTAAAGGTTAACGCGGAATAGCGAAACAGCTCTGTCGTGGTAAACGTGCGGGCCCCACACAGGGTCTCATCTCCCGGCGCAGCCTGAGAGCCCGAGACCGTCTGACCCGAGGCCTCCTCCCGGTAGATCAAATCCTGCCAATCCGTCACCACCAGCGTGCCCTCTTGACGTATCTCATGGCGCAACGTCACCACGCCCAAAGCCCCACTGCGCCCGGTCTTGCGCTCCGCCCGTTCCAGAACGGAGACCTTCGTTGCAGCCACCCCCAACTGTAGCTCTGCGTGAAATTCCAATCGCCCCCCGGCCCACATCCGTCGCGGCAGCCCCAGATCAGGGATCAAGCCACCCACGCGCGGATGCCCGTCGCGGCCCAGCTGATCTGCCCTTTGCGCGTCCCAGAAAAACACCTGATGCGCGAACGGATGCGCGCGCGCGTCACCCACGCCAAGCACCGCATTCAGCGCGGTAATCCGGGCCGGGTCAATCTGGTCATGCAGTTGTATTTCAGAAGCGCTTTGGGTCATGGTACGGCCAGTCTGCCCCATTGCCGGAGAGGTGCAAGCCCGAATGCCCAAGCTGACATCCCTCGACCATCTGGTCCTTACAATCCGCAATCTCGACGCCACCACGGCCTTCTATTGCGACGTGCTTGGCATGCAGGCAGAGCAGTTCAGCCCGGCAGATGGCACGCAGCGCATGGCGCTGAAATTCGGGGCCCAGAAGATCAACCTTCACGTGGCGGGCGCAGAGTTCAAACCGCATGCAGGCTGTCCGGAACCCGGCAGTGCTGACCTGTGTTTTCTCAGCGAAACGCCGTTGGCCGCATGGATTTCCCATCTGACGGAGCAGGACATCAAGATAGAGCAAGGCCCCGTCGCCCGCACCGGGGCCACGGGGCCGCTTATCTCCATTTACCTGCGGGATCCGGATGAAAACCTTATCGAGATTTCAAACCAGAGCTAGGCCTTGGCGGCCTCGCGCAGCTCTTTCATCAACCCGCTGACCGCCTTGACATACAAGTCGGATTTCAGCTGTCCGTTCTCGTCAAACGCCTCATGACATGCGCCTACCAGCACCTCTGGCCCCGGCAGAACATGCGCCTGAAACGGGTTCATGCAGGCGCGCAACATGGTCTGCGCCCGCTCGCCGCCCGCGCGTCCGGCCGTAGCCGACATCAGGGCGACGGGCTTGCCAGCCCAAGGGTTGCCGTCAACCCGGCTGACCCAGTCCAACGCGTTCTTCAACACGCCCGACGGTCCCTTGTTATATTCCGGCGTCGAGATCACCACCGCATCCGCTGCCGCGATCGCGTCGGCCAGCGCCTGCACCTCACTCGGGATACCGTCGCGCTGTTCCAGATCGCCATCATAAAGCGGCAGGCGCAAATTGGCTTCGGAAAATGAGCTGACCTCCCCAAGCCGCGCAGCCTCGGACAGCAATTGCCGGTTGCAAGAGGCCGCACGCAGCGAGCCGGAAAGTCCCAGAAGGGAGAAAGACGCCATTGGATAGTCCTCTGAAATTCGGTTTCTAGGACAAGTAGCGCGTCGCCCACCGTTTGCCATTGCAAAGCCTGCGCGTCACGCAACACAATATGCGCGCAGACTGAGGATTTGATATGACGCAGGCGAGACATGGCGGCAAGATACTGGCCGATCAACTGGCGATTGAGGGCGTGGAGCGGGTGTTTTCCGTGCCGGGCGAAAGCTTTCTGGCCGCATTAGACGGGCTTTACGAAAGCGGCATCCAGAACATCGTCTGCCGCCAGGAAGGCGGCGCCGCGATGATGGCCGAGGCCCATGGCAAGCTGACAAACCGCCCCGGCGTGCTCTTCGTCACGCGAGGTCCGGGGGCCACCAACGCCTCCGCGGGCATCCATGTGGCCATGCAGGACAGCACGCCTATGGTGGTGTTTGTCGGCCAGATCGACACAAGCCACCGCGACCGCGAGGCCTTCCAAGAGGTGGACTACAAGCGCTTCTTCAGCCCTCTTGCCAAATGGGTGGCAGAGGTCGACCACACCGCGCGCCTGCCCGAATATATCGCCCGTGCCTTTCAGATCGCGCAATCCGGCCGCCCCGGCCCGGTGGTCTTGGCCTTGCCCGAAAACATGCTTTCGGCGCAGGCGACCGTGCCCAGCCGCCCCCGCGCACGGCCTGCCAGCCAAACCGCAACCAACCGCGATGCCCATCGGATCGCCAAGGCGCTCAGCGGCGCAAAATCCCCCTTGATGATCATCGGCGGCCCTGGCTGGAGCCAGACCGCTCGCAATGATCTGGAACGTTTTGCGGCGGGTTGGGACCTGCCCGTCGCGGCGGCGTTTCGGCGGCAGGATTACATCGACAACCGGCACGACTGTTATGCGGGCGACCTGAATGTCGGCATCAACCCCGCGCTGGCGCAGCGGATGCAGCAGGCCGATTGCCTGCTGGTGCTTGGCTCGCGTCTGGGCGACATCGCAACCGCAGGCTACACGCTGCTCGACCCCGCACAACTCGGGCCCCAGCTTTTGCATGTCCATCCCAACCCGGACGAGCCCGGTCACATATTTGCCCCCGACATCGCGATTGCCGCCGACAGCGCAAGCATGTTGGCCCAACTGGCCTCCCTGACGCCGCCGCCCAAACCTGCTTGGGCGGATTGGCGGCGCGCGGCACGAGAAGATTTCGAGGGCTGGCTAACCCCAAAAGAAACCCCCGGCCCGGTGAAGATGGAGCAGATCATCCCCTGGCTCTCCGACCATCTGCCGCAGGACGCCATCCTGACAAACGGGGCCGGAAACTACGCGGCCTTCCTGCACCGCTATTTCCAGTACAAGACCTGCCACACCCAATTGGCGCCCACCTCAGGCTCCATGGGCTACGGCTTCCCGGCGGCGATCTCGGCCAAGCTGCACCACCCGGACCGCGACGTGATCTGTCTGGCGGGCGATGGCTGCTTTCAGATGACCTGCAACGAGATGTCCACGGCCATCCAGCACGGCGCGCATGTGATCGTGCTGGTGTTCAACAATGGCAAATACGGCACGATCCGCATGCATCAGGAGAAAACCTACCCCGGCCGCGTCTCCGGCACAGCGCTCACCAACCCCGACTTCGCCGCCTTGGCACGCAGCTATGGCGGCTTCGGCATCACGGTCACGAAAACCGAAGATTTCGCAGAGGCCTTTGCTCAAGCCAAAGCCGCAAACACTCTGGCGGTGGTCGAGCTGCAGCTAGACGACGAGGTGCTGTCCACAGGTCTGACCCTGTCACAAACCCGCGCACAGGGCGAGGCGTCAAGCTAAGGTCCTTGGGGAGCAGACAGCGCCGCTCCCCAAGCAAAAGAAGCCAACCCGAGGGTTGAGGCTTCACCTTGGACGGCCATCGGGTTGCCACCCTGTACCGCGCTGTCACTCAACAGCGATTCTGGTTTCATCTTGGTAAAAATATGCCCGCCGGAGGCGACCTCAACGCCGACAAGTTGAGCTACCTTGGCTTCGACGCGGAACCAGACAGTGCACCGCCGCACCTGCAACAACCGTCGCATGCATATTTATGCCAAGATGAAACCAACAGGGGGGCGCGTTAACCTTAATGCCAGTTTAAGGAAACGCCGGCTTAGGGACTGCGGAGGCTAGAATTCCACGCCAATCTGCGCCTTGATCCCCGAGCGGAACGGGTGTTTGACCAGCTCCATTTCCGTGACCAGATCGGCCAATTCGATCAACTCGTCTTTCGCATTGCGCCCGGTCATCACCACATGGGTCATCTCGGGCTTTTCATCGCGCAGGAAGGCGACGACCTCGTTCACGTCAATATAGTCGTAACGCAGCGCGATATTGATCTCGTCCAGCAGCACCATCGTGTTGGCCGGGTCGCGGATCAGCTCTTTGGCTTTCTCCCATGCCGCGGCGGCCATTTCCATGTCGCGCGACTTGTCCTGCGTTTCCCAAGTGAAGCCTTCGCCCATCGTGTGGAACGCGCAGATGTCGGTGAACTTGCCCAAGATCAGGTCCCGTTCCCCTGTCGACATGCCGCCTTTGATGAACTGCACCACGGCGCATTGCATGTCATGCGCGATGCAGCGGAAGATCATCCCGAAGGCGGCAGAGCTTTTGCCTTTGCCCTTGCCGGTATGCACGATCACCAAGCCTTTTTTGTCGGTCTTGGTCGCCATGATCTTGTCGCGGGCCGCTTTCTTTTTGGCCATCTTCATGGCGTGGCGGTCGAGATCTTCTGGGGTGTCGGACATGGGCGGTCTCCTTGCTTGGACAAATCGTGGGGGAGGGGCGCAAAACATGCAAGCGGTAACACTTTGTTAAAGATTGTGACCTAGCACTTAACTGTCGCCCCGAAGACAGGCTCTTATGAAACCACTCCCAATTCTAACGGCACTCACTCTGGCAGGTTGTAATGCGCCGGGGGTCGATTTTTGGGGCGGCACGACATCCAGGCAGGCAGCAGGCGGTCACAGTTTCTCGGTTACCTTTGTCGCCGACCGGGCCGAGGCCTACCGCACCAGCCCCGCCCGCCGCTTGTCGCGCGCGCAGGTGTTTGAAAGCGCAGCGCGCGCGAT
Source organism: uncultured Litoreibacter sp. (assembly GCA_947501685.1). GTDB lineage: Bacteria > Pseudomonadota > Alphaproteobacteria > Rhodobacterales > Rhodobacteraceae > Litoreibacter. Next base: position 535,510 of record CANMWQ010000002.1, read on the forward strand.
GGAGCAGGCCAGCGGCTGCACCGTGCCGCGCGACACATTGATCGGCGATGTGGCCCGCATCGAGGCGGAGTTGATCTGCTAGCCGCATAGCCGGTCCAGCAGCGCCCGTGCGGAGTTCGATTTGGGCACCCACAACCCACGCTCAATCGCCTCGTTCAGCCGCTGCGCCATTTCGCGCAACGCGGGCGCATTGTGTTCAGCGATGAAGTCGCGGGTGTCGTCATCCTCAAGAAACGCCTGATGGACCAGATCGAAGTGATGGCCCCGCACCGCGCCCGTCGTGGCGGCAAAGGCGAAGAGGTAATCGAGCGTGGCGGCCATCTCGAACGCGCCTTTGTAGCCATGACGCTTGACCCCTTCGATCCATTTTGGATTGACCACGCGGGAGCGCACAACCCGCCCGATCTCGTCTTCCAAACTGCGAATAACGGGGCGCTCCGGGCGGGAATGGTCGTTGTGATAGATGGGCCGCTCGCGGCCCTGCAAAGTTGAGACCGCTGCCGCCGCGCCGCCCTCGAACTGGTAGTAGTCATCCGAATCGAGCAGGTCATGCTCGCGGTTATCCTGGTTCTGGACCACGGCCTCGACCTCGCTGAGGCGGGCGGTCAGCGCGGGCTTGTCCTGCAGCCCCTCGCCGTCTTTGCCGTAGGCGTAGCTGCCCCATTCTATATAGGCCTGCGCGAGGTCGGCCTTGTCGGCCCAGAGCCGCTCGTCGATCATCGCTTGCAGACCCGCGCCATAGGCACCGGGTTTGGACCCGAAGACGCGCGAGGGGTTTTCGCCTGCTTTGCGACGCTCTGCCGCCGGGTTCAGGTCAGCGGGTTCATCCAGCGCCTGAATGGCCCGCGCGGCAGAATCCACTAACGCGATTTGCTGTGGGAAGGCGTCGCGGAAAAAACCCGAGACCCGCAGGGTGACGTCCACCCGCGGGCGGCCAAGAACGCTTTGGGGCAGAATTTCAAACCCGGTGACGCGGCGATTGGCGCTGTCCCATTTGGGCTTGCAGCCCATCAGCGCTAGACATTGTGCGATGTCATCGCCTCCGGTGCGCATATTGGCGGTGCCCCAAGCGGTCAGGAGCAGCGCGCGAGGCCAGTCGCCGTGATCTTGCAGGTGCTTCTCAATGAGCAGGTTCGCGGACTTCCAGCCCAAGGCCCAGGCTGTGGGCGTGGGCACCGCCCGGCTGTCCACGGAGAAGAAGTTGCGCCCTGTGGGAAGCACATCCAAGCGCCCCCGCGTGGGCGCGCCGGACGGTGCCGGGGCGACGAAATGCCCCCTGAGGGCGGTGAGGAGCCCCGCCCCTTCTGCAGGGCCACAGGCATCCACTGTCGGGCGGATATGTGATGCGATCTCAGACAGGATATCGGTTGACGCTCGGCCTAGGCCATCGCCCCACCCGCCATCCCGCACGAGCCTGATGGCAAGCAATTCGATACGTTCAAGCGTATCGCCATGGCTGCGCCACGCGTCTTCACTGACCTGCGCAAGCACCTCGGGGCGCGGGTCCGTCCAGGGCGCGGCTATGTCGCAATCGAGCGGGTCGAACCCCAGCTCAAGATCGTCGGAGATCGCGCGAATGAGCGAGGCGTTCACCCCTTTGCCATCGCCACGCGGCACCCGCGTCAAGGCGATGACCAGATCGCGGGCCAAACTCCCCTCGGGGGAGCTGCCAAAGACATGCAGCCCATCGCGGATTTGCGCCTCTTTCAACTCACACAGATAGGCGTCAAGCTTGGCCAGATCGCCATCCTCATCATCCCCCTTCATGCCCACATCCGCATCGAGGCCGGTAGCTTGGGTGAGGCTCAAAATCTCCTTGCGCAGATGGGTGATGCGGCGCGGGTCAATGCCTGCGGCCTCGTAATATTCATCGACCAAACCCTCCAGATCGCGCAAAGGCCCGTAGGTTTCGGCCCGCGTCAGGGGCGGGGTCAAATGGTCGATGATCACCGCCTGCGCGCGGCGTTTGGCCTGCGTGCCCTCGCCGGGGTCGTTGACGATGAACGGATAGACATGCGGCATCGGTCCGAGCACCGCTTCGGGTAGGCACTCCTCCGACAGCGCGGTGGCCTTGCCGGGCAGCCATTCGAGGTTGCCGTGTTTGCCCATATGCACAATGGCATGCGCGCCCCATTCGGCACGGAGCCAGAAATAGAAGGCCAGGTAATTATGCGGCGGGACGAGGTCGGGGGAATGATAGGTCTCCGTCGGGTCAATATTGTAGCCGCGGGCAGGTTGCAGGCCAATGACGGCGTTGCCAAACCGGTGGATCGACAGTTTGAATCCCGTTGCGACACCCTCCGGGGGGGATATTTCTGAACGCAGAAAAAATGGATCGTCTTCCGGTTGCCCCCAGCGGTCTTCGATGCGTTGGCGAAGGGCGTAGGGCAGCTTGGCGTATTCGGCAATGTAGGCGTCCAATGGCAGGACCTCTCCGCCCGCCGTCTCGGCGCGGTCGGTCAGCCAGTTGGTGGGACCCGCCATGATCTGGTCCATCAGGGCTTTGGAGGTTTCGGGCGGCGCGGTGTCGTAGCCTGCCTCTTGCATCAGGCGCAGCGCCTGCACCGTCGAGGCGGGTGTGTCCAGCCCAACGCCATTGGCCAGCCGTCCGTCCTTGTTAGGGTAGTTGGCGAGGATCAGGGCAACCTTGCGCTTTTCAGGTTTGGTCCGGCGCAGCTTGGCCCAGTTTGCCACCAGCCGGGCCACGAAGCTGATCCGGTCGCCCCGCGCGCGGTAGGTGGCGATGGGGCATTCCGTGGCCTCGTCGAAAAACGCCTCGCCTTTGAAGCTAATCGCACGCGTCAGGATGCGGCCGTCCACTTCCGGCAGGGCCACGTTCATCGCAATGTCACGCGCGCTGAGGCCGGATTGGCCTTCCTCCCATGCGGCCTCAGAACTGGCGGCAAATACCACCTGAAACACGGGCGAGTGGTTGGCCGAGGCGTGGACCAGCGGGTTCATCGTGGCCGGGTCCCCATCATGCGGAGAGCCGACGGCGAAGGAGGTGGCGTTCAGGATCACCTCCGGCGGGGCCTGTTCGAACAGGGTTTGCAACGTGGCCTGGCTGACCGGGTCTTTGAGGGAAGCCACGAAGATCGGCAGCGGGTTCAGCCCCTCGCGCAGCAGGGATTTGACCATCCGGTTGATCGGCGCAAGCCCCGCACCCTGCACCAGCGCGCGGTAGAAGATCAGCGGCACGATCGGCGCGCCTTCGGTCCATGCGGCCTGCGCGGTGGCCAGATCGCTGACGCCCGCACCGGGCCAATACACACCCGCGCGCAGCAATGGCGTGGCGGCTTGCGGCTTCTCTCCGCCATCCAGCATGGCCCGCGCGTAGCTCAGAAAATTCGCCGCATTCGCGGGCCCGCCTTCGACCATATAGGCCCAGAGCGCGTCATAGTCTTCGGAGCTCACCGTGCTCAACCCGCGCAGCTCCGCGTCGGGTTTGTCGTCGCCGGGCAGCGCCGCGAAGGGCACGCCCGCGTCATGCAGATGGGCGGCATATTGCTCCAGCCCGTATTTCCAGTAGCCCGACCCGCCAAGGCAACGCGCGATGACCAGTTTGGACTTGGTGGCGCAGGCCTCGATATGCAGATCGACCGACATCGGGTGCTGCAAATGGGTGAGGTTGGCAAGCCGCAGGGCGGGGGCGTTTTCCATCTCCGCGCGGGCCTGCGACAGGGCGGCAAGCTCCGTATCAGCGGCGGAGATAAACACCACATCGGCAGGCGTCTGACCCAGATCAACGGGCTCGGTGCCGTCGTCGATGCTTCCAGGGGTTGCGGCGAGAATGTGCATTTAAGGAGGCCTCAGGGGATGAGTAAGTTTGCCAGAACGAAGCTAGAGCGGCTTTTCCATGAACAGGCTGGAGGGGCTTTCAGGGTAGTCGCCAAACGGGCCGCAATAGGTGAAGCCGTGCCGTTCATAAAGCCGGTGCGCGGCATGCAGCGTGTTGCCGGTTTCCAGCTTCAAACCTGAAAGGCCCAGGCCACGCGCGTCCTGTTCGATCCTGTTGAGAATACCCGTGGCCACGCCTTGGCCGCGCCCGGCCTCGGCGGTGAACATGGATTTTACTTCGGCGTAGTCCCCCATAACCTTGAACGCGCCGCAGCCCAGCGTGGTGTCGCCGTCGCGGGCCACAAAGAAATGCACCTCCGGCACGCACAGCGCGTCGATGGACAGGTAGTGGTTGTCCTCCGGCGGGAACAGGCTTTCCATCAACGCGTGGCTGGCCTGTAGCAAGGCCACAGATTGCGGGTCTTTCGGGTCGCCGCGTTCAATGATCATGCGCTCAGCGCGGCCTCAATCGCCGCATGGTCGAGACCCGCTTGGCCGATCACCACCAGCCTTGTATGGCGGGGCTCCTCCGCGCCAAAGGGGCGGTCGAAATAGGTGTCGATGCGCGGGCCAACCGCTTGCAGGGTCAGGCGCATCGGCTTACCCGTCACGGCCGCGAACCCTTTGAGGCGCAGGATGTCATGGGCGCGGATCACCTCCGCCACCTGTTCTGCAAAGGCCTTTGGGTCAGCGATCTCCGGCCGGGTGACGACGAAGCTTTCAAACGCGTCATGGTCGTGGTCATGATGGTGGTCGTCGTGATGATCGTCGTGGCGATGGTCGTCATCATCATGGTGGTGGTGATGCAGCTCGTGGCGGGCATCGAGATCCCCCTCCGCGCCGATGCCTTGCCCCAGCAGCACGTCCACCGGCAGCTTGCCCATGGAGGTCTTCACAACCTGCACGCTGTCGCGGCTTTCCGATTTCAAAGAGCGGACCAAAGCCGCGCTTTCATCCTCGCTCAGCAGGTCGGATTTGTTGACCACGATCATGTCGGCGCAGGCCACCTGGTCTTCAAACAGCTCCGACAGCGGCGTCTCGTGATCGAGGTTTTCATCCAGCTTGCGCTGCGCGTCCACGGCGGCGACGTTATGGGCGAACCGCCCCTCGGAAACCGCCTTGCCGTCCACCACGGTGACCACGCCGTCCACCGTGACTTGTGTCGAAATCTCCGGCCAGTTGAAGGCGCGCACCAAGGGTTGCGGCAGGGCCAGACCGGAGGTCTCGATCACGATGTGATCCGGCTTGTGCTCTCGGGCCAACAGCTTTTCCATTGTCGGCACGAAATCATCCGCCACGGTGCAGCAGATGCAGCCGTTGGACAGCTCCATGATATCATCCTCGGTGCAGGTCTCGTCGCCGCAGCCTTTCAGGATGTCGCCGTCGACGCCCAAATCGCCAAACTCGTTGATAATAAGCGCGATGCGCTTGCCATTCGCGTTTTGCAGCATGTGGCGGATCAGGGTGGTTTTGCCGGCCCCAAGAAAGCCGGTGACGACGGTGGCGGGGATCTTTGCGGGCATTTAAGCCTCCTCTGAGCGGGTCCAGACCATTGCGGCAAACAGCCCCAACAGGACCCATGAAACTAGGGCGACGCCTATCACGCGGGCGACAAATTCGGAGGCCAGTTCGGACGGAGCCACCCCGAAATAGGCATCAAGATGCGGCGCGCCGATCAGATGCGGCACCGCCATCAGGACAACGCCAGCCAAAGCCACAAAACCTGTCGGTCCAAACGCAATGGCAGCGATCCCGATCAGGGTGCAGGCAACGGTGGCAAGATACCAAACCTGTCGCGGCCCGACCTCGGCCCCGATGGCGCCGGGCAGTTCGGGAGGCATGCCAATGGCAGGCGCGATGACCACGGCGATGGCACCGCACAGCCCCCAGACGATCCCGCGCCGCGGCGTGATCTCATACCCTGCGCGGGCGGCCAGCGCGAAGCCTGCGACCATGAAGAAGGCGTAAGCGGTAAAGGTCACGGCGCTAAAGCCGATGGTGTAGATGTGGCGCAGTGGCTCTTCCCAGACCGACGGCGCGCCGCGGTCAGATTGCGTGGAGCCGTCGATTGCGAAATGCACCCGCGCGCCGGATTCGTACAGCTCGGCCTCCATGATCAAAGGGACCACCAGCCATAGCTGCAAAAAGGCCGCAAGCACGCCTGCGGACACCCCAGCGAAAACCGCTGAGGTCAGAATTTGTTTTAACATCTGCTTAGTGGCAGGGGAAGGACATGGCGTGGCGCATGTCGTGGGCGGTGTCATGCAGGACGGAGGCCTGCGCAAAACCTGCGGCAAACAGCAGCGTCAGGCCCAAAAGGACCGCGCCGGCAATGCCCATCATATCCGCGTCGATGCGGGTTTTGGATTGAGTCTGTGCAATCGCTTGTGCGTTCTTGGTCATCGTCATTCTCCTATCACCGTCACCCCGACGGCGCGTGGGTTTCAAAGCGCAAGGCTGGTCTCCTGGCTCGCGGGTCGATGTGCTGTGTCGGCCTTCCCGGTTTCCCAGTGGCATCGTTCGACAGGCACTCACCGCTTACAGTCGCGGGGGCGGCTCCGGCATTGCGTCCCTGATTGGGTCACGCGCACCGTATTCCCATTTTTCCCCGCTACGCTTTGCGCTCACGGGGAACCATGCTTAATGACCATGCGCGCGAATGCCCCTGTCGGTCAAGGTCGATTCCGACCAGCAGACGCTGGGAAACGTCACCGCTGCATCGCGCCGAAACCCGCAACTGTCCGCAACATCCTGTGGATAATCCGCCCATTTCATCCGCATCTGGTGGGCCGCTCTTGACTCAATGGGGTGCGGTCCAAACAATCAGCGCTTCGCAGCCCCCGATTCCGTGGACCCATCGCCCGTGCGCTTTTCGAAACTCAGATTGAACGGCTTCAAAAGTTTCGTGGACCCCACGGAGCTGATCATTGCCGACGGGTTGACCGGCGTGGTCGGCCCAAATGGCTGCGGCAAGTCCAACCTGTTGGAGGCCCTGCGCTGGGTCATGGGCGAGAACCGCGCCAAATCCATGCGCGGGTCCGGCATGGAAGACGTGATCTTCGCAGGTGCCATGTCCCGCCCCGCGCGCAACTTTGCCGAAGTCTCCTTGCAGATCGACAATTCCGAGCGGCTGGCCCCGGCGGGGTTCAATGACCTCGACAATCTCGAGATCATCCGCCGCATCACCCGTGACGCCGGTTCTGCCTATAAGACCAACGGCAAAGACGTGCGCGCCCGCGATGTGCAGATGCTCTTTGCCGACGCCTCCACCGGGGCGCATTCCCCTGCGCTGGTCCGTCAGGGCCAGATAGCGGAGCTGATCAACGCCCGCCCCAAAGCCCGCCGCCGCATCCTCGAAGAAGCCGCAGGCATCTCCGGCCTGTATCAACGCCGTCACGAGGCCGAGCTGAAGCTGAACGGCGCCGAAACCAATCTCGCCCGCGTCGAGGATGTGCTGGAACAGCTCGCCACCCAGCTGGCCCAACTCGCCCGCCAAGCCAAACAGGCCGCGCGCTACCGCGAAATTGGTGATGAACTGCGCCGCTCCGAAGGCTTGCTGCTCTACCGCCGCTGGAAAGAGGCTGACGAGACTCGCGCCACCGCCGCCGCCGAGCTGACCGAACGCACGCAGGTCGCCGCCCAATCCGAGCGCCAAGCCCGCGAGGCCGCCAAACTGCGCGAAACCCAGGACGCCGCGCTGCCGCCTTTGCGCGAAGAAGAGGCCGTCGCCGCCGCCATTCTGCAACGCTTGGCCGTCCAGCGTGACACGCTCAGCGACCAAGAGGCACAGGCCACGCGCACCATCGAGACCCTCACCGGCCGCATCGCGCAGCTGGCCCAGGATATTGAACGCGAGGCCTCCCTGAACAAGGACGCGGGCGAAACCATCGAACGGCTCGAATGGGAAGAAAAAGAACTCGCCAAGGCCTCCGACGGCCACACTGACGCGCTCGACAAGGCAGGCACCGACGCGCGCGAGGCCGCCAACATCCTCTCCGACCGCGAAACCGCCCTGTCGGAACAAACCGAAGACGTGGCCCGCTTGTCGGCCCGCCACCAATCCGCGCACCGCTTGCAAGAAGACGCCGTCAAAACGCTGGACCGCTACGAGGGCGAGGCCACCAAGGCCCGCACCGCAATGGCCGAGGCCGCAGAAGCCGTCACCAAAGCCGGAACCGATCTGAGCGCCGCGCAAGCCGCCTCCGCCGCCGCCGCCGCTTTGGCCGAAGAGGCCGACGCGACACTGGCCAAAATCGACGCGGAACGCGGCGAGGCGCAGACCCGCGAGGAAGCCGCCCGCGCGCAACGCTCCGAGGCCGAAGGCGAGGCCAATGCCCTGCGGGCCGAAGCCACCGCACTCGCCAAACTTGTCGAACGCGACACCGCCGATGGCAAGCAATTGCTCGACGTGGTGCAGGTGAAATCCGGGTTTGAGAAAGCCCTCGGTGCCGCCCTCTCCGACGACCTGCGCGCGCCCCAGATCGACCCAAGCGAGCCCACCGGCTGGGCGCTTCTGCCCGGCTACCCCAAGCCGCAAGACCTGCCCGCAGGCGTCCAGGCCCTGACCTCTTACGTGACCATCCCCGAGGTGCTCGCCCGCCGCATGAGCCAGGTGGGCTTGGTCGACGCCGCCGACGGGCCACGCCTGCAAAGCGACCTGAAACCCGGTCAGCGTCTTGTCTCCGTCGAGGGCGATCTCTGGCGCTGGGACGGCTTCCGCACCGATGCCGAAGACGCGCCATCCTCTGCCGCCTTGCGCTTGCAACAGCTCAACCGTCTCGAAGAGCTCAAACAAGGCGTCGAACGCGCCTCCGCCAATGCCGACGGCGCCCGCGCCGCCCATGAGCATCTGACCGCGCAGCTGGAAGAGCTCACCGCCAAAGACCGCGCCGCGCGTGAGGCTCGCCGCGACGCGGACAGATCAATGGCCGACGCCGCCCGCGCTCTTAGCCGTGCCGAAGGTGAACAGAGCATGGCGCAAGGCAAGCAGGAAACCCTCGCCCTTGCCGTGACCCGCAACGAGGAAGAGGCGCTCGCCGCCCGCAAACGCCTGCAAGAGGCTGAGAAAGCGGTGGCCGATCTGGGCGATCTCGACGCCGCCCGCGCCGAGATTGAAGACGTCAAAATGACCGTCGAGGCCGCGCGTATGACGATGCTCGCCAAACGCTCTGCCCACGACGAGCTGCGCCGCGAGGGCGAGGCCCGGCTGAAACGCAGCCAGGAAATCACCACCGAAATCAGTGGCTGGAAGCACCGTTTGGCCACCGCCGAAAAGCGCATCGCGGAGCTGGAAGAGCGCAAGACCACCTCCGAGGAAGAACTCAAAACCGCCTCCAACGCGCCCGAAGAACTGGCCGCCAAACGCGACGAGCTGGCCACCGCCATTGATGAGGCCGAGACCCGCCGCCGCGCCGCCGCCGATGCGCTGGCCGAGGCCGAAACCGTCCTGCGCGAGGCGGTCCAGACCGAGCGTGACGCGGAGCGCAACGCCTCGGAAGCCCGCGAGGCCCGCGCCCGTTCAGAGGCCCGCGCCGACGCCGCCCGCGAAACCGTCACCTATGCCGTTGACCGCATCCGCGAGGAGATGGAAACCACCCCCGACGCTCTGCTCGAAAGCCTCGACGCCGACCCCGAGAAAATGCCCGCCTCCGAGGCAATCGAGAACGACGTGAACCGCCTCAAACGCCAGCGCGACGCGCTGGGCGCGGTCAACCTGCGTGCCGAAGAAGACGCCCGCGAAGTTCAGGAAGAGCATGACGCCCTCGCCAAGGAAAAGACCGATCTGTACGACGCCATCGCCAAGCTGCGCACCGGCATCGCCTCGCTCAACAAGGAAGGCCGCGAACGCCTGTTGACCGCGTTCGAAGAGGTCAATTCCAGCTTCGCCACCCTCTTCAAACACCTTTTCGGCGGCGGCGAGGCCAAGCTGGTCATGGTCGAAAGCGACGACCCGCTGGAGGCCGGTCTGGAGATCATGTGCCAGCCCCCCGGCAAAAAGCTTTCCACCCTGAGCTTGCTATCAGGCGGGGAGCAAACCTTGACCGCACTCGCCCTGATCTTCGCCGTATTCCTCGCCAACCCGGCACCGATTTGTGTGCTCGACGAGGTTGACGCCCCGCTGGACGATGCCAACGTCACCCGCTTTTGTGACCTGCTGGACGAGATGACCCGCCGCACAAATACGCGTTTCCTGATCATCACCCACCACGCGGTGACCATGTCCCGAATGGACCGCCTCTTTGGCGTGACAATGGCCGAATTGGGCGTGTCGCAATTGGTCTCGGTTGACCTGAAAAAAGCCGAGCAAATGGTCGCCTAAAATAAAAAATGGCGCGCCAATTGGCCCGCCATTTTCTAATTCAATTAACCCTACGGCAATTTCAAAGCTTGAAATCATCCGGCGATTTGCCCGCCGCCATGGCGTCTTTCAACCAAGCCGGACGCGGCCCACGGCCACCCCATGTATTGGCGGCATTCTCAGGGTCACGATGCGTGATCTTCGCCTTCTTCACCGTCTTGCGCGCCTTTTTGACAGCTTTCCCGGCCGCTTGCCCGGTCAAATCAGACAAGGAATATCCCATCTGTTTTGCCTTGGCTTTTATCGCAGCCAGCGCTTCCGCCTTCTGCTTTTTGTCGTGGTTCGCAATTGCTTTTTCCACGCGTGTCTGTAGTGCCTTAAGCTCTTTGAGTGAAAGAGACTTGATATCGATTTTGGCCATTGTGTTTAGTTCCCCAACTAAAATTAAGCCTCTCCCCTTTATAGAAGGGAATTAGAGAAACCAAGTGGGAATAAAGCCAGCCAAATAGCGCGGGTCTAGATAATCGTCAAAAGCAAATAAATTCATCGCAAACCGGCATCTTAAAACAGAATTGCGCAAATTACGACCAGCCCCAGCCCCATTGCCCATACCCGCCACAGCATGGCCGCGGCCTGCTCTATCTCACCTGCGCCAATGGCGCGCGCGCCTTCAGGGTTCACAAAGGGAAAGGCCTGCATCTCGCCATCATAGCTGCGCGGCCCCGACAGCGCGACGCCCAGCACGCCCGCCATCGCGGCCTCCGGCCACCCGGCATTGGGGGAGCGGTGCAGCTGCGCATCCCGCTGCACCATCGCCCAAAGATCAGCCCGCCCGTAGCTCAACAAGATCAGCACCGCGCTCAGCCGCGCAGGCACCCAGTTCACCAGATCATCCAGCCGCGCCGCAGCCCAGCCAAATTCGGCGTAACGCTCCGTGCGGTAGCCCACCATGCTGTCGGCGGTGTTCACAGCCTTATAGGCCAGCATCCCCGGCAGGCCCGCCACCGCAAACCAGAAAGCGGGCGCCACGACGCCGTCGCTGAAATTCTCCGCCCCGCTTTCAATGGCCGAGCGCGCCACGGCGGGGCTGTCCATTGCAGACACATCCCGCCCCACAATCCGCGCCACAGCGCGGCGTCCGTCGCCAAGGCTCACCCGCAACGCGTCTGCCACGTCGCGCACATGGTCCACCAAGCTGCGCTGCGCCAATAAAATCGCGGCCAGCAAAACCTGCCACAGCCAGCCCAAAGGCAGCGCCGCAATCACGCCCCCCACAACCCATGCGCCCAGCACCAGAAACGCCACCATCACGACGCCCTTCGCGCGGCGGTTGCCCGCGTTCATCCACGCCTCCAGCCACGAGATCAAACGGCCAATCAAAACCGCCGGATGCGGCGCGCGGTCCCAGAGCCATTTCGGCTCCCCAAACACCGCGTCCAAGATCATCGCAAGCGCCAGCGTCACGCCAAAGCCGCCTCAAGCCGGGGCCACATCTCCGGCGTAGGCAGGCCCAGCCGAACCCAGCGATCCGAATAAGGGAAGATGCGCGTCCAGATATGCGCCCGCGCCAGACGGTCCTGAAACGCCGCTGCGTCGCCGACGTCGTAAAGCCCGAACAGATTCGTGCCGCCCACGACCTCCGCCCTGGAGGCCGCCATCAGCGCATTCAACCGCGCCGCATCCTCCGCCAGCCGGACCCGCGTGCTGCGCGCCCAGCTTATATCTTCCAAGGCCCGCGCGCCGATCTCCAATGCAGGCCCCGACACGGCCCAGGGCCCCAGCCCGTCGCGCAGCTTGGCCGCCATGTCAGGCGCGCATATTGCAAAGCCCAGCCGCATCCCGGCCAACCCCCAGAACTTGCCAAAGCTCTTCAACACCACGACCTCGTCCGATGCCAACCCTACATGGCTGGCCGCAGGGGTCACGTCGCAAAAGCTCTCATCAATCACCGCAGGCAAAGCGGGCGCGTCCCAAAGCCTGCCGTCCGGGTTGTTGGGATGCACCACCACACGCAGATCCGCGTCGCCAGTCACAACCTCCCAACCGCAGGCGCGAAACGCCGCCGCGTGCTCATTATAGGTGGGCGCGGGGATCTCCACTCGCGTGCCCGCGAACACAAAAGGCATCTGCGCAATCAAGGCCGACGCCCCCGGGGCCGCGACGATCTCTACCCCCTCAGGCACGGACCAAAAGGCGCGGGCCGCATCCAGCAACCGGCTCTGCGCCGCACGGTCGGGCAGGGCGGTCCAGGCCTCAAGACCAACATCGCCCACCGGGTAAGGCACCGGGTTGATCCCCGTTGACAGGTCCAGCCAGTCGCCACGTTCGCCGCCAAACTCGGCCACCGCCGCATCCAGCCCGCCGCCATGGTCGCGGGCGTCACTCATCGGCAGGAAGCGGAGGGTGCCGGGTCACAAAATGCCCCTTCACCTCTTGTGGCCAGGTCTTGTAAGGCACTTGGCCCGTCTCGCTTTGCGCATGCAGCGCGGCATACTCCACCACGGCCTGCGCGGCCTCCGGCGTGGGCTCAAATTCGCCCAGCGTGTAATTCAGCTTGCCCGCCGCCTGAATGGCCACGTTGCAACTGCGGTTGCACCCCATCAGGCAGGAGTGACGCCGGGTGCGGACATCCCCGCGCCCTGATGCGGCCGCCTCAACCATCTGCGCAAAGGCCTCGCCACTGGTCACACCGCTGCCCCCCTCAACCCAGTCGTCGCGTTTGCAGGTGTCGCAAATGGTGATCATGCTTGTCATGGCGGTCCTCGGAAGGGGGGTGTTGTCAGGCGTCGAGAAACCCATGAAACGGATTCTCACCCGCAACGCAAGACGCAGGACACAGGCAGCGATTCACACTTTGTTAAGACAATGCGCGCAAGTTGGGTCCGTTCAGTAGGGGGAGTGTACCGGCCATAACCGTTAATGGAGGTCGGACGTTCTATGAAAGTGCTCATTGTAGAGAATGATCCGAACCGCGGTCGGGTCTGGCGCAGCCATATCGCTCGGCTGGGTGCGCTGGTCGCCGTGGTCGCGGGTCAGTCGGAGGCCGTCGACGCATTAAGCGACGACAGCTATGATATCGTGATCCTCAATCTCGATTTGGGGAAAGGCAGCGCCATGGCAGTGGCGGATTACGCCAGCTACCGCAGGCCGGATTGCAAAGTGATTTTCGTGACCGCGAAAAGCTTTTTCTCGGACGGGTCCATCTTTTCCTACATGTCCAACGCCTGCGCCCTCATCCCCGCCGCCATGCCCCCAGAAGACATGGCCGCCCTGGTCGAACATCACGGGCGGTAGGAAGCGGGGCGGGGGAAGGGCGGGAGATGAGCTCATACTAACTGCTCTTATTCAAGGCACCCAGCCCGGTTAACAGCCCGAAGGGTCGTCCATTGGGCGCCATTGGTTCGAAATCAATGGATGACGGCATTGCCTGCATTGACCGGCAGGTGATTGCATAGCAATCACCGAGAGGGGCCGCCCGTCAGGGCTGGCGATTTGGTGGGATTTGGCGCGTCACATGTTCGGAAGATGACTTTGCTACCATAAAGCACTGTCGAAAAAGCGGAGCGACGCCATCCCGCGGTCTGGCACTGCCCTCCATCTATGCGCGGGGTCTAAAGACTGCTTCGAGCCCAAAGTGTTTGATGCTGCGCAGCGTGCGAACGACCGCTTGCATGATTGAAAAAATTGCTGTGTGCTGTCAGCAAGGTGTTCCTTGATGAAAGCGGAGTTGCCAGCGCCCCACGGCTTTGACCCATAGCGACGAACGGCGACCTACTTCGATTTTATTTCCGTATCTTACCTCGCTCGTGTATGTCGCGAGTGCAACGTCAACTGCGACTAGCTCAACTGAGTAGTTGGGCAGCGGTAGCAACGCGTTGATTTCAGCCTCTGGATCGGGATCAAAGAGCATTTCCGCTCTTTCATATCTCTGTCCTGATCTACCAAACTCCACGAAGTCTGGGGAGAATGTTTGATCCATCAGGTCCGGATCAAAGCGTGTTTCTGCCAGCCAAAGTGTTTCCTCCAAAGCCATCAGAGCGTCTCTATCTTCCGATGATAAGATCATTCGCCTCCAGGACCGGACTAATTCACAAAGTGAGAGTTTCAGAGGACTGCAGACATATCAAGTCAAAGGTCGAACGGCGGCTCCGTCTGCAAACCAGCCCTCCTCAGCCGGGCGTATGCAGGACCGTGGGGTGGCGCTGCTGCGGTCATTCGACAGCACTTTATGGCAGCCAAGCACATCTTCCGAATATGCGAAGCGCAAAGATGTCAAAGCGCCAGCCCGCCGGAACGGTCTTGCGCACGCCCGGCGCCTGCGGCTTGAGTCCGGGCGATTCAGTGCGTTGAAAGACGGGTTGCTAGTTCCTTAGAGCGGCACTTCGGAACAAGCCGCTAACGGCAGCAAAGTCAGCAAAACCACCATCACCCCCGCCCATGGGCCTCCTCCCAATCAATCACCGGGTTCACCGGAATAATCCGGTGCGGGTTAATGCTCTCATGGCTGTAATGGTAATGCCGCACGATATGGTCAAACCGCACCGTGTCGGCCACGCCCGGCATCTGGTACAGCTCGCGGGTGTAGCCCCAAAGGTTCGGGTAATCCACGATCCGCGCGCGGTTGCATTTGAAATGCAAATGATACACCAGATCGAACCGCACCAGCGTGGTGAACAGCCGCCAATCGGCCTCCGTCAGCACGTCACCCATCAGGTAGCGCCCCGCGCCCAGCCGCTCTTCCAGCCAGTCCAGCGTGTCAAACAACGGCCCCACGGCCGCGTCATAGGCCTTTTGCGACGTCGCAAACCCCGCCTTATAGACCCCGTTATTCAACCTGTCGTAGACCCGGTCATTCACCGGCGCAATCGCGTCTCGCAGCCCTTCCGGCCAGAAATCCAGCCTGTTCCCCGTCACCCCGTCAAAGGCGCTGTTCAACATCCGGATGATCTCAGAGCTTTCATTGCTCACAATCGTGCCGCGCTCTTTGTCCCAGAGAATAGGCACCGTCACCCGCCCCGACACGCCCGGATCGGCCTTCAGATAAATGTCGCGCGCAAAGGGCAGCCCGAACAGGTCATCCCCCGTGGCCCCCGGAAAATCGGTGTCAAAAGTCCAGCCGTCGCTCATCATGTCGGGATGCACGGCAGAGACGCCAATCACATCCTCCAGCCCCTTCAAGGCGCGAAAGATCAGCGCCCGGTGCGCCCACGGGCAGGCATAGGAGACGTAAAGATGATAGCGCCCGGCATCCGCCTTGAAGCCCGCCTCACCCGAAGGGCCTGCCGCGCCATCCGCCGTGATCCAGTTGCGAAACCCGGCGGTGGAGCGTTTGAACGCCCCGCCCGTCGATGTCGTGTCATACCAGTCATCATGCCAAACGCCGTCTACAAGCTGTCCCATTCCCGTCTCCTCCTGTCGTGTTGGGTCATGCACTAACGCGCGACCCCCGCTTTGGTCACTCCCACGCCGCCGCACAGAAACTGCGCATGCCGCAAACAGGTCACCCGCCGCCACTTCCCCCATTGCGACGGACCCCGCGCGCCCATATACCTACGACTCGAAGACGAGGGGCTTGTCCCCAGAGAGGTTGGCGGCCTTCGGATCGACCCAAATAGGGGGTCCCCCGGTTGCATCGTCACATCAAAGCCGCGCGCGGCACCTCTCGCGATATGACAATGACGAAAGGTGCGCCGATGACCCGGTTTCTGCTTGCTATCACGGCCCTTCTGGCCACCCCCGCCACCGCCCATGTCGGCCATCTGGGCGAGGCCGCAGGCCATGATCACTGGATTGCGGGCATCGCCATCGGGGTCGCGATTGGCGTCTCCATCTGGGGGCTGGCCAAAGGCAAGAAACCAACTGAGGAGGCCTCCGAGGAAGAGCCCGAAGACGACGAAGAGAAAGAAACAGCATGAGCAAAACAGGTGTCATGATCTGCGGTCACGGCTCGCGCTCCCAAGCGGCCGTCGATCAGTTCTCCGTCCTCGCTGAAAAGCTGCCCGGATATTTCCCTGACGATTGGCTGGTCGAATATGGCTATCTCGAGTTTGCCAATCCTGTCATTCGCGACGGGCTCGACAAACTGCGCGAAGCGGGCTGCGACAAGATCCTCGCCGTCCCCGGCATGCTGTTTGCGGCCATGCACTCCAAGAATGACATTCCCACGGTGCTCAACACCTACGCCGCCAAACACGGGATCGAGATCAGCTATGGCCGCGAGCTTGGCGTCGATCCCAAGATGGTTGCCGCTGCCGGGGCTCGTATCCAGGATGCGGTCGAGCAGGCCAATGCGCAGAAACATGTCGCCAATGAGGACACCTGCCTCGTGGTCATTGGACGCGGAGCCTCCGACCCAGACGCCAACGGCAACGTCGCCAAAATCGCCCGCATGCTGCATGAAGGCATGGGCTTCGGCTGGGTGGAAGTGGGCTATTCCGGCGTCACCTTCCCGCTGGTGGAGCCCTGCCTGCAACACGCCGCCAAGCTCGGCTACAAACGCATCCTCGTCTTTCCCTATTTCCTCTTCACTGGCATCCTGATCGACCGCATCTACGGCTTCACCGATCAGGTCGCGGCCGAGCACCCGCACATCGAATTCGTCAAAGCGGGCTATCTCAACGACCACGAAAAGGTCCTCGCCACCTTCGCCGAACGCGTGACGGAACAAATGGGCGCAAACCCACCCCCCAATTGCGGCATCTGCGCCTACCGCGAACAGGTTCTGGCCTTTGACAATGGGGAGCATCGCCACATCACCCCGGAACAGCGCCAACACCCCGCCTTCGCCGACACCCCGCCCCCCACCTGCGTGCTGTGCAAATACCGCACGCAAGTTCTCGGTTTCGAATCCGAAGTCGGCGCAATTCAGGAATCCCACCACCACCACGTCGAAGGCCAGGGCGCCTCCGCCCCCGGCTCAAACGTGGCCGATTGCAATCACTGCGACACGTTCTGCACAGGCGTCTGCCGTCTCGAAATGCAAGATCACCACCATCATCACCACGGCCACGATCATCACCACCACGCCCCCTATCCACATGCCAAACACCCCCACGGCCCCGAAAGCGCCCGCAAAGCGAAAACCTGATCTTTCCATGTTCTAAAATATCCCCGCCGGAGGCTCCCTCCGCCAACAGCAAGCACCGCCCGTGAGACCCTACGAGAAGAACCCAGCCGAGATCTACAAAGCCAGCTTCGCCACCGTGCAGGCTGAAGCAAATCTCGACCGTTTTGACAGCGGCATGGCGGCGCTGGCGACCCGGATCATTCACGCCTGCGGGATGGTTGAAATCGCGGATCGCATCGCCTTCAGCCGGGGCGCCTACAAGGCAGGCCACGACGCCCTGAAATCGGGCGCGCCGATCCTGTGCGATTGCGAAATGGTCGGCGCGGGCATCATCCGCCGCTACCTGCCTGCGGACAATCAGGTCATCGTCACCCTCAACGACCCCACCACCCCCGACCGCGCCGCCAAAATCGGTAACACCAGGTCGGCCGCGGCGGTGGAACTTTGGGAACCGCATCTCAAAGGTGCAGTTGTCGCCATCGGGAACGCGCCGACCGCGCTGTTTCATCTTCTCGAGCTGATCGACCAAGGCTTCCCCAAACCAGCGGTCATTCTCGGTTTCCCCGTGGGCTTCGTTGGTGCCGCCGAGTCCAAAGCCGAGCTGTCTGCCAATCCGCGCGGCTGCGATTTCGTGGCCCTCAAAGGGCGCAAGGGCGGCTCCGCCATCGCCTCGGCGGCGGTCAATGCGCTGGCCGCTGGATTGCCGGAGGTGAGGGCATGAAAATTTTGGGACATTTTGGGGAATCGGCCAAAACATTTTGGGACATTTTGGGACAAAACCATGTCTGAGGCCCCAAATTCCACGAAATGGCTGCATATCATCGGCATCGGCGAAGACGGTATGGACGGCCTCTCCCCCGCCACCCGCAGCGTGGTCGAGGCGGCGGAGATTATCATCGGCGGCGACCGCCATCACCAGCTCGCGCCAAACGTCACCGCCAACCGCATCGCTTGGCCATCCCCCTTCGACGCATTGATCGAAAAACTCAATGAATTCAAAGGGAAACGTGTGGTGGTGCTGGCCACTGGCGACCCGCTCTGGTTCTCTGTCGGGGCCCGGATTGGCCGCGCGATGGACCCAAAACAGATCGTCTATCACCCGCAACTCTCCGCCTTTCAGCTCACCGCCGCTCGTATGGGCTGGAGCCTCGCCGACGTCGAAACCCTCACCGTCCATGGCCGCCCTGCCCACCAGATGGTCGCTTTTATCCAACCAGATCAAAAACTTATCATCCTCACAACCGGCGCGGAAACTCCCGCCCAGATCGCCAAATTCCTCACAGAGCGCGGGTTCGGGCAGTCTGAAATGACGGTGCTCGCCAGCATGGGGGGGAAAAAAGAACAACGTTTTGAAGGGCTTGCCGACAGTTGGAGTCACGACGTCCCCGCCTTCAACACCCTCGCTGTCCATTGCAAAGCCGCGCCTGACGCAGCCCTCCTGCCACGCGTTCCCGGCCTCGCAGATGACCTCTTCCAATCCGACGGGACCATGACAAAACAAGAGGTTAGGGCCGCAACACTGGCGAAACTCATGCCCATGCGCGGAGCGCTTTTGTGGGATATCGGCACAGGCTCCGGCTCCGTCGCCATCGAATGGATGCGCGCCGCCAGATACGCCCGCGCCATTGGCATCGAACCCCGCCCCGCCCGCCGCGCCATGGCCGCCGAAAACGCCCTCGCGTTGGGGGCTCCAAAATTGCAGCTCATCGACGGCGAAGTCCCCGCCGCGCTGCATGGTCTCGACGCCCCCGACGCGATCTTCATTGGCGGAGGACTCAGCGCGGAAACGTTTGATATCACTTGGAAAAACCTACGTCCTCTTGGCCGCCTGGTCGCCAATGCGGTGACGTTGGAAAGCGAAAGTCTTCTCATCTCACTGCACAAAAAGCACGGCGGCCAGCTCGTCAAAATCGGGGTCGAGCGGGCCGAACCTGTGGGCCGCCTGACAGGCTGGCGCCCTTCCATGACGGTCACCCAATGGAGCCTCGTAAAGCGATGAGCGGCACCCTGTTCGGCCTAGGCCTGGGCCCCGGCGACCCCGAGCTGATCACCCTAAAAGCCGCCCGCCTGATCCGCGAGGCAAGCGTCATCGCCTATCCCACCTTGGCTGGCGGCGACAGTTTCGCGCGGGCCATCGCTGCTGATCTGATCACACCCGGCACCGAAGAAATCCGCATGGATGTTCCCATGACGACCGACCGCCAGCCCGCCCAAGACGCCTATGATGCGGGCGCGCAAGAGATCGCCAAAGCTTTGAAAACAGGGAGGAATGTCATCTGCCTCTGCGAGGGAGATCCGCTTTTCTACGGCTCTTTCATGTATCTCTACGCCCGGCTGTCACGGGATTTCAACGTCGAGGTGATCCCCGGCGTGACCTCCATCACCGCCTGCGCCGCCCGCGCCGGCATGCCACTGGCCGCCCGCAATGAACGCCTGACCGTGCTGCCCGGCCCCTTGCCCGAAGAGGAGCTGCGCCTGCGCATCGAAGGGGCCGAAAGCGTGGTGATCATGAAGGTAGGCCGACACCTCAAAAAGATCCGCCAAGTGATCGAAAGCCTTGGCCTGACGGCGCAGGCCACCTATGTGGAGCGCGCGACATTGCCGCAAGAAGTGATCCTGCCGCTTGCCCAAGCCCCTGAAAAGGCTCCTTATTTTTCCATGATCCTGCTGACAAAAGGGGCCGATCCGTGGCTGTAACTCCCGCAATCCTCTGCCTCAACCGCGCAGGCGAGGCCACCGCGCATCGCATCGCCAAGCTTCTGAACGCCCCCGTCCACGGTCGCCGCGACCGCGTGGACGAGGCCGATATTCTCTTTGCCAACGCCCTCGATCACGCCCGCACCTTGTTTGCGGCGGGAACCCCGATTATCGGCGTCTGCGCCTCCGGCATTCTGATCCGGGCCGTCGCGCCCTTGCTCGCCGACAAAACTACCGAGCCGCCCGTGCTCTCCGTCTCGGATGACGGCGCGGTTGTCGTCCCGCTTTTGGGCGGACATCGTGGCGCGAACCGCTTGGCCGCGCAGCTGGCTCAAGACCTGAATTCCGTGGCCGCGATCACCACGGCCGGCGACGTGGCGTTGGGCGTGGCCCTTGACGAGCCGCCCGCCGGTTGGGTCCTCGTGAACCCTGACCGCGCCAAGGACGCTATGGCCCAATTGTTATCGGGCGGAGGTGCAAGCCTGAGCGGAGAAGATCACGAAAAAGCAATATGGCTCAATGGGTTGCCGAAAGGTGACGCCGTCGAAATCATCTGTTCGACAGCTCCGCAGGCCTCGGACAAAGCGCTGATCTTTACGCCTCAACGCGTCACACTTGGCCTAGGCTGCGCGCGCAATTGCGACCCGGCGGAGATGCTGGATTTGGTCGACAGCACATTGAGAGAGGCCAACCTGTCCCCGGCGGCGATCAAGGCGATTTACACGTTGGATTTGAAAGCCGACGAGCCCGCGATGCACGCAGTGGCGGCTAGGCTCGGCCTGCCTGTTCGCGTGTTTGAGGCAGGCGAATTGGAGGCGCTGACCCCACGGCTTGCCAACCCATCTGACGTTGTCTTCGCCGAGGTGGGCTGTCACGGCGTCGCCGAAGCCGCCGCGTTGGCGGGTGGTGAAACGGACGCTACTCTGATCGTGCCAAAACGCAAAACGCGCAACGCAACGATTTCCTTGGCGATGTCGTCTGAACCCATCACCCAGCTGCGCGGTCGTGCACGGGGCAAATTATCGATCATCGGCATCGGCCCCGGGCAGCATTCCTGGCGGACGCCTGAGGCCTCGAAGCTGGTGCAAGAGGCTGAGGAACTGGTGGGCTACGGGCTCTATATCGACCTTCTGGGGCCGCTGGCTTATGGCAAAACGCGGTCTGATTTTCCACTTGGCGGCGAGGAAGATCGTTGCCGCTACGCGCTCGAGAAAGCAGGCGAAGGGCGCAACGTGGCGCTTATTTGTTCAGGCGACGCAGGCATTTACGCGATGGGCGCGCTGGTGTTTGAGCTTTTGGACCGGGACGCCTCCGAGCATGGAGTCACCGAAGCGGCGCGCCGGGTGGAAGTTGTCTCCACGCCCGGAGTATCGGCCCTGCAAGGGGCCGCGGCGCGGGCGGGGGCGCCTTTGGGGCATGATTTTTGTGCCATCTCTCTGAGTGACCTGCTGACCCCGCGCGAAGATATAGTGAAGCGCCTGCGGGCGGCGGCAGAGGGTGACTTTGTGATTGCCTTTTACAACCCGGTGTCAAAGCGCCGCCGCACCTTGCTGGCAGAGGCGCGCGATATTTTACTGGAGCACCGCCCGGCCGATACGCCTGTGATGCTGGCCAGTTCATTGGGCCGCCCTGAGGAGCACATCCGTTACCGCGAGCTAAGCGCACTTGAGGTGGACGAGGTGGATATGCTGACGGTGGTTTTGGTCGGCTCGAGCCATTCCAGGCTGGCGCAGCTGGGCGAGGGGCCGCGCATGTACACGCCGCGCGGTTATGCCCGCAAGATTGATGGGGATCTGGCGTGATGGCTGTGCGCCGCTCGCGTGTGCACGCATCGACCCGCCCCCCATCCCGCAACGGAGATAAGATATGACCGTCTATTTCATTGGCGCAGGACCGGGCGACCCCGAGCTTTTGACCCTCAAAGCGCAACGGTTGATCGCGGCATGCCCGGTATGCCTCTACGCGGGCTCGCTGGTCCCCGCCGAAGTTGTGGCCGGCGCGCCAAAGGGCGCGCGGGTGCGCGACACCGCTTCGATGACATTGGATGACACCCATGCCGAGATCGTGGCGGCCCATACAAGAGGACAGGACGTAGCACGCGTGCATTCCGGTGATCCGTCGCTTTATGGTGCAATCGCGGAGCAGATTCGCAGGCTCAAAGCCGACGGGATTGACTACGAAATTATCCCCGGCGTGCCCGCCTATGCCGCCGCCGCTGCGGCCTTGGGTCAGGAATTGACCGTTCCCGAGATTGCGCAATCCATTGTGCTGACCCGCATGTCGATGAAATCGACCTCGATGCCTGCCGGTGAAACGCTTGAGAACTTTGCCCGGACCGGAGCGACGCTTGCGATCCATCTTGGCATCCGGGCGCTGCGCGAGATCGAGCGCCAGTTGATCCCGCATTACGGCGCCGATTGCCCGGTCGTAGTGGCCTACCGGGCCAGCTGGCCCGATCAGGTGTTTCTGCGCGGCACCTTGAGCGATATCCGCGAGAAGGTTCGAGCCGAGAAAATCACCCGCACAGCACTAATTTTGGTGGGGCCTGCGCTGGGTGGGATCAAGGATTTCAAGGACTCTGCGCTTTATGATCCTGAAATTCCGCATGTTTTGAGGCCAAAGCTGAACTCCTGAAAAACAGTCTGTGTCATGAACTCGTAACGAATTTCCATCAAATCCTGCGCATTCTTGCTAAGCTGCCCGCAGTAACCAGGGGAATCAGTATGACGACTTTCTTGTCACCAGAAGTAAAAGCAGGGCTCGAAGCGGCCCGGAAACAGTCTTTGCGGAAGGGCTCCCGACTGCGGGTCCACACGGGCGAGGACATTTACCCATTGCTCGATTTCGGCTCCAATACGTTCGCGGTGGATGCCGATGTCGCGCCGCAAATGCGCGGGTTGGTCGATATTTATGATGGCGGTCGGCACCTGTATCAGGCGCTTATCGTGACCTCGACGGAAGAGGCCGGGCAGCGGGTGTTCGAATTCAAACGCAACACGATGGCCGCTGACAGGCCCGCGCTGGATTTCTATGCCGAGCCAGATCGCCCGAAAGGCCTGCTGACCTCGCAATAGCGATCCGTAAAACCATATGACAGCGCGGCGTTTCGGTGGCAGTTTGCTCTGGATCAGTCAGGAGCCGCCCCATGGAAGCCAGTTTTTCGCGCCGCAGTATTTTGACCCCGCAGGAATTGCGGGCTCTGTCGGAACGCTCCGACCATTGGGGGTTTGCGCAGCTAGGCAGCCATTTCGGCGCGATTGCGATCGTGGCCGTGCTGCACGCGCAGGCGATGGGGACCGGTTGGGTTCTGTTGACTGGGTTGGCTTTGGGTGTGCTGCTGAACTTTCTTTATGCCGGCCAGCATGAGCTGTCCCATGCCACCGTGTTCAAGACCCGCAAGCTGAACGAGGTTTTTGGCCGTATCATCGGGTTCATCCAGATATTCCCGCGAGACTTCGACCAGATCATGCATTTCGCGCATCACCAGTACACCCAAGACTGGGAGCGCGACGGGGAGCTGGTGCGCGAGCCCTATACACTCACCACCTATCTGCTGTGGCTAAGTGGGATCAGCTATTGGCGCAATCGGATCGTCGGCAATATCCGCCGCGCGCGGGGCATTATTCTGGAGCCCTATATCCGGGCTGAGGAGGAAGCCAAGGTCATCAAAGAGGCGCGCGTACATCTAGGGCTCTATGCGCTGATCGCGGTGGTCTCCGTTGCTCTGGGCTCATGGGCCCCGTTGACCTTCTGGATCATCCCGATGGTGATGACCAAGCCCATCCACCAGCTGCAAAACACGATCGAGCATCTTGGCCTGAGCCACGAGAACGACATTCTTGAAAACACGCGCTCCACGCGGATCAACGCGCTGGGGCGCTGGCTGTGTTGGCAGATGCCCTATCACACCGCGCATCACACCTTCCCGGCGGTGCCGTTCTGGAAGCTCAAGGAGCTCAATACCAAGCTTGAGGACAAGGCGGGCGAGGTGCACCGGATGGGCTGGATCGAGTTCCAGATCGAAGTGATCAGCAAGCTGCGCGCTAAAGATGAAAGCCAATATCCGATGGATGAGGTCTGGGTCGTGCCGACCTCGGGCGGCCGCTCAGCCCGGATCCCGGCGGAGTGAGGCAGCTCAAGACCTACACCTCGCTTTGGGCCATGCAGCCGCATGACCAGACCGGGGTGAAGCTGCCCTATGATCAGGTCTGCGAGATGGTGGCGGGTGCCGGTTTTGACGGGATGGCAATTGATCTGGGCGCGTCCGACGTAGCGACCGCCCATCAGGTGCGCCCGCATATGGAACGCAACAACCTGACGCCGTTGATTGTGGCCTTCCCCAAGACCATTGAAAGCCTCGAAGACACACTCAGGATGGCCAAAGATTTTGGGGCGCCCTTCGTTGATGTAATTGGGCAGGTGATGCCCATTGCGCTGGATGACATGGTCCCCGTGATCGAAACCTGGATGGAGATGTCGGACCGCATCGGCCAGCCGATACAATTTGAAACGCATCGCAATTGCATCACCAATGATCTCTACACCACCTTGCAGTTGATCGAGCGTATTCCCGACATACGCATCTGCGCCGATCTCAGCCATTACGTGGTAGATCGCGAATTCTGGTTCCCTCTCTCTGAACACGACCTTGGGCTGATCTCGCGCATCCTTGAGCGCTCCGACAGCTTTCAGGGGCGGGTCGCATCACGCCAGCAAATTCAGCTTCAGCTGGATTTTCCGCAGAATCAAAAATGGGTGGAGCTGTTCAAGGGCTGGTGGCGGGAGGGGATGTCCTCTTGGCGCGATCGCAACGCCGAAGGCGATTGCATCTTTGTCTGCGAGCTTGGCCCGCCGGAATATGCGATGACGGGGCCGGACGGGAAAGAGATGTCCAACCGTTGGGAAGAGGCGCAAATTATCAAGGGCTGGGTTGAAGAGATTTGGCAGGACCTCGGCGGTAATTCGTAGATCGGTCAAGAATCTCTCAAGGATACGCCAATAATTCCGAAAACCTTCGATAAAACCATGCTGACACGGGGTGTTTTTTGAGCGCATCCTCCTTGGCCAAAGGCTAATCTGTATCCAGTTTCAGATTCGCTTGACCCAAAGGACCCCTGCCATGATCCAGACCCCATATCTCTTGTTCCTCGGCGACGCGCCGGACGCACTTGCCGCCAAAGTGGCGCAAGGGATCAAGGACTGGCGTCCTGAGAACTCTGTCGGGCAGTTCCGCATGGAAGGCTGCAAGGCCGACATGAAGCTGCAGGACATGACGTTGCAGGAAGGCCTTGATGCAGGGGCCAAGACGCTGGTGATCGGCGTGGCCAATCGGGGCGGCTATATTTCGGACGCGTGGAAGAAGGTTCTCGTTGAGGCGCTGGAGATGGGCTACGACATTGCGTCCGGCCTGCACAACCTGCTGCGCGACGAGGACGAGCTGCAACGTGCCGCCAAAGTCCATGGCCGCACGCTGCATGACGTGCGTATCCCATCGGTCGCCTACCCGATTGCCAACGGGGTGAAGCGGACAGGGAAACGCGTGCTGGCCGTGGGTACCGATTGCTCTGTGGGCAAGATGTATACCGGCCTGTGCATGGATGCTGAGATGCGCAAGCGCGGCATGAAATCCACCTTCCGCCCCACGGGGCAGACCGGCATCCTGATCACCGGCGGCGGCGTGCCGCTGGACGCGGTCATCGCCGATTTCATGGCCGGTGCAGTTGAATATCTGACGCCTGACAATGATGAGGATCACTGGGATCACATCGAGGGGCAGGGCTCGCTGTTTCACGCCTCCTATTCCGGCGTGACCATGGCACTGGTCCATGGCGGCCAACCCGACGCGCTGGTTCTGGCCCATGAGCCGACCCGCACGCATATGCGCGGCCTGCCGGATTACCAGCAGCCATCGCTTGAAGCCCTGCGCGACATGTCCCTGACGCTGGCCCGCGTGGTGAATCCGAAATGCGAGGTGATCGGGGTCTCCATCAACACACAGCATATGGGTGAGGATGAGGCCAAGGCCTATATCGCCGAGGTCGAGGACCGGATGGGCCTGCCCACCACCGACCCTTACCGCTTTGGCGCGGAAAAGCTCGTGGATGCGTTGGAAAAGCTGTGATCTCGGTAACCGCTGATACATTCAAACTGGCGGAGGTCTTTACGATCTCCCGTGGGTCGCGGACGGAGGCCAAAGTGCTGACCGTGCGGGTGACCCGTGACGGTGTGACAGGGTGGGGTGAATGTGTGCCCTATGCGCGCTACGATGAAACCCTCGACAGTGTGACGGAGGAAATCCTGAGCCTGCCGGGCGATATCTCGCGGGCCGAGCTGCAAACCGTGCTGCCCGCCGGAGCTGCCCGAAACGCCGTTGATTGCGCGCTTTGGGATCTGGAGGCGAAGAGGCAGGGCAAGCGCGTCTGGGACCTTCTGGGCCTGCCCAAACCTGAGCCTGAGGTAACCGCCTATACGCTGTCACTGGACAGTCCCGAAAAGATGGAGGCCTCGGCCAGAAAGCACGCCTTCCGGCCGTTGTTGAAGATCAAGCTGGGCACTCCTGACGACATGCCGCGCCTTGAGGCGGTGCGCCGTGGCGCGCCGGACACGCCTGTTATCATCGACGCCAATGAAGGCTGGAGCGCCGAGGTCTATTCCGAGCTTGCCCCGCATCTGGTGCGCCTTGGCGTGAAGCTGGTGGAGCAGCCCTTGCCCGCAGGTGCCGACGACATGCTGGCAGAGATCGACCGCCCACTGCCCGTGTGCGCCGACGAGGCCTGCCATGACCGCGCATCGCTGCCGGGGCTGAAGGGTAAATATGACGTCATCAACATCAAGCTGGACAAGACCGGCGGGTTGACCGAGGCGCTGGAGCTCAAGCGCGAAGGTCTGGCGCAGGGCTACGGGGTGATGGTCGGCTGCATGGTCGGCTCCTCCCTTGCCATGGCGCCTGCGACCCTGCTGGCCCAGGGCGCGGCTTTTACCGACCTTGACGGCCCCCTCTTGTTGGCCGAAGACCGTGACACACCGCTGACCTTTGACGACAAGGGCGTGCATGCGCCTGACGCAAACCTTTGGGGATAAGACTATGAGCCGCATCGTGTACCTGAACGGAGAGTACCTGCCGGAAGCTGACGCCAAGGTGTCGGTCTTTGACCGTGGGTTCTTGTTTGCTGATGCGGTCTATGAGGTCACGTCGGTTCTGGGCGGCAAGCTGATCGCCTTTGACGGCCATGCGGTGCGGTTGCAACGTTCCGTGGATGAGCTTGGCATGTCCTACAAGGTCGACACGGACGAGCTTTTGGAGATCCACCGCGAACTGGTGACGCGCAACGACCTTGAGGAGGGGATGATCTACCTTCAGCTGACGCGCGGCAATCCGGGCGACCGAGACTTTGCTTACCCGCCTGAGGACACCAAGCCGACCCTCGTGCTGTTCACGCAGACGGCGAACCTGTTGAACAATCCCAAGATCAACACCGGCATGAAGGTCATCACCGTTGAGGACCAGCGGTGGGCGCGGCGCGACATCAAAACGACGCAGCTTTTATTCCCGTCCATGGCCAAGATGATGGCCAAGGCGGCGGGCGTGGATGACGCCTGGATGTTTGAGGACGGGGCGATCACGGAAGGGTCCTCGAACAACGCTTACATCGTGAAGGATGGCAAGATCATCACGCGGCATCTGGGCAATGAGATCCTGCATGGGATCACGCGGGCGGCGGTTCTGAAATTCGCGGCTTCGGCGCAGATGGAGGTGGAGGAGCGGGCATTCACCGTTGAGGAGGCAAGGGATGCGGATGAGGCGTTTATCACCTCGGCCTCAACCTTTGTGATGCCTGTTGTCGAGGTGGATGGAGAGGCCTTGGGCGACGGCAAGCCGGGCGCTGTGACGCTGCGGCTCAGAGAGATTTATCTTGAAGAGAGCATGAAACAGGCGGTTTAGACGCAGTCCGACGCGTGCGTCGGTTCTGTGTACCGCCTTGTTTTAAAACCTACTTCCAAAATCTGTTAACCAGATTTTAATCAGAAGCCTTTGTTCTCGCTGCCATCCCAGTTCAGGATGACTTTGACGGCCTGCTGGGTGCGGATGCGATTCAGCCCGAATGTAAAATTGCCCTGCAACCGCGTGTGCAATGCGGCGATCTGGGACGTAGACAGCTCGCCCGCGTCAACCTTGGAAAAGCCGATCACGTTCAGGCGGTGCTGCACCGAATTGACCAATTGCTGGTTTGGAGCCGCCAAAACCGGGGTGGCCAAAACGGCAATCGACAGCCCAGCGGCAGTAAGGAGAGGTTTCAACATGCCCAAGCCTTTCTAGCTTTTGAAGAATTTGACGATACGGTTTCCAATCACCGCGCCAATCGAGCCGCGAATGTCAGCATGCCCTTTGCTGCTGCCCGCCAGATGATTGATCTGTGCCAGCTGCGCAGAGTTCAGCTGCCTCGGGTCAACATCGCCATATCCATAGGTCTGCAAGACACGGGACACCGAGGTCTCCAATTGCGTCAGGTCATCGGCGGCAGCCACCGGAGCTGCAAGGCTGACGGCCATGCCAGTGGCCGCGAGAAAGTGAGAGAAGCGCATCGGGTGTCTCCTTTGATTGGGTTAGCCTGTCATACCATGCCCTGCGACGAAGGTGGAAACACCTTTGGTCACGACGCCGTAAGGGCGTGTAACAATGCAAAAGAGGTGGGGGGGAATGTTGCAGACGTCTGGTTTGGGGCCAAATCAACGCATGCTGCAACGTGCACGAAGGTCAGCTTTCAACTTTTCAGATTTCGATCGGCAAGCACCGAAAACCAAATTGTTGAATCCACATCCGTAGGCTCATACACGTTCTGACAGGGAAACGAGAAGGTGCAGCTACCAATGGGAAGAGTTAAGACTTGGGCATTAGTTCTATTCAGTCTCTTTTGGGCCAATTATGCGTACGCTTGTTTTGCGCCTCCGCCTGAATACACTAAGCACCACACCGAATTGGTGCGAGACACGTCAAGGATTGTGCTTGCTCGTGTCGCAGGTCCGTCAGGTGAATTTCAAGAAGCTTGGGGAAGACAGGCGCAATTAGCACAATTTGAAAAAATCGAGACACTCAAGGGAAACGTTCCCGACTTTTTTTCTATCGAGAACGGGTTCTATGTTTCGGAGCAGCCTGTTCCAGAGCAAGACTTTGATGGCCATAGCCAGCTCGGATTTTGGGAAAAACAAGTAACGCGCCAGTGGAACATGCCAGATTGCGCTATGCGTCCAGCATTCTTACATAATCGGACATATCTTCTCTTCTTAGACACCCCGCACTGGCGTGCATACGAAGAGGTTTCCTCAGAAGATGATCTTTGGCTTGGTGCCGTTAGAAGATTGGTCGCTAATCCTGATTTGGACACTGGTTTAAGTCTCTCAGCTGGAGAATGGCTATCCTTGGCACACGGTGTATTTCTTGGTGAAGTCTCAGATTGTTCAGGACCAACGCTTCAGGTCAGGAGGGTTTTTAGTGGGGAATTTGAAGATCTGTGGTCCTATTCTGACAACCAGCATTCTCAGTATTGGCCGTTCCAAGAGTGCATTGTTGGCGCTAGCTACCTCGTAGTGACAATGGCAGACGAACAATCGTTGCTGCCCTTCTACAGTTCGAGTGTTTTTGAAGTTTCGAATAGCGCGATTGATTTCTCATTGCGTCGCGGAAGCGAGATCGAAATTGCACCTAACCAGCTTACTCTGGATATGATTGAAGAAGCACTTCGCTAGCGCACCGCGCATGACAAAGCGGACTTTGAAGTTCACCAAGTCAATGACAGCTAAGTCCGCAAACCAGCCCTCTCAAGCCGGGCGTGTGCAAGACCGTGGGGTGCCGAATGGGCGGAGCGACGATATCCCGTGGTCTGGCGATGCCCTCAGAAATTGGCGTCAGAACGTGCACACCGTGCGTCAATCGAGCAGGCCTAATACCTAACCCGCATCCTTATGCGACACCTCGAACGCGGCTTTTTGGGCGTCGCTGGCGTCGGTTTGGTGCTGGGCTTTCCACTGATCAAAAGGCATGCCGTAAAAGGCCTCGCGGGCTTCCATTTTGCCGATCTCGATGCCGCGCTCGGCGGCGGCTTCTTGGTACCAGCGGCTGAGGCAATTTCGGCAGAACCCGGCGAGATTCATCATGTCGATGTTCTGCACATCGGTGCGCTTTTGCAGGTGATCGCGCAGGGTGCGAAAGGCGGCGGCTTCAAGTTCGAGCTGGGTTTGGGCGTCCATGGATCTGTCCTTTATAGGCCGGAGGCGGCGAGGCTGTCGGTGAGCACAGGCGCGAGCCGGTCGGCCCAAGCCTGTTGTTCCTTATCAGTTGATATGAGGTCGTTGCGGATTTCAATCAAGACATGGGGACGGCCATGCTGCAACGCGTGGCGGTCCATCGTGTCGCCGGTGAGGTGGCCGGAATAGGGCTGGTTGTCTCCAACCGTAAGCTCTTGCTCCTGCGCCAGCCGCGCCATGAACGGGTCTGCCAACCGCCGATCATGCGCATAGAGCACGCCGATATGCCAAGGGCGTTGCGGCCTGCCACGCAGCTGCGGCGTGAAGGAATGGATGGAGACCAGAACTGGGTCGGACAACCCGCTCGCAATTTCGGCCACGGCGCGGTGATAGGGGCGGTGCATGGTGTCGAGCCGGTGTTCCCGCGCGTCCGCGCCGAGGCCCGAATTGGCGTCGATGATCGTCCCGTCATAGAGGCGCATGATAAGCGTCGGGTCGTCCTCTCCGCGATTGGGGTCAATGACGAGGCGCGAGAAGTTGGACAGCACGGCGGGGCCGTCCAAACGCTCTGCCAACGCTCGCGTCACCCCGGCGGCCCCGATGTCAAAGGCGATGTGGCGGGCCATGTCCTCGGATGGCAGGCCAAGATCGCCGTCATTGATGAAATCCGGCACCGTATTGGTCGCGTGGTCGCATAGGCACATAAAGCGGCTGGCGCGGCCCGCACCTTCGATTGCGTAGGGTTTGTAGCTCATCGACATCTGCCTGCTCTATTTGCCTTCTTTTTAGGTGGCACAGTCTGAAAGCGCCAGTTGCGATGCGGCGTCGATTGGGTCATATGTGGCCCCGGCCCAAAGACAAAATTTGAATATACAAAAGGATGACGCAGGAATGAGACGCCTCCGCAAGGTCAAGATTGTTGCCACACTGGGCCCCGCTTCCGACGATTACGACACGATCCGCGCGCTGTTTGAAGCTGGCGCAGATGTGTTCCGTCTCAATATGAGCCACGGCGACCACGCTGAAATCCGGGTGCGCCACGAGATCATCCGCCAGATCGAGAAAGACACCGGGCGTCCGATCGCCATTCTGGCCGACCTTCAGGGGCCGAAGCTGCGCGTCGGGCAATTTGCCGATAGCGAGGGCGTGGACTTGCAGGTGGGCCAAGCCTTCCGGCTGGACCTCGATGACGCCAAGGGCGACGCCACCCGCGTACAACTGCCCCATAAAGAGATTTTCGACGCGCTCGAGCCTGGCGCATCGCTGTTGGTCAATGACGGCAAGATCCGTCTGGTCGTAAAAGATTGCGGCGCGGATTTTGCCAATTGCGAAGTCACCGTGGGCGGCGTGATCTCCGACCGCAAGGGCGTGAACGTGCCCGACGTGGTGCTGCCGCTGGCCGCTTTGTCGGACAAGGACCGCAAGGATTTGGAATTCGTCTGCCAGCTGGGCGTCGACTGGTTGGCGCTGTCCTTCGTGCAGCGCCCCGCCGACGTGGAGGAAGCCCGTGTCTTGGCCAAAGGCCGCGCGGCACTGCTGTCGAAGATCGAGAAACCGGCGGCAGTGAAATCCTTTGACGACATTTTGGCAGTCTCGGACGGGATCATGGTCGCGCGCGGCGATCTGGGCGTTGAGCTGCCTGTGCAGAACGTCCCGCCGATCCAGAAACGTCTGGTGCGCAAATGCCGCGCGGTGGCCAAGCCGGTGATCGTGGCGACGCAGATGCTCGAAAGCATGATCGACAGCCCAATGCCAACCCGCGCCGAGGTCTCGGACGTGGCGACCGCCATCTATGAGGGCACGGACGCCATCATGTTGTCGGCGGAAAGTGCGGCAGGGTCTTTCCCGATCGAGGCGGTGAACACGATGAATAACGTGGCCATCGAGGTGGAAAACGACCCCAACTACATCGACATCATCGCGGCCCAGCGTGGCGGCAAGAAGCACACGATTGCAGACGGCATCGTTGTCGCGGCCCGCGAAATTGCGGAGACCACCGACATCAAGGCGATCTGCTGCTTTTCGCAATCTGGCACCACGGCCCTGCTGGTCGCACGTGAGCGGCCCCACGTTCCAACCATCGCGCTGACCCCGCTTCAGGGCACGGCACGTCGCCTGTGTCTGAGCTGGGGCATGCATTGTGTGATGACGGGCGAGGTTGAGCGCTTCAAGATGGCGGTGGTCAGCGCGGCGCGCGCGGTACGTGAATATGAGTTCGCCACCGAGGCCGACCAGATCGTGGTCACCGCCGGGGTGCCATTTAATAAGCCCGGCACCACGAATATTCTGCGCGTCGCCCCTGTGGAAGAAAGATTGATTTTCGCAGCTGATCCTGAGTAGAATATCACGACAATGTGAAGTGAGGCTACTGTTGTGACGAGCGAGTTCATTCTGGTTTTTGGGATTGTCATCGGCATTTTGACAGTCCCGAGCATGTTTCGTGCTGCAATCGACGGCAATCCGCCGAGAGTCGCGGCGCTGGCGATTGTGGTGGCGGGCGGCATGATTGTTTACGCGGTCTACAACACGCCGGGCGGCTTTTCCGTTAACGAATTGCCGGAGATCTTCACGCGTGTGGTCAAGAGCTTCCTTTAAAGGGGGGCTGGGTCTCCGCTTCACTCTTGCCAAGTCAGATAAAGCTTCGTAGAACGCGCGCTCGACCCCGTGGGACCGGCCTATAGGCATGCCGAGTCGCCACGTCCACCACCCAACACCAAGGAGATGGAAATGCCGAAGATGAAGACAAAATCGGGCGCTAAGAAGCGCTTCAAGATGACGGCCTCAGGCCGCGTTAAAGCTGGTCAAGCGGGCAAACGCCACGGCATGATCAAGCGCTCCACCAAATTTATCCGCACCGCGCGCGGCACGACGATCCTCTGCAAGGCAGATGAGAACATCGTGAAAAAATACATGCCCTACGCGCGCTAAGGAGAATTTGAAATGGCAAGAGTTACATCCGGCGTCACCACACACGCGCGCCACAAGAAGGTCATCAAAGCCGCTAAAGGGTATTATGGCCGTCGCAAAAACACCTTCAAGGTCGCCTCACAAGCGGTCGATAAGGCCAACCAATACGCAACCCGCGACCGCAAGAACCGCAAGCGCAACTTCCGCGCCCTGTGGATCCAGCGCATCAATGCCGGCTGCCGTTCGTTGGACGAAACGCTGACCTATTCGCGTTTCATCAACGGTTTGACACTGGCAGGCATCGAAGTGGACCGCAAAGTTCTGGCCGATCTGGCTGTGAACGAGCCTGCGGCCTTCGCCGCGGTGGTCGAGAAAGCGAAAGCTGCGCTGGCTTAAGCCGCGTCCCCGCTCTGAGATTTGAAAAAGCCCTGCTTGAGCGGGGCTTTTTTTATGGCTGGCAAGCTGGGCAAACAAAAAGGCCGCCCCAGAGGAGCGGCCTTCTTAGGTCCTGCGCGGCCTGACGGGTCAGGAAGCCGGGTGGGCTTGGCGTGAAACACGCCAGGCCTCCACGCGGTCCCTGTCACGATCAGACGCGATCAGGGAGAGGCTCTTATCGGCCTGTGCCCCAGCCGTGTGGTCACGCAGCTGCTCGATGGTCTGTGCCACCTTATTTGATTTCTGTGCCTGACGGCTGGCCACCTGCTGAAGCGCCACCCAAAACCCGATGGCGCAAGCCGCGGTCATGGCGCAGATCAGGATGAAGAATTGCACGAAGGTCGCCATCAGTTAATTTGCTCACTTTTACGAAGGACTTGGAATTCGACGCGCCGGTTCAGCTCATCGTCAGCGTCATCGCCTTGCGCCACGGGGCTGCGGGCTCCGAAGCCAAGCGGCTCGAACGATTGGGCGGGCAACCCAAAAGACTCGAGCGCCGCGATGGTGTTGTCCGCACGTTCCCAGCTCAGCGCCAGATTGATCAGGTCTGATCCGCTGCTGTCGGAATGGCCGGTTACGCGGATAACCGCATCGTCACACGCGGCGGCCTTCTCGCCCAGCAACCGCAATTGAGGCAGCTTGCCCGGATCCACCTCGGCACTGCCGATGTTGAACAAGATGGTTCGGCTGGCCGCAAAATCCCGCAGGTCGTCGACGCAGGTGCTGGCGGGTTCAGTGGCGGCCTCAATAACGGGGGCCTCTGGTGTCGGGTCTTCGATGGCGGGCTCTATGGTGGAGAGCGCTTCGGGGATGACCGACGCTTCTGGGGCGTCTTCCAATACGGGCTCAGGCACAGCGCGCGGCGCGGGCGTCGGGCGCGGCACGTAGACGACTTTGACAATTTCTTTGGGGGTGGGTGGGACCTGCGCGGCAGCAAGCTTCAAAGCCTCTTGGGTCGCGATCTCAGCGGCGGTTTGCGCCTGCGCATCGCTGACTGCCTCAAGGGCCTGCCACGCCACTGCGCCAACGGCCAGAAAGGACACGGCACCGAGCAGAACCGCGAACCGGGCGCGGCGTCTGGCAATCATGATCGGACGAGCCCCCGCCGCGACTTCACTCATAGTAACCCCCAAGTTGCAGGGCGCGCACGCAAATTCCCGCAACAGCACAAACGTCGATCTCAGGGTTCAAACAGAATGATGCTCTGGGCTGGCAGGTCTCAAAGCATTTTGAAGAACCAAGGATGGTCCGTTATGTCTAGGCCCTTTATGTGGTAGAAACAGCCCGTAAAACGCGGATATATTGCGATTTTTTCCAAGTGTGATTCGAAAGACTCACTCCCCTAAATTCATGAGTCTTTGCAGGCATTTAGGGCGGCGCTTGCATTCGCCCGCACGCAAAGATAGCAGAAACCAACCGATCTGGAGAGGCGTCATGGACGATCTGAAAGCCAAATATCTTGCCCAAATCTCAGACGCCTCCGACGAGGCCGCGCTGGAAGATATCCGCATCGCGGCCCTCGGCAAAAAGGGCGAGATCAGCTTGCAGATGCGCGAGCTCGGCAAGATGACCCCGGAGGAGCGTCAGGTGGCCGGCCCCGCGTTAAATGCGTTGAAGGATGAGGTGAACTCGGCGCTGATTGCAAAGAAGGCCGGGCTTGCAGATGCGGCCCTCAACGAACGGCTCAAGACCGAATGGCTGGACGTCACGCTGCCGGGCCGTGGTCGGGCGGCGGGTACGATACATCCGATCAGCCAGGTGACACAGGAGGTCTCGGCCATCTTTGCCGACCTTGGTTTCTCTGTCGCGGAAGGGCCGCAGATCGAGGATGACTGGCACAATTTCGACGCGCTGAACATTCCGAGCCACCACCCCGCGCGCGGCGAGATGGACACGTTTTATATGCACCGCGACGAGGGCGACAACCGCCCGCCGCATGTGCTGCGCACGCATACGTCACCGGTTCAGATCCGCTCCATGCTGGAAAAAGGCGCGCCGCTGCGCATCATCTGCCCCGGTCGTGTCTACCGCGCGGACTATGACCAGACGCATACGCCGATGTTTCATCAGGTCGAGGGGCTGGCGATTGATACAGACATCTCCATGGCCAACCTGAAATGGGTGTTGGAAGAGTTCGTGAAGGCCTTCTTCGAAGTGGACGGCGTCGAGCTGCGCTTCCGCGCGTCGCATTTCCCGTTCACCGAGCCCTCCGCTGAGGTCGACATCCGCTGTTCATGGGATAACGGTCAGCTGAAAGTCGGCGAGGGCGACGATTGGCTGGAAATTTTGGGCTCCGGGATGGTGCATCCCAAAGTGCTTGAGGCGGGCGGCATTGATCCTGCAAAATGGCAGGGCTTTGCCTTTGGCATGGGGATCGACCGGATCGCGATGCTGAAATACGGCATTCCCGACCTGCGGGCCTTCTTCGACAGCGACCTGCGCTGGCTTCGCAATTACGGCTTCAGCGCGCTGGACCAGCCTGACCTTGCCTCTGGTCTGAGCCGCTAAACGGGCGACTGAGGCCTAACTCCTCCGCGATCTCGCGGACCATGTCATAAATTCGGTACTCCAAATCCCAATAGCGGCGCAATGCGGCCTCTGCCTTTGGGCTGAGCATAGGCAATGGGGCTGGGGCCGCGTGGCGTTTGGGGTGCTTTGGCATGTCAAAGCGCGTCAGGCCCAGTCGGGCCAGAAAGTCAGGTAGAACCGCATCCAGATCATTCAGATCGGCGCAGGCGACGATCTGGTCTTTGCTCATCTGCAGGGCGTTGGAGCTGGTCAGATGGTGGGCCAGATTGGATTGCAGGTGGTCAATCGCGTTGAACGCAAAATGCGCGGCGGAGCGCTGCGCTTCCTCCTCGGCTTCGAGGGCGAGAGCCAGCTTTTCTGCGCTGTCAAACCACAGAAATGCGATGGCCTCTTCGGCGCTCCAGTTGAATTGATAGGTCGGGCGGCCCTGCCGTTGGCGCGAGTAAAACGCCGAGACGAACCGCTCCGTCGGATGGCGAAATGTGAAGGCCAATTGCCTGTCTACACCGAAGGTGTCCAAAGTGTTCGTCAGGGTTGCACTATGCCTGAGCAGTTGCAGCGGGCGTCCCCAATGTTTGCGATTGTGCCGTAATATGGAGCGCAGGTAGCTTCCACCCGTCTTGCCGATATGCAGCAGACAAAGTTCACCACCCTCAGCCATCGGCTGCGCATGTCAGGCAGGAACGGTGATCAGGTGCGATGCGGAGTGTGATCTAGAAAAGATCCAGCTGGCAAATCGGTTTCAGCAAGCCGCTGCAGCCAAAATCGCTGATGTCCACAACGCTATTGCTTACGGTAAGTGCGTTATTATCAACGGACACAACGGCAAGCGCCCCCGCAATCGCCAATGCCGCGATGGCAGGGCGAAAAGCGGATGATACAAGGTCGAACAGAAAAGAAGTCATTTATCGGGCCTCAAACAGACAGAATCACACACACACGCCCCACTTCCGTCTTATTTGATGTCCAAATGTGGCGACAATATGACGTGGTAACAGGAATGGTAACCAAACTGGCCTTCCGCTAAGGCCCTCAACCCCTTTCGTTTATTGCCGCAATGGGGTAGCAACCCGGCTGAACCTGACACGCTGTGAATTAAGGCAACCCCATGAAGTTCACCCTTTCCTGGCTCAAGGATCATCTTGAGACCGACGCCTCCGTAGACGAGATCGCTTACGCCCTTACAGACCTTGGTCTTGAGGTCGAAGGGATTGAGAACCCCAGCGCGCGTTTGGCGGGCTTTACGATTGGCCATGTGACCTCTGCCGAGAAGCATCCAGACGCCGACAAGCTGCGCGTCTGCCAGGTGGAGACCGATGAAGGCCCGCTGCAAATCATTTGCGGCGCGCCCAATGCGCGTGAGGGCATCAACGTGGTGGTGGCCAAGCCCGGCGTCTATGTGCCCGGCATCGACACCACCATTGGGGTCGGAAAAATTCGCGGTGTGGAAAGCTACGGCATGATGTGCTCGGAGCGTGAAATGGAGTTGTCGGACGAGCATGATGGCATTATCGAGCTGCCCTCGGGCGAGGTCGGCGAGCGCTTCGTGGACTGGCTGGCCGAGCATGACCCCGCCAAGGTCGACACGGTGATTGAAATCGCGATCACCCCGAACCGCCCCGACGCCTTGGGCGTGCGCGGCATCGCGCGGGATTTGGCGGCCCGTGGCTTGGGAACGCTCAAGGCCCGTGACGTGGCGCCGATTGAGGCCAATTTCAAAAGCCCGATTGGCGTGTCGATTGACAAAGACACCACAGACGGATGCCCTGTCTTCTTTGGCCGTTTGGTCAAAGGCGTCAAAAACGGCCCGTCGCCTGCGTGGCTTCAAGACGTCCTCAAAGCCATCGGTTTGCGCCCGATCAACTTCCTTGTCGATGTGACCAACTTCTTCACCTATGACCGCAACCGCCCGCTGCACGTCTTTGACGCCGACAAGGTCAAAGGCAACCTGCGCGTCTACCGCGCCAAAGGCGACGAGCGTTTGACCGCTTTGGACGACAAGGAATATGGCCTGCAGCCCGGCATGATGTTGATCGGCGACGATACCGGCCCCGAAAGCATCGCTGGTATCATGGGCGGCGCGGCCTCTGGCTGCAATGAGGATACGGTGAATGTCTTCGTGGAAAGCGCGTTCTGGGACCCGATCGAGATTGCGCATACCGGCCGCAAGCTGAAGATCAACTCCGACGCACGCTACCGGTTCGAACGCGGCGTGGACCCGGAATTCTCGCCCATCGGTTTGGATCACGCCGTGCGAATGATCATGGACCACGCGGGCGGCGAGGCCTCTGAAATGGTTGTGGCGGGCGAAATCCCCGACCATTCCCGCGCCTACAAGCTGGACACCGACCGCGTGCAATCGCTGGTTGGTATGGAAATTCCCGCAAAGACCCAGCGCGCGACGTTGGAAGCGCTGGGCTTCACGCTCAAAGGCGACATGGCGCAGGTGCCGTCCTGGCGTCCCGACGTGCAGGGGGAGGCCGATCTGGTCGAAGAGGTCGCCCGCATCGCGTCGCTGACCAAGCTCGAAGGCAAGCCGCTGACCCGCACCAATTCAGGCGTGCCAAAGCCGATCCTGACGCCGATGCAGCAGCGCGAGCAGACCCTGCGGCGCACGATTGCAGCGCTTGGGTATAATGAATGCGTGACCTATTCCTTCATCGACGCCGCCGCTGCGGCGCTGTTTGGCAATGAGGGCGACGCGACACAGCTGGAAAACCCGATCAGCTCTGAGATGAGCCATATGCGCCCTGCTCTGCTGCCCGGTCTGCTGCAAGCCGCCGCCCGCAATCAGGCGCGCGGCTTTGCCGATATGGCGCTGTTCGAGGTGGGCCCTGCTTTCCATGGCGGCGAGCCCGGCGAGCAGCATCTTTTGGCCAGCGGCTTGCTGGTTGGCCATACCGGCCCCAAAGACGTGCATGGCGCCCGGCGCGCGGTGGATATCTACGACGTGAAAGCGGATGCGGAGGCCGCCTTGGCCGCGATGGGCGCGCCTGCGAAGGTGCAGATCATGCGCGGGGCCGCTGATTGGTGGCATCCGGGTCGTCACGGCATGATGTGCCTTGGCCCCAAGAAAGTGCTGGCCGTGTTTGGCGAAATTCACCCCAAAGTGCTCAAGGCCATGGACGTGAAGGGCCCCGCAATGGGCTTCACCCTCTGGCCTGCCGAGGTGCCTTTCCCGAAAGCCAAATCCGCTGCCCGCCCCGCCTTGCACCTGCGCGACCTGCAAGCTGTCGAACGTGACTTCGCCTTCGTGGTGGACGCGGATGTCGAGGCGCTGACGCTGGTCAATGCGGCTGCCGGGTCCGACAAGGCTTTGATCGAGGACGTGCGCGTCTTTGACGAATTTATCGGCGGCGCATTGGGAGAGGGCAAGAAATCCCTCGCCATCACGGTGCGGCTGCAACCGACGGAGAAAACCCTGACCGACGAAGAGATCGAGGCGCTCGCCGCCAAGGTTATCGAGAAGGTCACAAAAGCCACAGGCGGCACGCTGCGCGGCTGACCCTATAAAGGAGTGGTCTCATGACCCTGAACGTCTATCTTTCTGGCGAGATCCACACCGACTGGCGTGAGCAGATCATTTCGGCCAGCGAGGGTCTGGATGTCAGCTTCAACAGCCCCGTGACGGATCACGGCGCGTCGGATGATTGCGGCGTGGAGATCCTTGGGGGTGAGGATCAGAAATACTGGCACGACCACAAGGGCGCGATGGTCAACGCGATCCGTACCCGCAAGGGCATTCAGGATGCCGATATCGTGGTGGTGCGCTTCGGCGAGCAATACAAGCAGTGGAACGCGGCTTTTGACGCAGGCTTCGCGGCCGCTTTGGGCAAATCGCTGATTGTCGTGCACGGGCCGGAGCATCAGCACCCGCTCAAAGAGGTCGACGCCGCCGCCCTCGCGGTCACCGAAGATCCCGCGAAGGTGGCTGATATTTTGCGCTACGTGCTGACAGGCAAGCTGCCCTAAGCATCAGTCGCGGGGTGGGGTCACAAGACCTTTTTGCACGGCGGGCCGCGCCACGAAACGCTCCAGATAAGCGACGAGGTTTGGATTGTCATGCCAGCCCACCAGCTCTTGAGTGCCGTAAAAGTCCAGCGCTCTGAGCCACGGGGCGATGGCGATATCGGCAATTGAGTATTCCCCGGCGATCCAATCCTTGCCGTCCAGCTGGCCTTCAAGCACCGCCAGAAGTCGCTTGGCCTCCGCAATGTAGCGTTGCTGCGGGCGCTTATCCTCCCACTCGGACCCGGCAAATTTTGAGAAAAACCCGAGCTGGCCCAGCATCGGCCCGAGCCCGCCCATCTGGAACATGACCCATTGGATCACCGTGGCTTTCTCAGAAGCCGTCTTGCCCATCAGGTTGCCGGATTTCTCCGCCAGATAAATGAGAATTGCGCCGGATTCGAATAGGCCAAGCGGTGCACCGTCAGGCCCATCTGGGTCGATGATCGCCGGGATCTTGTTGTTGGGGTTGAGCGAGAGAAACTCCGGGCTCCTGACATCTTTGTCTGACAGGGTGACCTTATGGGCTTCATAGGGAATGCCCATCTCCTCTAAAGCGATAGAAACTTTCACACCATTAGGGGTTGGAAAAGAGTAGAGCTGCAAGACGCTTGGGTCCTGCGCTGGCCATTTTTGAGTGATTGGAAATTCGGAGAGCTTTGTCATGTAAGAGTGCCTTTTCTGTGTCTGGTTTACCTACGGGGAAACAATTTGAAAAAAATCCATGCTATTGTTCAAAAAACTGTTATTAACCTTCCCGGTGCGCTTTTAGTTGCGAACGGGGGCGCCGCTAAAGGAAATGAAAGGGACTATGGAATGTTGAGCGAATTTAAAGATTTTATTGCCAAAGGCAACGTCATGGACATGGCCGTTGGTATTATCATCGGGGCGGCGTTTACAGCGATTGTGACCTCATTGGTTGCTGACCTGATTAACCCGATTATCGGACTCGTGTCCGGTGGGGTCGACTTTACTAACAATTACGTCACGCTTGCTGGTGAAGTTGCCGAAGGCACTTCCCTGGAAGCGGCACGTGAAGCCGGCGCGAACGTGTTCGCCTGGGGTTCGTTCGTGATGGCAGTGATCAACTTCCTGATCATCGCGTTTGTTGTGTTCATGCTGGTACGCTACGTCAACAAAGTGAAAGCTATGGCCGAAGGCCCAGCAGAAGAGGAAGCGCCAGCAGGCCCATCCGAAGTTGATCTGCTGACTGAGATCCGCGACCAGCTCGCCAAGAGCTAAGCGCACTCTCTAAAACGAAAAAGGGCCCGCTTTTATCAGCGGGCCCTTTTTGTTTGTCTCGATACAGTATTAGGCTTTCAAAGCCAGTTGAGGCGAGATCACGTCGATCCCAAGCGCCTTGCCCACCGCATAATAGGTCAGCTGACCCGCATGGACATTCAGCCCGGCCAGAAGATGTTCGTCATCCTCGCAGGCCTGACGCCATCCTTTATCGGCCAAAGCCAGCATGAACGGCATCGTCGCGTTGCCCAAAGCAATCGTAGACGTCCGCGCCACCGCACCCGGCATATTGGCCACACAGTAATGCATCACACCGTCAACCTCATAGATCGGGTCTTTATGCGTCGTGGCCTTTGAGGTCTCAAAGCATCCGCCTTGATCAATCGCCACATCCACCAGCGCCGCGCCGGGTTTCATGCTGGAAAGCTGCGCGCGCGAAATCAGCTTGGGCGCCTCAGCGCCGGGGATCAGTACCGCACCGACCACCATGTCGGCCTGCTCCGCCAATTCCGCAATATTACCCGCAGAGGCGTATTGGGTTTTGAACTGCCCGCCGAACACATCGTCGAGATAGCGCATCCGGGGCAGGGAGCGATCGAGCACGGTGACATCCGCACCCATACCCGCCGCGATCCGTGCGGCATGCGTGCCGACAACGCCGCCGCCGATGACCATGACGCGCGCAGGCCCAACGCCCGGCACGCCGCCCATCAACACGCCGCGCCCGCCATTTGCCTTTTGCAGGGTCCATGCGCCAACCTGCGGCGCAAGCCGCCCCGCGACCTCGGACATTGGGGCCAGAAGCGGCAGACCGCCCGAGCGGTCCGTCACGGTCTCATAGGCAATCGCAGTGCAACCCGAGGCGATCAGATCCTTGGTTTGCTCAGGATCCGGGGCCAGATGCAGGTAGGTGAACAGCAGCTGACCTTCGCGCAGCATCTTGCGCTCGCCGGGCTGCGGCTCTTTCACTTTGACGATCATCTCGGCGGTCTCGAAAATCTCGGACGCCGTGCCCAAAATCTGCGCGCCAGCGGCGATATAATCCTCGTCCGGGAAACCGGCGCCAATGCCGGCTTGGGTCTCGATCACAACCTTATGGCCGTGCGCAACGGCCTCTCTGGCCGCATTCGGTGTCACCCCGACGCGGAACTCTTGTGGTTTGATTTCTTTTGGGCATCCAATGATCATGCTGGCCTCCTCCGCCAAATTTGAGGTGAGGCTACTGCGTTGATATGGAGATTTCTGGGAAATTGACCCCAATGTTACCGTTAACGGTGAAGTTTCTTGCGTGTTAGGCGGCGGTCTGCGAAGAAAACGTCATGTATAAAGAGATCGACGAAACAGATGGGCGAATCCTGCGGGTGTTGCAAAAGCAGGGCCGGATGTCCAACGCGGATCTGGCCGAGAAAGTGAACCTGTCGGCCTCCGCCTGCCACCGCCGCGTGGCCCGGTTGGAACGTGACAGGATCATTCGCGACTACGTGGCTTTGGTGGACCCGCGCAAGGTGGACCGCCCGACCACGGTGTTCGTCGAGATCACCCTGAGCGGACAGGCCGACGAAGTGCTTGACGCGTTTGAGCGCGAGGTTCGCCTGATCCCGGAAGTGCTGGAATGCCACCTGATGGCGGGCAGCGCGGATTATCTGCTCAAGGTCGTAGCCGCTGACACGGAGGATTTCGCCCGCATCCACCGCCGCTCCCTCGCGCGGCTGCCGGGGGTGCTGCAAATGCAGTCCAGCTTCGCGCTGCGCACCGTGTTCAAGACCACCGCCCTGCCGCTTTAGCCGATCACATATTGCAGCCCGTAAAGCGTCGCGGCCCCCGACAGCATCGCCAGCACCACCCCCTTGGTCCAATAGCCTACGGCCACCGTGACCCCAGCCGCCGCCAGACGCGCGAGGTCCGGTTGCCCATCCGTGGCCGCAGGCCATAACACAAGCGGGGCAACGAGCCCCGGCAGGATCGCCACGGAGGTGTAGCGCAGGTGCCGCAACACCCAAGGCGGCATCGGGCGGCTGCCGATCAATCCCAGAAACGAGAACCGGATCAGAAACGTGCCAACCCCCATGGCCACGATGATCCCCCAGATCTGCGCGTCGGTATAGTTCATGCCATCCGCCTCTCGATTTCCGCGCCCACCATCATCGCGCAAAGGGCGGCCAGCAAAAGCCCGAGGTTGAGCGGCACCCAGAACAGGCCCAACGCCAGCACAATTGACACGAAGGCCGCCGCAATATGAGCAGGTGTGCGCAATGCAGGCGCGACCATAGCC
The DNA here is from genome assembly GCA_947501685.1 of uncultured Litoreibacter sp. Classification (GTDB taxonomy): domain Bacteria; phylum Pseudomonadota; class Alphaproteobacteria; order Rhodobacterales; family Rhodobacteraceae; genus Litoreibacter. Next base: position 579,043 of record CANMWQ010000002.1, read on the forward strand.
AGAAAGGCAATCGGCATCGCAAAATCAAGCCCGGAGTCGGGTGGGATCTGGTCGCCCAGCACCGCCCCCAGATAGGAAGACCCAAACCACAGCGGGCAGATCGGCGTCGACACCCCGGCGAAATAGGCCAGCTTCTCGCGCAGGGTCATTGCGGGGCGGGCCTCGAATTCCGCGGTCGACATGGCGTAGCTTTGATCGACCAGAAAATACGAGATCACCACCCGTTGCCACATCGGCGCCGCCCCAAGATGCGGCGTAATTGACGCCGAATACATCGCCATCCGCAAATTTACCGCCAAGGCAGAGGCCAGGACCACCAACACCGGCGCGTTCTCCGACATGAATTGCAGGGCCGCAAATTGCGACGCTCCCGCCACCACCAGCATGGAGAACGCCATGGTCTGCAAAATCGGCAATCCCGCCTCGGTGGCCACCACGCCAAACAGCATCGCAAACGGGACCACCACGATCACGAAGGGCAGCGCCCGCACGAGGCCCAGCAGATAGGTGGATTTCGAGGTGGAAGTGGTCATGGGTCGGCCCTATGCTGCGTCTCGGCCCTCAGAGGACCGCAGCGGGCAGGGAAGGTCAAATGCCAAATCGTGAGAGCACCTATGTCATTGCGCCGATGCCCCAAAGGGCCGGGCTGACACGTTCTGTCACAGGCATGGATCACGAGGGCAACACCCAAGACATCAACGTGGTCGAGGAACGCCCCCTGACCATCTTCCTCAACTCCCGCGAGATTGTCACCGCCATGACCATTGGCGACTACCCCGATTATCTGGCGCTGGGCTTCTTGCGCAATCAGGCGATGCTGTCGGATGCTGACGAGGTTACCGGCATCGACTATGACGAGGAAATCAGCACCGTCGTCATCCGCACCGCCATCGAGACCGACCATGAGGAAAAGCTCGCCAAGAAAACCCGCACCTCCGGCTGCGCCGTCGGCACCGTCTTCGGCGATATGCTCGAAGAGCTCGAAGGCCTCACGCTGCCCGCGGCACGGATCAAAACCTCTGACCTCTATGCGCTGGCGGCCACCATCAACACCACACCCAGCCTCTATCTCGACGCGGGCGCGATCCACGGCACGGTGCTGTGCCAAGGCGCGCAACCGTTGGTCTATATGGAAGATGTCGGTCGCCATAACGCCGTCGACAAGGTCGCAGGCTGGATGCGGGCCGAAGGGATCAGCGCCGCAGACAAAACGCTTTACACCACAGGAAGGCTCACCTCTGAAATGGTGATGAAATGCGCCATCATGGGCATCCCGGCACTGGTCTCCCGCTCGGGCTTTACCGCTTGGGGCGTCGAGCTGGCACAGCAAGTTGGCCTCACCCTTATTGGCCGGATGCGCGGCCAGCGCTTCATCTGCCTTGCAGGCGAGGAGCGCCTGATCTGGGACGCCGACCCCGGCACGGTCAAACAAGAGCCCAGAAAGTCAGCCCGGAAAAGTGCCACGTAATGGTTTCATCTTGGCTCAAATATGCCCCCCGGAGGGCCGCCTAAATGCCGCAACCCGTCGGTGTCATTCTTGCAGGTGGTCAGGCCCTTCGGATGGGCGGCGGTGACAAAGGCCTGCTCACGCTTGGCGGCAAAACCGTGCTGGCCCATGTCATCGACCGGTTGGAGCCGCAGGTCGCGGCGGTTGCACTCAACGCCAATGGCGACCCCGCACGTTTCGGCAGGGCACACCCGGTTGTGGCGGACAGTGTCGAAGGCTTTGCAGGGCCACTTGCGGGTGTGCTGGCGGGGCTGGACTGGGCGCAAACCCAAGGCGCGTCCCACATCGTCACCGCCGCCGCCGACACGCCGTTTTTTCCCTGCGATCTGGTGCCGCGCCTTATGCTGGCTGCCGAAGGCCACGACATCGCGCTGGCGGCGACCCCAGATCCGGAGCGTGGCCTTGCACGGCATCCGACCTTTGGGCTGTGGCCCGTGGCGCTGCGTGATGATCTGCGCGCCGCGCTGAACGAGGGCGTCCGCAAGGTCGTGCAATGGACGGACCGTCACAAGACCGCCCTTGCCGAATTTCCGGCCACGCCGTTTGATCCATTTTTCAACATCAACACGCCAGATGATCTGGCGCGGGCGGAGGCCCTTCTGGCATGAATGTTTTCGGTGTCGTCGGCTGGAAGAACTCCGGCAAGACAGGTCTGATGGAGCGCCTGGTTTCAGAATTCGTGTCGCGTGGGCTCAGTGTCTCGACCCTGAAACATGCCCATCATAGCTTCGAAGTGGACCGCCCCGGCAAAGACAGCGACCGGCACCGGGTTGCAGGCGCACAAGAGGTGCTGCTGTCCTCGTCAAACCGCTGGGCCCTGATGAGCGAGCTGCGCGGCGCGCCGGAGCCTCCACTGGCCGAACTCTTGGCCAAGCTCTCCCCCGTCGATCTGGTGCTGATCGAAGGCTATAAGCGCGACACCCATCCCAAGATCGAAGCGCATCGCAGCGAGACCGGCCAGCCGCTGATTGCCTTGGACGATGACACCATCCGCGCCGTTGCCAGCAACACAAACCCGGACGGGTTGAACGTGCCGCTGCTCGATCTCGATGACACCAAGGCCATTGCCGATTTCATCGCCTCCGAGCTGGGGATGTGAGCCTGTTCGACACCCATGTGGTTGTCGATTGGTCAGGCGGAAACGACGCAGGGCCCCGCCCGCGCAAAGACGCGATCTGGGCCTGTAGCAGCCGCGACCAAACCCCGATCTACCTGCGCAATCGCCATGTGGCCGAAGACTGGCTCGCCGCGTTGATCCAAGAGGAACGCGACGCGGGCAGGCGCTGTCTCATCGGTTTCGATTTCCCCTTCGGCTACCCGCAAGGGTTTGCCCAAGCGGTCACCGGGTCGCACGACCCGTTGGCGCTTTGGGACTGGCTCGAGGCCCGTATCGAAGACCATCCCGATCACAACAACCGCTGCGAAACCGCCTCAAATATCAATGCGATGTTCACAGGCATTGGCCCGTTCTGGGGCAACCCGTTCCGCGCTCAGGAGTTCGCTCACCTGCCACGTAAAGGTCTATCGCGCACCAACACGGACTTCCCCGAACGGCGCGCCGTGGAGACCCTTGCCAAAGGCAGCTTCACCTGCTGGCAACTGGCTGGCGCGGGGGCGGTTGGCTCGCAAGTGCTGATGGGCCTGCCTGTGCTGGCCCGGCTGCGGTGGCGCTTTGCGGGGCAGATCTCTGTCTGGCCGTTCGAGGCGTTGGACAGCCCCATTGCGTTTGTCGAGGTCTGGCCATCACTGATCGCCCCCCAAATTGCCAAAGCCCAGCGCCCCGGCGAAATCAAGGATGCTGCCCAGATGCGGGTTCTGTCGCATGTGCTTGCCTCGCTTGACAAGCGGGGGCGGCTGAAGGCCATGTTGGCGGAGGGCCGCGAAGGGGCCAGCGAAGGCTGGATCCTCGGGGTTGGACATGAGGCGGAGATGGCGCAGATGGCACGAGAACAACAAGACCCGGCTGCGCTGGCCAATGACTGCTTTGCACTGCCGCAAGGGGTCGACTGGACCTCCGTGGATGACGCGCTGGCGCTGTTGAAAGAGCGACTGCAGCAAGTCACTGCGACGCAAACCATCCCAACAGATCAAAGCGCGGGCCGTGTTTTGGCGCAAGACGTGCTCGCCCAGCGCGCGAACCCGCCCGCCGCGAATTCGGCCATTGATGGCTACGGGTTTGCCTTTGAGCACATGGCCCCTGACATGCCGCTCAACGCGGACCGCGCCGCGGCCGGGGACAGGTTTCAAGGCGTGCTGCCTGCGGGCCAAGCGGTGCGCATCCTGACAGGTGCGGTGTTGCCCGATGGCGTGGACACGGTGGTGATGCAGGAGGAATGCGAGGTCTCGGACGGGCGTGTGGCGCTGCCGGGCAGAGTGAAACCTGGCCAGAACACCCGCAAAGCGGGCGAAGATGTAGGGCAGGGTGAAATTGCACTGAAAGCCTGCCACACCATGCGCGCTCAGGATGTGGCTCTGCTGACTGCGCTTGGTGTGGCTGACGTTACCGTGGCGACGCGTCTGCGCGTGGGTGTTCTATCCACCGGCGACGAGTTGACTGCCCCCACATCAAACGCACCCCCCGACCGCACCTTTGACGCAAACCGCCCGATGCTTCTCAGCCTTGTGGAGCGCTGGGGGTATGAGCCGGTGGATTTGGGTCATGTTGCCGATAATCGCGACGCGCTGCGGGATGCGCTGAATGCAGGGGCACGGCGTTGCGACGTGATCCTGACCTCTGGCGGAGCGTCCGCGGGTGACGAGGATCATGTCTCCGTCATCCTGAGCGAAGAAGGTGCTCTGACCAGCTGGCGCATCGCCATCAAACCAGGCCGACCGCTGGCCTTGGCCATGTGGAATGGCACGCCGATCTTTGGACTGCCCGGCAACCCGGTAGCGGCCTTCACCTGCGCGTTGATCTTCGCGCGCCCGTCCTTTTCGGTGCTGGCGGGTGGGGTCTGGTCCGAGCCTCAGGGCTTCATGGTGCCTGCTGCATTCTCGAAATCCAAAAAACAGGGGCGCCGCGAGTTTTCACGGGCACGGCTCACACAGGACGGCCATGCCGAGGTGTTTCAGTCCGAAGGGTCGGGGCGCATTTCAGGGCTGAGCTGGGCGGAGGGGTTTGTCGAGCTGGACGATCCGGCGCGTGATGTCAAACCCGGCGATCTCGTCCGCTACGTGCCATTCGCCAGCTACGGTCTTTAATCGAAGGTTCCGGTCACGCGGCCCAGCAGCATGAACGCCCGCGCGGTGCGGGTGTCGGCCAGACGGATGATGTCATCATCTGTTGCCTGTTCGCTGAATTTTGCAAAAGTACGGTCAAACTGGCGCAGGAAGTGATGCACTGCGTCACGAAAAATCGGGTCTGCCCGCATGCGGCCCGAGGCCAGCGCCAAGGCAGAGCGGTCATGGATGCCGCCGATCCCCGAAATTGCCGCACCACGTTGCCCCTCTGCGAACTTGCGCCACAGCTCGGGACGAGACCGTTCGGGGCGCAAATCATCCATGTAAATCCCGTCATGGCTGAGCAGGGTCAGCACGTCCTGCGACGCCCGGATCAGCCTGCCTGAATTCGCATCCGCCAGCGCGCGGCGCAGCTGGCCAAACCCTTCTGCGTCACTTTCATTCTCAGGAAAATTCATCGCGCCAATGAAGTCGCTGATCGAGAGGGCAGGGTTCAACGCCTCAGGCGGCGTTCCAAGGGCGAGCGCGGGCTGGCTTTCACCAGCCGGTATGCCTTCGGAGACCAAGACAGGCTGCTGCGGGGACTCCATCGGTAGGCGATTTTCACGACTGGTGGCAAAGGTGGCGATCGCTGTTTCGGTCTGCTTTTGACGGGCCACGATCTCGTCGAGTTTTTGCTCCAGAGCCGGTTTCACACCGTCCACGCGCGCCTGGTTCTGCGACAGATAGGCATTGCGCATCGCATCAATGGAAGCCTGCAACCGCGCGCTTTCCTCACGCATGATCCGGGCGGATTTCACGACAGTGGCCCCGATCCAGATCATCGCAATCGGCAAGAATATCGCCAGAATAGACAAGAGGTATCCCGATTGGGTGCTGGTGCCCGCATCCGGCTGGCGCAGGAATAGGAAATAGGCCAGCACGCTGAGCACCCAAAGCACCGTGAGCGCGATGGCGATCACGTCGGCAGCGGCCAGCCCGCCGTCTTGGCGCAGATAAGCCCCGAAATTTATGGCCTTGCCCGTGTTCTGGCGCGGGGGCCCCGGTTGCTGGGGCGGAAGCACCTCTTGCGTATGGGGGTCTTGGCTCATGGTCTTGCTCTCAAAATGGGGCTGCGGGGTTCATAACGCAGGCGCGCTTAAACGAATTTGATCTCAAGCACTTCATAATCACGCGTCCCGCCGGGGGTGCGCACCTCAACGCTGTCGCCCTCATCTTTGCCGATCAATGCGCGCGCCAGAGGGGAGCCGATGTTCAGCAGGCCGTTGTGAATGTCAGCCTCCTGCTCGCCCACGATCTGGTAGGTCTTCTCTTCCTCGGTGTCTTCATCGACCAGCTTGACGGTGGCTCCAAACTTGATTGCACCGGACAAGGTTGCAGGGTCAATGACCTGCGCCAGCCCGATCATCCCCTCGAGCTCTTTGATACGGCCCTCAATGAAGGATTGTTTTTCCTTTGCGGAATGGTACTCCGCGTTCTCGGACAGGTCTCCATGCTCGCGGGCTTCCGCGATGGCGGTGATGATGGCGGGGCGTTCCACCACCTTCAACTGCTTCAATTCGCTATCGAGGGCTTTGAAGCCCTTCGGCGTCATTGGTATCTTGTCCATGGCGTTACCGTTCTCGTTGAAGTGGCACGCGCGGCGCGTGCAGTGATCTTATGTCACCCGGAGTGCCGCCCCTTTGCAAGCCCGCATGGGCGGTGGCCCGCCGAGCTATTCTGTCAGGGAGGCGCGGGGTGCCGGAGCGCTGGGCTCTCCATCCACGCCACATGCGGTCAGAGTGAGCAAAGCGGCAATCATGAAGACGAAGTGTTTCATGCCAGTTTCTCCTTCCATCTTGCGATCTGCGCGCGGACTTGCGCGGGCGCCGTGCCACCATAGCTGGTGCGGCTGGCGACGGAGTTCTTTACCCCCAACACGTCGAACACGTCTTGGGTGATCGCGGCATGGACGCCTTGCATGTCGCCCAGCGTTAGATCCGGCAGGTCGCAGCCCTTATCCTCGGCCAGCTTTACAAGGCTGCCCGTCACATGATGCGCGTCGCGAAACGGCATATCAAGACTGCGCACCAACCAATCGGCCAAGTCCGTGGCGGTCGAGAACCCAGAGGCCGCGGCCTGTTCCAGATTGCCCGTGTTGGCGGTCATGTCGCTGACCATCCCGGTCATCGCGGCCAGCGCCAGCATCAGGTTGTCGGCGGCGTCAAACGTCTGCTCTTTGTCTTCCTGCATATCCTTGGAATAGGTCAGCGGAAGGCCTTTCATCACCATCATCAGCGCAGTGTTGGCCCCGTAGATGCGGGCGACTTTGGCGCGGATCAGCTCGGCCGCGTCGGGGTTTTTCTTCTGCGGCATGATCGACGACCCAGTGGAGAACCGGTCTGAGAGGGCCACGAAGCGGAACTGGGCCGACGACCAGATCACCAGCTCCTCGGCAAAGCGCGACAAGTGCATAGCGCAGATCGAGGACGCGTTCAGGAAATCGAGCGCGAAGTCGCGATCCGACACAGCGTCGAGCGAATTGGCGGCGGGCCGGTCAAAGCCCAAAGCTTGCGCCGTGGCGTCACGGTCAATGTCAAAGGAGGTGCCAGCAAGCGCTGCCGCGCCAAGCGGGCTTTCATTCATTCGCGCGCGGGCATCTGAAAAACGCGAGGCGTCGCGGCCCAGCATCTCCACATAGGCCAGCATGTGGTGGCCCCATGTCACAGGCTGCGCGGTTTGCAGATGCGTAAACCCCGGCATGACCCAATCGGCCCCGGCCTCGGCCTGTGCGAGAAACGCTTTTTGCAGCGCTTCAATGGCTTGCAGGCAGGCGTCGATCTGGTCGCGGACCCACAGCCTAAAATCTGTCGCCACCTGGTCATTGCGCGACCGCGCGGTATGCAGACGACCTGCCGGTTCGCCCACGATCTCTTTCAGGCGGGCCTCGACATTCATGTGAATGTCCTCAAGCGCGGTGCTGAAGGTGAATTTTCCGGTCTCGATCTCTGACAACACCGTGAGGAGGCCTTCCCGGATGGCCTGCGCATCGTTATCGCTCAGGATACCTTGTGCAGCCAGCATGGCGGCATGGGCGCGGGACCCTTCGATGTCTTGCTTTGCCATCCGCTTGTCGAAGCCGATGGAGGCGTTGATGGCCTCCATAATGGCGTCGGGGCCTGCCGCAAAGCGCCCGCCCCACATGGTGTTTGAAGTGTCGTCAGTCATTGAGGCTGGCCTTGTTGGAGCTGATTTATGCGTCTCATCCGATCCTTGGTCCTATACGCGGGGCTGGCCCTGATGGGCAACCCCGCCAGCGCCGATACAGGCCGTCTGATCGCTTTGGCTGAGGGCGAGCTGGGCCGGATTCAGTTCCATGCAGAGCCCCGCCCGCTGGAGCTGTCGGCTTTTCTGGACGAGAATGGCGCGCCTGCGTCCTTGGCTGACTATCGCGGCAAACATGTGCTGCTGAACTTCTGGGCCCTGTGGTGTGCGCCCTGTGTCAAGGAAATGCCCGCGCTGAACCGTTTGGACGGCGCGATTGGCGAGGGCTTCGACGTGGTAACACTGGCCACAGGACGCAACGCGCGCCCGGCAGTGGACGCCTTCTTTGCCGAAAAACAGCTGGGCAACCTGCCCAAGCTGTTTGATCCCAAAATGCAGATTGCGCGGGAAGCTGGTGCGATCGGCTTGCCAGTGAGCCTTTTTATCAACCCCGAGGGTCAGGAGATCGGCCGCGCGGTGGGTGATTTCGAATGGGACAGCCCGGATGCTCAGGCCCTGATCCGGGGTTGGATGTCTGGAAGCTGATCATGATGGGGCGGCTGCGCCGCGCATGATGTTTTTGCGCTGTCGCGCGCAGGTTTTTTGTTTTCGCGCTGACGCGCGAGGATGGGGGCTTGGCCCCCAAACCCCCAGCATGTTTGTGCCAAGATGAAGCCTCAGGTCTTGGCGCGGACCACCTGCAAGAGCGGCATCAGCTGACCCATATCGGGACCATGCTGCATGCCTGTCAGCGCTTTTCTGAGTGGCATGAACAGCCCACGGCCCTTACGGCCTGTTTTTTCTTTTACCGCCGCGGTCCAATCGGACCAGCTTGTGTCGGTGAAGGGCATTGCGGGAAGCAGGGTCAGGGCTTCAGCCACGAATTCTGCGTCCTCAGCGTCGATGTCAGGCTCCGCGCCGTCGCGGCACAATGTCCACCATGTCGCAATGTCACGCCGCGTTGTGATGTTCTCGCGCGCGACACGCCAGAAGGCGTCCTGCATCTCGGATGGGACGCCCAAAGCGTGCAGATCAGCGCGGACGGCACTGACACCTTGCGCGTGCAGATGTTTCGCGGTCAGCGGGTAGAGATCATCCACGTCAAATTTCGTCGGGGCCGTACCAAAACGCGACAGATCGAACCCGTCGACCAGCTCCTGCATTGAGGCGCGCAGCTCTATTGGGTCGGAGGAGCCGATGCGGGCCATGTGAGACAACAAGGCCAGCGGCTCCACCCCGTTTTCGCGCAGGTCGCGCAGGGCGAGCGTGCCAAGACGTTTCGACAGCGCTTCGCCTTGCGGGCCGGTCAGCAGGGAGTGGTGTGCAAAGTTGGGGGCTGTGCCGCCCAAGGCCTCGATGATCTGGATCTGCGTGGCTGTGTTGGTCACGTGATCAGAGCCACGCACCACATGGGTGATCCCCATATCCGTGTCATCCACCACCGACGCGATGGTATAAAGCACCTGACCGTCGCCCCGGATCAACACCGGGTCAGACACCGAGGCCGCGTCAATCGAGATGTCGCCCAAAATGCCGTCGGTCCAGTTGATCCGCGCATGCTCCAGCTTGAACCGCCACACGCCAGAGCCACGCTCTGCGCGCAATGCCTCTTTCTCGGCCTCACTCAGCTCAAGCGCGGCACGATCGTAGACCGGCGGCTTGCCCATATTGAGCTGCTTCTTGCGCTTCAGATCCAGCTCGACCGGGGTTTCCCACGCCTCGTAGAACCGGCCCGCCGCGCGCAACTTGTCGGCGGCGTCGGCGTAGAGGTCGAGGCGGCTGGATTGCGTCTCCACCCGGTCCCACTCAAGCCCGAGCCATTCGAGATCCTGCTTGATCGCATCTGCATATTCCGGCTTTGAGCGCTCCGGGTCCGTGTCGTCCAGCCGCAACACAAAGGTGCCGCCGGCTTTGCGGGCGATCAGGTAATTGAACAGCGCGGTGCGCAGGTTGCCGACATGCAGGTAGCCGGTCGGCGAAGGGGCGAAGCGGGTAACGGTCATTTCAAATCCTTTGAGGCCCGCCGGGTGAACCATAGGCGGCCGCGTTTGTCCATATACCGCGCCGCAAAGCGCCTGTTCACGCGGTGTTTATCGAATAAGGCCGAAGACGCGCTATAGTTTGAGGTCTGACATCTGAAAAAACAGGAGAGACCACCCATGCCGAATACATTCTCCCGACGGGGCGCTCTGAAGCTGGGGGCCGCACTGCCTCTGGCTGCGCCCGCGCTTCTCACCACCACCGCTGCCCGCGCAGATGGCCATGCCAAGAAAGACATCGGGATGGCGTCCTATCGTCGTATGCAATTGGGCGGCTTTGAGGTAGTCACCCTCTTGACCAACACCCGCACTGTCGAAGGCCCGCAGAACATATTCGGCATGAATGTTGACGCCGCCGAGTTCAATGCGGTGTCCGAGGCTGCCTTCCTGCCCAATGACAAGATGCAGTTCTTCTTCACCCCGACGCTGGTCAATACTGGCTCGGAGGTGATCCTGTTCGACACCGGCCAAGACCCTGCAGGCATCACCTCGGCGCTGGACGCGGCGGGTTATGCGGCGGGCGACGTCAACAAGGTGGTCATCACCCATATGCATGGCGACCACATTGGCGGCCTGATGGGCGACGCGGGCGAAACCTTTGCCAATGCCAGCTACGTCACCGGCGCGATCGAGCATAACCATTGGGCAGGCGCGGAGAACGACAATTTCAACGCGAAGGTCAAACCGCTGGAGGCCAAGTTCTCGATGATCGACGATGGTGCGTCCGTGGCGTCCGGGATCACGGCGGTGGGCGCTTTTGGGCATACGCCGGGGCACATGACTTATATGATCGAGTCTGGCGGAAAGCAGCTTTTGTTGATGGCCGATCTGGCCAACCACTACGTGTATTCTCTGGCACATCCCGACTGGGAGGTGAGGTTCGACATGGACAAAGCCGCCGCCGCCGCGTCGCGCCGCAAGGTGTTGGGGATGCTGGCCGCCGACAAGGTGCCGACGGTTGGCTACCACATGCCATTCCCCGGCGTAGGCTATGTGGCGGCGAAGGGGGACGCGTTCGAATACGTTCCTGTAAGCTACCAAATGATGCTTTGAGCCGAGGGATGTGAGATACGCGTTGCGCCGCCGGGTAGAAATGCCCGGCGGCGCAACGCTTTCTTAGGGAAGGGATGCAAGAAGGGTCAGGCGAGAGGGGACATATCTGCGGATTGGACATCTTTGATGAGCGCTGGCAAAAACACAGACACGATTTTGGACGTGATGGACTTGATCCATCAACCAATGTTCCTGCTGGAGGTTGCCGGTCCAAAATCCTTCATCTTCCGAGGTATCAACTCAGCTCACGAGAAAATGTCAGGACTGACCAACGAAATGTTGCTCGACAAAAAGCCGCATGACGTGGTTCCGACGCGTGTTGCCGACACCATCGTGCAGAATTACGAGGCCTGCCGCGCCTCCGGCCAGGACTACACATATGAAGAACTGCTGGAGTTGCCCACCGGTCCGCTATGGTGGCAAACGACCCTGTCACCGGTGTTCAATGACCAGCAGCAGCTACACCTGATCGTAGGGCTTGCGGTCGACATTACCGACCGTAAGGAGGCAATGTTCGGCGCATCCCAAAAGCTGTCTGACATGACGCGGCTGAACGAGGATTTGCAGGTCTTTGCCTCCACCACGGCGCAAGATATGCGTGGGCCGTTCCAGACTATGGTTGCGTTGATCGACATGGTGATGGACGGGTTTGTTGATCTTGGCGACGAAAAGGCCGACCAGCTGGCGCTTTGCTCTGAAATTGCACAGGATGCGATTGCGTCCATGAGCGGTATTCTGGCCACCGCGCAGGGGCTGAAGGTCGCCACCCAAGCGGTGGAGCAGGTTGATCTGGGCCATATCACCGCAGATATCGCAGCCCTGCTGGACCCGCATCAACGCCTCAACATTGAGCTGCCCAATGCGAAAGTGACAACGGACCGAGTTGCAATGCAAATGGTGCTGCGCAACCTGATGGAAAACGCTGTGCGTTATGCTGACAAGAACATCTCCGTCAGCGTGACCGAGACCCCGAATGATCGCTCCGGAAATGATATTGCAATTATCGTCAGCGATGACGGGGTTGGGCTGTCAGCCGACAGGCGCAGTGACGGCCAGACCATCTTGCCGATGCCGGGGGAGTTGGGCCCGGATTTTGGCATGAATTCTGCGCAGGCCATCATTGCCGCACGCGGCGGCAGCTTTGCACGCACTCAGAACAATTTCTCCACAGGGGCCGCGTTGCGCTTCACTTTGCCCGGCAGTATCGCGGGATCGAAATGCGAAGCGGGTCCAAAACAGCAGATCGGCAAACGCACCGGGCTTCCTATGACTGGGTACACACAAGTCGGCAACGGCCTGCCACGTGCGATTCGGCCAACCTAGCTGTCGTCGCGCCAGCGGTTCACGATAGGGTAGCGGCGGTCCAGCCAGAACGCGCGCGGGGTCAGACGTCCACCGGGGGCAGACTGGAACCGCTTATATTCCGAGATATAGATCAGATGCTCGATCTTCTTGACGACGGCGCGATCATGCCCGGCGGCAACGACCTCGGCCACGGATTGGTCCTGATCCACCAGCCGGTCCAGAATATCGTCGAGCACCTCATAAGGCGGTAGTGAGTCCTCGTCCTTCTGGTCAGGCCGCAGCTCAGCCGAAGGGGGCTTGTCGATGATCCGTGTGGGGATGACCTCGCCCGGCTTGCCCATCATCCAAGGCGCGTGATGTGCGTTGCGCCAGCGGCAGGTTTCAAACACTCGCATTTTGTAGAGGTCCTTGATCGGGTTATAGCCGCCCGACATGTCGCCGTAGATCGTCGCATATCCCACCGCGACCTCGGATTTGTTGCCCGTGGTCAGCAGCATTTCCCCAAATTTGTTGGACAAGGCCATCAACAGCACCCCGCGCAGCCGGGATTGGATGTTTTCCTCCGTTACGTCCGGCTCCGTGCCTTCCATCAGTGGCGCCAAGGCTTCCGTCACCGCCGCGCGCGGCCCGGAGATCGGAACAGTGTCAATCCGCGCGCCCAACCGATTGGCGCAATCTGAGGCGTCCTCCAACGAATGTTGGGACGTATATTCGGAGGGCAGCATGACACAGCGCACATTCTCAGGGCCCAACGCGTCGCAGGCAATCGTGGCCACCAACGCGGAATCGATTCCGCCTGACATACCCAAAAGCACCTTCTTGAACCCCGTCTTGCCCATGTAGTCGCGCAAGGATTCAACCATCATGCGGTAATCAAGCGCCCATTCGTCGGGCAACACAGCTTTCTCGGAGGCCACCGCCCGCCATCCGCTATCGCCCTGCTCGAAATCCACATGCGCAATCACCTCATCAAAGGCAGGCAGTTGCAATGCCAGCTCGCCTCCGGGGTTCAGCACGAAGGAGCAGCCATCAAACACCTGATCATCCTGCCCGCCGACCATGTTCAGATAGACCAGTGGCAGCTCGGTTTCGACCACGCGGGAGACCATATGGCTGACCCGAATGTCATGTTTGCCCCGAAAATACGGAGATCCATTGGGCACCAGCAAAAGCTGCGCCCCGGATTCCGCCAGCGTTTCCGCAACGTCCTCATGCCACGCATCTTCGCAAATTGGCGTGCCAATCCGCAGCGGATCGAGCGCATATGGCCCTTGGATCGGCCCACGCTCATAGACCCGCTTTTCGTCAAAGACGTTGAAGTTGGGCAACTCATGCTTGAGGATCCGGGAGGCGACCTTGCCGCCTTTCAGGATCGAGTAGGCATTATACAGCATGCCATCTTGCGTCATTGGATGCCCGATCCCCATCGCAGGACCATCGGCAATCTGGGCCGCCAACTCATCTACTGCCCGCATTGCATGGGCGGTAAAGGCAGGCTTCATCGGCAGGTCCTGCACTTGATACCCGGTCAAAAACATCTCCGGCAGCGCCACCATTTGCGCGCCCGCGGCGCGGGCCTCTTCCCACGCGGCGACAGCTTTGGCCGCATTGCCCGGAAAATCGCCCACGGTCGGGTTCAGCTGGGCCATGGTCAGGCGGAAGGTCTGGGTCATCAAGGTGCTCTCCGGCGAAGGTATGCGCTTGTTCTAGCAGACCTATGCCCAAGGGAAAGGCCCGCAGCAGCAGCGCTTGTCACCGCCGTGCGGCTCCACTAATATTTTCGCCAACCACGCGCTGGCGTTTTTGGGGGAATCCTTTGTGCAATTGAAACATGTCGCCGTAACCGTTTTGGCGCTCGGCCTCGCCGTGCCTGCTGCAGCACAAGATAGTGGCACCAAGCAATATGACGATGGTGGGCTCTATACTGGTGCCTTCAAAGAGGGCAAACGCCACGGCCAAGGCACGTTTACGCTGCCCAACGGCTATGAATACACTGGCAACTGGGTTGAGGGCGAGATCAAGGGCCAAGGCACGGCCCGTTTCCCCAACGGCTCGCTTTATGAGGGCCAGTTCGAGACCGGCAAGCCCGACGGTTTCGGCAAGATCATCTTTGCGGATGGTGGCACCTATGAGGGCGACTGGACCGACGGCAAGATCACCGGCCGCGGTATCGCAACATATGCCAATGGCACGCGCTACGAAGGCGAGTTCCGCAATGCCCAGCACCACGGCACCGGCCTGATGGTCAGCCCCAATGGCTACCGATACGAGGGGCAATGGGTCGGCGGCGTCAAGGAGGGCAAGGGCAAGATCACCTATCCTGATGGCGCGACCTATGATGGCCAGATGGCGGGCGGCAAGCGCGCGGGACAAGGCACTTTGGTGATGACCGACGGGCTGACCTATACCGGCGAGTGGAAAGACGGCCAGATTGATGGCACCGGCACGCTGACCCAATCCAACGGCGATGTTTATGAAGGCACGCTGGTTGCCGGCGCGCGCGAGGGGCAGGGCAAGGTCACCTACGCCAATGGCGATGTGTATGAAGGGGCCTTCAAGGCCGACGCCCGCAGCGGGCAGGGCAGCTTCACCGGCAGTGACGGCTTCGCCTATACCGGCAGCTGGGTGAACGGAAAGATCGAGGGCACCGGCACGGTCACTTATCCCGATGGTTCCGTCTATGAAGGCGAGTTGAAAGATGATCTGGCTGACGGCAGGGGCAAGATCACCTACCCTGACGGGTCGACCTATGAGGGCGACTGGGCCTCGGGCGTCATCGAGGGGCAGGGCGTCGCGCGATACGAAAATGGGCTGGTCTATGAGGGCAGCTTTCAGAACGCGCTGATCTCGGGCCAAGGCAAAATGACCTATCCGGATGGCTACGTCTATGAAGGCGCATGGGTCGAGGGCAAACGCGAAGGCGAGGGCAAAGCCACCTATGCGGACGGGTCCGTCTATGAAGGGGCGTTCCAAGGAGGGCAACGCTCGGGCCAAGGCAGCTTCGTGCGGCCTGACGGGTTTTCCTATGTGGGTGAATGGAAGGACGGCCAGATCAGCGGCACGGGCAAGGCCACATACCCTACGGGCGATATCTATGAGGGCACATTCGAGAACGGAAAACGCTCCGGCGACGGCGTTATGCGTTATGCCGACGGCGCGGTGACCTCCGGGGAATGGGACGAAGGGCGTTTGACCAAAATCGACGCAGAGGAAAACGCGGAGGCCACCGAAACCGCGGCAGAAGACACCGAGGCGGCGACGGACAACTAGACCGTCTCGCCCGCGTCGAGCTTTGCCAGCCACTCCTGCGCCTCGCGGCGGACGGTGTCGCGCTTGGCCTCGTCCATCTTATCCCAGACCCGGTACATGTTCCCCATCCGGTGGTTGTTGCTGAACTGGTCGCGGTGGCGCGCCAGAAAATCCCAGTACAGCAGGTTGAACGGGCAGGCATCCGGCCCGGTCTTGTCCTTCACCTTATAGACGCAGCTTTTGCAGTAATCCGACATCCGGTCGATATAGGCCCCTGACGAGATATAGGGCTTTGAGCCCACCACCCCGCCATCCGCCCATTGGCTCATCCCGATGACATTCGGCGCCTCAACCCATTCATAGGCATCGGCATAAACCGCCAGATACCATTCATGCACCTGATGCGGATCGACCCCCGCCAGGAGCGCGAAATTGCCCGTGACCATGAGGCGTTGGATATGGTGCGCATAGGCCTCCGTGCCCGTTTGGGTGACGGCTTTTGAGACGCAATTCATCCTTGTCTCAGCCCCCCAGAACAGCGCGGGCAAGGCGCGGTCATGGCCCAACACGTTGCGCGATGTGTAATCCGGCCCCTCAAGGAAATAGATGCCACGCATATACTCCCGCCAGCCGATGATCTGGCGGATAAAGCCCTCTACCGCGTTGATGGGCGCGTGGCCGTCACGGTACGCTTCTTCAACCTGACGGCAGACATCGAGCGGGTTGAGCAGGCCTGCATTGATATAAAAGCTGATGATGGAGTGATAGAGAAACTTCTCCTCCCCCATCATCGCGTCTTGGTAATCCCCAAAATGCGGCAGGGCGTAGGTGATCCAGCGGGTCAGTTGGCGCTGGGCTTGCTCGGCATCGGTGGCAAACCAGAACGGGTGCAAGTCGCCGAAATTGCCGCTGAAACGCTCCTCGACCAGTGCGAGCACCTCTTGCACGGTCTCGTCCGGGGTGAATTCCATTGGCCCGGTGTAGTTGATGGATTTGGGCGCGGATTTGCGGTTGTCATGGTCAAAGTTCCATTTGCCTTCAACCGGCTTGTCGCCCTCCATCAGCAGCCCAGTTTTCCGGCGCATGTCGCGGTAGAACCACTCCATCCGAAGCTCTTTGCGGCCCTCGGCCCAGGCCTCGAACTCCGCATGAGAGGCGATGAACCGCGTGTCTTGCAGCTGGGTGAGTTTCAACGGACCTTCGTTCAACGCCTCGATCAGCCGCCATTCCCCCGGCTCGGTGGCGATCACGTCTTTGGCGTCAAACTCTTCGGCGCGCCGCAACAATTCGCCGAGGATCGAGTTCGTATTCCCGGCATCATCGAGCTTTGTATAGGCAACTTGCCAGCCGTCATCTACAAGCCGAGCCGCGAATTTGCGCATGGCGGAGAACAGAAGCGCGATCTTCTTGGGGTGATGGGGGACATAAGTCGCCTCTGTCTGGACCTCAGCCATGACGATCACATCAGTGTCTTTGTCAGCCTGTTGCAGCGCCGACAGATCATCTGACAGCTGATCGCCAAGGATCAAGATCAGCCTCACCAAGGAACCTCCGCGCCGCTATAGTCAAAGAACCCGCCACTTTGCGCAGGCTTCAGCCCCTCCATTACGCCGATCAAGTTCTCCGCCGCCGTGCTGGCTGGCACCGTTGTGTGACGCCCCGCGTATTTTGCGGTGAAAGGCGTGGCCACCGTGCCCGGATGCAACGCTACGCAGATGGCTTGTTTGTGGGTGCGGGCCAATTCAATCGCGGCCCCGTGGATCAATTGGTTCAATGCAGATTTCGCGGCGCGGTAGCTGTGCCACCCGCCAATCTGATTGTCCCCGATAGAGCCTACCCGCGCCGAAAGGGCCGCAAAGACGCAGCGCCTGTCGCGCGGGATCAGGGGCAGGGCGTGTTTCAACACCAAAGCCGGGCCTGCCGCATTGACCTGGAACTGGGCCAGCATCGCCTCTGGGGTCAGCGCTTTGATGGTTTTTTCGGGCTCATGCCCGCCCGCGGTCAAGGACCCGGTGGCCACGAAAACCGTGTCAAACGTGCCGTCCAGAACGCCTAAGACTTGCGCGATGCTGTCCTCATTGGTGATGTCCAGCCCGTCTGCGCTGCGCGACAAGCGGGTGACGTCGCCTTGCAAAGCCTGCGCCACAGCGCTGCCAATGCCGCCCGAGGCTCCGATGATCAAATGTCTCTTCATGGGGCTGGAGGTAACGCATGGGGTTCGCGCGTCAACCGCCGCTTAAGGATGGGGGTTCCCATTTGCCAAAGGCTTTGTATGATTGGTCGCATGTTGAAGATTACGAACGCACCACTCCTACTGCTTCTTAGCCTGCGCTGAGCGTGCCATCCGGCGCGTGCCGCTCAGTGGGACCAGCGCCGGACATCTTCCAAACATCAGCTAAGAGACCAATTCCATGACAGATAAAAACCGTGTTGTGATCTTCGACACTACCTTGCGCGACGGCGAGCAATCCCCCGGCGCAACCATGAGCCACGCCGAAAAGCTCGAGATTGCCGGCCTTCTGGACGAGATGGGCGTAGACATTATTGAGGCCGGCTTCCCGATTGCCTCCGAGGGGGATTTTGAGGCGGTCAAAGCGATCTCGGAGCAGACCAAAAACGCAGTGATCTGCGGGCTGGCGCGGGCTAATTTCAAAGATATTGACCGCTGCTGGGAGGCCGTGAAACACGCCGCCAAGCCGCGCATTCACACAT
Source organism: uncultured Litoreibacter sp. (assembly GCA_947501685.1). GTDB lineage: Bacteria > Pseudomonadota > Alphaproteobacteria > Rhodobacterales > Rhodobacteraceae > Litoreibacter. Next base: position 597,331 of record CANMWQ010000002.1, read on the forward strand.
TTATCGGCACCTCTGAGCTGCATCGCGCCATACCAAACCTGACGATGGACGAGATGGCCGAGAAAATTCACGAGACGGTCAGCCATGCCCGCAACCTGTGCGACAACGTGCAATGGTCTCCAATGGATGCGACCCGGACGGAGTGGGACTATCTGTGCCGCGTGGTCGAGATCGCGATCAAAGCCGGGGCCACGACCATAAACATCCCCGACACGGTGGGATACACCGCCCCGAATGAAAGCGCCGATCTGATCCGCCGCCTGATCGCCAATGTGCCCGGCGCGGATGAGGTGGTCTTTGCCACCCATTGTCACAATGATCTTGGCATGGCGACGGCGAACTCGCTGGCTGCCGTCGAGGGTGGCGCACGCCAGATTGAATGCACCATCAATGGTTTGGGCGAACGCGCAGGCAACACCGCACTTGAAGAGGTGGTCATGGCCATGAAAGTGCGCCACGACATTATTCCGTTTACCACCGGCATCGACAGCACCAAGCTGATGAACATCTCCCGCCGGGTGGCGGCGGTGTCGGGCTTCGCGGTGCAGTTCAACAAGGCCATTGTCGGCAAAAACGCCTTCGCGCATGAAAGCGGCATCCACCAGGACGGCATGCTGAAAAACGCCGAAACCTTCGAGATCATGCGCCCCGAGGATGTGGGTCTGTCCGAGACAAATTTGGTCATGGGCAAACATTCGGGCCGCGCTGCTCTGCGCTCCAAGCTCAGCGAGTTGGGCTTTGAGCTGGGTGACAACCAGTTGAAAGACGTCTTCGTACGGTTCAAGGCGCTGGCCGATCAGAAGAAGGAAATCTACGACGAGGACCTGATTGCGCTGATGCAGGTCGGCTCGGATGTTGAGGACCGGATCAAACTGGCCGCTTTGCAAGTGTCGTGCGGTATGGATTTGGAGAAATCCGCCGAGATGACGCTGGTGATTGACGGCGAGAGCCAAACCACCCGCCAAACCGGAGACGGGCCGGTGGATGCGGCATTCAACGCGGTGAAAACCTTGTTCGCCCATTCCGCCCGGTTGCAGCTCTACCAAGTGAGCGCGGTGACCGAGGGCACCGACGCGCAGGCGACGGTCTCAGTGCGGCTGGAGGAAGACGGCAAGATTGCCACGGGGCAATCGGCGGATGTGGACACGGTCGTGGCCTCCGTGCGGGCCTATATCGACGCGTTGAACCGTCTGTTGGTGCGCCGCGAAAAATCTGGCGGTGACCTGGCCGAAGTTTCCTACAAGGACGCGGGCTGACCCAAAGGAGCGCTCGCGCGCGTTGTTTTTATAGGTGTGGCGGGAGAGGTGAGCCCGCCATGCTGGGTTTATTGCGTTTTGCGAGGGCCGGTATTGCCTTCGGCGAGAGTATTTTTGAAGCAGTGATAGGGCTTAGGTGAAGGCTTGGGCAACTTCGTCTGCGGCATCTTGGGTGCCGTAGGGCGCGTTCACTACGAAAAGGCCAGAGCCAGTCATCCGGTGACCGTCGCGTACGGGCGGGAAACGAACTTCATGGCGCAGCGCGCCGGACAAAGACGCGCTTTCGAGCTTGCCCAGCATTGGCACATGCGGGCCGCCTTCCAAGATCGGATACCACAGCGCGATCACTCCGACATTCCATTTGCGGTGCAATTTTAAGATTTGGGTCGGGATCGTCTCGTAATCGGATTTGACCTCATAGCTTGGGTCAATCAGCAATAGGCCGCGGCGCGGCTCGGGCGGGCAGACCTTATGGGCCATCGCAAACCCGTCCTGCGGGTGGCATTTGGCCTTATGGGTCATAACCTCTGACAGGACGGAAAATTCCTGTGGATGCAGTTCGGCCAGATGCAAACGGTCGCCTTTGCGCAGCAGGGTTGAGGCCAGAAGCGGCGAGCCGGGATAGGCGCTTGGACCATATTGCGCGCGAATGGCATCAAGCGCCCGCAGGTAGGGGTGATCTGGAGCAAATTTGCTCAGAAGTACCGTGCCTGCTGCGGCCTCCCCGGTTTTGACGGCCTCGGGGGCATCCAGCTTGTAAAGCCCACGCCCGGCATGGGTTTCGAGGTAGCTCAGAGGCTTGTCCTTTGCTGTAAGATACTCCAGCATTGCAGCCAGCACGGCGTGTTTATGGACATCGGCGGGGTTGGCGGCGTGATAAATATGTTGGTAGGACAGCATAGATGCTCCTAGCAGAACACACTCGGGCGGAATAGCGCCTTTTGAGCGTTACGCTCTCTTTAACCCGGGCACAGGGCTTTCTATAACAGCGCCAGAGCTTGCCGGGCCCAACGGATTCGGCGGGTCCAACAGTTTGAGCAGGAACACCCAAATGGCAATCTTCGGCAGCTTGTTTTCGTCTGACATGGCGATTGATCTCGGCACTGCGAACACGCTGGTCTACGTCAAAGGTCGCGGCATCGTGCTGAATGAGCCGTCAGTGGTCGCCTACCACACCAAAGCGGGCCGCAAAGAAGTGCTGGCCGTGGGCGAGGACGCCAAGCTGATGCTGGGCCGTACCCCGGGCAGCATTGAGGCGATCAGGCCGATGCGTGAAGGCGTCATCGCGGATTTCGACACCGCCGAGGAGATGATCAAGCACTTCATCCGCAAAGTGCATAAGCGCTCGACCTTTACCAAGCCCAAGGTCATCGTCTGCGTGCCACATGGCGCGACACCTGTTGAGAAACGCGCCATCCGGCAGTCTGTGCTGGGCGCTGGCGCGCGCAAGGCGGGGCTGATTGCGGAACCTATCGCGGCGGCCATCGGGGCGGGCATGCCGATCACTGATCCGACAGGCAACATGGTTGTCGATATCGGTGGCGGTACGACAGAGGTTGCGGTGCTGTCTCTGGGTGACATCGTCTATGCGCGTTCCGTGCGCGTGGGCGGCGACCGGATGGATGAGGCGCTGGTCAGCTACCTGCGGCGGCATCACAATATTCTGGTCGGCGAAAGCACCGCAGAGAGGATCAAGACCTCTATTGGGACCGCGCGGATGCCGGATGACGGTCGTGGCGCGTCGATGCAGATCCGAGGTCGGGACCTCTTGAACGGCGTCCCGAAGGAGACTGAGATCAATCAGGCGCAGGTCGCCGAAGCGCTGGCCGAGCCGGTGCAGCAAATCTGTGAGGCGGTGATGACAGCCCTTGAGGCCACGCCGCCCGATCTGGCCGCTGATATTGTTGACCGGGGCGTCATGCTCACAGGTGGCGGCGCGCTCTTGGGCGAGCTGGATTTGGCGCTGCGTGAGCAAACTGGGCTTGCTATTTCTGTGGCTGACGAGTCGCTGAATTGTGTGGCTTTGGGCACTGGCAAAGCCCTTGAATATGAAAAGCAGCTGCGCCACGTCATTGACTATGAAAGCTGAGCAGCGCCCTCTTTGAGGGGGCGTCGCAGATGACCTAGACTAGCCCCGCAAACGCTGGGAATTTTGATTTGGCACGAGATCGACACACGCAGGACGAATACACCCGCCCCGTCAGACGCGTTCTGATCGGGGTGTTGGTCGTCGTGTTGCTGGCCGTTTTCGTCGTCTGGCGGATTGATAACCCACGCGTCGAACGGCTGCGCTCTGCCGCCATCGACAAGATTTTGCCGTCATTTGAATGGGCCTTGGTGCCGGCGACGCGGGTCACCCGGATGGTGGAAGATTTCCAATCCTACACGCGTATATATGAACAAAATCAAGAGCTTCGTCGTGAGTTGCAGCAGATGAAAAGTTGGCAGGAGGCCGCTATTCAGTTGGGTCAGGAAAACGCACGGCTTCTGGATCTCAACAAGGTGCGCCTGAATGCGCAGCTCACTTTTGTGACCGGGGTGGTGCTGACGGATAATGGCTCTCCGTTTCGCCGGTCGGTCTTGCTGAATGTGGGCGCGCGTGACGGCATACGCGATGGTTGGGCCACGATGGATGGGCTGGGGTTGGTTGGACGAATCTCGGGCGTGGGGGATCAGACCTCTCGCGTGATTTTGCTCACCGACAGCAACAGCCGGGTGCCGGTGCGCATTCAGCCCTCTGGCCAGAACGCGCTTCTGATTGGCGACAACACCCTCGCGCCGCCGGTTGATATTGCCGACAATCTTGAGGATGTGCGCCCCGGCGACCGGGTGGTGACCTCGGGCGATGGCAAAGTATTTCCGGCCGACATTCTGGTGGGGCAAATCGCGCAGGGGCCCAATGGGCGGCTGCGGGTCAAGCTTGCGGCGGATTACGGACGGCTTGAGTTTTTGCGGGTGCTGCGCAACCCGGAGGCCCCGGCGATCAGCTCTTCCGGCGGTCTGGTCTCGCCTGACGAGATACCTTTGAGCGAGGCGCTGACCGAACCCGTGGAAGACGCAGAGGCCAGCGATGGTTGACCCCGCCGCCACGCGCCGTGTGATGTTTCGCGGGCTGTTTTTTGCCCTCTGCGCCTGCATCATCTTCATCAACATGCTGCCGCTGACAACAGAGCCGCGCCGCGTGCCCGGCCCGGACCTGCTGTTTTGCGTCACCGCGATCTGGATCATGCGCCGCCCCCGCTGGGCGCCGGTGGGGCTGATCGTGTTGGTTCATCTGATCGCGGACCTGTTTTTCCTGCGAGCAGTGGGGCTATGGCCCGCAATCTCATTGCTGGGCTATGAATATCTGCGGCGAAAATCCACCGCGACGATCGAGATACCGCCACTGGTGGAATTTGGCATGGCGATGATCCTCTTCGTGGGATTGGTCGCATTAAACGCAGCGGTGCATTTGCTCTTTGGGATCCCGCATCCCTCTTTCGGGGCCAGCGCGCTGCATGTTATCATGACGGCAGTGGCCTACCCGCTGGTGATGGCGTTCTCCGTCTATGTGACGCGGGTGCGCCGGGCGCGGCCATCCGATTTTGACGGGTCAGGACTGATATCATGAGGCGTTCGCCAAAAGATACCGAGGACAGCATTGGCATGATCAGCCGCCGCGGGTTGATCCTTGGAACAGGCATGGCCGGGTTTGCGGTGCTGCTGGGCTCGCGCATGCGGCAATTGCAGGTCAACGAGGCCGACCAATTCCGGCTGCTGGCAGAGGAGAACCGGATCAACATCCGCCTGTTGCCGCCGCCACGTGGGCAGGTCTTTGACCGCAACGGCTTGCTCATTGCAGGCAACCAACAAAACTACCGGGTCACCATCATCCGCGACGAGGTGGACGACCCCAAACAGACCCTGATGAACCTCAGCCGCCTGATCCCGTTGAGCCAGGAAGATATCGACGATATTCTCGATGAGATGTCGAAGCGCTCGCGCCTGCTGCCCGTGACCGTGGCAGATCGCCTTAGTTGGGAAGACGTCAGCCAGGTGGCCGTCAACGCCCCCGCCTTGCCCGGCATCACGCCTGAATTTGGCCTGAGCCGTATCTATCCGCGCGGTGACGATTTTGCGCATATCATCGGCTATGTCGGCCCCGTCTCGGATTACGACCTCAGTCGGATCGAGGACCCCGACCCGCTGCTGCAAATCCCGAAATTCCAGATCGGCAAAACCGGCGTGGAGAACAAGCTTGAGGCCGCCCTGCGCGGCAAGGCCGGGACCAAGCGGATAGAAGTGAACGCCGTGGGGCGGGTGATGCGCGAGCTTGGCCGCGACGAGGCCACGAAGGGCGAGACTGTTCAGCTGACCATCGACACCAAGCTGCAAAACTTCGTGCAGGCCCGGCTGGCCGGGGAAAGTGCGGCCGCCGTGGTGATCGACGTCACCAATGGTGACTTGGTGGCCATCGGCTCTGCGCCCGCTTTCGATCCCAACAAATTCGTGCGCGGGATCTCGGTTGCGGACTACGCGGCGCTGACCGAAAACAAGTACCGCCCGCTGGCCAACAAGGCGGTGCAGGGCACCTACCCTCCGGGCTCTACCTTCAAAATGGTCACCGCCCTTGCAGCCATCGAGGCAGGTGAAATCACCGCCGATGAAACCATCTATTGCGGCGGCCATACGGAGGTCGCCAACCGGCGCTTTCACTGCTGGAAACGCGGCGGACATGGAAAGATCGACCTGCACAACTCGCTCAAACAATCCTGCGACGTCTATTACTACGACCTCGCGCAGCGGGTCGGCATCGAGAAGATCACAGCGATGGCCCGCAAGCTGGGGCTGGGCGAAAAGCACAATGTGCCGATGTCCGCCGTCTCCACCGGCTTGACACCGACCAAAGCATGGAAGGCCGCAAATCGCGGCTCGGATTGGGTGATCGGGGACAGCCTGAACGCGTCAATAGGGCAGGGGCTCGTGCTGGCCTCGCCTTTGCAATTGGCGATCATGACGGCGCGCATCGCCACAGGCCGCGCCGTGGAGCCGCGATTGGTCAAGGCAGTCAACGGTCAGGAGGTACCCCCCACATTGGGCGCGCCGCTTGAGCTGTCAAAGACCTCGCTTGATTACATCCGCACTGCGATGTTTGCGGTCAGCAACGAACAACGCGGGACCGGATACAGCACCCGCATCGCTGACAAAGAGCGCCGCATGGCAGGCAAAACCGGCACCAGCCAAGTGCGCAACATCTCTGCAGCGGAGCGCCGGGCGGGGGTCTTCCGCAACGAGGACCTGCCATGGGAACGCCGCGATCACGCGCTGTTTGTAGGCTTCGCGCCGCATGACAATCCGCGCTACGCTGTCTCCGTGGTGGTGGAGCATGGCGGCGGCGGCTCAACGGCCGCAGCGCCCATCGCCCGTGACGTTATCCTTGCCGCACAGTTTGACGGCATGCCGCCCCTCTCCGCCTATCCTGAGGCGCAACGCGGGCGCATTCAATCGGCGCTTGAAGAGCTGCAAATCCACGATCCCAAGGACGGCCCAAAGGTCTCCGAGGCATGACATATCTCGCCCATAACCATAAGTCTGTCCCCTCCGGCCCGCTGAAGCTGCTCTACCTCAGCTGGCCCATCGCCCTGTTGCTGACGGCCATCGCCAGCGTCGGCTTTCTGATGCTCTATTCCGTCGCGGGCGGCTCGATGAGCCCTTGGGCGGAGCCGCAGATGAAGCGGTTTGTCATGGGGCTGGTGCTGATGTTCATCATCGCGATGATCCCCACTTGGTTCCTACGCAACATGGCGGGGCTCGCCTACGGGGTTTCTGTATTGCTGTTGATCGGGGTGGAGTTCTTCGGGTCCACCGGCATGGGCGCGCAGCGCTGGATTGATCTGGGCTTCATGCGGCTGCAACCATCGGAATTGACCAAGATCACTCTCGTTCTGTTTCTGGCTTCCTATTATGACTGGCTCGACATCAAGAAGACCTCCCACCCATTCTGGGTGCTGGTCCCCGTCGTTATCATTCTGGTGCCCACCTATCTGACGCTGCGCCAGCCCGACCTTGGCACCGCCCTACTGCTGCTGTTTGGCGGCGGCGGGCTTATGTTTTTCGCGGGCGTCAGCTGGTTGTATTTTGCAGGCGTGATCGGTGGAGCCGTGGCGCTGGTCTCCGCCGTGTTCAAATCACGCGGTACTGAATGGCAGCTCTTGAAAGACTACCAATATCGCCGGATCGACACGTTTCTCGACCCTGCCTCTGATCCGCTGGGCGCGGGCTACCACATCACCCAATCCAAGATTGCGCTGGGCTCGGGCGGATGGACCGGGCGCGGCTATATGCAAGGAACGCAGTCTCGACTGAACTTCCTTCCCGAAAAGCACACCGACTTCATCTTCACCACGCTGGCAGAGGAGTTTGGCTTTGTCGGCGGCATCTCCTTGTTGCTGCTTTACGTGCTGGTGCTGGTCTTCTGCATCGCTTCTGCGCTGAGCAACAAAGACCGGTTCGCCTCTCTGGTCACTCTGGGCGTTGCGCTGACCTTCTTTCTTTTCTTTGCGGTCAACATGTCGATGGTCATGGGGCTGGCCCCCGTAGTGGGTGTGCCTTTGCCACTGGTCAGCTATGGCGGGTCGGCCATGCTGGTCTTGATGTTGGCTTTCGGGCTGGTGCAATCGGCCCATGTCCACAGGCCGCGCTGATCCGTGCCCAACATATTATTCTCCGCCAAGCCCGGTCGCTGGGACGAATTTCGGCCCCATCTTGAAACCGCTTTCGATGAGTTTGGGTTCGATTACACGCTGGCAACAGACTTCCCCGCCGAGCAGGTCGACTACATTGTCTACGCCCCCAACGGCCCCGTCACCGACCTGACGCCCTACACCAACACCAAAGCCGTGCTGAGCCTGTGGGCAGGCGTGGAAAGCATCGTCGGAAACCAGACCCTGACCCAGCCGCTCTGCCGTATGGTCGATGAAGGGTTGACCGAAGGCATGGTCGAATGGGTCACCGGCCACGCGCTGCGCCACCATCTGGAGATGGACCGCCATATCCACACGCAATCCGGAGCATGGCTGGAAGGCGCCCCGCCACTGGCCCGCGAACGCAAGCTCTGCGTGCTCGGCCTTGGCGCGCTTGGCACGGCCTGCGCGCGGCAGCTGGCGAGGCTCAACTTCAAGACCCATGGCTGGAGCCGCCGTGCAAAAGACGTCGCTGGCATCACCTGCCACCACGGCGACCAAGGCCTGCACGCCGCGTTGCAAGACGCGGATATCGTGATCCTGCTGCTACCCGACACCCCGGCAACCACCAATATCATCAATGCTGAGACGCTGGCGTTGCTGGCGCCGGGTGCCGCCATCATAAACCCCGGCCGAGGGCCCCTGATCGACGACGATGCACTCCTTGAGGCTTTGGACGTGGGCACGCTAGGCCACGCCACCCTTGATGTGTTTCGCATCGAGCCACTGCCCGAAAATCATCCGTTTTGGGCCCATTCCAAGGTCACCGTCACGCCGCATATCGCGTCCGAAACCCGGCCCTCAAGTGCGGCCCGTGTCATTGCGGAGAACATCCGGAGGGGCGAGGCGGGCGAGCCGTTCCTGCACCTCGTGGACCGTCAAACCGGCTACTAGAGTGTCGGCGGCTTGCTGGGATCCATCCCCGGCGCGCCGGGTCCTTCCCGGACCGAAATTTCTGGCAGATCAAACCGCAAACCAACTTTGGCCAGCTCTGCGGCCAATGGGTCGCTCACCCGGAAAAACGCCACATCAAGAGACCCCGCCTCAATGCCGCTAAAGACCAACGCCTCGTTCACTGCACGGGCCAGCGCGGGCTCCGCCCCCGGCACGGGGTCCAGAAAGGCCAGCATATGCGACTGCGCGCCGCCGGTGTAGCGCACCGCGCAGAGATAGGCGTAGCGCGCCAGACCCGCGGCCAGCGCCAATTTCGTGTCGAGCCCGCTGATCAACGCCTCTGGCAACCCGGCGGGCGGTAGCAGCTCTTCGGGCGTGGCCTCGACGTCGTTAGGCGCGCTGCCTAAAGTGTCGTGCAGCCAGGCAATCGCCTCCGCAGGCAGAACGATGGAGGAGGGGGCGACTTCCAAATTCAGCCCCAGCCCTAGCGATTTGTCGGCCAGCATCTGCGCCAAGGCCCGCCCTGACACGGCGGCATAAGGCGCGCTGCCGGCGAAATCGGCCAGCCGCTCTTCGCGGTCGAAGGCCAGAACTAAGGTTGCATCCTCCACCGGGAACAGGCGCGGGGTGATCTGGTCGCCTTCAGGTTCCCCGTCCAGCAGCAAGAACAGCTCCGCATCCGCCAGTCGTTCGTAAAACCGCAGCCGCGAGGCGTCGCTGGTTTCCATCTCGGCATGGGCCAAATCCAATGGGGTGGCAGGGCTCATAGGGGCGCGTCCAGCAATCGCGCAACATGCGACTGAATGCGTGGGATCACCTCCGCTTCGAACCAGTCATTTTTCTTCAGCCACCTGTTATTTCGGGGGCTCGGATGAGGTAGGACAAACACGCCGCTTTGCCCGTCGCTTGATCGTCTGACGGCCTCGGTCACGGCGACACCTTTCAAAGCGGGCAGGTGCCAGGCAATCGCATATTGGCCAAGAACCAAGGTCAGCTCTACTGCATTCAACGCGGCCATCACCTGCGCGCGCCACGCCTGCGCGCATTCCGGACGGGGCGGCAGATCGCCCGAGGTGCCGGTCCCCGGAAAGCACAACCCCATTGGAAACAGCCCGATGCGCGGGTCTTCGTAGAACGTGGCCTCATCGACGCCGAGCCACGCCCGCAACCGCACGCCAGACGGATCATCGAAGGGCCGGTCTTTGGCATGCGTGATCCGCCCCGGTGCCTGGCCGACGATCAACACTTTGACGCGGGCGTCCAACTGGAAGATCGGGTTCGGGCCCAGCGGCAACCCGTCGCAAATCCGGCAAGCACGCATCGACGCCATGAGGGAGGCAAACTCGTCCGGCATGATCATCCTCTTTGGATTGGTTCAAGATCAGGGTCTGTGGAGCAGTTAGCGCATCACACCCCGGCAGGCCAGCCTGCGGTGATGGCAGTCTTTCGCTGAAACAGGTTATCCGTCGGCGAAAACTGACCGCATAAACTGCGGAAACAAATCGCGTTTCGCCATTTCGGCCATGCTTCGCGCATTTCATTGCCCCGGTCGCAAATAGTTGCGCGTTACGGCACAGCGGGGCTGACTTCCCATTTGCCGGAGAGTAGGATGCCAACGGTAACGGTTAGCGTGGTGCGGGTCTTAAACCGCAGTTAAGGCAAATCTGCTTTGATATCGAGGCGTGAAGGTCGCTCCACCGGGGTGTCACTTGCGCAAATTCGGGCAAAGCGGGCAAAGACAGACCACGGCAATGCCAAACGGGCACAACCAGACCGAGGCTGACAAAGGCAAATGCAATGATGGGCGTATCCTAGGTGATCGAGTTTCGAAACGTCAGCAAGTCCTTTTGGACAGGTACGCAGCGCAAGGTGATCCTTGACGGCGCGTCGTTTCGCGTTGATCTGGGTCACTCCGTTGGTATTTTGGCACCCAACGGGACCGGGAAAACCACTGTTATCAACATGATGGCGGGCCTTGAGAAGCCTGACGAGGGCGAGATCATTCGCACCTCGCGTATCTCCTTTCCGCTTGGGTTCATGGGCGGGGTTGTCCCCAAACACACAGCGACTGAAAACTGTCGCTATATCGCCCGGCTCTATTCGCTCGATCCCGATTATATCGAGGCCTTCTGCCGCTATCTGTGCGGGCTGAAGGAGTATTTCGACATGCCCGTCGGGACCTATTCGTCCGGCATGAAGGCGCGCTTCACCTTTGCGTTGATGCTGGCACTGGAATTTGACATTTACTTGGTGGATGAGGGCATGCCCTCGACGACGGATGTTGAATTCAACCAAAGGGCCGGGGCGATCTTGCGCGAACGGCTGCAAACGGCGACCTTGGTGGTGGTCAGCCATCAGGCCGAAACACTGGAAAAATTCTGTCGGTCAGCGGGGGTGCTGATCAACGGCAAGCTGCATATGTTCGACACGTTGGAAGAGGCGAAGAGGCTCTATGAGTACGAAACCCAAAGCTAGAAAGTTTCGCATCCGGCGGTCCGCCCAAGAGACGGAGCAGCAGGCGGAACAGCAGGCCGCGAAGGCGGTGGGCGCATCAGACCAGATGTTCGCCCCTCCTAAAGATGATGGGTTTGGCAACCAGAGCTTTCCCAGCGCCGAGGGCTATGAGGACGAAGAAAGCGTGACCACACCCGTGGCACCGCCCGCGTTAAAACCTCCGAAAGCCGATACCACGCAAGCCGCCGTTGAAGACACTCCTTCTGCCCAGCCGGGTGATCAGACGGGGAGCAACACAATTGATGCGATCCGCCGCGAGGGCCTGACAGGCCGTCAACTGCGCATGGCCCGCCGGGTTGCGCAAAAGCAAGGCATGTCGCCAACGTCCGATTTTGATGCCGTGCGCCAGCTGCGCGACGCCGGCATTGATCCGTTCAAACGCGCCAACATGCTGGAACTGGTGGTCTCTGACGCGCGCGCCGGACAGCCTGCCCCCAACACGCCTGTGGGTCAGGCCCTGCAAACGGCTCCGGGGATGCAAATCACGCCGACCCAAATGCCCGCCGGGGGCGGAGTGCCGTCAACAGAGGTGCTGGACGCCCAGGAACGCGCCCGTGACGTGATGGACATCCAACGCGACATCGCCCGCCGTCGCCGCCGCCGCGCGATGATGCTGGCGATGCGGATGCTGTTCTTTGTGCTGCTGCCCACCGCGCTGGCGGGGATATATTACTACGCCATTGCGACACCAATGTACGGCACCAAATCTGAGTTTGTCATTCAATCCGCCGATCCCGCAGGTGGCGCGGGCGGTGGCTTGCTATCCGGCTCTCCTTTGGGAAGCAGCCAGGACTCGATCACCGTGCAAGGCTATCTCCAATCCCGCGACGCCATGCTGCGCCTTGATGCCGATGAAGGGTTCCGGGAGCATTTCAGCCAGGATTTCATCGACGCCATCCAGCGCCTTGACACCGACGCCACACAGGAGGCGGCCTACAAGAAATACCAGAAAAGCGTGAAAATCGGCTACGATCCGACAGAGGGCATCATCAAGATGGAGGTCATCGCCGCCTCCCCTGAGGAAAGCGCGGAGTTCTCCAAGCAGCTCATCACCTATGCCGAGCAGCAGGTCGACCAGCTGACCGCCCGCAAACGCGGCGACCAGATGAAAGGCGCAGATGAAAGCCGCAAGGATGCCGAACGCAAGATGGTGGAGGCGCAAAACAAGATCGTCGAGATTCAAGAGAAACTTGGCGTCCTCAGCCCCGAAAGCGAGGTTCAAGCCGTGTTTGGTCAGATCACCCAGCTGGAAAGCGAGCTGTTGACCGAGCGTATCTCTTTGCAACAATTCCTTGCCAATGCCCGGCCCAACGACGCCAAGGTCTCCGCCGCGCAAAATAAGGTTGAGGAGCTGGAGCGCCTGATCGACGAAAAGCGGTCCCAGCTGACCGAAAGCAGCGCCAGCTCCGGGTCCCTTGCACGCATCTCCGGCCAGCTTCTGGTGGCGCAGGCCGATCTTGAGGTCCGCCAGGGCCTGCTGGCCCAAGCCGAAGGCGCGTTCGAGGCGGCGCGTCTCGAAGCAAACCGTCAGGTGCGCTACCTCTCCGTCGCGGTGAACCCCATCGCGCCTGACGAGCCCACCTATCCACGCGCGTTCGAGAATACGATTCTCGCCTTCCTGATCTTTTCAGGCATCTACCTGATGGTCTCGCTCACCTCCTCAATCCTACGCGAACAGGTCTAGCCTCTATGAAAACCGTCTCTTTCGGCAAGGTGCAGGCGTCCAACGACCTGCCGCTAACTGTCATCGCAGGCCCGTGCCAGCTTGAATCCTACGACCACGCGCTGATGATTGCTGAGCAAATGGCCGAGGCCTGCGCCAAGGCCGGGGCGGGCTACGTCTTCAAGGCGAGCTATGACAAAGCCAATCGCACGTCGCTCTCGGGCAAACGCGGTTTGGGGATCGAGGAAGGCCTTTCCGTCCTGTCCAGAATTCGCGATGCGGTCGGCTGCCCCGTGCTCACGGATGTCCACGCGCCAGAGCAATGCCAAGCCGTGGCCGACGCCGTCGACGTGATGCAGATCCCTGCATTCCTCAGCCGCCAGACCGATCTGCTGGTGGCCGCAGGGAAAACCGGCGCTGTAATCAACATCAAGAAGGGCCAGTTCTTGGCCCCGTGGGACATGCCCAACGTGATCTCCAAAGTGGAAAGCACCGGCAACGAAAACATTCTCCTGACGGAGCGCGGGGCCTCCTTTGGCTACAACACGCTCGTCGCCGATTTCCGCGCGCTGCCCACCATGGCAAAAACCGGCTACCCGGTGATCATGGACGCGACCCATTCCGTGCAACAGCCCGGAGGGCAGGGCGGCTCCTCAGGCGGCCAACGCGAATTCGCCCCCGTCATGGCGCGCGCGGCGGTGTCACTTGGCATCGCAGGGGTGTTCATCGAAACTCACGAGGCTCCGGACACCGCCCCATCCGACGGGCCCAACATGATCCCCCTCGATCAAATGCCCGCGCTTGTCGCAAGCTTGATGGGTTTCGACAAGCTGGCGAAAGAGAACCCCTGTAGGGTTTAGGCGCATGTGACTGCCAAAAGGGCGGTCTATAGCAATCCTCAGATGCCAGATAAATGCCCAGTCGGTTCTCAGCCGCGTTAAATGTCGCATTTGCGGCGCGCTGGGGTTTTCTGGATCATGGCGGGCACTGATAAATCAAATTCGATGTATTTCAGACCGGATCGGTAACCTGCTGAAGACGTCTGACCGTTATCTCTGCCGAGAGGAACGTCAGTCTTGAAGGATTCACAATGTCCACGGTTAATTGGTCAGCGATTTATTTGGGAAACATGGCCGATCTGGATACAGACGAGTCGGATCGTCCGGCCGAAGGCGCAGGCACAGTGCCGACAACCTTTGGTTCGGTCTCTGACCCGCTAAGCGACAATGTCATCACGCTGCAAAGTGAGAGTACCGACGGCAATACGCGCATGACTCGGGACAATGATGCCACAACCGACCAGATCACCTATGAGACATCGCCGGGCGGCCCAACACAGACCTCGACACTGGATACGATTTTCAATGCCAGCTTGCAGGTGACGTTTGACGACGGCAACACCCTTTCCAGCAGCGCCTTTTACATCGTTCAGGATACCGACGGAAACCTGTTTCTGCTGGGCGATGACTTTGCTTTTTCGTCGGGCACACTGGGCAGCAAGCCTATAGACAGCATTCAAATCCTCAGTCTCAACGACGGTGGAAATTTCAGCATTAAACAAGAAGATGTTGATGGCGGCACCTTCATGTCAACCAGCTCCGGACCAACGATTTGCCTTCTGGCGCAGACACGGATCGCGACGCCGCTGGGCGAGGTGGCGGCGGGCGATCTGCGTCAAGGCGATAAAGTCATGACTTTGGATAACGGTGCACAGCCTATCCTTTGGGTCGCGCGTCAACGTATGCGTTTCCAAAGTGGCAGGGACGATTTCAAGCCCTACCATTTCCGCAAGGGCGTACTGGGCGAAGGATTGCCGCGCCGGAATTTGCAATTGTCAAAGCAACACAGGGTGTTGCTGCGGGCAGGTGGTGCCGAGCATTTGGGACCAGCGGGTGGATTTGCAGGACTTGACGGGGTTTCGCAAATGACCAGTGCGCAGGATGTGACATTCATCAATTTTCTGCTTCCGGGCCACCAGATCATCTTTGCTGAAGGCGTGCCTGTGGAAAGCTTGTATTTGGGTCCAACTTGCATCGCGAGGCTGTCACAACGTGAGCGAGTTGAAATCGCAGCAGCGATCGGTGCCGATGACCTGACAAAGGTGAACCCCAACCGCGCGCGCCCATTCCTGACACCCAGGCAGACGGCAACCCTTTTGCGGCAGGAGGCGGAAGCCCATTATGTCTAAGGCATCAAGTGCAGAGCCAAAACACATAATTCGCTTCGAAATGCAGCCAATTTTCTGCGCGTTCGGATGGCGCGTGCACTAAGTTAATAAGGTCTTACCAAATTTAAATTATAATTTAAAATCAACAAATTAGAGAATGCGACGCGTGCGTCGCTTGGCTAGCACACCTGCCCAGCTGCCCATCCAGAGGACCAGGCCCACTGGAAATTATAGCCTCCCAGCCACCCTGTCACGTCCACGACCTCCCCAATGAAATACAACCCCGGCTGCGCCCGTGCTTCCATCGTTCTGCTGTCCAATCCGTTCGTATCGACCCCTCCCAAGGTCACCTCCGCCGTCCGGTAGCCCTCCGACCCCGTGGGTTTCATCCGCCAGTCATGCAGCGCCGCCGACAGCCGCGCCAAGGACGCCTTGCCCTGATCCCCCAACGTACCCAAGACCCCAGCCTCCTCCACAACCAAAGCCGCCAGTTTTTCAGGCATATGTCGCGCCAAAGCGTTCTTAATCGACAGCTTGCCAAACCCGCTACGATCATCCGAAAGCCGCGCGACAACATCCACCCCCGTCATCAAATCAACAGCGATCTCATCCCCCTCGGTCCAATAGGAGGACACCTGCAAGACAGAAGGCCCCGACAGCCCGCGATGGGTGAAGAGCAACCCTTCCTCAAAACTGGTTCGCCCACAGCTCACCCGCGCGGCTACCGAAATACCCGGCAAGGCCGCGGTCCGCTCCAGAAGCGCGGGCCCAAAGGTCAGCGGCACCAGCCCCGCCCGCGTCGGCACCAGTTCAAGGCCGAACTGTTCCGCTATTTTGTAGCCAATGCCCGTTGCGCCCATCTTCGGGATCGATTTGCCACCGGTCGCCACAACCACAGCCTCCGCCCGCACATCCAGCCCGCCACACGACACTGCAAACCCACCGCCGTCCAAGGCCCGCACATTGCCCACCTGAGTTTCCAGACGCGTCTCGACACCGGCCCCAGACAACCTGTCCGTCAGCATCGCAATGATCTGTTTTGCTGAACCATCGCAAAAAAGCTGCCCAAGGGTCTTCTCATGCCAAGCGATGCCCGCCGCATCGACCAGCGCAATGAAATCCCACTGGGTGAAGCGCTTGAGAGCAGAAACAGCGAACCGAGGATTGCCTGATAGAAACTTCTCTGCGGAGATGTTCAGGTTGGTAAAGTTGCACCGCCCCCCACCAGAGATGCGGATTTTCTCCCCGGGCTTTTTTGCGTGATCAACCAGCAGCACCCTCCGCCCACGCTGCCCAGCTTCGGCCGCGCAAAACATCCCGGCAGCTCCAGCGCCCAAGACAATGACATCAAACTCCATGCCCGGCCTCTAAGCCCCGACCATCAGCGCTGCAAGCTGCGATTTTGGGGGTTGAAGTGCAAAAGCCCTCGCATTAAATCAACTCTCACTGTTGGGGTGTAGCCAAGTGGTAAGGCAACGCTTTTTGGTAGCGTGCACCGTAGGTTCGAATCCTACCACCCCAGCCACTTCTCTCTCATCGTTAGGCTAATAGCGGGTTAGCCCCTTCCCTTAGCCTAATGTGCCCCTGATAATGCCCCTCTTTTTGGTGGGGGATGAGGAGGATAAGGGGTACCTATTACGGGGGCGATAGGTATGAGTAATGGAATAGGGGGACCTAACGAGAAGACCCGGAACCACCACCCATCGCCCATCATTATCCCCCCAAATAGGCTAACCGCTCTTGGAACACCCGTCTACGAGCCAGATACCCGGGAGAGCGATCCAGCCTACGCATTTCCAAGTAGTCCTCCACCAAGTGCAGGGTGTCTAGCTTCATCACATTGGACCTGTCGCGGTTTGATGCCGCTCCTTTGATAGCATTTATTGCAACAAAGGAGACGAATTATGGGGCTGAAACGGACGGACGAATTTCGTGCTGATGCGGTGCGGATCGCGCTAACGAGTGGACTGACAAGGAGGCAGGTGGCTTCGGAACTAGGTGTTGGGCTTTCGACACTGAACAAGTGGGTCACGGCGCATCGTGACACCGAGATTGTGTCAGGCAAGGACCTCGACCTTGCCCGTGAGAACGAACGACTTCGGAGGGAAAATCGTATCCTGAAGGAGGAGAGGGACATTCTAAAAAGGCAACAGCGTTCTTCGCGAGCCAAAAGCCATGAGGTTTAGGTTCATCGAAGAGCATGGCCGCGATTTCCCGACCAACCGTCTTTGCAAGGTTTTAGATGTCAGCGAACGTGGCCTGCGTGCCTATCGCAGTCGACCGGCCAGTCAAAGGCAACGGTCAGACATGGTCGTCCTGGCTCACATCAAAGAACAGTCTCGTCTCAGCTTGGGCAGCTACGGCCGTCCACGCATGACCGAAGAACTGAAAGAGCTGGGCTTGAACATTGGCCACCGCCGCGTCGGCAGGCTCATGCGTGAGAACGGCATCCGGGTTGAAAGATCAAAGAAATACAAGGTGACGACCGACAGCAACCACGCTTTCAACATTGCGCCGAACCTGCTGAACCGGGACTTCCGTGCCGACCAGCCGAACCAGAAGTGGGCAGGCGATATCAGCTACGTCTGGACCCGCGAAGGCTGGCTGTACTTGGCTGTCATCCTAGACCTGCATTCCCGGCGCGTGATCGGCTGGGCAGTCAGCAATCGCGTGAAACGTGACCTGGCAATCCGAGCATTGAAGATGGCCGTCGCGCTACGCCAGCCACCCAAAGGCTGCATTCATCATACGGATCGCGGCAGCCAATATTGCTCACACGACTACCAGAAGATACTGCGCCAGCATGGCTTCCAGGTATCGATGTCCGGCAAAGGAAATTGCTATGACAACTCCGCCGTTGAGACGATCTTCAAAACAATCAAAGCGGAGCTGATTTGGCGACGGTCGTGGCAAAAACGACGGCAGGCTGAAGTGGCCATTTTCCAGTACATCAACGGCTTCTACAATCCGCGCCGAAGGCACTCAGCTTTGGGTTGGAAAAGCCCCTCAGCCTTCAAACGGAAAGTGGCTTAAACGAGCACTTGGGGCGGCACTAAAGCGTGACAGGTCCAAGAAGCCAAATCGTAGTCTGTTCAAAGCAAAGGGGCCCGCGCAGAACGGGCCCCTTTTTATCTTGATGGGATAAGGTTTTAGATAACGACGTCGACGTCTTCTTCAACCAAGATCTGCGCGCTGCCTGCTTCAAAGACATTCAACGTCTTTCCGTCGACACTTTGGGTCGTGCCAGTGTCCGTAAACCCGGAGGCATTTACGGTGTCGGTGTCGTCTCCCAATATCACGAGGGAACCAGAGTCCGTCGCGGAGAGGACATTCAGATCGGAGAGCGTCAGGGTCTGAGCCGTTCCGCCTTCCATATTGATGTACTCCAGATCCGTCACGTTCTCGACATTGCCAAAGTCCAGCGTCAGGCCAGCCGTATCCGCAAGGATCAGGTAGCCGTCAGAGTTGGCCGTGCCACTTTCCAGCGCCGCCAGATCAGCCGCGTCCAGTTCCACTTCTTCGCGGTCGGTTGAGCCATCGCCATCACTGTCGACTTCGTGGCGGTCAAAGACACCATCGTCATCAGTGTCCTGATCACTATGTAGAGCGTGATCCGTTACAACATTTGCTGGATCACTTGGGTCAAACGGTTGGACCCCAAAGGCGACGTCGTCATGATAGACGTTGCTAGCGGCGGACCATTCGCCATGGTAGTAGAGACGCATTTCGTAGGTTTCTCCTGCCTCCAAGACCATTGCGTTATCAAACAAGATTTCAGTACTCGAAATCATCCCGGTGTCTGTAAGGACCTCTGTGTAGGTCTCGAACCCATCATTGCTCATCCGGATTGTAACCCCAGTGGTATGGGAAGTGACGTTGTTCACACGGATCGAGTTCATTGCAAGTGCATCCGTCCCGGCTGGGAATGTTTCTTGCATCTCGAACGCCAACTGAACGTAGTGGTCATCGGCAAATGGATCCAGATGTGCATCATCAACCGTATCGAGCATGAATGCAGTGCCGCTCAGGTTCTTATCCTGAAGACCCGCGCCCAAATCACCACCAATCAAGTCTGGTGAGAAATAGTCTTGATCAAGCTCTGGAACGACCGCTTGGTTTGAATGGGCATTCAGGTTCAAGCTGTACTTCAGCGCAATTTGCTCTGCATAGGTCAAACTGGCGTCCGTGTATTCGCTCGGATTGTTCTGATGCAGACCAAAGGCCAAGGCCGAAGCATCTGATCCAAGATCAACCGTTTGAGACTTATTGGTCGCAGCCTCGTCACCATCCCAAATCCCGTCACCATCGCTGTCGACGTCAAGGCTGTTGTTCACCCCATCACCATCAGCATCCGGGTAGGAAATAGTAAGAGGCGACCCACCGATTGTGAACGAGGTATTGGCGTTGATGGGTGAATCAATGATGTCGAAACTCAGGCTTCTAATGCCGCCGGCTTCAGCGATCATTTCATAGTCCAGTCCAACGAAGGTTACATGACCACCGGCCTGATCGTTGCCATCACCGCCATCTGGGTCGATGAGTGTGATAATACCATCGGAATTTACTGACCGCGCCGCAGTGTTGGCTGTTCCACCGCCCGAAAGGTTGACTGGATCAGCGACAACAAAGTCAAGGTTAGACAAGACCGTGCCGTTGTCTAACGTCATGGTAAAGTTGCCGATGGAGTTCCCTGCATAAAGTGAGGACACTTCAAAGGTCAGGTCAGCGAAAGCGCCGTCAAACTCTGACGTAATGGTGCCTTCTAGCGACTCGTTGTACGAGAAGCTCACACCGTTCGCGTTTGAGACCGTGCCGCCCCCGCTGCCAGTGACCGTCACACCGATGTCACCGATAGTGCCCGTTGCTTGGCCTGCGCTGAACGCTGTGTCAGCGGCAAGAGCGATTGGTGCGAAGTCTTCAATAGTATCCAGAATACCATCGCCGTCGTCGTCGGTGTCAAAGCTGCTGGAAATGCCGTCTGCGTCGTGATCGTCTTGACCATCGGCTTCCGTGATAAGCACGTGGTTCGTGCCCGTCGCGTTCGCGTCAAGCCCAAGGCGACCGCCGGACTCGGTCAGGTCATAGGCGTCATCCAAGCCGTCACCATTGGCATCAAAACCGGAGGCTTCGATGAAGTCTTGGCCATATTGCGCTTCGACATTGTCACCCACGCCGCCGCCGTCGCTATCCGCGTCGAGGCTGTCGATGATGCCGTCGCCATCGGTATCCGGATTGGTATCCACGTTTGGATCAAATGGCGCGGACAGTTGGAAGTTATCCAGAGATGCATTTGGCGTTTGATTGGACGCTTGTATTTCAGCGCCTGCTTCGTTCACCAATCTTGTCGCGGTGATTTCAAACCCAAGCTGTTGGCCGATAAGCGGGCTGCCCTCTTCGACCACCAACTCGAAGGTCCATGTGTCGGTCTCGCCGGGCGCTATTGTCGCTTCGCTGATCGTGGTGCCGACACGGGCACCTGGTGATCCAGCATCTGTGCCGCCAACGGTGAGCCCCGCTTCCAGATCAGGGAAGAACCCGTTCGCAAAATTACCAACGTCCACCGACAGGGTGTATGTGCCGGGTCCCACAATTTCCTGTAGCGCTTTATAAGCCACAGTTTGACCAAGCATGTCTGGATCATATGTAGGAGCCAAGTTTAGCGTGGCGTTCCCCTCAGTCGCATCAATCCCAGCCGCACCACTGTTTTGGAAGTTATGGTTGCCGACGACCGAAATATCGCCCGGTCCCTCCAGCGGAAGTGACGGTACACCCGGCTCATCCACATCCAGAATACCGTCATTGTCATCGTCGATATCAATCGAGTTCGCCACACCATCGGCATCGGTGTCCAAAGCAACGGTTTCGGTCGCGGTCGACACTGTGCCTTCAAGCGGGTGGCCGTCATGCACGGTTTGCGTCGCGGTGATCTCTGCCCCTTCTTCCAGCGGCATTGCCGGAATTGCGGACCATTCGCCGTTCTCGTCCACAGTGACCTCAGACGGGTCAAGCGGATCGCCGTTTTCATCGACCAAAGCGATGGGTTCCCCCTCGGCATCGGTCAGCACAACGGTCGAGCCGGGCACACCGAAGCCAGAGATCGTGGTGTCCAACCCGGTGACCAAATCGTCCGTTGAGAACGGCACCTCGTCCATCTCAGGCTCGCCTTGATAGACGTCCGGCGTGCCATCACCGTCGGTATCCGCTGGCGTCAGGCCAACAGAGTTTTCGGCCCCGTCAAGGTTGTCATCATAGGCATCATCAAGGCCGTCACGATCCGTATCAACACCACTTGGCGCGATGTAGGTCTGGTTGTACTGCACCTCAACATTGTCATCGATACCGCCATTGTCGCTGTCGGTATCCATTGCGTTGATGATACCATCGTTGTCGACATCATTGGTCTCAACACCACCACTGACCCGGACATAGATATCATCAATGGCGAAATCATTGCCACTTGCATTGGTCGAGATATTAAAAACCTCGATCGTAAAGTTGGTCTCTTCGCCAGTGTTGAGAATGTTCGAATGGTCAACCCAGTCGCTAGAAGTTTGCGGACCATCCGAGATCTCGGCAACGACTTCGCCTTCAGAGTTCAGAACCCGCATACCAATCTCAAAAGGGTAGGTCGCTGCGCCTGACTGCAATATTGCGTTGGCAGCGTGAAAACCAAAATCGTATTCGGTATTTGCCGTGAGGGTTATCTCTTCCGAGAAAAATACCCCTTGCGTCGTCCCGCCATTAATCACGAGGAACGCGCCCTCTGCGTCTCCGGTTGTGTTGTCCACCAGATGATCGAAAAGAGTCGCGCCGTGGAAGTTGTCTGCGCCAGCGGAATTCACAACGGCATATTGCCCGGCGCTATTGTTGTTAGCCCTGAAGGTGTAGCCGTCAACCCCGTTCTGGTCTTGCAAATCGCGGGAATTTCCGTCTGACAGGCTACCAAACGTACCTTCGAATTCGGCAACAAACAGAGAGGCGCTTTCGTTTACGTCCAGGATCCCATCGTTGTCATCATCGATGTCAACCACGTCAGCCACGCCGTCGCCGTCGCTATCCAGAAGGATATCGATGGGGCCAACCTCTTCCGAGGTCTGATCCCCAAGTGTTGCCACGCCGGTTACGGTGCCCGCAAAGCTTTCAAGATCAACTTCGCCTTGCGTGATCGGTCCCGGAACAGAGATGCCCAATTGGGTCAATTGGATGGATTGGTTGGTATCTACGGGCTGCGTGATGACCTCGAACCCTGTGCCAGCTGCGGCGCCTTCCGATGCAGTTGCTGTGACGGGATCGACTCGATTATCGTCGAAGCCATAGTCATAGGCCTGCAACACAGTCCCAGATGACAAATCATTCGGTGCGTCCAGCAACGTCAAGGCAACTGCACCTGCAGCCGTATCGTTGCTTTGGAACCCTCCCTCAGCAGGGATCGTGAAGACGTAAGATCCGTCATCCGCCACATCAATGGACAGCGGCAAGCCACCCGTGACAGATGTTGGCACACTGCCTGTCATCTCGCCGGTTTCGGCCACGATCTGATCCATGACATCTTGCAGCGTGAATTCGGAAATGTTCGGGAAGAAGCTGCTGAAGGTGTTGTCCACCAAGGTGCCATCGACCTCATAGAAGCTCAGCGCATAGCTGGTCAAATCCGTATTTGTTGGAACATAGAGCTCGACAAACTCTCCATCGCCTTCGCCTGAACCGGCAAACTTCACCTCGGTGATTTGAGGGGCAGGGGGCTCGACCGAGAACTCCCAAAGACCATCGGTGCCAACCTTAATCGGGCCATAATCCGTCCCATTGATGTCCAGCACCACCTCAGAGCCGGGAACGCCCGTCCCTTCGATGATCGACGTGGTCGCATTCGTGATCTCCAGCGGCAAGCTGTCGATACCGTCGCCATCGGCCTCATACGCATCCGCCGTGCCGTTGCCGTCCGTATCCGCTGGCGTTAGACCAACCGAATCCTCGGCCCCGTCAAGGTTTTCGT
This sequence comes from uncultured Litoreibacter sp., assembly GCA_947501685.1. GTDB lineage: Bacteria > Pseudomonadota > Alphaproteobacteria > Rhodobacterales > Rhodobacteraceae > Litoreibacter. The sequence goes on from CANMWQ010000002.1 coordinate 620,540, forward strand.
CATAGGCATCGTCCAGACCGTCGCCATCTACGTCTTCACCACTTGGCGCGATGTAGGTCTGGTTGTACTGAGCTTCTTCATTGTCGGAAGCGCCGCCATTGTCGCTGTCGGTGTCGAGAGCGTTGATAATGCCGTCACCATCAATGTCGTCGACAACTGCTTCAACGCTGATTGCGAGACCGTAAGAATTGTTGCCGGGATGACCGGTGCCTGCGTTGCCGGGCTCTTTGGTCATCGTGATGACCTCGCCGCCAGAGGTCTCTTCAAACTTGAAGTTTACGATGGTTTGCGCGCCTGTGATGGTCATTGTCATTCCATCGGCCGAGATCGTCGCTGCGCTGCTGAGGCCGCCCGGATGCGGTAGAACTGTAAAGCTGTCGACATCAACAGGTGTCGAGAAGTTGTAAACACCGGCTTCCGCCGAAGCGAGACTGAAAGTCACAACTGCGGTTTCAACCGTTGGGCCATCTTCAGGACCCGTGACAGAAACCGTCACAGTCTGGGCACCGTTGGCCAAAGGCTCGATGATGAACCCACCATTTCCTTCATGTGCAATGAAACGGTTGCCAGTATGGCTGACGTTCACGTCTGCGAAGTGCAAACCGTCCTCGGACACAAGCTGGGCGACGCCATCGAAGTCACCAGACACACCGGCTGTGTCATTGCCATTGATGGCGACCGGATCAGAACTGTTTGCTTCGAAAGTCGAAAGCTCGTTTACATCTAAGATGCCGTCATTGTCGTCGTCGATGTCGACTGTGTTCGCCACGTCATCTGCATCTGTGTCCAGAGCGGTAGTTTGTGTCACACTCGATGGAGTGCCCTCAAGCGGATGACCTTCGGGCAAAGTCTGCGTCGCAGTCACCTCTGCCCCCTCTTCCAGCGGGGTGGCTGGAATTGCGGACCATTCGCCGTTCTCGTCTACCGTGACCACGGCCGGATCAAGCGGATCGCCGTTTTCATCGACCAGAGCGATCGGGTTATCGTCGGCATCTGTCAAAGCGATGGTTGAGCCGGGCACACCGATGCCTGAGATGATTGTCTCAAAACCAGCTACCAACGGGTTGATGAAAACAGGCGGTGTGTCTTCATCAGCCTCGCCTTGATAAACATCCGGAATGCCATTGGAATCCGTATCTGCAGGGATCAAACCAACCGAGTTTTCTGCCCCATTCAGGTCGTCATCATAAGCGTCATCTAGACCATCACCATCGACATCCTCACCGCTTGGCGCGACGTATGCTTGGTTGTACTGGGCCTCAATGTTGTCATTGACGCCACCATCGTCGCTGTCTGTCTCGAGGGCGTTGATAATGCCATCATTATCCGCGTCATCCAACACTTCATATTCAGCGCGCGAGATTCCAAGTTCGAACCCGTGAACATAGTTCAACGAGCTTGTGTCGTTGAACATCACATAGCGGACTGTGTTCTCTTGCCCGTTCAGCAATTGAACCGGTTCATCCAAAGTCAGCGCCTGAGATGTGTGACCAACTGAGTCGTAAACCCCGACATATTCACCGTTCACATAGACGGCAAAATCTCCGTAGAAACCGCCAATCAGATCTGTTCCGATGCTGCTCAGCGCAAGCTCACCTGCATCATCTTCGGCTGTCGTGAAGGCAATGTCGATGTAGTGGCCTGCCGCAAGTGCGTCTTCAGGCGTGGTATTTGCTACGGCACCTAGGTCAAACTGGTATGCATCGCCATATTGGTCTGGGCGATCTGATATCTGAACATCGAAGTCTGGCCCAAAACGAACCGCAGCTCCCGAGACGACATGGTCTGAAACATTGTTTTCAGTCATCCCTCCTGGCAGGCCGCTTGCGTCATCGCTGAAGCGGATGCTGTAATCGGACGTCAGAGCGGTAAATTCGCCCAACTCCCCGACCAAAGCCTCGTTCACATCCAAAATGCCGTCATTGTCGTCATCGATGTCGACAGCGTTCGCCACACCGTCGGCATCCGTATCCAACGCAATCGATTGGGTTGCGGTCGATGTCGTGCCGTCGAGCGGATGATCTTCGGGGAAGGACTGCGTTGCGGTGACCTCGGCCCCCTCTTCCAGCGGCGTTGCTGGGGTCGCGGACCATTCGCCGTTCTCGTCTACCGTGACCACGGCCGGATCGATTGGATCGCCGTTTTCATCGACCAGAGCGATGGGATCGCCCTCGTCATTGGTCAACGCGATGGTTGAGCCTGGCACGCCGATACCTGCGATTGTGGTATCCAGACCTGTCATCAATGGGTTGATCGTCAGTGGTGGCGTGTCTTCGTCTGGCTCGCCTTGATAGACATCTGGAATGCCATCGGCATCGGTATCAGCTGGCGTCAAACCAACCGAGTTTTCGGCGCCGTCAGGGTTCTCGTCATAGGCATTGTCAAGCCCGTCACCATCATCGTCAAAACCAGTTGGCGCGACATATGTCTGGTCGTATTGGGCTTCAATGTTGTCGCCGATCCCGCCATCGTCGCTGTCGGTATCCAAGCTATGGTCGGTGGTCTCATAGTCAGCGCGCTCAAAATTCCAGCCAAAGCTATCGAACATAAACGCAGGGTTAGGATCTGTGCCTGTGTAGTTGTACGGCACAAACAGGACCGTATGTTCTGTGTCATTGCCAAGAGGGAAAGGGCCATCCGGGATCGTATAGTTCACGCCGTTGGCGGTAATCTCAATTTCACCAATGATCTCGCCATCTAGCACGATAGCGGCATTGCCGCGGAATGCGCCGTTGCGTGGCTCAAACCCTTCTAACGCCAGAACCCGATCAGGGTTGTCAGTCGTTGTGAAATTCATTTCCACATAAGCGCCCGCATCAATCGCATCTTGTGCCGTTGCAAAGCTCATGTTCTCCGGAGGAACGTCGGTGGCAAGATGACTGCCGCCTTCACCAGTGGTCGCCTCAAGGCCTGGTCCATAGGAAATCACCGAACCCGGATCGGTTACAACGTCGGCTTCGATGTTGTTCAGCTCCAATCCACCCGGGAATGGGAAAGCCTGATCAAACGTCGGGTTACCAGTGAAGTTGTTATGATCGAAAAACAGATGAGGGAACCCGGACGGGGCGCCTGCATCCAGCGTCGGGGCACCGAACTCACCCAATGAGACAGAATTGTCATTCACATCCAAGATGCCATCGCCGTCGTCATCAATGTCGATCGTGTTCGCCACGCCGTCCGCATCTGTGTCCAGAGCGGTCACTTCAGTTGCGGTCGATGTTGTGCCTTCAAGCGGGTGACCTTCTGGCAAAGTTTGCGTTGCGGTGACCTCGGCCCCCGCTTCCAGAGGCGTTGCCGGAATTGCGGACCACGCACCGTTTTCGTCGACGACAACTTCGGATGGATCAAGTGGATCGCCGTTTTCGTCGACCAGAGCAATAGGATTGCCCTCTACATCGGTTAGCTCAATGACAGAGCCTGGGACACCCAGACCCGAGATCGTTGTCTCGAGACCGGTCACCAATGGATTTACGGACACTGGTGGTGTGTCTTCGCCCGGCTCACCCTGATAGACATCAGGGGTCTCATCATCATCCGTATCAGCTGGCGTCAGACCAACCGAGTTCGCAGCACCCGTAAGGTCTTCGTCATATGCATCGTTCAAGCCATCGCCGTCTTCATCGACGGGATTGCCATCTTCATCAAACAACGGTGCGACATAGGTCTGGTTAAGCTGGGCTTCGGCGTTATCCGAGATGCCACCATTGTCGCTGTCAGTATCAAGCGAGTCGATGATGCCGTCGTTGTCAAAATCGATGTCGATAACTGCAATATTGATTGAAGTCAGACCGTTCGTTGCATCACTGTCACCGCGAACACCGAAAGTGCTCACAGGTTCATTGGTTGTTAATGTCCAAGTTGCATCGCCCGCTGGCAGATCCGAGGTGCCAGCTTCGCGGAAGATCAAAATGCCATCTTCGTTGCTAACAATTTCCAGCTGTCCATCAGGGTCATGGACGGAGAAACCGCCCAAGGCTTCCAGACGGATTTCATCGCCATTCCCGCCTACGACAGGATCAAATTCGGCCACGCCGTTCGTTTCGTGCGTAAACTGAATGACAAGCGGCTCGCCCAAGTTGAACTCGACGTGGTCACCCATTGAAGAGTTTGGCTCAGGGTTTGGATTGTCTGGATCAACAACATCAGTGACAAAACCTTGCAGGTTTAGGTTGCCAATCGCATCACCACCTTGATCGGCCGACGATTCCGGCGTCCCGGTCAAATTCTGTGTCACATCCCGTTGATATGTCGCCTCAAGGCTGACCGTCCGGTCGCCAAGATCAATATCCGCCAGCGGTTGCGTCACCCCACCGGCCTGCGTCTCAAACTCCTCAATGATAGGGCCGGGACCAAATTCGATGAAGGAGCCGTGCAAACCACTCAGGTCGAGTGTAACGGGATGCCCCGCCTCGTTCGTATCCAAAATTCCATCGTTGTCATCGTCAATGTCAACGGTGTTCGCAACGCCGTCGCCATCTGTATCCAAGGCAAGATTTGCCTCAGCTGTACCGACATTACCAAGCTCATCAGATTGCTGAGCAGAGATCTCAGCGCCCTCTTCCAGCGGTGTTGTCGGCTCAAAAGTCCAGTTCCCATCATCGTCTGTCGGTGCTGTGCCAATAAGGTTGTCTTCGGCATCAAAGATCGAAACGGTGCCATTCGGCTCGCCGGTGCCAGACACAAGAGTGTTCAGGCCGGTCACCAAAGAGGCAATCGTTACAGATGGCGGCGTTACATCGACGTCGAGTTCGTCAGTCGTCGCGTCGGACGCCGTATTACCAAGCGCGTCTGTTGCAGTCACCTCGACATCGGCTAAGCCGTCCGTCAGAAGTGTGAACGTGCCCGCGGTCGGCTCTGCGGTCTCTGTGTTCAAGGTCCAGACGCCATCTTCGTTGGCTGTAACCTCAAAGGTCGCGCCGCCCAATGTCACCTCAACAGTCGCGCCACCTTCGGCGGTTCCGGTCAAGACTGGTGTCGGGTCGTTGGTTTCTTGAGCATCGATGGTTGGCACATCTGTCTGTGCATCTACGGTCGCGTTTGTCGGGCCATTCATGTTCCCGGCAGGATCAACCTGAGTGACCGACAAAACGGTGCCGTGCGGGATTTCGGTCGGCGCGATGCTCCATGTGCCGCCTTCGGTAACCACTGCGGTAAGCGGCGTGACCAGGCCGGGATATGTGACAGTGACAGTTGCGCCGGGTTCGCCGATGCCAGACAGCTCCGTGCCGTCCGTTGGCTCAACTGTTAGTGCGTCGATCATCGTGTCGACTTCAAGCTCGCCCGTTGTTACGTCTGAAACGACGTTTCCAAGTTCATCAGTCGCAGTCAGCTCGACATCATATGTCCCATCGGCCAACGGCGTGAAGACACCATCAACGGGTATCGCAGTGGCCGTATCCAAGGTCCAATTGCCATCTTCATCGGCGGTAACTTCGAATGTGGCATCGCCCAATGTAACTTCAACCGACGCATTGGCTGCCGCGGTCCCCACCAACACAGGAGAGGCATCGTTAGATAGAATAGAGTCAACTGTCGGAGTTTCAGGCGCGCTGACAGCAGTGTCTTCAGACCCGCTTCCACCTCCTGCAGCACCGATTGCAGCGAGGCCCAATCCAGCACCTCCGGCAGCCGCTGCTCCGCTCAATCCTGCAACTGCAGTTTCGACGCCGGTAAAGTAGAGCGCCTTGTCGAAAGCAAAGTGTTCGAAATAGTTAACGAGACGGATTGTCTCTCCAGAAGCCAGTTGGAGCACCATATCCTGTCCGACGCGCACCGCTTCGACAACCAGGTCTTGATCAAACTCAAAGGAAACAGCTTTATGGCTTGCTGTGACTTCATAGGTGGATTGAACGCCCTGTTCAACTTTTAGCACCGCGTTGCCGTCATTGGCAGAGATGCTGCCTTGATTGATCAATTCAGAAATTTTGACTTCCATTAATCTTCTCCGGTTCATTCAATAAAAATTTTCGGCCGGAATGCCGCCCACCGAATTCTTGATCTAATTTTCCGTAAATGAACCCGAATACCTTGACGGAACCTTGGCCAAAAAGGGATTTTCAGAAATCTTCTTAGGAGTGAGGTTGGGTTTCGGTGAAGGGCTTCCGAGACGCTTAAACACTTGAGAATAAATCAAAAAATTTCTGACTGCCTCTTGGTGCGGAGCAATATCCCTCGCCGGGGATCGCTCCAAGACACATTGCAGCCACAATCCGTCCAAAGTTCCAGAAGTTCTTCAAAACTCTTCAAATTACTATTGTCGAAGATTTGGAAACGATTCTTCTGTCTGCTCGCGCCCTATCTGACAATACCCTTGATTATCCGATGACCAAACGACAGCAGGCAATTTGGATGATTTAAGCGCTGCCGATTGCACGCTTGCGGGCAATCCAAATCAAGAATCAACAAGGCTTCTAATGTTTCTCCGTTGGAAAAAGTTCCAGTAGAAAGATAAAATTGAACACATTTAGGACTTACATGTGGTGAAACTTAGTCATCTTTGAGTGCCAATTTTGACAGAATTATGTCTATCATCCTAACCCAAGAGAATGGTTTTTTGTGTGTGAGTTGAGTATGCGGTGCCTTCTAATGTCTTTCGGTCTCTTAGTCTCTGGATGCTCGATTCAGGCGAGTCAGGATCTCGCTACAGCGAAAAATTTGGTCTCTGACAATAGAGCCAATATTCTTGTTTCTTCAGATATAAAGAGAACATGGGATAATATCGAACCTTCTGTTCTTGCGGTTTGTCGCGACGCTAAGATTTCAAAGGCCTCGTCGGGATGTACTTTTAGGTTGGAGATTTCTAACGCGCACACGACAAAGCCAAATGCAAGAACTTGGAGGGGCACTGACGGGGTTGTCCATATCAGCGTCAACTCTGCAATGTTGCGCATCTTTCGAAACACTGACGAAATAGCATTTGTTCTGGCACATGAAGCAGCGCATACCGTCGCTGATCATCACGGCAAGGTTGGTCACAAAAACCTCTCAGGAGGCTTCACGATTTCGCATGGAAACAGCCAGTATATGGAGTTGGAAGCGGACGTTATTGGTGCCGTCATAGCTACGAATGCTGGTTTTGACCCAGTGAAAGGTGCCCGGCTTCTCGAACGGCTGAATGTGTTTGAAGGCAAAAAATCAAAAACTCACCCTGAACTAGGGCGGCGGCTTGAAACTATCGCAAGAACGAGCAGCACATTGCGCCAAGGCAATAGCGTCGTGATAGACTGATCCGAGACTTTAGCCCTTCGAAATGTTCCAGAAGTGCCCACCCTCTTCTGCGAGCTCGCGCTGCAGGTTCAGAATGCGATACTTCAAACGAAGTTTGGTTTCCATTGACTGGCGCATGGTTTCTAGCAGGCTGGCTGCCTCTGTAAGGTTTGCTGTACCGGCACGGAACTGATCAGAGAAGTTGTGAAATCTCGATTTGGATTGCATCATCAGGCTCTCGGTCTCCAAATGCTGCGCCTGGAGTGCGGAGATCCGCGCCCGTTTGCGTTCAGTCTGACGTTCAGCTTCCTTAACGGTCATTTTGAGTTTGTGCTCAGCCAAAGCAAGCTCCTGCGCTGCGAATTTGACGCCGACATTGCCGCCAATGGCTATCGGTGCGGAATCAATAGTGAGACCAACCCCAGAGGACGGAAGACCATTTATGGGATCATATCCCGCGTTCCCTTCCAAAATCAGTTGAGGATTGGTTTCTTTGCGGGCCAGCTTCAATGCGCTGTCTCGAAACTCGCGGTACGCAATGGCTTCGACGATGGTTAAGGGAAGATGCGTCTCATGAAATCGGAATGGAGCAACCGGTTTTTCAGCAATTTCAGCGCCCAAAATCGCCAAATCAGCGTCAGCGTCAGCTTCCGCAATCCGTGCATCGGTCCGGATCTCGGAGAGCTTCAGTTGAAACAATGAAACTTCGCTGTCCGATCCGACACCGCCATTGACACGTGTCTCCGCCAAATCGACCAAGTCTTGGAAATACTCCGCGATACCCGTCAACAAGGACGCGACCTCGATATTCTCTTTGTAATTCAAGTAGGTTTCGATTTCCTTCGACGCTTCAGCATTCAGCTCGCGCAGTAGCTCTACCTGCTTCAAGACCGCTTCATGATCATCGCTAGAATGCTGAGCCTTAAACACCCCACCATCGTAGAGCACTTGTTTGACACTGACATTCAGATCGACAACGCCCCGCGCACGAGCACTCATCCCAGGTTTAAGTTGTGGGAGCAGGCTTTGCCGGTTGCTGAGGCGAGAAATTTCCAATGTGCGGAGGTTGTTGTCGAAACCAAATCTCATTTCGTCGTATTTTGCGGAGATCAGGCTCGAATATGGATCATCCTGCGAAGGCAGCAGGAAAGTTTCATTCGCACTGCCTTGAGCAGACACAACGGGCTGCGCGTAAGAGGTAAGCGCCGAGTTCACCTCGGTTTCTTTCGTCGCGCAACCTGCGAGCACTAAGAAGAGTAATGCGTATTTCCAGCCCATCTATGAAACCGCGGATTATACCTACGGTCCTCCCAAAATATTTCGTGTTTTTATCAACCACCAAAAGCTCAAAGCGTACTAACTAAAGAAATCTGGAGTGTTATCGTTTCCAAAATGGGCATAAGTTTGACGGGAAGCTGAAGATTGTCTCCAAATTTGTCACATTCAGGAATTTATCAGCGGCATGGGACTGAATTGGCAGCTTAGTGGATAAGATAATTCGAATTATTGTTATTTAAATCAATAACTTAATCTTGAGCAGGGTGGGGCGGCGAGGATTTTCATGCAGCCTCGTCACCAAGCGGCTGGCAAGACGAAAATCCTGAATTTTTACAGGAATTTTCATCCAGTCAGGGCTCGCGAAGCGCCTCGCTCGACTTAACCAACGGCTTTATGAGATACTGAAACACGGTTTTTTCACCAACATGAACTTCTGCGTCGGCAAGCATCCCGGGACGGATCTCTACCACTTGATCATGCTTTGGGAAGGAATAATCATCCACTGATATCAAGACTTTGTAGTATGGCTGCCCATCTGGCGAAGACTCGTCTTCGAATGTGTCCGCACTCACCTGCGCAATTTTGCCGCTTAGGCTGCCGTAAACGGTATAGTCATAAGCACTTAGTTTGACAGTGGTTTCCATGTCATTTGCGACGAATGCGATGTCTTTGGGCTGGATTCTCACCTCAACCAGCATTTCATCATTGAGCGGCGTGATCTCAAAAATGGGCTCACCTGGCTGCACCACTCCACCGATCGTGGTTGTATAGATCGTGTTCACGATACCTTCTGACGGAGACACCAATCTAGAGCGCTCCAGCTGGTCTCGGCTCTGTTCAATCTGCGCACGCAGCCGCGCCATCTCTGCGACAAGGGTTGAGATTTCTTCCGACCTTTGCAGCTCGAACTCGGCCAATATGCGGTCCCGCGCCGCCCTCGCCTCGCCTTGAGCCAGTTTCTCGTTCAACAAATCGATCTCTGGCATCGCGTTCTTTGCGACAAGGCCCGTCATCAATTCAACCTTGTCGGTCCGCAATTGAAGCTGCTCTTCGGCATCCGCCAATTCGGACTGAAACTGCAACATGCGCGCTCTGAACAGCTGCAGCTCGGATGCGGCAAGTTCTGGATCTGCATCGCTCAGTGCATTCGGTAGGACGAGGTTGGTTTGGCGGTCGAGTTCTGCTTGCAACCTGGCCAGTTTTGCTGAGTTGGAGCGGATCTGACTTTCAAAATCCTCAACCTCAGCGCGGTAGCGTGTCTCGTTCAGCTTTGCGAGCACTTGCCCTGCGACAACCTTGTCGCCTTCACGTACATTTATCTCATCCAAGATGCCGCCTTCTAGGCTTTGAACAACTTGGGCATTGCTCGAGGGAACCAAGACGCCAGAACCGCGCACGATCTCATCCAGAGGTGCGTTTCGCGCCCAGACTATGAAAGCGATGACAAACGCGGCAAGGATCCAGATTAGCTTGGAAGTGCCTCTTCTTTGTTCTGTCGCAGCTTTCATGACTGTTTGCTCCGGAGTTTATTCAAGACTTCGTCACGGCCCCCGATCATCGCAAGTTGCCCTTCATTTAGAACCGCGATCCTATCGCATAGAGAGATGATTTCTGTGCGATGCGTTGTCAGAATACATGTCTTGGGTGCAAGCCATTCCCTCATCTTCAGGATCGTCTCAGCTTCGAGGGTTTGATCCATCGCAGCGGTGGGTTCATCCAAGAGTAGGATTTGCGGATCCGCCAGGAAAATGCGCGAAAGCCCCAGCGACTGCCGCTGCCCAACAGACAATCCCATGCCGCCATCGGCAACGGCCATATCCAAGCCCATCGGGTGACGTTCAACCATATTCCAAAGCCCAGAGAACCGTAACGACTCTTCGAGCTGGGCTTCCGAGAAAGGTCTTGGACCCAAGGTTAGGTTGTCGCGCAATGTGCCAGAGAACAACACGACATCTTGCGTCAGAACGCCCATGTTGCGACGCAGATCGACCGGGTCAATCTGGCGAAGTTCCAACCCATCAACACGCACCTCCCCGCCTTCAAAGTCATACAAGCCAGACAAGATTTTGAGCAATGTAGACTTGCCAGACCCGTTGCGACCCAAGACAGCCAGTGTTTCACCAGCATTGACCGTGAGTTTTGGTAGCTTCAAAACCTCGTCCTGATCTTCGCCATACCGAAAACGCAGGTCCGAAATATCAATGCGCCCAAGGAACACGCCGCGCCTCGAGTACTGCCGCCGGAAATCACGCTCTTGCTCGGAATGAACAATTTGGTCCAACCCCTCTAGCGCCACTCTTACCTGTTGCCACCGGGAGATCGCTCCGGATAGCTGAGTGATTGGCGCAATGGACCGTGACGTCAAAATACTGACAGCAATAATGGCACCAACAGTGAACTCGCCAGCCAGAACCATGTAGACGCCAACGACCACTGCCGAGATATAAGCAATCTGCTGCACGCCTTGCGACATGAAGGTCAATCGGGCTGATACGGCACGTTGTTCCTGCACTTTGGCAGAAATCAAAAGCGAAATGTCTTCCCAGGTTTGTTGGAACCTGTTTTCCGCCCGATGCAATTTGATGGCCTCGGCGCCATATGTGATCTCATTCAGCAGCTGGCTTTGTGCCGAGTTGGCGCCTTGCATATCTTCCGAAATGCGGCTCAGAGAGCGCCGCGCAAAAATGCTGAGCAGGATGATGACGCCCATCGCGGCAATGATGACCCAGACAACCGGCCCTGCAATGAGATATATCAGCCCCAGGAAGACAAAGACGAATGGTATGTCGGATATAGACCCCATCGCAGTCGCCGTGAAGAATTCCCTGATCGCTGAAAACTCCCGCATCATCGACCCAAGCGCGGCGGGCCCCATTTGCCGACCGCCAAGCCGCATCCCCTGTAATTTCCCTAAAATCTCGGCACTCAATACGATGTCGACTTGCCGCCCCATATCATCGACCAACCGCCCGCGAGAGATCTTGAGAAGTGCTTCAAATACAATCGCGACCAACGCCCCCGCCGCCAAGACCCACAAGGTTTGAAACGATGCGTTGGGAATAACCCTGTCGTAGACTTGGAGTGCAAATAAGGAAACCGCAACTGCCAGGAGGTTTGCAACGATGGTCGCCACTAGTATTTCAAGCGTAAACCAACGCTGGCTTGTTATATGTTTCCAGAACCAATGACCCCGGTCTTGAATTCCGACGCGACGGTCCTGCAGCGCCTCAATTGTCGGGGCGGCGACCAGGTACGATTTCGAAAATGCGGCATCCATGTCCGCTTCACTCACGTTTCGAAATGTCCCTGGCGTCTCCAGGTTCGCGACAACATACGTGCCGTCTGCAAAAGAAATGATATTATGAAATGAGCCATCAATCATCTTGGCACAAACCGGAAAATTGACATCCCTCAGATGTCGCGCTGTTCGCAGCTCGCCAACATGTCCCAACCGCCGCAACGCTCTGATCGCGTCCTCGACATCAAAACTATCCGCTGACACGGGCAGGCCTGCTATTAACTCGTCTGCTGAGACCGGCTGGCCAATCAAACCCAAATAATTTGGCAAGGCCGATAATAATGCGGATTGGGTTTCGGCCGTTCGACTCTCGCCTTCATCTGCGCCTGTTTCCACGTCCGTTCCTCCAAACGTTTTTTCTATGGACGTTAGTCAATTCTGAGCTGGCGTCTATCAGTTTGTATGGGACTGTTGTATTAATTTATGTCTATCAAGAAGTTGCTGCGATGGACCTGGACATCAGGCGGCTCCGAACAGTTGGCTGATAAATTCGATCTCGCATTTGACGCCTGGTTCCTTGTAGTGGATGTAGTCGCGTTTGATGGTGCGGATTGTCTCGATACCGCTGAGGGTCGCCTTGGCCGATCGCAAAGATCGGAAGCTTTGCCGGTATCCGATTAGCCGCTTCATGGCCGCATGATCGCTCTCGATCAGATTGTTTCGCCACTTTCGATCAATATGCCGGATGCTGTCAAAGTGAGGGTCATAATCGTGATTGATCTCTCGAATGACGCGTCGATCTCTGTGCGACTTGTCCGTCACGATCGCAGCCAGTCGGTGTAAGCGCACACGCTCGATGGCCTTGTTCAGAAAGGCTTTTGCAGTCCTTGCGTCGCGTCGCGCGGTGAGGCGGAAGTCGACCATCTAGCCGTTGGCATCGATGGCGCGCCAGAGATAGCGCCACTTCCTACCGACCCGGATGTAGGTCTCGTCGACATGCCAGTACAAACTCGCCGGCACAAGTGCTTCTCGGTTCGCGTGGTCGATTTGGGGCCGAATTTTTGAATCCAGCGATGGATGGTCGACCGGTCAACGGTGAAATTGCGCTCTGCTAGGAGATCGACCACATCTGATAGGGTAATGGGTAACTCAGGTATCATCGCACTGCACACAAGATGATCTCACACGGAAAGCGATGAAGCTTGAAAGGGAATTTGCGGCCTTATGTAGGAAACGCACCAACCCCAATTCCATCACACCAAGCGGGGTGTGAGAGGGGAATGAGGTTTTGGCCTTAATTACATGCATTTCCGTCAGTTGGCTGGGATGGAGTGAAGTCCCAAAGATGGCTGCCGCAAACAACGGTGGAAATCTCGAAAGCGAACTTAGTGAATTCTTCCCGTTCGCTGAGCGGGTCGACATAATTGATCTCGCCAGAGACAGTTATGTGAAAGACATCACCTTTGGTATTCCGAAACCCCGGAACTGCTTTGATTGAAATACTCTGATTTGGGAAAACTGATCCAATGCCCGTTCGTGGATGCAGGGTGCACGAGGTTTCCTTGAAATCGTTAGTCACTACTAGGCATTGAATTTTAATGTTAGCTGCAGGAGAAGGCATTTGCCCTGTATTTTTCACGGTTATGAAAAGATGCGCTTCGGGATAACTCCCTCGGCCTCGATTTTTTCAGCAAAAAAGGTATGGCCTGAGGGAGGATTTGTTGAACTCTTGAGCAGCGACAAGCATATCTCCTGTATCGTTGGCCGCTTTTCCGGTGTGTTTGAGTGTGCGGTAGATCAAAAACAGACCAGCAAGCGTGAAGATGGCTGCTATGGCCATTTCCATCGCCCACTCTGCCATTTCCGTTTGCGCTTCGAGGTCTTTAGCAGCTTGTTCGGCTTCTCTCTGGCGCTGATCTTCACGTTCTTTGCCTACCGCTTCGCGGATCGCAGCCTCGATGCGGTCGAGAGCGGAAACAAAGCTCGTGGCTTTTTCTCGGCCTGCTGACTTGCACTACTGTCGGTAGCGTTTTCGGAGCTTTGTATCTGCTCTTGCGAGAATCCCGTGGCAGGAAAAAGCATTAATCCAATAATTGCAAAGACGTACATCCAAGTGCGGAAAGACATTGTAATAAAAATCCTGCGGCAAATTTCCCTCTGCTCACCTTATTCCGCAGGTTCCGTTCGTTGTCTTCGATTCCTTTAGCGGCCAAAAATTCAACCAAATCGGCATACTTGACACCTCTGCGGGACATTTCCGCACGCAAAAGCCCCTTTGCTTTCTCTTCCCAATCGGTTCTTTCGGGCATAGTCATCTTTAAATCGCTTTCGCCACCATTTAAAGCGCTATAGCACGTGACATGAGTATGCAATATCACCAAATTTGGTGCCAAAGCACATAATAAGGTGATATACCAACGTGGCACAGGACATTCTTCTTTTAGCTGCATCTCGGGCGCTCTCTTTGCACTCGATTTACAAGGCTGGCAAAGAAGCGGCGTACCAGACGTTCTGCGAAATGCGCTGGGCTGAGGGCGAGGCTGTTTGCCTATGCTGTGGTTATGGCGAGGCGTACAAGATCACCACGCGCCGCAAGCTCAAATGTAAGGCGTGTCATCACCAGTTTAGCGTCACGTCCGGCACAATCTTTGTAAGCTGCAAGCTGCAAGATGGACTTTGTGGACCTATTGGCCGCGATCTACATCCTTGTGAATGCGCCCAAGGGCGTTTCAATGGTTCAACTGTCCCGCGATCTGGATTGTCAGTACGAGACGGCTTTCTCCTGTCTCGCAAGCTGCGTGAGGCCATGGCGCAAAAGATTCACACGGGCAAAGTTCTGGAAGGCCACGTTGAAATCGACGGCGCGTATTTTGGCGGTCACATTCGCCTAGAGAACGCCGAGAAAGACCGCAAGGACCGCCGCTTGAAGCGTCACCAGACAGGTAAGCGTCGGGTTGTAGTCGCCATGCGGGAGCGTGACGGTCGCACCCTGCCATTCGTCGGCATGTCGGAAGCCGAGGGCGTTGCACTGGTAAACGAGAACGTCTCGCGCCCGTCCACAATGTCCGCCAACGAAGCGTCACACTGGGACGAGTTGCACATGGGTTACCACCTTGACCGCATAAACCACTCCGAGAATTACTGCGACCACGGTAAGCACACGAACATGGTTGAGAGCTTCTTCTCGCGTCTGTGCCGCATGGTTCAAAGCCAGCACCGCCACGTCTCCCCAAAATACCTTCACTAGGACGCAAACCACGCTGCATGGTTGGAAAACAACCGTCGCACACCGAATGGCGACTGGGCGAAGATCATGGTCAGCAATTCGATGAAGCGCCTGTGAGCCGGAACCGGAAGGGTTATTGTCGGAGGGTGGCATAGTCACACTAATTAACCTATGCGACATATATGCTACGGTGGATTGAGCACATTTGGTGTAAGGTTTCCATAGACGGAGCAAATATTGATGTCAAATAACTCACCACGAAGAGTGGTCTGCAAGCCAACTTGGGTTGCGAATAGCTTTCTTATTCGCGCACGAAACGATGACATTCAGGATCTAGACCCGCTCAAAATCCAAAAACTTACCTATAACTTACACGGATGGAACCTCGCCGTTACAGGCTCGTCCATAATCGGTGAAACGTTTGAAACATGGCCGCATGGCCCAGTTTGTGCTTCGATTTATCATCAATCCAAAGACTTTAAATTTCGGACGATTAGCGGCTATGCTCAGGACATCGATCCGTCCACGCGGCAACAACCAGCAACCTACGTGAACCCAGCCGATTTATCATTCTATGACATTTTTGATCGCGCCTGGGAGCGTTACAAGAGCTACTCTGGTCAACAACTCTCTGACTTTACCCCCGCAGTTGGAACGCCTTGGTCGTACGCAAGTGAAAATGTTCTACAATATATCCCCGACAACATTGTTCGGGACCACTTTATTGAATTTAGCCAAAACGTACAATGAAAAAGCCAAACGTTTCAGTAGATAAGATCGGCAGTTCTAAACCGGAAATTGCGGGACCATCTGGGCCAATTGGATCAGACCCGCTAAGTAGGGACCCAATCATTGATCAGAAGATGGGGGTTGTTGGTAAATGCCTGGGGTCTGGCGATAAAAAAGGGCAAATATAGCTGCATTATCTGGAGCAGCTTTTTTCATTCTTTTGGTGGGTTGCATAGCGACCTTTAATTGGTCTTCCAATGAGGAAAGCCGCACATTGGCCTCTGGTCTGACTACTCCGATTTTTGGAGTTATTGCCGGTGCAATCGGATACATTACTGGGCGAAAGAAGTAGTACCCCCAGACTTCATCTAATCCAAATTCCAGCAACAAGCGCCCAGACCTACCTAAGCCGCCAAGTGCCCTGATCCCGAACAATGGTTCCCTTGTGCCGCAACCGTATTAGCGCCTGTCCTGTGCGCTTACGTGCGGCTTGATACGTCAACTCAGGCCGCTTTCTGTCCACTGCATCTTTGATCCGGCGATACCTCAATGGCCCGTCCTGTAGCACCTCGCGGATGATTGCCGCCATATGCCCCCGCCGCGCTGCGTTGGTGTGTTTCTCAGGCAGGACCTTCGGCGTATCCAAGCCCCGCATCCCCTGCAAAGCTTCAACATGTGCCAACCCGTCCAGCTTCCCGCGTATGATCTGCTTGCGCAACGCCAGTAGCGCAGCGCCGAATCTATCGTCTTGTCCAACATGCGCCTATTATGGATTTACATAGGCCGCTCGTTTAGGTAACTTGTTGGTGCGCTAGATACTTAAGGCTGGAAATTTACGCGGCGTGTCCAACCCCAAAAGCGCAAAAGTCGCCAAACCAACCAATTAATGCAACAGCCCAATCTGGAACATTCGATGAGGCGTCGCTGAAATTGCTACGACGACGCTGTTGCAGAGAGCTTCTCTCAGCTTTTGAAGCGGGAGAAGGTCAGGGGGAGGAAATACCGAACACGCAAAGAAGCCCGGTGGGATGTTGAAGCGTTTGGTATGGAGTGCTGGCCTGTTGTACGATCCTTCAAAAAATCTTGACGATTGACAGACAAGATGCGGCTCGAAAAGAAAAATGATTGACCTTTATCAGAAAATGATTGACGCCTTGCAGGCCGTGTCACTAGACTCGTCTCCGCGCGGTGACGGAGGGACCACCGCAGCAAGGGGGGGGGCGTGTCTGGACCAACATTAAGTGACGTTGCCCATGCCGCAGGCGTAAGCTATGCGACAGCAGATCGCGTCGTCAACAAACGCGGAAATGTCGCGCAGAAGTCGATCGACAAGGTGCGCGATGCTGTTGCAACATTAGGCTATGTGCGCAATGTCGCGGCAGCAAATCTGTCGCGCAAACAGGTCTATCGCTTGGCCTTTCTTATTCCAACCGGATCAAACGCATTCTTCTTTCGCGTGCGTGAACACATAATGCAAACGGCTCGCCATTTAAGAGTGGACAGCGTTACTGTCGACATTGTCGACCTGCCCGCTTTCTCGGTCGACGCACTGCACTCTTGTATCGGACAACTCACAAGCTTTGACTTTGATGGCGTCGCCATTGTGGGCTTGGAAAACGCTAAGCTGGAACAGCCTCTTGCCGATCTGCAGGCCCGTGGTGTTGAGGTTGTCGGATTGGTGTCAGACCTGCCCAACGCGTTCAGATCAGCCTATATCGGAATTGACAACAAGGTCGCGGGCCGGACGGCCGCACGCATGACCGGACTGGGCAGTGGGAGCGGAGAGATCCAGACCTTTGTGGGCTCCCTTGATGCGCGCGACCACGCGGAACGTTTGCAGGGATTTCGCGAGGTCATTGCGGCGGATTATCCGCAGATGACCGTTCTCGACCCGGTTCTAACGAAAGATGACCCCGCCGTTTTGCGCAGTGCTGCGCGTCGCGCCTTGCAAAAAGAACAGACCGTCAGCGCCTTCTACAACGTCGGTGCCGGCAATGTCGGGTTGATCGATGCTATTCGTGAAACATACGTCAACCGACCGTTTTGCGTGGTCCACGAATTGGTGACGCATTCACGGCAGGCGCTGATCGACAATCATATCGATCTGGTGATTGACCAACGCCCCGACGTCGAGGTCAACCGGGCCTTCGCCTTGCTGCGTGCACTGATTGACGAGCGGGAGCTCCCGCCGATGCCTGACTTAATGCCCACCATCTACGTGCGGGACAACCTGCCTGCAAATACCTTCAAACCCGCAATGGAAACACAGACGACATGACAGAATTTTTTAAAGATATCAGCCCGTTATCCTACGATCCAAAGAGCACCGGGTTGGCGTTTCACCACTACAACCCCGATGAGGTCGTGGCGGGAAAACGGATGGAGGACCACCTGCGCTTCGCAGTGGCCTATTGGCATTCCTTCGCATGGCCAGGCGGTGATCCGTTCGGCGCTCAGACGTTTGAGAGGCCTTGGTTTGGCGACACGATGGATTTGGCAAAGCTCAAAGCCGATGTGGCGTTTGAGATGTTTGATCTGCTGAACGTGCCCTTCTTTTGCTGGCACGACGCCGACATCCGTCCCGAAGGGGACAGTTTTGCGCAAAGCCTGCGGAATTTCGAAGAGATCATCGACTACATGATCGGGAAGATGGAAAGCAGCAAGACCAAGCTTTTGTGGGGCACTGCCAACCTCTTCAGCCACCGTCGCTTTATGTCTGGTGCCGCCACGAACCCCGATCCGGAAATTTTCGCGTGGTCTGCCGCGACGGTCAAAAATTGCATGGACGCGACCCATAAGATGGGCGGTCAGAACTATGTGCTTTGGGGCGGGCGCGAGGGCTATGAAACCCTTCTGAACACTGACCTGAAACGCGAACGGCAACAGGCGGGCCGCTTCCTTCAGATGGCGGTCGAATACAAGCACAAGATCGGCTTCAAAGGCGCGGTACTGGTCGAGCCCAAACCGCAAGAACCCAGCAAGCATCAATATGACTATGACGTGGCCACAGTCTACGGGTTCCTCAAGGAATTCGGGCTGGAGGGTGAGGTTCAGATGAACATCGAACAGGGTCACGCCATTCTGGCGGGGCATTCGTTTGAACATGAACTGGCGATGGCCACCTCCCTGGGCATCTTCGGGTCGATTGATATGAACCGGAATGACTATCAATCGGGCTGGGACACCGACCAGTTTCCCAACAACGTGCCTGAGGTTGCCTTGGCCTATTATGAGGTTCTCAAGGTCGGTGGGTTTACGACGGGGGGCACAAATTTCGATGCCAAGCTGCGGCGCCAGTCGCTCGATCCCGTCGATCTGATCGCGGGTCATGCAGGCGCCATGGACGTCTGCGCTCGGGGCTTCAAAGCGGCCGTTGCTATGCAAGAAGACGGGACTTTGGAAGCGATGCGCGCCGAACGCTATGCCGGTTGGGACAGTTCGGGCGGAAAATCGGTGTTGGAAAGCGATTTTGTGAGCATCGCGGCGCGGGTCTTATCCGATGGCATCGACCCGCAACCTCGGTCAGGCCGTCAGGAAATTCTTGAAAACATCGTCAATCGTTTCGTCTAGACGAACAGGGAGGAACTCCATGAGAACCATTAAAGGATCGGCGCTGATTCTGGCCTAGTTTGCAAGCGCCGACGCGCCGTTCAGTTCGTGGGACAGCATCACCAAATGGGTCGCTGATTGCGGTTATTTGGGTGTGCAAGTGCCCAGCTGGGACGCGCGGCTGATCGACTTGGACTATCCGTCGTCAGGGTTTCTCGGGCCAATGGCTGCCTAAACTAAGAGAGAGTTTGGGTCATCTGGTTTGTTTGACTATGCGGCTTGCTAACGGTGATGCAAGCGGCGCGCTTCGAGTGTTTTCCTTTTGATCCTTTCCCTTTTCTGTAGAATGGCTGAAGTGGACGTCAGCGGGTGTGACGTTGATGATGCTCTCGTGGTAGCGTTGGTGATTGTAGTGACCGACGAAGGCCTCAATCTGAGCTTCAAGATCACCCGGCAGTAAGTAGTTTTCGAGCAGGATGCGGTTCTTAAGGGTTTGGTGCCATCGTTCGATCTTGCCCTAGGTTTGCGGATGATACAGTGCACCGCGAGAATGCTTCAGCCCTTGTCTTGCAACCACTCAGCCAAGTCGCCAGAGACGTAGCTTGATCCGTTATCACTCAGTAGGCGTGGCCTGTGGACGACATGAACTTGGTCGCAATCTGATACTTGCAATGCGAGGTCCAGTGTATCGGTGACGTCTTCTGCCTGCATGTTGTTGCAGAGTTTCCAGGAGACGATATAGCGGCTGTAATCGTCGAGAACCGTGCTGAGATAGAACCAGCCCCAGCCCAATACCATGATGTATGTGAGGTCAGTTTTTCCAAAGCTGGTTGATGGCTGTCATTTTGTCTTTGAACTCGCTCGCTGCCTTGATGACGATGAATGCTGGGCTGGTGATCAGATCATGCGCCTTGAGCACGCGATACACTGTGGATTCCGATACTGTCTGAAGTCAGCGCCTATGTGTCCAAATAGGGTCATTTGCTAAGAGAGGGTTTGTTACTCATCGTAGCCACCGAGGAGTGGAAGATGAGAAAGACAACGAATAGCCCTGGCGAGAAGATCGTCAAAGACATCAAGCGGGCCACGCGCAGGCATTATTCATTCGAAGAGAAGATCAGGATCGTGCTGGACGGCTTGCGTGGCGAGGACAGCATTGCAGAGCTGTGCCGCCGTGAAGGCA
>CANMWQ010000003.1 GCA_947501685.1 uncultured Litoreibacter sp.
TATTCCTTTGTTCATACCCGTCTCTCCTTGGTTCCAAAATTACCAAGCAAAGCGTCTACAAATCTAGGGGCACCTCAGTCCAACCATGTTCATAGATGGCCGCGAGTTGTTGCCTCCGCGTTCCATACTTCTTTGCGCAGCGAATAGCTCGATAAAACCGCCCTACAGTCTCGATCTTGGGCTTTTCGAGCATACGGGACAGTTTCGCAGCATATAGTGAATCGACAACGGACTGAGCAAACTCGGCCTTGCTCTGATTGGGTTTTCCCAGCGCCTCTTCAAGTTTCTTAAGCTCTTCAAGGCGTTCAAAATCAAGCGGGCCGACAACAACTTTGTTTTCGTCATATTGCCCAGCACCAAGATGCTTATGTGCAAGGTCCAAGTGATCGTGTTCGAATACTCTGTCCAATATCCAAGACCGGTCATGAATTGTGACTGGAACGCCGTGCGCCTTCCGCAATTCTTCCTCAATATTCAAGCGATCCCGTGACCGAGCCGCTTTGCTGGTCACAAAGATGATGCGGTCATAGGCGCGGCCTGTTCCGACCATTCCGTCGACATCACTTCGCACTTTCCTGGACCACGTTTTTTGGGCGCTAAAGGCAAAGCCCCATCTCTCACTTCCAGCATTTGGCAAGCCCAAAAACCAGCTATCCGAAATCTCTTCGGCAACGGGATAGGTTTCTGTATCAACCTTGCCATCGCCACCGCCTTCCGGCCCAGTCTGAGGACGAAGGTTCGGGCAAATTTCTCGTTCGCAGACCTTTCGCGCAAAAACCTCAAAATCCTGATGCTGATTGCGCTCTGTGATACTGTCTAGATAATGGCTCAGTTCTGATCGCGAGAGCGTATAGGCTCCAACATTGGAACTATCTGAGAAAAGATAGGGGCGGGTTTGCCTCAGGAGTTCCGAGGGCTTCGGGAAATCACTCATTTCTACGGTCCTTTCGCCAAGGCCTAAGAGCCGTCGGCATTTCCCATCCATTGTATTATAGAAACCTCGCGCACGCTATATGTTGTTGCCGCAAGGCACTTTACCGTGCGTGTCGTCGCATTTCATTCCACATGCCTTCACAACGACATTCGTCCTCAAAATGGCTTAGGGCTACCGCCCCCGGCGCACGACAAGGGGTGGGTTCTCGCCATGCTCGCTTCATTAGCATTGCAGCTTGCGCGTGGCTCTGGTCCTGCTGACGCACCCTTGTCCTTTGCACCCCCGTTCCTCGGCGGAGGCCAGACGGTTGCATGCGCAACCCGTCAGATCAAAGAAGAGGAACAAACAGCATGACACAGCTATTCGCACAACCATACGACATCTCAGCCAATGGGTTTTACTTTGAAAGCTTGGAAGAGTTTCAAGCCAAGATGAAAGTCGCTCTCAATGTCTACGGTCAGCCCGTTGAAGAATTTGAACTCCAGTTCATTGACGGAGATCATATCGACTGTGACCTCGCCAAAGGGTGGGGCATCAACCAAGCCAATGTCGGCAGTTATTTGGATGCGGTTGAGACATGGGACGATCATGACAAACGCGTGTTTATCATCGCGGTTGGTGAGGCAGGATATAGCTTCGATCCAGAGACAGTTTCACCGAACGATTTTGATGTCGATGTTTTCCATGCGCAGAGCATGGTTGATCTTGCGGAAGACTTCGTTGCCGAGGGGCTGTTCGGGGACATTCCTGATCATCTAAGTCATTACATCGATTATGAAGCCATCGCCTGCGATCTTGCGGTGGATTACACCGAAACAGAAATCGCGGGGGATTATTTGATTTATCGCGCCGCATAGATAGCGGTGCTATCCGCAAGTACGAATGCGTCACAGGGGAGATGAGCTCCACACGTTGGTCGAATGACGCCTAGGCGCTTTCGGCCTCTCGCATTTGTTCCATAGTAATGCCCGTTTCATGGCGACCGAGATGGCCTTGAGTTGGTCGATAGGCACAAATACAAAGCGCCGTTGGCTCCATTCGCTCTAAACTCCAAGTGGTAGTGATAGACTGCTAAGCAATTTCAGATGTGGCTTTCTCAACCTTAAAATATTGCTCACGTGTCTCTTCATTTGAATATTCAACCAGAACTTTATCCCCAGCCAACTCAAAATGCTTGTGCGTCAGGTGGAGCGCAAAGCGATCCAGCTTTCCATTCTCTATCAGCACGGCACGGATAGCTTTCATGCAAACGATATCTGATTGATCAAGCGGCTGTGCGTCTTCGAGGTCTTTGGTTCGCGCCCATTGCATCACTTCAATGATCAGATCAGCGGTAGTGTCAGTGGTCATGGCACAGGAATGAGTGTTTGGGGATTTAGAGTTTTGATTCATTGGTTTGCGCTGCACTAGTGCTTTGCAAGGCACGTTTAATTTTGTCGTCCAGCGGCGCTGAATCTTTTGTCCAAATTTGATTGGCAACAGCGCGGTGATCGTAGAAGACGGAATCGATGTTCTTGAGCGATGCGTCTTCATTGCTGCGAATGTGGTATCGAAGCGTGTACCCGCATCCGCTTTGTGGGAAGAGGTCAGAGCGGACAGAAGACCCGTCCAATCTGGCGCGTCCTGTTGACGAGATGAACTCCAACGCGTCGAAGAGGATCGCAGCGACGCGGAGATCACGGCCTGGGCGTTGGGAGCAAGCAGTCAATTCAGCACCAACCGCTCTTTGACCGTTCACGCCATAATACCAAGAATGAATTTGAAGCCGCCCAGAACTTTGGACATCATCAGCTGGGCCATATGCATTGCTTAAGGCACCCATAAAAGCATCGGCACGAGGCGCATCAAACGGGGCCGGTGCCCAATGGCGAAGGACAGCAACAAGTCCCGCATTGACGTCGCCATTCACACGAAACAGCCCTAAGGCTTCTTCCGATGCACTATTGCCACCAAACTCACCGCCATAAGGGGCGGAGGCTTGGGCGTAAGTTCCCGTTAGACCTTTGACACCTTGCAAAACACGCGCAGAGGAACCCTTTGATTGGACATCAAGCCCATCATCGCGGAGCACTTGCATAGCTTGTTCAAAATTCATCCCAAGTGTCACACCACGGACCGCAGCGGTCGGATAAGTCCTTGCTCCTGTATCTGGTCCGTTTGCCTTTGCCAGTGTAACGGTTTGATCTTTCCAGCCCGTCGGCAAGGTCAGAGACAAATTGCGACCCGATCCTTGAATGCGGGTTACACCGGGTGCGCATCGATTACCCTTGATTGGAATGCTCTCAAAGGCCCCAGCATTTCCCTGAGGCGTCAACACATAGGTGCAGCGGCGTGTGACCCGAGACACGGCCAAGATTGCACCGGAGGCCGTTGCTTCCAATTCGACTTTGAACTGCGCGGTCTTGCGCGGGAGGTTCCACACGCCTTCCAACTCCGCCGTTGTGTCAATGGGCTCAGCAAAGCTGGGAAGTGATGCAACCAATAGGGCGGCACAGGAAGATGTGATGCGCGGTAGAGCGGCGGATGGCACGAGATACGGTCTCCAGTCAGACAAGCAGCGCGTGCATCTGGTCCTCCAGTATATAAGGGGTCCCTTTCTCCTATCCATATCATCAATCGAGCCAAAGGGCGTTAATGCCCCGCTTATCCACAGAAATCTCAGTCCATGAGATCACCCAAATCACCGTAATTCGCGGCGCTGCAAAGGGACCCCTTTGCCAAGAGGAATTTTGCCATGAAAACCGATTGTTTTACACTGTCATCCTGCCACACTGATCATGTGAAAGAGAGCAGACAGACAAAAGACGAGTCCAATCAACGCGATAAGAGACAGGGTGATACAACAAGGCCCCGTGGCAGGAAAATCGGATATGTCCGCGTATCAGACGCGGACCAGTCAGAAGCGCTGCAGATCGACGCGTTGAAAGCCGCCGGGTGCGTCACGCTCTATACTGACCACGGCGTCTCAGGAGCTAAGACCGCGAGACCCGCACTCGATAGGATGATAGCTAATCTAAAAGCCGGAGACACACTGACCGTCTGGAAACTGGACAGGCTGGGGCGCTCGACCATCCATTTGCTTTCCATCTTGGAAGACTTGCAGGCCAGAGGGATTCATTTCCACGCCATCACGCAAGGAATCGACACATCAACAGCCGTGGGACGCATGATCTTTGGGCAATTGGCGGTGTTTGCCGAATATGAGCGTAGCCTTATCTCCGAGCGCACCAAAGCTGGAATGGCGGCGGCTAAAGCGAGGGGGGTGCATGTGGGTAGGCCTAAGTTAACAACATCTCTTAATTCGCCACGCTCAGCCCAATAATGAATTGATGCTCGATTGAATTCCCAAGAGCCACTGCGAGGCAACTTAAGATATTGTTAGTAATAACTAATTATTAACTAATCTATGATACTATTAAGGATGACTAAATACATATTCGAAAAAGATGACAACGTAATTGACGACTTAGAACATCCCCAAACTTTAGCATTCTTATTCAATGTAGTAATTGCAAAGATGGAGCATGAAAATATAAGATCAGGTCAATTTGGGTTGGCCGAAAACCGTTATGACATAGAAGATAAATCTACACCCAACCAAAAGGTGTTTCACATCAGACTTGCCGATCCAACACTCTGAGTCAGCGTTCTAAAGCGAGTTCTGGAAATACTCGAAGACTTTCATGGAAAGCGCAGTGAATTTCGAATTTATCGAAATTCCAAATCGTATCTATGTTATCAAAATCGGACCTGTATAAGGCTCTCTGGCTTGTTCCAAGAAGAGTCTTCGCTGGTCGCTCCTCAACTGCACCGACAATATTCGCATCGAAGAGAATATGAACGCACCTTTTGTGATATTGGTCATCTTTTTTTCCAACCGCTGACTCGATTGCATTAATAAGAGCGTCTTTGGTCAGTATTGATGAGTTCGAAGCAAAGCCACCGAGTACGATCCCAATCTCTGGGAAAATACTTTGGTATTCTTTTTCAACAGACGTCCGGAGAGTCTCAGAATACTTAGCTAACGCGCTGCTTATATGCTTCGTATCAGGGAATTTAGCACCATCTTGCGCAGTTTCGTTTACGATCTTGTCAAAAATTGACATCAAGTCCCTCGGGCGACCTAAAGTCATGTTCAAGATATGATTTCGCAATTGGCAATCAATCACTCTTTCCTTATATCTGCCATCGAAGTACTTTAGCGGGTGACAATCTGGTAAAAAATATGACCAGACTCCCTTCTGTTCTACCTGCGATTTTTTTCCTGATAAATTTGAACGCAGCCGTTTAGAGATAAACCTATCCAGCTGATCTGATCCCCACCTAAGCTCGTGAACATGACCAACCAGATGATCATGGTGCCGGTCAGCTGAAATTGAAAAAATATCCTTTGGGATTAATAATTTAAGGTGGATATTATCAACAATTTTTCGATTATCAGAATTGATATGATCACGAAAAAAAGAAATTAGCCCTTCAAAAAACACCGAGAATTCATTGTTTTTATCTGTTATGTCAACATCTGATGATAGGGTGTCATCGATACTATCAATTACAAAGTAATACTCTGCTCCGTGCCCATTTAAGGCATCTTCAATTTCCATTCTTAAGTCGTCACAGATCGACCTTAAATCAAAGAAGTCGATTTCCAGCTTTCGAATAACTTTGATTGTATGGAACAGAGAAATTATCTCACCTCTGTCCTTATACTGTGTTGTGCGCCCAAGTAGTTTCTCATATTCACGTAAGGCCAAATGACAGTCTTTATCATCAGCATTTAACCCAATCTGCTGATCACGGAGAACCATTGATGTCGTTGACATCAAAAACATAAATTCCCAAATTCTCTGAGCATGCCGGATGAGATTATTCGGTTGCCCCGGCTGAGTAATGAAGTCGTAGAGAAGGAAAAAGTCGTCGTGTTTTGGGCAAAGCGACAAAATTCTTTTGTCATTAGTGTGAACTTTTTCAAAATGAAGCCTAAGTGCAGACTTACCAGAACCTTTTCTACCAATAATTATGTTTGACTCACTAGACCGCAACACATCATCTATCGGTACGTCCACAAAATTCGTGTGTAGGTAGTCTTGATCTTGCTCCGCGACTAAATCACCTAAGTTTATCCCGAAGGAGTAGTCGTACGTCATTTTATTTTTCCAGAAATTTATTGGTTGGTGCACGTAGGGAAACTGCGTCAACTTTTCCGTAGATAAGCAGTTTCTTTTCTCTGCGACGTATTTTCCTCGCCAAAACCCAGCACTCGACATCATTATTATCGGCCACCCGCAATGCTTTACAGCTTACTAGCATCCTTCGAAGATGGTCATCTTCAAACCCTCCAATGTGATACTTTATTGCATCAAATGGAATTGTCCGTGAAGGATGATTTAGAAGGTAAGTCTTAATCAATGACTCTGCACTCTTCTCCATACGGGTCTCGTGACCAAACCTTCGAAGTAAGAAAAAAGTATTAATTACTGCCAGCACTGAGGCCATTACGCTTGCAATTAACGGGAGTTCGTTCGTCATTAATACTGATTACTTTTCATTCAATTAGTCTTTACCCAACACACTATGAAGTAAGGAATTCAGAGTCAATAAATTCTGATGCCTCACAGCGGCACCGGTTTGCGTGGCTAGGGTTGAGCTTATTTAAGCCAGAAACCACACAAAACTTCCAATATAACCTGGGCCTCAAAGATCAGCCATATTACCCATCATTCGCCCGTTCCCCATATGGCTCATATCCCTCGGGTGGCACGGCAGTTGCTGCTGGCTCGCCGTAGCGGTGACGGCGGCATAGGTCGAGCCAAAGCCAGTACATGAGGAGCTGGGAGAGGCTCCAGTCTTCGAATGGGGTTTGTTCGCAGTGGATGACCCAGTGGCCAAAGTCGATATCACCGCGTGCCTCTAACCAATCAGCGATCTCCCAATAGCATTGCGGCAGATGGATCATCACGTCAGCACTTTGGCTGTTCTTGTACAGGCGTGTGACAGGTTTGTTACGGGTATCTGTGTTATCCTGCGCGTTTAAAAATCGCATAAATTCAATGTGGTTCATGTCCAAACAGGGTAACATTTCTACGTACTATCCTGCCATCGGAACATAGTCCTATCCGGGTGCTCTACCGCTCAAAACCCTGCAATTTATCTCGGCCTTGATCAAAGCCTTTGAAGTCTTTTTCTGGGGTGTCATCCAACCCATTGCGGATGCGGTGCAGCGCTTCTTTCTGCTCGGGTGTTTCTGGCCTCACATCCCACCCATGATCATAGTTGATGACCTCAACATCGTCTTTCTTCACTTGGAGCTTGGAGATTTTACCATCATCAATGCCATGCGCTGAGGGTTCGCTGAAGACCTTAGCGTGGAATGTGTATCCCGGCATCGTGACGATACGGCCTTCGATCCAGTTTGTGGTCTCGGACTCGCTGTAAGCAATGCCAGATCGACCCTCAGTTGGATCAGGCGACAGGTCAGGCTCTAGGGAAGGCCGATTAAACTCAATGCGTGGCTTCTCAGGTTCTGGGTCATAACGCTCGCGTGTCTTGATGCCCATTGCTCCAGCAGGGGCCAGATTGGGCGCAGGCTTTGCCGAGAAGGTGGGTTTCAGAACAGGTTGTGCATTGTCTTTATCGCGCAAGGGCGATCCGTCAGGGTTGGTGACAGAGCGGTTAAACGCATCTTTGGATGTTTTCTCAGACATGATCTGCCTCACTGAGTTGGAGGGGAAGATAATCATCACGGCGGGGTCATCCGCCGTGATGATTATCGTTTTGTGGGATTGCCCTATTGGGCGTGCAGGTTGACGCCCCTGTCTTTCAACTCAGGGTCTTCAAACCATTTGATCTTGGTCGCCATGATCGGGTTGGTGTTCTCGATCAGGATCAGTTGTTGATCATGGTCCAGACGCATCAACTCATCGGGATAGGCCAGCTTGCGCTGTGTTGCTGCCCGTGTGTCCGTATCCGTGGTAGAGCTGGACGATGATCCACCACCAGACCCACCTGAGCTTGAGCTGAACGCCGTCGCGAGCGCTGAGCTGAAGTTCCACACAGTGGTCACACCACACATATCGGAAAAGTAATCAGCCGATGTCTTATCGGGTGAACCGAAGTAAGCCACAGCTCCACTATTGCCGATGAAGCTCTCGTAATCTTCGCCATAGATTTTGCGAAGCTGGCATAAATCTTGGGTGATCCCCCAGAGCTGAATGCCAAAGCCCGCCATCAAGCCATAGGCTTGCTCAACCATGGTCAAACGTCCCAAGGCAGGCATTTCATCCAAGATGAAGAGAACAGGCTTCTCGGGCTTATCTTCGATATTGCGGGCATTGACCGTGATGGCTTGCTGCACTAGCAGCCGCAGAAACCGTCCAAACGCCCCCAACCGATCTGCAGGCAGGATCAGATAGATCGACATCGGCTCTTTCTTCAAATCCTCAAACTTGAAGTCAGACACAGATAGGCTTTCGCGCAGACGTTCGCTATCCAACATATGGGTTTCTGCTTGAGCAGAGGCCAAGACATTGGCCATCAGCTTTTCTTCTTTTTGCAGCGACCGCGCACCAGTGGAGCGTACAATGTGATGTGGTGATTTGGCCATTTGTTGAAACAAGGCTGTGAGGTCATCACCACCCAACAACAGCAAGTCTCGCACCGTGCCCAGATGACGTTTGCCATCATAGGCCTCATCAAACGCTACCAGCAGGATCAGACCTTGCAGCAGGGCTTTGGCCTCTTCCTGCCAGAAGCTATCGGCATGGCTGTCTTTTTGAACCAAAGCATCAGCCAACAGCATGGCATTCTCGACCGCGTCCACATCGCCGAGGTCGAGCCAATCCAACGGGTTAAACCGTGCAACAGGCAGGCCAGAGATATGCCATGGGTCAACGCAATGGACTTTCTGCCCCATTTCTTTGCGGGCTTTGGCTGTGATCATCGCATTCTCGCCCTTAGGATCAATCACAAGGACCGATCCCAGATAGTTGAGAAGATTGACGATGATATGAGAAACCCCTTTGCCCGAGCGCGTCGGTGCGACAGTCAAAAGGTGGCGATCTCCTTTGTAGGAGAACACAGTCTTAACGGCCTCATCAATGGCGTCATAGGCAGAGACAGACCCAAGGATAATCCCGTCACGGCCAAACAGCTCTTTATCAATCATATGATCAACATCAGCCCATTCGCTTGACCCAAACGTCGTTGGCGTTTGCAACATGGCTTTAACGCCTTGGCCAAGCCAATAGCCAAGCGCAACAAAGAAACCGAAGAACGATACCAGCCATGCCGCGCTCCAGCCGAGCAGCCCGTTGTTAAACAGTGCGACCGCGCCGACAACGCAGGCCAGTCCAATCATAATCACACGGCGCAGCTCTGCGGCTTGCGGTGACAGAAACCACCCAATGCAAAAACCACTGCCCACGGACACCGCCATCATGATGATGCGGGCCATAGTCAATTCGAAAACGTAATCGCCGTAATAGTTGTTGTCATACCCATTCCCAAACAGTGTTTGGGCCATCACTGGGTCGGTTGCGGCAATCCCCGCAATACAGGTCAGCAGAATTGCCGCCCTTTCTCTTGAAAGCCAACTCATGGCACTCTCCTTGTTCAAGGTTAAAAGTGCCTATGGGATAGGAAAAATCCCCATCACCTCGCGCGGGTATTGTGGGGGTAAATGCGGGTATAGATGTAAGATATCAGGTTAGCGTTGGCTGAATCCATTGCCATTCCACTGATAGGAAAATTCTGCCAACGAATGATCAAAGAATGTGAAAACAGGCGGTGCTTTGTTGTCGATACCAACAACCGTGCCAACAAAGCCGCCAGCATGATCAAGAGTGCTGCCACGCCGCAAGTATATGACTGATTCACAGACTTTCTGGCCACATGAACTGCTTTTTGATTTTGTTGGACCACACTCTAATCCGTCATGCGATAGGATCAAATCATCACGCCCGTCAGCATCGAGATCACGAATAAAAACGCCTCTGGAGCTCATTCTTCCACCTGCACCCTTGCAACCATTTGCGATAACTTCATCAACAAGCCAAGCGGCTGCTTTGGACAATTCTGGCATTGGCGCTTCAAAACCAGATGGAGGAGGACAATTTGACGAGCCAATATACTGATACGTGAATGGATTATCACTTAGCACCAAATATTTTTGTCGAAAATCGGAAGCCCTAGACCATGAAACGATTGCAGTATTTGCTGCGCTGATCCCCTGAGACAGGGCTAACCAGTCATAAAGCTGATCCTCTGCAGCAATGCATTGGTTGGCTTCAAAGAATTCTTCAAATGTTTGAGGTTCCTTTGGTTCAAGGTCGCCTGCCTGTGTTTCAATCGAAGGCAAGCTATTTTTTGGCGTAACCAGTTCTGGAATAGACCCAGCAAGTGGAGGCAATAATCCCTGCAATCCATCTTGTACTACTTTTGGAAGGGACTTTAGAAACCCTGACGCATCTAGCGCTTCTTTGGCCAACTGAGGGTTGTTGTAATTTTCTATAGATATTCGACCGTCGCTGTCCGATAGCGGCCCAAAATCGGTATTTTTGCCATAGGTATGATTCCTATCATTTATCTTGGCATTTGGTTCTTGAAGACGCGCTGCCTCTTCCAAAAAGTCGCGAATACTGGTCGGATCTCGTCTTTCTTGCCCACTGGCAATGACTGTTCCAGCAATCAGGAAAACACTTGCTAATTTGAATGACAAAGGAAAATCCCTATCTACAGATCACAATACTTTTGCGGACGAATGCCTGCAGTTTTTCGATTTCGGGGTAATTGTCGTTCAGACGATGCTCAACGAATAATGCATAGAGTTCGTTTTCGTTCTTGGCAAAATCTAGGCGAAGATATTTTCCGTTATCTATTTTGCCGGTTGATGAAAAAATGCCATTGCCATTTTTATCGCCCGCGACCTTTTCAAAATTGTCTGCTTCTAGGAAATCAGGATTAACTTGCCCGGAGTGATCTTGAAGCCAAATCGTCGATACGACTTTATCGTTCTCGCGAATTTCGGCACTCAGCACACAGTTTTTTGCTCTCTCTGGGCAGTTAGAAAAACGAAACAGATCGCTTGAAAAAGGCAAAACAAGTCCAGCTTGTTTTTGACCTGCACCAAGCGTATCGGACGAAACAAACGGTTGGATACAGTCTGCCCTTAGTGAAAGCGGGAACGCCACAAGCGACAAATAAAGGAAAAAACGCAATTTCATTAGACCCATTGTGAGATCGTTTCACAATAGATGAAATGTGGTCAAGTCATTTATTTAAAATAACAAATTATGCTCGCGCTCGCGGAGACGCCCTCGGATTCGATTTTGATCAACTGATTGTCTTTGTATCTGCAACGTCTGCCCCACCGACCGCGCCAGGATTTTCCGGTCTTCGGCTTGCTTGCTTCTCAGAGCGATGAACTTCCCTTGGAGCGCTTTCCGATCCCACATGTGGGACACGACAAGATCATCCCTCTGCGCTTGGTCGCGTTTGGCGCATTCAACAGCTTCAAACTCATTGCGCTTTTGAAGCTTGCTGTTTTTGCCCGTCAGGCGGTCAAACAAGCCACGTAAGCCACCATTCAACCGTTGCTGTCGTGCTTTCGTTTCCGCAGTCCAACGTTTGGCCTGTCCATCTTTGAGCGCTTTACGCTCGCGTCGATGTAGGGCCGTCATTACGGCCTTTTCATCAAGGAGTGGTTGCGCGTCTTTGCGATGCTTGGCTTTGGTCTGATTGATGTAGTTCTTGAGTTGGCTTGTCACTTTGGATTTCACATCAGCACGGACATCGGCGACGGAGGTTAACTGTTCAGGGGAGCCCAGTTTTTCCTTCACCGCCTTGGCTTTTTCACCGACAAGGCGTGAGAGTGCATAGACCTCACCATGAACATCTACAGCGACGAACCCACGCCGATCTCCCTTGGCCAGGAAATACCCCCGCTCTTCAATCGCGTTTCTGAATGCCTTGAGACCATCTGATCTCTCCCACGCCTCTTGGAAGAGTTGTTTGATCTCTCTTGGATCAACGCGATGGCGTTTGGCTTGCTGCCATTCTGCCAAGGTAAAGTTCAATGGCGATTTCCCACCATTGCTTTGCAGCCCTTGAGGCAGCTCCCAGCCATGATCCAGATACAGCTCACGTGACAAATCCGTCAGCTTGCGTTTGAAATGAGGAAGGTTGATGGCTTTCAGATCATCCCCATCAATACGGCTCCACACAGCATGAGCATGTCTGCGGCCTTCTTTCTCGTGAATGATGATAGCGCGGGGTTGATCGCTCAGGCCGAGCGTCTCTTCTGCGCGATTCACGGCCTCCTGTAGCTCTGCTTCGCTGGCAATGTGATCTTGCGGTGGGTTCAGACTCAGCGAGAACATGTATTGGGTACATTGAGTTGCTTTGGAGATGGCATAGACCTCTCCCAAAGCCCCATGCAGATCATCAGCGATAAACCCGTTAATCTCCATGACCGTGATATGATCGTTTTCGCGGTCATTCATGAGATGATCCGCCAATGCCGATGCCCCCGCTCTTTGTGAGCCCTTCAAGATCATGGCTTAATCCCCAGCGCTTCCATGAGCGTCACGCGCATCCATGCGATTTCAGCCAACGCGGTCTTGATATCTGTTTCTAGCTCATCATCGAGATAGAGTGTGCCTTGGTTGATGGCCTTTGCAATCTGATTGAGGTTATTGGCTGATCTGGTCGCACCAAGCTTGGCAAGCACCTCAGCCAACAATCGTTGCTCCGCAACAGGCGGTTTCTTCGTCTTGCGGTATTTAGGAGCATCCTCCGCCAAGACCACGGACTTGATGTACGATGCCAGCGGCATTGATCCGGCTTTGGCTTCGAGCGACTTACGTTCTTCATCAGACAAACGGAGTGAAAATGGGGCAGGGCGGCTCATGGACGTGGGCCTCGCAATTCCTGTTTATGATCCTTCCAAACATCAGCAATGCGCTCTAGATCAGCGATGACTTCATCCAGCTCAAGCGGCGAATACCCATCGGCTGCATCTGAGAAGAGACCTAGTAATTCGTTCGAACATTCTCTGTTCGAGCGCGCCACTCTTCCCCTTTAGACGAGCCCGGCCATCTCGATCGTGGATTGCGCGATCACCGCGTCCTCATTGGTGGGGATGACCAGCACTTTGCATGTGGCCTCGGGCATTGAGATCACGGTGGCGCCGTTGTCATTGGCATAGCGGTCCACCTCCACGCCCAGCCAGACCAGTTGATCACAAATCGCTTGCCGCGTGGCGGCGGAGTTTTCGCCGATGCCTGCTGTGAAGATCAGGGCGTCAAGGCCGCCTATGGCAGGGATCAGCCCCGCGATCTCGCAAGCAGCGCGGTAGCAAAACAAATCAATCGCCAGCTTGGCGCGGGGATCGGAGCTGGCCTCAAGATCCTGCATCGCGTTTGAGATGCCTGAGACGCCCAACAGCCCGGATTGTTGATACAAAAGCGCGTCGATCTCGGGCACGCTCATGCCGCGTTGCTGCACCAGATGCAGGATGACGCCGGGATCAATCCGCCCCGACCGCCGCCCCATCACCAACCCGTCCAGCGCGGTGAAGCCCATCGTGGTCGCCACGCTTTGGCGGTTCTTCATCGCACATAAGCTGGCCCCATTGCCCAGATGCGCCACAACGACCCGGCCATTGGCCTCTGCACCCAGATGTTCGGGCAGGGTGGAGGCGATGAAGGCGTAGGACAGCCCATGAAACCCGTAGCGTTTCAGGCCTTGTTGGGACATCTCATAGGGCAGGGCGAAAAGCCGGTTCATCTCCGGCTGGGTCGCGTGAAAACTGGTGTCAAAGCAGGCCACTTGCGGCAAGGAGGGCGCGCGCTCGGCGATCAACCCGATCGCGGCAAGGTTGTGGGGCTGATGCAAGGGAGCCAGCGGGGTCAGCTCCGCCATTTGGGCAAGCTTGGCTGCGTCAACGCGGGCAGGCCCGTCAAATACCGTGCCGCCATGCACCACCCGGTGCCCCACCGCCTTAATCGCATGTTGCGCGGCATGGGTGCCAAGCCAGTCGAGCAGGATCACCGTCGCCTCCTCATGGGTGCAGGCCGGATCAAGGGCGGGCAGGGGCAGGCCCGCGTCTTTCGGCACGCTCAGCGAAAACGCGGGCGCGCGTTTCAGCCCTGTGACCTTGCCGCGCAGCACAGGCACCAGCGGGTCATCAACGCTATGCAGCGCGAATTTCAGGCTGGAGGAGCCGGCGTTGAGGGTCAACACAACATCATTCATCGAGAGACGCTTTCAAAGAATTGCAAAGACGGGCTATACCCGCAAAAAACAATCAGCCATAGAAAAAGCCGCCCGGAAGGCGGCTTTGGGAGGGCTCGGACACCGTGTCGCCTTACCGGCCCCAGCTGCGCACCGTGCCGCAATCCACATGCACGAAGTTGGACCCGGAATAGCGCCCGACACCACCGGCCGAGCAGGAAGCGGCGGCACGAGCCAATTGGCCCACAGAGCGCGACTTCAAGCGCAGATCGGCCGCTTGGCCTTTCATATGCAGGGAGTTTTTGGCCACACCGCCCGATCGTGAGCGCAGCATCGCGTTGGTTTTCGGAGAGCGGTAGCCCGACAGCAATGTGTAAGGCTCGCTGGCATCAAGCAAGTTATGAGAGGCGGACATGATGTCGATTGTGCGGGTGTCCATCGAGATGGCGGCGTCCTGACGCCAGTCGCGCATGAAGTAATTCACCTCTTTGAGGGATTCCTTGATGTATTCGCCTTCGATCCAATAAATCATGTCGATGGTTTCGCCGGTCCGGCCGGAGAACATCTTGATCCGGCGAATGTCGCCTGCGCCACGCAGAAAGCCGAATGCGCTTGAATACACTGGAGCGGCTGTCACCGCTGTCGCTGCAAATGCACCTAGGAGAGCGCGCCGTGTGACGCTCACAGAATTACTCTTCGTCATGTGATGTCTGTCCCGTTTGCCCCGGCCGCTGCAGGCGACCAA
Source organism: uncultured Litoreibacter sp. (assembly GCA_947501685.1). Taxonomy (GTDB): domain Bacteria; phylum Pseudomonadota; class Alphaproteobacteria; order Rhodobacterales; family Rhodobacteraceae; genus Litoreibacter. The sequence goes on from CANMWQ010000003.1 coordinate 14,910, forward strand.
ATAAATATTTTCCCCAGATGGAAGCCTTATGGCACAGCTGGCCAATTGGACCAAGGGCAGTCTCTCACGAACCTGTTAAAAAACTTGATAATGAGCGAAAACCTGCGCAAGTCGCGTCGCTTGGTAGAATATTCAGCAGGGTGCCTATACGGCAACGTCGTCACAAAAGCGGGGCGGAACAGGTTTTTGTGAGTGGACTTTACTGGCGAAGAATTTTTAATAGACACCATATACTGCTGCCAAATTGCCGGGGACTACAATGAGTGCTCTTTTTTCGCGTCGTCTGACCTTAAAAATGTTGTCTGCCAGCGCCTTTGCGCTGGTTTTGCCGGGGCTGGGTCTTGGACGGGCTGACGCTGCCGTAACGGCAATGAAACAATCCATTGCGGAGGCCAGCTCCGCCGATCCCCAGATCGCGGCCTTTTACAGAGCGCGCGATTTCAAACCGATTTTCGTTTCCGAAGCCGATGGCCGCCGTCGGGGCGCGTTGCTGCGCGCCTTGTCCTCGGTCAATGATCACGGCTTGCCTGCAGGGCGCTATGACGGGGCTGCGCTGAGGGCCGTGTTTGGCAATGCGCAGACCGCCAAGGCCCGCGGCTTAGCCGAAGTGGAGGCCGCGCGCCTGTTTTTGGACTATGCGGATGATATGCGTTCCGGCGTCGTTAATCCGGCCGATATCGACAGCTCGATCGTTGTCGAGGTGCCGCGCTATGACCGCACCCAGACCTTGCATGATTTCGCCGCCGCGAACCCGGTGAAATTTCTCAAAGGCCTGGCCCCACGCAAGCCGGAATATGTGCGCCTGCAAAAAGAAAAGCGTCGCCTCGAAAAGCTGATGGCCTCAGGCGGCTGGGGGGAGCGCGTTGGCGCGAAATCCCTGAAACCCGGCAACAGCGGTGCTGCTGTCGTGCAGCTGCGCAACCGGATGATCCGCATGGGGTTCCTGCGCCGCTCCGCCAGCCAGACCTATGACCGCGCGCTGCAAAATGCGGTGCAGAAGTTCCAGATCTCCCACGGGCTGGTCACCGACGGCGTAGCCGGTGCCGGCACGATGCGCGAGATCAACCGCGATATTGACTATCGTCTGGGCCAGATCCTGGTCGCGATGGAGCGCAACCGCTGGGTGCGTGAGCCGTTTGAGAAAAAGCATGTCTGGGTGAACCTGCCGGATTTCCATGTCGATATTATCGAGAATGGCCGCTCCACTTTCCGGTCCCGCGTTGTGATCGGCAAGACCGATGAAGACCGCAAAACGCCGGAGTTTTCCGACGTGATGGAGCATATGGTCATCAACCCGTCATGGTATGTGCCGCGCTCGATCACGACCAAGGAATACTTGCCCATGTTGCAGCGCAACCGCAGCGCGGTGCAGCATATCCAGATCATCGGGCGCAACGGCAAGCCGGTGAACCGGGGCAACATCAACTTTGCCAAATATAACGAGCGCACCTTCCCCTATTCGATGAAACAGCCGCCCTCCCAGACCAATGCGCTGGGGCTGGTGAAGTTCATGTTTCCCAATAAATACAACATCTACCTGCATGACACGCCGTCCAAATCGCTCTTCGGCCATGAGACCCGCGCCTATTCGCATGGCTGCGTCCGCGTGCATAAGCCGTTCGAGTTCGCCTATGCGCTGCTCTCGGCCCAGGAACGCGACCCGGAGGGCTTCTTTCAGGGCAAGCTGCGCACCGGCAAGGAGCGCCGCGTGGATCTGGCAGCCCCGCTGCCGGTGCATCTGTCCTATTTTACCGCTTGGGTGGATGCCAAAGGTCAGGCGCAGTATCGCGGCGATGTCTATGGGCGCGACAAGCGTATTTTCTCCGCTCTGACGGACGCAGGGGTTACCTTGGCCTAGCTTTCGGCCTAAACCATTGCGCAGGGGCGGGGCTGTCATGGCCCCGCGTGTCAACGCGAAGGCCTGCCTATGAGCTACACCATCTCGCAAATTGCAACCGCGCTTGAGGCCCGCTTTGAGGGCGACGGCGCGCTGTCCATCACCCATGTGGCCGAGCCGCAAACGGCGGCTGCCGACGCGCTTGCTGTGGCGATGAACCCGAAATATGGCGAGGGGCTTGCGGAAGGGGCCGCGCAGGCGGCTATGCTGTGGGACGGGGCGGATTGGCAGGCGCTTGGCCTGAAGGCCGCCATCTTCGCCGCCCGCCCCCGCTACGCGCTGTCCGGCCTCACCCAGCTCTTGGATGCAGGCCCCGACATTGCTCCCGGCATTCACCCCAGCGCCGTCATCGACGACAGTGCTGAGATCGGCGCAGGGGCCGCTATCGGCCCATTGGTTGTGATCGGACGCGGGGTGCGCATCGGTCCCAACGCCCGGATCGCGTCCCATGTCAGCATCGCGCATAGCACGTCGATTGGCGCGGATGTGCTGCTCTCTGCGGGGGTGCGGATCGGCCATAACGTGGCCATCGGGGACCGCTTCATTGCCCAATGCGGCGCTGTGATCGGTGCGGACGGGTTCTCCTTCGTGACGCCTGAGAAATCCGCCGTAGAGAACGCCCGCAAATCTTTGGGGGACACCGGCGGCGCGACCAAGCAAAGCTGGACCCGCATTCATTCGCTGGGCGGGGTGGTGATCGGCGATGATGTGGAGTTCGGGGCCAATTCCGCCATTGATCAAGGCACGATCCGCCCGACGCAGGTCGGCAACGGCTCCAAAATCGACAATCTGGTGCAGATTGGCCATAACACGCAGATCGGCACGGATTGCCTCTTGTGCGGGTTGGTCGGGATCGCGGGGTCGGTGAAGGTCGGCAACAGGGTGGTCTTGGGCGGCCAATGCGGGGTGTCGGACAATATTTTTATCGGCGATGACGTGATCGCGGGCGGCGGCAGCAAGATGTTCACCAATGTGCCTGCGGGCCGGGTGGTGCTGGGCTATCCGGCGGTCAAAATGGAAACCCATGTCGACATGCAAAAGGCGCTGCGCCGCCTGCCGCGCTTCATGAAGGCGCAGCAAACCGCCGCGCAGAACACTAGCGAAGACAAAAAATAGCCCCTCGCAAAATCGCGCAAAGCCGCTTACATGCGGGGCAGAATTAACAGAGCCGCAAGGACGACACAGGACATGGCAGCCAGCGTAAAAGATCAGGTGGTCGCAATCATCGCCGAGCAGGCGGTGCTTGAGGTGTCCGACATCTCGATGGACGCGTCGCTGGAGGATCTCGGCATCGACTCGCTGGGCCTCGTTGAGAGCATCTTCGCCATTGAGGAGGCGTTCGACATCTCCGTGCCGTTCAACGCCAATGACCCGACAGACAGCGCCTTTGACGTCTCAAGTGTGGCCAGCGTCATCGCGGCGGTCGAGGGGCTCGTGGCGGAGCAAAAGGGCTAGGCGATGCGCCGGGTTGTCATCACCGGGCAGGGGACGATCAACGCGTTGGCCAGCTCGGCGCAAGGCACGTTCGAGGCGTTTCGCGAAGGGCGCTGCGGCATCGGCCCGCTGGATATCCGCGACGTGGACCGACTGGCCATCCAGATCGGCGGGCAGGTGCATGACTTTGACCCGCAATCGGAGTTCAACCGGCAGGAAATTGCGCTCTATGATCGCTTCACGCAATTCACCCTGCATGCCGCGCGGGAGGCCATTGCACAGGCCGGGCTTGTTTTCCAAGGCGAGTTGGCCGCGCAATCGGGCGTTATCCTTGGCACCTCCGGCGGCGGGCTGAACACGCAAGATGAGAATTACCGCGCCGTCTATGAGGAAGGCAAAAACCGGGTGCATCCCTTCGTGGTGCCCAAGCTGATGAACAACGCGGCGGCCAGCCACGTGTCGATGAATTACAACCTCAAAGGCCCCAGCTTTACTGTCGCCACGGCCTGTGCGTCGTCCAATCACGCGATGGGGCAGGCGTTCAACTTCATCCGTTCGGGCATGGCCAAAGTCATGGTCACGGGCGGCTCGGAATCCATGCTGTGCTTTGGTGGGGTGAAGGCCTGGGAAGGGCTGCGCGTCATGTCCAAAGACGCCTGCCGGCCCTTTTGTGCCAATCGCAACGGCATGGTGCAGGGCGAGGGGGCGGCGGTTTTCGTCATGGAGGATTACGAGTTTGCCAAGGCGCGCGGCGCGGAAATATTGGCCGAAGTCGTGGGTTTTGCGATGACCTCGGATGCCTCAGACATCGTGATGCCGTCCCGCCAAGGGGCCGCGCGGGCCATCGCAGGGGCAATGAAAGACGCGAAGGTGGACCCGTCCGAAGTCGGCTATATCAACGCCCATGGCACAGGGACGACGGCCAATGACAAGACCGAATGCGCAGCGGTCTCCGACGCGTTCGGGGCGCATGCGGACACTCTGATGATCTCCTCGACCAAGTCGATGCATGGCCATGTGATCGGCGGCACCGGCGCGATTGAGCTGCTCGCCTGCATCATGGCGCTGAAAGACGGGGTGATTGCGCCTACCATCGGTTATGAGGAGCCGGATCCCGAATGCGCGCTCGACGTGGTGCCCAATGAGGCCCGCGAGGCAACGGTCGATGTGGTCCTGTCCAACGCTTTTGCCTTTGGCGGGTTGAACGCCGTTTTGGCTTTGCGCCGGGTCTAGCTGTCGCCGTCAGGCCTTCGCGCGGATTCCACATGTTTGGCAAACGCGTCGAAGGACGTGCTTTTGCGGGACCGGCGGCGCGGGGTGCGCGCCTCCTTCGCCTGTTTCGTCTCCGCCAAGACCTGCTCTGGCTTAGCTGCCTCGGGGGCGGGCGTCGCGGCGGCAGGAGATTCGGTCGCATCTTGGGCGGGCCTGCGGGAGCGAAACGTCCCCATCAGCTTGTTCTTCATAACCGTGAAACGCAGTGTCTTTTTTAAACCACTCACCTATGCCGTCCTCTTTTGCTCCTAAACAGGGCATCCGGGCGGGACTATGGTCGCAGAATTTGGCAAGAAAATGGCTGGTTTAGCGCGTAAAGTTCAACCGTGGCGTTTGACCCCTAGCTGGGCTTGGCCGTGACCCGTGCCGCATGGGTGCCGCGCTCGCGGTACGGCGTAGTGTCATATTGCGCGCGGTAGCATTTGGAGAAATGCGAGGGCGAGGCAAAGCCGCAGGCCAGCGCCACGTTGATCACGCTCATATCCGTCTGCATCAGCAGGTTGCGCGCCTTTTGTAGCCGGATTTCCATGTAATACCGCTTTGGGCTGCGGTTGAGATACCGTCGGAACAGCCGCTCCAGCTGCCGCGTGGACATGCCCACCGCCTTGGCCAGCAGGGAGGGGCTAATGGGCTCCTCGATATTGCTTTCCATCATTTGGATCACGCGGCTGAGCTTGGGATGACGCACGCCGATCCGGGTCGGGATGGACAGGCGTTGTTGATCCTGATCGGTGCGGATCGAGCTGTAAATCTGTTGGTCGGCCACCATATTGGCCACGTCCTCGCCCAGATCATTGGCCACGATATGCAGCATCAGATCAATCGAGGAGGTCCCACCCGCCGTGGTCATCCGGTGGCCGTCGATGACGAAAACCGATTTCGTCAGCTCGACCTCCTCAAATTCTTCGGCAAAGCTGTCTTGGTTCTCCCAATGGATCGTGGCCCGCTTGCCGTCCAGCAAGCCGACGCTGGCCAATGTGTAGCTGGCGGTGCAGAGTGCGCCGATCCTGACGCCGCGCCGCGCCTCCCGGCGCAGCCAGTTTTGCAGCTTTTTGGTGGTCGCCCCCTGAATGTCGACGCCGCCGCAGAGAAGCACAGTGTCGTCGCGCTGCAATTCCTCAAGATCCATGTCCAGCCCGTAGCTGATCCCCGCCGAACAAGTCGCGGCTTGCCCGCCTTCGCCTGCCAATCGCCACTCATAGCTGCCCGGCACCATCCGGTTGGCAATGCGCAACGCCTCGACAGCGCCGGCAAAGCTGAGCATCGTGAAATGCTCCATCAGCACGAAGATATAGCGGCCTTTCGTGGCTGCCACTCCCTCCTCGGGCCGTCCGGTCAGTGCGCTGAGTGTTGTCACATCGACCTCCCAATCCATGCAAACCAGTGACGGCAGCACAGCACGGCTCTGCCAGTCGGGGGATGGACAACCCTTAGACGAGTTTTCGACATTGGCAAGACCCACAATGCCCTCTAAACAGGGCCTTCAATCAAGTTTCCGCTAACATGCACGGAGCAAGACGCATGGCACAGACATGGACCAAGACCAACTGGCGCAGCAAACCCCGCATCCAGATGCCGACCTATACGGATCCGGCGAAACTGGCGGCTGTTGAGGCGCAATTGGCCAAGTATCCGCCGCTGGTCTTTGCTGGCGAGACGCGGACCTTGCGTCAACAGCTGGCCGCCGTCAGCCGTGGGGAGGCGTTTTTGCTTCAAGGCGGCGATTGCGCCGAGAGCTTCGCTGATTTCTCCGCCGACGGCATCCGCGACACGTTTAAGGTGATGCTGCAAATGGCAATGGTGCTGACCTACGGCGCCAAAGTGCCGGTCGTCAAAATCGGCCGTATGGCGGGGCAATTCGCCAAGCCGCGCTCCGCAGATACCGAGACCCAAGGCGAGGTGGAGCTGCCCAGCTACCGTGGTGACATCATCAACGAGCTGGACTTCACGCCAGAGGCCCGCATCCCGGATCCGGCCAAGATGCTGCAAGCCTACACGCAGGCCGCCGCCACGCTGAACCTGCTGCGGGCGTTTTCCAAAGGGGGCTATGCCGATATCCATCAGGTCCATTCCTGGACGCTGGGCTTCACCGAAGGGGAGCAGGCCGCCGAATACCGCGAAATGGCCGCGCGCATTCAGGACAGCCTCGACTTCATGGCCTCCGCCGGGCTGACCTCCTCGACCAATGCGGAGCTGGCCACTGTGGATTTCTACACCTCCCACGAGTCGCTGCTTTTGGAATATGAAGAGGCGCTGACCCGCGTGGACTCAACCTCTGGCAAATGGCTGGCAGGCTCCGGTCACATGATCTGGATCGGCGACCGCACCCGCCAGCCCGATGGCGCGCATGTTGAATTCGCCAAAGGCGTGATGAACCCGATCGGGCTGAAATGCGGGCCCACCATGACCACGGGGCATCTGAAATCGCTCATGTCCACGCTGAACCCCGAGAATGATCCGGGCCGCCTGACGCTGATCGCGCGCTTTGGCGCGGGCAATGTGGGCGAGCATCTGCCGCGTCTGATCAAGGCTGTTCAGGAGGAGGGGGCCAATGTGGTTTGGACCTGTGATCCGATGCATGGCAACACGATCAAATCCTCGTCGGGCTACAAAACCCGGCCCTTCGATTCCGTGCTGCGCGAAGTGCGGGAATTCTTCGCGGTCCACAAGGCCGAGGGCACCGTCCCCGGCGGCGTGCATTTCGAGATGACCGGCGCGGATGTGACCGAATGCACCGGCGGCGTGCGCGCCGTGACAGATGAGGATCTGTCGGATCGCTACCACACCGCCTGCGATCCGCGTCTCAACGCGTCGCAATCGCTGGAGCTGGCCTTTCTGGTCGCCGAAGAACTGTCAGACCGCGCGCAAACGCAAAACCGCGCGGCGGTCTAGGCGCTACTTCACAACGCGCAGATACGGCACGCCGGTTGGCGTGTCGGTTTTCTTAGGAAAAGGGCCGGGCTCAAACGGCGTGGCACTTTCCGCAAACCCTGCGAGGGCAGGCGCTTTGGGTTCATGGTTAACTCGGGCCCCTGTCAGCAGCGAGGTGCACGCCACCTGATCCACGGTGAAACGGCGCGGCGGGATGCCGACAATGCCTTGGGTGACCAGACAGCCCATGGCGCGGGTCACATCGCCCTTGTCGTCGCGCAGCGGCAAAATCAGCAGCCGGGCGGTCAAAGCAGGCGCATGCGACGGGACAGAGCGCAGTTGGTACTCTTGGATCTCAGGCGTGTCGAACATCTTCTCCAAGGACGCACTGAACTGCGCGCGGGCATTTGGCTCAATCATGGAGCGCAGATGCATTCCGCGCAACTCCATGCCCATCAGATCATTCAACGCCATCCCCGCCACGCGAAACCGTACATCCCCGGCGGTCTTGCGGTCTAAAATGAAGCAACACTCAAGAAAAGAAGACATATCACGCGGGTCCACCTCCGCGCGCAGCGGCATCAGACGCCCGGCGCGCAACTCGTTCCAATAGCGTCTGATCTCGGCAAGTGGCGGGTGGCTCATGGCGGTTTGATCGGGTCCGAATTCTAGAATATTGCGTGGCATCACGCGTGATTTGCCCCGGATATTTTCCTTGTCGGACGGGGTGGGGGACTTAGGGTCGAACGACATTCTGGCACCTCAAACATTGCAACGCCTCCTTCCCCAGAAAGGACGCTTCTTCAGGTCGCAACATTCAAGCTAGGATCAGGCCTAGTTGCGAGGGTTTAACGAACTCTTAAAATGACGCATTTGAATGAAATTGCACCTTACGAAAGTGTTAATCAGTTAACGGCGCTGACCTGGCGCTCATTGCTCTTGGCCCCCGCACTATGGTTAAAGAGACGCGACAACAGGGGGAGGCCCGTATGGTTCAGTCAATGACAGGGTTTGCGGCGCGCTCAGGGGCCAGCAAGGGCGTGACTTGGACCGTGGAGATACGCGGCGTGAACGCCAAGGGCCTCGATATCCGCGTCCGCGCGCCCGAACGGATGACCGGATTTGACCAGAGGCTGAAAACCCGGCTGCAAAAGGCGCTGCAACGGGGCAATGTGAATGTCTCCCTGCGGACCGAACAAGAGGCGGGCGCGCAGGCGGTGCATCTCAATGAAGACACGCTCGATGGCTATGTGCAGGCGATCCTCCAAACCCAGACCCGCGCGCGCAGCGCAGGCCTCGCGCTGCGCGACGTCTCTGCCGCAGAGCTGATGTGTCTGCGCGGCGTTATTGGCGCGGGCGATGAAGGCATCGCGATCCCGCCGGAGGCGGATGTGCTCGAGACCTTTGACGTGGCCTTGGCCGATTTCATCGAGATGCGGAGCCGCGAAGGGGAGGCGCTGAAAACCCTGCTCGAAGACAACTTGACGGAGGTTGAGGCACTTGTAGACCAATCCGCCCAGTTGGCCGAGGACCGCAAAGACGCGGTTGCGGCCACCTTGAGGACCAATCTGGCTGCGATTATGGCCAATACCGATGGCGCAGATCCCGACCGGGTTGCGCAAGAGCTGGCTATGCTCGCCGTCAAAGCCGATGTCACGGAGGAAATCGACCGTCTCCGCGCCCATGTTGCGGCGGCCCGCGCGCTCTTGACGGAAGGCGGTTCTGTGGGGCGCAAGCTCGATTTCCTGATGCAGGAGTTCAACCGGGAGGCCAATACGCTCTGTTCCAAATCCGGCTCCACCGCGCTGACCCGCGTGGGCCTTGACCTCAAGGCGCTGATTGATCAGATGCGCGAGCAAGTCCAGAACGTGGAGTAGACCCAGATGGCCACCAGACGCGGCATCCCGATCATCCTGTCCTCGCCCTCCGGCGCGGGCAAATCCACGCTCTCCAAACTGCTGAGAAAGTGGGATCCGTCCATCAGCTTTTCCGTCTCCGCCACAACCCGCGCTCCGCGCCCGGCCGAGAAAGACGGGCGCGAATATTACTTCCGCACCCGCGAGGAGTTTCAACAGATGATCGCCAATGGCGAGATGCTGGAACATGCTGAGGTGTTCGGAAATCTTTACGGCTCGCCCATCGGCCCCGTTGATGCGGCCTTGAAGAACGGCAAGGACGTGATCTTTGATATCGACTGGCAGGGTGGCCAGCAGATCAAGGATAAATCCGACATAATCGGCGACATCCTGTCGATCTTCATTCTGCCACCCTCCATCGACGAGTTGGAGCAGCGCTTGCGGATGCGCGCACAAGACAGCGAGGAGGTCATCGCCGAGCGGATGACCAAAAGTGCCGACGAGATCAGCCATTGGCGCGAGTATGATTACTGCATCATCAACCGCTCGATCCCCGACAGCGAGGAACAGATTAAAGCGATCTTAACGGCGGAGCGTTTGCGCCGCACCAGACAGTCCAACCTCGACAGTTTTGTGGAAGGGCTAAATGTACAATTTGGGGAACGGGGCAAATGAGTTTGTACAAATTGGGGCAAAACGCGCCTGAACTGCCCGAAAACGGTGATTTCTGGGTCGCGCCGGACGCCAACCTGATCGGCCTCGTGATCCTGCAAAACGCCACTTCCGTCTGGTTTGGCGCGACACTGCGTGGCGACAATGAGGCTATCATTGTTGGCGAAGGCTCCAACATTCAGGAAAACTGCGTGCTGCATACCGACATGGGATGCCCGCTCACCATCGGCAAAGGCTGCACGATTGGTCACAAGGCCATGCTGCATGGCTGCACCATTGGCGACGGGTCACTTGTCGGTATGGGGGCCACGATCCTGAACAACGCGGTGATCGGCAAGAACTGCCTGATCGGGGCTGGGGCCTTGATCACGGAAGGCAAGACCATCCCCGACGGCTCAATGGTTCTGGGCGCTCCAGGCAAGGTGGTACGGGAGCTAAATGACAAGGAAATTCAGGGGCTTGCGGCGTCCGCTTTATCCTATCAGAAGAACATGCGACGCTTCCGGGACACGCTGCACAAGCTTTAGAAACGCAAGGACACCGCGCTGTCTGAATGTCCCACCTGTGGCGGCTGGCCGATGGCTTTCAGCGCTTCTTTCAGCAAAACGAACTGGATCTGCGCAGACCCAATCGCCGCATCGCTGTCGCGCGTAAGGCTTGCCCAAAGCTCAGGCTCGAACTTGATCGCGGGCCCGTAGGCTTGCAATTGCCAATTGCCCCGATCCGCGTTGATGACGATGTTGCCGCCCTGTGGCAGCACGGTCTCGATGCACATCAGCGCCAGAAACGCCACCTTGGCCTCCGTGCGCGACGGGTCCGAGGGCGGCTCCCACCGCACCGTCAACCGCCCACCGCCATAGCAGCCATCGAGCAATTTCAGGATTTCCGAGCGCGCCAGCATCTGCGCGCCGGTCGACCCACCCAAGGCGACACGGAAGAATTTGACCCGCGCATTTGCGCTGGCCACGGCCTCCTCGATCAGCTTCATCTCCGGTGAGCTGGCCACGCCGGACATGGTCAACAGCTCGACCCCATTGCTGATCGCGCCCAAAGGGCTGATAAGGTCATGGCAAATACGCGATCCGAGCAGCGCGGCGCTGTCTTTGAGGTCAATAGCCATGTGATCTGGTCCAGGGGAATGTGCCATGATGGAAGAACTGAACTCTCTGTTGGAGCCGGGCATGTTGGTCACGCATCCGGACGCGCCTGATTGGGGGCTTGGACAAGTTCAATCCAACATAAACGGTAAAATAACAGTTAATTTTGAACATCAAGGCAAGGTTACAATAAATGGGGCCCAAGTTTTGCTCACAATTGAGCAACGGGCGGAGTAAGGGGCAAATGGTGCGGTACGTTTCGCTGAATTCGGCTCATGAAACAGGGCGGAGGGCCTGCTGGCAAGCTTTTTCGTTTTTGACGTTGGGACGAAATTCATGGGTTGGACAGAGAATTTCGTGATGCAGAACGCCTCTCAGTTTGAGCTGCGGCTGGCGCAAAGCCCACAAGATATCCGTGGGGCCGGGCGGTTGCGTTACCGTGTGTTTGTTGAGGAACTGGGCGGAAACGGCCCGGATGTGGACCATTCCGCCCGCATCGAGCGCGACGTGTTTGACGCCCATACTGACCAGCTTATTTTGGTGGATCCCCGCCGCGATCCGGAGGCCGGTGATCACGTGATCGGGGTCTACCGTTTGATGCGAACGGAGCAATATCAGCGCTTGGGGCGCTATTATTCGGACACGGAATATGACCTCTCGTCGCTCCTGGCCTCGGGGCGCAAGCTGCTGGAGCTGGGGCGCTCCTGCGTGGATCCGGCGTATCGCGGCAGCACGGCGATGTTTCAGCTGTGGCAGGGGCTCGCGGGTTATGTGGCGGAGCATGAGATCGAGATTCTCTTTGGCGTGGCCAGCTTTCACGGCACGGATCCGGACGCGCTTGCGCAGCCCTTGTCGCATCTGTACCACGCCCATCTGGCGCCGGCCGATCTGCGTCCAAAGGCGCGCAGCTACCAGAGGATGGATCTGCTGGCAAAGGAGGCTGTGGACCGTCCCGCCGCGATGAAGGCGGTGCCGTCATTGATCAAGGCCTATCTCAGGCTCGGCGGGGTGGTGGGCGACGGGGCCTATATTGATGCCGCGTTCAACACGGTTGACGTTTGTCTGGTGCTCGATACGGCGCGGATGTCGACCAAGCATCGCGACCTCTACACAAAGCCGCGCCCGTGACATGGCGGGATGCGCCTGAGCCGGAGTTTGCGCCTCTGCGGTTTGCAGGCTGGCTGCGGGTGGCTGCGCGGGGCGTACCGTTGGTGATACTGGTCCTTGGCGGCTTTGCGTTGCTTATGCTGTTGCGGCTCTTTGAGCGCCCGATTTTCGGGGCGCATCGCCCCGTGACGCCCCATATCACGCGGGTCGTGTTTCGAGCGGCACTTTGGGTGATGGGCATCCGGTTCGAGGTCACGGGCGCCCCGATGCGGCATCCCGGCGGCGTGGTCTGCAACCATACCTCCTGGCTTGATATTTTTGCGCTGAACGCGGCGCAGCAGGTGTATTTCGTCTCAAAAGATGCGGTCGCGGGTTGGCCCGGTATCGGCTTGATGGCGCGCGGGGTGGGCACGGTGTTTATTCGCCGCCGCGCGCGGGATGCGGGCGCGCAGAAAACCACATTCGAGACCCGGTTGCAGGCAGGTCATAAGCTGCTCTTCTTCCCCGAGGGGACCAGCAGCGACGGCCGACAGGTTTTGCCATTTAAATCAACGCTCTTCGCGGCGTTCTTCAGTGATGATCTGCGCGCGATCAGCTCCGTTCAGCCGGTCAGTTTGCGCTATTTCGCGCCGCCCCATGAGCCGTCGCATTTCTATTGCTGGTGGGGGGATATGGAGTTCGCGCCGCATCTGCTTCAGGTGCTGGCCGCACCGCGTCAGGGGCGGATCGCTTTGACGTTTCATGCGGCCTTCCAAGTGGCAGAGTTTACCGATCGTAAAACCCTGTCCGCCGCCTGCGAAGATGCTGTTCGGAGCGGCTTTACCGCATTGGCGCAGTGAGGGTCTTAAGCGCCTCCAGCGGGTCGTCGCTGGGCCAGATCTCGGGGCCGATGGCCATGAAGTCGGCGAAAGGCGCGAAGGCTTCCACCGTGTCCAGCGTGAGGCCGCCTTCGGCCACGATGGGCAGCTCGATCATCTCCGACCACCACTGAAAATCGTCACGCGCGGCCAGCGCGCCCGCGCCGAGCCCGGTGTCGCTGAGCGGCCCCAGAGCCACGTAATCCGCGCCACTTTCGCCCGCATTCATCCCCTCATGGCGCGACGGGCCCGCAAAGGCCCCGATCACCACGTCCGCGCCCAGCTCCTTGCGGGCGTAGCGCACGGTGCGCGCGCCGTCTGTCAGGTGCACGCCGTCAAGGCCCAGCTTTTCGACCAGGCGCACATGCGTGTCGAGGATCAGCGGCACGTCGCGGGCGTGGCAGGTCTCGCGCAAGAGATCGGCTGCGCGGCTGATCTCGTCTTCCTCCGCGGAGGCCATGGCGAGGCGCACGCAAGCGATCTCGATGCCGTCCAGCAAGCCTGCCAAGACGCTGGGAAAGCTCGATAGCTCAACTTGCGGCGGGGTGATCAGATAAATCTGCGGGGCCTGCGGGCCGTCTTCTTGGGTGTCGGGGGAATGGGTCATGTCCGGGCCTTTTCTTTGGGCCATGTCTTACCCCCCGGCAGGCGGGCTCACAAGGGCATTGCAGGGGGGGCGGGTGCTCGCGTAAACCGCGTTGAACGAAGGGGAACAGCCATGTCCGGCACCGATCACAACGCGCAACCTGACTGGGACGGCCCGCAGCCTGTCATGGTGCTGGTGGACCCGCAAATGGGCGAGAATATTGGGGCTGCGGCGCGCGGGATGCTGAATTTCGGGCTGGAGCACATGCGGCTCGTTAACCCGCGCGACGGCTGGCCGAACCCGGCGGCGACGGCCACAGCATCGGGTGCGGCGAAGGTGCTGGATCAGCTCGGGGTCTATGATGACGTGGCGGGGGCCGTGGGGGACCTTGATTATGTCTATGCCACCACGGCGCGCAGCCGCGATCTGACCAAGCCCGTCGTCACGCCCCAGACCGCCATGGCGCAGGCCCGCGCGATGATCCGTGAGGGCAAAAAGGTCGGCGTGCTCTTTGGGCCGGAACGCGCGGGGTTGGAGAACAGCGATGTGGCGCAGGCCAATGCAATTATCTCCGTGCCGGTGAACCCCGGTTTTGCCTCCCTGAACCTGTCGCAATGCGTGTTGCTGACCGCCTATGAATGGCGGCGGCAATCGGATGGGGGCCAGATCGAGGTGCCCGAGATCGCGCAAGCCGCCCAGCATGAGATCGAGGCGCTGTATACGCATTTCGAGCAGCGTCTGGACGTGGCCGGGTTCTTCTTTCCCGAAACCAAAGCCGCGTCGATGAAGCTGCATTTGCGCAATATGCTGTCGCGGATGCCGCTGACGCGGCAGGACGTGCAAATCTTCCACGGCATGTTGCGGCAATTTGTGCGCTGGAAAACCCGTGACGACTAGTTGCCGCGCTGTCATGGCAGCTTTAAGTTAAGGTGACGTAAAGAGGGGGCTCAAAATGGCCGAAAAACGTTCGATCTTCGAGGAAGTTTCCTCTGCCGAGAAACCCGCCACATCGGCAGGCGTGATTGACCGCGCCAAACGCCCCGGCGCGCGGGGCGCGATCCGGGTGTGGCTGATGGTGCTCTTTGCGCTGGTCGTGGTGATGATCGCGGTGGGCGGGGCCACGCGGCTGACCGATTCAGGCCTGTCGATTACCGAATGGAAACCCGTCACCGGGGCGATCCCGCCGATGAGCGCGGAGGTCTGGGACGAAGAGTTCGAGAAATACAAGCAAATCCCCGAATTCAAGCTGCAAAACAGCCAGATGAGCCTTTCAGAGTTCAAGATGATTTACTGGTGGGAATGGGGCCACCGCCAGCTGGGCCGGTTCATCGGCCTCGTCTGGGCGCTGGGCTTTGCCTATTTCGCGCTGCGCAAACAAATCCCAACCGGCTGGACGGGCCGCTTGCTGCTGCTGGGCGGTCTTGGCGGGCTGCAAGGTGCGATTGGCTGGTGGATGGTGTCCTCCGGGCTGGAGGGGACGCGGTTGGACGTGGCCTCCTACCGTTTGGCCATTCACCTGGGGTTGGCCTTCGTGATCCTTGGGCTGATCTGTTGGTATGTGTTGAAGCTCGGCCGCACGGAGGCGCAGCTGATGCAGGCCCGTCGCCACGGGGAGCCGCGTCTGAAACGCATGGTCACGGGGCTGATGCATGCCGCATATTTGCAGGTCATTCTGGGCGCGCTGGTCGCGGGCATTGACGCGGGCCGGACCTATACGGATTGGCCATTGATGGGCGGCGACGTCTTCCCGGCGCTGGCCTTCGAGCTGAGCCCGTGGTGGGTCAATTTCTTTGAAAACGAGGCGCTCGTGCAGTTCAACCATAGGCTGCTGGGCTATATCGTCTTCATCTTTGGGCTGGTGGTCTGGCGGGCCTCGCGCAGCTCTGGCAACCGGGCGACGAAACGGGCCTATGATTGGGTGGCGGTGATGCTGTTTGGTCAGATGGTGCTGGGCATTGGCACGGTGCTCTATGCGGCTCCGGTGCATCTGGCGCTGGTGCATCAATTTGGCGCCGTGGTGCTGATCTGCCTGATCCTGCGCGCGCGGTTCCTCACCATGTATCCAAG
This sequence comes from uncultured Litoreibacter sp., assembly GCA_947501685.1. GTDB lineage: Bacteria > Pseudomonadota > Alphaproteobacteria > Rhodobacterales > Rhodobacteraceae > Litoreibacter. The sequence goes on from CANMWQ010000003.1 coordinate 30,626, forward strand.
CGAACAATCTGTCAGGGGACCGGCATGAGCGCCTATGATCAATTGATGGCCTATGAGCGGGTCACGCAGGCTTTGGGCTCTGTCGCCGGGCGCACGGGCTGGGATCAGGAAACCATGATGCCTGCAGGTGCAGCCGAGCTGCGCGCGGAGGAGATGGCCGCCTTGGAAGAGGTCCTGCATGCGCGGCGCACCAATGCCAAGCTGGGTGATTTGCTGGAGGCCGCAGAGCCGCCGGATGACGTGGCGCGCGCGCAGCTACGCCATATCCGGCGCAGCTATGAGCGGGCCACAAAAGTGCCCGCGACGCTGGCCACAGCGATTGCGCGGCACACGTCCAAAGGGCAGGGCATCTGGGCCGCCGCACGCGCGGCAGATGACTTTGCCAGCTTCGTGCCGGTGCTCTCCGAGATGATCCGCCTGAAGCGTGAGGAGGCGGCCTGTCTGGCCGTGGGCGGCGATCTTTATGATGCTTTGCTGGATGACTATGAGCCCGGCATCACCGGGGCGGAATTGCAGGCAATGTTTGACCGGATGCGCCCGCGCCTGGTGGATCTTCGCGCACGGATCTTGCAGGCGGAGGCCCCTGCGCCGCTGGACCATGTCTTTGACGAGGCGGGGCAGTTGGCGGTCTCGACCCTGCTGGCCCAGACCTTTGGCTATGACCTGAACATTGGACGGATTGATAAGGCGGTGCACCCGTTCAGCTCCGGCTCCGGCACGGATGTGCGCATCACCACCCGCACCAGCCCGCGTGACCCGTTCAATTGCTTTTACTCCACGGTCCATGAGGTTGGCCATGCCTGCTACGAGCAGGGCATTGATCGCGCCTATGTGCTCACCCCATTGGGGGCGGGCGTGTCGATGGGCGTCCATGAAAGCCAATCGCGGATTTATGAAAACCAGCTGGGTCGCTCTCGGGCCTTTACTGTCTGGCTCTACGGGCAAATGCGCGACCAGTTTGGCGATTTCGGCGTGGCCGATGAGGACATGTTCTACCGGGTCGTGAACCGTGTGGGCTCTGGCTATATCCGGACCGAAGCTGACGAGGTGCATTACAACCTGCATGTCATGCTGCGCTTTGATCTTGAGCGGCAGCTGATAGACGGATCGCTGGAGGTGGCGGATCTCGAGGAGGCGTGGAACGCGCGGTTTGAAGCGGATTTTGGGACGGCGGTGGATAAGCCTTCGAATGGCGTGTTGCAGGACGTGCATTGGTCCTTCGGGCTGTTTGGCTATTTCCCGACCTATGCGCTGGGCAATGTCTATGCCGGGTGCCTCTATCAAAGCCTGCGCGAGGCGGTGCCTGCGCTGGACGCGCAATTGGCGCAAGGCGACACGGCTGCGGCGACGGGGTGGTTGCGGGAGAATTTGCAGCAATTTGGCGGCTTGCGGGAGCCGCGGGACACGATCCGGCACGCTTGCGGGTTTGCGCCGTCAGAGCGGCCTTTGCTGGACTATCTCGACGCTAAATTCGGAGCGATTTACGGGCTCTAACGCGCCTTGCATATTTTTGCCAAGATGAAACCTGTAGGGGCGCGCTTTTTTGGAGTGGGCGCGCGCGTTAACCTTAATATCAGGTTATTCGGCGGCGATCTTGATGACCGGCTCCATGCGCGAGAGGATCTCGTCTGACAGATGGCATTTGACCTGATGGCCCTCAGTGAGGTGGCGCACAGGTGGCAGCTCCTTGTCGCAGAGACCGTCGGGGACCTGATTTTTCCAGCGACAGCGGGTCTGGAACGGGCAGCCCGGAGGTGGGTTCATCGCCGACGGGATGTCGCCCTCGAGCACGATATGTTGCTTTTCGATGCTGGTGTCGGCGATGGGCACGGCGGAGAGCAGTGCTTCTGTGTAGGGGTGGTAGGGCGGCTGGAACACCTGATCGGTCGTACCCATCTCCACGACATGGCCAAGATACATTACCATAACGCGATCAGACAGATAGCGCACGATGCTCAAGTCGTGGGAGATGAAGAGAAGCGTGGTTTTATTCTCGCGCTGAATCTCCATCAGAAGGTCGGTGACGGCGGCTTGCACCGACACATCAAGGGCGGAGACGGGCTCGTCTGCCACCACGATTTTGGCGTCACCGGCGAAGGCGCGGGCGATGCCGACGCGTTGTTTTTGCCCGCCTGAGAGCTGGCGCGGCATGCGGGTGGCAAATTCGCGCGGCAATTTGACCAGATCGAGCAGTTCCAGCATGCGGGTTTCGCGGGCTTTTTCCGTGTCGCCGATACCGAAGATTTCGAGCGCCCTGATGATCTGACGGCCGACGGTCATCGACGGGTTCAACGTATCAAACGGGTTTTGGAAGACCATCTGCACGTTGGAGATGGTTTTGGTGTCGCGTTCCTCGATCGGGGTGTCTTGAATTTCGGCGTTGTTTAACAGAATTTTCCCATCCGTTGCCGTTTCTAGCCCCATGAGAACTTTGGCAAAGGTGGATTTGCCGCAGCCGGATTCGCCCACGATGGCCAGGGTTTCGCTTTCGCGGGCCTCAAAACTCAGCGTTTCATTGGCTTTCACGACCTTTTTGTTGCCGCCGCCAAAGAGTGCGTTGGCCGCGACCTCGTAGTATTTCTTGAGGTTGTCCATCCGCAAGACCACGTCTCCGGGGGCGGGTTTTTCGGTTTGGGCCCCGACCGAGATGGGCGCGTTCCAGTCGATTTCCTGAAATCTTAGGCAGCGGGTTTCATGCCGGTCGCCGCTCAGGACGGGGTACATGTCGATTTGCGATTGGTCACAGAGACCGGGTTCAAAATAGTCGCAGCGCGGGCCGAAATTGCAGCCCTGAGGGCGTTCATGCGGCAGGGGGAAGTTGCCGGGAATCGCCACGAGGGGGCGGGAGTTTTTGTCCGCACCGGGCAGCGGGATGGAGCGGAAAAGCGCTTGGGTATAGGGGTGCTGCATCTCGTCGAACACGTCAGAAATCTTACCCGTTTCAACGGTTTCGCCGGAATACATCACGCAGAGGCGGTCGCAGGTTTCCAGAACCAGACCGAGATTGTGGGAGATGAACAGCATGGAGGTGCCGTATTTCTTGCCGAGATCCTTGACCAGTTCGACGACCGCCGCCTCCACCGTGACGTCGAGCGCTGTGGTGGGCTCGTCGAGGATCAGGAGCGACGGTTTCGACATCAAAGCCATGGCGATGACGATGCGCTGTTGCTGGCCGCCGGAGAGCTGATGCGGGAAGCTTTTGAGCATGCGTTCGGGGTCGGGGAGTTTGACGTCTGTGACGACTTCCAAGGCCCGCGCATAGGCTTCTTTTTCCGACACGCCCTCATGGATCATCGGCACTTCTATGAGCTGCTTGCCGATCCGCATCGCGGGGTTCAAAGAGGCCATAGGCTCTTGATAAATCATGGCAATTTGGCTGCCACGGATGTCGCGCAGCTCTTCGGCGCTCATCTCGCCAAGGTCGCGGCCTTTGAATTTGATGGAGCCGCCGACGACGCGGCCGTTGACGCCCAGATCCTGCATCACGCCAAGGGCGACGGTGGATTTGCCGCAGCCGGATTCGCCCACCAGACCCATGGCCTCGCCGGGCATGACGGTGCAGGAAAAATCCATCACGGCGGGGATTTCGCGCAGCCGTGTGAAGAAGGAAATGGAGAGCTTGTCGATCTCCAGAATGGGGCCGTCATAGGTCTCGTCTACAGCCATTAACCTTCTCCTTCTTGCGTCATTTGGGGCGTACACAGCGCGTACACATCCCGTACACAGCGCGTCGTGACAGCATGTGCTGACGCGGTGTTAAGTCTGGCGGTTTTTGTTCCAAAAATCGCCATTAGTCTCTTAGACTTTCTTCACGAAGCCCATCGGCCAACAGGTTCAGGCCCAGCACCAAGCTCATCAGCGCCAAGGCGGGGGCGATGGCCGGGTGGGGGTAGACGCTCAGCAGGCGGCGGCCCTGGTTGATCGTGGTCCCCCAGTCGGGGCTTTCGGGGCTGAGGCCGAGGCCGAAGAAGCCCAACGTGCCCAGCAGGATCGTGGTGTAGCCGATGCGCAGGCAGAAATCGACAATGAGCGGCCCTCGGGCGTTGGGCAGGATTTCCCAAAGCATGATGTACCACGGGCCCTCGCCACGGGTCTGGCCTGCGGCCACGTAGTCCCGGGTTTTGATGTCGAGCACGAGGCCACGCACGATGCGAAACACGGTGGGTGCGTTCACGAAGACGACGGAGACGAAGACGATCAACACGCCCGCATCCATCGCGATTTGCCCTGTGGGGTCGGCGTCCCATGCGAGGCCCAGATAGATCCAGCCGCCGATCAGCACGGTCAGCCCTACGAAGAGGTTGCGCTTGGAGGGCTGGGTGAAATAGCGCGACTGCCACAGCACGATCAGGAAGATGACCGGGAAGAGGAACAGCACGGCGGCCATGCCGCGGGGGAAGGTGATGCCTTTGCCGAAGACGGAGAACATCTCGTAGCTGCGAATTTCGGGTGTGACCAGAAGGAAGAAGAGCAGGATCACCGGGAAGGCCAAGACGAGATTGGCCAGAAAGCTGATGATCGTGTCAAAGCGGCCGCCATAATAGCCAGCAGGCAGGCCGAGCGTGATGCCGACCATGAAGGCAAAGGCGGTGGCCGCGGGTGCAATCAGCAGCACCGTGATGGAGCCCGAGACCATGCGGGAGAAGACGTCACGCGCCAGCGTGTCGCCGCCCAGCAGGTAATGCGGGAACTCGCCTTCCTCCGCGCCGCTCAGGGGGGTGCCGGGGACTTTGTTCTTCATGCCGGATTCCTGGACCAGCACTTCATGGGTGATGATCATGTCGAAGAGGCCTGCGAAGATGGCCGTGAAGACCCAGAACATCACAAGCCCAAAGCCGACCATGCCGATGGGGCTGTCGAACAGCTTGCCGTAGAGGCCAAGCTTGCGCTTGAACATGATGGAGAAGGTGAAGGTCAGGATCAGTGCAATCCAGACGGGCAGGAAGCGTTGCCCGATCTCGCCGATGATGCCCGCCGCACCATAAGGTGAGACGATGCCGCCCATCAGGTAGAGCACGCTGAGGATCAGCAGCGCGAGAAGGCTGACCAGCGACACGCGGCCCAAAATCTCGGTGATGCCATTGCTCGCCACGGCGGTGGTCTCGTTGATGGCGCGCACTTGCGGTGCCGGGGCAAGGAAACTGGCCAGCACATAGGCCAGCGTCGCGGCGAGGAAGATCACACCGGCGGTGAGGAACAGAGGGTTCAGCGCGGTGCCAAGGCTGCCAGTCCAGGTTAGCGGGTCCATTGATCAGGCCTCCTTTATGAAATTCGGATACGTGGGTTCAGGAACACGTAGCCGATATCTGAGATCAGCTGCGTGACGAGCACCACGAAAACGGCGACAACCGAGCAGCCCAGAAGCAGCTGGATGTCATTGGTGGAGGCGGCCTGTACCAAGAGCCAGCCGAAGCCTTTGTAGTTGAACAGCGTCTCGGTGATGACCACGCCGGTCAAAAGGTACGGGAATTGCAGCATGATCACCGTAAAGGGCGCGATCAGCGCGTTGCGCAGCGCGTGTTTCATGACGACCTTGCGGAAGCTGACGCCTTTCAGGCGCGCGGTGCGGATATATTGCGCGGTCATGACTTCGGCCATGGAGGCGCGCGTCATCCGGGCGATATAGCCCACGCCGTAGAGCGCGATGGTGGCCACGGGCAGGGTGAAGTTGGCCCATGTGATGTCTTCCATGGCCGATGTCGCGGAGCCTTTCAGCAGCGTGCGGCCCGAGATCCAGCCCATATCGGCCAGAAACACATTGAGCGGCGAGGCGGAGGCGGCGAAGACCGCGATGAAAATAACACCCGACACATATTCGGGCGTGGCCGAGGAGGCGATGGCAAATGTGGAGAGCGAGCGGTCCATCCGCGAGCCCTCCCGCATGCCGGCCAGAATGCCGATGATGAGTGCGACGGGGATCATCACGGCAAAGGCCGCGAGCGCCAGCCAGCCGGTAAGGCCCAGCCGTTTGGCGATGATGCCGCCTGCGTCATCTTTGAAGGTGACCGACTGGCCCCAGTCGCCTTGCAACACGCCACAATAGGTCGGCGCTGTGGCGGGATCGGCTCCCGGCGCGATGCAGCGGCCTGTGATGGTGCCGTCCTCGTCGGTGAATGTGTGGCCCGGCAGGATCCCTAGCCATTGGCCATAGCCCTTGAAGACTGGCTCCAGATAGCCCTCTCGATCCAGATAGCTGGCGACGGCCTCGTCCGACATGCGGAAGTTGCCTTGCGTCTTGGCCAGCTTTTCGAGGTTCGGATAGAGTGTCGTCATGAAGTAGACGATGAAGGTCAGGCACAAGGCCGTCAGCAGCATCACCCCGACACGGCGGAGGAGAAACAATCCCATGGGAATTCCCTGTCAGTTCAGTTGCCCCACGCGGCCTGACCCATTTTTGCTAGGGGCTTTGGATGGCATGGCGGGGGAGGTGAAAAGGGCCGCCTCCTGATCTGGAGACGGCCCCGTTTCGGAGTGGCTGAGCTTAGGCTTTCAGCGCCCACTTATAGATTTGTGGCAGGTAGGCGATGTGCATATCCACGCCCACAAGGTTGTCCTTGTGGTGACGCGAGATTTTGCGCCAGTAGGGCTGGATCGTGACACCTTCCTCGATGACCATGCCTTGCAGCTTGCCCATCACCTCGCGGCGGGCCTCTACGTCGGCAATGGAGTTGGCCTCGGCCAGCAGCGCGTCGAATTCCGCGTTGGCCCAGCCAAACTCGTTCCATGCCTCACCGGACCGGTAGGCCAGCGACAGCACTTGCGTGCCGAGCGGGCGGTGGTTCCAGTTGGTGGAGGAGAACGGGTATTTCGACCAGTCATTCCAGAAGGTCGAACCCGGCATGATGGTCCGCTTGACGTTGATGCCAGCGTCGCGCAGCTGGGCTGCGACGGCGTCGGTTGTGTCCATGCGGTAGCCGCCGTCGATGGAGATCAGCTCGTGCTCATAGTCGCCCATGCCTGCCTCTTCCATCAGAGCCTTGGCGCCAGCGGGGTCATGCGGGATACGGGTGACGCCTGCGTTATGCTCGGGGTGAACCGGGCCCACGTGGCAGTTGTCAGCCGTTTCACCGATACCGGCAAGGCCAAGCTCCAAGAGCACGTTGTTGTCGCAGGCCATGGCCAGCGCCTTGCGGACGCGCTTGTCCTCATAGGGGCGCTTGCCATCAACTTCGGCCAGCTGGTTTGGACGGATGACCAAAGTCGCACCGGAGGTCACTTCGGAATGCGTCAGGCCGAGGCTCGACATCACTTCGATAAACTCGCCTTGGCTTTCCCAGTTCATGTCGATCTCGTCAGCCTCATAGGCGGCAAGATGTGCTGCCGGGTCGGTGCCGTAATCGATGAACTCGATGCGATCAAGGAACGCGCCTTTGCCAGCGGCATAGCCCCACCAGTCATGGCCTTCGTTGCGGACCAGAACGGATTTGACGCCCACTTCGTGGCTTTCGTTCAGATAGGGGCCAGTGCCGACCTGATTGCTCAGCATGTCTTCGCCGTTGAAGCCTGCAGGCACGATGGCGGCCGGGTAATCGGCCATGCCAGCGACCAGTGTGATGTCAGGCGCAGGCAGGTTCAGCACAACCGTGTGCGAGCCGGCCACTTCGATGGCACCGGGCAGCGCTTTGTTGTCTTCGCCGATCAGGATGGCGAAACGACCCGCCATGGAATTGCCTTCAACGTCCTTCTCGCACCAACCTTCGATGTTGCGCGCAACATCCTCGGCGGTGAAGTCGGAGCCGTCATTCCACTTGACACCCTGACGGACGTTCAGCGTGTATTTGGTGGCGTCTTCGTTGACTTCCCAGGACTCGAGCAGCATCGGCTCGAAGGACCCGTCGGAGTTGTACTCAACCAGATATTCCAGCCAGCCAGCGGAGACCGTGGCGATCTGGGTCCAGTCATAGGTGCGCGGATCTTTGAGTGCGCGCACTTCCATTTCCATGCGCAGCGTGCCGCCTTGCTGGGCGTGGCCGTCGGCCATTGCAGGCTTGGTGCCACCGATCAGCGCGTATGCGCCAGCCGATGTGACGCCCAGCATGGTCGCGCGCGACATGAATTCGCGGCGGTCCATATGACCGGCTTTATATTCTTTCGCGTACATTTCTGCGGCGGAGTGCACCTGCGCCCCGGTCAGCGTTTTCGTTGTCATGTCTATCTCCCTGTTGGACATTGACGAATTTCAGAGATGGCAGGGTAGCGGGTCGTGCGCGCAGATACAAATCAGATACAAATCACTGCCCTGCGCTTATGACGCCCGGTCCCATTTAGCGGTCTTTTCTAAAGCCCCCTCATCTCCCTTGCCCGCGGCTTGTCGGGCGTGAACGGTTATTCCGCCCCAATTAGGCCATGAGGTCAACGGCTGTATCCGCCGATTTGGAGGTTTTTTGCGACATATCCTTTGTCAATCAGCAACATGGCCCCCGACATGGCTAGATGACGTAGCGGAAACTGTCTCAGCGGCGCGCTTTGCGAAACATGGTGGGGTTCTGGCCTGTCTGGGCCAGAAAGGCGCGGGTGAAATAGGCGGGCGAGGAGAAGCCCAGCCGCTCCGAGATCACCTTGATCGGTTCATTGGTATGGACCAGCGCCTCGCAGGCGGCGTTGATGATGCGCTCATTGAGCAGCGCGGAGGCCGGTTTGCCGACAGAGCCTTGGGTCAGCCGGGTCAGATGCGTCGGCGTCACCCGCAGCTCGGAGGCAAACTCACCCACGGATTTGCCCTCGTGATGGCCGATGGCCACGACATGGCTGAAGCGCGAAAGAAGCTTGTCGGATTTGCCCAGCTGCTCCTGAGGTTGGTCGGATAAAAGGCGGTCCAGCCAGACGGCGATCATCATCACATGCGCCTGCACCGCGCGGCGTTGCCCGGTGCGCAGCTCTGCCAGCTCGCGCGACAGCGCGTCGATCAGCCCGCCCAGCTCCGCCTGCGATTGGACCGAGCCAGCGCGCACCAAAGCGGGGCGGCGCGGGAAGCCGGCATGCTCGTCATTGGGCAGCGACAGCACCATGCCTTGCGGTTGAGCAAACATGTCGTAGCTAAATAGCGTGTTGCGGGGGATATAAATGGCGGTGTTCGGGCCGACGCCGCGCAGGCGGCAATCGACCATGAAACGGCCCTGACCACGGGTGATCCAGAACAAAACCGGGTGGTCCAGCGAGCGTGCTGCATCCGATTTCCACGTCTCACGGCGCTGCAACGCGCCGATGGTTTCCACAAATGGCAGGCGATTCAAGGGCATGGGGGCGGCAGGCTCTTCCAGGGCGGCAGGTTCGAATTGGTCAGACATTATAGCTATTCCTCTGTTCGATTCGAGTCAAAGGTTGAAAAACGTCAAATATATGGAACACTCGCATCAATTTGATGCCACGATTTCATGCGCGCCTTGAACCAAGTGCGCTGCCGCTTAGCATATTGACGCGAGGCGATTATGGAACGCTCCCTTGCTTCAATGAGCGTCATTTCGCCGTTTAGATGGGCCATGAGCTCGGGCGCGCCGATGGCTTTTGCCGATGGTCTGTCGGGGTTCCAGTCCGTTTGCAGCGCGCGCACTTCATCCAGCGCGCCGCGTTCCAACATCTGGTCAAAACGGCGGGTGATGCGGTCGTTCAGCCAGTCTTTGTCTGCGTTCAGCACCAGCGCTGTGGCCTTGTTCAAGGGCAGTAAAGGCGGCGGGGTTTCGTCCTGCCAATCGGCGATGGAGCGGCCCGTGGCGCGCAGCACCTCCCAAGCGCGCTGCACGCGGGCCGGGTTGAGCGTGTCGATGCGGGCGCAGGTCTCCTCGTCCAGCGCGGCGAGTTTCTCGGCATGGGGCAGGGCATTTGCCTGCGTCCGCACGGCCTCCGGCGTTGGTGGGATATCTGCCAGACCTTCGGTGAGCGCGGTGAAGTTCAGCCCCGTGCCGCCCACGATGATGGGCCGGGTGCTCTTGAGAAACGGCGTCACCTCGCGCAGCCATGTGCCGGTGGAATAGGGCGCGGTGTAAGGGACATGGCCGTAGAGTGCGTGCGGCGCGCGGGCCAGCTCGGCGGCATCGGGGCGGGCGGACAGCTGCTGCCAGCAGTCAAACACCTGCAACGCGTCGGCATTGACCACCGTGCCGCCCTGCGCATCCGCTATGGCCAAGGCCAGCGACGACTTGCCCGACGCCGTGGGCCCCGCGAGAAGCACCGGGCTGTCTGGGTCAATGCGGGCGAGCAGATCTGGCATGCGGGTCCTGCGAAAAGCGGCGAAGTTGCGAAAGGGGGTAAGTTGGGCGTTGTAACTGCCTGCGTTTTCCGACATTTTGCCACAGATTTGCAAGCAGCCAAGCATGAGGCCCGATGATGAGCAGCACCACCCCCGACACCGCCTATACACGCGTTCTTCTGAAAATTTCAGGCGAGGCGCTGATGGGGGATCAGGGGTTCGGGCTGCACCCGCCCACCGTTGAGCGCATCGCCCGCGAGATCAAGATCGTCCACGATATGGGCGTGGAGATCTGCATGGTGATCGGCGGCGGCAATATTTTCCGCGGGCTGCAAGGCTCCGCCCAAGGGATGGAACGCACCACGGCGGATTACATGGGCATGCTGGCCACCGTGATGAATGCGCTGGCCATGCAGGGCGCGATGGAGGCTTTGGGCATCCACACGCGGGTGATCTCCGCCATCACCATGAATGAGGTCGCAGAGCCTTACATCCGCCGCCGCGCCGTGCGCCATCTGGAAAAGAAGCGGGTCTGCATCTTTGCCGCCGGAACGGGCAATCCTTATTTCACCACCGACACCGCCTGCGCCCTGCGCGCCAATGAGATGTCCTGTCAGGCGATTTTCATGGGCAAGAACGGTGTGGACGGGATCTATGACAAGGACCCCAAGACCAATGCCGATGCCAAGCGCTACGACGTGGTCAGCTATGACGAGGTGCTGCAAAAGAACCTCAAGGTGATGGATGCCTCCGCGATTGCGTTGGCCCGTGAAAACAACCTGCCGCTGATCGTGTTCTCGATTGATGCGCCCGGCGGTTTCAAAAGCATCCTTGAGGGCAAAGGAACGTTCACACGGGTTCAACGCGCGGCCTAGCGGCGCGGCTCCGATGGGGCGACCACGGCTTGCGATGCGTTGCGGGCCAGCCGGTCGACCAGTTTCAATTGTCGGCGCATGGGCGGGCAGGGCCGGCAGGGCGCGGGCGTATTGGCCGGTGTGGGATGCGCGGCGGGCAGCAGCTCGGCAAGTTCGCGGCGTTGCGCGATGGGCAGGGCTTTCAGCGCGACAGGCCCCAGCAGAAGCGTTTCTGCCCAAGTGCCATTGGCCATAACCATTTCGTGGTTGTCGCAGGCAAAATGCCAATATGTGGTCGAGGACGCGTGCTGAGATTGGGTGATGCCCGGCATGCCCAGAAGCGATTTGGCCGCAACGAGCACTTCGGTGTGCCCAAACATGCGCCGGGCCACCGCGTTGCGCAGCAAAATGCGATGTTGGGGTGAGACGCATAGCGCGCGCGCGGGCATGCGCGGCCCCAAAGCATCTTCTGCAATCCGCACGGGGGCGTTGCGGCCCAGATTTACGTGGCGTTGCCCGCCGACCCAGCGCAGAGCCTGCGGGCCATGATCAAGCGTGACCACGTTTTGACCGATGCGCAGGCGCTCGACCGGAACAGGTCCGTCCGGCGTCATGATCTGCGTGCCGCGCGTGAAGCAGACCACTTCCGTATTGTCGATGGATGAAGGCACGAAATAACCAATGTAGTCGGAGCCGTAAACTGAATCCAATGTCACGGATTGGATGGACAACCCGTCCAGCGAGCCGTTATTGCCCCATTCGTTGACGAATGTGTCGCCATTTTGCATCTGGATCACAACCACTAGCATCGACACGGTCGACCCGTCGCCAAGCAAGAGTGTGGCGTTGTAGCCAAGCGTGGAATCGACAAACTGGCTTTGTGGTCCGTTCCCTACATCATAGTCCGAGCTCTCGGTGGTGGCGCCATTATCATCGTCGTTGATGGTGTTGTTGCTGTTCGTGTCATTGACCTGAATGTCCGGAATGGACAGATCTGAATAGACCCCCAGCAAGTCGGCTGCGTTTTCCGAGTTTGTGTTGGACTCGTCTGTGTCTACGTCAGCAAAATTGCCGAGATAGATCATTTTGACGTTATGGACCGTCATCACCTGCTCCTCGTGGCTCTTCCCCATTTAGGACGCAAATGTTTAAGGATCGGTGGATTTGTGCAACTCGCCTGTGCAGGCGCTTGCCCCGGTTGTCCACACCGGGCTACAAGGCCTGTTAACAACAAGACGTAGAACGAGGTGACGATGCCGGACGACTTTATTTTGGATACGGATGACATTCAGCGCCGTATGGATGGAGCGATGGCCAGCCTGAAGACGGAATTTGCCTCCTTGCGCACGGGCCGTGCCTCGGGCTCGATGCTGGAGCCGGTGATGGTGGATGCTTACGGCTCCATGACGCCGATCAACCAAGTGGGAACGGTTAATGTGCCAGAACCGCGTATGGTGACGATCAATGTTTGGGATAAGGGCCTTGTCGGCAAGGTCGAGAAGGCGATCCGCGAAAGCGGGCTGGGGATCAATCCGCAGCTCAATGGCACGATCATCATGCTGCCGATCCCGGAGCTTAACGAAGAGCGCCGCCGCGAGCTTACCAAAGTGGCGGGCACCTACGCTGAGAATGCGCGTGTCTCCATCCGCAACATCCGCCGCGACGCGATGGACCAGATCAAGAAGGCCAAGGCCGACGGCATGTCAGAGGATGACGAGAAGCTGTGGCAGGGCGAGGTTCAGGACATGATCGACGCCCAGATCAAGGCCGTCGATGCGGCGCTGGACGCCAAGCAAGAAGAAATCATGCAAGTCTAAAAAGTGATGCAGCCGCCCCCGGAAACGGGGGCTTTTGCAATTGAGGCGTAAGGAATTTCCGACATGACAGTGACACCGATCAACCCCGACGGCCCCAACCATGTGGCCATCATCATGGACGGAAATGGCCGCTGGGCCACGCAACGCGGACGGCCTCGGCTCTTTGGCCACCAAGCGGGCGCCAAACGGGTCCGCCAAGCGGTGGAGACCTGCCCGCAGCTGGGCGTGAAATACCTGACGATCTTTGCCTTCTCCACGGAGAACTGGAAGCGCACCCAATCGGAGGTGGCGGGGCTGATGGCGCTGTTTCGGCGCTATATCCAGCGGGAGTCGAATTACCTGCACCGCCTCGGCACCCGCGTGCGCTTCATTGGGGAGCGCGAGAAGCTGGACAGCAAGCTGCAAAAGCTGATGGACTTCCTTGAGAAGTTGACCGAACACAACGACACCACACATCTCACGATTGCGCTGAATTACGGCGCACGCGACGAGGTGACACGTGCCACGCAGCGCCTTGCCGTTGAGATCGCGGAGAAGCGGCTAAAGCCGGAGCAGGTGAATTCCGAAGTGCTGGCCTCCTTTCTGGACACTTGTATGCTGCCGGACCCCGATCTGGTCATTCGCACCTCCGGCGAGGCGCGGATCTCGAACTTCCTGCTGTGGCAATCGGCCTATGCGGAATATGAATTTATCGACACGCATTGGCCGGATTTCACCCCGGATGTGTTCGAAACGGTGGTGGGCCGCTTCGGCGGGCGAGACCGCCGCTTTGGCGCCGTGAAAGCCTGATGAGCCTGCAGGCGGAGAAGTTTTCCGACCTCTGGGTCCGCATGGCCTCCGGGGCGGTGATCGCTGTTGTGGGGCTCATTTGCGTCTGGCTGGGCGGCGTCGCCTTTCTGGCGCTGTGCTGCATCCTGACCGGCGTGCTGGTCTGGGAGCTGGTCGGCATGCTGGGCGGCGGCCCGAAACGCGCGCTGATGCTTGGCGTTGGGGCAGGCGCGGCGTTTTTGGCGGCGCGTTTGCTGCCTTTGGGCGTGGGCTTGCCCTTCATCTTGCTGCCCTCGATTGCGGGCATCGCGCTGTTGCCGCGCAACCGCACGCTTTACATGATCTTCACCGCGCTGATCATCATGGCCGCTTACGGTTTGGCCGTGCAGCGGGTGGATTTCGGCTTCACATGGATGCTCTGGCTCGCGCTGGTGGTGATCGTCACGGATGTGGCAGGCTATTTCGCCGGGCGCTTCATTGGTGGGCCAAAATTCTGGCCGCGTGTGAGCCCCAAGAAAACATGGTCCGGCACGGTTGCGGGCTGGGTCGGCGCGGGCGTCGTGGGCCTGATCTTCATGGCGCAGCCCGGCGTGGGCGCTGAAGTTGTCGGCATTTCCATTGCCATCTCCATGGCGTCGCAGATGGGCGATATTGCGGAAAGTGCGATGAAGCGGAAGATGGGCGTTAAGGACAGCTCCAACCTGATCCCCGGCCATGGCGGCGTGTTTGACCGCTTTGACGGGATGCTGGGGGCTTCGGTCTTCTTGCTGATGATCGAGCAGATCGTCGATTTCCCGCCTGTCCCGCTCGCTCTGTAGGATGCGATCTGTAACGATTTTTGGAGCCACGGGCTCCATCGGGGTCAATACTGTTGACCTTATTTCGCGCGATCTGGACAGCTATAACGTGGTGGCCCTCACAGGCGGGCGCAACGTGGCGCTGCTGGCCGAGCAGGCCGTGGCGGTGAAGGCCGATCTGGCCGTCACCGCGTTCGACGATTGCTTTGATGCCTTGAAAGAGGCGCTGGCCGGGACAGGGGTTGAGGTGGCCGCCGGCTCTCAAGCCATCAAGGAGGCCGCGCACCGCCCCGCTGATTGGACCATGTCGGCCATTGTGGGGGCGGCGGGTCTCGTGCCGGGGATGGAGGCGCTGAAACAGGGCAAAACCCTCGCGCTGGCCAATAAGGAATCGCTGGTGACAGCCGGGCCGCTCTTGCTGTCAGAGGCCGAAAAACACGGGGCCACGATTCTGCCCGTGGATAGCGAGCATTCCGCGATTTTTCAGGCGCTGGTGGGGGAGGATATCAACGCCGTCGAGCGGATCATTGTCACAGCCTCCGGTGGCGCGCTGCGTGACTGGCCAGTGGATGCGCTGCACAAAGCGACGCTGAAAGACGCCTGCACGCACCCCAACTGGGATATGGGGCAGCGGATCACCATTGATAGCGCCACGCTCTTCAACAAGGCGATGGAGCTGATCGAGACGCGGGAGTTTTTCGGCGTCCGCCCCGACCAGATCGAGGCCGTGGTGCATCCCGAAAGCCTGATCCACGCGCTGGTGGGTTTCACGGATGGCGCGCTGATGGCGCATCTGGGCGCGCCTGATATGCGCCACGCCATCGGCTACGCGCTGCATTGGCCGGAGCGTGGCCATGTGCCTGTCGCCCGGCTTGATCTGGCCAAGGTGGCGCAGCTGAATTTCCGTGCCGCAGACCCCGAACGCTTTCCGGCGCTGCGGCTGGCCTACGAGGTCATGGAGGCGCGCGGGCTGGCCGGGGCCACGTTCAACGCAGCCAAGGAAATCGCGCTCGACAAGTTCATCGCAGGCGAGATCGGCTTTATGCAGATGGCAGAGCTGGTAGAAGCCACGCTCTCGACACTTTCGGGTGAGATTGTCACATCCGGGCCGCTGACCCTTGACGGGGTGTTGGCCGCAGACCATCTGGCACGTAAGACTGCCGCAACACTGAATGTGGCACGGTAAGGGGCTAGGGTTTATGGATTTTGTAGGTTTGGTCTCCGCGGCGGGCGGCGTTGGATGGGTTTTGCTGTTCTTCGTGGTGGCGCTTTCGGTGATCGTGGCGATCCATGAATATGGACATTACATCGTCGGCCGCTGGTGCGGCATCCATGCGGAAGTGTTTTCCCTTGGCTTCGGCCCGGTGCTCTATTCCCGCGTGGACAAGCACGGCACCAAATGGCAGGTCGCAGCACTTCCCTTTGGCGGCTACGTCAAGTTTCTGGGCGACGCGGATGCGGCCTCCGGCAAAGACGGGGAGGCCATGGGCACCCTGTCCGAGGCAGAGCTGAAACGCACCATGCACGGCGCGGCCCTCTGGCGCCGCTCCGCCACCGTGGCCGCAGGGCCGGTGTTCAATTTTATCCTGTCGACCTTCGTGTTTGCCGGAATTTTTATCTTTTCGGGCACAATTGAAGATGACGCGGTGATTGGCGAGCTGAAGCCGCATCCCGGTGCCGAAGAGCTGTTCGAACCGGGCGATCGTCTGCTGCGCGTGGATGGCGAGGCCATCCCCGATCTGGCTGCGTTCTACGAGGTGGCCCGTGCCGCGGAACCGGCGGAAACCGTGTCCTATGTGGTCGAGCGTGACGGGACCGAAACCCGTTTCGACAGTGTCTACCCGTTCCCGCCTGTACTCGATCAATTGCAGCCGCAATCGGCGGCGATGGATGCGGGGCTTGCCGTGGGCGACGTGATCACGGCCGTAGACGGCGTGTCCGTCTGGTCGCTGAGCCAAGTGCAAGAGCTGGTGCAAGAGGGCGCGGGCAAAACCATGGCGCTTGATGTGTGGCGGGCAGGGGAGGTCTTACAGGTCGAGCTGACCCCGCGCCAACGCGACCTGCCCACCGAGGACGGGTTCGAGACCCGCTGGCTGATCGGCTTTTCCGGCGGCGCATTCTTCGAGCCGCCCCGCGTGACGCTGGGCCTTTGGGAGGCGCTCACAGGCGGGGCGCAACAGACCTATTTCGTGGCCTCCTCCAGCCTGTCGGGGCTGTGGCACATGATCACCGGCGCGATCAGCTCGTGCAATATTCAAGGCCCCATTGGGATTGCGCAGACCTCTGGCGATATGGCCAGCCAGGGCGTGCAGGAGTTCGTCTGGTTCATTGCCGTGCTGTCCACGGCGGTGGGGCTGTTGAACCTGTTTCCGATCCCGGTGCTGGATGGCGGGCATCTGGTGTTTCACGCCTATGAGGCCGTCGCGGGCAAGCCGCCCAGTGACCGGGCGCTGAATGTGATGATGACCACCGGACTGGCGCTGCTGTTGTCGCTGATGGTGTTTGCGCTGAGCAATGATCTGTTCTGCCCTTAAGGGGTTTTAACGATTTGTGAGGCAGGTCAAAGGCTTAGCGACACCACATCTGGTGGGCACGGTTGATTTGCCCCCAAGCTGACGTAGCTACGCCCCAATTGTGCCATATTCACACGTTCATATTTGGTTCATCTTTCAACCGGAATGGGCGCTGGTCTCATGCAAACACTTCAACACGGATATCGCGGGTTGCATCTTTTGGTGAAGCTGAACCTCGACCGGGTGATGTGGCCCGCTGCGGTTGCGGCTGCGCTGATGATCGGGGGCTATGCCGCCTCCCTTTGATCAACGCTGATCGGTTTGCGCTCCGCCCGGCGCAGGTCTCCCGACTTTTTTTGCCTTTAAAACCGTGCCTTACCGGGCGCGGTTTTTGCTTGTTCGAACCGCATTTTTTCCACAGTCTTCGTTTTGACAAGCCGTCGGAAGCGCGGTACTTGTGAACACTAGATCGTGTATAGGGGCGGGGCACAGACACATGAAGATCGCTAATTTCAAGCGGCGGGTAAGATATTGCGTGAAATGTCTGTCGGTTATGGCCGCTCTTGCCTTTGGTGCCACTGTGTCGCCGGTGCTGACGGTGCCTGCCTATGCGCAGAATTTCACCATCACCACGATCGAGATCAATGGCAACCAGCGCATTGATGATGCCACGGTGCTGAGCTTTTTGAACCTGCCGCGCGGGCAGGCTGTCTCGGCGGGGCAGATCAATGACGGGTTCCAGCGCCTGCAGGGCTCAGGGCTTTTCGAGACGGTAGATATCGTGCCTGCGGGCAACAGGCTGATCGTGACGGTCAAGGAATTCCCGACCATCAACCGCGTCAATATCGAGGGCAATGAACGTCTCAAGGACGAGGATTTGATCCCGTTGCTGCAATCGCAATCGCGCCGGGTCTACAGCCCGGCCACGGCGGAGGCCGACGCGGCCACGCTGACCGAAGGCTACCGTCAGGCGGGGCGGATTGCGGCGACCGTGACGCCCCGGATCATTCCGCGTTCGAACAACCGGGTGGATCTGGTCTTCGAAGTGACCGAAGGCCGCGTGGCCGAGGTGGAGCGGATCAGCTTTGTCGGCAACCGCGCCTATTCGGACCGTCGTTTGCGCCGCGTGGTGGAAAGCAAGCAGGCGGGCATCTTCCGGCTGTTGGTGCAGAGCGACACGTTTATCAATGACCGCATCGCCTTTGACCGCCAGCTTTTGCGCGATTTCTACCTGTCGCGGGGCTATGTGGATTTTCAGGTCCTGTCGGCCTCGCCAGAGCTGACGCGCCAGCGGGATTCCTTCTTTGTGACTTTCAATGTGCAAGAGGGTCAGCAATTCCGCTTTGGCGAGATCACCACGTTTTCCGACCTGCCCGAGATCGACACGGCAGAGTTTCAGGCCGTCAACAAGATCAAGCCGGGCAAGATTTACTCGCCCGCCCGTATCGAGAACACCATCACCCGGATGGAGCGGCTCGCCATTCAGAAGGGGTTTGACTTTATCCGCGTGGAGCCGCGCATCACCCGCAATGAGGCCGACCTGACGCTGGATGTTGAGTTTGCCGTGATCCGCGGCCCGCGCGTCTTCGTGGAGCGTATCGACATTGAGGGCAACGCCACCACGCTGGACCGCGTCGTGCGCCGCCAGTTCCGCACCGTTGAGGGCGACCCGTTCAACCCGCGCGAAATTCGTGACGCAGCGGAGCGTATCCGGGCGCTGAACTACTTTACCGTGGCCGATGTGAACACCCGTCCGGGCTCTGGCCCTGATCAGGTCGTCGTCGACGTGGATGTGGAGGAAACCACCACCGGGACGCTGGGCTTCGGGGTCAGCTTTGGCTCGGAAAACGGGGTTGGCTTCAACCTCAACTTCTCGGAACGCAACTTCCTTGGCCGTGGCCAGACCCTTGCCTTCTCCTTTGACACGGCGTCGGACACACAGGACTCGGCGATTTCCTTCTTCGAGCCGTCCTTGCTGGGCCGTGATCTGGGCGCCGGCTTCACCGCGTTTTACCGCACCACCGATAGCGAGTTCGCCGATTTCGACACGCTCAATGTTGGCTTTGAGCCGAGCATCGAATTCCCGGTGTCGCCCAATGGTCGGCTGCGGCTCACCTACCAGTTGTCGCGCGACTCGATCAAGGATGTTCAGCCCGATGTCAGCCCCATCATTCAGCGTGACGCGGGCGACGCCGTCACCTCGGCGCTGGGCTACCAATACACCTATGACACGCGCCGCACCGGCCTGAACCCGACCTCGGGTGTGCTGTTGCGGTTCTCGCAGAAATTTGCGGGGATTGGCGGCGACCGTGACTATATCAACACCACCGGACTGATCTCTGCGGAGACACGCGTGGCCCGCGAGGAAGTGACCCTGCGCGCCGAGCTGGAATTTGGCGCACAGACACAGCTGACCGGCAACAGCCGCATCACGGAGCGGTTCTTCCTTGGCTCGCGCCGTATGCGCGGCTTTGACGGCGACGGGGTCGGCCCGCGTGATCTGGGCACGATTGATCAGGACGCGCTGGGCGGCAATTATTTCGCCGTGGCCCGTCTGGAAGCGGAATTCCCGCTGGGTCTGCCTGAGGAATACGGCATCTCCGGTGGGGCCTTCTTTGATGTGGGCTCGGTCTGGGGTCTGGATGATACGGCGGGTGCTGCGGGGGAGGTTGATGACGATCTGAACCTGCGCGCCGTGATCGGATTCTCGGTGTTCTGGGACACGCAAATCGGCCCGCTGCGGTTCAACTTCTCGCGGGCATTGGTCAAAGAAGACTTCGACCGCGAGCGCAGCTTCGATCTGACCGTGTCCACGCGGTTCTAGCCCCGTGATGTGGCGCGCGTTCGCCTGTTGCGTGATGCTGCTGGCCTCGGCTGGTGGCGCGGCACTGGCGCAGCAAGAGCCCACGATGGCGCCGATCCTGACGCTCAATCAGGAACGGCTCTATGCCAACTCCCTGTTCGGGCAACGGGTGCGCGACGACCTTGCGGCGGCCTCGGCTGATCTGGTGGCCGAAAATCGCAGGATTGAGGCCGCACTTGTGGCCGAAGAGGGCCAGCTGGTCACGGATCGTGCCACGATGGAGCCTGCCAAATTTCGCGAGCTGGCCGAAGAGTTTGACGAGCGCGTCACCGGCATCCGCCGTGCCCAGTCTGAGAAACGTGACGCTCTGCAACGCGCCGCGGACGCGGAACGCACGCGGTTTTTCGAGCTGGCCTTCCCGGTGCTTTTTGCGCTGGTGGAGGAAACCGGCGCGCTGGCCATTTTGAACCAGAACGCGGTGATCCTGTCGTCCCGCGCGATTGATGTGACGGATCAGGCGATTGCCCGGATCAACGCGGAGATCGGCCCTGCGCCGCCTGAGGTCGCGCCAGCGACAGAACCAGAGACCGCGCCCTCCTTGGATCCCGACGCGACCCCTGTTGACCCGGTGGATCCCAACCCCGCGCCGCAGGACTGAAACAGCGCGTGACTTGTGCGGGGCCAAGGGCGCTGCTAGGTCTTTTGGCCAACGGGGCGCGCTCCCCGACGCGGCGCAGAGCCGCCAAGACAACACAAGGCCTGACAGCAGGCCGATAGCAAGAAGAGCGAGCCTATGACCGACCTGCCCACCAGCGCCGATATTGACCTGATCCAGCGGGTGATCCCGCATCGCTACCCGTTTTTGCTGATCGACAAGGTTGTCGATATAAAGCACGGGGTTTCGGCCAAAGGCATCAAGAATGTGACCTTCAACGAGCCGCATTTTCAGGGCCATTTTCCCGCAACCCCCATCATGCCGGGTGTGATCATCATCGAGGCCATGGCGCAGACCTCCGCCGTTATGGTGGCCATCACGATGGATGCAGCTGACAAGGGGCTACTGGTCTATTTCATGGGCATCGACAGCTGCAAGTTTCGCCGCAAGGTGGTGCCGGGCGACGTGTTGACGCTTGATGTGACCGTGATCCGGGGCCGTGTCGGGGGCAAGGTCTGGAAGTTCAAGGGCGTGGCGCATGTCGATGGCGAGATTGCAGCAGAAGCCGAATTTGCCGCGATGATCGTTGCGCCGACGGAATGAGCGATTTGATCCATCCCTCGGCCGTGATTGAGGACGGCGCGCAGATCGACCCTTCCGCCAAGGTTGGGCCGTTTTGCACGGTCGGCGCGCACGTCTCGCTGGCCGCAGATGTAGAGCTAAAGAGCCATGTCGTGGTGACCGGCAAGACCAGCATCGGCGCGGGCACGATTGTCTTTCCTTTCGCGGTGATTGGCGAGATACCCCAAGACCTGAAATTTGACGGCGAGGAGACCCGGCTCGAGGTCGGCGCGCGCAACCGTATCCGTGAAGGTGTGACGATGAACACCGGAACGGCGGGCGGCGGCGGGCTGACCAAAGTGGGTGATGACTGCCTTTTCATGACGGGGGCCCATGTCGGCCATGACGCGATTGTCGGCAACGGGGTGATCATGGCCAATCAGGCCGCTCTCGCGGGGCATTGCCTGATCGAGGATCACGTGATCATCGGCGGGCTGTCCGGCATCCACCAATTTGTGCGCATCGGGCGCGGGGCGATCATCGGCGCGGTCACTATGGTGACCAATGACGTCATTCCTTACGGGCTGGTGCAGGCGCCGCGCGGCGATCTTGATGGGCTCAATTATGTGGGGCTGAAACGGGCGGGCGTGGCGCGCAGCGACATCACCGCTTTGCGCGCGGCCTACCAGATGCTGCGTCAAGGCGACGGCGCATTTCAGGACCGCGCGGCCCGGCTGCGCGACGAGACCGACAGCGCCTATGTGCATGAGGTGGTCGATTTCATATTGGGGCAGAGCGACCGGTCGTTCCTGACCCCCCGTTAGCGATGCTGGCGCTTGTTGCGGGCGAGGGCGATCTGCCCGGCTTGGTGTTCAAGGCCCTTGAGGCAGAGGGCACCGCGTTTCAGCTTTGCGAGATGGAGGGGCATCCCAGCGCCGCGCGCGGTGACAGACCGGTGATCCGCTTCCGCATCGAGACATTGGGTAGCTTCATCGCCGCGCTGGTCTCCAAGGGCGTCGACCGCATTTGTTTCGTGGGCCGCGTGGCCCGGCCTCCGCTCGATCCGTCGAAAATCGACCCCGCCACCATGCCCTTGGTGCCGCGCATGATGGCCGCGCTGCAACAAGGCGATGACGCGGCGTTGCGCACGCTTCTGAGCTTCTTCCAGGAGGCCGGGATCGAAAGCGTCGGCGCGCATGAGCTGCGCCCCGACCTGCTGCCCGCGCCGGGCGTTCTGACCAAAGCGCAGCCCGAGGAGCAGCACCACAAGGATGCCGACCGGGGCGCACAGATCATCGCCGCTATGGCGCAGGCCGATGTGGGGCAGTCCTGCATCGTTGCCCGCGGGCAGGCCTTGGCCATTGAGGCGCAGCCCGGCACGGATTGGATGATGCAGTCGCTCATGGTGCAAAATACGGGGCTGAACAGCGACCTTGTCGCCTCCGCTCTGGGCTATGGTGGCGCGCTTCAGCGCAGCGCGCAGCTGCCGCCCGGTGGGGTGTTGGTGAAGGCCGCCAAGCCGGGCCAAGAGCTGCGCATCGACATGCCCACCATCGGCCCCGACACGTTGCGCCGGGCGGCACAGGTCAAGCTGGACGGCGTGGTGATCGAGGCGGGCCGGGTGATGGTGCTGGACGCGCCGCATTGTATCAAAATCGCCGACCAGCAGGGCCTGTTTCTCTGGGTGCGCGGATGAAGGTCTACCTGATCGCGGGGGAGCCTTCGGGCGACCGGCTGGGTGCGGCCTTGATGGCGGGGCTGCGACAGCTGGACCCGTCTGTCAGCTTCGCAGGTATCGGCGGGCCGATGATGGGCGCGCAGGGACTGGCGAGCCTCTTCCCAATGCAGGAGCTCTCCGTCATGGGGCTGGCCGAGGTGCTGCCCAAGCTGCGCGGGCTGTTCAAACGCCGCGACGAGGCGGTGGCCGATATTGTCGCGCAAGAGCCTGACCTGCTGATCACCATCGACAGCCCTGATTTCTGCCTGCGTGTGGCGCGCAAGGTCCGCGTTCAAGTGCCAGATCTGGCCACGACGCATTACGTGGCCCCAACCGTCTGGGCGTGGCGGCCCGAGCGGGCAGAGAAGATGGCGCGGAGCATCGACCATGTGCTGGCGCTTTTCCCTTTCGAGCCGCCCTTGATGGAGGCCGCAGGCATGACTTGCGACTTCGTGGGCCACCCGGTGGTCAGCGAACCCGTGGCTGATGAGGCCGAGGTCGCCGCGTTCCGCCGTACCTACGGGTTGGGGACAGCGCCCGTGATCCTCGCCTTGCCCGGCTCGCGCGCAGGCGAGGTCTCCCGGCTGGCGGACCGTTTTGGCGACGCGCTGCGCGAGACCTGCGCGGCCTATCCCAGCGCCCGCATCGTGGTGCCGACCGTGGCCAGTGTCGCGGGCAAGGTGCAGGAACGAGTCGCAAGCTGGCCGGGCATGCCGATTGTGCTCGACCCGCGCGACATGGGGGCGGAGGAGTACGCCGCCGCCAAACGCGCCGCGTTCACATGCGCGCATCTGGCTTTGGCGGCTTCCGGCACTGTGTCTTTGGAGCTAGCCGCCTCCGCCACGCCGATGGTGGTGGCCTATGATATGAACTGGATGTCGCGGCGGATCATCGCCTCCAAAATGCTGATCGACACGGTCACGCTGGTCAATATCGTCTCGAATACCCGCGCCGTGCCGGAGTTTTTGGGCAAGGCCTGCACAGCGCCCAATATTGCGCGCGCGCTCGGCGAGTTGATGGAGGATGACACGGCCCGCGCGGCCCAGCTGGAGGCCTGCGCCGTGACCATGCAGCGCCTTGGGCGCGGCGGGGCGGATCCGGGGCTGCGCGCGGCGCAGTCGGTGCTGGATCTGTTTGGCGACTAGTCGGTGAAACCCGCGACCTGCGCGCCTGTCAGCCGCTGCACGACGTCCGGCGCGATCCGAAAGATATGATGCGGCGTGCCAGCGGCGGCCCAGACCGTGTCGAACTCCATCAGCCTCGGGTCCATGAAGGCGCGGATCGGGTTCAGATGCCCCACCGGCGACACGCCCCCGATGGCAAAGCCCGTCTGCGCGCGGATCAGGGCGGCATCGGCCTTGCCCAAGGCCTCTCCGGCCAGTTCTGAGGCGCGGGACTCCGACACGCGGTTGCCGCCTGCGGTCAGAAACAGGATGGCTTGCTGGGAGGCCTCGCCGCGAAAGATGATCGACTTGGCGATCTGGTCCACATGGCATCCCGCGACGGCGGCGGCTTGGGCGGCGGTGCGCGTGTCGGCCCCGGTCTCCATGATCTCCACCTCAAGCCCGGCATCCCGCAGCGCCGCCTTGACCCGTTTCAAACTCTTGCTCATCGGTTCCTGCCTTTCCTCGCGGTGCATCAAGCCGCAAACGCCCATTGACCGCAAGCGCGCGCGGGTTTCAATGTAACCCCATGTCCTTTGCCAGCCAGATCACCCGCAGCCCCGACGTCTTTCAGCCCGAGATCGCGGCGGAGGCCGAGGCGCGGTTCCCGGATGCACCCGCCCCCCTGCGCCGCCTGATGGCGGGCGCGGCTGGGTGCAGCCCCTATCTGGCGGGGCTTTTGGCCAAGGAACGGGATTGGATCAGCGGGCTTGCGGAGAACGACGCGCAAGACATGGCCGATCAGGTGATCCACGACATCCACGCCACCAGTGCCGCCGAGATGGCCGCCGGGTTTCGCCAGGCCAAGCGCCGCATCGCGCTGCTGGCGGCTCTGGCCGATCTGGGCGGGGTGTGGGTGCTGGAGCAGGTCACCGACGCTTTGACGCAGCTGGCCGATGCCTGCACGGATCACGGGCTGAAAACGCTCATCGCGGCTGAGATCGCACGCGGCAAGCTCCCCGGCATGGAGGAGAAAGACGCCTGCGACGCGGCCGGGATGGCCGTGCTGGCGATGGGCAAGATGGGCGCAGGCGAGCTGAATTACTCGTCCGACATTGACCTGATCTGCCTCTTTGACGAGACGCGCTACACGCCCGACACCTATATGGAGGCGCGCAGCGCCTTTGTGCGCGTCACCCGCCGTTTGGCCGCGCTTCTGTCCGATGTGACCGACGGGGGCTACGTCTTCCGCACCGATTTGCGGCTGCGCCCGGACGCCTCTGTCACGCCCGTGTGCATCGCGATGGAAACGGCGGAGCGCTATTATGAAAGCGTAGGTCGCACATGGGAGCGCGCGGCGTTCATCAAGGCGCGGGTCTGCGCGGGGGATCTGAAAGCAGGGCAGGGGTTTCTCGACCGGCTGCGGCCCTTCGTGTGGCGCAAGCATCTCGATTTTGCGGCCATTCAGGACGCGCATGACATGCGGCTGCGGATCCGCGACCACAAGGGCTTGGGCGGCGCATTCGCGCTGGAGGGCCATGACATGAAACTTGGCTCCGGCGGCATTCGCGAGATCGAGTTTTTCACCCAGACCCGCCAGATCATCGCAGGCGGGCGGGACGAACGTCTGCGCGTGCGCGGCACCGTAGAGGGGCTGTCCCGGCTGGCCCAAACCGGCTGGGTCACGGAGGATATCCAGGCCACGCTGACCGCGCATTACCGCTATTTCCGCGAGATCGAGCACCGGTTGCAAATGATCCAGGACGCCCAGACCCACACGCTGCCAAACACGCCGGAAGGCTTTGCGAGGCTGGCCGCGTTCATGGGCTTCACGGTGGAGGCGCTACGGGCCGAGCTGACGGAGCGGCTGTCGGAGACCGCCCGCCTGACGGAGGCGTTTTTCGCCCCCGACGCACCGCAGGCGCCTGAGACCGACACGGGCGCGTATCTTGAGAAATGGCGCAGCTTTCCAGCCCTGCGCAGCCCTCGCGCGGCGGAGATTTTTCAGCGCGTCTTCCCGGCCATCCATGCCAAGCTGAATGACGCCGCGCGGCCCAAAGAGGCGATGCAGGCGTTCGAGCGTTTCGTCTCCGGCCTGCCTGCGGGGGTGCAGGTGTTTTCGCTCTTTGAGGCCAACCCGCAGCTCAGCGCGTTGATCGTGGAGATCTGCACCGCGTCCTCGGACATGGCCGCTTATCTGTCGCGCAACGCGCAGGTGTTTGACGCGGTGCTGGGCGGCGATTTCTTCCGCGACTGGCCGGGCCAAGACGGCTTGCGGGACGCCTTGGCTTTGCTGCTGGCGCAGGCCCCGGATTACGAGGCGCGGCTGGATGTGGCGCGTCGCTGGCAAAAGGAATGGCACTTTCGGATCAGCGTGCATCAGTTGCGCGGGTTGATCGCGCCGGAAGAAGCCGGGGCGCAATATGCCGATCTGGCCGCAGCCGTCGTGCAAGCCCTCGCCCCCGTGGTCGAGGCGCAGTTCAGCGAAAAACACGGGCCCCCTCCGGGGCGCGGGGCGGCGGTGCTGGCGATGGGCTCGCTGGGGGGCGGGCGGCTGAGCGCGCGCTCCGATCTGGATCTCATCGTGATCTATGATCCCGGCGATATGGAGGCCTCCGACGGCCCGCGGCCACTGGCCACGCGGCCGTATTTTGCAAGGCTCACCCAAATGCTTGTCACCGCGCTGACCGCGCCCACGGCGGAGGGTAAGCTGTATGAGGTCGATATGCGCCTGCGTCCCTCGGGCCAATCCGGCCCCGTGGCCACCGCGCTGCACTCCTTTGAAACCTATCAGGCGCAGGAGGCGTGGCTGTGGGAACATATGGCCCTGACCCGCGCGCGCATTCTGACAGGAGCCGCGCCTGTGGTGGATGGCATCACCGCCGTGCGCAGCGCCATTCTGACGCGGCCTCGCGTGGCCTTAGATGTCGCGCGCGAAACCCAGGAGATGCGCGACCGTTTGGCCGATGCGGGCCGGGTGGGCAGCGTTTGGGGCGTGAAGGAAGGTCCCGGCGGGGTGCAGGATATCGAGATTTTCGCCCAAGCCATGGCGCTGCAAGCGGGCGCGCTGATGCGCGACACGGGCGGTCAGCTGCGGGCGGCGGCGGAGGCCGGGCTGTTGGACGGCGCGCAGGCGCAAAGCCTCAGCGACAGCCACGCCGCCTTCTTTCGCCTGACACAAGCGGGGCGCTTGCTGTCGGATCAGCCGCTCGACCCGGCGCAGCTGGGGGCCGAGGGCCAAGCGATGATCCTGCGCGATTTGCAGGCCGGGTCGCTGGCCGAGCTGGAGAAAACGCTCCTAAACCGTCGCAAAACTGCCAGAACGATCATTGATCAGGTCCTAAAGGCTATGCAGGCCTGAGCGAAGGATGCGGGGCCTGCCACGGAGCAAAAGGAGCGCGCATATGACTGATCCAAGAGGCCTCCGCGCGCCGCATGACCCCAAAGGGCTGGTGCGCGAATCCTACCGTATCGAGGGGATCACAGCAGGCGAATGCCGCTCGATCTTTCTCGATTGGGCGTTGAGCCTGCCTTTGGGGGCTGACACGTCTCCGCTGATCGAGATTTTGCTGGCTGAGTACGGGCGCGCGCATCCCGACCATCCCATGACCGCCACCCTGCGCGAGGGGCTGGCTAAGCAGCCGGGCAGGGGACGCCGCGGCGGGCGTGCGGCGCGACTGAAATCGCCCAAAGCCCAGACATAAAAACGCCCCGGGCCGACAGGCCCGAGGCGGTTAAGTCTGTAAACAAGGTGGCGCTTATTCGGCGGGCTTTGTAGCCTCGACAACCGCGTCATACCCGGCGGTGAAGCCGCTCAGGGAAATGGTCAATTGCACCTGCTGGTCCGGCGCCTGCGCGGGCACCACGACGACACGCGCCTCGTTGCCTGCCTTGAAGGCGGCCACGTCACCCTCGGTGAAGCCGACACGGGCAAAACAGCCCACGGGGGTGCAGAAGGTGAACGGGTAGAGCTTCGGCGTGCCGCCATCGAC
This sequence comes from uncultured Litoreibacter sp., assembly GCA_947501685.1. Classification (GTDB taxonomy): domain Bacteria; phylum Pseudomonadota; class Alphaproteobacteria; order Rhodobacterales; family Rhodobacteraceae; genus Litoreibacter. Next base: position 58,392 of record CANMWQ010000003.1, read on the forward strand.
CGACAATTGCACCTGCCGCGTCAGCAGCGTTTCCAGAGGCGTGACGATCGTCGCCCCTGCCGCAAGCTGTTCGTCATTTGGCAGGTTGAACATGTTGATCTCGGCCACGGAATTGCCGTTCTGGTCCTCCAGCAATTGGTAAAGCTGGCACGGGTCCTGCTGGCCTTCGGGCGCGCGGATGCAGCGCAGGTCCCAGTCCCCATGTTCCGAGACGACATAGGTCTGACCGACCTGCTCAAGCTCGGTGCCAGTGGACAGCCCGTCGGCGCGCTCGCCTGTTTCGGCGGTGTCGGACTGTGTGTCTTCGGTGGTCGTTTGCGCGGCGGCTGGACCGGCGAAGGCGAGGGCTGCGGCCAGCGTCAACAATTTAAAAAGATCGGACATTTGATTTCCATGCAAAGATTAACTCCGGGGTTCACTACCACGCTGGTTTCGCGCTGTCAGGGCCGAATTGCGGCAAGCGCACGCAGATCACCGCTGATTGAACTGGGGCCTGTCATCAAGGCTCTGGATCAAGGTAGCAGCGCGTCAGATCTGGGCGGTTTGCCTGTGGTCTGGTCTGTTGTCTGGCCCGCGCGTGCCCAAACAAGAGGCCAAAATAGAAAAAAGGGTCTGCAAACAGACCCTTCTTCCGTATTTTTCCCTGTCGGACTGGCCGACTTATTACGCAAATCCTATGGCCGTCCTACGACGGGGTCAAGCATGAATATGTGGCGCTTATCGGTTGAAATGCTTAAAAAAAGGGCCGTGCCACGGGGACACGGCCAGTCGACAGGGAGGAAGTCACCCCGGCCGCGCCATGAGCAGGCCTGACCGGGTGACGTGATCATACTGGCACAGATCGGTTAACAATGTATGTTCGAGCAAAATGAGCGCATGGAAGTGGGGACGCAGATGTCTGAAGGGACCGGAATTTTTGTTGGTGGCGGCGGTGAAGGCTATTCAGAAAAGCAGTATCTGCGGCTCGATTATGCGAACCGCCACGGGCTGATCGCAGGGGCCACCGGCACCGGGAAAACCGTGACGTTGCAAATCCTTGCAGAGAGTTTCTCCAATCAGGGCGTGCCGGTTTTCATGTCGGATGTGAAAGGCGATTTGTCGGGGCTGGCGGAGGCGGGCTCCGAGCAGGCCAAGCTGCACGCGCCCTTCATGGAGCGCGCCGCCAAGATCGGTTTTGACGACTACCGTTACGAGGCGTTCCCCGTCACGTTCTGGGATCTCTATGGCGAGCAGGGCCACCCGGTGCGCACCACGGTCTCGGAAATGGGGCCGCTACTGTTGTCGCAGCTGATGGAACTCTCCGAGGCGCAGGAAGGCATCCTGAACATCGCGTTCCGCGTGGCGGATGAGGAGGGCCTGCCGCTGCTGGATCTCAAGGATTTGCAATCGCTGCTGGTCTGGATCGGCCAGAACGCCAAGGATCTCGCACTGCGCTACGGGTTTGTGTCCTCGCAATCGGTCGGCGCCATTCAGCGCCGCCTGCTGGTGCTGGAGAACCAGGGTGCTGCGGACTTTTTCGGCGAGCCCGCGCTGGAGCTGGAAGACATGTTCCACATTGACGCCGAGGGGCGCGGCCAGATCAACATTCTGGCCGCCGACAAACTGATGGGCGCGCCCAAGCTTTACGCGACCTTCCTGCTGTGGCTGCTGGCCGAACTGTTCGAAAACCTGCCGGAGATCGGCGACCCCGAGAAGCCGAAATTCGTGTTCTTCTTCGACGAGGCACATCTGCTGTTTGACGGCGCGCCCAAGGCGCTGATCGACAAGGTGGAGCAGGTGGCGCGGCTGATCCGCTCAAAGGGCGTGGGCGTGTATTTTGTGACGCAAAACCCCGCCGACGTGCCCGAAGACATTCTGGGCCAGCTGGGCAACCGGGTGCAACACGCGCTGCGCGCTTTCACCCGCAAGGACCAAAAAGACCTGCGCGCGGCCGCGGATACCTACCGGGAGAACCCGCGCTTCGACATTGAAGACGCGATCAAGGAGGTGGGCGTAGGCGAGGCCGTGACCTCGCTTTTGATCAAGAAAGGCATGCCCGGCGTGGCTGAGCGCACGTTGATCCGCCCGCCATCCTCGCAGCTGGGCCCGCTCAATAAAATCGAGCGGAAGGCGGTGATGATGTCCTCGCCCGTGGCGGGCAAATACGAGACCGTGCTGGACCGCGACAGCGCGTTCGAGATGCTCTCGGCGCGCGCTGCAAAAGCCGCCAAAGACGCCGAAGAGGCCGAGGCCCGTGAAGAGGAAATGGAAGCGCGCGAGCGCGAATACCAGACCGGGCGGCGCTATTCGGGCACACGGGTGGGCCGCTCCACGGCCAAGAAGAAAACCACCCGCACGCGGCGGGGTGACAGCGTGGGGACGGCATTTGCGAAATCCATGATGCGCTCCATCGGCACCAAAGCCGGCACCGCCATCGTGCGCGGCGTCATGGGCAGCCTCTTCAAGGGCCGTTGACGTGATCCAATAGAGCGCCTGCGGCGCAGTGTTTTCGTCTCGTCCTCCGCCTCCGGCTGCGTCCTCGGCGGGTACGCTTCCTGACCCCAAAGCGCGCCATAGCCTCCCCATGACAGCTTCTTGCCTATCACTGCTTCAAAAATACTCCGGGGGTTTGGGGGCAGCGCCCCCAACCGGTCGGCGTGCCAAGGGCACGTCGAAACAAACTACCAGGTTTTTTCTTCCAGCTTCGCCTGATCCCAAAGCATATCCATCTCTTCGAGATCTGATTGCTCCGGCGTCTTGCCACGCGCAGCCAGCAACGCCTCGACCCGCTCAAAACGGCGGGTGAATTTGGCGTTTGCGGCGCGCAGCGCCTCTTCGGGGTCGACTTCCAAGTGCCGTGCGAGATTGGCCATGACAAAAAGCAGGTCGCCGATTTCTTCCGACAGCGCGGCCGCGCTTAGCGTGTCGCGGGCCTCGACGACTTCGGCGGCTTCCTCGACGATCTTGTCGAGCACCTGATCGGTGGAGGGCCAGTCAAAACCCACCCGTGCCGCGCGTTTTTGCAGCTTTACCGCGCGCAGCAAAGCGGGCAGGCCGATGGCCACGCCGTCCAATGTGCCGCCTTGCGCCTTGCCTGCGCGCTCGGCGGCTTTGATCTTCTCCCAATCGGCGGTTTGCTGGGCTGCGGATTTGTCGCGTGACTCCGCGCCGAACACATGCGGGTGCCGGGCGATCATCTTGTCGCTGACCCCGTTGGCGACAGAGGCGAAATCGAAATGCCCGGCCTCCGCGCCCATCTGCGTGTGGTAGACGGTTTGCAACAGCAGATCGCCCAGCTCGCCTTCCAGATTCGGCCAGTCGGCGCGGGTGATGGCGTCGGCGACCTCATAGGCTTCCTCGATTGTGTAGGGGGCAATGCTGGCGAAATCCTGTTCGATGTCCCAGGGGCAACCCGTGTCGGGATTGCGCAGCCGGGCCATGATTTCGATCAGCCGCTCCATGGGGCGGGTGGCGTCATAGATCAGGTCGGTCATTGCGCGTGGTCCTCGTTTCAGCGAACGTGGGCGCAATTCACCACGAAGGAGCGCTAGATGCCACCCGTCAACCGCATTGCCGATTACGCCCAAGACATGACCGCATGGCGGCGCTGGATGCACCAAAACCCCGAGCTGCTGTTTGACTGCCACAAGACCGCTGGCTTTGTGGTCGAGCGGCTCAAGGAATTCGGGATCACCGAGATCCATGAAAACATCGCCACCTCCGGTGTGGTGGCCATCATTGAAGGGCAGGGTGCGGGCCCGACCATTGGCCTGCGCGCGGATATGGATGCGCTGCCGATCCTAGAGGCCACGGGGGCGGAGCATGCCTCAACAGTGGAGGGCAAAATGCATGCCTGCGGGCATGACGGGCATACGACAATGCTCTTGGGGGCCGCGCGCTATCTGGCGGAAACGCGGAATTTTGCCGGCCGCGTCGCGCTGATCTTTCAGCCCGCCGAGGAGGGCGGCGGCGGCGCGGGCGTGATGGTGGAGGAGGGCATTATGGATCGGTTCGACATTGCGTCCGTCTATGCGCTGCACAATATGCCGGGGGAGGCGGCGGGGTCGTTCTACACCACGCCGGGCCCGATCATGGCGGCGGCGGACACGTTTCACATCCATATCACCGGCAAGGGCGGGCATGGGGCCTATCCCGATGATTGCAAGGACCCGATCGTGGCGGGGCTTGGCATTTGCAACGCGCTGCAAACCATCGTGTCACGCGACCGCAAGGGGCTGGACGAGCTGGTGGTCTCCGTCACGCAATTTCACAGCGGGACCACGGATAATGTGATCCCGGACACGGCCTATCTCAACGGCACGGTGCGAACTTTTGATTTGGGCGTGCAGGACATGGTGATTGCGCGGATGCAGGCGATTTGCGACGGCCATGCGGCGGCCTACGGGGTCGAGGTGCGGTTCGCGTTCGAGAAGGGCTATCCGCCGACGATCAACCATGCGCGCGAGGCCGGGTTTGCCGCAGATGTCGCGCGCGAGATTGCAGGCGAGGCGTTGGTGCGAGACGATGCCAGCCCTGAGATGGGGGCGGAGGATTTTGCCTATATGCTGCAAGCCCGCCCCGGGGCCTATCTGTTTATCGGGCAGGGCGAGGGGGCGGGGCTGCATCACCCGGAATATGATTTCAACGATGAGGTAGCCCCCATTGGGGCGAGCTTCTTTGCGCGGTTGGTGGAGACCGCGCAACCGGTTGATTGACTTTGGGAGGGGGCTCTGCCCCCGCGCTGCGCGCCCCCCGGAGTATTTTTAAAGCAGTGATGGATTAACTGCGGAGCCAGTCTTGGGCGAAACTGATCTGGGTGCTTTTGCTGAGCTTAGCCGTACGCTCGATGGCGGTCTGGAGCCGTGCGAGGCGGTGTTTGCCGAATTTCACGCCGGGCTCTGGCCAGAAGGCGCGCACAGTCATTAGGCCGGTGGCGCTGTCGCATGTCATGTCGATGCGGCCGATGAGCTGGTCCTTTTCCAGCACCGGGAAGACGTAATAGCCGTATTGGCGTTTGGCCTCGGGCACGAAGACCTCGATGCGGTAGTGAAAGCCAAAGAGCCGCTCCGCGCGGGTGCGGTCGCGCAGGGCGGGATCAAATGGCGACAGGATGCGGGTCATGTCGGGCGGCTTGGGTGTTGCCAACCGCACCTCGATACCTGCGAAGGCGAGGCTTTTGCGGATCTGGCCGTCTGCGCCCTCGATCTCGATCTCTTGCAATATCCCAGAGGCCAACCCTTTGGTGCACCAGTCGCGGGCCTCCTCTTTGGTGACCAGCTCCCAGAACTTGGCGATTTCGCCGGAGGTGCCAAAGCCCAGCCTGCTGAGAGCGGCGTGGCAGGCCCAGTCCACTGTCTCTTCCAGTTCCGTTTCGCGGGCCAGCACATCCGCCGGGATCACGCGTTCGGTCAGGTCGTAATATTTGCGAAACCCTTGGCGGTGGCACACCGACAAGGCGCCCGCGCGCCACAGATATTCCAGCGCGGTTTTCGATGGGTGCCAGTCCCACCAGCCGCCCGAGCCGCGTTTCTCATCTGTGCCCACATCCGCCGAGCAGCAGGGGCCGTGGGCCGCAATTTGCTCCAGCACCGCGTCGAATTTCTGCTCGAACCCGTCGCGCCGCCAATTCTTGAAATTGTCCTTCAGCTTGGCTGCGCTGCGGGTCATTTTGTGCCGCCAATGGGGGAAGAACTCCATCGCGATCATTGAGGCGTCATGCGTCCAGTGCTCAAACCCCTGCCGTTGCCCGAAGGCCACCCGGTCCAGCGCGCCTTGCCGGTAGCTTTGCCGCCGCGCATGCAGGATCATGTGATGGGCGCGGGCCACAGTGTTGATACTGTCGAGCTGCACAAAGCCCAGCTGATGCACCAGCCCGGCCAGATCCGCGCCTGTGCCGCTCCCGCTGGGGCGCGTCCCAAGCGCGTGGCGTTCGAGAAAGATCGCGCGGGCTTGGGCGTTGGTCAGGCGCAGGAGATTGCTCATCATAAGATAATGCGCCAGCGGGGTCTTTCGCGCCACCCGTAACCTGTTAAAACCGATGCAACACAACAATAAGGTCGGAAAGATCATGGATCAGGTGGTGGCATTGGTGAGCGGCGGGGCCTCCGGGCTTGGGGCGGCTACGGCGCGGGCCATTGTCGGCGCGGGCGGCAGGGTCGTCATGCTGGACCGCGATGCGACCAAAGGCGAGGCCTTGGCGGCGGAACTGGGGGAGGCCGCGCGGTTTGCGCTGGCCGACGTGACCGACGAGGCCTCTTTGCAGACGGCGCGGGACTGGGCTTTGAGCCAATTCGGCCAGATCACCGCCGCCATCAGCTGCGCGGGCATCGCATTCGCCGCCAAGACCGTGAGCCGCGACGGGGCGCATCCTTTGGACAGCTTTCAGCGCTCCATCGACATCAATCTGGTGGGCAGCTTCAACCTCGCCCGGCTGGCGGCCGAGGCGATGCAAGACAATACACCTGACGCAGACGGCCAGCGTGGGGTGATCATCCACACGGCCTCCGTGGCGGCCTATGAGGGGCAAAAGGGCCAGCCTGCTTACGCGGCGTCCAAGGGCGGTGTGGTTGGGATGGTGCTGCCCATGGCGCGCGATCTGGCGGATCAGGGCATTCGCGTCATGGCCATCGCGCCTGGGCTGTTTCTGACGCCGATGCTCGAAGGCCTGCCGGAGGCCGCGCAAGAGGCCTTGGCCCAGCAGCCGCTCTTTCCCAAACGCCTGGGCCGCCCCGAGGAGTTTGGCGCTATGGTCAACATGATCATCGCAAGCCCCTATTTGAACGGCTCAGTGATCCGGCTGGACGGAGGCATCAGGTTGCCATGAAAGCGGTTGTTGTCGGCGCAGGGATTGGCGGGCTGGCCGCGGGGCTGGCGCTCAGCCGTGTGGGCTGGGAGGTCACGGTGCTCGAGCAGGCCGAGGAACTGTCAGAGGTCGGCGCAGGCCTGCAAATCAGCCCCAATGGCACCAAGGTGCTGGAGGCGCTGAACCTGATGGAGGCGCTTGCGCCGCTGTGTTTTGAGCCGGAGTTCATCCGCCTGTCGATGTGCCGCACAGGGCGCAAGATTTTTGAGCTGCCCATGAAGGGCTATGCTGAAAACCGCTGGGGCGCGAAATATCTGCATGTGCACCGCGCCGATCTGCACCGAGTGCTGGCCGAGCGCCTTGCCCATGCCACGGGCGGGGAGATCAGGACCGGGGCCAAGGTCACGGGCTACGTGCGCGAGCGCGGCGGGGCGAGTGTCTATCTGGAAGATGGCAGCCGCGTTTTTGGCGATCTGGTGATTGGCGCGGACGGGGTGCATTCGGCCATTCGTGGGCAGATGACGGGCTCCGAGCGGGCGCGGTTCACGGGCTATGTGGCGTGGCGCGCGACTGTGCCGGTCTCCGTGCTGAAAGAGGACGCGCCGGGGCCGGGGGCCTGCGTTTGGGCAGGTGCCGGGCGGCATGCGGTCACCACGCGGATACGCGGCGGAGATCTGGTCAATTTCGTGGGCATCGTTGCTGAGGACAGCTTTCAGGAAGAGGGCTGGGACCTCACCGGCCGCCGCTCGGAGGCCTTCGCCGCCTTTAAGGGCTTTGTGCCGCAGGTCACCAGCATCTTGCATACCGCGCGGGAGCTGAACCGCTGGGCTTTGTTTGATCGCCCGCCTTTGGGCGCGTGGTCCGACGGCCCCGTGGGGCTTTTGGGGGATGCGGCGCATCCGATGGTGCCCTCTATGGCGCAAGGCGCGGTGCAAGCCCTCGAAGACGCGTGGGTGCTGGCCGAATGCGTCTCCAGCGGCAAGGATGTGGCCGAGGGGCTGTCGCGCTACTTTGAGCGACGGCGCAGCCGGACGGGGCGGATCCAACAGCGCTCCATGGAAAATCTCGAGCTGTTTCACAAAGGCGGCGCGTTGCAATCGCTGCTCACCTACGCACCAATTTGGGCCGCTGCGCGGCTGAGCCCCGCGCTGATCCATGCGCGGCAGGATTGGATCTACGCGCCGGACGTCACCAAAGGCGGCTAGGGTGCACGGCGTGCCGCAGGGTGAGGTCACATAACGCTTGGGCCGCATTAGGCCTTTGGAAATGCGCGTGCGCCCGTTACACAGAAGAAAAACAAGAGCAAAATTCGGGGGACACCATGCTTACGTCAATCATCTCATTCGGGGTCATACTGGCCTTCGTGCTGGTCATATTCTGTACCATCAAATGGTGGAACCTGCCGCTCACGGGCGTGACGCCGGTGCCGCTTTTCACCTTCATCGCCATTTTGTTCACCTCGGGGCTCGATGTCGGGCTGATCATGTTCCCGCTCGCCTTCGACTACCCGCTCTACGCCGACACCGCGACAGAGCCCGCCTATGCGTTCACCAACCCGCTGGCGCTTGAGTTCGGGTTTTGGGGCTTTTTGATCTGGGCATTTTACTTCCTGACGACCTTCTATTTCTGCGCCATTGAGCCGCGCGTGGGCTTTTTCAAAATCCCGGCGGTCAAGCTGCTGAATAACCTCGTGATCATCACCACCTGCGCCTTCACCGGGGCGTTGTTCCTGATCTACATGCCTTACTACATTGCCGAGGTCGGCGACGGGGAGACCATCCTGCCGGTCTTCTACCTGATCTGTTTCCTTGTCATCCTGATCGCGGCCTTCAGCTCCACGGACCTGAAATTCGTGAAGCTTCTGTCAGTCAGCTCCTCGTTTTTGTTCTTCGCGCTGATCGTCTACATGTTCCTCAACGCAGGGATGAGCGTCGGCGATTTGGCCTCCACCTCCAGCAATATTGGCGGCTATTTTGCCAATATCCACAAATTCATCATCCCGCTGACGGAGTATCACGAGTTCTACCTGTTCTGGTGGTTCGCATGGTCGATCATGATCGGGCAATTCGTCAGCCGCTTTGTGGGCGGGCTGAAGACGTGGCAGCTGCTGGCAGCCCTTCTGGTCTTCCCCTCCATCCCTCTCGCGCTGTGGTTCTCGGTGCTGTATTACTACCACCTCAACGGGATCGGCACGGCGGGTTTGCCAAACTGGGCGATGACCGTCGTGGGGATCGTGTTTGTGATCAACTCCTTTGACTCGCTGATCCGGCTCTACACCGACAACCTGAACCTGACGGCGGAGCGGTTCGGCACCGCCTCCTACGTGCTGGCCAATGCCGTTGGCCTCTTTGTGCTGACGCTGCTGTTTCAAAGCCAGTGGCTGCAAATCCAATGGGTCGGCACGGTCGTGATCGGGATCTACCTGTTGGCCTTGGCGTATATGTTCTTCGTGAAACGCGACAAGCTGTCCAAGCTCGATGGCAATCCCGTCATCGCGGCGGAGTGAGCCTTTATTGGTCCTGCCCGCGTCTGCGGGCGGGGCCAAAACCCAGACCTAGCGGTTTTGCAGATAGGTGGCGCAGCCTGTAAGGGCGGCGTAGTCATCCTCGATCACATGGACGGCAAAGTTCTGCATGAAGCCTGCAAAACGCCCCTTGTCGCGGAAGGCCGCCAGAAAGCCCAACGCGTCGAAATGCGCGGAGAAAGCCCGCGCGACGCCGCCCGCAAAATAGACCCCGCCAAAGGGCAGCTGGATCAGCGACAGGTTGCCCGACACGGTGCCCAGCATGCGCACGAACATCTGGGCCGCCTCGCGCGCCACAGGGTCGGAGCCATCCTCAAAACTCTTCATGATCTGGGCCGCCGATTTCTCCGTGGGCGTGCCGGCTTTCTCTGACAGCCACAGGTAGCAGCGCTCAAAGCCACGGCCCGAGAGCATGTCCTCCACGGCTGGAAACCCATGCGCGGTCTCGAAATAGCGGATCAGCGCCAGCTCTTCTTCGGCCCGTACAGGCAGGTTGGCATGGCCCGCCTCGGAGGCCGGGACAAACCGCCCGCCGGGGGTCTCGTAAACAGGCGCGATGTTGAACCCGGTGCCGACGCCCACGACCAGCTTGGTGGCATTGGCATCCGGCGCGGCGGGCCCATCAACCAATGTGCGCACGGAGCCCTCCGCCAGCCGCCCAATGGCGTGGCCCTGCGCTTGGAGGTCATTCAGGATCGCGACCTGTTCGGCTTGGCTGGCACGCGCGAGGGCGGGCTCGTCGATCTCCCAGTTGAGATTGGTCAGCGTGCCGCGCCCGTCTTTGACGGGGCCTGCCAAAGCGACGCAGGCGGCTTTGCAATCGACGCCGTCCTCCATGGCAATATAGGTGCGCAGCACCGATTCCAGCCCGGCATGTTTGGCGTTTTCAAACCGATGCACGGTGCCGGTCAGCAACCGCTCGCCCTCCGCCAGTGCCACACGTGTGTTGGTGCCCCCAATATCTGCGACAAGGGAGTAGGTGTTGGCGGGGTGTTTGCTCATGGGTAGGTGTCCTTACTCAGCCAGCGCGCGGGCTATCGCGTAATAGGAGGCTTTTGGGCTGCGCTCAAGGGTCTCGAAATCCACATGGATCAGCCCGAAGCGTTTCTCATAGCCCAGGGCCCATTCGTAATTGTCCAGCAGCGACCAGAACGTGTAGCCGCGCAGGTTGGCCCCGTCTCTGATGGCGGTCTTGCACGCCGCAAGATGGCTGTCGAGATAGGCCATCCGCTCCACGTCGTCGCGCCCAACCGTGTCGGCGTTGGACATGCCATTCTCGGTGACGAAAAGCGGCAGGCCCTTGGTGTAATTCTGCTCCACCCAGACCAGAAGCTGGTGCAGTCCTTCGGGGTAGATCTCCCAGCCCATCTGGGTCTTGGGCAGCGGCCCGTCGATATAGTCATAAGAGGGCCACGCGCCGTCATTCGCGCCGATCAGCTTGCGGGTGTAGTAATTCAGCCCGAACCAGTCGAGTTTCTGGCCGATCAGGTCGAAATCATCCTGCCAGCCTTTTGGCATATGAGGGGCCAGCCCCTCCATGACGTCCTGAGGGTAGGCCCCCTGAAACAGCCCGCCAATGAAGAAGCGGTTGTAGATGCCGTCATAAAGCTGCGCCGCGGCGGCGGCGGCGGGGCTGCTATCGGCGGGCAGGGAGGCCTCGAAATTGCACACGGCACCGACATTCTGAACGCCCAGCGCCCGCATCGCCTGCACCGATCGCCCATGCGCGGTCAACACATGGTGCATCGCATGGGCCGCCGCACGGATGTCGCGCAGGCCGGGGGCGTGGTGGCCCTCGAAATGGCTCAGCCAGCCGACGCACCACGGCTCGTTGATGGGGGCTGCCGAAAACACCCGGTCGCCGATCCGCTCCATCACCACAGTGGTAAAATCGCCAAACCAATGGGCAATGTCGGGGTTGCGCCAACCGCCCAGATCGGCCAGCGCCACGGGCAGTTCCCAATGATAGAGCGTCGCCTGCGGCTTGAGGCCCCGCTCCAACATCGCGTCGACCAGCCGGTCATAAAAATCCAGGCCTTCGGCATTTACCGCGCCGCGCCCTTCGGGCATCACCCGCGCCCATGAGGTCGAGAAGCGGTAGGCGTCCAGCCCCATGTCGCGGGCCAGATCAAGGTCTTCCTCGAAGCGGTTATAGTGGTCGCAGGCCAGCTGGCCATGTTCCGCGCGCACCACATTGCCGGGGGTGGCGGCGAATGTGTCCCAATGGGTTTTGCCCGCGCCGCCAAACCCGTGGCCCTCAATCTGGTAGGAAGATGTGGCGGCAGAAAAGAGGAACCCTTGCGGGAAGTCGGAGCGGGAGAAATCCATTTTCTATGCTTTCGGAGACTTGGAAACAGCGTCGCGGTTCGGGGCAGGGCCGGTGGATTGGCCCACGACCAGCTCGGCCTCCCACAGCTCTGCCACGGGGCCTGCATCGGGGTCCTTGATAAGGCTGATCAACAGCTCTGCGCAGCGGCGGCCCGCGTCGCGCACAGAGGACCTTGTGGCGGTGAAAATCGGCTCGCCCGCGCCGTTGGGCATGTAGGAAATCGCGTCGTCAAAGCAGATGATCGACACGTCCTTGCCCACGCTCATGCCGCGCTCCTCGATGGCGCGGCGGACGCCAAGCGCGGAAATGATGGAGGAGGCGATGAAGGCCGTCGGCGCGTCATCCATGGCCAGCAGCTCTTTGGTGACGGCGTGCCCGTAAGGCTCCGTCATCTCGTCAGAGCGCATGATGGCCGGGTCCAGCGCAATCCCTGCGGCGCGCAGGGCATCCTCATAGCCCTCCCGGCGGCGGCGCGCGAAATCCATCCGCTCCAACCCGTTGATCAGCGCAATGCGGCGATGTCCGAGATCAAGCAGAAACTCCGTGGCGCGGCCAAAGGCGCGGGTGTTGTTGACGTCGAGATAATTATAGGGCGTGCCCACATCCGTCGCGCGGCCATGCACAAAGAAGGGCATGTCGAGCTCTTGCAGCAGCGCAATCCTCGGATCGTCGCGCGTCGGCCCGTGCACGATCACCCCGTCGACGGAGCCCTTTTGCGCCAGTTCCGAATAGGCCTGCACCTCGTCATGATCATTCACCACCGACAAGAGCATGTCATAGCCATGTTTGGCATAGACCTCACCCGCGCCCGCAATGAAATCTGCGAACACCACGTTGACCATCTCATGCTGGGTCGAGAAGGGGATCACATGCCCGATCTGCATCGACTTGCCCGTGGCCAGCGATTGTGCTCTCTGGCTGGGGCGATACTGGTGCGCTTCGGCAAAGTCCTGAACGCGTTTGCGCGTGGCCTCGCTGACCTCCGGATAGCCGTTCAGCGCGCGGCTGACCGTCGTTTGGGACAGGCCCAACTGTTCCGAAAGTTCACGTAAATTCATCTTGCGTCGCACCAAAGCGCTTTGAGGTTTCAAGGGAATTGGTAAAGAGGAAAGCGCTGCGGGTCAAAGGGCCAATTCCCAAATTGTGGGAAAATGTCCGAATTCTATGCTGGATGCTGTAGTTTTTATTGACAGCTCGGCGGCTGTCGGTCACGGTCACGTCATCCAAAGCGCTTTGGGTGCGATTCCCAAACTGCCAAGATAAGATGCGGCGTGTGCTGATGCGCCACCAAAGGGAGAGACTTCATGAAAAACCAAATTTTTACAGCCGCAGCGGCTCTGGCGCTGATGAGCACGACGGCTCTGGCGGATGGCCATCTACCGTTCGCGCCGGGCGAGGGGGCGTTTAGCTGGGACAGCTACACCGCTTTTGCCGAGGCCAATGACTTCGCGGGTCAGACGGTGACCATCACCGGACCGTGGACCGGCAATGAGAAAGAAAAATTCGACGCCGTCGTCGCCTATTTCGCCGAAGCCACTGGCGCGACCGTTAATTATTCCGGTTCCGACAGCTTCGAGCAGGATATCGTTGTGTCCGCCCGTGCGGGCTCTGCGCCGAACCTCGCCGTGTTCCCGCAGCCCGGTCTGGCCGCCGATATGGCCAGCCAAGGCCTGCTGACACCGCTGCCCGAGGGCACCTCTGACTGGGTCGCCGAAAACTTCGCCGCTGGCCAGTCCTGGGTTGATCTGGGCACCTATGCGGATGCCGATGGCACTGATCAGATGTATGGCATGTTCTACCGCGTCGACCTGAAATCGCTGGTTTGGTACTCGCCGGAGGCGTTTGACGAAGCGGGCTTCGACATCCCCACCACTATGGAAGAGCTGAAAGCCCTGACGCAGCAAATCGCCGATGGCGGCGAGACGCCTTGGTGCATCGGTCTGGGCTCGGGTGCAGCCACCGGCTGGCCTGCGACCGACTGGGTCGAGGACATGATGCTGCGCACAAACTCGCCTGCGGATTACGACGCATGGGTTGCCAATGAGATGAAGTTCGACGACCCCAAAGTGGTCGCGGCCATCGAGGAATTTGGCTTCTTCGCGCGCAATGACGCCTTTGTGGATGGCGGCGCGTCTGCCGTGGCCAACACGGATTTCCGTGACAGCCCGACAGGCCTGTTTGAAATTCCGCCGAAATGCTACATGCACCGTCAGGCCTCCTTCATTCCGGCCTTCTTCCCAGAGGGCACCACGGTCGGCGAGGACGTAGATTTCTTCTACTTCCCAGCTTACGCGGAAAAGGATCTGGGCGCGCCGGTGCTGGGTGCGGGGACGCTGTTCTCCATCACCAACCCGTCGGATGCGACCACGGCCTTCCTTGAGTTCCTGAAGCTGCCCATCGCGCATGAAGCATGGATGGCACAGGGCGGATTCCTGACCGCGCATGCGGGCGTCAACCTGGAGACCTACTCCGAAGACAGCCTGCGCGCGCAAGGTAAAATCCTGCAAGATGCGACGACATTCCGGTTTGACGCATCCGACTTGATGCCTGCCGAAATCGGCGCGGGCGCTTTCTGGACCGGCATGGTGGATTACGCCACCGGCGCCTCCGCCCAAGACGTGGCCAAAGGCATCCAGGACCGCTGGGACGCTTTGAACTAAGCACCCAGAAAAGATATCGGCCCCGGCGCGCATTTGCGGCGGGGCCATCCGGAGAAAAAGTCGGCCGTTCGGGGAGGAACCAGCCATGTCACCCATCGTCCAAGGCCTTTTGACAATTGTGATCGGCGTCGGCGGCTGCGTGGGGTATTTCTACGCCTCCAACCTGATCCTCGACAAAGTTATATTCCCGATCCAAGCCAAGAACCCCGGCCGCAACATCAACCGCGCCAATATGGTGCGCCCTTGGTTGTTCCTGTTCCCGGCCATGTTCGCGCTGTCGCTCTATTTGCTTTACCCCGTCGTCGGCTCTTTCTGGCGGTCGCTCTTTAACCGCGCGGGCGACGAGTTCATTGGCCTTGGCAACTACGCCTCGCTGGCCGCGGACAGCACGTTTCAAACCGCGTTTTTGAACAACCTGCTGTGGATGCTTGTTGTGCCCGCCGCCTCCACCTTTCTGGGGCTGCTGGTGGCGCAGCTGACCGACCGCATCAGATGGGGCAATATCGCGAAATCGCTGATCTTCATGCCGATGGCGATCTCCTTTGTGGGGGCGTCGCTGATCTGGAAATTCGTCTATGCCAACAATCCCGACATTGGCCTGATCAACGCCATCCGCTTTGCCTTCGGGGCCACGGAAACGCTTGATGTGCTGCAATTGCGGTTCTGGAACAACTTCTTTCTGATGGCCATTCTGATCTGGATCCAGACGGGGTTTGCCATGGTGATCCTGTCGGCGGCTCTCAGAGGCATCCCCGAGGAAACCATTGAGGCCGCGATCATTGACGGCGCCAACCCGTTCGAGATCTTCTTCAAGATCAAGGTCCCGCAAATCATGGGCACCATCGTCGTGGTCTGGACCACGATCACCATCCTCGTGCTGAAAGTGTTCGACATTGTCTACACGATGACGGGGGGCAATTTCGGCACGGAGATCCTGCCCTCCTACATGATGAGCTACATGTTCCGCGATGACGGGCGCGCCACGGCTGTGGCCTTCGTGATCATGCTGATCGTGCTGCCGGTGATGATCTGGAACATCCGGCAAGCCCGTCAGGAAATGAAGTAATGGCCCGCGACTGGACAGGAGCAAATTATGGATAATATTGCAGGCACAAAGTCCTCGCTCACATGGGCCGTTCATCTGTCGGTCGCGTTGTTGGTTATCATCTGGCTGGTGCCGACGGTGGGGCTGATGGTCTCCAGCTTTCGGGATCGCGACCAGATCACCGCCTCGGGCTGGTGGCTGTCGCCACTGCCGGTGACGCAGAACTTCGCCGTGAAGGCGGAGGGCGACCCGGTGGAGCGCGACGGGCTGTTCGTCCTCGAAGGCAATGTCTTTGGCGAGGGCTCCGGCACGGTCTCGGAATTTGGCGGTCGCCGCGCGGCCCCAACCGAGTTCGCCACCGGAGAGACAGGCACGCTGACCCGCGACCGCACGCTGAGCGTGCAGGCGGATGGCTCCTATACCTACACCTCGCCTGCCGAGATCAAACGCGCGCCCTCGATCTATTTTGCCTCCGAGACGCCGCCCGAGTTTTCGCTGGGCAATTATGAGCAAATCTTCAGCTCGGCGGGCATGGACCGGGCCTTTATCAACACGCTGACGGTGACGATCCCGGCCACGATCATCCCCATTCTGATCGCCGCTTTTGCGGCCTATGCGCTTGCGTGGATGGAGTTTCCGGGCAGGGGGTTGCTTATCGCCATGGTGGTGGGCCTTCTGGTCGTGCCGCTGCAACTGGCGCTGGTGCCGATGCTGAAGCTGCACAATGCGATGGGGGTGGGGCAGAGCTTTCTTGGCATCTGGATGGCCCATACCGGCTTTGGGCTGCCGCTGGCGATTTACCTGCTCAGAAACTACATGGTCGGCCTGCCGCGCGATATTATTGAAAGCGCCAAGGTGGACGGGGCCACGGATTTTCAGGTCTTCACCAAGATCGTGCTGCCTTTGAGCTTTCCGGCGCTCGCAAGCTTCGCGATCTTTCAATTCCTGTGGACATGGAATGATCTGCTGGTCGCCAAAGTCTTCCTGCCATCGAATTCTGAATCCTGGGTGATGACCGTCAAAATTGCCGATGACCTTCTGGGCTCGCGCGGCGGCGACTGGGGCATTCTGGCGGCGGCGGCCTTCGTCTCCATCGGGGTGCCGCTGCTCGTGTTCTTCACCATGCAACGCTATCTGGTGCGCGGCCTTCTGGCCGGTTCCGTCAAATAAAAACTCTTTACGTAGAGACCTCCGCTATGACCCAACAAGACCCCAAACTGGTGACCCAAGCCAAAACCGCCGAGGATTGGTGGCGTGGTGCGGTGATCTACCAGATCTATCCGCGCTCTTATCAAGACAGCAATGGCGACGGGATCGGCGATCTGCTGGGCATCACCCAGCGGCTGCCCTATATCCGCTCGCTGGGCGTGGACGCGATCTGGATCTCGCCGTTCTTTACGTCTCCGATGAAAGATTTCGGCTATGACGTCAGCGATTATTGCGATGTCGACCCGATGTTCGGTCAGCTCAGCGATTTCGACGCTTTGGTGGAAACCGCGCATCAGCTGGGCCTGAAGGTGATGATTGATCTGGTGCTGTCGCACACGTCGGATCAGCACCCGTGGTCGCTGGAAAGCGCGCGCAGCCGCGACAATGACAAGGCCAATTGGTATGTCTGGGCCGACCCCAAACCCGACGGCACGCCGCCCAACAATTGGCTATCCATCTTTGGCGGCCCCGCATGGACATGGGAGCCGCGCCGCGAGCAGTATTTCCTGCACAACTTCCTGTCTTCGCAGCCCGATCTGAACTTCCACGAGCCTGCGGTGCAAGACGCTTTGCTGGACGTGACGCGCTTCTGGCTGGACCGCGGCGTCGACGGCTTCCGCCTCGACACGATCAACTTCTACTTCGCCGACAAGGCGCTCAGGGACAATCCGGCACTACCGCCCGAGGCCCGGAACGCCACCATCGCGCCTTCCGTAAATCCCTATAACCACCAGGAACATCTGTACTCCAAAAACCAGCCCGAGAATATCGACTTCCTCAAACGGTTCCGGGCGCTGCTGGACAAATATCCGGGCCGCGCCGCTGTGGGCGAGGTGGGCGACGCGCAGCGCGGGTTGGAGTTGCTGGGCGAGTATACGTCCGGGTCGGACCGCATCCATATGTGCTACGCGTTCGAGTTTCTGTCCAAAGACCTGCTGACCGCCGCCCGCGTGGTCGAGGTGCTGAACCGTCTTGACGAGGCAGCCCCTGAGGGCTGGGCCTGCTGGGCGTTTTCCAACCACGATGTGATGCGCCATGTCAGCCGCTGGAACCTGACGCCTGCGGCCAAGCGCCTCTATCTGACCATGCTGATGAGCCTGCGCGGCTCGGCTTGTCTGTATCAAGGCGAGGAGCTGGGCCTGCCCGAGGCGGATGTGGCCTTTGAGGATTTGCAAGACCCTTACGGCATCACCTTCTGGCCCGAGTTCAAAGGCCGCGACGGCTGCCGCACGCCGATGGTCTGGGAACCGTCCAACCAGAATGGCGGCTTTTCGGAGACGCAGCCGTGGCTGCCTGTCAGCTCCGAGCATCTGTCGCGCAATGTCACCGATCAAGAGGCCGACCCCGGCGCGCCCCTGCATCACTACCGCCGCGCCATTGGCTTTCGCCGCGCGCATCCCGCGCTGATCCATGGCGCGCATGAGGCGTTGTCCGCCCAAGGCGACGTTCTGAGTTTTATCCGCACTGGGTCAAGCGAGCGGATTTTCTGTGCGTTCAACCTGTCCGACACGCCGTCCATCATCGAGATGCCGCCCACTGAAAACGGGGGCGACTGGCACCCGATCGGGGCCGAACTTGGCGTCACCGGGCCTGCCGAGGACGGCAAGCTGCATCTGGGCCCGTGGCAACCTTGCTTTGCGCTCGACATGTCTCATAGGGAAGGGAGCTGACCCATGGCTGATCTCAAACTCACTGATGTTGGTAAGAAATACGGCGGCACGGTTGAGGTCCTCAAGGACATCAATCTGGATATTCAGACCGGCGAGCTGATTGTTTTTGTCGGCCCCTCGGGCTGCGGCAAATCCACGCTTTTGCGGATGATCGCGGGGCTGGAGAAGATCACAGCGGGCGAGCTGAAAATTGACGGCGAGGTGATGAATGACGTCCCCCCCGCCCAGCGCGGCATCGCGATGGTGTTCCAAAGTTACGCGCTTTACCCGCATATGACGGTGCGCGACAACATGTCCTTCGCGCTGAAGCTGGCCAAGAAAACGCCCGCCGAGATTGACGCCGCCATCAACCGCGCGGCCTCCGTGTTGCAGCTGGAGGAATATCTCGACCGGTTGCCCAAAGCGCTGTCGGGCGGGCAACGCCAACGCGTGGCCATCGGGCGCTCCATCGTGCGGGACCCGAAAGTGTATCTGTTCGACGAGCCGCTTTCCAATCTGGACGCGGGCCTGCGGGTCGCCACACGGATCGAGATCGCACAGCTCAAGGAGTCGATGCCGAACTCCACGATGATCTACGTGACCCATGATCAGGTGGAGGCGATGACTCTGGCCTCCCGCATAGTGGTGCTTGATGCGCTGAAAGACAATAATTACAGCCATTCCATCGCCCAAGTGGGCACCCCGCTGGAGCTTTATGAGACCCCCGAAAACGAGTTTGTCGCGCGGTTCATCGGCTCGCCCTCCATGAACCTTTTGCCCGGCAAGATCGTCAGCACGGGGAAAGTCACCGGCGTGACGCTGGAGCATGGGGCAGGGACCATCATGGCCAATATCCCCACCGAGGACAGCGACAAGGGCCGCGCCGTCAATGTCGGCATCCGCCCCGAAGACATGGTCGAGACCGACGCCGCCGACCACGCCTTCAGCGGCGCGCTGGAAGTGACGGAACGCTTGGGCGAGGTGACGCAATTCTACTTCAAACCAGTGGCCGAGGGGGCCGCCCCGGTGATTGCCAAGCTCGCGGGCATCCATAGAGGCCAGCGCGGAACCACCATGACCATGACCGCCGACCCCGCCAAGCTGCACCTCTTTGCCGACGGCAAATCGCTGCTGTATCGCTAACTCTGGTCTTAGTGGTCGACATGCCTGCGGCATGCCGATCCGCGCGCGCCGCGGAGCGGCGCGCGACTGCGTGGGGCTCTGCCCCAAACAGGACCTTTACTTGGGGCTCTGCCCCAAACCCCGGGATATTTCCAAACATGGAAAGATGAGGGAAAAAGGCTGGACTGTTAGCGCTAACAAGCCTAGATGAGCGGTAACGCAGGAGAAGCCTCATGTCCCTAAACCCTCGCATCGAAGACGTCACCGCCCGGATCATCAAACGCTCTGAGCAAAGCCGCAAAACCTATCTGTCTCGCATGGCCCAGGCCGCGGAAGAAGGCCCGCGCCGCGGCCACCTAACCTGTGGCAACCAGGCCCATGCCTATGCGGCCATGGCGGGGGACAAGGACGCGCTGGTGGCCGAACAGGCGCCCAATCTGGGGATCGTGACCAGTTATAACGACATGCTGTCTGCGCATCAGCCATTCGAGACCTACCCGCAAAAGATCAAGGCCACGGCACGCGCGGCGGGCGGCACGGCTCAGGTCGCAGGCGGGGTTCCTGCGATGTGCGACGGGGTCACCCAAGGCCAGGTCGGCATGGAGCTGAGCCTGTTTTCGCGCGACGTTATCGCGCTGTCAGCAGGCGTGGCGCTGAGCCACAACACGTTTGATGCCGCGGTCTATCTTGGTGTCTGCGACAAGATTGTCCCCGGCCTGATCATTGCCGCCGCCACTTTCGGCTATTTGCCGGGTATTTTCATCCCCGCAGGCCCGATGACCTCTGGCATCCCGAATGACGAGAAAACCGCCGTGCGCAAGCGCTTCGCCAAGGGCGAATGTGACCGTGCAGAGCTGATGGCTGCTGAGATGGCCTCTTACCACGGCCCCGGCACCTGCACCTTCTATGGCACTGCCAATACCAACCAGATGTTGATGGAGTTCATGGGGCTGCATCTGCCCGGTGCCAGCTTCGTCAATCCGGGCTCCGAGATGCGCGACGCGCTGACCGATGCCGCCAGCCAACGGGCGCTGCAAATCACCAAGCTGGGCAATGATTACCGCCCCGTTTGCGACATTCTTGACGAGCGGACTTTCGTCAACGGGCTGGTCGGGCTGATGGCCACGGGCGGCTCGACCAATCTGATCATCCACATCATCGCCATGGCGCGGGCGGCGGGTGTGCTTTTGGATCTGCAAGACCTCTCGGATATCTCGGATGCCACGCCCTTGATGGCGCGGGTCTACCCCAACGGGCTGGCCGATGTGAACCATTTCCACGCCGCAGGGGGCTTGGGCTATATGATCGGGGAGCTGCTGAGCTCGGGCCATTTGCATCCGGACACGATGACGGTGCATGGCAATGGGCTGAAAGACTACCACGCGGAGCCGCAGCTGAAAGACGGCACGCTGTCTTGGGGCAAAGGGGCGACCAAGTCGGAAAACGAAAAGATTTTGCGCCCCGTCGGCAATCCGTTCAGCGAGGATGGCGGGCTCAAGCAACTCACTGGCAATCTGGGTCGCGCCGTGATCAAGACCTCCGCCGTGGACCCGGACCGCCATATCATCGAGGCCCCCGCGCGGGTCTTCTCCACACAAACGGAGGTCAAGGAGGCCTGGCGCGCCCATAAGCTGGACCGTGACTGCGTCATCGTGGTGCGCTTTCAGGGCCCCAAGGCCAATGGCATGCCGGAGCTGCACGGGCTGACGCCCACGCTCTCTGTGCTGCAAGATCGCGGATTCAACGTGGCGCTGGTCACGGATGGCCGCATGTCGGGCGCGTCGGGCAAAGTGCCTGCTGCGATTCATGTCTCGCCGGAGGCGCTGGATGGCGGGCTGATCTCGAAAATTCAGGACGGAGACATGATCCGCGTGGACGCTGTGAAAGGCACGATCAACGTGCTGACCGAAGGCGTGGAAGACCGCGCCGCCGCCACCCCGGATCTCAGCGATAATGGCCATGGCATCGGCCGCGAGCTGTTTGACAGCTTCCGCCAAAATGTCGGCCGGGCCGATCAGGGGGCGGGGGTCGTCGTCTAAACAGCCCACCACAGCCCCAATCGTTTGAACATCGCGCCACGCCCCCCTATCATTGCTTCAAAAATACTCCCGCCGGAGGCTCCGACCTCTGCCAAAAGGAACACCTGACATGACCCCTCTCGCCGCCAGCCAAAAAGCTCTCGAGATCTGCAATCTCGCCCCGATCGTGCCCGTGCTGGTGGTCGATGATCCTGCTCATGGCGCGCCGCTGGCCCGCGCGTTGGTCGCGGGCGGTCTGCCGGCCCTCGAGGTCACGTTGCGCACCCCCGCAGCCCTAGAGGTCATCGCGGAGATGGCGAAGGTCGCGGGCGGGGTTGTTGGCGCCGGCACGCTTTTGACCCCCGACGATGTGGTCGCCGCCAAAGAGGCAGGGGCCACGTTCGGGGTCTCCCCCGGTGCCACGGACCGGTTGCTGGACGCGTGCGAGGCGCATGAGCTGCCGCTCTTGCCGGGTGCTGCCACAGCGTCGGAGGCCATGGCGCTGTTCGAGCGCGGCTATTCCATGCTGAAATTCTTCCCCGCCGAGGCCTCAGGCGGCGCGCCTGCGCTCAAAGCCATCGGTGCGCCCATCCCGCAGATCAGCTTTTGCCCCACGGGCGGCGTGTCGTTGAAGAATGCAATGGATTATCTCAGCCTGCCCAATGTGGTCTGCGCAGGTGGCTCTTGGGTCGCGCCCAAGGACAAAATGCTGTCAGGCGATTGGGACGGTATCGAGGCGCTCGCCCGCGCCGCCGCCGCCCTCACGTAGGGTGGGTTTCCAACCCACCCAAAGCCAACCCACCTAAAACCACCCCCTCACAGCAAAATCGTAAACCGCTCCCGCAGCGCCAAATCCAGCATCGGGTCAAAGGCAGAGGGGGCTGGCGCGGCCAGCATCGCCTCCTTCTTCGCCGTCGCGTTGACCAGCAGGTCCGGCTTGTCCTTCTCCGCCCATTCCTTGGGCGATGTCCGGTCGCCCAGCTCGGGGTAGACGTAATTCTTCTCCATCAGGCTCAGCGTCTGCGCGGTGCCCAGATAATGCCCCGGTCCGGGGCCGCCATCGGGGCCAATACAGGTGGCGCGGATCTCTTCCAGCCCCAGCGTGTCATCCGTGACCTCGATGCCGCGCACGCAGCGCTGCGCTTGGCCGATCACGTCATTTCCAAGGATCAGCGACTCGTGGCAGAACCCCAGCAAGGAGGCATGCATGCCCGCTGCCTCATAGACCATGTTCAGCCCGGACAGCCCGGCCATCACGTTGGAGCACATCTGCTCCCAGCCCGCCTGCATGTCGGGCAATTTCGCGTCGGACGCGCCCGCAGCCGCCCCGCCGGGCAGCCCGTAAAACTGGTGCATCTGCGCGCAGCCCGCCGTTAGCAAGGCCTGCTCGCCGGAGCCCACGGACATCGCCCCGGTGCGTAAATCCAACCCGAAAGGCCATGTCCCAAACACCGCCGGATGGCCCGGCATGATCGCGTTCACATAAACGATGCCCGCCAGGCATTCCGCCACCGCCTGCACAATCGCGCCCGCAATCGTGGGCGGCGCGGTGGCGCCTGCCATGCCCGCGCTCAAAAGCAGGATCGGCATGCCCGCCTTGATGCAGTCTTCCATGACCAAACAGGCGTCGGTGGCGAATTTCATTGGGGGGACCACGAAGCAGTTGGTGTTCGACACGAAAGGCCGCTCCCGCCACTTGTCCTCTCCACCCGCAATCATATGCAGCATCTCGATGCAGTCAGGCACGAAGGCGGCCTCCGTGAAGGAGGTGCCCACATGTTTCGCCGTGCCGCTGGTGCAGGCATAGACCGTGTTCAAGTCCATCAATGCGTTATCCGTGATATCGCGGCACACCATCGGGCGTTGCAGGAAATGGATATTGTCCAGCTGGTCGGCAATCCTTGCTGCATCAAACAGGTCCTGCACCGTGCTTTCGCGGTACTCGCGCCCATGCACGTCCACCATATGCACGGCGGCGCCTGCCGTGCCGTAATGCACGCGGGTGCCCGACAGGTCCATGTCATTGGCCGGGTCGCGGCCATAGAGCGTGACGTCTCGCGCGGCTTTGGCGAGCATATCCTCGACCAGCGCGCGCGGAAATCTCAGCCGCCCATCATCACCCAAGACAGCGCCTGCGCGGGTCATATACTCGATGCCGGAGGGTGGCGCGTCGGCCAGCCCGATCTCTTCCAAGGCGCGCAGCGCGGTCTCGTGAATGCGGGCGATCTCCGCGTCGCTGAGTGGCTTATAGAGCCCGCCTGACATGCCGGGCCGGATGGAGCGTTGGTCCTCGGAAGGCGGGGCTGCGCGCAACGCATGGCGGGCGGCGCGGCCACCGGAGCGGCGGGCGGAGGATGTGCGGATCTGTTCTGTCATGGGGACCTCAAAGGGCAGGGGGCAGGGAAATAGGGGCTCAGAGCCCTCTAAGGTCTGCCCCGCGCCGCGCGTCCGCGCCGCGCACCAATGGTGCGGTTGACCAGACATGTTTTGCACCGAGGTCTCTGCACTGCGCTCTCCCAGACGCTGCTTCTGCGCCCAGATTTGAGGCAGGCCGCCGCCCGGTCTGTTCCATTTGCGTCATAACGGTCTGTTTGCGGCATGGCTCACGAGGGCGCTACCAGCTGCCAGACCCACCCCCACCAGACGAGCCACCGCCGCCAAACCCGCCGCCCCCACCGCTGCCACTGCCCCCAAAGCCGCTGCGCGCATTGCCCTCAACCTTGCGCGACAACGGCACGAATTCCTTGGCCGTGTGGTCGCAATTGGCACAATGGTGATCAATCCGCGCTTCACCTGCGGAGGTGTAGCTCGGCGTAAGAACGACGGTCCGCGTGGCCTCGGACGTGTGGTAGCCACAGTTGTCGCATGCGCTTCTCTTTGAAAACAGGCGCGGGAAGGATTTGACGGTCGTATGGCCGTCATGGTTGCACACCCACACACGGTGATCTTTTGACTTGATGCGCTCCTCGGTGATCTGGCCGGGGGCAAGGTGCTGCTTTTCCTGGACATTACCCAAAACAAACATGCGCCGTCCGCATTCAGGGCAGCTGCGTGGCAGCGTTTTCTGCCCAAGCCGTACCCCAAACAGCCCAAGAAGCGCGGTCAGTGGCAGGGCCAGAACAACGCCAACCGCCGCCAGAAACGCGCTCATCGGAGAGCGCGCCTTCAGCGCGTCAAACTGCTCCCGAACCGTGGGCTCCGGCAGGGCTGCATCCAGCCGCAGCCGTTCCAGACTGGCGGCGGTGCCTTCCAAAACCCCTTGCTCAATCTGCCCGGTCCGGAAGGAGGGCAGAATAATGCTGTCAATGATCCGCTTGGCCACGCCGTCAAACCGCGCCCGAAACCCGGAGCCAAGTGCTATCCGGATCCGCCGATCTTCGACGGCGACCAGCATCAAGATCCCGTCATTGCGCTCCGCATTGCCGACGCCCCAATGGTTGAACAGGTCCTTGGCGAATTTCTCGATCGTGTGGTTGTCGGTGTAGCTGTTCACCTTGTCGATGGTCACGATCGTCATCTCGTGACCCCGTTCCGCGCGGGCGGCTTGCAGCATCTCCTCCAGCTGCGCTTCGGTCTCCGGCGACAGCACATTGGCAAAGTCATTCACATAGATCGACTGCCAATCGGGCAGGTCCTGCGCCGCTCCGGGCAGGGCCCAAAACACCAGCGCAAGCGCATAGAGAACCGCCCTCATGACGGCGCACCTTTCGCCAGAAACGCATCGACCTTGCCTCCTGACATGGCCGCCTGCAACCCGGTGAAATCGCCGCCCAAGACGTCCTGCGCTGTCTCGATCATCGCCCTATGCGTCACCCGCGCCAGAGCCGAGCCCAGCGATATTCGCGCCACCCCGGCGGCGGCAAATTCCGCGTAACTGTGCTTGGTGATCGGCCCCGCCGCCAGCACGTTCACGGGCTTGCTGGTCGCCGCCACGATCCGTTTCAACGCAATCAAGTCGGGCGGCAGCGGCACGTAAATCCCATCCGCCCCCGCCGCGTCAAAGGCCTGCACGCGCCGGATCGCCTCCTCCATGTCATAGCCGCCGGTCATCACCCCGTCCGCCCGCGCCACGAAGAAGAAATCACCGCTCAGGCTGCGCGCCGCCGCACTCGCTGCCCGCACGCGCTCCACGGCCAGATCAAAGTCATAGACTCGCTCCGACGCGCCAATCGTGTCCTCGATGCAAATCCCTGCCAGACCAATTTCGCCCGACAGGCGCACCGTCTCTGCGCAGGTCTCGGGGTCGGGGCCAAACCCGTCCTCAAAGTCCCCCGAGACCGGCACATCCACCGCCGTCATCAGGTCTTGCGCATGGGCCAAATGATCGTCGCGTGACACATGGCCCCCATCCGGCAGCCCGCGCGTAAACGCATAGGCCGCCGAGGAGGTCGCAATCGCCTTGGCCCCCAATCCCGCCAGCACGCGGGCCGAGCCCATGTCCCAGGCATTGGCCAAAACAAAGGGCTGACCGGGCTTGTGAAGGTCCCTGAAACTCATGCTGCCAGCTCCTTTGCAAAAGTTAATATCGTGGTCAGCGCCGCCTCGAACGCCGCATCCTCCACGGTCATCGCCACCCGAAGATGGCCCGCCGCCGCCGCGCCAAAGCTCTCGCCCGGCATCACCGCGATGCGGTGCGTGTCCAGAAGCCGGTTGGCAAACTCTTCCCCGGACAGCCCCGTCGCGCGGCAATCGAGCATCAGATACATCGCGCCCCCGGACGGCACCAGCTTAACCACGTTTTGTCCCGCCAAAAGCCCCTGCGCCAGCCTGCGCCGTCGCTCGAACGGAGCCCCCACACGGCTCTCCAACTCAGGCCCCTCTTTCAGCGCAAAAAGCGCCGCGTCCTGAATATATCCTGGCACGCCATAGGTCGTATGGGTCGCGAGATTAACCATATGCTCGATCACCTCCGCAGGCCCCGCGACCCAGCCCACGCGGCTGCCGGTCATCGCGTGGCTTTTCGACATGGACCCCACCACAAGCGTGCGCGCGGCCATCCCCTCCATCGCCCGAGGGCTCAGATGCGCGCCCTCCCAGACCTGCGTGTCATAGACCTCGTCCGAGATGCACCACAGATCAAAATCGCAGCACGCCCGCGCGATCCCCTCGACCGTTGGGCGGTCATAGACCACGCCCGTCGGGTTATTCGGCGTGTTTACCAAGATCGACCGCGCGCCCTCAGCCTGTTCGGCAATATCCGCATAGCTCGGCTGAAACGCCGCCTCAGGCCGGGTCATCACCACGCGCGGCACCGCGCTCGCACCCCGGATCGTGCCGGGGTAGGTGGCGTAATAGGGGTCACAATAGAGCGCCACGTCGCCCGCGTCACACAGCGCCATATGCGCCGCAAACAGCCCCGCCTGACCGCCCGGCGTGATCACGATACTGTCCCGGGTGGTCGCCACGCCCGTCCGCTGCGTTAACCTTAATGCCACCGCATCGCGCAACGCCGCGACACCCGGCACGCTGGCATATCCGGTATGGCCCGACATGGCCGCCGCGTTCATCGCGGCCAGAATGGTAGGGTCGGTGCGGATGTCATGCTCCCCGATGGTCAGCTCCGTCACGGGCTCGCCCGCGTTAACCATAGCGCGCGCCCGATAAAACACGTCCCACCCGTCCGAGCCGCCCCCGTTCAGCCCCTCAATCCTGTTCGATACCTGCATGACGCACTCCGTCTTTTGCCGGATGGAGCCAGCCCGCGCCCGCGAAGTCAAACCGCAATTGGTGATTGTTTCAATCAGCCCGCCGGGCTACAAGATACCCCATGACCAAGACCTGCATCATCATTTGCTGCTGCATTACCATCTGAGACATCTCAGGCGGGTCTTAACCATTTTCATCACATGTTGAGTTTGCTAAGCCCGCCGCACCCCCTGCGCGCGTGAGGCCCCATGACCATCCAGCTCTACAACACTGCGACCCGCTCGAAACAGGAGCTCACCCCCATCGAGCCCGGCTGCGTCAGCATGTATGTCTGTGGGCCCACCGTCTATGATCGCGCCCATCTGGGCAATGCCCGCGCGGTGGTTGTCTTCGATATGCTCTACCGCCTGTTGCGCCATGAATATGGTTCGGATGCAGTGACTTACGTGCGGAACTTCACAGATGTGGATGACAAGATCAACGCCCGTGCCGCAGAGACGGGCCGCGATATTTCCGACATCACCGCCGAGACGACGCAGTGGTTTCTTGACGATATGGCCGCCATCGGCGCGCTCGAGCCAAACGAGATGCCACGTGCCACCGCTTACGTGCCGCATATGGTTAAGATGATCGAAGGTCTGATCGAAAAGGGCCATGCTTACGCTGCAGAGGGCCACGTCCTCTTTAAGGTTCGCTCCTATGATGATTACGGAAAATTAAGCGGTCGCAGCGTCGATGATATGCTCGCCGGTGCCCGCGTCGAGGTGGCCCCCTACAAAGAAGACCCGATGGATTTCGTCCTCTGGAAACCCTCCTCAGATGACATCCCCGGCTGGGACAGTCCCTGGGGCCGAGGCCGCCCCGGCTGGCACATCGAATGCTCCGCCATGGCCTATGAGCTGCTCGGAGACCGCTTCGACATCCACGGCGGCGGCAACGACCTGACCTTCCCCCACCACGAAAACGAAATCGCGCAGTCAAAATGCGCAGGCCACGGTTTCGCAAACATCTGGATGCATAACGAGATGCTACAGGTCGAAGGCAAGAAAATGTCTAAAAGCCTCGGCAATTTCTTTACTGTCAGGCAAGTTCTCGACGGAACCGCTCCACTCCTGCAGAGAAAGATGTCGGGCAATGCGGTCAGGATTTCATTTTTATTGTCTCATTACCGGCAGGTAATGGACTTCGGAGTTGAGCGACGTCATGAGGCTGAAGCTATTATATCGAGTTTTGCAAAAGCGCTTGGTCGCGCCGGAGAGGAGATAAGAAATAGCCTCGTCGCTTCCGAAGAATTAGTTGACCAGCAAGTCGTCGAATTCTTGGCTGACGACCTAGACGTACCGAAGGCGATCAAGCATTTACAGACGACTGTTAAGTCCCTGCCGACAGAATTGGATCTCCGAGTTTCAGAAATAGAGCGGTTGTACTCAACGTTGACATTGCTTCTTGGCGTCGATTTGAAGGAAAGCCCCATCGCAATCGACAGTGCTCGAAATACCGACGAATTACGAGGTGTAATCTTCAGAGCAATTGGACAAGTTGATGTAATTGCGACGATTGCGCAACGGATAGACCAAGCACGAGCTTCCAAGAATTTCAACTTGGCGGATCGGCTGAAAGCAGAACTTCAAGAGGCGGGAATTGAAGTGCGTGTAACTCCAGAAGGAACAAAAACTGTCCGTACAGAGAACTTCGACCCGAGCAAACTGGAGGACTTCAAATGATCCCCTCCACCCGTCATCCCCGCGAAAGCGGGGACCTCGCTGTTCAGCGCGCTAACCGTTACCAAACCCCTACCAAAACCACCCCCAAAGTTTTGTCCCATTTTGGGGAAACGCCCAAAATGTTTTGTCCCAAAATGTCCCAAAAGGCCGCGTTATGACCAAAGAGCGCCTCTCCCTCTTCGACACCACGCTGCGTGACGGGAACCAGACCCAGGGCGTGCAATTCTCCGCCTCTGAAAAGGTACAGATCGCCCAGATTTTGGACCAGATTGGCCTTGATTATATCGAAGCAGGCTGGCCCGGCGCGAACCCGACCGACACGGAGTTCTTCGCGCAACCCCCTGTTACAAAAGCAAAAATGACGGCCTTTGGGATGACCAAACGGGCAGGGCGCTCCGCTGAAAACGATGACGTGCTCGCCGTCGTTATGAACGCCAACACGGCTGCGGTTTGCCTTGTCGGCAAGACACATGATTTCCACGTCAAGACCGCTCTGGGCATCTCGCTGGAAGAGAATATTGAAAATATTTCTCAATCTTTCAAACACATAGCCGCTAATAATCGCGAAGCCATCTTCGACGCCGAGCATTTTTTCGACGGCTACAAGGCCAATCCCGACTACGCCTTGCAAGCCATCCACGCCGCCTTCGACGCCGGCACCCGCTGGATTGCCCTGTGCGACACCAATGGTGGCACCTTGCCGTCCGAAATTAGTGATATAGTACAACAGGTTATCGCCTCTGGCATACCCGGAAGCCATGTCGCGATCCACACGCATAATGACACCGAAAATGCCGTCGCGGGCAGCCTTGCGGCCATTGATGCCGGGGCGCGGCAAGTGCAAGGCACGCTCAACGGTCTGGGCGAGCGCTGCGGCAATGCCAACCTGACCTCAATTATCCCAACTTTACTGTTAAAACAACGCTATAGGGAGCGTTTCGAATGTGGAGTTTCGGAAGAAAACCTGCATCTTCTGACCCTCGCTAGCCGCAAATTGGACGACATTCTGAACCGCGTCCCCAACAAACACGCAGCCTATGTCGGTGCTTCGGCCTTCGCGCATAAATCCGGGCTGCATGCCTCGGCCATTTTGAAGGACCCAAGCACCTATGAACATGTCGATCCGGCATTGGTCGGCAACACCCGGATCGTGCCGATGTCCAATCAGGCGGGGCAGTCTAACCTACGGAAAAGGTTGACGGAAATGGGGGTTGAGGTCTCTGACAAAACAGCTCTGCCGCGCATTTTGGAGCGCATCAAACAGGCCGAAGAGCAGGGCTATAGCTACGACACGGCGCAGGCCTCTTTCGAGCTTTTGGCGCGGGACGAGCTGGGCTTGATCCCCAATTTCTTCGAGGTGAAGCGCTACAAGGTCACCGTGGAGCGCCGGAAAAACAAGTATAACCAGATGGTTAGCCTGTCCGAGGCAATGGTCGTCGTGAAAGTCGGCGGCAAAAAGATGCTCTCTGTCAGTGAAAGCATGGACGCTGACGGTTCTGACCGCGGCCCGGTGAATGCGCTGTCCAAGGCGCTCGCCAAGGATTTGGGGCCGTATTCGGCGATCCTTGAGGACATGCATCTTGTTGATTTCAAAGTCAGAATTACCCAAGGCGGGACGGAGGCCGTCACCCGTGTGATCATCGACAGCGCTGACGGCGCGGGCCGTCTCTGGTCGACCGTGGGCGTGTCGCCCAACATTGTTGACGCCAGTTTCGAGGCGCTTTTGGACGCGATCAACTGGAAACTCATTCAGGAGGGCGCCAAGGCATGAGCCTTGAGGCCTGCAAGGAACTGGTGCGTGCGGGTGATCCAGATCGCTATGAGGTCACCGTCTTAGCCCCTGAAAACGTTCAGAAAGTCCTCTGGCCGCTTTACGCGTTCAATGTCGAGGTGACCCGCGCGCCTTGGGTCACGCAAGAGCCAATGATCGCCGAGATCCGCCTGCAATGGTGGCGCGACGCTTTGTCCGAGATCCGCGAAGGCAAACAGGTCCGCTCCCATGCGGTCACGGTGCCTCTGGCCGAGATACTGGACCCCGAAGGGGCCATGGTGCTCGACAAACTCGTCGAAGCCCGCGCATGGGATATATACGCCGATGCGTTTCCCAATCGCGAGAGCTTTGATGCCTATATCGACGCGACCTATGGCAACCTGATCTGGACCGCTGCACGGCTTATTGCACCTGAGGCGGAAGAAAAAATCATCCGCAAATTCGCCTATGGCTGCGGGATCGCGGCGATGCTGCGGGCCACGGCGCGGCTCAAATCCATGGGGCGCAGTCCACTGTTTGATGACAATGTCACTGCGTTTCACAAATTGGCCAGGCACGGGTTTTTCAACATGAATTACGCCATCAGGGCGCGCAAGAGCCTGCCTAAATCGCTTGAGCCTTTGCTGATGTCAGGTTGGAACGCGTTCCCGACTTTCATTTCCGTGCGTCACAACGCGCAAAGAATTTACGAGCACGGTTTCACGCAAAGCGAGTTTTCGCGGCGCTACCGGATCTTGAAGCTCAGCCTCTTTGGGTGGTGGCGCTAGGCCGCGCGGCGGCGTTCCACGATCAGCCAGACCAGCGCGCCGCCGGCCAAGGCCAGGAATGGCCCCATAGCGTAGTTGACGGCGTTCCAACCCTCAACGGGCGTGCCGCCGGAGCAGTTCATCAGCCCGCCGGATGCCAGCGAGGCCACGGTGACGCAGCCAAAGACCAGTGCGTCGTTCAGGCCCTGGATGCGGCCGCGCTCTGACGGGGCGTGGGAGCTGGCGAGCAATGTGGTTGCCCCGATGAAGCCGAAATTCCAGCCAAGGCCCAGCAAGATCAGCGCGCCGTAGAAATTGGTTAGCTCAACCCCGGACAGCGCCACGCCGCCCGCAAAGGCCAATATAACAAGGCCCGCGCCGATGATCTTTTCGACGCCAAAGCGTGCGATCAGGTGGCCAGTGAAGAAAGACGGCGCGAACATCGCCAGCACATGGGCGGAGACGATGTCATTGGCGTTGTCATTGGTAAAGCCGCAGCCGACCACGGCCAATGGCGTCGAGGTCATCACCAAGTTCATCAGCGAATAGGCGACCATGGCGCAGATGATGGCGACGATGATGCGCGGGTCCTTTAACAGCTCCATCTTGCTGCGCGCCGCCTTGGTGCCCACTGCGATGGCCGTGTCCACCTTGCCGGGCAAATCAAGCGCGAAAAACAAGAACAGGCCCACCAGATTCAGCACGACGACGGCAGCGTAGGTGCCGAAAAACGGGATCATCCAGGCCTCCATCACGCCCTTGTTCAGCTGAGGGCCGACGATGGCAGACAGCAAGCCCCCGGCCATGACGTAGGAGATGGCCTTGGGTTTGAAGCTGTCCGACGCCAGATCGGTCGCGGCGAAGCGGTAGAAGCCCTGTGCGGACATGTAGATGCCGGTCAGGTAGCTGCCGGCCAGCAGGGTCAGGAAAGAGCCGATATAGAGCCCGTAGGCGGCGACAGCGGCCCCGGCGGCCCCGGCCAGTGCGCCGAGGATAAAGCCCGCCCGGCGGCCGTTTTTTTGCATATACGGACTGATCCACGGAGCCGTGGTCATGGAGCCAAACACGATCATGGAGATCGGCAGCGTCGCCAGACAGGGGTTCGTCGACAACATGTTGCCCGCCAGCCCGCCTGTTACGAAAATCATCGGCATTTGCGCGCCAAGGATCGCTTGGGCCAGAACCAGCACGATTACATTACGTTTGGCGCGGCGGTCATCCGTGTCGAGGGTGGGGACGAAATCTGTCATGGGGTCTGCCCTACGCCTCGGGGCTGATCATGGCAAGACGCGGTCGATAATATGGGCAAATGAGCCGGACACGCGGCCTTGCACCAAGCCCATCGGGGGCAGAGACGTGCCCTCCGCGTCCTTGGCGTCAAAAAGCGGTGGGCCGTCGGCTTTCAGCGTGGTGGCGTAGTGGAACTCATGGCCCTTATATTGGCCTTGGAATGGACCTGTTGCGGCGGACAGGTCGCGGTAACCCAGATGCAGCTTGCGTTTGGCAAAGCTGGTTTGAAGCGGCAGCAGACCGGCCATCTCATGGGGGGTGCCATCCGCATCGGTCAGGCTTTCTCCAAGGGCCATGTAGCCACCGCATTCTCCATAAATATCAGTGCTCTGCGCGGCGTTCCTCAAGCCTTCTATAAAATTGTCTGCTTTTGCCAGGGTGGCGGCGTGCAGCTCCGGATATCCGCCGGGCAGGAAGATCAGGTCGGCGCTTGGAATGCGGTCATTGGCCAGCGGTGAAAACAGGCTCATCGTGACCCCGGCCTGCACCCATTCCCGGATCAGATGCGGGTAGCAAAAGGAAAACGCTTGATCATGGGCAATGGCGATGTGACGCCGGTTTGGCGGAACGGGGCGCAGGCCGACTGGCTTGGGTAGCGGCGCGGTGAGGCGCAAGAGCGCGTCGATATCCACCTCCTCGCTGATCTGTGCCGCAGCGGCATCAAGAAAGCCTTCGAGATTGTCATGCTCGCCTGCTTGCACCAAGCCAAGATGCCGCGAGGGGGTAGCGAGCTCTGGGTCGCGTGTGACAACACCCAAAACGGGAATATCAAGCGAGGACAATGCTTTGCGGACCATTCTTGCATGTCTCGGACTGCCGATTTTATTCAGGATAACCCCTGCGACCCGGACCTCCGGGTCAAACCCCGCAAAGCCCGCGACGATGGGCGCTACGGATTGCGCGATGTGGGAGGCGTCGACGACCAAAACAACCGGCAGGCGCAGCAGGCGCGCGAGGTCCGCAACCGCGCCTTTGCCGTCAGGGGGTGCTCCGTCAAACAGGCCCATTGCGCCCTCGATAACTAGCAGATCATCGCCGGAGGCCAGCTCCCGGATGCGGTCAGGCGACATGGCCCAAGCATCTAGATTAACGCAAGGCTGGCCACAGGCGGCTTCGTGAAATTTCGGGTCGATATAGTCGGGGCCGGATTTCGCGCCGCGCACCTGTATGCCGCGATCGCGCAAGGCGCGCAGGAGGCCCAGTGTCACGGTGGTTTTGCCGCTGCCAGAAGACGGTGCCGCGATGATCAGGCCGGGCATGCCGGGGCCTTCGTCATGCGCTTTCCGCAGGTCTGCCGCGCCCCAGCGGGTCCAGCGCCCGTGGGGGCGTGCCGTCAAGCATGGTTTGCCAATCAAGCACCTGACGCATCATCACGGAACGCCCGACGCAGATAATGGCAGGCGGCTCAAAGCCATGGGCGGCAATGTCGGCAACGCAGGTGGCAAGCGTGGTTTCCAAAACGCGCTGCTCAGGCGTGGTGGCGGTGGTGACCACGGCGACGGGCTCCGAGCCATTGCGCCCGGCAGCCATCAGCTCAGCGGCGATCCGCGCGATATGTTTCATGCCCATATAGATGACGATCACCTGACTGCCGCGTGCAATGGCCGGCCAATCGAGCGTGCCCGTCGCATTGCCGGATTGATCGTGCCCCGTGACAAAGGTCACCGATTGGTTGACGTCGCGATGGGTGACAGGGATGCCCGCATAGGCCAACCCACCGATGCCTGCGCTGATGCCGGGGATGATGCGGATGGGCACGCCATGTTGCACGAGGCTTTGCGCCTCCTCGCCGCCACGGCCAAAGACAAACGGATCGCCACCTTTCAACCGCAGCACACGTTTGCCTTGGCGGGCCAGCTCGACGAGCCGGAGCGAGATGTCACGTTGCTTGGCCGAAGGTTTGCCGCCACGTTTGCCGGCATATTCGTGCAGCGCCTGCGGGGCCCAATCCAGAATGCTCTCCTGCACCAGCGCGTCATAGATCACCACATCCGCCTGCCGCAGCGCGTTGAGCGCGTGCAGGGTCAAGAGCCCGGGGTCGCCGGGTCCGGCGCCACACAGCCAGACCCAGCCGGGTTCAAGCATGGGCCAGTTGTGGGCCGGAAATGGGATCGAGTCGGTCATGTCCCCAATATGCCCGCGCCGTGCCGCGCTGAAAAGCGAAACCACGACGCAAGATGGGTCATTGGCGGCGCGAAATTTGCCTCTATAGTCCCGCGTCATGACCAACGACCCCGCAACACGCCTGCGCCGAGGCTGGACCACCGGCGCCTGCGCCACGGCTGCCACCAAGGCGGCGTTGCAGATGCTGTGGGGCGGGGATGTGCCCGCGACGGTGTCGATCACCTTGCCGAAAGGAGAGCAGCCGGTTTTTGCGCTGCATGACGCGTCGAGCGGCGCGGGCTGGGCGCAGGTGGCGATTGAAAAAGACGCGGGCGACGACCCCGACGTGACGCATGGCGCGATCATAGAGGCGCGGGTGGAGGCCTCAAAGGGTGGTGTCGTGTTCAAGGCGGGCGAGGGGGTTGGCCGTGTGACCAAGCCGGGCCTGCCGATTGCAACGGGTGAGCCCGCCATCAACCCGGTGCCGCGCCAGCTGATGCAGGACGTGGTGGCCGAGATGGCCGCATATTATGGCCAGCTTGCGGACGTCACGATCACCATCTCCGTGCGGGACGGCGCGGCTTTGGCGTTGAAGACATGGAACCCCAGGTTGGGTATTGAAGGCGGCTTGTCGATCCTTGGCACCACCGGCGTGGTACGCCCGTTTTCCTGTGCGGCCTGGATCGCGTCGATCCACCGGGGCATTGATGTGGCGCGGGCCACGCAGACGGCGCATGTGGCGGGGTGCACCGGGGCCACAAGCGAAGCGGTGGTGCAAAAGCTGTACGGGCTGCCGGATCACGCGATGCTGGATATGGGCGATTTCGTCGGCGGCTTGATGAAATATCTGAAGAAAAACCCGGTGGCACGGATTACCATCGGCGGCGGGATTGGCAAGATGACCAAGCTGGCTCAGGGCGCGCGGGATTTGCACTCAAAGCGCTCGCAGGTAGATTTTGCAGCCCTCGGGGATATGGCCGTGGCCGCCGGTTTGCCCGATACGCGCGACGCCAACACTGCGTTGGAGGCGTTGGAGCGCGCGGGGCCGGAGCTGGCGCGCTTGGTGGCGGAAACCGCGCGTGAGCAGGTCTGCGAGATGCTTTCGGGGGGCGAGATCGCTGTCGATACCGTGGTGATCGACCGGGCGGGCACAATCATGGGGCGCGCGGGTTGATGCGGATTTTGCTGCTTGCTGGCACCGGAGAGGCGGCGGAGCTGGCTCGTCTGTTGAGTGATGCAGGGCATGAGGTGACCAGTTCGCTGGCCGGGGTCACGCGGTCTCCAAAGGCTTTGGCGGGGCAGGTGCGCAGCGGTGGGTTTGGTGGCGATGCGGGGTTTGAGGCCTGGCTTGAGGCGCATCAACCTGAGCTGGTGATTGACGCCACGCATCCCTTTGCGGCGCGTGTGTCACGGCGCAGTGCGCGGATTTGCGACAAGCTGGGAGTGAGATATCTTCAACTCCTCCGCCCGCCTTGGCCGGTTCTGCCGGAGCGGCAGCAGCATGAGGTGGCCTGCGTCGCGGAGGCGCGTGCCTTGGTGCCAACCGGCTCGGTCGTGTTTTTGGCGACAGGCCGCCAGACGCTGGACAGCTTTGGGGGTTTCAGCGATTGCCATCTGATTTGCCGCCAGATTGAGCCGCCGGAGGGACCATTTCCCTTTCCAAATGGCGCATTTCGGATTGGGCGGCCTCCGTTCTCTGTTGAGGATGAGGTGGCATTGTTCGAAGAACTGGACGTGGATTGGTTGATCGTGAAAAACGCGGGCGGAGCGGCGTCTTATTCCAAGATCGAGGCCGCAGGGCAGTTGGGGATCCCTGTGATCTTTCTGGCCCGGCCCCAGCAACCAGATGCCGAACGGGTGGCGCATATTCAGGACGTCATGGATTGGGTCGCGCGCCATGCGGATCATTAAGGGGGAGGCCGACGTGGCCGAAGGGGCCCTGTGGTTGTCTGAGACCCACCCTTATTTTGCGCAGATCCTGCCCGACATGACGCCCTTGCCCTTGCGCCTGCGCCCGGACGGGTTCGGGCAGCTTTTGGGGGCGATCGTGGGCCAGCAGGTCAGCACGGCCTCGGCTGCGGCGATCATCGCCAAGCTGGATGCGGCAGGGTTTCTGGAGGAGGGCGCCGTGGCGCGTGCCTCTGAGGAGGAGCTCAGAGCCTGCGGCCTGTCGCGCCAGAAAATCCGCTACGCCCAAGAGCTGGCCCGCGCCCGGATCGACTACGC
The DNA here is from genome assembly GCA_947501685.1 of uncultured Litoreibacter sp. Taxonomy (GTDB): domain Bacteria; phylum Pseudomonadota; class Alphaproteobacteria; order Rhodobacterales; family Rhodobacteraceae; genus Litoreibacter. The sequence goes on from CANMWQ010000003.1 coordinate 95,235, forward strand.
CGCCTTGCGCGAGGCGGACAGCGCTGCGGTGGTCAAGACCCTGACCGCCGTTCCGGGCATTGGGGCGTGGACGGCGGAGATCTATGCGATGTTCTCGCTGGGCCATGCAGATGTCTTCGCCCCTGGCGATCTGGCGCTGCAAATCGCGGCGCAGGACATGCTGGGGTTAGAGGGGCGCCCGAGCGAAAAACAGCTGCGCCTTATTGCCCAAGACTGGAGCCCGTGGAGGTCCGTTGCGGCCCGCGCGCTCTTTGCCTATTACCGGGTGATCAAAGGACGAGAAGGGCTGGCGTAACATGGCACGGACATTGGAAGGGGGCCGCAAGGCCTCGAAATCGGGCGAGGTCAGCTCGGTGGTGATTTTTCTGCATGGCTACGGGGCAGATGGCTCGGATCTGTTGGGTCTCGCGGACCCTTTGGCGGAGCATTTGCCCGACACGGTCTTTTACGCGCCCAACGCGCCGGAGCGCTGCATCGGCAACCCGATGGGCTATCAGTGGTTCCCGATCCCGTGGATTGACGGATCATCGGAAGAAGAAGCCGAGACCGGGATACTGGCCGCCGCAGATGATCTGAATGCCTATCTCGACAGCGTCATGGTCGATGAGGACGTGATGCCCGAGCAGGTTGTTGTGCTGGGCTTTTCGCAAGGTACGATGATGGCGCTGCATGTGCTGCCACGCCGCGAAGACCCGGTGGCGGGGATTGTCGGCATCTCTGGTCGCTTGATGCGTCCTGAGCTGTTGACCGATGAGGCGCTGAGCAAGCCTCCGGTGCTGCTGATCCACGGCGACGAGGATGAGGTGGTGCCGCCGATCTCCATGCCCGAGGCGGGGGACGCGCTGCAAGCGGCGGGGTTTGAGGTGTTTGGCCATGTCATGAAAGGCACCGGCCATGGCATTGCGCCGGACGGGCTGGGTGTGGCGCTGAGCTTTATCGGCAAGCAGTTCAATATTGATCTGGGGTAGCGTTAGCGACTGCGGCAAAGCGGCCACATAGCGGGGGTTGTCAGATGCAAACCACGATATATAGTTTGGTTTAAGCGAGGGCAGGAGGTCCTGCCCTGAGGCTGCCACAGCCGTACAGGGCGGGAGAGACTGCGCGCATGAAAGACCAGCCAAATTCTGATTTTCGCCACGATTTCGTGCGCGAGCCCGGCGGGTTGAAACACAATCCGGCCCTGGTGCTGAATGCCGATTACCGCCCGCTTTCTTATTACCCTCTGTCGCTCTGGACGTGGCAGGAGGCCGTAAAGGCCGCGTTTCTGGACCGGGTAACGATCTTGTCCGAATATGAAGAGGTTGTGCGGTCGCCGACGACGGAAATTCGTATCCCGTCGGTGGTGGTGCTGAAAGACTATGTCAAACCGCAGCGCAAGGTGGCGTTTACGCGGTTCAACTTGTTCCTGCGCGACGAGTTTTGCTGTCAATATTGCGGCTCGCGCGGGGAGCTGACCTTTGACCACGTGTTGCCGCGCGCCCGTGGCGGGGTGACCAGCTGGGAAAATGTTGTTGCGGCCTGCTCGACCTGCAACCTGCGCAAAGGCTCGAAACTGCTGAAGACCTCTGGCATGTCGTTGCGCAAACCGCCGCGCAAGCCGGGCTCTGAAGAGCTGCGCAATATGGGGCGGAAATTCCCGCCGAACCATTTGCATGAGGCGTGGATTGACTTCCTCTACTGGGACGCCGAACTTCAGGAATGAGCGATTTTTTCCATCCGGTTGCGGGCACCGTCTTGCCGCGTTTCGCAGGTGTGCCGACCTTTATGCGGCTGCCTTACCTGACATCTGATCACCCGCGTTTGAGTGAGGTGGAGCTGGGCTTTTACGGCATGCCTTGGGATGGCGGCACGTCGAACCGCCCCGGCGCGCGGCATGGGCCTCGGGCCTTGCGCGATGCGACCACCATGATCCGCGCCCAGCACCCGGTCAGCAATATACGGCCTTTTGAGGCGATGAACTGCGCCGATCTGGGCGACGTTCAGATCAACCCGGTGGAGCAGGACAGCTCGCTGGCCGCGATGACGAAATTCGTGTCCGAAATGTTGGCCCGCGGCACGCGGCCTTTTGGGGTCGCGGGGGATCACCTGTGCACGCTGCCTGTCTTGCGCGCGATTGCTGAAAGCGGCACCAAGCCTGCGTTGCTGCTCTATGACAGCCATACGGATCTGTTCCCGCCCTATTTTGGTAGCCCGGTTCTGACCCATGGGAACCCGTTTCGGATGGCGGTGGAGGAGGGGCTGATTGATTGCGAGCGCTCCGTCATGATCGGGATGCGTGGCACCATGTATGATGCGGATGACCGCGAGTTTGGGGCCAAGCATGGGATCACGATCATCCCGATGCATGAGGCGTTTGAAGCGGGGCTTGTGGCCACGGTTGAGCGGGCCAAAGCGATCATCGGCGACGCGCCCACATATTTCAGCTTCGACATTGATTTCATCGACCCCGCTTTTGCGCCCGGAACGGGCACGCCGGAGGTGGGTGGGCCGACCAGTGCGCAAACGCTGGATATGATCCGCGCAGCCCAAGGCCTGAACTTTATCGGCGCGGATCTGGTCGAAGTGTCACCGCCCTTTGACAATGGCGGGATCACCGCGTGGCTGGGGGCCTCTGTGATGTTCGAGATGCTGTGCCTCATGGCGCCGCAGGGCTAGCCTGAACAGCTGGCCCCGCCGAGGACGCAGAATTTTGCGCAATGGGGGTGATTGAGCTGCACCGCGCCTTCGGCCTCCGCGAGGGTCTGGCCCAGCTCGAACTCCGCGTCATAGGGCAGAAGCGTGCAGGCCAGCACGGCGGGTTTGTCCGCCCCGCGCCGTTTGACCACCATCCGGGAGGAGGCGCACATCAGAGCGTCGGGGGATTTGTCGAGGATGCCCCAACAGGCCGTTGTGATTTCCGGCACTTCGACATTGGTGTCCATTTCCGGAAATATCACTGTCATAGCGGGATCTTGCGCGTCGATCTTAAAGTTATGCTGGGCAAAAAGATCGGCAAAACCCGCGCGGGCGGCCTCTTGCGTTTCATCCCACATAGAGCGCCCGGCGACGGCCAGCTTGGCTCCTTGGTCGCGCAGCCAGATCATGCCTTCGATTGTCTTGTCGAATGCGCCGGACCCGCGTTCCTTGTCGTGCAATGTCTCCGACCAATGGTCGAGCGAGACCCGGAAGGTGATCTTGCCGCCGAACTCTGTGATCAGCTCTGATAGGCCAGCGCGCACGGATTTGCGCATCATCGGGCGCATGGCGTTGGTCAGGATCAGCACCTCGTAGCCACGCTCCAACGCTGCGCGGGTCATGGCGTTCATCTCGGGGTTCATATAGGGCTCGCCACCGGTAAAGGCGATCTCGCGCACACCCCATTTGCGGGTTTCAAGCTGGTCGAGATAGTCAGCGACCTCCGCGCTCGTCAGGTAGACCAAGGCGTCATTGGTGGGCGAGGACAGGATATAGCAGTTGGTGCATTCGATGTTGCACAGCGTCCCGGTGTTGAACCACAGCGTTTGCGGGTTGCTCAATGCGACGCTGGCGCGGGGCTCGCCCCTTGAGGTCACCAGCGGGTCCTGGAACTTGCCCTGATTGGCAGTGGCGGCCTGGTTCACTTGGTCTTTCATCTGGTCGCTCCGAGATAGGTCACAGCGGGTGTAAAGTGTGCGTGACAGAAACAAAAGACCCTCTGGGATAGCTAACGGGAGTGTGATTGTTTGCCCTCAATGACACTCATGCTAGACATTCGGCAGGCGGGAAATTAAGCACGGGCTGTTACCGCTAACATTGCGTGCATGTCGCGCCCCACGAAGGACAGATGTCGCTATGGTTTCTCGCATTATTCCGGTCGAGCCGTTTGATTTGGTGATCTTTGGGGGGACGGGCGACCTGGCGCGCCGCAAAATCTTGCCGGGGCTCTATCGCCGATTCTGCGCGGGGCAAATGCCCGACGATGCGCGGGTGATCGGGGCGGCACGCGGCGATCTCAGCGATGATGATTTCCGCGACATGGTCGGCGCGGCGATCGAGGAATTCGTCCCCAAGGACCGCCGGGACGCCAAGACCATAAAGGAATTCATCAGCAGGCTGCATTTTGTCACCGTTGACGCCAAGGGCACGGATGGCTGGGATGCATTGGCAAAGCTGGTGCGCAAGGATGTGGTGCAGGCGTTCTATTTCTCCGTCGGCCCGTCGCTCTTTGGCGATCTGGCCACGCGGCTGCACAAACATAAGATTGCCAACGCGGAGGCCCGGCTGGTTGTCGAAAAGCCCTTTGGCCGCGATCTGGAAACCGCGAAAGCGCTGAACGCGGTGCTGGCGAGCAGTTTTGACGAAGGGCAGATTTACCGTATCGACCATTATTTGGGCAAAGAAACCGTGCAGAACCTGATGGCCGTGCGCTTTGCCAATGTTCTGTTCGAGCCGCTGTGGAACGCGCAATATATCGACCATGTGCAGATCACTGTTGCGGAGACGGTCAGCGTGGACGGGCGCGGGGCTTACTATGACAAGTCGGGCGCGATGCGGGATATGGTGCAAAACCATTTGATGCAGCTGTTGTGTTTGACGGCGATGGAGCCTCCATCGCGGTTTGATCCTGATGCGGTGCGCGACGAAAAGCTGAAGGTGATCCGGGCTTTGGACGCGGTGCCAGTCGAGAATATCGTGCGCGGCCAATACGGGCCCGGTGACGATGTGGAGGGCTATGTCGAGCATTCCGAGAACCCCGACACCAAGACGGAGAGTTTCATCGCGATGAAGGTCGATATCTCCAACTGGCGCTGGAAGGGCACGCCGTTTTACCTGCGCACCGGCAAGCGGCTGAAAGCGCGCATGTCTGAGATCGTTATCACCTTCAAAGAGACGCCCCATTCGATTTTTGGCGAAGATGCAGGCAGCCATGCCAATGTGCTGACCATCCGCTTGCAGCCTGACGAGGGGATGGATTTGCGCGTCACCATCAAGGAGCCGGGGCCGGGCGGTATGCGGCTGGTTGATGTGCCGCTGGATATGACCTTTGCCGACGCGCTTGGGCCCGAGGCGGAGGACGTGCCGGATGCCTATGAGCGCCTGATCATGGATGTCATTCGCGGCAACCAGACTTTGTTTATGCGCGGTGACGAGGTGGAGGCCGCATGGGCCTGGACCGATCCGATCATCGCGGGCTGGACGGAACGCGGCGACAGGCCGCAAAGCTATGAGCCGGGCAGCTTTGGCCCGGAAGATGCGTTGATGCTGCTGCACCGCGACGGGCGTAGATGGAGGGAGATCCGCAAATGAAATTTGTCGAATATGCCGACCGTGACATGCTGATGATCGACCTTGCGCAACATCTGGCAGGCGAGCTGAACGAATGCCTGATGACGCATGAGCATGCCAGCTTTGCTGTCCCCGGCGGCACCACGCCCGGCCCGGTCTTTGACGCGCTTTGTGCAGCTGATCTTGATTGGGCACGGGTGCATGTGATGCCCAGTGACGAGCGCTGGGTGGATGAAAGCTCTGAGCGGTCCAACGCCCGGTTGATCAAGTCGCGGCTGCTGACGGACCGGGCCGCGCGCGCTCAGTTCGTGCCGTTCTTTGTCCCCGGCCAAGAAGCCGAGGCGGCAATGGAAGGGCTGTCCAAGACGCTGGCCCCGGAGCTGCCGATCTCCATCCTGTTGCTGGGGATGGGGGCGGATATGCACACGGCCTCGCTGTTTCCGGGTGCGGCCGAACTGGATGAGGCGCTCAGCACGCAAGCCCCCGTCATGGCCATTCACCCCGAAGGGCAGGAGACCCGCGTGACCCTGACCGCAAAGGCGCTGAGCGGCGCGATGAACACCCATATTCTGATCACCGGCGACGATAAACGCGCGGCGTTGGATCGCGCGATGACCCTTGACGCGCATCAGGCCCCGGTCAAAACAGTGCTGGCAAACGCAACAGTGCATTGGGCGGCATGATGGAAAAAGCAATCTGGGACGAATTGAAACGCATCGCGGCCACGCGGCCTGTCATCGCGGAGTTGTTCGCCAAGGATGAGGGCCGGGCGCAGGCCTTTTCCGTCAGTTATGACGAGATGCTCTTGGATTTCTCCAAGACCCAGATCACCGGCGAGACGCAGGACTTCCTGCTCTCCATGGCCAAGTCGGCGGATGTTGAAGGCAGGCGCGACGCGATGTTTTCCGGCGCGCGGATCAACGAGACCGAGGACCGCGCCGTGCTGCACACGCTGCTGCGCCATATGGGCGATGGCCCTGCGGGGGTGGACAAGAAAGAGCTGAGTGAAGTGCGGCGGATCCGGGCAGAGATGGCCTCTTTCGCGGCTTCGGTGCGGGATGGCGGTTTCAAGGGGCAGGGCGGCAAGATCACGGATGTGATCAATATCGGCATCGGCGGCTCTGACCTTGGCCCGGCCATGGCCACGCTGGCGCTTGCGCCCTTTCATGACGGGCCGCGGCTGCATTTCGTCTCCAATGTCGATGGCGCGGATCTGGCGGACACGTTGAAGGGCCTCGACCCGGCGACAACGCTGGTGATTGTCGCCTCCAAGACCTTCACAACGATTGAAACCATGACCAATGCGCGCAGCGCGTTTGAGTGGATGAACAAGGTCGTGGATCAGCCCGGCGCGCAGTTTGCCGCCGTTTCCACCGCCGAGGAAAAGACGGCGGATTTCGGCATCGACAGCGCGCGGGTCTTCGGGTTCGAGGATTGGGTTGGCGGGCGTTATTCGGTTTGGGGTCCTATCGGGCTGTCGCTGATGATCGCCATTGGACCGGAGGCGTTTGACGCGTTTCTGGACGGTGGCTGGGCGATGGATCGGCATTTTCAGGACGCGCCGCTGTCCGAGAACATGCCGGTGCTTCTGGCGCTGGTCGGGCTGTGGCACAATCAGGGCTGCGGCCATGCGACCCGCGCTGTGCTGCCCTATGACAACCGCTTGTCCCGGCTGCCTGCTTACCTGCAACAGCTGGAAATGGAGAGCAACGGCAAGTCCGTCGCGATGGATGGCAGCGATCTGCCGGTCAATTCCGGCCCCGTGGTCTGGGGCGAGCCCGGCACCAATGGGCAACATGCGTTCTACCAGCTGATCCACCAAGGCACGCGGGTGATCCCTTGCGAGTTTATGGTGGCCAAAGCGGGCCACGAAGACGATCTGGCGCATCACCATGCGCTGCTTGTCGCCAATTGTCTTGCGCAGTCAGAGGCGTTGATGGTGGGCCGCTCCCTTGAAGAGGCCACCGCGATCATGGCTGCCAAAGGGCTTGAAGGTGCGGAGCTGGAGCGGCAGGCGCGGCATCGGGTCTTCCCCGGCAACCGGCCTTCGACCACGCTCGTCTACCCCAAGCTGACGCCATATGTTTTGGGCCAGATCATCGCGCTTTATGAGCACCGGGTGTTTGTCGAAGGGGTCATCCTTGGCATTAACTCCTATGATCAATGGGGCGTTGAGCTGGGCAAGGAACTTGCCAATGCGCTGACGCCGATCCTTGAGGGGACGGAAAGCGACGCGGCCAAGGACGGCTCGACACGGATGCTGTTGGGGTATTTGCGCGGCTAGGCTTTGCTCGCGCCGTCGCGGGTGATGAAGGTGGAGGTGACCTCCTCACTCAGCGGCTTTTTCGCGCCGGTCGCGGCGTCTAGCTGCACCAGCACGGAGCTGCCCGTGGCTTGCAGGCCCTGATCCGTCCAGACGGCATAGTCCATCACCCAAGATGTGTTGCGAAAGCTCGAGGTGCGGCCGGTGACCATGTAATCCTGACCAAAGACCATCTCCTTGATGAACTCGGCTGTGATTGATTTCAGCACGATCCGTGGGCTGGCGGGGCCGTAATCCGACAGGCCGTAATCGCGCAAATAGGAGATGCGGAAGGTCTCGAACCAGCGCAGATAAGCGGTGTGATTGACATGGTGCAGCGCGTCAATCTCGCCAAAACGCACCCGGTCGGCGGTGCCATAGCTCCACGGCGGGGGGATGCCCATCGCGCGCAAGTCGTCTGTATAAGTCGCTGTGTGATACTTCATGCCCGCCGCATAAGAGATATGGCGCATGAGTGCAATCAGGGGATGAGTTGCGTTGATTTTGGAGCGGGTAACGGGAATTGAACCCGTAACTTAAGCTTGGGAAGCTCGCGTGATACCTTTTCACCATACCCGCTCGGTGACGCCTGAAATAGGGGCGGTGCGCGCCAGCGTCAAGCGTCTATCGGCGGGCTCAACCGCGTCTGCGCCGCCTGCGACCGCCGCCGCTACCATCCCCGCCGCCTGTGTTGAAATTGACCTGTGGCAGGGTGACCACGGTGTTGAGGATCGGGAAAGGGTCAGCGGAGTTGGGGATGGCGGAGGCGTTGACGAAATGCTCCTGAAAGCGCGGCTCAATCGCGGTTTCGATCTTGTGGATGTCACGCACGGTCTGCTCGATCTCCGTACGGGCCTCTTTGTTCAAAAGGGCGATGCGCGCGCCGGTGCCCGCCGCGTTGCCTGCCGATGTGACCCGGTCCAAAGGGCAGTCGGGGATCATGCCCAGCAGCATCGCGTGTTTGGGGGAGATATGCGCGCCAAACGCGCCTGCCAGCACCACCCGGTCCACAACGTCCGTGCCGAATTTATCCATGAGAAGGCGCGCGCCTGAATAGAGCGCGGCCTTGGCCATCTGGATCTCGCGAATGTCGCGATTGGTGACGGTGATTTGGCGCTCGCTATCCTGCCAGACCAGATAGGAATGGGTGCGCCCGTCGAGAAAACACCGCTCCGTCCCGGTCTGCTCTGGGGAGCCGATCAGGCCGGGGCCATCGACAAGGCCTGCCAGTCGCATCTCCGCCACCAGCTCGATGATGCCAGAGCCACAAATGCCTGTAACACCAGTGGCTTGGATGGCGTCTTTGAAGCCGTCCTCGTCGGACCACAGCTCGCAGCCGATGACCTGAAAGCGGGGCTCTTTGGTGACGGGATCAATCTCCACATGTTCAATCGCGCCGGGGGCTGCGCGCTGCCCAGAGGAGATCTGTGCGCCCTCAAAAGCAGGCCCGGTGGGCGAGGAGCAGGCCAGCACTTTCTCCGTGTTGCCGAGCAGGATTTCGGCATTGGTGCCTACGTCCACGACAAGGACCAAAGTGTCGGACTTGTTTGGTTCCTCCGACAGCGCCACAGCCGCCGCATCCGCGCCGACATGGCCCGCGATGCAGGGAAGAATATAGGCCTGAGCGGTGCTGGCGAGGGTCAAGTCCAACTCCTGTGCGGGCAGGGAGACGGCATCAGAGGTGGCCAGCGCAAAAGGCGCCTGACCCAGCTCGTACGGGTCGATGCCCAGAAACAGGTGGTGCATCACCGGATTGCACACGAAGACCGCGTCAAAGATCAGTGATTTGTCGATTTCCGCCTCGGCGGCGACCTGGGTGAAGAGCGCATTCATGCCCTCGCGCACGGCGGCGGTCATTTCCTCCGCGCCGCCGGGGTTCATCATCGAATAGCTGACCCGGCTCATCAGGTCCTCGCCAAAGCGAATTTGCGGGTTCATCAGCCCGGAGGAGGCCACAACCTCCCCCGTGCGCAGATCGCACAGATGCCCCGCGATGGTGGTGGAGCCCAGATCCACGGCCATCCCGTAGACGGAGCCCTCGTAATAGCCCGGCCAGATTTGCAGGATATGGGGCAGGTTGCCGTCGCGGCTGTGATGCACGGCGCAGGTGATTTTCCACTCGCCTTTGCGCAGAGCAGGCTGCAATTGGGTGAGAATAGACAGATCCGCCTTGACGTCCTCGATGCCCCATTCGGTTTGCAGAGCATGTGTCAGCCGTTGTAGGTCGCCCGACGGGTCATGCATGTCGGGCTCCTGCACCTCGACATAATAAAGCCGGATGGCCGGATCGAGCGTGATATCGCGTGCCTCGACACGTTTGCGGACCACTTGCTTATGGACCTGACTGGTCTCGGGCACGTCGATGACAATGTCGCCCTGCACCGTGGCCTGACAGCCCAGACGACGACCCTTGGGCAGGCCGCGCTTGTCGTCATAGCGCTGCTCGACACTATTCCACTCAGACAGCGCGTCCTTCTCGACGGTGACGCCATGTTTCGGGAAATCGCCAAACGAGGGCTGGACCTGACATTTCGAGCAAATCCCGCGCCCGCCGCACACCGAGTCCAGATCGACGCCAAGCTGGCGTGCGGCGGTCAGAACAGGGGTGCCAATGGGGAAATGGCCGCGCTTTCCAGACGGGGTGAAGATCACGAGGGGATCAGTGGCCATGTGATCTTCCTTTGATCAAAGAGATATCCCTAGTATCAGTCATTTACGCAGCGATGCTCATCCACGACGTCTGCGCCCACCAGTCCGACCTGCACGCCCACCACGCGCGGCCGCTTCGGTGCCATCCGCGTTGCGCGGCTTGTTGAAGGTGATCCATGCCGCGCCTGAGGGGTCATTGTCGGTCAGGAAGTTGGCGGCGCGGATGGCCTCCATCTCCTTGCCGGGTTGCGGCTTGGTCGAGCCCAGCCCGGTGAGCTGCGCGAACAGCTCCATGTCGATATCGTCGGGGATGATGAAGCCTGCGGCCAGTAGGGCCTCCCGCTTTTCGGCCAGCTTCTTGGGGCCAACAGGCAGGGCGACCGGATTCATGATGGCGGAGGTCATCCCGGCAGTCATGGCCATGGGCAGGAAGGCGTTGTTGATGCCGTGCCGATTGGGCAGCCCGAAGGAGATGTTGGACGCGCCGCAGGTGGTGTTGACGCCCAGCTCCTCGCGCAGGCGGCGCACAAGGGTGAAGACCTGCAATCCGGCTGTGCCCATGGCGCCGATGGGCATGACCAGCGGGTCAACCACGATGTCATGCGCGGGAATGCCGTGATCCGCTGCGCGCTCAACGATCTTCTTGGCGACGGCGAAACGCACGTCCGGATCCTCGGAAATGCCGGTGTCGTCATTGGAAATGGCCACGACCGGCACGTTGTATTTCTTGACCAGCGGCAGCACCAGTTCTAGCCGCTCTTCCTCCCCCGTGACGGAGTTCAGCAAGGGGCGGCCTTCAGCGGCGGCGAGGCCGTTTTCCAGCGCGCCGGGCACTGAGCTGTCGATGCACAGCGGGATGTCGGAGACTTTCTGCACCCGCTCCACCAGCTCTTTCATCAAGGTGGGCTCGACAAAGTTGTTGTCGGCGTAGCGCGGGTCTTCGGCCATCTTGTTGGAGAAAACCGCGCCGGAGTTGATATCCAGCACATTGGCCCCGGCGGCGGTTTGCGCGATCGCGTCGGCCTCCACACGGGAATAGTCGCCGCGCTCCAGCTCCTCGTTGAGGATTTTGCGCCCCGTCGGGTTGATCCGCTCGCCGATGACGCAGAAGGGTTCGTCAAAGCCGATGATGACCGTTTTTGTTTTAGATTCCAGTACCGTGCGGGTCATTGTTGATCTTTCTTATGTCTGTGCTGGAACCGCGGCAGAGCCGCCATTCTCGATGGCCCAATTGGCATTGGTTTTGATGCCGCCCAAGGGGAAGAAATGGACGCTTTCGATGTTGAATTCAGGATGCGTAGCCTTGTGGGCGGCCAGCTCGGCTAGCACCTCAGTGGGCTCATAGGGCAGCAGCAGCTTGGTCACATCCATGGCGCGCTTTTGCAGCACTTTCAGGGAGGGGCCGACGCCGCAGGCAATGGCGAACTTGATCAGTGTTTGCAGCTTGGCGGGCCCGGCAATGCCGATATGAATGGGCAGGTCAATGCCCGCCGCCTTGATACTGTCGGCCCAGGCGATGATCGGCTTGGCCTCAAAGGCGAATTGCGTCGCCAGCGCCATTTTTGCATCCGTCCGTTCAGAGAATTTCTGTTTCCAGACAAGCGCTTCTGAGACGTTCTTCGTCGAGCCATCGGGGTCAATATCGCGGTTGCCCTCGGGGTGGCCGGCGACATGCAGCCGGGTGAAACCGGCCTTGTCAAAGAGCCCGGTCTCCAAAAGCTGCATGGAGCTGTCAAACCCGCCATGCGGCTTGTCCACGCCCCCCGCCAGAAGCAGCGCCTGTTTGACATCCGCCTCGCCTTGGTAGCGCGCGATCCAGTCGGCCAGCACGGCCTCGTCCTTGATGATCCGCGCGGGGAAATGCGGCATAACGTGGAAGCCGTCCTTGGCCAGACGCGCGGCCGTGGCGACCATGTCCTCGATGGGGGTGCCTTCGATATGGGCGATGTAGACGCGGGTGCCTTGGGGCAGCAACGCGCGGAAGTCTTCGACCTTTTCGGCGGTGCGGGGCATCACCTCGATGGAGTAGCCCTGCAAGAAGGCCTCGATCTCAGGGTTCAGCTCTGGCGCGCTTGCGGCACTTTTCTTGAAATTCAGCAATCCCATCAGCTTATCCTTCATGCGTGTCAGCTGTCATGGCCGTCATTGGCGATCAGCGCTTTGATCTTCTCTGCGTCGTATTCCTGTTCCAGCCGGGCCGCTTCGGCTTTTGCGACCTCATCCGGGTCGCCATCGACACTGTAGGGGGCGGCTTTGCGCCAAGAGGCCATATAGGCGTCGTCATCTTTGGCCCCCACTTTCATGGCGCAGCGGTCAATCGCCTGCTCGAACCGCTCTGCCAGCGGGGCTTTGGAGCCGCGACGGCCTTTGCCGACAATGACCTGCGCTGGGATATCGCGCCAGTAAACTATGGTAACATCGGGCATTCGGGGCGTCCCTGAGTTGTAGTGGTCGTTGGCTGAGCCTAGCCGGAATTGCGGCCGCATGACGCCGGATTTCGACAGGTTTCGTTCTATGAGCGACTGTCCCCTCTTAGCGCGGCGTGAAAGGCGCGAAAAGACAGGCGCGACCCAGAAGTTTTCACGACGTTTATGAGCCGCATTTGGGCGCATGCGAGGTGGAGGCAGTTCACAATGCTTGCGCGGCGGCCAGCCTGCGCCTAGGCTGGGGCCAACCAAAGATTGAGAGGCCCGACTGGTATGGCGAAGCAGCCGCCAAAACATGCGGGCAGTCCTGTGAGACCTGTTGCGGCCCCCGGCCGTGCGGCGCGTTCTGCCGACAAACCTGATCCGGCCGACCTTTATGCGGCGCTGGACCTAGGGACGAACTCATGTCGCATGCTCATTGCGCAGCCCAAGGGCAGCCAGTTTCACGTCGTGGACAGCTTTTCCAAATCCGTGCAGCTGGGCGCGGGGCTGGAGGCGTCGGGGCAATTATCGCGGGCGTCGATGGCACGCACGGTCGGGGCGCTGAAGATTTGCCAGAAAAAGCTGCGTCACCATTCGGTCAAGCGGATGCGCCTTGTGGCCACGGAGGCCTGCCGCCGGGCGAGCAATTCCGACGAGTTCATCAAACTGGTGACCCGCGAGACCGGGCTGAACCTCGAAATTATCATGCCGGAGGAGGAGGCCCGTTTGGCCGTGATCTCCTGCGCGCCGCTGGTCTCCGTGAAGACTGAGCAATTGCTGGTGGTCGATATCGGCGGCGGCTCGACAGAGCTGGTGTGGATTGACCTCTCCCGCGTGCCGCGCGTTGACCGTCCGCGCGCGATCATGCGGCTGCATACCGGGTTTGACCCTGAGGAGAGCGGTTTTCCGGCAGCCAAGGTCGTGGATTGGATCTCGGTGCCACTGGGCGTGGCCACGCTGCGCGACCAGTTCAGCGATGTGGATGACGACGCGGCGCAATTTGCGCTGATGAGTTGGTTCTTTGAAGAGAACCTGGCCGAGTTCACGCCCTATCAAGACACAGATCAGGTGCGCGAAGGGTTTCAGATCGTGGGCACTTCGGGGACCGTCACGACCGTGGCCGCGTCGCATCTGGGACTGCGGCGCTATGACCGCAACAAGGTGGACGGGCTACGGATGACCTCCGATCAGATTGATCATGTGATCCAAGGCTATCTGCATCTGGGCCCCGAGGGACGCCGCGATGACCCGCGCATTGGCCGCGACCGGCATGCGCTTATCATGTCGGGGGCCGCGATTTTGCAGGCTTTGCTGCGGATCTGGCCCACGGACCGGCTGTCCGTGGCGGATCGCGGGCTGCGCGAGGGGCTGCTCTATGCGCAAATGTCCTCCGACGGGGTTCTGGAGGAAGGGCCTTACTAGGCGCTTTTCAAGGCTGGCCTTCGCGATTGTGGAGAGGTAGGGACGCTGCGCGGCGAGTATTTTTGAAGCAATGATGGGGCGAGACCATGGCCAGATCACCGACCGGCCCGAAAGGCACCAAGGGGCGCAACACATCGGGGCGCGGGCAGCGCGATCTGACGGTGAAGGTGAAGACCGCACGGGGGCGCAAGCTGTCCTCGACCCTGTGGTTGCAACGCCAGCTCAATGACCCTTATGTCAAACGCGCACGGGCCGAGGGGATGCGTGGAAGAGCAGCGTATAAGATACTGGAAACAGACGACAAATACCGCTTCCTTGTGCCGGGTGCGCGGGTCGTTGATCTGGGCTGTGCGCCGGGGGGATGGTGTCAGGTGGCCTCCACCCGCGTGAACGCGTTGGGGGAGCGTGCGGGCAAGAAGGTCGGTACCGTGCTGGGCATTGACCTGCAGGAGGTGGAGCCGATTGCGGGCTGCGAGATCCATGTACTCGATTTTCTGGATGAGGGCGCTGATGAGCAGGTCAAAACGTGGCTCGGCGGCAAGGCCGATGTGGTGATGAGCGACATGGCGGCGGCCTCCTCCGGGCATAAGCAGACGGACCATTTGCGGATCATGGCCCTGTGCGAGGCGGCGGCGTATTTCTCCTTCGACGTTTTGGAGGAAGGCGGGGTCTTCGTGGCCAAGGTTTTGGCCGGTGGCGCGGAGGGGGATTTGCAGAAAGTGCTGAAGCAGAAATTCACCACGGTCGCGAATTTCAAGCCGGGGGCCAGCAGGCAGGACAGTTCTGAAAAATTCGTTGTAGCGCAAGGGTTTCGTGGGTGACACTCATGTCAGATGCGCCGCACCGGGACCTGTGCACCGATTGCGGGGTGTCACGCATGGAGGATCCCAAGCGCTGCGGACGGGCATGCCAGTTTATCGCGCCGGATTACCCTCGGCTTGAGGCGCAGGTGCATGGCCGGGCGCGGGATGCCGCGCGGCCGGATGAGCTGCATTTCGGGCCGTTCAAACGCATGCTGCGGGCAGAGATGAAGGTGCCTGCCGAGGGGGCGCAGTGGACGGGGATTACCACCTCCATTGGCGCGCGTCTGTTGCAGGCGGACAAGGTGGATGCGGTCTTGTGCATGGGGCCAGACCCGGATGACAGCTGGCGGCCACGCCCCATGCTGGTCACCACGGCTGAGGGCATGGCCGAGGCGCGCGGTATGCGGATGGGCTACGCGCCGCTTTTGGCCTTGCTGGAGCCCGCGGTGGCCGCCGGACACAGGCGGATTGCTGTGATTGGCATTCCCTGTCAGGTCTACGCGCTGCGCGCGTTGGAGGCGGAGCTTGGTTTGGAGCGGCTTTATGTGATCGGCACGCCCTGTTCGGACAACACCACGACGGAGGCGTTTCACGACTTTCTGGCGCTGTTGTCGGACGCGCCCGAGACCGTCACCTATCTGGAATTTCGTGCCGATTACCATGTCGAGCTGCGCTTTGCGGATGGCTCCGAGCAGTTGATCCCGTTCTTGCAATTGCCGATTTCCAAATTGCCGCCGGATTTCTTTCCGCTGACCTGCCGGACCTGCGTGGATTACACCAATGTGTTGGCCGATATCACCGTGGGCTATATGGGCGGGCAGGGTGCGCAGTGGCTGCTCGTGCGCAACGCGCGTGGCGAGGAGCTGTTGGAGCTTTTGGGTGATGATGTGCGCCTGTCCGAGCCCGGAACTGCGGGCAAGCGGGCGGGGGCTGTGAAGGGTTTTGTCGAGAACACCAAGCTGGCCGCCGGGGGCTTACCGCTCAGACGCATGCCCGATTGGCTGCGGCCCATTGTGAGTTGGATACAGCCGCGTTTTGGGCCTCGAGGGCTGGAATTTGCGCGGGCGCGGCTCGAGATGAAGGCGGCGGAAACCATTTTGCATCTGCGCCGCCAAGAGCCGCGCCGGATGAAGCATATGGTGCCGGATCATGTGTGGGATATTGCGGCCCCTTATGGATTGCGCCCCGAGGATGGCGAGCGCAAAGACTAGGTGCTGCGTCTGAGACGTTGAAGCTCTCGATCCAGCGCATTGAGGAATTGCGAGCGGTCCTTGCCCGAGAACGGCGCGGGTCCCCCAGTTTGCTCCAATCCGGCACGCAGGTCCGCCATGATTGCGCGGGTGGCGATCGCGCCGCCGATATTTGAGCTGTTGAACGGCTTGCCATTGGGGGCGAGCACCGTGGCACCTGCCTCGATGCAGCGCCCGGCCAGCAAGATATCTGCTGTCACAACAAGGCCGCTCGGTGTCGCGTTCTCCGCGATCCAGTCATCGGCGGCGTCGAACCCGTCGGAGACCACTTTCATGCTCAGCAAAGGGTGGTCTGGCAGGCGCAAATAGGCGTTGGCCACCAAGGTGACGGGGGTGTTGACGCGGTAGGCGGTTTTGAAGATTTCTTCCTTCACCGGGCAGGCGTCGGCGTCGACCAGAATATGGACGCTCATGCAAAGCCCTTTTCGTGAAAGATGAAGCCCAGCAGGTTGAGCAGCACCTGAGCCGCCAGAATGCCGGTGCTGCCTGTTGGATCGTAATCTGGTGCCACCTCCACCAGATCAATGCCCACGATCTCGTGGCGCTTGGCGACCTGCTGGAGCAGCTCCAGCACATCGTAATAGAGAAAGCCGCCATGGCTGGGCGTGCCGGTGCCGGGCGCGATAGAGGGGCAGAAGGCGTCAATGTCGATGGTGATATAAACGTGCGATTTTTCGGGGATACGCTGGGCCAGACCCTCCGGCCCGATCTCGCGGCATTGGCGCACAGACAGAATGTCGGACCCCATGGCGCGCGCATCCGCGTAGCCCTCCTTGGCGGTGGAGCTGACATTGCGGATGCCCAGCTGGGTCAGCCCGGCGACATAGGGTTTCTCCGCTGCGCGGCGCATCGGGTTGCCGTGGCCATTGCGGACGCCGTGGCGCTCATCCACGAAATCCAGATGCGCATCGATTTGCAGGATGTGGATGTCGCCGTGGTCGTCAAAGGCGTTGATGCAAGGGATATTGACCGAATGATCGCCGCCGATTGTGACGGGGAGGGCTCCGGCCTTCAGCGCGGCCCTGACGCCCGCCTCGATGCCCTTATGCGAGCCGTCCGTGTCGGTGTGGATGATATCGGCGTCGCCCATATCAACGATCCGCACGGAGGCCGGCAGGTAGGTCGCGTCATCCTCATGGTCATAGGCCCCCGCATGGCCAAAGCTGAATAGGGTGGAGGCCTCGCGCACCGCACGTGGCCCAAATCGCGCGCCGGGGCGGTATTGCGTGCCGCCGTCAAAAGGCGCGCCCAGCACGGCCACATCGGCGTCGATCCTGGACCAGTCCTCGATGTAGGGCCGTTTGCCAAAGGTTGCGATCCCGACGAAAGGCAGGTTCAGCCGCCCCGTTTCATAGCCATGCCCGCTCATCTTGGTCCCTCCGCTCGTGGTGCAATCGTGCTAAAGCACAAAATCCACCCTTTCGCATCCGCAGATTTCGTGAAATAGCAAACTGCCAAACGAGACCTGCTGCAAGGAGACCCTCATGCAGATTCGCGAGGCCCTCACATTTGACGATGTTTTGCTGGTTCCCGGCGCGTCCAGCGTGCTGCCCAGCACGGCTGACACCCGCACCTTCGTGACCAAATCGGTGGCGATGAATATCCCGCTTTTGTCCTCCGCCATGGACACGGTCACGGAGGCCCGCATGGCGATTGCCATGGCGCAGGCGGGCGGCATCGGGGTGATCCACCGCAACCTTGATATCGAAGAGCAGCAACAGCAGGTGCGCCGAGTCAAACGGTTTGAGTCCGGCATCGTCTACAACCCGGTGACGCTGACCCCCGACCAGACGCTGGCCGACGCCAAGGATTTGCAGGAGCGCTACAAAGTTTCGGGCTTCCCCGTCGTGGGCCCGGACGGGCATGTGGTGGGCATCGTGACCAACCGCGACATGCGCTTTGCCTCGGACGACAAAACGCCCGTAAAGGCGATGATGTCGTCGGACAATCTTGCCATGCTCGAAGAGCCCGCTGATTTGGCTGAGGCCAAATCCCTGATGCAGGCCCGCCGGATCGAGAAATTGCTTGTCGTCAAAGGCGGCAAGCTGACCGGGCTCTTGACCCTCAAGGACCTTGAGCAGGCTGTGCTGAACCCGCAGGCCTGCAAGGACCAGCTGGGCCGCCTCCGCGTGGCTGCTGCGACCACCGTCGGGGATGCGGGCTATGAGCGGTCTGAGGCTTTGGTGGATGCGGGCGTGGATCTGATCGTCATTGATACCGCGCATGGGCATTCCGAAGGGGTCGCCGTGGCGGTGGAGCGCGCCAAAAAGCTGTCCAACGAGGTGCAGGTCATCGCGGGCAACGTGGCCACTTCGGAGGCCACGCGTGCTCTGATAGGCGCAGGTGCTGACGCGATCAAAGTGGGGATCGGGCCGGGCTCGATTTGTACGACGCGCATGGTGGCAGGCGTCGGCGTGCCGCAGCTCACCGCGATCATGGATTGCGCCGAGGGCGCGCGCGAGACCGGTACGCCGGTGATTGCCGATGGTGGCATCAAGTTTTCGGGCGATTTCGCGAAGGCGATTGCGGCGGGCGCGTCCTGCGCCATGGTTGGCTCGATGATCGCGGGTACGGACGAGTCCCCCGGCGAGGTCATCTTGTACCAAGGCCGGAGCTTCAAAAGCTACCGGGGCATGGGCTCTTTGGGGGCCATGGCGCAAGGCTCTGCGGATCGGTATTTCCAGAAAGATGCGGCCTCCGACAAGCTGGTGCCGGAAGGCATCGAGGGGCAGGTGCCTTATAAGGGCTCTGCGGGCGTCGTGGTGCATCAGCTGGTGGGCGGTCTGCGCGCCGCGATGGGCTATACCGGGGCCGCCACGATCAAGGACATGCACAGCAGCGCCAATTTCGTCCGCATCACCGGGGCGGGGCTGAAAGAAAGCCACGTGCATGACGTCCAGATCACGCGTGAAGCGCCGAATTACCGGGTCGGTTGATGAGGTTTGGCTGATGACCCCTGCGGCGCGGCTCTCTGCGGCGATAGAGGTGCTCGATCTATATTTGACGGGCACCCCGCTTGAGAAAGCCCTGACCAATTGGGCGCGTCGCTCACGCTTTGCGGGTTCTAAGGACCGCGCGGCGCTGCGTGACATCGTGTTTGGCTGCGTCCGGCGACGGGCCAGCCTGTTTCATGCCTCAGATGCGCGCTCGGGCCGGGGGCTGGTAGCTGGTTTCGCCGCGATTGACGCCTCCCGTGCGCAGGTTGAGGCGCTGTTCAGCGGCGAAGGACACGCGCCTGCGCCGTTGAGCGAGGCCGAGACGCAGGCCCTGTTTGGGCCGGAGCGTGCGCGCGACGCCGAGGCGGAGTATGATCTGCCCGCTTGGCTGATCCCGGATTTCGAGGCGTCGCTTGGGGCCGCCGCACTGGACGTCGCCCACAGGCTGCGCGACCGCGCGCCGGTGTTTTTGCGCGTTAACCTGTCCCGTATGTCTCGCGCGGAGGCGGCGCGTCTGTTGGCCGAAGACGGCATCGCGACGGAGCCGCATAAGAGCGTCGCCACAGCGCTGCGCGTCACGGAAAACCCCCGCCGCGTCGCGCAAAACCCGCTTTATATGGATGGCGTGATCGAGCTTCAGGACGCCGCGTCGCAAGCTGTCTGTGCGGGGCTGCCAGAGGCTGAGAAGATGCTGGATTATTGTGCCGGGGGCGGCGGCAAGGTGCTGGCCTATGGGGCCCGCAGCACCGCCGCGCTTTTCGCCCATGACGCCAACCAAGCGCGTTTGGCGGACCTGTCCGAGCGGGCGCAGCGGGCTAAATTAACGGTAAAAACACTCACCACATCCGCATGTGATGCCGCGGGGCCATTCGATCTGGTTCTGGTCGACGCGCCCTGTTCCGGCACCGGAACATGGCGCCGCGCGCCTGAGGCCAAGTGGTCTTTGACCCCCGCCGATCTTAACGATCTTCTCGCGCTGCAGGCTGGTATTCTTGATCAAGCCGCCGATCTGGTGTCGAAGGGGGGCTGTCTGGCTTACGCGACCTGCTCTGTGCTCGATGCAGAAAATATGGAGCAAGTTCAGTCGTTTCTGGCGCGTCATTCAGAGTTTGAGCTGGTCCATCACGAGCGATTGCTGCCTTCTGAGGACGGTGACGGGTTTTTCGTCGCGCATTTGACAAAGCGCGGCACGGGCTCCTAAGCTCTTAAAATAGTTCAGATTTTAAACATTAAGAGAAGATTAACGGTTTCGCTGGATAGTCTATTGAATTGAAGTTGTTTGGAGTGCTCAGATTGGCAGAGGTTGCGGGGCCAGAAAATGTGCCGTCTGACGTATCGGGACCCTCGCATTTGCTCGGCAAGTCCCTGATATGGTGCGCGGTTTGCGTGCTTCTCATTGCTGTGCTGGTCCCTGAAACGTGGATGTCGCTGTCTTTCGCCGCCTTGGGTTTGCTTTGCGCCCTCGGTGCTCTGGGCGCGTCTTTTAGGCGCGGTAAGGGAGGGGCGGCAGGGCCCAGATCTGAGCTGAACGACCTGATTTTCCACGACGACCGCTCCGTTTTTATCACCGCCGCCACCGGCGAGGTGCTGACGCGCAACGCGGCCGCGCGCAAAACCTTCGGCGACGCCGGCGGCGATGTTTTAGAGCAGGTGATCAGCAAGCAATTGCCCAATCCAAGTGCCGTGATTTTTCGCCTGCAAGCAAAGGCGCTCAGGCTCAACGCTGCGCGCGAGGATATCGTCACCCGCAATTCGCGCTTCATTGTCAGTGTCCATAAGCTGACAGAGGACCGGTATCTTTGGGCCCTCGAAGAGAATGCAGATCGTCTTCATCCAGGCCGAGGGGCCGATAAAGTCAGCCTACCTATGCTCACGGCCAGCGCGTCGGGTACGATCCTTTTCATGAATGAGGCCATGCGCCATCTCGCGGGGTCACGCGCCAAATCGGTGGACCGCTTGTTCAAGACGGCGCCCACGCAGTCCGGCGAAAAACATAGCATCCTGACACAGGACGGCGAGAAGACCGTTCAAGTGATCATGGTGGAGGGTGCGGGCGGGCGCACCGAATATTTCCTGAACCCTGTTGATGAGAATGCCGACGACCCGCGTACGATTGGCAATTTTCTGATGCTAGAGGATTTCCCCGTCGCCCTGCTGCGGATGCGCCCTGATGGCAAGATTGAAGACGCAAACAAGCTGGCACGGGACCTGCTCAATGTCAGCAGCACACAAAATATGCTTCTGCCCGATCTGATCGGCGGGTTGGGGCGGCCAATCCTCGATTGGCTTGGCGACGCGGCGGAGGGGAAAGCCCTGCATCAGCCCGAGGTGATGCGCGCCCGCGAAGGCGAAGAAGAGCGGTATTTGCAGATGTCCTTGGGCCGGGTGCTGCAAGATGGCGAAGTGTCCTTGATCGCGATGGTCACCGATGCCACAGAGCTTAAGACCCTTGAGGCGCAGTTTGTGCAAAGCCAGAAAATGCAGGCCATTGGCCAATTGGCGGGCGGCGTCGCACATGATTTCAATAACTTGCTGACAGCTATTTCCGGGCATTGCGACCTGCTGATGTTGCGCCATGATCCGGGCGATATGGATTACGGCGATCTGGAGCAGATCAATCAAAACGCAAATCGTGCAGCCTCCCTTGTCAGCCAGTTGCTGGCCTTCTCACGCAAGCAGAACCTCCAGCTTGAAGTGCTTGATATGCGCGACACGCTGTCCGACCTGACCCATCTGCTGAACCGGCTCGTGGGCGCGCAGATCTCGCTGAACCTGACGCATGACCCGCAATTGCAATCGGTGCGCGCGGATCGGCGGCAGCTTGAGCAGGTGATCATGAACCTGGTGGTCAATGCGCGCGATGCGATGGATGGAAATGGGGGCGAAATTTCTATCGAGACGCGAAACGCCAAGCTGCAACGCGACCTCAAGCGCGACCGGGCGATTGTGCCGCGTGGGGACTATGTGGTCGTCAAAGTGCGTGACAATGGGATGGGCATCCCGTCAGAAAAACTCTCCAAGATTTTCGAGCCGTTCTTCACCACCAAACGCACTGGGGAGGGGACCGGGCTTGGCCTGTCCACGGCCTACGGCATCGTCAAGCAGTCGGGTGGGTTCATCTTTGTGGATTCGATCCGAGGCAAAGGATCAGAATTCACGATTTTCTTCCCGACCTATGACCGCCCCTCGCTCAGTGACGATAAGGCCGTGGCCGCAGCTCCGGTTGTAGATGTGGGCCCCGTGGATGGCATTGTCTTGTTGGTAGAAGACGAAGCCCCTGTGCGGGCCTTTGCCAGCCGCGCGCTGCAACTGCGCGGCTTCAAAGTGCTGGAAGCCGAGTCGGGCGAGGAGGCGTTGGAGGTTCTGAAAGACACCAAGACCCATGTGGATTTGGTGGTCTCGGACGTGGTCATGCCGGGCCTTGATGGGCCCAGCTGGGTAAAAGAGGCCCGCAAGACACGCCCCGACCTGAAGGTCGTGTTCGTCTCCGGCTACTCGGAAGAGAATTTCAGCGAGAACGAGTCGCATATCCCGAACTCGATCTTCCTGCCCAAACCGTTTTCATTGGACCAACTGACCTCGACGGTGCGGTCGCAATTGATCGGGCTGGCTGCCTGACCTGTTTTCAGGCTTACCCGATTGAAAGAGGCCCCTCCGACAAGGCCGCGTGAATTTGGAAATCCAATGGATAGGCGCGGCGCAATTCCTGTTCCAGCTCATCAGATAAATTTACGGGCGTTGCAGCAGAAATGTTCCGCTTTTCGAGCTGAACTGGTTCACCCAGCCGGTTTTCCAGAAAGCGCACGAATATGGGCAAGTCCTCGAACTGAAACAGGTGCTGGACGAGCAATTCACCGTTGTCATCCGTCACGAACCGCCCTTGGGAGCCGAGGTCTGCGTAGGGCGGTCTGGTCTCGCCCAGATAGGCCTCGACGAATTGGTCAAAGCTCAACCCGAATGTGCTGTTTGGATGGCCCTTCAAGATGTCGCGCTGCCGATACCGATACCAGCTCGACAACCAGCTGATCGGCTCGCGAAACACTGCGACCGTTTCCACTGGGCTCAGATCGCCCGGTTCGAACAGGGCGCGAAACCTGCGCTCGTACCGGCGGGCATTCGTGTGCTTCAGCCCTGGAGGGTCCCGCAGAATCATCGAGGCCCGGTGCTGAAGCGCATGCTCAATCGAGGTCGTCCCGGTTTTGGGCACCGCAAGATAGGCCAGCCGCTCTTTGTAAAAAATCATCATCAGACTGCCCGGCCATATTCTTTTCGGTCTTTTCCAATGAAAACCCGGTTCTCAGTTCCGTATCAACCAATCTTTAACCAAGAGGCCCCAAAGATTTTTCAGAAAGATATTGAACTGTTCTGCTTTTGGTCCCATAACGAGAACAAGAATAGAACAAACGCGGTGATTGTTCCCGGAATGGGGACATGAAATAAGGGTTGGAACAATGGCTACAGCAGAACTTTTGAACATGAGCAGCAAATCAGACAGCAACAAGCAAAAAGCGCTGGATTCGGCGCTTGCACAGATCGAGCGCCAGTTTGGCAAAGGCTCGATCATGAAGCTTGGTGATGAGAACGCGATACAGGAGATCGAGGCCACCTCGACCGGATCTCTCGGCCTTGATATCGCACTTGGCATAGGCGGGCTGCCGAAAGGTCGGATCGTCGAGATCTACGGCCCGGAAAGCTCTGGTAAAACCACGCTGACGCTGCATTGCGTCGCGGAAGAGCAAAAGAAAGGTGGGGTTTGCGCCTTTGTGGATGCGGAGCACGCGCTTGATCCGCAATATGCCAAGAAGCTTGGCGTGGATCTGGACGAGCTGTTGATCAGCCAGCCTGATACAGGCGAGCAGGCGCTCGAGATTGTCGACACGCTGGTGCGCTCCGGCGCGGTCAATATGATCGTCGTGGACTCGGTCGCGGCCCTGACGCCGAAATCCGAGCTGGAAGGCGATATGGGCGACAGCTCCGTTGGGGTTCATGCGCGGCTGATGAGCCAAGCGATGCGCAAGCTGACGGGTTCGATCTCACGCTCGAACTGTATGGTCATTTTTATCAACCAAATCCGGATGAAAATTGGGGTGATGTTTGGCTCTCCTGAGACGACAACGGGCGGCAATGCGCTGAAATTCTATTCCTCCGTACGGCTGGATATTCGCCGGATCGGTGCGATCAAGGACCGCGACGAGGTGGTCGGCAATGCGACCCGCGTTAAGGTGGTTAAGAACAAGGTGGCACCGCCGTTCAAACAGGTCGAATTTGACATCATGTATGGTGAGGGCATCTCGAAAATGGGTGAGCTGCTTGATCTTGGGGTCAAGGCTGGCGTGGTTGACAAATCCGGCGCGTGGTTCAGCTATGGCGACGAGCGGATCGGGCAAGGGCGTGAGAACGCCAAGAGCTTCCTGAAAGAGAACTCGCAGTTTGCCTTGGAGATTGAAGACAAGATTCGGGCAGCCCATGGTTTGGAATTCGACATGCCCGAAAAAGACGCCGATCTGGCATTGGTGGAAGATGAAGAGACGCCACCTGAGGAATAGTAAGTAGCCGCGTAATCGGTCGGAGACGGGCACTCTTGAAAGCTCCGGTTCTGCATCTTGCAGAGCTATAATACTCGGAAAAGGGCGGTCTCCCGGGGCCGTCCTTTTTTTGTGTCGCGCCGGGCCCGGACGTTCGGGTGCTGTGGACTATCGCCAGATGCGGCGATAAACCCGTCGGCAACCATAATTTAAGCGCAATGGACGTCCCCCATGACCAGCCTGAACGACATCCGGTCCACCTTCCTGTCCTATTTTGAAAAGCACGGACATGCGGTCCAGCCGTCCAGCCCGCTTGTGCCACGCAACGACCCGACGCTGATGTTTGTCAATTCAGGCATGGTGCAGTTCAAAAACCTGTTCACCGGGCTGGAAACACGCGACTATTCCCGCGCTACCACGGCGCAAAAATGCGTGCGGGCCGGGGGCAAGCATAATGATCTGGACAATGTCGGCTACACGGCGCGGCACCACACGTTTTTTGAAATGCTCGGCAATTTCAGCTTCGGCGATTATTTCAAGGAGGAGGCGATCCCCTTCGCGTGGAACCTGATCACCAAGGAATTCGGGATCGACAAGGACCGTTTGTCGGTGACGGTTTACCACACGGATGACGAGGCGTTCGACATTTGGAAAAAGCTCGGTGTTCCGGAAGAGCGGATTATCCGCATCGCGACCTCGGATAATTTCTGGCAAATGGGGCCGACGGGTCCTTGTGGGCCCTGTACTGAGATTTTCTATGATCATGGCGATCACATCTGGGGGGGGCCTCCGGGCTCGCCGGAGGAAGATGGCGACAGGTTCATCGAGATCTGGAACATCGTCTTCATGCAGAACGAGCAGTTCGAAGATGGCCCCATGCGGGCGCTGGACATGCAGTCGATCGACACCGGCATGGGGCTGGAACGCATCGCGGCGCTGATGCAGGGCAGCCACGACAATTACGACACCGACCTGTTCAAAGCCTTGATCGAGGCCTCTGCCAATGCGTCAGGCGTTGACCCTTACGGCGATGAGAATGTGCATCACCGGGTAATTGCGGATCATTTGCGTTCCACGTCGTTTTTGATCGCGGATGGGGTGTTGCCGTCAAAAGACGGGCGGGGCTATGTACTCCGCCGGATCATGCGCCGCGCCATGCGGCATGCGCATTTGCTGGGGGTGCAGGACCCGCTGATGTACCGGCTGGTGCCAGAACTGGTCACGCAGATGGGCGCGGCCTATCCTGAATTGCGTCAGGCTCAACCGATGATCGAAGAGACCTTGCGCGCCGAGGAGACCCGCTTCCGCGAAACCCTCGACCGTGGCCTCAAGCTGCTGGATGACGAGCTGGACGGGATGCCGGAAGGAGCGGAGCTGTCGGGGACGTCAGCGTTCAAACTCTATGACACGTTTGGGTTCCCCCTGGACCTGACGCAGGACGCGTTGCGCGAGAAGGGCCGCAGCGTGGATGTCGCCGGGTTTGATGCGGCGATGGAAGAGCAAAAAGCCAAGGCGCGCGCGTCCTGGTCCGGCTCCGGCGAGGCGGCGGATGCAACGGTTTGGTTCGACGTGGCTGACGCGCATGGGGCGACAGATTTTCTGGGCTATGACACGGAGCTGGCCGAGGGTCAGATCGTGGCGATCATCAAGGACGGCGTTCAGGTCGAGAAGGCCAACGCTGGCGAAGCCGTGCAGATCGCAACCAACCAGACGCCGTTCTATGCCGAAAGCGGCGGTCAGGTGGGCGACACGGGCGTGCTGAGGCTTGGCGACGCGACCGCGCGCGTGACAGAGACCCGCAAAACCGCCGATGTGTTCATCCATTTTGCCACAATTGAGTCAGGCACATTTAGCAAAGGCGACGGGGTCGAAATGGTCGTGGACCACGCCCGACGCAGCATGATCCGCGCCAACCACTCCGCCACGCATTTGTTGCATGAGGCCTTGCGCGTGGCTTTGGGCGAGCATGTCGCGCAGCGGGGCTCGCTGAACGCGCCGGACAGATTGCGGTTTGATTTCAGCCACGGCAAGGCGCTTAGCCCGCAGGAACTCACCCGCATTGAGCAGGATGTGAACGCCTATATTCGCCAGAACAGCGCCGTGGAGACCCGGATCATGACGCCGGATGCGGCGCGGGAACTGGGGGCACAAGCGCTCTTTGGAGAGAAATACGGCGACGAGGTGCGTGTTGTCTCCATGGGCCATGCGGAGACGGGCAAGGGCGCCGATGGCCAGACCTATTCGCTGGAACTTTGCGGCGGGACACATGTCGCGCGCACGGGTGATATCGGTGCGTTTGTGGCGCTTGGCGACAGCGCGTCCTCCTCCGGGGTGCGCCGGATCGAGGCGCTGACGGGCGAAGCCGCTCTTGCCCATTTGCGGATGCAGGATACGCGTTTGGCGGACGTGGCCGCCGGTTTGAAAGCGCGCCCCGAAGACGTGCCGGAGCGCGTGAAAGCCTTGCAGGAAGAACGCCGAGCTTTGCAAAACGAAGTAGCGCAACTGCGCCGCGACGTGGCGATGGGCGGCGGTGCGGTTGAGGTCTCAGACAAAGATGTCGGCGGGGTCACCTTCGTGGCGCAGGCTTTGAGCGGTGTCAGCGGTAAGGACCTGCCCGCGATGATTGATGAGCATAAAGCGCGCATTGGCTCTGGCGCGGTGCTGTTGATTGCCGACACAGGCGGCAAGGCCGCCGTGGCCGCAGGCGTCACGGCTGACCTGACGGAAACTCTGTCAGCGGTGGATCTGGTCCGCGCGGCAGTGGCCGAACTGGGCGGCAAGGGCGGCGGTGGCCGTCCCGACATGGCGCAGGGCGGCGGCGCGGATGCAACGAATGCGGAGGCCGCAATCGCTGCGGCGCAAGCGGTCATAGAAGGATAACCCCCCCATGCCAACGGCTCTTTGGATTGCCCATGTGAAGGTCACCGACCCTGACAGCTACGCGAAATATGCAAAGCTCGCGACCGGGGCGATTGCCGCCCATGGCGGCGTGTTTCTGGCGCGCAATGGGACGTATGAACAGCTTGAGGGAAATGACCGCGCGCGCAATGTCGTGGCCCGTTTCCCCAGCCTTCAGGCGGCGCACGACTGCTACTATTCGCCCGCCTATCAAGAGGCGCTGAGCCACGCGCGAGACGCCTCAGAGCGGGATCTGACGATCCTCGAAGAACTGGAATAGCGCGTTGCGAAATGTCGCAGTGAGGCAAGTTTTGTCGTCCGCTGGGCAAGAAACACGTGGCCGCGCGCGTCAGTCTTGAGCAAACAAGGCAAGGACCGCACGCCATGAAAACCCATGCACAAGCCGTTGTCATCGGAGGCGGCGTCATTGGCTGCTCGATCCTCTATCACCTCACCAAGCTGGGCTGGAGCGATGTGGTGTTGCTGGAACGCGACGAGCTGACCTCTGGCTCCACTTGGCATGCGGCAGCCAATATTCACGGGCTGCACGACAATAACAACATCACCCGCATCCAGAATTACACTATGGATCTCTACAATGCGCTGGAAGCCGAGACGGGTCAAAGCTGCGGCGTGTTCCAGCCGGGCTCGCTCTATCTGGCCCAAACCGAGGCGCGTGAGCATCAGTTGCGTCTGCAAGCGGCCAAGGCCAAATATTACGGGCTGAACTTTCACGAGGTAGACCGTGCAGAGGCCGAACGGCTGCACCCGCTGGTTGATTATGACGGTATCCGCTGCATCATGTTCGAGCCCTCGGGCGGCAATGTGGACCCGAGCGGCGTTACCAACGCCTATGCCACCGGCGCGCGGCAAAACGGGGCGGAAATTTACCGCTTCACGCCGGTCACCGCGACAGATCAGCAAGCCGATGGCACATGGGTGGTCAAGACGCCGAAGGGCGATATTGTCACCCCCGTCGTGGTCAATGCGGCAGGTCTCTGGGGGCGCGAGGTGGCCGCCTTGGCCGGGATCACGCTGCCCTTGCAGCCGACGGAGCACCAGTATTTCGTGACTGAAACCATTGCGGAGGTCGCGGCGATGGACCGTCGCTTGCCCTCCGTGGCGGACCGGGATGGCGAATATTACCTGCGCCAAGAGGGGCAGGGGTTGCTGGTCGGGGCCTATGAAAAAGACCTGAAATTCTGGGCGGAAGACGGCACTCCGCAGGGCTTTGGCCATGAGCTCTTTGCCGATGATCTGGAGCGGATCGAGCCCAACATGATGCGCGCCATCGACCGGGTGCCGGTGATCGGATCAGCGGGCATCAAGCGGGTGATCAACGGCCCGATGATCTGGTCGCCTGACAGCAACGCGCTGTTCGGGCCGGTGCCCGAGCTGAAGGGCTATTTCTGCTGCAACGGCATCATTCCGGGTTTTTCGCAATCGGGTGGCTTGGGCTCGCTCAGCGCGGAATGGATCGTGACCGGGGAAGCACATCTCGACATGTTCCCGTGGGATATGGCGCGGTTTGGCGCATGGGCGGATGCCAAATTCACCAAGGCGCGGGTGGGCGATCAATATGCCAATCGCTTCTCCATCCATTTCCCCAATGAGGAACGCAGCGCGGGCCGTCCGGCGCGTACGCGGCCGATCTACGACATGCAGGCCAAGATGGGCGCGGTGTTCGGGCTGAATTACGGCTGGGAGCATCCGCTCTGGTTCGCGGACACCCCCGGCCAGCAGGACACGAACGGCTTCACCCGACAAAACTGGTTCGAGCCAGTGGGCGCGGAGTGCCACATGCTGCGCGACCACGCGGGGATCATCGACATCTCCAATTTTGCAAAATACAGCGTCACCGGGGCAGGGGCCGCCGATTGGCTCAACGCGATTTTCGCGAACACCATGCCCAAGGAAACGGGCCGATCTTGCCTGACGCCTCTCATCGGGGTGCGCGGCGGGATTGCCGGAGATTTCACCGTCACCAAGCTGGGGGAGGAAGATTTTCTCATCATCGGTTCCGGCATGGCGGAGCGCTACCATCTGCGGTTTTTCAACGCCGTGCCGCGCCCCGACAGCGTGATGTTCGAGAGCAAGACGAAAGCCATGTGCGGCTTCAACGTCGCGGGCCCAGAGAGCCGCGCACTGCTGGAGCGGCTGACAAACGCGTCGCTGGCAACGCCCGATTTCCCCTTCATGCGCAGCCAGAAGATCACCCTGGCGGGAGTTGATCTGGTGGCGCTCAGGGTCTCTTTTACCGGCGATCTTGGCTGGGAGCTGCATTGCCGAGCCGAAGACCAGATCAGGCTTTATGAGGCCTTGCTGGAGGCAGGCAAAGCCGTGGGGGCCGGGCCGGTTGGCTCGCGCGCGTTGATGTCATTGCGGGTTGAAAAGGGCTACGGCTCATGGAGCCGCGAATATTCCCCCGAATACTGGCCGCAGGAGGTGGGGCTTGATCGGCTGATCAAGCTCGACAAGGAATTCCTGAACAAAGCCGCCTACATGGCCCTCAAGGACAACGCCCCGCGCGAGACATTGCAGATCGTCGAGGTACTGGAGCCGGGCAATGCTGACGCCAAAGGCGGGGAGCCGATCTTTTTGCCCGACGGCACCCCCGCGGGCCGCGTGACCTCCGGCACCTATGGCTACAGCGTCGATAAGTCGCTGGCGCTGTGCTTTCTGAAAGGCGTGCAGCCGGGGGCCGAGGTCGACGTGATGATCCTTGGCCGCCCGCATCGCGGTGTCGTATTGGCAGAGCCCCCCTTCGATCCGAAAGGGATGAAGCTTAGGGCATAGGCAAACGCTAGCGCTCAGGGATCAGCCCCTTCGGACTGAACCGCAGCACCAAGAGGAGCACGAGCCCCATGGTTAGGAGCCGCATATGCGCCGCACTGTCGAGCAGGTGGTCTTTCAACCAATACCCGTCAGCCATACCCGCCGTGATCAGGTTCATCAGCGCCAGCCCCATCGGCTCGACCTGAACCCAGAGGAACCAGATCAGAAACCCGCCCAGAACGGCGCCGAAATTGTTGCCAGAGCCGCCAACGATCACCATCACCCAGATCAGGAACGTATAACGCAAAGGCTGGTAACTCGACGGGGTCAGCTGGCTGTCGAGCGTGGTCATCATCGCGCCGGCCATGCCGCAGACCGCAGAGCCCAAGATAAACACCTGCAAATGGCGGCGGGTGACGTCCTTGCCCATGGCTTCGGCCGCGACCTCATTGTCACGAATGGCCCGCAACATCCGGCCCCAAGGGGAGTTCCACGCGGTTTGCGCCAGCCAAAGCAGGATCAGCAGCACGACGGTGAAAAGCAGCGCGTATATGCCTTTGACATATAAGGTAGAGGCCGTGGTCGCGCCCATCCCCAAGCCCTGCGCGGCCTCCACAAAACTTGTGGAGTTCTGAAGGTCGATCTCGTAGGGCACCACGGCAGGGCGGGGCAGGCCCACCACGTTCTTGACGCCCCGCGCGAGCCAATCCTCGTTTTTCATCACCGCGATGACGATCTCGGCAATGCCCAAAGTTGCAATCGCCAGATAGTCGGAGCGCAGGCCCAGTGCCGTCTTGCCAATGACCCAAGCAGCACCCGCCGCCAGCACACCACCCAAGGGCCAGGACAGCAGGATCGGCAGGTTCAGCCCGCCCAGATAGCCCGTTGCAGCCGGGTTGATGGCCTCAACCCCCTCGACGCCCGCGTCAAACACAGAGCGGAAAATGAAGAAACCGGCGATCAGGATGGCCAGCATGATCAGGTTCCGGGGTCGGCCCGCAGCCATCCGACCGTAGACCAGAACGGCGGCCACAACTGTCGCAGCGCCCAATATCAGGCCCAGCACAATCTGGATGCCGCCGGAGGCCCATGCGTTCTCCGTCATCGGCATGGAGACCAGCACGGAGGCCAGCCCGCCCAAAGCGACAAAGCCCATGACACCGACATTGAACAGGCCCGCATAGCCCCATTGGATGTTGACACCCAAAGCCATGATGGCGGAGATCAGCCCCATGTTTAAAATCAGCAAAGCCGAGTTCCAGGATTGCAAAAACCCGGTTCCGATGATCAGCAATGCGACCAGCGCAAACAGTCCGAAATCGCGCATTTTCATACCGATTTTCCTTTAAACAGCCCCGTGGGTTTGAACAAAAGCACGATGATCAGGATCGCAAAGGACACCGCAAATTTGTAATCCGTGCTTAGCAATTGTGCCAACCCGTCAGGGGCCAGCGCCTCTGGCAACACGTAAGTCGCCACCTTCTTCCACGCGTAGGTGACCGTCACTTCGGCAAAGGCAATCAGGAAGCCGCCCGCAATCGCGCCGAGCGGAGAGCCCAGCCCGCCCACAATCGCCGCCGCAAAGATCGGCAGGAGCAGCTGAAAATAGGTGAAGGGTTTGAAGGATTTATCCAGCCCATACAGCGTGCCCGCAATGGTCGCAAGTGCGGCGACGATCAGCCATGTATACATCACCACCCGCTCCGGGTTGATGCCCGAGAGCAGCGCCAAATCCTCATTATCTGAAAACGCCCGCATGGATTTTCCCGTCCGCGTGCGATTGAGAAACCAGAACAGGATGGCCACCACGACGATTGCGGTGATGACGGTGATGCCTTGGGTCGTCTTGATCGCAAGCCCTTCTTTGAGCCCGGTCATCTCCTTGAAGTCGCGGGCTGAGATCAGGAAACGCTCCCCATCCGCAAAGCGCTGATCGCCGGGCCCGATGATGAACCGCGTCAGCCCGTTCATGATGAACATCACGCCCAGAGACACCATCACGAAGACCACGGGCTTGACCCGCGTGCGTCGGTAAAAGCGGTAGACGACGCGGTCGGTGCCAAGCAGCACCAGCCCGGTCAGGATGATCCCGAAGGGCAGGGCCAGCAGGGCGGTCGGCAGCGGCCCCGCGCTGATGCCCACGGATTGAAAGCCCCATGTGATCAGAATGACGAACATCGTGCCAAAGGCCATCGTGTCGCCATGCGCAAAGTTGGAAAACCGCAGGATCCCGTAAATCAGCGTCACCCCCAAAGCGCCCAATGCCAGCTGCGCGCCGTACGCAATGCCGGGCACCAGCACGAAATTGGCCAATGCGACAATGGCGTTGAGGGAATCCATCAGCCGCAGGTCCCGAGGTAATTCACCATCAACGGCCCCTCAAAAAGATGCGTCGAATACCGCGCGGCGCCGCCGGTCTCACGGGTCAACACGTGAAAAGCCGAGGCCGAATAGCCGACCGAGATGCGTATCGTCTCCGACCCGCCGGTGCTGACCGGGATGGTTTCCGCGTCGGTGATCATCTGGTTGCCCTCGATCTCCATGCTGAACGTGGTCTCCGAGCAGCCCTCTGCCTCGAAACATTCCTGCGTGAAGGTGCAGGTTTCCGCAATGGCCGGGGCAGAACACACCGCCAATGCCATCACTGCTTTCAAAATACTCCCGCCGCAGGCGTCCCAAACTCTCATATTATCCTCCCAAAAATGATTTGCGGACCTCGGGGTCCTTCATCAGCGCGGCACCGGTGTCGGTGAAGCGATTTCGGCCTTGCACCAGAACATAGCCTTTATCAGCTATTTCAAGCGCTTGCCGGGCGTTTTGCTCCACCATCAGAATGGAAATCCCGGTTCGCGCCACTTCGATGATGCGGTCAAACAGCTCGTCCATCACGATGGGCGAGACACCCGCCGTGGGCTCATCGAGCATCAGCACTCTGGGCTGGGTCATCAACGCGCGGCCCACAGCCACTTGCTGGCGCTGCCCGCCTGACAGCTCTCCTGCGGCCTGCGCGCGCTTGTCGCGCAGGATCGGGAACAGGTCGAAGACTTGTTCAATGGTGGTTTTGATGTCGTCGCGGCGCAGGAAGGCGCCCATCTCGAGGTTCTCTTCAACACTCATCGTGGTGAAAATGTTCGAGGTCTGCGGCACGAAGGCCATCCCCTTGGCCACCCGCGCCTGCGGGGTGAGCGCTGTGATATCCTCGCCAAACAGCCGCACCGCGCCCTGACGCACATTCAGCATCCCAAACACGGCTTTCATCGCGGTGGATTTGCCCGCGCCATTGGGGCCCACAATGACGGCGATCTCGCCCTCATCCACGGCAATCGTGCACTCATGCAGGATGTCGGGCCCTTGCCCGTAGCCGCCCGACATGGCGTCGCCAATCAATACTGGATCGCTCATGCCTCTGCCTTCGCCTTGTTCTTCAGCCCCGTGCCCAGATAGGCCTCGATCACCTGCTCATTCGCCTTGATCTCTGCCAGCGTGCCTTCGGCCAGCACGCGACCCTCGGCCATGCAGATGACCGGGTCACAGAGCCTGCCGATGAAATCCATGTCATGCTCGATCACGCAGAACGTATAGCCGCGCTCGGTGTTGAGCCGGATGATCGCGTCACCAATCGTGTTGAGCAGGGTCCGGTTCACGCCTGCGCCGACCTCGTCAAGAAACACAATCTTGGC
The DNA here is from genome assembly GCA_947501685.1 of uncultured Litoreibacter sp. Classification (GTDB taxonomy): domain Bacteria; phylum Pseudomonadota; class Alphaproteobacteria; order Rhodobacterales; family Rhodobacteraceae; genus Litoreibacter. The sequence continues at coordinate 129,127 of CANMWQ010000003.1, forward strand.
GTCCACCATCATGGTGCGGCCCAGCTCCAGCAGCTTCTTTTGGCCGCCCGACAGGTTGCCTGCGCGCTCATGGGTCAGGTGGTCAATCGTCAGAAACTCCAGCACCTCGTCGGCCTTGGCGGCCAGTGCGCGCTCTTCCTCGGCAATCCGCTTGCGCCCGAACCACGTGTTCCAAAGCCGCTCGCCGCTTTGCCCGCCCGGCACCATCATCAGGTTCTCGCGCACGGTCATGGAGGTGAACTCATGGGCAATCTGGAACGTGCGCAGCAGGCCTTTTGAAAACAAGGTATGAGGCGGCAGACCCGTGATGTCCTCGCCGTCCATCGTCACACGGCCCGAGGTGGGCGGCAGCACACCGGCAATCGCGTTAAACAGCGTGGTCTTGCCCGCGCCATTTGGCCCGATCAGCCCGGTGATCGATCCGGTCTCAATGCGCAATGTCGCCCCGTCCACGGCATGAAAGCCGCCGAAATGCTTGTGCAGATCATGCACTTCAATCATGTCGGATTGCCCCTTTGAAAAAGCAGCCCGAAGGAGGATCCCTCGGGCTGCTCTCGCTTCGTTTCAGATGCGATTAACGGTACTGCGCCGTTTTCTCTTCGCCGCCTTCATAGGTGACTTCGCGGTAGTTCCCAGCAGATTCACCGGGCCCGATCAGCTCCACGGCGGAGGCGCCGACATAGTCGATATCTTCGCCCGCTTTGATCAGCTCAAGCGCTTTGCCCAGCTCGCCGGGGAAGATCTCGGTGCCGGGCGCGTTGGCCACATCCATGATCTTGTCCTTGTAGTCGCCGGGCTCCATGGAGCCAGCCGCCTGCATCGCCAGCATGATCAACGCAGCCGCGTCATAGCTTTCCGGCGAGAAGGGGGAGGTTGCATCAAACGCGCCCGCCACCAGTTCTGTGTAGCGTGCCGCGCCGGGGCTGTCTGTGCCGGGATGCTGACCCGACGAGCCGTCGATTTCCGAGCCGAAATTCTCAACCAGCTTGGCGGAGATCATGCCGTCGGGGAAGTGGAATGTGTCAAATGCGCCAGTGTCGAGTGCTGCGCGCACGATGCCGGAGCCGCCTTGGTCTACATAGCCTGCAACCACCAGACGATCGCCGCCAGCAGAGGCCAATGCGCCCACTTCTGCCGAATAGTCGGCCTTGCCGTCTTCATGCGACGCAGAGATGGTCACTTCGCCGCCAGCGCCTTCAAACGCGGCTTGGAACGCATCGGCCAGACCTTTGCCGTAGTCATTGTTGGTGTAGGTCAGGGCCACGGATTTGATACCTTGATCCATCAGCACCTCGGTCATCACCACGCCTTGGCGGGCATCAGAGGGGGCTGTGCGGAAGAACAGGCCATTGTCTTCTGCGGTCGACAGGCCCGGCGAGGTGGCCGAAGGCGACACCATGACGATACCGTTTGCCAATGCGACATTGGCCAGAATAGCACCCGTCACGCCGGAGCAATCTGCGCCCATGATGCCCTTGACGCCATCGGAGGTGACCAAACGCTCGGCGGCAGCTGTGGCAGCGGCGGCGTCGGTGCAGGTGCTGTCCGCGCGCACTGGCGTCACTGTGGCGCCGTCCAGCAGCATCCCGCTGTCGGAAACCTCTTTCATTGCCACTTCGGCGCCGTCTGCCATCATCGGCGTGATCGATTCAATCGGGCCGGTGAAGCCCAGGATGATGCCGATCTTGACGTCTTTGGCGTGGCCGTCGGCGAATGCGCCAGTGGCCATCAGCGCCGTTGCGGTCGTCGCAAGCAATAATTTTTTCATTTGTTTTTCTCCCAGTTAGACCAGTTATCCAGTCTTTTGATGGCGGGAGACTAAACACAAGATTTGGCGTTGAAAAGCAGGAACGTGACGGCACGCGCTTGGATCGTTCCATCACATCTTGATCAGCCGGGTTTGCGCGCGCCGTCCGGCACGCTATCTCCAAGACAGCACATATCAACAGGAGCCCGCCCTATGCTACGCCGCCTTTCTCTCGCCGCGCTTTGCGCCTGCCTGCCGCTGACAGCCCACGCCATGACGACCATGCAAGGCAAGCTGACGGTGACGCAGGTGGCGGATGGGTTTGAGCAGCCTTGGGCCATCGGGCATCTGCCCGATGGAGGCGTGCTGATCACGGAGCGGGACGGCGCGGTCATCCATCTGCGCGCTGACGGCAGCCGTGTGTCCGTCATGGACGGCCCGCAAGCCATTGCGGAGGGGCAGGGCGGCCTGCTCGACGTTATGGTGCCGCGCGACTTCACGCAATCCCGCGAGGTGTTTTTCAGCTATGTCTCAACGCAGAATGGCTCGACGGGAACAGCACTTGGCAAGGGCCGTCTCAGCGAGGATGGCACCCGGTTCGAAGGGTTTGAGAAGATTTGGCAGATGGCCCCGCATAAGCAAACCGAACGCCATTTCGGCTCCCGCGTGGTCGAGGCCATGGACGGCACGATCTTCATCACCATCGGGGATCGCGGCGACCGGCCCTCGGCGCAGGACCGCAGCACTCACAACGGCTCCGTCATCCGCCTCACCCGCTCTGGCGGCATCCCCAGTGATAACCCATTCCTGAACACCCCCAACGTACAGCCCGCCATCTATTCCTACGGCCACCGCAACCCGCAAGGGGCCAGCCTCGATGCAGATGGCGTGCTCTGGGTGGCGGAACACGGCGCGCGCGGCGGGGACGAGGTCAACAGGGTCAAACCGGGGGGCAATTACGGCTGGCCGGTGATCAGCTACGGCACGCATTATTCCGGTGACAAGATCGGCGAGGGCACCCGCAAAGAGGGCATGGAGCAGCCGCTGCATTACTGGGACCCCTCCATCGCGCCTTCGGGGATGATGATCTATTCCGGCAAGCTCTGGCCCGCATGGGAGGGCGACATTTTCGTGGGATCGCTGAGGGACAATTACATCTCCCGGCTTGAAGGCCCCAACGTGTTTGAGCGCGAAAAGCTGCAAAGCCCCCAGACAGGCCGGGTTCGCGATGTGATCGAAGGCCCGGATGGCGCGATCTGGTTTCTCTCGGTGGACAGTGGGGCGCTTTACAAGATCACGCCTTAACCCCGCATTAAGGTTAACGCGCGCGCCGCCCCAGACAGCGCGCGCGTCTCGTTTCCATTTGGTTGAAAATACTCAATTGGCCGGCAGCAGTCACACGAGCGACGGAAGCCATAGCACGATCCCCGGAAAGGCCACCAGCAGGGCAATGGTGATCCCGTCCGCGATGAAAAACGGTGTCACGCCCTTGAACACATCCTGCACCGTCAGGTCATCGCGCACGCCCGCGACCACAAAGCAATTCAGCCCGATGGGCGGCGTGATCAAACAGAACTCCGCCATCTTCACCACCAAGATCCCGAACCAGATCGCGCACATTGTCCCTGACATTCCAAACGCGCTGTCAGCGGCGGCAACCGTTTCGCCGCCATTCAGCGCCATCACTGCCGGGTAGACCACCGGCAGCGTCAAAAGCAGCATGCCGATCGCGTCCATGAACATGCCCAACACGGCGTAGGCCAGCAGGATGCAGATCAGGATCAGCATCGGCGACATCTCCAGCGAGGTGATCCATGTCGAAAACGCATCCGGCAATTCCGCAAAGCCCAGGAACCGCACATAGATCAACACGCCCCAGATGATCGAGAAGATCATCACGGTCAGCTTGGCGGTCTCCAGCAAAGCCTCTTTCAACTTGGCCCAGCGCATGCCGCGATAGAGCGCCATCAGGAAAACGATGAAGGCCCCAACCGCGCCGCCCTCCGTGGGCGTGCCCCAAGCGTCGCCGAACGGGTTGTAGACAAAGAAAATGATGATCACGACGACCGCCACAATCGGCAGGGCCGGGGGCAGGGACTCAAAGCGCTCTTTCCATGTGAAGCCCGTCACGGGCGGGCCGACATTCTTGAAGATCACGGCGATGCCGATGATCAGGCCCGCGTAGACAATCGCCGAAAACGCGCCGGGGATGAAGCCTGCCAACAGCAGCTTGCCTACGTCCTGCTCCACGATGATGGCGTAGATGACCAGAATGGCCGAAGGTGGGATCAAAGACGCAAGCGTCCCTCCCGCCGCGACCACCCCTGCTGCAAATTGCTTGTTATAGCCCACTTTCAGCATTTCCGGGATGGCGATGCGCGCGAACACCGCCGCCGTCGCCACGGAGGCCCCTGAGACGGCGGCAAAGCCCGCCGTGGCAAAGACGGTGGAGACCGCCAGCCCGCCCGGCACCCAGGCAAACCAGCGTTTGCAGGCCTCGAACAAGGCGGTGGTCAGCTTGGCGTGATAGGCCAGATAGCCGATCATGATGAAGACCGGGATCAGGCTCAGCACATGCGCAGACACTTTGGAATGCGGCGTCAGCCCGGCGATCTTGACGCTGATCTCCACGGCCTTCCAGAACCGCTCCGGATCATAGTCGAAGCCGTTCCAGCGCAGCCAGACCAACCCCACGAACCCGGCCAGACCTGCGGCAAAGGCCACGCGCATGCCAAGGATGACAAAGACCAGCATGCCGCCGGAGACCCATAGGCCAATGGTGATCGGTTCCATCAGTCTGCCCCTTCCAAGGCCTCGGCCTCCAGCCGCGCCTGCTCGGCCACGCTCAGGGTCATCGGCACGGCGACGGGGTTTTCCAGCCCAAGAATGAAGGCGCGCCCGTAGCCCCAGACCTGCAACAGCAAGCGCGCGCAGAGCACACCAAAGGCCAAGGGCACGACCAGCTTGCTGGGCCAAATCGGAATGCCCACATCAATCGAGCTGTCCCTGCTCCAGAGCGGTTTCGTCATGTCAAAGGAGCGCTCAAAATGCGCCCAGCCGCCCCAGATGAGGGCAAGGATCAAGAGCAGGATTAGCAACACGGAGACCAGCTCGAAGAACCACAGGAACCGGCCTTTCAGCGCGCCCACCAGCATGTCCATGCGGATGTGCGAGCCGTCGCGCTGCACGTAAGAGACGCCCATGATGGCGATGATCGGCATCGCGGCCTCGATATAATCGACATAGCCCATCATCGGGGAGGCAAAGAACTTGCGGCCCGTCACAGAATAAGCCGCCAGAAACATCAAGGAGAAAACCGCCAACCCGGAGATCAGCGCTATAAAGCGCTCGACGGGGAGCAACATGCGGTCAAGCCGCGAAAGGAGGCTGGAATCTTCCAGCACAGCATTGGAGCCGGCCATAGTAATGGTCCCGAAAAAAGAAAAAGGGCCGCCCCGTCAGCACAGGGCAGTGCGGGGCGGCCCGAAAGGTTTAGCTTTCGCCTTTGGCGTCAGCCAGCGTCTTGACCACGAGGTCATAGAGCTCTTGGCCCGGCAGGCCTTGCGCTTCCATATCCGCGATCCACGCGTCACGGGCAGGGGCTGCGGCTTTGGCGCGGAACTCTTCGATCACAGCCGGATCGATATCGACCTTGGCCACGTTCTTTTCTGCCAGCACGCTGTCCCAGCGCTCCAGCAGCTCGGCGTAATTGGCCAGATAGTGATCCAGCGCCTCAGGGATGGAGCTGTCCAACGCCTCGCGATGCGCGTCGCTCAGCGCCTCATAGGCGTCAATATTGGCCACGACCGGGCAATTCACGGTGCCGGGGTTCAGGTTGGCGGTCCACCAGTCAGCCTGATTGATCGTGCCAAAAGACAGATGCGCGTGCTGCGCAAAGGCCACGGTGTCCACGACGCCAGATTCCATGGCCTGATAGGCCTCCGTGGCGGTCACGGATGTTGGCACCGCGCCCACGGCCTCAAAGGCTTTGCCCAAACCGCCGGTGGCGCGCACACGCATGCCTTCCATTTTAGCCAGCGTGTCGCGCGGATCGCCCGTGCCCACGAGGTTGTATTGCGGCATCGGCGAGGTCATCAGCAGTTTCGCGTTCCACTGCGCCATCTCCTCGGCGGCGGCGGGGTGGGCGTAGACAGCTGTCGAGACGGCCACTTCCTGCTCAAGGTTCTCAACACCCAGGAAGGGCAGCTCCAACACGGTCACAACCCGGTTCTTGTCGCGGTGGTAGCCCGCGCAGAACTGCGCCATTTCAAACGCGCCGATGGAAATCCCGTCAAGGTTTTCACGGTTCTTCGACAGCCCGCCATAGGAGATGTTCATGGTGAACTCGCCGCCGGTCTTTTCTGACACAAGCTCCGCCAGTTTTTCAACATGCTCGGTGAAGGCGCGGCGTTTGCCCCAGACAGAGACATTCCATTCCGTCGCGGCGGCTTCGCCGACGAACGCTGCGGTGATGGCCAATGTGCAGGCCGTGGTCATAAATTTGTTCATGTTTGTCCTCCCAGAACTGCCCCATCTCTCGGGGCTCACGAGGTTAGAGCTTTCCGCGAGAGCGAAATCAGTGCAACTGCTGACATGGCACATCACCCATCTGGCTATGTAAGCCGTTCATATTGCGCGCTAAATTCTTTTGGGGCTGTGGCCGTGTCGGGCCAAATGTGTGGAATTTCGCACATCTTTTGCCCGCAGCCTTGCGCTTGGGGCCATGCCAACCCCATAACAGCTTCTCGCCCGTCACCCGTAGCCAAGGACCATGCCATGCCCCTGCAATTTCACCAATTCGCCTATAATTCCGACAATTACGGGGTGCTGGTCCATGACCCCGCCACCGCGACGACCACCTGCATTGACGCGGGCGACGCGGGCGCCGTGCTCGACGCTTTGCAGGCCACAGGCTGGGCGCTCAGCGACCTGTGGATCACGCATCACCATTGGGACCACACGGACGCGCTGGCGGAGCTGAAGTCCAAAACCGGTTGCGCCGTGACCGGGCCTGAGGGGGTGAAGGGCGTGGATAAAGTCGTGAAAGGCGGCGACAGCTTTGCCTTTGCGGGCCACAGCGTCGAGGTGATCCACACGCCGGGCCACACGCTCGATATGCTGAACTTCTACCTGCCGGAGGCGCACTGCGTCTTCACCGGTGACACGCTGTTTGTCATGGGCTGCGGCAGGCTCTTTGAAGGGGACGGGCCGATGATGTGGGCGTCGATGCAAAAGCTGATGGCGCTGCCGCCCGAAACGGTGGTCTATTGTGCGCATGAATACACGCTGGCCAGCGCGGATTTTGCGCTGAGCGTGGACCCCGACAACAGCGCGCTTCAGGCGCAGGTCGCACGCGTCAAAGCGCTGCGCGAGCAGGGCGCGCCGACGGTGCCGACGGATATCGCCACGGAGCTGGCGACCAATCCGTTCCTGCGCCCACATGATGCCGCCATTCGTTCGGAGCTGGGGATGCAGGACGCCACAGACGCTGAGGTCTTCACCGAGATAAGGGCCCGAAAAGACCGCTTCTGAGCCTTGCCTTTTCAACGTGGTAGGAGCCATAGTTCGCGTAGTTAACAAAAACTTCGGGAGAGTTGATATGAAAACGGTATCCGTACTGGTCGCGGCACTATTGGCGACGACCACCGTCGCGGCCTCCGCCGAAACCCTGCGCTGGGCGCGGGCGGGCGACGCCCTGACGCTGGACCCACATGCTCAAAACGAGGGGCCAACCTCTGCGCTCGCGCATCAGATCATGGAAACGCTGGTGATGCGCAATCACGAGGGGGAGCTGGTGCCCTCGCTGGCGCTGAACTGGGCCCCCTCCGAGACCAACCCGAATATCTGGGTGTTCAATCTGCGTGAAGGCGTGACCTATCATGATGGCGCGGCGTTTACGGCCGAAGACGTGGTCTTCTCGCTCAATCGTGCGATGACCGAAGACAGCGACTACAAGGAGCTGCTGGCCTCCGTCAACGAGGTGCGCGCCAATGGCGACTACACCGTAGAGATCGAGACCAACGGCCCCAACCCGATCATGCCCAACAACCTGACCAATATGTTCATCATGGACAAGGACTGGGCGGAGGCGAATAACGCCGTCAAAGTGCAAGACTATGAGGGCGGCGAAGACACGTTCGCGGCCAAGAACGCCAACGGCACCGGGCCTTACAAGCTGGTCTCCCGCGAGCCGGATGTCAAAACCGTGCTGGCCGCCAATGAAAACTACTGGGGCAAGGGGGAGTTCCCGTTGGAGGTGACAGAGATCATCTACACGCCGATCCAGAACGCCGCGACCCGTGTGGCCGCCATGTTGTCGGGTGAGGTGGACTTCATCCAGGACGTCCCGGTGCAAGATATTGAGCGCGTCAACAGCACCGACGGGCTTGAGGTCCGCACAGCCCCTCAGAACCGCGTGATTTTCTTCGGGATGAACATGGGCGACGAGGATCTCGCCAATGACAATGTCGAAGGCACCAACCCCTTTGCCGATGTCCGCGTGCGCCGCGCGATGAATTTGGCGATCAACCGCGACGCCATCAAACAGGTCGTGATGCGCGGCCAGTCTGAACCTGCGGGCATGATCGCGCCGCCTTTTGTCAATGGCTGGAACGCGGAGATGGACGCCGCCTCCACCACCGATATCGAGATGGCCAAGCAGTTGCTGGAAGAGGCGGGCTACCCGGAAGGCTTCTCCATCCAGCTCGATTGCCCCAATGACCGCTACGTCAATGACGAGGGCATCTGTCAGGCCGCCGTCGGCATGTTCGGCCAAATCGGCGTGACCGTGAATCTCGACGCCAAGCCCAAGGCGCAGCACTTCCCGCTGCTCTCGAACCTCGAGACCGATTTCTACATGCTCGGCTGGGGCGTTCCGACCTATGACAGCGAATATATCTTCAACTTCCTCGTGCATGGCCGTGACGAGAAATACGGTTCCTGGAACGCGGTGCGCTACAACAACCCGGAGCTGAACGCCAAGATCCAAAGCCTCGCCTCCAACACCGACCTTGTGGCGCGCAACGCGGATATCAAGGCGATCTGGGACGTGGTCCAGGACGAGGCGCTCTACATCCCGATCCACCATCAGGTGCTCAACTGGGGCATGGCCGAAACCGTCGGCACCATCGTCGAGCCAGAGGACAGCCCGAAGTTCAAATATTTCACCATGAACTGAGGCGGATCGCTTTAAGAACAGGAGGCCCTTGGAGCGACGCTTCGGGGGCTTTTTTGTTGAGGCGAGCTTGAGTTATAAATGCTCAATAGTCCCGAGTAGGGCTTTGAGCTGGACTGGCGGGTATGAGCCCATTGTAACATTTTTCTGGGTCGCCGCGAAGTCTGGTGCCGGACATCTATCACATCTAGTCAAACTGAGTTGCCCCCGGTTTCTTCACCCGAAACCGTCATCAACGTCGCTTTTTTAACAGACGGCAATTGATGATTGTCCAATCGTCACGATATGGATCAAGACGCCGTTTATCAAACCCTGTTGCATACTTCGCAAGACGCTTACGCCGGAAATGCCGAGATGACGGGTTTTACACCGTTTCCAGATGATATCCTCCGCCAAGCCGTCACACCATTTCATAGCACGTGCTGCGATGTCTTTTGTGAGGACAAAAAGTTGGCCTCTCACAAGTACCCAGCACTTCAGGATGCCATTCGCGCGGCAAGCGACGCAGTTCATTGGCGCCAAACCTACAAAGACACCGACATTGGTGACAACTTCATGGACCAGTTCGCGTGCTACTGCATCATTGGCGAAACCGCCCCGTTCATGTCGGCGTCAATACGGCTATTTATGGTCTATATGCCGCCTCACTTCTATTATCCTTGGCACCACCACCCCGCCGAAGAGATCTATATGGTTGTGTCCGGAAACGGCGTGTTCAAACGCAAAGATTGCCCCGATGAGAGGCTCACCGAAGGTGAAACATCGTTCCACCAAAGCAACCAGCCGCATGCGATGGAAACCTTGGATGATCCGGTGCTTTGCCTTGTCGCGTGGCGCGATGATTTTGAAACGCCGCCTGTTTTAACCCCGCCATCAGAAATGTCCTGAGGTTGCCATGACACACGACACTGACCCAAAGCCGATAAGCAAAGAGTGGAACTATCACCCTGATCTTCCACTTGCTGACCCCTCAATTTTCAAATGGCCGCCTGATCCACACTTTCTTGGCCGGTGGGTATTGCGCAACTGGCTAACGTTAAGCGAGCGGGTGATGATGGTCGTCTTGGCGACGCTCTGCTGGTTGTTCCTTTATCCGTCGCTTGGAACAGCAAAGACGCTCGCGTTTGGCTGGGTCTTTCAGGTTTGGCTGGTGAATTTGGGGCTGATGATTTGCATCGCGGGCGGGCTGCACTGGTTCTTTTATGTCCGGCGGGGGCAAGGCAAAGCGCTGAAATTCGATCACCGGGAACCGGCAAAAGGTAACAGCCTTTGGAATTTTTCCAACCAAGTGCATGACAACATGTTCTGGTCGCTTGGCAGTGGCGTGCTGCAAGTCACGGTGCTTCAGGTTTTGGTTATGTGGCTGATGGCGAATGGGTACGTCCCAACGATAAACCTGACATCAAACCCTCTTCTGTTCATCGCGGGATTGATGCTTTTGCCAACCTGGTCCGCGTTCCATTTCTATTGGGTCCATCGGTTGCTCCATGTGCCGTTCCTCTACAAACGCGTCCATGCGCTGCACCATCGCAATGTCAATATCGGCCCGTGGTCTGGCCTGTCGATGCACCCGGTCGAGCATTTACTTTATCTGTCATCGCTGTTGATCCACTGCGTGATCCCAAGCCACCCGATCCATCTTTATTTCCATGTAATCTATCTGGCCCCTGGAGCTGCGATGACCCACACGGGCTACGAAGACCTGTTGATCAAAGATAAGCGCAAGCTGGCGTTGGGGACGTTCTACCATCAACTCCATCACCGCTATTACGAGTGCAACTACGGCAATCAGGAAATGCCATGGGACCGTTGGTTTGGGACATTCCATGATGGCAGCGACGAAAGCACGAAGGAGACGCGGAGCCGGAAGAAGGATATGTATTCCGGTGTTTAACGCGATGCAGGACTAGCGCTGATCTGAGGCTGTCTGACGGACTTCGGCAAATAGGTCATATCCAAGTTGCAGCAGGACATGTGGGATATCCAACATGCACCAAATCTCTGGAATATTGCCGTTCTTACACCGCCACCAGTCGCAGTCGCGCATGAAGAGACGCTTGCGCGTCGCGGGGACCTGAAAAAGCGGCCATTGGTTGAGCATGCTCCAAGATCTTCTTTGTCCGCAAACCAGACCTTCTCCATCTAGGGACAATGACAACAGGACAACCTTTCAATGCACCAATTCTGCCAGAACCGGCCTGCGCATTTTCAGCATGCGTGCAGCCTCTTCGCTTTGGCCCATACGCATCAGGATGTTGGCGTAACTCAGCTCCAGTAAATCCCGTTGCGCGCGGCTGCCGCCCAGCCTTGCATGCTCGCTCATGATCGGGGTCAGCTCGGCCAATGCGGCCTCCCAGTCTTGTGCGGCAATGGCTTTCCAACCGCGCGCGATCGGGGCGACGAGATCTCCGGCATAGCCGTTGGTGCTCTGTGCAATCCGTTCCAGTTCTGTGCCGTCACCGGCCATGGCGAAGGTCAGGGCCGCATGAATATCCGCGAAATTCTGGCCGGATTTCGGGAATGTCTCGGCGGCGTATGTGCTCAGCGTGGCCCAGCGCTCGGGGGCCACGTCGACGCCCGCCAATTGCGCACGGTAATAGAGCGCGGCCGTGTCCGTCAGCACATTGATCGGCAGGCTTTCCGAGGAGCCGGGCGCAATCCCGGCATCCACCGTCTGCCACATCAGGTCGTGATCTCCATGATGCAGCGCCCAAAGGGCGAGATGCCAGGAGAGGTGCCCATGCAGAATGCCGCGCCGGTCGTAATCAGGCATCCAACCTTTCAGATAGGCCAGCCCTTCCTCCTTCATGCCCGCCTCATATTGCGCATGTGACTTGAAATGCGAGGCATTGGCATTGGCGTTGTTCAGCTCCAGCGAGCGCTCCATCAGGTCGAGGGATTTTTGCACCTGGCCGGTCTCGCAGAGCGACAGCGCGTGCATGCTGGTCATCCACCAGTCGTCGCCGTAATGCGGGCTGAGCCATGCGGTATAGGCCAGCAAATCGCCCTCGCGCCCCGCGCAGCCGGAAAAGCCGATCAGCCCGAAGACATTCGTGCAGGCTTGCGCGGCCAAGGCGTCGCGCGGGGTGTCGGTCACGTGGCGCTTGATCGCGTCGCGGGCTTTGACCGGCTGGCCGGACAGCATGGCGGCGAAGATATCGACATGGCGCTGTTCGCGCTCCGTGCCGTTGTGTTTCAGCGCCTCCGCCCGCGTGATCGCCGCTTTGGCCCCGGCCATGTCATTGTCATACATCAGCGCACGCGCCAGTCCGGCTTCGGCCAAGGCAAATTCCGGGTCCGCGTCCAGCGCGCGGGTGAAGGCCTGCGTGGCGCCGTAAGTGGCGGCAAGGATGTGGTCGACCCCTTCGACATAGGCATCCCGCGCTTCGGTCGAATGGGTGGTCAGTGCGTTGCCGTAACGGTCATCAAGCATGGGGGGCTCCAGATTTTTACAAAGGCTAGCAGGGCAGGGGCGCGTGGCATAGCTATTCTGCGCGAAGCTGATCACGGCGATTTGATGTGACGCGCTCGCGTGCTAAGGTCACGGTTATGTGATGGCTAACGTAGCCGTTGGGGGGCATGTTGCCCGACCGAAATACCGAAAGGACGATATAGATGTTGAGACTGACTTCCGTCTCGGCGCTGGTCTTGGCGTTTGCCATGCCCGCCGCCGCCGCCGAGTTCCGCTGGGCAGGCACCACCGACCCGCAAACCATGGACCCGCATGCGGTGAACTCCGCGCCGGTTCTGGGCTTTTTGAACAATGTCTATGAGGGGCTCGTGCGCCGCGGCAAGGACATGGCAATCGAGCCCGCGCTGGCCACCAGCTGGGAGCCCATCGGCGACGGCGAAGGCTGGCGCTTCACCCTGCGCGAGGGCGTCAAATTCCACAATGGTGAGGATTTTACGGCCGAAGACGTCATGTTCTCCTATGAACGCGCCTCCTCGGAACAGGCCGATACGTCGAGCTGGTTTGCACCGGTCTCCGAGGTGAAGGTGGTGGATGAGTTCACCATCGACATCATGACCTCCGCGCCGAACCCGATCTTTCCTGATAGCATCGCCAACTGGATGATCATGGATAGCGGCTGGGCTGCGGCCAATGGCGCTGAGCGCCCCGCCAAGGACGCGGAGAACCACGCCACGCTGAACGCCAACGGCACCGCCGCCTTCATGCTGGCCGAGCGCCAGCCGGGGCTGAAAACCGTGCTGACGCCCTATGATGGCTGGTGGGGCGAGGCGGAGCATAACATCACCCGCGCCGAGTTCACGCCCATTCAGAACCCCGCCACGGCCGTGGCTGCTTTGCTGTCGGGCGACGTGGACATGATCAACCCGGTCCCCATTCAGGATGCCGAACGCCTGTCTGCGGGCGGCAACGCGCAAGTGATCAAAGGCATCGAGGCCCGCGTCATCATGCTGGGTTTCCCGCATCAGGCTGAAGAACTGAAATACACCTCCGATGCAGGCCAGCCGAACCCGTTCAAAGACGTGCGGGTGCGCAAGGCCGTGGCCCATGCAATCAACGTGCCGGCGATTTTGCAAACCATCATGCGCGGCAATGCTGAAGAGGCCAGCCAATTGGTCAGCCCCGCCATGCGCGGCTACTCCACCGCTTTGGCCGCACGTCCGGCCTTTGACCCCGAAGCCGCCAAGGCGCTTTTGGCGGAAGCGGGCTATGCGGATGGGTTCTCCTTCGGGTTGAAATGCCCCAATGACCGCTACCTGAACGACGAGGCCGTGTGCCAGGCCGTCACCGGCATGCTGGCACAGGTCGGCATCACCGCCGAGCTGGACGCGATGCCCGTGCAAAATTACTGGCCGGAGCTGCGCGAAGACAATTACGACATGTATCTTCTGGGCTGGTCGCCCGGTACATTCGACGCCGAGCACCCGATCCGCTTTTTGGCTTCCACACCGAATGCCGAGAAGAAACTTGGGTCTTGGAATTTCGGCGACTATTCCAACGCCCGCATCGACGCGCTGCTGCCTTTGATGCAATCCGAGATCGACGACACAAAGCGTCAGGCCTATATCGACGAGGCCACCATGATCATGCAGGACGAGATGGCCTATGTGCCGATGTATGTCCAGCCTCTGGTCTGGGGCGCGGGCGGCAATATCGAGCTGACACAGCGCCCGGATAACTTCTTCATTCTGCGTTGGGTGACAGTGAACTGAGGGCTTGATCTGAACAGGGATTGCGCCGCCTGACGGCGTCGCGACGCTGGAGGGGCTTTGCCCCTCCAGACCTCCCCAGGATATTTTTGAACGAAGAAATTCCTAGACGCTACCAGATGTCTTGGTAGAGCGAGATGATCTCAGCCCCCGTGGGAACGCGGGGGTTGTTTTGTGGAGAGCCGGAGGCGAGCGCTTGATCCGCCATCAGTGCCAGCATGTCTGGGGAGGCTTTGTGGCCAAGGTCTGAGGGTGTGGGGACGTGCAGATCTGTGTTGAGCAGGGTGAGGCCTTCGACCAATTTTGAGCAGGCGGTTTTGTCTGTATCTTTGTCTTTCGCCATCCCCATGACCCGCGCGCAGGTGGCGTAGCGTGCCTGCGCATGGCCCACCGAGAACGCCGTGACCGCCGGCAGCAGCATCGCATTGGACAGCCCATGGGCCACGTGGAAATGCGCGCCAATGGGGCGGCTCATGCCGTGAACCAAGGCGACGGAGGCATTGGAAAAGGCCATGCCCGCAAGAGAGGCGGCCCGCATCAGTGCCTCACGGGCTTCGGCATCGTCAGGGTCGGCATAGGCGCGGCGCACGTGGCTTGTGATCAGCGGCATGGCGTGCAGCGCGAAGCCGTCCGTATAGGGGTGGGCCTTGCGCGAGACATAGGCCTCGATCGCGTGGGTCAGGCTGTCCACGGCGGTGTCGGCGGTGATGCGCGCGGGCAGGGTGGTGGTGAAGCTCCAGTCGATCAGCGCAGCAGTGGCCACGCAAGCCAGCCCGGAGAGGTTGTATTTCTCAGGCGCCGTGGTGTCGGTAATCACGCACCAGCGGGTCATCTCCGATCCCGTTCCGCCCGTCGTGGGGATGCAGATCACCGGTACGCCGCAGCGGTCAATCTGGGCGGGCGCTTTGTAGTCGCGCACATGGCCGGGGTTGACGGCCATGAAGCTGATAGCCTTGGCCGCATCCATCGGCGAGCCGCCGCCAAAGCCGATGATGCAGTCATAGCGGCCCTCCCGAAACGCGGTGAGGCCTTGATCAACGCAAGCGTCCGTCGGGTCTGGGGTGACCCCGTCGAAGAGGCCCCAAGGCGGGGCGGCTTGGTCGAGCACATCGGTGATCCGTGCAACATGGCCCAGCGCCACCAGCCCGGCATCTGTCACGATCAATGGCCTGGACAGGCCCAGTTGCTTTAGCACCTCCGCTACCTCCAATGCCGCACCGCGCCCGATGCGTATGATCCTTGGGCTCTGCACCCGGCCAAGCGTTTCTGTGGTCATCATGGTCCCTCCGCTCCTCCGACTGTCGCCTTGGGGCAGGACGCTTGCAAGGGCTGCCGTGTTTTCTTCCGCCACGCTCGCGCATTCGCTTGACGCTTGCGGCCCAACGGGTAACGTCTCGGGATGCTTGCCTATGTCATCCGCCGGGTCTTTCAGTCGCTTCTTGTTTTGCTGGTCGTGGGCCTCGTGGCGTTCTCCATGTTTCGCTTTGTGGGCGATCCCATTGATAACATGCTGGGCCAGGAGCGCACGCAGGCCGATATTGACCGGCTGCGCACGACGTTGGGCCTCGATCAGCCGTTTGTGGTGCAATACGCGAAGTTCCTTGGCAACGCGGCGCAGGGCAATTTTGGGGTCAGCTACCGGCAAGGCCGCCCCGTGGCCACCATCATCAAGGAACGCGCGCCTGCCACGTTGGAGCTGGCGCTGGTCTCTGGCACGTTGGCGCTGGTTGTGGGCATTGGGCTGGGCGTGTTCACCGCGATCCGGCAGGGCGGGATTGCGTCAAATGTCATCATGACAACCTCGCTGATCGGGGTGTCGCTGCCGACATTTCTGATAGGCATCCTGCTGATCTATATCTTCTCAGTGTCGCTCGGCTGGCTGCCCAGTTTCGGGAGGGGGGATACCGTCCAAATTGGCGGCTGGTCCACTGGATTTCTGACAGCTTCGGGCCTTAAGGCTTTGATATTGCCGTCTATTACGCTGGGCCTTTACCAGATGACACTGATCATGCGGCTGGTACGCTCCGAGATGCTGGAGGTGCTGCGGCAGGATTATATCCGCTTCGCCCGCGCGCGCGGATTGCGTGAGCGCTCCGTCAATTTCCGCCATGCGTTGAAGAACACGATGGTGCCGGTGATCACGGTGGTGGGGCTGCAACTTGGCGCCATCATCGCCTTCGCCATCATCACGGAGACGGTGTTTCAATGGCCGGGCGTTGGGCTGCTGTTCATCAACGCCATCCAGTTCGTCGACATCCCCGTTATGGCCGCCTATCTGATGCTGATCTCGGTCATGTTCGTGGGCATCAACCTGATCGTGGACCTGCTTTATTTCGCCATCGACCCGCGTCTTCGCATCGACGGGAGGCACGCATGAGCGACATCTCGGAGCCCACCCGTCTGGCCAAGATGTGGGACAGCGACTTTGCCTATAAGTTCCGCACCTCGCCTGTCGCCATGGTCTCCAGTGCCGTCACGTTGCTGCTAGTGCTGGCGGCTGTGTTCGCGCCGCTGATTGCGCCGCTGGACCCGTTCAACCCGGCCAGCCTGAACCTGATGAACGGCTTCACGCCGCCCTCCACGCCGAACCAGTTCACCGGGGACCAGTTCCTGCTGGGCACCGATGATCAGGGCCGCGACGTTTATTCCACTATCCTGTACGGCATGCGCATTTCGCTGTTCGTGGGCTTTGCCGCCGTGGCTTTCGCAATGGTGTTGGGCATCACGCTGGGTCTGATTGCGGGCTATGTCGGCGGCTGGACGGAGACGATCATCATGCGCATTGCCGATGTGCAGTTGACCTTCCCAAGCATCCTTGTCGCCATGTTGATCACCGGGGTGGCCAAAGGGTTCACGCCGGTGGAATACCGCGATTCCATGGCGATCATCGTGCTGATCGTGGCCATTGGGCTCAGCGATTGGGTGCAGTTTGCGCGGGTCGTCAGGGGCTCCACGCTGGTGGAGAAAAACAAGGAATATGTGCAGGCCGCCAGGCTGATCGGGCGCTCGCCCTTCACCATCATGCTCAAGCATATCCTGCCCAATGTGCTCAGCCCGGTGCTGGTCATCGCCACGATCTCGCTGGCGCTCGCAATCATCGCGGAGGCCACGCTCAGCTTTCTGGGCGTCGGCGCGCCGCCCACGCAGCCCAGCCTCGGGACTCTTATTCGGATCGGGCAGGGGTACTTGTATTCGGGCGAGTGGTGGATCCTGTTCTTCCCCGCCGTCACGCTGCTGGCGCTTGCTCTGGCGGTGAACCTGCTGGGCGACTGGCTGCGCGACGCGCTGAACCCGAAACTGCGGTGATCCATGGCTGAACCCGTCCTTTCTGTCCGCGATCTGGTCGTGGAAATCCCGACCCGGCATGGGCTGCTGAAACCTGTCGATGGCGTCAGCTACGACATAGCACCCGGCGAAATCCTCGGCGTGGTGGGCGAAAGTGGCGCGGGGAAATCCATGACCGGCAATGCAGTGATCGGCCTGCTGGACCGGCCCGCGCGGATCGGCGCGGGGGAGATATACCTCAACGGCACGCGTATCGACAATCTGTCGCTTCACGCGCTGCGCAAGTATCGCGGCAAGCAGATCGGCATGGTGTTTCAGGATCCGTTGACCTCCCTCAATCCGCTGCTGCCCATCGGGGATCAGCTGACCGAAACCATTCAGGAGCATCTTGGCGTCTCAAACGCCGAGGCGCATAAGCGCGCTGTTGCAGCGCTTGACGAGGTCGGCATTCCGGCAGCCAAGGAACGTATCGGCAGCTACCCGCATGAGTTTTCCGGCGGGATGCGGCAACGCGTGGTCATCGCTCTGGCGCTCTGCGCGGAGCCGTCGCTGGTCATCGCCGACGAGCCAACAACGGCGCTTGATGTCTCCGTTCAGGCCCAGATCATCGCGCTGCTCAAACGCCTCTGCCGGGAGCGCGGGATGGCCGTCATGCTCGTCACTCATGATATGGGCGTCATCGCGGAAACTGCCGACCGGGTCGCCGTGATGTATGCGGGCAAGCTGGCCGAACTTGGCCCTGTGCGCGACGTCATCGGCTCCCCCCGGCATCCCTATACGGACGGGTTGATGGGCTCCACGCCGCTGGCCTCCAAGGGCAAGGACCGGCTGCATCAAATTCCAGGCAACATGCCGCGTCTGGGCCAGCTGCCCACGGGCTGCGCCTTTCACCCGCGCTGCCCCTATACGCAGCCCGCATGCAAAGAGGATCCGGGACCGCGCCTCAAGACCTGCGACGGTCGCGCGGCTTGCTGGTTCCCGCTCGATGCGCCTCAGGCGGCAAAGGGGGTGATATGACAGTGTCACGACGGGGTGTGTACAGGTTGTGTACGGGGTGTGTACGCGGTTTTTCGGGGGGTTCGGCATGGCTGTGATCGTCTCCGTCAAGAACCTGACGCGGGTGTTTGACGTCTCGAAACCCTGGCTGAACCGGGTGTTGGAACGGCTGCCCAAACGCACGTTGACAGCCGTGTCCGACGTGTCTTTCGACATTGAGGAGAACACGGTCTACGCCTTGGTGGGCGAAAGCGGGTCGGGCAAATCCACCATTGGCAAGATGATCGTGGGCCTCTTGCCACCCTCTGACGGGACGGTCGAAATTGAAGGCGTCAACCTCGCCACGGAGACCAATGTCGAGGTGATCGACCGGGTGCGCTCCGACATTCAGATGATCTTTCAGGACCCCTATGCCTCGCTCAACCCGCGCTGGAAAGTGGGCGATATCATTGAGGAACCTGCTGTTGCCAATGGCGATGAGACAGAAGGGCTGGCGGAAAAGCTACTTGAACAAGTCGGGCTAAGTATCTCAGATGTCAGGAAATTTCCGCATGAGTTCTCCGGCGGGCAGCGGCAGCGCATCTGTGTGGCGCGCGCGCTCGCCTCTGAGCCGAACCTGATTGTTTGCGACGAGCCGACCTCCGCGCTTGATGTTTCCGTGCAGGCGCAGGTGCTCAACCTGATGTCTGATCTCAAAGACCAGTTTGGACTGACCTATCTGTTTATCAGCCACGATTTGACCGTCATTCAGCATATGGCCGACCGCATCGGCGTGCTCTATCTGGGCCGTTTGGTGGAGGAGGCCGCGCCGGGCGACCTTTTTGAAACCCCGCAACACCCCTACACTCAGATGCTATTAGAGGCCGCCCCGCGCATGGACGGGTTTGGCCGCGAGGTGGAGCCGCCCGAGGGCGAGATACCTGACCCGATCAACCCGCCCACGGGCTGCGCCTTCCACCCGCGCTGTCCTTTGGCGATTGAACGCTGCGCCAAAGAGCGCCCGCAGCTTGAGAGAAAAGGCAATACCCGCGTCGCCTGCTTTCGTGCAGGCGAAGAGGCCCTGTAAGCTTTGCCTCGTAAGCTATTGTAATTAGGCGGTTATTAATCCATAAATGGACCAATTTCGCCGATCGTCGCCGTACCTACAACTTCTGGCACCGGAGCCGAGATTGGGCGCGCCTCGGACACTCTCAAAGCTTCTTTCGCTCAGGTCTATGGAGCTAGGGAGTCGACGCTCTTATTCCAGAAAAGCCTGTGGCGGAGAGACAGGGATTCGAACCCTGGGAACCCTCTCGAGCTCAACGGTTTTCGAAACCGTCCCGTTCGACCACTCCGGCACCTCTCCGCACCGCTGATAGGTGATCAGCTGGGCGCGGTTTAGCGAAGGGCGACTTCTGGCGCAAGACCGATTTCCGTAGGGTTTCTTCAGGACGTGATGCCGTGTGGATTGCCGTTACGACACGGACACCCTATTTATAGGAGCACAACAGTCAAAGGGACCGCCAGTTATGCGTTTTGTCGTCACCAGCGCCATCGTGCTTTGCCTTCAGACATCAGCCTTGCTCGCCAATTCAGGGTCGCTGATCGAGCGTTATTATGACGCTCTGAAAATGGATGAGGTGTTCCAGCTTTTGCAAGATGAAGGCGTAGAGGGCGCCGTCGAGATTGCCCAAGATGATGAGGCGATCACGTTGTCTCCGGCATGGACGTCGCGGGCGCGGCAGATTTATTCGATCGAAAAGATGGATGCGGCCTTTCGGCTCGGGCTGGCTGAGGCCACCGATCTGAGCAATTCGGAAGAAGCGATTGCGTTTTTTGAAACAGAGCTGGGCCAGCGGATTGTCGATATCGAGCTGGCCGCCCGGACGGCGCTCTCCGATGACGCAGCAGAGGAGGCCGCTGTTGAGATGGCCGAAAGCCTGCGCGAGGCCGATCCGGACCGCGTTGCCCTTTACGAGCGGTTCATCGAGGCCAATAATCTGGTCGACAGCAACGTGATGGGCGCGCTGAACGCAAACTTGGCCTTTTACCGGGGCCTTGGCACCAATGAGCTGTTCGGTGGGCTAGACGAGGGCTCAATGCTGAGCCAAGTCTACACCCAAGAGCCCGATATCCGCAGCGGCATGGAGGAGTGGACCATGAATTTCTCCGTGCTGGCCTATTCCTTGCTGAGCGAAGAAGAGATGTCCGACTACATCGCCATGTCAGAAGCCCCCTCTGGCCAGCAGCTGAATTCGGCGCTTTTTGCCGGGTTTGATCAGGTGTTCGAGATGCACAGTTTCGAGCTGGGCCGCGCCATGGCGGAGTTTATGGCGGGTGACGACACCTAGCCGCTTGACTTGACCGCCAAGCTCACGCATATGCGCGTCTCCGGCACCCTGTCGGAGCATTGAAACAGACGCCCCGATTTGGGGGCGCGCTGTCCGAGGCAAGGCAATCGCCTTGAAACGCCGCATAAAATGCGGGGCCACAGGACGCGGAAATAAAGGGTTAACACTATGTTCGCGGTTCTCAAAACCGGCGGCAAACAGTACAAAGTAGCCTCGGGCGATGTATTGCGTGTCGAAAAACTGGACGCCGCCGCTGGCGAAACAGTTCAATTCAACGAAATTCTGATGGTTGGCGATCAGGTTGGCGCACCGCTGGTAGCAGATGCCGGCGTGCAGGCCGAGGTCATCGACCAGATCAAAGGCGTCAAGACGATCAATTTCGTCAAACGCCGCCGGAAGCACTCGTCCAAGCGCACCAAGGGCCACCGTCAGCAATTGACGCTGCTCAAGGTCACGGAGATCCTGGCCAAAGGGGCTGGCAAATCCGGTGTGAAGGCCGCGATCAACGGGGCAGGCGTTTCTGTCGCCGCTCTGGACGCCGCCGCACCCAAGAAAGCCGCAAAGAAGCCGGCCAAGAAAGCCGAGCCTAAGGCCGAGAAGCCCGCACCAAAGAAAGAGGCCGCACCTAAGAAGGCCGCTCCGAAGAAAGCGGCTCCAAAGAAGGCTGCCGCAAAGGCCGAAGCCGACGATCTGACACGGATCAGCGGCGTGGGTCCGGTGATCGTCAAGAAACTGCATGATCTGGGCGTCACAACATTTGCTGAGATCGCGGCATGGTCAAAAGACGATATCGCTGCTATGGACGAGAAATTGAATTTCAAAGGTCGCATTGACCGTGACGAGTGGCTGAAACAAGCCAAAGAACTCGCTAAAGGTTAAGGAGAACACGAGATGGCACATAAAAAAGCAGGTGGTTCGTCCCGTAACGGTCGCGATTCCGCAGGTCGCCGCCTTGGCGTCAAGAAATACGGCGGCGAAGCCGTCATCCCCGGCAACATCATCGTGCGTCAGCGCGGCACGGTCAAATGGCCGGGCGAAGGTGTTGGCATGGGCAAGGATCACACGATCTTTGCAACCGTCCCGGGTGCCGTGAAGTTTCACAAAGGCCTGAAAGGCCGCACATTTGTATCGGTCCTCCCGGTGGCGGAGGCCGCCGAGTAAGCCGAAGCTTCAAGTCGAAATTTGAGGGGATCGGTGCAAGCCGGTCCCCTTTTTCGTTCCCCCTTTGAAAAGGCAGCCCATGAGCGTCGCCGTCACCAGTTTCGCGATTTTTGCGGCCGCTCAGGTCGGCACGCCAGGGCCTGCGAATATGGCGTTGCTGGCCACCGGCGCGCGCTACGGGTTGCGGCGGGCTCTGCCTTTCGTGGCGGGTGTGGCGTTGGGCAAGCAGTTGGTGATCTGGCCCGTGGGCTTCGGGCTGATGCAATTGGCGGACACGGCACCTTGGGTCTTTGTTGCGCTGAAATACATCTCGGCGGGGTATATCATTTGGCTCGCGTGGCGGGTGGCCAATATGCGGCTCAACACGGGCGGGGAGGCCACGGCGCCGGGTTTCGTGGCGGGGCTCGTCGTGCATCCGCTCAACCCGAAAGCCTGGGCCATGATCACGGCAGGGTTCACCGCCTTCACCGCGCCCGGCACGTCCAGCTTTGAGGCGACGGCGACGATTGCCGCAGTGCTCTTGGCGGTGCAGGCGGTGCTGCACCCGATCTGGACCTATGGCGGGCAGCAGATCGCACGCAGCGTCGCGGGCACGTCGCGCGAGCGGTATTTGATGTGGGTCTTGGCGACGCTGACCGTCGCCACGGTCCTTTTTGTTTTGTTTGCGGGAGCTTTGGGATGAGCAACACAGACCTTCATGATCAAAGCACCATTCAGGCCACTAGCTTGACGCTGCGCCCTATCACGCGGGCAGATGCGGGCCAGATCCAGCTCCATGCCAGCGACAAGCGCGTCGCGCAAAACACCACCACCATCCCGCATCCTCTGCCGGGTGGCGTGACGGAGGCGTTTATCAACCGCTGCCTTGCGCCGGACCGCCGAGAAGATGTGTGGGTGATCGACCCCTCGGGCTCTGGCGCGGAGGTTGTGGGGGCGGTCGGACTGAACCGCATCGACCGAAACCAGTCGGAGATTGGCTACTGGATTACGCCCGCCTTGTGGAATACCGGGCTCGCCTCCGCCGCCGTTGACGCGCTGGTAGAGGCCAATCCGCAGGGGGCCCGCACCATCTTTGGGTCGGTGTTTCAGGACAATCCGGCCTCCGCACGGGTGCTGACCAATTGCGGCTTCGACTATATCGGCGAGGCAGAGAGCTTTTCTGTCGCGCGCGGGGTGACGGTGCCCACCTGGACCTATATCAAGAAGCTCGACTGAGCTTGTCACCTGCCAAGCCGCGTTCCAAGGACAGAGCATGAAATTTCTCGACCTCGCCAAAGTCTATATCCGCTCCGGCTCCGGGGGCGGTGGGGCTGTGTCGTTCCGCCGTGAGAAATACATCGAATATGGCGGCCCCGATGGCGGGGACGGGGGCGGCGGCGGCAATGTCATCGTGGAGGCCGTGGACGGTCTGAACACGCTGATTGATTTTCGCTACCAGCAGCATTTCTTTGCCAAAAACGGCCAGCCGGGCAAGGGGCAGCAACGGACCGGCAAGACGGGCGAGGACATCATTCTGAAAGTCCCGGTGGGCACGGAGGTGCTCGACGAGGATCAGGAAACCGTGCTGGGCGATATGACTGAAGTGGGCCAGCGTTTCACGCTCGCGCAGGGCGGCAATGGCGGCTGGGGCAACCTGCATTTCAAGAGCGCCACCAACCAAGCGCCGCGCCGCGCCAATCCGGGTCAGCCGGGGGTGGAGCGCACCATTTGGTTGCGGTTGAAGCTGATCGCGGATGCCGGGCTGCTGGGCCTGCCCAATGCGGGTAAATCCACCTTTCTGGCGGCCACGTCTAATGCGCGTCCCAAGATTGCCGACTACCCGTTCACCACTTTGCACCCCAATTTGGGCGTGGTGGGCGTGGACGGGGTGGAGTTTGTTATCGCGGATATTCCGGGCCTCATCGCCGGGGCGTCGGAAGGCAAAGGCATCGGCGACAGATTTCTGGGCCATGTGGAGCGCTGTTCCGTGCTGCTGCATCTTGTGGATGGGACTGCGGAAGATGTGGGCGCTGATTACAAGACGATCATCACCGAGCTGGAAAACTATGCAGGTGCGCTTGCCGACAAGCCGCGCGTGACCGCTTTGAACAAGATCGACGCTTTGGACGAGGAGGAGCAGGCCGACAAGAAGGCCGCTCTTGAAAAGCTCACGGCCGGGGCCGTTCATCTGATGTCAGGCGTGTCGGGCTACGGCGTACAAGACGTGTTGCGCGCGCTGCGTTCCGAGATCGACGAAGACCGTCTGCGCGAGAAAACCAGCAGTGAAGAGCCTGAGCCATGGCGACCCTGAGCCACGCAAAACGCGTTGTCATCAAGATCGGGTCGGCCTTGCTGGTGGACCGGCAATCGGGCGCGTTGAAGACAGATTGGCTCAAAGGTCTGGCGCAGGACGTGGCCGATGCGAAGGGCAGGGGT
Source organism: uncultured Litoreibacter sp. (assembly GCA_947501685.1). Taxonomy (GTDB): domain Bacteria; phylum Pseudomonadota; class Alphaproteobacteria; order Rhodobacterales; family Rhodobacteraceae; genus Litoreibacter. Next base: position 153,413 of record CANMWQ010000003.1, read on the forward strand.
CAGGACGTGATCCTGGTCTCCTCTGGCTCCATCGCGCTGGGGCGCGGCACGCTGGGCCTTCCTGCAACCACCTTGCCGCTGGAGCAATCGCAAGCCGCCGCTGCCGTGGGCCAGATCCGGTTGGCCCGCGCCTATGAAGAGGTGCTCGCGCCGCATGGGATCACGGCGGCGCAAGTTTTGGTCACTCTGGAAGACAGCCAAGACCGCCGCCGCTACCTCAATTCCCGCGCCACGTTGGAGCAGCTTCTGAGCCTCGGTGCCGTGCCGATTGTCAACGAAAACGACACCATCGCCACCGACGAGATCCGCTATGGCGACAATGACCGTCTGGCCGCGCAGGTCGCCGTCACAGTAGGCGCGGATCTGGTGGTGCTTCTGTCTGACGTCGATGGGCTCTACACCGCCAACCCGACGGAGGACCCAAGCGCCACGCGGTTTGATGTGGTCAATCTCATCACCCCTGAGATGGAGGCCGCCGCGGGGGATGCGGGTTCTGGCCTGTCGAAAGGCGGCATGAAAACCAAGCTGCTGGCCGCCCGCACCGCAATGGCTGGCGGGGCGCATCTGGTGATCACGCAAGGCGCTGTGACCCGGCCCCTGCACGCGTTGGAGCAGGGCGCGAATGCGACATGGTTCACTGCGCAAGACGACCCGAAAGCCGCGCGCAAGCGCTGGATTGCGGCGATGAAACCCACCGGGGTGCTGACGCTTGATGCAGGCGCCGCGAAGGCTCTGGCCTCCGGCAAGTCGCTCTTGCCTGCGGGTGTCACGGCCGTCTCCGGGCGTTTTGGTCGTGGTGATCCGGTGGTGTTGCAAGACGCCAATGGCACCACAATCGGGCAAGGCCTGATCCGCTACGCGTCTGATGAGGCGCAGAAGATCAAGGGGCAGCGCTCTTCCGAGATTGAGGCGCTGCTGGGCTATCCGGGCCGCGCCGCCCTTGTGCACCGCGACGATATGGTGCTCTAAATTTCTGAACTTTAGCTACGAGGCAGAGACCGATGAAAGACCTCACCGACATTCCCGCGCTGATGGCCGATATCGGCGCCCGCGCGAAAGCCGCAACCACCGCGCTTGCGATGGCCAGTGCGGAGCGTAAACACGCGGCCCTCATTGGCGCGGCGGAGGCCGTCTGGGCCACCCGTGCGGAGATCATCGAGGCCAACAAGGCCGATCTGGCTTATGGGGCCGAGAAAGCTCTGAGCCCGGCCATGATGGACCGTTTGATGCTGGACGAGGACCGCATTCGCGGCATCGTCGACGGGTTGCGTGCCGTGGCGGAGCAGGCCGACCCGGTGGGGGAGGTGATCTCAGAGTGGGACCGTCCGATGGGGCTCAATATCAAGCGGGTGCGCACGCCGCTGGGCGTGATCGGCGTGATTTATGAAAGCCGCCCGAATGTCACTGCGGATGCGGGGGCGCTTTGCCTAAAATCCGGCAATGCGGTGATCCTGCGCGGCGGCTCCGAGGGGTTGAACAGCGCGCAGAAAATCCATGCGGCGATGGTCAAAGGGCTCATCTCCGCAGGGCTGCCCGCCGATGCGATCCAGCTCGTGCCGACCCGTGATCGGGCGGCGGTGTCCGAGATGCTGACGGCAACGCAATATATCGACGTCATCGTGCCACGTGGCGGCAAAGGGCTCGTCGGCCTCGTCCAGCGAGAGGCCCGCGTGCCGGTCTTTGCCCATCTTGAGGGCATCGTGCACATCTATATCGACAAGGCAGCAGCTCCTGAGAAGACGCTGAATGTCGTGCTGAACGCCAAGACGCGGCGCACCGGGATTTGCGGTGCGGCGGAATGCCTGCTGATCCATGAGGACGTGGTGGATACGATTGGCCAAAGCGTCATTCGCGCGCTTTTGGAGAAGGGCGTGACCGTGGACGCTGATATGGCGTTGAGCGGCATCGAAGGCACCTCGAAAGCGTCGGGGGACAGCTGGGGGCATGAATATCTGGACATGGCGATTGCGGCCAAGACCGTGGCCAGCCTTGAAGAGGCGATGGAGCATATCCGCACCTACGGCTCCAATCACACCGATTGCATTATGACCGAAGATCAGACCACGGCGGATCGCTTCACGCATGAGCTGGACAGCGCCATTCTGATGCATAACGCCTCCACGCAATTCGCGGATGGCGGGGAATTCGGCATGGGCGCGGAAATAGGCATCGCCACAGGCAAAATGCACGCGCGTGGCCCGGTGGGAGCAGAGCAGCTGACCAGCTTCAAATACATCGTAACAGGCGACGGGACCATTCGCGCATGACCAAAGACATCCCAGACAATCTTGTGCGCCGCACCGCGTTTCCAGCTTCCGTCAGCCGCGCCGTGGGCACGCCGTTGCAACCCTCCGTGGTCTATGCCTCGCCCGACCCTGACACGCTGGACGCGCAATATGAGGGTGGCGCTTTCGGGTACACCTATTCGCGGGAGGGGCATCCGAATGCCTCCGTGCTGGCCTCCAAAATCGACGCGCTGGAAGGCGCGGAGGGGGGGCTGATCACCGCCACCGGCATGGCCGCCGTGACCGCTACTTTGCTGGGATTGCTGAGCCACGGCGACCACATCATCGGCGGCAACCAGCTTTATGGCCGTTCGCTTCGGATGCTGACCAAAGAGCTGCCGCGCTACGGAATATCCCACACGCTGGCCGACCCCACGGATATCGCGGCGATCGAGGCGGCTGTGACGCCCCAGACCAAGATGATCCTCGTGGAGGTCGTCTCCAACCCCACCTTGCGCGTGGCAGACATGGACGGCATCGCGGCGTTGGCCAAAGAGAAAGGCCTCATCCTCGTCGTGGACAACACGTTTACTACCCCGCGCGCCTACCGCCCGTTTGAGCATGGGGCGGATGTGGTCATTCACTCCATCACCAAGCTACTCGCGGGGCATTCCGACGCCATGCTGGGCTATGTCGCCGCCCGTGATCCGGCCCACCGGGAGGCGATTGAAGGCACTATCGTCACCCTTGGCCTCAGCGGCAGCCCCTATGATTGCTGGATGGCGGAACGGGGGTTGATGTCGTTCCATCTGCGCTATGACCGGGCCGAGGAGAACGCCGCCAAGCTGGCCGACCACATCGCCCAGCTTGGTGCGCGGGTGCTCTATCCCGGACGCCCGGATCACCCCGATCATAATCGGGCAGGGGCCCTGCTGGGCCCGCGGTTTGGCAATATGGTCAGCTTCGAAATTCAGGGCGGTCGTGCGGCGGCCAACGCATTGACCCGTGCGATGCCCGACATGGCCTTCGCGCCGACGCTGGGCGATATCGGCACCACGGTCAGCCATGCGGCGTCCTCCTCGCATCGGGGTTTGACGCCAGAGGGCCGTGCGGCTTTGGGCATGAGCGAGGGGTTCTTCCGTGTCTCCGTGGGCGTCGAGGATATCGCGCTTTTGAAGGACGAGTTCTCGCGGGGCTTTGCGGCCCTGTGACCATCGCGGGCATAGAGGCGGTTCTGGCGGGCGTGCCGTTGCCGGTGCTCGTAATCGGGCCAACCGCCCGCATCACCACGGCAAACGCGGCGGCGCTTGAGTTGTTTGGCCATGATCCCAGCGGGATGGATGCTGTGACCTTGTTGCGTCAGGCGGCGGTGCTGACGGCAATGGATGCGGCCCTTCAAGACGGGCGGGAGGCGGATGCGCGCTTTGTCTTCACTGGCCTGTCGGGCGAAGTCGTCTACCGCTTCCGCGCGGTCCCGTTGCGCGAGGATGGCCTGATCACCGGCGCGGTGCTGAGCTTTGAAGACCGCAGCCTGGCCGAGGACTCGGAAAAGATCCGGCGTGATTTCGTGGCCAATATCAGCCACGAGCTGCGCACGCCGCTGACGGCCCTGACCGGCTTTATCGAGACCCTGCGCACCACAGCGCGCGATGACCCCAAAGCCCGCGAGCGGTTCCTTGGCATCATGGAGACGGAGGCGCATCGGATGAACCGGATGGTCTCGGACCTGTTGTCGCTCAGCCGCGTGCAGGCCGATCAACATGTCCGGCCAAGGGGCAATGTCAACGTGGCAGGCGTGCTGCGCTCCGTGATTGCGACGCTCGAAGGCAAGCTGAAAGACACGCGGATGGAGGTCGAGACGCAGGGGCTGGAGGGCAAAGCGATGGTATTGGGTGACCGCGACCAGCTGACCCAGCTGTTTTTGAACCTGATCGAGAATGCCATTAAGTATGGCGGCCCGGACAAGAGCATCAGTGTGGCCCTGTCCCACATTGACCGGGACCGGGCGCTGCGCCGACCAGCCTATAGAATCGATATCCGGGACGAGGGCGAGGGAATCGATCCATTGCATTTGCCTCGCCTGACAGAGCGGTTTTACCGCGTAGACGACCATAGAAGCCGGGAAATGGGCGGCACGGGGCTTGGTCTGGCCATTGTGAAACATATCGTCAACCGCCATCGGGGTCGTCTGAAAATTACGTCAGAACAAGGTGTTGGGAGCTGTTTCTCTGTAATTTTTTCGACCTCCTGACCGCGCCGCGTTCTGTGTCATAAAACCCTTACAAAACTGTCACAAAACCCCACAAACAGGTGATTATGCACGTCACCATAGGGCGCGCCGTGGGGGTGCGCCGAAACTGAAAAGTCTGAGGAAGTGACATTATGTCGTTCATCAAAACTGCCGCCTCTGCTGCCCTGATTGTAGCTGCTGCCTCCAGCGTCGCGACGGCGCGGGATCAAATTCGCATCGTGGGTTCCTCCACGGTGTTTCCATTTTCCACGGCTGTGGCTGAACAGTTCGGCCGCTCTACTGATTTTCAAACCCCTGTTGTTGAGGCCACGGGTTCTGGCGGTGGGTTGAAGCTGTTCTGCGCGGGCGTCGGCACCAACAATCCCGACATCACCAATGCCTCGCGCCGCATGAAATCGACCGAGTTCCAGCTCTGCCAGGACAATGGCGTCACGGATATCACCGAGGCGCTGATCGGCTATGACGGCATCGTGGTGGCCAACGCCAAGGGCGGCCCTGTCTTTAGCCTGACCCGCGAACAGCTGGTCATCGCCTTGGCAGAGCAGGGGCCGAAGCCCAGCACCTGGGACGAGGTTGACCCTTCCCTTCCTGCCATCGCGATCGAGGTGCTCGGCCCGCCGCCATCCTCAGGCACGCGCGATGCGTTTGAAGAGCTGGTCATGCATGAGGCTTGTGAGGGCGCAGGGATTGAGTGCGAAGGCATCACCATGCGCGACGACGGCGCGTTCATCGAATCGGGCGAGAATGACAACCTGATCGTCTCCAAGCTGGAGGCCAACCCGAACGCGCTGGGTATCTTCGGCTTCTCCTTCCTCGACCAAAACTCTGACGCGCTGCAAGGCTCCGAAGTCGACGGGGTCGAGCCGACATTCGACAATATTGCCGAAGGCGACTATCCGATATCGCGCTCGCTGTATTTCTACATCAAGAACGCCCATGCCGGCGTCATTCCGGGCCTTCAGGAATTCGCTGCTGAGTTCATGTCCGAGGACGCCTCCGGCGAGGATGGCTATTTGCTCGACAAAGGCCTGATCCCGCTGAACGAGGAGTTGTTCGAGACTGTGTCTGGCAACGTCGCCTCGCTGACAAAAATGACCGGGAACGAGTGGGACTGATCGGACGTCTTTGAAAAAATCACGCGCGGGGATGGACATTTTGCTGCGGCCCCGCGCACTCACTTCTAGCAGCACGTCGCTACGCTTTGCCTTGGGGGGCACATGTTCGGACTGACATTTCTAGCGGTTTTCGTGCTTGGCGCGGCCTTCTATTACGCCGCGCGCAACCGCGCTTTTGCCTTAGCGGGCGATACGCCGCAGGCCTTGCATTCGCGCCCCAATTATCATGGTTTTCTGGCCTTTCTGCTGGCGGGTATCGCGGGCATCGCGGTTCTTATTCTGGTCTGGTCCCTTTGGGGGGCTTGGATTGAACAAGGCTACATCGCCAGTATCATCGCCGCTCAGCCGGAGCTGAGCCCAATTGAGGTCGAACTGGTCCTAAATGACGCCCGCGCCTTGGCTGAGGGGGGCATCGCCTCCAGAACCGATGCGCTGCGCACGCAAATTGCAGGGGATATCACCCGCCAGACCGCGCTGCATCATTATGGCACCATGGCGCTGTCACTGCTTGCCGCCGCCCTGGCGGGCCTATGGTGTCTGCGCTCCGCCCATATCGGCTGGCGCGCGCGTAACCGGTCCGAGACCATCATGCGCCGTCTTTTGGCGATGATGGCTGTCATCGCCGTGGCCACCACCGCCGGGATCGTGTTGTCGTTGATCTTCGAGACGCTGAACTTCTTCAACAATATCGACTGGCAGATCCATAAATTCCTCTTTGGCACCACATGGTCGCCCCTGTCGGGCGTGCAGGCGGGCAAGCTTGACCCCGATAAAGTAGGAGCCATTCCGCTTTTTGCAGGCACTTTGCTGATCACCATCATCGCCATGCTGGTCGCCACGCCCATTGGGCTGTTTGCCGCAATTTACCTGTCGGATTTCGCAGGCCCCAAGGTCCGCGCCTGGGCCAAGCCGATGCTGGAAATCCTCGCCGGTATTCCAACCGTGGTTTACGGGTTTTTCGCCGCGATCACGCTGGCGCCGTTTTTGCGCAATTCTGGTGAAAGTGTGGGGCTGTCGATTGCCTCCGAATCCGCCTTGGCCGCTGGCATTGTCATGGGGATCATGATCATCCCCTTTATCTCTTCGCTGTCTGACGACGTGATCAACGCGGTGCCGCAATCGCTGCGCGATGGCTCCTACGGGCTGGGGGCCACCAAGGCCGAGACCATCCGGCAGGTCGTGTTGCCTGCCGCATTGCCGGGCATCGTGTCGGCGGTGCTGTTGGGGATTTCGCGCGCCGTGGGGGAGACGATGATCGTGGTTATGGCCGCAGGGCAGGGGGCCAATCTGACCGCCAACCCGCTGGAGGCCGTCACCACCGTCACCGTGCAGATCGTCATGTTGATCACCGGTGACACGGAGGCCTCGACCGCCGCCGGGCCCGCCTTTACGCTGGGCTTCACGCTCTTCTGTATCACTTTGCTGATGAACGTGGTTGCGCAACGCATCGTGCGCAAATACCGCGAATTGTATGATTAGGGGCCTGATCTGATGGTTGATATGACAGCACTCACGGGCATGCATTCAGGCACGCAGGCCAATAAGCGCACGGCCAGACGTCGCGCGGCCGAGATGCGCTTGAAGCTCTATGGCATCATCGCGATCTTCTTGGCCGGTGCAGCGCTTGTGGCGCTCCTGTGGTCCGTCGTCGGCAAGGCCACGGGCGCGCTGACGGAGACCTACCTGACCCTACCCGTCACCCTTGAGGCCGCCGAGATTGACCCTGATGGCACAGGCGATCCAAACATCATCCGGCGGGGCGATTTCAGCGGGCTCACGAAAGACATGCTGAAAGCGCAGTTCCCGGACGCAAAAGGCCGCACCGCGCGGCGGCAGCTCTATGACCTGACCTCTGCGGGTGCGGCGTTTGAGCTGGCGGATCTGGTGGCGGCGAACCCTGAACTTGTGGGCCAAACCATTGACTATCCGTTCTTGGCCTCCGATGTGACGGACCTTTATCTAAAAGACGATTTCGGCGCGCTGATCGAAAAGCCCACGCAAGGCAATCTGACCCTGACGCCTGAGGGCGACGGCTATATCGTCAGCTCCACTGAGGGGGATTTCGGCGCCGCTCTGAAACGCGTGAAAGAGGCGCTTGTCGATCAGGCGCGCAGCGTGCGGGCGCAGGCCGCGTTGCAAGAAAACGGCGTCGTGGAATTCACCCGCCGCGCCGAGGTCGCGGAATCTCAGGAAGACAGCACCAAGAACGAAAAACTGGCGGAGGCCCGCGCCGCAGCGCGTGACAAGCTGCTGGCGGAGGCCGACGCATTGGAGCTCCGCGCCACATCTGAGGGCGGCAACGAGGCGCTCAGTGACGAGAACCGCTCCGTCCTCATTCAGGTGGCCGATGGCTGGCTCAAGATGACCCGCATCACGCCCACAGGCGGGATGGCGGAGCCCGTGATCCCCATGGCCCGCGAGGTCACCGCATCGAACATATGGGGGCTTTATGTCACCGATCTGGCGGAGAACGCGCGCAAGGTCTCAGATAATCAGATCGTCTGGATCGAGACACTAAAAGCTGAAGGCAAGGTCGATCAGGTGTTCAACACGCGATTCTTCACCGCAGGCGACTCGCGCGAGCCTGAATTGGCGGGGATCCTCGGGGCCGCTGTCGGCTCCTTCTGGACCATGCTCGTGACCTTCGCCTTGGCTTTCCCGATTGGTGTGTCCGCCGCGATCTACCTTGAGGAATTTGCGCCCAAGAACAAGCTGACGGATTTCATCGAGGTCAATATCAACAACCTCGCCGCCGTGCCCTCCATCGTGTTCGGTTTGCTGGGCCTGTCGCTGTTTCTCGGCGTCTTCGGGGTGCCGCGATCCGCGCCCATTGCGGGCGGCTTGGTGCTGGCGCTCATGACATTGCCCACCATCATCATCGCCTCACGCGCCGCGATCCGCGCCGTGCCGCCCTCCATCCGCGATGCCGCGGTTGGGTTGGGGGCGAGCCCTTTGCAGGCAAGTTTCCACCATGTACTGCCGCTGGCGATGCCGGGCATTCTGACGGGGACAATCATCGGCATGGCGCAAGCCTTGGGCGAGACCGCGCCGCTGATCATGATCGGCATGGTGGCCTTCATCGTGGACATCCCGCAAGGGATCACCGACAGCGCCAGCGTCTTGCCGGTACAGGTGTTCCGCTGGTCCGACTTCCCCGAACGTGCCTTTGAGGCGCGCACCGCAGCGGCGATCTGTGTGCTGTTGCTGTTCCTTGTGGTAATGAACGCCATTGCCGTCTTCTTACGCAAACGCTTCGAGCGTCGCTGGTAGGGTCAAAAATATGCTAGACGATATGAAATCAACGGAGCGGGTTATGGCCGACGAAGACATCAAAATCACCGCCAAAGGCGTGGACGTGTTCTATGCCGACACCCATGCCATCAAGGACGTGGACGTCAACATCCAGAACAAGGCCGTCACCGCCTTTATCGGGCCGTCGGGCTGCGGCAAGTCGACCTTCCTGCGCTGCATCAACCGGATGAATGACACGATTGATATCTGCCGGGTCACGGGCGACATCTTGCTGGACGGGCAAGACATCTACGCTAGGGACGTGGACCCCGTGCAGCTGCGCGCGCGGGTCGGCATGGTCTTCCAAAAGCCCAACCCGTTCCCCAAGTCGATCTATGACAATGTGGCCTACGGCCCCAAAATCCACGGACTTGCGAAGAGCAAGGCGGAACTTGATGATATCGTTGAACAATCTCTGCGTCGTGCGGCAATTTGGGACGAGGTGAAAGACCGGCTTGATGCGCCCGGCACCGGGCTGTCCGGCGGCCAGCAGCAGCGTCTGTGCATCGGGCGGGCCATCGCTACGGCCCCTGAAGTGTTGCTGATGGACGAGCCATGCTCCGCGCTGGACCCGATTGCGACGGCCCAGATTGAGGAGCTGATCGACGAGCTGCGCCAGGACTTCACGTTGGTCATCGTCACCCACTCCATGCAGCAAGCCGCGCGGGTCAGCCAGAAAACCGCGTTCTTCCATTTGGGCAACCTCGTGGAGTTCGGCGACACCGACAAGATCTTCACCAACCCCGAAGACCCCCGCACTGAAAGCTATATCACTGGCCGGATCGGCTAAGGAGAGTTGCAGATGACCGAGACCACACATATCGCCTCCGCCTTTGACCGTGATCTGGACGCCATTCAGGCGCTGATCATGAAGATGGGCGGTTTGGTTGAGACCGCGATTTCAGACAGCGCCAAGGCGCTGGAGATGCGCGACGCGGAGCTGGCCGCGACGGTGCGCAAGAATGACAAGCTGATCGACGCGCTGGAGGAAGAGGTCGCCGCCGAGGTGGCCCGTGTCATCGCCATGCGTTCTCCCACGGCGGGTGATCTGCGCACTGTCCTTTCGGTCCTGAAAATCTCCGGCAATCTGGAGCGGGTAGGGGACTACGCCAAGAACATGGCCAAACGCACCTCCGTGCTGGCGGAGATGACGGCGGTGAACGGCACCGGGGCCTCCATCCGGCGGATGACCAATCTGGTGAACCTGATGATGAAAGATGCGCTCGACGCCTATATCCAGCGCGACGCCGATCTGGCCGCCGATGTACGCGCCCGCGACGTGGAAGTGGACCAGATGTATAACGCGCTGTTTCGCGAGTTTCTGACCCATATGATGGAGGACCCGCGCAATATCACGGCCTGCATGCACCTGCATTTCATCGCCAAAAATATCGAGCGGATGGGCGATCACGTGACCTCCATTGCCGAGCAGGTGGTCTATCTGGTCACAGGCGAAGTGCCTGATGAGGATCGCGACAAGGCCGATAGCACCTCTTACGTCTCCGCGCTGAAAGAGGATTAAGATGGTCGCGGACCCTGTTGTTTTGGTTGTAGAAGATGATCCATCGCAGCGCGAGGTTCTGGCCTACAACATCGAAGCAGAAGGCTACCGCGTTGTGACCGCCTCCAATGGTGAGGAGGCGTTGCTTTCCGTCAAGGATGAAAGCCCCGACCTCGTGGTGCTGGACTGGATGCTGCCCAATGTTTCCGGCATCGAAGTGTGTCGGCGGCTCAAACGCGACGCGACATCGGCCAAGCTGCCCGTCATTATGTTGTCCGCCAGATCCGAGGAAGACGACCGCGTCCGTGGCCTTGAGACCGGGGCAGATGACTATATCGTAAAGCCCTACTCCGTCGCCGAATTGCTGGCCCGCATCCGCACCCAGCTGCGCCGCACGCGACCCGCCGCTATGGGCGAGCGTCTCGAATATGGCGACATCGTTGTCGATATCGAGGAGCACCGCGTCACCCGCGCTGACACGGCTTTGAAACTTGGGCCAACCGAATACCGTCTGCTCACCACCTTCATGGAACGTCCGGGCCGCGTGTGGTCGCGTGAACAGCTGCTTGACCGCGTCTGGGGGCGTGAAATTTACGTTGATACCCGCACGGTTGACGTGCATGTCGGACGCTTGCGCAAGGTGCTGACCAGCATGGGCGGCGACGACCCGCTGCGCACGGTGCGTGGCGCAGGATATGCGCTAGGATAAGTAAACAGGGGCAGGGACGTCATGAAGGGTTCACGGCCAGAACAAGCGGTGCTCAGCCGCGACACGGACATGTCGAAAACCGCTGAAACCCGCGCGGTGATCGAGGGCATGGTGGACGGTCTCAACGACCACCGCATCGCCGATATCGGCGACTTTTTCTCGGAGACGTTTCGCTGGATGGGCAACACCGGCTGCGGCACCAAGCAGGGCGTCCGGGAGTTTCAGGACAATTGGCAAAAACCATTCCAGGCCGCGTTTCATGACAAGGTCTGTGTTGACGAGGCGCGCCTATATATGGGCGAATGGGCCGCCGCCTTTGGCCGTCAGGAGGCCACGCATGGCGGTCCCTTTATGGGCGTTGATGCCACAGGCAAACGGATCGAGATCCGCTACATGGATTTCTGGAAAGTCGTGGACGGCAAAATCGTCGACAATTGGGTGATGGTGGACTTTCCGCATGTTCTGGCTCAGCTTGGCGTTGACGTGTTTAACGGCGAAGGCTGGGAGGCGTTTGATCAAGGTAAGAAACAGCCTCCAATGCTTTGATACAATGAAGAAAAAATGAAACGTTCCTTTACACATAAGAGACTCCGCGAGGCCGATGGGCATATCCTGTTTTTTGGTCATATCCTGACGACATAACCGCCGCGGCGCGACGCTCGCCATCAAGTTGTATGAACACGCCGCAGACGTCTCGCTCGATCCGCATGCCGACTGTTGGGTAGTCTGCGATCGCATCACGCACAGGATCGATACGGGTCACGTGCTGACGTTCGTACCCGGCGAAAGCGTCACGCTGATGCCCGGCAACTGGCATAGGGATGATGAAACCGGCAATATCTTCCATCCGCCACTGGAACGCTTCTCAGGCATCGAGGAAGACGAGGCACCGCTGCATTTATTGGTGTCAGACATATCTAATGTGGCTTTCCTAGGTTTCTCTGGATTTGGATATTAACATAATTCTCATTATAGGCTTTGTGCATCTGTAGCAGCAAAGTTAAAATGTCACCCACGAGCAATTCAGGAATGTCACTCTGCCCTCAAAAATCAATGAGGATGAGCGGACATGGGATGGGTGATGATGAGCGAGCGCGAGTTGAACCGTCTGGAGGTCTTGGCGCAGGTCGATGATAGTCGACTGAGCGTTGATAATGCGGCGAACATGTTGTGCCTGACACGGCGACAGATTTTCCGACTGTTGAAGCGGTATCGTCAGGATGGCGCATCGGCGATCCGGCACAAGGCGCGTGGCAAACCTCCGAACAATCGCATTCACCATGCCAAACGCGACTATGCGCTCAGCATAATCAAGGAGAGCTATGCAGATTTCGGGCCGACCTTGGCAGCAGAGATGCTGGCCGAACATCACGGTTTCAAAGTCTCGCGCGAGACCGTTCGCAAGTGGATGCAGGAAGATGGGATTTGGCTCTCACGCAAACAACGGCGCACATTCCACCAGCCGCGCTTGCGACGGGAGTGCTTTGGAGAGCTGATCCAGATCGATGGGTCAGATCACCGTTGGTTTGAGGATCGGGGTGATCCCTGCACCCTGCTTGTCTTCATCGACGACGCCACCAGCACATTGATGGAACTGCGGTTTGTGACCTCCGAGAACACGTTCAGTTACTTCGAGGCCTTGGAAAGTTATCTGTTGAAGCATGGTCGCCCGGTCGCGTTCTACAGCGACAAGCACACAGTCTTCCGCGTTCCAAAACCGAACGAACACATGACGGGCATGACCCAATTCGGCCGCGCTCTGGCGGAGCTGAACATCGAGATCATCTGCGCCAATTCTTCCCAAGCCAAAGGTCGTGTCGAACGCGCCAACCGGACATTACAAGACAGGTTGGTGAAGGAACTGCGCATCGCAGGCATCTCAAACATGGATGACGGCAACGCATTTCTTGCGGGCTTTGTCGAACGCTACAATGGCAAGTTTGCAAAGGCCCCCGCCAAGCCAGACAACCTGCATCGCGCCCTGAACATCGAACCGGATCGGCTCACTGAGGTCTTCTGCCTGCGCGACAAACGCTATGTCACCAAGGATTTGACGCTTAAGTACGACCGCAAGCGCATCCGGCTAGAGGTCAACGACCTGACGCGTGGTCTCGTCGGCAAATACGTGGATGTCTACGAGATGCCGGACGGACGTATTCAGGTGCGCGCTAAAGGCGTCGCACTGCCCTGCGCCATCTTCGATCCGCACCAACAGCGCGTCACCCATGCCGCGATCACCGAGAACAAACACCTCAGCGCGGTTCTCGCCCACATCAAGGAAGAACAGGAGAAGGCTGCGCCGCCGCCTAAGGTCAAACCTGTCAGCGCAAAGAACGGATACAAGAAGACTGGCCGCCGCCCTCCCGGACGACCATCGAAGATGGAAGCATACTATGAACGGCGACGCAAAGAACGGGCGAAAGAAGCCCAAGAGGAAACATCACTCTGAACCCGTTCGCCTCAATTTCTTCATTGAGAACCATGCAACGACCGAGCAAACCACAAATAGACCTGCGCCCAGAACAGCTGACCCGCGCGCATCAGAACACTGAATGCCAGGGCAACGGAATTGTGCGTCCGAGAACGCGGCCAGCCCAACAAAACCGAAAGCAGCTGCGCCAAGAAAAGCGATAGCAAAAAGTAAAAGCCAAAACCCAAATCGAAACATATTGGGACCGTGTATCACCAACGACTGCGGGTCAACTCAGTAGCCCGCAAGGCTTTTCAGCCCTGCGATATTTGAGATCTCCGGGCTGCTAAGCCTTGCTACCGTCGGCGCTATTGGTGACACTTCTGCTTTGCAAACCAAGTGACATTTCTACTTGGTTGCAACATGCATCAATCAACTCTGAGCGCAGTGCGGTATGAAAAGAACGCTCCTTAAGCCCCTCAAGTAACACGAAAAACTCTAACTCCGCAGCGCTTCCAGGCTGCGGCGCACTCCCTTCGTCCAGAGCTGCTCCGCCGCGTCGCCTACGGGCTTGGCGAGCTGCTCAGCCAGCTCAGCGGGAAACACGTCGCGCAGCCCGAGCAGTGCTATTGCCTTGTCGCGCGGTGCCTCCTTGGAGGCTGCTGCCTGTGCCAGCACGTCTACCAATGGGTCGCGGACGTCTATCTGAGCGCCCGCCTCGTCCGTGCCGCTGACGTAGCGCATCCATCCGGCGACCGCGAGGCAGAGCGCGTCTGTGGGCCGCCCAGTGGCAAGTGCCTCAGTCAGAGTATGAAGCAAGCGCTGCGGCAGCTTCTGGCTGCCATCCATCGCGATCTGCCATGTGCGATGTTGAATGCCGGGGTTGGCAAAGCGGTCCTGAAGCGCCGCCGCATATACCTGCAAATCTACCCCGTCCGGCGGCGAAACGCTTGGAATAACTTCACTCCATAACTTATTGACATACCGCCTATAAACAGGATCAGCCATCGTGTCGGAAATGGTCTCATGCCCGCCCAGATATCCCAGATAGGCCAAGGCCGAATGCGCGCCGTTCAGCATGCGCAGCTTCATGTCTTCAAAGGGTTGCACGTCCCCGGTCAGGGTCACGCCGGCAGCCGCAAAATCCGGGCGGAGGTCGCCCACGAAGCGGTCCTCGATCACCCATTGGCGAAAGGGTTCGTGAAACACCGGGGCTGCGTCATGGATGCCGTGCTTGGTGGCCAGACGCTCTATGTCGGCGGGCGTGGTGGCGGGTGTTATGCGGTCCACCATGGTCGCGGGGAAGCGGCCTTCGGCCTCGATCCAGTCGGCCAAGCCGGGGTCAATCTGGCGGGCCAGTTCGCAAACCACGCGCCGGGTCAATGCGCCGTTCTCCGGCAGGTTGTCGCAGCTGAGCACGGTAAAGGGCGAAAGGCCTGCGGCACGGCGGCGGGCCAGCGCCCGCACCAAATAGCCGGGCGCGGAGACCGGATGCGCCTTCCCGAGATCATGGACAATATCGGGATGGGCCGGGTTCAGCCCGCCGCTGGCCGGGACATGGCAATAGCCTTTCTCTGTCACGGTCAGGCTGACAATGCGCGTGTCCGGATGCGCCATAGCGGCGATGACGGCCTCCGGGTCCTCGGGGGCGACCAGAACGTCCGATAGGACTTCGATCTGGCAGGTCTCTTCCCCCTCGGGGCCCAAGGTGACGGCGGTGTAGGCCCAGTCTTGGCCCGCCAACGCGTCCCGCGTACCGGGGCTGCGCAGAGAGACGCCGATGACGCCCCAATCGCCGCCCCCTGCCCTGACCGCGTCCTCGATAAATGGCGCGCCGAATGCACGGAAGAACGCCCCGAGCCCGAGATGCACGATGCCGGGTTTGGGAGCTGCGTGGCGGCGCGTCAGCCTCATAGCTTGTAGGCCGCCTTGGCCAGACCGTAGGTCAGTTGATGGGCCAGCCCCGGCGCCTCATCCGCGTCCAGTCGGCCCGTGGAGACCAGCCCCGCCAGAAACGCGCAATCCACGCGCCGGGCCACGTCATGGCGTGCGGGAATGGAGCAGAAGGCCCGTGTGTCGTCGTTAAAGCCCACCGTGTTGTAGAGCCCGGCGGTTTCCGTGGCCATTTGGCGAAAGCGCATCATGCCCTCGTAGCTGTCATGGAACCACCAGGGCGGCCCCAGTTTCAGCGCCGGGTAGACGCCTGCCAGCGGCGCCAGCTCGCGCGCATAGGCGCTTTCATCCAGAGTGAAGACGATCATGCTCATCCGCAGGTCGCGGCCCACTGCATTCAGCAGCGGGGCCAGAGCGGTGACGTAATCGGTGCGGGTCGGGATGTCGAAGCCTTTGTCGCGGCCAAACATCGCCATCACCTCGGCGCTGTGGTTGCGGCGCGATCCGGGGTGCAGTTGCAGGACCAGCCCGTCCTCAAGGCTCATCCGGGCCATCTCGGTCAGCATATGGCCGCGAAACTGGTCTGCCTCCTCCGCTGTGCACCGCCCTGCCCGCGCCTTGTCGAAAAGCGCCGCGGCCACATCCGCGGGCAGGTCTTCGGTGCGGGCCGTTGGGTGCCCGTGGTCGCAGGCCGTGGCCCCGAAGGTCTTGAAATGCGCCCGGCGTGCACGGTGGGCAGCAAGGTAGCCCGTCCAAGTAGAGGTATCTTCGCCGGTGATCTCGCCCAGCTGCGCCACGTTCTGCGCAAAGCCTTCAAATTCGGGGTCAATCACCGCGTCAGGCCGGTAGGCCGGGATCACCCTGCCCCGCCAGTCGCTGTCCATAATCATTTGGTGCCAAGACAGGTCATCCAAGGCGCTGTCGGTGGTGGAGATCACCTCAATCCCGAACCGGTCAAACAGCGCGCGGGGGCGGAACTCCGGCTGCGCCAGTTTCTCCGCGATCACATCGAAATGCGCATCCGCATTCGCCTCTGAAAGGCGTTCTGTCAGGCCGAACACGTCCTGGAACGCGTGATCCAGCCATAGCCGCGACGGCGTGCCTTGAAAGAGGTGGAAATGCCGTGCAAAGAGCCGCCAGATTTCGCGCGGGTTCTGCTCTACTGGGCCGCCATCGCTGCGCGGCACGCCCAGATCCTCCAGCGGGACGCCTTGCGAATGCAGCATGCGAAACACGTAGTGATCCGGGGTCACAAACAGCGCTGCGGGGTCGGGGAAAGCCTCGTTTTCGGCAAACCAGCGCGGATCTGTGTGCCCGTGCGGGCTCAGGATCGGCAAATCCTTGATTTCGGCATAAAGTGCTGCTGCCAAATGCCGTTCTTGGGGGGCGCTTGGAAAGAGGCGGTTTTCGTCAAGCATCGTCATCTGGCCTTCCCTGTTCTGTCACACTTGATAGCCGTGAAAACAGCATGCTGGCCAGCCACTTTTGGGGCCTGCACGGGGCGTGGCGTCCGAGTAGTGTTATAATATAGTTAATTTTCCCCCTAGACTCCTCGACAGGTAACACTTTGGGCAGTAGTCTTTTGAGATCACACGCAAAAGTGAAAGAAATCAAACTCATGCCATCTCTTCTTGTGCTGAACGGGCCCAACCTCAACCTTCTTGGCGCTCGGCAACCCGAGGTCTATGGCCCGGAAACGTTGGGCGATATCGAAGGCATGTGCCGCGCCTATGCGGAAGAGAAAGGCGTGGGCCTGGAGTTTGCGCAATCCAATCATGAAGGCGCGCTGGTCGAGCATTTGCATGCCGCCAAAGGCACGCATGATGCGGTGATTTTCAACGCGGGGGCCTACACACACACGTCGGTGGCGCTGATGGATGCAATTGCCTCGATCGAGTTGCCGGTGATTGAGCTGCACTTGTCCAATGTGCATGCACGCGAGGCGTTTCGGCATAAATCCTATCTGGCCCCTGTTGCCATCGGGATCATCTGCGGCTTTGGCGCGCGCGGCTATACGCTGGCTATGGATGCGGCCCTTAACCATCTCGGGGCAGAGGCATGATCGACCAGTATCTGCACCAGATGACCGACGCCAACACGATCGAGGCTGCGTGGGATGTGCATACCAAAAAGATGAATGAATACGGGTTTGACCGCCTGCTCTATGCCTATACGCGCTTTGGCACGGGCTCCTCTTTGGGGGATCTGCAAGACGCGTTGATCCTGACCAATCAGGACCCGGCCTATGTTGACGAATTTATTGGTCAGGGCATGTATTCCAAAGGGCCTATGGTGGCCTGGGCCGCAGAAAATACCGGCTCTTGCAGCTGGAACATGATCCGTGAGCAAATCGCGGCAGGCAAGGTGACGCCCGACATGATGGAAGCCATGGCGCTTAATCAACGGATGAATGTGGTGGCGGGCTACACAATCAGCTTTCACGAGGTCTCCTTGCGGGCCAAAGGGGCCATCGGGCTTTGCGCGCGCGATGGCATGACGCAGGCCGATGTCGACGATCTTTGGGCCGAAAGCGGCTCGGAGATTGAGCTGGCCAATAAAATTTTGCACCTCAAAGTGGTGCAATTGCCCCACACAACGGGTCAAAGACGCCAGCTGACAGCGCGGCAGCGCGAGGTGTTGGAATGGGTGGCGGATGGCAAAACCATTCAGGATACGGCGACAATTATGGGGCTAAACCCTGCCACTGTTGAGAAACACCTGCGATTGGCGCGCGAGTCCCTTGACGTCGACACCACGGCTCAGGCCATCCTCAAGGCGTCCTCTCAGAACCAATTCTTCCTAATTGAGCGCTGATTCCGACTTTCTTAACAGAAGGTTAACGAGCAAGGTAAGGTTTAC
Source organism: uncultured Litoreibacter sp. (assembly GCA_947501685.1). GTDB lineage: Bacteria > Pseudomonadota > Alphaproteobacteria > Rhodobacterales > Rhodobacteraceae > Litoreibacter. Next base: position 171,667 of record CANMWQ010000003.1, read on the forward strand.
CTTACTTTGCATTTGCGCGGGTTTTTCATAATTTTTCAGCGTTCCGTGAGTGGTGGCTTTTGCCATGGGACTTTTATCGGACGGCGTATTCCTGGATTTGAAGGAAAATGCGTGGTCCGATCCGGATTATCCGGAACGCCGTCCAATGGTTCTATTCTGACCCGTTGGACGGCACCTTTCACGCCACAACCGCAAGTCCCCAGCTCCCCAGCATGAACCTTGCGGTGGCATGAAAAAACGGCGTTGAGGGAGACCTCAACGCCGTTCCAGTATTCTTTCAGTTGTAAGCAGCTTAGCCCTTGAGGGCTGCGGCCACCTCTTCTGCGAAGTTCTCTTCTTTTTTCTCAATGCCTTCGCCCACTTCCAGACGCATGAACCCGGTGATCTCGACACCTGCTTCTTTGGCTGCGGCCCCAACGGTCAGGTCAGGGTTCACAACGAAGGACTGGTTCACCAATGTGACCTCAGCCATATATTTCTTCATCCGGCCCACGATCATCTTTTCGATCACGGCTTCCGGCTTGCCGCTTTCGCGCGCAATATCCATCTGAACCTGTTTTTCTTTCTCGACCACGGCTGGGTCCAAATCTGCCTCAGACAGGGAGGCCGGGTTCACAGCCGCGACATGCATCGCAACCTGTTTGCCAAAAGCTTCATTCTCGCCAGACAGGGCCACCAGCACGCCGATTTTGCCCATGCCCGGAGCCGCCGCGTTATGCACGTAAGAGACCACGGAGTTGCCCTCCAGACGCGCCATGCGGCGCACGGACATGTTCTCGCCGATGGTGGCCACTTTCGCGGTCACAACGTCTTCGACGGATTTGCCGCCCATATCTGCGGCTTTCAACGCGTCCACATCGGACACGGACAAAGCCACGGAGGCGATGCCGGACACCATTTCCTGAAACTCCGCGTTCTTGCCAACAAAGTCCGTCTCGGAGTTCACCTCGACCGCGACGCCCTCGCCGCCATCTGTGTTCACCGCAACCAGACCTTCTGCCGCGGTGCGGCCGGATTTCTTGGCCGCTTTCGCAAGCCCCTTGGTGCGCAGCCAGTCAACCGCCGCCTCCATGTCGCCCGCATTCTCGGTCAGCGCTTTTTTCGCGTCCATCATGCCTGCGCCCGTGCTGTCGCGCAGTTCTTTCACCATCGCAGCCGTAATCGCCATCTCATGGGTCTCCTGTGATTAAATGTGGGAATGTCCGAAGGCAGGCGCGCTGCCCCCGGCAAATCTCGTTTAGGCCTTGGCTTCTTCTGCAGGTGCCTCAGCCGGGGCCTCTTCGGCCACCGCTTCTTCCACCGGGGCTTCCTCAGCCGCACCCAGATCAACGCCAGCTGCGCCCATTTGGGCCTGCATGCCGTCCAGAGCGGCACGTGCCACCAGATCGCAATACAGAGCAATCGCACGCGACGCGTCGTCATTGCCCGGGATCAGGTAGTCAATGCCGTCGGGCGAGCAGTTGCTGTCCACGACCGCAATCACCGGGATGCCCAGCTTTTTGGCTTCGGCAATGGCGAGGTCTTCTTTGTTCACGTCGATCACAAACAACAGGTCCGGCGTGCCGCCCATCTCGCGGATACCGCCCAGCGATGCCTGAAGCTTGCCTTGGTCGCGCTCCATGCCCAGACGCTCTTTCTTGGTCAGGCCGGAGAAACCCGTATCCATCGCCTCGTCAATCTTTTTGAGACGCGAGATGGAGTTCGACACGGTTTTCCAGTTGGTCAGCGTGCCGCCAAGCCAACGGTGGTTCATGTAATATTGCGCGCATTTCTCGGCAGCTTCCGCAATCGGGCGCTGCGCCTGACGCTTGGTGCCCACGAACAAAACGCGGCCGCCTTTGGCTGTGGTGTCACGCACAACCTGCAACGCTTGATCCAGCATTGGCACGGTTTGTGTCAGGTCCATGATGTGGATCCCGTTCTTGGAGCCGTAGATATACGGGTCCATACGAGGGTTCCAACGTGCGGTCTGGTGACCAAAGTGAACGCCAGCTTCCAAGAGCTGACGGAGCGAAAATTCTGGCAAAGCCATGTCCGTTTTCCTTTCCGGTTTAAGCCTCAGCGGGGTGTGATGGGCTGTTGCCCAAACCGGTGGATGTCATGGGATGTCTCCCCCAATCGACCCGACCCCGCCTGCGAAGTACGCGCCACATAGACCAAAGCGCGCCCCCCCGCAACCCGTCACGGCCCCTGCGCCCCGCCCTGCCCCATCACTGCTTCAAAAATACTCAATTCCGCCGCTTGCCAGTCGGCCCAGACCTTGCCCATAAAGCGCCATGAGCAAGCAACCCGACATTCTGTGCATCGGCGCTGTCCTGTGGGACATTATTGGCCGCGCGCCGTCGCATATGCAGGTGGGCTCGGATGTGCCGGGCCGCATCACCCGCATTCCGGGCGGCGTCGCGCTGAACATTGCCATGGCGCTGAAAGCCTACGGCATGCAGCCCGCGCTGCTGGCCGCCGTGGGCCAGGATGACGAAGGGGCGGAGCTGATCCGCGCCTGCACCCGGCTGGGCCTCATCGGGGAGCATATCTACCGCTCCGAGGATCTGCCCACCGACCGCTACATGGCCGTGGAGGGGGGCAACGGCCTGATCGCCGCCATTGCGGACGCTCATTCGCTGGAGGCCGCTGGCGACAAGATCCTGCGCCCGCTCACCCAAGGCGCGCTGCAAGGCTGGGACGGCATTGTCGCGCTCGACGGCAACCTGACGGCCGCGCTTCTGGAACAGATCGCCCATGCGCCGGCCTTCGCCCAGACCGACCTGCGCGTGGCCCCGGCCTCGCCGGGCAAGGCCGAGCGGCTGATGCCGTTCCTCTCGGGCGGCAAGGCGACGCTCTATGTGAATACCGAAGAAGCCGCCCTGCTCCTGCACCGCGCGGTGGACTCCGCCGCCGACGCCGCCCAAGCGCTCATAGACGCAGGCGCGCACCGCGCCGTGGTCACCGATGGGCCACGCCCTGCCAGCATCGCCTTTGGCGACACGCTGATCACCCGCACCCCGCCGGAGGTGCTTGTCACCCGCGTCACAGGCGCGGGCGATACGTTCATGGCGGCGCATATTGCGGCTGAGGCACAGGGCACAGCGCCTGAGGCGGCGCTTGACCGCGCGCTCACCGCCGCCGCCATCTATATTTCCGGAGAAACCTACAAATGACCCTGCGCATGATCCGCTCCACGGAGGTCGCCGCTGCCCTAAAGGCAAACCGCCCCGTCGTGGCGCTGGAAAGCACCATCATCACCCATGGCATGCCCTACCCGCAAAATCTCGAGATGGCGCGCGGGGTGGAGCAGCTGATCCGCGCGGAAGGCGCCGTGCCTGCCACCATCGCCGTGCTCGACGGCACGCTGCATATCGGTCTTGAGGACGCGCAGCTTGAGGATCTGGCCCAACGCCCGGATGCGGCCAAACTGTCCCGCGCCGATATGGCGATCTGCCTGTCTACCAAAGGCACTGGGGCCACCACCGTGGCGGCCACGATGATCGCCGCCCATCTGGCAGGCATTGCCGTCTTCGCCACGGGCGGCATCGGCGGCGTGCATCGCGGGGCGGAGCTGAGCTTTGACGTCTCCGCCGATCTGCAAGAGCTTGCCCAAACCCCCGTCACCGTGGTGGCCGCCGGGGCCAAGGCCATTCTCGACATCCCCAAGACGCTCGAACTGCTCGAAACGCTTGGTGTGCCGGTCATCGCTTACGGGCAGGACCAGTTGCCCGCCTTCTGGTCCTCCACGTCTGACTGGGCGGCCCCGCAACGGCTCGACACCGCCGCCGAGATCGCGCAGGCCCATGCGATGCGCGCAGCTCTCGGGCTGCCCGGAGGCCAGCTGATCGCCAATCCGGTGCCAAAAGAGGCCGAGATCCCGCAAGAGGCCATCAACCCGATCATCGCGCAGGCTCTCTCTGAGGCGGAGGCGCAACACATCACCGCCAAGGCGGTCACGCCCTTCCTGCTCAAACGCATTTTCGAGCTGACCGAGGGGCGGTCGCTCGTCACAAATATCGCATTGGTGCGCAATAATGCGCGTCTTGCCGCAGAAATTGCCTGCGCAATGGGCGCTCTGACACAGGCCTGATCCATCACACATCCTTGTCGCGAACCCCGCTTGTATAGGGTCCCGTCCGTCTCTAGGTTGCGACAGTAGTCTTTTCAAACTGGCCCGCCCCCATGCCTGACACCGATCCGCTTTCCGACACCAGACGCCGCCGCCCCGGCCGCTTCTCGCGGCTGCGTGGCAACTTCTTGGCGGGGCTCATCGTGGTCGCGCCCATTGGCATGACGATCTGGCTGATCTGGACCGTTGTGGGCTGGATTGATGGCTGGGTCTGGCCGTTTATCCCGCGCGCCTACCAGCCTGAAGAGCTGGTCAATTGGGTGATGGGCTACCCCGAAAACCGGATCAGCGTGAATGTTCGCGGCATCGGGATGGTGATCTTCTTGCTGTTCACCGCCGTGGTCGGCTGGATCACCAAAGGCTTTCTGGGCCGCTCGCTTTTGCGCTTTGGCGAGAACCTCGTGGACCGCATGCCCGTCGTGCGCTCCATCTATTCCGGGGTGAAGCAAATTGCGGAAACCGTGTTTTCGCAGCGTGACACCTCCTTTGATAAGGCGTGCCTTGTGGAATACCCGCGCCGTGGCATCTGGGCGATTGCCTTTATCTCCACCTCCGCCAAGGGCGAGATTGCATCCGGCATTCCGGTGGAGGACCAGAAGGTCTCCGTCTTTCTGCCGACCACGCCGAACCCGACCTCGGGCTTCTTGCTCTTCGTGCCCAAAAGCGACGTGATTGAGCTGGAAATGAGCGTGGAAGATGCGGCCAAGCTCGTGATCTCCGCCGGGCTGGTCTACCCGAATGCCAAAGACCCGTCCGCGCCGCCCAAACTGGCCGCTGAGGCGGCGGAATAGGCTATTTCAGCCAGCCCTCATAATGCACGATCAGGCCCACGGGCGGCGCGCTGAGTTTTACGTCAAAGCGAAACACGCCATCCTCGTCATATTCCCGCGTCTCAGAGCGTGGCAGCAGCGCCTTGGGCAGCGGTAGACTCAGAAACCAGCCATGGGTCACGGGCATGCCCATTTCGCCGTCCTCGACAGGCAATGACATTTGAAATTTGAACGGTCCAAACCGCTCCCGCACCGCGCCTGATCCGGCGGGAGACAGGACCGAGCGGAATGTTTGGCCGTCGAAATAACGGGTCCAGACTTCCGTCTCTCCGACCCGCTCCATCCGCACCGAAACCGGCGTTTTCTCCCGCTCCGGCGGAAAGCGAAAGAGCGCCGCGACCAGCTTTGCCGCGAGCCCTGCTCCGCGCGTCACCCGCGCCTCGCCCGACAGCGTGTTGAGGTCCCAAAGATCATGCGCGCGTCGCCAGCTTGCGGGCATCGCGCGCCAAGTCTCCGCGCCCAAGGCCTGCTCGAAAAGCGGCGTGGCATCAGTGGCTTCCCGGTCAAAGCTGCCGTCCAGCTTTGCCAAGACGGCCTCTGCCTCTTCAAGCGTAAATTCCCCCAACGCAGGCCGCGCGCCGGGGGGCACATCCCCCGCAATAAGCCGCCGGATCATCAGCAGCGCCGGGACGGCTGGCACGAACGGCCCCTTGCCCTGCCCCATATGCAGCCGCCAGCCGCGCGTTAGAGACTTACCTTGACCGTCCCTCCCAGCAACCCGCATCACCATGCCGCCCTGATCTGAGCCAAAGCCCTTCATCCGCTCGGCGGCCCAGAGAAGCGGGGTCGTGAACTGGTCCAGCTGGGGCAATAGTCCCTTGCGATGCGCCCAGCCCAAAAGCCGCAAGCTGTGATGCATCAAAGGCAACTCCAACCCCGCCCGAAACAGGACGGAGCGCGCATCATAGGCGCCCGGAAACAGCGCCAGATCCGGCGCGCCTATCGGGGATGCGGCCCGGCGCAGCCCTTTGGGCAGGTCTCGGAGCGCGCTCCCGGACCAAGCAGGCAATTCCGTCCATGCGCCGTTGCGCCAGAGTTTCATGGGCCGCCCGACTTGGCTCAGGATCGCCGCCATCACAGCCCGCCCGCGCGGGGCGCGGTTGCCGGGCAGGATCGCGCTTTCGATCAGGGTGATCTCTTCTATGTCGCCGCGCAACGCCTCGACCACAGCGCTGGACAGCGCAGGCACGGTGGAGACCCCCGACAGCACCGCAACCCCCGCCGCGCGTGCCGCGTCGTCCAATTCTGAAATGCCCATGGTGAACGCGGCGTCGTCGCTCAGATCCAGCGCATGGCAGCCGCATTCCACGGCCAAGCGCGCCAAACTGTACTCTGTATAAGCTTGAAACGGCCCGGCGGCATCGACCACCACGTCGCCCGGCTCCAGCACCTCGCGCAAACCGGACGGGTCGCGCAGGTCGAGCTCCATTGCCTCACCGCCATACTCCGCCGTGAACGCCTCCGCCTTGGCCAAGGTTCTGCCGACCACGACGACATGGAGACCGTCCCCCAACAAGAGCCGCGCCAGCCTGCCGCCGAACACGCCATAGCCGCCCAGAACAACGACCTTCATCGCAAGAGCCTTGCCTGAATATCCGGGTCCGGCATCGCGCAGAGATCCGCGCGGCCCATCACCTTATACCTGTTGCGCGCCACCACACCGTAGGCCGCGTCGCGCAGGGGTTTGCGGATCAGCCGCAAGGCCTCCAACGCGCGCCACCGCCCGCCCAGTTTGCGCCCGACCATGATCGTCGCATCCAGCGAGCTGTAACCAAGCCCGTCTTCGAGATAGAGCCATGATGTCGGGTCCTCCGGCTCCATCCCGAAATGGCGCAGCAGCTCCGCGCCGAGCGCGGATTGCACCGGGATGATCCGAAAGGCGGCGTCATGGTCATTGCGTGCAATCCATTTGGCCCCGCGCGCGCAGAGCCCGCAGGTGGCGTCCATCACTGTCAAGGAGCCGCTGTCGTCAAATTCCGGCACAGCCGCGTCGCCGCGCCATGAATAGGCAACATTCAGAGGTCGCATAGAAAGCGCTCCTTTCCATACTCAACCTAAGCCTTGCGGCGCGCCAAAACAGGGTGCGCAATGTCGCAGCCCTAAAGAGCGCGGCGGACGGCCTTGCTGGTTTGCTTGACGTCCTCGGCTGCGCCCTCAACCGTGTTGCAGGCCGATACCGTGCCCAGCGCGCCCAGCGCCATCACCAAAATTGCGATCCGTTTCATAACTGCTTCCTCGCGGTCTTCGCCCTTTTCAAGGGACGTTACTCTTCGATCCACCAGACGTCTGGCAGATACCCCGGCCAGTCGCCATAGGCGGGCGTCACGTCGGGGCGTTTCATCTCTTTGTTATGGGCCAGCCGCGAAATGGGGGAGTACCAAATAGGGACAATATAGCGTCCCGCCATCAGCATCCGGTCCATTGCTTTAACGGCGGCCACGTAATCCTCCCGGCTCTTGGCTGTCAGCATCTCCTGCACCATCGCGTCCACCGCAGGCAGCTTGATGCCGGGCAGGTTGCGCGAGCCGTTGGTCTCGGCGGCCTCCGTGCCCCAATATGCCAGCTGCTCATTGCCGGGGCTCAGGCTGAGGCCACGGGTGAAATAGGTCATGTCGAAATCGAACTGATCCGTGCGCTCGCGATATTGCGCGCTGTCGATCGTGTCGACGGTGACAAACACACCAATCCGCTCCAAAGCCTGCGTGTAGATGTTCAGGATGGCCGCGATCTCCGAGCTGCCGGAGCTGGCAAGGATCTGAAAGCTCAACGGCTTGCCTTCAGCGGAGGTCATCACGCCGTCTTTCACCTCATAGCCCGCTTCCGCCAGCAGCTCCTGCGCCTTCACGATCCCCGCACGGTTGCGCTGGGAGCCGTCGCTCACCGGCAAATTATAGCCCTCAATCGCGCCGGGGTTCAGCGTGTCTTTATGGGCCTCCAGCAGCTCAAGCACGCGGCCTGTCGCAGGCCCATGCCCCATGCCCAGAACCGAGTTGGAGAAATAGGACGTGATCCGCGGCTGGTCCCCGCCATTGAGCGCGGTGTTGATGAACTCGAAGTTGAACGCCTGGATCATTGCCTCGCGCACACGCCAATCCTTAAAGACCTCGCGCCTTGTGTTCATCGCAAATCCGGTCATGCCGGAGGGGCGCTCATGGGCGACCTCGGATTTTACCACCTCGCCCGATTGCACGCGCGGGAAGTCGAACTGCTCGGCCCATTTCTGTGCGTTGGTTTCACGGTGCGAGGTCAGCTCTCCGGCCTTGAAGGCCTCAAACATCGCCGTGGCGTCAGAGAAGAACTCCATCCGCACCTCGTCAATCACGTTGGTGCCTTTGCGAAACGGAATGTCTTTGCCCCAATAATCCGGGTTGCGCTTCAGCGACACGAACCGCCCGGCTTCAAAATCGTCGATCACATACGGAGCGGAGGCAATCGGGATCACGTCCAGCCCGGAGTCCTCAAACGCCTTGCCCTCCCACTGCGCCTTTTTCAGGATCGGGCGCATGCCCATGATCAGCGCCAGCTCGCGGTCCTCGACATTGAAGCTGAACTTCACCGATTGCGGGCCGGTCTGCTCCACCTTGTCCACTTTTGCCCAGCTGCCGCGATAGCGGCCATGGCCCTTGGTGCCCAATGTCTCGTAGGACCAGATGACGTCCTCCACCGTCACCGGGCTGTCATCGGAGAACCGCGCCTCCTCGCGCAGGACAAATTCCACAGAATCGCCCGCCGGGCTGACCTCTATCGATTCGGCCAGCAGACCATACAGAGTGAATGGCTCGTCCAGACTGCGGCCCATCAGTGACTCATATGCCAAAAAACGCAGCTGCCACGGGACGCGGCCTTTTTGGATATGCGGATTGAGGGAATCAAAGCTGCCCACTTCCCCTGCCGCCACCGCTCCGCCAAAGGGGGCGGACGGGTTTACGTAGGGGAGGGACACAAAGTCTGGTGGCAGTGCAGGGTCGCCATACATAGCTATGCCATGTTTGGGCTCCGCCATTGCCGCGCCGCCGAACAGCACGCCTGCGGCCAAAGCCAGCGAGGCCCCGGCTTGGAAAAACACTGATCTCATTTTGGCAACTCTCCCTCATGCCCTATTTTTTCTTACCTTTGATCGTAAAGAGGCTTTTGGGCCAACACAAACTTTATGCTTGGCGAGAGGCAAGTCATTGCTTATAAAGCTCTTACTGCTCGATAGGTTTCTTGCCTGTATGAAACCTGCCTCAATAACTTAACACCAGCTTCGGCTGGTGTTTTTTTTTGGCAAACCGAGGCTGCGCCTCCCTGCCCGTTCACGCGCCTGTGCTTAATGCGCCCGTGCCTTTTGCAGTTGCAGCATATATATGCTGCAAGAAATCAAAGCAGTGAAAGGATCTCGCCCCATGTCCGTCAAAGGAAAAACCGCCGTTATCACCGGGTCCAATTCAGGCATCGGGCTGGGCATCGCGCAAGAGCTGGCGCAGGCTGGCGCCAATGTGGTGTTGAACTCCTATACCGACAATAAAGCCGACCACGCGCTGGCCGATGAGATCTCGCGCGTCACCAATACCAAGGCCCGCTACATCCAGGCCGACCTGTCCAAAGGCGATCAGGCCCGTGCGTTGATCGAGCAGGCAGGTCAGGTTGATATCCTGATCAACAATGCAGGGATCCAGCACGTGGCCCCCATCGACGAATTCCCGGCGGAGAAATGGGACATGATCATCGCAATCATGCTCTCAAGCGTGTTTCACACCACTGCCGCCGCCATCCCGATGATGCGCAAGGCGGGTTGGGGCCGGGTGATCAACATCTCCTCGGCGCATGGCCTGACGGCCTCGCCTTACAAATCTGCCTATGTTTCCGCCAAGCACGGCGTTGTCGGCATGACCAAAGTGGTCGCTCTGGAGACCGCCCGCGAGCCAATCACCGCCAACGCCATCTGCCCCGGCTACGTGCGCACACCGCTGGTGGAGGCCCAGATCCCCGACACGGCCAAGAAATACGACATGACGGAAGAAGAGGTGATCGAGAAGGTGCTGCTGGAACGCCAGCCCTCCAAGGAATTTGCCACCACTGAACAGCTTGGCGGCGTGGCGGCCTTCCTGTGCTCGGATGCCGCCGCGCAAATCACCGGCACCACGATCAGCGTCGATGGCGGCTGGACCGCGCTATGATTGATCACGCCACCCTGCAAGGCCTCGCGCTTTCAGACGTCAATATCACTGGCATGACGCTCGATGGCATCCCGCTCAGCGACATGGTCGCCGCCTATGACAAGCAGAACGCTGATGGGTAAGCGCGCGACCAAGGCGATCAATCTGGCACTCCAAGGCGGCGGCGCGCATGGGGCCTATACATGGGGCGTGCTCGACCGGCTGCTGGAAGAAGAGGCGCTGGAGATCACCGGCATGTCCGGCACCTCCGCAGGCGCGCTGAATGCCGCCGCGCTGAAATCCGGCTGGGTGGAGAATGGCCGCGAGGGCGCACGCGCCAAGCTGACATGGCTCTGGCAGGAGATCGGCGCGCTCGATCAACCCGCGCTGCCGGCTTGGATGACCGGGGTCACGCCGCAAGCGGTCAGCAAAGCGATGGAGCTGTCGCCTGCGTTTATGGCCGCCGACATGATGAGCCGCATGATGAGCCCCTATCAGTTCGGCAATCTCATCCCCCACCCGCTGCGCGCCATCGTGGACCAGCTCTCTTATGATAAGGTCTGCGCCAGTCAGGGGCCCGAGCTGTTCATCTGCGCCACCAATGTGCGCACCGGGAAAATTCGCATCTTCCAGCGCGATGAGATCGACAGCTGCGCGCTTCTGGCCTCTGGCTGCCTGCCGACGCTTTTCAAGGCGGTGGAGAAATTTGACCCCAGAACCGGCCAGGACGAGGCCTATTGGGATGGCGGCTATATGGGCAACCCTGCCCTTTTCCCGCTCTTTGACAATGACACCCAGGACATCGTCATCATCAACATCAACCCGCTGCACCGCGAAGACGTCCCCAAATCGCCGCAGGAAATCCAGAACCGCATCAACGAGATCAGCTTCAACGGCTCCCTCTTTCGCGAGCTGCGCGCGATCCAGTTCGTGCGCGACCTGCTCATCAATGGCGCTGTGAAGCGCGGTACGATGGAAGAGGTGCTGATCCATATGATTTCTGATGACAAGCTGATGACGCAGCTTTCCGTGGCCACCAAGATGGTGCCAACGCCTTATGTGCTTGGAGAGCTCAAAGACGCAGGCCGCGCCGGGGCGGACGCATTTCTGCACAAGCACTGGGGCGACCTCAATAACAGCTCCACCGTGGATCTGCGGTCGATGTTCTCCTAACAGGCAGCAGAAATTGTCATAAAACTGTCATGATTTCAATGACCTCACAGATTGTGAGGGCTTTCTCACGCTGCCGTTATCGACATCTCCAATCTCCACAATTTTTGTGCATAGGCGCACTAAAAACCCACAAAACACGCCTGCCTCTGAGTGGATTGGGAGGGAAAGCAAACCCATATCTCTCTCATCAGCAGCAAACACGCTGCCTACCAAAACCGCCGCAAGGCACACACATACTGGAGATCACATCATGAAAACCATCATCGCAACAGCCGCTCTCGCCCTGTCTTTCGCCGCTCCTGCCGCTGCAGACGTGTCCAACGCCGAAGCCTTCTTCGCATTGGGCAACGACTCCGCCGCCGAGCGTATCCTGGGCGAAACCTCGACCGGCAACCCTGTTGCAGCGGCTGAAAAATTCGCGCTGACCAACACGTCGCCTGCCGAAACCGAAGTCAACTTCGACCGGGCCCGCAACGTGGACGCCTCCGCTCTGGCGCAAATGTTCTCGCTCTACAACGACTCTGCTGCTGAGCGCATGGTCAACTAAGACAGGTATATCTGAGCGCGCCGTCCTCCCCGGCGCCCTCGAATAGTGCCACAGACGGCCTCTCCTTCGGGAGGGGCCGTTTTTCGTTGGCCCGCCCAAGCTCTTGACATATCCCGGTTACACAAGGCCCTTAGCGTGACGCAGAAAACCGGAGTGAGCCATGCGCCCTCACATCACATCCCGCAGCACCATCGCTGAGGCCTTGGGCACCGCCTTCCTGCTCATCGGCGTGGTCGGCTCAGGCATCATGGGGGAGGCGCTCGCAGGCGGCAACACCGCCATTGCCCTGCTGGCCAACGCCATCGCCACGGGCTGTATCCTTTACGTGCTGATCACCATCCTCGGTCCCTTGTCCGGCGCGCATTTCAACCCCGCCGTGACGCTGGCTTTCCGCCTGAGGGGCGAGATCACCACCCCAACAGCGCTGGTCTATGTCGCCGCGCAGATCATCGGCGGCATCATCGGCGTCTGGCTCACCCATCTGATGTTCGACCTGCCCGTCTGGCAACTTTCCACCACGTCGCGCACCGGGGTCTCGCAATATATCTCGGAAGCCATTGCGACCTTCGGTCTGCTTCTGATGATCTTTGGCGGCCTGAAATCGCGTCCTGAGGCCGTCCCCATGTTGGTCGCGCTCTATATCACCGGGGCCTATTGGTTCACCGCCTCGACCAGCTTTGCGAACCCCGCCGTCACAATCGCGCGCGGGCTGACGGACACATTCGCAGGCATTGACCCCGCCCATGCGCCCGCTTTCATTGCGGTCCAACTGCTCACCGCCGCGCTGGCCACCGGGGCGCTTGCATGGCTGTTTTCGCGCGACTAGCCCGCCCAAGGCTTGCAACCCGCAGGCCAGCGCCCTAGCGCTAGGCCCATGAGCGCGATTTTCGATCAAGGCCCCCCGCCCCCCTGCCCGGCTGTTTTCAACATGGCCGAGTATGTGCTTTCCGGCGCCGGAGCCCCTGACGGGCGTATCGCCTTTGAGGTGCCGAGCGTGCAGGGCCAGCCCGGCCGCACGCTCAGCTACGGCACTCTGCGCACCCATGTGAAAGGCATCGCCACGGGGCTGTTGTCGCACGGGCTGCGCCCCGGAGACCGGCTGCTCTTTCGCCTTGGCAACCGCCTCGAATTCCCGCTGGCCTATCTCGCGGCGCTCTATGTGGGCATCATCCCAGTGCCGACCTCGGCGCAATTGACCGCTCCCGAGGTCGCGACGCTGTGCCAGATCTGCCAGCCCCACGCGATCCTGACCGATGGCAGTACGGCGCTTCCCGAAGGCAGCACCCTGCCGCTGATCACCACTGATCTGTTGCGCGACATGCACGCGTTGCCGCCCGCCCATCCGGCCATGGGCGATCCGAACCGGCTGGCTTATATTATCTTCACCTCCGGCACCTCCGGCACGCCGCGCGGCGTCTGCCATGCCCATCGCGCGATCTGGGCACGGCGGATGATGCATCAGGGCTGGTACGGGCTCAGCAATGCCGACCGGATGCTGCATGCGGGCGCGTTCAACTGGACCTACACGCTGGGCACCGGGCTGATGGACCCGTGGAGCGTCGGGGCCACGGCCCTTGTTACCCCCGAAGGTACGCCCGTCTCCGAGCTCCCGATGATCCTCGCGCAGAACACCATCACCATGTTCGCCGCCGCCCCCGGTGTTTACCGCCAGATGCTGCGCCACAAGTTCCCGGCAAAAATGCCCGCCCTGCGCCACGGGCTCTCCGCAGGTGAGCAATTGCCCGCCGCCATCCGCGCCCAATGGGAGGCCACCACCCGCACCACGATCCACGAGGCGCTGGGCATGTCCGAATGCTCTACCTTCATCTCCGGCAGCCCCGCCGATCCCGCGCGCTCCGAAACCGCAGGCAGGCCGCAACCCGGCCGTCGGATAGCGATCCTCCATGACACGGCGCCTGCGCCTTTTGACACGCCCGGAGAGCTCGCCGTCGCCGCCACCGACCCCGGCCTGATGCTCGGCTATCTGGGCGCGCCGCCCTTACATCAAAGCTGGTTTCGTACGGGCGACATGGCGCAGATGGCGCAAGATGGCTCCGTCACCTATCTGGGCCGCGCGGATGATATGATGAACGCGGGCGGCTACCGCGTCTCGCCCCTCGAAGTCGAGGCGGCCATGACGGGTGCCACGGGCCTCACCGCCTGCGCCGCTGTAGCTGCGTCGCCCAAACCCGACACCACCGTGATCGCGCTGTTCTATACAGGCAACGCGGATAAACAGGCCCTGCGCGCCCATGCGGCAGAAAAACTGGCCAGGTACAAACGGCCCCGGCTTTACATCCAGCGGGCCAGCCTTCCATATGGCCCAAATGGCAAATTGAACCGACGCGCGCTGCGCGACAGCTTTGAGGCTTCCCATGACGGCAACGATCCAGCTTGATATCATCTCCGACCCGATCTGTCCGTGGTGCTATATCGGCAAGGCCGGGCTCGACCGCGCGCTTGAGAAAAACCACGACCACCCGTTCAAGATCGAGTGGCACCCGTTCCAGCTGAACCCCGACATGCCCGCAGGCGGCATGGATCGCCGCGAGTACCTCGAGACCAAATTCGGCGGTAAGGAAAACGCCATCAAGGTCTATGGCCGCATCGAAGAGGCCGCGATTGCCGCCGGGCTCGAGATCAACTTCGAGGGCATCAAGACCACTCCCAACACCATCGACGCGCATCGCCTGATCCATTGGGCAGGCCTTGAGGGCCGCCAGACCGCCGTGGTCTCTAAGCTGTTCAAAGCCTATTTCGTCGAAGGTCGCGATATCGGTGACCATGCCGTCCTGACCGAGATTGCCACCGATGCCGAGATGAACACCGACATGATCGCGCGCCTGCTCGCCAGCGACGCCGACCGCGACGACATCGCCCAGCGCGACGCCCATGCCCGCAAGCGCGGCGTCACCGGCGTGCCCACTTTCGTGGTCGCCAACCAGCACGTCCTGCCCGGCGCGCAACCCGCCGATCTGTGGGAGCGCGTCCTATCCGAGCTGCGCATCCAACCCGATCAGGCCTGACGCGAGCTTGCCCCTCTCGCCCTCTCAACGCCTCTCCCAGCCGGAGTTCATCGGCCTCATTGCCATGCTTTTTGCCATGGTCGCCTTCTCCATCGACGCCATACTGCCCGCCCTGCCAGACATCGCCGCAGAGATCAGCCCCGACGCCCCCAACCGCGCGCAGCTGATCCTGACCTCCTTTGTCTTCGGCATGGGGCTCGGCACATTGGTCACTGGACCGCTCTCGGACCGGTTCGGACGTAAGCCCGTCATCCTGTGCGGTGCTGCGCTCTATATCCTCGGCGCCGCCGTGGCGTGGCAGGCCAGTACGCTGAACGAAATGCTCGCAGCCCGCGTGGTACAAGGCCTGGGCGTCGCAGGCCCGCGCGTGGTGGCGCTGGCCATCATCCGCGACATCTACGAGGGCCGCCGCATGGCACAAATCATGTCCTACGCCATGATGATTTTCACGCTGGTGCCCGCCATTGCCCCCTTCATGGGGGCGATCATCATCGACGCGTTCGGCTGGCGGATGATCTTCGCGGCCTTCATCCTGTTTTGCCTGATCGCCACGACATGGCTGGCCCTGCGCCAGCCCGAAACCCTGCCGCCCGAGCGCCGCCAGCCTTTCGCGCCTCGCACGCTGGCACGCGCCACGCTGGAATGTTTCTCGCACCGCATATTCACGTTGAGCACCCTCACGCAGGCGCTCACCTTCGGCATGCTCTTTGGCACGCTCAGCTCCATTCATCCGTTGTTTGACGACACGTTCGGGCGCGGCGAGAGCTTCCCCGCATGGTTCGCCCTGATTGCCGTGATTGGCGGCAGCGCCAGCATTCTCAACGCCCGGCTGGTGATCGCGCTGGGCATGCGCCGCATGATCCTGTTCGGACTTGGCGGGCTGACCTGCCTGTCAGCCATCGTCGCCCTGACCGGGCTGATCGCCACCATTCCCTTCCCATTGTTCATGCTCTGGGCCACCGCAATTTTCTTCATGGTCGGGCTGGTCATCGGCAATCTGAACGCGCTTGCCATGGAGCCCTTGGGCCATATCGCAGGCCTCGCGGCGTCCGTGATCGGAGCCAGTTCGACGGTGCTCGGTGTGGCGCTTGCAATCCCGCTTGGTCTGGCCTTCAACGGCACACCCGTGCCGCTGGCCATCGGTTTGAGCCTGCTGTCCTTCACGGGCTTCCTCTTGATCCGGCTCGGGCTGCGCTAGGCTGCACAGGCGCTGTGCGCCCTCTCAGATGGCGCCCTGCCCGCTTTGCCGCGTAAAGCTATCTGCACCGCAACCAAAGGATGATCCCCAATGCTGATGCCCCGCGAAAAAACCCCCAACCTCTCTCTGCCGCTCCTTGGAGGTGGCACATTCGATCTGACAACAGACGGTGCAGATCTCGGCACTGTCCTCTGTTTCTACCGTGGCCTGCACTGCCCGCTCTGCGCCACGTACCTGAAAGAGCTCGAAAAACTCACCCCAAAATTCGCCGAAAAAGGCGTGAAAACCATCGCCATCTCGTCTGACGGTGAAGAGCGCACCCAAGCTATGGCCGACAAGATCGAGGCCAAATCCTTGCGCTTCGCCCATGGCCTGCGCTTGCAAGAGGCCCGCGATTGGGGGCTCTATATCTCCACCTCGCGCGGCAAAACCAGCATTGGCATCGAAGAGCCCGCGCTCTTCTCGGAACCTGGCCTGTTTCTCGTAAACAAAGACCAATCGCTCTATTACATGTCGGTGCAAACCATGCCCTTCGTCCGCCCGCATTTCAGCGAACTCCTGGGCGCATTGGATTTTGCCATCGCCAACAGCTACCCCGCACGCGGCGAATATCAAGGCGCAGTCTAGCCTCAAAGAGCACGGGCAAAGCCTCTCCATTTGGTCACAAATACTCTGAGGTTTTGCCCGCGTGGCTCAGGAGCAAAGCTCCTGAAAGAACGCAAAATATCAGACGCGCGCAAGCGCTCCGGTCTTAAGCGCTCTTCTTGGCCGGCTTAAACGTGCCGGCCTTCTCCGCCAGATCGCGTGCAACTGCGAATGCCCCTTTGATCTTGTCGGCTTCCTTGGTCCAGTCACGCCGCACCACGATCTTGTTGTCTTTCATCTTGGCCAGATTGCGCTCATCGGTCAGGTATTCGACCAGCCCTTCAGGCCGGGCAAATTTGTTGTCGTGAAACTCAATCGTCGCGCCCCGTTCGCCCGCATTCAGCTTGGAGATCCCTGCGCGCTTACACATCGCCTTGATCCGCACGACCAGCAACAACGTGTTCACCTCGCGCGGCAAGGTGCCGAAGCGGTCAATCAGCTCGGCGGCAAAGCCTTCCAGCTCCACCTTCGTGGTCAGCCCCGACAGGCGACGGTAGAGCCCCAAACGCACGTCCAGATCCGAGACATAGTCTTCCGGGATCAGCACCGGTACGCCCAGATTGATCACCGGCGCCCATTGGTCATCCGCCTCCGGCACGCCCTCCATCTGGCCGGAGCGGATCTTGGCAATCGCCTCTTCCAGCATGGATTGGTACAGCTCATACCCAACTTCGCGCACAGAGCCCGATTGCTCCTCGCCCAGCACATTGCCCGCGCCCCGAATATCGAGGTCCTGAGAGGCAATATTGAACCCGGCCCCGAGGCTGTCCAGCGAGCCCAGCACCCGCAGCCGCTTCTCCGCCGTTGCCGTCAGCTTGGCGCGCGGCTTGGTGGTCAGATACGCATAGGCCCGCGTCTTGGAGCGCCCCACCCGGCCGCGAATTTGATAGAGCTGCGACAGGCCGAACATATCCGCGCGGTGGATCACCATCGTATTGGCCGTCGGAATATCAATGCCGCTTTCCACAATCGTGGTGGCCAGCAGCACGTCATACTTGCCGTCATAAAACGCGTTCATCCGCTGGTCCAGATCGCCCGGCGCCATCTGCCCATGCGCGACCATATAGCTGACTTCGGGCACCTGCGTTTTCAGGAATTCCTCGATATCGGGCAGGTCGGAGACGCGCGGCACCACGTAGAAGCTTTGCCCGCCGCGATAATGTTCGCGCAGCAGTGCCTCGCGGATGGTCACGGCGTCAAATTCGCTGACATAGGTGCGGATCGCCAGACGGTCGACAGGCGGGGTGCCGATGATGCTCAGCTCGCGCACGCCCGACAAAGACAGCTGCAATGTACGCGGGATCGGCGTGGCTGAAAGCGTCAGCACATGAATATCGCTGCGCATCTGCTTCAGCTTTTCCTTGTGCTGCACCCCGAAATGCTGCTCCTCGTCGATGATCAGCAACCCGAGGTTTTTGAACTTTACCTGCTGGCTCAAAAGCGCGTGCGTCCCGATGGCAATATCCACCTCGCCCCGCGCAATCCCCTCGCGGGTCTGGGTCGCCTCCTTGGTGCCGACAAAGCGCGACAGCTGCCGGACGGTCAGCGGGAAGCCCCTAAAGCGGTCCTTGAAGCTTTGTGTGTGCTGGCGGCTGAGCAACGTCGTGGGGGCCACCACCGCCACCTGCAAGCCCGCCGCTGCCGCCACAAAGGCCGCGCGCATCGCGACTTCGGTTTTGCCAAAGCCCACATCGCCGCAAACAAGCCGGTCCATCGGGCGGCCCTTGGCCAGATCATCCAGCACCGCCTCAATCGTGCTCAACTGGTCCTCGGTTTCTTCATAAGGGAAGCGCGCGTTAAACGCCTCCCACATGTCTGCTGCGGGCTCCAGAATGGGCGCGCGGCGCAGCTCGCGTTCCGCGGCCACGCGAATAAGCCGGTCCGCCATATCCTTGATGCGCTGCTTCAGCCGCGCTTTCTTGGCCTGCCATGCGCCACCGCCCAGCTTGTCGAGCATGCCTTCGTCATGGCCGTAACGCGATAGCAGCTCGACATTCTCCACCGGCAGATACAGCCGGTCGCCGCCCGCATATTCCAGCAAGATGCATTCATGTGGCGCGCCAGCGGCTGTCACCGTCTCCATGCCCGTGAAACGCCCGATGCCGTGATCGACATGGACCACCAGATCGCCGGGGCTGAGCGTCTGCGCCTCGGTCAGGAAATTCTCCGCCCGCTTCTTCTTGCGCGCCCCGCGAATGAGCCGGTCGCCCAGCACGTCCTGCTCCGAAATCACCGCCAAGCCCGGCGTCACAAACCCTTGCTCCAGCCCCCATATGGCCAGATGCACGCCGCCCGCTATGATCCCGCGCGCGTCGTCAATGAGCACCGTGTCGTGGATCTCCTGATCTGCCAACAAGCCCTGCAACCGCTCCCGCGCGCCGGCCGAGAAACTGGCGATGACAACCGGCTTCTCCGCCCGCAGCGTCGCAAGATGATCCCCCAAAGCCCCGAAAAGGTTCAGGTTTTCGGATTGTCGTTCCGGCGCGAAATTGCGCCCGTCACGGCCGCCTGCATCTGTCACCCCCGGACCTGTGGCCTGTGGCAGCACGGCAAATTGAACAACCCGCCGCGCCGCAATGGCCTTCTCCCAAGCGGCGTCATCCAGATATAAAAGCGCCGGGGGCACCGGCTTATAGACCGTGTCCAGCCGC
Source organism: uncultured Litoreibacter sp. (assembly GCA_947501685.1). GTDB lineage: Bacteria > Pseudomonadota > Alphaproteobacteria > Rhodobacterales > Rhodobacteraceae > Litoreibacter. The sequence goes on from CANMWQ010000003.1 coordinate 190,989, forward strand.
GCCTTGGACTTCATCGCCTCCACGCGGTTGTCATACTGGTCTGCAATCGTCTCCCAACGCGCCAGCCGCGCGGGCGTCATCTGGTCGTCAAGGCTGATGGATGCCTCGGGCAGGTAGTCAAACAGATGCTCCAAGCGGTCATGAAAGAACGGCAACCAATGCTCGATGCCCGCATGTTTGCGGCCTGCGCTCACGGCCTCATACAAAGGATCATCCGTCCCCGCCGCGCCAAATTCGATACGGTAGTTCTGCCTGAACCGCGTGATCGCGGCCTCGTCCAGTATCACTTCCGAGACCGGCGCCAGCTCTACGCGGCTCAGCTTCTCCGTCGTGCGTTGGGAGGCCGGATCAAACCGCCGCGCGCCGTCCAGCACATCGCCAAAGAGATCAAGCCGCACCGGGCCGCTCTCGCCCGGCGGGTAGATGTCGATGATCCCGCCCCGGATGGCATAATCGCCAGGCTCCATCACCGTCGGGCTTTGGGTGAAGCCCATGCGCACCAGAAATCCGCGCAAAGCGGCCTCGTCAATCTGGCCGCCGACGGTTGCGGTAAAACTCGATTCCGCCAACACGCTGCGCGCGGGCACGTATTGCGACACGGCTGCAAGGCTGGTCAGAAGCACAAACGGGCCCGGCACCCCCTGCGCCAAAGCCGCCAGCGTCGCCATCCGCGTCGCCGAGACGTCGGAATTGGGCGAGGTCCGGTCATAGGGCAGACAATCCCAAGCCGGGAAGCTCAGAACCGGCACGTCAGGGGCGAAAAAGCCAAGCGCCGTGGCCATGGCCTCCATCCGGCGGTCGTCGCGGGCGACATGGATCACGCAGCCGCTTTTGGCCAGCTCGTCCAGCACCAGCTTGGCGTCATGCCCCTCTGGGGCGCCGGATATCGTGACTTTGGAGGGGGCGCTGCTCATGCCCGGTGACATACGGCACGAGACGGCAGGGTCAAGCGCTCAGAGCACGCCCGCGGTGATATTGACATACATCCCCCACATCGAGCTGATCAGGATCGACACCATGCCCAGAAGCTGGATGATCAGCCGGTGGCTTTTCAAAATCTTGCGCAGCGCCTCACCAGAGACGTTTCGCGCGCGTCTCGCATTCCATACCGACAGGGCAAAAATCATCAGCATTGGCACCATGACCAGCGACAGGGCCTGACAGAATTCGACGCCGTAGACGAAACCGGTCATCACCAGCCCGGTGATCAGGAAGGACGCAAAGATCGTGAGCCACATGCCCGCCTCATCGGCGATATAGGTCAGCCGGTTGGCGTTGATGCGCACCAGATCTTCAAGGTCTTGCTCCGCCTGCCCGCCTTGCTTGGCAGCGCGCGACACCATGTCAAACGGCACGCCCAGCACGTAATGCGAGGCGGTTGACCAGAACACAGCCAGCATGATCCAGAACCACAGGTTCGAGAAAGAGCGTGGGTCAATCAGCTCGAAAGCGGTAACGTAGAAATCCAAAGCTGAGGGGCCTCTCGGGTCGTAGTATCGTCGCAGTTGCGCCACCCTATAGGCGGCGTCAGGCCAGCGCCAGCCTATGCGCGCTTGAGACGCAGCAAAAAACGTGGCACCCACGGATGGACCACAGCTATTGGACGAAACTATGACGCGCGCGCTTCCCACACGGTTCAGACGCCTGAAAACCACCCCCGCCATCCGGGCGCTGGTGCAGGAGACCGTGCTCAGCCCCTCCGACCTGATCTGGCCGATGTTTGTCATGGAGGGCGAGAACGCCCGCACGCAGGTGCCCTCTATGCCCGGCGTGGAGCGATTGAGCGTCGATCTGATCGTCGAGGCCGCCCGCAAGGCGGAGGCCCTGAGCATCCCCGCGATTTGCCTGTTTCCCTACACAGACACCGCGCTGAAGACCCAAGGCTGCGAGGAGGCCTGGAACCCCGACAATCTGTCAAACCGCGCGACCCGCGCCATTCGCGACGCGGGCGTCAACGTGGCGATCATGACCGACGTCGCACTGGACCCTTACAATATCAACGGCCATGACGGCATCGTGCGCGACGGCGTCATCGTGAATGATGAAAGCGTCGAGGCGCTGGTGAAAATGGCCCTCGCGCAGGCGGAGGCTGGCGCGGATATTCTGGGCCCCTCCGACATGATGGACGGCCGCATTGGGGCCATTCGCACGGAGCTGGAGGCGCAGGGCTTCACCGACACTGCCATTCTCAGCTATGCCGCCAAATACGCCTCCGCCTATTACGGCCCGTTCCGCGACGCCGTAGGCGCGTCGGGAGCGCTCACGGGCGACAAGAAAACCTACCAGATGAACCCGGCCAATGCCGATGAGGCGCTGCGTCTGGTGGCCCGCGATCTCGATGAGGGGGCGGATATGGTCATGGTCAAACCTGGCCAGCCCTATCTCGACATCTGCCGCGCCGTCAAAGACGGGCTTGGCGCGCCATCCTTTGCCTATCAGGTCTCCGGCGAATTCGCGATGATCGTGGCGGCGGGCCAGCAAGGCTGGATCGATGAGGAGGCCTGTATCCTTGAAAGTCTCATGGGTTTCAAACGCGCGGGCTGCGACGGGGTGCTCACCTATTTCGCCCCTCGCGTGGCCGCGCTGCTGAACGGCTAGACGATCATACCATATCTAGCTGCTAATTGACGTGACACCGCAACTCAGTTGCAGTATTATTGTGTCAACGCACCGCGACAGCCGGGCGATTTGAGCAACACGAAAACAGGCGGAACTTTTATGGACAGAGCGATCTCACGCGTTTCACGGCGCAATTTTCTGGTCAGTGGCGCGGCACTTGGCGGGCTTGCGGCCTGCGGCAATGGCGTCAACAGCCAAGGCGGTGCCAAGCTCGACGCGCGCGTCGATCAGGCCTTCAACTTCATGTATCAAAACGTACCCGGCAGCCGCGATCTGGCTGGAAAGGCCGTAGGCGTGCTGATGATGCCGGTCATCACCAAGGCCGGGCTTTTCGGCCCCGGAGGCTCCTTCGGGCGCGGCGCGTTGCGCGTGGGTGGGGCGACGATCGACTATTACTCCGCCACCACCGCGACTTTCGGCTTCCAGCTTGGCGCGCAGCAGTTCTCCAACGCGCTGTTCTTCATGACGGAAGATGCGCTCAGCGATTTCCGCCGTTCCCCCGGCTGGACCCTCGGGGCGGATGCGGAATATGCCGTGTCCAACGAAGCGGGCAATCTCGGGGTGGACACGACCACCGCGCTGTCGCCTGTCATCGCGCTGATCTTCGGTCAAGCCGGTCTGATCGCGGGGGCCACCATCGAAGGGGCCAAATACAACCGGATTATTCCATAATAACAAGTGTTTAGGGCGGGGCCTTCATCCCGCCCTTACCGGATCAACGCGCCGGGGTTCAGGATATTTTTCGGGTCCAGCGCCGTCTTGATCTGCCGCAGCATCATCTGCCGCGCCGCACTTCCATAGCTCTCCAAATCGCCGGTTTTCAGCCGCCCGATCCCGTGCTCCGCCGAGATAGAGCCGCCATGCGCGTGGGTCACATCATTGATCGCCAGCCGCACGGCGTCGATGATCCCCGGATTGGCGGCCAGAAATTCCGCTTTGCCCATACCCTCGGGCGGGAACACGTTGTGATGGATATTCCCATCCCCCAGATGCCCGTAGCTGTTGATCTGCACGCCCGCATGAATGCCCGCAATCGCGGCCACCGTCTCGGCGATAAACCCGTCCACCTTACTGACCGCCACAGACGTATCACTGTTGCAAAACGCCCCCGCCATGCGGTTGGCCTCAGGCGTATATTCCCGCAAATCCCACAGCGCGTCCCGCTGCGCTTCGGACTGCGCGATCACCGCGTCTTGCAGCAGCTTTTGCTCGAAACAGGCCTCTAACGCGGCCTCAATCCGTGTGCCCATCCCGGCAGGGCCGGAGGCCTCCATCAGCAGCGCCCAAGGCGGGGTCTGAGTAAACGGATTGCGCAGATCCGGGAATTTCGCTGTCACCAGATCAAGCCCCAGCCCGCTCATCAGCTCCAAAGCCGACAGGCTCTCGCCCAGATGGCCCTTTAACGCCTTATAGAGCGCCAGCCCTTCCGCCGGAGACCCCACAGCCAGAAACGCCGTCCCCGTTTCCGCATCGCGGGGCTTCAGCGTCAGCGCCGCTGCCGTGATGATGCCCAAGGTCCCCTCGCTGCCGATCAGCAAATGCCGCAGGTCATAGCCCGTGTTGTTCTTTTGCAAAGGTGCCAGCTCGTTGAGCACCGTCCCATCCGCCAGCACCGCCTCCACGCCCAGACACAGATCGCGCGCATTGCCGTAGCGCAGCACCTGAATCCCGCCCGCATTTGTCGCCAGATTGCCGCCAATACAACAGCTGCCCTTGGAGGCCATGCTCAGCGGAAAAATCATATCCACCTCCAGCGCCGCCGCATGGATGTTTTCCAGAATGCAGCCCGCTTCCACCACCATCACCGCGTCATCCGCGTTGATTTCGCGCACCGCATTCATCTTTTCCAGCGACACGATCACCGCACGCGCGTCGTCAATGGAGAGCTGCCCCGCGACCACGCCCGTGCCGCCGCTATAGGGGATTACGCCCACGCCTTCGCCCGCGCAAAGCGTCACAATCTCGGAGACCTGCGCCGTGCTGGACGGCATCAGCACCAAAGCGCCCTGCCCTTCAAACCGCCCGCGCGGATCCTCGAAATAGCGCGGCGCGTCCTCGGGCGTTTTCCACCCGGATGCGCCTACGCAGGTTTTCAGCCGGTCAAGCAGCGCTTGGGACGGCGTGGCGAACCCCATTTAGCGGTCCATCTTGCGCAGACGCTCAATCAGAGACGACGTATCCCAGCGCCCGCCGCCCAGTTTTTGCACGTCCTTGTAATATTGATCCACCACCGCTGTCACGGGCAGAGACGCGCCGTTTTCATCGGCCGTATCCAGACAAATCCCCAAATCCTTGCGCATCCAGTCCACCGCAAACCCGTGCTCAAATTCGCCGTCCAGCATGGTCTCATACCGGTTGGCCATCTGCCATGAGCCCGCGGCCCCTTGGCTGATCACCTCAACCACCGCCTTGCCGTCAAGGCCCGCTTTCTCTGCAAAATGCAGCCCTTCCGACAGGCCCTGCACAAGCCCCGCAATGCAGATTTGGTTGACCATCTTGGTCAACTGCCCCGCGCCGCTTTCGCCCAGCCGTTTGCAGGCTTTCGCATAGGCCGCCATGACAGGTTCCGCCCGCGCGTAAGCCCCCTCGTCGCCGCCGCACATGATGCCGAGCTGGCCGTTCTCCGCCCCCGCTTGGCCGCCAGAGACGGGCGCATCCACAAAGCTGATCTGGCCCGCATCCGCCGCGGCATAAAGCTCGCGCGTGACCTTGGCCGAGACCGTGGTGTGATCTACAAAAACCGAGCCCGCCTCCATCGCCCCAAGCGCCCCGTCATCACCGAGGCACACGCTGCGCAAATCATCGTCATTGCCCACGCAGGCCATCACAAATTCCGCGCCCTCAGCCGCCTCGCGCGGGGTTTTCGCCATCGTGCCGCCATGCGCGTCCACCCAAGCCTGCGCCTTGGCGGCGGTTCGGTTATAGACGCAAACCTCGTGGCCTGCTTTGACCAGATGCCCCGCCATCGGGTAGCCCATCACGCCCAACCCAAGAAAACTCACTTTTGCCATGACGACACCCTGCTCATTGATTGAAATCCGCCCCGCAGGGATGATACATGGGCATCAAGGCGTCAAGAGCGGGAAATCCAATGTCGGCAGTGTTCAAGTGGTCCTTCCGTCTGTTTTTGCTGCTCGCCACGCTCTGCGCGCTGACGCTTGGCGTGGTCTATTACCTCGCCTCGCGCTCGCTGCCTGATTACGACGCCAGCTTCACCGTCCCCGGCCTGTCCGGCGAGGTGGAGATCGTGCGCAACAATTCAGGCGTGCCGCATATCTTTGCGCAGGCCGACCGGGATGTGTTCTTTGGCCTCGGCTTTGCCCATGCCCAAGACCGTTTGTGGCAAATGACCATGCTGCGCCGCACCGCTCAGGGCCGCCTGTCAGAGCTGTTTGGCCCCCGCACTGTGCAAACCGACGAGCTGCTGCGCCGCCTCGATCTCTACGGCCACGCACAACGCTCTGTCGCTGCACAAGACGCCGAAACGCTGGCCATGCTGGAGGCCTATGCCGACGGCGTCAACGCGTGGCTGCGCACGGTGAACGCGCAGGCTCTGGGGCGCGGCGCGCCGGAGTTTTTTCTGTTCTCGCCCGATATTGCACCTTGGCAGCCCGCGGACAGCATCGCCGTGGTCAAGGTCATGGCGCTGCAACTCTCCGGCCATCTCTCGGAGGAGGTCATCCGCGCCCGCGCTTCCCTCCTCCTGCCGCCGGAACGCGTCGCAGATCTGGTGCCGGATGACCCGTCCAACGGCGTCGCTGCGCTTGACTATGCGGGGCTCTTCAAGGGGCAGTCCTTCCCGCAATTCGCTGAGACCACCCCGCGCGACCCGCTCAACCCCGTGCAGCCGCGCGCGCTCTCCGGTGCCTCCAACGCCTTCGCCGCCGCGCCCATTCGGTCCGCCGCAGGCGGCACGCTCTTGGCCAATGACCCGCATCTGGGCCTCAGCGCGCCCTCGATCTGGTATCTTGCCCGACTGGAGCTGGAAACCGGCCCCGTCATTGGCGGCACCATCCCCGGCATGCCGGTCATTTTGACAGGGCGTGGGGCGCAAACCGGCTGGGGCCTGACCACGGCCTATGTCGACGATCAAGACCTCCATATCGAAAAGCTGAACCCCGACAATTCCAACGAATACGAGACCCCCGACGGGTTCAAACCCTTCCGCACAAGGCAGTCGATCATTCGCGTGGCCGATGCCGCGCCCGTCACGCTGACCCTGCGCTGGTCCGACAATGGCCCTGTTCTGCCCGGCAAGCATTTCAACCTCGCCGCCATCACGCCTGCGGGCCATGTCACAGCACTCAACTGGACCGCGCTCAGCGATGAAAACACCTCGCTGCAAGCCGCGCTGAAAATCATGAAGGCGCAAGACATCCCCGCCATGATCGAGGCCAGCCGCGACTACGTGGCACCTGCGCAAAACCTGACCATGGCGGATGCAGAAAACATCGCGCTGAAGACCATTGGCCATATCCCTCGCCGCAGCCCCGCGCACCAGTCGCAGGGCCGCATCCCGTCGCCGGGCTGGCTCGCGCAAAACCGCTGGCAAGGTGTGATGCCCGATGCCTCCAACCCGCTGTTTGAGAACCCCAAGGGCGGCATATTGGGCAACACCAACAACAAGATGGTCGACCGCCCCTTCCCGAACCATGTCAGCCACACATATGGCGACACCCAGCGCGTGCAACGCTGGCGGCGCTTGATGCTCAATCGGCAGGTCCATACCCGCGACAGCTTCATCGAGGCGCAGCTTGATGACGTCTCCTTCACCGCCCGTGCGCTTTTGCCGCTGGTCGCCGCCGATCTGTGGTTCATCGGAGAAGCCGCCCCCGAGGGCACCCCCGCCCGCCAACGCCAGGTGGCGCTGGATTTGCTGGCCAGCTGGAATGGCGAGATGTCAGAGCACCTGCCCGAGCCGCTGATCTACGCCAGCTGGCTGCGCACGCTGCAACAGAGGCTGATCCGCGATGAGATTGGCCCTTTGGCGCAGGAATTCGGCCATCTCGAACCGCTCTTCATCGAGCGCGTTTTCCGCGATCTCGACGGCGCGTCGATCTGGTGCGACGTGGTGCAATCCGCAGCACCTGAGACCTGCACCGACACCGCGCGGCAGGCGCTGGACGAGGCGTTGCTGACCCTGTCGGAGAAATACGGCCCCAATATCGAAAGCTGGCGCTGGGGCGACGCGCATGAGGCCACGCATGACCATCAGGTGCTGGGCCAAGTTCCGGGGCTCAGCTGGTTTGTGAACATTCGCCAATCCACTTCGGGCGGCGACAACACGCTCCGCCGCGGCCGCACGCGCGGCACAGGGCCGGAGCCCTTCCGCAATGTTCATGCCGCAGGCTACAGAGGCGTCTATGACTTTGCCGATCCCGAAAGCTCGGTCTTCATCATGGCCACGGGCCAGTCCGGCCATCCCATCTCGCGCCACTATGACGATCTCGGCGTCCTCTGGCGGCGCGGCGAATATATCCCGATGACCCTCGACCCTGCTCTGGCCCGCGCAGGCGCCGTAGGAACCAACACGCTCCTCCCCGCACCGTAAGCGCCCAGCCCGCCCAAACGCACCACCTCCCCCGTAAGAGCCAGTTCCCCCTATCACTGCTTCAAAAATACTCCGGGGGGAGGAGCGCAGCGACGGGGGGCAGAGCCCCCTTCTCTCGCGGCGCGCGCAAGCGCGTCGCAACCACTCCTAGCAACTACCCCTAGCAATCAACCCTAGCCAAAGGTCCGCGTTGCCCAAACCCCTACGCAGGCCGAGGCGCCAGTCAGGCACATGCCCCAGGTGACATCCACGATGACCATCTCCCAGCTCCAGCCTTTGGTGACCGCAAGCGAGGTGAACTCATAGGTCCCGTAGGCCAATGCGCCGATCAACGCCCCGGAGGCGAAGGTCCAGAGTAGCGTGCGGTCATCCAACAATGCGGGCAGCGAGACGAACCACAAAAGCCCGCCAATATAGAAGGCGTAGAAGATCAGCGCCGGCACAAAGCGCGGCTTTTCAAGGATCAATTCGGGGATGTGTTTGTCGAAAACTGGCTTCACGATGTAGCTGAGCCCGATATAGTCCAGCGCCAGAAACACCACGAAGGTCGTTACATACAGGATCACGTAGGTCATGGGCTCTCCTCAAACGGCGCTTTGCCGGGGTGTCGAGCTACCTATCGCGCAGCCGCACGGTTTCAAGGGGCTAGGCCCCTCCAAACTCTTTCTCGAACCGCGCCTTCTGGGTGGCGCTCCAGGTGACACTCAGCACGAATCCTGCCTCGTCGGCGTCCTCCTTGTCCACCACGTCCTGCTCGAACAGCCACGCTCGTTTGCGGCCCGCGTCAAAGCCAAAGCGCAGCACATCTGTGACCGTGGCTTCCGTCACCTCGCGAGAGATCGCCTCCAGCAGCGGCCCCATGCCCACACCGGTCAGCGCGGAGGTCACATATATCGCCTCATCCCGCGCCGCCGTGTTATTGCGCGCTTCCAGATCAGCCGCATCCAGCTTGTCGAGCTTGTTCCACACGTCCAGCGTGGTGATCTCGGTGTCCACGCCCAGATCGCTGAGGATCCGCCGCACATCTTCGGCCTGCGCATCCGTCTCGGGATGGGAGATGTCGCGCACATGCAGGATCAGGTCGGCGCTCAGCACTTCCTCTAGGGTCGCCCGGAACGCGGCCACCAATTGCGTCGGCAGGTCGGAGATGAAGCCCACCGTGTCCGACATGATGATCTCCACCCCGTCGGGCAACTCCACCGAGCGCATGGTCGGGTCCAGCGTGGCAAAGAGCATGTCCTTGACCATCACATCTGCGCCGGTCAGGCGGTTGAACAGCGTTGATTTGCCCGCGTTAGTATAGCCCACAAGCGCCACGATCGGGAACGGCACTTTCGCGCGCGCCGCGCGGTGCAGCTCGCGGGTTTTCACGGTCTTGGCCAGCTGCGTCTTGATCTTGTTGATCCGCTCGTCAATGGCCCGCCTGTCGGCCTCGATCTGCGTCTCGCCGGGGCCGCCCACGAAGCCCAGACCGCCACGCTGACGTTCCAAATGGGTCCAGGCTCGCACCAGTCGTGTTCTTTGATAGGACAAAGCCGCCAGCTCCACCTGCAGCACGCCCTCACGTGTCGCAGCCCGGTCGGAGAAGATCTCCAGGATCAGCCCGGTGCGGTCGAGGATCTTCACCTTCCACTCTTTTTCAAGGTTGCGCTGCTGCACGGGCGTCACCGGCCCGTCGATCAGCACCAGCTCGACCTCATTGTCATGGAAGCGATGTTTCAGCTCTTCGATCTTGCCGGTGCCGAACAGCGTGCCCGCCCGCATCTTGGGCAGCGGCACGACCTCGTCGCCGATGATCTCCAGCCCCGGCAGCGCCACACCCAAGGCCACGGCTTCGGCCAAGGCCTCCTCAGGGGCGCGGGCGGAGATGCTGTCTCGGCTTTTCAGGTCGGGATGCAACACCCAGGCGCGGGTGGTGCTGCGCTCTTCTACTTCGAGAATTATTCGTCGCCTTCATAAAGGCTGATCGGCGCGGATGGCATGATGGTCGAAATCGCGCCTTTGAAGACCAGCTGCGATTGGCCGTCGCGGCGCAACAGCACACAGAAATTGTCAAACCAAGTGATCACGCCCTGAAGCTTGACCCCGTTGATCAAAAAGATCGTGACAGGGATCTTCTCCTTGCGCACATGGTTCAGGAAGACGTCTTGCAGGTTTTGCTTATCAGCGGCCATGGTGGTGTGCCTTTTGGTCGGTTCTTGTTCGTTGTTCAGGCCACACGGCTGTAAAAGCGCAACTGCCCAAGTTCATTGAGAATTATGAAACGGCTTTCTGAAAACTACCACCCCCGAATTTCACGGGCGCATGCATCTGCGCAAAACCGTTGCTCAGGAGCGCCAGAAGTCCGGGTTGAACAGCGCAATGATCGCCAGCGTCTCAAGCCGCCCGACCACCATTGCCGCGATTAAAACCGATTTTGCCGCCCCGCCCAGCGAGGCATAGGTCACCTGATCCTCCCCCGCCAATGAAATTTCAGCCAGCGGCCCTGTCGTGGAGAGAGCCGAGATCGCAAATGAGGTCGCCGCCTCAAATTCCAGCCCCGTGGCGGTCAAAGCGAGGATCACCACGGCGATGGAAATGGCAAAAAGCATGAAGAAAATCCACGCGATAAACGCCCCCTCGCGCCGAACCTCGCGCCCCAAAGCCCCGGCGCTGCCGATTGAGCTTGGATGGACCAACCGCCCCATCTCCCGCGTGCCGTGTTTGTAAAGCGCGTAGACCCTCAGGAGCCGCACACCCCCGGCGGTGGTCGCCGCCCCGCCGCCGACAATGGCCAGCCCTGCGAGCACCAGCCCCGGCGTCGGCAGGCCCGACCACGCCCGCGCGGCCTCCCAATCATGGCTGGCAAAACCGGTGGTGGTCAGGAAGGACATGACCGTAAACAGCCCGCCCCAAAACGCCCGGAGGGAGGCCATCACATCCCCCTGCCCCGCATCATCAAACGCGCCGACCCAATGGCGCAGAAACAGCGCCAACGGCAGCAGCGAGACGATCAGCACGGTGATCCGCACCTCTCGGTCCTGCCTCAGCCGCGTCAGAAACGGCAGCCCGACCTCGTTGCTGAAGACCTGCCGCGAGATGGCCAGAAACAGGAAGAAGAAGATCAGCACTTCCGACCAGATCCCCACCTGCCACGGGTTCAACCCGCCCGAGGGCGTGATGCCGCTGGTGGCCAGCGTGGACATGGCAAGGCAGAGCGACAGGAAGGGCGTGGCGCCCGATATGACCAAAAGCACCCAAAGCAGCGCCGTGGCGCCAACATAGATGGGGAAGAGCTGGCGGCTGAAGCGGATGATCCGCTCCGTCGGGTCGCCCGAGCCCATCAGCTTGTCGGCGCGAGAGGACCGCGACACCGGCCGCAACACTTCGTAGCCGCCCAGATTGAGCGGTGCCAGCACGGTGATGGCGGCCAGCAAAATCAGGTAGCCCCCCATCCAGCCCACAAGCGCGCGCCACAGATGAATGGTCGACACCACCCGCGAGGGCGGCTCGATCAGCGAGGCCCCCGTGGTGGTCAGCGACGACACCATCTCGAAATACACCTCGAAATAGCTTATGGAGCCAATCGCCTCGCGCATCGGCACGGCCAGCATCAAAGGCAGCCCGGCAAAGGCCGCGATCAGCGTCAGCAAATGCCCGCGCGCGACATTGCCTTTGGGCTTGCCATAGGTCGCGAGCCCAATCAGCGCGGTGAGGATGCCAAACAGGATCGCGCTATAGAAAAACGGCTGCGCGGTGCGGTGCAAATCCAGCGCCAAAGCATGGATCGCAGGCACCAGCATCAGCGCGCTGGCCACGCCCATCATCAGCACGAAAAGCGGCAGGTTGCGCAGCAGGCCCATCGCTCAGCGCCCCGCCGTCAAAAGAAGGTAATGGAGACCTGCAACAGCCGCTCCACCTCTGGCACGTCTTGGGCAAGCGCGAAGATCACAATCACGTCGCCCTCATCCACGCGGGTGCTGCCGGTGGGGCGCAGGACCTCCTTGCCCTTGCGGATCGCGCCGACGAGAACCCCTTCGGGGAAGGAAATATCGCTGATCTTCTGCCCCGTGATGGGCGAGGTCGACATTACCTGCGCCTCGATCACCTCCGCTTCCGCGTCGCCGATGGAATAGATCTGGCGCACCCGGCCATGGCGCACATGGCGCAGGATCGAGGACACGGTCGTTGCGCGCGGGTTGATATAGGCGTCGATGCCCAGAGGCTCCATCAGCGGGATCAGAGTCGGGTCGTTGATCAGGCAAATGGCCATCGGGCAGCCTTCCGCCTTGGCGCGCACAGCGGCCAGCATGTTGGTCTTGTCGTCATCTGTGACGGCCAGCACCGCGTCGGCTTTCGAGATATTGGCCTCATGCAGCAGATCCGCGTTAAGCCCGTCGCCATTGAGCACAATCGTGCGCTCCAGCGCATCCGCTGCCAGCTCCGCGCAACGGCGGTTCTTTTCGATTATCTTGGCGCGGATCCGCTCCGTGCGGGCCTCCAGTGCGCGCGCCACGGCGAGGCCCACATTTCCGCCGCCCAAAATCACCACGCGCTCCTGTTTCTTCTGCGCCTTGCCAAAAATCTCCATCGCCCGCGACACGTCTTCAGTGTGGGTGGCCAGATAAATCTCGTCATCGGCGAAAAGCTGATCGCCCGCGCTGGGCGCAAACAAATGACGCTTGCGCCGCACGCCCACCACGGTGGCCCTCAGCGTGGAGAACAGATCCGTCAGCTGCCGCAAGGGCGTGTTCAGCACCGGGCAATCCTCGGCCAGCCGAATTCCCAGAAGCTGCATCTTGCCGCCCAGAAAGCTCTCCGTATCAAAGGCCGCAGGGCTGGCCAGCCGTTGCAAGGCGGCCTCCGCCACCTCCCGCTCCGGCGAGATCACCACGTCGATCGGCAGATGATCCCGGCGGTACAGATCCGAATAGATCGCTGTCAAATATGACTGCGCCCTGAGCCGCGCGATCTTGCGCGGCACCGCAAACACCGAATGGGCAACCTGACAGGTCACCATATTGACCTCGTCCGAAAACGTGGCCGCGATGATCATATCCGCATCGCGCGCACCCGCCGCGTCCAGAATATCAGGATAGCTGGCATTGCCGGTGATGCCTTGCACGTCAAGCGTCTCGGTGGCGCGGGCCACCAGATCGGGGTTGTTGTCCACCACCGTCACGCTGTTGTTTTCGCCGGACAAATGGCGGGCAATCTGCCACCCCACCTGCCCCGCGCCGCAGATAATGACCTTCATAGGCGAGATCCCGTTTCCATCGGAACTTCTATGCCTCAAGCGATGCTAAGATAAAAGCCTTACCGCGTGGCGGCCCTTGTTGGCGGTGGTGAAAAAGGCGCTCTCCACCCGACAGTGGCGCAGTATCATCACGTCGCGTCGTTCTGGTTTTCAGGTCTGGCAGCTTGAAAAGCGGGCAACGCAAGGCAGCGGGTCTCAATCTCCAGCAGACGCGGATAATCGGTGAGATCAACGCTCCAACGATGCGCGTTGTAAAGCTGCGCGACCAGGCAAATATCGGCAAGGTCGGGCGTCTCGCCAAAGCTGAAGGGCGTGTCGCGCGCAATCAGAGCGTCATAGGCGGCAAAGCCTTGGCGCATCCAATCCTGCATCCACGCAAGACCTGACGCGTCGTCCGACAGGCTTTTGACTTTCTTGACGACCTTAAGATTGTTGACCGGATGCACATCGGCGGCAAAGACCATAGCGGCGGCCAAAACATGCGCCCGACGCGTGAGATCGCCTTGTGGGAGCAATGCAGGCTCAGGAACCAAATGATCGAGATAGTCCAATATCGCCATGGATTGCGTCAGTACGGTTCCGTCATATGTGACAAGTGTCGGCACGCCCTTGATCGGGTTAAGCGCCACATAGTCACTCGACGCCTGTTCCCCTTTGACCAGATCAACGGGGATGCTCTCGTAGGCAATGCCCTTGAGGTTCAGGGCAATCCGCACCCGGTAGGAGGTCGTCGAACGCCAATAAGTATATAGTCTCATGTCTTCCCTCGCGGTTGGTCGAATTTATGTTCCAGATAAGGCGAAGAGGCCGGGCATCTCATTGGCCAGAGGATGCGGCTCCATGCCTGTCACAAGGCGATCAACGCGGATTTCATATGGGTGACCTGATCAACCGCGCGCAAAGATCTGTCATACCCATACCCGGATTGTTTGACGCCGCCCATCGGGATCGTGTGATCTGTCCCGCCATAGGTGTTGACGTGAACAACGCCCGCTTGAATATCTCGGACCATTCGATGTGCGCGGGACAGGTCGGACGTCCAGACACCCGCAGCGAGACCAAGATCAGATGCATTGGCCAGCGCCAGCGCCTCTTCCTCCGTCTCGAAACTTGTCACGGTCAGAACCGGGCCAAACACCTCCTCGCGGAACAGGGCATCCGTGGGCGCAACAGTATCGAATACCGTGGGCGCCATGTAGAAGCCCTCCGCGTGCAAGGCATGGCCGCCCGTCACGAGCGTTGCGCCGCTTGATTTGGCTTTCTCCACATGTGACAGGTTCAGCGCCAGTTGCGCTTCGGAATGCACCGCGCCCACGTCATTGGCAGGATCAAGCGGGTCGCCGATCTTGAGCGCCTCCGCGATGCTCACGATCCGCTCCAAAAGCTGATCTTTGATGGAAGACGCCACGATCAGCCGCGCGCCGGCAACGCAGGTCTGGCCAGAGTTGCGGAAGATCGCGCCAACGGCCGCCTTGGCCGCCACATCCAGATCCGGCGTATCTGCAAACACGATATTGGGAGATTTGCCCCCCAGCTCCAGATAGACAGGTTTCATATTCGACGCAGCTGACGCGGTCAGCAAATGACGCCCCGTCCCGCCAGAGCCCGTGAACAACAGCGCGTCTACATCCATATGTCCGGCAAGGGCTGCGCCCGCCTCATGCCCATGTCCGGTGACCACGTTCAGCACGCCGGGTGGCAGGCCAGCCTCCACCGCAAGTTCGGCCATACGGATGAGGGTCAGTGACGCGCTTTCGGAGGGTTTCAGGACCACCGAATTGCCCATCGCAATGGCAGGCGCGATTTTCCACGCGCCGATCATCATCGGAAAATTCCAAGGGACCAAGGCGGCCACAACGCCCAGCGGTTCGCGGTGAACAAGGCACAGCTTGTCCTCTGTTGTGGGAATAACCTCGCCGCCGACCTTGTCGATGGCCTCAGCGTAATAACGGATCGTTTGCGCGGCGGAGCCGGGCTCGGCTTTAAGCGCCATTCCGATCTCGGTGCCATTGTCGCGTACGCCAAGGACAGCAAGCGGCAACGCCTCGGCCTCGATCAGCTGTGCCCATCTGTTCATAACATCGCGGCGCTTGGAGGGTGCCATCCGCCGCCAGCGCCCATCGGTAAAGGCCTGCCTCGCCGACGCGACTGCCATATCAATGTCTTCCGCGCGACTCGCTGAGATCTCTGTAAACACCTGCCCGTCGATGGGTGACACGACATTGATTCGCTCTTTCGTTGGGCTCTGTTTGCCCTCAACGAAGTTGTGAGCCGGATTTACTTGCATGGCACGGATCCGGTTGATTTCGTTTATATCCAATGGGTTGGCCTCTCTGATCAAGTGTTTGTGATCGCTCAAGTGAATAATTTCGTTGCAAATGAAATGATTTTCGTTTCATTTGCAACGAAATAATATTTGCATCTACCGCAGGGAGGCGCGGTCCATGACACCGACACCACAATTTACCTTTCTCGACGCCCACCGTCGCCCGAACAATAAGTGAGCTTGATTCAATGACACAGGCGACGACTATGGCAACAGTTTTCAAAATTCAGGCGGGCGGCGCTGAAGAGTTCCTCGGCGGCAAAGGTTTGCGCTTGGGCGAGCTGGTTTCCATGGGCTGCTCCGTCCCCAAAGGCTTCACCGTCACCGCAGGTGTGCTCGACGCTGTGATCGCAGCCACCGACCTGAACACTGTGATCGACGCCGCTTTGGCCGAGGTCGATCCTAAAGACGACGCATCCTGCGACGCCGCCGCCCTGAAAATTTCCGACGCGATTTGCAGCACGCAGCTTCCCGCAGAGATCGAAGCCGACATCACGACCGCCTATGAGCAGCTCTGCTACGAGACACGCACCCTCACCTTGCAGGTGGCGGTGCGCTCTTCTGCGGTTGGGGAAGACGCGAAAGACGCAAGCTTTGCCGGTCAGTTTGAAACCTATCTTGGCGTGTCCGGCACGGATGCTGTCATCGCGCATATCAAACGGGTCTGGGCCAGCCTCTATAATGCCCGCGCCATCCAATACCGTGCGCGCAACGGCCTTGGCCTGCATGGCCAAATGGCGGTTGTGGTGCTGGAACTTGTCAATGCCCGCGCGGCTGGCGTGGCCTTCTCCGCAGACCCGCTGACCGGAAAACGCGACCGTGTCGTGATTGAAGGCAATTGGGGGTTCGGCGAGTCGGTCGTGCAAGGTGTCGTGACGCCGGACCGCGCGACGGTTGATAAGGCCGATCTGCGGGTGCTGGATTATGCGGTCGCCGAGAAAGTCATCGTGTCGGTCTATGAGCCCGACCAGCGCCTTGTCGTCGAAATCCCGATGCCCGCGCTCTTCCGCTCCGAGCCCGTCCTGAATGACGAAGAGATCACCGCCATTGCAAAAGCCGTGCGCGAGGTCGAGGAAACTGCAGGCTACCCGATTGATGTGGAATGGGTCATCCCGCTGCACCGCCAGGCCGGTGACGCCCCTGTTCTGGTGCAGGTGCGCCCGATCACAACCCTCCCCGAGGAAGAAAAAGCGCCCGCCGCGGCGTGGAACCCCGCTGCCTATGCCAGCAAATACGCGTTTGGACAGAAGAATGGCTGAGCGGGTTTTTGATTATGTTGTCGTTGGGGCGGGCTCTGCCGGGGCCACCTTGGCCGCGCGTTTGTCGGAAGACCCATCCGTCAGCGTCTGCCTGATCGAGGCCGGGCCAAAGGATCAACATCCCGCCATCGCAATTCCGCTGGGTTTGATCTGGCTCTCCAAGCACCCAAAGCTGAACTGGCTTTACAGCTCCACCACGCAAGAGGCCCTGGGCGGGCGCAAAATCTCCGTGCCTCGCGGCAAGGTGTTGGGCGGCTCGTCTGCCATCAACGGAATGATCTATATTCGCGGTCAGGCCGAGGATTACGACGCATGGGCCGCGCAGGGCTGCACGGGCTGGGGTTTTGAAGATGTGCTGCCCTATTTCAAGAAATCCGAGACCAACACCGCTGTCGATGTTGACGCAGAGTTTCACGGCACCGCAGGCCCGCTGACCGTAGAGCGTTTGAAAGACCCAAGCCCGATGGATGCGGTTTTCGTTGAGGCGGCCAATGAGCTGCAATTCCGCGCCAACTCCGATTTCAACGGTGAAACGCAGGAAGGCGTCGGCGTCTATCAGGTCACACAGGATGCAGGTCGGCGCATGAGCAGCGCACGGGCGTTCCTGACCGGAGCACGCAAGCGCGCGAACCTGACAATCCTGACGGAGACCTCCGTTGAAACATTAGAAGTCGAGAATTCCCGCGTGACGGCCGTCTCCCTGACAGGGGACGCGTCGGACAAGCTGCGCGCCAATCTCGAAGTGATCCTCTGCGCCGGGGCCATCGGCTCCCCGGAGATTTTGCTCAAATCGGGCATTGGCCCGGCCGCGCAACTGCAAGCCGCAGGTCTACGGGTCGTGCATGATCTGCCCGGCGTTGGCCAGAACCTGCAAGAGCATGTCGATTGCATGGTGATCTGCAAAACCAAATCTTCCGCACCTTACGGCATCTCGCTGGCCGCCTTGCCGCGTCTTGGGCTCGACGGCATCAAATATCTGGTGGCGCGGCGCGGAATGCTGGCGTCGAACATGGTCGAGGCCGGTGGCTTTGTCCGCTCCGCCCCCGATGTTGAGACGCCAGATCTGCAATTCCATTTTATCCCCGGTCGCAAAAGCCATCGTGGCCGGATGATCGAATGGGGTCATGGCGTGTCGCTGCATGCCTGCGTGTTGCGCCCCAAAAGCCGTGGGTCGGTCAGCCTCGACGACCACGCCGCGTTGCAAATTGATCTGGGCCTGCTGACCCATGAAGACGATCTCCAACTGCTGACAAAAGGCGTAAAGCTGGCCCGCGATATCCTGCACCAGTCGCCGTTTGCGCCTTACGGGCTGGAAGAAATTCTGCCGGGCCAAGACACGGCTGACGCAGAGCTGAAAAGCTTCGTGCGCGCCAATGCCCGCACCGTCTATCACCCCGTCGGCACCTGCGCGATGGGCCATGGGCCAGAGGCCGTCACGGCCCCTGATCTCAAAGTCCACGGCCTGTCCAACCTGCGCGTCGTCGATGCCTCCATCATGCCCACCATCATTAGCGGCAACACCAATGCACCTACAATCATGATCGCTGAAAAAGCAGCCGATCTTATTGCGAAAAACCGTACCCAATTCTCATCTGCGGCCTAGGGCCTGCGACGACATCAAGAAGGAACACCCCATGAAAAAGATTTTTACCCCCCTCGCCCCCATGATCATCGGCCTGATTGCTCTGCCAACGGCCAGCTTCTCGGAAAGCGGCGCCCTGTCGCAGGCCTGTGCAATCAACGTGGGATGGGTCGGAACACCAGCCATCGTACAGAGCGGCTCTGACGCCCTGGCCTCCGCCGACAGTTCATTGGCAACGCGCTTGGTCGCAGCCGCCTCCGCCGACATGGCACTGGAGCAAGAGGGCGAGGCACAGCCACAACGCATAGCAGCCAAGGCCTGCGGCGTCAGCGCCGCCGACCCCTACCAGCTTGCACAAAACTAACGGCAACACGCAATCTCATCTGTCGCAGCCATAAGGCACGACATCTATCTGCGGCCTCAGGCCGAACGCTAAAAAAACGGGAGGAACAGTTTCATGAAGATATACTTTGCAACATTCGCACTCATCGCCCCCATCGCGGTGGTCGCCGCTATGGTGCCAACAGTTGGCCTTGCCGATGGCCATGCGGCACCGGCTGTCTGTGGGACGGGCGAGGCCGCAACCGGTGAGCCCATCCGCATCGGCGCCATTGTCGGCCAGACCGGACCTGCTGACTTTTCGTCAGCGGCCAAATCCGCTGCAGCCGTGTTTGCCTGTGTGAACGCAAATGGCGGCATTGATGGCCGCCCGATCGAATATCTCATCGAAGACGACGCGTGGAACCCCGAAAACGCCGCCAACGCGGCCGCGAAACTGGTGACGGATCAGGGCGTAGTGGCCATGGCCGGCTCAACCTCCTTTGTGGAATGCGGCACCAATGCGGGCTTCTATAAAGACAACGGCGTCGGCGTCATTGCCGGGGTCGGCGTGCCCCGCGAATGCTTCTTTTCGGAAAACATCGCGCCGATGAATATGGGCCCACGCCTGTCCACTCTGGGGGCCGCGATTGACGCCTACGAAAACAACGGCGCGCGCAGCTTTGTCTGCATGGCGCCAAATATCCCAAATGTAGGCGGTTGGTTCTGCGAAGGCCTTGCCGCATGGGGCGCTGACAAGGGCGTGACAGTCGCCAATGTGTTGCACGACCCCGCAACGCTTGATCCGACATCTCTGGTGCTGCAAGCCATGTCCTCTGACCCTGACGCCATTCTGGTGGCCGAACCGGCCCCGGCGGCGATCCCGATTTTCAATGCCGCCGAAGATCAGGACCTGCTCGACGAGGCGCTCTGGCTGGGCCCCACCTCCATCTATGACACCGCCTTCCCGGACGCTGTGGGCGACTATTGGGACGGAGCCGTGCGTGCGCATATCGAGTTCAACGCGCTCGACAGTGACGGCGAGGACAATCAGGCGTGGCTGAGCATCATGGAAAGCCACGGCCAATCCGGTGATCCGCTCGATAGCTTCAGCCAGGCGGGCTATCTGTCGGCCAAAGCCATCCTCGGCGTGTTGCGCGACATTGACGGCGACATCACACGCGATGCGGTCCTGGCCGGGCTGAAGAGCATGACGCCGATGCAAAGCGATCTGCTATGCGGTGAGTGGGCCTTTGGAGAGGGCGCGCGTCACAACGCAAACCAATCCGGTCGGATTGCGACGGTCAAGGATGGCGCATGGGAAGTGACCCGTGAGTGCTTCCGCTCTGACGATCCTGAACTTGCTGACATCGCTCAGTAATCTGACCCCTGAGGACGACAATGCCCGATCTTACTCCCTTTCTTGTCACAGGCTTTGCTCTCGGCGCGATCTATGCGCTGGCAGGCCTTGGGATTGTCGTCCTCTATCGGGCAACCGGAGAGCTCAACTTCGCCTTCGGCGCGCTCGCCGCTGCCTCCGCCATGGTCACATGGCAAGCCCATGAATGGGGCCTTCACATTTGGCTGGCCTGTTTCGTCGGCATTGTGACCGCCACCCTCATCTCCGCAGCCTACGGCGCGCTTGTCTCCGCCAAGGTCGCGCATCGAACGGATGTGATCAAAGCGGTTGCGACGCTTGGCCTGGCGCTGATCATCTTGGGCCTCGCCTATTGGATCTGGGGCGACTCGCCCCGCCGTCTGCGCCTGCCGCTGCGCGCCCTGAACACCGAACTGTTCGGCGTCCGGGTCACCGGGGCGCGGGTGGTTGCCATCGGCTTTTGTCTGGTCGCGGCCATTGGGATCACGGCCCTGCTGACAAAAACCCGCATGGGGCTGCAAATGCGCGCCCTTGCTGACACGCGTGATCTGTCCGCCCTGATCGGCATTGATGTGGAGCGCGTCACGCTGCTGGCATGGGTCGGCTCGGGCGTTCTTGCCGGGGTCGCGGGTATTCTCTTGGGCACCCTCGTGCGCCTTGATCCCGGTGTGTTGACCTTCATGGTCGTCCCCTCATTGGCCGCCGCGATCCTCGGAGGGCTTCGCTCGCTCTGGCTCACGCTGCTGGGCGGTTTGGCCATCGGTATGCTTGAGGCTGTGGCCACACCGTTCCAAACCATTGCGCCCTACCGCTCACTGGCGCCGTTCATCGTGGCAATCGCGGTCCTGATGGTGCTGCCCGCTGCCGCCTTCCGGTCGGAAAGGGCAAGCTGATGACCGCCACACATATCCAAGACGTCACCCAGAGCGGCGGCCCGACACAGCCGGGTTTTGTCAAACGCATGTGGCGCGACAATGCCGGCACGATCATCACGCTCGGCCTGCTGATCACGATTGTCCCGTTCCTGCCGGTCTACTGGATCCGCGTCTTCACCTCGATGATGGCGGTCGCCGCTGCCGCGCAAGGGGTGGCGATCCTGCATGAGCGGATAGGCCATGTATCTCTCGCGGGCATCGGCATGATGGCTGTGGGGGGATGGATCGGGCTGCGCGTCGCGCATGGGCTTGGCCTGCCCTTTGAGATCAATCTGCTTGTCGCCGCCATTGGGGCGGGCGCAATCGGCGCCTTGCTGGGCCTGCCGGGCATTCGCCATAAGGGTCTGATCTTCGCTCTGGTGACGCTGATGTTTGCCGCTGGCCTGCATGTCGTGGTCAGCTCCGTCGGCTTCCCCGACGGCGGCAGCGGCTTCTGGGGCCGCGTCTCTGGCAGTCAGGAACGCGCCTTCATGGCCCGCCCTGCCGTCGCGCAGTCGGACCACGCCTATTTCATCTACACGACCCTCATTGTCACGCTGGCCTTTGGCCTCACCTATGCCATCCTGAAATCCAGCGCTGGCCGTGCCTGGGCGATGATCCGGGCCGGGGATGCTGTCGCCAAATCCGCAGGCGTCAACATGAAAGCCGCGCGGTTCAAGGCCTTCTTCCTCGCCGGAGCCCTGAGCGGCATTGGCGGCTGCCTGATGGCCGGGTCCATCGGTCAACTTGACGGGCGCAGCTTTGACGCGCTGCAATCGCTGCTGCTTTACGGGCTGGTCATCGTCGCGGGGCCGTGGTCGCTGGCGGCTGCTTTGATTGCGGCATTCCTCTACCGTGTGTTCCCTGCCCTGCTCGACAGCTGGGGCGTTGATGGCGACATTGCGATGATCATTTTCGGGATCGCGCTGATCCATGCGATTGTGAACGCGCCGCGTGGCATCGCGGGCCAGTTGCAGGACCTCAGCGCCCTAATCTCCTCGAAATTCGGAGGGGCCGCGAGATGATCGAGCTCAAAGACATCACCGTCTCCTTTGGTGGGGTCAAGCCTATCTCAGGTCTGACCGTCACGATGGGTGGCCGCATCCAAGGCCTGATCGGGCCAAACGGGGCGGGCAAAACGACCTTGCTGAATGTGCTGTCGGGTTTCGTGACGCCGGTCAGCGGCTCCATCACGCTGTTTGGCGAGAATTTCGGCCCGGTCCGCGCCGAGGCGCGTTTGGAAAACGGCATCACTCGGTCTTTCCAGACCCCGCAAGTGGCAGCTGACCTGACGGCGGCTGACAATATTCGCGTCAGCTTCGACAGCCTTGGCCTGTCACGGGCGGACGCCCATACGCAACTGACGGAGGTGCTGGCACTGACCGGGCTTACCGCGCAGGCAGAGGTCATGGCGGGCGCGCTTGATGGGTATAGTTTGCGGATGGTCGAAATCGCCCGCTGCCTTGCCGCAAAACCGCGCCTGATCATGCTCGATGAGCCCGCCGCCGGGCTCGCCGCAGATGAGCGCGCGCGGTTGATGACGCTTCTCAAACGCCTCCCCGATATGGGCGCGCAGGTGTTGATCATCGACCATGATTTTGACCTTATCGGTGATCTTTGCGATCAGGTTGCGGTTTTGGATTTCGGCAAGCTTGTCGCCAGCGGGCCAACCCAAGAGACCTTGGCCAACCCCAAAGTCCGCGCCGCCTATCTTGGCGAAGACGAGGAGGACGCCGCATGAGCCTGACACTCTCCATCAACAATATCTCGGTTGAGCGCGGCGCGCAGCATGTGCTCGACGATGTGACGCTCAGCGTGAAACAGGGCGAAATCCTTGCCCTTCTGGGCCCCAATGGCGCGGGCAAAAGCACGCTTGTGTCAACCATCGCGGGCGAGTTGAAACCCGCCTCGGGTCAGGTACTGCTGGGCGACATGTCTCTGTTGGGCCGCAAGCCGCAACATATTCGCCAGCAAGGCGTCGCGGCAGTTCCTGAAGGCCACCGAGTCCTCAAAACACTGTCGGTCGAGGATAATTTGAACGCCGCTGCCAGCTTTTTGCCCCGCAAGGACGCCGGCAATGCTTACGCCCACGCGCTCGATATCTTTCCCGAGCTCAAGGAAAAGCTCGCGCTGCCCGCCGGGCATCTCTCCGGGGGGCAGCAACAGATGCTGTCACTGGCACAAGCGCTGATGACCAAGCCGAAATTTGTGCTGGCCGACGAGATGTCCTTCGGCCTTGCCCCCGTCATCGTGCGTCGCCTGATCCCGCTTTTGAAGCGTGTGGCCGAGCAAGGCGTCGGCATTTTGCTGATCGAACAATACACCGCCATGGCGCTCGAAATCGCCAATCATGTCGCCGTGCTGAGCCGGGGGCGCGTGATCGCCCAGGATGATGTGGCCCGGTTCCGCGACAACCCCGAAGCGGTGCGTGATCTTTATATGGACAAGGACGTGGCCTGAGGCCGCAGAAGGAGAGATAAGAATGTCGGATATCATTTCCATCGACGAGTTCGTCAATGACCCGGGCTATCCCGGTTTCGAAGACCGGTTCTTCAACAGCCCGTGGATCGCGGAGCCTGTGTCCAAATTCCGGGCCGAAGACGTCGAACGCTTCTGGTTCCTTGATTTCCACTGGCCCAAAGGCACCACCCCGCTGGGGATGAGCTTTTTCGAAGATGGCTACGCCTTCGCCACCCAGCAGGCTGCCACAACCCTGCCGCTGCCGCCCTCCAACGGTCTGGCCGTGCGCTTCGGCGGCGTGCATGTTTTTGGCGGTGAAAGCCCGCTCAAAAGCGCGTGGGAGCCGGGGTTTCGCGGCATGCGCATCGGCAATGAGCTGGGCGGCATTCTTGAGCGGTTCAACGAGACATGGGCCAAGCGCGAGGCAGAGCTGACCGCAGGGTTCTCCCATTTCCGCGACTATGACACGGGCAGTGCCAGCATGGCCGAGATGGCGCAATTTGCGCAAGACGCCCGCGCGTTTCAGAAATTCGCATGGGTCACGCATTTCGGGCTGATGTACCCTCTGCTGGCCAATTACGCGGGGTTCTATGGTCTGTGCAACGAGCTGAAAATCGCCCCCGGCGAGATCGCGAAATTCCTGCAAGGCGAGAAGACCAAGATCATCGAAACCGATGTGGCGCTTTGGGGGTTGACCAAACGCGCAACCGAGCTGGGCGTGGCAAACCATATTGTAGGCACTCCGGAACAGATGCGCGCCGGGCTCGCAACCGCCGGTCCCAACGGGGCCACATGGCTGGGCGAGTATGACGCGTTCATAAACCAATGGGGCTGGCGCTGCGCGGGCATCGCGGATCCGCTTGAAAAGCCTTGGATCGAGGATCAACAACAGGTCGTGGGCCTGCTGGAAACCTTCCTGCAAAAGGAAGATGCGCATGATTTTGACGGGGGCCTGACCGCCGCTGCGCAGGAACGCGATGCCGCTGTGGCCGCGGCCCGCGCGAAGCTGACCCAATCGGAACAAGGTGCCTTTGATCAGGCCTTGGCTGGCTGCCGGATGGCCAATTTCAGCTGGTGGAACGAAGACCACAACGTTGTCATCGACATGCAGGCCACCATCCCGATGCGCCGTGCCGCCACGGCCATTGCCGAAAAAGCCGGGGCCGACAGCGCTGATGACGGATGCTTCTTGTTCCACACGGAACTGGTGGAGCTGGCCGAAGGCAAAACCAACTGGAAGGCGTTGAAACCCGTCGTTCAGGATCGCAAAGACTATTACGAGCACTGGAACAGCCGCCGCAAAGCCATGCCAAAGGTGGTCGGCACCGTGCCCGACAGCGTGCAGGATCCCATCCTCATCGAGATCGTCGGCCTGCATGACAAATTCCTGGCCGCGCAGCGGGGCGAAATCGGCTCCGAACTGGCGGGCATTCCGGCCTCCAAAGGCGAAGTTACCGGCGTGGCGCGCGTGATGCATAACGCAGACGAGCTGCATTTGCTGAACCCCGGCGACATTCTGGTCTGTGAGGGCACCGCGCCCTCCTGGACGCCTGCATTTACCAAAATTGGTGGCTGCGTATGCGACAATGGAGGCACGCTCACCCATGCCTCGATCGTCAGCCGGGAATACGGATTGCCCTGCGTGGTCGGAACGGGCGTTGCCACATCCGCGATCGAAACCGGCGATATTGTCACCGTCAACGGCACCGATGGTGTCGTTCATATTCAAAAGAAGGCCGCATAATGTCAGACACAAAATCCCTCCTTCTGCTCGACTTTGGTGCCGTTGTTTCACGCACCATCTTTGAAACGCACAGCCATACAGAACGTGTTCTGGGGCTTGCCGCAGGCAGCCTCACATGGCTTGGTCCGATTGATCCAAGCAGTGATGCGCTGTGGCGCGACATGCTCGCGGACAAGATCAGCGAGCGCAATTATTGGGAAATCCGGGCCGACGAAGTAGGCCAGATGGTCGGCGAGAGCGGTTGGTCCCCTGCCGTCCTGTTGCGCAAGGCGCGCGAAGGCATGACAGCCGATGACATCACCCGCCCGGAGGCCATCGCGCTTGCGCGTGCGGCGCGACAAGGCGGGAAACGTGTCGGCATCCTGTCAAACGAGCTTGCCCTGTTCTTTGGTGAAAACTGGCGCAGTGAATTGCCGTTCTTTGCCTTGATGGACGGCGTCGTTGACGCCTCCGATGGAGGCCCGATGAAGCCTGCGCCCGAGGCCTATCAACGCGGGCTCGATACGTTTGGGGCAACGGCCGATCAGGTTGTTTTTGTTGACGACCAACCCCGAAACGTCACAGGTGCAGAAGAAATGGGCATCCTGTCTGTTGCATTTGATCTTTCCGATCCCACCGGGTCGTTCCGCAGCGCCGCGCAAGCCCTTGGCGTTCAGGATATCTATGATGATGAACTGTCACATGTGACGACCGCGGATGCTCCCGTAAAATACTCCACTGGATAACAAGAGGAAACACTATGCGTGATGACCCAGAAGACGATGTGACCGTCCGGCTCGACGAATTTCTTCCGTTCCAGCTCGCGGTCGTTGCGAATAAAGTAAGCCAAACCATCGCCAGGATCATCGAAGAGGAATTCAAGCTCCACATTCCTGAATGGCGTATCCTGGCCACGCTTTTGTATCATTCGCCCGTCTCTTCGCAGATGTTGGTGCAACAAACGGCGATGGACCCGGCCCGTGTCAGCCGCGCGCAAACACGTCTGGCGGATCTCGGTTTGATTGATGTGCAACAAGACCCGGACGATAAGCGCCGGGTGCTGATCAAGCTGACACAGCGCGGCAGCGAGATCGTCTCCGAGACGATTCCACGCGCAATCGAGGTCGAGAAAGAGATTTTTGGATCCCTCTCAGACGGGGAACGCTCTTGTTTAGAAACCACTCTCGAAAAACTTTTCAAGGTGTTGGGCGACTGACGACAGGTCTGTATGCCGTCTGCGGGCCTCTACCCCGCCCTCACTTAGCCTGAGCCCGGCTCCTAATGGGCCAAGGCCGCGCAGGCCAAAAACCTGCGCGCGGCCCTGTCGCGGATCACTCCCCCGCACCCTCCAACTCGTCCTGCACTTCGGCAATGCGCGCGCCTGCCTTGTTCGACGTCACCACGCCCAGCGATTTCAACTTGCGGTGCAGCGCGGAGCGCTCCATCCCCACGAAGGCCGCCGTCCGCGAGATATTGCCGCCAAAGCGGTTGATCTGCGTCATCAGATATTCGCGCTCAAACATCTCGCGCGCCTCGCGCAAAGGCAATGTCGCCAGTGAGCCGCCGATCTTCAGCCCATCGGACTGCGCCTCACCCGCCTCAAGATCGGGCAGCTCCTTGGCCTCAATCTCGCCCGAGCTCGGCCCCAGGATCAACACCCGCTCGATGACGTTTTTCAACTGCCGGATATTGCCGGGCCATGACATGGTTTGCAGCAGCGCCGCCGCGTCCTCGGAAATTTTGCGCAGCGGCAGCCCCTGCACCTTGTTGAAAGCGTCCACGAAGAACTCGCCCAGCGACGGGATGTCCTCGCGGCGTTCTTCCAGGCTAGGCACATGGATCGGCACCACATTCAGCCGGTGATACAGCTCCTCGCGGAACCGGCCCTCGCGGATCTCTTCGGCCAAATCCTTGTTGGTCGAGGAGATTACCCGCAAATCCACCTTCACCTTGTCATTGCCGCCGACGCGCGTGAAACTTTGCTCCACCAGCACCCGCAAAATCTTCGATTGTGTGCCCAGCGGCATATCCGCCACCTCGTCGAAAAACACAACGCCGCCATGGGCCTGCTCCAGCAACCCCGGCTCCACACCACGCTCCGCACTCTCACGGCCAAAGAGCAGCTCTTCCATCCGGTCAGGCTCCATCGTGGCGCAATTCACCGTCACAAAGGCCGAAGACGCCCGGTTCGAATTGGCGTGAATATAGCGCGCCGCCACGTCCTTGCCCGCCCCCGCAGGCCCGGTCAGCATCACCCGTCCGTTGGAATTTGTTACCTTTTCCAGCTGGCTGTAGAGCGTACGGAAGGCCGCACTTTCGCCGATCATTTCCGTGTTGGCCACGTCGCCACGTTTCAGCTGGGTGTTCTCCGCCCGCAGCCGTGAGGCCTCCATCGCACGGCTGATCACCACCATCAGCTGATCAATATTGAACGGCTTTTCGATAAAGTCATAAGCGCCTTGCTTGATGGCCGCGACCGCGATCTCGATATTGCCGTGGCCCGAGATGATCACCACCGGAATTTCCGGCGTGTCGCGTTTGACATGTTTGAGAATGTCGATCCCGTCCATCGCGCTGTCTTTCAGCCAAATGTCCAAGATCATCAGGCCCGGAAGCTCCTTGTCCAGCTCCGCCATGCATTCATCCGACGTGCCCGCCAGCCGGGTGGAGAACCCCTCATCCTTCAAAATATCCGAGATCAGCTCTCGAATGTCGCGTTCGTCGTCAACGATTAGAATATCACTCATGGGGTCTGCTCCTTTTTATTGTTACTCCGCGGCACGTGCCACGGTTTTGCTGCGGGACGGGTCCCCCAGAAGCGGTAGGACAATCTCTGCCCGTGCGCCCCGGTGGCCCGTCGCGTCAAACGGGTCTGCGGTCTTCAGCGACAAGGTGCCGCCATGCTCTTCGATGATCTTGCGCACGATAGGCAGGCCAAGGCCGGTGCCCTCGTCGCGGGTCGTTACATAAGGTTCAAACAGGCGGGCGCGGTCTTCGGGAAGCCCGATGCCATTGTCGGAAATGCGCAGCAAGGCGGTGGCGCCTCGGGTCTCGACCTCCACCTTGATCTGCGGTTTGAACCCGTCAGGCGCGCCACTTTCACGATAGGTTTCAATGGCTTCCCCTGCGTTCTTAATCAGGTTCGTCAGAGCCTGCCCGATCATGGTCTGGTCCAGCTCTGTCTCCAGATGCTGTTCCGAAGACTGCAACGTGATCTCCACCTCAGGCTGGCCTGCCTGCTGCAACAGCACCGCGTCGCGCACCAGATCCATCAGGTCGGCCTTGCGCATCTCCGGCTCCGGCATCCGCGCAAATTTCGAGAACTCGTCCACGATCCGCCGCAAATCTCCGGTCTTGCGCACGATCACATCCGTATATTGCTCCAACGCGTCCAGCTCGTCGCCCGCCAGCGGGGTGAACTTGCGTTTCAGGCGCTCAGCGGCCAGCTGAATGGGGGTCAGCGGGTTCTTGATCTCATGCGCAATCCGCCGCGCCACGTCGCCCCAGGCGGCCATTTTCTGGGCCGAGACCAGATCCGTCACATCATCAAACGCCACCACGAAACCTTCGGGCGTGTCATCCTCCGACATGCGCGTCGCCATGCGCACCAACAGACTTTCAAGCTGCCCGCGCCGGGTCACTTTGATCTCCTCCTGCGCGGTGTCCGAATGGTGCCCGCGCAAATGCTCAAGCAGCCCGGCAAATTCCGGGGCCACGTCATCCAGCCCCGCACCGGTCAAATCACCCTCACCCAGATCGAGCATCCGGCGCGCAGAGCGGTTCAGGACCGTCACCTGCCCCGCCGCGTCCAGCCCGATCACACCCGCCGTCACCGAGCTCAGCACGGAATCGAACAATCTGCGCCGCCGCTCAATCTGCGCGGTATTTTCCAAAAGCGTCGCGCGTTGTCCTTTAAGTTGATGCGTCATCTGATTGAAAAGTTTGCCCAAAAGCTCAATCTCGTCGCCGCTATCGGCCGGGATCACTTGCGCGTCCAGATCGCCCGCGCCCACTTTCTCAGCCGCCTGTGCCAGACGGCCTACGGGGCGCGCCAGACGTTCGGCAAACCACAGGCCCAGCCACATGGCAGCCAAGATCAGGATCAGCGCAAAGCCCAGATAAAGCAGCCCGAACTCGAACAGCAACCTGCCCCGGTCTTGCTCAAGCTGCTCATAGAGCCGCACGTTTTGTTGCGTGTCGTCCAGCAGCGCCAGAATTTCCCCATCCACCGTGCGCGACACATAAAGATAACGGTCCACAAAACCCGGCAGTGCGAGCAGCGCGCGGAACTCGTTATTGGCCCAATCCTCGATGATGTTCAGCTCGCCCTCCCGCGCCGAGGCCAGCGCCGCCTCATCGGGCGTTTCAAAATCGAACAGGTAACTGCGCGCGCCACGGGCTTTCAGCTGCCCGGTCCCGTCAATCACAAACGCCTCTTTCAGGCCCCGCTGCACTTGCTCTTGGGCTTGTGTCAACACTTCCGGTAAGCTGCGATCATCAATGTTTACATTGGCTTGTCGGGCGACGTTCAAGTATCCCGCCAGCCTGCGCGTGTCCTCGGCCAGCGTGTTGCGCTGCTCGCCCTCATAGGCCTGCGCCGCCGCCAGAGAGCTGCCGACCACGTTGCGCACCCGGTCCGAGAACCAACCCTCAAGGCCGAAATTCAGCGTCACCACCGCGAAAATGGCCACCAAAACCGTGGGCACCAGCGCCACCAGCGTGAACACGCCCGTCAGGCGCAAATGCAGTCGTGATCCGGCAGCGGCCTCGCGGCGTTTGACGATCAGGCGTGCGATGGTCATCAGCACCAGCCCGGCGATCACCAGCACATAGACCAGATCTGCCAGCAGAATGAACCGGATGCCCTTGGAGGTGGGATCCAGCTCAAACGGCCCGAAGCCAAGATAGGTCACAACGGCCAGAAACGGCCCAAGAACCACCAGCCCAAGGGTCGACAGGTTCTTAAACCTGCGCTTCTTTCTTAACCGATTCAGCCTGTCCCAGGACGCCAGCCCTGCGCTGCTTTTCATCTGCTTTCCACCACTTGCCACTCTTTATTGATGTGATCTCTGAACAACAGTGCTGTCCTTTTGTCACGGTGACTGTGGTGTTTTTACATCAACTTGCGGCGCCGTGTCACGTGAATATCCAGATCCGTGACCTTTTTTCTCAAAGTATTCCGGTTGATCCCCAAAAGGTCAGCGCATTTGGCCTGATTGCCCGCCGTCGCATCGAGCGCGATCTCAATGAGCGGCAGCTCCACTTCACGCAGGATCCGGCCATAAAGACCGGGCGGCGGCAGCACGCCACCATGCAGATCAAAATAGCGCCGCAGGTGTTTGCTCACGGCAGCAGACAGCTTTTCGGCATCGCCCCCGCCCATCAGCGGCTCGATCTCGGGCTGGTTGCCCAGCACCAACTCCACCTCCGCTTGACCGATCTGTGGCTCCTGAGAGGTCACGATCAGGCGGCGCACGGTGTTTTCCAGCTGCCGCACATTGCCGGGCCAGCTATAGGCGCGGATCATCTCCAGTGCGCCTTTGCTCAGCTCCTTATGCGGGCCGCCGTCGCGTTCCGCCCGCGCCAGAAAATGCTCCGCCAGCAGCGGGATGTCATCCACACGTTCCCTCAAAGACGGGATGCTCAGCGTCACGCCGCAAAGCCGATAGAACAGATCTTGGCGCAACGCACCCCGGTCCAGCTTTTCCATCAGGTCCTGCTGGCTGGCCGCCATGATCCGCGGCGCGTCATCGGTCAGGCTGTCGAGCATCCGCACCAGCCGCGCCTGCGCGTCGGCGTCGTAATCGCCAACCTCGTCAAACAGCACGGAGCCGCCCTTGGCCCGGCTCAGGATCGTCGCAGGCCCGTCAATATCTGCCAGATCCTTCGGGGTCACGGTCACAAATGGCAGCGTGCGCCTATCGGAGAAATCATGAATCGCCCGTGCAATCAGGCTTTTGCCGGTGCCGCTTTCGCCGGTGATCATCACCGCCAGCTCCGTGTTCACCACCTGCGCCACCAGCTTGTAGAGCGCCTGCATCGCGGGCGTCCGCCCGATCAACGGCAGCTCCTCTCCGGTCTGATCCGCCTGAGACGGCGCATCCACGTTGCGCGCCACCACCCGTTTGCGCTCCAACGCGCGGTTGGCGCGTTTCATCAGGTCCGGCAGGTCGAACGGTTTGGGCAGGTAGTCATAGGCCTCTGCCTCATTAGCCGCGATTGCCGTCGTGATCGTGTTCTGAGCCGAAATGACGATCACCGGCAGGCCGGGCCGCAGCCGCAACATCTCCGGCAGCGCCTCGATCCCATTGCCATCCGGCATCATCACATCCGAGATCACCAGATCGCCCTTGCCCTCGCCCACCCAGCGCATCAGCGTCGTCAGCGAGCTTGTCGCATGCACCTTGCACCCGGCCCGCGTCAGGGCCTGCGTCAACACGGTGCGGATGGTGCGGTCGTCATCGGCGACCAGAACTGTGCCGTCCATCTAAGTCTCCTTATCGGTTTGGTTGGGGGCCATAGTCGACGCCATGGGCAGCGAAATGCGAAACACGGTGCGGCCGGGCACGGAGGTCACGGCGATCCAGCCGTCATGCTCCGCGACAATCTTGCTCACCAGCGCCAGCCCCAGCCCGGTGCCGTTCTCCCGGCCCGAGACAAACGGCTCGAACACGTCGCCTGCAAGCCCCGGCGGCAGGCCCGGCCCGTCATCAATCACCTCGATATTCAGCGGCACCGAAACGCGGCTGCCATCGGGGCGAGAGACGCGCAGGGATTGCTCGTAAAACGTGTGCACGGTGATCGTGCCGCCATTCGGCTGCGCCTCAGACGCGTTTTTCAGCAGGTTCAAAAACACCTGCACCAGTTGATCCGGGTCGGCGAAGGTCGGCGGCAAGGACGGGTCATACTCCTCCGCGATTTTCATATGCGCGCCAAAGCCCACGGCAGCGGATTTGCGCACCCGGTCCAGCACGTCATGCAGGTTGACCGCGCGCCGCTCAGGGGGGCGCAGATTGCCAAACTGTTCCACCTGATCAAGCAGCTGCACGATGCGGCGGCTCTCGGCCACAATCAGATCGGTCAGCTCCTGATCCGCAGGCTCAAGGTTCATCGACAAAAGCTGCGCCGCCCCGGTGATGCCCGCCAGCGGGTTCTTGATCTCATGGGCCAGCATCTCCGCCATGCCAATCGCGGATTTGGCCGCCGATTTGCTTTGCAGGGCTTGCCCCATCTTATCGGCAATCTCGCGCGGCTTCATCAGGATCAGGATATAGCCCGGTCGGTCCACAAGGCTGGAAAACTGGATATTGCTCTGCACCGGCGCGCGCTCGCCAGAGCCCACATCCACGTTGTTCACAAACAAGGGCGCGTTGTCGCGCCTGATCCTTGTCACGGCCTCGTCCAGCGGCGCGTCCACATGGATCATGTCCCAGACGGGTCGGTCTTTAAGCGATCTTGCAGAGAGGTTCAGAAACGTCTCCATCGCCGTGTTGACCTCGAAGATTATGTTGTCGGGGTCGATCACCACCCCCGGCAGCGGCAGTGAGGTCCAAAGCGTCTCGAAGAAGGGCGCGTTCATTTCATTCATGCCGCGACCTCCTGCGGGATCAGCGCCTCTGCGATCAGCTCCAACACGGCGGCGGGCTCTTTGGCCGTCAGCACCTCCCGCCGCAACGCCGCTGGCGTGCCGGTATGATCCATGTACCACCCCAAATGTTTGCGAGAGACCCGAGGCCCCAGCACAGGCCCGTAAAAATCCTGCATCGCCTCGTAATGTGCGCAGACCAGATCGATCAGCGCCGCGCCTTGCGGGGCCTCTGGCACCCGGTCGCCCTGCAATTCCGCCGCAACCTGCGCCAAAAGCCAGGGCCGCCCCTGCGCCCCGCGCCCGATCATCACGCCGTCCGCGCCTGACAGCTTCAACGCCTTGCGCGCCGTGGCCGCGTCCACAATGTCGCCATTGGCAATCACCGGGATGCTCACCGCGTCTTTCACGGCCCGGATCGCTGCCCAATCTGCATGGCCCTTGTAGAACTGGCAGCGTGTCCGCCCGTGGATCGTGATCATCTGAATGCCCGCCGCTTCCGCCCGTTTGGCCAGCGTGGGCGCATTTAACAAAGCATCGTCCCAGCCCAGCCGGGTTTTCAGAGTCACCGGCAGCTCGGTCGCCTCTACCACCGCCTCGATCAGCGTCAGCGCGTGGTCCAGATCGCGCAGCAGCGCCGAGCCGGAATAGCCGCTGACCACCTTTTTGGCCGGACAGCCCATGTTGATGTCGATGATCTTCGCGCCATTTGCCGCGACCATCCTTGCGGCTTCGGCCATCCAATGCGCCTCGCGGCCCGCCAGTTGCACGGCGGTGTTGGCACTGTCAAAGCCCAGCTCCGCCTTCTCGCGCACGCCTGGTTTGGCCTGCACCATCTCTTGGCTGGCCACCATTTCCGAGACGACCAGCCCCGCACCGAAACCCGACACGAGCTCGCGAAACGGCAGGTCCGTGATCCCGGCCAATGGAGCCAGAAAAACCGGGACGTCAATCTGTGTGCCTGCCAGCGAAATGGCCAAACGCTTAATCCTTGTGCAACCTCGCCGTTTTGCCCGTTCTTCCAAAGGGCTGCAATGTCTAGCGCCTCAGATTTAGGCGAAATACCGCAAATGCTCAAAATTTAGGCGTACGATCTGCCCGTTGCCCCCAACACGGCGAAACCATAGAGATAACGCAGGATATCCGAAAAAACAGACGAGCAGATCATGGATGTAAGAACAGGCAACGGGTTTGACGTGCACCGCTTCGGCCCCGGAGACCACGTGATGCTGTGCGGCATCGCCATCCCCCATAATCGCGGCTTGCAAGGCCATTCCGACGCTGATGTGGGCCTGCACACGATCACCGACGCCATTTACGGAGCCCTCGCGGAAGGTGATATCGGCCAGCATTTCCCGCCTTCTGACCCGCAATGGAAAGGCGCGGAGAGCCATATTTTCCTGACCCATGCCGCAGAACTGGCCCGCTCCAAAGGATTTTCCATCACCCATGTCGATTGCACCCTGATCTGCGAGCACCCCAAAGTTGGCCCCCATGCTTTAGCTATGCGCCACAAGTTGCAGGAATTGCTGGGTATTTCTCTGGACCGAATCTCCGTCAAAGCCACCACCTCCGAGCGGCTCGGCTTTACCGGACGCGGCGAGGGCATCGCCTGCATGACCACCGCGACGCTGGTGAAATCATGATCGCCAAGCTCATCGTCACCGTCGCAGGCATCGGCTATCTGAAACCCGCGCCCGGCACATGGGGCTCTGCCGCCGCCCTTCCCTTTGCATGGGTCCTGTGGCTGATCGCGGGCTGGCCGTTTTTGGCCCTCGCCATCGTTTCAGGCTTTCTCAAAGGCTGGTGGGGCACGGCCAAATACATCGCGGAGGGCGACAATCACGACCCGTCCGAAGTGGTCATCGACGAGCTTGTTGGCCAGTGGATCGCCCTTTTGCCCATAGCCATCGGAGCCAGCCACGCAGGCGTGTCCTTCTGGGCCCTCTGGCCCGGCATCCTCACCGCCTTCATCGCCTTCCGGCTGTTTGACATCTGGAAACCCGGCCCCATCGGCTGGGCCGACCGGCGCGGAGACGCGCTTGGCGTCATGCTTGATGACGTGATTGCGGGGCTTTTCGCCGCTGTGATTGTCCTCCTCGGGGCCTACATTTCTCATGGATAACCCGCTGGAAACCCTTGCAAAACAGGTACTCGACGCGGCCCGTGCCAAGAATATCCGCATCACCACCGCCGAAAGCTGCACCGGCGGCATGATCGCCGCCGTTCTGACCGCCATCCCCGGCAGCTCAGACGTGTTCGATCGGGGCTTTGTCACCTATTCCAACGCCGCCAAGCAGGACATGTTGGGCGTCCAAAACAAAACGCTCTCAGCCCATGGCGCGGTCTCCGAGGAGATCGCCGCCGAAATGGCCAAGGGCGCGCTCGCAAACTCCCAAGCCCATCTCGCCGTCTCCGTCACCGGCATCGCAGGCCCCGGCGGCTCCGAGCACAAACCCGAGGGCCGCGTCTGTTTCGGCACCGCGCAAGCCGGGCCGGGTCATACCGAAACCGTGGAGTTCGGCCCCCTTGGCCGCCAACAGGTCCGCGACGCGGCAACCCGCCATGCGCTGACCCTGCTGCTCAAAGCGCTCTGACTCCAAACTGCCGCAAAATTCGCCACGCCCAAGCAAAACTGCACAAAATTCGCGCAGTTTCGGTTTTGCTGCCTCTCTAGGCACCCGCGCAGGCAAATGCCTCTTTTATTCGCGCCGCCAAACCGTTTCTTGCCCTCACGCAATACCAAAACGAGGGGGGAAATCGCCATGGTAGGTGCAGATACCGCATGGATCATCGTCGCAACGGCACTGGTGCTGTTCATGACATTACCGGGGCTCGCCCTCTTTTACGGAGGCCTCGTGCGCGCGCGCAACGTGCTCTCCGTCTTCATGCATTGCTACGCCATTGCCTGCCTGATGAGCGTGCTCTGGCTCGCCGTCGGCTACTCCATCGCGTTCGGCGGCGGCACGTCGGGCTACTGGGGCGGTTTGGACAAAATGTTCCTCTCAGGCATCGACGCAGACACGCTGTCAGGCACCCTGCCCGAGGTCCTCTTCTTCGCCTTCCAAATGACCTTCGCCATCATCACACCCGCCCTGATCGTCGGCGCATATGTCGAACGCATCGGCTTTGGCTTCGTGCTGACCTTCTCGGGCCTCTGGATGCTCTTGTGCTACGCGCCGGTCGTCCACTGGATCTGGGGCGGCGGCATGATGGCTGATGGCGGCATCTTCGGCGAAATAGGCGTACGCGATTTCGCAGGCGGCATCGTGGTACATGAAACCGCAGGGCTCGCCGCGCTGGTGCTCGCCATTTTCCTTGGGGCCCGCAAAGACGCCAGCAAGCCGCCGCATAATCCCGGCATGGTGATGATCGGTGCGGCCATGCTCTGGGTCGGCTGGTTTGGCTTCAATGGTGGCTCGCAACTGGCCGCGGATGGCGGGGCCGCCATGGCGCTGACCGTCACCCATATCTCTGCCGCAACCGCCTCGCTGACATGGGCGCTGTGGGAGAAGATCAAATTCGGCAAAGCCTCCCTTGTGGGTCTGGTCACAGGCACCATCGCAGGCCTCGCCTCGATCACGCCAGCCTCCGGTTTCGTGGGCCCTGTCGAGGCGCTCGTCATCGGCGCTGTCGCAGGCGTGCTGTGCCAGGAAGCCGTCAACCTGATCCGCAACATGTTCAAGATCGACGACACGCTGGACGTGTTCGCAGTTCACGGCGTGGGCGGCATTTTCGGCACGATCATGATCGCGGCTTTCGGCCAAGGCGCTTGGGTGGCCCAGCTGGGCGGGCTCGCTGTGGTAGGGGTTTACACCATTGTCGTGACGGTTGTTCTCGTCAAACTGGTCGGGCTGGTCACGCCGTTCCGCGTCGATGCGGAAGCGGAGACAACGGGGCTCGACCTCACACAGCACGGCGAACGCGCCTACGACATCACGTCCTAGCGCCTCAAAAGAACTCTCCCTGAAACTGGGCGTCCACCATTGGTGGGCGCTCTTTTTGCTGTATAGACTGGGTAGCAGACCTCTTTCAGAAAGCCCGCCCGTGAAACGCGCCACAGTATGACAAAGGACTATTCTGCCTTCCTGCCCGGCGGCTCCACGCCCAAGCCGGAACGATCCACCATCGACGCTTTGGGCTGGCAGGCGTTCTTCTCCGCCCAGCTCAGTGTCGAAGAGCTGACCGACACGCCCCCCATCCGCGTCACCC
This sequence comes from uncultured Litoreibacter sp., assembly GCA_947501685.1. Classification (GTDB taxonomy): domain Bacteria; phylum Pseudomonadota; class Alphaproteobacteria; order Rhodobacterales; family Rhodobacteraceae; genus Litoreibacter. The sequence continues at coordinate 228,152 of CANMWQ010000003.1, forward strand.
AAGTGCACCGCAACACGTTGCGGATCATGGGCAACGGGATTGACGACACCATTCCGCATGCGTTTGAGGCCACTGTCGGCGACTGGCTGCTGTTTGACGCCAAGAGCTATAAACCCACCCGCCTGCTGGAGCGCAAAAGCCTGATCAAGCGCCGCGCGCCGGGGCATGACCGCTCCATCCAGCTGATCGCGGCCAATATCGAAACCGCCTTCGTCACCACCTCCTGCAACGCCGATTTCAACATCGCCCGGCTGGAGCGCTACATTGCCTTGGCTTTTGAGGCCGAAATTGACCCGGTGATCCTGCTGACCAAATCCGACATGAGCGATGACACCGAAACCTACATCGCCCAAGCGCAAACCATCTCGCCCGAGATCCCCGTCATCGCACTGGACGCCCGCAACAGTGACCCGCGCGACAAACTCGCCCCGTGGTGCAAACCCGGCCGCACCGTCGCCTTCCTTGGCTCTTCGGGCGTCGGCAAATCGACCTTGACCAATGCGCTGGCAGGCTCCGACGATATCGCCACGGCGGGCATCCGCGAAGACGACGCCCGCGGACGCCACACCACCACCAGCCGGCAATTGCATATCATCAAAGACGGCTGCGTCGTCCTCGACACGCCCGGCATGCGGGAGCTGCAACTAACCGATGCCACCTCTGGCATTGAGGAAGTGTTCGCCGATCTCCATGACCTCTCCACCCAATGCAAATTCAACGACTGCAAACACGACACCGAACCGGGCTGCGCCGTCACCGCCGCCTTGGACCGCGGCGAGATTGACGCCCCTCGCATGGCCCGCTGGCGCAAGCTGATGGCGGAAGAAGAGTTCAACTCCGCCTCCCTCGCCCAGCGCAAGAGCAAAGACAAAGTGCTGGGGAAGACAATCAAGCAGATCAAAAAGACCAAGCCGCGCAAATGAGAGCCGCGCACATGAGACCCGACACATGAACCTGAGAAAACTCCATGGCAGTTTCGGCATCTGCCAATTGCCGCCTGATGCGACAACCCCTGACTGGGCCGACGGGCCGGGTTTCACCGCGCAGATCCGCACCGATGGCGAGCTGACCATTCTGTGCCGCGCCGAGCGTATTCCTGAGGGTCAGACATCCGAACTTGGCTGGGCCTGTTTTCGCAGCGTCGGTCCGTTTGCATTTGATGAGGCCGGGATTGTGGCCTCTCTTGTCTCTCCCATTTCTGCCGCCGGGATCGGGGTCTTTGTGGTCTGTACTTTTGACGGCGAACATATCCTCGTGCCGGAGGTCGCCTTTGATCAGGTGGCCGAAATTCTCACGCAGAACGGCCATCAGTTTCTGAGCTCATAACCCGACACTCGCGCAGAAAACTGAAAAAACTCTGAACGGTCTGAGACAGCCCGAAAACCGCCCATAACCTTTCGAATTGGTTAAGGAATTTTGTACAAAAGTTTGGGATATTTTGGGTTTTGGCCCAAATTATTTTGCCCCATTTTGTACCAAACCCCCTCTGCACCCTTGACCGGGACCGCGTAATGCCCATTTATGTAAATGTGAATAACATTAACTTAATCAACAGGAGTATCTAGATGACCACCCTCACCCACAGGTCCCCCTCTTGGCTCGCGCGCGCCGAACTCTGGCTCGACGACCGCGGCAAAGGCGCCTGGATCGCCGCCATGGTTCTGGGCTTTATCTTCTTCTGGCCCGTAGGCCTCGCCCTTCTCGCCTATATGATATGGAGCAAACGCATGTTCGGCAGCTGTGCCACCCGTCGCAACACCCAGTCCCCTGCCCGCGCCGCCGGGTTCAAATCCTCCGGCAACACCGCTTTTGACACCTATAAGGCCGACATGCTGAACCGGCTGCAAGACGAGCAGCACGCGTTTGAAAGCTTCCTGGAACGCCTGCGCGAAGCCAAGGACAAATCCGAGTTTGACGCCTTCATGGACGAGCGCGCCGAGGCCGCAAGGGCCCCTAAAGACGGTGACAAGAAAGACGTGTAAGCTTCTGCTTTCCATATACAAATGACGCGCGCTAGCACTCGGCGCGCCTCGCAATCCCACAGCTCCCCCTTCACATTTGAGGCCCCAGCCCCCATGTCCTTCACCATGACAGACACGCATCTTCCCGATCCCGTAACCCAGTCCGAGTTTTACGCAGGCATCCCCGCCAAGCGGCTTTTGGCATGGATTGTCGATGTCTGCCTGATCGGCGTGATGACCGCCATCGTGGCGACCCTGCCGCTCTTTATTGGCTGGTTCTTTTTCCCGCTGATTTTTCTGGTGCTCAGCTTCATTTACCGGGTCTCAACCATCACCTCCGGCTCCGCGACATGGGGCATGCGGCTCTTCAATATCGAGCTGCGCAACCGCGAGGGCCAGCCCCTTGATGGCTCAGAGGCCGTGCTACACACGCTGGGCTACATGGTCGCCGCCGCTTTCTTCCTGCCGCAACTGGCCTCGCTGGCGATGATTGCGATCTCGCCCAAATGCCAAGCCTTGCATGACCACCTCTGCGGCACCGCCGCCATCAACAAACCGCAGCGTTACTAAGCCCTTGAATTGAGGCGCAAAAAAGGGTTTGTCCGCCTGACCGTGCATTGCTAGGCTCGGCTCAACTTTAGGACATTTCCAACGCTATGCGCCACACGCTTCCACTTGCACCGCAGTTCTACGTGACTGCGCCCCAATCCTGTCCCTATCTTGAGGGTCGACGGGAGCGGAAGCTGTTCACAGCTTTGCAAGGCGAACATGCCACAACTTTGAACAATGCCCTTTCGAAACAAGGGTTTCGTCGGTCGCAAAATGTGCTCTATCGTCCATCTTGTCCTGAATGCTCGGCCTGTCTGTCGGCCCGGATCCGGGTCGCGGATTTCGAGTTCTCCAAATCCCAGCGCCGCATCCTGAAGCGCAACACGCATCTCGACCGCGTCGCCACCAGCCCCTGGGCTACCGAAGAGCAGTTCAATCTCTTCCGCCGCTATCTCGAATCGCGCCACGCCGATGGCGGCATGGCCGATATGGACATTTTCGAGTTCGCCGCCATGGTCGAAGAAACCCCGGTCAAAAGCCGCGTGGTGGAATATTGGGACCGCACCTCTTCGTTCGATGAGGACCTGATCGCGACCTGCCTGACGGATGTGCTCGATGACGGCTTGTCGATGGTCTATTCCTTCTACAACCCTGATATGTCACGCAATTCCTTGGGCACCTACATTGTGCTCGACCATGTGCGGATCGCTCAGGAGGCGGGGCTGCCTTACGTCTATCTGGGCTACTGGGTCCCCGGCTCGCCCAAGATGGGCTACAAGGCCGGGTTCTCTGCGTTGGAAGTCTTCCGGGGCGGCGAGTGGCATGACATTCAGGACGGCCACGACTATGCCGCCGAGACGCATCCGCTGGCCGTGGACCCGATTGCCGAACAGGTGGCACGCATCACCTTGCCCGATACGCGCGCGCCAAAAGACTAACCCCTCTTCTTGCAGAGCCATAAAAAGCGGCGCCCGCTTAGGCGCCGCTTTTCTGTGTTGTCACCGATTGGCCGGGATTAATTGCTCAGCAGGTTCGGGATGATCGTGACCACGCTGGGGAAGAGTGCCAACAGCAGTAGCCCGAAGACCTGGATCAACACAAAGGGGATGATGCCGCGGTAGATATGGCCCGTGGTGACCTCCTTGGGGGCCACGCCGCGCAGATAAAACAGCGCAAAGCCAAAGGGCGGCGTGAGGAAGGAGGTTTGCAGGTTCACCGCGATCATGATCGTCACCCATTTCGGGTCCATCGTGCCGCCGTAAATGACGGGTCCGACGATGGGGATCACGATGTAGATGATCTCCAGAAAGTCGAGCACAAAGCCCAGTATGAAGAGCACCAGCATCACGATGACGAAGACCTGAAACTCGCTGTCAAAGCTGCGCAGGAATTGCTGGATATAGTGCTCGCCGCCGAAGGAGATGACCACGAGGTTCAGCAATTGCGAGCCGATCAGGATGGTGAACACCATCGAAGTGACTTTCGCGGTCTCCCGCACCACCGGGCTGAGGACGCCGTTGGAAAACAGGACCCAGCAGCCAAAGAGGATGCCGAAGATGGCAAACAGGTAGGCGGCTTTGGCAACGATGAAGCCGATCAGATTCTCGAAGGTCACGACCTCGATATTGACGCGCAGGTCGAAATTGACGCCCACAAGGATCATGACCACCACGGCGAAGGTCGCCATCAAGATGATCTTGCCTGATTGCCCGGTGTCTTGCAGCTTGCGGTAGGCGGCCAATAGGATCGCGCCCCCTGCGCCGAGTGCGGCTGCGGGCGTCGGGTTGGTGATCCCGCCAAGGATCGAGCCCAGCACCGCGACGATTAGCACCAGCGGCGGGAAGACGACCTTGAGCAGCTCGTTCTTGCCCAGCGACACTGCCGCGTGTTTGACCCCGTAGCCGATCATCATCAGCGGCAGGATCAGCAGTAACACCGTGTTGCCCGGTGTCGTCACCGGGGTGATCAGCAAGATATCGATGAGAATTGCCAGCAAGATGCCGAGCGTGCCCACGATCAGTGGACGGCGATCCGCAGAGGGCGACACACCGCGCGCAATTGCGAAGATCAGCGCCATCAGAAGCAGGCCAATAGCGATGCCAGTGCCCACGGGTGCGGCGTTCTCGATCTTGTCCATAACAGCTTGGGTCAGCTCTTCTTCGGTCAGCTTGACCGAGGCCGCGATGCCGCCCGCGTCGTCAATGGCGGCTTGCTCGGCCAGAGCGGTTTCCCACGCCTCGATGCCGTGCAGATCAATCATCGCCTCCTGGCAGCTCTCGCTGACATTGGTGCGCAGCGACGCGGTTTGCCCGGCATCGGAGAAGCTGTCCACGTTGACGTTTTGGCTGCCGAAGATGCCGACATTGAGCAACAGAATGAAGCCGACGATCAGGCCGACAGGGGCAAAGAGGAACCATGTCAGGGCTTCGTTCTTGGTGATCGGCTCGCTGTTCGAAGTGCCCAGCTCGACCGCTGGGGCCTTGGAGGGGTTAAACAACGCGTAGCCAAACGCATAGAGCGCGTAGAGCACGGCGAGCAGAATGCCGGGCAAAAGTGCCGCCTGAAACAGCGTGCCCACGGAGACCACGGCAGGCTCGCCCAGATAGGTCAGCGCATCCGAGCAGCCAACCTCTTGGGCACGGGACTCCTGCGCGGCGGAATAGAGATCGCCTGCCAGTGTGCCCAAGAGCACGATGACAATGGAGGGCGGGATAATTTGCCCCAACGTGCCCGAGGCCGCGATGACGCCGGTGGCCAGTTCAGGCGAGTAGTTGTTGCGCAACATGGTGGGCAGCGACAGCAGGCCCATGGTCACCACGGTCGCACCCACGATGCCGGTGGAGGCCGCGAGGAATGCGCCCACAACAACAACGGAAACGGCCAGACCGCCGGGTAGTGGGCCGAAGACGCGCGCCATCGTGGTCAGCAGGTCATTGGCGATTTTGGAGCGCTCCAGCGTGATGCCCATGAGCACGAACATCAGCACAGCCAGCAGGGTTTCGATGGAGGCGCCGGCCAGCACCCGCTCGTTCATCCGGTTCACAATGAAGGAGACGTTGCGGTCCAGCGCGGTCTCCCAGCCTTGCAGGAAGACGGGTTGCTCTATGCGCGGCAGGTCGGGGTATCGGAAAACGGATATCGTCTCCTGTTTGACCCCTTCGGCCAAGACGGCCGCATATTCGGCGGTGTTGGGGTCAATCGCTTGGTGGATCAAGAGCCCCGCGCTATCGAGCGCCGCAATGATCCCGAAGGAGATCACCGCAGAGCCGCCGATGGCGAAGGCCACCGGGAACCCAGACAGGATCCCTGCGAACAGACACATGAAAACAATGATCAGGCCAACTTCTACGCCATCTAATCCGAAAATCATCTGTCCCGCCCCTTAGTGAATTTCTGCAGCCGCTTCGGCGATCTCGTCGCCCAGCTTGTCTTTGTCGAGATATTTGCCTTCGGCCTCAGGGCCGCCCTTCCACTCCAGATAGGAGCGGTAGAAGAAGGCGATGGATTGCAGGAACACCATGCCTGCGAAGATCACCAAAAGGACCTTGAACAGAAAATAGCCGTTGAACCCGTTGGGCGAGAAGCTGATCGTCTCGACATTCCAGCGCACGGCGCGGGCCTTGGTCAGCAGGCGCTCCAGCGCGTCGGAGGCGGAGGGTTTGGGCGTCACCAGATGACGCCATAGGAAGTACCAGCCATACATCCATGTCAGGATGGCGGCGGGCATCATGAAGATCACCGCGCCGATCATGTCCATCATGCGTTTGGTGCGGTAGCTCACCGCCGAATAAATCAGGTCAACGCGCACATGACCGCCCTGCACGAAGGTGTAGGTGCAGCACAGGCAGACGACCAGAGCGTTGTAGAATTTCAGCTCTTCGGCCCACCAGCTGATATCCTTGCTGAAGGACATGCCGAACCCCATGGAGATCTCGGCCCTTGCGAAGATGCGTTGAATGAAAATGATGATGATCTGTTGCAGCACCATCAACAGACCAGCCCATGCAAAAAAGCGGCCGATGCTGTTGGCAAAACCTTCGAGGATTTGCACGACACCCCACATCACGCGGTTCTTGAACAGCCCGATGGCCGTCAACACCAGCACGAAGGTCAGGATGACAAAGAAGAACTCGACCGAGCCACCGTAATAGATGAAGCGCATAAGCGCTTCTTTTTGCTCGGTTTCCGGAATGGATTGATTGATATGCGGGACCCAGGACAGCCAGAGATCCGGGTTAAAGACGGCGTAGAAGAAGTTCTTAAACGCAAGCGCGATGTTGGAAAAGAACCAGACAAAGGCGTCCAGCATGGTCGTACCCCCCGATATCAGGCCTGCGCAGGTCTATGGCGCACTGCCCCTCCCGATTTCCGCGACAGCCTCGCCGCGAAGGCCGAGGCCGCATCCCTGCGGCCCCGACAAGTTCATATGTTCAAAGGCGATTAGCCTGCGATGCGGTCACGCTGGCTGCGGTATGCGCCTTCGGATTGTACAATCCAGCCGGAGGACGCGGCCTGAGAGGCCTCGTAGCTTGCGCGGATACGGTCATAGAGATCGTCGCCCGCATACTGGTCCTTGACCTCGAGCGCTGCGGCGCCCATGGCGTCCCAAACGCTGTCAGGGAATTCCAGAACCTTAACACCACCCGATTGCAGACGCTGCAGCGCCGCACCGTTGTTGTTGAGGAACTGAGCAAGGCTCCACTGGTGCGTGTTGCCCGATGCCACTTCGATGATCTTCTGCTGAGCTGGTGTCAGCTCATTGAAGACGTCGAGGTTCGTGGCCAAAGACAGGGCTGCGCCCGGCTCGTGCATACCTGCGGTGTAGTAGAACTTGGTGATTTCCTGGAAACCAGCCTTCTCGTCCGCCCATGGGCCGATCCACTCGGTGCCGTCGATGGCACCAGAGGCCAGCGCTTGGTACACTTCGGCACCTGGCAGGTTCTGCACGGATGCGCCCAGCTTGCCGAGCACCTCGCCGCCCAGACCGGGCATGCGGAATTTCAGACCGTTGAAGTCTTCCGGACCGGTGATTTCCTTGCGGAACCAACCACCAGCTTGCGCACCGGTGTTACCGGCGAGGAAGGATTTCAGGCCGAAGATTTCACCCAGCTCGTCATGGAATGCGTTACCGCCACCATGCTCGTACCAGTTGACGATTTCCTGAGCGGTCATGCCAAACGGAACAGATGTGAAAAAGGCGTAGCCCGGATGCTGACCCACAAAGTAGTAGTCAGCCGCGTGATACATGTCGGCCTGACCAGCGGTCACGGCGTCAAACACTTCAAACGCGCCAACCAGCTCGCCTGCGGCTTTGACTTCAACAGTCAGCGAGCCGTCAGACATGGCGTTGATGTCGTCTGCAACTTTCTGAGCCGCGTCAAAAACGCCAGCGAGGCCACGGCCCCAAGTTGTTACCATCGTCAGCGTACGGTGACCCGCAGCGTAGGCCGGTGCGGCCAATGTTGAGGCAGCCGCGGCGGTCCCGCCAACTGCAGAAGTTCTTAGAAAAGAACGACGATCCATAGGTGTCTCCTCCCAAATTATCATCTCTCAGAACTAGCACTCTTGAATGCGCGCACTGTAAGATGGATCGTTTCTAGTGGCGCGACCTTATAGCTGGTCTGGTTTGGATGCTATACCCATTGGCGGGTAGATCCTGTTCTGTCGTTGAAATTTGATCTGGATCAATCGGATGGCGCCCCGGTCAATGCGGCACTCACCCGTGGTTTTCCTGTAGAGCCGCTACCCGGTTGCGGTGATTGACGCGTTGCAGCACTTGGCCCAAAGTTACACCGCTTATGCGCCGTTTGCTAAATTTGATCCGCGCACGTCTCGCGCTGACTTACGGACAGAAGGTCTTCCTTCTGGCGACCGTTCCGCTTGTGGTGGCCATTGCTGCGATCTCGCTCGTTGTTGCCAATCAGTCGCGGCAATTGGCAGAGACCGAAATTCGCGAGCTGGAAACCCAGCTGATCGAGGCCAAGAAGGCAGAGTTGAAGAATTACCTGAGCCTCGCACGCACCGCGATCGGGTCGATCTACGGCAACGCCCTGCCCGATGACGAGGCCGCCAAGCTGGAGGTGACGCAGATCCTATCGGCGATGATTTACGGCCAAGACGGCTATTTCTTCGTGTTTGATTATGAGGGCAATAACCTCGTCAGCCCGCGCCAAACCGGGCTGATCGGCCAGAACTGGTCTGGACTGACTGACCGCAACGGCGTGCCCATTACCGACAGGATTGTCGAGGCCGCAAGGGTTGGCGGGTATCATACGTTCGATTGGACCAAGCCTTCTACTGGAGAGACAGCCCGAATGGTCACCTACCAGATCGGCCTGCAGGACTGGAAATGGGCGCTGGGCACGGGCATTTTCATCGATGACGTCGTCACCACCGTCGCCGCCGCCCGCGCCAACACGGAGGCACGGATCCGCCAGACCTTCCAGCAAATCGCGATTATCACCATAGCCGCCCTTTTGGCGGTGTTTGTCACCGGGTTGCTTTTGAACCTGCGCGAACGGCGCTTGGCGGATGGCAAATTGAAGGCGCTGACAGAGCGAATTATCGACACGCAAGAGGAAGAACGTGGCAGGGTCGCCCGTGAACTACATGATTCCATTAGCCAAATCCTGATCGGTGTGCGCTACGCGGTTGAGCTGGCAAAACGCCAGGTTTCGACCAAAGACACGCGTGCGACGCAGAGCCTCGATAAGGGCATAGAAGGCCTGACTGATGCGATCCATGAAGTGCGCCGGATATCGGCCGATTTGCGGCCCGGCGTGCTGGATGATCTAGGCCTTGGCCCTGCCCTAAAATCCTTGATCGAGGATTTCAAAGCCCGGACCGGGCTGGAGACGGAGTTTACGACCGTCGTGTTCCGCAACCGGCTGGATCAGGACGCCAAAACCGCGCTCTACCGCATCGCGCAGGAAGCGCTGACCAATGTGGAGCGGCATGCGGATGCCACCAAGGTGTCGCTTGATGTGTTTGGCCACCGTCGCGGGGCCACGTTGCGGATCAAGGATAATGGCGGCGGGATGGACAGCACCAAGCGCGAAGGCGGGCTGGGGCTGCGCAACATGCATGAGCGGATCGACCAGCTGAACGGCACGTTGCGGGTGATGAGCACCTCGGCGGGCACCACTATTGAGGCCTCCGTGCCGCTGAGCCACCTGCTGCCCCCAAAGGCGAAAGACACTGTGGCCCCAAGTGAAGACAGGAAGATCGCATGACCCCGACACGCGTTTTGATTGTGGATGACCACCCTATGGTGGCTGACGGCATCCGGGCCATTCTTGAAAGCTACCGCGATCTTGAGGTGGTGGCGACATTGTCCAACGGGCAGGAGGTGATTGATCAGGTCGATGCGCTGCGGCCCGATGTGATCTTGATGGATCTCAACATGCCGCAGCTTGGCGGGCTCTCAGCGACGGAGATTTTGCTGGAACGCAACGCAGAGCAGCGGATTGTCGTCCTGTCGATGCATGACGCGCCTGAATATGTCTCCACTGCGATGCGCCACGGGGCGCGGGGCTACATCCTGAAAGACGTGCCCACGGAAGAGATCTATACCGCGATCCAGACTGTCATGGCAGGCGACACCTATCTGTGCACCGGCGCCACGGGCGCGCTGACGCCTGACACCGCGCAGGACATACTGACGGCGCGTGAGCAAACCATCTTATTGCAACTGGCCCAAGGCAAGGCCAATAAGGAGGTTGCGCGCGAGCTGGAGATCTCCGTGCATACGGTCGAGACCCATCGCAAAAATATCAAGCGCAAGCTCGGCATTAACTCCACCGCAGGGCTGACCCGCTACGCATTGGAGCATGGCGTCCTGCAAGGCACTGGCGCGGAGTTCTAGCGTTCAACTTTCAGCGAGGTCCTTGCCGCAACGCGCAGGATCGCGTTTCGTGACATTCACAGGTTTTGACTCTTACAAGGCGGCAGGATGTTTCGTTTTTCTCTTAGCGGTGTGCGCGGATTGATCAGTGCGCTTACGATCTCGATCTTATCGGCAAGCACCGCTGCCCATGCGGAGGGTTTCACCTCCCCCGATATTCTGGTGCTGGGCGACAGCCAGATCTCCTTTGGGGCTGGTCCGGCCTTTGTCGAGTTTTTCACCGATATCAAAGCCCATTGCTCGCCTGACCCGATCCAGAAACAACAGCTGAGCTCGCTGGGCGAGATGAAAGTCAGTGTAATCGGTGTGCGCTCGACCTCGCTGCATTCCTGGACGGCCCGCAGCGGGCGCGCCAAGGGGCGGGTGTGCGACGTGGACCCGAAATGGAAGGTCAATGCGGGCTCTTACGGCTATGTCAATCAGACGGCCAACCAATATGTGCAGATCGGGCGCGGCAAGAACTACCAGTTTTGCGCTGCCGGAAAATCCCCCTTTGAAGAGATGTTCCGCGAGGACTACTACAACCCGAGTTTGCTGCTGATGTCCTTTCTGGGCAACTCCGCGAAACGTTGGGCCAATGACCCGGAGCTTGCCGTCAAAGACGTCGAGAGGATGCATGCGCATTTGCCAGCAGATATTCCGTGCATCTTCATGACCACGGCGCCGGCCTATAAGAAGTCCATCACCGATTTGCGCCGCAAAGCGCAAAGGAACCTTGAGGCGGCGTTTGAGAAGACGGGCAGCCATTGCAGCTTTGTGCCGGGCGTTACACCTCAGACCGTGGCCGCCAATCAGGGCAACAAAACCTATTTCCGCTTGAACAAACGCGGCATGGTGAAAGACCCGTTCCACCCCAACAAGGCGGCGGCGAAGAACTTCTTTGCCCTCGAGATGGGCGGGATCTGCAAAGCGATCTTCGATCAGATCGGCTTGCGGCAGGCGTCAGTAAACTAGACCCGTCGCTCAGCTGGACGACAGCTTCCACTTGTCCGGCTCTATCGGCACGTAGGCCTCGATGGCGGCGGTGGCGATGACATGGGTCTGATCGTTGTCGGGGTCGTGCACGTTCAGCCCGCCCAGAACGCCCGTGACCTCCGCCCTGCCCCGTGGCAGCTCTGCGGTCAGCGCGGCGATGTCCAGCTTGTCCGGCTCCTGCACCCCGATGGTGACCTGCACGCGCATCTCTTCATGCGGAATACCAAGGCTTTTGAACATGACGATGGAGGAATGATGCAGCGCGTCCTGTATCGCGCGCTTGGCGGCTTTGGTGTAATCCAGACCGTAGAGATCATTGCCACTGCCCATTTCGAGGATCAGACGTTGCTCGCTCATCACGCGACCTCCATGTCGAAGCTGACGCAGATGGCGGCGTTCGCAATGACGGTGACGCCGGAGCCGTCGGGTTTGGGCACGTCCAGCCCACCTTTGACGACGTTGATCTTGGGCTGGCCGTAAGGAAAGACGTCGAGCAGCTTTGAGGTGTCCACCTTGTCCGGCTGCTGCACGCCAATCTCGACGTCGATCAGCATGGCCTCTTTCGGGAACCCAAAGGCGGGTGCCACGCTCACCGAATTGTGCCACAGCGCGTTCTTGATCGCGCGCAGTGCCGCTTGCGTATAATCCGTGCGACGCAGGGAGGTCCCCATGCCGAACTCGTTGAGAATGCGCGTCTTGGCCATGCTCTCCCCCTCTTTGGTTGCCATAAAGGGGTGAGCCATACCGTGGATCAGAAGGCAAGCAGCTTTGGCGCGAAACCGGCCTGCGATCGGAAGGCATTGGTCGAAACAGGGCCTTATGACGCGCTCTATTTTGCTGTTCTTCCGGGTTGAGGCGTATCTGCGCAACAAAAATACCCAAAAAAATGCACACACGACAGATTATTCAGCGCTTTGGCTGTTGACCCCCCTCATTGCGCTGATAATGTCCTTTGCAACATGAAAGGGCCCTCAATGGCACAAGTACACGTCATTCTAGGATATGAGCGCATGGGTCGGTAATCCGACAACCATAACGGTTTCCATGCGCCCCCGCCAAGATCGGGGGCTTTTTTGTGAGCGAAGCAGGCAAACGTAGACGACAGAAGCGGAGAGACAGAAGATGGCACGTCAAATGACCGGAGCGGAAATGGTGGTTCAGGCGCTGATCGATCAGGGCGTGGACACGATCTTTGGCTACCCCGGCGGCGCGGCTCTGCCGATCTATGATGAACTGTTTCAGCAAGACAAGATTAAGCATATCCTTGTGCGCCATGAACAGGGCGCGGCCCATGCGGCGGAAGGCTATGCGCGCTCCACCGGCAAGCCGGGCGTCGTTCTGGTGACCTCCGGCCCCGGGGCGACGAACACCGTCACCGGGCTGACCGACGCCTTGTTGGACTCGATCCCGATCGTGGTCATCACGGCTCAGGTTCCGACCTTCATGATTGGCACGGATGCCTTTCAGGAGGCAGATACGGTTGGCATCACCCGGCCCTGCACCAAGCATAATTATCTGGTGAAAGACACGGATGTTCTGGCCGGTGTCATGCATGAGGCCTTCCATGTGGCCACAACGGGCCGCCCCGGTCCGGTGTTGATCGACATCCCCAAGGATGTACAATTTGCCAAGGGCAGCTATGTTGAGAAAAACAAAGCGCCAACAGGGCATTACGCGCCGAAGTTGAAAGGCGATATCGACCAGATCACAGCACTTGCCGCGCTCATGGAGACCGCCAAACGACCCATCATCTATTCAGGCGGCGGCGTCATAAACTCCGGCGACAGCGCGACCGCGCTGCTGCGCGAGTTGGCGAAAGAGACAAACTTCCCTGTGACCTCCACGCTGATGGGGCTTGGTGCCTATCCGGCCTCCGGCGGGCAATGGCTGGGCATGTTGGGGATGCACGGGCTTTATGAAGCCAATATGGCGATGCATGATTGCGATCTGATGATCAATATCGGCTCACGGTTTGATGACCGGATCACGGGGCGCATCGACGCGTTCAGCCCGAAATCGAAAAAGGCGCATATCGACATTGATCCGTCCTCGATCAACAAGGTGATCCATGTGGATGTGCCAATCATCGGCGACGTGGCCCATGTCTTGGAGGACCTGTTGCGGGTCTGGAAGTCGCGGGGCCGCAAGACCCATGGCGAGGGGTTGGCCAAGTGGTGGAAGCAGATCGAGGAATGGCGTGCAATCCGTTGTTTGGATTACAAAAACACCGAAAAAGTGATCAAACCTCAATATGCGTTGCAGCGCCTTGAAGCGCTGACAAAAGACCGCAAGGATCGCTACATCACCACCGAGGTGGGGCAGCATCAGATGTGGGCCGCGCAATATCTGGGCTTTGAAGACCCGAACCGCTGGATGACCTCCGGGGGGCTTGGCACGATGGGCTACGGCCTGCCTGCCTCCCTTGGGGTTCAGGTGGCACACCCGGACGCGTTGGTAATCAACGTCGCGGGGGAGGCCTCCTGGCTGATGAATATGCAAGAGATGGGCACCGCGCGGCAATATAATCTGCCGGTCAAGCAGTTCATCCTGAACAATGAGCGGCTGGGCATGGTGCGCCAGTGGCAGGATTTGCTGCATGGCAACCGCTATTCGCATAGCTGGTCCGAGGCCCTGCCCGACTTCATGCTTTTGGCGCAGGCCTTCGGCGCGAAGGGCATTACCGTCTCAGATCCGTCTGACGTTGATGACGCGATCATGGAGATGCTGAAATTTGACGGCCCCGTGGTGTTTGACTGCCTTGTGGAGAAGCATGAAAACTGCTTCCCGATGATCCCGTCAGGTGCGCCGCATAACGAGATGCTGCTGGGCGATGCCGGGGTGGCCGACGCGATTGGCTCCACCGGCGCGGTGCTGGTTTAGCATGGCGCAGAACATCTACTTCTTTGGTCAAAACGGCCTGCCGGATCCCAATGTCTGGGAGGTCGCTTTGTCCGAGCTGAAAGGCAATTACACGCTGGATGTGGAAGAGCGCGAGGAGGCAGCCCCTGTTTACGGCGAGGTCCTGGTCGGGGGAGAAGAACTGATCCAGTTCGAGCTTTATACCCATACGCAGACGGCCAAAGGGTTTGACGGAGAATCCGGGCAATCCATTTTCAACCAAGAGATCGAGCTGGCCAAAACCACCCGCTCCGGCGGCGATCCCGAGATAAATGCCGAGCTGAGCAAAACCACGGAGCTTTTGGTGCTGGCCGTGGCTGAAACCGACCGCCCCGACGAGCAAGTCGCCCGTGAGCTTGAGCCGTTTATCGACTGGCTGCATGCGACCTCCAAAGGTCTTCGTTATGTGGACGGAGTTGGATTTTTCGACGCAACGACACGGGTTTAGCCCGTGATCTTGACCTAACAAAGGGAAGCGATATGTCGCCTCTGAAGATCAAAAAGGGCACGTCCCGCAAATCGGCCTATGACCTCAAAGATCCGCATGCGGATGTGAGTGAGCGTCACACACTGGCCTGTATCGTCACCAATGAGGCAGGCGTCTTGGCTCGTGTCATCGGGCTGTTTTCGGGCCGGGGCTATAACATTGAAAGCCTGACTGTGGCGGAGATTGACCATGAAGGGCATCGCTCCCGGATTACCGTGGTAACCAGCGGCACGCCGGAGGTGATCCAGCAGATCAAGGCGCAGCTGGGCCGCATGGTGCCGGTGCATGACGTGCATGACCTGACCGAGGAAGGCCCCGCCGTGGAGCGCGAGCTGGCCTTGTTCAAAGTGGCGGGCTCTGGCGACAAGAGGATCGAGGCCATTCGTCTGGCGGAGATTTTCCGCGCCAATGTGGTCGACAGCACGCTGAAGAGCTTCGTTTTCGAGATGACAGGCACGTCGGAAAAAATCGACGCTTTCGCCGATTTGATGCGCCCTCTGGGTCTGGTCGAGGTGGCGCGCACAGGCGTCGCGGCCCTGTCGCGCGGCGAGGTTTAATATCCCAACTGGCCTCATGGCCAGGGCCCGTGTGGGGGAGGCCCTGGCCTTTATGCGAGCCGCCCTGCCCTGAGAGAAAGCGCATCCGCTATGAGGGGCAGATGCGCCTCCCGTCGGTGGGAGGAGAGAGGCCGCCCGCGTAAAAGAGCCCATGGCAGGACAAGGGAACACCATCGGCCCTCGACCGCCTCCCGCTCGATTTGGAAGCCGACACTCCGTCCAAAGCAGAACGGCCGAACTGTCGCCCAAACCAGAGGGGAGCGGTGTGTCCGAACCGGGGTTCCGTTGTGTTGACGCCCGGCTCAGATCTCTGCGCTTAGGCCTCGGGGATCAGGCCCGCCTCTTGCGCGGCCACCATCTCGGCCTCGTCAATCACACCATCTGCGTTGGCGTCGATTGCGCCGAACCCTTCTGCGGTCAGCGTCGGGTATACGGCCAGCAACTCAGTAAAGGAGGCAACTCCGTCGCCGTCAGTGTCCACATCGGACATGGCGGCCAGCCCAGCGCCGCTCAGCGCGAGGGTCGTGGTGAGTGCAATAAGAACCTTCTTCATATCAGGTCTCCTTGGTTTGGTGTCTTGGGGTATGAGCCACCCGATCGGTGCCTCATGAGGTCAACATGCGGGGAATGCGGTTTGCGCATAAGAGGCCCGGCGCGCTTGCGTCATTTTCCGCGACGCGTCGCCGGTTTGGCCGGGTAGCGCGCGCGCTGCGTTGCCGAGCAAGGCCGGGTGTAAGACTGCCCCCCGAAATCGGCGATCTTTGTCGCATCCTTCGCTCTCAAATCGGCGGGAAATGTGCGCCCTGTCCGGCCTTCGCAGAGGTCGCGGTGAAGCAGGCGAGGTCGCAGTGTGACAACCTGAGGGGGTACGAATCGTGTCAGAGTGATGTGACAGCAAGCTTGACGGAGCGCCCTATGATTACGGATCTCTCATCAGTTAAACGCCCCATCGCGCAGGCGAACGGCCTGCCAAACGCGCATTACACCGATCCCGCCACCTTCGCGGAAGAGCGAGACGCGGTGCTGCATGCCAGCTGGACCGGGCTTGCCGTGGCAGCCGACGTGCCTGAAAACGGCGATGCCAAACCACTGGAGTTCCTGGGCCTGCCGCTTTTGTTGATCCGCGACAAGGATGGCGCTGTGCGGGTGTTTCAAAACACCTGCCGCCACCGTGGCATGATCCTTGTCTCCGAGCCGCGCAAAATTGATGGCGCGATCCGCTGTCCCTATCATTCATGGTGTTATTCGACAAAAGGCCAGCTGGTTGCCACGCCGCATGTCGGCGGGCCGGGGCAGAACACCCATGCCGAGATGGACCGCGACACGCTGGGGCTGATCGAGATCCGCTCGCATATCTGGCGCGATATCGTGTTCATCAACATCTCCGGCCAAGCGCTACCCTTTGAGGAGGTCCATGCCGAGCTGATCGCACGGTGGGCGGAGGTGGATCAGCCGCTCTATCATGGCGGCCCGGCCTCGGCCTTTCAGCTGCCGGTTGACACCAATTACAAGCTGGCCGTGGAGAATTACTGCGAAAGCTACCACCTGCCGTGGATCCATCCCGGCCTGAACAGCTATTCGCGGCTGGAGGACCATTATAATATCGACGCGCCCGGCAAGTTCTCGGGGCAAGGCACGCTGGTCTACCGCCAGTTGCAGGGCGCAGATGGTGGGCGTTTTCCCGATTTTGACGGGCTGAGCGCGCAATGGGATGAGGGGGCGGAGTATGTGGCGCTCTATCCCAACGTGCTCTTGGGGGCGCAGCGGGACCATGCGTTTGCAATCATTCTGGAGCCGCGTTCGGTCGATCATACCGTTGAGCATGTGCATATTTACTACGCCCGGCCTGATGTCGATGACGCGCTGAGGCAACAGAATGCAGAGCTGTGGCGCGGGGTGTTTGAGGAGGATATTTTCGTGGTCGAGGGGATGCAGAAGGGCCGTTATGGACCCGGCTTTGACGGCGGGCGTTTCAGTCCCGCGATGGACGGGCCGACGCATTGTTTTCACCAGTGGGTTGCCGACCGGATCCTGGATCATCGTCAGGCCCATGCCGCCGAATGACATAGCGGGCGAGACGCTGGACGCGCGGTTGCTGGACGCGCATGCGCGAGGCGACCGGCCTGCCCTGATCGCGCTTTATCTTGAGGCCGGGGAGACAGCACAAACCGAGGATGCCGCCGGATTTTATCTGACGCATGCCTATGTGTTCGCGCTGGAAACGGGGGACAGGCGTGCCTCCGATATCAAGGCGCGGCTGGTCGCTATGGGACGTGAACGTTAAGCGCCAACCAACTGCAAATGCGGTGCTTTTTGTGGCAGAACAGTCGGGAGCTCAGGGATGTCATCCACCCGCAGATCGCGCATCAAGATGATGCGGCCCAGTCGTTTGGTCTGCTGTTTCGCAGCCGTGGCCTCTTCAAGGATCTGGTATTGGGTGAAGCATTCGCCGTCTTCGCTGCGGAACAC
Organism: uncultured Litoreibacter sp.; assembly: GCA_947501685.1. Classification (GTDB taxonomy): domain Bacteria; phylum Pseudomonadota; class Alphaproteobacteria; order Rhodobacterales; family Rhodobacteraceae; genus Litoreibacter. Next base: position 245,951 of record CANMWQ010000003.1, read on the forward strand.
AAATCCCAAAAACGACTGTTCAAACTCGCCGAGCCAATCTGTCGGAATATCAATCTCACCGATATGGGTGTAGGCCGCAGAGCCGCTTACGGGTCGCATCCGAACCTTCATAGGGATCTTGTCGCCGGACGGCGTCAACATCGCCCCGCGCACCACTTGTACCGTTTCGGTTTTACCGCTCATCACACAGGTCCTTACTCGTAACTCACTGTGCCATTTTTACACAGATACAGCCAGCCGCTTTGGGCAGAATAACGCCCCGAAACGCAATGTTTCTGGGGACAAAATGGCGAATGCTCCCCTCATTGTCCGTCGATTGGTGATTGCGCTTGGGTCACAAGAAAAAGGGGCACCCGAAGGTGCCCCGTAGAGTTTCGCTGATCAGGCTCTTCGTTGATACCGCCCGGTACTTTTCTGCCTGCGGCCTGATCCTCGTCCCGACGCCGGGCGTGCCCTGCGTCGGTGTCTCTTTATGCGTTTGGGGTGTCTCTACCGTCTGGCTCTTTGGCCACCCCTTTGAATGGACCGTCAGATTTCTTCTTGTCTAGAAACTGACCGGTTCGTTCATCCCGTTTCATCCATTTGCCATCGGATGTTTGAAATTGCGTGCGAGCCGTCACGGCTCCTCGTCGATAGTTATCCCCAGTATTTCGGGCCATAACGTTCTCCTTGTGTATTTTATCCACCAACAATTCACAGGACTTATCCTTTTCAGTGGACACTTCTCAGCACGCTATTGATCGCCAAACCCGACCGTGTTTTCTCCTTCGTTATCGACCCGAGAGGGCCGGAATGGTTTTCCCCGCAGCGTGCTATGCTAGTGCGGGTAGAGCCGGGGGTTGGTGTTGACGCACCGACCCCCAACCTTCAATTTCCTCAGCTACACCCTGACGTTCCGCCGCAGGTGTTGCACTTCATGCATGTCCCGTTGCGGACCAATGTGTAGTTGCCGCATTCGCCACAGGCTTCGCCCTCATAACCTTGCATCTTGGCTTTGGTGCGGGCGTCCATCGACATGCTTTCTCCGGCGACGGTGGTGTTTGCGGCCACGGGGGCTGCTCCGCCGGCCTCTGGCACCAGAGTTTGCAATGCCGCGACCGGGTCAGCTGCGCCGTGCAGCGCTGTGGCCCCTAGCCCGCTTTGGGCCCCACCTTGCAGCACGCGTAGCTCGGAGGGGACGCGCTTGCGCAGATACCCGGTGGAGCTGATTTGCTTCAGGACTTCGAGCGATTTGGAGGCTGCGGTCTCGCCTAGTTCAGCGATGTTTACCTTGCCTTCGTCCTCGCCCCGGCCCAGATCGTCGAATGTCTCGCCCGTGGGTTTGACATGCGCCAGATCGGTGCGGTCCAGATAGCTGACAGCGAGCTCGCGGAAGATGTAGTCGAGCACGGAGGTCGCGTTCTTGATCGAGTCGTTGCCCTGGACCATGCCCGCTGGTTCGAACTTGGTGAAGGTGAAGGCGTCCACGAACTCCTCCAACGGCACCCCGTATTGCAGACCAACAGACACCGCGATGGCGAAGTTGTTCATCATGGCGCGGAAGCCTGCGCCTTCCTTGTGCATATCAATGAAGATTTCGCCCAGCTGGCCGTCTTCATATTCGCCGGTGCGCAGGTAGACCTTGTGCCCGCCGACATTCGCTTTCTGAGTGTAGCCTTTGCGGCGATGTGGCATCCGTGTGCGGGCCTGCGCCTTTTCTACCTCTTTGATGATGATCTTTTCGACGATCTTCTCGGCCAGCACCTCGGCTTTCGCCATTGGGGAGCCGCTTTCCAAGATTTCCGCCGCTTCGTCGTCATCCTCAACCAGCGCGGCCGCCAGAGGCTGCGACAGTTTCGAGCCGTCGCGGTAGAGCGCATTGGCTTTCACGCCGAGGGACCAAGACAGCTCATAGGCCTTCTGGCAGTCCTCGATGGTCGCGTCATTCGGCATGTTGATCGTTTTGGAGATCGCACCCGAGATGAAGGACTGAGCCGCGGCCATCATGTAGATGTGGCTGTCGACGCTCAGGTAGCGCTTGCCGATCTTGCCGCATGGGTTGGCGCAGTCGAACACGCTGTAATGCTTCTCTTCGAGATGTGGCGCGCCTTCCAGCGTCATGGTGCCGCAAACATGGTCGTTGGCATGGGTGATCTGCTCTTTCGAGAAGCCCAGATGCGTCAGCATGTCGAAGCCCGGATCGTTCAGCTTTTCAGCTGGGATGCCCAGCGTGCCGGTGCAGAACTCTTCGCCCAGAGTCCATTGGTTGAACACGAAGCGAATGTCGAACGCGCTTGGCAATGCGGCTTCGATCTTGGCCAGCTCGGCCTCGCCGAACCCGTGACCCACTAATGAGGTGTGGTTGATCCCCGGCGCGTTGCCCAGCGTTGCGTGGCCGACAGCGTAGGAGACGATCTCTTCCACCTGGGAGGATGTGTAGCCCAACGTCTCCAGCGCCGCCGGAACGGAACGGTTGATGATCTTGAAGTAACCGCCCCCCGCCAGCTTCTTGAACTTTACGAGCGCAAAGTCCGGCTCGATGCCTGTCGTGTCGCAATCCATGACCAGCCCGATGGTGCCAGTTGGCGCGATCACGGTGGATTGTGCGTTGCGGTAGCCGTGCTTTTCACCCAGTGCCAGTGCCTCGTCCCAAGCGGCCTTGGCCAGCTTGACCAAAGACTGATCCGGGCAAGAGGCGTGGTCCAATGGCAGCGGGTTCGTGGCCAGCTTCTCGTAGCCCGTATCTTTGCCATGCGCCGCATTGCGGTGGTTGCGCATCACGCGCAGCATGTGTTTGGCGTTTTTCTTGTAACCCGGGAACGGGCCCAGCTCTTTGGCAATCTCGGCGGAGGTGGCGTAGCTCACGCCCGTCATCAGCGCGGTCAGCGCGCCGCACATGGCGCGGCCTTCGGTGCTGTCATAGCCGTAGCCCATATTCATCAGCAACCCGCCGATATTGGCATAGCCCAGACCCAGCGTGCGGAAGTCGTAGGAGCGCTGCGCAATCGCTGGCGACGGGAATTGCGCCATCATCACAGAGATTTCCAGCGTAAGCGTCCACAGCCGCGTGGCGTGCATGTAAAGCTCTGCGTCGAATGTGCCGTCCGTGTAGTAGGTCAGCAGGTTCATCGAGGCGAGGTTACAGGCCGTGTCGTCGAGGAACATGTACTCGGAACACGGGTTGGAGCCACGGATCTCGCCGTCTTCGGGGCATGTGTGCCAGTCATTGACCGTGTCGTGGTATTGAATGCCGGGATCAGCACAGGCCCAGGCGGCGTGGCCGACTTTTTCCCACAGGTCGCGGGCTTTGATGGTTTTGGTGGGCGCGCCGTTCGTGCGGGCCAGCAGCTCCCAGTCGCCATCCTCCTCGACGGCCTTCAAGAACGCGTCGGTGACGCGGATGGAGTTGTTCGAGTTTTGGCCAGAGACCGAGTTATAGGCCTCCGAGTCCCAATCCGTGTCATAGGTCGGAAATTCGATGGATGTGTAGCCTTGCTTGGCATAGTCCAGCACGCGCTTGACGTAGGTTTCGGGGATCGCGACCTTTTTGGCCTCACGAATGGCGCCCTTCAGCGTCTCGTTGGCTTTGGGATCAACCGCGTCTTCCAGCTTGCCGTCCCAGGCTTTGATCGCCTTGAAAATCTCGTTGAGCTTTTGCTCGTGCATCTTGGAGCCCGCAACGATGGAGGCCACTTTTTGCTCTTCGAGCACCTTCCAGTCGATGAACTCTTCGATATCGGGGTGGTCGGCATCTACGATCACCATCTTCGCCGCGCGCCGTGTCGTGCCGCCCGATTTGATGGCACCTGCTGCGCGGTCACCGATCTTCAGAAAGCCCATCAGGCCAGAGGATTTGCCGCCACCAGAGAGTGGCTCGCTGGCCGCCCGCAGGGAAGAGAAATTGGTGCCCGTGCCGGAGCCGTATTTGAACAGACGCGCCTCGCGGACCCAGAGATCCATGATGCCGCCGTCATTTACCAGATCATCGGAGACGGACTGGATGAAGCAGGCATGCGGCTGCGGGTGCTCATAGGAAGACGTCGACTTGGTCAGAACGCCAGTCTCGTGATCGACATAGTGGTGGCCTTGGGCCGGGCCGTCGATGCCGTAGGCCCAGTGCAGGCCTGTGTTGAACCATTGCGGCGAGTTCGGAGCGGCCATCTGTTTGGCCAGCATCACGCGCATCTCGTCGTAATAGGCTTGTGCGTCGGCCTCGGTGGAGAAATAGCCACCTTTCCAGCCCCAGTAACACCATGCGCCTGCCAGACGGTCAAACACCTGTTTGGCCGAGGTTTCACCGCCAACACGTTGATCTTCCGGCAATTTCTTCAACGCGGCTTCATCTGGTACAGAGCGTTGGATGAAAGCGGGTACGCCCTTCTCTTTGACCTTCTTCAGCCGCGCAGGAACGCCAGCTTTGCGGAAATACTTCTGTGCGATGACGTCGGAGGCCACTTGGCTCCATGTGGAGGGGATCTCTACTTCGTCGAGTTTGAATACGATGGTGCCATCAGGGTTTCTGATCTCAGACGTGGTCGTGCTGAATTCCAATGCCGCATAAGCATCCTTGCCTGCTTGCGTCAGTTTACGGTCAATTTTCATTGCGTATCAATCCTACCTGCGTGGCTCGCGCCTCAGTCTTCAATTATGGCCTGCCTCACGCGGGCCTCGCGGTCTTTCAGGGAGAGGGACACCGTCAGCCCGCATCGGTTGATACGAACATGGCACCTGTAACGGTGCTCATCTCTTTCGGCTTGTCGTCCCCTGCCGCGCCATCCTGTAGGTACACTACATATGGTGGCTCTCTCTGTCGGCCCGCACAACCTGAGGGAATAGGCACCCTCGCGTCAACGCAATTTTTACTATGAGAACGTGGTTTTTGAGGTTGACCCCGAAATACTCAATGCGGGCCTGAAACGCGTTATCTCTTGCGACCTTCGAAGCTTCGCAGAAAAACTATTGGTTTCAGCGGGAGTTATCCGCTGGTCCTGCAAATCAGCATCAACTTTTGCACAGATTCGCGCACAGAATTATCCCGCCTATTGTGGCGGAAAAAAAATCTTATACCAGATATGGGGATGTTACATTTTCGTTACCATTTTTCAGGCGAAACCAACCTGGCCACGAAAGTCGAACTGATCTGTTTAGATAATTTGATGCGTTCACGACAAATGAGGGGTGCCGGAAAGGAATCAACGAAGGCCGGGCGATCCGCAGCTGTTCACAGATGAATAGGGAGACCCCGAATGAGGCCCCGGTCCATCTGTCATCTAGGGAGAAAGTTACCGGATGGTCGGGGCGAGAAGATTCGAACTTCCGACCCCCTGTACCCAAAACAGGTGCGCTACCAGGCTGCGCCACGCCCCGTCCATCCGTGAGGGCGTACCTACCCCCATCTGTCAGGTTTGAAAAGCCTAAATTCGCGTTGAAGGCGTCGGGGATACGATTAGTTTCGGGCAGCCCGAAAGATCACTCGGCGCAGGCCCATGCCGCCGCATTTTGTGGCAGATTTGGATGGCGCAATTGCGTGCCCACGGTGATGCCCAGCTGCCGGGACATGCCGCCATTTATCTCGAGGACCGCCAGAAGCGGCGCGTCACCGCCCGAGATCGCGGTTTCGTCCAGAGGCACGGCATTTTCGTGGATATGCACCACCGTCCCGGTCTCATCGAGAAAGAGAAGGTCCAGCGGGATCAAAGTGTTGCGCATCCAGAAGGACAATGGCTCGGGGGTTTGGTAGACGAAAAGCATCCCTGCGGTGCTTGGCATGCTTTCGCGAAACATCAGGCCTTGCGCGCGCTCTGCGGGGTCATCAGCGATCTCAACGGCAAAGCGCATCTGTCCCCAATCTCCGCGCAGATCGGCGTGGCTGGGGGTACACATAGCGAAGGCGCCGACCGGAGCCGACGCCGCCATCAAACCTGCCACAACAAGCGATTTAGTCAGATTGAATTGCATAATCCCAAGCATGGACTTCGGCCGCCATCTGGCCGCGCTCACCTTCCACGATCCGCAAACATACGGCCTCGCCAGCCTCGAGATCGGCCAGCCCACATTTGCGCAGCACTTCGATGTGCAGAAAAATGTCCGCCGTGTCGGCGTAGGCGTTGGCAAAGCCGAACCCCTTGGCCTTGTCGAACCATTTGACACGCGCCGGGGTCAGTTCAATCTCGTCGAGGTTTTCCGCCAAGGCCTCGAAGCCATGGTCCGCCTCGTCTGTTTCGGGTGGTGTTACGGAGACAACTTCCACGGCCTGCAAACCGCGTTCCGTGCGCTGCACGCGCAACTCAACTGTGGAGGCATCCGCAATGGACCCCTGCCCGAAGTTTCGCAACACATTGGCATGCAGCAAGATATCGGGTCCCCCCGTATCAGCCACAACGAAGCCGAACCCCTTTGCGGCGTCGAACCATTTGACATGGCCTGACACAAGCAAGTCTTCACTCGCTGCTTCATCTGTTTCTGTCATCGAAGATGCGCCGAAATTTTCAACGCCCCCAAGCCTGCCCATGAGGTACCCTCGTTATTTTTTGTTTTACGCCGAAGAGCGTCCCACGGATTGCATTACTAAGATAGGTACGTCTTTCCTAACTCACGAACACCCGGATTGTCCTCTTTCCGGGCTTTTTGGCTTAAGGATTAAGCCGGTCGATGGACCAAGTATCTTGTGGAGTTTTGCGGCTCCACCGGAACCTGTCATGCAAACGGAACGCTCCATCTGCCCAAAACTCTATTTCCACAGGGGTCACCCTGTATCCGCCCCAAAAGGGGGGTCGTGGCGGATTGGTCCCCTTTTCCGCCGTGACCGTCGCAACTTTTGCCATCAGCGAAGCCCGTGAGGACAAGACCTTTGACTGTTCAGACGCCCAAGCTCCAAGACGGCTTTTGAGCGACCTCGAATTATAATAAGCGTCCGCTTGTGGGCCGTCTTCCTTGGTCACAAGCCCCCGCACACGGATTTGGCGACGGAGCGATTTCCAGTGAAACACGAAAGCGGCTTTCCCCGCTGCGTTCAACTCTTGTGCCTTAACGCCCTCATAATTCGTATAAAACACAAAAGACCCCTTCTCGATATCTTTGAGAAGTACCATCCGCACATTCGGCAAACCTTCGCCGTCAACTGTTGCAAGAGCGACAGCATTTGGGTCATTTGGCTCGGATTGTTCAGCATCCGTCAACCATGAGCGCGCGATTTCGAACGGATCTTCGCCCGCAAATATGCCATCCCGTTCCGCCATAGCGTCTTTCCCCTGATTAAACTCGTTACCCCAGAGATGTCTCCGCGTTCGCACTAGTCAAAGGAAAAAGAGCGGGCAACTGTTACGCCGCGTTGTTTCTGCTGCGCGGCGGCGCTTGAAGCCGTTTGTCCTTTCGCCTACACCTTTGGGAAATTCCAACATGGGTGAGGACCTTTGATGTCGAACGGATTGATGGCAGGCAAACGCGGCCTGATTATGGGGGTCGCCAATGACAAATCCATCGCCTGGGGCATTGCCAAGGCATGCGCCGATGCGGGTGCCGAGATCGCCTTCTCCTATCAGGGCGACGCGCTTTTAAAACGGGTCCAACCGCTGGCCGATAGCATTGGCTCCACACATGTGCTGCCCTGTGATGTAGGGGATGGGACCTCGATTGATGCGTTGTTTGACACGTTGAAAGAGGCTTGGGGCAGCATCGACTTTGTTGTGCATGCCATTGGCTTTTCCGACAAAAACGAGCTTCGGGGCCGCTATGTCGACACCTCGCCGGAAAACTTCCGGATGTCGATGGATATCTCCGTCTATTCCTTCACCGCCGTGGCCCAGCGTGCCGAGAAGCTCATGCGTGATGGCGGCTCTTTGCTGACCCTGACTTACTACGGGGCCGAGAAGGTGATGCCACATTATAATGTGATGGGTGTCGCCAAGGCCGCGCTTGAGGCTTCCGTGCAATATCTGGCAGAGGATCTGGGCAAGGACAAGATCCGAGTCAACGCCATCTCGGCGGGGACGATCAAGACGCTGGCCGCCTCTGGCATCGGCGATTTTCGCTACATTATGAAATGGAACGAGTATAACAGCCCGCTGCGCCGCACCGTGACACAAGAGGAGGTGGGCAATTCCGCGCTTTACCTGCTGTCCGACCTCAGCTCCGCCGTGACCGGCGAGGTGCTGCATGTCGATGCGGGCTACCATGTCGTTGGCATGAAGGCGGTTGACGCCCCCGATATCGAGAAATCCTGAGAAAGACGCCCGCAATGAACGATAGCAGCCGCCTGCCCCATGAAAAAGGCTTCCACATCAGCTGGGACCAGATCCACCGCGACAGCCGCGCGCTGGCCTGGCGGCTGGACGGGCATGGGCCGGATGCCGGTGCGTGGCGTGCAGTTGTGGCCATCACCCGTGGCGGCATGGCGCCAGCAATGATCGCGGCGCGCGAGCTGGATATTCGCACGGTGGACACGATCTCCATCAAATCCTACGACCATCAGGCGCAATCCGAGGCGAAGGTCTTGAAGCACCCTGACGCGGAAATGATGGGCGACGGCACGGGCATCTTGATCATTGATGACCTCGTCGACAGCGGCAAAACCCTTGAAGTGGTGCGCGCGCTCTATCCCAAGGCGCATTTCGCGACGGTCTACGCCAAACCGAAAGGCCGCCCGCAGGTTGACACGTTCATCACCGAAGTGAGCCAGGACACATGGATCTTCTTCCCGTGGGATATGGCGATGCAATACGTCAAACCCTATCGTGGCACCGATTGAAACGTCGGTTTTTGAGTATTTTTGAAGCAGTGATGGTATGACGCTCCTTAATCCGAATATGGCCGCGACCTTCCCTCCCCCCGTGATGGAGGCGAGACGCTGGCTTGACGGGGTCAGCTTCCCGCCGGACCGCCCCTTGATCAATGTCAGCCAAGCCGCTCCCGTGGACCCGCCGCCCGTGGCGCTGCGCGAAGCGATGGCGCGGTTTGTGCTGGAGGATGACAGCGCGCATCTTTACGGCCCTGTGCTCGGACTGCCGGAGCTGCGCGCAAAAGTGGCCGCCGTCTGGAGTGCGGAATATGGCGGCGCGGTTTTGCCGGACAATGTGGCGATCACCTCGGGCTGCAATCAGGCTTTTGCCGCGACGATCTCCGTTCTGGCGGCGGAGGGGGACGAGGTCATCTTGCCGACCCCTTGGTATTTCAACCACAAGATGTGGCTTGATATGGGCGGCATCCGCGCGGTGCCCATGCCAACCGGGCCGGGACTGATCCCGCGCATGGAAGACGCCGCCGCGTTGATCACATCAAAGACGCGCGCCATCGCATTGGTCTCGCCCAATAATCCCGGCGGTGTTGAATATCCGGCGGAGACTCTTGCGGGCTTTCGGGACCTGTGTCGTGACCGCGGTATCATGTTGATCGTTGACGAGACCTACCGCGATTTCGACAGCCGCAGTGGCGCGGGTCATGCGTTGTTTGAGGATCCCGATTGGGGCGACGTGTTGATCCAGCTTTACTCCTTTTCCAAAGCCTACCGCCTGACCGGCCACCGAGTTGGCGCGATGGTGGCGCGGCCTGATCTTCTGGCGCAAGCCGAGAAGTTCCTTGATACGGTGGCCATCTGCCCCAACCAGCTTGGCCAGCGCGCGGCGCTTTGGGGGATGGAGCATCTGGGCGATTGGCTGGCGGAGCAACGGCTGGAAATTCTGGACCGCTCCAAAGCGATCACCGACGGGTTTGGCGTGCTGCGCGACAAAGGCTGGCAGCTGGAGGGCTGCGGCGCTTATTTCGCGTGGATGCGGCACCCGTTTGAGGAGGCGTCGGATAAGCTCGCACAACGCATGGTGCGCGAGATCGGCGTTTTGTGCCTGCCCGGCACCATGTTCGTGCCCGAAGGAGACGCCAGCGGCGCGCAGGCACTCAGGATCGCTTTTGCCAATATTGACCGGCGCGGGATCGAGCAGCTTTACATGCGTCTTTCGACCCTGACAGCGTAGCGCCACAACCCACGCTTGCCCCCTTCCGCACAACGGTTTACCAACGCAAAAACCTCCTCGATAAGGCGTCCACATCATGGCCAAGAAATCCGACATCAAGGCTCCTGCCTCCTCCATGCGGCGCGGCGGCGCGGGCAAGATTTTTGTCTGGATTATCCTGGTGTTGTTGATCCTTGGTCTTGCGGGCTTTGGCGCGAATGGCATCGGCGGGTCGATCTCTTCTGTGGGTAGCGTTGGTAAGACCGAAATCGCGGTCACCGACTATCAGCGCGCCTTGCAGCAAGAGCTGTCTTTCGAGACGCGTCGCCGGGGGCAGGCTGTCACCATGCAGCAAGCCCGGCTTGAAGGGCTGGACCGGCGCGTGCTTGAGCGTCTCGCGGGCGGCGCCGCTTTGGAAGAAGAAGCGCGTATTGTGGGCCTGTCTGTCGGCAATGACGAAGTGGCCGCCCAGCTACGCGGTGTCCCTGCGTTCCAAGGCACGGATGGCCAGTTCAACCGTGAGAATTACGAATTTGCCCTGCGCCAGAACGGCACGCGGGCGTCCGAGTTTGAAGATCAGCTGCGCGTCACCGCCGCACGGGATCTTTTGCAGCAGGCCGTCACCGGCGGGCTGACTGTGCCGGAGACCTATGCGCAGACCGTCTATGGCTTTTTGCAGGAACGCCGCTCGTTCCGGTGGGCGTTGGTGAATGACACGATGCTTGAAGGCGAGGCGCCGGAGCCCACGGAGGCCGAGCTGGCCAGTTTTCACGAGGCCCGCCCGGAGCTTTTCCGCACTCCAGAGCTGCGCAAGCTGACTTATGCGTGGCTGACCCCGGATATGTTGCTCGACACGATCGAGGTGGATGAGGACGAGTTGCAGCGGCTTTATGACGAGCGGGCCGAGCAGTATATTCGCCCTGCCCGCCGCCTGATTGAGCGGCTCGGCTTTGCCGATATGGAGGCCGCCGCGCAGGCCAAAGCGCAGATCGAGGCGAGCGAGACCAGTTTCGATGCGCTGATTGAAGAACGCGGCTTGACCTTGCAGGACGTTGATCAGGGCGAGGTGTCGCGCGACGATCTCGACGCCGACGTGGCCGACGCTGTCTTCGCGCTAACGGAGCCGGGCATCTCCGAGCCCGTGCAAACCAGTCTTGGGCCGGTGCTCTACCGCATCAACGCAGTTTTGCAGGCGACTGAGGTGACGTTTCAGGATGCGCGCGACGATCTGCTGGCGGAATTCACATCCGACCGCGCGCGGCGGGTGATCGAGGACGAGATCATCGCGGTGGACGACCTGCTTGTTGGCGGGGCCACACTTGAGGAGCTGGCGGATGAGACGCCGATGGACGTGGGCAATTTGGATTTCACCGCCGAGACCGCAGACGGGATCGCGCGCTATCAGGAGTTCCGCGAGGAGGCCGCGCGTCTGACCGTTGGCGATTTCCCCGAAGTCCGTGAGCTGAGCGATGGCGGCATTTTTGCCGTACGCCTTGAAGAGATCGTGCCCCCCGCCCTGCCCCCGCTGGCCGATATTCGCGACGCGGTCACCGAGGCGTGGCAGACAGATCAACGCGCGCAGCGTTTGGCAGATCTGGGCGCGGAGCTTGCGGCTCAAATCGAGAACGGCACCCGCATGGCCTCCCTTGATCTGGCGGCTCGGGCAGAACGTGACATGAGCCGCACCGATTTCATTGAAGATGCGCCGCTGGGGATGATGGCGGAGGTCTTTGACCTCGACGCGCCACAGGCCGTTGCGTTTGTGCAATCGCCCGACGGCGTCTCTGCTGTGGTGCAGCTGCTTGATATTTCTCCCCCCGATCTCAGCACCGATCAGGCCCGCGCCGTCACAGCGCAGCTGAACGGTGTGGCCAGCGAAGGCTTGGCGGCGGACGTCTTTGAGGTGTTTGGCCGCGCGGTGCAGGCGCGGCACGGGCTGAGCCTTGATCAAACCGCTGTCAACGCCGTGCTGACGCAGTTTGGCGGCGGCGGTCAGCACGGCGGCTCGTAGGTCACCATGGCACTGTCCCCCAGTTTTGACGCCTTTGCGGCAGGGTTTGAGGCGGGCGCCAACCAGCTGGTCTTTACCCGGCTGGCCGCAGATCTGGACACGCCGGTCTCGCTGATGCTCAAGCTGGCGGACGCGCAGCCCGACAGCTTTATTCTCGAATCCGTCACTGGCGGGGAGGTGCGCGGACGCTATTCGATTATCGGGATGAAGCCCGACCTGATCTGGCGCTGCCATGGCGAGACCTCCGAGTTGAACCGCAACGCACGGTTTGATCGCTCGGATTTTACTCCTTGCGACGCCAACCCGCTCAGCGCCATTCGCGCACTTCTGGCCGAAAGCAAGATCGACATCCCCCCAGAGCTGCCCGCCGCCTCCGCAGGGCTATTTGGCTATCTGGGCTATGACATGATCCGGCTGGTGGAACATCTGCCGGATGTAAATAAGGACGTGCTGGGGCTGCCCGACGCGGTTCTGATGCGCCCCTCTGTTGTGGCTGTGCTGGACGGGGTCAAAGGCGAGGTGATCGTCTGTGCGCCCGCATGGGCCGGAAACGGGCTCAGTGCCAAGGCCGCCTACGCGCAGGCCGCCGAGCGGGTGATGGACGCTGTGCGCGACCTTGAACGCGCGCCTGCCTCGACAACCCACGATCTGGGCGAGGCCGTCAACGAGGATAACCCGGTCTCGAACTTCACCCATGACGGCTATCTTCAGGCGGTTGAGACGGCGAAAGACTATATCAAGGCGGGCGACATTTTTCAGGTGGTCCCGTCACAGCGTTGGACGCAGGATTTCAAGCTGCCGCCCTTCTCGCTATACCGCGCGTTGCGCCGCACCAACCCCTCGCCCTTCATGTTCTATTTCAACCTCGAAGGCTTCCAGATTGTCGGTGCGAGCCCGGAAATTCTGGTGCGGGTCTTTGGCAATGAGGTCACGATCCGACCCATTGCAGGAACCCGCAAGCGTGGGGCCACGCCGCAGGAAGACAAGGCACTGGAAGAGGATTTGCTCTCTGACCAGAAAGAGCTGGCAGAGCATCTGATGCTGCTTGATCTGGGGCGCAACGACACGGGCAAGGTCTCCAAGATCGGGACGGTGCGGCCCACGGACAAGTTCATCATCGAGCGCTATAGCCACGTGATGCATATTGTGTCCAATGTCGTGGGCGAGTTGTCAGACGAGCATGATGCGCTCTCCGCTTTGCTGTCGGGTCTGCCCGCTGGCACCGTGTCAGGCGCTCCCAAGGTCCGTGCGATGGAAATTATCGACGAATTGGAGCCCGAAAAGCGCGGCGTGTACGGCGGTGGCTGCGGGTATTTCAGCGCAAATGGCGATATGGATATGTGCATCGCGCTGCGCACGGCAGTGGTCAAAGACCAAAAGCTCTACACCCAAGCGGGCGGCGGCGTGGTCTATGACAGCGACCCGCAGGCAGAGTTCGAGGAAACCGTGAACAAGGCGAAAGCCATCCGCATGGCCGCCATTGAGGCGGGCCTCTTCGGGCGGCCCGGCAACGCCTAACCTGCCACGTCATTCAGCATAATTTTCGAGACCGGAACGACGCTGATATCGGCGGCTTTATCATCCAAAGCCCATTCGACCAGCGCTTGCACCGTGTCAGGGTAGGCACGCCCCATCACCACAACAGAGCCGTCCTGCGCTGCCGAAAACGCGGCGCGGCCAAGGTAGCGCTTGATCTTGGGGGCCGTCTCCAGATCACCGTCCAGCAGGCGGAACACGGTGGCTGCGGCGATGTTCTGACGCCGTGCCGTTTGCTGCGCAGTGTTAAGCCCGCGGTCATAGGTCACCAGCCCGTGGCCGGTTTGGGACAGTTCCGCCAGCACCTGCTTCAGCAGGTCGCGGTTTGACTGGATACGCGCATCAAGCGGGTCAAGCACGGCAACGGCCTCTTCCAACACCCCCCAATAGCCTTCCATGGCAACGGCAATATCCGTGGGCTCTGCCGATTCCGGCAGGTCATTGACCATCGCCAAGACCTCAATACCCGCCGCGCGGTAGGTTGCGGCAGCGTCTTTGGCACCCGGCTGGGAGGGATCAATTGCCACGGAGAACGGCAGCTCCAGCTGCGCCAACTCGTCCGCGGGCACCCCGTCTGCGCCTGTGTGGATCAAAACGACGCCAACCAACGCGTTTGCATCACTCACGTCCACATCCGCTGCGAAGGCCTGCAACGCACCAAGGCCGCTCGTGTCCACCGAAGCCTCCTCAGAGCTCTGCGCTTCGGGAGCTGTCGCATCGGGATCTGTCGTGTCGGGGTCTGTCGTGTCAGGGGTTCTAAGCGACGGCAGGCGGTTGACCACCACGCCCGTTGCCTGATTTTCGGTGTTCGGCACCTGCAAAACGATGGGCCTGTTTGATGAGGTTTCTGTTACGGCATCTTCCGTGGCGATCTCTGTTTCCTGTATCTCGTCTTCCGGAGTGGCGTTGTCGAAGGTTGGAAAAATAATCCGAGGCTTGGCGGCTTCCTGCGTGGGGGTCTCGTTGAACTCGCTCGCGTTCTGTTCTGGCTCTTGCCACGCCGGGACGTCCAACTCGGCGACTTCCAGAGGCTGTTCAGGGGCGGTGCCAGCGGCGGGGGTCGTCTCCGTTTCTGGTTGGGCCAAGGCAATCGGCGCGTCTGCGTTGTCGCTTGAGGCGGCAGCAGCGCTTGGTGCGGAAGCCGTGTCGCTTTGCTCTGGCACCAGCGGCTCTTGCGGCGCTTGTGCGGTCAAAATGGGCGTTACCGGGTCATCGGGGTTTTCGGGTCGGGTAAACTCGACCTCTTGCTCCAACGGAGCTTCGATCAGGGCCGACGACGATGGCAGGGTGGGCTTTGCGTCGGCAATCACCGTTGTTTCCACCGGAATGCTTTGAATCGGCACGCTCAGCGCCACGTCAGGTGCGGTGGATTGAACGCTGGGAGCTTCGGTTTGCTCGACCGGTGCGGGAGTTGGTGCCGGACTTGGGGCGACTGAGGTCTCCCCCGCCCCGGACACGGTCGACTTGGTCTTCTCGCCCGCCGCTGGCGTGTAAAGCGACAGCACAGACAATAGAGCCGTCCCGCCAACCGCGCCCCACACCATTCCAGATAAAATGCCTTTGGCCATGTCCTGCACCTCGTTTTGACGTGTGTTCCCACGTTCCTATTGCGCGCCTTTTTTCGGGGATAGCCTCGTTGAGTGGCCTTGACCCCGGCGCGTCGCTCTGTCCATTTATACAGCGACAGGATTGGTGCAGGAAGCCTTTTCGCAACAAACAGGCCAATGCACGCCAAAGTGAGACTTTCATGCTGCTTTTGATCGATAATTACGACAGCTTTACCTATAATCTTGTCCACTATCTGGGCGAGCTTGGGGCCGAAATTGTGGTGCGCCGCAACGACGCGCTGGACGTGCAAGAGGCCATGGCGCTGCGCCCCTCGGGCATCGTGCTCAGCCCCGGTCCATGCGACCCTGCACAAGCGGGTATTTGCCTCGCCATGGTCGCGGCTGCCGCTGAGACGAACATGCCGCTGCTGGGCGTCTGCCTGGGTCATCAGGCCATTGGCGAGGCCTTTGGCGGCAAGGTCGAGCGGCACAGCGAAATCGTGCATGGCAAAATGGGCCGCATGAAACACAAAAATATCAGCCTTTTCAAAGGCTTGCCGCAGGGATTTGAAGCAACGCGCTATCATTCCTTGGTGGTGGATCGCGCGAGTTTACCAGACAGCCTGCAGATCACCGCAGAGCTGGAGGACGGCACGATTATGGGGCTGCAACACCGCGAGAAACCTATCCACGGCGTGCAGTTTCACCCCGAAAGCATCGCCTCCGAGCATGGCCATGCCTTGCTGCAAAACTTCCTCGATTGCGTAAAGGTTCCCGCATGAGCGACATGATGAAACCCCTGATATACGCAGCCTCCGAGGGGCCTCTGAGCCGCGCGCAGGCCGAAGCGGCATTTGAGGCGCTGTTTGACGGCACGGCCACCCCGTCGCAGATGGGCGGATTGTTGATGGCGCTGCGGGCGCGGGGCGAAAGTGTCTCCGAATATGCCGCTGCTGCTGCCGTCATGCGCGCCAAATGCAATGCCGTTGCCGCCCCTGACGGGGCCATGGATATTGTGGGCACAGGCGGCGATGCGATGGGGACGCTGAACATCTCCACCGCGACCGCTTTTGTGACCGCCGGCGCGGGCGTGGTCGTGGCCAAGCATGGCAACCGCAACCTCAGCTCGAAATCCGGGGCCGCCGACGCGCTGGGCGTCATGGGCATCAATGTCATGGTCGGAGTGGAGGTGGTTGAGCGCGCCATCAGCGAGATCGGCATCGGCTTCATGATGGCCCCGATGCATCACCCGGCGATCAAGCATGTGATGCCGGTGCGCCAGGAATTGGGCTGCAAAACGATCTTCAACATTCTGGGCCCATTGACCAACCCCGCAGGGGTCAAACGGCAACTGACCGGGGCCTTCGCGCCGGATCTGATCTTCCCGATGGCAGAAACCCTGCAATCGCTGGGCTCGGAGAAAGCCTGGCTTGTCCATGGCTCGGACGGCACCGACGAGATCTCCATTTCCGGCCCCACTGCCGTGGCCGCCCTTGAGAATGGCAAGATCGTTGCGCGCGAGATCCACCCCGAAAATGCCGGGCTCGCCCCACGTAAATTTGCGGAGATCCTGGGCGGCACGCCTGAGGAAAACGGCCAAGCCTTCGCAGCCCTTCTGGACGGTCAGCCGAGCGCCTACCGGGACGCGGTTTTGCTCAACACCGCTGCCGCATTGATGGTAGCTGATAGGGCGAGCTCTTTGACGCAAGGCGTTGAAATGGCACGTGAAAGCATTGACAGCGGTGCGGCCAAAGCAAAAGTCACCGCGTTGGCCAAGCTGACTTCGGAGGCCGCATGAGCACACCGACTATTCTCGAAAAAATTAAGGCCTACAAGCTGGAGCATATCGCCGCTTGTAAGGCGGAGCGTTCCTTTGAGGACGTCGCGGCTCAAGCCAACGCCATGCCGGAAACACGCGGCTTTTACACGCGCCTGCGCGAGGCCGCGACCACCGATTACGGCCTGATTGCAGAAATCAAGAAGGCCAGCCCCTCCAAGGGATTGATCCGGGCCGATTTCGACGTGCCCGCTTTGGCGCAGGCGTATAAGGCTGGTGGCGCGGCTTGTCTGTCGATCCTCACGGACGGCCCATCCTTTCAGGGCGATGACAGCTACCTGATGGCCGCCCGCGAGGAGGTGGACCTGCCGATCCTGCGCAAGGATTTCATGTATGACCCTTATCAGGTCGCCGAGGCCCGCGCGCTGGGCGCTGATTGCATCCTGATCATCATGGCTTCCGTGTCGGACGTCCAAGCCGCCGAGCTTGAAGCCGCCGCGCAGCAGTTCGACCTCGATGTTCTGGTCGAGGTTCACAACGCCGAAGAGCTGGAACGCGGCGCGCGGCTCGACAGCCCGATGCTGGGCATCAACAACCGTGACCTCAACACGTTTGACGTGACATTGGACACCACGCGGCAGCTCGCCAAACGGGTGCCCGCCGACAAAATGATTATTGCCGAAAGCGGACTGTTTGAGCCCTCCGATCTGGCCGATCTTGCGCAATATGGCGCGCGGGCGTTCTTGATTGGAGAAAGCCTTATGCGACAGGAAAACGTGACAGCAGCGACGCGTCACATCCTGAGCGAAAAACCATATAATAGAGGCATGTAGGTGGCGAACCTCACACATTTTGACGGCAAGGGCGACGCCCATATGGTCGATGTCTCGGACAAGGATGTAACATCGCGCATTGCGGTGGCCTCCGGTGCCGTGCGGATGTTGCCAGAGACCCTCGCGCTTGTGACCGAAGGCACGGCCAAGAAAGGCGACGTGCTGGGCGTCGCGCGGCTGGCAGGCATCATGGGGGCCAAGAAATGCGCCGAGCTGATCCCGCTTTGCCACCCTCTACCGATCACCAAAGTCGCCGTGGAGCTGACCCCCGACGCGGCCCTGCCCGGAATTCGGATCGAGGCAACGGTCAAGACCACTGGGCAGACCGGCGTGGAGATGGAAGCGCTCACGGCAGTCTCCACCGCCGCGCTGACAGTTTATGACATGCTCAAGGCCGTCGAGAAAACGATGCAGATCACCGACCTGAAAGTGGTGCTGAAAGATGGCGGCAAGTCGGGCCGTTTTGAGGCGTGACCGCCAAGTTTATCACCGTAGACGAGGCACTGGACGCGCTGTTCAAACTGGTGGACCCCCTGCCCTTTGAGACCGTGCCTCTGGCGCAGGCCGCAGGCCGCGTATTGGCGCAGGACGTGATAGCCAACCGCGCGCAACCGCCGTTTTCGGCCTCCGCCATGGATGGCTATGCGGTAGCGGGCGACGCGGCCTCAGGCGACCAGTTCACCGTCATTGGCGAGGCCGCGGCGGGCCATGCGTTTTCAGGCAGCGTCGGGCCGCAGCAGGCCGTGCGCATTTTCACCGGCGCGCCCGTTCCCGAAGGGGCCACACGGGTGATCATTCAGGAGGACGTCACACGCGATGGCGACGTGATCACGCTGGGCGAGAGGCTCGACGCTGGCACCCATATTCGCCCCAAAGGCGGTGATTTCAACATCGGGGACGCTGTGTCCGCCCCGCGCGTGTTGCGGCCCGCCGATCTGGCGCTCCTGGCCTCCATGAACTGCGCGCAGGTGCCTGTGACCCACAAACCCACCGTCGTTTTGATCGCCACCGGAGACGAGCTGGTCATGCCCGGCGAGGCCCCGAAGGACGACCAGATCATTGCATCGAACACGTTCGGGCTGAAAGCCATGTTCGAGGCTGCCGGGGCCGCGGTGCGCATGTTGCCCATCGCCAAGGACACCGAAAACTCACTGGGTTTGGCGCTGGATCTGGCGCAAGGCGCGGACCTGATCGTCACCATTGGCGGCGCATCGGTGGGGGATCATGACATTGTTGGCAAAGTGGCCGCGAACCAAGGCTTGGAACGCTCTTTCTACAAGGTCGCTATGCGTCCCGGAAAGCCACTGATGGCCGGGCGGATCGGGCAATCTGTTTTGGTGGGCTTGCCCGGAAATCCCGTGTCTTCAATGGTTTGCGGAGATATCTTCATCCTTCCGGTGCTGCAAAAAATGCTGGGCCTTGGGGCGCAACCCCGTGCTCGCGTCAGCGGCGCGCTGGCAAAGCCTTTGCCTAGGAACGGTCCGCGCGAGCATTACATGCGGGCGCGGTTTGACCCGCTCACGGGTTATATCAGCGCCTTTGACAGGCAAGACAGCTCCCTTCTGACGGTCCTGTCGGAGGCCAACGCGCTGATCGTGCGGCCGGCTCATGATCCGGAACGGGCTGTCGGCGACAGCGTGGATTATATCGTGCTTCACGCAACGTAAGACGGAACATGTTGACACAAAACAGGAACGTGGCTAGAACATCTGTGAACAAATTGGCCTATGAGAGCAGAGGGAGCCTTACAGATGCTGACGCAGAAACAGCTCGACCTTTTGAAATTCATCCATACACGGGTGCAGCGCGACGGGGTGACCCCCAGTTTTGACGAGATGAAGGACGCGCTTGATCTGCGCTCCAAATCCGGCATTCACCGTTTGATTACCGCTTTAGAGGAGCGCGGCTTCATTCAGCGCCTCGCCCATCGCGCGCGGGCCATTGAGATCGTCAAACTGCCCGACGCCATTGATGGCGGCGTGATCGCGAAGCCGATGGCCCAGCATGGCGGGTTCACCCCGAAAGTCATTGAGGGCGACCGCACGGACCCGCCCCGCTCCGCCATGCCGGTCTCCGACATCCATGCGATGGAGCTGCCTGTTATGGGCCGCATCGCAGCCGGCACACCGATCGAGGCCATTAGCGAAGTGTCGAGCCAGGTCGCCGTGCCCGGCTCCATGCTGTCGGGCAATGGGCATCACTATGCGCTTGAGGTGCAGGGCGACTCGATGATCGACGCCGGGATCAATGATGGCGACGTCGTGGTGATCCGTGAACAGACCACCGCTGAGAATGGCGATATCGTCGTGGCTCTGGTCGAGGATGCGGAGGCCACGTTGAAGCGCTTCCGCCGCCACGGGTCTTCGATTGCGCTGGAGCCTGCGAACGTGAATTACGAGACGCGCGTGCTGCCTGATAACATGGTGAAAGTGCAGGGCCGTCTCGTGGGGCTGATCCGCTCTTATTGAGCGCCTGACCGCGCTGTAAAGGCCGCCCTCAGGGGCGGTTTTTTGCGTTTAGCGGACCCATAACCTGTCGCCACGAACCTGCCTGCTTGTTTGCAGCTGTAACCCATGTGCGGAAGGCCGCACGGAGACAGACCCGCCGTACCGCAAATCGGCTTCGGTCAGGGCGGCGCAATCGGGCCGGTCCTTGGTAGACGGAAGGATCAACAGCTCCGCGTTGGCACAGAGCCGCGACAGCTCCACCGCGCTCAGATCGTCGGCGCGCAGGTAATGGACCACCTGCCCGCCCAGCGATACCCTTGCCTCGTTGCGGGTGAACGCGCCACGCATTGCGGCCTCTTCCTGCGTTGCGGCGTCGCCGTCGTTCTCAAGCCAAGCGCCCGCCACGAACCCGTCGCCTTTCGGCTTGTTCAACTGCCGCCCCTCCGGGCCCAGCACGCCGATCAATGTGCCAGTGTCGGAGATCAGCATGGCGGGGCGTGTGCTCATGGACCAAAGGCCCATCGCAACCCCCAAGATTGCCACCCCTAACAGGCGACTGTAGGACCGGGAGAGGCACAGCGCGGCCCCTCCGAACCCCAGCAAGGGCAATACGTAAGCGCCGGGTTGTGGGATCAGTCGCAGGGCGCTGTCCCAGCTGGCAACGGTTTCCGCGACAAAGAGAATCCAGCGGATCCCAAGGCGCGAAATTTCAAGCCCCAGTTGCTCCAACCCCAGCGGGCTTAGCACCGCCGCCAGCACCGCACCGGGCATCACCACCATGCCCATGATCGGCACGGAGGCCAGATTGGCCACCAGCCCCCATTGCGCCATCTGATTGAAGTGATACGCCCCAAAAGGCGCCGTCGCAGCCCCCGCAATGGCCGATGAGATCACCAGCGAGGCAAAGTTTCGCGCCCATTTCGGCCAAGTGACCCAAAGCTGGCGGTCGCGAATTTCCGCGAATACCGCCACCAGTGCCGTGGTCGCGGCAAAGGACATCTGAAACCCCGGCCCGGCAAGGCTGTCCGGGCTCACCACCAGCACGATCAGCGCCGCGACCGCGACGGCGCGCAAGGTCAGGGCGCGGCGGTCGAGGCAAATGGCGATCAACATCACTGCCACCATAATGAACGCGCGCTGCGTGGCGACATTTGCGCCTGAGATCAATAAATAGCTGATCGCCGCGACGAATGCGGCGCAGGCGGCGATTTTCTTTGGGTCCAAGCGCATGGCCACGCTGGGCATGGTGGCCAGCCCGATGCGGATCATGGCAAAGACCACACCTGTCAGCAGCCCCATATGCAGGCCCGAGATGGCCAGCAAATGCGCGAGGTTCGAGGCCCGCAACGCGTCCAGAGCGGCGGGGTCGATATGCGAGCGATCCCCCGTCAAAATGGCCGTGGCGAAGGCACCTTCCCTACCCGGAAGCCGCTCCGTGATGGCGCGCGACAGCGCCATCCGCAGGGAGAACACGCGGATCCGCCAGCCGTCCTGAATTGCGGGGGATTGCAGCAATGCGGGCGTGCGGGTGTAGCCGACGCCGCCCAATTGCTGGAACCATGCGTGGCGCTGGAAATCGAAGCCGCCGGGTTCAACCGGGCCTGCGGGGGGCGACAGATGGCCAGTCATCATCAGGATTTGCCCGGGCCTTGGGTCCGCGAAAGGCTGCTCGCCATGAAGCGACACACGGACTCGCAAGGGGCGACGATCCGGGGCCACCCGGTCCAGCCGCACCTGATCGAGCGTCAGGCGCAGCTTGTCGGAGCCTGATCGGTCGATCCCCACGACCCTCCCTTCAATGGGGCCGTAGTAACGAAATTGCAGAACCGGGGCCGCCGCGCCGTAGCTGTGCAGCCCGGCGGTGGCAAAGCCCATGACGCCCAACGCGCAGAGCCAGATGATCGGCAAGAGCACGTAGAGCCGCGCGGTCAGAACAGGGAGCAGAAACGCTCCGCCGATCAGGGTCCAAAAGTGGCGCGGATCCGGCTCAAAGGGCAACGCGAAATAGACCCCGACGCCGCAGCCAAACGCCACGGGCAGCCAGATGAACACTGCCCCATGGCCCAGGCTTTGGAAGGCCGCCCCAAGGGCGGCGGCGCGTCGAGACTGCCCCGCACTTGTTTCCATGATCAGACCGGCCTAAACAGTTTTTCGCACCTCGCTAGACCTAGCGGTTTTCTGGTTTCCATAAGGTTAATCTTCCCATGACCTCGTCCCCGTCCGGCACGCCTGTCGTCACCCGTTTTGCCCCATCGCCCACCGGTTTTCTGCATATCGGCGGGGCGCGCACGGCGCTGTTCAACTGGCTTTATGCACGTGGGCAAGGTGGCAAGTTCCTGCTGCGGATCGAGGATACGGACCGCGCGCGTTACACGCCGGAGGCGGTGGAGGCGATCACGGATGGGCTGACATGGCTGGGGCTGGATTGGGATGGGGAGGCTGTGTCTCAGTTCGAGAGTGCCCCGCGCCACGCGGCGGTGGCCCATGAGATGCTGGCAAATGGGACCGCCTATAAGTGCTTTTCCACCCAAGATGAGATTGCCGCGTTTCGCGAAGAGGCCAAGGCGGCCGGGCGCTCCACGCTGTTTCGCTCCCCTTGGCGCGATGTGGCCGAGAACGCGCATCCTGACGCGCCCTTTGTGCTCCGCGTCAAGGCCCCGCAAGAGGGTTCAATCACCATTCAGGACGCGGTGCAGGGCGAAGTGACATGGAAGGCCGACACGCTTGACGACATGGTGCTGCTGCGCTCGGACGGCTCGCCGGTCTATATGTTGGCGGTGGTGGTCGATGACCATGATATGGGCGTGACCCATGTGGTCAGGGGCGACGACCATCTGGCCAATGCGGCGCGGCAATCGATGATTTACACCGCGATGGCCTGGGACCTTCCAACCTTCGCGCATATCCCGCTGATCCACGGGCCGGATGGCAAGAAGCTGTCGAAGCGTCACGGCGCGCTTGGGATCGAAGAGTACCGCAATATGGGCTACACGCCTGCCGGGCTGCGCAACTATCTGGCACGCCTTGGCTGGAGCCATGGCGATGACGAGGTGTTCACCGACGCGCAAGCGCTGGAGTGGTTTGATCTGTCCGGCATCGGCAAGGCCCCTGCCCGGCTTGATTTCAAGAAGATGGAAAACATTTGCGGCCATCACATCGCGATGAGCGATGACGCCGTGTTGATGGCCGATATCAACAGCTATATCGCCAATAGCGAGCACGCAGCTCTTTCGCAGGCGCAGCAAGAGGCGCTGCTGGCCGCGCTGCCGGTGCTCAAAGGAAACGCGAAAACGCTGGGCGCCCTTCTGGATAAGGCCCATTTTGTGTTGGGACAGCGCCCGTTCACGCCAGATGAGAAGGCATCAAAACAACTTGATACGGCATCCCGTGGTATGCTGAAAGAATTGACGCCGCAGCTGCAAACTGTTAGTTGGTCTCGTGAACCGCTTGAGGGCGCGCTTAACGATTTCGTAGCATCTCGGGAAATAGGGTTCGGCAAATTAGCCGGTCCTCTCAGAGCTGCACTTTCGGGGCGGGCCGTCTCCCCCAGTGTCTTCGATATGATGATGCTGATCGGGCGTGAGGAAACCCTCGCCCGGCTGGAAGACGCGGTGGGCTGATGCCTGCTGTGGTTCCTGCTTCAAGGTTCCAGAGATAAAATGGTGACTGCGCATTTGTGGCACCACCCCAACTGGATCGCGGCGACCGCGCCGAGACAGGTCCGCACTTAGAAAGGTGACGCCATGGCTGACAAAACCGCAAAACTTACATTCGGCGATACGGAGCTTGAGCTGCCGATGTACTCCCCCACCGTGGGCCCTGACGTGATCGACATCTCCAAGCTTTATGCGCAGGGCAAGGTGTTCACCTTTGACCCCGGCTTCACCTCGACGGCCGCCTGCGACAGCACGATCACCTATATTGACGGCGGCAAGGGCGAGCTGTTGCATCGTGGCTATCCGATCGACCAGCTGGCGGAAAAGTCCCACTACCTCGAAGTTTGCTACCTGCTTCTCTATGGCGATTTGCCCTCGGCCGCCGAACTGGAGGAATTTGAGAGCCTCGTGACCAATCACACCATGATTCACGAGCAGATGATGTTCTTGTTCCGCGGCTTCCGCCGGGACGCGCATCCGATGGCGATCATGAACGGTGTGGTCGGCGCGATGTCCGCCTTCTACCACGATTCCACCGATATCCATGACGCGCATCAGCGCGAGGTGGCCTCCATCCGGATGATCGCCAAGATGCCGACGATTGCGGCCATGGCCTATAAATTCACCATCGGGCAGCCTTTCGTATATCCGCGCAACGATCTTGATTACGCGTCGAACTTCCTGCGGATGTGTTTCTCTGTCCCCTGCGAGGATTATCAGGTGAACCCGATCCTGAGCCGCGCGATGGACCGGATTTTCACCCTGCATGCTGATCACGAGCAAAACGCGTCCACTTCAACCGTACGGCTTGCGTCCTCTTCGGGCGCCAACCCGTTTGCCTGCATTGCGGCTGGCATCGCGTGTCTTTGGGGCCCGGCCCATGGTGGTGCCAACCAAGCCTGCCTTGAGATGCTGCAAGAGATCGGCACCGTGGACCGCATCCCTGAATATATCGCGCGGGCGAAAGACAAGAACGACCCGTTCCGCTTGATGGGCTTTGGCCACCGGGTCTACAAGAACTTTGACCCGCGCGCGACGGTGATGAAGAAATCGGCCGATGAGGTGCTTGATCTGCTGGGCGTCGAAAACAACCCGACGCTGCAGGTGGCCAAAGAGCTTGAAAAACAGGCGCTGGCCGACCCGTATTTCGCCGAGAAGAAGCTGTTCCCGAATGTCGATTTCTATTCCGGCATCATCCTGAACGCGATGGGCTTCCCGACCTCGATGTTCACCCCGATCTTTGCGCTGTCGCGCACCGTGGGCTGGATCTCGCAGTGGAAGGAAATGATCGCCGATCCAAAGATGAAAATCGGCCGCCCGCGCCAGCTTTATTTGGGTGAGCCAATGCGCGATTACGTCGATATCGAAAAGCGCTGAGAGACGTGAAAATGTCGCAGGCCATGGCTATGGTCTGATCAAAAGGCCCTCCTATCTATGTCGTAGAGGCATTTAGGAGGGCCTCTTTGATGAAACACACCACCGACTTCAAGACCGCTGAAGCCGAATTCCAAACGGTGCATCACGCGCCTGTTGACCTGTCTGACCGCATCGCCTTGAGGGTGGTCAAGTTCATGCGGATCTTTGCCGACAAATTTTTCACAGGCCGCTACGGACACCGGGCCGTCGTGCTCGAAACCGTGGCCGCCGTGCCGGGCATGGTGGGTGGGTTGTTGCAGCACCTCAAGGCCATCCGCCACATCCGCGATGACCAAGGCTGGATCAAAGAGCTGATCGAAGAGGCAGACAATGAGCGCATGCACCTGATGACCTTCATCCATATCGCCCAACCTTCGCGGTTCGAGCGGTTTTTGATCATGGCAACGCAGCTGATCTTCTATAACGCGTATTTCTTCCTCTACCTGCTGTTCCCGCGCGTGGCGCACCGGGTCGTGGGTTATCTGGAGGAAGAGGCCGTCATCAGCTACACGCAATATCTTGAGCAAATCGACGCCGGCAATATCGAGAACGTGCCCGCACCCGACATTGCGAAAGAGTACTGGAACCTGCCCGATGACGCGCGCTTGCGCGAGGTGGTCATCGTGATCCGCGCCGACGAGGCTGAGCACCGCGATGCCAACCATCATTTCGCCAACCAGATCTCATCTGGCGAGATGTCCTAAATACTGCGGCGGTGGGCTTTGCGGCCTACCGCCCTTCAAACGCCGCCGGGCGTTTGTCCAGGAACGCCAACACGCCCTCGCGGAAATCATGGCTTCGGCCCAACTCCCCTTGCAGTTTCGCTTCCAGCATCAGCTGCTTTTCCAGCGTGTTGTCATAGCTTTGGCGCAGGGATTGCTTGACCCGCTGATAGGCCGCTGTGGGGCCGTTGGCCAATTGCGTGGCGCGGTCTTTCCAGACCTCCTCGAACTTATCATCGGGCACCGCCTCCCAGATCATGCCCTGATCGGAGGCCTGTTGCGCCGTAATCGGCTCCGCAAACAGCGCCGAGCCCATCGCTTTGGGCAGGCCCACCTGACGCGGCAGAAAATACGTGCCACCCGCATCCGGGATCAGCCCGATCCGGGTGAAGGCTTGCAGGAACATCGCACTTTCAGTGGCGATGACCACATCCGCCGATAGCGCCAAATTGGCCCCTGCCCCCGCCGCAGGCCCGTTCACAGCCGAGATCGTCGGGATCTTGCAGTCATAAATTGCCATCAGCATCGGGACATATTCATCGCGCAAGGTCCGCTCCAGATCCGTGCTGGCCACCGTCGCGCGGTCGCCCAGATCCTGGCCTGAACAAAACGCGCGTCCTTTGCCCGTCATCACCAGAACCCGCGCGTCCTTTTCGGCCTGTTTGGTGGCGTGCAAAAGCTCCGCGCGCATCTGCGTGTTGAGCGCATTCATCACATCAGGGCGCGAGAACTCGACCACCGCAATGTTGTTGCGCACCGAGTAGCGGATCGTGTCATATTGCATGGGGCAGCCCTTATCCGTTGGTTTGGATCAAGGATAACGGACCGATGCGCTTAGAAAAGCGAAACCTGCCGTCACTTGGCAAATTAGCCGCCCCGGCTTGCCCGCCACGCTGCGAGTGCGGGGTTGTCTGCCCCCTCCTCCGGCGCGGCTTTCGTGCGTGGTCTTGTTTCCACACGCGGCTTGCGGTGACGCGCATAATGCAGCTCCCGCGCGCCGAAATAGAAGCTGACAATCGCGCCCAGAAGCCACCAGAGCGGGTCCGGCACCAAGGCCAATCCCTGCATACGCGGCGCAAACCCCGCCGGGTCGGTCATCGCATAGACGAACAGCCCGATAGTGCCCAAGGCCAGCATTGGGCGCGGCAACCGGTTGAAGCCATTCATTGCGCTGTCAAACCAGCCCGCGCGGCCATGCTCGAACTCAGTCCCATGTTGGCCAAGTGCTGCGATATAGGCGTCATGACCCAGTTGAAGCCGCCGTGTTGCATTGGGCCGGAACCCGTCCGCCACGTCGCCCACCGCACGGGTCAGGTCACGCGCGCCGCCGCCTAGTATCCGTCCGATTATCCCCATTTGGCCGTCCTCTTGCGATGTTCACTGTCCGAGAGATGATATTGCGGATCCATGAACGCCTCCGCCCGTTTGATCCAGCCGCCCTTACCCCCATCCCGCCTGCGCGCATATTTGCGCGACGCGGCCCGGCGGTCAGCAATCGCGTAATAGTAATTGCGCCGCGCGATGCCGTAGGCGTCCACCAGAAACGCCTCAGCCTCAGCAAAGGCCGCGAAGGAGATGCGGATCGTCTGCGGCCCGATCACCCCGTCCCGTGCGATGTCGAACCCCATATTGCGCAGCAGGCTTTGCAGGATCTTCACCGCGTTCGAGCCCGCATTGACATACATATCATAGACGCTGGCCTGCAACGGCTCGGGCAGTGCATTGATGCGAGGCCCTCTGAAATAATGCTGCTGGAAAATCTCGCCGGCTTTCTTGCGGGTCAGTTTCTTGACGTCGCGCGCCGTAACCGTCCCGTCGCCGTCCAGATCAAGCCCCAAACGGCGCATCGTGTGGATGGTGACGCCATGGTTCGTCGCCCCGCCCGGATCGTCGGGGTCGTTCACGTAGCCGCCCTCGGCGAGCAATATCTCTTCGGTGATCTCGTGGATGGTCTGCATGGCGTTTCTCCGCGCTGGTTCGGCGGAGAAACTGCATCTCTTTGGTTAACAGGTCGAAACCCGACCGTGCGCAGGTCTTTGGATCAGGCGTCAGGCTCTTGGTAGACGCCTTGCGCTTTCAGCGCGTCGATCACCTCGACCGGCATGTAGGTTTCGTCATGTTTTGCAAATATTGTATGGGCTTGGAAGACGTTGTTCACGTAATTTCCAGTCGCCACCGTGCCTTGGCCTTCCTCAAACAGGTCAGGTCGCGGCTCGTCGCCGATATAGGCCACTGGGATTTCGGCATTGCCATCTGTGACCTTGAAGGTAAACGCGAAGCCCTCACCGTTGACGATGCTCTCTTCAACAACCAGCCCACCAATGCGGAAGGTTTCGGCTGCATCAGGCGGGTCTTCGGCCACTTGCGTCGGCGAGTAGAAATAATTGATCCCGTCGCGCAGCGCGTATCCAATGAGCCCCGTGGCCACCAGCAATGCCACCGAGGCCACGGCAATGATCTGGATACGTCTCTTTTTCTTGAGCCCGCGCATGAGTGCTCCTTAAGGAAAGACCGGGGCCAGCATCAAGCCAGCCGTCTCTTCTAGATCTAACATCAGATTGGCATTTTGCAACGCTTGGCCCGATGACCCCTTCGTGAGGTTGTCCAGCGCGCAAACGATAATTGTGCGGCCCTCGATCCGGTCCCCGGTGACGCCCAGATGCACGAAATTCGAGCCCCTGATATGACGGGTGGAGGGCGCTTGCCCTATCGGCAGCAGCTCAACGAACGGCTCCTGCGCATAGGCCTTGGCGAAAGCGTCATGAATGGCCTGCGCGTCGCCTTTGACATAGACCGTCGCCACGATGCCGCGATTGGCGGGCAGCAGATGCGGGGTGAATTGCACCTTTACGGGCCGCCCGGCAATAGCGCTGAATTCCTGATCAAACTCCGCCAGATGCCGGTGCGTGCCGCCAATGCCGTAAGGGTGCGCACCTTCGCTCAGCTCCGCATGCAGCAGGCCTTCCCTCGAGGACCGCCCCGCGCCAGAAACGCCAGTTTTCAGGTCGATGATGATCTCGTCTAGATCAATCAACCCGGCCTCGATCAACGGCCGCAGCGCATATTGGCCCGTGGCTGCGTTGCAGCCCGTACCCGCCACCAGCCGCGCCGTTTTGATCTGGTCGCGGTAGAATTCGGTCAGGCCATAGACGGCCTCCGCCTGCTGCTCCAAAGCGCTATGCGGATTGCCGTACCATGCCTCGTACTCGGCGGGGTCCCGCAGCCGGAAATCCGCTGACAGATCGACGATTTTCAACGTCTTGGGCAGCCCGGAGATCACATCCTGCGACGTCTTATGCGGCAAGGCGCAAAAGCACAGGTCGATCTGCGAGAAATCAATCTGATCAATCTTGACCAGTTGCGGCAGCGTCAGGTGGCGCAGATGCGGAAATACCTGCGCCATGTCCATGCCCGCTTTGCGGTCGGCGGACAGGGCCGCGATGGTCATGTCAGGGTGGGTGGCGATCAGCCGGACCAGCTCTGCGCCCGTGTAACCGGACGCACCAAGAATGGCGATTTTATGGGTCATGAGAGACTCCGTGAAGCGATTTGAATGTGGTTTAGAAGAAAGACAGGCGGGCGTCCATCAGGCCGCCTCGAATGTGGTCTTTCGTCGCAAGAACTGCGTGGCCCGGTCCGAGACAATGCGCGGATCTCCGGTGGTCAGAAACCGTGTTTCTTTGCCGTCCCCCAGCATATCGGGGTGGCGTTTGAGGTAATCGGCCAGACTGTCCGATACCAGCGACGCTTGGCTATAGACCGTCACATCGGGGCCAAGCGCGTCCTGGAATGCTTGCTGCATCAATGGGTAATGCGTGCAGCCCAGAATGGCCGCTTGCGGGTGCGGCATACGCCGTTTCAACGCGTCCACATGGCTGCGCACCAGCGCTTCGGCCAGCATTTCATCGCCGTCTTCAAGCGCGTCTACCAGCCCGCCACATGGCTGAGCTTCGACGTCTACCCCTATGGCTCTAAACGCTAATTCACGCTGGAAGGCACGGCTGGAGACCGTCGCAGGTGTGGCAAACAGCGCCACATGTTTCACTCCAACCTCGCGCGGCGGGGAGTTGTCGCCCCAGTTGCGTTCGGTCAAAGCCTCGATCATCGGCACAAAGACACCCAGCACGCGTTTGTCACGCGGCACCCAGTTTTCCTGCATCCGCCGCAGCGCCGCCGCGGAGGCGGTGTTGCAGGCCAAAATCACCAGATTGCAGCCCTCATCAAACATCGCTTGTGTTGCCTTGCAGGTCAGCGCGTAGATGTCGTCTGGCGTGCGGGTGCCGTAGGGCGTGTGCGCGCTGTCGGCGAAATAGCACACCGACAGGTCGGGCATATCCGCCGCGATCTGGTCATAGACGGTCAGCCCGCCCAATCCGCTGTCAAAGATCCCGACCGCCATGTGCCGCCCTTTTGTGCTTGGCCTCAAACTCATATCCAAACGGAACCACGGGCCCGCCGATTGAGGACAGCTCATACGTTGCCCGCCGCAGAAAATCCATCATTGCTTTCGGGCTGTGGCGGTATTTGTCCAACTCCGTCTGCGCGATGGGCTCTCCAATGACCACGCGCACGGGCTTGTCGACATGGCGCTTGAACTCGTTGATCAGAAGCGCGAGTCGCAGGGTCGGATGGGCATGGCTGGCCAGTTGGAACAGCCGGGAGTTGCGCCCGTCGAAGTAAATCGGCACCACCGCCGCGTCAGATTTGGCCACCAGCTTGGCTGTGAAGTTCCGCCAAACCGGATCATAGACCGCGCCAAAGGGCTTGGCCGCCGTAGACACAGTGCCGCCCGGAAAAATGCCGATGGCGCCGCCTTGTTGCATGTAGTCCAGCGCGGTTTTGCGGGTTTTCAGGTTCACCGCCATGCCTTCCCGCGTCTCATCAAACGAAATAGGCAGGATCACGCGACGCAGCTCCTCAGCGCGGTCGAACACATCATTGGCGAGGATACGGAAATCGCCGCGCGTCTGGCTGAGGATATGGCCCATCATCAGCCCGTCAAGAATGCCGTAAGGGTGGTTTGCCACCGTCAGCAGCGGACCGGTCTTGGGGATGTTCTTCAAGCTGCCGCCGACAATATCCAGGGTGAGCCCGTAACGCTCCGCCATGACCTCCCAGAAATTGGCACCGATCGCGAGTTCGTCCTCATAGCCGCGCGCGCGTTTGATGAGGCCTAACCGACCCGTCGCATTCTCCAAAGTCCTGATCACCGCGCGCCCTGCCTTGGTTTGCGCGGAATGCGCGTAGGTGATCTGCTTGCTAACATGCCCCATAATGTGGGTGCCTCCGCGTTCGGGTCTTCTAATTTGTAGCGTAAGGGGTCGCAGGTTGAGATGTCATTTACGTGACAACAGGTTGGCGCAGTAAAGACACATCAGCTCCATCGCAACATGCGCGCCCGCAATCGCCGTGGCCCCGGTCGTGTCATAGGGCGGGGAGACCTCGACGACGTCGCCGCCCACCATATTGATGCCTTTCAGCCCCCGCAGAATGCCCAGCGCCTGAGCAGAGCTCAGCCCGCCCGACACAGGCGTCCCGGTGCCCGGCGCAAAGGCCGGATCAAGGCAATCAATATCAAAAGTCAGGTAGGTCTGATGATCGCCGATGATGCTTTTGATCTTCTTGGTGACGGCCTCCATCCCGGTGGCGTGCACCTCGGGTGCGTCGATGACGTTGACGCCCATATAGTCATCGCAATGCGTCCGAATGCCCACCTGCACGGAGCGCGCGGGGTCAATCAGCCCTTCTTTGACGGCTTTGTAGAACATCGTGCCGTGATCGACGCGGGCCATGTCATCATCGGGCCATGTGTCGGAATGAGCATCAAACTGCAACAGGCTGAGCGGGCCGAACTTGGCCACATAGGCGCGCAGGATCGGGAAGCTGATATAGTGATCCCCGCCAAGGCAAAGTGAGCCTGCGCCTGCGTCCAGAATGCCCGCAATGTAGTCCGTTAATGCTTGAGGAAAAGCGGGTATATCTGCGTAATCAAACGCTAAATCGCCATAGTCTGCGACGCTCATATCAGTCAGTGGGTTCAGATCCCACCCATAGGGCGGATCCATCGGCTGCAGGGTGGAGGCCTCCCTGATAGCGCGCGGCCCAAACCGCGTGCCGGGCCTGTGCGTCACCGCTTGGTCAAACGGCACGCCCGTGACAGCCAGATCAACGCCGGTCAGGTCCTTGCTGTAACGACGACGCATAAAAGACAGCGCGCCGCTGAAAGCGTTCTCGAAGGCCATCCCGCGATAGCCGTCACGGGTGAACGCATCATCCACATTCGTTGCCACATCTTTCAGCGCCATGCCTCAGTCCACCTTTATCCCGTCCCGTACCAGCGCGTCTGCCACATCGCGGATCGCCTTGCCAAGCGTTTGCGTCACGAAATCCACTTCGTCCCGTGTGATCACCAGCGGCGGCGACATCACGTTCAGATGCCCAATCGGGCGCACCATCAGCCCCATCACCTCGCAGGCATTGGAGATCCGCTTGCCGACATCGACCTCACCCGGCAGCAGCGTTTTCGCGGCCTTATCGGCCACGTTCTCCACGCAACCGATCAGCCCTTGCCCGCGCACGCTGCCCACCAGTGGCAGGTCAGACAGCGCGGCCAATTGTTGATGAAAGTAAGCGCCCATTTGCTGGGCATGGCCCAAAAGGCCCTCACGCTCGATAATCTCAATATTCTTCAAGGCGGCGGCGCAGGCGACGGGGTGACCCGAATATGTGAAGCCGGAAGCATACCATCTGTCGCCCTGCATTGCCTCCCATATTTTTTCAGAAAAGACCACAGCGCCAATAGGTTGGTAGCCGGAGCTCAACCCTTTTGCGCAGCAGATGATATCGGGCTGCACGTCGAACACGTCCTTCGACGCAAACCAATGCCCCAGCCGCCCGAACGCCGTCACGACCTCATCCGCAATGAACAGAATCCCGTGTTTCTGGCAGACCTGCCACATCGCGTGCAGATAGCCTTTGGGCGGCATGATCACCCCGCCAGAGGCCTGGATGGGCTCCGCAAAGAAGGCCGCGACTTTCTCGGCCCCGATCTGCGCAATCTTGGCCTCAAACTCCGCCACCAGATGCGCGCAGAACGCGGCCTCGTCCATACCGTCCGGCATCCGGTAGGTGTTGGGCGTGCTCACATGGTGAATGCCCTCGCTCAGATAATGAAACTCCGGCACCTTGTCGCCCGACCGCTTGCCAATGGAGATGCTGGCGAAGGTCGCGCCGTGGTAGCTGTCGTCGCGGGCAATCACATGGGTGCGGCCGTCTTCGCCCCGGCACCGATGGTAATAAATTGCCATCCGGTAAGCGCTGTCGATGGCCGTTGAGCCGCCGGTGGTGAAATGCACGTGGTTCAGGTCACCCGGCGCAATTTCGGCCAGCTTGGCGGCGAGCAGCGCTTGCGGCCCATGCGTCATGTCTACAAAGGTATTCGAGAAAGCCAGCTTTTCGGCCTGCTCCGCAATCGCCAGCGCCATTTCGCGCCGCCCCAGCCCGATATTGGTGCACCACAGCCCGCCCACAGCATCAAGATATTTGCGCCCGTCACGGTCCCACAGGTAGCACCCTTCCCCGCGTTCGATGACCAGCGGGGCATCCGCCTTGAAGCTGTCGAAATGGGTCCAAGGATGCAGCGCATGTGCTTGATCCAAAGCGGCAATGTCGTTTTTCAGGTCTGGTGTCATAAGGCACACTCTCGCAGCCGATCGTGCAATGCAAGGCTTGCGCTGTGAGGTCTGTACGGGCATGTAACAAGACATGTCTGTTAGCGATCTGAAACGTGATTTTATTGATGCGATGAGCACCGTGGTCTCCACGGTCACCATCGTGACAACCGATGGGCCTGCGGGCAGTGCGGGCGCGACCGTGTCGGCTATGTCCAGCGTGTCTGCCGATGGCGAGGCCCCGACCCTGCTGGTCTGCCTGCATCACGAGGCGCGCGCGACGGCGGCGATTCTGGAAAACGGCTGTTTCTGCGTCAACGCGCTGCAAAGCCAACAACAAGACATCGCCAACGTCTTCGCCAGCCGCACGGCGGCGGAAGGGAGCGACAAGTTTCAGGCAGGCGCGTTCACCACATTGGTCACTGGGGCCCCGTCACTGGCCACCGCGCTGTCGTCTTTCGATTGCAGCCTGCAAAGCCATGAGCGGATCGGCACACATCACGTCATGATTGGTGCCGTGCGCGCCGTGCGCCACGCAGAAGGCTCGCCGCTCTTGTACGGTAATCGCGCCTACCGCGATCTGGCATGAACACGGCGGACCGCCTTTCCGCGCAAATGGCTTTTTTGAATGAGGCCGACAGGCTTAAATCCGTTCTGCGCGCAACTACGCTGCTCGACGCATCACGGTGCGAAAACTCCGGCGAGCATTCCTGGCATATCGCGCTTTATGCGATGATCCTAGCCGAGCATGCCAACCGACCGGTCCAGATTGACCGCGTCATCAAGATGCTGCTGATCCACGACCTGGTGGAGATCGACGCGGGCGACCACCCTATTCACGGCGATCACGACACCTCCGCCCAAGAGCAGATCGAGCAAGCGGCGGCGGATCGTATCTTTGGCCTCTTGCCCGATAATCAGGCACGGGAATTCCGCGCGCTCTGGGACGAGTTCGAGGCGGCTGAAACTGACGACGCGATCTTCGCCAAATCCGTGGACCGGGTGCAGCCGGTCATTGCCAATCTCGAAAGCGGCGGCGGCACTTGGACCGAATATAACGTAACGCCAGAGCAGCTGGAGGCCCGCGTGGGCTCAAAAGTGCGCAAAGGCGCGCCTGCGCTTTGGGCGCATCTGAAAGCGCGGATAGACGCGTGGTTCGCGCTGCCGTAATACTCCATTAGCCAACAGACCAAACACCGGAGACATCATGTCCAAGATCAAGGTAGAAAACCCCATCGTCGAACTGGACGGTGACGAGATGACCCGCATCATGTGGGACTTCATCAAGCAAAAACTGGTGCTGCCCTATCTCGATCTTGACCTGCTCTATTACGACCTTGGCATGGAGGTCCGTGACGAAACCAACGACCAGATCACCATCGACGCGGCCGAAAAGATCAAGGAGATCGGCGTCGGCGTGAAATGCGCGACGATCACACCTGATGAGGCCCGCGTAGAAGAGTTCGGCCTCAAGGAGATGTGGCGCTCCCCCAACGGCACGATCCGCAATATCCTTGGCGGCGTGGTCTTCCGCGCGCCGATCATCTGCAAGAACGTGCCCCGCCTCGTGCCCGGCTGGACCGACCCGATTGTCATAGGGCGTCATGCGTTTGGGGATCAGTATAAGGCCACCGATTTCCTGATGCCCGGCCCCGGCACGCTTTCTATGAAATTCGTGGGGGAAGACGGCGAGGTCATCGAGCGCGAGGTGTTCAATTCCCCCGCCGCCGGTGTCGCGATGGGCATGTATAACCTCGACGACTCGATCCGCGACTTCGCCCGCGCGTCGTTCAATTACGGGTTGAACCTTGGCTGGCCGGTTTACCTGTCGACCAAAAACACCATCCTGAAAGCCTATGACGGGCGGTTCAAAGACCTGTTTCAGGAAATCTTTGACGCCGAATTCAAGGACCAGTTCGAGAAAGCCGAGATCTGGTACGAGCACCGTCTGATCGACGACATGGTGGCCTCCGCCATGAAATGGTCTGGCAAGTTTGTCTGGGCTTGCAAAAATTATGATGGTGACGTGCAATCTGACACGGTGGCGCAGGGCTTTGGCTCGCTGGGGCTAATGACCTCCCAGCTGATGACGCCGGACGGCAAGATCGTGGAGGCCGAGGCCGCCCACGGCACTGTGACGCGCCACTACCGCCAGCACCAGAATGGCGAGGCGACGTCCACGAACTCCATCGCTTCCATCTACGCATGGACGGGTGCAATGAAGCACCGCGCCAAGCTCGACGACAACGCGCAACTGGCTAAATTTGCGAACACCCTTGAGAAGGTCGTGGTCGACACGGTGGAAAGCGGCTTCATGACCAAAGACCTCGCGCTGCTGGTCGGGCCCGATCAGGCATGGCTGACCACCGAAGGCTTCCTTGAAAAGATCAACGAGAACCTGAACAAGGCGATGTAGAATGCCCATCCACTACATTTACCTGTTTCTCGCCGTGCTGGCCGAAACCATCGGCACCTCGGCGTTGCAGGCCAGCCAGCAGTTCACCCGGCTTTGGCCGTCGCTGTTGGTGGTAGGGTCTTACGCGATCTCGTTCTACCTGCTGGCGCTGACGCTGAAATACATGCCCGTGGGGATCATGTATGCGATCTGGTCGGGGCTGGGCATCGTGTTGATCGCCGGCATCGGGTTCTTCTATTTCGGCCAGAAGCTGGACATGCCCGCCTTTATCGGTCTGACAATGATCATAGGCGGCATTGTGATCATTCACCTGTTCTCCAAATCCTCCATCCATTGAGACTCTCCGCCATATTGCTGGCTGCGGGTGCCAGCACGCGGATGCGCGGGGTGGACAAGCTGACCGAACCCTTGCGCGGCCAACCAATGCTACGCGACCGCGCGGTGATGCTGACGCAAACCCGGTTGAGCGATCTGTTCGTCGTCCTGCCCACAGAGGCACCCGCGCGCCAGGAGGCGCTTGCGTGGCTCGATGTTCAAACCGTCCTGAACCCCGATGCCGCCAGCGGCATGGCCTCTTCGGTCAAAGCTGGGATCAGGGCTGTGCCACCTGACTGTGACGCCGCGTTGATCATGCCCGCTGACATGCCGGATATTGAGGTCACGGATATCGACGCGCTCTGTGCTGCGTTTATAAAACACCCACGCCATATCCTTCGCGCAGCCGCTGGTGAGACGCCCGGTAGCCCGGTGATTTTCCCACGGTCTTATTTCAAGAAGCTGCTGCGCCTTGAGGGCGATCAGTCCGGCCGCGCCGTCCTCAAGACCGCCACCAATGTCATCCTTCACCCACTCAAAGGTGACCGCGCGACATTCGATCTGGACACGCCGGAGGCCTGGGCCCTTTGGCACAAACGCCAGAGCTAAAAAGCCGCCCCCGAAGGGACGGCTTTAAATTGTCTGATCTGGACGGCCCTTTACCCCGGACGCCCAAATCAAAGCTGCATTATCTAAACAACATCCGCGCTTCGCGTTTCTTCAGCGTCAGGCGGGCCGCCGAATAGGCTTCGCGGCCCTTCTTGCCTTGCAGCTCGGGGAAAAGCTCAAAGATCTCGTTGCGCTGCGCGTTGCCGATGCCCTTCAACGAATAATCGCCGGGTTGGAAGCTTTCGGACCACGCGCCGTTGGACAGAACCACCTCGTGGCTGTCGAACATGAAGTGAATATAGGTCGTGCCCATCGAGTTGATGTTCTGGATGCCCTCAGACGGGTTCACCAGATGTTTGGCCGAGACCAGCACTTCGTTTTGCTCGAAATACAGCGCCACGCGGTCGGAATTGACCAGCATCCGGTGGTTCGGGCTGACCAGCATGTCGCGCTCCGGCAGGCCGTGGCCCAGCGCGCCGCGTTGGATCAGGACGGGCTGCAAATGTGGGTTGGCCTGCAACGTGCGGCCCTCCATGCGTTTTGCGCCGATCCAGCGGATCTCTTGGATGCCATTGTCGCGTGTTATGATCTTGTCACCCTCTTGCAGGTCTTCGACCAGCATTTCGCCGCGAGGCGTTGCGATAGATGTTCCAGGGGTAAAGCAGGGCACGATGTTTTCTATCTCCGTGTAGTCCAGGGTACTGATTACGTCACTCGTGGAGGCGTCCAGAAATTCGACCGTTCCTGAGGTCGAATTGCCGTCGGCATCCGTTACTTGGTTTACAATGCGGAACGCTCCGCTGCCGGTCAGGTCCAGCGTATCTTGGTCATCTCCGGAAGAGCCGCCGTCGATGCGGTCTCCATTGCCATCTGCGGCCGAGGCCACGATGAACGTGTCAGCACCCGCGCCGCCGCTTTGGGTGTCTGCGCCCTGCCCGCCGATCAGGATGTCGTCGCCACCCTCGCCGAACAGAACATCATCACCTGCGCCGCCGAGCAGACGGTCATCACCATCCGCGCCGGTATCTGCCCCGTTCGGGGCCGTGAAGAACACATCGGTGACGTTGATCCCACTATTATTGGGCCCGTCCTGGCTGTGGATCAGCTCAATGCGGCCCACCGGACCTATAATGCTGACCAGCAGCGAATAATCCTCAGCCGTATCGGGCGCGTAGCCGCCCTCGCTGTCGGCGGTGTCCTCGCCCGGCACGCTGTCTTCATCGCTGAGCAGAATGGAATTGCCCGCGCTGAGCGTGACCTCGATTGCCGCGCCTTCCGCGTCAAAAGCCCGGATCGTCACCACGCCGTCGCCGTCAATATCGTTGATGCGGAAGGAGACGTCCTGAACCGCTTGCGAGAAGCGAATTGCATAGGAGGCGTCATTGCTGTCGCCATTGGTAACAGAATAGAGCGAGCTGTTGGCGCTGACCGCCTCATCGCCCGCATCAATGTCGGAAATGTTCTGTGCATCGGCCTCAAACGCGGTGACGACGCCAGTATCTTGGCCCAGCGTCTCGAAGGAGACCTCGACGCTGCCGGTGTTTTGCGTGAAGCCCGCGCCAATCTGATCGGCATTGTCGGACCAGTTCAGGCTTTCGCGCGCGCCGCTTGGCAGATTGCTGTCGCCATAAAGCACATCATCGCCGCTGCCGCCCTCTACAAGGTCATTGCCAGAGCCCGCAAAGAGCGTGTCATTGCCAGCACCCGCGCGGATGATATCATCCCCGCCCAAAGCGTCGACGCTATCGTCATCCGTGCCCGCACCGGGCAGTATCTGGTCATCGGCGTCGATCAAATCGCCTTCGGGGTCGCCCAGAAAACCTGCGTCGATCACCTCGGACGCGTTGCTGCCTTCCACGATCCCGTCGCCTGTTTGAAGTGGCACAATCGTTGAGCCGTCCACGCTTTGATTGGCGAACCAACCGCTGAACTGCGTCCCCGTGGGTGTGATCAGCTCAATGGCGGAGATCTCAAGATCGTCAAGCGTGCCGCCGTTCAACAGGTCGGAGACAAACACATCCCCGTTGGTGGCCTGAACCACCAGCGCTTCTACCTCCATGGAGGTTCCATCGCTGAGCGTAACGCGGGCGATAAAACGCATCGCCGCGTCACTGGTGGCCGTTACCGCTTGGCCGTTCAGCTCGTAGCTGAACCGGTCATAGGTGCCGGCCCGGTCATCATCCGCAATCGCCCCGTCACGCCCGGCATCCCGGGTGGTCACGGCCACAACTTGCAGCCCCGACGCTTCAATACGTTGGCCCGACAACAGGTCGGCCCGTTCCGCATTAAAATCGGTCTCGGTGACATCCGTACTGTCGAATGTCCCGAGATAGATCATGTTGATATGGGTGAAATTGGTCATCTTCTTTACTTACTCTCTGACTCACGCGCCTTGGCAGGTGAGGTAGAAAAAAACTCGTTACGGTACAGGTTCAAACAAGTGAGGCCAACG
Organism: uncultured Litoreibacter sp.; assembly: GCA_947501685.1. GTDB lineage: Bacteria > Pseudomonadota > Alphaproteobacteria > Rhodobacterales > Rhodobacteraceae > Litoreibacter. The sequence goes on from CANMWQ010000003.1 coordinate 285,281, forward strand.
CTCAACAAAGCCCCAAACAACAGGGCATCCAACACAACACTGATTACAACACTAGACATTGGCGTGGTCCTCACTCGTTTACGTACCTGAAGAGGTTTGAACTCAAACCAATGCAGCGGACGCTCAAAGACGCGGTAAAGTGAGGTGGGATGCCGGTACGGTCCGGCCAATATGTGGGCTGCTCGTCCGAAAAACACGGACCGACAAAGCCAGATCCACGGACGGTCATACACACAAATCTTCCCACATCCCCTCAGATGCGTTTTTGTGCGGCCGCCCCCGTGGCCTCAAGTTCTCACCTTCAGCAGGTGTGATACTTGGCTACCGAATGGCCGGAGCCAAACAAAGCAAAAAATGGCCGAAAGGTGTTTGGATGACCTAAAATTGCCGCAATTGAGGTCCGCGACTGAACCAAATGTCACAGCCTTAACCAGCCGGGTTTTCGCAGATACGCCCCGACGCCCGGCTTTGTGCCGAAGCCAATTGTTTCACAACGACAGGCGCTAAACTTAAAATTTTAGACGATTTTTTCTCGATTGTTTTCAGTGCGGCGTGTGGGTGCTGCCTTAAACGGGCCCGTCACAGACCCGTGAGGCGGAGATCCACCAAGGCGAAATGATCGGCAAAAATCAGCCGTCAAAAAAATTTGTGGCCCATTTTCATAGATCGCAACAATCTCAAAACGGCTCTCTTATTGTTGCCAGACAGGTGAATAAACCGAGGAATCGGACCTCTCAGAGGGTATGTGATTCCTCCGTGTGATTCCCTTATTCGACGCCAATCTGGCGTCAATTATTTGAAAACCCCTGTAATTGTCGCCATTTGCGAAACTCTGCCCCAAAAAAGACCTAACCCCTACCGCTCCGCCTTTGGTCCGAAGCGCTTGCACCGACGAAAACGCCGATCGCGCCATTTTGCAGCATCCAAGGGGTTGTGCGTGTTTTCTCATGGCGTAAAAGAGCAGCGTCGCCCGAGTGATGGAATGGTAGACATGGCAGATTCAAAATCTGCTGCCGCAAGGCGTGCCGGTTCAAGTCCGGCCTCGGGTACCATTTTCAACGAACAATCAGGCTGCCTGCCAGCCATGGGCCTGCGTTTAGCCGAGCACCAAACCGCCCTGCATCACGCAAGGCGGTTGTGGTCAGGCATTCACTTGGTCAAAGCCCGTTTCACTCAAAGCTGGCGCGCGCTAAACGTATCGCAGCTTTGAATGGTCGGGTTCTCATAGCCCCGCGCAAACCAGCGTTGCCGCTGCTCTGACGTGCCATGCGTGAACGTGTGCGGGTTCGGGCGACGGCCCGCATTGCGTTGCAACGTATCATCCCCGATTTGCTTGGCCGCGTTCACGGCCTCTTGCAGGTCGCCCGTTTCCAGCGAATTGAACCGCGCCTGCGCGTAGCGCGCCCAGATGCCAGAGAAGCAATCCGCCTGCAATTCAATACGCACCGAGATGGCGTTCGATTGCTCTTGCGAGCTGGTGCGCCGGATCTGGTTGGCCTGGCCCAGTATGCCCAGCTCGTTTTGTACGTGATGCGCGATCTCATGGGCGACCACATAGGCGGCGGCAAAATCGCCGCCCGCGCCCATACGCCGCTCAAGCGTCACAAAGAAGTCGGTGTCGAGATAGGCTTTCTTATCCGCCGGGCAGTAAAACGGCCCCGAGGCGCCATTGGCCCCGCCGCATGGGCTTTGCGTGGCGCCCTTGAACAGCACAAGCGTGGCCGGGTTGTAGGCCTCGCCCACTTGATCGCGGAAGATCTCCGCCCAGACCTCTTCGGTGTCGGCCAGCACCACGGAGACGAATTCTCCGGCGGCCTGATCCTGCGGCGTGATCTCCTGGCTGACGGTTTGCTGCGAGGGGCCGCCTCCGCCTTGTAACAGCGGGGAGACGTCGATCCCAAGGAAATAGCCGATTACCAGCACGGCCACCAAGCCGAGCCCGCCGACGCCCCCGGCCTTGCCCACAGAGCGTTTGCCCCTGCGGTCCTCAACATTCCGACTTGTCCGCCTACCCCGCCACTGCATATACCACTCCCATGTCTTGACGGGGCCAGACTAGCCACGTGTGGAATTGTTAGAAAGTGGAAACAGGCCTCTCAGATGATAAAGCGTCTCTATAGTTGGACAATGTCGCTCTCCGCCCACCCAAACGCGCTGTGGGCGCTGGCGTTCATTTCCTTCATCGAAAGCTCGGTCTTTCCGATTCCGCCTGATTTGCTGATGATCCCGATGATCATCGCGCGGCCCAACCGGGCCTTTCTGATCGCGGGTGTCTGCCTGACGGCCTCGGTGCTGGGGGGCCTCTTGGGCTACGCCATCGGCGCGCTGGCCTTTGACTGGCTGGGGCAACCCATCCTTGAGGCGCTTGGCAAAGGCGACCGCATTGCCGAGTTCAATGTCCGCTTCAATGATCTGGGCTTCTGGGCCGTCCTTGTGGCGGGCATCACACCCTTCCCTTATAAGGTCATCACCATCATGTCCGGCTGGACCGGCATGCCGCTGGCCACATTTGTGGTGACGTCGATCATCGCGCGCGGGCTGCGTTTCTTCATCATCGCCGGGCTGCTGTGGAAGTATGGCGCGCCCATTCAGGAGTTTATCGAAAAGCGGTTGGGGCTGGTCTTCACCGTGCTTGTGGTCTTGATAATTGGTGGGTTTTACGCTGTAAAGTTCCTATGACCCGCACCCGCATAGCTTCAGCTGCCGCCGCGTGCTCGGCTCTGTTGTTGTGCGGAGCCTTCATCTTTCAGGCGCTCGGCTACCCTCCTTGCAAACTGTGCCTTTGGCAGCGCTGGCCGCATGTCGTCGCTGTGGCCTGCGGCTTTGGCTATATCTGGCTGCACAAACGCCCCTTCCTATGGGCCGGGGCCGCCGCCACGCTAACCACCGCAGCAATTGGGCTCTATCACGCGGGCGTCGAGAAAGGGTGGTGGGAAGGTCCCTCCAGCTGCTCAACGGGCGGCGTTGGTGGGCTCAGCGTCGACGAGCTGCTCGCGCAAATCCTTGCCGCCCCTGTCGTGCGCTGCGACGAAATCACATGGCAGCTTTTCGACATCTCGATGGCTGGGTGGAACGCCATTTTCTCGCTGGCGCTGGCCGCGTGTTGGCTGGGTGCCGCGCTTTCGCGCCGCCGCATTGGCTAAGCGCCTCTCCGAGCCAGAACACCACCCGTCCCCATTGCCCCTATATGCTGTATGCGCTATAGGTAGAGACAACTAAGGCACGGCAAAAGAACAAGAACGGACTCAACGTGAACGACACGCCGGAAACCCCTGAAAACGAAGACGAAATGCCGCCTGAGCGGATGGTTCATGACGGGCCGCAGGTCTCCATCACGCATGAGATGAAGACCTCCTTCCTCGACTACGCCATGTCGGTGATCATTTCGCGCGCCATTCCTGACCTGCGGGACGGGCTGAAACCCGTCCACAGACGTATCCTTTTCGCGATGCATGAGGCAGGCAACACACACGATAAATCCTACCGCAAATCCGCCCGCGCCGTCGGCGACGTGATGGGCAAATACCACCCGCATGGCGACAGCGCGATCTATGACGCGCTGGTGCGGATGGCGCAAGATTTCTCCATGTCGCTACCGCTCTTGGACGGTCAGGGCAACTTTGGTTCAATGGACGGCGATAACCCCGCCGCGATGCGCTACACCGAAGTGCGCATGGACAAGCCTGCCGCGTCATTGCTGGCTGATATCGAAAAAGACACGGTCGATTTTCAAGACAATTACGACGGCAAGGACCGCGAGCCGACGGTTATCCCGGCCCGCTTCCCAAACATGCTGGTCAATGGTGCGGCAGGGATCGCCGTGGGCATGGCCACGAACATCCCGCCCCATAATTTGGGCGAGGTTGTTGACGCCACGCTCGCCTTGATCGAAAGCCCGGATCTTAGTTCCGAAGACCTGATCGAATATGTGCCCGCCCCTGATTTTCCGACAGGCGGCATTATTTTGGGCCGCGCCGGGGCGCGTAAAGCGTACACGGAGTCGCGCGGCTCGATTATCGTCCGGTGTAAAACGCATATCGAGGAAATTCGCAAAGACCGCTGGGCCATCGTCATCGACGAGATCCCCTATCAGGTGAACAAGGCCACGATGATCGAACGCATCGCGGAGGCCGCGCGCGACAAGAAAATCGAAGGCATCAGCCACGTCCAAGACGAATCCGACCGCGTCGGCGTCCGCGTGGTGATCGAGCTGAAACGCGACGCCACAGCCGAAGTTGTGTTGAACCAGCTCTTCCGCTTCACCCCGATGCAGACCTATTTCTCCTGCAACATGCTGGCGCTCAATGGTGGCAAGCCTGAGCAGCTGACGCTGCGCTCGTTCCTCACCAATTTCATCTCTTTCCGGGAGGAGGTCGTCGCACGGCGCACAGCATATGAGCTGCGCAAGGCGCGTGAACGCTCGCACATCCTGTGCGGTCTCGCCGTCGCCGTCACCAATATTGACGAGGTCGTGGCCACGATCCGCTCCTCCGCTGATGCCGCTGAGGCACGTTCCCGCCTGATGACCCGCGCCTGGCCGGCCGCCGAGATCGTGCAATACATTAAGCTGATTGATGACCCGACCCATACCGTCAACGAGGACGGCACCTATAACCTCTCTGAGATTCAGGCCCGCGCCATTCTGGATTTGCGCCTGCAACGTCTGACCCAGATCGGCGTCAAGGAGGTCACTGACGAGCTGGAAGCTTTGGCCGGTAAGATACAGGAATATCTCGATATTCTGCGTTCGCGCGACCGGATCATGGAGATCATCTCCAGCGAACTGAAGGAAGTGCGGGAGATGTTCGCCGTCCCACGCCGCTCCGAGATCGTGGATTGGTCCGGCGACATGGAAGACGAAGACCTGATCGAGAAAGAGGACGTCGTCGTCACCATCACGCAATCGGGCTGGATCAAACGCACCCCTCTGGCCGATTTCCGCGCCCAGCGTCGCGGCGGCAAGGGCCTGTCGGGTATGGCCACCAAGGAAGATGACGTCGTCACCACGCTTTTCGTGGCCAACACCCACACCCAGCTGCTGTTCTTCACCACGGACGGCATGGCTTATAAGCTGAAAACATGGCGCCTGCCGCAAGGCGGGCGGACCGCCAAGGGCAAGGCGATTGTGAATATCCTGCCGATCCCAACTGGCGTGTCCATCGCCGCCATCATGCCCGTGGACCGCGACGAGGAAGACTGGGGCGATCTGCAGATCGTCTTTGCCACCACCGCAGGCGACGTGCGGCGCAACGCGCTGTCGGATTTCACCAATGTCATGCGCAACGGCAAGATCGCGATGAAGCTGCCGGAGGGGGTCGAGCTGGTCAACGCGCGCATCGCCGATGAAAACGACGATATCATGCTGATCACCAATGCAGGCCGCGCTATCCGCTTCCCGTCCACCGATGTGCGGGTCTTCTCCTCGCGCGCCTCTACCGGCGTGCGTGGCGTGAAGCTGAAAGACGGCCAATCCGTCGTCTCCATGTCCGTGATCCGCCATTTCGTGGCCACGCCGGAAGAGCGCACGGCTTACCTCAAAATGCGCCGCGCCATGGCCGGGCTCACCGAAGAGGACGCCGATGACGAGGCCCCCGCCGATCCCAATTTCAGCCAGGAACGCTACGCGGAGATGTCCGCCGCCGAGGACCTGATCCTGACCATCACCGCCCAAGGGGCTGGCAAAATCAGCTCCAGCCACGACTACCCCGTGCGCGGGCGCGGTGGGATGGGCGTACAGGCCATGTCGATGAAAGCGGGCGATATCGTCGCCTCCTTCCCCGTCGAGATGGACGACCAGATCATGCTGGCGACCTCCAAAGGCCAATCCATCCGCTGCCCGGTTGACGGCATCTCCTTCCGCTCCCGTTCGGCGGGTGGGGTCAAGGTGTTCGACACAGGCAAAGGCGAAACCGTCTCCTCCGTTGCGCGCATCGCGGATCAAGGCGAGGACGAGGATGCGTCCGACGGCGAAACCGACGACACCGCCGAAGAATAAGCCCGCCACATCCAACCAAAAACCAAAGCCCTGCAACATCGCGCTGCGGGGCTTTTTCTTTCGCAGCGAAGCGTATAGATCAGCCGCATGACACAGCTCAACATCATCGGCGGCGGCATGGCCGGGTCCGAGGCCGCGTGGCAAGCCGCGCATCTTGGCGTCAAAGTCACGATCCACGAGATGCGCCCCAAGGTCGAAACCTTCGCGCATCGCACCGGGAACTTGGGCGAAATGGTCTGCTCCAACTCTTTCCGCTCCGATGATGACGAGCAGAACGCCGTCGGGTTGCTGCATTGGGAGATGCGTCAGGCAAACGGGCTGATCATGACCTCCGCCGACGCACATGCCCTGCCCGCTGGCGGCGCGCTGGCTGTGGACCGTGATCCCTTTGCCGAGACCGTGACCGCGCGGCTCAAAGCGCATCCCAACATCACCGTCAGCTATGACGAGATCACCGCCCTGCCCGAGGATGGCCACTGGATCATTGCCACCGGGCCGCTGACCTCTGGCGATCTGGCCGCCTCTATCGCGGCGGAGACAGGACAGGACGCGCTGGCCTTTTTCGACGCCATTGCGCCGATCATCTATTTCGACAGCATCAACATGGAAAAGGCGTGGTTTCAGTCGCGCTATGACAAGGGCGAGACGGAGGAAGACCGCACCGCCTATCTCAATTGCCCAATGGATCGCGACACCTATGAGGCGTTCATCGACGCGCTGCTCGCCGCCGAAAAGACCGAGTTCAAACCCGGCGAGACCGCAGGCTATTTCGACGGCTGCCTGCCCATCGAGGTGATGGCAGAACGTGGCCGCGAGACTCTGCGCTATGGCCCGATGAAGCCCGTCGGGCTGACCAACCCGCACCAGCCTGACGTCAAGGCGCATGCCATCGTGCAGCTCAGACGCGACAACGCGCTGGGCACGCTTTTCAATATCGTGGGCTTTCAGACCAAGATGAAATACGGCGCACAAAAGGAAGTGCTGCGGATGATCCCCGGTCTGGAAGAGGCGGAGTTTGCCCGCTTGGGCGGCATTCACCGCAACACGTTTATCAACTCGCCCACGCTTCTGGATGATCAGATGCGCCTGAAATCAAAGCCGCATCTGCGCTTTGCGGGTCAGATCACAGGCGTAGAAGGCTATGTCGAATCCGCGGCCATGGGGCTTTTGGCCGGGCGGTTTGCGGCGGCAGAAATTTTGGGCCAGCCCATCGACACCCCGGCCCCTGAGACGGCTATGGGCGCGCTGATCACCCACATCACCGGCGGTGCTGAGGCCAAGACCTTCCAACCGATGAACGTGAATTTCGGGCTGTTCCCGCCGGTGGTTGATGCCAAAACCGGCCGTCGCAACCGCGCCACGCGCTACAAGATGTATACGGACCGCGCCAAAGCCGCTTGGACCGCGTGGCTTGATCACGCCCGACTGGACGCCGCCTGAAACATTTGCGACGCTCTCGCCATGGCACAAAAACCGACCAAGCGATTTCTCGACAAGACCTATAAAATCTCCGGCGCAGAGGCGATGCAGGAGCTTTATGATGATTGGGCCGACAGCTATGATGTCGAAGTGGGCGAAAATGGCTATGCCACCCCCGCCCGTATCGCGCGCGCTCTCAGGCAGTTGACCGATGATCTGGCCACACCGATCCTTGATTACGGCTGCGGCACGGGCCTGTCAGGGGCGGCGCTGGCTCAGGAAGGGTTTTCGACCATCGACGGCATGGACCCCTCGCCGGGCATGTTGGAGGAGTGCCGCAAACGCGGGCTCTACCGCGACCTGATCGAGCTGGATTTGTCCAAGCCGTTGCCGATTGCCCAAGACCAGTATGCGGTGATCATGGCCATCGGCGTGATCTCCACCGGGGCCGGGCCTGCCAGCCTGATGGACGTGCTGATTGATCTGTTGCCCAAGGGTGGGCTGTTCGGGCTGACGCTAAATGACCACGCTCTGGCCGACCCGGATTATCCCGCTGGTGTGCAGCGCCTCAAAGACGCAGGCCATATCTTGCGGGTTGAAGAATACGGGGCCCACCTGCCCGGCATCGGGCTGAAAAGCATGATCTATCTGTTCGAACGCCAATGAGCTTTCGGACCCGGTTTGCGCCCAGCCCGACCGGGCCTTTGCATCTGGGCCATGCCTATTCGGCATTGCTGGCCCATGACATGGCCCGCGCGGCAGGCGGCGCGTTTCTCTTGCGGATGGAGGACACGGACCTGCAGCGGTCAAAGCCCGAATGGGATGCGCAGATCCGCTCGGACCTGACTTGGTTGGGCCTGAGTTGGGACGCCCCGGTGCTGCGCCAATCCGAACAACTCAGCGCCTATATGCCCGCCATTGAGACGCTTGCGGCGAAAGACCTGCTCTACCCGTGTTCCTGCACGCGCAGCGATATTCTTGCCGCCCAAACGGCCCCGCAGGAGGGCGCGTTCCAGCAGGTTTATCCCGGCATCTGCAAATCGCGCGGCATGTCCTCGCGCAAAGCCGGCGACGCGCTGCGCCTGCATCTGGACCGCGCGCTTGCCCTTTTTGGCAGCGATCTGCCCTCCTTCACGGAGACCGGGCCTGCGCATGCTGGCACGCATAAGATCACCCCCGCGCAGGCGCTCTGCACCATCGGCGACGTGGTTCTGTTTCGCAAATCCGACGAGATCGTGGCCTATTTTCTGGCCTCCGCCTTGGATGACCACGCCCAAAACATCACCCATACCGTGCGCGGAGAGGACCTCTTTGCCTTCACCGCCATTCAGGTTCTTTTGCTCGCCATGCTGGGCCATCCCGCACCCGTCTATCATCACCACAAACTGATCCGCGACGAGGCCGGAAAGCGCCTCGCCAAACGCGATGATGCGCGGGCCATTTCCAAATACCGCGAGGACGGGTTGAGCCCGGCTGACATTCGCGAAATGGTTGGTTTGACGGGTTAACGACGCGTTACCAAAAATCTGGTAGTCGTGCTATATCAACAGCTTAGCCTATTGCGACGCATGCGTCGCGTCAGGGGCCATCAGCTCAACCTCTTCGCCTAAGATCACCGAGGTATAAAAACACACCCGCCGATTGGTGTGGCAGGCCGGACCGGTTTGCCGAACCACGGCGAGCAGGCAATCGCGGTCACAATCCACCCGCAGATCAACCAGTTCCTGGCTGTGGCCGGAGCTTTCTCCCTTGACCCAGAACTGCTGCCGCGAGCGCGACCAATAGGTGACCCGACCGGTCTTCAGGGTCTTGGCCACGGCATCGGCATTCATCCACGCCATCATCAAAACCTCGCCCGAGCCCTCTTGCTGAGCGATACAGGGCACCAGCCCGGCTTCGTTATAGTTTAATGTCGCAGGGTCGAACGGCATGGCGCATTTCCTTTGCATCTGCTGGCATGCGGCCTATCTATGGGGTCAACACCCCGCTGCGCAAGGACCCTTCAGATGAGCACCGACGGCGATCTGATCAAACTCTATTCCGGCCAGATTCTGGCCCTCGCCGCCGACATCCCGCATCTTGCCCGGCTCGAAGACCCCACCGCCACCGTCAAGAAACGCTCCCCCCTCTGCGGGTCCACGATCACCGTTGATGTGCATATGGAAAACGGCAAGGTGGCCAGGTTTGGGCAGGACGTGAAGGCTTGCGCGCTGGGCCAAGCCGCGGCCTCCGTGGTGGGGGCCAATGTGATCGGCCGGAGCAATGCCGAGATTCTTCTTGCCCGCGACCAACTCAAGTCGATGTTGAAAGAAGATGGCGCCCAGCCCGACCCGCCCTTTGACGGGCTCAAAGTGCTGCTGCCCGCGCGCGAGTACAAAAACCGTCATGCCTCCATCATGCTGGCGCTCGACGCATTGGTTGAGGCCACCGCATAAAAAAAACCGCCGCAGCCCTGAGGAAACAGGAGTGCGGCGGCAGTCGGCTAGTCTGGTATGGGCCGATACGCATGGGGCCGGGAAAGAGGCAGGTCGGCCCCGTTTTATGTTGGGGACAAGGGCGTATCGGAATGGCAAGGCGTCGCGGGACAAGCGAGCACCTGCATTCCATGTGCATCAGACAGCAGGCAGTTGTCTCGAATTAGAAAAGCTGTGGCAGGTAGAGGGTGACCATCATCATCACACCAATCGCAGCAATACCCGCGGCGTCCTGCATCAGGGCTTTCGGGGAATGGGTCAAAATTTCCTTAACATCTGCGATCATGGTGGCGACCTCCTCAAGTCATGTTCTTTTTGTTGTTCTTTTGTTCTCATTTAGGAATCGATTTGTAAAGAACTTTTTGTGAACATTTGTGAACTTAATCGGATTTCGCTTTGAGGGTCGCGCCTAACCCACTGATAATAAACGAATTGCGCGGTCCTGCTCCATCAGCCACAAAAGAACACGCGCAGCTTGCCCGCGTGCGGTGGTTAACGCGGGGTCTCCGGCGAGCAGAGCTCTGGCGTCACTTTGGGCCACGGCCATCAAGGCGGTTTGGCGTTCAAGATCGGCAATCCGGAACCGTGGCAGGCCGGATTGCGCCGTGCCGATCAGATCGCCTGCGCCGCGCATCTCCAGGTCTTCTTCTGAAATGCGGAACCCGTCTTCGGATTCGCGCAGGATGTTCAGACGGCGCTTTGCGGTTTCGCTGAGCGGGTCCTGGAACAGCAACAGGCAGGTTGACGCCCCCTCCCCACGCCCAACACGGCCCCTCAATTGGTGAAGCTGCGCCAGACCGAACCCCTCGGCTCGTTCAATCACCATAATCGTTGCGTTGGGGACGTTCACCCCCACTTCGATCACAGTTGTGGCCACCAGAATGGACGTGTCACCGGCCACGAATTTGGCCATCGCCGCGTCTTTCTCAGCCGGGGGCATTTGCCCATGCACCAAGCCGACCACGTCCTCGCCGAGCACGGCGCGCAAGCGTTTGAAGCGCTCCTCAGCGGCCGTCTTGTCGGAAACCTCGCTTTCCTCGACTAGTGGACAGACCCAATAGGCCTGCCTGCCCGCGTCTATCGCCGCGCGCAACTTGGCCACGACCTCGTCCATGCGCGCCGTCGAGACGGTGGCGGTGGTGATCGGCTTGCGGCCGGGCGGCTTTTCGTCCAGCACGGAGACGTCCATATCCCCATATTGCGTCAAGGCGAGACTTCGGGGGATCGGCGTGGCAGTCATGACCAGAACGTCTACGGCGGCCCCCTTATCTCCTAGCTCCATGCGTTGCGAGACGCCGAACCGGTGCTGCTCGTCCACGACAGAAAGGCGCAGATCAGCAAACACTACGTCCTTTTGAAACACCGCGTGGGTGCCAACAAGCACGTGGATATCACCCGCGGCCAATGCGGCGAGTTTGGCCTTTCGCTCCGCGCCCTTATCGCGGCCTGTGAGCAGCGCCAACACGATGCCCGCCGCTTCGGCCAAGGGCTCCAGGCTTTCCATATGCTGGCGCGCGAGGATTTCTGTGGGGGCCATCATGACGCCCTGACCGCCCGCCTCAACCGCTGTGAGCAACGCCATCAACGCGACCAGCGTTTTGCCGGAGCCCACATCACCCTGCAAAAGCCGGTTCATCCGCGTGGCGGCTCCCATGTCATCCGCAATTTCAGAGATCGCACGCGATTGCGCGCCGGTGGGCCTGTAAGGCAACGCGGCGAGCACTTTCGATTGCAAGCGCCCCGTCGCGACGCTGGCAATGCCCGGTGTCGCGCGCACGCTTGCGCGAGCCAAGGAAAGCGTCAGCTGATGGGCAAACATTTCGTCATAGGCCAGCCGCTCACGCGCCGGCGTCGTCGGGGCCAGCTCTTTGAGCGATTGCGGGGCATGGGCCGTTTTCAACGCCGTCTGAAAATCCGGCCAGCCCGCCTTGTCTCGCTGCGCGCCGTCGATCCATTCGGCAAACGCAGGCACATGGTCCAGCGCCGATCTCGCGGCGCGGAACATCATCTTTTGTGTGACGCCGTGGGTCAGCGGATACACAGGCTCGAACGCAGGGATCTCATCGGCCTGAGACACAGGCACCATGTGATCGGGATGGACCATCTGCGCCATGGCGTCGAAAAGCTCGATCTTGCCGGAGACCAGCCTGCGTTGCCCAGTCGGCAATTGCTTTTGCAGATAGTCGCCACGGGCATGGAAGAACACCAATCGAAATTCAGTTTGCGCGTCGCGCACATGCACATAATAGGGACGCCCTTTGGCGCTGGGTGGCACATGCATGCGGATCTCCACCTCGACGGTGACCACGCCCGGCAGGACCGCGTCGCGGATGGAGGCTTTGCGGCTGCGGTCGATGCCGGAGGTGGGCAGCGTGAAAATCAGATCCCGAGGCGTCGCGATGTTCAGCCCGGCGAAATGCAAAGCCGTTTTGGGCCCAACGCCTGTCAGCGTTTCCAGCTTCGCAAAAAGCGGGAACAGGGCCTCGGGGCGTCCTTTGGGGACGACATTCATCCGGCCGCGCCGATCAACGCGAGCCAGCCGTCTTCGTCAATGGTCTCGACCCCAAGCTCTGCGGCTTTCTTGGCCTTCGACCCGGCACCGGGTCCCGCGATCAGCAGGTCGGTTTTGGCCGAGACAGAGCCCGAGACTTTGGCGCCCAGCGCTTCCGCGCGGGCTTTTGCTTCGGCGCGCGTCATCTTCTCCAACGTGCCGCTGAAGACCACGGTTTGTCCGGCGACGGGGCTGGAAGACGTGTCGCGCTGCGGCATGTCTTGGATGTCGAGCTCGACCACCAAACGGTCAATCGCCGCGCGCTCCGCGGGTTGGGCAAAGGCGTCAATAACCGACCCCGCCATGACGCCGCCGACGCCATCAATGGCGTTCAACTCGTCCCATGCGGGGCCCTCATGGGGTTCGGCGGCTCGCATGGCTTGCTCGAACGCGGACCAGCTTATGTAGTGATTGGCCAGCAGGTTCGACGCGCTGTCGCCCACATGCCTGAGGCCCAGCGCGAAGATCACGCGGTTGAGGGGGATTTTGCGTTTCTCGTCAATCGCGTCGAACAGATTTCCCGCAGATTTGTCGCCCCAGCCATCGCGGTTCTTCAACTTGCCCAGCTGTGCCGCGTCGCGGGCCCTCAGCGTGAAGATATCGGCGGGCTCCTTGATGGAGAGCATCTCGTCGAAATAGAAGGCTTCGACCTGCTTGGCGCCCAGCCCATCGATGTCAAATGCCCCGCGGGACACGAAATGCTTGAGCTTTTCGACCGCCTGTGCCGGACAAATCAGACCGCCAGTGCAGCGCCTGACCGCGTCGCCTTCTTCGCGGACTGCCAGCGAGTCGCATTTGGGGCAGGTCGTCGGAAAATCGTATGGCTCGGCGTCCTTGGGGCGTTTGCTCAGATCTACATCTGCAATTTTCGGGATCACGTCGCCCGCGCGGTAGATCTGGACCCAATCCCCTTCCCGAATGTCTTTTCCGTCCCGGATTGGCTGCCCTTTTGCGTCGTGCCCCACGATGTAATCTTCATTATGTAGTGTCGCATTGGAGACCACGACCCCACCGACCGTGACCGGATGCAGGCGCGCGACCGGGGACAGCGCGCCCGTGCGGCCGACCTGAATTTCGATGGCCTCCAGCCGGGTCCAGGCCAGTTCCGCCGCAAATTTATGCGCGATGGCCCATCGCGGTGTGGTGGAGCGGAAGCCAAGCCGGGCCTGAAGCGCCAGATCGTCGACTTTATACACCACCCCATCGATATCGTAGCCCAGTGTCGCGCGTTGAGCTTCGATCTGGGCGTAATTCTCCATCAAAGCCTGCGGCCCGTCGCAGAGTTTCGTCAGAGGGTTGGTTGAAAAGCCCAGCTCGGCAAGGCGCGTGATGGCTTTCATCTGCGTCCCTGCCAAAGGTGCGCTGAGCGCACCCCATGCGTATGCGAAGAACTCCAAGGGCCGCGCTTTGGTGATATTTGCATCAAGTTGTCGCAAGGATCCGGCGGCGGCGTTGCGTGGGTTGGCAAAGGTTTTCGCGCCCGCTTGCTCTTGCCGCGCATTCAGCGCCGCGAAATCGGCATGAGACATGTAGACCTCACCGCGCACTTCCAGCACATCGGGCGCGCCGTCCAGCTGTTGGGGAATGGAGGCGATCATTCGGGCATTCGCCGTTACGTTTTCGCCCGTTGCGCCGTCGCCCCGTGTGGCTGCATAAACGAGCGTGCCATTTTCATAGCGCAGCGAGAGCGACAGCCCGTCGATCTTGGGCTCAGCCGTGTAGTGCAGCTTATCCTCGCTGCCGAGGCCCAGATATTTCCGGATCCGCGCGTCAAATTCCTGCACGTCCGCCTCGTCGAATGCATTGCCCAGCGAGAGCATCCGGACCTCATGCACGATCTTACCGAACCCTTCCGCCAGCGGCCCGCCGACCTGCTCAGACGGGCTGTCGGATCGCTTCAGCTGTGGAAATCGCGCCTCAATCGCGGCGTTGCGCCGTTTCAGGCTGTCATAGTCAGCGTCGGACAGATCCGGGGCGTCCTGGGTGTGATAGGCCTTGTTCGCCTGTGACAAAGCCTGCGCCAGATCTGCCAGCTCGGCTGTCGCCTCCGCCTCATTCAGCTCGTCCACGTGACGTGATCGGATATCGCTCATGGCCCCTCGGTCGCGGCTGGCATGACGCGGCCGCTGTGTTTTGGTGAAGTCTCGTTCACTGATACGACTCGAGGGCGCGCCCGTCCAGATGACCGACCCTCAAGATGCGCGATTGACCAGAGCCGGCTTCACTCGTCACTGTCGCTCAGCGCCATAAAAAATCCCCGCTGCGGGCAAACCGAAGCAGGGATCCTTCCATGGAGTAGTCGCTCCAGTGAGTGGTGTTAGGCGCCGATTGCCAGTTTTGGGGTTTCGGCGTTCTGGGCCGGCTGAGGGTCGCGCAGCACGTAGCCCCGGCCCCAGACGGTTTCGATGTGGTTTTCGCCGTCATTCGCTGTGGCCAGTTTCTTGCGCAACTTGCAAATAAACACGTCGATGATCTTGAGTTCCGGCTCGTCCATGCCACCGTAAAGGTGGTTGAGGAACATCTCCTTGGTCAGGGTTGTGCCTTTGCGCAGGGAGAGCAGCTCCAGCATCTGGTATTCCTTGCCGGTCAGATGGACCGCTTGGCCGTCCACTTCAACCGTCTTTGCATCCAGATTAACTGCGATTTTTCCGGTGTTGATCACGGATTGCGAATGGCCTTTGGAGCGCCGGATGATGGCGTGGATCCGGGCGACGAGTTCTTCGCGATGGAAGGGTTTGGTCAGATAATCATCGGCACCGAACCCGAAGCCCTTGAGCTTGTTTTCGGTATCATCTGCGCCTGTCAGGATCAAAATCGGCGTTTCGATTCGGGCAAGGCGCAGCTGACGCAGCACCTCATGTCCTGTCATATCCGGCAAATTCAGGTCGAGAAGGATGAGATCGTAGTCGTATAATTTAGCAAGATCGATCCCCTCTTCGCCCAGATCTGTGGTGTACACATTCAGGTTAGCATGGGTCAGCATCATCGAAATTGATTTTGCTGTCGTTGGGTCGTCTTCGACTAAAAGCACGCGCATTGGACTATCTCCGATAGGTCCCCTCGAAACACTTAACGTTAACATTTCTACAAAAAGGTTAATCTAAAGTTACCAAGCCTCTAGACCAAAGAAAAATAGGGCTTAGTTTCGTTTATCAACCTGCCTGAAACGCTGCAATGCAGTTGTTTTAAGTGCGTTTACGCCGAATTCGGCGACCGCGGCGCACCAACTGTCCAGCTCTTCTGTGGACAGGTTGTACATCTCGCAAGCCTCGGACGCGTCAATCAGACCTGATTTTACCGCTTTGACGACCACCGCTTTGCGTCCTGCAACCCACCGGGTCGTGTTCACACTTGGCAGGTCTGCACGAGACAGACTGGATCCATCGGCTAAGGTCACGACGCGTGGGCCGTCTGGGCGTTTGAGGTACATGTGTGCTTCCAATTCATCTTGATCGCACCCAATTGACCGCCAAGCCCTTAAAGAGGCGTGAAGCCTGCGGTTGTAGACGTTTAAGATTTTCCTATATTCCACGACAAACACTCTGAAATGCCAAAGATCGGAACCGCCATGCCATTGGATTGGGCAAATGGACGTCTCAACTCGCTGGGCTTTGCCAAAGCCCCCGCCGACACGCGTGTGGTCGTGGCGATGTCGGGCGGCGTGGACAGCTCGGTTGTCGCCGCGATGCTCGCCGAGGAGGGCTATGACGTGGTTGGCGTCACCTTGCAGCTCTATGACCACGGGGCGGCGCTGGCCAAGAAAGGGGCCTGTTGCGCAGGCCGCGATATCCATGATGCGCGGCGCGTGGCGGAGGAGATGGGGTTCCCGCATTATGTGCTCGATTATGAAAACGTCTTCAAAGACGCGGTGATCGACGAGTTCGCCGACAGCTATCTTGCAGGCGCCACCCCGGTGCCCTGCATCCGGTGCAATGAACGTGTCAAGTTCAAGGACTTGCTGGAAACAGCCAAGGATCTGGATGCCGATTGCATGGCGACAGGGCATTACATCCAGCGCAAGATGGGGCCGGAAACCGCTGAGCTGCATTCCGCCGCGGACGCCAATCGGGACCAAAGCTATTTTCTGTTCTCCACCACGCCTGCGCAGCTGGAGTATCTGCGGTTTCCCTTGGGCCATCTTCCCTCCAAGGCGGAGACGCGTGCCTTGGCGGCCAAATACGGGCTTTCCGTGGCCGACAAGCCCGACAGCCAGGACATTTGTTTCGTGCCCAACGGCAATTACGCCTCCGTTATTGAGAAGCTGCGACCCGATGCGGCTGACCCTGGCGACATTGTGGATATGAAGGGCAATGTGCTGGCGCAGCATAATGGCGTCATCCATTACACGATCGGGCAACGTCGCGGCCTTGGCATTGGCGGGCTCGAGACGCCGCTTTATGTGGTGAAGCTCGATGTTGAGAACAAGCATGTCATTGTCGGGCCAAAAGAGGCTCTGGCCACGCGCATCGTTCCAATTCGGGAGATCAACTGGCTGGGCGATGCGCCTTTCGACGGCCAAGCGGAATGGCACGTCAATGTCCGGGTCCGCTCGACCAAGCCACCGATGCCCGCCGTGATCCGGCCGCTCAGCGCCACAGAGGCCAATGTCGAGCTGCTGACGCCGGAGGAAGGTGTCTCTCCCGGTCAGGCCTGCGTATTTTATGAAGACAGCTCCACTCGGATATTGGGCGGCGGCTGGATCTGGCGCGGCGCGTGATGTCGTAAAAAAGTGATGAGGCGATTTGCCAAGGCTGGGTTAGCGTAAAGTTACTGACCAGAATTCTTGGAGATATCTATGCGCCGTTCCCTTATTGCTATTACCGCATTCGCCCTCGCAACAGGCACCGTTGCCCTTGCCGGTGGCCATGGCGGCAACCCGTCTGTGAAAGCCCGAAATGCCCATATGGGACTGTATTCGTTCAACCTTGGACTGCTTGGGGACATGGCAAAAGGCACGACAGAGTATAACGCAGAGATCGCTTCGGCTGCAGCAAACCAACTGGCTGCATTGGCCGCGTTTGACCAAAGCTCTTACTGGGTTGAAGGTACGGCCCAAGGCGAAGTGGATGGCTCGCGTGCCAAGGCGGAGATCTGGACCGATGCCGCTGGATGGGCAGAGAAACAAGACCTGATGAAGACCGGGAGCGCCTCTTTGGCCGCTGTGGCTGGAAACGGGCTTGAAGCCCTGCAAGCGGGTATGGGCGCGGCAGGCGAAGGCTGCGGAGCCTGCCACAAAGCCTATCGCGGGCCACGAAACTAAGCCGCGCCCATGTGGGGGAAGCTGTTTCGCTGGAGCGTCTTTCTTGGCCTCCTCGGAGGCGGTGCCTTTTGGGCGCTCACAATCCCTAAAACCATTACTGAAGAAAGCCTTGCGGGGCTTTCTTCAAGTACTGATGCAGGCGAGATTGTCTTTCATGCCTCCGGCTGCGCCTCTTGTCATGCGGCCCCCGAGGCAAGCGGTGAGGCCAAGCTGATCCTGTCCGGTGGGCAGGCCTTCACCTCCCCGTTCGGCACGTTCATCGCGCCCAATATCAGCCAGGACCCGACCCATGGTATTGGCGGCTGGACGGTGGGTGATCTGGCCAGCGCGGTCATCAAAGGCACCTCGCCCGAGGGGCAGCATTATTTTCCAGCCTTTCCTTATGCAAGCTACAGCCGCATGACGGTGCAAGACGTGGCCGACCTGCACGCCTATCTTGAAACGCTTCCAGCGGATGCAACCCCGTCACAGCCCCATGATATCGGGTTTCCCTTCAATATCAGGCGCAGCCTTGGCGTCTGGAAGGCGTTGTTTGTATCCGAAGACTGGGTCATGGAGGCCGCGAGCCCAGATCTGGAACGCGGCCGCTATCTGGTCGAAGCCTTGGGCCATTGCGCCGAATGCCACACGCCACGCAACGCTTTGGGAGGGCTCGACACGGCAAACTGGATGGCAGGCGCGCCGGATCCTTCTGGCAAGGGTCGGATCCCCGCGATCACGCCTGCGGTTCTGGGATGGAACGCGGCCGACATCGCGGAATACCTCAAATCCGGTTTCACCCCTGAATTCGACACGGCAGGCGGCCATATGGTCGCGGTGATCGAGAACACGGCGCGGCTGAGCGATGAGGACCGCGCCGCGATTGCCGCCTATCTACTCGCCCTGCCCTAGAAGCGTCGCAAGGCGGTCGATATCCAGCATGTCGCCGTCCAGCACGGCCTTTATAAGCGCGTCTTTCTTAGGCCCTATCAGGGCATGGGCCTTGGAGATCAGTTTGGTCTGACGCAGGGCCCTGTCCATGGGTTCGGAAATGTCGGCTGCGGCCTCCACTCTGCGACCCGCAACCTCGACCATCACCCGCGTGCTCGATTCCGAGACCTGTGCGTCCCCCACCACCGTCACCTTATCCCTTAACGCATTGAGCGCCGCGTCCTGCGTGAGCGCGTCTGAGAACGTCTCCAGCGACGCGGTATCATGACCCGACAAGACAAGTGCTGCGATGAAACGATAGGAAAACTTGGCCTCCAACCCGGTCACAGGACTCGGCTGGTTGCACACTTTTAGCCAGCTGGGATGGGTTCGCACTTCTACGCTGGTCACATCGCTTGGCGTCACATCGACGGCCAGAAGCGCCTCGATCATCGCGTGGGTGCCGTGGCAGCAGGCGTGGAATTTGTGGCTGATCTGCTCGAACATCCAGTCGGAGCCCATACTTTCAAACGCCGCTTCATCGCCCTCGCCCGCATGGGTCGGGCCAAACCCTTGCGCGCCGTCCAGTGCCTCCGGATTTGACACAAAGCCCGCCTGCGCCAGCAGGGCCACCTCTACCCCCATCGCAGCGGCGGCACCGGCGTTATAGGGCTTTCCCATTGTGCCAAATTGCGATTTCAGCCCTGCCGCGCGGGTGCTGGCCAGCCCGATGGCATGGGTCATCGCCGCGTGGTCACATCCCAGAAGCCGCGCGGCGGCGATGGCGGCACCGAAACACCCGGCGGTGCCGGTTTGATGAAAGCCGGTTTGGTAATGCGCGCGCCCCAGCCAGACGCCTATTCGGGTGGACGCCTCCACCCCTGTAAGTGCGGCCTGCACCAGTGCGTCGCCACTTGCCCCGGTCTTCTCAGCCACTGCCAAGCCCGCAGAGACCACCGCCACCGACGGGTGGCCGATATGGGCGAAATGCGTGTCATCATAATCAAGCGCGTGGCTGGTCACGCCATTGACCAAAGCCGCCCCGCGAGCGGGCGCTCTGCCGCCACTAAAAAGCGTGGCCTCGGCTGTCCCTGCTTCTGCTGTCACCATGTCGCGGACCATGCGCGAGACAGGCTCACACCGCCCAGCAATCCCGCAAACCGCCCAATCGAAAATCGACAGGCGCATCATCTGCAGCACGTCGGGCGCGGTGCAATCTGCCCGCCCAAATTCGGCAAGTTGGTCGGTGATACTCATGCGGCGCTCTCCCAAGCGCATGAAGCCTGCGCCGGGTTAACCGTAAAGCTCTTTCGCGCGGCTTTCAAAGGCCCGCACAATGCGCTGCATGGCCTCATTGAAAAACATGCCAGCGGCCCCTTGCAGCAGCCGAGATTTGAACTCGAAGCTGACGTCAAACTTCACATGGCAGCCCGTGGCGTCGCCGCCCGTTGCGTCCTCGAACCGCCATGTGGAATGCAGGTATTTGAACGGCCCATCGAGATATTCCGTCTCGATCCGGTTGTCCTCCTCTACCAGCGTCACCTTGGAAGAGAACCGCTCCCGGAACACTTTGAAGCTGATGACGAGGTCGGCAATCATAATCTCGAGGTCTCCCTCCGGATCACGCGATTTGATCCGGGCCGCGGCGGTCCAGGGCAGGAATTCCGGGTAATCCTCGACATCGGCCACCAGATCATACATCTGCTTGGCCGAATACGGCAGGGTCCGGGTTTCGGAATGGCTTGGCATGTCTTAACCTTTGCTCGACGTCAGGCGGGTTTTCGTAGCATAAAGCGCCAAGTTCAAGAGGGTTCCATGTCACATCCGCCTTATGAGATCGACCAGATGATCTCAGCCAAGTCCATCGCCGCCCGGATCGAAGTGCTGGCGCGTGAGATCCATGATCATTTTAACGGCACGGATAAACTGGTGATCGTCGGGCTGCTGCGCGGCTCATTTGTCTTTATTGCCGATCTGGTGCGCGAGTTGGACCTGCCGGTAGAGGTGGATTTTTTGGAGGCGTCCAGCTATGGCGACAACACGGAAAGCTCGCGGGAAGTGCGTATTCTCAAAGACTTACGTGGCGAAATTCATGGACGTGACGTTCTGGTTGTCGAGGATATCGTGGATACCGGCTTCACGCTGAGCCATGTCGTGAAGCTGCTGCAAAACCGGGAGCCCGCCCGGATGGAGACTGTCGCCCTGCTGGACAAGCCGTCACGGCGAGAGGTGGATATCAAGGCGACATGGACCGGTTTCGAGATCCCCGATGAATTTGTCGTGGGCTACGGGATTGATTTTGCGCAGCGCAACCGCAACCTGCCCTTTATCGGCAAAGTGCGCTTCACGTGAATGGCTGGCGCTGGTTGATCCGCGCCTCCCTTTGGGCGCGCAACCCACCTTCGGCCAAAAAGGTCATGTTCTTCGGAGCGATTTTGCTGCTGTGCCTGACGATCGGATTTGCCGAGCATTACATCGGCTGGCCCGATTGGGCGCAGCGCGACCGGTTGCCAAGGGTGCCGCGCTGACCCCACGACGGGTTACCCACCCAACTTTTTCAAACGTGCCTCACGCAACCGGGCAAAATCGTCGCCCGCATGGTAGCTGGACCGCGTCAGCGGGGTTGCCGACACCATCAAGAAACCTTTGCCATATGCCGCCTTTTCATAGGCCGAAAACTCCTCCGGCGTCACGAAACGGTCGACGCGGTGGTGTTTGGGGGTGGGCTGCAAATACTGGCCGATGGTCAAAAAATCGATATCCGCCGCGCGCATGTCTTCCATCACCTGAATGACCGATTGACGGTCCTCACCAAGGCCGACCATGATCCCGGATTTGGTGAACATGCTTGGGTCAAGCTCCTTGACCCGTTGCAGCAGCCGCAGGGAATGGAAATATCGCGCGCCAGGGCGCACTTCGGGGTAAAGGCCCGGCACGGTTTCGAGGTTGTGGTTGAACACGTCGGGCCGCGCTTCGACGACCAGTTCCAGAACCGACGGATCACAGCGGATGAAATCCGGCGTCAGGATCTCGATTGTGGTTGCGGGCGAGCGTTTGCGGATGGCGCGGATGGTTTGCGCAAAATGCTCTGCGCCGCCATCTTCAATGTCATCGCGGTCCACGGATGTGATGACGACGTGGTTCAGCCCCAGTTTTTCAACGGCGGCCGCGACCCGGCCCGGCTCGAACACGTCGAGCTCCTCCGGCGGTTTGCCAGTCGCAATATTGCAGAAGGTACAGGCCCGCGTGCAGACCTCGCCCATGATCATCATCGTGGCGTGGCCTTGCGACCAGCATTCACCCACATTGGGGCAGCCGGCCTCTTCGCAGACCGTGACCAGCTTATTGTCCCGCATGATCTTGGCGGTGGCTTTGTAGCCTTCGCCAACGGGGGCCTTCACCCTGATCCAGCTGGGCTTTTTGGGCTGGGCATTGTCCGGTTTACGCGCCTTTTCAGGGTGGCGTTGCTCCGGAATTTTCAGGTCGCGCGGGGCCATGGGCAATGATCCTTGTTACGTGCCGGTAACTTAGGGCCCATGGCCATCCGGGGCAAGGCGCGCAACTGCATAGCTGCCTTGCACCCGGATTGCGTGATTTATCCGATCAAAGCGCTGACCGAGCCGTGACGCTCGACATAATGGCGACGCAATCGCTGCAACGCGATCCGAAGCACCACTTTGCCAGACCGCGCAGACCAGCCCATCCGCTTTTCTGCCGCCTCTAGCCCTTCAAGAAAACAGCAGCACCGCATGATAATGTCGCCCAAACCAGGCCCCAAATCATCCAGTGCCGCCGACACACGCGTCCGCGCAGCACGCGGCCCCTCGCCAATCCCCGCATCTGGCCCAAAGGCACCGCGATCCCCTGAGGTCAGGAAGCGATCCCAGTTCTGCGCCACGCGTGGGCCCATTTGGGCGAGCTCGAAATCCTCACGGAACCGCTCTCCGGCTTGCACGAGGTCGCTGTCCAAAAACGCCTTGCCGTCACGATCCTTGCGACGCGACAGCATGGTCAGAGGGCTTTCGGCCACGTTGTAGCGCAGTGTGGTCTGGCCGCCCTGTCCTGCGCCATCGGGCACCTGTTTTTCGTCCCACTCGATATGCTGCTCTTGATAGAGATCCGTCTCCGCGTCCCCCTTGGCGCGGCGCGCCGCCGCGTCTTCCGCCAAATAGCGCTTCAGCGCGGCGCGGCCCGCGGTTGTGATCGCATAACGCGCCACTTTTCCGGTCGCGCTACACGAAATCCAGTCTTTCAATGCAAAGGCTTGTGCGATGTCGCGATCAACCACGGCTGTCCTGACCGGAGCCCCATCCGCACCGGCCCCGTTGCGCGTGCGCAGCACAACAGCCTTGCCCAGATCAGGCGCCAATGCGAGGACTGCCCCAGTCTCGCAAAGCCTGCGCAAAATTCGGCGGGCTTCACGGGCCAGCGTCTCTTCGTCAGGCAACGGGTGTGACCGTACATAGGCGTTCATATTTGGTTTTCCTTTCTTAATGGCGTTTTGGCTCGCGGCGTGCATCAGCGCTCCGAGACCGTCTAAGGCTTCATCGACAAGCGGGTCGTCACGCCGGTTTTCAAACCTGCGCACCTGGCGCAGGACCGTCGAGGCATGGCACCCATCGCGACGCGCCACATCTCTTAAGGACAGCCCATACTCAACATGCTTCAAGTACCGTTGAACAGGCGTAGGAACCCACGCCGGAAAACCGCTTACAAATTGATTTTCTTGAATAATAGTCATTTCGTTCGCCCCCTGCTGCAAATAGCAACAGGGCAGATTTAGCCTTTCATTCATTTAATGTTGGTTAACGGAAGCAGGTTTTTGACACAGGTCTTTACGAAAGATGAACAGGATCTGAGCCACCGAACGGCGCGTCCGCGCCGTCTGCAACAGCCCGAATTCTCAGCCTAGTTTCCTGAATATTCACCAAAGTTAATGGAAGTCAGGAAGTTAAGAATGCCTAATATCAACGCGTTACTTAAGACATTGCGCCGGCCTCGCATTTTGGTCAGCGCGGCCCGTCACGGCCTGTCTGATTACAACCGCAAGCGCGATTTGGCACGCCTCACAGGCCAGAGCCCACGGCGGCCCTCCGCCAGCATCGTGGAGAGCCTGATCTCGCAAGAGAAAGAGCTGGAAGAGACACGCCGCTCAGGCGACGCCAGCTACCGCGTCGCCCACCATATCGAGCTACTTGTCGCCTTGATGGCAGAATGCCGGTTGATTCCACGGCCCGTGGCGAATTGAGCGCTCAGATGAACGCGTCCGGCATCGAGTCCTTTTTCTGACGGATATAGGCTTTCAACGCCTCATCAATCGCCGGGTCGAGATGCGGTTGCTGGTAGTCATTTAGGAGCTTCTCGACCCGCGCTGCGGCCAGCGACTCCGTGTCACGCGCGCCTTCGTCGGACCATGTCTCGAACGGTTTGTAATCCAGCAGATCCGAGCGCCAGAACGCGTCCTTGAAATTATTCTGCGTGTGCTCGCAGCCGAGATAATGCCCGCCCGGCCCCACTTCGGCAATCGCGCCCATAGCTTGGGCGTTTTCATCCATCGACACGCCTTTGGCGATGCCATGCAGCGCGCCCAGCTGATCCGCATCCATGACGAATTTCTCGAAGGAGGATACCAGCCCACCCTCCAACCAGCCACAGCCATGCAGCATGAAATTCACCCCGGCCAGCAAGCCCACATTGAGCGAGTTGGCGGTCTCATAGCCAGCTTGTGCATCCGGCAGTTTTGAGCCGCAGAACGACCCCGCGGACCGGTAAGGCAAGCCCAAGCGCCGCGCCAATTGGCCCGCACCATATGTGATATGCGCAGCCTCCGGCGTGCCAAAGGTCGGCGCCCCTGAATTCATGTCGATCGAGGTCACAAACGCCCCGAAAATCACAGGCGCGCCTTTGCGGATGAGCTGGCTGTAGGCCACGCCCGCCAACACTTCGGCCATGACTTGCGTCAATGTCCCCGCCACAGAGACCGGAGCCATCGCGCCGCCCACAATGAAAGGCGAGACGATGCAGGCCTGATTGGCCGCGGCATAGACCTCCAACGCGCCCATCATGATTGAATCGAATGTCAGCGGCGAGTTGATGTTGATCAGCGACGTCATCACCGTGCGGTCGTTCAGCCCGCCAAACAGGATGTCACACATCTCGACGGAATCCTGCGCCCGCTCAGGCTCGGTCACTGAGCCCATGAAAGGTTTGTCCGACAGCGCCATATGCGCGTAAAGCATGTCTAGATGGCGTTTGTTGACCGGAATATCCGTGGGCTCGCACACGGTCCCGCCCGAATGGTGCAGCCATTTAGACATGTAGCCCAGCTTCACGAATTTCTGGAAATCATCAATCGTCGCATAACGCCGCCCACCATCCCGGTCGCGCACGAAGGGGGGCCCGTAGACAGGCGCAATGACCAGAGACTTGCCGCCGATCTCAACACTGCGCTCAGGATTGCGCGCGTGTTGGGTGATCGTGGAAGGCGCGGTCTTGCACAGCTCACGCGCGAGCCCGCGCGGGATGCGGACGCGTTCGCCGTCCACCTCGGCCCCTGCTTCGCGCCAGCGGTCCAAAGCAGCAGGGTTATCGACAAAATTCACGCCGATTTCGGCCAGCACGGTTTCTGCATTGGCCTCGATGATGTCCAAGGCCTCCTCACTCAGAACCTCAAAATTGGGCACGTTCCGTTCGATATATTTGGCGGTCTCGATGCTGACGGCGGTGCGCTCTGCACGGCGGGCCGCACCTCCACCACCACGGGCACGACGTCTTGGGGCTGCGGTCTCGGTCATCTCGGCCATCCTAAAGCATATGGTTTGGTTAGTGATACTGCGCGCTCCCGCCGCGTCTTGGGCGTAAACCGTCCCCTTGGGCGGGAATGCGACATTTCTTGGCGCAATTATCGGACCCTTCGGTTGCACATGACGCGCCTTCGCCCTAGAGCAACGCTATGTCTGATCAAAGCCACGAACGCCTGCTCATCATCGACTTCGGCTCTCAGGTCACGCAACTGATTGCGCGCCGCCTGCGGGAGCTGAACGTCTATTGCGAAATCCACCCGTTCAACCTGGTGGATGACGCGTTTCTCAGAGAATTCGCGCCCAGAGCGGTGATCTTTTCAGGCGGGCCCTGCTCTGTCATTGACGAGGGCAGCCCGCGTCCACCCAAAGGTGTCTACGCGCTTGGCGTCCCGATCCTAGGCATTTGTTACGGTCAGCAGGTGATGATGCAGATGCTGGGCGGCCAGGTCGAACGCGGCCACGGCACGGCTGAATTTGGCCGGGCTTATGTGACGCCGGAGGCGGCCAAGACGGAATTGCTCAAGGGCTGGTTCCTTGAGGACCGCGAGCAGGTCTGGATGAGCCACGGCGACCACGTGGCCTCTATCGCGCCGGGGTTTGAGGTCTATGGCACATCGCCCAACGCGCCTTTCGCGATCATCGCCGATACGGATCGGAATTTCTACGCCGTTCAGTTCCACCCCGAGGTGCATCACACGCCGAACGGGAGCAAACTTTACGAAAACTTCGTCAAGCTGGCGGGATTTACCGGCGACTGGACGATGGGAGCCTACCGGGAGCAGGCCATCGCCGCAATCCGCGAGCAGGTTGGCAACAGCAAAGTAATCTGCGCCTTGTCTGGTGGTGTCGATAGCTCCGTGGCCGCCGTGTTGATCCATGAGGCCATCGGCGAGCAGCTGACTTGCGTCTATGTCGATCACGGGTTGATGCGCAAAAACGAGAGCGCCGAGGTCGTGGGCATGTTCCGCGAGCACTATAACCTGCCGCTGATCCATGCCGATGAAAGCGATCTGTTTTTGGGTGAGCTGGAAGGCGTCTCCGACCCTGAGACCAAGCGCAAGATCATCGGCAAATTGTTTATTGATGTGTTCGACAAACACGCCAAGGAAATCGGCGGGGCGGAGTTTCTTGCCCAAGGCACGCTCTACCCGGATGTGATTGAAAGCGTTAGCTTTTCGGGCGGGCCATCTGTCACGATCAAGAGCCACCACAATGTCGGCGGGCTGCCCGAGAAGATGGGCATGAAACTGGTGGAACCGCTGCGCGAGCTCTTCAAAGACGAGGTCCGAGCGCTCGGCCGCGAGTTGGGTCTTCCTGACAGCTTCATTGGCCGTCACCCCTTCCCCGGTCCCGGCCTCGCGATCCGCTGCCCGGGCGAGATCACGCGCCAGAAGCTGGACATCCTGCGGGAGGCCGACGCGGTCTATATCGACCAAATCCGCAAACACGGGCTTTACGACGAGATCTGGCAGGCCTTTGTCGCCATTCTGCCGGTCAAGACCGTCGGCGTGATGGGCGACGGGCGCACCTATGATTTCGCCTGCGCGCTTCGCGCGGTCACCTCCGTGGATGGCATGACCGCCGATTACTACCCGTTCAGCCACGAATTTCTGGGCGAGACAGCGACCCGTATCATCAACGAGGTGCCGGGGATCAACCGGGTGACGTATGACATAACGTCAAAGCCGCCCGGAACCATCGAGTGGGAATGACGCGCTAGCGCCGCGCTTTGAGCAGCAGGTCGGAGGAAAACTCTCCCGGCGCGCATGCGGCCAGCCCTTCGGTCCGTCCGATCTCGAACCACTCGGCCCGTGCGGCCAGCCCGATGGAGACCCTCGGCCCCACCGATAACGGGTCGCGGCCCCAATGGCTTCCGGTCAGCGGCTCGTCATCATACAGGTCAAGCAAGGATATTTGGTCGAGCCTCGTTTGGGACAGGATAAACCCGGCAATGCATTCCACCTGCCGCGTGACCCAGCCGCGCAGCATCTCTTCGTCCTCCGGGCGCGTTCTGATCTGCCGCAAGGCCACGTCGGCAACCCCGTGGCGCACCTGCACCGCATGGCCATAAAGATGCGCTAAATGATGCGCCCAGGCCGTAGGTTCGGGGAAGGCGTCGCGCAGATAGATCACGTTCTTCGTGGTGCAATAGGCCCCGATCTCACTGACGCGCATATCCGCGCCGCAGCGCGCGCGTGTGTCCTTGACCCGTTCAACCTTAGGCAGGTTCCGAAATAAGGCCTGTGCCTGCTGCTCGACCGGATCGGTCGGGCGTTCAAGCATGATCTCTGCGCTGGCAGATTGCACGCAGAAAGCAACGCATAAGAAGAGCCGCGCTATTGTCATTGCATTTCGGGTCATTTCTTCCCAAGGGTAGCGGGAAGTCCGGCCAGCAACCAGAGGCAAACGTGGCGCCATCCGAGCAGACATCGCAACCGTTCAAAGCCGCCTTGTGGATGCTGGGGGCAATTGCCTCCTTTACCCTCATGGCCATCGCGGGCCGGGCCGTCTCCGTTGAGCTAGATACGTTCGAGTTGATGATGTACCGCTCGCTCATCGGCATCGCGATTGTGGTGTCCATCGGGGCGGCACTCGGCACCCTCAAGGACGTCCAAACCGGCAATATGAAACTGCACATGTTTCGCAACCTGTCGCATTTTGCCGGGCAGAACCTCTGGTTTGCGGCCCTTATGATGATCCCCTTGGCGCAGGTGGTCGCGCTGGAATTCACCTCTCCCATCTGGATTGCGCTGCTGGCCCCGATCTTTCTGTCCGAAAAGCTGACCAAGCTACGCGTCTTGGTGGCGTTTTTTGGCTTCATTGGCGCGATGATCGTGGCGCAACCAGATTTTTCAAACATTGAGCCCGGCGTGTTGCTCGCCCTTGGGGCCGCCATCGGATTTGCGGGTTCGGCGATTTTCACCAAGCTGCTGACCCGCAAGGAACGCATCACCTCCATCTTGTTCTGGCTGACGGTGATGCAGGCCATCTTCGGTGTCGTATGCGCCTCCATTGACGGAGATGTCGCCGTCCCGTCTGTCTCCCTGATCCCTTGGGTCGGCCTTGTGGCTGTCACCGGGCTCGCCGCGCATTTCTGCCTGACCTCGGCCCTGATCCACGCGCCCGCAACGATCGTCATGCCGTTTGACTTCGCCCGCTTGCCGGTGATCGCGCTTGTCGGAGTTTTACTCTACGCTGAACCGCTTGAATTCACCGTGATCTTGGGCGCCGTGATTATTTTTGGGGCGAATTACTTCAATATCGCTGCGGAGAACCGCCTTAATAAACGTGTAAAGGCTCAGGTGACGTAAAGGTAACTGTGCGATTTTGGCCACGGTTTGCGTGCTGCCCTTTCGAAAATAGGAACAATTCGCTGTGACGTACCGTCACAAATTGACGGAATTTAAACCTGCGCGCTATCAAAGTTCCAATTTACAGGCGCGTCTCGGGGAGGGACATAATGAAACATCTTGCTCTAACAGCAACAGCCATCGCTTTGACGACCACCACCGCATTCGCCGGCGCGATTGACCGGTCCGGCCAATTCCTTGGCACGCTCTTTCAAGACGGCGGTGAAACAGGTCAGTATGTTGAATTCAGTTTTGGGCAGGTTGACCCGACTGCTGGGTCCTCAGCCATCCCGGCTGACCCGCTGCAAAGCTTCAGCTCCGTGGGCGTGGCCTATAAAACTGATATCAACGAGCGTCTCAGCTTCGCCCTGATTATCGACGAGCCTTTTGGCGCGGATATATCGCTGCCATTGCCGCCCCCCATTCCAGCAGGCCTGAATGGTCTGGCCGATGTGAGCAGCATCGCGGTAACGGGCGTTGGGCGCTACAAATTCAATGAGAACTGGTCCGTACATGGCGGTCTGCGGCTGCAACGCATAAGCGGCACGGTCCAGACGCTTGTCGGCGGCGGCCTGCCCCTTGCAAACCTGAACCTTGCATCGGATTTTGAACCCGGCCTCGTGGCCGGTATTGCCTATGAGCGGCCAGACATCGCCCTGCGCGTCGCGCTGACCTATAACAGCGAAATCGACAACAGGTTGGATGGCACGGAAACGGTGATTATCCCGGCCCTCGGCCCCTCACCGTCTGCCACAACCGTGACAACACCGGACAGCATCAACCTTGAATTCCAGTCGGGTATTGCTGCGGATACGCTTGTCTTTGGCTCTGTCCGTCACGTGTTTTGGGAAGGCGTCAGCCTGGCGACAGACCTTGGCGACTATGTCAGCTTCAACGAAAACACGACCACCTACCGCATCGGCGTTGGCCGCCGCTTTAACGAGAACTGGTCCGGTGCCGTAACCCTGACCCACGAGCGTGGCGACGGGCTGACCACAACACTTCTGTCGCCGACAGACGGCATCACAGCCATCGGTCTTGGTACAACCTATACCGGCGACACAGGCATTCAGGTCACAGGCGGCGTCACCTACGGCACGTTGCAAGACACGACTTTCATCGGGAACGGTGCGACGTTCGACGATAACGACGTCTTTGGTGTCGGCCTTCGCGTAGGCTTCAACTTCTAGTCCAAACCCAGACTCTCGATCAGAGCCCTCGATCCAGCTGGGTCGGGGGCTTTTTTATGCCCAATAGAGCAACTTACGGGTCGCCGGAGGCCACGCATATCCGCTAGCAACAGGGTATGACACCGCAAAAATCCCTCTCGCCGCGTGCATGGGCTGAGCTGCTACTGCTCTCCTTCATATGGGGCGCTTCTTTCCTGTCGATCCGTGTTGCTCTGGACGAAGTGCCCGTGATGACCGCCGTGGCGCACCGCGTTTTCTGGGCGGCGCTGATCCTGTGGGGCTATGTCAGGCTCAAAGGCATCGCAATCCCACGAAGCCCCCGCATTTGGGGTGCCTTTTTCGCAATGGGGCTGCTCAATAACGCGATCCCCTTCTCGTTGATGGCTTGGGGCCAGCTGCATATCGAGACCGGGTTGACCTCTATTTTCAACGCCACAACGGCGATTTTTGGCGTGGTCGTGGCGGCTATGGTCTTTACCGACGAGCGCCTCTCCTGGAACCGCGGCTTAGGCGTTGTCATCGGGTTCGCCGGGGTCGTGGTGGCGATCGGGCCCGCAAACCTGATGCAGTTTGACATCCGGTCCATGGCGCAGGTGGCCGTCCTGCTTGGCACATTGTCTTATGCCTTTGCAGGCGCATGGGCACGCAGCACGCTGTCGCATCTTCCTCCACAGATCGCGGCAGCAGGCATGTTGACGGGCTCCAGCATGATCATGGTCCCGCTGGCCTTCTACATGGACGGACCGCCGCAATTAGCCTTGCAAACTGACACATGGCTGGCGATTGCCTATTTCGCCATCATCGCGACGGCGGGCGCGTACCTGCTATATTACCGCGTCTTGACCATGGCGGGGTCGGGCAACCTGATGCTCTGCACGCTGTTGATCGTGCCCGTGGCCATCACTCTTGGCGCGTTGATCTTGGGGGAAGCCTTGGCCCCGCGCGCCTTTGCCGGGTTTGCCCTACTGGCCTTGGGGTTGTTGATACTCGATGGTCGCATGTTGCGGGTTTTGCGCAAATCGCACTAGGCAGGGGCGTCGCCGCCCGCTACCACATGTGCGCGGTCAAGGAGCGTGGAAATGATCTACACATCGGCAAATGACTGGCTGAACGCCTCATCCAAACGCGTGCTGTTTTTCGGCATGTCCGGATTAGGAAAAACCCATATTTCCAATATGTTGCGCGCCTCAGGTGCGTGGTTTCACTACTCCGCCGATTACCGGATCGGCACGCGCTATATGGGCGAATACATCACCGACAATTTCAAACGCCGTGCCATGCAGGACCCGTTTCTGGCGGAGCTTTTGCGCTCCGACAGCATTTATATCGCGTCCAATCTGACCTTTGACGACCTGTCGCCGCTGTCCACTTATCTTGGCAAACCGGGAGACCCGTCGAAAGGTGGCCTCAGTTTTGACGAGTACCAACTCAGACAGGCGCAGCATCACCGCGCGGAAATATCGGCGCTCTATGACACCGCGCATTTCATCGACCGCGCGCGTGATCTCTATGGCTATGAGAATTTCGTCTGTGATAGCGGCGGTTCCACCTGCGAGGTGGTTGACCCGTTCTCTGCTGATGACCCACTGCTAAACAAGCTGGCCGAAAACCACCTGCTTATCCGCATCGAAGGCTCGCCCGAACATGAGGCGGAGCTGGTCCGCCGCTTCAAGCGCGCTCCGAAACCGATGTGCTACCGGCCTGAATTCCTGTCGGAGATCTGGCAGGAATATCTCGATAAGAACAAGCTCAAGGAGGACGAGGTCGACCCCAACGCCTTCATGACCTTCACCTATGCCCGCGCCATTGCGGCCCGTGAGCCGCGCTACCGCGCGATGGCGGAGAATTTTGGCGTCACCGTGTCCTATCTCGATTTGGCGAAATGCGTCACACCGAGCCATCTCGATGAGTTGATTGCGGCCACACTTGGCAAGGCCTAGCGCGCGCCCTACCTAACCCTTTCCAAGACACAGGACACTGAACAATGCCCATCCGCCTGCCCTCCACCCTGCCCGCCTTCGAGGTGTTGAAGGATGAAGGCGTCATGGTCATGGGCTTGGCCGAAGCAGACCGTCAGGACATTCGCCCATTGAAGATTGCGCTGCTCAATCTGATGCCCAAGAAAATCCAGACCGAGAACCAGTTTGCCCGCCTGATCGGTGCCACGCCCTTGCAGATCGACCTGACGCTGATCCGCATGAGCGAGCATCAAACCAAGAACACCACCGCCGACCATATGGAGGAGTTTTACCGCCCCTTCCAAGACCTCAAGAACGAGCGCTTTGACGGCTTGCTGATCACCGGCGCGCCCATTGAGCACCTGCCCTTTGAAGACGTCACCTATTGGAATGAACTGCGCGAAATCATGGCCTGGACCCAGACCCATGTGCATTCAACTTTCGCGATTTGCTGGGGCGCCATGGCGATGCTCAAGGAGTTTCACGGCGTCGATAAACATATGCTCAAAGACAAGGCTTTTGGCTGCTTTCCGCAGCAAAACATGGAGCCTGCCTCCCCTTATCTGCGCGGCTTTTCCGATGAATGTTTGATCCCGGTCTCGCGCTGGACGGAAGTGCGACAGGCGGAGGTTGAGGCGGCTGGAAACGGGTTGAAAACCCTGCTGGGCAGCCCCCATACAGGGCCCTGCCTGATCGAGGACCCGAAGCATCGCGCGCTCTATATTTTCAACCATTTTGAATATGACAGCGGCACGCTGAAACAGGAATATGACCGTGACATTGAGGCGGGTGCGCCGATCAATGTGCCGATCAATTATTACCCCGATGATGACCCCCAAAAGACGCCGATGAACCGTTGGCGCAGCCATGCGCATCTGCTTTATGGCAATTGGATCAACGTGATTTACCAAAACACCCCGTTTGACCCGGAGAATATCGGTGCTTAAGGGCATGCGCGCCGCGGCGTTGCTGCTCCTTGTGTTGGTCGCGGCCTGCGTTGGCGGCGTAAAAGGTGTGAATATGCAGTCAGATAACGCCGTCCAAACGCAACCCGGCCCCTCGGGGCAGTTTTTGACCATTGATGGCACCAGGCTGCACTACCAGATCGAAGGCTCCGGCCCGGATCTGGTGTTGATCCACGGCGCGGGCGGCAGCTTGCGTGACTTTACCTTCAGCATGGTGGACGAGCTCTCCGACGCGTTCCGGGTGATCCTATTTGACCGCCCCGGCCATGGCTTCACAGACCGCATTGCAACCCGCGCAGAGCTTGGCGAAAGCCCGGCGGAACAGGCCGCTCTTTTGTCCAAGGCAGCCCAGCAGCTTGATGTGAAAGACGCGGTGATCGCGGGCCACTCTTACGGTGGGGCCGTGGCGCTCGCTTGGACGCTGAACCACCCCGAACAGGTCCGCGCGCTTGTTACTTTGGCAGCCGTGTCAAACGAATGGCAGGGCGATCTGGGCGCGTGGTACAGCGTCACCAACAGCTGGTTGGGGCGTAATCTGCTGATCCCTGTGATCTCGGCGGCGGCGTCGCGCGCGCGGCTGGAAAGCACCACCAAAGGCATCTTTGAACCCGATCCAGTGCCGCAAGGCTATCTGGATCACATGGGCACGGAGCTGTCAAAAAGCGCGACCGTCCTGCGCTCCACCACGCAGCAGGTCAACGGATTGAAATCCCATATCATCGCCATGGAGGCGCGCTATCCCAGCATCAAAATCCCCGTTGAAATCGTGCATGGCGACCGCGACACCAGCGTTCCATTTGCCATCCACGGACAGGTGTTGGCGGGCCAAATCAGCGGCGCAAACCTCACCGCAATGCCCGGTGTCGGCCATATGCCGCATCACGCGGATGAGCCAGCGGCGCTGCAAGCCATTCGCCGGGCTGCACAGAGGGCTGGTTTGCGCTAGGCTTTGCCGCCATACTCAGCCGACGCATCTGACCGGAGACCCAAATGGACAAGCCCTTTGACGGCGAGATCAGCCGCTTTTTCGCCGAAGACCTTCCCGTGGAGCTGCGTGCCTCGCTGAAAGATGCGGGCAAGGGCGATGTGGTCGATGCCTCCTTCCCATATGACAGCCGCATGCCCCGCAAAGAGTATGAGGCCATGATGGCCGCACTCCAGATCGAATTGGTCAAATTGCAACGCCACCTGACCGATAGCGGAACGCGGCTCTGCGTGATTTTCGAGGGCCGCGACGCAGCAGGCAAAGGCGGCACCATCCGGCGCATCATGGAGAACCTCTCTACCCGGGGGGCCAAATCTGTTGCCCTGTCCAAACCCACCGATACCGAAAAGGGCGAATGGTATTTTCAGCGCTACATCAAGCACCTCCCCACGGCGGGCCATCTGACCATTTTTGACCGCAGCTGGTACAATCGCGGCGTGGTCGAGAAGGTGTTTGGCTTTTGCGATGATGACCAGCGCGAGGCTTTTTTCAAACAGGCGCCGCAGGTCGAGAAACTACTGGTCGAGGACGGCATCGTTTTTCGCAAATTCTGGCTCAATGTCGGGCGCGGCGAGCAGATGCGACGCTTCCTGTCGCGCGAAAGCGATCCGCTGAAACAGTGGAAACTCAGCTGGATCGACGTTGAAGGCCTCAAGCACTGGGACGCCTATTCTTCCGCGATCACCGAGACGCTGGAGCGCACCCATACCGATCATGCGCCTTGGACCGTCGTGCGCTCAGACGACAAGCGCCGCGCGCGGATTGCGGCCATTCAATCCATACTGTGCTCAATTGACTATGCCGGGCGCAACGCAGATGTGGTGTGCTCCCCCGACCCTAAAATTTGCGGCGGCCCCGATATCTGGCATGCCTAAACGCGGCTATCACCACGGCAATCTCAAGCAGGCGCTGGTCGATGCGGCGTTGCAGCTGATCGAGCAGAAAGGCCCCTCCGGCTTCACCGTGGCAGAGGCCGCCAAAAGTGCGGGCGTCACCCCAGCCGCCGTCTATCGCCATTTCGAGGGGCGCGAGGCGCTGATTGCGGAATGCGCTTTGCAAGGCCACCGAATTTTCGGCGATCTGATGGAGCATGCCTATGCAGGCGGCCACCCTTCGGCACTCGCCGCGTTCGAGGCGACGGGCCGGGCCTATCTGGCCTTCGCCCGCAAGTTTCCTGGCCATTACGTCGCGATGTTTGAAAGCGGGCTGTCGCTACAGGCCAACCCGGATCTGGCGCTGGCCGCCCAGCGCTCCCGCGAGGTGTTAGAGACCGCAGCGGCGAAACTGTCGGAGCATATCCCCGAAGATAAGCGCCCTCCGGCTTCCATGTTTTCGGCCCATATCTGGGCCATGAGCCACGGTGTGGTCGAGCTGTTTGCGCGTGGGACGCCGGGCGCGAAGGCCCCGTTTCCACCAGAGGATTTGCTAGAAACCGGTATCGGCATCTATCTGCGCGGGCTTGGGCTGATCAAGCCCGATAGCTAGGTCGCGAAGACCACCAGTGACCCTTCATCCCACGTCACCCGCGCCCGCGCGCCGCGTTCCAGCACGGGCCGCGTCGCAAGGTTTTTCATCGAGATTGTGACCGGCTGCGTTGTGCCATCAAGCTGCACCTCGTAGTAAGTCATGTCACCGTAATAGCTCAGATCAACAACCTCGCCCTCTACGACCCTTTGTCCGGGTTCGGGTTTGGCGTCGTAAATTACGCTCAACGCCTCAGGCCGTAACCCCACCACAGGGGCAAAGGCGCGCGCGCCGAAGGGCAGCTGATCATGCGAGATGCTGGCCTCGCCCAGCCCCTCCAAGTCGAACCGTACCTTATCGCCGCCGTCATCCAAATGGCGCGCGTCGAGGAAATTCATCACCCCAATGAACTCCCCCACGCGGCGCGTCACGGGGCGGCGGTAGAGCTCTTGCGGCGGGGCGACCTGCGCGATCTCCCCCTCAAACATCACGGCAATCCGGTCCGACATGATCAACGCCTCCTCTTGGTCATGGGTGACCAGAATGAAGGTGATGCCCACCTGCCGCTGCAAACGCCGCAGCTCAGACTGCATCTGCTCGCGCATCTTCTTGTCCAGCGCGGAGAGTGGCTCGTCCAGCAGCAGCACTTTGGGTTTCAGGATCAGCGCCCGCGCCAAAGCCACCCGCTGCCGCTGGCCGC
This sequence comes from uncultured Litoreibacter sp., assembly GCA_947501685.1. Taxonomy (GTDB): domain Bacteria; phylum Pseudomonadota; class Alphaproteobacteria; order Rhodobacterales; family Rhodobacteraceae; genus Litoreibacter. The sequence goes on from CANMWQ010000003.1 coordinate 321,304, forward strand.
CGGACAGGGCATGCGCGGCACGCGCCCCAAATCCGCTCAGCCCGACCATGTCGAGCGCCTCTGCAACCCTCGCCTCAAGCTCAGCCGGTGGCAGCTTGGCGCGGCGCAGCCCGTAGCCCACATTTTGGGCGACGCTCAGATGCGGGAAAATGGCGTAGCTTTGGAACACCATATTAGTTGGACGCTTATTGGCAGGCACGCCCGCCATGTTCTGCCCGCCCAGCAGAACCACGCCATCCGAGACATCCTCGAACCCGGCGATGACGCGCAGCAACGTGGTCTTGCCACACCCCGACGGGCCCAGCAGCGAGAAGAACTCGCCCTCCGCGATCTCGCAATCAATGCCTTTGAGGGCATGATACTCGCCGTAAAATTTCTCGATGCCCTGAAGGGATATGATGCTCACAGGAAGCCCCCGCTGTCATTGCCACCAACCCGCGCCACGCCGCGCCGTCGGTAAAATTCTGCTACGCTCAGGATGATCAAGGAGGCCAGCAGCATCAACGTCCCCAAGGCCATGACGGCGGGAATTTTCGTCGGAAACCGGAGCTGGCCCCAGATATAAACGGGCAAGGTCGGCTCCGCGCCGGTCAAGAAAAACGCGATGATGAATTCGTCCAGCGAGATGGTGAAACAGATCAAAAAGGACGCAATGATGCCGGGGGCGACCAGCGGCAGGATGATGTTGCGAAACGCGCCCCAGCGGGTCTCGCCAAGGTCGATCGCGGCCTCTTCAAAGGATTGGTCCAGCCCCTGAAAGGCCGAGCTGAGAATGGCAATCGCAAAGGGCGTGCAAATCAGCGTATGGCCCGCGATGACGGTCCATGCGGAGAGCGGTAAATCCAGCACCTGCACGACCACCACCAGCAAGGAGACCGCGACGATGATTTCCGGCAAGACCAGCGGCACCATGATCGCCCCCATGATCGGCGCCTTGAACGGGAAGCGAAACCGGGTGGACGCGCGTGCCGCGCAAATGCCCAGCAGCACCGACAGCGTCGCCGTGATCGTGGCGATAAAGACCGAATTCAGAAGCGCGCCATGCAGCGCCTCGATCCCGGCCAGTTGGACGAACCACTGCGTCGTGAAGCCTTTCAGCGGGAAGGCCATAACCGTGCCGTCATTGAAGGCAAACATCGGCAAAAGGATCACCGGGAGATACAGGAACACCAGATAGGTGATCGCGTAGATACGCAGCCAGCCACCCCTCATCGCAGATACCTACGGTTGAAAAACACAAAGATAAGCGAGATCGCCGTCACCGCGCACATGGCCAGCACGGCCAGCGTGGCCCCCATCGGCGCGTTGTTGAGTTTGAGAAACTGCGTTTGGATCATGTTGGCAATCATCAGCCCGTTCGGCCCGCCCACCAGCCGCGGGGTGACGTAGTCGCCGATGGTCGGGATAAAGACGATCAACGTGGCCGCCACCACGCCCGGCATGGCAAGCGGCAGGGTCACTCGGAAGAAGGTGGTCATGCGGCTTTCGCCGAGATCACGGGATGCCTCAAGAAGCGAGCGGTCGATCTTTTCCAGCGCCACGTAGATGGGCAAGATGGTAAACGGCGCGAACGCATGGGCCAGCGTGATCACCACCGCGTTCGCGTTATACAGAATGAAGGTGATCGGCTCGTCGATCAGGCCAAGCGATAAAAGCCCCGAATTGATCACCCCGTTAAAGCCCAGGATCACCTTCCACAGGAACACTCGCAACAGATAGCTGGTCCAAAACGGAATGGTGATCAGGAAGATCCAAAGCGCCTTGCGTGAGGGCTCCACATAGAAGGACACGAAATAGGCAATCGGGAAGGCCAGCACCACGGTGACCAATGTCACCACGCCCGAGATCAACAAAGACCGGCCCATGAGCGTGCGATAAATAGGATCGCTGAACGCCTCGCGGTAATTGTTCAGCGTCAGGGTGCGGTCGATGGTCAGGAAATCCTGCGTCCAGAAGCTAAACGCGAACACCGCTGCCAAAGGTGCGGCCAGCAGCAGCAGCACGTAAACCGCCGTGGGCGAGACCAGCAGCAAGCCACGTTTGGCCTCGGTATCAAGCGGTGAAGCGATGGCGAAAAATCCCCGGTCTTGTCGTCCGGGGATAGTCTGAAACGATTGGCCCTTTAGGGCAAGTCCTCAAGCGGGGCTAGAACGGGATCTCGTCATCAAGATCGCTGGAGCTGCCTTGCCCCCCGCCCTGATTGCCGCCGCCATAGCCGCCTGAACCACCTTGGCCACCGCCCATATCGCCGTCACCGTAGCCGCCACCTTGACCGCCACCATAGCCACCGCCGCCGCCTTGGCCGCCACCTTCGCCGCGCCCATCAAGCATGGTCAGCGTGGACGTGTAGGGGCGCAAAACGACTTCTGTGGAATACCGATCCTGACCAGATTGATCCTGCCATTTGCGGGTTTCAAGCTGGCCTTCGATGTAAACTTTCGAGCCCTTCTTGAGATATTGCTCGGCCACGCGGGCCAAGGGCTCGGAGAAAATTGCAACAGAGTGCCACTCCGTCCGTTCGCGACGCTCGCCAGAGCTTTTGTCTTTCCAGGTTTCAGACGTCGCGATGCGCAGGTTGCACACTTTGCCACCGTTCTGAAATGTGCGGACCTCAGGGTCGCGGCCCAGATTGCCGATGATAATGACTTTGTTGACCGAACCAGCCATATGGCGTCTCCCTGATTCTAGAACTTGGCCAGCCACCCTGACCCGTTGATGGTTAATAACTGGCAAATCCGCGGGCCACAAACAACAAGCATTGGTTCATCTGCAAAATCCGGCTATACAAACTTCCAGTGTTACGATCTGTGGGATGGGGGAATATGCGAATAGTATTGAGTGCCGCGCTGGCCTTCGGGCTTGTTATGCCTGTGTCGGGCTGGGCGCAAAATGTCACCGGCTCCGGTTCCTCCTCGTCGCGTGAGGGTATTTTTCAAAGCCAGGCCCGGCTTTTGGACGGGCGCCTTTCATCGCAATATCGCAACTCCACCCGCTACCAGCCCGGCAAACCGAAAGCCGCGCTGATCGAGGCGAGCGTGCCGCGTTACCGGGGGTCTTACCGTGGCGTTTACCTCAATACCGCCAAGGCCGCGGCGCGCAAACATGGCATCCCGGAGGATTTATTTCTACGGCTCGTGCAGCAGGAAAGCGGGTTCAATCCGAACGCGCGGTCGCATAAAGGGGCCATCGGGCTCGCACAGCTCATGCCGCAAACCGCGCGGGAGCTGCGGGTCAATCCAAATGACCCAAGCCAGAACCTTGAAGGCGGTGCGCGTTATCTGAAAGCAATGTACCGTAAATTTGGCAGCTGGCGTCTGGCGCTTGCCGCTTACAATGCGGGCCCCGGCGCGGTCGAGAAACACAATGGTGTGCCGCCCTACAAAGAAACGCGGAACTACGTGCGCAAAATCCTCGGCAGCTAAGGCTGCCAATCAGGGGGCCGTTTCTCCAGGAAGGCGGCGATGCCTTCCTCCGTGTCGCGGTCCCGCATATTTTCGACCATCACCTCGCCGGTGAAGCGGTACGCCTCTGACAGGCCCATCTCGAGCTGCTCGTAAAACGCCCGTTTGCCGATCTTGACCGCCGAGCCCAGCTTGCTGGCCACCAGTTTGGACAGCTCTGACGTCGCCGCCTCAAGATCATCTGACACGCGGTTGATCAGCCCCAGCTCACGCGCGCGGCCCGCGTCAATGAACTCCCCGGTGACAAGCATCTCGAAGGCCTGTTTGGTGTGAATGTTGCGCGACAAGGCCACCATCGGGGTCGAGCAAAACAGCCCGATATTCACCCCGTTGACCCCAAAGCGCGTGCCGGTCTCCGCCACGGCCAGATCGCAGGAGGCCACCAATTGGCACCCCGCCGCCGTGGCAATCCCGTGTACGGAGGCAATCACGGGTTGCGGCAGTTTCTGAACCGTCATCATCATGGCGGCACAGCGCTCGAACAGGTTCCCGAAAGCCGCAGCGCCCCCATCCTCGGATTGGCGTGCTTGGGTCATTTGCCGCAAATCATGGCCCGCGCAAAAAGCTTTGCCAGCCCCGCGCAGAACAACGGCTTTGATGCTGTCATCTTTTGCCAGCGTGTCAAAACTGCTTTGCAACGCCGCCAGCATCTCGTCGGACAGAGCGTTCAGCTTGGCCGGGTTGTTCATGGTCAGCCACGCCACCCCATCACGGTCCTCGCGCAACAACAGGTCATCACTCATCTTGCAGGTCCCTCCGCTTCTGCGACACAGTAGCCCCAAGATATCACCGGAGGAAAGCATGGCGCTAAAAATGACAGCACAGGATCTGCGGGCTTTCCTTGAGCGCGATTTCACGCAGGTGGCCGATGATTTTGATTTCGTCGAAGTGGCTGAGACGCATGTGACCATGGCACTCTCCGCCACCGACAAGCACCTACGTCCGGGCGGCACGGTCTCCGGGCCGTCGATGTTCGCGTTGGCCGATGTCTGTGCCTATTTTTGCATACTGTCACAGCTGGGCCCAGTGGCTTTGGCGGTCACAACCAACTGCTCGATAGATTTCATGCGCAAGCCCGCACCGGGGCGATTGATCTGCCGCATGGAGCTTTTGAAGCTCGGGCGCAGCCTCGCAGTGACGGAGGGCAGGCTGTTTTCCGAAGCCGCCCCGGACAAACCCGTGGCGCGCGCCTCGCTGACATACTCAATACCGCCGCGATAGGGTCTAAATACATGGGGTATATTAATACCTTATTTTTAAATCATTGTTTTCCAAAGGAAAATGGCGTTAAACAGGCGTTGACTGCACCCATAAAACCCTTAGAACACAGCAATCCCGCGTGGCATGAGCCCGTGGCTCAAAGATTCTGAGGAATACCCATGAAAACCTTTACCGCTAAACCAAGCGATATCGAGAAGAAATGGATCCTGATCGACGCCGAGGGCGTTGTTCTGGGTCGTCTTGCCTCGATCGTAGCGATGCGCCTGCGTGGCAAGCATAAGCCCTCCTTCACGCCGCATATGGATATGGGCGACAACGTGATCATCGTGAATGCTGACAAAATCCAGCTGACCGGCAAGAAGCGTGACAAGCCGAATTACTGGCATACCGGCCATCCGGGCGGCATCAAGTCCCGCACCAACCAGGAAATTCTGGACGGGAAATTCCCCGAGCGCGTGCTGACCCAAGCGGTCAAGCGCATGTTGCCGGGCGGTGTGTTGTCGCGCCAGCAAATGACCAATCTTCGCGTCTATGCGGGCACTGAGCACCCGCATGAAGCGCAATCTCCTGAAGTTCTGGATGTCAAAGCCATGAACTCCAAAAACACGCGGAGCGCATAAACATGGCTGATGAAGTAAAATCCCTCGACGATCTCAAAGACGTCGTAGACACCACCGAGCTTGCAGAAGCGGCCCCGACAGCTGCGGAAGAGGTTTCGGCTGCGATCACACGCGAACCTGTGCGCGACGCGCTGGGCCGTGCCTATGCGACGGGCAAACGGAAAGACGCGATTGCACGTGTCTGGATCAAGCCCGGCTCCGGCAAGGTTGTGGTAAACGGCAAAGAGCAAAACACCTATTTTGCCCGCCCCGTTCTGCAAATGATCCTGCGTCAGCCTTTCACCGTGTCTGGCACCGAAGATCAGTTCGACGTCATGGCCACGGTCAAAGGCGGCGGTCTGTCGGGTCAAGCTGGTGCGGTCAAACACGGCATCTCGAAGGCGTTGCAGCTCTATGATCCATCCCTGCGCGGCGCGCTAAAAGCGGCAGGCTTCCTGACCCGTGACAGCCGCGTCGTTGAGCGGAAGAAATACGGTAAGGCCAAAGCGCGTAAGAGCTTCCAGTTCTCCAAGCGTTAAGCTTACCGACATATCAAATGAAAAAGCCCGCTCCTTTGAGCGGGCTTTCAGACCACTGACAAAGCAGCTAAGGTACGCTGCCTAGATCTGCTCTATCGCAAGGGTTTCAGGACTTAAGTTGATCTGCGCGCATCGAAGCACGGAATTCAGTGATCGTGTATTCGGCCAATTGTCGTTGTTTGAACGGGTCGGTTTCCAGAACTTCTTCGAGATCGGTTCTCGTTTCCGCAGTTGCGATGATCACGCCCCCTGTCCGTGGCTCTTTTGGCCCTGATGCGATAAATCTGCCTGATGCATAATTCTGTTCAAGAAATTCGACGTGTGCATCTAGCGCGGGCTCTATGTCCTCAAAAGGCGCGATGTAATGGAGGTCTACGACGAAGAAGTTCTGATCTGAAGGTATTGTAGGCATTTTGTCTTTCTCAATTGGGTGCTTGGCAGGAAGTCTGGGCACGTGTCGCACTATTCGGACCGATAAACAACGATGGCTTCGGAACCAGAAATTGTGCGCTTGATCCGCAGTGGGCTACCTGATTCAACGTTGTTATGTTGAAACATCCTACTTCCCGCCAGACCGAGCTTGAGATGGTCACGCTTGAAAGTCTGGTTCCTGCCGATCATCTGCTGCGCAAAGTCGATGCCGCGATTGATTTTGGCTTCATCCGCGATCTTACCGAGGGACTGTACTGTCCTGACAATGGCCGCCCGCCTATTGCGCCAGAGGTTTTGTTCAAGGCCCTGTTCATCGGCTATCTGTTCGGCATTCGCTCGGAACGTCAGTTGATGCGCGAAATCGAGGTGAATGTGGCCTATCGATGGTTCCTCGGATTGCGCCTGACGGACAATGTGTTTGATGCCAGCACCTTCAGCCAAAACAGGCGGCGGCGTTTTGATGGAACTGATATTGCCCAGAACATCTTTGACCACATTGTCGAACAGGCCATTGCGCAGGGGCTTGTGGATGGCACTGTTCTTTACACTGACAGCACCCATTTGAAAGCCTCAGCGAACAAAGGCCGTTTTGATGTGGAACTGGTCGCCAAAAGCCGTGCCGATTATTGGGATGCATTGGATGATGCCGTAAGCACGGATCGTGCTGCCCATGGCAAGAAACCCCTGAAGCCCAAACCGCGCGAGCCTCAGATCAAGGAAACCAAGATCAGCCGTACTGATCCTGACGCGGGGTACATGGTGCGAGATGGCAAGCCCAAAGGGTTCTTCTATCTTGATCACCGCACGGTAGACAGCAGGCACAACATCATCACCGACACCCACACAACAGCAGGCAATGTGCACGACAGCATTCCCTACCTAGGCAGACTGGATCGTCAGAGAGAGCGGTTCGATCTGGATGTTAAGGCCGTTGGCCTTGATGCAGGCTATGCCAGCGCACCCATCGCCCAAGGGCTGGAAGAACGTGATGTATTGGGAGTGACAGGCTACCTACGCCCCTCGGATCGCAAGGGCATGATGCGCAAGCGCGAGTTCACATATGATCGTGACGCGAATGTTTACCGCTGCCCCGAAGGGCAGGCTCTACCTTATGCCACCACGGACCGTGAGGGCTACCGCCACTACAAAAGCGACCCAGCCAAGTGCGGAGATTGCCCTTTGCTGGCGTCTTGCACAACCAACCCAAAGGGGCAAAAGACCCTCAGCCGTCATGTCTGGGCTGATGCACGGGAACGCACTGATGCGCACCGCCTGACAGACTGGGGCAAACGTATTTACGCGCGACGAAAGGAAACAGTCGAACGCTCATTTGCAGATGCCAAGCAACTCTTCGGACATCGATACGCCCGTTATCGAGGGCTCATTGGTGCCAAATGGCAATGCCTGCTCGCCGCAACCGCCCAGAACATCAAGAAAATCGCAACAGTTATGCATGCAAGACGCAAAAACAGCCCCGCATAACGGGCTGAGGCGCGCTCGTGCACAAAACCCATCGCCAAATCACCGACCCAAAGTAAAGCCCCGCCAAAATATGACGGGGTTTGTCAGTGGTCTGAAAGCCCGCTCCTTTGAGCGGGCTTTTTTCTTGGAGTTTTGCAAAAGGGGCTATCGCAGCGTGGTCATGCCGGTTTGCGCCATGGCAATGCTCAGCTCGTCGCTAAATACGTCCCATAACTGGTTCAAACCCGCCTCGCCCCCAGCCGCGATGGCAAATTGCAGGACTCGTCCGAAAAAGGCGAAATCTGCACCCTGCTCCAGGGCCTTCAACACATCCTCTCCGGAACGCAGCCCGCTGTCGAAAAACAGCGGGAAGTCCTCCCCAACCGCGGCCCGGATTTCGGGCAGCATCGCAAAAGGAGACGGCGCGCTTTCCAATTGGCGCGCACCATGGCTGGAGACCTGAATGGCGTCCACGCCCTGCTCTTTCAACGCGCGGGCGTCGTCTGGGTCCAACACGCCTTTCACCACCAGCTTGCCGGGCCATGCGTCGCGCATCTGCTTGAGCGTGTCCCAATCGGCGCGCGCTCGGCTTTCGGTGCGGTCAAATTCGTATCCCTGCATCTCGAAATTCGCCATCTGGGGCTTCCCGGCAAAGAGCGAGGTCAGCGACCAGCGCGGATGCAGCGCGAAGTCCACAAATTGCTTGGGGCCAATGCGAAACGGCATCTTGAACCCATGGCGCAGCTCGCGCGGGCGGCGGCCCACTTCGGGCACATCAACGGTGAGCACGAGCGCCTCATAGCCCGCCTGACGGGCGCGTTCGACCAGCTTAAAGGTCCCTGCCCCGTCGCCGCTGAAATAGATCTGGAACCATGCATGCCCCTGCGCCACTTCGATGATCTTCTCAAGCGGCGTCGAGGCCACGGTCGAGACCCCATGCGGCACCTTATGACGCGCGGCTAGCCTGGCCAGCATGAGATCCGCTCCGGGGCCGGACAGGTTGCACATGCCCATCGGAGCGATACCGAAGGGGCGCTCGGCCTGCGTGCCGAAGATGGATTTGCTCAAAGAGCGCTGGCTGACATCGCGCAAGATACGTGCCCGCAATGTCATCGCGTCAAGGGCCGCACGATTGCGCGCGGCCCCTGTTTCGGCCCCGGCGGAGCCATCAATATAGTCGAACACCATCCATGGCAGCCGACGCTTGGCCAGACGGCGGGCGTCGGCGGCGGAGTGGATCGCGCTTGCCGACATCTACGCCTTCACGGCTTCCATGAAGCGATGACGGATAACGACCGGGTCCAGCGTGATAACAGGCAGCTTGATGTTGCCGCTGTCGCATTTGCACACGATGATGGTCATCTCGTCGCTGTCAATCGCGCCTTGCAAGACGGGGCCGAGGTCCTTGTCCTGCACTTCGATCACATTGTCGCAGCCACAGGCCCGCGCCACATCTGTCAGGTTGGTTTTCATCCCGGCATAGGTCGGCTGATCCCCGGTGGAGCCATAGGACCCGTTGTCGATGATCAACAGCGTGTAATTGCCCGTCGCGTTATTGGCGATAGTGGGCAAGGTGCCAAGGTTGGTCAGAACAGAGCCGTCCCCGTCGATGGAGATCACAGGTTTGTCTTGCGCAAGCGCCAGCCCGAACCCAATGGAGGAGGACAGACCCATCGTGCCGAGCATATAGAAGTTACGCTCATTGTCGTCGATCATATGCAGCTCTTGGCTGGGCAGACCGATATTGCAGACCACCAGATGGGGGTTCAGGATCGGGGCGATTTCTTTGAGAATTTCTGAACGGATCATTGGTCGCCGTAGCCTCCCCAGAAGTTGGCATCCGTAAGGATCGCCACAGGTTTGTTAGACATGAAGGTGTATTTCAGGATGTTGTCGAATTCCTCGACATCCTTCTGCCAGTGGAAGTGGTAGGTCGGGATGTTCAGCTGCGCCAGAAGCGCTTTGGTGTGAACGGCCATCTCCACCTGACAGGCCACCGGCTCGCGCAGCTCGCCGCGGTAGCTGATGATCATTGGCAAGGGCATGCGGTAAAATTGCGTCAGCGTCGCGAGCGTGTTGATCGTGACCCCGATAGCGGTGTTTTGCATGATGATCGCAGGGCGTTTGCCGCCCATGAACGCACCGGCGCACAGCCCCATCCCCTCATCTTCCTTGTTGGATGGAATGTGGAAAATATCGTCGCGCTTCTCGACCTCTTCGATCACGCCGGCCAGCTGCTTGCAGGGCACGGTGGTAATGAAAGAGACGTCATTGGCGACAAGATCATCTGCGATCTTCTTGTCGATGTTCATCTTTGATTTGCCTTTCGGGTTGATGCGCCAGCCCGGCGCATTTTCGGGTTGAGGGGCACGGCGCAAAAGCGCCGCGATGATGTGAAATCAGGTTTTGTTTTGGCGGGATCAAAAGCGCTGCACATGGTCTAGCCCCACGGGTCCAGAACGATTTTTGGCGCGGCGACTTTGCCCTGTCTGAGGTCTTGGAATGCCGCAAACCCATCTTTGAGGGCACGCGCCTCCGTCCAGTCCAGCGCGCCGAGACGCCCGTCAAAAATCGCCTGCGCGGTGTCGCGAAAATCCTGCATCGTATAGGTGTAGGTTCCGATGAAGGTGATCTCTTGCAAGGTCATGCGGCGGATATCGAGCCCGCCCAGATCCTCGCCAAGGCCCACATGCGCAATTACACCGCCGGGCATCGCCATTTCAGAAGCCGCCGCACGTGTCGCCGTATAGCCAACGGCGTCGATGACGACTGGGAAGAGCCCATCAGCCGAGGTCAGCGCTGTGACGCCGCATCTGTCGTTCAGGAACTGGCGGCGAATGTCATTGGGCTCTGAGATCACCACGTCCGAGACGCCCATCGCCTTCAACGCCAAAGCCGCCGCCAAGCCAATCGCGCCGCCGCCAATCACCAGAGCCCGGCGCTCCATCGCCGGGTGCAGCGCCTCAAGTGCAAGACGTGCCGCGTGCCAGCTGACAGCCAGCGGTTCGGCCAAAGCGGCCTTGCCCATGGGAACGCCTTCGGGCACCTCCACAAGGTTGACCTCCGGCATGGAGATGAACTGCGCAAAAGCCCCCTCGCGCGGTGGCATGGAAATGATCTGGCGCGCGCCGCACAGGTTCTCCCGCCCCGACGTGCAGGCCGCACAGATGCCACAGGTCACAAGAGGGTTGACCGTCACGCGTTTGCCGTCCAGCGGCCCGCCAACAATCACACCTGCGGCTTCATGGCCTAGGATCAATGGTGCCGGTCTGCGCGCATCATGGCCCAGATAGGCATGCATGTCGGAGCCGCAGATGCCCACAGCCTCCACCTTGATCAGGTGTTCGCCGTCCTGCGCCACAGAATCAGGGACGTCGCGATATCCAAGGGTTTCGACCCCGTCATAAACAAGTGCTTTCATTTCGCGGTGAACCCCCCGTCAACCATCAGAATTTGGCCCGTCACATAGGCCGACGCGTCCGAGCACAGAAAAAGCAATGGGCCATCCATGTCGCGCATCGTGCCGTTGCGCCCGATGCAGGTCTGGGCGGCATTGCGCGCGGCGCGCTCGGGGTCGTCAAACACGGCGGCGGTCAGCTCCGTCGGGAAGAAACCCGGACCTATAGCATTGGCCGTGATGCCGTCTTTCGACCACGCCTCGGCCATCGCGCGGGTCAACTGCCCAACCCCCGCCTTGCTGGAGCCGTAGGCAATCCCGCCCGGAAAGGCGCGTGTGGTTTGCAGGGACGCGAAGTTCACAATACGCCCCCAGCCCTTTTTCTTCATCGCAGGCACAAGGGCCTGCGACAAAAAGAAAGGCGCACTCAGGTTGATTGCCAATGTCTGGTCCCACCCCTCCGGGGTGACGTCATCCGCGGCCTGCCTTGTGTTGAGGCCTGCGGCATGCACAACAATGTCGGGCGCGCCAAAGGGGCTCGAGATGTTGTCCACGACCTGCGCCAAACTAGAGCGATCTGCGATGTCAGCAGCAACGCTGGCCGCCGCCTCGCCTATTTCATTACAAAGGCTCTCCAAAGCCTCCGCCCGACGCGCCACGCCCACGACCCGCGCGCCCGCCGCCGCCAAGGCGACCGCCGCGCTGCGGCCAAGCCCGGAACTTGCGCCAGTGACGCAAGCGACCTTGCCGCTGAGATCAAACAGGGCGCGCGGGTCGGTCATTAGCCTTCAGCCGACAGATCGAAATTCTCGCCGGGGAAGTATTTGGCAAGACGCACATCGGCAGCTCGCGCATGGCCTTCCATCCCTTCGAGCCGCGAGATCCGCGCAGTGGCTTCTGCCACCCGCTTGGAGGCGGCTTGCGTGGTGCGCTGCCACGTGACGATCTTCATATATTTGTGGACGCTCAGCCCGCCTGTGTAGCTGGCCGCACCAGAGGTCGGCAGAACATGGTTCGTGCCGGTCGCCTTGTCGCCATATGACACTGTGGTCTCTTCGCCAAGGAAGAGCGAGCCGTAGCAGGTCAGACGCTCCAGCCACCAATCCAGATCAGCCGCCTGCACCGTCAGGTGCTCTGGCGCGTAGTCATCCGAGCACGCGGCCATTTCTTCGCGGTCAGCGCACAGGATCACCTCGGCATAGTCGCGCCATGCGGCAAAGGCGTTGTCGCGGTTCAGCTCGGGCAGGTCTTCGATCAGGCCAGGGACCAGCTCCATGACTTTTTCGGCCAGGGCGCGGTCATCCGTGACCAGCCAAACCGGAGAGTTGTAGCCATGCTCCGCCTGCGACACCAGATCAGTTGCCACGATATGCGCGTCGGCGTCTTTGTCGGCCAGAATCAAGCTATCCGTGGGGCCCGCAATCATGTCAATACCGACGCGACCAAACAGGATGCGCTTGGCTTCGGCCACAAACTGGTTGCCGGGGCCGACAAGAATGTTGGCTTTCGGAAGGCCAAACAGACCAAAGGTCATGGCCGCGACGCCTTGAACGCCGCCCATCGCAAGGATTTTGTCCGCACCGCAGATATGGGCCGCATAAACAATCGCCGGGGCCACGCCGACGTCCTGGCGTGGTGGCGAGCAGGCTGTGATGTGGCGGCACCCGGCCACTTTAGCGGTGGTCACGGTCATAATGGCGCTGGCGATATGGCTGTAACGCCCGCCCGGCACGTAGCAGCCCGCCGCGTCTACCGGGATCGCTTTTTGTCCGGCAATAAAGCCCGGCTCGATCTCCATCTCTACTTCGGTGAGCGTCGATTTCTGCGTTTCCGCAAAGCGCTTCACATTGTCATGGGCGAAGCGAATGTCAGCTTTCAGCTTCTCCGGCACCAATGCAATGGCCGCCTCGATCTCTTCCGGGGTCAACATGACGTTGCCCTCATAACGGTCAAACTTCGCCGCATATTCCATCGCCTTGGCGTCGCCCCCCGCCTCAATGTCATTGAGGATCGTCTTGACGGTCTCATGCACCTCGGAGGCGTCTGACTTCGCGGTCAACGTGGCTTTCTTCAGGTATTCAAGCGTCATGTGTTAAGGTCCTATCGGTAAGTCTCTGACAAAGATGGTGGCAGTCCAGGCAGCGCAGCGAAGGCTCCCCCCTTGCCGCCAGTTATGTGTTAATGGCATTTGTAAGCGTTTACATTTCAAATGCAAGCCCATACATTACGCTCCACGGTCAAATCTTTTGAGGCCCTTTCACGCAGAGAGATCACACATGCCCGCAAGTGACGCAGCACCTACACTCGACGATGTTGCCCGTCTGGCCGACGTGTCGACGGCGACCGTGTCGCGCTGCCTGAATGACCCCGGAAAGCTGACGCAGACCACGCGAGAGAAGGTTCAGGCGGCGATTGCGGAGCTGGGATACACCCCAAATTTTGCCGCGCGCTCCATGGCGGCAAAGCGCACATTTACCATCGGCGCGATTATCCCGACGATGGAGAACGCGATCTTCGCACGTGGCCTTCAGGCCTTCCAAGAAGAGCTCGACCGACGCGGCTATACTCTGCTGGTCTCCAGCACGGCCTACAGGGCAGATGCGGAAGAGAAGCAGATCAGAAACCTCGTGGCCCGTGGCGCTGATGGCTTGCTGGTCATCGGCCATGACCGCGATCCGGCGATCTACGACTATCTCAGGCAACAACGCGTTCCGGTGCTGGTCACATGGTCCTATGACGAAACGGCCCCTGCCCCGTCCATCGGCTTTGACAACCGCGCGGCCATGCGCCAATTCGCGCAGAATGTGCTGGCCTCCGGCCATCGGCGCATCTCCATGATCTCCTCCATGAGCGAGCAGAATGACCGCGCCCGGATGCGCATCGAAGGTGTGCGGGACGCGATGTCGGCCCACGGGCTCGACCCCTCCACGCTGGCGCTGATCGAGGTGCCTTATACGTTTGATGACGGCGCCGGCGCGTTTCTAAAGCTGATGCAGCAGGACCCGAAACCCAGCATCGTGCTTTGTGGCAGCGACGTGCTGGCGGTCGGTGCGATCCGGGGTGCGCGCCAATTAGGCATGCGCGTGCCGCAAGACATTTCCATCACCGGCTTTGACGATATTGAGCTGGCGCAGGTCACGCATCCCGAACTGACCACCGTGCACGTGCCCCATCACGAGATGGGGCGGCTGGCGGCCCAAGAGCTGGTCGCCATGATCGAGGATAAGCGGGAGGGGATTTCCCAGCGGCTGGACACCACCATTATCGAGCGCGCCTCCGTCGCCCCTTGCCGAAGTCCAACCGCCTAGGCGCTGTCGCGCAATACGTCCCGCACCACGTCGAGGTCCACATCAGAGGTCACGAAGGCCTCGCCAATGCCACGCGCCATGATAAAATTCAGCTGGCCTTTCACGACCTTCTTGTCCTGCCCCATCAGCGCAATCAGCTGCTCTGCATTCGGCAGCGACCCTTCAATGTCGCGTAGGTCTCGCTTCAGCCCCATCTGCGCCAGATGCGCGCGGACCCGGCTTGGATCCTCCTGGCTGCATAGCCCCATCCGGGCAGACACCTCAAAGGCCAAAGCACATCCAATCGCCACGCCCTCGCCATGCAGCAGCCTATCTGAATAGCCCGTCGCGGCCTCCAGAGCGTGGCAAAATGTATGACCAAGGTTCAACAGCGCGCGCTCGCCCTGTTCTGTTTCATCACGCGCGACGATGGCCGCTTTCATCTCGCAAGAGCGTTTGACCGCATAGATCCGCTTGACCACATCGCCCGCAGCCATCGCGCCTGCGTTTTGCTCAAGCCAGTCAAAAAAGTGCGCATCGCCCAGCATGCCGTATTTGACCACCTCGCCGTAGCCCGCTAGAAAGTCGCGCTCCGTCAGGGTGCCCAGAACGGAGATATCCGCTAGGACCAGCGCAGGCTGGTGAAACGCCCCGATCAGGTTCTTGCCATGCTCGGAATTGATCGCTGTCTTGCCCCCGACAGAGCTGTCGACCTGCGCCAATAGGGAGGTCGGCACCTGAACATAGCGCACGCCACGCCGCAAAACTGCCGCCGCGAAGCCGACGAGATCGCCGATCACGCCGCCACCAAGCGCCACAACCACGTCGCCGCGCTCCACCTTTTGGGCCAGCAGCCAATCCACCGTGCGCGAGAAATGCGGCCAGCTTTTGGTGGCCTCGCCAACTGGCAGTTTCAGCGACACCATGTCAATCCCGGCGCTGGCCAGCCCTTGGCGAAAGCTCTCAAGATGAAGGCCCGCCACGGTCTCGTCGCTCACCACGGCAACCTTGCCCGTGACCCCGAGCTTCGACAGATAGTCGCCTGATTGCGCCAGAAGCCCCTCTCCGATGACAATATCATAAGAGCGTTCGCCCAGATCGACCCTCAGCACTTCCATCAGCTTTCCTTCACAATCTCTGCGCGGATCAGCGCCTGCAACACGGCCTCCGCCATTTGGGCGATTGAGTAGTTTTCATTCGCCTCCACCTCCATATCCGCCAAGGCGTAGATCGGGTCGCGTATGGCAAAAATTTCGGCCAAGGTTGCGCGCGGGTCGTCGGTGCGCAGCAGAGGGCGCGTGGTCTTGTGGCGCACCCGCGACCAGAGCAGCTCCAGATCCGCCCTTAACCAAACCGACACGCCCTTGCTTGAGATCAGCTTGCGATTCTGCTCAGCCAAGAACGCGCCGCCGCCGGTGGACAAGACCCCGGGCTCTTCCATTAGCAGCCGGTCGATCACTTCCGTTTCCCGCGCCCTAAAAAATGCCTCGCCATCCCTGTCGAAAACTTCGGCGATGCTCATATTCGCGGCCTGCGTCAGCGCCTCATCCGAATCCAGAAACGCCACGCCCAGCCGCTCCGCCAAAGCGCGGCCAACAGCGCTTTTTCCAGCGCCCATCATCCCGACAAGAGCGACGGGTTTGGTCAAAATCAGCGTGGGTGACGGCATTCTCTTGCTCAAAATCTTTTTCTTTCCTCTGAATGGCGTGATCTCGCCTCAAATGCCATATATAAATGGTGGAAACATCTGGAAGAGCGCCTATCCTGCGCCAAATCCAGAGCAAAGGACCGGGACAATACCAACATGAGGCGGCTTCTCAAACTATTGGTCTTTTTGATCGTGATGGGCATCGTGGCCATCGTGGGCTACGCCTATTTCGGCGAATTGTCACCCAACCGGGTCGAAGTGAACCAACCGGTGGAGCTGGATGCGAACTAGCATCCCGACCACTTTCGCCTGCGCCGTGCTCTTGGCCAGCACAGGCTTGGGCACGTCACCTTTGCACGCCCAAACCAACGAAGACCCGCTTTCGGCGATTGATTGGCTGTCGGATGTTGTGCGCGAGGCCCCCTCCGCCCAACCCAAAGCAATCGCGCCCGACAGTGATGTGGCGACGTCCGCCACGGCCACACAAGTGACGACCATGACGCTGGGCCAGTTGAAGCTGGATGCGGTGGGTCTGTTGCCCCGCGCCTCGACGGGCTTGCCTGCCGACTTCTGGGCGCGTTCCTCTGTCAAAGACTTGGTGCCAGCCTTGCGCAACCTGCGCGGCGACCTGCCGCCGCCCTTGTCGCAGTTCCTCACGACGCTTTTGCTGGCCGAACTTCCGGCCCCTGTCGACAGCACGGACGGGGCCGAGATGTTTCTGGCCCGCGTCGACAAGTTTCTGGAGCTGGGCGCATTGGATCAGGCGCAGGCTCTTCTGGCCCGCGCAGGCCCCACGCGGCCGATTTTGTTCGGGCGCTGGTTCGATGTCAGCTTGCTGACGGGCCAAGAGGATCAGGCCTGCACCTCCATGTTGCAAACCCCCGCCATTGCGCCGACCTACCCTGCCCGCATCTTGTGCCTCGCGCGTACCGGGGACTGGGACGCGGCGGCGCTGACACTGAACACCGGCAAGGCGCTGGACGTCATCTCGGACAAGGAAGACGCGTTGCTGGCGCGATTTCTGGACCCGGAGCTGTTTGAAGGCGAGCCATTCCTGCCCGTCCCAGACCGCATCACCCCGCTCAATTTCCGCATGCATGAAGCCATCGGCGAGCCCCTCAGCCTCGGCGGCCTGCCCCACGCCTTCGCCTATCGTGGCCTGTCTGAGACCAATGGCTGGAAGGCCCGGCTGTCAGCCGCCGAAAGGCTTGTGCGCACTGGTGCGGTTGCCCCCGACACGCTCTTTTCCCTTTATGCGGAGCGCAGCCCGGCGGCTTCCGGCGGCGTGTGGGACCGCGCCCGTGCGGTGCAGGATTTCGATGCGGCACTTAGCTCCGGCGACGCGGAGCGTATCGCAAAGAAGCTTACACCCGTGATGCGCGCGATGCGCAGCGCCGGGCTGGAACACGCGTTTTCGCAAAGCTACGGCCCGAAACTGCTCAACATTCAGCTGACGGGCCGCCCGGCACAAAACGCCGCCCGCGCGGGATTCATGTCGAAAGATTACGAGATTGCGGCCAATAGCGGCGCGGCCAAAGTGGCTCCAGCCCTTTGGTCCGCCGTCGCAAAGGGACAAACATTGGGAGTGACCAGCGACGACGCGCTGGAAGCCGCGATCCTCGCAGGCTTGAGCGCTATGGCGCCACCGCCCGCGTTTGCGTCTCTGTTGGAAGAGCGCCGCTTGGGCGAAGTCGCGTTGCTGGCCATCACGCTGATGGCTGACGGGGCGCGCAGCGATCCAGCGGATGTTGAACGGGGGCTGGCGGCTCTGTCGCAGATGGGGCTTGACGATGTGGCGCGGCAAACCGCGCTGCATATGCTGCTCACCCGGCCGCACGCATGAGCACGATCACCGCAGAGGCGTCGCGCTGGATCGAGAGCTTCTTGGAGGCTCAGGCCGCAGAGCTGGACGCCTCCGAAAACACCCGCCTCGCCTATGGCCGCGACCTGATTGACGCCGCCGACTGGCTTAAGCGCAAAGCCCAAAGCTTTCAAACCGCAACCCGCGACCATATCGAGGCCTATCTGATTGCCTGCGACGCCGCAGGCCTTGCGCGCTCTACGCGGGCCAGACGGCTGTCTTCGCTGAAACAGCTCTACCGCTTTGCCTATGAAGAAGGGTGGCGAACGGATAACCCCGCCATCCAGATCAAAGGCCCCGGCAAACAAAAATCGCTGCCAAAAACCTTGTCGGTGGATGAGGTGGACCGGCTACTGGGGGCCGCGCAAACCTCGGCGCGCAGTCAGGACGACCGGGTCCGCAACACATGCCTAATGGAGCTGCTCTACGCCACGGGCATGCGTGTCAGCGAGTTGGTCACCCTGCCCGTCTCCGCCACAAGGGGCGATCCGCGCATGATCCTTGTCCGCGGCAAGGGCGACAAGGAGCGGATGGTGCCGCTGTCGCCCGGTGCGCGCGACGCACTTGCGCTCTGGATTGAGATACGCGACCAGCAGGAAGAGGTGGCCCGCAAGAAAGGTGCCGCGCCCTCCAAGTTTCTGTTCCCCTCACGGGGCAAGGCAGGGCATCTGACCCGGCATCGCTTCTATATGCTGATCAAGGAGCTCGCCGTCGCGGGCGGCGTCGACCCAGAAAAGGTCACGCCCCACACCCTGCGCCACGCGTTTGCGACCCATCTTCTGGCGGGCGGCGCGGATCTGCGGGCCATTCAGACCCTGCTGGGTCATGCCGATATCTCCACCACCGAGATCTACACCCATGTCATTGACGAGCGCCTGAAAGAGCTGGTGCTGCAAAAACACCCCTTGGCGGATACCGACTAAGCCACATCCCTCGGCCGCCTCAGCCCTTCCGGCAAAATATCCTCCGACGGCCAGTAGCCGCTTTCAAGCGACAGCTCATACCCTTGCGTCAGCCCCGCCTCCCGCATCGCCTGCGCGGCCGCTTGATGGTCATACCTCAATTCATGAAACGTGACGTAGCCTGCGTCCATCACCGCGTAGCGTGTCTGGGGCCGCCCATCATGTGGCGGCATGCCGATGACGCCCGCGTTGATCCAGACCCGCGCACCAATCTGGCGCTCAAACGGGAGGCCGCTATGACCGCAGACCACCCCATCAACCTTGCCAACTTCGCGCTCCAACAAGCTGATTTCATGCTGGAATACAGAATCTCTGTCCGTAGACCAAATAAACTGGGAGACATCCGACGCGCCGCCATGAATGACCGCAAAACGGCGGCCTGTGTGGGTAAACACCGCGATCTCGGGCAGGTCTTCAAACTGCTCTACGTCCCCGCGCATCTGCTCTGAGGCAAAGGGGAACCAGCTTTTCGACGCCAGATCGCAAGCCGTCCCCTCGTCAAACCCGCAGCCGCAGTCGTCTTCGCCGCTGGCCAGCTGCAACTCGCAATTGCCTGCAACAATCGTCCCGGTTTCATTGCGCACAAGCGCAGCAGTCTCAACAGGATTTGCGCAATAGGCGACCACGTCGCCGGTGCAGATCCGGTTGGCGATGGGGATATAGCGCATCTGTACAAACAGCGCCTCGGCGGCCTGCACATTTGAATACGGCCCGCCAAACAGCAGCACCGGGCCGCTCAGCTCTCCTAAATCCACAAATCTTTGGGTCATCGCGCCTTTGGCCTCCCCTTGAACCGGACCCACCTTGGCCCCATAACAGAGGCAAGCTCAACAGATATCGGAACATAGACCCCAAATGGACGACCCCACACCGCTGATCGACACGGCCACTTGGATCACCGCCGGCTCGATCATCTTTCTTCTGGTCCTGTCGGGTTTCTTTTCCGGGTCCGAAACAGCGCTGACCGCCGCCTCTCGCGGCAAGCTGCGGTCCCAAGCTGACAAGGGCTCCCCCGGCGCTGAACGCGCGTTGAAGATCACGGAGGATAGCGAGCGCCTAATCGGCTCCGTCCTGCTGGGCAATAACCTTGTGAACATCCTTGCGGCCTCGCTTGCGACGGCGCTGTTTACCAAGCTTTTTGGCGAAAGCGGCGTGGCCTTGGCCACGTTGGTCATGACACTGCTGGTTTTGATCTTCGCAGAGGTGCTGCCCAAAACTTACGCCATCACAAACTCCGAATCCGCCGCCGCGCGGGTCTCCGGCCCTATATCCATCGTGGTGCTGGTCTTCGCCCCCGTGGTCAATGTCGTGCGGGCGCTTGTGCGCGCCATGTTGCGGGTGTTCGGCGTGCAAACCGACCCGGACAGCCATATTCTGTCCGTTCATGAGGAAATCGCCGGCGCGCTGGAGCTTGGCCGTCAAGAAGGCGTCGTCGAGAAAGAGCAACGCGACCGCCTGTTGGGCGCGCTCGATCTGGCACAGCGCGACGTCGAAGAGATCATGCTGCACCGCTCCGAGATCGAGATGATCAACGGCGATGACAGCCCCGAAGAGATTATCGAGCAATCCTTGAAATCGGCCCATACACGCCTGCCGATCTACCGCGAGGACCCCGAAAACATCATCGGCGTTCTTCATGCCAAGGACCTGCTGCGGGCCGTAGACAAAACGCTGCGCTCGCCTGATGGGATCACCGGCACTTTGAAGGGGTTCGACGTGTCTCAGGTCATGCGCAAACCCTATTTCGTGCCTGAAACCACGACGTTGGAAGAGCAAATGCGCCAGTTTCTGGCGCAAAGCACGCATTTCGCCTTGGTGGTCGATGAATATGGCGGGCTGCAAGGGCTGATCACGCTTGAGGACATCCTTGAGGAGATCGTCGGTGAGATCACGGATGAGTTCGACCTCGACGACGAGCAGGCCCCCACGCCCGGCTCTGACGGCGCCTATCAAATCGACGGCGCCATGACCATTCGCGACCTGAACCGCCAGCTGGATTGGAACCTGCCCGACGAGGAAGCCAACACCGTCGCGGGCCTTGTTATCCATGAGGCGCAGTCCATCCCCGTCGAGGGTCAGGTGTTTAGCTTCCACGGCTACCGATTTGAAGTCACAGAGAAATCTGAAAAC
This sequence comes from uncultured Litoreibacter sp., assembly GCA_947501685.1. Taxonomy (GTDB): domain Bacteria; phylum Pseudomonadota; class Alphaproteobacteria; order Rhodobacterales; family Rhodobacteraceae; genus Litoreibacter. Next base: position 342,302 of record CANMWQ010000003.1, read on the forward strand.
CGGATCACCAATTTGAAAGTACGGCCCCTGTGAGCGCCCGCAAGATCATCATCGACACTGACCCCGGCCAGGACGACGCGGTGGCGATCCTTTTGGCGCTGGCCTCACCGGAGCTGGACGTGCTCGGCATCACCGCCGTGGCGGGCAATGTGCCTTTGCCTCTAACCACCAAGAACGCCCTGATCGTGTGCGAATTGGCCGGGCGCGAGGATGTCAAAGTCTTCGCGGGCTGCGACGCGCCGCTGTCGCGCGTCTTGGTCACGGCAGAGCATGTGCATGGCAAGACCGGCCTTGATGGCCCGCAGCTGCCCACGCCCAAGATGGCCCTACAAGAGGCCCATGCCGTCGATTTCATCATCGAGACCTTGCGCCGGGAGCCCTCCGGCACCGTGACGCTCTGCCCGCTGGGCCCGCTGACCAATATCGCGACGGCGTTTCAGCGCGCGCCTGATATTGTCGAGCGTGTGCAGGAAATCGTCTTGATGGGCGGCGCATATTTTCAGGTGGGCAACATCACCCCGACGGCGGAGTTCAACATTTACGTCGACCCGGAAGCCGCTGATATCGTGGTTAAATCCGGCGTTCCGATTGTGGTCATGCCGCTTGACGTCACGCATAAGGCGCTCACTACCAGACCACGGGTGGAGGCCTTTCGCGACATGGGCACGGAGCCGGGCCGGATGGTGGCCGAATGGACCGATTTCTTTGAGCGGTTCGACAAGGAGAAATACGGCTCTGAGGGCGCGCCGCTGCATGATCCTTGTGTAATCGCCTACCTGTTGGAACCGGACCTGTTCCAAGGCCGCGAGGTGAATGTCATGGTGGAGACCGGCTCCGAATTGACCATGGGCATGACCGTTGCGGATTGGTGGCGGGTCACCGACCGCGCGCCTAACGCGATGTTCATGGGCGAGGTGGACGCTGACGGGTTCTTCGCGCTGCTCACCGACCGGATTGCCCGGTTGTGAGCACGCCCGACGCTCCAAAATTCACCAACAGCTACGCCACGCTCCCAGAGCGCTTCTACACCAAAATGCAGGCCACCCCGGTGGCCTCGCCCGGTTTGCTCCGCCTCAATCGCTCCCTCGCCACAGAAATGGGATTGGACGCAGATTGGCTGGCCTCGGAAGACGGGCTCGCCATGTTGGCAGGCAACGCGATGCCGCCGGGCGCGGACCCTCTGGCGCAGGTCTATGCGGGCCACCAGTTTGGCGGCTGGTCGCCACGTCTGGGCGATGGGCGTGCGCTGCTTTTGGGCGAGGTGGACGCGCCGGGAGGCGCGCATTGGGACATTCAGCTGAAAGGCTCCGGCCCCACCCCCTATTCGCGCATGGGCGATGGGCGCGCTTGGCTGGGCCCGGTGATCCGCGAATATGTGGTCAGCGAGGCCATGCACGCGCTTGGCGTGCCCACGACCAGAGCGCTGGCCGCTGTCAGCACTGGCGAGGTCGTGCTGCGCGAGGACCGTATGCCCGGCGCCATCCTGACCCGCACGGCGTCCAGCCATCTGCGGGTCGGCACGTTTCAGTATTTCGCCGCGCAACAGGATGAGGACGGGCTGCGCGCCCTGCTCGCTTTTGCTATCGCGCGGCACTCCCCTGAGCTCGCTCCTGACGACGCTATTGGCTTCCTGAAAGCCGTGGTCGCAGCCCAGGCAGAGCTTGTCGCCAAATGGATGGGGCTGGGCTTCATCCACGGCGTGATGAACACGGATAATTGCCATATCGGCGGGCTGACCATTGATTACGGGCCCTGCGCCTTCATGGATGCCTATGACCCGCGCAAAGTGTTTTCCTCCATCGACCAGCACGGGCGCTATGCCTACGGGGCGCAGCCCGAAATTCTTGTATGGAACCTCGCGCAATTGGCGACCTCACTTTTGCCGTTGATAAACAGCGATGTAGACGCCGCAGTTGAAGCGGCCCAAGAGGCGCTGCACCGCTTCGGCCCGTTCTATACGGAGGCTTGGAAGACCGTGTTTTTCGCCAAGCTCGGGCTGACCGAAGGCGGCGAGGCTGAGATCGCTCTGGTCCAGGACCTGCTGCGCGCCATGTCGGAAAACCAAGCCGATTTCACCCTGACCTTCCGAGGCCTCGCCGACGGCTCCGCCCGCGAGCATTTCGTGGACCCGACCGCATTTGACGCATGGGCCAAGGGGTGGAGCAAGCATAGCGCCGACACCGCGCTGATCCGCGCGTCCAACCCCGCCTTCATCCCGCGCAACCACAAGATTGAGCGCGCGATCACGCAGGCGGTCTCCGGTGATTTGTCGCTGTTTCACCGCCTTTGCGACGTGCTGGCCCGCCCTTTTGACGACCAACCCGGCCACGAAGACCTGCAACAGGCCCCCGTAGAACAGGAGCTGGTGCGCCAGACCTTCTGCGGCACCTGACGGCAGGCTGCCGCTGACGCGGGGGCATCGCGCAGGAAACCTGCTGTTCGAAGTTCGAAGATGGCTCTAGACTAAGACCGGAACATAAGGAGAAGATTATGTCACTTGGAAGAATGCTGACGAAAGTCGTGCTTGGGGTCGCGGTGGCCAAAGGCATGCAGGCGGTCACCAAATCAGGTGGGCTGGGCAAATTGACCGGCCAACGCCCCGAGGGGGCCGGCACCGGAACCCGCATTGAGACGCAAGCCGGTGGCAGCGCGACGGGAGGTCTCGGTGGAGGCCTGAGCGATATCATGGGCAGCCTTGGTGCTGGTGGTGGCGCTGGGGCAGGCACTCTGGGAGGGCTCGGTGGGTTGCTCGGTGGCCTCGCCGCCGGACGCTCTGGCCAGCCCGAGAAGGCGCAATCGCTAGAGGATCTTCTGAGCCGCGACGCGCCCGCCGAAGAGCCCCCCGCAGAGGAGAATGCCGGGCTGATGATCCGCGCCATGGTAATGGCCGCGCGTTGTGACGGTGAGATCGACGCCAATGAGCGCCAGACCCTCATGGCCACCATCGGCGAGGAGGCAACGCCTGATGATATGGAATTTGTCCGCGCCGCAATGGATGCGCCGGTCAATGCCCGTCAACTGGCCGAGGACACGCCGAAAGGCATGGAGACACAGGTCTATTCAATGTCCCTGATGGCCATCGAGCCGGACCATCCTGAAGAGGCGAAATACCTGCACACGCTGGCCTCCTCGCTGGGCATTGGTCAGGCGACCGTCAACGAAATCCATGACAGCTTTGGCGTGCAGCGGCTCTACAGCTAGCGCATTCTAAAGGCCTTACGAAGAAGGGCGGCCCCTGCGGGTCGCCCTTTCTTTTTCGTTATTTCGGTGGCAAGCCTAAGCCGCCATCTTTGGCCCCTGCCCGCGCCGACGCCGATTGCGTTTGCGCTTAGGCGGCCCGCTTGGCGCCTCGCCTTTCGGCTTGCTGCTTTGCTGCCCACGACGTCCGCCACCTTTCGGGCCACCGCGACCACGGCCACCACCGCCGCCGCCGCCACGCTTGGGCTTGTCCTCTTCCTCAGCCGGAGACCATCTGCGCCCACCGGCCACAGGTATCTGAATTTTCAACAGCTTTTCGATGTCCTTCATCTCCGCCATCTCGTCGGGTGCGCAGAAGGCAATCGCCTCGCCTTCCTTGCCCGCCCGTGCGGTCCGACCAATGCGGTGGACGTAGTTTTCCGGCACATTCGGCAGGTCGAAATTATAGACAAAGGCCACATCGGGAATGTCGATCCCGCGCGCGGCCACGTCAGTGGCCACAAGGATCCGCACCTCGCCGTCCTTGAAGGCTTTCAATGCCCGGTCCCGCTGGTTTTGCGACTTGTTGCCATGAATGGACGCCGCCGCGAAGCCCTTCTTTTCCAACAGCTTTTTCAGCTTCTCCGCGCCATGTTTGGTGCGGGAAAACACCAAAGCCAGCTCGTCACGATGCTTGTCCAGAAGCTCTTCGAGCAGGTCGTTCTTGGCGGCCTTGGCGACGAAATGCACCGATTGGGTGATCTTGTCTGCGGTCTTGCCCGGCGGGGACACCTGCACTTTGCGCGGATGGTCCAGATAGGTCGCGGCCAGCTCTTCCATCAGCTTGGGCATGGTGGCCGAAAACAGCAATGTCTGGCGCTTTTCTGGAAGCAGTTTTGCGATCTGGCGCAGCGCGTGGATGAAGCCCATATCAAGCATCTGATCCGCCTCGTCGAGCACCAGATATTCGGCGTCTTTCAGCGTCACAGCCTTTTGCTCAAGCAGGTCAATCAGACGGCCCGGCGTGGCGACCAGAATATCCGTGCCGCGCTCCAGCGCCTTGCGTTGCGTGTTCATCGACAGGCCACCGACGACCATGTTGATCTTCAGATGCCCGCCGCCTTGAAACATTTTCAGGTTGTCCTGAATTTGCTTTGCCAGCTCGCGGGTCGGGGCCAAAATCAGCGCGCGGACCGTTTTGGGGTCTGGCTTGGTGCCGATCTTGATCAGGTTGTGGATGATCGGCAGCCCGAAGGCCAAGGTTTTGCCCGTGCCGGTCTGCGCCAGGCCCATGACGTCGCGCCCGGTCAGAATGATCGGGATCGCTTCTTCCTGAATTGGGGTCGGTGTGTCGATCTTGTTTTCGGTGAGCTTCGAGGCGAGCTTTGGGCTGACGCCCAGTGCTTCAAATTTGTTCAAGTCATGTCCTTTCAAGACATGTGGAGCGGCCCCTATTTTAAAGGGGTCCGGTCGCGTTTCTAAGGTCGCGGAGCCGAGTGCTCCGCCGGACCCTTTCGCGTGAAATTGGGAACGTGGTGCGACGCTGTGCTTGAGGTCTGGAAAAGACCCTCACGCGGCACGTATGGCGTCGTCTTGAGGTGCAAATGGCCCTTTGCGGACGATAAGTCAATGGCTTAGACCAATTTTCGGGTAGAGTGCCCATGCAGATTTGTCTTAAATGCAACCTATTATGCAGGGAGGCCTTATGGCGGATACATTGATCGAGCGGGCCGCCGAAAAAGGGCTTCGAATGACCGGGCAACGGGTGGTGATCGCCGAAATTCTTGAGGAGGCGCAGGACCACCCAGACGTGGATCAGCTGCATGCCAGAGCGGTGGCGCGAGATGCGAGCATCTCGATTGCGACGGTGTACCGGACCGTGAAACTCTTTGAGGAATCAGGGCTTCTGGAGAGGTTGGAATTTGGCGACGGACGGGCGCGGTATGAGGATGCCGAGCGGGACCATCACGACCACCTGATCGACATGCAAACCGGTGAAATCATTGAATTTGTTGACCCCGAGATCGAGGCGCTTCAGGACCGTATTGCACAGCGGCTGGGCTATAAATTGAAAGGCCACCGCTTGGAGCTTTACGGCGTGAAAGCTGCGAAGAATGCTGGCAACTGACGCAAGCAAAAACGCCCCGCCATAGGGCTGAGGCGTCTTTGATTTGAAGAGCTGACGGCACGTGGGAGGTCGTGCCGTCAGCGAAGGCATTAGAAGCGTGGGGCTTCGATGCCGAGGTCGATGCCACCGAGGTCCACGCCGCCGCGGCCGCCTAGGTCAATTCCGCCAAGTCCAGGCCCTGCTTCAAAAATTCCGCCTCCGCCACCACCTGTGCCACCGGGAGATGTGGGGGATGTGGAGCGGGAGAGAGAGCTGGTGCGCTCGTCGGCGTGGCCGCCGTTCAGGATGCGCTGGGCTTGGGCTTGATGGTCGGGGACGGCGATGATGCAGTCGAAAACGTTGCCGTCTTGGGAGATGCATTTGCCCATGCGCTCGGCGCTGAACGAAGCGGTTGCAGTCACGCTAAGTGCTGCTGCGATAACGATTTTTGTGAAAGTGTTCATGACAGAGGTCCTTGTTTACTTGGTTTCGATACAAGTAGGTCGGACGGGGTTCGGGAATGGTTCAAAGGAATTTGAATTATTTTTGGAGGCGCGCGGATGTGACCTCCCTGCCCCTTTTAAAACAGGGGCTTCGTTAAGATCCTGTTCACCATGATTTTCCGAAAATTTAGGCGTTTTGTACAAAATGGGGCAAAACTTTTCGGGCCAAAACCCAAAATGGGACAAAATATTTGGTTAATTTTTGGGTGGGTTTGCCGGGTGGGAGGTCGAAGCTGAGTTTTGAGCACCTCAACCCGAGAGCTGAATTCTGAACGCCAGCGTCTCATGTCCCCCGATGGCCTTTGGCGCAGTGTAGCTTCTCAGCAAGACACCGCCTGCTTTTTCGATGACTCTGATTGACGCAGGGTTGTCGGGGCTGGTTGTGATTTCAACATATCTCAAATTCACCGCCTTGGCCTCTGGCAAAACGGCCACAAGTGCGGCGGAGGCCAGCCCTTCCCCTTGTCTCCATGGCACGACGCCATATCCGATATGGCCGGAACAGTTCGCAGGCAGCTCCTCCGTTCCCGGCGCCCAGCGAAAACCGATATGGCCGCAAAACTCTCCATCCCAGATCCACCGCCGAATACTTGGCAAGCGTTTTGCTTTCGACCCGTCTGGCAGCGTAACCGGGCCAGCCTGTGCTTTCGGGTCATCAAGTCGCGACACAAATGACGCCGCATCTCTTTCGATGCTGTTGATCTGCTCTTGTGCCGCCTCCGGTCTCAAATTGTCTGGCGACCAACCACGCCTCAAAGCGGAGACATAATCTGCTATATGCGCGATGTCTGGTTTGAGCAGTTTCATTTATGCAGGCCCTGCATCTTTGGAAAACGTAATTGAAATTGGGCAGTCAAACGGAGCGCCTGAACGGCGAAGACTTACCAATCATAGCTGTTCATCCAAGCATTTTCAAAGGCCATCACCAGATCGCTGCGTAGCGGCTTGGGATCCTTGCGCGCGGGGCTTCTTGTCCCGGAGCGTCTTCCCTCTTATACCCGGCCCCAATGCCAACCCCTGTTTAAGGACTGCCCCGCTATGAGCACCATCATCGACATTCACGCCCGCGAAATTCTGGACAGCCGGGGGAACCCTACGGTGGAGGTCGATGTGGTGCTGGAAGACGGCACGATGGGGCGGGCGGCGGTGCCGTCGGGGGCCTCGACCGGGGCTTATGAGGCGAATGAGAAGCGCGACGGCGACAAGACCCGCTATCTGGGCAAGGGCGTTTTGGAGGCCGTGGCTGCGGTCAATGGCGAGATTGCCGAGAACCTGCTGGGCGAGGATGCCACGGATCAGGTCTCCATTGACGAGATGATGATCGAGCTGGACGGCACGGAGAACAAGGCGCGGCTGGGGGCCAACGCGATTCTGGGCGTGTCGCTGGCCACGGCGAAGGCTGCGGCGGAGTTCTCGACCTTGCCGCTGTATCGCTATGTGGGCGGCACCAGCGCACGCGTTTTGCCGGTGCCGATGATGAACATCATCAACGGGGGCGAGCATGCCGACAACCCGATTGATATTCAGGAATTCATGATCATGCCTGTCTCTGCGGGCAATATCCGCGACGCGATCCGCATGGGCGCGGAGGTGTTCCACGTGCTGAAAAAAGAGCTGTCAGCGGGCGGCTATTCCACAGGGATCGGCGATGAGGGCGGCTTCGCGCCGGATATCTCGTCCTCGCGCGAGGCGTTGGATTTCATCCTGAAGGCGGTCGAGAAGGCAGGCTACACACCCGGCAAAGACATTTACCTGGCGCTCGATTGCGCGGCGACGGAATATTACCGCGACGGCAAATATGACATGAAGGGCGAAGGCTCGGTGCTATCGTCTGAGGAGAATGTCAAATATCTGGCGGCGCTGGCGGCGGATTACCCGATTATTTCCATCGAAGACGGCATGGGCGAGGATGACTGGGACGGCTGGGCCGCCCTGACGGCAGAACTTGGCGACAAGGTGCAGCTGGTGGGCGACGATTTGTTCGTGACCAACCCGGCGCGGCTGGCCGACGGGATCAAGCGCAAATCGGCGAACTCGATGTTGGTGAAAGTGAACCAGATCGGGACATTGACCGAGACGTTGCGCGCGGTGGACATGGCGCATCGCGCGGGCTTCACGAATGTGATGTCGCACCGCTCAGGCGAGACCGAGGACGCCACGATTGCCGATTTGGCCGTGGCCACGAATTGCGGCCAGATCAAAACCGGCTCGCTGTCGCGCTCCGACCGACTGGCGAAATACAACCAGCTGATCCGCATCGACGAGGCGCTGGGCGAAGCGGCGGTTTATGCGGGCTCGTCGATCCTGAAGGGGTGAGTAAGGCGGTTCCTCGGGGGATGGCGGAGGCCGCCTCCCTATTGGGCGAGGCATGGCGACTGATTGTCGCGAACGTGCCCGCGACATTGCGTATTGTGCTTTTGCCTTGGGTGATAATGACCGGCTTCCAGTTCGGGGTCCAAGCTGCGTATTCCGGCAATTTTGCAGGCGAGCTTCGGATTGATTTCGACGCGCCTGCCCCATTAGACAACGGGCCGCTCTATTGGGGCATTGCCTCTTTTTGCGTAACGCTCTTGTGCTGGGTCTGGATTGCCGTGGGCTGGCACCGCTACATGCTTTGCGACGAAGGTGCGCCTTCATGGGTGCCACGTTGGCAGACAGGTCGCAGCCTGCGTTACATTGGACGTTGCTTCTGGACATGGCTCCCCCTGGCGCCGGTGTTTCTTCTGTTCTTCATAGTGTCAGTTGTGTTTTTTAATGACACCGTGTTTGGGGCCTTCCCAGAAGCCGCTCTTGATCCGGGACGTTTGCTGTGTGTCGGGGTTTTCGGAATGCTGTTCAACGCTCTCATTTTGCGCATCGGACTGGTTCTTCCCGCCGCCGCGATGGACCAGAAGATGACGATGAGAACATCGTGGCGTTTGACGCGAAGCCAGCGCGGTATTTGGGGCACCGCCCTGGCGCTATCACTGGGGTATGTACTCTTTGGCATTCCACTTCTTGGCTTCGCTGAAAGCAACCTGCTCTACGCATTATTTTATGCGCTTTACGACATTGTCAGCCTAATGGGCCTAGGCGTTCTTACCGCGCTCTATGCTCGGTTGATCCAAGGGTCCGACTTATCAGCGTTGAGTGGGACGGCTGAGCCGCCGTGAAGGCGGGACTGGGCGACGAGGCGCTGGGCGAAGCGGCGGTCTATGCAGGCACGTCGATCCTGAAGGGCTGGGCGTCGAGGAAGGTCAGCAGGCGGGCCTCCAGGGCGAAGAGGTCCGCGCGGCGGGCGGTGTCTTGGGGACGGGCGTCGCTGCCGGCCAGATCAATGACTTTGGGGTGAATGTAGCTCGTCCGCGCGATGGTGGGGGTGTTGTGGAGCCGCTTTGCAGCGGCCTCCGACATGGATTTGATCGTGGCACCCCCCTGCTCTGCCACGCCGTAGGCGGCGACGGTGCCGGCCCATGTGCGGAAGGTTTTGGCGGTAGCGGTGTCGAGTCCGCTGGCCTCCGCGATATAGCGGTTCAGCGCCTCGGAGCTGAGCGGGCGCAGAGTGTCTGCGGCGTCTCGCCATGAAAAGAGCCGCGCGCCGGGCAAGTCATCGGCCTTGTGCAGCGCCTTGGACAGCGTTCTGTCGGAGATGCGTTTGCGCACCCGCGCGCCGCCTTTGGCGGTGAAATCGAGCCTGATGTTGCGGTCGTCAAGACGCAGGTGACGGTTGCGCAGGGTGAGCGCGCCGTAGCTGCCATTCTCTGCGGTATAGTCAGGGTTGCCCACGCGCAGCGCGCCCCGGTCAATCAGGGTGACGGCGGCGGCGAGGGCAAACTCCTGCGCGCCCAGATCCGCGTCCAGATCGCGTTTCACGCGGCGGCGGAGCCGGGGCAGCGCCTCCCCAAAAGGTGCGAGGCTGGCGAATTTCGTCTCCGCCTGAAGGCGGGACCAATCGGCGTGGTAGCGGTATTGTTTGCGGGACCGCGCGTCGCGACCCGTTGCTTGCAAATGGCCATTGGCCAGCGGCGACATCCAGACGTCTTCATAGGCGGGCGGCACGGCGAGGGCCTTGAGACGGTCGCGCTCTGGTTCGGCGTCGATGGAGGTGCCGTCGGGCGCAATATAGCGGTAGCCACGCCCGCATTTGCGGCGCGTGATGCCCGGCTGGTCATCGAGGTAATAGACAAGCGCGCCCGTGCTCACGCCGCGCGCACCTCGGAGGCCAGTTTGAGCACGCCGTCGCCGTCTTGCTGCTCGATATAGAGCGCGGGGTCGTCGTCGGAGCCGTTGCGCGTGACCTCGCTGCCTTGCAGCTTGCGGGTGATTTTGCGGGTGTAGGTTTTCTCCACCGTGCCGGTGGCGGTGCCATTGCCCCAGTCCCATTCGACACGGTCGCCTTGCGTGTAGTCAGCCATGGTGATCTCCTGATTTTTATCAGGGTCAAAGCCGCTGGGGGCCGCGCGGTTCCGCGCCTCAGGCGCTTGGTCTGCTGAGCCGCCCGCCCCCCACGCTGGCCGCAACCCCGGTGGTTGCCGGAGCGCTGGTGGGCAGACCGCGCGCGACGCGGATGGCGAGAAAGGCGAAGGCTTGGGCCTCCAGCATGTCGCCGTCGAGGCCGGTCTCGTCGATATCTATGACCTGCGCCGAGGTCCCGTCTTGCAGCGCGGCCATGAGGGTGGCGTTTTTGCGCCCGCCCCCGGTGACATAGAGGGTTTTGGGCGTGGTTGGCACATGCTCCAGACCACGGGCCACGGCGGCAGCGGCGCAGGCGGTGAGCGTGGCGGCGGCGTCCTCGTCGGAGAGGTCTTGGATCAGGTCCGGCAGCTGGGCGAAGCTGTCGCGATCCAGCGATTTGGGTGGCATTTTATGGAAATAAGGGTCGGTTAGGAATTTCTGCACTAGTTCCATGTCAACCTTTCCCTGCGCCGCGCATGCACCGTTTTCATCAAAGGGGAGGTTTCGCCGTTTCATCATCAGATCATTGACCGGGGCATTGGCTGGCCCGGTATCGAAGGCGAGGAGGGCTCCGCCGGTTTCGGGGGTGGGTTTGGCTGGGTCGACATATGTTAAATTGCCGACGCCGCCCATATTGAGGAAGGCCACGGGAGCTGTGGCCTGGATATATTTGGCGCAGGCGAAATGGAAGAAGGGCGCCAGCGGCGCGCCCTGCCCGCCCATTTCAATGTCGGCGCTGCGGAAATCCCAGACCACGGGTGTTTGCAGCAGCTCGGCCATGAGAGCGCCGTCGCCAGCCTGATGCGTGCGCGGTGCGCCTTGCAGACCGTAAGGGTCATGGGCGAGCGTTTGGCCGTGGAAGCCGATGAGCTGCGCGTCTTTGAAACGGGCGAGGAGCGCGGCATGCGCGGTCTCCACCACTTCGGAGGCGGCTGCGACGTCTGGGCCGTCCGACCATTGGCCGAGGGCTGCGCGCAAGGTGGATTGCTCCGCTGCGCTATAGGGGCGGAAGGCGGTGGGGCCAAACTCGGTGATGGTATGGCCGTCGCTGAGCAGCATGGCCGCGTCGATCCCGTCAAGCGAGGTCCCGGACATCGCCCCAAGGGCCCAGATGGGTTTCGTGATTTTCAACGCTTCCCCTTGGCCAAGCCAAACCCTATACCGTTGCAAAAATACTGGACGGAAACCCCATGGCTTACCACCCCAAATCCGAGTTTTTGAACGTCATGGTCGCGCGCGGCTTTATGGCGGATTGCACCGATCTTCAGGGCCTCGACGAGGCCTTGGTCGCGGGTGTGGTGCCGGCCTATATCGGGTTTGACGCGACGGCGACCTCGCTGCATGTGGGCTCGCTCATTCAGATCATGATGCTGCGCTGGCTGCAAAAGACCGGGCATAAACCGATCGTGCTGATGGGCGGCGGGACCACGAAAGTGGGCGATCCGTCGTTTCGGGCGGATGAGCGGCCTTTGCTGACGGAGGCGCAGATCAACGGCAATATTGACGGCATCAAACAGGTGTTTTCGCATTACGTCTCCTTTGGTGACGCCGCGGGTGACGCGATCATGGTCAACAATGCCGAATGGCTGGACGGGCTGAATTACCTTGAGTTCTTGCGCGATGTGGGGCGACATTTCTCCGTCAACCGGATGCTGGCCTTTGAGAGCGTGAAGTCGCGGCTGGACCGCGAACAATCGCTGTCTTTCCTCGAGTTCAACTATATGATTTTGCAGGCCTACGACTTCATGGAGCTGCACCGCCGCTATGGCTGTCTGATGCAGATGGGCGGGTCGGATCAATGGGGCAATATTGTCAACGGGATCGACCTGACACGGCGTATTCTGGACGATCAAGTGTTCGGGCTGACCTCGCCGCTGCTGACCACATCTGACGGCAAGAAGATGGGCAAATCGCAGGACGGTGCGGTGTGGCTGAACGCGGATCTGGTCTCGCCCTACCAGTTTTGGCAGTTCTGGCGGAACACGACGGATGCGGATGTGGGGCGGTTCCTGAAGCTCTATACCGAGCTTCCCGTCGATGAATGCGAGCGTTTGGGCGCATTGGAAGGCTCGGAGATCAACGACGCCAAGGCGATTTTGGCGGGCGAAGTGACCGCGCTTTTGCATGGCCGCGACGCGGCAGAGGCGGCGGCGGCCACGGCGCGCGAAGTGTTCGAGAAAGGTGGCACGGGCGACGAGTTGCCGACGCTGGAGCTGGACGCGGCCGAGCTGGGCGACGGGATTTCCGTGGTGCAGTTGATCGTGCGTTCGGGGCTGGCCAAGTCTGGCAAGGACGCCAAGCGGCTGATTGCCGAGGGGGGAGCCAGGATGAATGACGCCGATCTGAGCGATGCAGGGTTGTTCCTGACGCCGGGCGATCTGGCGGAGCCGATCAAGCTGTCAGCGGGCAAGAAGCGTCATGCGCTGGTGAAGCTGGGTTAACCCCGTTTTAACTATGCATGGCGGAGGCTGCGCGGATGCTGCGGCCTTTGCAACAACATTCCCATTTTGCCGATTGCCTGCGGGCGGCGGGACGCGACCTTGTGGAGCGCTCTGACGGGGTTTTGGTGCGGCGGCGGGTGTTGGGGATGCAAGTGTCGATGGCCTCGCGGGCCGGGGCGGGTTTGCTGGATGCAGAGCTGCAAGGCGCGGTGATTTTCAATGCGGAACATGCGATGGAAGACGCGCTGCGGGCCCGTGGGTTCTTGCGCACACATGGCCCGATGCGCGTGGCGGAGTGGGATATATCCCGGACCGATTTGCGCGCAGGTTTGCGCAAGACATGGCGGCATGCGCTGGAGCGAAGCGACGGGGTGAAACTGGCGCTGACCCATATGCCCAGCACGCCGGATCATTGGGTATTGATGGCGGAGCAGGCACAGGCGCGGGCGCGCCGGTATCGCGCTTTGCCGCTTTGGATCACGCGGGCCTGGGCCACGTTACATCCGAAAGACACGCTGCTGGTCGAGGCGCGGCAGCGCGGTGTTTTGATCGCGGGCATGGTATTTTTGCGCCATGGCGATGTGGCGACGTATCACGTGTCGCATACCACGCCGGATGGCCGGGCCGCAGAGGCGCATCGCGCGATGCTGTTTCGGGCCGCAACGCATTTGGCACAGCGCGGCGTGGTGCGGATGGATTTGGGGTTGATTGACCCGGAGGCCGCGCCGGGCCTCGCGCGCTTCAAGCGCGGCACCGGGGCCGTGACACGGGATTTGGGCGGGACTTGGGTGTCGCTGCCGTGGGTGTCGGCGCTCAAACGCAAGGCGTGGAGCGGATATGCAAAACCCCGGACCAAGATGGGCCGGGGCTCTGTTTAGCTTTCCGAAAACGCCTTAGCTTGTGACGACTTAGTCCGTAACGGTGACGTTTTCCATGACATCTTGCTGCGCGCTGACGAAGGCTCCGTTTGCGCCGTCGCCGCGTGTGATGGCGTCGACCACGTCCATGCCTTCGGTGACACGGCCCACGACGGTGTATTGACCGTTCAGAAAGCTGCCCTCGTCAAACATGATGAAGAATTGCGAGTTGGCGGAGTTCGGGCTTTGCGCCCGCGCCATGCCGACCACACCGCGATCATAGTTGATGTCGGAAAATTCAGCCGGCAGATCGTCAAATTGCGAGCCGCCTGTGCCTGCGCGGCGTAAATCGCCCCCGGCCTTGCCGAATTCCACATCGCCCGTTTGCGCCATGAAGCCGTCGATCACGCGGTGAAAGACAACGCCATTATAGCCGCCGCCTGCCGCGATATCGGTGATTTGTTTGACGTGCTTGGGGGCCACATCTTCCAGCAGGTCGATGGTGACGGTGCCCTTGCCCGCCACGTCGATGGTGAGCCCGGTCGCAAACGCGGACCCGGTCATCATCAGGAATGCCGCTGTTGCCTTAAGCATCGGCTGCGACTTTCACGGAGATCATGCGGTCGGGGTTCATCGGCGGCTCGCCGCGGGCGATGGCGTCAACATGCTCCATGCCTTCAATGACGCGGCCATAGACGGTGTATTGACCGTTCAGGAAGGCATTGTCGGAGAAGTTGATGAAAAACTGCGAATTGGCGCTGTCGGGATTGGCCGAACGGGCCGCCCCGATGGTGCCGCGATCATGGGGCAGCGAGGAGAATTCGGCTGGGACGTCAGGATGCTCGGAGCCGCCTGTGCCGGCCATGCGGATGTTGAAGTCTTTTTCCATATTGCCGTTGGCCACGTCGCCGGTTTGCGCCATGAAGCCGTCAATCACCCGGTGGAAGGCCACGTTGTCATAGGCGCCTGCGCGGGCCAGTGTCTTCATCCGCTCGCAATGTTTGGGGGCCACATCGGCCATCAGCTCGATGGTGACGGTGCCGTCTTTGAGCTCGATCAGGATGGTGTTTTCGGGATCTTTGATATCGGCCATGCTGGGCCTCCTTTTGCAAATTGTGCTTGCGGGCGTATTTAGAGCGGCGCGCGCCGGAGGGAAAGCGGTTTAGCCGAACTTCTCCGCGAGCTGCGCTTTGACCGCCGGAGTTACAAAGCCCGAGATGTCGCCGCCCAGCCGCGCGATCTCCTTGACCAGTTTGGAGGCGATGGCCTGATGCTGCGCCTCGGCCATTAGAAACACGGTCTCGATGCTGTCATCCATTGCGCGGTTCATGCCGACCATCTGGTATTCATACTCAAAGTCAGCCACGGCGCGCAGCCCGCGCAGGATGACGCTGGCGCCCACGTCCCGCGCACAGTGAATGAGCAGGTTTTCGAACGGATGGACCACGATCTCGCAGCCGGTTTGTTTGGAGAGGGCGGCGCATTCGGCCTCGATCATGGCGACGCGTTCCTCGAGGGAAAAGAGCGGGCCCTTGTCGCGGTTGATGGCCACCCCGATGACCAGCTTGTCCACGAGGCTGCACGCCCGCCGGATGATATCTGCATGCCCCAAAGTGATCGGGTCAAACGTGCCGGGGTACAATCCTGTGCGCATGGGGGCAGCCTTTCTTTTCGCCCCGACACGGGAACATTATTGCGGCCGCAAGATCAAGCAGCTTTGCGCCCTAGTGGCCCATGATCATGCCTTCGAGCGCGTCTTTCTCCATGGCCAGCTCGGTGAGGCGCGATTTGACGACGTCGCCGATGGTGATCAGGCCGATCATCGCGCCGTCCTCGACCACGGGCATGTGGCGGAAGCGGCCATCGGTCATTTTGGTCAGAACCGTGTCGGCGCTGTCGGTGCTGGCGCAGGTGACAGGATCGCGGGTCATCATGTCGGAAACCAGATCATTGAGGCACCCTGCCCCGCGTTTGCCAAGCTCACGCACGATGTCGCGCTCTGACAAGATACCTTCGGCGTGGGAGCCATCCGAAGTCACAACGACCGACCCGATGCGTTTCTGGGAGAGCAAATTGGCCGCATCCGCGACGGACGCTTGCGGCGGGATCGTGACGACGCCGCCCGTTGGTTTGGCTTTGAGAATTTGGCTGACACGCATCGCGGCCTCCCTCTTTTTGTTGAAATTCATGGTCTCGAAGACGGTATCTATAGGCTGATCGTGGCCGATTGACGCGGATGTGGTCAAGTCTGGCGTCTCCGGGCTGCGCTCTTGCAGGCGTGAAATCGCGCTGTTCGGGGGCCAAACCAGCGGCTAAGTTGCCCGCAACGCATATCAAGGAGGATTCCATGCAAGAGCTGACCCACTACATCAACGGCGCGCATGTCAAAGGCACGTCGGGCCGGTTTGCCGATGTTTTCAACCCGGCGACAGGCGAGGTTCAGGCGAAATGCCCGCTGGCCTCCGTGTCCGAGATGGAGAGTGCCGTGGCCGCCGCTGAGGCCGCGCAACCGGCATGGGCGGCCGTGAACCCACAGCGCCGCGCACGGGTGATGATGAAATTTGTGGACCTGCTGCACCGCGACATGGACAAGCTGGCCGAGGCGCTGAGCCGCGAGCATGGCAAGACGCTGCCTGACGCCAAGGGCGACGTGATCCGCGGCCTGGAAGTCGTGGAATATTGCATTGGTGCGCCGCAGATGCTGAAGGGTGATTTCACCGACAGCGCGGGCCCCGGCATCGACATGTATTCGATGCGTCAGGCTTTGGGTGTGACGGCGGGCATCACGCCCTTCAATTTCCCGGCGATGATCCCGATGTGGATGTTCGCGCCCGCGATTGTCTGCGGCAACGCGTTTATCCTCAAGCCGTCGGAGCGTGACCCCTCCGTGCCGCTGATGCTGGCGGAACTGATGGAAGAGGCAGGCGCGCCGAAGGGCATTTTGCAGGTCGTCAATGGCGACAAGGAGGCCGTGGACGCCATTTTGCAAAACGAGGTGATCCAGTCGGTGGGCTTTGTGGGCTCGACGCCGATTGCTGCCTATATCTACGCCGAGGGCTGCGCGCAGGGCAAACGCGTGCAGTGTTTTGGCGGGGCCAAGAACCATATGATCATCATGCCCGACGCCGATATGAACCAAGCGGCTGACGCGTTGGTGGGTGCGGGTTACGGGGCGGCGGGGGAGCGCTGCATGGCCATTTCCGTGGCGGTGGCCGTGGGCGAAGGCACGGCGGACCGGTTGCTCGAAAAGCTGGTGCCAAAGGTGGAGACTCTGAAAGTCGGGCCCTATACCTCCGGCGATGACGTGGATTACGGGCCGGTGGTGACTGAGGCGGCGAAGGCCAATATCGAGCGGCTGGTGCAGACCGGCATAGACCAAGGCGCGACGTTGGCCGTGGATGGGCGCGATTTCAAGCTGCAGGGCTATGAGGACGGGTTCTTTGTGGGGCCGCATCTGTTCGACAACGTCACCCCAGATATGGACATCTACAAGCATGAGATTTTCGGCCCCGTGCTGTCGACCGTGCGGGTGGACAATTATGAGGACGGTCTGAAGCTGGCGATGGACCATGAGTACGGCAATGGCACCGCGATTTTCACCCGCGACGGCGACACGGCGCGTGACTTTGCCAACCGGGTCAATGTCGGCATGGTGGGGGTCAATGTGCCGATCCCGGTGCCTTTGGCCTATCACACGTTTGGCGGCTGGAAGAAGTCGGTCTTTGGCGATCTGAACCAGCACGGGCCGGATGCGTTCAAGTTCTACACGCGGACCAAGACCGTGACCTCGCGCTGGCCGTCGGGGCTGAAAGAGGGCGGCGAGTTTTCCATCCCCGTGATGGAATAGCACCACGCTTCGGCCCGATTTGGCCGAAACACAAAGCTGTGAGAGGGGGCAATTGCGCAGATTGCCCCCTTATCGTAAACGGCGCTGAGCGCTATATTGCACCTAGACATTCGTCCTTTTCAGGAGTGACCGCATGACCAAAACCACCAGACGCAGCCTGATCCTGACCGGCGGGGCCGCGCTTTTCGCGCCCACCGTTTTGCGCGCGCAGGATTTCGAGGCAGACGCCCAGATACCTGCCACAGGCGGCGGCGTACGCCGCAACGCGTCGAGCTTCCGCAGCCAAAACTGGCGCGATCATTTCTCGACTTTGGGCGTGGCCACCATCGTGGCCGACACCAAATCGCGTGCATTGCATTTCTGGGACGCGAGCGGCACAGATTACCGCGTGTTCGCGACCTCTGTTCCCAAAACCGACGAGCTGACCCGCCGCGGCTACACCAAGATCGTGCGCAAGCGCGAGGGGCCGACCTGGACGCCCACCGCCAATATGCGCGCGCGCGACCCCTCCCTGCCCGCCTTCATGGAGGCCGGACCGGACAACCCGCTGGGCACGCATGCGATGTATCTCGACTGGCCCGCGTATTTGATCCACGGCACACATGACACGCGCAAGATTGGGCGGCGGTCCTCCTCGGGCTGTATTGGCTTGTATAACGAGCAGATCGCAGAGCTGTTTTCCATTACGCCAGTTGGGACGCAGGTGCGGCTGGTCTAGGCTTTGGGCTGTTGTGAATTTCGAATGGGCAGGTCTTCGGGCCTGCCTTTTTTGTTTGCATCAGCGCTTTTTTGACACCACAATTAAACAAGTGTTCAATTCCTAGGAGACCCCGATGGATTTCGCCCTGTCTGACGAGCAATCCGCAATCTTCGACATGGCCCATGCGTTTGGGCAAAGCCACATCGCGCCGCATGCCTTACAATGGGAAAAGGACGAAACCATCCCGAAGGCGCTGTGGCAGGATCTGGCGGAGCTGGGGTTTGGCGCTTTGTATGTGTCGGAGGAGAGTGGTGGTTCTGGCCTGACGCGGCTCGACGCCACGCTGGTCTTTGAGGCGCTGTCGCATGCCTGCCCCTCGGTTGCCGCGTTCCTGTCGATCCACAATATGTGCGCCGCGATGATCGACACGTTCGGCTCGGACGATTTGAAAGCCCGCGTGCTGCCCCGCGCCGTGGAGATGAAAATCATCCTGTCCTACTGCCTGACGGAGCCCGGCTCCGGTTCGGACGCCGCCGCCTTGAAGACCCGCGCCGCGCGCACCAATGAAGGCTTCGCGCTGACCGGCACCAAGGCGTTCATCTCAGGCGGCGGCTATTCGGACGCCTATATCGTGATGGCGCGGACGGGGGAGGACGGACCCAAAGGCGTCTCGGCTCTGTTTGTGGAAGACGGCACAGAGGGGCTCAGTTTCGGCGGGTTGGAAGACAAAATGGGCTGGCGTGCCCAGCCGACGCGGCAAGTTCAGTTAGACAATTGCAACATTCCTGCGGGTAATCTAGTCGGAGAAGAGGGTCAGGGGTTCACATATGCGATGAAAGGCCTGAATGGCGGGCGGCTGAACATTGCGGCCTGTTCGCTGGGGGCCGCGACTGCCGCTCTGTCAAAAACGCTCGATTACATGGCGGAGCGCCGCGCTTTCGGCAAACCCATCGACCAGTTCCAAGCGCTGCAATTCCGCCTCGCCGATATGGAGGTCGAGTTGCAAGCCGCCCGCGTGTTACTGCGTCAGGCCGCGTGGAAGCTGGACCAAGGCGCACCGGATGCCGCGCGCCACTGCGCCATGGCCAAAAAATTCGTGACCGAGACCGGGTCGAAAGTGGTGAATGGTTGCCTGCAGCTGCATGGCGGCTACGGCTATCTGGCCGATTACGGGATCGAAAAACTGGTCCGCGACCTGCGCGTTCACGAGATACTTGAAGGCACCAACGAGATCATGCGCCTCATCATTGCGCGTGACATGCTGGCGGCGCGATGAGCGATATTGATATCCGCAAGGACGGCCGCGCGGGCCGCATCACCCTCACCCGCCCCGGCGCGCTGAACGCATTGACCTATGAGATGGTGCTGCAGATCGAGCGCGCGCTGGACGACTGGCGCGACACGGATGTGGCGCTGGTGTTGCTCGACGCGGAGGGCGACAAAGCCTTCTGCGCAGGCGGCGATATTGCGGAGATGTATGCCTCGGGCATGCGCGGCGATTACGCCTATGGCCGCCAGTTCTGGCGCGACGAATACCGTCTGAACGCCAAGATTTTCGAATACCCCAAACCGGTGGTCAGCCTGTTGCAGGGCTTCACCATGGGCGGCGGCGTCGGCGTGGGGTGTCATGGATCGCACCGGATTGTGGGCGAGTCGAGCCAGATCGCCATGCCCGAATGCGGCATCGGGCTGGTGCCGGATGTGGGCGGCTCGCTGATGCTGGCCCGCGCGCCGGGGGTGACGGGCGCCTATCTGGGCCTCACCGCGTTTCGCATGGGCGCAGCGGATGCGATCTATGCGGGGTTCGCCGATCACTTCATCGCGCAGGACGACTGGCCCGCGCTGACCGACGCTCTGGTGCAAGGCGATCTGGGCGCGGTGACCCGCCTGCGCGCCACGCCTGCGCCCGGTACATTGCCCGGCTTGCAACCGCTGATCACGCAGCATTTTGCAAAGGCAAGCTTGGCAGAGATCGCCGCCGGGCTCGAGGCCAAGACCGATTTTGCCCGCGACACGCTCAAAGCCATGACCCGGAACGCGCCCATGGCCATGGCATGCTGTTTGGGTATCCTCAAGGCGCTGGAAGGCGACACCACGATCCGCGACGCGCTCGAGATGGAATACCGCTATACCCACCGCGCGATGGCGCAGGGTGATTTCATCGAAGGCATCCGCGCGGCCATCATAGACCGCGACCGGCAGCCAAAATGGACCCATGCAAGCCTCTCGGAGGTGACAGACGCGCAAGTTCGCGACATGCTGGCCCCGCTGGGCAAAGACGCATTGAGTTGGGAGGGGATGCCATGAAGATCGGGTTTATAGGTTTGGGAAATATGGGCGCGCCGATGGCCGCCAATCTGGTGGCTGCGGGCCATGAGGTCTGGGGGTTCGATATGGCTGCCCCCTGCCCTGAGGGCGTGCAGGCGGCCTCAGGCGCGCCACAGGCCGCAGAGGGCGCCGACGTGGTGATCACCATGCTGCCCAATGGCGCCATCCTGCGCGCCGTCGCAGGTGAGATCATTGCGCATATGTCCCCCGGCGCGGTCTTGCTGGATTGCTCGACGGTGGATGTGCAAAGCGCCCGCGACGTGGCCGAGATCGCCGCAAAATCCGGGTTGATGGCGATGGACGCGCCGGTCTCCGGCGGTGTTGGGGGGGCGGCGGCGGGCACGCTCACCTTCATGGCGGGCGGCCCTGAAGACGGCTTTGCCAAGGTCGCGCCGCTTTTCGAGATCATGGGCCAGAAGGCGGTGCATTGCGGGCCCTCCGGCAACGGCCAAGCAGCCAAGATTTGCAACAACATGATCCTTGGCGTCACGATGATCGGCACCTGCGAAGCCTTTGCGCTGGCCGATAAGCTGGGGCTTGACCGCCAAAAAATGTTCGACGTGGTGTCGACCTCTTCGGGCTATTCCTGGAGCATGAACGCCTATTGCCCCGCGCCCGGCGTGGGCCCGCAAAGCCCTGCTGATAATGACTACACGCCCGGCTTTGCCGCCGACCTGATGCTCAAGGACCTGCGCCTCAGCCAGCAGGCCGCTCAGGCCGTCGATGCCGACACGCCGATGGGGCAAGCCGCCACAGCGCTTTATCAGAGCTTTGTCGAGGAGGAAGACGGCGCAGGCAAAGACTTCTCCGCCATGCTGCCCAGATTTACCTCCCGCAGACGCATGTAAAGCTTTCCATGTTCGAAAATATCCTCGGAGGAGTTTGCCCGCGCGGCTGAGGACAGAATGTCCTCAAAGAGCGCAAAACAAACCAGTGCCGCAGGCCCATTTGGATCAGCACCGACACCCCGCAAACGAAAAAAGCCCCGCAGAGCGGAGCTTTTTCAGGCAATGGTGGCGCGGTTGACGGGGCTCGAACCCGCGACCCCCGGCGTGACAGGCCGGTACTCTAACCAACTGAGCTACAACCGCCCATTGCGCATCCGCTTGCGCGAATGTCTGGCTGTATTATGGCCCGCGCCCGCCCCCGTCAAGCGCGTTTGGGCCTGCATAGGCGAAAATATTTCGCGGGCTCTTCGCCGCGTCTCCCACACTCCTGCGCGGCGGTCACGGCCCTGGCTCGGGCTGCGGCGGGGTTGGCCAAAAGCAGCGGCGCGGCGGCCTGCACGGATCGGAAGGGAATGGTGGGTCGTGAGAGGCTCGAACTCCCGACATCTTCGGTGTAAACGAAGCGCTCTACCAACTGAGCTAACGACCCGGTGGACGTGTCTTACTGCACCAAAGGGCGGAAGGGCAAGCCCTAGCTGAGCAAGTTTTGCACGCGGCCCTCAATGCGGTAGACGACCCCCTGCCCGCCGCCGATTTGCGTGTAATGCTCATGCGGCAGGCCCGTCGCCAGACAGCGCAGGACGCGTGAGGTGATGCCGTGGGTGATGATCACTGTGGGGGCGGTTTGCCCCGCCTGCTCGGCCAGAAAGGCTGCGACACGCTGGGTGAGAGCCGCGAGGGTTTCGCCCTCGGGGATGGCCTCGTAGCGCGCAAAGCCTTCGAGATCCGGGCGCTCTGCGGCAATCTGGGCGCTGCTCAGGCCGGTCCATCTGCCCATGTCGATTTCGCGTAACCGCGCGTCTTGGGCCAAGTGATCCGGCGCGCCTGCGATCCGGGCCGTGTGCAGGGCGCGGCCCAGAGGGCTGGCGACCCAGCGCGCCTCTCCGCTCAAGACCTCGCGCAAGATATCCCCCTGCCGAGCGGCATGGGCGCGGCCAGTCTCGGTCAGGGGCGAATCCTGCCAGCCTTGCAGGCGACCTGCGCGGTTCCACTCGGTCTCCCCGTGGCGCAGCACATAGAGCGGGGGCAGCGTCACGCGAGGATTTCTGCCAATCGCACGGGCTGTCCGGTTTGCATGGAGCGCGTGGCGGCCTCCGCCATGGCCAGCGAGGCGACGCCGTCCTCCAGCGTCGCGGGCATGGGAGTTTTGGCCTTCAAAGCGGTGACAAAACTGTCCCATTCGGCGACATAAGCAGCGGCGTAGCGTTCGAGGAAGAAATAGGTTGGCTTGGCGGCAATGACGCCCGCGCCGGTGGATTTTACGACCATGTTTTCAGCCACGTTCTGCGTCTGCAACAGCCCCTCGGAGCCCAGCACCTCCACCCGCTGGTCATAGCCATAGGCGGCGCGGCGGGAGTTCTTGATCACGGCAATGCGCCCGTCTTCGTAGCTCAAGGTGGCGGCGGCAGTGTCGACGTCTCCGGCCTCGCCGATGGCCGCATCCACCAGCGAGGAGCCCACCGCATGCACGGTCTCGGGCAGCGCGCCCAGCATGAAATTGGCCATGTCGAAATCATGGATCATCATGTCGCGAAACAGCCCGCCGGAGACTTTTACATAGGCCACGGGCGGCGGCGCGGGATCGAAAGAGGTGATGCTGAGCAGCTCCGCCGCGCCGATCTGGCCCGCGTCCAGCGCGGCCTTCATGGCGGCAAAATTGGGATCGAAACGCCGGTTGAAAGCGACCATGACGGGCTGGCCATTTTGCGCCGCGACCGTGGCGCAAGCGCTCGCGCGCTCCAGCGACAGGTCCACCGGCTTTTCGCAAAGCACGGCCTTGCCAGCGGCGGTTGCGGCCTCGATCAGGTCGGCATGGGTGTCGGTGGAGGTGGCGATGAGCACCGCATCAATGGCTGGATCGGCGATGATCTCTTGCGTGCTGCGCGCCTCTGCCCCGAATTTCGCGGCCAGCGTGGCGGCGGCTTCAGGCACGAAATCCGACACGGCGACAAGCGTGCTGCCCGCGTGACCCGCAATGTTTGGCGCGTGTACTTGCCCGATGCGGCCTGCGCCCAAAAGTCCTACAGTGATCATATGTTTTGTCCTTGCTGAGGTCTTTCTGTAACGCCTTGTCTAAAGGAAAACCCCTCAGCGTCAATTTGCTGCCGCAAATGCACGGTGGAAAGAGGGAAATGGGTTTGGTATGCGTTCAGATTTTGGGCCATAAAAAAACGCGATACGCTGCGCGCACGAAAGGGGCTAACTTGTTTAACATCGCCAAATCCGGATTGCTGGTTCTTTGTATCTACGCCACGGGCCTGATCTTATACGCTGGGCTGTTCGAATTTATCCCGATCGTACCTGCTTGGGTTCAGGTCGGAAAGATGGCTGTCGCCAGCATCTACTTCCTCATTCTATTGATCCCGTTGTTCATGGCACAGTCCCGCTGGTTGGCAGTGAGGGTTTTGGGCTACGCTGTGCTCATTGCAAGTTTTCTCTACGTATTCTTTCTGACGTCCTATTACGCGTATTTTGGCTTTGTGCCTGAGATCTACGCGCTCGGCGCGGCCAACGCGCCAGACATGGTGGGTGTTCTGGGGCATTACTTTCGTCAGGTCTTTGGCCTGCCAGAAGTGTTGTTGCTTATCGCCGCTGCCTTGTTCTTTTACCTGCTCCCACGACAAAAGCTGCATCTGGGTGCAAATGTGCTTTTGATGCTTCCCGTGGCGCTTTTTGCGGTGAGCTTTATGACTTACGGCTCCCCGCAGGACACCAAACGATTGGGCAACGGGACGGTGATCAAACGCTTCGGCCTGCCGACATTCTACTATCTGTCAGCGCGCGATTGGCTCAGCTATTCTTCGGGATACATCGCCGCAGAAACAGCCTTTCCCGGCAAACTGACACAGGTTGCCTATGCCACCCCGCCCGAGGCCAGCCCGTCGCCCTTTGCATTGCGCGCACCGGTGGACAGGGTTGTGATGGTCCAGATCGAGTCGTTTGATCGTGAAGCCATCGACGCCGAATTGAATGGCGTGACGGTGATGCCCTTCACCTCTGCGCTCAAAGCTGACACATGTCTTGAGTATACCAACTATTACACGGTTAAGAGCGTTGGCGGATCAGCCGATTCCGAATATTCGGTTGCCACGGGTCGTCTGCCTTCTTCCAAATTACAAGCCATCCGCAGCACCGATTTCAGCACTATTGAGACGATCTATGATGTGCTCGCGGCCAACGGAATTACATCGACTTTTGCCCATAACAACACGATTGGGTTTTACGGGCGCAACTATGCCTATGCGCAGCTCGAGAATGTCGACGCACAATTTGTCGAGCCGAACACAGAAAACAATGAACGCCAGTTCGCGCTGGAGACACTCAGCGACGCGATGGCGGGCTCTGAGCGGAGCTTTTATTACTTCTTCAATGTGCAATCGCATGGGCCTTTCCGAGGCTACAGCGCCGAGACGGGTGACACGTTCGGCCTCGAAACAGGCTCACAGATCAAAGAAGACTACATGGCCACGATGCATGAGGTCGATCAGACCATTGCAGAGATGTTCGCATTACAGCAGGCCGAATTTGACGCTGGCAACAGTCTTTTCATTCTGACCGCCGATCACCCAAGCTACCTGCACACGGGCGACGATCCGTTGGAAGCAGCGCATATTCCAATGCTGCTATGCCATGCTGATTTCAGCGGCCAAAAGATCGACAAGCTGGCCTCGACCGTGGATGTGTTCCCGACGGTGCTGGACGCGTTTGGTGTGCCGGTACCTGAGACCACGATTTCAAGCAGCCTGCTGGCGGACGGGCCTTCTGTCGTGCTGTTTCCAAGTGGCCAGGTTCTTTACCGCGACAGCACAGACGCTGTTGTCAGCAGGGAATGCGATGCCGGGTGCGCGCCGTTTTTCGACTATACTAACCAAGCGATCAGCGTGTCGAATTAGCAGTCCTGACGTGCTTACCAAGAGGAAATTGGTGGGTCGTGAGAGGCTCGAACTCCCGACATCTTCGGTGTAAACGAAGCGCTCTACCAACTGAGCTAACGACCCGCTGAGCGATGATTTAGCCCGGTTCAGCGCCTTTCGCAACCGCTTCATTGGCAGCCCTGTTGGCGGCCTGATTTGCCGCCATTTTCTTGGGGTCCTTGAGTTTGACGCGCAGGACGGCCAGCTCTCCGTTGGGGGTTTCTTTCTTGCGCACCAGCTTGATCTTGCCCAAGGGCGATGCGGCGATGTCGTGGCCGTCGGCAATGGCGTCGCGCAGGCCTGACAGCACCGCGTCGAGCACCGTGCGGGCGTCACCTTTCTTCATGCCGCTTTCCGTGACAATACGGTCGAGAAGCTGGCGTTTGCTGAGCTCTGCGTTTTTGGTCAGGGGTTTGGGCTTGGGGGCGGGCGGCTTGGCCGGTTTCAGCGCTTTGGGCTTAGCGGCGGCGACGGGCTTTTTGATCGCGGCTTTCGTGGTGGAGCGTTTGGGCGGTTTGGCGGCGGCGGCACGCGGTTTCGCGCTCGCCGTTTTACCAGTCGTCGTTTTGCCAGTCGCTATTTTACCGGAGCCTGTTGTGGGTGTTCGAGCCATGCCTGTCATCCTTGTGGATTTGTTCTGTCACCGAAACTAGCCGTCATGCGGCACTATAGCCAGCATCTTTGGGGCGAGCCGCAAAATCCGGTGTCAAAGCGCCTCCGACAGCGGATGCGCCTCAAGCCCAGCGCGTTGCTCGGGGGTGAGGTCTGCCATGCGCACCTGCCGCGTGTGGATGGAGAAGACGACCGCGCCTGATTTGGGCAGGCGCAGGATGCATTGCCGCTCGGAACGCAGGTAGTGGCCGCGCGTCTCAGGGCCGCGCCGCTGGGCCATGGTGCGGGGCTGGTAGAGCGTGGGGTCAGCATAGGAGAGCGCGTTGGCCCGCCAGAGCGGGCGGCCGGGTTTCACCGCATCGAACAGGCGCTGCACCCTGCGGGCCATGTCGTCGCTGTAGCTGTCCACGGGGGCGTGGATCGTGGTCAGGGGGCGCCCGAATTTCTCGGCCAGCGACCAGCTGGCGGGAAAGCAGAGGAGTGCTGCGGTGAGCACATGTTCGGCCTCAGGCTTCTCCAAAATGCAGAGGTCTTCGGCGATGAGGTGGCAGAGCGTTTCAAGCGGGGTGTCGCGGTCCAAGGGGATCTGCGCGCCATCGGGGCGGATGCAGTGACCATCGGAAAAGCTATAGCCCGGTGCGTCCGCCAGATGGCTGAGCACCAGATCATAGAGCTCTTGCGCGGCAGGGCGCGCGCGGTCTTGATAGGCCAGCACGCATCCGGGGCGGGTTTTCAGCAGCCGGGCGCGCTCCGCCATTTGGGGCGCATAGGCGTCATCGACCACCAGCCAGCCCGACATATCCAGCGGCTGCACCCCCGGCAATTTGCGCGTGGCGGCGGTCAGCCACGGCGCGTCGGGCAGCGATTTTTGGCAGATTTCGTCCATTTTGCCCCCTTTGCGACGTGTTTTGTGCCGTTTTCCAGCTAGCACGGGAACAGACCCGCTTCCATCCTGATCAGTATCGGGAGGCCAGATATGAACCAGCATTATCGCGACACGCGCAAGATTGATCCCTCCAAAGGCAGCCATCTGGGCGACGGGCTGGCCAATGACAATGACCGTATGGAGATCGGCCCGACCCTGCTGGCTTACGGCGAATGGGAGGCGGCGGGGCTGTCCCTGCCCAATCTTGAGCGGATGCGGGAATATCGCTTGCAGCGGCTGGTGGATCAGGTGGTCAAACAGGATATGGGCGGATTGCTCATGTTCGACCCGCTCAACATTCGCTACGCCACGGACAGCACCAATATGCAGCTGTGGAACACCCATAACCCGTTCCGCGCCGCGCTGGTCTGCGCGGATGGCTATATGGTGATTTGGGACTACAAGAACGCGCCGTTTCTGAGCGAGTTCAACCCGCTGGTGCGCGAGCGCCGCTCGGGCGCGTCGATGTTCTATTTTGCCACCGGAGACAAGACGCAGGCGGCGGCTTCCGGCTTTGCGGCGCAGGTGGATGATCTGTTGCAAGAGCATGGCGGCGGCAATAGGCGGCTGGCGGTGGACAAGATCATGATCTCGGGGCTGCGGGCGCTGGAAGCCGCGGGTTTTGAGGTGCATGAGGGCGAGGACCTGACGGAGCATGCTCGCGCCATCAAAGGCCCGGACGAGATATTGGCCATGCGCGCCTCGTGTCATTCCTGCGAAATGGCGATGTACGCCATGGAGGACTATGCGCGCAGCCAAATCCCCGGCGGCGGCGTCTCGGAAGATGACGTCTGGGCGGTGCTGCATGCCGAGAATATCAAACGCGGCGGCGAGTGGATCGAGACGCGGCTTTTGGCGTCTGGCCAGCGCACCAACCCGTGGTTTCAGGAATGCGGGCCTCGGATTTGCCAAGAGAACGAAATTTTGGCCTTTGACACGGATCTGATCGGCGCTTACGGCATTTGCTGCGATATATCGCGGACATGGTGGATTGGCGACGCCGCGCCTCGGCCTGACATGATCGAGGCGATGAAACACAGCGTCGAGCATATTCAGACCAATATGGAGATGCTGAAACCCGGTGTGGCCATCCGCGATCTGACGATGAACACCCATGTGCTGCATGACAAATATCAGGCCCAGAAATACGGCTGCCTGATGCATGGTGTGGGGCTGTGTGACGAATGGCCCCTGGTGGCCTACCCGGACAAATTCGTCGAGGGCGCGTTCGAGCATGTGTTGCAGCCGGGCATGGCGATCTGTGTGGAGGTGCTGGTGGGCGAAGTGGGCGGCGATTTCTCGATCAAGCTGGAAGATCAGGTGATCATCACCGAGGACGGCTACGAGAACCTGACCAAATACCCGTTTGACGAAAAGCTGATGGGACATTGAGGGTCGGATCACGGGTTCTAAATCCTGCTCACCATCTCGTGAACTTGGCCTCGCTCGCGTTGCTATGACGCCGGGCAAGCCCCATCCTTGGCGCTAACAAAGGATAGAATACACATGGCCACAGAACGATTTACCTTCACCGGACATTCCGGCGACGAGCTTGCTGCGCGACTGGATATGCCGGAGGGGCCCGTTCTGGCCACGGCGCTTTTTGCACATTGCTTTACCTGCTCCAAAGACATTCCCGCCGCCCGCCGTATCGCCTCGCGGCTGGCCAATATGGGCATCGCGGTGCTGCGGTTTGACTTTACCGGGCTGGGCCATTCCTCGGGCGAGTTTGCCAACACCACGTTCAGCTCCAATGTCGAGGACCTGTCGCTGGCCGCCGCCGAGCTGGCCAAGCGCGAGATGGGGCCGGAGCTGTTGATCGGGCATTCGCTGGGCGGGGCCGCGATCATTGCCGCCGCAGCACAGGTGCCGCAGGCCCGCGCCGTGGTGACCATTGGTGCGCCGTTTGACCCTGAACATGTGACGCATAATTTTGGCAGCGCGGTCGAAGAGATCAAAGCCAAAGGCGCCGCCGAAGTGCAGTTGGGCGGACGTCCGATCACAATCGGCGCGGGCTTTCTGGAAGACGTGGCGACCAGCCGCCTTGAAGAGGCGCTGCGCGGCTTGAACAAATCGCTTCTGGTGCTGCATGCTCCGCTGGATCAGACCGTTGGCGTGGAGAATGCCACGCAGATTTTCACCCATGCCAAACATCCCAAAAGCTTCATCACCCTGTGCGACGCCGACCATCTGATCACGCGCGAGGCGGATGCCGAATATGCCGCCGACGTCATTGCCGCGTGGTCGTCGAAATATCTCGACCTGCGCCCGCCTGCCCCGCCGATTGGCGCGCCGGAGGGCGTGTTGCGCGTGCGCGAGGCGGACCCGGACGGGTTTTTGCAAGACATCAATCTGGGCCATAAGTATCACACCCAGGCCGACGAGCCGGTGGCCTATGGCGGCACCGCCAAGGGCATGACGCCTTACGGCTTTCTGTCCGCCGGGCTTGGGGCCTGCACGTCAATGACCATCCGCATGTATGCGCGGCGCAAGAACTGGCCGCTGGAGCATGTCTGGGTTGACGTCAAACATGACGCGATGCATGCGCAGGACGCCGATGGCGGGCATTCCAAGATCGACCAATTCGTGCGTGAAATTCATCTGGAGGGCGATCTGGACGAAGAGCAACGCGCCCGGCTTTTGGAAATCGCGGATCGGTGCCCGGTGCACAGAACTCTCGAAGGTGCGGCTCATATCGAGACCCGGCTGCTGGAGTAATCGCGCCGTCTTTGGGCGCAAAACGCCTCGACCCGTGCGCATGCGGTCAGGCCGTGCTATAATAACTTTGCTCTATCCGATTTTGTGCGGGGGTCTGCCCCTGCCCTCAGACCCGGCTCCCAAAGTTTTTACGAGTGTAAGGAGACTGCCATGCCCAGCCCGAAACCCCTTCTGTCCGCTGTCGCCATCGCCGTGGCCCTTGCCGGGGCCTCGATGACGCCTGCACTGGCCCAAAGCGCCAAGCCAGAGATCAAGCAAAAGGCCGCAGCGAAAGCCAAAACCACCAAGCCGCGCCGTGCGAGCACGAAAATCACGCGGGTTTGTGCGCCCGGTGAAGTGCGCAAAGCAGGCCGCTGTGCCAGCCGCGACAGTGTCACCGACGGCTCCCTGCGTCATCCGATCATTCTGATGCCCGGCCAGCGCTTTGAAAGCGCCATCCCCGCCATGGCCAACCCGGCAGGCCAGGGCCTGCCCCTGCTGGAAAACGCCACCTATTACCAGATCGGCGAGCGGGTGATTTCAGTCGATAATGAAAGCCGGATGATCCTCGCGGTGATCGAGCCTGAGGACAAGTAGACCCTACTCCGCCGCGATGTTTTTGCTGGGTTTATTTTTGCCGGGCTTTTTGGGCGCGAGCATGTCCTTGAGGTAATGCCCGGTGTAGCTGCCTTCGACCTGTGCGACCTTTTCGGGCGTGCCTTTGGCGACGATCTTGCCGCCACCATCGCCGCCTTCGGGGCCAATGTCGATAATGTGGTCGGCGGTTTTGATGACGTCGAGATTGTGCTCGATGACGATGCAGCTATTGCCTTGGTCAACCAGCTCGTGGAGCACCTCCAAAAGCTTGCGCACATCCTCGAAATGCAGACCCGTGGTGGGCTCGTCGAGAATATAGAGCGTCTTGCCGGTGGAGGCTTTGGCGAGTTCCTTGGACAGTTTGACCCGCTGCGCCTCCCCGCCTGACAGCGTCGTGGCCTGCTGGCCGACCTTGATATAGCCCAAGCCCACCCGCATCAGCGCGTCCATTTTGGAGCGGATCGAGGGGACGGCCTTGAAGAACTCCTGCGCGTCCTCGACGGTCATGTCGAGCACATCGGCGATGCTCTTACCCTTGAATTTGACCTCCAGCGTTTCGCGGTTGTAGCGCGCGCCGTTGCAGGTCTCGCAGGTGACGTAGACATCGGGCAGGAAGTGCATTTCGATCTTGATAACGCCGTCCCCCTGGCAGGCCTCGCAACGCCCGCCTTTCACGTTGAAGCTGAACCGCCCCGGCTTATAGCCGCGCGCCTTGGCCTCCGGCAGGCCGGCGAACCATTCGCGGATCGGGGTGAACGCCCCGGTATATGTGGCCGGGTTGGAGCGCGGCGTGCGCCCGATGGGGCGCTGGTCAATGTCGATCACCTTGTCGAGCTGCTCCAGCCCCGCGATGGTCTCGCAGGGTGCAGGCGTCTGGCGCGCGCCGTTCAGCCGCATGGAGGCGGTCTTGAACAGCGTCTCAATCGTCAGCGTGGATTTGCCGCCGCCCGAGACGCCGGTGACGCAGACAAACTGGCCCAGCGGGAAATCAGCGGTGACGTTATGCAGGTTGTTGCCGGTGGCTTTCTTGACGGTCAGCTTCTTGCCATTGCCCTTGCGCCGCTTGGCAGGCACCGCGATTTCGCGCTTGCCGGTCAGGTATTGCCCGGTGATCGAGTTGGGGTTGGCGGCGACCTCCTCCGGCGTGCCTTTGGCGGTGATCTCCCCGCCATGCACACCCGCGCCGGGGCCGATATCGAAGACATAATCCGCCTCGCGGATGGCCTCCTCGTCATGCTCGACAACGATCACGGTGTTGCCTTGGTCACGCAGGTTTTTCAGCGTGGTCAAGAGCCTGCCGTTGTCGCGCTGATGCAGCCCGATACTGGGCTCGTCGAGCACGTAAAGCACGCCTGTGAGGCCGGATCCGATCTGGGAGGCCAGCCGGATGCGTTGGCTTTCCCCGCCCGACAGCGTGCCGGAATTGCGCGACAGGGTCAGGTATTCGAGGCCCACATTGTTCAAAAAACCCAGCCGCTCGCGGATTTCCTTGAGGATCGCCTTGGCGATTTCGTTCTTCTGCTTGCTCAGATGTTGCGGCACGCTTTCGCACCAGTCAAACGCCTCGCGGATCGACATTTGTACGATCTGGCCGACATGCAGCAGCGCGTCACCGCTGCCGATTTTGACAGCCAGCGCTTCCTGTTTCAGGCGGTAGCCTTCGCAGGTGCCGCAGGGGCGGTTGTTCTGATAGCGCTCGAATTCCTCGCGGATCCAGCTCGAGTCGGTCTCCCGGTAGCGGCGTTCCATGTTGGGAATGACGCCCTCGAAGCTGCGGGTCACTTGGTAGACGCGCCCACCCTCGTCATAGCGGAACGGAATTTCATCATCGCCCGAGCCATAGAGAAAGACCTGTTTCACATGGGCATCGAGGTCCTTCCACGGCGTGTTCTTGTCGAATTCGTAATGTTTGGCGATGGCCTCGATGGTTTGCAGGAAATAGGGGCTCTTACCCTTGCGCCAGGGCGCCAACGCGCCGTCATAGAGTTTCAGCGAGGCGTCGGGGACCACGAGACGCTCGTCAAAGAACAGCTCCACCCCCAGCCCGTCGCAGCTGGGGCAGGCCCCAAACGGCGCGTTGAATGAGAAAAGCCGCGGCTCGATCTCGGGGATGGTGAAGCCAGATGTGGGACAGGCAAATTTTTCCGAGAAGGTGAAGCGTTCGGGCTCGCCTTCGTCCTCTTCTTTCTGGGCAATCTCCAAAATGGCGATCCCGTCGGCCAGATCAAGTGCCGTGCGGAAACTGTCGGCCAGCCGGGTTTCCAAGCCTTCGCGGACCACGATGCGGTCCACCACCACGTCGATGTCGTGGCGGAATTTCTTGTCCAGCGTGGGCGGCGCATCGAGCTCGTAGAACTCCCCGTCTACCTTGACGCGTTGGAAGCCGGATTTGGCCAGCTCCATGAATTCCTTGCGATACTCACCCTTGCGGTCACGCACGATGGGGGCCAGCAGGTAGCCGCGCGTGCCCTCCTTCATGGCCATGGTGCGGTCGACCATATCCTGCACCTGCTGCGCCTCGATGGGCAGGCCGGTGGCGGGGCTATAGGGCGTGCCAACGCGGGCAAACAAAAGCCGCATATAGTCGTAAATCTCGGTGACCGTGCCGACGGTGGAGCGCGGGTTTTTCGACGTGGTTTTCTGCTCGATGGAAATCGCCGGGCTGAGCCCCGCGATATGATCCACATCGGGCTTTTCCATCATATCGAGGAATTGCCGCGCATAGGCGCTGAGGCTTTCCACGTAGCGGCGCTGCCCCTCGGCATAGACCGTGTCGAAGGCAAGGCTGGACTTACCCGAGCCCGACAACCCGGTGATCACCACCAGCTGGTCGCGCGGGATGTCCACGTCGATATTCTTGAGATTATGCTCGCGCGCGCCGCGCACCTCAATGTTTTTCAGCTCGGCCATGGTCCACCCCAAACAGCGATCCCGCGACAGATAGCCCCCCACGCAGGAAATGCCACAGGGTTAACAGAACGTATAGAGAACATCCACAGATTTATTTGATCCGCCGCAAAAGACCGGCTGCCATCCCGTCCCCAGCGCCCTTGCTTTCCATGTTCAAAAATATCCCGGGGGGAGGCGCGTCAGCGACGGGGGGCAGAGCCCCCCACCACCGCGACGCCGTCAGGCGGCGCAAATCGTCAAAAATGTATTGCCCGTCCGTAAGCATCCAAAACGCTTTCATGCATCATCTCAGACAGCGTCGGATGCGGGAAGACAGTGTTCATCAGATCTTCTTCCGTGGTCTCGAGCGCGCGGCCCACGACATAGCCCTGGATCAGCTCGGTCACTTCCGCGCCGACCATGTGGGCACCCAGAAGCTCTCCGGTCTTGGCGTCAAAGATGGTCTTCACCATGCCCTCGGGTTCGCCCAGCGCAATCGCCTTGCCGTTGCCGATGAAGGGGAAGCGGCCGACCTTGATGTCGAGCCCCATCTCCTTGCATTTGGCTTCCGTATATCCGACAGAGGCCACTTGCGGATGGCAGTAGGTACAGCCCGCAATCGCCTCGGGGCGCACGGGGTGGACGTTGTTTTTGCCTGCGATCAGCTCGGCCACCATGACGCCCTCATGCGAGGCTTTATGTGCCAGCCACGGGGCCCCGGCCAGATCGCCGATGGCAAAAACGCCGTCCACGCCGGTGCGGCAATAGGCGTCGACCACCACATGGGTGCGGTCCACTTTGATGCCCATCTCCTCAAGCCCCAGCCCTTCGACATTGCCGACGATCCCCACGGCGGAGATCACGGTGTCAAACTCCTGTTTCTCAACCTTGCCGCCCACCTCGATATGGGCGGTGACTTTGCCACCAGATTTGGACGGGGCCCGGTCGAGCTGTTTGACCATGGCCTTTTGCATGATCTTCATGCCTTGTTTCTCGAAGGCCTTCTTGGCGAAGGCAGAAATTTCCTCGTCCTCCACGGGCAGCACGCGGTCCATCACCTCGACCACGGTCGTGTCGGCCCCCAGCGTGTTGTAGAAGCTGGCAAATTCGATGCCGATGGCGCCGGAGCCGATGACCAGCAGCTTTTTCGGCATGCGCGGCGGCGTCAGCGCGTGTTTGTAGGTCCAGACCAGATCGCCGTCGGCCTCCAGCCCCGGCAGCTCGCGGGCGCGCGCGCCGGTGGCCAGCACGATGTTCTTGGCGCTCAGCTCTTGCGCGCCCTTGTCGGTCTTGACGGAGATCTTGCCTTTGCCCACCAGCTTGGCCTCGCCCATGATGGTCTTGATCTTGTTCTTCTTCATCAAATGGCCAATGCCGCCCGAGAGCTGCCCCGCGACGCCGCGCGAGCGTTTGACCACGGCGTCCAGATCGTAGCTGATGCCCTCGGCTTTCAGGCCGAACTCCTTGGCGCGGTGCATCAGATGGAACACTTCCGACGAACGCAGCATGGCTTTGGTCGGGATACAGCCCCAGTTCAGGCAGATGCCGCCCAGATGTTCGCGCTCCACAATGGCCACGTTCAGCCCCAGCTGCGCGCCGCGAATGGCGGCGACATAGCCGCCGGGTCCGGCACCAATCACAACGAGGTCAAAATTTTCTGAGGCCATGGTTCTTCTCCCGCTCCGAAGGGCGCTGCATCGCGCGCCGAAAATAGTTTAACACTAAACTATTTGCCGCGGTTCCATAAAGCAACCGCGCCGGACCATAAGCTGCTATGCGCCCTATGCATAACGAGGGTGGGCATAGCAGGCGGCTTAACCAGAAGACCCGCCTCAGGCGGTGGCTTGCATCTCGCGCACCGTCGCGCCGTAGCCGCCTTCGGCCAGAAATGCGTGCTCCGCCCGCAGCGTGCGGCGCTCCAGCGCTTCGTTGCGGAAGGGGAAGCGGCCAAAGCGGCGGATCACGTCGCGATGGGCTTGGGCATGCAGCAGATTGGAGCTGTCCTCGCCCTCCATGCGGGTGGTGAACATGCGAATGCAGCGCTCCTGATCCGAGATGCATTCGGAATGCATCATCGGCATGTAGAAGAACTGCCGCGCCGGGCCGTCGATCTTGAGGTCCCAGTCGCGTTCAACGGCGATTTTGGACAGGGCCAATGCGGCGCGGTCCGTCGCGTAGGCCTTGGCCGTGCCGCGATACATGTTGCGTGGGAATTGATCCGTCAGGATCAGATAGGCCAGCGCGCCGCTTGGATAGGTCATCCAGAGCGACAAGGCGCCTTCGCTTGCGCTTTCCCAAACAGGTTCGAACCGTTTGCGAATGTCAGCGTCCAGCGCGTCGCTTTGATCGTACCATCCTGCGGGCCCGATCTCGTCTAACCAAAAACTCAGTACATCTTCAGGTCTAGCCACAGCGTCCTCCGTTACGACAGGCCCCCAACACCTTAACAAGGCGTAAATGAAGCGTGGCAAGCAAATCCCCGTCACGCAAGGGTTTTTCGTGCCCTATTCTTCCCCCTTAGCGATAACGTGACTTTCATGACGCTGTGTTACGACGGATCACGCTCAGATGGGGTGTCAGGATCCGTTTCTCCGTCCCAGCCTTGCACCGCAGACCAGTTTTCATCCTCGTCATCGTCCAGATCGGAGTAATAATCCTGCGCCACCTCCGCCGCGATGGCCATACCTGCCGAGGTGACGGGCGCATATGGCGTGGGGTCATAGGCCTCCGCTTCGGCCGCATAGGCCGAAGAGCGCCGCGTCATGCGGTAGACGCCATAGCCCGCGATGGCCAGCATCAGCACGATGATCACCGACCAGAAGCCTCCGGGGCCGAACTGGGTCATGATCCAGCCGATCAGAATGGGGCCACCCACGGCCCCCAACCCGTTGACAAACAAAAACCCGCCGGAGGCGGCGGCCATGTCGTCGGGCTCCAGATAGTCGTTGGTATAGGCGATCAGCAGCGCATAAAGCGGGTTGGACATGCCGCCCAGCAGGAAGGCCGAGACGCAAAGCGCCCAGAATTGCCCGGAGAACAGCCAGCCCATCGCAGCGGCCAGCGCGCCCAGCATGGCGACCCCGATGATCAGCACCCGGCGGTCCATGCGGTCCGACAGAAAGCCAATGGGATATTGCAGCAGCATCGCGCCCACGAATATGGCCGAGATGAAGATCGAGATTTGCCCCACGCTCATCCCGATTTGCGTAGCATAGACCGCCGACATCCCGAATTGCGCGGCGAAGACGCTGCCTAGCAGGAACATGCCCACAAAGCCCAGCGGCGACTGGCGGTAAAGCTCCAGCAGCCCCATGGATTTGGTGGTGTCAAAGCTGGGCGTGGGGGCAACGGACAGCAGGATCGGCGCGAAGGAGATCGAGACCAGCACCGACGGGATCACGAACAGCATCCAGCCCGCCGGGTCTGCCACGTTCAAAAGGCCTTGCGCCGCGATAATGCCAAACATCTGCACCATCATATAGACCGACAGCGTTTGGCCGCGTGTGTCATTGGTGGCCGCGTTGTTCAGCCAGCTTTCGGCTGTCACATAGAGCCCCGAAAAGCAGAACCCCACCAGCACGCGCAGCCCGATCCACGCAATCGGATTGGTCATGGCCGGGTAGAGGATCAGCGCCGCCGAGACCATCGAGCCCAGCGCCGCGAAGACCCGCACATGGCCCACCCGGCGGATAAAGTCAGGCGCCAGCCGGGAGCCGCCCAGAAAGCCGAGGAAATAGGCGGAGGTGATCAGCGACAATTCAAAGGTCGAGAACCCCTCCAACGCGCCGCGCACCCCCATCAGGGTGCCTTGCATCCCGTTGCCGACCATCAGGAACATCATGCCCAGGAGCAGCGCCCAGGCATTGCCAATCACTGTGAACATCGCGTGGGTCACCTTTCGGCTGGGGGTGGTCACCACCCCGTGGGAATCGGATGCGTGTGGACGCAATCATTGCCCCTCTACGCCCGCGTTTCGCGCCTCGCAACGACCAATTTCATGTCGCGTCCAGAACCCAGCCTTGCGTCCTCTAGGGCACCAGCAGCGAGCTGTCCCCGTAGGAGAAGAACCGGTAGTCCTGCGCCACGGCATGGGCGTAGATCTCGCGCATCCGGTCTTGCCCCATCAGCGCGGAGACCAGCATCAGCAGCGTCGATTTGGGCAGGTGGAAATTCGTCATCAGCGCGTCGGTGAGCTGAAACTGGAAGCCGGGGTAGATGAAGATGTCGGTCTCCCCGCTCCATGCAGTGATGGTGCCCGGCCCGCTGGCCGCCGTCTCGATCAGGCGCAGGGCGGTGGTGCCCACGGGGATCACCCGCGCCCCGCGCGCTTTGGCGGCGTTGATCTGGGCGGCGGTGGCGGCCTCCACCTGCCCCCATTCGGCATGCATTTTGTGGGTCGTGACGTCCTCCACCTTCACGGGCAGGAAGGTGCCTGCGCCGACATGCAGCGTGACTTCCGCGAACTCCACACCTTTGGCCTTCAATGCCTGCAACAATGGCGTGTCGAAATGCAGGGAGGCCGTGGGGGCCGCGACCGCGCCTTGATGCTTGGCAAAGGCGGTTTGGTAATCCTCCTTGTCGCGCGCGTCGGCGGCGCGTTTGGCGGCAATGTAGGGCGGCAGGGGCATTTGGCCTGCTTCAGCCAAGGCTGCATCAAACGCCTCCCCCTGCAGGTTGAAATAGAGCACCCCCTGCCCGTCCACGCGGTCTATCAGCGTGGCGGAGAGGCCCGCGTCAAAGGCAATCTCCTCGCCGTCGCGGACCTTGCGTAAGGGTTTGATCAGCGCCCGCCAATGGCCGCGCGTATCTGGGCTGAGCAGCGTCACCTCGATCTTTGAGGTATTGCCGTCGCGGGTGCGCGTGCCAAAGAGCCGCGCGGGGATGACCTTGGTGTTGTTCAGGACCAGCAGGTCGCCTTCGCGCAGCATATCCGGCAGGTCGCGCACATGGGTGTCACGCACCGTGCCGCCGCCCTCCGCCACCAGCATCCTGGCCGCGCTGCGCGGGGACACAGGCCGCGTGGCGATCAGCCGCTCGGGCAGCTCAAAATCGAAATCATCAAGTTTCATGGCTGGGTCAATTCTGCAGTTTTGGCGGCGGTTGGCGGAAGATCTCGCGGAACCGACCGGGGGTAAAGACGGAAAGCGGGTTCACGCCCACCTTTGGCGCATCTGCCGCACCGGCCAGCGTGTAGTTGAAGCCAAACAGCCCCTCGCCCCGTTTGGAGAACAAAAACCCCAAGGGTCGGTTCACCAGATAAAGCGGCGAGACCACGCCCTGCATCTGCATGCGGCGCTGCGTGGTCGAATAAACCCCGTCCATCGTGATGCCCATGGACGGGCCCACCGCGCGGCTTTCGCGCAGGCGCACGCCGCCGGGGGACAGGGTGAAGAAGGCCTCCACCTCCGAGAATAAGATGCCGTCGCCAGAGAGCTGCTCGAGCAGCCCGACCACCGAAAGGGCCGAGAGCAGATCGGCCAAAGCGGGCGCGTTCTTGATGCGGGTATTGGCCACGGAAAGCTGACCGTTGAACTCCCCCGGACGGCCCGTGGGTTGCAGCACGAGGGTCATCTCGCCGCCGCGCGCATTGCGGAACACGCCCGTCGAGCGGATCACCCCGCCGCCATCGGCGGAGGCCACCCGCACGGCCAGCCCGCGCTCTGTCGGGACCAAAGTGCCGTTGATCGCGGAGGCTCCGTTGATATTGCCCGTGAAGCGGCCATCAAGGCCGCGCTGGTTGCGGAACTGGCCGCGAAAATTGTCGATGCGGATGTCATCGGTGACGATCAGGCTGTCCAGCGCCAAATCCAGCGGCGGGCCGCCTTGCCCTGCAGTCTGCCCGCTGCCCACGCCGAATTGCCGTATATCGACCGTGCCACCGCGCACCTGCAATTGCACCGGAACACCGCGGCCACGCCCGACCACCTCCACCCGGCTGTTGAGCCGCCCGTTCACTTGCAGCGGGTCAAACACCGCGCGTTCCAGCCCGCCACCGGGGCGCAAGCTGACGCGGCCTTTGGCCTCCAGCCCTGCGCCTGCAATGTCCAAGGCGCGCACCACGGGGCGCGCGCCCAGCGTGGCAGCCAGCCGCAGCCTGCCGGTTTGGTTTGGCGCTTTGCGCCAGCCCAACGCCTCGATGCTCAGACCCACGCCGCGCAGGTTAGAGGTCAGCTCCAGCTCAGGCGGGGTGTTTTTCTGCAAGGACAGCGTGAACTGCCCCTGCCCCCGGCCCGTGACCGCACCGTCGGGCAGGTCAATCTCGAAGGCGCGCAAAGCCGCTTGGGACAGCGCGATCGTGCCGGTCACTTGCGAGCTATCGGGGGTGCCCGGCCCCAGCGCGCGCTGCCATGCAAGTGTGATTGGCACGCCGTCCAGCGCCGCCGCGCCCTCAATGGCCAGCACGCCGCTGCCTGCGGTGAGCGCGAGTGCGTCCGACGTGATCACCCGCCCCGGCACCAGCGCGTCAGAGGTCAGGTCGCGCAGTTCCGCTACTACGTCATAGCGCACATCTTCCACCTTCAGGCCCTTGGCCAGAGGCAGGAACAGCTTGGCGGTGACGTCGGCCTGCCCTTGTGCCAGATCGGTGGAGAGGTTGGATTTGCTGAGGAACTCGAACGGCTTTTCATCGAGCAAGGACAGAGCCGCCTGCATCGGGCCACGCGCGCGCAGCGCGATCTCCGCATCGGGGATTTTCTGATCAACATCCGGGATTTGCATCACCGAGCCCGCCATATCCAGCCGCTCGCCATTGGGGGCGGTGACGTAACCCTCATGCAGCGCGAGGGTCAGCTCGTTCTTGGCGATGGTGACATAGCCCCGCCCGCCTTCGACTTGTGGCAGGGTCTTCATGTAGCGCACTTTGGCGTTTTCGAAATCAAAGGTCACAGCCGCCTCGGGCGGCGCGCCGGGGCGCACGCGGATCGCAGCGGCGGCGTTTTTCAGATCGCCCGAGCGGATATTGGTGGTCAGCCAGTTGCGGGTCTTTTGCACCGCCGAGGTGGGCCAGAGCGACAGCAGGTCGCCTTGGCCGATCTCCGACAGCCGCGCGTCCACGGAGGCGATCCAGCCCGCCTCGTCAATCGACACTTTGCCGCCCGCGACGATCTCCGTATCCGCGCCGCGCAGCACCAATTGGCCGAGGTCTGCCGTCAGGTCCAAGGGGCGGTAGCGCAGGTCGGCCCGCCCCTCGCTGAACCGCACGGGTGTCTCGAAAATGCCCTCAGGGTCGAGGCGGATATCGGCCAGCCGGATCTGCATCAGCAAGGTTTCGGGAATGCCCGCGACCACGTCTTTGAGGTCGGCATGGCCCTGCCCGGACAGGCGCAGCTCGGGCGCGTCGATCTCGAGCCCTTCGAGATGCAGCCGCTGCGTGGCGGTGCTGAACCGCACGGAGGTCTTGGCGCTGTTGAGGGGCAGCGGCTTGGCCTGCGGGGCGGGTTGCACGAAGCCGCGCCCGATATCGAGCCCGCCCGAGAAGCTGATCAGCTCGCCTTGGGTGCCGAACTCCGTGGTCAGGCGACCATCGACCGGCGCATCCAGCAGGGTCAGGAAGTTCAGCGTGCTGACCTGTTCGGCCACGTCGCGCATGCGCAGCTGCGAGAACTCCGCCTGAAGCCGGCCGCCGCCCGCGCCCTTGGCCTTATCGGCCGACAGTACCAGCGTCGCCGGGGCCTCGCCATCCATGGCCAGATCAAAGGCCACCTCGAGGTCAATGAAATTGACCTCATTGGTCAGTTTCAGCTGGCCGTCCTGCACCGCAATGATCCGGCCCGCGCGTTGGTCGTCCAGCGTCAGCGTCACGCCGCTGACAGTCACGGTTTCCAGCTCGCGCATCGCCGGGTGTTCGAACAGGGCATCGACCTGCGCAATCGCGTCGGCCAGTGAGTTTGCCGCCAGATCGCCGCCCGTCAGACCGCTGTCCACGGCAAAGGCAAACTGGCCATCTGCGTTGCGGGTCAGGTTGACGCGGGCGTCGCGGATGCTCAGTGTTTCGAGCGCTATGCGGCCTTGCAGCAGCTCGGAGGTGTCAACCTGCACTTGCAGGCTGGGCAGCGCCATCAGCGGCATGTTGGGCGCGTCGCGCAGGCGCACGCCTTGCAGCTCGACCGTGGGGCGCAGCTGGTCGTCGAGCAGCCCCACGCGGATGCCGCTGATATCGAGCCCCGGCCCCTCGATCTGGGCGTTGATGCGGGCCTCCGCCTCCTGCGTGGCCCAGTCGGGCAGCGCCACGGAGCGGCCCATCAGCAGTACCACGGCCACCATGATCATCGCGGCGGTGAAGCTGACAAGGGCGGTGGCGATGGACAAAAACACCCAGCGTTTGCGGGTACGACGGCGCGCGCGTGCAACCTCACCGGGGTTGCCGCCGGGCAGTGGCGGGGCCGCGTCTATTCCTTCAAGCTCCGCGTCGCCTAAGGCGGGGCCGTCCGGCGCGTCGTTATCCGACGCCTCCGCGCTGTGTTGGTTTTGCTCAGCCATTGGGCCTCGTTTCATGCCTCGCCTTGTCCCACTCCGCTTTTCGCCTTTGTGACGCAATCTGATGTTGCAGCGCTTTACGGGGCTTGTCTTTATTTATACTGACCTAGCTTGCCATCACATCACTTTTTTCTTCGACCCCTCGCAAAAAGGATTTTCCGCATGCTGAACCAAGGCGACATGGCCCCCGATTTCTCTTTGCCGCGCGACGGCGGCGGCACCGTTACCCTGTCGGAGCTGCGCCCCGGCATGGCGGTGGTCTATTTCTACCCCAAGGACGACACGCCCGGCTGCACCAAGGAAGCCATCGGCTTCACTGAGCATCTCGACGCATTCAAAGCCGCGGGCTGCGAGGTGATCGGCATTTCCAAAGACAGTGCCACCAAGCATGACAAGTTTCTGGCCAAACATGATCTGGGCGTGATCCTTGCCTCCGACGCGGAGGCCGAGACCTGCGAGGCCTACGGCGTATGGAAAGAGAAAAGCATGTATGGCAAGACCTATATGGGCATTGAACGCTCCACATTTCTGGTGGGCGGCGACGGCACAGTGTTGAACGCATGGCATAAAGTGCGGGTGCCCGGCCATGTCGAGGCGGTGCTTGAGGCCGTGACTGAGGCGGCGCAGACCGCATGAGCCTCAGCCTGCGCGAGATGGCCGTAGAGGTGCTCAGCACCGCTGACGCCCATGCGAAAGTGACGCTCAGCCGCGCCCATGCCGCCCGCTGGCAGGCCGCGCGCGCGGCGGGGGAAGACATCCCTTTAGGCCTCGCCACGCCGCCCGACGCCCCTGCCCGGCCCGCCAAGCCGGAGCTGCTGTCGCCGCGCGACGTGCCGCACCGCAAGCCCGGCACGCCGGAAGGCCGTGTGGCCATGCTGCATGCCATCGCCCATATCGAGCTGAACGCGGTGGACCTGCATTGGGACATCATCGCGCGGTTTCCCGAGACTGACTTCCCCATGGGGTTCTATGATGATTGGGTGAAGGCGGCGGATGAGGAATCCAAGCATTTCGGGCTTCTG
Organism: uncultured Litoreibacter sp.; assembly: GCA_947501685.1. Lineage (GTDB taxonomy): Bacteria > Pseudomonadota > Alphaproteobacteria > Rhodobacterales > Rhodobacteraceae > Litoreibacter. The sequence goes on from CANMWQ010000003.1 coordinate 384,774, forward strand.
TCCGATTGCCTGACCCGGCATGGCAGCCATTACGGCGCGCTGCCTGCCCATGCGGGCATGTGGCAGGCGGCCTCCGACACGGCGGGCGATATCATGGGCCGTCTGGCCGTGGTGCCGATGGTGCTGGAGGCGCGCGGGCTGGACGTCACACCCGGCATGATCGCGCTGTTCAAACAGGCCAAGGATAAAGAGACCGTGGAGGCGCTGGGCGTGATCTATGCCGAGGAGGTCGCGCATGTGGCTTACGGCTCCAAATGGTTCCACTTCCTGTGTGGCCGCGAGAACCGCGACCCGAAGGAGGCGTTTCATACGCTGGTGCAGCGCTATTTCCACAGCCCGCTGAAACCGCCCTTCAACGAGGAAAAACGCGCCGAAGCGGGCATTGCGCCAGACTTCTACTGGCCCCTCGCACAGACCCCGGCCGCGCTGAGCTGACATGGTGCCAAAGCGCATCAACTGATGCCCGGAAGTCACTCTACAATCAGCAAAAAGCCGCTCTTATGGCAAAAAACTCGGCCCAAAATCTTGCGACTTCGGCCCCAAACTTCTATGCAGTGCGGGTGCGTGCCAATACTCGTGTGGGGACACGAGGTGCGCATAAGACTGCTGGGCAAGGGACAAACGGGGCCAGAACATTGCAAAAACGACTGCTTGATACGCTGAATACGGCGCTGGAACGCCATTTGCCGGAACAACGGATGTTCCTGAAATCCGACAGCGGCACGAGGTTTATCCGACTGCGCCCTGCCACTTCGGCCGCCATTCTGGGCGGGGGTGCCTTATTGATGAGCTGGACCATCGTGGTCACCGCGATTTTCCTGATGGACGCGATCAGCTCGGGCAATCAGCGCGAACAAGCGCAGCGCGAACGCGAGATTTACGAGGCCCGGCTGAACGCGCTGAGCCAGGAACGCGACGACCGCGCCTCTGAGGCTGCCGCCGCGCAGGAACGCTTCTTTGTGGCGCTCGATCAGGTGTCGAATATGCAAAGCGAGCTGCTGGCCTCCGAGGATCGCCGCACCGAGCTGGAAACCGGCATTGAGGTCATCCAGAAGACATTGCGCCGCACCATCAAGGAGCGTGACGGCGCGCGCGGGCAACATGAGGCGCTGGTCGCCGAGATGGAGGCAGGTGCCGAGGGCGCGAACCCTGCGCTGGCCTCCGCACAAGCCACGGATGGATCCGTCGCCTTCCTGACCGCCGCTCTGGAGAAGACCGCAGCGGAACGGGACGAGGCGGTGAAATTCTCCTCCGAGGCCGAGCAAATCGTGGCCGATATGCAGTTTGAAATGGACCTGAACGAGGACCGCAACAACCGCATTTTCCAACGCCTCGAAGAGGCCGTGACCGTGTCGCTGGAGCCGCTGGACAAGATGTTCCGCGCCGCTGGCATGCCGACGGAACGGATTTTGAACGAGGTGCGTCAGGGCTATTCGGGTCAAGGTGGCCCGCTCTTGCCGGTGACCAAATCGACCTCAGGTGGCGCGTCCATCCCGGACAGCACCTCGCTGCGCGCCAACACGCTTCTCAAAGAGCTCGACCGCATCAACCTGTTCCGCATCGCGGCTGACAAAACGCCTGTCGGGCTGCCTGTCACGGGCAACTTCCGCTACACGTCGGGCTTTGGTTTCCGCAACGATCCCAAAGGCGCTGGCCGCCGGATGCATTCGGGCGTCGATTTTGCAGCCGCGCGGGGCACACCGATCAACGCGGCGGCGGACGGTGTTGTGACCTTCGCGGGCTGGCAGTCAGGATATGGTAAGCTGATCAAGATACGCCATGCGTTCGGCATCGAAACACGATATGCCCATCTGTCTAAAATTCGCATGAGTGTGGGTCAAAAGGTCTCGCGTGGTGACCGCATCGGTGATATGGGAGCCACTGGACGGGTCACGGGAACGCATTTGCATTACGAAGTGCGGATCAACGGCAACCCGGTGAACCCGATGACTTACATCAAGGCAGGACGCGATGTTTTCTAAAAGCAAAATCAACGAGCCAAACTCTTCCAAGGACGCAGGCGACAGCCCGGCCCCCGCAAAAGGCGGCTCCAGCAGCCCGGCCCCGAAATCTGATCTCAGCACCTCTGCACCGCGCCCCAAAGCCGCACCCTCGGTGCTGTCCAACGACCTGACCATCACCGGCAATATCAAGACCGCCGGCGACGTGCAGGTAGAGGGCACCGTGGAGGGCGATATTCGCGCACATCTTCTGACCGTCGGCGAAACCGCCGTCATCAAGGGCGAAATCATCGCCGATGACGTGGTGGTTAATGGCCGCATCGTGGGCCGTGTCCGCGGCCTGAAAGTGCGCCTGACATCGACCGCACGGGTCGAGGGCGACATCATCCACAAGACAATCGCAATCGAATCCGGAGCTCATTTTGAAGGCTCCGTTCAGCGCCAAGACGACCCACTCAACACCGGAGCAACCAAGTCCTCTGCCGCATCAAAAGCAGAGCCTGCAAAAAGCTAATTAAATGACCCATAGATCGGCCCCCGAGCATATTTCTGGCTCGGGGCCTTACACTTTATGCGCTCCCGAGGGGCGAAAATTTATTCTGTTTGCTGCTATTCTCGCCTCCGGCCTCGGCTTTATTGACGGGTCGATGGTTGCGATAGCGCTGCCGGGGATGCGCGACTCGTTGATCGCCACTTTGGTTCAGGCGCAATGGATCTCGAACGCCTATATGCTGACGCTCTCCTCGCTCATTCTGGTGGGCGGGGCGATTGGCGACCGGTTCGGGCTGGCCAAGGTCTTTGCCTTTGGCATCAGCCTGTTTGTCGTGGCCTCCATCGCCTGCGCGCTGGCCCCGACCCCGCAATTTCTGATCGGCGCGCGCGGCATTCAGGGCATTGGAGCGGCCTTCATGGTGCCGGGCTCGCTGGCGTTGATCTCGCGGGCCTACCCGCCTGAGGAACGGGGCCGCGCGATTGGCATCTGGGCCGCCTCTGCCGCCATCACCGCAGCGCTGGGCCCGATCATCGGCGGGCTGGCCCTGACCTATGGCGGGCCTGAGACGTGGCGCTGGATCTTTGCCATCAACCTGCCGCTTGGGGGGCTCGCGCTTTTCGTCTTGTGGTCCAAGGTCGAGCAAGACCCCGCGCAGCCCGAACGCGGCGTGGACTTTCCGGGCGGCATTCTGGCGACGCTGGGCCTTGGGCTGATCGCCTGGGCGCTGACCGGGGCAGAGCATGGGGATCTGGTTGACGCCCGCGCGTTGGCTTACGGCGGCGCAGGGCTGGCGGCGCTGGGTGCGTTCATCTGGGTAGAGGCGCGCAGCCCGCACCCGATGATGCCACTGGATCTGTTTTCCAACAGGCATTTCACCATCGCCAATATTGTCAGCTTCTTCATCTATTTCTCGTTTTCGACCATCTCCATGTATCTGCCCATGGCCGTGATCGGCGGCTGGGGCATCACGGAGATCGAGGCCTCTGCCGCCTACGCGCCGCTGTCGTTTTTCATTGCCACCCTGTCCGGGCTGGCGGGCCGCATGGCGGATCGCTACGGCCCCGCGCCCCTGCTCGTCGCAGGCTCGCTGGTGCTGGCGGGGGGCTACACGGCGCTGTCGCTGGTGGCGCATACCCAGAATTTCTGGGGCGCGGTGGTGCCTGCGATGTGCCTGCAAGGCATCGGCATGGCGCTGGTCGTCACGCCACTTTCCACGGCCGTCATGGGCTCGGTGGAGAGCCACAAGACCGGCACCGCCTCAGGTGTGAACAATGCGGTGACGCGGATGGCGGGGCTGATCTCCGTGGCGGCGATGGGCAGCGTGATCGCGGTCACCTACGGGGCCGAAGGCGGGGGTGGCAGCTTTGGCGAGTTTAACGACATGCCTAGCCACGCAGCGGCCTCCAACGCCGCCTTCGCCCGCTTCGCAGCCATTGCCGCCATCTTGTGCCTGATCTCTGCGGTGATCTCGCTGTTCAGCGGCGTCAAAGGGCGCCCCGAAGACCCTCATGACAAGGGCATCGCAAGCATCGTGTCTTGAGCACTACCCTTGCGCGTCGGCGCGGCTTTTGCCGGCGACGTTCTGGGCCAAAGTCTCGGCCATGAACGCATCCAGGTCGCCGTCCAGCACGCCTTTGGTGTCGGAGGTCTCGTGGCCGGTGCGCAGGTCCTTGACCATCTGGTAGGGCTGCAACACGTAGCTGCGGATCTGGTTGCCCCAGCCCGCGTCGCCCTTGTTTTCATGCGCCTCGTTGATGGCCGCGTTGCGGCGGTCCAGCTCCATCTGGTAGAGGCGCGATTTCAGCGCTTTCATGGCGATGTCGCGGTTCTGGTGCTGGGATTTCTCGGAGCTCGTCACCACGATGCCCGTGGGCTCATGGGTGATGCGCACCGCGGAATCCGTGGTGTTGACGTGCTGCCCGCCCGCGCCCGAAGAGCGATAGGTGTCGATGCGGATATCGCTCGGGTTCACCTCGATCTCGATATTGTCGTCGACCACCGGATAGACCCAGACGGAGCTGAACGAGGTGTGCCGCTTGGCCGCTGAATCGAAGGGCGAGATCCGCACAAGCCGGTGCACGCCGCTTTCGGATTTGAGCCAGCCGTAAGCGTTATGCCCGCTGATCTTATAGGCCGCAGATTTGATCCCCGCCTCGTCGCCCGCAGAGGTCGATTGCAGCTCCACTTTGAAGCCGCGTTTCTCGGCCCAGCGCACATACATCCGCGCCAGCATCGAGGCCCAGTCGCAGCTTTCCGTGCCGCCCGCGCCCGCGTTGATCTCAAGGAAGGTGTCATTGGCATCGGCCTCACCGTCCAGAAGCGCTTCGAGCTCCTTGGCGGCGGCTCTTTCGACCAAGGCTTGCAGGGCGGCTTCGGCCTCCGCCACCACCTCCGCGTCACCCTCCATCTCGCCCAGCTCGATCAGCTCGATATTGTCATCAAGCTCCGCTTTCATCGAGGTGTAGCCCTCCATCGCGTCCACCAGGCCTTGGCGGTCGCGCATCAGCTTTTGCGCTTTCTCGGGGTCGTCCCAGAGCGTCGGGTCCTCAACGCGGGCGTTGAATTCCTCCAGCCGGTGCGGGGCGGTCTCCCAGTCCATGCGGGATTTCAGCAGGTCCAGCGATTTGGTGATGGTCTCGACGGCGTTTTGTGCGTCTGCGCGCATTGGCGTGGTCTTTCAGTTTGGGTTACGCCCTAGATAGGCCGCTCAGCGCGTGGTGGCGAGGGCAAATATGCCCGCTAATACAGCCCGCCCGCGCTGATCGTGCCCAGATTGGCCCGCGTGGGGATCACAGCCTTCTTACCGCTGGAGCTGGTCACCTCGCGCACCTGATTAACCGAGCTGTCGCCGCGCGTGTAGAGGTTCAGGTTGGAGCCCATCGCAAAGCCGCCATCGAGGATGTTGCCAACGCCGTAGGCGGGCAGCTCGCCATCGCGGAAATACTCCATCACCACATTCTCGCCAACGGAGCCCTCTGGCAGCACGCCGCCTGTGTAGCGGTCAATCGGCACGAAATACCCGCCCGGAGGCACCTGAAAATCGCCGCCGCCATATTTGGCCGTGGCCTGCTTCATGAAGTTGTTGAAGACCGGGCCGCACATGCCGCCGCCCGAGGCCTTTTTGCCCAGCGTGCGCGGGCGGTCATAGCCGATATAGCAGCCCGCCACGATGTTCGAGGTAAAGCCCACGAACCACACATCCTTGGCGTCATTGGTGGTGCCGGTCTTGCCTGCGGTCGGCACGTCAAGGGTGACGGTCTTGGAAGCCGTACCGCGCTCCACCACGCCGGTCATCATCGAGGTCAGCTGGTAGGCGGTGATCGCGTTCATCACCCGCTCGCGGTTCGACACGATGGTCGGCGCAAAGTTCTGATCGAGCGAGGCCAGCTGGCAATCTTCGCAGACCCGCTGGTCGTGGCGATACACGGTGCGGCCCCAGCGGTCCTGCACGCGGTCCACCAAAGTGGGCTCCACCCGCTCGCCGCCATTGGCAAACATCGCATAGGCGGCGACCATGTTGAAAAGCGTCGATTCCTGCGCGCCCAGCGCGTTGGACAGGAAGGGGTTCATCTTCTCATAGACCCCGAACCGCTCCGCGTAGCGGGCCACGGTGCCCATGCCTATCTCCTCGGCCAGACGGATGGTCATCAGGTTGCGCGAGCGCTCAATGCCGGTGCGCAAAGGCGCGGGCCCGTAGAACTTGTTCGACGCGTTTTTGGGCCGCCACAGCCCTTGCGGGGTGTTGATCTCGATCGGGGCGTCGACCACGATTGTGTTGGGCGAAAAGCCCGAGTCCAGTGCTGCGGCATAGACAAACGGTTTGAACGAAGAGCCCGGCTGGCGTTTGGCCTGCGTCGCCCGGTTGAACACCGAATGCTGGTAGGAGAAGCCGCCCTGCATCGCCAGCACTCGCCCGGTTTGCGCGTCCATCGCCATGAAGCCGCCCTGCACTTGCGGGACCTGTCTGAGGGACCAGTTATCGTCCCCGCGCGTGGCCACATGGATCACGTCGCCCACCGCCAGCAGGTTGTCCGCAGCACCGCTTGCGCCGCCCAGCTTGCCGTTTTCAAGGCGCGGCCGCGCCCATTTCACGTCGCTGCCCGGCAGCACGCCAAGCCCTTTGCCCTCGACCCCGATGCGCGCGTCAGACCCGTCAAAGCCCAGCACCACGGCAACGTTCCAGCCTTCGACATCGCGCGGGAACACGGTGTCGTTCAGCGCCTGTTTCCAGCCATCGCCGTCCAGCAATTCAGGCGCGATCTTGGTCTTCACCCGGTGGAACACGCCTTGGCTGCGGTCATAATTTTCCAGCGCCTGCCGCAAGCTGCGCGCGGCCTCGTCCTGCAATTCGCGGTCCACGGTGGCGCGGATCGACAGGCCTCCGCCGAAGAATTCTTCCTCACCAAAGTCACCCGAGAGCTGGCGGCGGATTTCATCCGTAAAGTAATCGCGCTCCCTGATCTGGCCTTTGAAGGGCTCGAAATCGCCGTTCTGCACCGACAGGAGCGGCGCCTCCTTGGCGCGCTCATATTCGGCCTGTTCGATATAGCCGTTCTCATACATCTCGCGCAAAACGAAGTTGCGCCGTCCCAGCGCGCGGTCCATCTGTCGGACCGGGTGATAGCGCGAGGGTGCTTTCGGCAGCACCGCCAGATAGGCGGCTTCCTCGACGCTCAACCCGCTCAGCGTCTTGTTGAAATAGGTCTGCGCGGCGGCGGCCACGCCAAAGCTGTTCTGGCCTAGAAAAATCTCGTTCAGGTACAGCTCAAGGATCTTGTCCTTGTCCAGCGTGCCTTCGATCCGCGAGGCAAGGATCAGCTCCTTGATCTTGCGCTCCGCAGAGCGTTCACCGCCCAGCAAAAAGTTCTTCATCACCTGCTGCGTGATGGTCGAGGCGCCCCGCAACCGCCCGCCCTGCGCCGCATCCAGCGCGGCTGCGGCCATGCCCATCGGGTCATAGCCCTTATGGGTGTAGAAATTCTTGTCTTCCGCTGAGATGAAAGCCTGTTTGACCATGTCGGGGATTTCATCTGCGGGGGCAAACAGACGGCGTTCCTGCGCAAACTCGTCAATCAGCTCGCCCTGACCGGAGTAAATCCGGCTGATCGTCGGCGGCGTGTATTGCGCCAGCTGATCGGTATCGGGCAGGTCGCGCGCATACATCATGAAGATCGCGCCAATAAACATGGCCACGGCCACAAGGCCAATGGTCACGAGGCTGAAAATCGAGCCGAAGAACGATAGGATCGCGCGTAAAATCACGGGTTACTCCCCACACTGAGTGGCTTGCTTATAGGCGGTTGCTGCCGCGGGGTCAAAATCACAAAACCCTCGGGGGCGAAACATTGCCGCCACGTCGTCTTCCATCCCACACTCATTTGCGGGCCTCCTCGTCAGCGTGCCACGCGATCACCGCGTCCACGATGCCTTCCGCCGCCTGACCGCGCCACACCGGGTCGGTCAAACGGCGCAGGTCCACTTCCGAGGACATAAAGCCCAGCTCGATCAGCACCGAAGGGATATCCGGCGCCTTAAGCACCGAAAACCCCGCCTGCAATCGAGGCCGTTTGTGCAGCTCCCCCAGCCGCGCCCGCAGCCCGGTCACCATCTCGGTGGCCAGCCGCTCGGTGCGCACCGCGGTGCCCGCACGGGCCAAATCCATCAACACGGTGGCGATCTGGTCATCCAGCGCGCGCAAATCCACGCCCGCCAAAATGTCCTGCCGGTCCTGCCGTTCGGCCAGAATGGCGCTCGCCCGGTCGGAGGCCTCCTGCGACAAAGTATAGACCGTGGTGCCGCTGGCGCGCCCCTCGGCCAGCGCGTCTGCATGGAGCGAGATCAACAGATCCGCCCGCGCCGCGCGTGCAATAGAGACCCGCGCGGGCAGTGACACAAATTGATCCGCGTCGCGCGTCAGCACCACCTCGTCTATGCCTGCCCGCAGCAGCGCCTCTTTCAGCACGCGGGCAAATTGCAGCATAAGATCGGCCTCGTCATAGCCGTCACGCTGCGCGCCGGGATCGACCCCGCCATGGCCCGGATCCACGGCCACAATCAGCCGCCCGTCATCGGTTTGCGCAGGGATGACAGCCTCGCGCCGCGCGCCCTCCGGCTCGGCCACCCCGGCGGCAAAGGCCTCCGCTGAGACGTCGCGCAAACGCACCCGCACCCGCGCCGTGCCCTCATTCGGGTCGGTCTCCAATGCGGCGGTCTCGACGCCCATCGGCACGCTCAGCCCCAGAACCAGCCGCGACCAGCCCGTGGGACCGGGGCCCGATGAAATGCTGTCGACCCGCTCCGCACGGTCGAGGGCGCTTAGGTCGCGCTGAAACCGGACTTCCCGAAATTCGACCACGATCCGCATCGGGTCGGCCAGCGCGTAAATCCGGTAGGGCACCGCTTGGGTCAGGGCCAAAACCAGCTCCGCCCCGCCGCGCGCGTCGGTGACGCCAGAGGCGCCCATCTCCACCCGCGCCACAGCCCGCAGGTCTTGCGCCGCGCAAGCGCCAGCGAACAAGGCCCAGATCAGGCCGCTAAGAAAACTTTGGTGCATGGCTGCTCGGCCTGCTCTCAATTGGTCTTGTTTTGACGCGAGTATACAGCCTCCCGCCCCGCTTGTCCCACCACAATTCCGCTCCCCCTCCCCCGTGATCCCCACCCCCTATCATTGCTTCAAAAATACTCCGGGGGGAGGAGCGTCAGCGACGGGGGGCAGAGCCCCCAAAGGCAAAAGCTCAGGGCGGAGCCCCCAAAAAAACAAACCTCCGGGCAGCGCCCCCAAACCCTCTGTCAAACCTTCACCCGCCCCGCCATAAAGCGCTGCAACCGCGCCAGCCCTTCGACGATATCCTCCGTCGCGCGGGCATAGGAGAACCGCACGGTCTGATGGCCCCGAATGGGATCAAAATCCAGGCCCGGCGTGATCGCCACGCCCGCCTCTTCCAACACCTCGCGGCAGAAGCCCAGCGAATCCTGCGTCCAGTCAGAGACATCCGCATAGACGTAAAACGCCCCGTCCGGCGGCGCGATCTTGTCAAACCCGGCCTTTGGCAGCCCCTCCAGCATCAAGGCGCGGTTGGCCGCATAGACCTCCAGCATGGCTTCCGTTTCCTTGCGCGCGCCGAGTGCCCCCAAAGCGGCCACCTGGGCTGCGTGCGGCGCGCAGATGAACATGTTTTGCGCCAGCCGCTCGATGCGCCTGACATGGGCCTCGGGCACCACCATCCAGCCCAGCCGCCAGCCCGTCATCGAGAAATATTTCGAAAAGGAGTTGATCACATAGACCTCGTCGCTGACCTCCAGGGCGCTGACGGCCCGCGCGCCGTAGTGCACGCCGTGGTAAATCTCGTCTGAGATAAACGCCGTCCCCGCCGCGTCGCAATCCGCGATCAGCGCGGCGAGATCGGCGTGGTTCAGCATCGTCCCCGTCGGGTTCGCCGGAGAGGCCACGATCAGGCCCTCCAATGCCTCGCCCGGCAAAGCAGGCACATGGCGCGTCTGCGCATGGGTGGGCAGCCCCACCGGCACAAGGTCCAGCGATTTGAGAATTTGGCGATAGGACGGATAGCCCGGCTCGGTCACGCCGACATGCGCGCCCGCGTCAAACAGCGCGGTGAAGGCCAGCACAAAAGCAGCGGAGGAGCCCGCGGTCACGACCACGCGGGCGGGGTCCAGCGTCACGCCGTACCAGTCGTGATACAGCCCCGCGATACCTGCGCGCAGCTCCGGCAGGCCCAGCGCCACCGTGTAGCCCAGCGCGTCGCGCTCCATCGCCTGCACCAATGCGGCGCGCGCAGGTGCCGGCGCAGGCGTGCCCGGCTGGCCCACCTCCATATGGATGATGCGCCGCCCGCTCTCCTCCAGCTTGCGCGCCGCCTCCATCACATCCATCACAATGAACGGATCCACCTCGCCTCGGGTTGAACTTCGCATCACTTCCTCGCAGTCTTCGGGTTCACATTCTTGGAGCCTGCCCGCTTGAACCAAGCGCGCGCCCAAAGGTCAATGACCGCAACGCAAAGGGACCCTGCCATGCTCCTCCGCCTTCTCTGCCTGCTTATGGCGATGGTCCTTGCCGCCCCCGCCTCCGCCATCAGCGTGATCCGCGACGCCGAGTTGGAGCGCTCACTGGCGGAGCTGGCCAAACCCGTTCTGCGCGCCGCAGGGCTCGGCAGCGGGTCGGTCAAGGTGCTGGTGATCAACGACAATTCGCTCAACGCCTTCGTCGTCGACCGCCGCCATGTCTTTATCCATTCCGGCCTGATCCGGCGGCTCAAACGCCCCGAGGCGCTGCAAGCCGTGATCGCCCATGAGGTCGCGCATCTGGCCAATGGCCACCTGCTCAGCCGCGCGGCCAATGCCCGCGTCGCCAGCCGCGTGGCCGCCGTCGGTTTTGCCGTGTCGCTCGCCGCCATTGCCAAAGGCGAGGCACAGGCGGGCGCGGGTCTCGCCGCAGGCACGGCGAGTGCCGCGCAACGGGTGTTTTTCGGCCATACCCGCGCGGAGGAAGCCTCCGCCGACCAATCCGCCCTGCGCTATCTGGCCAGCGCCGGGATCGACCCCTCCGCCATGTCCGACATTCTGGAGATCTTCCGGGGCCAAGAGGCGCTGCGCCGCTCGCAAGACCCCTATGCGCGCACCCATCCGCTGACCGCCGACCGGCTGCGCGCGGTGCGCGGCTTTGCCGCCGGGTACAGCGCTCGTGCGCGTCCCACCACGCCGGAGGCCGCCTATTGGTACGGGCGCATGAATGCCAAGCTCGACGGGTTTCTGGGCAATCCGCGCGCCACGCTGCGCCGCTCTGACGCCAAGGGCACGTCCGAGCTGGCCACCCTGCGCCGCGCCGTGGCCTATCACAAACGCCCGCAGCCGAAAAAGGCGCTGGCGGAGATGAACCGCCTGTTACAGATGCGCCCGCGCGATCCCTATTACCACGAGCTCAAGGGCCAGATCCTGCTCGAATCCCGCAACCCCGCCGCCGCCGTGGCCTCTTACCGCAACGCCGCCAATCTCGCGCGCGGCGAGCCGCTGATCATGGCGGGGCTGGGCAAGGCGCTGCTGGGCGTGGGCACGCCACAGGCAAATGCCGAAGCGCTCAAGGTGCTAACAGCAGCGCGGGGCCGCGATGCGGGCAATCCGAACCTCTTGCGCGATCTGGCGCTGGCCCATGCGCAAAACGGGCAAAACGGCATGGCCGCCGTGGCCACCGCAGAGCGCTACCTGATCACTGCCCGCCCCGAGGAGGCCGCCCAACTGGCAAAACGCGCCATGGGCGCCCTGCCGCAAGGCTCTTCGGGTTGGCTGCGCGCCCAGGACGTCGAAATCACCGCCAAAGCCGCCGCCAGACGCCGTTAAAACCGATCCAGCCCACACGCACCCCCCTCCCCCATGATCCCCACCCCCCTATCATTGCTTCAAAAATACTCCGGGGAGTTTGAGGGGCAGAGCCCCTCATCAAAGGGGAGTGTGAGGGGCAGCGCCCCTCATTAAGACCTTGGGGGCAGCGCCCCCACCTTATAGGCCCGCCGCAGGCGCGTCGAATACCGGGTTATCCCCGAAACACCGCCTCAACATTATGCCCGTCGGGGTCATGCAGGTAGCAAGCGTAATACCCATCGCCATATTCCGCCCGCAGCCCCGGCGCGCCGTTGCAGCGCCCGCCCGAGGCCAGCCCGGCGCGGTAAAATGCCTCCACCGCTGCGCGGCTACCCGCGCGAAATCCGACATGAAGGGGTGTGCCCCCGGCGTCCGGCACCAGCCCAAAGGCCCAGCGATCCGACCCGTAGCCTATCGCGTCGCCATCCTCAGCCAGCACGCCGACACCCAAAGCCCCCAGCACCGCGTCATAGAAGGCGCGCGACGCAATCATATCGCGCACGGGCAGGTTGAAATGGTCGATCACAAGGCCACCTCCGCGACGAAAAAGGCCCGAAGCGGATGCTCCGGGCCTTCTGTCACTCTATCTTGGCTCAGCCGCTCAGCGACCACCAGCCGCGTCTCTTTTTCTTGGGGGCCTCGGCCACATCCGCCCCCGTCTCTGCCGCAGTCTCTGCCCCCGTCTCAGCCGCTGCCTCAACCGGCTCAGTCACCGCAGAGGCCGTCGTCCCCGAGGTCCGCGTCCGCGTCTTCTTGGGCTTCGGAGCCTCTTCAACAGCAGCCTCAGCCGTCACAGTGGTCGCATCGGCGACAACGGCGTCTTCCGCCACGGCCTCCGGTTTTTTCGGCTTGGCCCGGCTGCGCGGCTTCTTGGCGGGTTTCTCTTCCGCCGCAGCTTCAGGAGCATCAGCCTCCGCAGGGGCTTCCTCAACCTTCTTGGCGCGGGAGCGGCGTTTCGGCTTGGGCTTTTCTTCCGCCTCAGGTGCCGCCTCCGCAGGGGCCTCAGCAGGTGTCTCAACGCTGGCCTCTTCCGCGGCAGGCGCATCCGCCTTCTTGCTGCGCGAGCGTGTCCGCGAGCGTTTCGGCTTCTCTTCTTTCACCGGCTCGGCGTTTTCCGCCTCAGATGCGGCCTCCGCAATGGAGGGCCGTGGGTCGTCATCCTCCGGCGCCTGAGCGCCGTCAGCAGGTGTGTCGCCGGAATTCTCAGCACCGTTCTCGCCACCATTCTCCGCATCCCGGTCCCGGTTGCGGTTGCGGCCCCGGCCACCCCGACGCCTGCGGCGCTTTTTCTTCTTGGGGTTGCCATCCTCGTCCAGCTCCGGCTCGTTTTGCGGCTGCTGGCCGCGTGCTGCGGGCGCATCCTCTTCGGTCTCGTCGATCTCCTCGGCCTCAACCACGTCTTCGAGATCCGACATATCAATCGAATCCATCGAAATCGCTGCGGTTTTGGCCACCACCGGGGTGATGTTGCGGGTCGCGGTTTTGAACTTTTCGATGGTGAAATCCGGGGAGACCTTATGCGGGTCCGCCTCCATCCGCACAGCCATGCCGTAACGCGCCTCAATGGCCGCCACATGCTCGCGCTTGGCGTTCATCAGGTAGTTGATCACAGCCACAGGCGCGGTCAGCAAAACCTCGCGCGAGCGCTTGCGGGTGCCTTCTTCTTCCAGCTGGCGCAGGATCGTAAGCGCCAGACTGTCGTCGGAGCGGATCAGCCCCGTGCCATGGCAGGACGGGCAAGGCTGGGTCGTTGCTTCCAACATGCCCGGCCGCAGCCGCTGGCGCGACATTTCCAGCAGGCCAAAGCCCGAGATACGGCCCACCTGAATGCGCGCGCGATCCGTCTTCAGCTTGTCTTTCAGACGTTTTTCAACCGCGTTGTTGTTGCGGCGCTCTTCCATGTCGATGAAATCGATCACGATTAGGCCCGCAAGGTCGCGCAGACGCATCTGGCGCGCCACCTCTTCGGCGGCCTCCAGGTTGGTTTTCAGCGCCGTTTGCTCGATCGAGCCTTCCTTGGTGGCTCGGCCAGAGTTCACATCCACCGCGACCAGCGCCTCGGTGGTGTCGATCACGATATAGCCGCCCGAGGGCAGCTGCACCGTCGGGTTGAACATTCCGCTCAGATAGCTCTCCACCTGATGACGGGCGAAAAGCGGCATTTGCTCGGCATAATGTTTCACGTTCTTGGCATGGGACGGCATGATCATCTTCATGAAGTCCTTGGCCGTCCGGTAGCCCATCTCGCCTTCGACCAGCACCTCGTCAATCTCGCGGTTATAGAGGTCACGGATCGAGCGTTTGATCAGGTCACCTTCTTCATAGATCGGCGCGGGCGCGATGGATTTCAGCGTCAGCGCGCGGACCTGCTCCCAATGGCGTTGCAGATATTCGTAATCGCGCTTGATCTCGGATTTGGTCCGTTTGGCACCAGCCGTGCGCACGATCAGGCCTGCGCCTTTCGGCACGTCGATCTCGTTGGCAATTTCCTTGAGCTTCTTGCGATCCGCCGCGTTGGTGATCTTGCGGGAAATCCCGCCGCCGCGTGCGGTGTTGGGCATCAAGACGCAGTAGCGGCCGGCCAGCGACAGGTAGGTGGTGAGTGCGGCCCCTTTGTTGCCACGCTCTTCCTTGACCACCTGCACCAGCAGGATTTGGCGGACTTTGACGACCTCTTGGATTTTGTAGCGTTTGGGGCGCGGCTTGCGGGCCGGGCGCACCTCGTCGGCGTCATCCTCCTGGGCGACGGATTCGATGTTCTCGTCCTTATCCGTGGCCTGCAACACGTCGTCATCATCGCCGTCATCGCTGTCGCCGTCGCTATCGTCGTCGCCGTCCTGACCCTCATCAGAGGCCTCAGGCGTCTCGACCGGCGTCTCGGCCACTGTCTCCATCGGGGAGGAGCCTTCCTCCACCTCGATCACGTCATCGGCGTCCTGCTCGACCACATCCATGCCGGAGACCGCATCCGCGTCCTCGACCTCTTCGCTGATCACCGCATCTTCAGATTTGGCCTTGGCCGCCTTGGAGCGTCCACGCCCCCGACCCCGGCCCTTCTTGGGCTTGTCTTCCTCTTCGGCCTGCTGGCGGGCGAATTCGGCCTCTTCTTCCAGCAGCGCCAGACGGTCCGCAACAGGGATCTGGTAATAGTCAGGGTGGATCTCGCTGAACGCCAGGAAGCCATGGCGGTTGCCGCCATAGTCAATGAAGGCCGCCTGCAGCGACGGCTCGACCCGTGTTACTTTTGCGAGATAGATGTTGCCAGCGAGCTGGCGTTTGTTTTCCGATTCAAAGTCGAATTCCTCAACCTTGTTTCCGTCTGCCACAACAACCCGGGTCTCTTCCGGGTGGGTGGCGTCAATAAGCATTTTCTTAGCCATGATATCCGTATGCACCCCGCAAAGGCGCTCTCCCCCGGAGGTGATCCGGAACAAAAAGCTACGTTGGCGGAATGGCTTGTCTGGGCGAAAGGGGCCGCGCGGACACGTATGGCGCGGGCCGGGCGCAAAGCGGCCCTGTCCCTTGATGCCTGTCTGTCTCTGGCGCGTCTCATCGCGTTCTTATCTCCGACAGTACCCTGATTGGGGCTGCCCGTTCATTTTGCCAGCGGGCGCGTTGGCCAGCCTTGGCTTTGGCGTTCAAAAAATGAAGCCGTTCGTCCCGGCTCGGGACCACCGTTTTGTCTTTCGGGGCTGAGCCAGTAAAATTTCACCGTCCAATGCGCCATAAAAGCGTCCACCGGTACGTGCTTTATACATAGGTGATTTCACATAGGTTTTACAATGCGCAATTCGCCCTGCCCGCAATAAACACAGCCCCGTGCTCTAAAGGCCATTGTTTCCAAACCAGAAACAACCCGAGCGCAGCCTCTCCCCCGCGACGACCTCTTGCCTATCACTGCTTCAAAAATACTCCGGGGAGTTTGAGGGGCAGAGCCCCTCATGAAAGGTCGGGAGTTTGAGGGGCAGCGCCCCTCATGAAAGGGCGGGAGTGTGAGGGGCAGAGCCCCTCATCACAGCGGGGGCAAAGCCCGCGCAAAACATAGCGCGCGCGCAGCGCCCATTTTAACTGAGCTTACAGGTAGTCTGACCGCTGCAGACCATATTTGGCCATTTTCTCATTCAGCGTCCGGCGCGGCAGGCACAGCTCGTCCATCACCGCCGAAATAGACCCTTTGTGACGCCGCATCGTGTTATCAATCAACATCCGCTCAAAGGCCTCGACATATTCCTTCAAAGGCTTTCCTTCGGTGGTGATCACCGGCCCCATTTCCGCATTGTCGGCCATCAAAAGCGAGGCAATCGAGCCCGATCCCCGGCGGTTTTGCAGCACCGCGCGTTCGGCCACGTTGATCAGCTGGCGCACATTGCCGGGCCATGGGGCCTGCAACAGTTGCGCCGCCTCCTGCGCGGAGACCTCTGGGGTGTCAGAGCCGTAATCATCGGCAAATTGCTCGCCAAAGCGGTTGAAGAGCGACAGGATATCCTCTCCGCGCTGACGCAGCGGGGGGATGGTGATTTTCATCGCGGCCAGCCGGTAGAACAGATCTCCCCGGATCAGGTCCTCGCAGGTTTTGTCCTGCTCTTGGGTGTTGCAAATCGCGATGATCCGCGTCTCCGCCGGGCTGCCCTGGTCGTTGATGAATTGCAGCAGGCGGGCCTGCAGCGTGCCGGGCAGCGCTTCGATATCTTCCAGCACCAATGTGCCGCCGCGCGCCTCCTCGACCAGAGGCAGGCTGTCGCCTTCCTCCACGGGTTCAAACAGTTTTGAGGACAGGGCCGCCTCGTCAAAGGCGGCACAGCTCAGCGAGACGAATTTCTTGCCCGCCCGCGGCCCCACGGCATGCAGTGCATGGGCCACCAGCGTCTTGCCGGTGCCGGTTTCGCCGTCGATCAGCACATGGCCGTCGGCCTGCCCCAGATCCAGAATATCTTCGCGCAGGCGTTCCATGACCGGGCTTGAGCCGATCAGCTTTTGCATCAGCTTGGTGCCGTCTGAGAGCTCCTTGCGCAGCGCGCGGTTGTCCAGCGTCAGGCGGCGGTTGGTGGTGGCGCGTTTGGCCAGCTCGGTCATGCGGTCGGGGTTGAACGGCTTTTCCAGAAAATCAAACGCGCCCACGCGCATCGCTTCCACCGCCATCGGCACGTCACCATGCCCGGTGATCATGATCACGGGCAGCGAGCTGTCGGTGCTCATCAGGCGTTTGAGAAACTGCATCCCGTCCATGCCGGGCATCTTGATATCGGAGACCACAATGCCGGGGTAATCCGCGCCAATGCCTTTCAGCGCGTCCTCGGCGGAGCCAAACGTCTCCGTGTCATAGCCCGACAGGGCCAGCCACTGGCTGATGGATTGACGCATATCCTGCTCGTCATCGACAATCGCGATCTTCAGGGCGCTCGCACTTTGCATAATACTGTTCCTTTGTCCCGCCAGCCCGTCGCGCCCGGCCCCTGTGATCAGGCCAAAGGGCGCGCTATTCGGCGGCTTTTACCACGCCCATGTCTAGGGCCGATTTCTCCCTAGATTTAGCCAATGGCAGCTGCATTTCAAAGACCGCTCCGCCAGATTGGCCATTTCTTGCCGTAAGAGACCCGCCAAGCTCGCTCACAATGCTCGACGAGATGGCCAGCCCAAGCCCTACGCCCTCGCCCGGTTGTTTGGTGGTGTAGAAGGGTTCAAACAGGTCGTCGAGGTTCTCGATCCCCTCGCCATTGTCGCGCAGGGTCAGCGTCGCGGTCTCGCCCGCGTTGAGCAGGATCTGCACCTCGGGGCGGGCTTGCGATTTGGTGGCATCCAACGCGTTGCGGAACAGGTTGATGATCACCTGCTCGAGCCGCACCCGGTCGCCAATCACCTTAACAGGTTGATCGGGAAGCGACACGACGAGCTTGATATCGCCCTTTTTCAGCTGCGGCTCCATCATCGACAAAGAGCCCGAAACCGCGTCGCGCAGGTCCACTTCCAGCAGCTCGTCGCCGCCCTTTCGGGCGTAGGATTTCAGCTGTTTGGTGATCGCGCCCATGCGCTCGATCAGGTCGTCAATGCGCTGAAACGAGCTTTGCGCTTCCTCGGGCCGCTTGCGTTCCAGCAGCAGTTTTGCGCCCGCCAGATAGGTTTTCATCGCCGCCAGTGGCTGGTTCAGCTCATGGCTGACCGCCGCCGACATCTCCCCCAAAGCGGCGAGTTTTTGCGACTGCACCAGCGACTGCTCGGCCACCGCGAGGGTCTCCTGCACCTTTTTGCGCTCCGTGATCTCGCGACTCAGCCGCGCATTGAGGTCGCGCAAATCCTCGCTTTCGCGCCGGAAAAAGCCGGCGGCAGATTCCGCACGTTTGGACAGCACGTAGAAGGTCAGCGCCAGCAGGATGGCAAAGCCCATGATCTCCAGCGCCAGCACGCCGTTGACCCGCTCGCGCACCGAGGCATAGGTCGAGAAATTGATCAGCCGCCAGCCGCGAAACGGTATGCGGCCGTCAACGCGCATCACCGCCTCACCGCGCAGATAGGCATCAGGCGAGCGGCCCAGCTCGAAATAGCCATTGGTCAGCTCAATCGCGCGGCGCAACGCGCCCGCCGGAGACTGGCTGGCCAGCGCATCCCCCACCGCCTGCCCACGCCATTGCGGGTCAGTGGCCAGAATGATCCGCCCCTCGCTGTCGGAGATCATCACCGCGTCATTGGGGGAGCGCCAGCGGTTCTCGAACTGGCGCAAATCCACATCAACCACGATCACCCCGATACTTTGCTGATCAAAGGAGATGCGGCGCGAATAGGTGAACTGAAACGCGCCGGTCTCTTGCCGGGTGACGTGAAACAGCGTGTCATTGGTGCGCAGCGCATCAATGAAATAGGGCTCGGAGCGCCGGTTCTCGCTGATCTGCGTCCGGTCAGAGGAGGCCTTCACGATCCCTTCGGCATCCATCAAGCGCAGCCCCGCCGCGCCCAGCTCTTCTGCAAATGTGATCAGCCGCTGCGAGGTGGCGGTGAAATCGCCGGAGTTCAGCGCCGCCACCATCACCGGGTCACGCGACAACAGCAGCGGCACCACGCGGTTGCGTTGCAGCTCGGAGGTGATGGCGTTGGAATAAAGTGCGACCCGCAGATCTGCGGCGGCCCGCGTGCGCTCTGTAAAGCGATCCGTCAGCCACAGGTTCGATACCCAGACAATCGTCACGGCCAGCGCGATCAGCATGATCGCAAAGAGCCGCACCTGCCAACGCGCGCCAATCGGGCGCGGCGGGCCATTGCGTGGCCGCTCAGGCTTGGGCCGCTTCGCCTCAGGTGGCTCCGCTTCAGAAAAGGTATCAGCACTCATGGCCGCGACGTTACGAGGTCTCGCGCCCCGCCTCAACAAAGAGGCGCGCCGCCCTTAGGGAAGCCGCGCCGCTTTCGGCGGTTTTACGCCGTTACCAGCGCATCCACCAGAGAGGCAAACAAAGGCGCGCCGTCCCGATTGCCATGCGCGGCCTCCGTTGCACGCTCGGGATGGGGCATCATGCCCAGCACGCGGCGGTTTTCAGACAGCACACCCGCAATATCGCCCGCAGAGCCATTTGGATTATCCGCATAGGAAAACGCCACCCTGCCCTCGCCCCGCAACTGCGCCACCAGCGCCTCATCGGCCGAGTAATTGCCGTCATGATGCGCAATCGGCACCGTGATCCGCGCGCCTGTCTCATAGCCGCGCGTATAGGCGCTGTCGGTGCTCTCCACGATCAGCTCCTGCTGGCGGCACAGAAAGGTCAGCCCCGCATTGCGCATCAAGGCCCCCGGCAACAGCCCGGTTTCGCACAGCACCTGAAACCCGTTGCAAATGCCGATCACATGCCCACCGCCCTTGGCAAACTCCACCACCGCCGCGCAAATCGGCGAACGCGCCGCAATCGCGCCGCAGCGCAGGTAGTCGCCAAAGGAAAACCCGCCCGGAATGCCGATCACATCAAGCCCGGCAGGCAAGGAGGTCTCCTTATGCCAGACCATCTCCACATCGGCACCGGCCAGCTTGAAGCCTTGCGCCAGATCCCGGTCGCAATTTGAGCCCGGAAAGGTCAGCACCCCCGCCTTCATTACGCGACCATCTCGATGGAGTAGCGCTCGATCACGGTGTTGGCCAAAAGCTTCTCGCACATCTCGGTGACATCCGCCTCAGAGGTCCCATCCGCGAGATCCAGCTCAATCACCTTGCCCTGTCGCACGCCCTCGACCCCGTCAAAGCCCAGCGTCCCAAGCGCGTGGCGCACGGCTTCTCCTTGCGGGTCCAGCACGCCGGTTTTCAACATCACATGCACTTTGGCTTTCATGGCGACACGCCCCCTCTTTCCATGTTCCTAAATATCCAAATCCCGAAGGCCCGCAACGCCGCGCGGTCAGTTGATCAGCTGC
Source organism: uncultured Litoreibacter sp. (assembly GCA_947501685.1). Classification (GTDB taxonomy): domain Bacteria; phylum Pseudomonadota; class Alphaproteobacteria; order Rhodobacterales; family Rhodobacteraceae; genus Litoreibacter. The sequence continues at coordinate 404,988 of CANMWQ010000003.1, forward strand.
GGTTTGCCCGGCTGCGGGTTGTTTTGCGGCATCACGCCCAGCCGCCGCGCGACTTCCGTATAGGCATCCGCCAGATCGCCCAGATCGCGGCGAAACACATCCTTGTCCAGCTTACGCCCGGTCTCGATGTCCCACAGGCGGCACGAATCGGGGCTGATCTCGTCGGCCACGATCAGCCGCTGAAAATCACCCTCATAATGCCGCCCGATCTCGATCTTGAAATCAATCAGCTTGATGCCCACGCCATACATGACGCCCGACATAAAATCATTGACCCGCAGGGCCAGCGCGATCATGTCGTCAAGGTCCTGCTGGCTCGCCCAGCCAAAGCCGATGATATATTCCTCAGGCACCAGCGGGTCGCCCAGATCGTCATTCTTGTAGGAAAACTCCACCAAAGGCCGTGGCAGCACGGTGCCTTCTTCCATGCCCAGACGTTTCGCCATGGTGCCCGCGGCATAGTTGCGCACGATGACCTCCAGCGGCACGATCTCCACCGCGCGGATCAGCTGCTCGCGCATGTTAAGCCGCTTCAGGAAATGGTTCGGCACGCCGATCTGGCTCAGGCCCGTCATGAAGAACTCGCTCAGCCGGTTGTTCAGCACGCCCTTGCCTTCAATCGTCGCGCGTTTCTCGGCGTTGAACGCCGTCGCATCATCCTTGAAATACTGCACCAAAGTGCCGGGCTCCGGGCCCTCATAAAGCGTCTTGGCTTTGCCTTCGTAGATTTTCTTGCGACGTGCCATAGCGTGCGGTCCCCAAACTGCTCAAAGGCCAAACCTTTGGTGCAGCCTATACGCCACGCGCCCTATCGCCGCAAGCGATGCCACCAAGCTCTTGCGCCGGGGGCTGCGCGGGGCCATATCTAGCGTAACACTTGTCCCATTCAGGAGGCCCAAATGGCCAGCTTTGACGACCGCGCAGATGCATTCGAGAACAAATTCGCCCATGACGCCGAGATGCAGTTCAAGGCCGAAGCCCGCCGCAACAAGCTTCTGGGCCTCTGGGCCGCAGAGCTGATGGGCAAATCCGGCGATGACGCGGCGAATTACGCCAAAGAGGTCGTCAAAGCCGATTTTGAGGAAGCAGGCGACGAAGACGTCTTTCGCAAGATTTCCAGTGATCTCGGCTCCAAAGCCGACGAGGCCGCGATCCGCGCCAAAATGGCCGAGCTGACCATCGAGGCGAAAGCCCAGGTGATGTCCGAGCTGTAAAGAATGTCATCCCCGCGAAAGCGGGGACCTCGCAGAACGACGCGCTCGCTCACAATTGGGCTCCCCCGTTCCACGGGACTAACGACTTCAACCACCCTCATAATCATCATGCAGATTATGAATTGGCCTCACGCCGCGATCCCTGTCATGCGCTGAAGCGCATGACATAAGGATCACAGCTATGGATGCCCTGACGAAATTGCTCTCCACCCGCGACTGGCTTCTGACTGACGGGGCCACCGGCACCGAGCTGTTCAATATGGGGCTGCAATCGGGTGACGCGCCCGAGCTGTGGAACGCCGATCACCCCGACCGCATCCGCGCGCTTTACCAAGGCCCGGTTGATGCGGGCTCCGACATTTTCCTGACCAACTCTTTCGGCGGCAATGCGTCCCGGTTGAAACTGCATGACGACCAAAACCGCGTCTTCGAGCTGAACAAGCTGGCCGCAGAGATTGGCCGCGACGTGGCCGACACCGCCGGGCGCACAGTCGTTGTCGCGGGCTCCATGGGACCCACCGGCGACATCATGGAACCCGTCGGCACGATGTCGCATGCTCAAGCCGTCGAGATGTTTCACGAACAGGCCGAAGGCCTCAAGGCAGGCGGCGCGGATGTGCTTTGGGTGGAAACGATTTCCGCCCCCGAAGAAATGAAAGCCGCCGCCGAGGCCATTGCGCGCACAGACATGCCCTGGTGCGGCACGATGAGTTTCGACACGGCCGGGCGCACCATGATGGGCGTCACCGCCCCTGCGCTCGCCGCCCAGATGGACCGGCTGAAACACCCGCCTCTGGCCTTCGGGGCCAATTGCGGCGTCGGTGCCTCTGATCTCTTGCGCACCGTTCTGGGCTTTGGCGAGACCCCGAAACATGTCATCGCCAAGGGCAATGCCGGGATCCCCAAATATCACGACGGCCATATCCATTACGACGGCACGCCCGCGCTGATGGCCGATTACGCGGTCCTCGCCCGCGACGCAGGGGCGCGCATCATCGGCGGGTGCTGCGGCACCGCGCCCGAGCATCTGCGCGCCATGCGCTCCGCCCTCGAGACGCGCGCGAAGGGTCCAAAACCCAGCCTTGACGAGATCGCCAAAGCGCTCGGCGGCTTCTCCTCCGAGAGTGACGGCACCGACGGCGCAGGCCCCACCCGCGCCCGCCGCAACGCGCGTGGCGCAAGCCGCGCCCGCGAGAGAGCTTAAGTTACCAATCGGTTAAGAAATCAGCCCCTGAAAAATGTACAAAATGGGTTTTGGCCCCAAAAGTTTTGCCCCATTTTGTACAAAACTCTCAAAACAGGCTCATTTGGTCGCCCTTTTCGAGCGGCACGCAGAATAAATCACTGCGGAGCGGCGGCAGCTTTGTCGCCAGCCCCAATCTTTTGCACGCCTTGCGGTATCTTTGCTGCAACAACTCCGCGTAAGTCCCCGTCCCGGTCATGCGTTTGCCAAAATCCGGATCATAATCCCGCCCGCCATGCATCTCCCGCACCCGCGCCATAACCCGTTCTTTTCGCATGGGAAAATGCTCTTCCAGCCAATCCTGAAACAGCTTTGACACTTCGCGCGGCAGCCTCAAGGGAATGACCGTGGCCCCTTTCGCACCCGCGTTTTTGCCCGCCTCAAGGATCGCTTCCAACTCATGATCCGTGAGCCCCGGAATAAGCGGAGACGCCATGACCCGCACCTCCACCCCCGCCCTAGCCAGCCGCTCAATCACCGCCAAGCGGCGCCTCGGCGACGGCACCCGAGGCTCAGATTTTCGTGCAATATCAATGTCTAACGTGGTAACAGAGATCCCAACGCGCAGCAGATTATCCGCCGCCAGCTCTTGCAAAATATCCAAATCCCGCTCGATCAGGGTGCCTTTCGTGACAATCGCAACCGGATGGCGGTGATCGGCCAGCACCCGCAGCAGGCCACGCATGATTTGCCGTTCCTTTTCAATAGGTTGATACGGGTCCGTGTTGGTCCCGATGGCCATCACCCGCGGCACATAACCCTTGGCCCGCAGCTCCTTTTTCAGCCCCTCCGGAGCCCCGGGCCGCGCAATCAAGCGCGTTTCAAAATCCAATCCGGGAGACATCCCCAAATACGCATGGCTTGGCCTTGCAAAACAATAAACGCAGCCATGTTCACAACCGCGATAAGGGTTAATGGAGCGGTCAAAATGCAGGTCAGGCGACGTGTTGCGCGTGATAACTTTGCGGGGCTGCTCGACACTGACCTCGGTGCGCAAAGGCGGCAGCTCCTCGTCGCGGCCCCAGCCATCGTCAATGCCGACATTTACCAATGATTCAAAGCGGTTGGTCAGGTTTGTTGACGCACCTCGCCCCGGCCTGCGGCGCGGGTCCATCTGTGGTTTCACTTCCATCGCATCACGCTGGAACATAACGCGAACATGGTCAAGAAAAAGTCGGTCCTGCGTTAACCAGTGTCGTAATTTCCATTGCGCGGGCAAAGCGATGGGGCAACACTTTGCCAACGCATACCACTCGAAAAGGCCGCGCCATGTCAGACCAAGAAGACGACATCATCCTCAGTAAATTGAATGATGAAGACCTCGTCGCCCAAATGTTCGACGACCTATACGACGGTCTGAAAGAGGAAATCGAGGAAGGCGTCCACATCCTTCTGGACCGCGGCTGGGAGCCCTACCGCGTCCTGACAGAGGCCCTCGTCGGCGGCATGACCATCGTTGGCAACGACTTCCGGGACGGAATTCTCTTTGTGCCAGAGGTACTTCTGGCCGCCAACGCCATGAAGGGCGGCATGGCGATCCTCAAACCTCTACTGGCTGAAACCGGCGCGCCACGGGTCGGCAAGATGGTCATAGGCACCGTCAAAGGCGACATCCACGACATCGGCAAGAACCTCGTCGGCATGATGATGGAAGGCGCGGGCTTCGAGATCGTGGATCTGGGCATCAACAACTCCGTCGACGACTATTTCGCCGCTCTGGACGCCGAGGAGCCCGACATCCTGGGCATGTCCGCCCTGTTGACCACCACCATGCCCTATATGAAAGTGGTCATCGACAGCCTGGTCGAGAAAGGCCGTCGCGACGACTACACCGTGCTGGTCGGCGGCGCGCCGTTGAACGAGGAATTTGGCAAGGCCATCGGCGCCGATGCCTATTGCCGCGACGCAGCTGTGGCCGTTGAAACCGCCAAGGAATTCATGGCCCGCAAACATAACCAACTCGCTGCAGGATAAGCCTTTTTCGGCGCGGCGACCCGAGAAAAGGAGCCGCCCCAATGGCCATATACCGACTGCATCTTGCCAAGGCCACAATCGGCCTTGCAGTGCATATCGCGCTGAACGAGGTCGGGGCCGACTACGAGCTGGCTTGGGTTGATTTTGCCTCCGGTGCGCAGAGCAAGCCCGACTATCTGGCGCTGAACCCCAAGGGCCGTGTCCCCCTTTTGGAGACCCCGGACGGCCTTCTCACAGAGACCTCCGCCATTCTGGGCTATCTGGCGGAGACCCACGCGCATCTGATGCCCGACACGATCTGGGAGCGCGCCAAAGTGGCGGAGCTGCACCTGTTTCTGGCGGCCACCGCCCATATCAACCACGCCCATAAAATGCGCGGCCACCGTTGGTCGGACGACCCCAGCACTTATGAAGCGATGAAGGCCAAAGTGCCCGCCAACATGACCGAGAATGCCGCGCTGATTGAGCGTGATTACCTTAACGGGCCTTACGTTCTGGGCACGCAATATTCCACGGCCGATATTTACCTCTTCACCGTGTCCCGCTGGCTGGAGGGTGACGGGGTCGACATGGCCCAATTCCCCAAACTCACCGCGTTTCGCGAACAAATGGCGCAGCGCCCGGCGGTTGCATCTGCGCTTGCACTGCATACGTAACGGTCTGAAAGGGAGCCTCCCCCATGCCGTTTACCCGCTTCGCCTTGATCCTGTGCTACGTGCTGATCGCCGCAGCCCTTACCGTGTTCCTCTTCGCGCAATTGCAGCCGCAAGGTCAGGCGGCTGGCAGCGTCTCAATGATCCTGCCCCTTGCCATGCTGGCCGGGCTCGCGATCCGCGCCCTGCATAAAAGGCTCGATCGTGACGATCCCTGACGACACGCAGCTGACGGAGCACGGGCTCAACGCCAACGGCTCTGGCCGCATCTTGCTACTGGCCTGCGGGGCCTTGGCCCGCGAGATCCTCGCGCTGCAAAAGGCGAATGGCTGGGACCATATGGTGCTCGCCTGCCTGCCCGCCATTTACCACAACACGCCCGAAAAAATCGTGCCGGCCATCCGGGAGGCCGTCGCCAAACACCGCGACACCTATGACGAGATTTTCGTGGTCTATGCCGATTGTGGCACCGGGGGGCTATTGCAGGCTGCTTGCGCTGAAATGGGTGTCAAAATGGTCGAGGGGCCGCATTGCTACAGCTTTTTCGAAGGCAACGCGGCGTTTGACGCGCGTGACGAAATCACGGCCTTTTACCTCACCGATTTTCTGGTCCGGCAGTTCGACGCCTTTGTCACCAAACCGCTGGGGCTCGACCGCCACCCAGAGCTGCGCGACATGTATTTTGAGCATTACGAGAAACTGGTTTATCAAGCCCAGATCAAGGACCCCGCGCTTGAGGCCAAGGCCCGCGACTGCGCCGAAACCCTCGGGCTCGCTTATGAATACCGCTTCACTGGCTACGGCGATCTCGAAAACGCCCTCAAAGCCCTTTAAGCCACTCCCAGCTTTCCATGTTCAAAAATATCCTCCCCGAAGGGCCGGTCTCACGCCAAAGCGGCGGCGGCCACAGCGCGGATCCGCTCCACCATCGCCCGCAACCCGTTGGAGCGCTGCGCCGACAAGTGGTCATTCAACCCCAGCCGCGCCATCTCGGCGGCGGCATCCACCTTGACGACCTCCGCCACGCTCAGCCCGGAATAGAGCGCATGCAACACCGCAATCAGCCCGCGCACGATCATCGCATCGCTCTCGCCTTCAAAGGTAAAGGTCTCGCCCTCAATCGTCGGGTGCAGCCAAACCTGGCTCACGCAGCCATCGACCTTGGTGGCCGGCACTTTCAGCGCGTCGTCCAAGGGCGGCAAGGCCTTGCCCAGATCAATCACCTCGCGGTAGCGATCTTCCCAATCGTCGAGAAACTCGAAGGTTTCTACGATCTCTTCAAACCTGTCTTGTGCCATCTGCCCCGCCTTTCGCGTCGCTCCGTTCCCGCAGATATAGCGGAGCCGCACCGGGCGTCCACCACCTTTGGCTTTCCAAATCCCAGATGATGCGCTACCCCTTTTTGAAACACGCGCGGCGGCAAGACCGATTTGACAGGTAGAGCGATGAAAACGAACCGGATCAAAACCCCTCTTCTGGCCCTTTTGGCCGCGACCGTGACCCTGAGCGCCTGCGGGCGGGTCGCCGATAGTGGGTTGAACCCGTTCAACTGGTTTGGCCGCGAAAGCGTGGAGACGGTTGCAGCCAATGCCGAAGTGATCACCGATGGCCGCCAATTGGTCGATCAGGTGACCGAGTTGGCTGTTGATGCGACGCCGGAAGGGGCCATCATCCGGGCGGTGGGTCTGCCACCGGTGCAGGGGTTCTGGGACGCGGAACTGGTGCGCGTGCAAAGCGCTGATCCGTCGCTGGCGGTCTATGAATTCCGGGTGCTGCCACCCTTAGAGCGTCAGGCGCAATCGACCCCGCAATCGCGCGAGATTATTGCGGGTGCCGCGCTCAACAATCGGCAATTGGCCAGCATTCGCGGCATTATCGTGCGCGGCCAACGCAGCCAGCGTTCCGTCAGCCGTTAGTCAGCCGTTAAGCAAAAACGCTAAATCTCGATGATTTTCACGGTGGCATTATCTGCCGTCAGCGCGACCTCGCCTGCGCAAAGTCGCAAGGCGTCGGAGCCGAAGACCTCCTGACGCCAGCCGGACATGGCCAATCCGTCCCGTGCGCCCATCGCGATATCATCCAGCTCGGAGGCCGTCGCGATCAGTTTTTGCGCGACACCGGCCTGCTCGGCCTTTGCTTTCAAGAGCACGCGCAGCAGATCGGCGAGGGCCGCGTTGATGGCGCTTTTGTCGCGCGGAGCGGGCACTTTGGGCATGTCATCCGGCGCGCAGGCCAGACCAGCAGCGACGGCGGCCAGAATACCATCCGCAATCTCGCCCTTGCGGGCTTCGCGCAGCAGCAAGCGGGTCTTGCCCAGATCGGACTGCGCTTTGGGCTTGGCGGAGGCCAGTTCCAGCAGCGCATCGTCCTTGTAGACCCGGCTGCGCGGGACATTTTTGGTCTGGGCGTAATGCTCGCGGAACTGTGCCAGCTCGCGGACAATGGCCAGAAATTTCGGTGCATTGGTGCGGACTTTTACACGACGCCACGCGTTTTCGGGCTGCACCACATAGGTGTCCGGCGCGCGCAACACGGCCATTTCTTCCTCAACCCAGCTCAGGCGTTTGGTGCGGGTCAGCCGGGTGGAGAGGTATTCGTAGATGTCGCGCAGATGGGTGACGTCGGCCAGCGCGTAGTTTTTCTGCGCATCTGAGAGCGGGCGGCGCGACCAGTCGGTGAACCGAGACGACTTGTCCACGCTCTCTTTGGCGATCTTGCGCACCAAGGTCTCGTAGCCGACCTGCTCGCCAAAATTGCACACCATGGCGGCGACTTGCGTGTCAAACAGAGGCACCGGAATGACGCCACCTTCGACGTAGAATATCTCGAGATCCTGCCGCGCGGCGTGGAACACTTTGACCACGGCCTCGTCGCGGAAGAGGTCGTAGAGCGGCTCGAGCGACATGTCGGATCCTTCGATCGGATCGACAAGCACGGCGTCTTGCTCGGGATCATCGCCCGCGACGGCCAGCTGGATCAGGCATAGTTTGGCGTAATATGTCCGCTCGCGCAGAAACTCTGTGTCGACGGTGACATAGGCAAATTTGGCAGCATGCGCGCAATAGGCCGCAAGATCTTGTGTCGTGGTGATGGTTTTCATTTGGGTCCGGCTATCGTTTTTCTTGTTTCAGTCCGCCCACCGGTCTGAATTTTATATGCGCATACACCAGAAATGAAAAGGGACGGATATCACGTTGCGTCACTTTTCCAATCACGCCTTTTACGGTCCCCCGTGGCGAACCTGCGCAGGGTCGCGGGGTAGATGAGGTGCTCGTAGCGCAGGACTTTTTGGGCAAGGCTCTCTGGCGTCTCGCCCGGTGCGATGCCGACGCGGGCTTGGCAGAGGATGGGGCCGCCATCGAGCTCGGCTGTGGCCTCGTGGACGGTGCAGCCGGCATGGGTGTCGCCTGCCTCCAGCGCGCGGGCGTGGGTGTTGAGCCCTTTGTATTTCGGCAAAAGCGAGGGGTGGATGTTGAGCATCTTGCCGGACCATTTCTCCATGAAACCCGGCGTCAGGATGCGCATGAAACCAGCAAGGCAAATGATGTCGGTCTTGGCCGCCTCGAGGTGAATGTTGAGCTGCGCCTCAAAGCTGGGACGGTCCTGGCCAAAGGGGCGGTGATCAACGGCAGCCGTGGGAATGCCAAGCTCTGCGGCACGTGCCAGACCCGTGGCGCCAGATTCATTTGACATGACTAAACAAGGGGTTGCAGGGTGATCTTCATCCATACTCTCGACCAGTTTGAGCATGTTCGAGCCGCCCCCCGAAATCAGGATCGCGACGTTTTTCAAAGCAATGTGCCGCGATAGGCGACGCCCGGCTCCTGCGTGACATGGCCCAGTTGGGAAACGGTTTCTCCGGCCTCTGTGAGCAGTTTGGTCAGGGTGTCGGCCTTGTCGGCAGAGACGACCAGCACCATGCCGATGCCGGAGTTGAACGTCTTGAGCATCTCGGGTTCGGAGATGCCGCCTTCGCTTGCCAGCCACTTGAAAACAGGCGGCAGATCCCATGCGTCAAGGTCAATGGAAACGCCTAGACCGTCAGGCAAAACGCGCGGGATGTTTTCGGTCAAACCGCCGCCTGTGATATGGGCCAGCGCGTGGACGCCACCTGAACGAATGGCCGTAAGTGATTGCTTTACATACAATCTTGTCGGGTTCAGCAGGGCCTCGCCCAAGCTGCCTTCGCCGAAGGGAGAGGCCGCGTCCCACGCCAGCCCGGAACGCTCCACCACGCGGCGCACAAGGGAGTAGCCGTTGGAATGCACGCCGTCTGAGGCGAGGCCCAGCAACACGTCGCCTGCGGCCACGTCGGCGGGCAATGCGGTGCCGCGCTCCATCGCGCCGACAGAGAAGCCCGCCAGATCGAAATCCCCTGCCCCGTACATGCCCGGCATCTCGGCGGTCTCGCCGCCGATCAGCGCGCAGCCGGAGCGTTTGCAGCCCTCGGCGATGCCTTCGATGATCGTGGCGGCGTCTTCCATCTCGAGCTTGCCAGTGGCGAAATAATCGAGGAAAAACAAGGGCTCCGCCCCTTGGCAGACCAGATCATTGACGCACATGGCGACCAGATCAATGCCGATGGTGCCCAGATGCCCGGTGTCGATGGCGATGCGCAGCTTGGTGCCCACGCCGTCCGTTGCGCCCACCAGAATGGGGTCGGAATAGCCCGCGGCCTTGAGGTCAAACAGGGCGCCGAAGCCGCCCAGACCAGCCATGACGCCGGAGCGGTTGGTGGCGGCGGCGGCGGGTTTGATACGGTCCACAAGGGCGTTGCCTGCGTCGATATCAACGCCTGCATCTGCATAGGTCAGTCCGTTTTTCTTGTCGCTCATGACGCCCCCTGATCGTGTTTGACGTTGCGATAGAGCATGCGGCCTGCGCATGCAATGCGAGGGGCTTGTTTGGGGTGAAATCTGCGGTTTGGGACATTTTGGGACAAAAGTTTTTGGCCGATTCCCCAAAATGTCCCAAAACTTCATGGTGTCTATCCGGTTAACAACCCGCGGCCCTGCGCGCGCTGTGATCCCTTGACGCGCAGGCTTGGTCTGGTAGCAAGTCGACACGCCATTGGGGGCCTGTAGCTCAATTGGTTAGAGCAGAGCGCTCATAACGCTTTGGTTGCGGGTTCAAGTCCTGCCGGGCCTACCACTTCCCCAATTCGAGACCTCTTAGCTGTCGTACAGCCCGGCGGTTTTTCCGCGCAGAGCGACCAGTGCCAGCACCGCGTCGATGGTGGGGGTTGGGGTGTCGGTGACGCGGCCCAGCTCTTTGACGGAGCCGACAAGCGCGTCGATTTCCATCGGGCGGCCTTGGTCGAGATCTTGCAACATTGAGGTGCGGTGCGCGCCGACATCTGCGCCGCCTTGGATGCGGCGGTCGACGTCGATGGGAAACTTCACGCCCAGCTTTTCGGCGATGGTCTGGGCCTCCAGCATCATGTTGCGGGCGACCTCACGCGTGCCGGGGTCGGTGCAGAGCACGTCGAGCGTGGCATGGGTCAGCGCGGAGATCGGATTGAAGCTGAGATTGCCCCAGAGCTTGACCCAGATCTCGTCGCGCAGTTTCGGGCGGACCGGGGCTTTCAGCCCGGCGGCGCTGAGCGCTTTCGACAGCGCCAAAGCGCGCTCCGATTTGGAGCCGTCTGGCTCGCCCAATGAGAAGCGGTTGCCTTCGATATGTTTGACCACGCCGGGCTCGATCACCTCGGCGGCCGGATAGACCACGCAGCCCAGCACGCGGTCGGGGCCAAAGCCGTCCCATTGCGCGTTGCCGGGATCGACGCTTTGCAGGCGGGTGCCTTCCAAAGGGCCGCCGATTTTGTGGAAATACCACCATGGCACCCCGTTGACGCCGGAGACGATTGTGGTGTTCTCCCCGATGAGCGGCCGCATATGCGGCACCACGGCGGGGACCGAATGGGCCTTGAGCGTGACGATCACGTAATCCTGCGGGCCGAGGTCGGACGCTTTGTCGGAGGCGGTGACGGGAACGGTGGTCTCGCCCCCCTCCTCGATCAGGCGCAGGCCGTTTTCGCGCATGGCTTTGAGATGCGGGCCACGGGCCACAAGGCTGACATCCGCGCCTGCCTGCGCCAGTTTTGCGCCCATATAGCCGCCGATTGCGCCGGCTCCGAAGATACAGATTTTCATGTCGTGTTTCCTAGCCCAGCCCAAGTTTCTCGGCAAGGCCGATGCGTTGCAGCTTGTCGGTCGCAGCCTTCGGGAACTCACCGAGGATCAGAATTTTGCGCGGCTTTCCATGCGCATGGGGCGTCCGAGGCCCCTGCCCGCCTGCCTGCGGGGTGGGTTGTTTTCCGCGCGACAGACAGGCACCCGCTATCTTGGCAGCACCAGTTCGACGCTCAGCCCGCCCAGATCGGCGCTGTCGCCAAGACGCAGGGAACCGCCATGCACCCGCATGATATCGGCGGCGATGGACAGGCCGAGCCCGACGCCCGAGCCTTTGTTCTGGTTACGAGACGCGTCGAGGCGGGCGAAGGGTTTCAGCGCCTCCTCGCGGTGGGTCTCGGGGATGCCGGGGCCGTCATCCTCCACGGTGATGCGGACGGATTTTTCCAGCACCTCAAGCGACAGCACGGCATGGGTGCCATAGCGGGTCGCGTTGCCCGCGAGGTTTTCCAGCGCGCGTTTAATCGCCAAGGGGCGCAGGTTCATCTGCACGGGACCCTTTGGCATCTGGCCCAGGGTGAGGTTTTGGCCCGCACGGGTGGCGTTTTCGGCGACCTCCTGAACCAGTGCGCGCAGGTCGCAGGGCTCCAGCTCTTGCGTCGCGTCAGACCGGGCGAAGTTGAGAAAGGCGGTGATCAGCCCCTCCATCTCAGTCACATCGCTGATCAGCGCCTGATTGTCCTTGGTGTCGGGCTGCATGGACAGCCCCAGCTTCAGCCGCGTCAACGGCGTGCGCAGGTCGTGGCTGACGCCTGACAGCATCAATGTGCGCTGCTGGGTTTGCCGCTCGATCCGGGAGCGCATGTGCAAAAACGCGCCGCCTGCGGAGCGGACCTCATTGGCGCCGGAGGGTTGATAGGAGACCACCTCCCCCTTGCCGAAAGCCTCTGCGGCATTGGCCAGTCGCTTGATGGGGCGCAGCTGGTTGCGCAGGAACAGATAGGCGATCAGCGTCATCAGCGCGCCCGTGGCCAGCATCAGCACGATCAGCTGATGCGGGTTGCGCGCGGAGACCCGGCTGCGTGGAAACACCATTTCCAGCACCTCGCCATTGACCAGCGCCCCGATGCGCACCGCTTTGCGGGTCTCGACCAGATCAACCCCGGTGAGCATGTCGAGATTGCCTTGCAAGGTCGCAAAAATCGCATGGCCCGAGAGGTCATAGACGCGGATGCGGGTCTCCACCTGCGTTCCGGGGTAGCGGGTCTCCACCCCAAGCCGCCCGGAGCGCATCTCAAGCTCGCCCGCGCTTTGCCCGGCGGCCTCGGCCAGAAGTGCGATCTGCGGCACCATATTTTGTGTCATTTGCACCGTGACATCTTCATAGAGACGTTGAATGAAGGCAAAAGACACGACAATCTGGATGGTGATGATTGGCACCAACAAGATAAGCGCCGCACGGCCATAGAGGCTGCGGGGCAATAAGCGTTTGACAGAAAGATACCGCATAGGCTGCCAAACTAGGCGGCTGCGCGGATGAGGGAAAGCCCAATGGACGAGATCACCGCCTTCAACCCGCCTGTTGGCATCGCGCAAGAGGTTGGACCAGCCGTCCGGCGGGTGCTCGCCCCCAACCCCTCGCCCATGACGTTTCGGGGCACCAACACCTATCTGGTGGGCACGCGCGACATTGCCGTCATCGACCCCGGCCCCCCGGACGAGGCGCATCTGGCCGCGATCATGGACGCGCTGGAGGGCCATCAGCGGATCAGCCATATTTTCGTGACGCATAGCCATGTGGACCACTCCCCGCTGGCGATGGTGTTGGCGCAGTTTTCCGGGACACGCGTGTATGGGTTCGGCCCCAGTGCCGCAGGGCGCGCGCCGATGATGGCGGGCTTGGGCGCGCTGGGCGGCGGCGAAGGGGTGGACGAGACGTTTATGCCTGATGTTGCGATGGCTCATCTGGACGAGGTCACGGGCTCCGATTGGGGCCTGCGCGCGCTGCACACGCCGGGACATATGGGCAACCATCTGAGCTTTGAGCTGGATATGGGCGGCGCGTTCAGCGGGCATGTGTTTTGCGGCGATCTGGTGATGGGGTGGTCGACCTCGCTGGTGTCTCCGCCCGATGGGCATGTGTCGGATTTCATGGCCTCTTTGCAGATGATGTCGGACCGCGCGGGCCACGCGGTGTATCACGCGGGCCACGGCGCGCCGATAGAGGACCCGGTCGCGCGGATGGCCGAGCTGATGGCGCATCGGCGTGGCCGGGAGGGCCAGATTTTGGAGGCATTGCGCGCCCGCCCGATGACTGCCGCGCAGCTGGCGGAGGCAATTTACGAGGGTCTTGACCCGCAGCTGCTGCCCGCCGCCGCGCGCAACGTGTTGGCGCATCTCATTGATTTAACAGCTAGAGGCGCCGTCGCCCCCGCGGGGCCTCTGACCGAGCAGGCAGTTTTCTCACGGCAGGCGTAAAATTCGTCTTCTACCCACTTGCCGAGCCTGAGACCCCTTGCTATATCGCCCGAACCGTTCCGGCGTAGCTCAGCGGTAGAGCAGTTGACTGTTAATCAATTGGTCGTAGGTTCGATCCCTACCGCCGGAGCCAATTCTTCCTTCATTTCGAGCCGCTCGGTGGAACGCTATCGGGAAAATAGGATTGCTCTGGGCAGAGACGCATCAATAGACATCGATTCTGCCATATCCAGCTTGGGCGATTCCCTTGGAGGCGGCCGCAAAGGTGACCTTTATCGTTCATCTTCGTTGGGAAATGTGAGGATTTCCAGAATATTTCCAAGAAAAATTTTCCATTTTTAGTGTTCATTTTCCGTACCTTACACATCAATCATGCAACATGAACCGAATATGAACAGCTTGTTCGCTCTCCATTAAATGCGAATGCGGCACAAATAGGACATCGACGAACGGAGCGGCCTGGTCATCTAGCCTCTTCTAGACCCCTCCAAGGGGCCGCCCTGACCGCCGATAGGACTTGAGACGACGATGTGCCGAGCCGACCACAGCGCGAGATGCGCGACAGCGAAACCGGGTCTTCCAGCCCACGCCGTCGCACAAGCGCACAGGTCCGGCGGCGGCAGGATCAGAGCACCGGGCCCGCGCAGACGACATTGATTTTAAACGAGACAGACGACACGCTACACACCCTCCAGCCGCCCCCTCTCTGACCCCACCCCTCACGCAAAGATCAGGCCGCCTTCGGGCGGTCTTTTCTGTTGGCGCGCCGATTGGCGAAACCCTCGAAAAACAGGTGAAACAGCACCAATATTGGCCCAGTTCGGCCATAGCTTTGCCAGATTGCTTTGCGATTTTACCCGCATGAGAATTCTATTGGCAGAAGACGAACAGGTTTTGAGCGACCAGATCAAAACGCTCCTGATCGCTGAGGGGCGCGCGGTGGATACTGTGGCCGACGGCGATGAGGCGCATTTTCTGGGGTCCACGGAACCTTATGACATGATCATTCTCGACATTGGCCTGCCGGGTCAGGACGGGATTTCTGTGCTGAAGAAATGGCGCGCGGAGGGGATCGACACGCCGGTGCTGATCCTGACGGCGCGGGACGGCTGGTCTGACCGTGTGGACGGGCTGGACGCGGGCGCGGATGACTACATGACCAAGCCGTTCAACATGTCAGAACTGGCCGCCCGCGTGCGTGCAACGCTGCGCCGCAAATCGGGGCAAACCAACCCGATGTTCGAGAAAGACGGGATCAGCTTTGACACGCGCAATGGCCGTGTTGCGGCCAATGGCATGCCGGTGGACCTGACCAGCCAGGAGGTCGCGGTGTTGTCCTATCTGGTGCATAACAGCGGACGGCTGATTTCGCGCACCGAGCTGTCGGAACATATCTATGCCTATGATGGCGACCGCGACAGCAACACGATTGCCGTGTTCATCACCCGGCTGCGCAAAAAGCTGGGGCCGGATTTCATTCAGACCATTCGCGGGCGCGGCTATATGATTGACGCCGCCTGATGCTGTCGCTGCGCAAACGCGCGTTGATTGGCGGTGCGCTGACGGCTGTGATCGTGTTGGCGGTGGGCACATATCTGCTTTACTCGCTGATGGGCACGATTGCCCTGTCGCGGTTCGATAACACGCTGAAAGACCGCCACACGCAGTTGATTATTGCGCTGAACGACGCCGAAGGCGACCCGGCGCGGCTGTCGGAAAACATTTTTGACCCCGCGTTTCGGACGCCGTTTTCAGGCCGCTACTGGCAGATCATTGCGCCGGACGGACGGGTCTTCACCTCCAATTCCATGCTGAGCGAGAGGTTGGAGGTACCCAGCGGCATCGTCGAGGGCGCGTTGTTTCGCGACGCGGTTGAGATGCGGTCCGAGCCGGTGCGCACGGTGCATCAATCGGTGCGCCTGTCGGATGGCAGCACCTGGGGCGTCACCGTGGCCGAAGCGCGCGAGAGCCTGACCATTGAACGCGCCGCGACCCGGCGCAGCCTGCTGTTGGCCTTCGCCCTGCTGGCGCTTTTGGTCTTTGCCGGCGCGATTGTTCAGACCACCGCAATCATGCACCCGATTGACCGGCTCCGCAAAGATGTGGCGGGCCGCTGGGAGCTTGAAGAAGGGCTAAACCCCGAAGAATACCCCGAAGAAGTGGCCCCGCTGGTGACGGATATTAACGACCTTCTGGAGCGCAACCGTGAGATCATCGGCGGCGCGCGGCGTCAGGCTGCGGATCTGGCGCATGCGCTGAAAACCCCAAGTGCCATTCTACGCAACGAGCTGACCGCTTTGGCGGAGCAAGGCCTGCCCGTGACAGCTTCCGTCGATGCGCTGGACCGGGTGGACGCGCAGCTGGGGCGTTCGCTGGCACGGATGCGGGCGGCCAATTCGGGGGCCTCGGCGAAGGCCTCGACCAGCCTTGCAGCCTCCATCAGCCGTTTCAGCCGCTTGTTTGGCGCGATGGCCGCGCGGGATGGCAAGGTGCTGGAAACGGTTTGCGACAAGGGCTTTGTCGTGCGCATCGACACCCAAGATATTGAAGAGGTGATGGGCAACCTCTTGGACAACGCGCTGAAGTGGTGCCGCGAGACCGTGCGCCTGACGCTTGAGCCCGTGAAGGGCGGCATCATGATGAGCATCGAGGATGACGGGCCCGGCATTCCTGAGGATGGCCGCCGGGAGGCGCTGAGCTCGGGCGGACGGCTGGACAGCTCCAAACCCGGCACGGGGCTTGGGCTGGCGATTGCGCTGGATCTGCTGAATGCCTACGGGGCGGAGCTGCGGCTGGCGACCTCGGCGGGGCTTGGCGGTTTGAGCGCTGAGGTGTTTATCCCCAACAAGCTGATCCGCAACCAGCCCGACACCCCGATTGCGTTGGACGCGTTTCAACTGGTCCCTGCCACCTGACCGCTTGCAGCGGCGCGGGTTTTGCCGCAGATTTGCACGCCAGAGACCGGAGCCAGACGCGCGCCCGGTGAGCCACTCGCGAGCGACATGACCCTGCCTATTCGCATAGTGACCGTCACTTATAACAGCGCGGGCGTGATCGGCCATTTGCTGGACTCGATCCCTGACGGGGTCGAGGTCGTGGTGGTCGACAATGCCAGCAGCGATGACAGCGCCGCCATTGCGGAGCGCCATGGTGCTACGGTGATCCGCGCGGCGCAGAACCACGGGTTCGGCAGCGCGTGCAATCTGGGCGCTGAGGGCAATACGCGGGGTTTTGTGTTTTTCGTCAATCCCGACGCGGTGCTGGAAGAGGGCTGCTGTGCTGCGCTGCTGGCCGCGGCAGAGCGGCACCCGGAGGCGGGCGCGACGAACCCGGCGATCCTTGAGCCTGAGGGCGGGTTTGCGATGAAACGGCGGTCTTGCCTGCTGGACCCGAGCGACTGGACGCCGCGCGATCTGGCTGCGGCGGGCAGCAGCGCGCAGGTCAATATTCTGCACGGGGCCGCGCTGTTTTGCAGGCAGGAGGCGTTTGCCGCAGTTGGCGGGTTTGACGAGCGGATTTTTCTGTATCACGAGGATGACGACATTTGTCTGCGGATGCGGCAGGCGGGTTGGGCTTTGCGGCTGGAGCATGGTGGTGGGGTCCGTCATGTCGGCAGCGGTTCGACGGGATATTCGAAGGCGTCTGTGCGGGCCAAGGCGCGCGCGATTGCGCAGTCGCGGCTCTATGTCGAGCAAAAGCATAACCGGCCACGGCCTCGGGCCGGAGCCTATGCGCGGGCTTTGGGAAAGCTGATCTCTCCGCTGGCATGGCTGTCCGGGCGCAAACGCAATCAGGCGGTCGGGTATCTGCAAGGTGTCATGGATTATGACGCAACGGCATATGGGCTGCGCTGATGGCGCAGCTACCAATTCGCGCGACCGCTGGTAAGTTTGGGGGATGAGCACCCCTGTTTCCTCCATCCGCAACCTTGGTCCGGCCATGGAAAAGAGCTTGGCCGAGGTGGGCATCACCAGCGCAGAGGCGCTGCGTGAGATCGGGGCGGATGCGGCCTATGCCAAGCTCTTGGAGGGCGGGACGCGCCCGCATTTCATCGGCTATTACGTGCTGGTCATGGGGCTTCAGGGGCGCCCTTGGAACGATTGCAAAGGGGCGGAGAAAGCGGCGTTGCGCAAGACATTTGACGCGTTGAAGGCTGCGCATTTTGACGATGGCTTGTCGTTGATCGAGCGGGAGCTGGACGCGGTTGGCGTGGGGCGCAAGCGATGAGCGATCTGCCCGCGCGCGCCGCTTTGGTGGCGGATTTGGACCGGCTGGACCGGATCGCGGTGCGGATGGATGCGCTGGTGCGCATTCCCGGCACGCGGCTGACGCTGGGGCTGGACAGTGTTTTGGGGTTGGTGCCGGTGATCGGTGACACGCTGGCCTTGGCTCCGTCGATATACGTATTGGCGGAGGCGAAACGGCTCGGGGCCTCGCCGCATGCGCTGGGGCGGATGGGGTTCAATGTCGGGATTGATTACGTCGTGGGACTGGTGCCGCTCTTGGGCGATCTGTTCGATTTCGGCTGGAAGGCGAATATGCGCAACACCCGGATTTTGCGCGAGGAGCTGGAGCAGCGTACGCGCATAGAAAAAGCCGCCCTGCCCGAGTAAACCCCGGAGCAGAGCGGCTTTTAAAGTCATTCAGACGCGTTTAGCCGACCAGTTCGAGACCGGAGAAGAAGAAGGCGATTTCTTCGGCAGCGGTTTCCGGCGCATCGGAGCCGTGGACCGAGTTCTCGCCGATGGAGAGCGCGAATTCCTTGCGGATGGTGCCGTCTGCGGCTTCCGCGGGGTTGGTGGCACCCATGACTTCGCGGTTTTTCGCGATAGCGTCTTCGCCTTCCAGAACCTGCACAACGATGGGCTCGGAGATCATGAATTCGCACAGCTCGTCAAAGAAGGGACGCTCGGAATGCACGCCGTAGAAGGTCTGGGCTTGGGCCAGCGTCAGCTGGATGCGCTTGGAGGCGACGATGCGCAGACCGGCTTGCTCGAATTTGGCGGCGATCTGGCCGGTGAGGTTGCGCTTGGTGGCGTCGGGTTTGATGATCGAGAATGTGCGTTGTACGGCCATGGGAAGGCTCCTTTGCGTGTGAATTTGGCGCGGGCCTAACATGGAGCTTCGCGCTTGGAAAGCGCTTGATTGACTCGGGCTACTGCATGGGCGACACGCACCCCATGTTACGCATGTCTGACCTCCGCTACGCCGTTGAAGGCCGCGCCCTGCTTGAGGGCGCGACCGCAACCATTCCCACGGGCCATAAGGTCGGTCTGATCGGCCGCAACGGCGCGGGTAAAACCACGCTATTCAAGCTGATCCGGGGGGAGTTGGTGCTGGAAAGCGGCACGATCACCCTGCCCGACCGCGCCCGCATCGGTGGCATCGCCCAAGAGGTGCCGAGCAACGAGGTGTCATTGATCAACACCGTGCTGGCCGCAGATCTGGAACGCGCGGCGCTGTTGAAAGAGGCCGACACGGCGACAGATCCCGGCCGCATTGCCGAGGTGCAGACCCGGCTGAGCGACATTGACGCGTGGTCGGCGGAGGCGCGGGCCGCGTCGATCCTGGCGGGTTTGGGCTTCACGCCTGAGGAGCAATTGCAGCCCTGCTCCGCCTTCTCGGGCGGGTGGCGGATGCGCGTGGCTTTGGCGGCCGTGCTGTTTTCTGCGCCGGATTACTTGCTGCTCGATGAGCCGACCAACTATTTGGATCTCGAAGGCGCGCTCTGGCTCGAGAATTACCTGACGCGGTATCCGCATACGGTGATCATTATTTCCCACGACCGGGCGCTGTTGAACCGCTCGGTGAACGCGATCCTGCATCTCGAAGACAAGCAGCTGACCTATTACACCGGGCCCTATGACCAGTTTGCCCGACAACGCGCGGCGAAACGTGCGGTGCAGGCGGCGGCGGCCAAGAAGCAGGATCTCAAGCGCGAGCATTTGCAGGCCTTTGTGGACCGGTTTAAGGCCAAGGCGTCGAAGGCCAAGCAGGCGCAGTCTCGGGTGAAGATGCTTGAGAAAATGGAGACGATCACAGCCCCGGAAGACGCGGCGCGGGTGGTGTTCACATTTCCGAAGCCGGAAGAGCTGTCGCCGCCGATCATCAACACGGAAAGCGTGTCTGTGGGCTATGACGGCAAGGCGATCCTGAGCCAGCTGAACCTGCGGATCGACCAGGACGACCGGATCGCGCTGCTGGGGCGCAATGGCGAGGGCAAATCGACCCTAGCCAAGCTATTGTCGGAACGGTTGGAGCCGATGGGGGGTCGGATGACCTCGTCGAACAAGCTGCGTGTCGGATTCTTTGCCCAGCATCAGGTGGATGAGCTGCATGTGGACGAGACCCCTTTGGAGCATCTGATCCGCGAGCGGGCCAATGAGGGACAGGCGAAACTGCGCGCGCGGCTGGCCTCTTTTGGGTTGGGGGCGGATCAGGCGGATACGGAAGTGGGGCGTCTGTCAGGCGGGCAGAAAGCGCGGTTGTCGCTGCTCTTGGCCACGCTCCCTGCTCCGCATTTGCTGATCCTCGACGAGCCGACCAACCACCTTGATATCGAGAGCCGCGAGGCGCTGGTGGAGGCGCTGACGCGCTACTCGGGCGCGGTCATACTGGTGAGCCATGACATGCATTTGCTGAGCCTTGTGGCGGATCGCTTGTGGCTGGTCAAAGACGGGCGCGTGACGCCCTACACGGATGATCTTGAGGCCTATCGCAAGCTGCTGCTGTCTCCTCCCGACAAGGACAAATCGGGTAAGAAGATCGAGCGGCCCAAGAAGAAAACCGCCACGCGGGACGAAATTCTGGCGATGCGCGCGGATGTGCGGCAATGCGAGGCGCGGGTCGAAAAGATTGCGGGCATGCAGGAAGAACTGGCCAAACGGCTGGCGGACCCGAAAATTTATGAAGACCAGAACGCGGCCAAGCGGGATGTGTATCAAAAGAAATATTCCGAAGTCATGGAGGCCATGGACCGCGCGGAGGCGATGTGGCTGAAGGCGCAGAGCAAGCTGGAAAAGGCGGAAAAGTAGCATGGAGCTGACGCTGGCGATCACCGCGTTTTTCACCCTGTTTGTGGTGATTGACCCGATTGGGCTGGCGCCGATTTTTGTGGCCATGACGACCGGCATGTCGCAGCGCCAGCGGCTGGCGATTGCCACGCGGGCCTGCATTGTGTCGGCGGTGATCCTGACGGTGTTTGGCCTAGCTGGTCAGGCAATTTTGGATTTCATCGGCATCTCGCTGGCGGCCTTTCGCATCTCGGGCGGGATTTTGTTGTTCATCACGGCTTTGGACATGCTCTTTGAACGCCGCTCCGCGCGGCGGGAGGAGCAATCAGGCGATGCGGGGCTGGAGGATGACCCGTCGGTTTTCCCGATTGCCATGCCGCTGATTGCGGGGCCCGGCGCGATGGCCACGATGATCCTGCTGGCCTCGGGCGAGGATTGGCTGGTTGTGGGCGGCGTTTTGGGCGTGATGGGGTTCGTGGTACTGCTGGTCTTCGCCTTGTTCCTGCTCGCCGCGCCGATTGAGCGCTTGCTGGGCGCCACCGGGGTCAAGGTTGTGACCCGGCTGATGGGCATGTTGCTGGCGGCCTTGTCGGTGCAGTTCGTCGTGGACGGGATGCGCGATCTTGGGGTTTTGGCGGCCGTGACTATATGAAGCGCAAGGAGGCGTGAACATGACCGCAGATGACACCGGGCAGTTGATCTACCTGATCCTTTTGGGGGCCGTGATCGGCAGCTATTTTTTCGTCTCGGGCCGCGAGCAGCTGGGGGAGACCGCGCGCGCGGCGAGCCTCTGGGTGTTCATTTTCATCGGCGTGATCGTGGCCTACGGGCTTTGGAGCGACGTCAAGGACACGGTGCTGCCGCAGCAAAGCGTCTCGGCGGAGCAAGGCACGATTGAGGTGCCGCGCCGCGCCGATGGGCATTTCTACATGGTATTGGACGTGGGCGACGTGCCGATTGAGTTCGTGGTCGATACCGGGGCCACGGATGTGGTGCTGAGCCTTGAGGACGCGGCGCGGGTTGGCTTTGTGCAGGATGAACTGTTCTTTGACGGGCAGGCCTCCACGGCAAACGGGATCGTGCGCACGGCCACAGTGCGGCTGCAAGATGTCAGCGTCGGCGGGATTGATGAGGGGGTGGTGCGGGCCTCCGTCAATGAGGGGGCGCTGGAAACCTCGCTTCTCGGCATGAGCTATTTGCAGCGGTTCGAGCGGATTGAGATACGCGGCGACAGGTTGTTGTTGGAGCGTTAGGGTTTTGGGTGCTCCGCCTTCATCTGCCAATTGCCGGTTTCCTGTGACCAGTATTTTGCGGGCAGATCGGCGCTGGTGACGGCTTTCCATTGGGTGCGCGCATGGGCGACGGCGTCGCCGTCATTGCCGTCAAACAGCACCATGGCGCGTTTCAGGGGCGTGACCTCGCTCGGGTCCAGCGGCGCGCCATCTATGGAGATCAGGCAATCGGGGCTGTTCCCGGCCGTGTCTTGCGTCAACAGAATTGGCTGGTCGGCATCATGTGGCCCGCCCTCGAGGCCGTGGGGCTGAAAGCCGTCGCCTTCCCACAGCTTGCCGTCGAGCCAGTCGAGCCGCTCGGCAGAGGTGCCACGGATGGCCACGCGCCAGCCCGCCTTGCGGGCCAGCCCCAGAAGCTGCGGCAGGGTCTGTTCAAGCGGTTGCCGGGTGAGGTGGTAGAAGAAAACCTCTGCCATCACGAGCCTTCGAAATTATCCGCGATCAGCCGGTTGAGCGCACGCACGCCCCAGCCGGTGGCGCCTTTCGGGGCGAAGTCGCTCTCGGATTTCAGAGAGGCCACGCCAGCGATATCGAGGTGGCACCACGGGGTTTCGGGCTTGACGAAACGCTCAAGGAACTGCGCGGCGGTGATGGAGCCTGCGGCGCGGGTGCCGACGTTTTTCATATCGGCGACGCGGGATTTCAGCTGGTCGTCATAGGCCTTGCCCATGGGCATGCGC
This sequence comes from uncultured Litoreibacter sp., assembly GCA_947501685.1. Taxonomy (GTDB): domain Bacteria; phylum Pseudomonadota; class Alphaproteobacteria; order Rhodobacterales; family Rhodobacteraceae; genus Litoreibacter. The sequence goes on from CANMWQ010000003.1 coordinate 427,666, forward strand.
CACGCGCCTTCTTGCTCCACATTGGCGGCTTTCAGGAAAGCGTTGGCCAGCGCGTCATTGTTGGAGAACACGCCTGCGTTTTCATGGCCCAGCCCGACGATGATGGCACCTGTCAGGGTGGCGAGGTTGATCATGCCGATGGGGCTGTAGGTCTCTTGCGCGTACCACAGCACGTCGGCCAGCACCAAGCGGCCTTCGGCGTCGGTATTGATGACCTCGATCGTGTCGCCCTTCATGGATGTGACCACATCGCCGGGGCGCACCGCGTTGCCCGACGGCATGTTTTCGACCAGTCCCACAAGGCCCACCACGTTGGCTTTTGCTTTGCGCGCGGCAAGTGTTTTCATGACGCCTGCGACGACACCCGCGCCGCCCATATCCATGGTCATGTCTTCCATGCCGCCCGCCGGTTTCAGGGAGATGCCGCCAGTGTCAAACACCACGCCCTTTCCGACCAGCGCAAATGGGGGATCGTTCTTGTCACCGCCCATCCATTCCATGACGACGACTTTCGAGGGGCTGTCAGAGCCCTGCCCCACACAAAGCAGCGAGCCCATGCCGAGTTTTTCCAGCTCGGGTTCGTCCATCACTTTGACTTTGAGCCCCAGCGCCGACAGCTCCGCCAGACGGTCGGCAAATTCGGTGGTGGTCAGTACGTTGGCGGGCTCGTTGACCAGATCGCGGGTGAAGAACACGCCTTCGGCAATTGCGCCATGGGCGGCACCGGCGGCTTTGACCTCGTCCGGCGCGTTGACCATAACGTGAACCGCACCGGACGCCTCGTTTTCCTTGGTGAAGTGATCGTTGAACGCGTAGCTGCGCAAGGACACGCCCAAGGCAACTTCTTCGGCGCGGCGCAGGTTGCCGCACAGGACGTGCAGCTCTTTTCCGCCGGCCATTTTGGCGAGCGTGGCCCCTGCCTTGCGCGCGGTCATGACGTCGGGGCGGCGCGACAGCTTGACCACGATGACGCCCTCGGCGGCCATGTTGACCGGGTAGGCCAGCATGATCGCCTTGCCCTCGTCCAGCTTGGAGAACCCGTCGCTCTCCACCAGCCGCGCGACCGCGCCGCGCGACAGGCGGTTGACCCGTTTGGCGGTGGCATCCAGCGTGCCTGCTTCCGGCACAAAGACGGCCAGAACACCCTGCGCCTCCTTGATCAGGTCAATGTCGGTGGCGATGAAATTGGGGGTGATGGGCGTTGTCATGGGAACCTCTGAGCTGTCTGAAAATGGGTCTTGTTGCGCTATAGCTAGCGTGCCTCCGCCGTGAAGGCCAGAAGCCCCTTTTGAGCCCCGAGAAATTCGGCTAAGTTGAAAAGAAAAACGGGTAGGGAGACGCAGGTTGGCGCGATTTGACAGATATATGCTGTCGCAGCTGCTGCTTTTGTTCGGCTTTTTCTCGCTTGTGCTGGTGTCGGTCTATTGGATCAACCGCGCGATCTCGCTGTTTGACCAGTTGATTGGCGACGGCCAGACGGCGCTTGTTTTTCTCGAATTTACCCTGCTGGCGCTGCCTTATGTGATCATGACGGTGCTGCCCATTTCGGCCTTTGTGGCGGCGATTTACGTGACCAACCGGCTGTCATCTGACAGCGAAATGGTGGTGCTGCAAACCGCGGGCGCATCGAGCACGCGCATCGCGCGGCCGGTGGTTTACTTTGGCGTTATCGTCGCCGTTCTGGTGGCCATCCTTGCGCATGTGCTGGTGCCTGCGGCGCGCAGCGAATTGTCGGGGCGCAGCGCGGAGATTTCACGCGACATCACCGCGCGGTTCCTGAAAGAAGGGCAGTTCATCCATCCGGCCTCCGGCATCACGGTTTACGTGCGCGGCATTACGGCACTCGGCGAGATGGAAGAGCTATTTTTGGAAGATGACCGCGACCCGGACGCCAAGGTGACCTACACCGCCGAGCGCGCCTTGCTGGTGCGCGGCGACACAGGCCCTCGGCTGGTGATGTTTGACGGGCTGGCACAGACCTTTCGGCCTAAAACCGGCAGGCTGACGACGGTTGAGTTTGAAGATTTCGCCTATGACATTGGCGCGTTGATACGGCAGGGCGGCGCGGGCATTCGCGATTTGCGCGAGCTGCCGACGGATGTTCTGCTGAACCCCAGCCAAGCGGATTTGGACGGGGCCAGGGGCGAATTGGCGGATTTTCTCTATGAGGCCCATGACCGCGTCGCGCGCTCGCTTCTGGCGATTGTGGTGCCCGTCATGGGGTTTGCCGCGCTGATGGTGGGCGGGTTCTCGCGGTTCGGGGTGTGGCGACAGGTGGTGTTGGCGGTGACGATGATCATCGGCGTGCAGCTGGTGGCCAATTCCTCAGAAGAGGTCGCACGCGGCGACGCGCGGCTGTTCTGGATGGCCTATCTCGCGCCAGTGGTAGGCACGGTGCTGACGGCGCTGTTGCTCTTTGCCTCGCAGATGCGACGTTTTCGTGGGCGCGATACAAGTGTCGATATGGCGCAGCCCGGCGGGGCGCAGATATGAGGCTGGACTGGTATTTCGTCAGGCGGTTCGTCCGCGCCTTCCTGTTGGTGTTCGGGGTGTTTTTCGGCATTGTCTTCCTGATCGACATGGTCGAGCAGATACGCCGCTTTGACAGTGACGCGGTGGGCCTTGTGGAGGCGAGCGAGCTGGCCTTGCTGAATGCGCCTGCGACGATGTACCGGATGCTGCCGCTGTTGACTGTGCTGGCCACGATCATGCTGTTTCTGGGGCTGGCGCGCACCTCGGAAATGGTGGTGACGCGGGCCTCTGGCCGCTCTGCGATCCGGTCGCTCTTTGCCCCGGTGATGACGGCGTTTGCCTTTGGCGTGCTGGGCATTGCCGCGCTGAACCCGATCGTGGCGGCGACGTCGAAGCAGTTCGAGCTGCTCTCGCAATCTTACAGGGGCAATTCCAGCGCGATGTCGGTGAGCGACCGGGGGCTGTGGCTGCGGCAGGCGGGGCTGACCGGGCAGATCGTGATCCGCGCGGACCGTTCCAACCTTGATGGCACACAGTTTTTCGACGTGATTTTCTTTGGCTTCGACCCGGCGGGAAAGCCGACCTACCGCATCGCCGCCGCGCAAGCGCTGTTGCAACCGGGCGCATGGGCCTTGTCGGAGGCCAAGTGGTGGAACTTTGAAGAGGGCGGCAATGCCGAGGATGGCGCAAAGGTTTATACAGAACTCGCCCTGCCCTCGGACCTGACCCGTGACCAAATTCGTGACAGTTTCGGCTCCCCCTCCGCCATCCCGATCTGGGAGCTGCCGGGCTTTATCCGCCAACTCGACCGCGCCGGGTTTTCGGCGCTGCAACACCGGGTCTGGCTGCATATGGAGTTGGCAAACCCGGTCTTGCTGGCCGCCATGGTGCTGATTGGCGCGGGCTTTACCATGCGGCACACACGTTTTGGGCGCACCGGGCTGATGGTGCTCTTGGCGATCCTGATGGGCTTTACCGTCTATTTCCTGCGCAACTTTGCCCAAGTGCTGGGGGAGAACGGCCAGATCCCTGTGATCGTGGCCGCCTGGGCACCGCCTTTGGCGGGGATATTCATGTCGCTTGGACTGCTTTTTCATATGGAGGATGGCTGACATGTTCCGCGTCCTTGCGCTGTGCGCCGCTTTGATCCTGTCGCCTGCATTGGCGCTGGCCCAGCAGACCGCGTCGCTGGTGGCCGACAGCGTTTCGTTTGACCCCGAAAACCAGCGTCTTGAGGCGCAGGGCAATGTGGAAGTGCTGCAAGACGGGGTGCGGCTGCGTGCGGCCTCGATTGTCTATGACGGGGAGCGTGACGCGCTTGTTGTGCAAGGCCCGCTTTATCTGATCGACGGGCAGGACGTGACGATTATTGCCAGCTTCGCAGAGCTTTCGGGCGATCTGCGCGAGGGGGTTTTGTCGCAAGCGCGGGTGGTGTTTTCGGAGCAATTGCAACTGGCCTCCAACGAGGTGCGCCGCACCGGCGGGCGCTATACGCAGTTTTACAAATCCGTCGCCTCCAGCTGTCAGATTTGCGAGGAGCACCCGACCCCGATCTGGGAAATCCGGGCGCAGCGCATCACCCATGACGCCGAGGAGCGGCAGCTGTATTTCGACAATGCCAGTTTCCGCGTGCTCGACGTGCCGGTGTTCTACTGGCCCTATCTGCGGTTGCCCGACCCCACCGTTGACCGCGCCAGCGGGTTTTTGTTGCCGGTCTTTGCCTCCAGCGGCGATATCGGGATCGGGATCAAAACCCCGTATTTCTACGTCATTGACGAGCATTCCGACCTGACGCTGACCCCTTGGCTGACCACGCGCGGCTCGCGCACGCTTGAGGCGCGGTATCGCCGCAAGCTGAGCTATGGTGAGTTCGAGATCAACGGCGCTGTGACCGATGACAACCTGCTGCCCGATCGCGACCTGCGCGGCTATCTGTTTGCCGAGGGCTTCTTTTCCCTGCCACGCGATTTCATTTTGACCTTCGATGTGGAGGCCACCTCAGATGACGGCTACCTGCTGCAATATGACTATTCCGACAAGGACCGTCTGGACAGCGCCATCGGGGTCAGCCGCACCCGACGCGACGAGTTTATTGGCGCGGGGCTGATCAATTTCCAGTCGCTGCGTGACGGTGACGACAACAGCACCTTGCCGACCATTGTGGGCGATGCGATTTACGAGCGCCGCTTCACGCCGGGCCGCTTGGGCGGCATCGCCTCCTTGCAGTTTGAGGCGGCGGGGCTGTACCGGCGGGCCGACGAAGACCCTACCAATACAGGGCTCGCGCGGGATGTGGCCCGGCTGTCGGCGGTGGCCGATTGGCGGCGCGACTGGCTTTGGAGCAATGGCATGATCGTGGCGGCGGGCGCAGAGCTGCGGGCGGACTGGTATCAGGTGCAGCAAGACGCGCGGCCGGTTTTCGACGATACGAGCGAAGTGACACCCTATGCCTCGGTGGAATGGCGCTGGCCGATGCTGCGCCGCGCGCAAGGTGCCACCCATCTGCTGGAGCCAGTGGTGCAGCTGGTCTGGGCCAGAGAAACTGGCCGCGACGTAGACAATGAAGACAGTTTGCTGGTGGAATTTGACGAAACCAACCTGTTCTCCTACTCGCGCTTTCCCGGCGTGGACGATCAGGAGGCCGGGCGGCGGACCAATCTTGGGGTGACCTATACGCGTGAGGATGATGACGGCTGGGCGTTGGGCGTGACCGTGGGCCGGGTGTTCCGGGACGGCGATTTTGGCCAGTTCAGTGCCTCGACCGGGTTGCGCGGCAGCTCCAGCGACTGGCTGGTGGCCGCACAGCTGAAAATCGGAGAGCGGTTCGACATCATCAACCGGGCGCTGTTTGAGGACACGTTCACATTTGCGCGCAACGAGATGCGGCTGAACTGGACAGAAGAAGACTACCGCGTGGGCTCCACCTTCGTGTGGCTTGAGGCCGATGCCACGGAGGGCCGCCCGATTGACACATCCGAATGGGCCGTGGACGGGGCGTACCGGGTGTCGGACCGTTGGACGCTGTCGTCAAACCTGCGCTACGATTTTGTGGAGGACCGCACCACGCGGGCCGGCATCGGCGCGCGCTACGAGAACGAATGTGCGACGGTCGATCTTTCCCTCTCGCGCCGCTTCACGACTTCGACTAGTGTCTCGGCAACGACGGATCTGAGCCTGTCGATCCAACTTGCCGGGTTCGGCGCGAACGGGGCTGGCGGAAAAAGCTTCGCACGCAGGTGTGACGGATAGGCCTGCAGAGGCCGCGGACTGAAACGACGACGAAGAGCAACGAGCAAACCATGACCCTGACACGTTTTGTAACCTCCCTGTTTTTCTTTGCGCTCGCGGCAATGCCCGCCTCTGCGCAAAGCCCGTTTGAGACCGTAATCACCGTCAATGATGCGGCGATCACGCAATACGAAATTGACCAGCGCGCGCGCCTTCTGGTGCTGCTGCGCGCTCCGGGCAACCTGCAGGAGGTGGCCCGCGACGGGCTGATCGAAGACCGGTTGCGGATCAGTGAGGCGCGCCGCGCGGGTGTGAACCCGACCCCCGAAGAGGTGGAGGCCGGGATGGCCGAATTTGCCGGGCGGGCCAATCTGAGCGCGGAGCAGTTCATCGCGGCCATCGCTCAGTCCGGGGTGGATGTGGAGACGTTCCGCGACTTTGTATCTGCGGGCCTGTCCTGGAGGACCTTTGTGCAGGGCCGGTTTGGCCCGCGTTCGCAGGTCTCCGATGCTGAGGTGGATCGCGCCCTGTCGCAAAACAGCCTGAGCCGGGGCGGTGTGCGCGTGCTTTTATCCGAACTCATTGTCCCCGCCCAAGGCCCCGATGCTGAGCGCAATCAAGCCCTGATCCAACGCCTGTCTGACACGTTGCGCACCGAAGCGGCGTTTGCCGCCGCGGCACGGCGCTACTCGGCCTCCGGGTCGCGTGGCCGGGGGGGACGTCTGGAATGGCTGCCCATCGGGCAAGTACCCCCTGCCCTGCGCGCCGCTGTGTTGGTGCTGGAACCCGGCGAGGTGACCGACCCGATCACCCTCGGCCCCGGCGTTGGCATCTTTCAGCTGCGCGCTTTGGAGGAAACCGAGGCCGAGACGCCGGACACGTTGGCGCTGGAATATGTGAGCATTCTGATCCCTGGCGGCCAAAGCGAGGCTGCCCGCGCGCGCGCGCTGGATTTGCAGGACAATTACGACACGTGCGACGACCTTTATAAGCCCGCACAATCGCTGCCTGCCGAAAATTTCGAGCGGGTGGTTCTGCCCGCCGCAGAAGTGCCGGGGGACGTCGCACTCGAGCTGGCCAAGCTGGACGATAACGAGGTCTCCACCGCCGTGACGCGACAAGACGGGGCGGTGATGGTCTATCTGATGCTCTGTGGCCGAACCATTGAAGTGCCGGAGCCCGACGCGCCAGAGCTGGACGAAAACGGCGAGCCTGTGCCTGCCGCCGACCCGCGTGAACAGCTGCGCCGCCAGCTCTTTTCCCAGCGTCTTGCGTCCTATGCGGACAGCTTTCTGGAAGAGCTGCGCGCTGACGCGATCATCACGACACGCCAATGACCTCTGCGGCGCTGCCGCCGGTCTGCCTGACCTGCGGAGAACCCGCCGGTGTGGGGCTGGAGATTGCGCAACACGCATGGGCAGCGGTCGGCGCGGAGGTGCCGTTCTTTTTGCTGGGCGACGCGCGGCATGTGCCGGGCGAGGTGCAGGTGGTGGAGGCTGTCTCCCAGATTGACGGTGCCGGAGCGCTGCCGGTTTTGCATCATCCATTTGCGGGCGATGCGGTCCCCGGCGCGCCTGACCCGCGCAACGCGGCTGGCGTGATAGACGTGATCGCGCGCGGGGTGGAAATCGTGAAGGAGGGCACGGCCTCCGCATTGTGCACCTTGCCTATTCACAAGAAGGCGCTGAAGGACGGCGCGGGGTTCGCGCATCCCGGCCATACGGAATATCTGGCGGCTCTCGACGGCAAGGCGCAGGTCGTCATGATGCTGGCCTGCCCCGAATTGCGGGTGGTGCCTGCGACCATCCATATAGCGCTGTCTGAGGTTCGCCGCGCCCTGACGCCGGAACTGCTGCGCAAGACGTTGCGGATCACCGAGGCGGCTTTGCGCCGTGATTTCGGCATCCCCTCACCGCGCCTGTCTGTCTGCGGGCTGAACCCGCATGCGGGTGAAGGTGGCACGATGGGCCGCGAGGAGCTGGACTGGATCGCGCCGCTGGTGGCCGACATGGCTGAGGCGGGCATGAAGATCACCGGGCCCTGGCCCGCTGACACGATGTTTCATGCGGGCGCCCGCGCGGGCTATGACGTAGCTGTGGCGATGTATCATGATCAGGCGCTGATCCCGATCAAGACGATTGATTTTGCAGGCGGGGTGAATGTGACGCTGGGCTTGGATTTCATCCGCACCTCGCCGGACCATGGCACCGCTTTTGACATTGCAGGGCAAGGCGTGGCGGATGCGAGCTCGACCATTGCCGCGTTGCGCATGGCGCGGGATATGGCTTTGGCCCGAGGTGTTGTTTGAGTATTTTCCACCAAATGGAGAGGCTTGCGTGGCGCAAATAGACAGCCTTCCCGCCTTGTCGGAGGTGATCCGCGCGCATCAGCTGTCGGCCAAGAAATCCTTGGGGCAGAACTTTTTGCTGGACCTCAACCTGACGGCGAAGATTGCGCGGCAGGCGGGCGATTTGTCGGGCTGTGACGTGCTCGAAGTGGGCCCCGGCCCCGGCGGTTTGACGCGCGGGCTGTTGGCCGAAGGCGCGCGGCGGGTGCTGGCGATTGAGAAGGATCCGCGATGCCTGCCTGCGCTTGCGCAGATTGCAGCGGCCTATCCGGGGCGGCTGGAGGTGATTGGGGGTGACGCCTTAGAAGTCGACCCGCTGGCGCATCTGACGCCACCTATTCGGGTGGCGGCCAACCTGCCCTATAATGTCGGGACCGAACTGCTGGTGCGGTGGCTGACGCCTGCCAGCTGGCCGCCGTTTTGGCAGAGCCTGACCTTGATGTTTCAGCGCGAGGTGGCGGAACGGATTGTGGCGCAGCCGGGGGGCAAGGCCTACGGGCGGCTGGCGGTGCTGTCGCAATGGCGCAGCACGCCGCGCATTGTTATGGAGCTCGCGCCGGAGGCGTTTGTGCCGGCACCCAAAGTGCGCTCCGCCGTGGTGCATTTCGAGGCGCTGGCCGCGCCGCGGTTTGAGGCAGACGCGCAGGTCTTGAACCGGGTGGTGGCGACAGCGTTTAATCAGCGGCGCAAGATGCTGCGCTCCGCGTTGAAATCCATGTCGCCTGACATTGAGGACCGGCTGCATGCAGCAGGGATCTCGCCGACGGAGCGGGCGGAGCAGGTCTCGTTAGAGGCGTTTTGCGCTTTGGCCCGGGTGATGGCCCAAAGCTAGGGGGCCTTATTCAGCCGCCGGTTTTTCGTCTGCGGTCTGAGTCACCGGGTCAGATTTTGGCTTGCGGCTGCGCGGTTTGCGGGCGGGTTTCGGGGCCTGTTCCACCGTTTCGACAAGGCCATTGTCATCCGCGCCGCTGTCATTGCCCAGATCAATCACATCGGGCTGATCGCCGCCGCCCAGGACCCGTTCGAGACCGTCGCGATTGCCCTCGTCACGCGGTTTGCGTTCGCGGCGGGGGCGGCTGGCTTTGGGAGCGTCGGCGCTTTGGCCGTCATTCTGGCCTTTTCCTTCGCCTTTGTGCTCAGCGTTTTGTTGCTGTTGTTTCTCAGCACGCTCTTCGCGTTCGCGCTGCTGGCGTTCGCGTTGCTGGGCTTGCTGGGCCTCTTGCGCCTCGCGCTTGGCCTCCTGCTCTTTCATGGCTTCGGCCAGCATGCGGGCATAATGCTCCGCGTGTTGCTGGAAGTTCTCAGCCGACACCCGGTCCCCCGAGAGCTGCGCGTCGCGGTGCAGCTGCTGGTATTTCTCGATGATCTGCTGCGGCGTGCCGCGCACCTTGCCCTCCGGGCCGGAGCTGTCAAACACCCGATTGACGATATTGCCAGACGGGCGATTGTTGTTGTTACGGTTCTTGCCGCGCGAGCGGGATTTCTGAGATCTCATGTGGTTTGGGTTCCAGCCTTGTAAGCAGCGGTCTGAATTTCCGGCCCTATCCGCTTCTATACGCGGTGTCACTATGACGTAGGACCGAGACCTTATTTTTGGCTTAACTGTAAGGGGCGCCGGAGCACCTTTCTCTTACTTGCCTGAGTAAAACAGTGTGATGCGGGGTATTGCAAGAGGATTCGTCAGCCCTTAGCGCAAAACTGCCGCTATGACCCGGTCTTTGCCGTTTATGTCACGGATTGTGCGGATATCGCGGAACCCCGCTTGCGCGAAAAGCTGCGCGACGGCGGCGGCCTGATCGAAGCCAATTTCGACCATGAGCGCGCCGTTTGGGGTCAGGTGGTCCGGGGCCTGCGCGCAGATGATGCGGTAGGCGTCGAGCCCGTCGCCGCCGGGGGTGAGGGCGATTTTGGGGTCAAACTGCCGGACCTCTGGATGAAGGGCGTGATAGGCCTCTGCCGTGATATAGGGCGGGTTGGAGACGATCAGATCGAACGGGCCGGTGACGGCGTCGAACCAGTTGCTGGGGGTGAACGCGACCCTGTCCAACAGTGCCAATCGTTCTGCATTGGCCTGCGCGGTGCGCAGCGCCTTGTCGGAGATGTCGGTGGCGGTGCCTGTTGTCCCGGCACGGGCGGCAAGCAGCGACAGGATGATGCAGCCCGACCCCGTTCCAAGGTCGAGCACGGTGTTCCACGGGGCTGTGAGCGCCTCTTCGACTAGCGTTTCCGTATCAGGGCGCGGGTCCAGCACGTCGGGGGTGACGAGAAACTCGTGATCCCAAAAAGCGCGGCGTTGCAGGATGCGGGAGACGGGTTCGCGCCCGGTGCCGCGCCGTGTGATGAAGGCCTTGAAACTGTCCGGATCGTCTTGCGCTGCGGCCCAAAGCAGCTGCGCGTCGCGCAAAGCTGTTTCAACACCTGCGGCTTTCAATGCCGCGACGCCTTCGGCTTCGGTCACAGGCCCTCGGACGCCAGCATCTGCGCTTGGGCATCCGCGGTCAGCGCGTCGATGATCTCATCCAAGTCGCCTTGCATGACCTGATCGAGCTTGTAGAGGGTCAGGTTGATGCGGTGATCAGACATGCGCCCTTGCGGGAAGTTGTAGGTGCGGATGCGCTCCGATCTGTCGCCGGAGCCCACCTGCGCCTTGCGGTCGGCGGAGCGTGCGTCGTCGATTTTTTGACGCTCCAGATCATAGAGCCGGGCGCGGAGCACCTGCATGGCGATTTCCCGGTTGCGGTGTTGCGACTTCTCGGCGCTGACCACGATGATGCCGGTGGGAATATGGGTGATGCGGACGGCTGAGTCGGTGGTGTTGACGTGCTGGCCCCCTGCCCCGGACGCGCGCATCGTGTCGATGCGAATGTCGGTGGTGGGGATGTTGACGTCGACCTCCTCGGCCTCGGGCAGCACGGCGACTGTGGCGGCAGAGGTATGCACACGCCCACCGCTTTCGGTGACGGGGACGCGCTGGACCCGGTGGACGCCGCTCTCATATTTCAGCCGCGCAAACACGCCGGCCCCTTTGACATGGGCCGTGACGGATTTGATGCCGCCCAGCTCGCTTTCTTGCATCTCTATGATGTCGAACGTCCAGCCGCGGTTCTCGGCATAACGGCGGTACATGTTCAGCAGATCGCCCGCGAAGAGTGCCGCCTCGTCGCCGCCTGTTCCAGGCCGGATTTCGATCATGGCGGGTTTGGCGTCGGCGGCGTCCTTGGGCAGCAGCGCCAGCCGGATGGAGGCCTCCGCCTCGGGCAGTTGCGCGCGCAGCTCGGCCAGTTCTTCCTCGGCCAGCTCTTTCATTTCGGGGTCGGCCAGCATCGCCTCCGCACCCGCGATGCCGTCGAGAATGGCCCGGAAGGCCGCGACCTCTTCAGCGACGGGTTTCAGCTCCGCATATTCGCGGCTGATGGTGGCAATGTCGTCGGTGGCGCCTGAGGCCAGCTGTGCCTCGAGAAACTCAAAGCGTTGCGTGATCTGGGCGAGTTTTTCCTGAGCTACCATAGATGCTGTGCTGCCCGATTGGCGCGGAGGGGTCAACTATGGTAATGGGATTGCATGAGACATTCTGTGATCCTCATGGCGCTGTGCTCTGCCGCGCTGGCCACGCAATCCACCGCGCAGGCGCGCAAGACGGTGGAATGTTATTGCACCGACAAGGCCGGGAGCCGCGTGGAGCTGGGCGAGACCCGTTGCCTGAGCGTCGGCGGGCGGATGTTTACGGCGCGCTGCGAAATGTCGTTAAATGTGCCGATGTGGCGCGAACAGCAAGGCGGGTGCCTTACTGGTTAGAGCTGGCTGAGCCAGCCTTCGACGCGGGCGCGGTTGACGCCCATATCCATCGACCCGTAGCGCAGCCTTGAGAAAATACGCAGCGCGCTGCCGCCCTCCACCTCGATAATTTTGACGGTGGCCACATCCGGGAACCCCCAAAGCGCGGAGCGGGTCACATAGGTGGCCATGCCGTCTTCCAGAGCGCCCGCAATCCGTTCCGTGCGCGGGGTGGCCAGAATAATGGCTTCGAGCCGCGCGGCAAGGGTTTCGGAGGACATGGCGTAAGTTACAGGCTCGATATCGCCGCCGGGGCGCAGCAGCACATGGCCGGAGAACCCCGGCGTCTTGACCGTTTCGGGATCGACCGCATAGGCGCGTGCGTCCACGGGCGTCAGCCGCACATAGAGCATCGCGGCGACAAGGGCGAGCAGGCCGAGACCAAGAACGGTTTTCCAGAGCACTTTCGGGCTCTCCCTTTTTCGGAGATTTTGCTATTCAGCGGCGACGCTGTCTGCGTCTTTGGCAGCTTCGGCGTCCAGCTCGGCGGCCCGTTTTTCAACCAGACCGACGATGTGATCGACCATGCCCTCGTTGCTTTGTTTGTGGTCCTGCTTGCCTGCCATGTAGATCATGCCGGAGCCCGCCCCGCCGCCAGTAAAGCCCACATCGGTCATCAGCGCCTCGCCGGGGCCGTTGACCACGCAGCCGATGATACTCAGGCTCATTGGCGTCTTGATATGCTCCAACCGCTGTTCCAGCTCCGCCACGGTGGCGATCACGTCAAAGCCCTGCCGTGCGCAGGAGGGGCAGGAAATGATGTTGACGCCGCGATGGCGCAGGCCCAGCGATTTGAGAATTTCGTAGCCGACCTTGACCTCTTCGACCGGGTCCGCGGAGAGCGATACGCGGATCGTATCGCCGATGCCCATCCACAGCAGATTGCCCAGCCCAATGGCGGATTTGATGGTGCCGGAGACCAGCCCGCCAGCCTCCGTGATGCCCAGATGGATGGGCGCGTCAGTGGCCTCCGCCAGCCCTTGATAGGCGGCGGCGGCGAGGAAAACATCGGAGGCTTTGCAGCTGATCTTGTAGTTTTGAAAGTCATTGTCCTCTAGGATGCGGATATGGTCGAGGCCGCTTTCGATCATCGCCTCGGGGCAAGGCTCGGCATATTTGTCGAGCAGGTGTTTCTCCAGCGAGCCCGCATTGACCCCGATGCGGATGGAACAATTGTGGTCCTTGGCGGCCTTGATGACCTCGCGCACGCGCGACGCGTCGCCGATATTGCCGGGGTTGATGCGCAGGCAGGCGGCCCCTGCCTCGGCGGCCTCGATGGCGCGTTTGTAGTGGAAATGGATGTCGGCCACGATGGGAACCGGGCTTTCGCGGGTGATCTCTTTCAGCGCCTTGGCGGAGGCCTCATCCGGCGCGGAGACCCGCACGATATCGGCACCGGCTTCGGCGCAGGCCTGCACCTGCTCGATGGTGGCCTTGATGTCCGTGGTGATCGTGTTGGTCATGGTCTGCACGGTGATCGGGGCGTCGCCGCCTACGGGGACGTCGCCAACCATGATCTGGCGGGATGTACGTCTGTCAATCTGGCGCCAAGGGCGAATTGCGTGAAGCGACATGCGGGATGACCTGCTTTGAAGTGCTGTTGCAAAACATATAGAAGCAAGGCGGGCGCGCCGCAATCTGTAAGGGCAGCAATCTGTAAGGCTAGAGTGACAGCAGGTTTGTCTGCGTTACTCTGACACAACCGCGTCTGTCAGCGCGTCTGTTTCTTCTGGGGTGGCGGTGGCCGCCATCGCGGTCAGGGTCTCGGCCAAAAGCGGCTCGGCGGACGGGTCAGCCTCCGCGTAGCTTTCGGTGATGGCCTCTACACCCAAAGCGACGTTTTTCGCCACGGAGGTGCCCGGCCCGGCGGGGCCGTAGGTTTTGCCCTGCACGTTAAAAAAGAGCGATCCGGAGTTGCCTGCGCGCAGCAAGGGCTGCTCCTCAGTGGCGGGCAGCACGTAGCTTTCGCCTGCGTCCAAGGTCTTTTCAAACAGGATTGTCCCGTCGGCCGAGGCCACGCGGACCCATGCCGGGCGCACCGCAAAGAGCACCACATCGGGAGCGGCTTCGGCGACGATCACAGGTGTCGGTACGCTGGGCGGTGCGGGCGCGTCGATATCTGCCACAACCGGGGCCTGCGCCAGACGCCAGCTATCGGTGGCCTGCGCCAGCGCACCGTTGGAGCGCGGATCAAGCGACGCAATCGGGCCGTCACGCGCGGTCAGCACCGGTGCTTCCAATGCTTGCGGGCGGTAGAGCCGGTCCAGCGCGTCGGTAGAGGGCGCGGTCAGCCCGGCGGTGACGTCCTGTTGGCCGCCAGAAAAAAGATCGTTCTCAAACCCGTCAAGTTCGGCCACGATACCGGGGGTTTGCTCCACCGGGGCAAATTCAACGCGCTGGATTTCTTGCAGCACGGCCCAGCCGCCATAGCCCAACAGGCCGATCAGGCCGATCATGACCGAGAGCGACCCAATCGCCGCAGGCTCGATCCTGCTAAAGAAGCCCTCGCCCACCGGAGCGTAAGGGGCCACGGGTTTGATGATTGCGTCTTCGCCCGGCATGCGCGGGGCGCCGGCTTGTTTGGCCCGTGCGGCACCACCGGTTGTGGCCGTGCTGGCCGACAGGCCTTCCACGCCGGCAAAGCCAGATTCTTCGCAGAACCGCTGGAACGCCCAGTCGGGATCCATTCCAAGGAACCGCGCGTAGGAGCGCACATAGCCCGCAATAAAGCCGGGGGTTTCAAAAACGGAAGGGTCGGAATTTTCGACGGCGGCGATGTAGTTGGCTTTGATTTTCAGCTCACGCTGGACGTCGAGCAGCGACTTGCCCATCGTGGCCCGCTCGCCACGCATGATGTCGCCCAGCCGAAGATCATACGCGTCAAAGCCGCGCATTTCCTTTGCCTCATTGGCTTTTGGATGTGACTTCCGACCCAGCATCCGCCTCTGCCCGCTACTTAAAAACTACAGTTCAGTCTTAACAATCGCGCCACGATTCGTCCCCAGATGGCTCAATTGTCCTCACATATAGCACAACTCATTGTGATGATGCACGTGCAGAAGGTTATCAATAGGTTAACAGGCCAAACTGTCTCTATTGAGCGCACATTGTCCCCAAAGCATGTCTAATGCTTTAACGAGACTGTCGATTGTTGTTGCGTCATGCACCGGAGACGGCGTGAAACGCAGCCGTTCCGTGCCGCGGGGCACCGTCGGGAAGTTGATGGGCTGCACGTAGATGCCGTGTTCTTCGAGCAACATATCCGAGATCATTTTGCATTTCACCGGGTCGCCGACATGCACCGGCACGATGTGGCTGCCGTGGTCAATCAAAGGCAGCCCCAGCCCGCGCAGGCGCAGTTTGAGTGCCTCCGCGCCTTGTCGGTGCTGCTCGCGCAGCGCGGTGTCGGTCTTGAGATGAGCCACGCTGGCAGCCGCGCCTGCGGCTACAGCAGGCGGCAGCGAGGTGGTGAAAATAAAGCCCGGCGCGTATGAGCGGATGGCGTCGCACATTTTGGCAGAGGCCGCGATATAGCCGCCCATCACCCCGTAAGCCTTGGCGAGTGTGCCGTTGATGATGTCGATGCGGTCCATCAGATTATCGCGCTCCGCCACGCCACCGCCGCGCGGGCCATACATGCCAACCGCGTGCACCTCGTCAATATAGGTGAGCGCGCCGAACTCGTCGGCCAGATCGCAGATCGCCTCGATCGGGGCGAAATCGCCGTCCATGGAATAGAGCGACTCGAAGGCGATCAGCTTGGGCGCATTCGCCGGCAATGCTTCCAATTTGGCGCGCAGATCGTCCAGATCATTATGCGCAAAAATCTGCTTGTGGCCGCCATTTCGGCGAATGCCTTCGATCATCGAAGCGTGGTTGAGCGCGTCCGACAGGATCACCAGCCCCGGAAAAAGCCGGGGCAGTGTCGAGAGGGTCGCATCATTGGCGATATAGGCGGAGGTAAAGAGCAGTGCGGCTTCCTTACCATGCAGATCGGCCAGCTCGGCCTCTAAGCGTTTGTGATAAACGGTGGTGCCCGAGATGTTGCGCGTCCCGCCAGAGCCCGCGCCTGTCGCGTCGATTGCTTCGTGCATCGCGTTCAGGACAACCGGGTGCTGGCCCATCCCCAGATAGTCATTGCCGCACCAGATCGTCACCTCACGCTGGGTGCCGTCTTCACGGGTCCAGACCGCGTTGGGGAAATTGCCCTTCTCGCGCTCCACGTCGATGAAAGTCCGGTAGCGGCCTTCCTGGTGCAGGCGGTTCAGGGCGGTGTCTAGGTCAGAGTCATAGGACATCGGGCAGGCACTCTCGCAAAGAATCTTCCCGCTATATAGCCGCAAACCGCGCCGGGGCCACAGCTACAAAATGCCGCCCCCACGGGGTTGTGAGCCGCGACAGAGCGGGCCGTGGCGGGTCAGTCTGCGACGATGATGGTGCAGTCGCTGGCCCCCTGCCCGGCGGACGCGCAGGCGTTCAGGGCGCGCCCGCCATCGCCTCGGTCGAAGCCAAAATTTCCAGTGCTTTGGGAGATAGCGAAGGCCTTGGGCGCTTTGAGCTTGCGGTAGGCCCCGCGCAGGGCTGCATTGGCGGGCCCGCTGAGCGTGATGGCATCATCAGACGCGGCGCCTTTCGGGGCCACTTCGACCAGTACCTTGCAGGGCGCGGACTCAGCCTTGCGATTGGCATTGCAATAGGCCAGCGCGGCGGCACGGGCGGCGGGCAGGTTGTGAAACTGCCCCACCCCGTTGAGCCACTCGACGAACAGCCCCTCGCTCGGCGTGATCGCCACCGCGCCGTAGGAGGGCATCGCCGCCCCCAGCGTCCCCAACACATCGCCAAGGCTTTGCTGGGCATTTTCCAGCCGGGCGCGGTCGGCGGGCGGGACCAGGGCCTCGTTGAAGGCGATGGCGGGCTTGGCATTGGCGCGAGGCAAGGCTTTGCGCGCCTCCTTGAAGCTCAGCGGTTCGGCCATGGCTGCACTTGCCACCAGAAGCACGGCGCAGAGGCCCGCGAGGGCTGCATGTCTTTTCCGGTCTGTCATCGTTTACCCCCGTCTAAAGCGTCGATTTCGCGGCATTATTGCCGTTTGGCGCATCAGTCACAAGGGACGCATAAGCATTGTTTCCAGCCCTGTCGGTTTGGCTTTACAGCCCCGTCCGCGCCTTTATGTTCGACCCCGGTGGATTTAAAAAGTGGGGGCACGGTTATGACCGTTCAACAGGTATTGGACCGCGTGGATGCGGATTTGGATGCGGCGGTGGCACGTCTGCTGGACTTGTTGCGGATCCCGTCGATCTCCACTGATCCGGCCTATAAAGACGAGTGCGACCGTGCCGCCGATTGGCTGGTGGCGGATCTAAAAACCATTGGGCTGGACGCCTCCAAACGCGCGACACCGGGCCACCCGATAGTGGTGGCGCATGGGTCCGAGACCGCTTCCCCGCATGTGATGTTTTACGGCCATTACGACGTGCAGCCCGTGGACCCGCTGGAGCTGTGGACCACCCCGCCCTTCGAGCCCGCGCTGGAAGACACCGCCAAGGGGCGCGTGATCCGGGGGCGTGGCTCGTCGGATGACAAGGGCCAGCTGATGACCTTCGTGGAGGCGTGTCGCGCGTGGAAAGCGGTGCATGGCAGCCTGCCTGCCAAGGTCTCCATCTTCTTTGAGGGCGAAGAGGAAAGCGGCTCGCCGTCGCTGGTGCCGTTCATGAAGGACAACAAGGACGAGCTGACGGCCGATGTGGCGCTGATCTGCGACACAGGCCTTTTTGGCGAGAGCACGCCTGCGATTGTGACGCGGTTGCGCGGGCTCTTGGGCGAGGAGCTGACGATCACCGGTCCCGACAAGGACCTGCATTCGGGCATGTATGGCGGCATCGCGCGCAACCCGATCCGGGTGCTGGCCAAGATCATCGCCTCGCTGCATGACAAGACGGGCCGGATCATGGTGCCGGGGTTTTATGACGGCGTCGAAGAGCTGCCTTCAGATATTGCGCAGCAATGGGGCGCGCTGGGCTTTGAGAATGCGGAGTTTCTGGGCGAGGTCGGCCTTGGCGTGCCTGCAGGCGAGGACGGGCGTACGGGGCTGGAGATGATCTGGTCGCGCCCCACTTGCGAGGTCAACGGCATCTCCGGCGGCTATCAGGGCGACGGGTTCAAAACCGTGCTGCCCTCACAGGCCTCCGCCAAGATCAGTTTCCGGCTGGTGCCGGGCCAGGACCCACTGAAGCTGCGCGAGGCGTTCCGCGCTTTTGTGCAGGAGCAGCTGCCAGAGGACTGCACCGTGTCGTTTCAGGATCACGGCGCCTCCGCCGCCTCCGAGATGTCGACGGACCACCCCGCCTTCGAGCAGGCCCGTGCGGCGCTGTCGGATGAATGGCCCAATGAGGCGGCCTTTGTGGGCTGCGGCGGCTCGATCCCGATTGCGGGGCATTTCAAGGAAATCCTTGGCATGGACGCGATGCTGATCGGCTTTGGCAAGGATGACGACCAGATCCATTCGCCGAACGAAAAATACGACCTGTCGAGCTTCCACAAAGGGATCCGCTCCTGGGTGCGGGTCCTGGACGCGCTGTCGACATAAATGACAACGAGACGTGCCATAATCGGGCTTGGCGCAGTGGCGCTCGGCTATGTTGCCTTGACCAAAGGCGGCACCGCGCTGTGGGCGCGGCTGGGGCCGTTGCCGGATTTCAGCACGGAGGGCATGCCCGCGGGGTTTCGCAAACAGGTCGGCGCGGCAGAGCTGTCGGCGGGGTTGGCCAATCCGCTGATCGGCATTGACGATGGCTCCGCGCCGCTGCCTGCCGATACGCTGGATGACGCAGCGCTGTGCCGGGCGCTTTTTGCCGATGTTTCGCCGGGCCGGGTGCCGCTGAGCTATTTCACCGATTACAATTGCCCCTATTGCCGCGTGCTTGGCCGCGATTTGCGGGAGTTTGCGATGGCACGGCCAGACAGCGCGCAGCTGATCCACCATGAGTTGCCGCTGCTCGGCGTCAGCTCCGTTCTGGGGGCGCATGCGGCGTTGGCAGCGCGCAAGCAATCGGCTTATGACCTGATGCATGCGCGGCTCAACACGGGCGTGGTGCGGATCACCCAAAGCTATATCGAGGCGCTGGCTGGGGAGTTTGGCCTCGACGCGCAACAGCTGCTTGCGGATATGAGCGCGCCAGATGTGGCCGCGCAGCTGAGCCTCTCCAACGGGGCCGCGCACAGGTTCGGGGTGATCGGCACGCCGTTTTTGCTGATCGGGCGCACCGCCATTTTTGGCCGGATTGATCCCACCACGTTGGAGCGTATTTTCGAGGACGAGCTGGCCTCTGAGGCCAGCTATAGCTGCGCGGTTTAAAGGGGCTGTCTAAAGCGGCAGGGCGGTGGTGGATTTGATCTCCTCCATCGACAGCAGGGCCGTCACATTGAAAATCCGCACCTCCGAGATCAGCGCCTGATAGAAGATGTCATAGGCCCGCGCATTGGCGACGCGCACTTTCAGGATATAGTCGATATCGCCCGCCAAACGGTGGGCTTCCAGCACCTCCGGGCGCTCCATCAGGGCGGCGAGGAATTTTTGCTGCCAATCGGCCTCATGCTCGGAGGTGCGGACCAGCACGAAAAAACACGCCTCCAGCCCCAGCTTTTCGGGATCGAGCACCACGGTGTCATGTTTGATCACGCCGCGGGCCCGCATTTTCTTGATTCTGTTCCACACTGGCGTCTTTGAACTGCCTGTATTTTGGGCAATCTCATCAAGACTTTGTGAGGCGTCGCGTTGCAGCTCCGCAAGGATATTCCGGTCCATCGCGTCAAGTTGGTCTGCCATTCCGGGTTTCCTTTCGTTTCAGAACAAACGTTCCTCTATTTTCACTTTGCGGAACATTATTCCTTATCTTCCTGCTTGGGTAGGATTTATTAGGAAATTTTTCTAAGTTTAGAGCCAAGCAACGGATGGATTGTCTGAGATGAAGCATTTCCCGATTTTTATGGCCCTTGAAGGCCGCCGCGTGGTCCTGTCGGGCGGCGGGGACGCGGCATTGGCCAAGCTGCGCCTGCTGCTCAAGACCGAAGCCAAAATTTCTGTGGTCGCAGCTGAGGCCGCGCCTGAAATTCGCAACTGGGCGTCGAGCGGCAAGCTGACCCTGATCCCCCGCGCGATGGAGCCCGGCGACGCGCTCTGCGCCTCATTGTTTTATGCCGCCAATGAAGATGACGCGGAGGATGCCCGCGTGGCCAAGCTGGCGCATCTCGACGGCGCGTTGGTCAATGTCGTGGACAATCTCGAAGACAGCCAGTTCATCACGCCCGCCATCGTGGACCGCGATCCGGTCACCGTGGCCATCGGCACCGAAGGGGCAGCACCTGTCTTGGCGCGCTCCATCAAGAAGTCCCTCGAAGAGCAGCTGTCGCCCAATCTGGGCCTGATGGCGCGGGTCGGCAAAGCGTTTCGCAAACATGTCGAGGCCCTGCCCTTTGGCGCCAAGCGCCGGACGTTTTGGTCGGACTATTACAGCACCGATATTGGCGATGCAGAAGTTGCGCAGACCCGGCTGGAAGACTTGCTCGACACCCATCTGCACGCGCCCGCGCGCGAAGGCTGGGTTGATCTGGTCGGCGCCGGCCCCGGTGATCCCGAGCTGCTGACGCTGAAGGCCCGCAAGGCCTTGGATAACGCCGATGTGGTGATCTATGACCGCCTTGTCGCGCCGGAAATTCTGGAACTGGCCCGCCGCGAGGCGGTGATGCTGTCGGCGGGCAAGGAAGGCTTTGGGCCGTCCGTGACCCAAGACGCGATCAACGAGATGATCGTCAGCCACGCCCGTGGTGGCGCGCATGTGGTGCGGCTCAAATCAGGCGATCCAACGGTGTTTGGCCGCTTGGACGAAGAGATCGAGGCCTGCGAGGCCGCAGGTGTTGCATGGACTATCGTGCCGGGCATCACCTCCGCCTCCGCCGCCGTCGCCGCGTTGGGACAAAGCCTGACCAAGCGGGGCCGCAACTCTGGCGTGCGCTTCATCACCGGGCATGACACCAAGGGCTTTGCCGATCACGACTGGCGCGCTTTGGCCGCCAAGGGCGAGGTTGCCGCGATCTATATGGGCAAGAAATCCGCGCGGTTCTTTCAGGGCCGTTTGCTGATGCATGGAGCGGACCCCGCGACGCCGGTGACGGTGATCGAGAACGCCTCGCGCCCGACGCAGCGCATTTTGACGACGCGCCTGTCCGAGCTGGAGCCCGAACTGACCAACGCCAAATTTGACGGCCCTGCCCTCGTTTTCCTGGGCCTCGCGCCCCGCGCCGCGTTGCAGCTGGCCGATCAGTTTGACCAACAGGAGGCTGCGATATGAGCAAGCCCTTTACCCCCAAAGTCGTCACCGCCAATGCGCTGCTGGAAGGCGATGTGATCTACCTGACGGCGGATGACCAATGGTCGCGCTCCCTCAAAGACGCGGAAGTGATCGAGGACGCGGCCCATGGCGATCTGCGTCTGCTGCATGCCGCATCACAGCCCGGCGAAGTGGTCGGCGCTTATCTGGCCGATATCCGCCTGACCGACGACGGCCCCGAACCCACGCATTTCCGCGAGGAGTTTCGCACCAAAGGCCCCTCCAATTACGCACATGGCAAGCAGGAGCTCGCATAATGTATCAGTATAATTCCTTCGACCGCGACTTTCTGGCGGAGCGCAACGCGCAGTTTCGCGCGCAGGTGGAGCGCCGCATCGACGGCTCGCTGACCGAGGACGAATTCAAGCCGCTGCGGCTGATGAACGGGCTCTATCTGCAGTTACACGCCTATATGCTGCGCGTGGCCATTCCTTACGGCACGCTGAATGGCGGCCAGATGGACGTGCTGGCTGATATCGCGGACAAGTGGGACAAGGGCTACGGCCATTTCACGACGCGGCAAAACATCCAGTATAACTGGCCGAAACTGCGCGACGTGCCCGATATGCTCGACGCGCTGGGCGAGGTTGGGATGCATGCCATCCAGACGTCGGGCAACACCATTCGCAACGTGACCGCTGATCATTTCGCAGGTGCGGCAGCCGACGAGATCGAAGACCCCCGCCCCACGGCTGAGCTGCTCCGCCAATGGTCCACGGATCACCCGGAATTTCAGTTCCTGCCGCGCAAGTTCAAGATCGCTGTGACCGGGTCCCCGAATGATCGCGCCGTGACGAAAGCGCATGATATCGGGCTGCGCATGGTCGAACGGGGTGGCGAAAAGGGCTATGAGGTCATCGTGGGCGGCGGTCTGGGCCGCACGCCGATGATCGGCAAAGTGCTGCGGGACTTCCTGCCCAAGGCAGACCTGCTGCCCTATTGCGAGGCGATTGTCTCCGTCTACAACCTGCTGGGCCGCCGCGACAACAAATACAAGGCGCGCATCAAGATCACCGTGCATGAGAACGGTATCGAGACGATCCGCGATCTGGTTGAAGAGCGTTTCGCGCTGATCCGCCCTGAGTTCAGCGGCGTCGATCAGAAGATGCTGGCCGGGATCGAGGCGCAGTTTGCCGTCCCTGAGTGGACGCAAGACTCCATCGCGCCGTTCAACGCGGCCTATCACGCAGACCCGGTCTTCCGGTCCTGGGTGGACACCAATATCACCAAGCACCGCAATGATGATTACGCCATCGTGTCGATCTCCATAAAAAAGCAGGGGCAGACGCCGGGTGACGCGACCTCGGCCCAGATGCGCGTCATGGCAGAGCTTGCGCGCGACTACGCCCATGACGAGTTGCGCATCAGCCATGAGCAGAACGTGATCCTGCCGCATGTGCATAAATCCCACCTGCCCGCGATCCATGCGCGGTTGAAAGAGGTTGAATTGGCCACGGCCAATATCGGCCTGATCTCCGACATCATCGCCTGCCCCGGCATGGATTACTGCGCGTTGGCCACGGCCCGCTCCATCCCGGTGGCGCAACAGATTGCGACGCGGTTTGATGAGCTGAAGCTCGAGCATGATATTGGCGAGTTGAAGATCAAGATCTCGGGCTGCATCAACGCCTGTGGGCACCACCATGTCGGTCATATCGGCATTCTCGGGCTGGATCGCGCAGGCGTCGAAAATTACCAGATCACGCTGGGCGGCGACCACACCGAAACCGCCGCCGTGGGCGAGCGGGCGGGCCCCGGCTTTGCCTATGACGAGATCGTGCCCGCTATCGAGCGGCTGATCGCTGCCTATCTTGAGTTGCGCACGGGCGAGGGTGAGCTGTTCATCGACACCTATCGCCGCCTTGGCATGGCGCCGTTCAAAGCGGCCCTCTACCCAACCGAGGAGGTCAAAGCCGATGCCGCTTAAGGAACTCGCCGAACGCCGCGTTTTGCTGCACCGCAAGAGCGATGCGCAGACCATCGTGAAACACGCGCTTGATGACATACAGATTGGCAAGGTCGCGCTGGTCTCCAGCTTCGGGGCGGAAAGCGTCGTGCTTCTGCATATGGTCAGCCAGATCGCGC
Source organism: uncultured Litoreibacter sp. (assembly GCA_947501685.1). GTDB lineage: Bacteria > Pseudomonadota > Alphaproteobacteria > Rhodobacterales > Rhodobacteraceae > Litoreibacter. The sequence continues at coordinate 451,018 of CANMWQ010000003.1, forward strand.
CCGACACGCCGGTGCTGTTTGTGGATACCGAATTGCTGTTTGCCGAAACGCTGGACTATCAGCGCGAGGTGGCTGGCGCGCTGGGCTTGCGCGATATCCGCGTGATCCGCCCATCGCGTGACGCGCTGCTGGCCCGCGACGTGGACGGCATCCTGCACAGGTTCGACACTGATGCCTGCTGCGCATTGCGCAAGACCGAGCCTTTGGAGAAAGCGTTGCAAGGCTTTGGCGGCTGGATCACCGGGCGCAAGCGGGTGCAGGGCGGGCAGCGTGCCCAGCTGCCGCTCTATGAGAAAGACGCGCAGAGCGCCCGGATCAAGATCAACCCGTTGGCCCACTGGAGCCATGCGGACCTGTCGCGCTACATGGGCGCGCATGACCTGCCCCGCCACCCGCTGGTGGCTCGCGGCTTCAAATCACTGGGCTGCGCACCCTGCACCACCAAAGTGGACGTTGATGAAGATCCGCGCGCAGGCCGCTGGCGCGGCATGGAAAAAACCGAATGCGGCATTCATTTCGAGGGCGGAAAAGCAGTCAGACAAGGGAGCGCGGCATGAGCGTTTTGGTACAAGATACAGGCTTTGTGGCCGAGGATTGGACGCGCGGTTTCACCCCGCTGGCCGAGCTGCCCGCCAATGATACGGTGTGCTGCATCGATCTGCCCAGCGACGCTGACCCCGCCGGGCTGGCCAACCGGCTGAGCACGACTGACATGATCCGCATCGATTTTCCGTCCTCCGCTGACGGGCGCGGCTTTACCATTGCAAAGCGGCTGCGGCTGATGGGCTATCAGGGCCGGCTGCGCGCGCATGGCCACGTGCTGGCCGATCAATACGCCATGGCGCGGCGCGTCGGGTTTGACGAGGTCGAGATCCCCGACGATCTGGCCGCCCGCCAGCCGGAGGATCAATGGCTGGCCCGCGCCAATTGGCGCGCGCATGATTACCAAAACCGGCTGCGCGGCTGAGCCGCACTTTCCAAGTTCAAACTGTTCGCATACACACAAGGTGCGTGGCATAGGCCGCGTGGTAAAAATATGAATGACATGAGTATGACCGAAACCGCCAAAGCTGTCCCCACCCTGCCCGACGCGCAAACCGTCACTCAGGTAAAGCACTGGACGGACAGGCTTTTCTCCTTCCGGGTGACGCGGCCTGCCTCCTTGCGCTTCCGTTCGGGCGAGTTTGTGATGATCGGCCTGATGGGCGATCCACACCCTGACACCGGCAAGCAAAAACCGCTGCTGCGTGCCTATTCCATCGCGTCGCCCTCCTGGGATGAGGAGCTGGAGTTCTACTCCATCAAAGTCCAGGACGGCCCGCTGACCTCGAAATTGCAGCATATCCAGCCCGGCGATCAGATCATCCTGCGCCCCAAACCCGTGGGCACGCTGGTCCATGATGCGCTTTTGCCCGGCAAACGGCTGTGGTTCTTTGCGACCGGCACCGGCTTTGCGCCCTTCGCCTCGCTGCTGCGCGACCCGCAGACCTTTGAGGATTACGACCAGATCATCATGACCCATACCTGCCGCGACGTGGCGGAGCTGGACTATGGCCGCACGCTGATCGAGAACATCCGCACGGATGAAATGATGGGCGAGCTCTTGGGCGAGGAGAACCTCGCAAAGCTGGTCTACTACCCTACCACCACCCGCGAGGCCTCGCCGAAAATGGGCCGCATCACCACGCTTTTGCAAGATGGCACCGTGTTCAAGGATCTCGACATCGACACCATCTCGCCCGAGACCGACCGCGCCATGGTCTGCGGCTCGATGGGGCTGAACACCGATATCAAAGAGATCCTCGAAGGCTTTGGCCTGGAGGAAGGTGCCAATAGCGACCCAAAGCATTACGTCGTCGAAAAGGCGTTTGTCGGCTGATCAGCTGCGCAGCCCAGCGGCTTCTTTCTGCTAAAAATATGCCTGCCGGACGGCGCCACAGGCGCAACGCCCGCAATTGAGCCCTCTGCTTTCAAGCACAAAAAAACCGCGCCACCCGATCGGGCTGGCGCGGTTCTTGCTGTCTCAAACGCGGTTGGTCTTATTGACCAATTGCGGCTTTGACTGCATCGAGAGCCGTTTGCAGCAGCTCAGGATTGTCCTTCGCGGCGTCGAGGCCCTTTTTCAAGGTGGTGTTCAACAGCGGGTTGGACACGTTCTCGTCGATCATCGCGACGGTTTGGTCATAGTCAAAACCCGCCACGGTCAGGGCTTCTGCCTCAGCCGCCGTGTCAGTTGCCGTGTCAGTCACCGCGTCAGTTGCAGCCTCGGCTTCTTCGGTCACAGCGTCCGTCGCGGTCTCCGCGCCTTCCGTCACAGCATCCGCTGCGGCTTCGGCCTCTTCGGTCACGGCGTCAGCGGCGGTGTCGGCTGCGGCTTCCGCCTCAGCAGCGGCAGCGGCGGCTTCCTCTTCGGCGGCTTCAGCGGCAGCGGCGGCCTCGGCTGCGGCGGCTTCTTCAGCGGCTTTCGCCTCTTCGGCCAGCTTGGCCGCTTCTGCCTCAGCTGCTTCCGCCGCAGCGGCGGCTTCAGCGGTCGCGGCTTCTTCAGCGGCTTTGGCTTCTTCTGCCAGCTTCGCGGCTTCCTCTTCTGCGGCGGCGGCGGCCTCAGCGGCTGCGGCCTCCGCTTCAGCAGTCGCAGCAGCGGCCGCTTCTTCTGCCGCTTTGGCCGCCTCTGCGGCCTCGGCTTCTACTGTCGCCGCGGCTTCTTCAGCGGCCTTTGTGGCCTCGGCAGCACTGTCATCGCCAGAGAACCAGCCCATAGCGCTTGCTGGCGCGACAGATGTGGCCCCCATCACGGCGGCGAGGACTAGAGCGGATACAACGTGCTTACGCATTTTCAAATTCCTTTGGTTTCAAGGGCATTTGGCCCCCACGGTGCTGATCTATGGCCTATCTGCCGGAAGAACAACGTCACAACGGGGGGAAAGGTTGCCAAATAGCGGCATTGCGCCGAAATCGCGCTTGAACCGCGCCACCGCGCCCCTTACCTTGCCCACTCACGATACGTGGCAATCACACAAGGAATAGACACCATAGCCCGCAGACCTCACAACGCGCCTCCGCAGCGCGAAACCGGCCCCCGCGTCAATGATCGCATCCGCTCCGACGAAATCCGCCTTATCGGCGCAGAAGGCGAAAATGTAGGGGTTGTGACCCCCGCCCGCGCCATGCAGATGGCCGACGAGGTCGGGCTCGACCTGGTCGAAATTTCGCCAAATGCCAACCCGCCCGTGTGCAAAATCATGGATTTCGGCAAATATAAATACGAGACCCAGAAGAAAGAGGCCGAGGCGCGCAAGAAGCAAAAGATCATCGAGATCAAGGAAGTCAAATTCCGGCCCAACACCGACACCAACGACTATGACGTCAAAATGCGCAACGTGTTCAAGTTCCTTGAAAACGGCGACAAGGTGAAGGTGACCCTGCGGTTCCGTGGCCGGGAAATGGCCCACCTCAATCTAGGCCGCGAGCTTCTGGAACGTGTCGCCGCCGACGTAGAAGGCTCGGGCAAGGTCGAGAACATGCCCAAAATGGAAGGCCGCCAGATGATCATGCTGATCGGCCCGCTGAAGAACTAATCGTTTCTGCGCTGCAATGTTTCAACCCCGCTCCGGCCTCCGGATGCGGGGTTTTTTAGGTTCCTTTGCCCGGCCCGCCACGCGGCTGCCCGCGCTGCGGGATCTCTTTGAGCAAGCCGCCCACGCCCATGCCTGCAATATCCGCGCTGGAGACCTCCAGCCCGCAGGCCACCCGCTCGAGCACCCAATCCGCGCCATTCAGCGCAGGCGCGCGGGCGCAGCCCGGCAGGCCGACTACGGGTTTTTCGTTCAAATGGCCCAAGAACAGCAGGTTGCCAGGATCCACCGGCATGCCAAAACGGGTGACCTCCCCGCCCGCCGCGCGCAGCGCTTGCGGGGCCACGTCATGCGCGTCTGAGGTGGCCGAGGCGGTCAGGATCAGAGCCAGATCGCTGCGCGACGCCCCCAACGCCTGCGCGATGGCCTGCTCCTCATGCGGCACGGCTGTTACGTCTTCCAGCGTCATCCCCAAAGCCTCCAAGCGCCCTTGAATGGCCGCAACACCCTTGTCCATATCGGGCTCAGCCCCGGTTTGGGTCACGATCAGCGTCGCCGTCTGCAACGACACCGGCACGAGCCCCACAGCACCCGCGCCCGCCGCCTGCTCCGCCGCGCGCAGCGCCATGTCGGGCACCCCGTAGGAGATGATTTTCACCGTGGCCAACATCCCGCCTTCGCCCATCCGGGTGAGCGGTGCTACAGTGGCGCAGGTGATCATGTCGTGGCACGCGTTCAGCGCATCAATGGCCGACGCGTCGATCCGGGCCACGCCCGGCCCTTTGGCCAGCAGGTTGACCCGCCCGGTAAAGGCTTGCGTCATCTCAACGCCCTGCCCGGCCAGTGCCGCCGCGACCCGCGTGGCGGCCTCGTTTTCGTCTATGTCGCTGGGGTCGAGCCGGGCCACGACCACCTCGCTCAGCCCTGCCTTTTGCAGCGCCACAAGGTCGTCCGCGCCCAGCACCGCGCCTTTGCGCATCCGCAAATCGCCCGCGCGCACCGAGTGTGCCAGCACGGCGCCGAGCGCCTCTGAAACCGGCACCGCCCCGAATGTCACGTTTTGCGCCCTTTGGGGCCGCGCAGCTGCAGGATGATCTGCGCCATGATCGAAACCGCGATCTCCGCGGGGGATTTGCCGCCAATGTCCAGCCCCACCGGCGCGTGGATGCGGGCGATGTCGTCAGGCGAAAACCCCGCCTGCATCAGCCGGTCCACGCGTTTGGCATGGGTCCGGGTCGAACCGAGCGCGCCCACATAGAACGCCTTCGAGCGCAGCGCCACGGTGAGCGCAGGATCGTCAATCTTGGGGTCATGGCTGAGTGTGACCACGGCGCAGCGATGGTCGGGCGCAAAGGCCTCCAGCGCCTCGTCGGGCCAGTCATGGACCAGCACGTCGCCCGGGAAACGGGCGGCACTCGCGAAGGCCTCGCGCGGGTCGATCAGCACCGGGTCGAACCCCGCCAGCCGCGCCATCGTCACCAAGGGCTGCGCGATATGGACAGCACCCACGATGGCCATGCGCAAGGGCGGGTTGTGAATGGTTACGAAACGCGCGCAGTCGAACCCCGATTTGTCCGACAGGAACCGCTCGCCATAGGCCTCGTTGGGAGAGACCAGCCGCCGCGTCCAGACTTGCGTATTCACCTCATAGCCTACGGCCTCGCGGGCCTCAGTCTTGGAGACCAGCTCCGCCAAAAGCGCCTCCGGGATCGCGTCGCCTACGGGCTCCACCAGGATGCGGATCGTGCCGCCACAGGCCAGCCCCACGGCGAAGGCCTCGTCATCGCTGACGCCATATTCGAGCAGCCGCGGCGCGCCAGCTTCAAGCGCTTCAAGCGCCTCCACCACAACCGCCCCCTCAACGCAGCCGCCCGAAACCGAGCCCATGATGTCGCCCTGCCCGCTGATCGCCAATTGGCTGCCCACCGGGCGCGGCGCGGAGCCCCATGTCTCCACCACCGTGGCCAGAGCCGCGCCTGTCCCATCGCGGTGCCAGCGCAGGGCGATGGCGGGCATATTATCTTGGGCTGTCGTCACGCGGTATCCTCGTCAGAAAGCAATTGTTCACAGCAGATCTGACATCAATGTAGGCGACATCGTGACGCGCGAACAGCGTGTTTGCATAAGGCTCAACCTCGGTCTTTGGGGTGATCTGTCCCGTCCCATATATGATGCGGTCATCCTCGCTGTAAGCCTTGAGAAGATAGTGAGTCGAGGTCTCAAGAATGGGCGGAAGGCCCACACCATTCCACGGCGTGCAGTCTTTCGCGCAGAAGAAAATCGGGCCTTGTTCGGCGTAGGGCTGCGGCTTTGGAAAGGGTCTCGCCGACAGGATCAGCATCTCTTCGCCCGCGGGGACGGTATTCAGGCAGCAGCGGCAAGGTTTCCCCTTCCCGTCCGAGATGGCGCGTTCTGCGGGTTGGCCGTTTGCGTCCGGGCCGCCTGCGCGGACTGAGGCGATGAATTCAAGATCGTAGGGGATGGCTTTCATGATCAGAGCTCCTGTTTTCGCTATGCCCATTACATGCCAATGGTCGCCCGTCCCTTGCGACCCGTTTCCTGCGGCTTCACGTGATCAGCCGTATCAGCCGCTGCTTCTCGCCAGCATCATCCGGGCGTGAGAGTGCCTGCGCAAGCCCCTCCAGCGAGGCCACGCTATGACCCGCACGGAAACTGTCGACATGGGGCAGCATCGCCGCGATGCCGCGCGCTTTGGGGGCAAAACCGTCCCAGCGGAGCAGCGGGTTGAGCCAGATCACCTGCCGCGCCGACAGATGCAGCCGCTCCATTTCGCGGGCCAGAGCCTCCGGATCGTCGCGGTCCAGCCCGTCGGTGATCAGCAGCACCACAGCGCCCTGCCCCATGACGCGGCGCGACCAGTCGCGATTGAATGCGTGCAGGCATGCGCCAATGCGCGTGCCCCCCTCCCAATCCTGGGCCTCCGCGCCAGCAGCGGCAAGGGCCGCATCCACATCTCTGGCGCGCAAATGGCGGGTGATATTCGTGAGCCGCGTGCCAAAGGTGAAGGCATGCACTTTGGCCCATCCCGCGCCTTTCTGGCTGCTGACGGCGTGCAGGAAATGCAGCATGGCGCGGGAATAATGGCTCATCGAGCCGGAAATGTCGCACAGCGCCACCAGATTGGGCCAGCGTTGCCGCTGGGCTTTCAGCGACAGCGCGCGCATCTCGCCGCCCTCGCGCATGGCGCGGCGCAGCGTGGCGCGCAGGTCGATCACATTGCCCTGCGGTTTTGCCTGCAGCCGCCGCGAGCTCAGCGGTTTCACCGGCAGGCTGAGCCGCGCCAGCATCCGCTTGGCCTGCGCCATCTCTGCGTTGCTCATCTGCTCGAAATCGAGGCTGCGCAGACGTTCTTCGCCCGACATGGTGCGCGAGGCGTCGATCTCGATCTCATTGCCGTCCTCGTCATGCTCGGGCTGCTCGACATTTTGGTTTGCACCTTCCAGCAGGGCCTCTGCGGCGCGTTTTTCAGCCGGTTTGGCGCGGCGCTCTTCCTGCACGCCCCGGATCGCCGGGGTCAGCGCGGCAATCATATGCTCCAGATAGCGCGGGTCTCGCCAGAACAGGCGGAAAATCTGGGCAAAGACCACGCGATGCTCCGCGCGGGAGACGAACACGGCCTGCAAGATATGGTAGAAATCATGCTTCTGCGAAAAGCCCGCTACTTCCACCGCGCGGATGGCATCAAGCACGCGGGAGGGGCCCACGGGAATGCCCGCAGCGCGCAGGGCGCGCGCGAACCAGATGATGTTATGGGCCAGCTTGCCATCTTCGGGAATATCAAGGGGGAGATGTTCAGCCACGGCTCAGTGTTATGGGGGCGCTGCCCCCAAACCCCCGGAGTATTTTTGAAGCAGTGATAGACGCGAGGCTATCACGGGGGAGAGGTGCGGTCATGCGGGGGTGAGCTCGGCGCGGACCTCGTCGAGGATGCGTTTGGCTTCAGAGCCTTGGATTTTCTGGATGTCGTCTTGATATTTAAGGATCGCGCCCAGCGTGTCGGCGATCACCTCGGGCGACATGGTCAGCGCGTCAAGCGCCAGCAGGCATTTCGCCCAGTCGATGGTTTCAGCGACGCCGGGTTTCTTGAACAGATCTTCGGTGCGCAATTTCTGTACAAAGGCTACGATCTGGCGGCTCAGCGCCTCCTGGGCTTCGGGCGCGCGGGCGCTGAGGATCTCAAGCTCGCGGTCGAAGTCAGGATAGTCGACCCAGTGATACAGGCAGCGGCGTTTCAGCGCGTCATGCACCTCGCGGGTGCGGTTTGAGGTGACGATCACAATCGGCGGCTCGGCGGCTTTGATCGTGCCGATCTCGGGAATGGTGACCTGAAAATCGCTGAGCGCCTCCAACAGAAATGCCTCGAACGGCTCGTCAGTGCGGTCCAACTCGTCAATCAAGAGCACGGGCGGGCCACCCTCTTGGGGTTGCATCGCCTCCAGCAAGGGCCGTGCGGTGAGGTAATCGTCTGAGAACAGCTCTGCCTGCAGGGCTGCTTTATCCGCCCCGCCTGAGGCTTCGGCGGCGCGGATCGCCACCATCTGCGCCGGAAAGTTCCATTCATAGACCGCCGAGGACGCGTCCAGCCCCTCATAGCATTGCAGCCGGATCAACCGACGCCCCAACCCTGCGGCCAGCGCCTTGGCGATCTCGGTTTTGCCGGTCCCCGCCTCGCCTTCCAGAAACAGCGGGCGGCCCAGCTTGAGGGCCAGAAACACCACCGTGGCCAGCGACCGGCCACAGACGTAATCCTGCCCCGCCAAAAGCGTCTGGGTGTCGTCGATTGAGCTGGGCATTGCGATCATAGGGTCCTCCGGGTTCCCCATAGCTGCACCGATGCGCGGCGACGTCAAGCCAAGCGATTGCCTCTGCGTGGAGGGCGGCGTAGAAACGAGGTCACATCTCAGGGAGCATCGCGATGAATATCAGCACCAAGATCACCGCCAAGGACGCGCCGGATATGGGGCCCTTTGACTGGCAGGACGCGTTCCGCCTTGAAGACCAGCTGTCCGAGGACGAGCGTATGCTGCGCGACGCGGCCAGCAGCTTTGCCAAAACCGAGCTGGCCCCCAAGGTGATCGACGCCTATCGCGAGGAAACCGCCGATCCCGCGATCTTCCGCAAAATGGGCGAAGCAGGTTTGCTGGGCCTGACCGTGCCCGAGGAATATGGCGGGCTGGGCGCGAATTACGTCACCTACGGGCTGGTCGCGCGCGAGATTGAGCGCGTCGACAGCGGCTATCGCTCGATGATGAGCGTGCAAAGCTCATTGGTGATGTACCCGATCTACGCTTACGGCTCCGAAGAGCAGCGCAAGAAATACCTGCCCAAGCTGGCCTCCGGCGCATTCATCGGCTGTTTCGGGCTGACCGAGCCGGATGCGGGCTCTGACCCGGCGGGCATGAAGACCGTGGCCAAGCAAAAGGGCGACGGCTACGTGATTTCCGGCTCCAAAATGTGGATTTCCAACGCACCCTTCGCTGATGTCTTTGTGGTCTGGGCCAAGTCCGAGGCACATGGCGGCAAGATTCGCGGCTTTGTGCTGGAAAAAGGCATGAAAGGCCTCTCCGCGCCAAAGATCGGCGGCAAGCTGTCCTTGCGGGCCTCCACCACAGGCGAGATCGTCATGGAGGGCGTCGAGGTTGGACCCGACGCGCTGTTGCCCAATGTCGAAGGCCTGAAGGGCCCGTTTGGTTGCCTGAACCGCGCGCGCTACGGGATCAGTTGGGGCGTCATGGGGGCTGCCGAGTTTTGCTGGCACGCCTCGCGCCAATACGGCCTGGACCGCAAGCAATTTAACAAACCACTCGCCCAGACCCAGCTGTTCCAGAAGAAGCTGGCGGACATGGCCACAGAGATCACGTTGGGGCTGCAAGGCTCCCTGCGCCTGGGCCGGTTGATCGACGAGGGGCGCGCGGCGCCTGAGATGATCTCCCTGATGAAGCGCAACAATTGCGGCAAGGCGCTTGAGATCGCGCGCCACGCACGTGACATGCATGGCGGCAACGGCATCTCGGAGGAGTTTCAGGTGATGCGTCACATGCTCAACCTTGAAACGGTCAACACCTATGAGGGCACCCATGACGTGCATGCGTTGATCTTGGGCCGCGCCATCACTGGGTTGCAGGCGTTCTTCTAGGGATCACTTGCCGGGTTTGTCCCGCTCCACGGTGAAGAAGAAATCTCCCGGCAGGTCGTCTTGGAAGGCGATCTCGTCGGGCACAACCTGCGGGCCCGTCAGAAACACATTCGCGCCGAAATGGCGGTGCATGCGGGCGAGCCGCTGCATGCGGGTGCTGGTGAGGTCCTTATAAAAGGCCGCATAGCTTGGCGTGTCGCGCAGCTCCGTGATCTTGGCCCGGTGGGCGGCGACGCAGGCGTTGTGGGCCGCCGCGATCTCAGCATCGGCCATGAGCGCGTCTAACTCTGCCGTAAGCAGCGCGCGCTTGTCCAAAATGGAGCGGTCTTCCTCCTCGTTATTGTTCATCCTGAACCAGTAATTCAGCCCCTGATCGCGCGCCACATGGTTGACCCGCCCCCGGTCGCGCTTGACCAGAAAGCTCTCAGCAGAGCGCACGGCGTAGTGGTTCAGCGTCACCAGATCGTAGCCGTAGCTGTCCGTGGTCGACCGCCACCCGTTGCGGATCAGCTTTTGCGGCATGGGCACGCCCGAGCCGTTCACCCAAGCGATCTTGTCCCACAGGTCGGGCTTGAGCCCCTTGGGGCGATGGACCCCCATTTTTTTGTAGATCCCGAGGTTGCGGAACAGCGTCTTGAACCCCCAGGCTTGATGCGGTTTGCGGATCAGCTCAGGCGCGCAGCGGGTGAATTGGTCGGTCAGGAAGCGGTCATCAAACCCGTGCACATCCGCGTTGCCAAAAAGCCGCCATGTCAGCGAGATCATGTTGGCCTCGCCCACCGCCTTATAGAGGTCCTGCAGCCGCCCCGCGCCGACATGGATGTTGATGAACTCGTCCACATCCATCGAGATGATCCAGCCCGCGTCGCGGACCAAATCTTCCTTATCAGACGCCGCCAACGCCCAGTGTTGCGGCTTCACGCCGGTGCCGTGGAACCTGTTGTCGCGGCGCTGCACGAGGCCCCGCTCCATCAAAAGGTCCAGCATCGCATCCGTGCCGTCGTCGCAATCATTGGTGTAGATCAGAAAATCATCCACCCCGATGGCGCGGTGATAGGCGATCCATTCGAGGATGAACGGCCCCTCGTTTTTCATGCAGGTCACGATCAGGGTGCGGCCCGCCTGATCGGCCGCCTTCGGGGCCTTTTGCATTTTGCTTTCGGGCGCGCGCACCGGCTTGTGGGACCAGACCTCCTGCGCCATTTTTACCAATTCCGGGTCCTCGATCAGCGAGGTTTTTGGCACGATCTCCGCCGCCGTGCTGTCCGGGTGGCGAATGCCCATGGCCCGGAAAAACCCGGCCTGATCACGCGGCTCGGGGGCCGCGTCGCCCACGCGGACCAGCCGCCATGTTTGCTCCGGCTCCAGCCTCTGCGGGACAAGGCACCAGCGGCGGTTGGCCCTTGGGTTGTCGAACTGACGGCAAATATGGTCGCCAAACCGTGGCGCCTGCCCCGCGCGCACCCGCCACGGATAGACCCGCTGGCCCAGCAGTTGGATCGCGCCCGCAGAGGCGCTCTGGACCTGCTCGAACGGGTCCTCGCCATGTTTGAGAAGATCGCCCAGATCAAGGTTCATCACCGCGCGGGCGCGCTCAAGGAACCGCCACCGCGCCCATTCATAGAGCTGCAATTCAGCCAAAGGAGCCGTCCAAGCGTCGCCTTTCGGCGTGCCCATGCGGTCCTTGCCCGGCGCATCGGGTGCGTTGAACGGATGAGACGCGGGTGGCGCCACCGCGTTTCCCAAAGGCACGGCGCTGGTGACATGGACCAGACGGGTCAACCCAACCCGCTTGGATATCGCTTTAAGGTTGCGCTGTATCTCTTTGTTCTTGCTTGGCTTATCCCGATCAATAAGCAGCACAGCTTGCAACCCGAACCTCTCAACATGGTAGCGCAGCCAGTCCTCGATCACTTCTGGCGGCTCGCCGTTACGCTCTGCGATGCAAGTGTTGAGCCCTTCAAACAGCTCCGTTTCCGGGGCCTGCACTGGCAAGCTCAGTTCGCCGTCCCGCAGCGCGATGCGCAGCTCGCTTGAGGCCTCCTCCACCATGCCGCTGAGCATCACCCCGCCATTGATCACCCGCGCCTCGCTCAAGACCGCGCAGCCCGCGCACGGCGCGGGGTCAAACATTGCGCCATCCGTGCCAATGGCGCAGAAGACCCGCAGCCCCATACCGCCCAGAGCGTCGCGCTTTCCGATGCAATCAAGCACCGTAACCCCCTGATTTTGGGTGATATTCAACGATCTGTGCAGATAGATATCAGCCACCTGCATGGACCTTCCCGTAAGCCTCGACCAGTGCCAACGCCGCCTCCTTGGGCAAGGCCGCGCTGCCATCTGCCAGCAGCAGGCGGCCGTAGAGCTTCAACCCTTCGGGCGTGGCCAAAAGCGCGTCGAACCGCGCACGGTGCCAGTCGCGGCAGGCCGCTTGCGCTTGCGCCACGCCGTCCAGGCCCATGAACTCCGCCAGCACTTTCTCTGTGCCTGCCGCCATGGCAGCAATCGAGGCATCCTCGACATGGTTAAAATTCCGCTCCACCCAATAGGTCAGGTCGATGCGTTTGGATTGGTGGTTGGGCAGGCCGCGCTCCTGCTTGATCAGGAAGTCCGCCGCCGAGCGCAGCGAATAGTGGTTCAGCTGCACCAGATCGCGCGCAATCGGCGCGCCCCAATGCAGGATTTGGCTGTCATCGGCGGGCAATCTGCCCTGCACCTCGCGCCCCGACCCGTCGCGCCAGTCAGGCAGCCCGTGCCGGTCCGCGTTTTTCTGTTTGGGCCGGTGGACGCCGAATTGGCGGAACGGTCCCGCGCGGCGAAAGAGCGTTTTGAAATAGCTGCCAAGTGCTGGATAGAGCATGTCGGGTGCGGCGCAGCGGGTGAAGCGCTGGGTGGTGGGCGCATCGGACAGCGCGCTTTGCCCATTATGCCCAAAGAGCCGCCATGGCAGCATAATCGCGTCACCGCCTGCGGCCTCGATCAGATCAGGAACGCCGCGCAAGCCATTGTCAAGATTGATAAACTCGTCGCAATCCATGCAGGCAACCCAGTCCGCTTGTGCCACCATAGGATGATCCCACGCGGCTTTCAGCGCGCGCCATTGCGGCGGCTTCTTGCCCTCCGGCAGGGCTACAACCTGAACTCCCGGCAACAGGCTCAGCAGCGCCTCCGTGCCGTCCTCGCAATCGTTCACATAGACCAGAAACCCGTCCACCCCGGCGGCGCGGTGATGGGCGATCCATTCCAACAGATGCGCGCCCTCGTTGCGCATCGTGGTGACCAAAGTCACCGATATGGGGCTGCTCTGGGCCAGGGTTTGGCACCTCTTTTTTGCAGGCAATCCGGCGCGGGGCCGAATCACCTTTTCCTTGCGTTTTACCCTGCCCTTTGCGAGAATCGAAACAAGCATAACCAACAAGGCGGGGCAAACCCGCTCAATCGCGGGGCACATCGTGAGCAAAGACTACGCAATCGCGCAGCTGTGGATAGACGGCGACCTGACTTATCTGGAGCAGCTTTGCGCCGTTTCTTTCCGCGATGCGGGCCATCATGTGAAGATGTATACCTATGGCGAGGTCGGCAACATCCCCGAGGGGATCGAGGTGTGCGATGCCAATGACATTCTGCCGCAAAAGACCTTTCTGACCCATGAACGCACCGGCTCGCCCGCGCTGCATTCAGATCTATGGCGCTACAAGCTTTTGGAAAAGCACGACGATATCATCTGGGCCGATACGGACGCCTATTGCGTCAAACGGTTCAAGACGCCGAACGGACATTTCTACGGCTGGGAATCTGCGACCCATATCAATGGCGGCGTGCTGGGTCTGCCGCAGGACAGTGAAACGCTGGCCGCTTTGCTGGACTATACAAGCGACGAATATGCTATCCCTGAATGGTACGGGAAAGAGTACCGGGCCGAATTGGAAGCTGCCAAGGAGGCTGGCACGCCGCTACATGCAGGCGAGCAGCCCTGGGGCGTCTGGGGGCCGCATGCGATCACGCATTTTCTGAAGAAGACAGGTGAGGCGCGCTATGCCTTGCCGCCGGAGGGGCTCTACCCGTTCCATTTCAAACGCCGCCTGATGATGCTGCGCCCCGGCTTGGACATCTCGCGCAATGTGACGGACAACACCTACTCGATCCATTTCTATGGCCGCCGCATGCGCCGCCGTTTGATGACCCATGAGGACGGCTTGCCGCCCACAGGCAGCTTGCTGGATCGTCTGATCAAGAAGCATAAGATCAACCCAGCCGACGCGCCGATGCCCGACTATGTCCCGCGAGAGGAAGAGGCCGCCAAGAAGAACGAGGCGGCCAAGAAAGGTGCTGCCGTCAAGGCTGCGAAAGCGCCGAAGGTTCAGGCACCAAAGGCTGAGATTCCCACGCCTCCGCGCGTCCAAGCAGTGGACAGATACGGGCGCGGGCAGGTGAACCTGACGGATTTGGCCGACAAATACGGCTCCGACAAAGGCTCCACCAAGCACCGCTACACGGAGCTTTACAACATGCTCTTCCAGCCCTTTCGCAAACGGGCGATCACGCTTCTGGAGATGGGGCTGCAAATCGGCGGGCCGGAGCATGGCAAGGACGCCTCGCGCGAAACCACTGACGCGCCGTCCGTGCGCATCTGGCTGGAATATTTCGAAAAGGCCCAGATCATCGGGCTCGACGTCTCCGATTTCAGCTGGTTCAAGGAGGACCGGTTCCGCTTCGTGCAATGCGACATGGATAAGCGCGAGAATATCCGCGCCGCCGCCGCTGATATGGGCAAGCTCGACATCATCATCGACGACGCGTCGCATGCCAGCCACCACCAGCAATTTGGCTTTCTGGAGCTGTTCCCCAAGCTGGCTTCCGGCGGGCTTTACGTCATCGAAGACCTGCGCTGGCAGCCCGAAAAGATGGAGCGCGACGGCTTTCCGAAGACCGCCGATCTGTTTCAAAGCTATCTGAAGAAGGGGTTCTTCGACCATCCCGACCCCGCGCTCAGCGAGGAGATCAACGCCCTGCGCATAGATATCTCCGGCTGTTTCGTCTTTCAGGCGCATTTCAACAAAAACAAGCGCGATCAGGTGCTTGTGGTCCATAAACGGTAGCCGCATGTCGGAGCGGTATCTGGTCCTGACCTGCATGAAAAACGAGGGCCCGTTCATCTTGGAATGGGTCGCCTACCATCTGTCCATCGGGTTCGACCATTTTCTGGTCTTCACCAATGATTGCGACGACCCCACCGTGCCGATCCTGACCCGGTTGCAAGAGCTGGGGCATGTCACCCATGTGGACAACACGCATCGCCCCGGACAGCGCCCCTCCCATCAGGTGCGCGCCTTTCGCAAAGCGCCGCGCCAGCAGGCCTATCAGGAGGCCGATTGGGTGGCGGTGATCGACACGGATGAGTTCATCAATATCCATGTGGGCGACCGCTCCATCCGCGCGCTGACCTCTGCTGTGCCCAAGGCCAAGTGCATCTCCCTGACATGGCGGCTGTTCGGAGTGGGCGACCGCATGACATATCGCGACGTGTTCCTGACCGAAGACCTGCGCCACGCGGCCCCGCTGCATTGCCCCAAACCGGCGCAGGCTTGGGGGATGAAAAGCATTCATCGCACAGATGCCGTCACCGTCACAGGCGCGCATCGGCCCAAAATTGTGCCGGGTGATGACTGGAAAGCGCTGGGCTGGGTCAACGGCTCCGGGGAGGAGATGCCGGAGGCCTATTATGCCCAAGGTTGGCGTATGAAACGCGGCACCATCGGCTATGAACTGGGCCAGCTGAACCATTACGCGCTGCGCAACCGGGAGACCTATCTGATGAAAAGCGTGCGGGGCCGGGCCGGCACGCGGGTCAACACGGATGGCACGATGGGGGCCACCTATTGGCACCAGATGAACCGCAACGAGGAGCTGGACGAGACCATTCAACCCCTCCTGCCCGCCGCCCGCGTGATCCATGCGCAGTTGATGGAAGACCCAAAACTCAGCCGCCTGCACCGCCGCGCGGTGCGCTGGCACACGAATTCCATCGCCAAGCTACGCGACACTGAAATGAGCCGCGAATTGCTGGCCGCCACTGAGGCGCCTGCCGCATGACGGCCCCGCTGGACCTCTCTTTCACCGAGCAAGAGCTGACCCGCGACGCATGGGGTGCTGCGCTGCGCGCGCTTGGCGACACACACGGGTTCTATGAGGAGATCGGCGACGAGCACACCGCTTTATTCGTCAAATCCGGTAAGACGCTGATCATTTCCTTTGAAAATCTCGACCATGTCTATGAGGACGGCAACCGCCTGCCTTGGGGCTTTGATTTCGTGCAAAAACAGGGCTGGTCGATCCTCGGCATGATGGCGCATGGCTGGACATGGTATCGCCATGAGGACGTCTACGCCTTCTTCAACCGCCTGCGCGACGAGGGGTTTTTCGCACAATTCGACCGCGTGGTGTTTTACGGCGCCTCCATGGGCGGCTACGCGGCCTGCGCGTTTTCCGCCGCCTGCCCCGGCGCCACAGTGGTCGCGATCAGCCCGCAGGCCTCGCTCGACCGGGACCTGTGCTCATGGGAGCGGCGCTATCAACTGGTCTGGTCGCGCGATTTCACCTCGCAATATGGCTACGCGCCGGAGATGTCGGCCAAGGCCGAAAAAGTCTACATCTTCTACGACCCGTTGGAGCCGCCAGACGCGATGCATGCGGCCCTCTTTCAAAACCCCAATGTTATCAAGTTCAAATGCCGCTTTCAGGGCCACCGCATCGCCTCTGGCTTCGTGAAGATGGGCATCCTGAAACAGGTGGTCACGGGATGCGTTGACGGCACGCTGGACCGGCACGGGTTCTACAAGCTGCTGCGCGCCCGGCGGGGCTTCAAACGCTATCTGCGGGAGCTGATGCAGCGCATCAACGAAACCAAGCACCCGCTGCGCGTCGCCATCGTGGCCAATCACACGCTCGCCATGGGCCGCGCGCCGGTGTTTCGCCGCAAGAAAAACGCTGCCGACAAGCTGCTGCGCAAGCGCGGGCTGACGCCCCCCGGCGAAGATATGGGCGTGGATTTATGACAGGCACGATCTGGCTCCATATAGGCTCGCCCAAGACCGGCACCACCTCGCTGCAACAGTTCCTGCAGGTCAACGAGGACCGGTTGCGCAATGAGGCCGGGCTCAACTACATGCAGGCCGGGCGCAGCCATGTCGCCCATAACGAGATCGCCGCCAATGCAAGGATCGGCACCACCGGCCCGCTTTTTGACGCCATTTTGGCGGAGGCCGATGCCCAGCCCGATGCCCAGCATGTGCTGTCCTCCGAGATGCTCTTTAACCCGCATGTCGCCCGCAAACTCACCGCCACCATCCCGGCTGCCATGCGCGGGCGCACCAAGCTGATCTGCTATCTGCGCCGTCAGGACGCCT
The DNA here is from genome assembly GCA_947501685.1 of uncultured Litoreibacter sp. Taxonomy (GTDB): domain Bacteria; phylum Pseudomonadota; class Alphaproteobacteria; order Rhodobacterales; family Rhodobacteraceae; genus Litoreibacter. Next base: position 468,153 of record CANMWQ010000003.1, read on the forward strand.
ATCTTGAGGCGCTCTACAAACAATTCCTGAAAAACGGCCGTATCCCGCCGGACCGCGACGCGTTTCTGGCCAAGGCCCCCAAGCTGATCCGCTATTGGGACGTGATCGATGGCTATGGGCAGGTGCTTGGCCCCGAAAATGTGGTGCTGCGCCCGTTCAGCCCGACCCACTTGGCAGGCGGCGACATGGTGCAGGATTTCACCGACCAGCTGGGCCTCGATCTGCCGGAGGATCTGGACCGCGACGAGGGGTTCGCCAACAAGACCTTCTCCGCCGAGATGTCGGAGGCTCTGGCCATCATGGGCGAGGTCACCGAGTTTCGCACCCGGCAGGTCATCCGCGAGCTGATCGCGTTGCAGCATCCCGGCACTATCCGCTCCCGCGACGTGTTTTCCGGCGCCCAGCGCCACCAGTTGATGCAGGACATGGCACCTGAGACCGAAAAACTGGTCAAAACCTACCTGCCCGAGGACGCCGCTTTCTTCGCCTATGACGATATCGACACCTCCGAGGAGAGCGCGTCCGAGGAACGCGCCCAACAGCTCAAAGACCGCGCGAGCGCGATGGAGGCGATCCTGAAAGCCATCGGCACCCTGCAAGCGCGCCACGCCCAGCAGACCGAAACCTCCGCCGAAGAGCCTGTTTCACCCGAGCCAGAGCCAAAGCCCGAGGAAGAGGCCCCGGTCCTGCCCACATGGTATTGCGAGATCTACCCCGCAGGCTCAAGCAATGGCTGGTTCCACAAATTCGACGATTACAGCTGCTCCTTTGTGGAGCGCTCCCGCGCGCAGCTGGTCGTCAGTTTCGACAATCTCAGCCAGGCCGGAAACCCCAACACCGCCCGCGAGCCATGGGCGCAAAAGTTTTGCGCGGATCGCGGCTACAGCCAGCTTGGCGTCTACGCGCAAAGCTCCACTTGGTTTCGAAATGCCGACCTGATCGCCCATCTCGACGGGCTGCGCGACGCGGGCTTTTTCAAGCGCTTCGAGGCCGTCTCCTTTGTCGGCACCTCCATGGGGGCCTTCGGGGCCGTCAGTTTTTCCAGCCTCTCACCGGGGGCCACCGTGGTGGCCTTCAGCCCACAAACCTCGCTTGATGAGGCGAAGGTCCCGTGGGAAAAACGCTTCGCCAAAGGCCGCGCCGCGGACTGGTCCCTGCCCTATTCGGACGCCGCAGAGCACACGGCCACCGCCTCCAAAATCTATCTGGTCTATGACCCGTTTCACGCAGGCGACCGTGCCCATGTCGCGCGTCTCTCAGGCGGTAATCTGATCCATCTCAAAGGCTTCGGGCTGGGCCATAAATCCGCGCTGGTGCTCAACCGGATGGACGCGCTGAAATCGGTGATGGAAGGCGGCATCACCGGCACGCTGACCGAGCCGGAATTCTACAAAACCATCCGTGCCCGCAAGGGCATCTACCTCTACCGCAAAACCATCGAAGGCTATCTGGAGGCCCGCGGCCAGACAGAGCGGCGCACGCGTTTTGCCGCCGCTTTCAAGAAATACCGCAAATCGCTGAAAACCGCCTGAATGTTGTCAAAGCGCTGATCTGGCCGGAATTGCCAACGGATCAGCCCTCAAAATGTCGCAAAATCATAAGCGCTCAGCAGCGATACGCCGTTCCGCTTACCTCAAACTGCGGCTCACCCGGTGCCACCGCGTCGAAGACAACCGTGTTGGCCCCCTGCTCCAACGCCGTGCGTTTCGCCGCATTGCGCGCGTCTTTCAACCCGATCCCGGCCAGCGGTCCAAACACCGCAGGCACACCCGTGACCCGGCCCAGGTTCTGGCAGGCCGCCACATCGCCCGGCCCCGCTTCACGCACGGTTTGCACCGCCACTGCGGGCGGCGTACAGGCCCCCAGCAACGCAACGCTCATCACCATCAAGACCTGCTTCATATCGCCCTCATTTCTGTTTTCATCCAGCCTAGGGCAGCGCGGTGCAAAAGGGCAGCGAAAGCCGCCTGCCCGCCATGCGACCGGCAAGTTTCAGCCCGCCCCCAATCGCGCTGGCCCCCGGCTTGCGAATTGGCTACACCATGCCCGACCGTACGCGCCCAGGGAGGCCTCCATCATGACCACGCTCACCATCCGCCGCCCCGATGACTGGCATCTGCATCTGCGCGACGGCGACATGCTGCATGCCGTGCTGCCCGAAACCGCGCGCCATTTTGCCCGCGCCATCATCATGCCGAACCTGATCCCGCCGATTGTGACCGCGCGCGACGCCGCCGAATACCGCGACCGCATTATGGCCGCCAAACCGGACAATTCCGATTTCCAGCCGCTGATGACCCTCTACCTGACCGAAGAAACCGACATCAAAGATCTGCGCGCCGCACATGAGATCGGGCTAATCTCGGCGGTGAAACTCTACCCCGCAGGCGCCACCACCAACTCCGCCTCCGGCGTCGCCGATTTCACCAAAATCCGCCGCCAGCTGGACACCATGGCCCAGATCGGCCTGCCGCTTTGCGTCCATGGCGAAGTCACCGATCCAGAGATCGACATTTTCGACCGCGAGGCCGTCTTCATCGACCGCATCCTCGACCCGATCCGGCGCGATTACCCTGAGCTGAAGATCATCATGGAGCATATCACCACCAGCCAGGGGGCCGACTATGCGCAAAGTCATGCCAACACCGCCGCCACGATCACGACCCATCATCTGGTGATCAACCGCAACCACATTCTGGCGGGCGGCATCAAGCCGCATTACTACTGCCTGCCTGTGGCCAAACGCGAAACCCACCGCCTGGCTTTGCGCCGCGCCGCCACCTCTGGCGATCCGACGTTCTTCCTCGGCACTGACAGCGCACCGCATACGGATGATCTGAAAGAACATGCCTGCGGCTGCGCGGGCTGTTTCACCGCCACCAACACGCTCTCCATCCTCGCCGAAGTGTTCGAGCAGGAAGGTGCGCTGGACAAGCTGGAGGCCTTCACCTCCCTCAACGGCCCCGCCTTTTACGGCCTAAAACCCAACGAGGAAGAAATCACCCTCACCAAAGGCGACGCTGTTCATTACCCCGCCAAAATCGACACCAAAGCGGGGCCCGTCACCGTGTTTGACCCGCAGATGCCGCTGCATTGGCGCGTGACGTAACCCCTATCATTGCTTCAAAAATGCTCCCGCCGGAGGCTCCCACACTTCGCCAAAAAGGACCCCAGACATGATCCCCTCAAGCTACCCCAGCAAAGACGAGATCGCCCGCCTTTCCGCAGGCATGCTGCTTGAAATCGGCGCGGTCAATTTCAACACCGACACACCCTTCACGTTGGCCTCCGGCCTGCCCTCACCCAGCTATGTCGATTGCCGCAAGCTGATCTCCTACCCGCGCATCCGCGCGACGCTGATGGATTTTCTGACCGTCACCATCCTGCGCGACGCGGGCTTTGAAGCCTTTGACAATATCGCCGGCGGCGAGACCGCAGGCATCCCTTTCGCGGCCCTCGTGGCCGAACGCATGGCCCTGCCGATGACCTATGTGCGCAAGAAGCCCAAAGGCTACGGCAAAAACGCCCGCATCGAAGGCGTCATGACAGATGGCCAGAACGCGCTGCTCGTCGAGGACATGACCACAGATGGCGGCTCGAAACTGTCTTTTGTGGACGCCATCCGCGAGACCGGCGCCACTTGCGGGCACACGGCTGTCATCTTCTATTATGACATCTTCCCAGAGACGATCTCCCGCCTCGCCGATCACGGCGTCACCCTGCATCACCTGTGCACATGGTGGGACGTGCTCGCCGTTGCCCGCGAACGCGAAGCCTTCTCCGCAGACACGCTGACGGAGGTCGAACGCTTCCTCAAAGCCCCGCGCGACTGGCAAGAGGCTTGGGTGGCCGCCCATCCAGGCTGACGATTCGCGAGGCTCACCCCTCGCGTTTCCCTTTCCGAACATCCCCCCACGGGGATAACCCGCGCCCCTGCCACGCAATATTCGGGCGCGCTACCAGATATTGACCTCAGGCCCTCCGCAACCGCATGATAGCCTTCTGAATAACACCCAATCGATCCACAGCTTATCCAGATTGATTGCGCCCCCCGGATACGTCAGACCAGTCCCACCGGGGCATAAAACACAAGAAAAAGGGTTGGGCAGATGAATGACATGAGCAACATGCAGGGCGAGCCGGCGAGCGCCACGGAAACAGCGGCCATGACCGCGCTGCCCCATAATATTGAGGCAGAGCAGCAGCTTTTGGGCGCGATCCTGACCAATAACGACATCATGGACCGCGTCGCCTCAATCGTGTCGCCTGAGCATTTCTTCGATCCCGTCCATCGGCGTATTTTCGAGACCGCCGCCGCACGTATCCACAAGAACCTGCTGGTCTCCCCGGTCACGCTGAAACCCTATTTCGAGGACGATGAGGGCCTCAAAGAGCTTGGCGGCCCCGCCTATCTGGTGCGCTTGCAGGGCGCTTCGATTTCGTCCTTTGCAGCCCGCGATTACGCCCAGATGGTCTATGACCTCGCCATCCGCCGCGAGCTGATTGATCTGGGCGAGGAAATCGCCGCCCGCGCCCATACGGTCGACACGGAAAGCGATCCCAAAAGCCAGATCGTCGATGCCGAGCAGCGGCTCTACAAGCTGGGCGAGGAAGGCAAGTCTGAGAGCGGATTTCAAAGCTTTCTCAAGGCAGTAACGGACGCAGTTCAAGTGGCCAACGCGGCCTATATGCGCGAAGGCGGCATGGCGGGGCTCTCCACCGGGCTCATCGACATGGACAAGAAGCTCGGCGGGCTGCACCGCTCGGATTTGCTGATCCTCGCAGGCCGCCCCTCCATGGGGAAAACCTCGCTGGCGACAAACATCGCCTTCAACATCGCCAAAGCCTACAAAAAAGGCCTCACCGATGACGGCTCGGAAGGCGCCATCGAGGGTGGGTCTGTCGGCTTTTTCTCCCTTGAGATGAGCGCCGAACAGCTCGCCGCCCGCGTCTTGTCAGAGGCCGCCGAGGTCCCGTCGGAGCAAATCCGCAAAGGCGACATGACGGAAGTTGAGTTCCGCCGCTTCGTGGAAGCCGCCAAATCGCTGGAAACTTGCCCGCTCTATATCGACGACACGCCCGCGCTTCCCATTAGCCAATTGGCCGCCCGCGCGCGGCGTCTCAAACGCACCCATGGGCTCGACGTCATCATCGTTGACTACCTGCAACTGGTGCGCCCCGCGACAGCTAAAGACAGCCGCGTCAACGAGGTCTCGGAAATCACCCAAGGCCTGAAAGCCATCGCCAAAGAGCTCGACATTCCCGTCATCGCGCTGTCGCAGCTGTCGCGCCAGGTGGAAAACCGCGAAGACAAACGCCCGCAACTCTCCGACCTGCGCGAATCCGGCTCAATTGAGCAGGACGCCGATGTGGTGATGTTTGTCTACCGCGAGGAATATTACAAAGAGCGCGAAAAACCGGGGGATCACGACCTCGAAAAAATGGCCATCTGGCAAGAAGAAATGGAGCGTCTGCACGGCAAGGCCGAGGTTGTCATCGGCAAACAACGCCACGGCCCTATCGGCACGGTCGAGCTCAGCTTCGAGGGCCGCTACACCCGCTTCGGCAACCTCGTGAAGCCTTGGCAGAATGACGGGGCTAGCGAAGAATTCTAGCCGTTTCCATTTGGTCGAAAATACTCTGAGGGAGTTTGCCCTTGCGGCTGAGGGGGTCACACCCCCTCAAAGAGCAAACTCATAAAGCGCGCCGCAGGCGCTCCTTAGGAATGACCCCAATCGTCGGGATCATCCGAATTGTTCGGCGATAGCCCCAGCACATCGCCTGTCACAGAGCAGCCCAGCCCCAGAACCGTGCGGTTGGCATAGGAAAAATACGCCACGACCTGATTGATCTCGAGGATCTCACCATCCGGCCAGCCCGCGTCCCGCAAGGCCACAACATCCGCCTCAACCATCCTCGCCGGGTCGCGCGTCAGCTTCTCGGCATAGACCAGACCCGCGTGATGGCGCGCCTCCAACGGCGTGGCGGTCACGGTTCTGGCCTCCAACGCGCCGCGTATCTCATCGGCATGGGTGTCATCGCCCAGCAACCGCCGCAGCCCGGCAAAATGATGCTCCACGCAATAGTCACAGCCGTTCAGCAGGCTCACCCAGACGCCCAAGGTTTCCAGATACCATTTCGGCACGGTGTTGGACGCATGATGGATGCAGTTCTTATAGAGAAGCATATGCCCCTCCATCGAATGCGGCCGCAGCGAATGCGCCATCATGATATTGTCGACATTGTTGTCAGGGCCCGTGACGCGGTCATAAAGCGGCTTCAGCCGCGCATCCGCGTCAGCATAGGCAATGGTCTTGATCCAGCTCATGTCACTCTCCTCGCTTTATTCTCCGCGGTTCGGGTTGCTGCCAATATGTTTGCGCAGCTTCGACGGCCCCGGCTTCTTGCGGTTCTTATAGGGGTTCGCGTCAGCCTGAGAACGCAGGAACATTCGGATCGGCGTGCCGGGCATGTCAAAGTCCTCGCGTAACCCATTGACAAGATAGCGCGAATAGCTTGCGGGCAGCAGCTCGGGATGCGAGCACATCACGACGAAACCGGGGGGCCGCGCCTTGGCTTGGGTCATGTAGCGCAGCTTGATGCGCTTGCCTTGCGGGGCGGGCGGTGGGTGCTGTTCCAGCATCCCCACCAGCCAGCGGTTCAATTGCGAGGTCGGCACGCGCCGGTTCCACACCTCATGGGCCTCCAGCACAGCTTCTTTCAGCCGCTCCAGCCCGCGCCCGGTCAGGGCCGAAACGGTTATCAGCGGCGCGCCTTTCAGTTGTGGCAGCAACCGCGTGAACTGCTCCTTCAAAGCGCGCAGCTTCTCCTGCTTCTCGCCTTCCAAATCCCATTTGTTCACGGCCACCACCACGGCGCGGCCTTCGCGTTCGGCCAAATCGGCAATCCGCAAATCCTGCTGCTCAAAAGGGATATCCGCGTCCAGCAAGACCACCACCACTTCGGCAAATTTCACTGCCCTGAGCCCGTCGGAGACGCTGAGCTTTTCCAGCTTGTCCTGCACCTTGGCCTTCTTGCGCATTCCGGCGGTGTCGAAAATCCGCGTCGGCACCCCGTTCCAATCCGTCATCACAGAGATCGCATCCCGCGTGATCCCAGCCTCCGGCCCGGTCAGCAAACGCTCCTCGCCGATGATCTTGTTGATCAGCGTCGACTTGCCCGCATTGGGCCGCCCCACAACGGCGATTTGCAAAGGTTTAGAAGCACTTGGCGCGATATATTCATGTGCCTCCGCGTCGTCTTCCTCCAGCGAGACCTCGACCTCAGGCTCGTCTGAAACCGCCTCGGCGGCTTGCACTTCAATCAGTGGCCGCAGCGCGGCGGCCAGATCGGCCATCCCCTCGCCATGCTCAGCTGACAGCCCGATGGGCTCGCCCAGCCCCAGCGCATAGGCCTCCATCATCCCCGCCTCGCCCGCGCGCCCCTCGGCCTTGTTGGCGCCAAGGATCACATGGGCGTTTCGCTTGCGCAGGATGTCGGCAAAAATCTCGTCGGCAGGCAGCACCCCGTCGCGGGCATCGACCAGAAACAGGCAGGCATCAGCCATGCCCACGGCGCGTTCGGTCAGCATCCGCATCCGGCCCTGCAACGACTCGTCGGTGGCCATTTCGAGGCCCGCCGTGTCGATCACCGTGAATTTCAGGTCCCCCAGCCGCGCGTCGCCTTCGCGCAGGTCGCGCGTGACGCCGGGTTGGTCATCGACCAGCGCCAGACGCTTGCCCACCAGACGGTTGAACAAGGTGGATTTGCCGACATTCGGGCGGCCAACGATGGCAAGGGTGAAGGACATGGGTAAAGCCTCAATGGGTCAAGAGGCGGCTCATACAGGCAAAAGCGGTCAACGGAAAGCGGCGAGTTGCCCCTTGCCGGTGATCACATACAGGGTGCCGCCCACAATCGCAGGGTTGGACGCGGCCCCGCCGTTGATCGGCGTGGTGCCAATCAGCGCGCCACTGGCCGGGTCATAGCTGCGGATCAGCCCATCGTCAGAGGCCACAACCAGCCGCCCGCCCGCCAAAACGGGCCCGTAATGGGCGTAGACCGCGCTCCGCCGCTTGATCCGGCGGTTCACGAAATAGGGCAGACGTTCGCCCCAGATGCGGGTGCCGGTGGCGCGGTCGAGCCGCAGCAACTCGCCCTGATCGGAGATCATGAAGATCGAGTCGCCCACAGGCAACACCGGCGAATAGGCCCCCTCATTGGCGGTCCAGATCCGCTCGCCTGAGCTGGGCTTGATCGCCACGATCCGCCCGCCCGCATTGGCCGCATAAATCACGCCGTCATAGACCACCGGGTCGCCGGAAATGTCAGAGATATTGGCATAGGCCCGCCCGCGCCGCTGCCCTGCGACAGCCGATCCCCAGACCCGCAGCCCGGAATTTTTCAGCGCCGCCACGATGTCGCCCGAGCCAAAGGGCAAGACCGCCACGCGCGACGTCATCACCGGCCCCGAGCCGCCCATAAGCGTCGCCTCGCTTGGCGCGCCCGCGATCTGCCATTTGATCCGGCCTGTGCTGACATCCAGCGCCCAGGCGCGGCTGTCGCGGGTGATCACATAAACCTTGCCCTCAGACACGGTCGGCGAGGAGGTCACTGGCGCGTCCAGCTTCTGACGCCAGCGGGTGGCGCCCGTCGCGGGGTCCAGAGCAAACAGCTCGCCAAAGCCGGTCGCGGCAAAAATTGTGTTCTCGCCAAAGGCCACACCGCCGCCGGAGGCGTCGCGGTCCTTGTCGCTGGCAGGCACCAGCTTGCGGGTCCATTGCACTTGGCCGTTGGTGCCCACCGCCGTCACCTGGCTGGCGCTATCAAGCGTGAAGATGCGGTTGCCCGCCACGACCGGGTCGGCCGTCAGCCGGGCACGGCGAGTGTTTCCTTGGCCGATATCGACGCTGAAGAGCGGTGAAAGATCAGCCGCCAGCGCGGGGTGTTCGACATTGCGGGTGACAGCGCCGCCGCGATGGGTCCAGCTGTCATAATTGCGTGGCGCGGGTGCGGCAAAGGCGCGGGCTGTCTCAGGCGCAATCGCCGGGGCCGCGGCCACCGCGGCATCCGAGCCCGGCAAAGGCGCGCGTACGTCAAAGCGTTCGCCGTCAAGGATCAGCTCACGCTCGCCACAGGCGCTCAGCGCCAGCAGGGCCACACCCGTCATACAGGCCTTGAAAGAGATATTCACTGCGCTCAGCCCCTTTTTCCCAAGCTCGGGCCTTCTAAAACCCGGCCCTCCCCAAGGCCCGGCCGCGTTGCGCAAAACAGTGTTTGCGGTCGCAGGCGCAGGCCCGTTCGTTCCATCCTTAGCCGTCGCTCGGCGTCTCGTCAGGCGCAGTATCACCGAAATCAGTCCCCAAGGCCACACTCAACTCTGCGGCGCGCCGTTGCAAGCCCGGCGTGGCCTCCGCGTCCTGGATCAGGTCGCGCAGCAGGGCGGAGGCGGCGTCGCGTTCGCCGGTCTCGATCAGCACCATGGCTTTTTGTTCCTGCGCCAGCACCCGGAACGGGCCGGTGATGGCGTCCAGCGCGCCTATGCGCGCCTGCGCGTCGCCATCCATGGGCAGCGCAAGGGCCGCTTTGAACGCGGCCAGCTCGCGGTAGATCGCTTCAACCTCAGCGTTGTTCTGTACGCCCTCAAGGGCGGCCAGCCCAGCGTCGGTCTCGCCTTCGGACAATGCCCGCGCCGCTGCGATATGGCCCGCGATTGCGGCTTGTGCGGGGGTCTCGGCCGCGATCACGGCACCTGCGTCATATTCCCCGTCAATATTGGCCAGCAGCGCGTCGCCAAAGGCCTGTGCGCTGGCCCGCTCATTGGCTTTGCGCCATTCGTTATAGGCCGCGCCGCCGACAATCAGCAGCACCGCGACACCCGCAATCCAGCCATATTTCTTGAGAAGGCCAAACAGCTTGTCGCGCTGCACCTCTTCGGTGACCTCTTCGATAAAGCTGTCGGTATTGCTCATTCGAAACGCTCCTGATCCGCCCGTCGGGCCGCTGTAAGACCTTGTTTGCGCGGTCATACCCCGAAGCCAAGAGCCTTGCCAAGAACCAAACGCACATGCCGCGTGATCTGGCGCACATCGCCGCGGCATTCCGCGCCTTGCACAGCGGCGCGGAAAAAAGTAATCTGAACTGGTTAGTTTAGCGTAGATCAAGGCATACCCTCCCGGTGCCCGCGCGCAGTCACTGCTGCCGCCCGTTCTCGGGACATCGCCGCACAGGAAGACTTAAACATGCGCCTCTTTCCGATCGTCATCGCCGTCATCGTGGCCACTGTCCTGTATTTGCTGGTGTTTGAGCGCGACCGGCTGCTGGATTTCGCCGCCTCCGACAGCGAAGTGCCGAGCGTCGAAGAGATCGCGGAAACCGCCCCGCCCGCCCCTGACACCAGCGCCACCCGCGCGGTTCATGTCGTGGCGTTGCAGTCGAAAGCCTCCCAGATTGACAGCGCCGTGATCTTGCGGGGCCGCACGGAGGCCGCGCGCCAGATCGAAGTCCGCGCAGAGACCTCAGGCCTCGTGCAATCGGAGCCCTTGCGCAAAGGGGCCACGGTGGAGCAAGGCCAGATCATGTGCGAAATCGACCCCGGCACGCGCCTCAGCGCACTGGCCGAGGCGGAGGCCCGCATCCCCGAGGCCCGCGCCCGCATCCCTGAAGCCGCCGCCCGCGTGCCCGAGGCCGAAGGCCGTCTGGCCGAGGCCGAAGCCCGGCTGGAAGAGGCCATGATCAACGACAATGCCGCGCGCAGTCTGGCGCAGGACGGGTTTGCCTCCGACACCCGCGTGGCCTCCACCCGTGCGGCGGTCTCTGCCGCGCGCGCAGGCGTGGACGCGGCCAAGGCAGGCGTTGAAAGTGCGAAAGCCGGGATCAAGGCCTCCCAGGCGGGTGTGCAATCGGTGGAGGCCTCCGTCGCCACCGCCCGCAATGAAATCGAACGCCTCGACATCCGCGCGCCCTTTGCGGGCCTGCTGGAAACCGACACCGCCGAGCTGGGCGCGTTGCTGCAACCTGGTGCTGCCTGCGGCACAATCGTACAGCTCGACCCGATCAAGCTGGTGGGGTTTGTGCCCGAAACGGAAGTCTCCAAAGTGACCCTTGGCACGATGGCCGGCGCGCGGCTGGTCTCTGGCCGCGAGGTCGCGGGCCGCGTCACCTTCCTGTCGCGCTCCTCCGATCCTGAGACGCGCACCTTCCGCGTGGAGGTGCAGGTGCCCAATGAAGACCTCTCCATCCGCGACGGCCAGACCGCCGAGATCGTGATCTCCGCCGCAGGCAAATCTGCCCATCTGGTGCCGGGCTCCGCGCTGACGCTGAACAATGACGGCGCGCTGGGCGTGCGCCTGGCGGTGGACGGCAAGGCGCGCTTCGCCCCTGTGACCATCCTGCGCGACACGGTAGACGGCGTCTGGGTCGACGGGCTTGAGGAACAGGCCGATATCATCGTCACCGGTCAGGAATATGTGGTGGACGGCGTCGATATCGAGGTCACCTTTAAGGAGGCCGCAGGATGACCGGCATCGTAGATTGGGCCGGCGAACGCGCCCGGATGATCATCGCCTTCATCATCATGTCGGTGGTGATCGGCGCCTTTGCCTACCGCGACCTGCCCAAAGAGGGCGAGCCCGACATTGAAATCCCGATCCTCGTGGTCTCCGTCCCCTTCCCCGGCATCTCGGCGGAAGATAGCGAGAAGCTGCTCGTCAAGCCGATGGAGGCCAAGCTGCAAGACCTCGACGGTCTGAAATCCCTGCGCGGCACGGCGGCTGAGAATTACGCCAATATCGTGCTGGAGTTCGAATTTGGCTGGGACAAGACCCAAATCCTCGCTGATGTGCGCGACAAGATGGGCCAGGCGGAAGGCGAATTCCCCGTGGGCTTCGAGCAATATACGCTCGAGGAGGTCAATTTCTCCGAATTCCCGATCCTGATCGTGTCCCTTTCCGGCAACCTGCCGGAGCGTACCCTGCTCAGGGTCACCAAGGACCTGCAAGACACGATCGAGGCCCTGCCACCTGTCCTTGAAGCAGGCATCGCGGGCAACCGCGACGAGATGCTCGAGGTGCTGATCGACCCGCTGGCGCTGGAGGCCTATAACGTCACCGCCGGGGAGCTGATCTCCGTCGTGTCCAACAACAACCTGCTCATTGCCGCGGGCGAGGTGGACACGGCGCAAGGCTCTTTCGCGGTCAAAATCCCCTCCAGCTTCAACGACCCGCGCGACGTCTACGACCTGCCGGTCAAGGTCAATGGCGACCGCGTCGTGACCCTTGGCGAGCTGACCGATATTCGCCTCACCTTCGAGGACCGCGAAGGCACCGCGCGGTTCAACGGCAAGGACACCGTCGCGCTGCAAGTGGTCAAACGCAAAGGCTTCAACATCATCGACACCTCGCAGCTGGTGCGCGAAACCGTGGCCGAGGCCCAGACCCGCTGGCCACAAGAGCTGCAAGACGCGATTAATGTGGACGTCACGCTGGACCAGTCCAAACAGGTGGACGGCATGGTCAACCAGCTCGAAGGCTCCGTGCTGACCGCCATCGCGCTGGTGATGATCGTGGTGCTGGCCTCGCTCGGCACCCGCTCCGCGCTGCTGGTGGGGTTTGCGATCCCGACCTCCTTCCTGCTGTGTTTCATCCTGCTGGGCCTTATGGGCATCTCCATCTCCAATATCGTCATGTTCGGGCTGATCCTCGCCGTGGGCATGCTGGTGGACGGGGCCATCGTGGTGGTCGAATATGCCGACAAACGCATCTCTGATGGGGCCGGCCCGATGGAGGCCTATACAGACGCCGCCAAACGCATGTTCTGGCCGGTCATTTCATCCACCGCCACCACGCTTTGCGCCTTCCTGCCGATGCTCTTCTGGCCCGGCGTCCCCGGCGAGTTCATGGGCATGTTGCCCGTCACTTTGATCTTTGTGCTGTCGGCCTCGCTGATCGTGGCGCTGGTGTACCTGCCTGTCATGGGCGGCGTCTCGGGCCGCATCAGCCGCGTGATCGGCACCGCGTCCGACACACTGCGCGCCGTGCCCCTCATGATCCGCCTGCCCCTCGCGCTGGTCTCGCTTTTCATCCTCTTCGTGGCCGCGATGCAGCTGCTGAACCCCAACTATCTGTTGCCGCTGGGCGGGCTCGGCCCGGTCGGCTCCATGGTCGCCACGGGCGGGCTTTTCACCCTCGCCGCCATGGCGGCTTCCGTCATGATGGGGTCCGTGTCCTGGCGCAAACAGCAGCAACGCGTCAATGCAGGCTACCGCCGCACGCTCTTTGGCAAGTTCACCGCGCTGATCGCAAACAATCCGATCATGCCCATCGCGGTGATTGTGGGCGTGGTGCTTTTCGTGATCACGGTCTTCACCACGTTCGGGGCCAACAACAATGGCGTCGAATTCTTCGTGGAATCGGAGACCGAACAGGCCATCATCTACGTGCAGGCCCGCGGCAATCTCTCCCTCGCGGAAAAAGACGCCATGGTCGCCGATGTGGAGCAGGCCGCGCTCACCACCGACGGCATAGTCTCCGTCTTCGCCTTTGCGGGCGGCGGCGGGCTGAACACCAATAATGGCGGCGCGGCGGGGCCTTTGGACACGGTCGGGCAGGTCCAGATCGAGCTGGCCGATTGGGGCACCCGCCCCGATGACACGGTGATCCTCGACGCGCTGCAAAACAAGCTCGACGCCATCCCCGGCATCCGCACCGAAATCCTCAGCCAAGACCGTGGCCCCGCCTCCGGCAAGCCCGTCAACCTGCGCCTGAAAGGCGACAATTGGGCGGAGCTGCAAGCGGCCACCGCCACCGCCCGCGCGCATTTTGAAACCGTGCCGGGCCTGATCACCATCGAGGACACGCTGCCCCTGCCCGGCATTGACTGGCAGATCGACGTCGATGTGGAGGCCGCAGGCCGTTACGGCGCAGACGTCGCCACCGTGGGCGCGATGGTGCAGCTGGTCACGCGCGGCCTGCTTTTGGACACAATGCGCGTCGACAGCTCTGACGAAGAGATCGAGATCCGCGTCCGTCTGCCGGAGCAGTTCCGGGTGCTCTCCACCCTCGACACGCTCAAGGTCCGCACCCCGCGCGGCCTCATTCCGCTGGCCAATTTCATCACCCGCACCCCGGTCCCGAAACTGGGCCAGATCGACCGCATCGACCAATCCCGCTTCTTTGACGTCAAGGCGGATGTCGCCCCCGGTCTGATCAAACTGCTAGATGGCGACACACCCGTTGCCGTGCTCAAATCCGACACTTCAGGCCCGCTCAAAAACGCCACCGGCGAGGGCTTCACCTTGGTCGAGATGCTCACTCCCGACCTCAGCCGGGACGCGCTGTCAGATGGTTTTGAGGCGGGCGCGTATAACGTGGCCATCATCGACGCCAATGAACGCATTGCAACCCTCACCAACTGGATCGAAACCAAAAACCCGCTCCCCGCCTCCGTCAGCTTTGAATGGGCCGGCGACACCGAGGAACAGGCCGAGTCCCAGGCCTTCCTCTCCTCCGCCTTCGCCGCAGCACTTGGCCTGATGTTCGTCATCCTGCTGGCGCAGTTCAACAGCTTCTACAACGCGACACTGGTCCTGCTGGCCGTCGTCCTCTCCACCACCGGGGTGCTCATTGGCATGCTGGTCATGGGCCAGAAATTCTCTATCATCATGACCGGCACCGGCATCGTGGCCTTGGCGGGCATCGTGGTGAACAACAACATTGTGCTGATCGACACCTATCAGGACTATTCCAAATATATGCCGCGGCTGGAGGCAATCATCCGCACCGCCGAGGACCGCATCCGCCCAGTGCTGTTGACCACCATCACCACGATGGCGGGCTTGGCACCCATGATGTTCGGCCTGTCGCTGGACTTCTTGGGCGGCGGCTATTCCGTCGACAGCCCCACCGCGCTGTGGTGGAAACAGCTCGCCACCGCCGTGGTCTTCGGCCTCGGCATCGCGACGGTGCTCACATTGGTCTTCACCCCTGCTCTGCTGGCGCTGCGCGTCTGGGTCTCCATGGGGGCTTTTGCCTCCTGGAAGGGTCTCCTGGCACTGGCCTCACGCAAATCGCAATCGCGCCACGACATGCTGTTGCGCCGCCAAGCCGCCCGCGTCCGAGACCCGCTCCTGCTGTGGTCCGACCCCGAGGAGCTCGTCGCCACCGAAGAGCTCGCAGACCCCGCCCCCGCGCCCAAACCAAAGCGCAAACCAAAACCCAAACCCCCGGAACTCAAAGCCGCCGAGTAAAACCCCGTCCTGCCTCCCCACTCTATCACTGCTTCAAAAATACTCCGGGGGAGGCGCAGCCGGGGGCAGCGCCCCCAACAACACACGCCAATCCACACACCGCCCCTTGACCACAGCCCCGCCTCTGTCACAAACGGCGCATGGCCACCGGAACGCTTTCCATTGATCTCGACGCCCTTGCGGCGAACTGGCGCGCGCTGGACGCGCTCAGCGGGTCCGAGACCGGGGCCGTGGTCAAAGCCGATGGCTACGGGCTGGGTGCCGCACGCGTCTCCAAAACCCTCGCGAAAGCAGGCGCGCGGCAGTTTTTCGTGGCCATAGCAGAAGAAGGCGTCCCCGTCCGAAAAGCCCTCGGCCCCGGCCCGCGCATTTCGGTGTTCTCCGGCCATATGGAGGGTGACGCGGCACTGCTCAAAGACCACGACCTGACGCCGCTCCTGAACTCCCCCGAACAACTCATCCGCCACCGCGCCACCCTGCCCGGTCACGCCTACGGGGTGCAACTCGATACTGGCATGAACCGGCTGGGTATCGAGCCCGAGGATTTCTCCCCCGATATGGCGCAGGACGCCACGCTGGTCATGTCACATCTCGCCTGCGCAGATGAGCCAAACCACCCCACCAATCAAAAACAACTCACCAGTTTCCGCGAGATGACTAACACCCTCACCGCCCCCAAATCGCTGGCCGCCACCGGCGGCACGTTGATGGGCAAGGACTATCATTTCGACCTGACCCGCCCCGGCATCGGCCTCTATGGCGGGCTGCCTTTCGCGGACGCCAAACCCGTGGTCACGCTCGATCTGCCCGTCATCCAGACGCGGGTCCTGCAGCCCGGCGAGAGCGCCGGTTACGCCTGCGCCTTCACCGCGACCAAGCCCACCAAAATCGCGACGGTCTCGGCGGGCTATGCCGACGGGCTGATCCGCGCCATGTCCGGCACAGCCATGCTCTATGCGGGCGACACGGCGGTCCCGCTGGCAGGCCGCGTCTCGATGGATCTGCTCACCGTCGATATCACAGCCCTCGACCATATCCCTGACCGCTTGCAAATCCTTGGACCCCATCAAACCGTCGACCAACTGGCCGAGGCTGCAGGCACGATCGGCTATGAGATCCTCACCTCGCTCGGGCCCCGCTACACACGGGTCCACGTGTGAGCAGCATCGCACATATTGGCGCCGCCACGCTGGCCATGCTCGCCGCCATCGGGCGCATTGCGATCTTCGCGGGGCAAACCGCCAGCCACCTGATCCGACCGCCATTCTATTTCAAGGAATTCGCCCAGCAGCTGCTGCAGATCGGCTATTTCTCCCTGCCCGTCGTCGGCCTGACCACCATCTTCACCGGCGGTGCGCTGGCCTTGCAAATCTACGCAGGCGGAGCCCGCTTCAACGCCGAAGCCGTGGTCCCGCAAATCGTGGCCATCGGCATGGTGCGCGAGCTCGGCCCCGTCCTTGTCGGTCTGATGATCGCCGCGCGGGTCACAAGCTCCATCGCCGCCGAGATTGCCACCATGAAGGTCACGGAACAGCTCGACGCGCTCGTCACGCTCTCCACCCATCCGATGAAATACCTCACCGTCCCGCGCGTCCTCGCCGCCCTTATCGTGGTTCCGCTTCTCACGGGCATCGGCGACATTATCGGCATCCTGGGAGGTTTCCTCGTTGCCACCAAAACCCTCGGCTTCAACGAGGCCGCCTATTTGCAAAACACCGCCGACTTCCTGCAAACCTCCGACATCCTGTCGAGCCTCGCCAAAGGCGCGGTCTTCGGCACCATCGCCGCGCTCATGGGCTGCTATTACGGCATGAATTCGGGCCGCGGCGCGCAGGGCGTGGGTGCGGCCACCAAAGCCTCCGTGCAGGCCGCCGCCATCCTGATCCTGGCCGCAAATTTCATACTCACGGGGGTGTTTTTCTCAGCATGATCCGCCTCACAGACGTCAAAAAATCCTTCGGCCCCAACCACGTGCTGCGCGGCATCAATCTGCATGTGCCAAAGGGCGAGAGCATGGTGGTGATCGGCGGCTCGGGCACCGGGAAATCCATCCTGATCAAGTCCGTCCTTGGCCTTGTGACGCCGGACGCAGGCACCATCGAAGTGGACGGCAAGGACGCCACCAAAGGTGACCGCGACGCCTTCCTTGCGCGCTTCGGGATGCTGTTCCAAGGCGGCGCGCTTTTTGACAGCCTGCCCGTCTGGCAAAACGTCTCCTTCCGCCTGATGCGCGGCGCGCTGAAACGCCCCAAGGAGGAAGCGCGCGAAATTGCCATCGAGAAACTCCGCCGCGTTGGCCTGAAACCAGACGTCGCAGACCGCCTCCCCGCCGAGCTATCAGGCGGCATGCAAAAACGCGTGGGCCTCGCACGGGCCATCGCCGCCGAGCCAGAGATCATCTTCTTTGACGAGCCCACCACGGGTCTCGATCCGATCATGTCAGGCGTCATCAACGACCTGATCCGCGAGATCGTGACGGAGATGGGCGCCACTACCATGACCATCACCCATGACATGTCGAGCGTGCGCACCATCGCCGACAAGGTCGCCATGCTGCAGGACGGCGTCATCCAATGGACCGGCCCCGTGGGCGAGATGGACAGCGCGGGTGATCCGTATTTAAATCAATTTGTGACAGGCTCTGCGGAGGGGCCCATCGAGGCTGTGCGCTAACTGTTTCCTTTGCAGAAACAACCCCTCGCAAAAGCAATGATTGTTTCCAAAAACCGTTAATTTTAGGCAGATCCGGCTATGCGCAGGCGCTTGCGCGACAGCTGTGATTGCCTACCATGACCCCATCGCACAAAGCGTGCCGGGGGGCTGATATTTCTAGACTGCGTTCCTAAATACCGTGTCAAAACCGGATTGAACGCAATTCCCCGATACATCTGAACGCGCCAAAAAGGCCCTCCCGAAACCGGGGGGCCGCTCAGGAAGATTATTGCAGTCGGGTCACCAGTGCTGGAGTAATGATAGGGGAGGCCTTGCGCTTAGGCGCGGGCCTTTCTTATGTGGGCGGCATGTTTGTGAAACTTCTCAACCTGTCCTTGCTGGTGGCTTTCCCCATCGCGTGGTTCGCGCCGCTGCTGAAAGCCGGGCTGTTGCCGTTCTTCAAACTCTCCGAGATCTCCGTGCTGTCGGGCCTGCAAGCTTTGTGGGAGAAAGACATCATCCTCGCGCTGCTCGTGACCTTCTTTGCGCTGGTCGCACCTTATCTCAAAACCATAGGGCTGGCGCTGATCCATTTCGGTCTGGCCTCCGCGAGGCTGCTGCCTGCCATTGCCTTGATGGGCAAGCTGGCCATGGCCGATATTTTCCTGATTGCGCTCTATATCGTGCTGGCCAAAGGCGTCGGCGTCGGGCGGCTGGAAACCGGCTGGGGGCTTTACGCCTTCACCGCCTGCGTGCTGATCTCGCTGACCTGCTCTTATCTGACCAAACCAAAACAGGACCCGTCCCTATGATCCCTCTTTTGATCGGCATCGTACTTGCCGCCTGCCTTTTCGCGGCCCTGTTGTGGTCGATCTACCGCGCGGTGACGCTGATCGGCACGCCTCGGGTGGTGCATGCGTTTCTGGCGATATCGACCCTGATTGTGGTCTGTGCGGTGACATGGGACCTCCATGCGATGATGCTGAGCGGCGGCATCACCTGCACGCTCACGGCGGTCATCGCGCTGTGGCTGGAGCGGCGCTGGAGCAAGCTTTTGCCCTTGGTGCAACTGCTGTTGGGGCTGGGGGCCACCTATGCGGGCTACGCTCTGCTGGCCGGGCCGTCGCTGCCCGCGCCACCGGTGCTATAAGCCCACTTGTAACTGCCAGCAGCCTGCGTCAGACATCGCGATATGGCCAAACAACCCAGTTTCAAATGCACCGAATGCGGCGCGAACCACAGCAAATGGTCGGGCCGCTGCGAGGCGTGCGGCGCGTGGAATTCGATCATCGAGGAGACGCCGCTCTCTGCCGGGCCGGGCAAGAAATCGCTTGGCAATGCGCGTGGCCGCACGCTTGAGTTGAGCGATCTGTCCACCAAAGAGGACCCCACCGAGCGCACGATCTCTGGCGTCAACGAGCTGGACCGGGTGCTGGGCGGCGGGCTGGTCGATGCCTCCGCAATCTTGCTGGGCGGCGACCCCGGCATCGGCAAATCCACGCTGCTGCTGCAAGCCGCCGCGCGGTTTGCCCGCAACGGGATGGATGTGGTCTATGTCTCCGGCGAGGAGGCCGCGCAGCAAATCCGCATGCGCGCGCAGCGCCTTGGCCTAGAGGAAAGCCCGGTCAAGCTGGCAGCCGAGACCAATCTGCGCGACATCCTGACCACGCTCGACAAGACCCGCCCCGAGCTGGTGATCATCGACTCGATCCAGACCATGTGGGTCGATAGCGTCGACTCTGCGCCGGGCTCCGTCAGCCAAGTGCGCGCTGCCTGCCATGAGCTGGTCACCTTCGCTAAAAAGCGCGGCACCTCCGTCATCATCGTGGGCCATGTCACCAAGGAAGGCGCCATCGCGGGCCCGCGCGTGGTCGAGCATATGGTCGACACCGTGCTCTATTTCGAAGGCGAGCGCGGCCATCAGTTCCGCATTCTGCGCGCCGTCAAGAACCGCTTCGGCCCCGCCGACGAGATCGGCGTCTTCGAGATGACGGGCCGCGGGCTGGCAGAGGTCAAAAACCCTTCCGCGCTGTTTTTGTCCGACCGCGACCGGCCTGCACCGGGATCGGTGGTGTTTTCGGGCATCGAGGGCACCCGGCCCATGCTGACCGAAATCCAGGCCCTCGTGGCCCCCTCCCCTCACAGCCAAGCCCGGCGCACCGTCGTGGGGCTGGACGGGCAGCGTTTGGCCACCATTCTGGCCGTGCTTGAGGCGCGCTGCGGCATCCCCTTTGCGGGGCTGGATGTGTATCTCAACGTCGCGGGCGGCATGCGCGTGAACGAGCCTGCGGCCGATCTGGCTGTTGCCTGCGCGCTACTTTCGGCGCGCGAAGACCATGCTTTACCGGCCGATACGGTTGTTTTTGGTGAAATCAGCCTGTCAGGTGCGCTAAGAGCAGTCACGCAGGCCGAAAACCGGCTGAAAGAGGCGTCCAAGCTGGGATTTGCCTCCGCCATCACCCCGGTGCTGAAAAAGCTGCCGAAGGTGGACGGGATGAGCCTGCGCCAGACGGATGACCTTGTCACCGTCGTCAACGAGATTTTCGGGGCCGACTGAGCCCCGCCAGAAGAGCCGAAACGAAAGGGCCGCAGATGGAAGGTTTCACAATAGTCGACGGGGTGGCAGCGCTTGTCATTGTCATCTCCGCCATCCTCGCCTATTCGCGCGGCTTTGTGCGCGAATGCCTGTCAATCGCAGGCTGGGTCGCCGCCGGTATCGTGGCCTTCATCTTCGCACCGCGCGTCGTGCCGCTGGCGCGCGAAATCCCCTATATCGACACGCTGATCGAGGGCTGCGAGCCCGCCACGATCACCGCCTTCGCGCTGGTCTTTGCCGTGGTACTGGTGGTGGTCTCGATCTTCACACCGATCTTCTCCGGTGCCGTGCAACGCTCCGTTCTGGGAGGCTTGGATCAAGGTCTGGGCTTTCTCTTCGGCGTCGCGCGCGGCGTGCTCTTGGTGGTCGTGGCCATCGTGATTTATGACCGCGTCGTGGCCGATCAGTCGATCCCGATGATCGACGACAGCCGCACCGCCCGCGTGGTGGGCGAGATGTCCGCACCGATTGACAGCCTAGTGCCAAGCAACGCGCCGGGCTGGATCGTGGGCACCTATGAGACCCTGATCGCCGATTGCATCGACACCCCCGCCACCGATGCCGAGACGCCGCCTGCTGATAACGGCTGATCCAAAAGGGCGGCTGCGCCGCAAAGGGTTTTAATCTGCTCTTTGAGGGCATTCTGCCCTCAGGCGCAGGGCCAAACTCCCCCGAGGATATTTTTGAACATGGAAAGGCGTTAGCGTGGCGCGTCGATCCATGTGCCGGGGGCGAGGTCACCCAAGCGCCAGTCGCCAATTGAGATGCGGATCAGGCGCAATGTGGGGTGTCCCACGGCGGCGGTCATGCGGCGGATCTGGCGGTTTTTGCCTTCCGTGATCGTGAGTTGCAGCCAGCTGTCAGGCACCGTTTTGCGAAACCTGACCGGAGGCGTGCGGGGCCAGAGCCAGTCAGGCTCGGCGGTCAGCATGGCTTTGGCTGGAGCGGTGGGTCCGTCTTTCAGGCGCACGCCGTCGCGCAGGGCTTTGAGCGCGGCTTCATCCGGCACGCCTTCAACCTGTGCCAGATAGGTTTTCGGCAGCTTGTGTTTGGGGTGGGCAATCCGCGCCTGCAGCTTGCCATCATCGGTCAGCACCATCAGCCCCTCGCTGTCGCGATCCAGCCGTCCGGCGGCATAGACGCCTTTGACGTCGATAAAATCGGCCAATGTCGTGCGTTTCGTGCCCTCATCGGTGAATTGCGACAGGCAGTCATACGGTTTGTTGAACAGAATTATGCGGGTCATGGCGCTGCATTGCCATATCTGGGGGCAATGATGCAATCAGGCCCCCAACTGTGGGGTGACTTTGCACGCGGGCTGCCCTATTTCTTGTGCCATTGCTGTCACGCGGATTCGGAGCTGCCACTTCATGCCAGACGCGGAAATGAACCACGACGAAACCCAGGAAAACTGGTACGCGAGCCCGTTTGACGACGATAAGCTGAAAGAGGAATGCGGGATATTCGGCGTGGTCGGTGTGGCCGACGCCGCCAATTTCGTGGCCCTTGGCCTGCATGCGTTGCAACATCGTGGGCAGGAAGCGGGCGGCATCGTCTCCCATGACCCGGAGGCCGGGTTTCAATCCGCGCGCCGCTTTGGCTATGTGCGCGACAATTTCACCTCCCATAAGGTGATGGAAACGCTGCCCGGCCCGGTGGCCATCGGGCATGTGCGCTACTCCACCGCCGGCTCCAAGGGGCAGACCGCCATTCGCGACGTGCAGCCCTTCTTTGGAGAGTTCTCCATGGGCGGGGCCGCGATTGCGCATAATGGCAACATCACCAATGCCGACGCGCTGCGCCGCGAGCTGGTCGAGCGTGGATCGATCTTTCAAAGCTCCTCGGACAGCGAGTGCATCATCCACCTGATGGCGCGCTCCATGGGACGCAACATCCCCGACCGTATGGAAGAGGCGTTGCGCAAAGTGGAGGGTGCATTTTCCGTGGTGGCCATGACGCGCACCAAGATCATCGGCGTGCGCGACCCGCTGGGCGTGCGCCCGCTTGTGCTGGGCAAGATTGGCGACGGCTGGGCGCTGAGTTCAGAGACCTGCGCGCTCGACATTATCGGCGCGGAGTTCATCCGCGAAATCGAGCCTGGCGAGATGGTGGTGATCACCGACAAAGGCGTGCAATCGCATTTCCCCTTCCGCCCGCAAAAGTCGCGATTTTGCATCTTTGAGCATGTCTATTTTTCCCGCCCGGATTCGATCCTCGGCGGGCGCTCGGTCTATGAGACGCGTGAAAATATCGGGCGTGAGCTGGCCAAGGAGGCCCCGGTTGACGCCGATCTGGTCTGCCCGGTGCCGGACTCAGGCACGCCTGCGGCCATCGGCTATGCGTTGCAATCGGGCATCCCTTACGCGATGGGCATCATCCGCAACCAGTATATGGGCCGCACTTTCATTGAGCCCACGGAGCAGATCCGCAACATGGGCGTCCGCCTCAAGCTCAACGTCAACCGCGCGCTGATCAAGGGCAAGCGGGTGATCTTGGTGGATGACAGCGTGGTGCGCGGCACCACCTCGCGCAAAATCAAGGAGATGATCCTCGATGCGGGCGCGGCTGAGGTGCATTTCCGCATCGCGTCGCCCCCCACCGCATGGCCTTGTTTTTATGGGGTCGACACGCCGCAACGCGAAAAACTGCTGGCCGCCACCATGTCCGAGGAAGAGATGCGCGACCATCTGGGCGTCAACAGCCTGAAATTCATCACGCTCGATGGGCTTTACCGCGCCGTGGGTCAGGCCAAGCGTGACAATGACAGCCCGCAATATTGCGACGCGTGTTTCTCCGGCGAGTACCCGGTGGCGCCCTCAGACCAGATCACCAAAGGGTTTGAGCTGAAGGCCGCAGAGTAGCTGTGGATTAATCCTGCGGTTTCGAAACGTATTGTTTCCAATCCCGCACCTTGAGGCCCCCCGCCGCTTCCGCCACATTTGACCCCAGTTGTATGGGGGTACATGAGTATGCGGTTTTTCGGGCTTGGGTTGCCAATATTGGAATTGGCGTTCTTCGGGCTCGTGATATTTGCATCTATGCAATAACCGCGATGCAGGAGATGCGGACCGCGCCCAGAGCCCCTGAATAGAACCAGAGCCCCCGAATAGAAAAAGCCGCCCCGGATGTTCTCCGAGGCGGCTTTTCTCGTTTTTGAGACGGCTTAGCTCTTGCGCAACGCCTTGAACGCGCCGGAGACCAGCAGCGCCGCCAACAGCGCCTTGACCGCGTCGCCCAGCAGGAACGGGGTCGCGAAGCCTGCAAAGACCTTGTCTGCACTGAGGCCAGCCCAGCCAGCCTCGATGCCAAAGGCGTTGGCCACGCCCAGCGGCCAGGCCAGACCCGGCAGGTAGATGAAGGCGGCTGCCACGAGGCTTGCGACCAGCATGGCGATAAAGCCGCGCCCAGCGGCCAGACCTGCGATATAGGCCATGCCCACGAAGCCGATCAGGAAGCCAGCGGTCGGCCCCGCCATATAGGCAAGCGACGCGCCGCCATTGGCAAAGACCGGCAGGCCTGCGGCCCCCTCAGCGAGGTAGGCCAACACGGTGACCGCGCCCAGACGGGCACCAAAGGCCAGCCCGACAGCAAGGATCGCCAGAGTTTGCAGCGTCATCGGCACCGGGAAGAACGGGATCGAGATTTGCGCCGCAATCGCGATGAATATCGTGCCGGCCACCACCAGCAATGTCTTTTTCAAAAGCGTGTCCGCGCCAAAGGCGGCTTGGGTGAATGTCATGGTTGGGCCCTCTGTCCAAGTTTTCCCCGTTTTCAGCAGTGCAGGCTGTAAAGTCAAGCAGGCGCGCCCTCGTTTTGCCTCTTGAACTGCCCTGCCCCCGATGGGACACCCGTTCCATGACACAAGACACAGATAAAATCGCGCTGGTCACTGGCGCGTCGCGCGGCCTCGGGGCCGCCTGCGCTGAGCGTCTCACCGCGCATGGCTATCACATCGTGGCTTTGGCCCGCACCACCGGCGCGCTGGAAGAACTTGACGACCGCATTCAGGCCAAAGGGGGCTCGGCCACTCTGGTCCCGGTGGATCTGAGCAATGACGACGCAATGCGCCAAATCTGCCGCTCGATCTTTGAGCGCTGGGGCAAGCTGGAGCTGATGGTGCATGCCGCCATTCACGCAGCACCGCTCTGCCCCGCCTCCCATATCGACGCCAAAGATCTGGAAAAATCCCTGACCGGCAATGTCACGGCAACGGCCCAGCTGATTTCCAACACGGAGCCCCTGCTGAAAGCCGCCAAGGGTCAGGCGGTGTTTTTCAACGACCCCGTCAAATCCAAACGCTTCCACGCCACCTATGGTCTCACCAAAGCCGCACAAATGCGGCTGGCGCGCAGCTGGCAGGACGAGGCGCAGGCCTCCGGCATCACTGTCCATATCCTTGAGCCCGCGCCCATGCCCACCGCCACCCGCGCGCGGTTTTATCCCGGCGAAGACCGCGCCGCGTTGACCCCCTGCGCAGAGGAGGCAGAGCGCCTTCTCACCCCTCTGCTCTGAAAGGCCGCCCCATGAAAATCCGCGAGTTTGGCGTCGAGATGTGGATGAACGCCTATGAAAACCACTGCCAGCTGAACCTTGCGGAGACCTGTGTAGCCTCCGTCACGCTTAACGAGCTGACCCGGCTCTCGGGTCGCAATGACGACGCCTTGTCGGAGCTGATGGAACGCCCGATGACCTACGGCGCCATTGAAGGCGCCCCCCGCCTGCGCGACGCCATCGCCACGCTCTACACAGGTCAGACCCAAGGCAACATTGTCACCACCCATGGCACGATCGGTGCCAATGCGCTGATCTACAAGACGCTGGTCCATCCCGGCGACCATGTGGTTGCCATCCGCCCCAGCTACCAGCAGCATTACTCCATCCCCGAAAGCCAGGGGGCCGAGGTCTCCGCGCTGCACCTGCGCGAAGAAGACGGGTTTCTTCCTGATCTGGACGCGCTCAAGGCGCTGCTCAAACCCAACACCAAGCTGGTCTCGCTGACCAACCCCAACAACCCCACCGGCGCGCTGATGGATGCGGACTATCTCAAGCAGCTGGTCGAGACCGTTGCCCCCACCGGGGCCTATATCCTCTCCGACGAGGTCTATCGCGGCACCGAGCAGGGCTCAGACCAGATTACCCCCGCCATGGCTGATCTCTATGCCAAAGGCATCTCCACGGCAGGCATGTCCAAGGCCTTCTCGCTGGCAGGCCTCCGCCTTGGCTGGATCGCGGCCCCTAAGGACGTCATCGCGCAGGTGATGATCCACCGCGACTATGACACGATCAGCATGGGCCAGCTCGACGAGTATTTCGCCACGATGGCGCTGGAGGCCAAAGACGCGCTCCTCGCGCGTTCTCGCCAGATCACGCGGGCCAATCTCGCCACGCTGGATGCGTGGATCGCGCAGGAGCCACGCCTGAGCTACATCAAGCCGCAAGCCGCCACGATCTGCCTGCTGAAATACGATATGGATATCCCCAGCCATGATCTCTGCGTGGCTCTGTTGGAGCAAACCGGCATCCTGCTCACCCCCGGCTCCGCCTTTGATATGGAAGGCTATCTGCGCATCGGCTTTGCCAATCACCCGCATATTCTCGAAGAAGGCCTGCCCAAACTCAGCGCCTTCCTGCGCCAATACGACGAGGCCTAACCCCAAAGGCGCCCGTCCCCCCTATCACTGCTTCAAAAATACTCCGGAGGGGTCCGGGGAGGCAGAGCCTCCCCGGCGTCGCGACGCGCGCAGCGCGGCGCAAAACCAAACCCTTAAGCCACCACATCCTCATCTTCGGACAATTGCCGGTGCCACAGCGCCGCATAACGCCCGTCGCGCGCCAGCAACGCGTCATGCTCCCCACGCTCCACAATCACGCCGCCTTCGAGCACCACAATCTCATCCGCATGCGCAATGGTCGACAAGCGGTGCGCAATCGTCACCACGGTGCGCCCCGCGCCAAGCCCTTGCAGCGCCTCCTGAATGTCGGCTTCTGTCTCCGTGTCCAGCGCGGAGGTCGCCTCGTCCAGCAGCAGGATCGGCGGGTTTTTCAGCAATGTGCGCGCAATGCCCACGCGCTGTTTCTCGCCGCCCGACAGTTTCAACCCGCGCTCGCCCACAGTGGTCTCGTAGCCATCGGGCAGCGACAGGATAAACTCGTGGATCTTGGCGTCTTTCGCCGCCTGCTCGATCTCCGCCCGGGAGGCCTCGGGCCGACCATAGGCAATGTTGTAAAGCACCGTGTCATTGAACAGCACCGTGTCCTGCGGCACCACGCCGATCTGGGCGTGCAGGCTGTCTTGGGTGACGTCGCGCAGGTCTTGCCCGTCAATGGTCAACGCGCCCGCGCCCACGTCATAAAAGCGAAACAAGAGCCGCCCAATGGTCGATTTGCCGGAGCCCGAGGGCCCCACAATCGCCACCGTCTGCCCCGCGCCCACACGCAAAGACACACCCTTCAATATGGGGCGCGCCGCGTCATAGCCAAAGCGCACGTCATGCAGCTCCACCACGCCGCGCTCCACCTTCAATTCGGACGCGCCGTCCTTGTCCTGCACCTCCGCCGGTTGGCCCAGCAATTCAAACATCTCGCCCATATCGACCAGCGCCTGACGTATCTCGCGGTAGACCGTGCCCAAGAAGTTCAAAGGTGTGACGATCTGGATCATATAGGCATTCACCATGACGAAATCGCCCACGGTCAGGCGGCCCTCCTGCACGCCCATCGCGGCCATCACCATCACCGCGACGAGCCCGCCGGTGATCAGCACGGATTGCCCGAAATTCAAAAACGCCAGCGAATAGGACGTCTTCAGCGCCGCGGCCACGTATTTTTCCATCGCGCCGTCATAGCGTTCGGCCTCGCGGGCCTCCGCGCCGAAATACTTCACCGTCTCGAAATTCAGCAGTGAATCAATCGCCTTCTGATTGGCATCCGTGTCCTGATCATTCATCTCCTTGCGCATCTTCACGCGCCATTCGGTCACCGCGAAGGTGAACCATGTATAGAGCACAAGCGTGACAAGAACGACCACCAAGTACCAGATATCAAACACAAATGCCAAGATGACGCCGATCATCAGCAGTTCCAGGATCAGCGGCCCGATGGAGAAAAGCAGGAAGCGCAGCAGGAACTCCACGCCTTTGACGCCGCGCTCAATGATCCGGCTCAGCCCGCCGGTTTTGCGGGTGATGTGGTAGCGCATCGAGAGGCGGTGAATATGGGTAAATGTCTCCAAGGCCAGCATGCGCAAAGCGCGCTGCCCCACCAGCGCAAAGACCACGTCGCGCATTTGCTGAAAACCCACATTGATCAGCCGCGACACGCCGTAAGCCAGCGTCAGCCCAATCGCGCCCGCCCCCAGCATCCAGCCCGGGCCCGCCTCCTCGCCCGCCAGCGCGTCGGTCGCGGCCCCGAACAACGGAGCGGCCAGCACCGCCAGCACTTTGGACAGCAGCAAGAACCCCATCGCGATCACCACACGGCGTCTGACCCAAGCCACATCTTCGGGCCACAAATAGGGGATCACCCGCTTGACCACGCGCCAGCCGTCGCGGCGCAAATCCTGGTTGAGGCGGGCGTCTGAGACTTCGGTGACCATAGGGGGTGGGGCTTTCAGCAAGGCTAGGCTTTGCAACCTAGTCCTGCACCACGCCAAGGGCCAGAGCGCAGCCGCCTAAAACCCGCAATAAAGCGTCGCAATAAAACGAAGCCTCGGCCCCAGCGGGGTCTTGTTGCAAATATGCTGCCGCTAAATCTCTCAATTTCCCCGCGCATCCCGCGAATGGTTTATTTATGGTAAACAGGTTGAAAAGAAACCAGAAAATGGGGGAGAGCTGAGGCCTGCCGACCACAATCTACGGGGCGTTTCGAACGGATTCGACCATGACAGATGCCATGGCCGGTTTCGCGACCTTTGGCGCAAGTTTCCAGATCAGCGCCTATAGCCAGATCACCATCTCGGACGGGGCCGATCCCACCATCATTGATGGTGATGATATTTCGAATGAAACCCCCAACGACCCTACCCAAACCTATCTGGGAAATGCGTTTTTCTGGGATTACACCATTCAGGTGAATGACGGGGTAAACACCTATAGTATCGGCATTTTTGACTATGACATCAACGGCAACGGCACCAGTGGCGGGGTCGATGCCGAGGACGGGTTCTTCATCGGGTTCATCGACGGCCAGATCCCGCCCCTCAACACCACGCTGACCTTTGGCCCTATTCTGGACAATGGTCCCGATATTGACGAGGAAACGGTGGTGCCCTGCTTTACCGCAGGCACGCGGATTGCCACGCCGGACGGCCCCCGGCTGGTGGAGGCCTTGCGCGTCGGAGACCTCGTGGAGACCGCGGATAACGGCCCGCAACCGATCCGCTGGATTGGCAGCCGCACGCTTGGCGCAGAGGCGCTCGCCGTGCGGCCAAAGCTGCGTCCTGTGCGGATTTCCGCCGGGGCTTTGGGCTTCGGGCTGCCGCGCCACGATCTGCTGGTGTCGCGCCAGCACCGGATGCTGGTTCGCTCGCCCATTGCCAGGCGGAAGTTTGGCACCGCGGAAGTGCTGCTGCCCGCCATCAAGCTGATAGACATGCCCGGCGTTTTCATCGACGAGGACGCGACGCCCGTGACCTATATCCACATCCTGTTTGACGCCCATGAGATCGTGTTTGCCGAGGACGCGCCGTCCGAGAGCCTCTTTACCGGGCCGCAGGCCCTTGCCAGCCTTGGCGAAGACGCGGTTGAGGAAATCGCGGCGCTGTTCCCCGAGCTGTTGTCGCCCGCGCACCGCCCCCGGTTTGCCCGCCATGTGCCGCAGCGCGCCAGACAGACGCGCCGCCTGTTGGAGCGCCATATCCGCAACGATAAACCGCTGCTCACCCGCCATTAAGACCGGGGTTTAGCCTCGGGGGCCGTCAGCCTTCCGGGATCGCAAAAACCTGTCCGGGGTAGATCAGGTCCGGGTCGCGGATCAGGTCGCGGTTGGCCTCGTAGACCCGCACATATTCGATGCCGGAGCCAAAACGGTCCTCCGCAATCGCCCAGAGCGTAAAGCCTTTCTGCACCGTCACCACATTGGCGCGCCCGGCGGCCTCGGCCACGATCTCGGGCTCTTCGCGCTGGAACGGCGTCTCGACCCGGCTGGTCACCGTGCCTTGCTCGTCCAGCTCGTCAATGCGCAGCCGGTAGACGCCTGCATCCACGTCCGGCAGCGGCGTGCGCCATGTGCCATCCGGGGCGATTTGCACCGTTTGCACCGGCTTGCCGTCCAGATAGACCCGCGCAAAACTGGCCCCCTGCCCGCGCCCGCTCAAGGCCACGTCGCCGCTGGTGTCATAGGTGATCGTGTCGATCACCAGATTGGCCACGACCTGCGGGCTTTGCGAGGGCACCTCAGGCTGCGCCGCCCCCTGCAACACCCGCACGCCGCTTTCATCGGCCAGCACGATGGTTGGGCTTTCAGGGGTCAGACTTTCAGGGGTCGGACTCGTGGGGGTCACTTCTGGTGCCACCGGCTCAGAGTCCAATTCTGGCTCCACTTCTGCGACGACCTCAGGGGCCACATCAGGTGCAGGCTCCGCCGCAGCATCCGCCTCCGCAATCTCAGTCACGGGCTCAGTCACCGGCTCAGTGACGGGCTCGGCTTCAGGCTCAGCTTCCGGCGTAATCTCTGGCGCAACTTCTGGCTCTGCCTCTGCCACCACAACCGGGCGCACCGGCGCGATCAGCACCGTGCCGACCGAGGCCACCACCGCGCCGCCCTCCACGCTCATCTGCGCCGAAAGGCTGCGCGGCGCGTCCGAGGGCGGCATGTCAAACAGCGCCACGAACTTGCCCGTCACATCCGCCGTGGCCCGGCCCACTTCTACGCCGTCGGCCAGCAAAATCACCTCCGCGCCCGGTGCCGCATTCCCCGCGATCACCGCCGCCCCCTGAGGGTCGATGCGCACCACGTCAAAGCTGGGCCCGACCGGGGTTTCTGCCACTTCAGGCTCGGGCTCCGCCTCAGCTTCAGCCTCTCCCTCAGGGTCAGCGTCTGCAAGCTCACTATCCGGCTCCGCCGCGACTTCCTCATTGTCCGGCTCCGCCAGAACATCCTCACCATCCGGCTCGGCTACAGCTTCCGGCTCGGTCTCCGCGACAAGCTCATCCTGAGCCAAATCCTGAACCGCGTCCTGCACGACCACGTCCTGCGCGCTCTCATCCGGCGCGACCACCGCGTCCACCACCGCCGCAGGCGTGTCATCCGGTGCGGCCTCGGACCCTGCAACCGGCGCCTCAGCGCCGCGGCCCAAAAACACCACCCAATACACGGCTCCGGCCAGCGCCACGGCACCCACCAACAGCATGACCGTAGACCCGGTCAGTGCAGACGTTTTCTTCTCAGCCATCGCCTGTTCCTTTTCCCCCAATCGCGCCCCGCCAGCCTCAGGGCCAGCCTTGCAGCCGGGCGCGCAGCCCGTCTTGCGGCAGGCCTTGCATTGCGTCCGGCCTCGCGGACTTGTGCGAACCTAGCAGGCCCTCTATCACTTGGCAAAAGCAAGTCACATCCGCTTGTGCCAGCCCGTTTTTGAGGATCTTCCCGCATGACCGCCACGCCGCTGCCCCGTTCCGTCTGTGTCTATTGCGGCTCGCGCATGGGCACCGATCCGGCCTACCGGGAGGCCGCCCACGCGGCAGGCAGGCTGATCGCGCAAAACGGCTGGCGGCTGGTCTATGGCGCGGGCGATGTGGGGCTGATGGGCGAGGTCGCCCGCGCCGCGCAAGCAGGCGGCGCGGAGGTCTTCGGCGTCATCCCCGTTCATCTCTTTGACCGCGAGGTCGGCAAGCAGGATCTCACCAGTTTCGTCATCACCGAAACCATGCATGAGCGCAAAAAGGTGATGTATATGAATTCCGACGCCATCGTGGTGCTGCCCGGCGGCGCGGGCTCGCTGGACGAGTTTTTCGAGGTGCTCACATGGCGTCAGCTTGGCCTGCATGACAAGCCGATCGTGCTGTTGAACACCAATGGCTACTGGGATCCGCTGCTGGCGCTGAATGCCCATGTGGTCGATCACGGCTTTGCCGACGCCTCCATGCTGGACTTCATAACACCCTGCGCCACCCCTGAGGAGATGGCCACCACGCTGCAACAGCGCTGGGCCTGATCCACCGACGCGCCATGGCAAAACGCCCTTCAGCGCCGGATTAACCCAAATGTGATGCGCAGCCTGGGCGCTTTCTTGTTACGCTCCGCAGAAGAATCACAAAAAACATCCCCAATACGGAGCGCGCCTATGTCCCTGAAAACCTCCATCGCCGCCGTGGCGCTGGCCCTGACGGCGGCTCCCGCCCTCGCGGCCGAGGGCGAACGCGTCCAGATCACCGGCGAAATCATCGACACATGGTGCTACTTCTCCGGCGTCATGGGCGGCCCTGAGGCCGTCGTGGGCTCCGCGCATCACACCTGCGCGCTGTGGTGTTCGGCGGGCGGCATTCCCGTGGGCCTTTTGGGCGATGACGGGGAGGTCTACATGGTCCTCAAGATCAACGGCGACGACCAATCCGCCTCCGGCGACACGCAGCTGACCCTTGCCAGCCACGAGATCGTGGCCGACGGCATGCTCTATAAACGCGATGGGCTGAACTATCTGGTGGTGGAGGCCGTCGTGGAAGATCGCGGCATCACCAACCTGAACCACGAAGATTTCGGCGTGGTCCCCGGCTTCGCCATTCCAAAACCAAAGAAGTGAGGGCCCGGATCATGAAAAAGCTCATCGCAGCACTCGCCATTCTCGCCACGCCATTGGCCACATCCGTCGCGGCGCAGGATTTCTCTGAAGGCTCCACCGCCAAGTCGTGGAACCTCTATGCCGAGGTCCCCGCCACCTTTGAGGCCGAAGTCGTCGATATCCTGTGCACCGTCGCAGGCGATTGCGCCGCGCAATGCGCTGAGGGCCGCCAGCTGGGCCTCTTGCGCTCCGCCGACAATGTGCTGGTCTTCCCCAACAAGAACTCCCAAAGCTCTTTCAACGGGGCGGCTTACGATTTGCACCCCTATTGCGGCAAAATGGTCGACGTGGACGGGCTGCTCATTGAGGATGAAGACATCCAGGGTGCCACCAACATCTACCTCGTCCAAAAAATCAAGGAAGCCGGGGCCGCTGACTGGGCCAAGGCCAATAAATGGACCAAGGTCTGGGCCGCCAAACACCCTGAGGCCAAAGGCAAAGGCCCGTGGTTCCGCCGCGACCCGCGTGTCAACGCCATCATCGCCGATACCGGCCATCTGGGTCAGGGCCTCTCCCCCGAAGAAGCCTATGAGATCACACGGTAGGCCCATTCATATGATCCGCGCGACACTTATAAGCCTCGCCATGGCGACCCCCGCCATGGCCGAAACCCCGCTGCCCTTTGATCTGGGCGGCGACTACACCCTGACCAATCAGCATGGCGACGCCTACACCCAGGCCGACCCGCAGGGCCGCCCGCAGCTGCTCTTCTTTGGCTATGTGAACTGTCAGGAAATCTGCTCTGCCGTGTTTCCGATGATGGCCGAGGTGGTGACCGAAATCGAAGCCCAGGGCATGGAAATCACCCCGGTGATGATCACTGTTGACCCGGTGCGCGACACGGTGGAGACGATGGGCCCAAAGCTGGCCGACTATCATCCCGATTTCATTGGCCTCACCGGCACGGAGGCCGAGCTGCAAGTGGCCTATGACGCCTATTCCGTCGAGAAGGAAGAGGTCTTCGTGGACCCCGAATATGGCCCCGTCTATGCCCATGGCAGCTTCATCTATCTGCTGGATGCCGAAGGCACATTCCTGACCCTCGTGCCCCCTATCGTGAGCCCAGCGCAAGCCGCGGGCATCGTCGCAAAATACACGCAGGAGCTTGGTTAAGATGGCCTCACCACTCACCCGCCGCGCGGTTCTGACAGGCGGCGTTGCCGCCCTTGGCACCGGCACGTTTTTCGCCGCTGGCGGGCAAAACCTGTTCTATTCGCTCATCACAGAGGCCAGCGCCGCTGAAAACCTCGACCCGCCCACCGCGCATCAACTGGCAGCGACGGGCAAGATCACCCTTGTGGACATCCGCCGCCCCGATGAATGGGCCAAAACAGGCTCGGGCGAGCACGCTCATCGCCTCGATCTGCGCCGCGACGACTTCATCGCAGAGCTGGACAAGTTGTTGGACGGCGACCGCTCCGCCCCCCTTGCGCTGATCTGCGCGCGCGGCGTGCGGTCTGCGCGCGAGAATAACAAGCTGATCGCCGCAGGCTTCACCAATGTCATCGACGTGCCCGAAGGCATGCTTGGCAACAAACGCGGCCCCGGCTGGATCAAACGCGGCCTGCCGCTGAACCTCGCCAAATGATCCGCATCACCGCGCTGGCTCTTACCGCACTGACCGCCACCCAAGCCCATGCGGGCTGCGCCGATGGCAGCGACACGCCCTGCACCGTGCCGCTGGGCGAGTATCACATCATGCTCCCCGAGGGCGTCGACACCCCGCCCGCGCTGCTGTTCCTCCATGGCGCAGGCGGCAATGGCAAACAGGCGATGCGGATGAAAACCGCGTTGGAGCGCGGTTATGCCGTGATCGGCCCCAACGGGCTCAAACGCCCCAATTCCCGCTTCGGCCCCGGCTGGTCCTTCCACCCGGCCCGGCCCCAGCAACGCGACGAAATTGCCTTCATGCGCGAAATCCTCGACGACGCCGCACAGACCCACGGCATCGATCGCGACCGCGTGCTCTTGGCGGGCTTCTCCATCGGCGGCTCCATGGTCAGCTACATGGCCTGCGACGCGCCAGATCTGGCCGCCGCCTACGCGCCGGTCGCAGGCAGCTTCTGGCGTCCGCATCCCGCCATCGACGCCTGCCAAGGCCCGGTCAAACTGCTCCACACCCATGGCTGGAAAGACAAAACCGTCCCCCTCGAAGGCCGCCCCGTCAGCGTCGCCGATATCGAGCAAGGAGACGTCTGGTACGGCATGCAAATCTGGCGTCGCGTCAACGGCTGCCTGGGCCGCCGCGCAGACAGTTTCGACACATCCGGAGCCTTCTGGATCCGGTCATGGGACACATGCGAAAACGGCGCGCTGGACTTCATCCTCCACCCCGGAGCCCACGGCATCCCCAAAGGCTGGTCCAACACCGCGCTCGACTGGTTCGAAGGGCTGGACCTGTCTGCTGAGTGAGAGCTATTCAACGCACCTAAACAAGCCTACGCCATGTTGCGCATTGATGGCGGGCTTGTGGACTTTGCTGCCTTTCAATGAGGGCATTGCCAGACCGCGGGATGGCGATCCAAGGCTCATTCGAAAGCATTTTATGGCAGCAAGGTCATCTTCCCCATATGCGCCGCGCCAAGCCCACCAAATCGCCAGTCCTGACGGGCGGTCTGGCGATGCCCGGGGCCTGCGGCCTGTTAACCGGGCAAGGGGAACTGAATGACCGTCTCGCGGACAAAACGTCAATTCGCTGCGCTTGCGCCAATGGCTGCTTTTTGAGGCTACCTTGACCGTGCAAACCATCTTGCCGTGATCGACCAAAGCAACAAGCACAACAATCCGACCAGTGCGGCTTGTGACACAAACCCTGACCAAGCGCTGACCAAAACAAAGATTTCCATGAATTCCGGGTAATCGATGTATCTCCGTGGCTTTGGTAGAACGAACGCCAGCACTCCTTGAAATGACGTGCTGCCGATCAATGCAACATGCAGAACCCAGAAGAGTATTTTGGTTAGAGCCGGGTATAGCATCGCTCCAAAACGCATTTGCATCCAAGTTATTGCTCCGAAGACCGCCATGGCGATGCCAATGTTCCAATGGAAGTGGCCGTGGCTCACTACATAGTAGGTGTCATGATATGCTGGTTCTGCTTCTCGAACTTGACTCAGAGCAATTTGGATTTGTGCGAAGCTGACCGCGCCGAAAACGGCGTAGATCGCTGCTACAGTGAAGAACAGCGCGGCGGGCTTCCAGCCGCGAATACTCGCCAGAAGCGGAACGAGGATCAAACATAACAAAAAGACAGCGGAATAAATCAAAACTAATCGCCCTGGAACTTTTGCCCCGTGTGCCACCGAAGCAGACCTTGATCAAGGCCACAGCATCCGTTGCAGTGGGCTCAAACCAGCCATCCGCCCCACCTCTCGCCAATAGCCCTTCTCGACCTGCCCCAAC
Source organism: uncultured Litoreibacter sp. (assembly GCA_947501685.1). Lineage (GTDB taxonomy): Bacteria > Pseudomonadota > Alphaproteobacteria > Rhodobacterales > Rhodobacteraceae > Litoreibacter. The sequence continues at coordinate 503,820 of CANMWQ010000003.1, forward strand.
TTATCCACAGCCTGTGGATAAACCCGCCTTCTGTTAACGAAATATTTTGGTACAAAATGGGTTATGGGCCCAAAAGGTTTGCCCCATTTTGTACAAAACGGCCCAAACCTACTCAGCAGGGATGCGATCTGCCTCGTCCAGCGCCCGGCGCAACCTGAGCCGCTCAAGCTTCGCCGCCTGAATAATCGACGGCGCGTTGAACACCTCCGCCGTTCCCATTTGCCGCCGTGTCCATTCAAAGCGGGTCAGCTTAGCCCCTGATATATATGACAAAAACACCGCGCCCAGCAGGCTGACAGCAATCGGCGACAGCCACAAAGTTATGATCCCCTCATACATCCCGAAGACCAAAGCCGCGCCCAAAACGGTCTCTGCGGCGTGGAATTTGATGTGGTCCCAAACCGAATACCGCGCCCCATGCCGCACTTGCGGCACCCATTTTTCCTTGAATCCCAAGTAGGTACGCGCCACAGCTAATGTTTGCTGAACCATTAAGATAGGCGCAAACAGCACCGAGACGATGATCTCCGTCACGAAGCTGAAGACGAACTGCACCGGACCCCCGAGGTCTCGCAAGCTAACCCCCGTCCGCCCAATCGCCGTCGCCCCAAGGAATTTTGGAGCCAGTAACATACCGTACATAAAGAATAAAATGAAAAGGTTGTTCACATGGCCAATCTCCGGCCAGTCCACCTGAGGGTTGTCCCCAGTGAAGTAGGTGATCACATTTTCCTCTGCGCTGACCCCGATAATAGCCCAGACTGCCAGCAGGATAAACCACGCCGGAGACAGCAGATAGGACATCGCGCCGTGGAACAAATGGAAGCGGGTGACAGAGTGAAAACCTTTTGATCCCAATATGTTAAGGTGTTGCAGATTGCCCTGACACCAGCGGCGGTCGCGGCGCACATAGTCGATCAAATTGGCAGGCACCTCTTCATAGCTGCCCTTGATGCGCGGCAAGAAGCGCACAGCCCACCCCGCCCGGCGCAACAACCCTGCCTCGACAAAGTCATGACTCAAGATCAGCGCCCCCTTAGAGCGGAACGTATCAAGCTTCGGCAACCCCGCCGACGCCGCAAACGCCGCCGTCCGGATGATCGCGTTATGGCCCCAGTAATTGCCTTCCCGATCGGCCCATTTGGCCAGTCCTTCGGCCAAAACTGCGCCGTAAACCGTGTTCGAAAACTGCTGCACGCGGCCAAATAATGTATCTGCACCAAAGAGTTGCGGGACGGATTGGATCAAACCGGCACTGGGATCAGCAGACATCTCGTCGGTCAGCGCAATGATGGCCTCGCCCGACATCAGACTGTCGGCATCAAGCACCAGCATGGCGTCATACCCGCCGCCCCAGTGCTCCACCCAATCGGCCAGATTGCCGACTTTGCGGTCCGTGTTCTCTGCCCTGCGGCGGTAATAGACCTGCATGCGTCCGTCCATCCGGCTGCGCAGCTCTGCGAAGGCCTGGCATTCCTTGGCCGCGATCAAGTCGTCGCGTGTATCAGACAGAATAAAAAGTGTAAAATCATGAGGATGCGGGGCGTTTTTTAACTGATCCAGCATCGCGGTTGCGTTGCCGAACACTTCCACCGGGTCCTCATTATAGACCGGGACCAGCAGTGCGGTTTTCAGCGGGGTCACGTCCAAGACCGCCCGTGGCGCATCGGGGCGCAGCAGGTTCAGGATGCCCGCCGTCACGGTTGAGACCGACAGCGAAATCCAGAAAAATGTCAATGCAATCAGGGCGATAAGACCCATCTCGAACCAGGTCAGCCCGTCCATGGAGAAGAAATCCGTGAACACCATAATCAGCCCGAGCGTCGTCAAAATGGCAGGCACGAAGACCAGCCCGCGCCACCAGGACACGCCGCTTGTGGGCCGGAAATCGGGGGCCTGAGTGTCGTGATAATCGCGGTGCAAATCCTGCTTTGGATGCGCAAGCGGTTGATTTGGCGGCATAAACTGCGTCATGCCGTCCACCTGTAGAGCCATACTTCAGTCAGCGATACGCCGTTCTTGACCAATTGCACGCGCAGCTCAGCGCCCTTGGCCTCTCCGGGGTCGAACTTGAAGGCCAGCCGCAGCCCGCCTGTGCCGGGATTGCGTTGCAGCACCCCGTCCGTCACCGTGCCGCGGTTGCTTGAGATGAACCGTGTGATCGTATCGAGATCGGCATCGGCGCCAAACTCAGGATGATCGTCAAAATCGACCGCGATGATCTGGTAAGGCACCTTCTTGTCGAAGCCCTTGCCGATCCGCGAGTTGAGCACTTTGGCCACGTCACGCGGCCGCACAGGTTCGCCACCCCATTGCATTGTGTAATTGAAATCATAGGCTTGGCCCGGTTGCAGCGGCTCGCGCGGGCGCCAATAGGCGACGATATTGTCGTAGATTTCCTTCTCGGACGGGATCTCCACCAGCGTCACCGCGCCCTTGCCCCAATCCTCGGAAGGCACAATCCAAAGCGATGGGCGGTTGTGGTAGAAGGCTTCGAGGTCCGCGAAATCCTCCGCCTCGCGGGCGCGCTGCATCAGGCCAAAGCCGCGTGGCCCGTCATCGACAAAGCTCGAAATCTCCAGCTCGCGCGGGTTGGCCAGAGGCCGCCATAGCAGCTCTCCTGCGCCGTTCCAGACCAGCAGCCCCTCGCTGTCATGCACCGCAGAGCGGAAATCGTCGAAACGAGTTCGGTTGGTCTCGTCGAAAAGAAACATCGAGGTCAGGGGCGCGACGCCCACGTGATCCAGTTCCTTGCGGGCGAAAAGCGTCGCTTTGACTTTCATCTCGGCGGGCAATCCGGGTGTGATATCAAAGGTATAGGCCCCGGTGACGGAAGGGCTGTCGAGGATCGCGTGGACCCGCGTCATGCGGGCTCCGGGCTCAGGGGCTTCGACGAAGAAATGGGTGAATTCTGGGAATTCCTCCCCCGCCGCGTCGCCGGTGTTCAGCGACAGCCCGCGCGCCGACAGGCCGTAATTCTGGCCCGTGCCGATTGCCCGGAAATAGCTGGCGCCCTGAAAGACGAGGAACTCTTCAAAAATGCCCGGTGTCTTCAGCTCGGCCCGCAAGCGGAAGCCGGAATAGCCCATCGTGTCGTCAATGGGGAGGTCTGGAAACTGGTCGGTTCTGTCAAAGAGCGAGATGTCAAACGCCAGCGTTTGCGAGATGTCGCCGTCGACAATATTGATCTCCACGGGGCGCGGGAAATAGAGGCCGGGGTGGAAAAAATCCATATGGAACGGGCGCTTGGTGTCGGACCAGAGCGCTTTTTGCGCGTTGAACCAGATGGAGCGGTATTGGTCGTAATCGAGATCCCGCCACCCGGCAGGCACCTGCGCCATCGGGGTGTAGGCCTGCGTGGCCATCTTTTGTGCACGGGCCACAAGCAGCTCGCGCGAGAAGGGCTGCGGCGTGCCTTTGAACATCGGCAACGCCTCCGCCCTGCCCGCAACGGCGGCGGCCCCCAGCATAGCCAGAAATGAGCGGCGCGACAGCGTCATCTCGGTTTCACCCTCCAAGGTTGCCCTTTGATATAGGCCACAAAGTAGGCAACGCAAATCAACGCGGCACAGCCGATCAGGTTCCCGGTGGTCACCACAGCCGTTGAACGCTCGATCTGGTCATAGGCAAATCCCAGCACGCGAGCTAAGACCATGGAGAACAAGAACACCGCCAGCGATTGCTGGCCGACCTTCATGATCACGGCGACGATGCCGCCCCAAAGGCGTGACAGCCAGCCCGTGCCCGAGGCGATCAGGCGGTGCCCGCCGACGCCTGCTGCGACCCATGCCAGATAGGCCAGCGACAAGAAGTGGATGTAGCGAAACAGGCCAAAATCGGATTTGGAAATCCACGGCTTGTTGGCCACCCGCCACTCGACCACTGGGTTGCCCTCCATCACCAGCCCGAACCATTCGCGGTTCACAGCGCGCACGCCGATATTGGACAGCGGGATATTGGCCAGCACCACGATCAGCGCCAGCGCGATCAGCCACCACTTGACCGGAGGCGCCGGGATCCAGCCGCGCATGAAGGCGAACCCGGTGAAGAAAACCAGCTGCCAGCCGAACGGGTTGAAGAACCATTCACGTGCCGACCACGGCTCTGCGGGGAAGTTGATGGTCATGTCCCCTGCCCCGAAAATCTCCAACACGCCCTCTTGGGCGAAGAGCCAGACCACGGCGATCACGGTAAACATCAGGTAAAGATTGATTCGGGCCAGCGCCATCACCGCCGGCATCATCACCAAAATCACCATATACATGGGCAAAATGTCGAAATAATTGGGCACATAGGTCAGCGTGAAAATGCCCACCAACTGGTCAGCGGTGGTAGAGACCAGCTCTCCGCCACGCGTGACGCCGTCAAAGAAGGGCACGAGGTTGAGCGTGCCGATATAGCGTTTCTCGAAGATGCCAAAGCTGTCCCAGAAGGCCAGCATCATGGCGATGAAGAAAAACATGCCGATATGGGCCCAGTAGACCTGCCAGACCCGGTAGCCGACCCGCGCGGTGCCGAGCGTCCAGCCCGCACGGTCGAATGTCCGGCCAAAGGCGATGGCCGAGGCCATGCCAGAGCAGAAGACGAAGATTTCGGTGGCGTCCGAGAAGCCCCAGCGCGCCGGGATCCAGCTTGTGAAGAAATTGCCGGGCGTGTGGGCGAACAGGATGATGAACATCGCGATGCCCCGGTAAAAGTCGAGCCGCGGATCGCGGATCGTCGCCCCGGAGGTGCCCGTGGCCCCTTGGGTAAGCGGGGCCGCCTTTGATGCGTTATCTGTGAGGGTCATTGTCATCCAGGATCAACTATGCTGCGCCGCAGAGCTGCGTCGCTTATTCCGCACCAGCGCGGGCCACGCAACCCGGCGCAGTCACCGCCATCTGCGCACCCTTGAGGCGGCTTTGGCCAAATACGTCTTGGAACATGTTTAATCCTACTTTGCTGCGGTGCGAGACACGGCGTCCCTTCTGCATAGCGAGACATGTATTCATCCGTAAACGCTTGTGCATGCTCAATAACGGACATGTGAGGGCATTTCGAAAAACGGGAGCCTCTGACACGCGAAAGCCCGCCTGTTTGGGGTCAGCGCGTTTCGGTTTGTGCAGGTTTGGCCTGCAATGCCGTGTAATGAGGCAGAATGTGATCGGCCAGCCGCGCGGCCCAGGCGGCATAGACCTGTGGGCCTGGATGGAAGCCATCCTTCGACATAAGCCCATGCAATGGCAGGTCGGCGGGGATATGAAAGCAGTCGGCCCGGCGCGCGGCCAGTTGCGCCAGACCCGCATCATAGCGGCGGCCCTGACGGCCCAAAATCCAGCGCAGAACGGGCGGCAAAAGCGGGAATTGACCGATTTGCGGGATGCCCGAGACATAGATTTGTCGCACCCCGAATTTGCTGTGCAGCAGGTCCCACATCAGCTCGGTATCCTCCAGCCAGTTCTCCCGAGACGCGCGCTTGGTGATGTCATTCACCCCAAGCGCCGTGACCGCGATGTCGTATTGCGCAGCAGGCATCTTGACCAAACGCTTGAACATCTGCCGCGTGGTGCGCCCGGTTTTGGCCTCCAGCGCCCACTCCACGGTGAAATGCGGGCTGAGCCCGTCCAAAAGCTGCCCGCTGAGCGCCTCTGATTGGTCGCTCACCCCCACGCCCGCCGCAGAGCTGTCGCCCAGAAGCAGCACCCTGAGCGGCGGCCCATCGCCCGCAATCCCTGCGCGCGGACCGCCAGGTTCCGGCAAAATCAGCGCAGTTTTGCGCAGATACGCACCCTGCGCCAGCAGATAGGGGAAGATCAGGAATTTAACGGCGATCTCGGGATGGATCCGGGCGTGCAGGCGCGGGAAGGCCATAGTGGGGACCTCAGTTTTGGCTTTACGGGCTAGGATAGGCCTGCGCGGCTCGATGTCACCCACCAACCTTGCGTCACAAAGCGCGGCGAAAGATGACCTTGTCGACACCGTCGCCGTAATAGCCCCGGATTGTCGCCTCCTGCGCGTATCCCCGTTGGGTATAAAACCCGCGCGTGGCCTCAAAATCGTCGCCGCTGGCCGTCTCGATCAACATCAGCCGCGCACCAGCGTCCCGCGCGCGGCGTTCCGCCTCTGCAAGAAGCGCAGTGCCCACGCCTGTCGCCTTTTGCGCCGCACGTACGCCGATGAACCACAGGTTCCAGACGCCATCCGCCATCTCCTCTGGGGAGACATAGGCCGCGCCGATGAGCGCGTCTGCCTCTGCAGCCAGCCAGTGGTGATCCTCGCCGGGCTGCGCAAAATGCGCTTTGGTCATTTCGGTGAAGCCGTCCAGCTCGTCTGCAGTAAAGAGCCCGGTTTCACGGGCCACATCCATCAGCGCCGACAGGTCACGGGCCTCCGCACTGCGGATGGAGAAGTTTTGATTGGTCATGGGTCTTGATCTCGGTTCTGGAAAAGGGAAATGCGCCAGAGGGCGCGAGGCCGTCAGGAGAGAGGTGCCAGAACACTGAAATCACACGGAACTTAGCAGTCCCGCCGGATCAAGTCGAGCCCGGCTTGCCTTTCAGCTTGGCCAGCACCTCATGCGTATCCTGCCCGAAACGCGGCGGGGCGCGGCGGTAGGTGACGGGGGTTTTGGACAGTTTCAGCGGGTTGCCGATCAGCTCGACCGCGCCTTTTTCCACATCGTCACGCGGCATGGTGATCTTCATCTCGCGGGCCGCGACCTGCTCGGAGGCAAAGACTTGTTCCAGCGTGTTCACCGGCCCCACCGGCACTTTGCGCGCCTCAAGCCCTGCAATCACGTCGGCCATGCTATGCTTGGCCAGCTCCGCCTCATATTCGGCAATCAGATACTCCCGGTTCAGGACGCGGTTGGCATTCTGCGCGTTGTCGCCCTCAGCCAGATCGGGCCGGCCGAGAAACTCGCAAAACCGCGCATATTGGCTGTCATTGCCTACTGCCACCAACACATGGCCGTCACGGGTTTTGAAAGTCTGGTAGGGCACGATTGTCGCATGCTCATTGCCCCGCCGCGGGCGCGGCTTGCCGGTCGTTAGATGCGCCACGCCTTCATTGATCAGCCAGCTGACCTGCGTGTCCACCAAAGCCACGTCGATATGCTGCCCCTCGCCCGTTTGATCCCGGTGGCGCAGGGCCGCCAGAATACCGATGGTCGCATAAAGCCCGCAGACCACATCCGCGATGCCCACAGCGACCTTCATCGGCTGGCCGTCGGGTTCACCCGTCAGCGACATGATCCCGCCATAGCCCTGCGCCATCAGATCATAGCCCGGCTTTTCGCGGTTCGGCCCGGTCTGGCCAAAGCCAGAAATAGAGCAATAGATCAGATGCGGATGCGCCTTCAGCAGGCTGGCCTGATCCAGCCCATATTTTTCCAGTCCACCCGGTTTGAAATTCTCAATCACCACATCGGCGGAGGCCGCCAGCGCCCGGATCGTCTCCTGCCCCTCCTCGCCGGCAATATCGACGGAGATCGACAGCTTGTTGCGATTGGCGCACATGAAATAGGCGCTCAGATCGGTCTTCTCGCCATCCGGCCCATTCACAAACGGAGGACCCCATCCCCGCGTGTCATCGCCGCCCGATTTGGGGTTCTCGATCTTGATCACCTCCGCACCCAGATCACCCAGAAGCTGCGTGCAGGTGGGGCCCGCCAAAATCCGCGACAGGTCCAGAATCTGCAAACCGTCCAATGCGCCTTTGGGAAACATCAAATCCGCCCGTCATAGCTGTTTTTGTCGATCACGGCGGCGATCACGGTGAAGGTCTCCGCACTTTGCGCCTCTTGCAGGGCCGCGCGCAGCTCGTCGCGGTTGGTCACTGTATGTCCGAACCCGCCAAACGCCTGCCCGATGGCCGCAAAATCGTGACGCGCGAAATCCACCCCACGATTGGCCATCTGACGCTGGCGCTGTTTCAGCTCGATCAGCGCGAGGCTGGCATCCACGAAGACCACGAAAATCGTGTTGAGCCCATGCTCGGCGGCGGTGGAGAGCTCGCCCGCCACCATCAAGAACCCCGCATCGCCGGAGAAACTGACCACGCAACGGTCAGGGCTCGCATATTTCGCCCCCATCGCCAGCGGCACCGCGCAGCCCATTGTGCAAAGCGCCGTCGATTGCACGAGGCCCTTAGGCTGGTGGCAGCGCCACATCTGGCTCAGCAAAATCCGGTGCGCGCCGCTGTCCACGGTGGCAATCGTGTCCTTGGGCAGCATCTCATTGCACAGCGCAATCACAGCACCAGGCCCCCACTCCTCGTCGCGCGGGAAGGCCTGCGCCAGCGCATCCTGCACCTGCGCAATCTCGCCGCCTTGCCAAACGTCAGGGCGCGCAGCGCTGTCCATCGCAGTGAGCGTAGCACCGGTATCGGCCACAAAATTCAGCCCCGCCTGATGCATGTAGTGATCATTTGGCACCGCCGTGATGTCGATCACGCGTGTTTCTGCCGGGTCCCAGACCTCGCGCCAGCCGGGGCGCATCTCAATCGGGTCATAGCCCACACAAATCACCAAGTCGGCAGCCTGCACAAAGGGCAGCAGGTGCGTGTCCGCCAGCGGCGACAGCCCCGCCCCGCCCAAACAAAGCGGATGGTCCTCGGGCAGCACCCCCTTGGCCTTGTAGGTGGTCACCAACGGAATACCGCGCGCCTCAGCAAAAGCCTGCAACGTCGCGGCGCTGCCGTCTTTTAGCACATCGAGGCCCGCCACGATCACAGGCCGCGCGGTCTGAGACAGCCACGCGGTGGCCGTCGCCAAATCATCCGGCGCAGGCACAGTGGGAGAGGCCTCAGCCCTCCGGCGCGGCTTTGGTGACGCAACCGCATCCGCCACGGAAATCGGCACGTCGATATGCACCGGGCCTTCACGGCCCTCCGTCGCGATGCCCACCGCCTTGTCGGCAATGATATCCGCGCCCTCTGCCGTCAGGGTGAAGGTCGCCTTGGTGATCTCGTCAAACACCGCGCGGTGGTCGAGCACCTGATGGGTGTAGGTCAGCGCCTCATCGGCATCGACGCAGCCTGTCAGCACGATCATCGGCACGCGATCTTGATGCGCGTTGGCCACCACATTGACGCCATTCATCGCGCCGGGGCCGACGGTCGCCACCAGAATACCCGGCGCGCCGTTTACGTGATGCACGCCTTCGGCCATGAAGCCAGCGGCGTTTTCATGCTTGCACAGGATGAACTCGATCCCGGCCTGCTCAAGCGCGTCGATGATGGTCAGCACCTCGCCGCCGGGCATCCCAAACGCATGGCGGCACCCCGCCTCATAAAGGCGCTTGGCCACCAGATCAGCGGCGCGTGTTGGTTGGGTCATGAAGAGGTCTCCCGAGGCGGTCTGTATCTGTCGCTTTATTGCACGGCTGTTTGCGCAATGGCCATAAAGATTGCGTCCAGCTCACCCGCTGCCACACCAAGCTCCGGCCCTGCCTCGGCCATATAGGGCGCAAAAACAGTCGAGGGGGTCTTGTAAGACAGGGTCGCTGAGCCGTCCTCATTTTCCGTCACATAGACCCGCACCGGGGCCTCAATCATCGCCGCCGTGGACAGCCCCAGAATGCGCACCGCGTAGACGTTGTTGAACAGCCCGATCACCCGGTTGCCGGGTATGGTGATGCCGCGCGATTTGGCCGCGGCCGTCGGGCCCGCTTGCGTCACCACGCCCATCTTGTTGGCCTTGGCCGAGCTCTTCACGGAGGCCACGAGTTCCTCAAAAGACTTCGCGCTCTCCATCACCACCCAGCCGTCGCGCGGCGTCATCTCCGCCTGCGCGGCCCAGCCCCAAACCATCATCACTCCGATCAAAACAGCGCGCATCACCCATCTCCATTTGGTTAAAAATACTCAAATTCCCATGCCAGAGCCAAAGCGCGCAGGCCAATCACGTCTGCGCCAACGCCTGCCAAAACGCACAACACCCCGGACGCCGTCAGGCCCCGGGGTGTTGCAAAACATCATGCGCCGCGTCAGCGGCACAATTGGGTCACATGCGAGAGGCGACGTTTTCCCAGTTGACCAGATTATCCATGAAGTTGGTCAGGTATTTCGGGCGCGCGTTGCGGAAGTCGATGTAGTAGCTGTGCTCCCACACGTCGCAGCCCAGCAATGCCGTTTGGCCAAAGCACAGCGGGTTCACGCCGTTTTCGGTCTTGGTCACCGCCAGCGAGCCGTCGGCGTTTTTCACCAGCCAGCACCAGCCCGAACCGAACTGCCCGGCACCTGCCGCAGAAAACTGCGATTTGAATTCATCGACCGAACCGAAGCTGTCTTTCAACGCGCTTTCCAGCTCGGAGGGCATGGCGGATTTGCCCGGGCCCATCATCTCCCAGAACTGGTTGTGGTTCCACAGCTGCGAAATGTTGTTGAAAATCCCATTCTGTGCCACCGCGGAGGCGTCATATGTCCCCACAATGATCTCTTCGAGCGACTTGCCTTCCCATTCGGTGCCCTCAATGGCCTTGTTGCCATTGGTGACATAGGCGTTGTGGTGCAGGTCGTGGTGATATTCCAGCGTCTCTTTGGACATGCCGTTATCGGCCAAAGCGTCATGCGCATAGGGAAGGTCGGGAAGTTCAAAAGCCATGTGAAAGCCCTCATCAGGTTGGTGTTGCGGTCTGCTCCCTAACTGAGCGCGCGGGAGGCTTGCGTCAAGCAAGTCGTGTCAAAACAGGCCAGTTTCCGATCCGGGCTGTGCGGCGCGTTTGAGCAGCTCGAACACGTATTCGGCCTGCGAGCGGAAACACATCACCTCAATCATCTCTGCGTCCCGCAGCCAAAACGCCGCCGGGGCCTGCGCCAGCCGGGTGCGCCGTATCTCGCCCTCCGAGAAAGCGCTTTGCGCCATGTCCACCGGGGCCAGCTTGGCCACGACCTGCCGCGCAGCGCTTCCGGTGATGGCAAAGACCGCCCGCGCATCCGACATGTTCGCGGCCAGAAAATGCTGACCGGCCAGCGCTTTGGACAGCTCCGCCACGGCTGCCTCGGCATGGGTGTAGGGGCAGAGGATCAACAGCTCGTCAGGGCTCATCCAGGCCACGCCGTGGCTGTCGCTTAGCACACAGCCCCGCATCTGCGGCACGCCTGAACCCGTCAGCGCCTTAACTGCTTTCTTCATAGGGGCCGCAGACAGGTCGCCGCGCAGGGTGATCATGCCGCGCAGGCCTTGCTCCGTGATGGTCGCAAAACCGGTATGAGCCTCGCCTTGCAACGCGCTGACAGCATTAGACATTTTGCTTCTCCCCCTCGCGGTCATAAAAGACCGGGTCAACAATCTTCGCCTTCACATCGGAGCCGTCTAGTTTGGGGAAAGAGATCACCTCCCCCATCCGGTCCGGCCCGTTCAGCACCAGCCCCATGGCGATGCCGCGCTCAAGATTGGCCGAATAATAGGTGGAGGTCACACGGCCCTGCGTCTCTCGCTGGCCGTTTTCATTCGTGCCCTCAGTCACCGCATAGGCGCCATCTGGAATGACCGAGCCATCCACGCTCTCCAGCCCCACCAGTTTCCAACGTTTGGGATCCATCATATGGTCCCGCTGCTGCGCGCGTTTGCCAAGATAGTCGTCTTTCTTCTTCGATAGCGCCCAGTGCAGGCCCAAATCTTGCGGGATCACCGTGCCGTCGGTCTCGTCGCCGATCATGATGAAGCCCTTCTCGGCGCGTAAAATGTGAAGACATTCAGTGCCATAGGCGGTGACGTTGAGCTCTTGACCTGCCTCCCACAGCGCGTCCCAGAAGGCACGGCCTTGGCTGGCGGGCACGGCAATCTCGTAGCTCAGCTCGCCCGAGAAAGAGATACGGAACACCCGCGCGTCAAACCCGCCGATCTGCCCCTCAGCCCACTCCATAAAGCCCAGCGCCTCCTTGGAGACATCCATGCCGCCCAGCTTTTCCAACACCTTACGGGCATTGGGGCCGACCACGGCGATCTGCGCATATTGCTCCGTCACATTGGCAGTGTAGACCTTCCAGTCCCACCATTCGGTTTGCAGCCATTCCTCCATATGGGCGTGGATGCGCGACGCCCCCCCGGTGGTGGTGTGGCAAAGCCATGTGTCATCATCCAGCCGCGCGACCACGCCGTCATCGGACAAAAACCCGTTTTCCGAGCACATCAGCCCGTAGCGGCATTTGCCCGGCTTCAGGTTGGACATCATATTCGTGTACATCATGTCGAGGAAACGCCCCGCATCCGGCCCTTTCACGATGATCTTGCCAAGGGTCGAGGCATCCAGCAGCCCGAGGCTCTCGCGCACGGCTTTGACCTCACGGTTCACCGCATCCTCGGTGCTTTCGCCCGGACGTTTGTAGCAATAAGCGCGCCGCCAATGGCCGACCGGTTCCCATTCCGCGCCGTTCTCCTCGCCCCAACCGTGCAGCGGAGTTTTGTCGACGGGTTGGAACAGCTCGCGCGAGGCTTCCCCCGCAATCGAGCCCATCGAGATCGGATGGTAGGGAGGCCGGAAGGTCGTCGTCCCCACTTTCGGAATTTCGTCGTTTAAACTATCAGCAAGGATCGCCAGCCCGTTGATATTGCTAAGCTTCCCTTGATCCGTCGCCATGCCCAAAGTCGTGTAGCGCTTGGTGTGCTCGACGCTTTCAAAGCCCTCTTGGGCGGCTAGCTGCACGTCGGACACTTTCACATCGTTCTGATAGTCCAGCCATGTTTTGGAACGCAGCTTGTAGCCCGCTCCTTGCGGCATTTTCCACACGGCAGCCATCGGGGCCATGGGCTCCGCCCCCGCCTTGGCGGCGACCTCGCGCGAAGCCTTACCGCCAACCGTCTTGATCACCGCCTGCGCCTGCTGATGCGCGTCGTTCAGGCAGCCGCCTGTGCTCATCTGACCGTTTGCAGCGCCCACAACGCTGACAAACCCTGCACCATCCGCGCCCAAAGGCGGGCGGTCGTGGTCGGGGCGGAAATGGGCCTGTGCCGCGTCCCAGATCAGCTTGCCGCCGCAATGGGACCACAGATGCACCACCGGAGACCAGCCGCCGGACATGGCGACCGCGTCGCATGTGATCTCTTCCAACACCGCGCCCTCGCCCGCCTGCGCGCAGATGGAGACACTTTCAACGCGCTTGCCGCCCTTCACGCTGGAGATGCCTTTGCCCGTCTCGACCCGGATGCCAATCGCTCGGCAGTCCTCCATCAACGCGCCTCCGCCCTGAGGTCGCGCGTCCAAGATCACCGGCACTTCAAGGCCCGCTTTCTTCAACGCAAGCGCCGTGCGGTAGGCGTCGTCATTATTGGTCACGACCACGGTGCGGTCGCCCGCCGAGACGCCGTAATTGACCACGTAATCGCGCAAAGACGCCGCAAGCATCACGCCTGGAATGTCATTGCCCGCAAAGGACAAGGGCCGCTCCAGCGCGCCGGTGGCCGTGATGATCTGCTTGGCCCTGATCCGCCACAAACGGTGGCGCGGCAGCGTGGTCGGGGCAAGATGGTCGCCCAACCGCTCATAACCCAGCGCGTAGCCGTGATCATAGACGCCCGCGCCCATGCAGCGGGTGCGCAGCGTGACGTTCTCCATGTTTTCAAGAGCTTGCACGGTGGCGTTGATCCACGCATCCGCGTCCATGCCATCAATCATCGCCCCGTCCACCGGAACCCGTCCGCCCCAATGCGCAGTCTGTTCCAGCAGCAACACCTTCTTCCCAGACCGCCCAGCAGTCAAAGCCGCCTGCAAGCCTGCGACGCCACCACCGACGATCAAAACATCAGCAAAGACATAGAGATGCTCATAGGTGTTGGCGTCCCGGCCCTTGGGCGCTTTGCCCAAACCCGCCGCCTTGCGGATAAACGGCTCGAACAGGTGTTTCCACGCCGCGCGCGGATGGATGAAGGTCTTGTAATAAAAGCCCGCAGGCATGAAGCGGGCGGCGTAATTGTTGACCACGCCCACATCCATCTCCAGCGAGGGCCAATGGTTTTGCGAGGTCGCCGTCAGCCCGTCAAACACCTCCGTCGTGGTGGCGCGCGCATTGGGCTCGAAATGGCCATCCTTGCCCAAATTCATCAACGCGTTCGGCTCTTCCGGCCCTGCGGCCACGATCCCGCGCGGGCGGTGGTATTTGAACGAGCGGCCCACCAGCATTTGATCCGCGCCCAACAGCGCGGAGGCCAGCGTGTCGCCCTTGAACCCTTTCAGCTTGCGGCCGTTAAATTCGAACCCCACGGACGTGGCGCGGTCAATCAGCCGGCCGCCTGTGCCTAGACGTGTGCTCATGAGAACCTCCCCCAGCTCCAGCCCGGCCGCTTGGCCGTGATCGCCGCGCGGATATCTGCAGGCGGCTCATAGGTTTGCGCGGTATAGGTGCCGAATACCTCCAGCGTCATCGTGCAGCGCGCCGCGTGAAACCACTTGCCGCAGCCATTTGCGTGTCGCCATCGCTCGAAATGCACGCCTTTGGGGTTTTCGCGCATGAACATATATTCCTCGAACGCATCATCCGAGGCCCCCACGGTTTCGCGCTTGATATGGGCCTGCCCACCGGCGGCCAGCTCCGTTTCATCCGCCTCAACACCGCAACAGGGACATGTCAGGACCAGCATGGGCGCACCTCCAAAGCCTTTCGGGCATACAAAAAGGCAGCCACGCATGCGCGACTGCCTTTCAAATTCGTAAATTGGTCCGCCGGGGAGCGGTCAGTCCGTTGTGGCCGCGCCACCAACAGTATTCTGGTCAATAAGGCTCGCCGGGATTTCCGGCGCACTGTTTGCGCCCATAAACGCGAGTACGAGGATGAGCAGCCCAATAAGTGCCGCCGCAACAACCAGTGCCTTGCCGCCCAGACTTTCTTCGTGTGTTGTATAGTCAGACATGAGTGTTCCTCCTTTTGAGTGAGGACTACATCGCCTGCCAGACCGCGCGCTTCAATTGTTCCGCAGGGCACCCCGAAAATTCGGCCTGTTTGCGCCAAACCGCGCTGAGACGGGCAGCAGAAGTTTGCCTGTTCTGAAAACCAGTAAACTTTTGCCATTTTTTCGCTTGCACTTCGCCTTTGTTTCCGATTTTGGCACAATTTCGCGCTCATTTCGTTAACAATCCACGAAAGCGGCCCACTCGCCCCGCACATCAATGTGCCACCCCGGCAGCGACGCTTTCATCAATGAAACGCCCCTCCTTAAACCGATCAAGGCCGAACTCAGCCGTCAAAGGCGAATAGCCTTTCGCCATCAGCTCCGCAAAGCCCCAGCCAGAGCCCGGAATGGCCTTGAAGCCCCCCGTCCCCCAGCCGCAATTGATGAAACAGTTCTCCAACGGTGTTTGCGACAGAATAGGCGAGCGGTCCCCCGTCACATCCACGATCCCGCCCCATTGCCGCAGCATTTTGAGCCGCGAGATCATCGGGAAGGTCTCGATCAAGGCCCGCACGGTCTCCTCGATATGATGGAAAGAGCCGCGCTGCGTGTAATTGTTATAGCTGTCTGTGCCGCCACCGATGACCATCTCGCCCTTGTCCGATTGCGACAGGTAGCCATGCACCGTGTTGGCCATCACCACGATATCCATGCATGGCTTAATGGGTTCTGAGACCAGCGCCTGCAACGCCACGCTTTCGATCGGCAGCCGGAAGCCCGCCATCTCCGCCAGATGCCCTGAATGACCCGCCACCACGATGCCCAGCTTGTCGCAGCCAATAGCCCCGCGCGAGGTCTCGACCCCCGTGACTTTGCCGTTTTCGCGCAAAACACCCGTCACTTCGGTCTTTTGCAAAATATGCATGCCCATATCGGAGCAGGCCCGCGCATAGCCCCAAGCGACCGCGTCATGGCGCGCCGTGCCGCCGCGTGCCTGCCACAGCCCGCCCATCACCGGATAGCGGGGCCCTTCGATATTCATGATCGGGCAGATTTCCTTGACCTTTTCAGGCCCGATGAATTCCGTCTTCACGCCCTGCAACGCATTGGCATAGGCCGTGCGCTGGTAGCCGCGCACCTCATGATGGGTCTGCGCCAGCATCAACACGCCCCTCGGGGAGAACATGACGTTATAGTTCAGGTCCTGGCTCATCGTCTCGTAAAGCGAGCGGGCTTTCTCATAGATCGCCGCCGACGGGTCCTGCAGATAGTTCGAGCGGATGATCGTCGTGTTGCGCCCGGTATTGCCGCCGCCCAGCCAGCCTTTCTCGATCACCGCGACATTGGTGATGCCGAAATTCTTGCCCAGATAATAGGCCGTGGCCAGCCCGTGCCCGCCCGCGCCTACGATAATGGCGTCATAACGCGCCTTTGGCTCCGGCGCGGACCAGGCGCGCTCCCAGCCCTGATGATAGCGGGCCGCTTCACGCGCGATGGCAAAGGCAGAATAACGTTTCATAAAAGAGGCCCCGACACGACAGTTTCCATCAGGGTTTTGCGCCATCGCAACCGATGCCATCCGACCCCGCACGACAATATATATCGGTCCCGCGACATGCCAGCGCCGCCCGGCACTTATTTTCGACGTGCTTGCATGGACTCTCACGGCAAAGCGCCGCTATCAGGGCCGGATCATGGGCGAAATTTACACCGACATATCGCAATTCGCGCAGGCCATCGGCGCGCATGCCCCTTTGGCCGGGCTCGATCTGGGCACCAAGACCATCGGCGTGGCTGTGAGCGACGTGATGCAAAGCGTGGCCACGCCGCTTGAGACCATCAAACGCACCAAATTCACGATGGACGCGGAGGCCCTGCTGGCGATCTGCACCAAGCGCCAGATCGGCGGGCTGATCCTCGGCCTGCCGCTCAATATGGACGGCTCGGACGGGCCGCGCGTGCAATCCACGCAGGCCTTCGCGCGCAATCTCTCACGGCTCACCGCGCTGCCGATTGCCTTCTGGGACGAGCGCCTCTCCACCGTGGCCGCCGAACGCGCGCTCCTAGAGGCGGATACGTCACGCAAACGTCGCGGAGAGGTGATTGACCACGTGGCCGCCGGGTTTATCCTGCAAGGGGCGCTGGACCGGCTGGCGCATATCAAAAGAGGCCGATGATGGATGATCAATGGAGCCGCGACGAGGTGGAAAGCCCCTGCGTCAAAATCTGCGTCGTCCACCCGGCCGAGCGCATTTGTACGGGCTGTCTGCGCAGCATGGACGAGATCGCCGCCTGGTCGCGCATGTCCAACGCGGCCCGCGCAGTCCTGAAAGCAGAGCTGCCCGCCCGCGCGGAGCGGTTGAAAAAACGCCGGGGCGGGCGCGCCGCGCGTCTGTCTAAATAGCTTCTTTTTGCTAGAAATATGCTCAGGGAGTTTGCCCTTGCGGCTGAGGGATGAAATCCCTCAAAGAGCAAGATAAACACTGCGCGGCGCAGCCGCTCTATAAGGTCCCCTATGAGCAGCTCGACAGACACTTTCGACATTTTCGCCGTCGCCCCGCCGGGGTTGGAGCATTTTCTGCTCACAGAAATCCGCGCGCTGAAATTCGCCAGCGTCACCGCGATCCCCGGCGGGATCAGCTTCAAAGGCAATTGGTCGGAGGTCTGGCGCGCCAATCTCGAGCTGCGCGGCGCGACCCGCATTCTGGTGCGTATCGGCAGCTTCATGGCCTTCCATCTCGCCCAGCTCGACAAGCGTGCAACCAAATTTCCATGGAGCGATACGCTGCCCCATGGCAGCGCGGTCAAGGTCGAGGTCACCTGTTCCAAATCGAAAATCTACCATGACAAAGCCGCTGCGCAACGCATTGAAAACGCGCTGATATCTTGCGGATACCAGATCAACCCAAAGGCCCGGATCAGCCTGAAGGTGCGGGTTGATGACAACCGGGTCACGCTGTCTTTGGACAGCTCCGGCGACAGCCTGCACAAGCGCGGCCATAAAGAAGCTGTCGGCAAGGCCCCGATGCGGGAAACGCTGGCCTCGCTGTTCTTACGCCAAGCAGGCTATGACGGCACTGGGTCTGTTCTGGGCCCGGTGCTGGATCCGATGTGCGGCTCCGGCACGTTTCTGATCGAGGCCGCCGAGATCGCGCATGGTCTGCAACCCGGCCGCAGCCGCAGCTTTGCGTTTGAGCACCTGAACGGCTTCGACCCTGAGGCTTTCGCAACCCTGCGCCGCCCGGCGCAGCCCCTCGCAGGCCCAGCGCGGTTCTTCGGCTCGGACCGCGACCCCGGTGCCGTGCGCATGTCCAAAGACAATGCCATGCGGGCCGGGCTTGGCGATCTGTGCGACTTTCGCAATCACAGCCTCACGGAGGCCCGCCCGCCAAATGGCCCGCCCGGACTGGTCATCACCAACCCGCCCTATGGGGGCCGCATCGGCAATAAAAACATGCTGCATGGCCTCTATGCCGGTCTGGGCGAGACGCTGCGCCAACATTTTTCCGGCTGGCGCGTTGCGATCATCACATCAGAGCCCGCGCTGGCCAAATCCACGGGTCTGGTCTTCACCTCCAAATCCGCCCCGGTGCCGCATGGTGGGCTGAAGATCCGGCTGTTCCAAACCGGACCGCTTTAGTCCAGCCGCTTTTAGCTCAGCCACTTTTAGCCCAACCAGTCACCAATCTGAGGCAATTCCGGCCGGAAATACGCAATCATCCGCAGCGCGTCCGCGGCCTCCCCCCAAGGGGCCACGCCGTGCAGGGACAATCGGTGGATCACATATGCCTCCCCCGGTGCGGCATGCACGGTGACCCGTTTGCAGGTCTCAAAGCAAATACGACGCGTGGCTTGGTAAATATCGGTCAGGTCCACCGCGCCCCAATCTGCGGGCGGCACATCGGCCAAAGCTGCGGCAAAGGCGTCGCGCATCAGAATATGGCTGCCTTCCCAAACCACCATCGGGCTGGCCTCGGGCGAGGTCTCGTTCAGCGGCAGCCCTAGCACAAAGCCGTGCGGCTCGCGCAGGTGGCGGCGACGATCCGCCCCTTCGGGCAACAGCCCGTCCACATGGGCCGCGTCGCGGTCACGGCGGAACCGGAAGGCCGCAGCGCTTTCGCCCGGCATCTCGCGCGGGTAGCCGGGGTAGATCACCGACAGTTGCGCCCGGTCCCAAAGCTGCGCGCCAAACCGCGCCGCGATGAAGTCAACCGCAACGCCTTGCAGCTCTGGGCCACCCGGCACGGCCCCGCGCGCGTCATTGGGCAGAGCGTTGACGCCCGCAAACCACGTCCCGCCGCAGCGCAACCACGCGGAAACCAGATCAGGGTCCTCAGTGGCCCGCATGGCCACCGGCACAACCGCCTCCACCCAGCGCGAGAGCGCCTGATCTTGGGCAAACCGGCACCAGCCTCGCTGGTCAAACGTCGCCTCAGGGGTCATTGCGCCGCGTGGGCGTGGGTCTCGACATGGCTCAAAGCCTGCTCCACCAGCTCCGGCCCCGCGCCGGGCTTGCTCACCCCGTCAGACAGGCACCGCCGCCAGCCCCGCGCGCCGGGGCGTCCGGCAAACAGGCCCAGCATGTGGCGGGTCACCTGATGCAGGCGACCCCCTGCCGTCAAATGCGCCTCTATATAGGGCAGCATCGCGCGCGCGGCGTCTGCGGCCTCGGTCAAGGGATCGCTCTGCCCAAACACCGCGCTATCGGTGCGGCCCAGAATATCCCAAGGCTGATGATAGGCCGCGCGCCCGATCATCACGCCGTCGAGCGTCTGCAGATGCGGCACCGCCGCCTCCAACGTGGCCAGCCCGCCATTCAGGGAGATATGCAGCTCGGGAAACTCGGCCTTCATCCGGTGTACCAGATCATAATCCAGCGGGGGGATATCGCGGTTTTCCTTCGGGCTCAGCCCTTGCAGCCAAGCTTTGCGGGCATGGATGGACACCCGCTGCACGCCCGCGTCGCGGATCCGGGTCAGAAAATCGGGCAGCACGTCGCTTGGGTCCTGATCATCCACCCCGATGCGGCATTTCACGGTCACCTCCACGGGTTGCGCCGCAATCATCGCGGCCACGCAATCGGCCACAAGGCCCGGCTGCTCCATCAAGACCGCGCCAAAACAGCCCGATTGTACCCGGTCCGAGGGGCAGCCCACGTTGAGGTTGATCTCCGCATAGCCGTGATCCGCGCCGATCCGCGCGGCTGCCGCCAGCTCTGCCGGGTCCGAGCCGCCCAGCTGCAACGCCACGGGGTGCTCTTCGGTGCTGAATTCCAGCAAATGCAACGCGCCACCGCGCACCAGGGCGGGGGCGGTCACCATCTCCGTATAAAGCAGCGCGTGGCGCGACAACTGGCGGTGAAAATACCGGCAGTGACGGTCGGTCCACTCCATCATAGGGGCGACGGACAGGCGGGCGGCTTGGGCCACAAGGTCTTTGTCGGGGCGAGTGTTCATGGGCCTGCAGGTAGCATCGCGGCGGGCGCAATAAAAGGGTCTGGCGCGCAGCCGACGGCACCGGGCGCGTTTGCCCGAATTTGTGTTTTGACTCGTGATTTGAGCGCTCTTATCTTCGAAAACAGGGCAAGAAGGTAGCGACCCATAAGAATGCACAGGCTCAATATTGGAACTGCGGCGGTGCTGGCACTGGCCGTCTGCGCGCCTCATGCGCCCGCACAGGCGCAAGAGAGCGACCTGATCGAGACCGCAAGGGCAACTCTTGCCGGGATCCAAAGCAGGTCTTTTTCGCAAAACCGCGAGTTCTGTGGGCTGATCGGGCGCAATGCGCAGGGCAAGCTGGTGATCACCCGACCGAGGCGAGGCAGCCAGGACGGCTGCCGCCCGAAATCATTCTTTCGCAGCGATATCGAGGTTCTGGCCTCCTTTCACACGCATGGCGCGCATATGGCGGATGAAACCGTTGAGGTGCCCTCAACCCTTGATCTGGAGGCCGACGCGGAAGAGGGGATTTACGGGTTTGTCTCCACGCCGGGAGGGCGGTTCTGGATCATCGAGCCAGAGAAAGACCGGGTGAGGATGCTCTGCGATATCGGCTGCCTGCCGCAAGATCCGTCCTATGACGTAGCGTCAGATGAACCGCTGAAATCCATATATACTTGGGCGGAGCTGCAAGATCGCGAAGCCGGGGGTTGACTGGGGCCGCATGACCGTTGAATTTAGAAGATCTGCAAGGGGACTATCGCGATTATGAAGAAACTCATGCTGACGACCACTTTGATCGCTCTGACCTGCACGTCTGGTGCCTTTGCGGGCAATGGTGTGCTGAGCCAGGAGCTGATCAACATCGCCCGCCAAAGTCTGGCGTCGATCCAATCGCAATCCTTCAAATCGAAACGCGAATATTGTGGTCTGATCGGCAGAACCACCGCCGGGGAGCTGATCGTCTCCCCTGCCCGCCGTGGCCGCACCAGTGGCTGTGACGAGCGTGGCTTTAAGGACCGCACGATTACGCCCCTGGCCTCTTACCATACGCATGGCGCCTTTCATGAGGATGCCGATAGCGAGGTGCCCTCGACCATGGATGTGGACATGGACCACCATCACGGCGTTTTTGGCTTCGTCGCCACGCCCGGCGGGCGGTTCTGGGTGATTGACCATCGCTCGCGCACCGCCAAACAGATTTGCGGCATGGGGTGCCTGCCCTCGGACCCAAAGTTTGACCAAGGCATGGCTGGCGAGATCCCCGATCATCTGACCCGTCGCCAGATGGCGCAGCGCGAGGGCAAAGGTGGCCCACGGCATCTGCGCGCGCGCGCCTTGAAGAACGCGGATAAGTGATCCCGACAAGTTGCGAGTCTGTCGCATCTAGATTGACTTCTTGAGACTCGTTCTCATATTGTGGGCAGACTTCCCCAATGTGAGGATCAACCCGATGCGTTTTTTGTTGCTGAGCGCCCTCGTGGCCTTTGCCTCCCCCGCCGCTGCCGAAGATAAATTCAAGGCCGTCACCACATTCACCGTGATCGCCGACATGGCCCGCAACGTCGCCGGAGACGTCGCCGTGGTCGAAAGCATCACCAAACCCGGCGCGGAAATCCACAATTACGCCCCCACCCCGCGCGACATTGTCAAAGCGCAGGATGCCGACCTGATCTTGTGGAACGGGCTGAACCTTGAGCTGTGGTTTGAGCAGTTTTTCCGCAACCTGCGCGATGTTCCTTCTGCGGTGGTCTCCGACGGGGTGGAGCCGATGAGTATCACCCAAGGGCCCTATGACGGCAAACCCAACCCGCATGCGTGGATGTCGGTCGATGCGGCACAGATCTACGTCGACAATATCGTGGCGGCCTTTGCCGAGCATGACCCCGACAACGCGCAAACCTACCGCGACAATGGCGAGGCCTATAAGGCGCGCATTCTGGCTGAGCTTGGCCCTCTGAAAGAGGCGCTGGCCGCGGTCCCTGAGGAGGCGCGCTGGCTGGTCACCTCGGAAGGCGCGTTTTCCTATCTGGCGCGGGATCTGGACCTCAAGGAGCTCTATCTCTGGCCGATCAACGCCGACGCCCAAGGCACGCCGAGCCAGGTGCGCAACGTGATCGACACGGTGCGGGCCAATAATATCCCGGTGGTGTTCTCGGAAAGCACGGTCTCCTCTGATCCGGCCGAACAGGTGGCCCGCGAAACCGGAGCGCGCTATGGCGGTGCGCTTTATGTAGACAGCCTCAGTGGCCCCGATGGCCCGGTGCCCACCTATCTTGACCTGCTGCGCGAGACCGTCAGCATCATTGCCAAAGGACTGACCAAGTGAGCGAAACCGGCCAAATGGTGGGCCTGAGCGCGACCGATATCACGGTCACCTACCGCAACGGCCACACCGCCCTGCGCGACGCCTCGTTCGAGCTGCCCACCGGCACGATTGCTGCGCTGGTGGGCGTCAACGGCTCTGGCAAATCGACGCTCTTCAAGGCAATAATGGGGTTTGTTCCGACCTCTTCTGGCGAGATCAGCGTGCTGGGCGGCACCGTCAAAGATGCGTTGAAAAGCAATGTGGTAGCCTACGTTCCTCAAGCAGAAGAGGTCGATTGGTCTTTCCCCGTGCTGGTCGAGGACGTGGTGATGATGGGCCGCTACGGTCATATGGGTTTTCTGCGCATCGCCAAGCCCGCCGATCACCGCGCCGTGGAAGACGCGTTGGACCGTGTCGGAATGTCTGATTTTCGCAAACGCCAAATCGGAGAGCTGTCGGGCGGCCAGAAAAAGCGCGTCTTTCTGGCCCGCGCTCTGGCGCAGGACAGCCGGGTGATCTTGCTCGATGAGCCCTTTACTGGCGTCGATGTGCAGACTGAGGACGAGATCATAAACCTGTTGCGCGCCATGCGCGACGAGGGCCGGGTGATGCTGGTCTCCACCCACAATCTGGGCTCCGTCCCGGAGTTTTGCGACCGCACCATCCTGATCAAAGGCACCGTGCTCGCCCATGGCCCGACGGAGGAGATTTTTACCTCGAAAAATCTCGAACGCGCCTTTGGCGGCGTGTTGCGGCATTTTGTGATGCAGGGCGCGGATTTGCATGATGATGACGAAGACAAGCGTCGCCTGACCGTCATCTCCGATGATGAGCGGCCCTTCGTGATTTACGACCACCATGACGAGGATGAAGAGGACAAAAGCGATGCAAACGCTTCTTGAGCCCTTCGCCTACACTTACATGCTCAACGCGATGTGGGTCTCCGCCCTCGTTGGGGGCGTCTGCGCGTTCCTGTCGGCCTATCTGATGCTGAAAGGCTGGTCGCTGATCGGAGACGCCCTGAGCCATTCCATCGTTCCCGGCGTCGCCGGGGCCTATATGCTAGGCCTGCCCTTCGCCTTGGGCGCGTTTTTCGCAGGCGGGTTGGCTGGGGCGGCGATGCTGTTTCTCAACCAGCGCACGGGGCTGAAGGAGGACGCCATTATCGGGCTGATCTTCACCTCCTTCTTTGGGCTGGGGTTGTTTATGGTGTCGCTGTCGCCGACCTCGATCAACATTCAGACCATCATCCTGGGCAATATTCTGGCGATCTCGCCTTCGGATATCCTCCAACTGGCGCTGATCGGCTTCGTCTCGCTGGGCATTTTGCTGGTCAAATGGAAGGACCTGATGGTCACCTTCTTTGACGAAAGCCATGCGCGCTCCATCGGGTTGAACCCGGACCGCTTGAAGCTGCTCTTCTTCACCCTGCTCAGCGCCTGCACCGTCGCCGCCTTGCAGACCGTCGGCGCGTTTCTGGTCATCGCCATGGTCGTCACGCCCGGCGCCACGGCCTATTTGCTGACCGACCGTTTCCCGCGCCTGCTGATCGTCTCCGTCACGATCGGGGCGCTGACCTCGTTTTTCGGGGCGTACATAAGCTACTATCTCGACGGGGCCACGGGCGGTGTGATCGTATGCCTGCAAGCCGTGATCTTTGGCCTCGCGTTTCTGTTTGCGCCCAAGCACGGAATTCTGGCCTCGCGCAAACGCGCGGCGGAGGCTGTGTGATGGACGAACTTCTCCTGCCCTTCCAATTCGCCTTCATGCGCGACGCGTTCCTCATCACCATGATGCTGGCCGTCCCGGCAGCACTTTTATCCTGCTTTCTGGTGCTCAAAGGCTGGTCCCTGATGGGCGATGCGATCAGCCATGCGGTGCTGCCCGGCGTGGTCATCGCCTATGTCATCGGCATCCCGCTGGTGATCGGGGCCTTCGTGGCCGGCATGGCCTGCGCCCTGCTGACGGGCTGGATTGACGAGAATTCCCGCGTCAAACGCGACACGGTGATGGGGGTGGTGTTCTCGGCCATGTTCGGGCTGGGGATCGTGCTCTACACCAAGGTGGAGAGCGATGTGCATCTCGATCATATCCTCTTTGGCAATATGCTGGGGGTGGGCCCTGCGGATCTCTGGCTGACCGGTATCATCGCGCTCGGGGTCACTGCCCTGCTTTTGGTCTTCTGGCGCGATCTGCTGC
Organism: uncultured Litoreibacter sp.; assembly: GCA_947501685.1. Classification (GTDB taxonomy): domain Bacteria; phylum Pseudomonadota; class Alphaproteobacteria; order Rhodobacterales; family Rhodobacteraceae; genus Litoreibacter. The sequence goes on from CANMWQ010000003.1 coordinate 528,571, forward strand.
TGCATGCGTTTGACGAGCAGCAAGCGCGCGCTCTGGGCCTCAATGTGCGCTGGCTGCATTTCGGGCTCTTGGCGGTGATCTCCCTGACCGTGGTGGCGGCGCTGAAAGCGGTTGGGATCATTCTGGCGATTGCCTTTCTGGTCGGCCCCGGCGCGGTGGCCTTCTTGATGACGAGGCGCTTTGGGCAGATGCTGTTTGCCGCTGTCTCGGTTGCGGTTTTCTCAAGCTTTGCAGGGATTTACCTTAGCTTCTTCATCGACAGCGCCCCGGCCCCGACCATCGTCCTGATCCTGTCCGCGATCTTTGTTCTGACATTTTTGAAAGTCTCATGGGCCGCACGCACCGCTTAAGGCTTTGCGCGCGCCGGGCTTTTGCCTAAAACTGCGCCCATGAACAGATACCCCCGTGATATGCGCGGCTACGGCCCGACCCCGCCCGATCCTCAATGGCCAAATGGCGCGAAGATCGCCGTTCAGATCGTCATGAATTACGAGGAAGGTGGCGAGAATAATATCTTGCATGGCGACAAGGCCTCCGAGGCGTTCCTGTCCGAAATCGTCGGGGCCAGCGCATGGGACGCGCAGCGGCACTGGAACATGGAATCGATCTATGAATACGGCGCACGAGCCGGGTTCTGGCGCTTGCACCGCTTGCTCAAGGACCTGCCCGTCACGGTCTACGGCGTGGCGACGGCGCTCGCACGCTCGCCCGAGCAAGTCGCCGCCATGCAAGACGCCAATTGGGAGATCGCCAGCCACGGGCTGAAATGGATCGAATATAAAGACTTCACCGAGGATGAGGAACGCGAGCATCTCACCAAGGCCATCGCGCTGCACAAAGAAATCACCGGCGCACGGCCACGCGGCTGGTATACGGGGCGGTGTTCGGACCACACGCTGAAGCTGGTGGCGGAGGAAGGCGGCTTTGCCTATTGCGCCGACAGCTATGCGGATGACCTGCCCTATTACGAGCGGTTTGACGGCCATGACCAACTGGTGGTGCCCTATACGCTTGATTGCAACGACATGCGCTTTGCCACCCCGCAAGGCTTCAATTCGGGCGACCAGTTCGAGACCTATCTGCGCGACAGCTTTGACGCGCTCTACGCCGAAGGGGTCGAGGGCGCGCCCAAGATGATGTCCGTGGGTCTGCATTGCCGCCTTGTGGGCCGCCCCGGTCGGGTGCAGGCGTTGCGGCGGTTTATAGACTATGTGCGTGGGCATGACGACGTGTGGTTCGCGACCCGTGAGCAGATTGCCGACCATTGGCGCAAGACCCATCCGCCAGCGGATCGCCCGCGTCCGTCGCAGATGGACAAGCCCGCGTTCACCGAGGCCTATGGCGGCATCTTCGAGCATTCGCCTTGGGTGGCAGAACGCGCCTGGGCGCTTGAACTGGGCCCCGCACATGACAGCGCGGCAGGGCTGCATGCGGCCATGGTGCGCGCCTTTCGAGCCGCCCCGTCGGCAGACCGTCTGGAGGTGCTCGACGCCCACCCTGATCTTGCGGGCAAACTGGCCGCGGCCAAGCGGCTGACCAAGGAAAGCAGTTCGGAGCAGGCCTCCGCAGGGCTCGACGCGCTGACCGATACGGAGCGCGCGACGTTCACCCAGATGAACGAGGATTACATCACCAAGCACGGCTTTCCCTTCATCATCGCGGTGCGCGACCATGACAAAGCCTCGATCATGAAAGCCTTCCTGAAACGCATCAACAACACCAGCGAGGCGGAGTTTTTGGAGGCCTGCGTGCAGGTGGAGCGCATTGCCTATCACCGGCTGACGGATATGCTGCCCGGCTCCTAGCAGTCACCCTTGTATCCCGCTATGGCCAACGGGAAACGCGGGGAGTTTTTTATTTTTCTGCGCCTTGGTTTCATCCAGAATCACGTCTAATCAGGCCTGAAATAACAAGGGATTTTGTAAGATGCTAAGCTGTTTCAAAAGCTACGACGTACGCGGCAAATTGGGTGAAGAGCTCAACACGGATATCGCTTACAAAATCGGACGTGGCTTTGCCGTTGCCATGACCCCCGGCACGGTGGTGATCGGCTATGACGTGCGCCCGACCTCTCCGGAATTGGCCGAGGCCCTGACACGCGGGTTGCGCGACGAGGGCGTGGACGTCATCGACATTGGGCTCTGCGGCACCGAGGAAGTGTATTTCGCGACCACGCATCTGAAAGCGGGCGGCGGGCTGATGGTCACGGCCTCGCATAACCCGATTGATTACAATGGCATCAAAATGGTGCGCGAGGGCTCGCGGCCTATTTCTGCTGCGGACGGGTTGGGCGACATCTCCATCCTGTGCGAGCATGACGCCTTTGGCGATGTCAAAGCGCAAGGCAGTTACACCAAACAGGACCCGCGCGACGCCTATGCGGACCGTGTGGTTTCCTTTGTCGATCTGAGCGCATTGAAGCCCATGAAGATCGTCGTGAACGCTGGCAACGGCGTCGCCGGACCGACCTTTGACGTGATCGCAGACAAACTGGCAAAGGCCGGCGCGCCGTTTGAATTTATCCGCCACAACCACGACCCCGATGGTGGCTTTCCAAATGGCATCCCCAACCCGCTCCTGCCAGAGAATCGTTCGCAAACGGCCGACCGGGTGATTGCGGAGGGCGCAGCGTTGGGTGTGGCCTGGGACGGCGATTTTGACCGCTGTTTTTTCTTCGATGAGACCGGCGCTTTTGTGGACGGCGAATATGTGGTGGGGCTGCTGGCCTCCGCCTTCTTGCCGAAATATCCCGGCGCGAAAATCATCCATGACCCGCGCGTGGTCTGGGCGCTTCTGGACCTTGTTGCGGATGGAGATGGGGAGGCCGTGGTCTCTCAGTCCGGCCACTCGCATATCAAGGCGAAAATGCGCGAGGTGGATGCGGTCTACGGCGGCGAGATGTCCGCGCATCACTATTTCCGTGACTTCATGTATTGCGACAGCGGCATGATCCCGTGGCTGCTTGTGGCCGAACATATGTGCCGCACGGGCCGGACCCTGTCTGACCTTGTGGCCGACATGCAGGCGCGCTTCCCGTCCTCGGGCGAGATCAATTTCAAGCTGGCCGACAAGCAACCGGCCATCGACGCGTTTGAGGCGACTTACACCGCCCATGCCAAGGACGTGGACCGGTTGGACGGCGTGTCGCTCGATATGGGTGAGTGGCGCGTGAACCTGCGCCAGTCCAACACGGAGCCGGTCTTGCGCCTGAATGTCGAGACCAAAGGCGACCGCGACCTGCTGAAAGCCAAGGTGGACGAGATCAGCGCGCTGATCACGGGTGCCTAAAGCTGGTACCTAGCAAACGTTAAGAAAACAACGAATTCAAGCCTTTCGCCTGTGTTTCGCAGGCGAAAGCTTTTGGTCTAAGCCGCTGTTTGCGGCGCGCTCCTGCGCGTGAAACTCGGCATCCCGGCGCGCCCTGCCGGGCCGCAAAGGTTAACGGGGCCGCGTGCTAGCCGCGTAGCTCAGCCACCAGATCGCGCATCTGATCCAGCTCAATCGCACCGGGGATCAGCTGATCCTCGAACACAAACGCAGGCGTGCCGTTGATACCTAGCGCTTGCGCCAGCTCGCGGCTGGTCTCGAAATGTGCGTCGATGATGGCGCTTTGCATATCGGCCATCAGCTTCTCGACATCCATGCCCAGATCATCAGCGATGCTCAGAACATTTGCCTGCGAGGCACGGCCCTCGTTGGCCATGAGGGCAACGTGGAATTCCTCGTATTTGCCCTGATTGCGCGAGGCCAGTGACGCACGGGCCGCGAACTCGCTTTCCTCGCCCAAGATCGGCCATTCGCGCAGCACGACACGGATATTGCGATCACCCGCGATCAGCTCGCTCACCGACGGGAAGACCCTGCGGCAGTAGCCACAATTATAGTCGAAAAATTCCACCACGGTGATGTCGCCATCCGGGTTGCCCAGAATTTCCGCGTTGGGATCATTATGCAGCGCCGAGAGCTGGCTTTTCAGCGCCTCCGCCGTCGCCGCTTCCTGCGCGGCCACTTCCTCGGCGCGCAGCAGCTCGATCGCCTCGCGGATGATCTCCGGATTTTGCCGGATCGTGTCGAGCACCAAGGCGCGGATTGCGGCCTCGTCCATCTCCTGGGCCTGAAGCTGCGCGGGCAGGCACAAAGCCATGGCGGTTGCGGCGGAAAGGGCGAATTTGAGCATGTGGCGGCCTATCACTGTTGGCAAAATCGGGTTGGGCGGACCCTGCGGGCTGCGCCTTGGAATGTCAAACTGACGGGCGATCACAGGACGGTGAAATGGCTGCATATTTCTTGCCTTCTGGCCCTTGTTGATTGAGGTTCCAGCCAGCCTTAACGCAAGACGGGCCTGCTTGCTGATGACGCGGCCCGCCAGATAATTGTCGAGACCCTGCATGATGCACCTGACCCGCTGCCTGTTTCAGACCCTCGCGGGCGTTTGCGTGATGCTGGGCCTGATGACCGCGATGGCGGTTGCGGGCAGCTCGCCCTCTTATGTGAGCGACCGGATCACGGCGCGGCTGATCACAGCAGAAAACGGCGTGGCCCCAGAGGCGCGCACAATTTCGGCCGCGATTGAGGTCAAGCTGGCCGATGGGTGGAAGACCTATTGGCGCGCGCCGGGCGCTGTCGGCTACCCGATGGAGCTGGATTGGAGCGGCTCGGTGAACCTCAGCGACGACACGCTGCTCTGGCCCGCGCCCAAGCGCTTTTCGGCCTTCGAGATTGAGAATTACGGCTATGAGACCGCCGTCACCTTCCCACTGCGCCTTGCGCTGGACACCCCGGGCGAGGCGGTGATCCTGAAAGCCTCTGTCAACATGCTGGTCTGCGCCGCGCTCTGCGTGCCGGAGCAGTTCGATCTGTCGCTGGTGCTGCCGCCCGGCACGCAGATCGACCGCGACGCAGGCGCGTTGATCGCGCAGACCGTCGAAAAACTGCCCGTTCCAGGTGCGCTCAGCGATATCTCCGTGACCGCCGCCTTGCAGGACGAGAACGCGCGGCTTGAAGTGCTGGCGCAAAGCGAGCGGCCCTTTGGCGATCTCTCCGTGATCCCGGATTTGGGGCTCGACGCCAGCTTTGGCCCGCCCGAGATCACCTTGTCGGAGGGTGGCCGCAGCGCGCTTGTGCGCTTTGACGTCCTCTCCACGCCGGAGACGCTGCCGCCTTTACAATTGGTCGTCACAGACGGGCCGCGCGCCGCGAGCTTTGCGCCTGAGCTGGTCGCGGCCATCGACGCGCCCGCAGCCGCCACCGGTCTCGCGTGGTTCTTCCTGCTGGCCTTCATCGGCGGCGTGATCCTGAATGTGATGCCCTGCGTCTTGCCGGTGCTGACGATCAAATTTGCCTCCGCGCTGAAAGCCCGCGACCAAAGTCCGGGCCGGGTGCGGGCCGGGTTCTTGATGTCTGCGCTGGGGATCCTCGCCTTCATGTGGTCGTTGGCCTTGGTCTTGCTGGCGGTCCGGGCGGGCGGCGGCTCCATCGGGTGGGGCATTCAGTTCCAGAACCCCTATTTCCTGACCGTGATGGTCTCCATCGTGACGCTGTTTGCGGCCAATCTTTTTGGCCTGTTCGAGATCACCCTGCCGCAAAGTTGGAACACCAAGATGGCGGGCAGCGGCGACAGCAAAGGGCTGGGCGGCGACTTCCTGACGGGTGCGCTGGCCGCTGTGCTCGCGACGCCCTGTTCCGCGCCGTTTCTGGGCACCTCGATCACCTTCGCGCTGGCGGGCTCTGCAATGCAGGTGATGGTGATTTTCACCGCACTCGGGCTGGGGCTCGCCCTGCCCTATCTGCTGGTGGCCCTCTGGCCGCAAACCGTGCGCGCTTTGCCCAAGCCCGGCGCGTGGATGAATAAAATACGCTTTGTGATGGGGCTGCTGCTGCTCGGCACCGCCTTGTGGTTGCTGAGCGTTATCTTTGGTGTCACGGGCGGCACGGCGACGGCGTTAATCGCGGTCCTAATGGTCGCGATGTTGGCGGTGCTGGCCCTCCTGCCGAAGGGCCGCGCGATGGTGGTGGCTGCGCTTGCCGCAATTGCGTTGCTCGTGCCGATGGCGGCCCCGGCGCCCGCGCCTTTGACGATGCAAGCCGGCTCCAGCTGGACCGCTTTCGCCGCGCCGCAAATCGCGCAGGAGGTCAGCGCGGGCCGGGTGGTCTTCGTCGATATCACCGCCGATTGGTGCCTGACCTGCAAGGCCAACAAGTCGCTGGTGCTGGACCGCCCCGTGATCGTGGAGGCGCTCGCCGCCGAGGACGTCGTGGCCATGATGGGCGACTGGACGCGGCCGGATGACGCGATCCTGAGCTACCTCAAGCAAAACGGGCGGTTCGGCATTCCGTTCAACATCGTTTACGGCCCCGGCGCGCCGGACGGGATTGCTTTGCCGGAACTGCTGAGCAAGGACGCGGTGCTGGACGCCTTGGCGCAGGCGCGGGGCTAGTTGCCGCCGCTAAGCCGCTCTAGTCCGTCTTCGACCATAGTGCGGCGCGGGTCGTCTGCGGGCAGCTCTGCCACAAGCGGTGCGGCCCCTTGCAGCGCGGCCAGGGCGCGGTCTTCCTGACCCAAGACCAGCAAGGCACGGGTCAGTTGCAGCCAGCCGTCGAGATCCTCCGGTTCGTCCTGCAACCGGGCCTCCAGCCCGTCGACCATGGATTGCACGAAGGCGGCGCGCTCCTCTTCCGACATCTCGGAGGCCGCGTCGATGTCAGCTTGCGACGGGCCGGGGCGCTGCGCAAATTGGGGCGGGTCAACCGGGTCGAGCCCCAGCCGTTCGCCCATCTGGTTGGCCGTGTTGAAGAAAGTCGGCATCCACGGGGCGAACTGATCCTCCTGCGCGATCCGGTCGAGCAGCAGCGCGCGGGCATCGGCGGTGTTGCCCTCCTGCTCCATCGCGACGGCGGTATAGAAAGTCGCCGCCGGGTTGGTCGGGTCCAGCTCTGTCGCGCGGTCGATAGCGCGGCGCGCCAAGGGCGTGACGGTGCCGCTTTCGGCGGTGATTAAGGCCTCCGCATATTGCGACCATGTGGCCGACGTCGCGTCGTCACGCTCCACGATTTGGGAGAACGCTTCTGCGGCCAGACCGGGGCGGCCCATATTCATATAGGTGGTCGCCAAGAGCTCCCAGCCGCGCGTCTCGCCGCCTTGCGGATCGTCTTCTAGGCGGCTCCGCAACTCCGTCACGAGGGCCTGCAATTGGCGCGCGTCGTCTTGTTCGGCCCCGCGTTCCGCGAAGGGCACGGACGGAATGTCAGGCGCGCCGACCTGCCAGTAAAGGCCCAGCCCCGCGAGCGGCACGATCAGGGCTGCGGCAAAGATTGCGGCGCGGCCTGAGGCGGAATGGCCGAGCTCTTCGCGTTCGGAGGTGGCGAGCATGCGGCGCTTGATCTCCACCTGCGCGGCGCGGCCTTCCTCAGGGGTGATCAGCCCGCGTTCGGTGTCGCGTTCGACCTCGGCCAGCTGATCCTCATAGATCGCCATCGCCTTGCCATGACGCCCCTGCTCGGCGTTCTGCTGCTTGCCGAGGGGCCACAGAGTTCCCACGACCACGCAGGCCGCCATCAAGGCGAAAAGCACCCAGAGCATTAGATGTCGTCCTTTTTGCGCAGCGCCTCAAGGCGGGCCTGTTCTTCGGGGGTCAGCGCTGCTGTGCGTTGCCCGCGCTTGCCGCGCAGCGCCATGACCACGGCCAGAAAGCCCAGCGCCAGAATGACGAATGGCCCTAGCCAGAGCGCGTAGGTGGAGGGCTTCCAAGGCGGGTTGAACAGCACGAAGTCGCCGTAACGCGCGACCAGATATTCGAAGACTTCTTCATTGGTGTCGCCCGCCACCAGCCGTTCGCGGATGATCAGGCGCAGGTCGCGCGCGACGCCTGCGTTTGAGCTATCAATCGGCTCGTTCTGGCACACCACGCAGCGCACATCGGCGCTGATCACGCGGGCGCGTTCCTCGAGCACGGGGTCGTCCAGCACCTCGTCAGGCTCCACCGCGAAAAGCGGTGTCGCCAGCAGGCAGAGGATCAGGACGAGGCGTTTCATTGCGCTGCCTTGGCGGCGTCGAGCGCCTCCTGAAAGCGGCGTTGCCCGTCGCCCACGACGGGACCCGGAAAGCGGTGCAGCACGATGCCGTCATTGCTGATGATGAAGGTTTCGGGCACGCCGGTGACGCCCCAGTCAATGCCTGCGCGCCCCGTGACATCTGCCCCGATGCGCTCATAGGGATTGCCCAACTCCTCAAGCCACGCGGCGGCGTTCTCGGGGGTGTCTTTGTAGTTGAGGCCCACGATGCGCAGGTTTTGCTGTTCGCTCATACGGGTCAGGATCGGGTGCTCTGCGCGGCACGGGCCACACCAGCTGGCAAAGACATTGACCAGCGTGAGCCCCTGCCCTTTGAGGTCTTCGGTGGACAGGCCCGGCGTGTCCACCCCCTCGATGGGATCGAGCGCAAAGTCAGGGATGGGTTGCGAGATCAGCGCCGATGGGATGGACGAGGGATCGCGCCCGCCGGAAAGGCCCCAAAGGGAGAAACCGCCAATGATGAGGGCCAGCACGAAGGGCGCGGCGAAGAGGAGGCGTTTCATCTGGGGCTACTCCGCAGGGGTGGCGTTGACGGGCGCGGCACGACGCGGGGCGCCGACGCGCAGGCGGCGATCAGACAGCGACAGCGCGCCGCCCAGAACCAGCATGAGCGAGCCGAGCCAGAGGAAGTTGACCAGCGGCTCGTAGATCAAACGCAGGGTCCAGAGACCTTCAGTGTTCTCCGCCGCAGGCTCCGCGATGGAGACATAGAGATCGCCTGCTAGGGTCTGGCGAATGTCGCTCTCCGTGGTGGTTGCCTGCGCCACCGGGTAGACGCGGCGTTCGGGGAAGAGCTGGGTCACGAACTCACCGTCGCGGGTGACGTCGAGCGTGGCAACTTGCGCCACGTAATTGGGGCCTTGCACCTGCTCGACGCCCACGAAAGTGACCTCGAACCCGGCGATGGGCACGGCCGTGCCGGGCTCGGCAAAGCTGACCGTGTCGGTTTTCCACGCGCTGGCCCCGATGGCACCCACCATCAAAACGGCGAGCCCCAGATGGGCCATGCTCATCCCATGCGCGGAGCGCGGCTGGCGGTTGATCCGCGCCCAAGCGCCTTTTTGCAGCAGCTTCACGCGGCGGGCCCAGTCCTGGATCGTGGCCCCGATCAGCCAGAGCGCGATGCCCATGGAGATGACCGCAAGAAGCGGCCCACCATCGGCGATCCATGCCACGACAAGCGTGCCGAGCAGCACCACGACGCCCACCCATTTCAGCCGGGCCAGCACGCCCGGCAGGTCGGCGCGTTTCCAACTGAGATGCGGCCCCAGCCCCATGACGATGACCAGCGGCAGGGTGATCGGGATGAAGGAGGCGTTGAAGAAAGGCGGCCCGACGGAGATTTTCTCCCCCGTGACGGCCTCGAGAAAGAGCGGGTAAAGCGTGCCGAAAAGCACCGTGGCGCAGGCCGTGGCAATGAGGAGATTGTTGATGAGCAGCCCCGCCTCGCGGGAGATGGGGGCGAAAAGCCCGCCTCCCTCCATCGCAGGCGCGCGCCATGCGAACAGCGCCAGCGAGCCAAGGATGGAGACGGCAAGCAGGCCCAGAATGTAGACGCCGCGTTCGGGATCGACGGCGAAGGCATGCACGGAGGTGAGCAGCCCTGAGCGGACGATGAACGTGCCCAGAAGCGACAGGGAGAAGGTCAGGATGGCCAGAAGAATTGTCCACGCTTTGAACGTGTCGCGTTTTTCGGTGACGATGGCGGAGTGCAGCAGCGCGGTGCCCGCCAGCCACGGCATGAAGGAGACGTTCTCGACCGGATCCCAGAACCACCAGCCGCCCCAGCCGAGCTCATAATAGGCCCACCAAGAGCCCAGCGCGATGCCGCCTGTGAGCGCCATCCACGCGGCCAAGGTCCATGGGCGCACCCAGCGGGCCCAGGCGGGATCAACGCGCCCTTCGATCAGGGCGGCGACGGCGAAGGAGAAGACGATGGAGAAGCCGACATAGCCGATATAGAGCAGCGGCGGGTGGATCGCCAAACCGAAATCCTGCAAAAGCGGGTTGAGGTCTTGGCCATCCAATGGCGGCGGGAAGACGCGGTCAAACGGGTTTGACGTCAGGATCATGAAGCTCAGAAAGCCCACAGAGATCCACGCCTGCACCGACAAGGTGCGCGCTTTCAGGGCCAGCGGGATATTGTCGGCCATCACGGCAACGGCGGCCCCGAAGAGGGCGAGGATCAGCACCCATAACAGCAGGGAGCCCTCATGGCTGCCCCATGTGCCCGCGACCTTGTAGAGCATGGGTTTGAGGGAATGCGAGTTCTCCACCACGTTGCGCACGGTGAAGTCGCTGACGATAAAGGCATGCATCAACGCGCCAAAGGCGAAGACCAGTAGCGCGGCCTGGATCACCGCCGTGGCCTGCGCGCTGGCCATCCAGAGCGTGTTGCGCCGCGCGGCCCCGGCGATGGGCAGCACCGATTGCACAAGGGCGGCTATCAGCGCCAAGGCCATCGCAAATTGTCCGAGTTCAGGGATCATGGGCCGGGCCTTTGTTGCATGTCATTGGATATGTTGTCATCTGCCCGCCGGGGTCAAGGTGACGGGGCGCGACAGGGTGTCCCGATCCCCTGTAATCTCCTCACATTTTGGTCAGAACGGGGCCTGCGCTTAGCTGCGCGAAAACCGCAAGAGGGCCACGCCGAGCAGGGTCACCATGGTGGAGAGGACTTTGCCAAGGCTCAGGCGCTCTCCCATCAGGCCCACGCCCATGAGCAGCGCGAAGATGATGGAGGTTTCGCGCAAAGCCGTGACCAGCGCGATGGGGGCTTGGGTGAAAGACCAGATCACCAGCGCGTAGGCCGCGAAAGAGGCCGTGCCGCCCACGAGGAAGACCATGCGCCCCTTGCCCGGCAGATCGCGCAGCGTTTGCGGGGTGGTGACGGCCAGATAGATTGCGAAGATGATCGAATTGGCGATACCCAGCCACCCATAAAACCCCAGCGCCGTGCCCGCCTGCCGCGCGCCCAGCCCGTCGACCAGCGAATAGGAGGCGATGAAACAGCCCGTGACCAGTGCCAGCAATGCGGCATTGCGGTTGCGCAGCCCGTCGGCCCCGCGCACCAGCGCGATGCTGAGGATACCGGCGGCGATGATCAGGATGGCAAGAAGCTCGATCTTGGCCAGCGTCACGCCCAGAAACCCTACGGAGACCAGCGCCACCAGCAGCGGCGCAGAGCCGCGTGCGATCGGGTAGACCTGTGTGAGATCCCCGATCTTGTAGGAGGCCAGCAAGAACCATTGATAGCCGAAATGCAGCAGCATCCCCGCCAAGAGATAGGGGTAGCTGGCCGGGTCGGGTGCAGGCACGAAACACAGCACCAGGAGGGCCGCAGGGATATGGCCAATCACCACGCCTGCCATGTTCAGCCGCTTGTCCGCCCCGCCCTTGACCAAGGCGTTCCAGCTTGCATGCAACAGGGCCGCCGTTAGGACCGCGATAAAGACCGTTCCGCTCATGGCGCGACCCTAGGCGAGCTGCGGACGACCAACAAGGCGCAAGGCACGCCTGCGCGTGGCCAAGGTGGCGGCGAATTGTCTTGAATACGTATTCTCGGCTGGTAGATTACTGCGATACCAGTGCAACATCGGCGAGACGGGACCCCAGATCATGACCATCACCTATCTCAAACGCGGCAAGTCAGAGGCGGACCGTCAAGAGGATGACGCGCAGGTCAGGCAGGTGGTGGAGACCACGCTGAAAGACATCGAGACGCGCGGCGACACGGCGGTGCGGGAGCTGTCAGAGAAATTCGACGGATACAGCCCGGAGAGCTACCGGCTGTCGCAAGCGGAGATCGACGCGTTGATGGCGCAGGTCTCGGAACGGGACATGGCGGATTTGAAATTTGCCCAAGACCAAGTGCGTAAATTTGCGCAGGCGCAGCGGGACTCGATGCTGGATATCGAGGTGGAGCCGATGCCCGGCGTGATCCTCGGCCACAAGAACATCCCTGTGCAAAGCGTCGGCTGCTACGTGCCGGGGGGCAAGTTCCCGATGGTGGCAAGCGCGCATATGTCGGTGGCCACGGCCTCCGTGGCGGGTGTGCCGCGCATTATTGCAGCGACCCCGCCCTTCAAGGGCAAACCCAACCCGGCGGTGATCGCCGCCATGCATCTGGGCGGCGCGCATGAGATTTACGTGCTGGGCGGCATTCAGGGCATCGGCGCGATGGCCTTGGGGACCGAAACAATTGAGCCCGTGCATATGCTTGTGGGCCCCGGCAACGCCTTTGTGGCGGAGGCCAAGCGGCAGCTGTTCGGGCGCGTTGGCATCGACCTGTTTGCCGGCCCCACGGAGACGATGGTGATCGCGGATGATACGGTGGATGGCGAAATGTGCGCCACGGATTTGCTGGGTCAGGCGGAGCATGGCTACAACTCCCCTGCCGTGCTGCTGACCAACTCGCGCAAGCTGGCGGACGCCACGATGTCGGAGATTGAGCGCATCCTGAAGATCATCCCGACGGCGGACACCGCCTCCAAGTCTTGGGAGGATTACGGCGAGGTGATCCTGTGCGACAGCTATGACGAAATGCTGGAGGTGGCCGACGACATTGCGTCCGAGCATGTGCAGGTGATGACCGACCGCGACGACTGGTTTCTGGAGAAGATGACCTGCTACGGCGCGCTGTTTCTGGGGCCGCGCACCAATGTGGCCAATGGCGACAAGGTGATCGGCACCAATCACACCCTGCCCACCAAAAAGGCAGGGCGCTATACGGGCGGGCTGTGGGTCGGCAAGTTTCTGAAAACCCATAGCTACCAGAAGATCACCACGGATGAGGCGGCGGCCGATATCGGGGCTTACGGCTCGCGGCTCTGTCTGCTCGAAGGGTTCGTGGGCCATGCGGAGCAGTGCAACCTGCGCGTGCGCCGCTATGGCGGGTTGAACGTGCCTTACGGCGGCCCCGCGCCGTACAAGGACGCGGCGGAGTAAGGGATGGCCTCCAGCAAAGTCACCGCGCATGACGTGGCGCAGGCGGCGGGGGTGTCGCAGCCGACCGTCAGCCGGGTGTTCACGCCGGGGGTGACGGTTTCTGCGGCTTTGGAAAAGCGTGTGCGGGAGGCCGCCAAAACGCTCGGCTACCGGCCCAACACGCTGGCGCGCTCGCTGATCACGGGGCAGTCGATGACCATCGGGCTGATCGTCGCCTATCTGGACAATCCGTTCTACACCGAGGCGCTGGAAAAGCTCAGCCACACGCTGCGCGAGCGCGGCTATAACATCATGATTTTCATGGCCGCCAACCATGCCAGCGACGTGGATCAGGTGGTGCATGATCTCTTGGATCATCAGGTGGACGGGATCATTCTGGCCTCAGTTGCCGCGTCGTCTGCGCTGACGGACCGGCTGCGCGACGAGGGCGTGCCGCTGATCTTGTTCAACCGGGGCCATAGCGATCGCTCCATCAGCGCGGTCACGTCCGCCAATTTCGAGGGCGGGCAGAAAGTGGCGGAGTTCCTGCTGTCGGGCGGGCATCAGCGGATTGCGCATATTTCGGGCTGGCAAGGGGCTTTGACCGGGGCGGATCGTTGCGCGGGGTTTCTGGCAGGGCTTGAGACGCAGGGGGCGGAGGCGGTCTCGGTCACCGACGGGCTGTTCTCCCGCGAGACGGCGGCGGCGGCCACGCGCGCGCTGTTTGCCAGCAGCCTGAACCCGGATGCGATCTTCGTGGGCAATGACCATATGGCCTTCGCCGTGATCGACGTGCTGCGCAGCGAGCTGCGGCTGGAGCCGGGCTGCGATGTCTCCGTGGTGGGCTATGATGACGTGGCCATGGCCAGCTGGCCCAGCTACAACCTGACCACCGTGCGCCAACCCGCCAACCGCATGGTGCAGGCCGTGGTGACCCAGCTTCTGGGCCAGATCGAGGGCTCTGAGCCGGTCGCAAAACACATTGAAATCGACGGCCCCCTGATTGTCCGGGGGTCGGCCAGAATACCGCAAGGATGGACCAGATGAGAGGCTTTTCGAACCAGTTTGAGGACCTGCCCGACTATATTCTGAAGATCACCAGAGAGATCTGGGAAGGCCGCGGGCTGGCCACATTGCATGAGTATTACGCCAAGGATTTGCCGATGCGCTTCCCCTCCGGGCTGGTGACGGGCAATGAGGCGGTGATCAACGGGACCATGGCCACGCTTGCCGAGTTTCCGGACCGTGAATTGCTGGGCGAGGACGTGATCTGGTCCGGTGACGAGGATGCGGGGTTTTTATCCTCGCACCGCATCCTGACCACTGGCACGCATCTGGGCCATGGCGGGTTTGGCAAGCCCACGGGCAAACGGTTTGTGATCCGCGCGTTGGCCGATTGTGCGGCGCGCAACAACACGATTGATGATGAATGGCTGATCCGTGACGTCTCAGGGATTGTGATCCAGCTGGGCAAGGACGTGAAGACATTCACCCGCAAGATGATCGCGCGCGAAGGCGGCGTGGAGCATGCGACGCGGCCCTTCACCCCCGATCAGGACGTCCAAGGCCCCTACACGGCGCGCGGCAATGACAATGAATGGGGCCAGCGTTTGGGCGACATCCTGACCCGCATCATGGAGAAGGATTTCGCGGTGATCCCGGCGGAATATGATCGGGCGTGCCACATCCATCATCCGGGCGCGCGGGAGACGATCTCGCATGAGGGGGCGGACCGGGCGTGGCTGCCATTGCGGTCCTCCTTCCCCTCCGCCACGTTCGAGATTCACCACCAGATTGGCCGCGAGGATCCGATGATGAGCCCGCGTGCGGCGATCCGCTGGTCCCTGACGGGCAAGCATGATGGCTACGGGCTGTTTGGGACCCCCACCGGCGCGGAAGTGCATGTGATGGGCATTACCCATGCAGAGTTCGGCCCGTGGGGGCTGCGCCATGAGTTTACGCTGTTTGACGAGGTCTCGATCTGGAAACAGATCATGATGCATCAGGGCTGATTGGCGGTCTTTACCCAGTTTTGTACAAAATGGGGCAAAACCAAACGGCGCAAAACCCATTTTGTACAAAACTCAGCGAGGCAGATTTTAGGGTTTGCTTAAGACCCCCCCTGCCCCGCCGCCCCCAAGATGGAGACTTGCCCGGCCCCCGCCCCGCGCCCTAGGATGAGCCATTGTCATGGAGCGCGATTTATTTGAGCGACGATTTTGAAGAGCTGTTTTTCTGAGTAAATTGCCTCCGGTTTTTTGAGTGGAGGGAGATTTTCATGAACGACCCATTTCAGATGCAGCGGGAGCTGCGATACGGCGCGCCGGTCTGCGACCAGATCCTGACGGGGCGGCATTTCACCATCGGCTATTCGTGGTATTTCCGGCAGGCCAAATGGACGCTGGAGACGATCAACCCGTTGGCCATGTTGGTGGACAATGCGGTGAGCCGGCAGAACCATTTTCGGGCCGATATCCGGATCCCCAAACGGTTCCGCGCCAGCCTGCAAGCCTTCGTGGGCAGCGGCTATGATCGGGGCCATCTGGTGGCGAGCGCCAACCACACGGAAGTCGCGTTGCAAAACAGCGAGACGTTTTTGCTGTCGAACATGGCTCCGCAGCACAAAGACCTGAACCGCAAGAGGTGGCTGGCCCTTGAAAAAGCGGTGCGGGCGCTGAATGGCAATGAGCAGATCTTTGAAACCTATGTGCTGACCTGCCCGTTTTTCGACTTCAACAAGGCGGTGGAGACGATTGGCGACCGCTCTGATGATTACGGAATTGATCTGCCAGTGCCGCATGGCTTCATCAAGAGTGTGCTGGCCGAAGACTTCAAAGGCCGGCTACGGCTTTGGACCTTCAAGATGGCTAACAAAGACCAACCGGGCGAGCTGGGCGATTATCTGGTGAACACCTATAATGCAGAGCAATATATTGGCGGGCGGTTTTGGGACCGGGTGGCGGGGGGCGATTTGCATGAGCAAAAGAAAGACCCGATCCCGATGTGGGACCCGCTGGATGGCAGCTTTTAGACGGGGCGTTCTTGCCCAGCCAAAAATAATTTTGAACCATGCGCGCCCGCCCCGCGACCTATGAGCAGAACAGCGCATCATGGGAGCCGCGATCATGACACCAATTTCGAGAACCTACCTCCTTTTCGTCCTGAGCTTTGCCCTTTCCGCCTCGGCGGTGAGCGGATTATGCGCCATGTGATCCCGCCTGAGGGATATCCGATGCGCCTGCCCCCTCCCCCAGATGGCGCATCAAAAAACGCCCCCGCGCAGGTTTTGCACGGGGGCGTTTGAGGTTTTCCGGGGTGCCGCTTAGTTCAGCGCCGCATCCGTGATCTCGGAGGTCCAAGCGCCTTCAGGCTGCGCCGAGATAACCGGGTCGGAGCCACCTGCCAACAGAGTGTCGACGGTGCGCTGAAAATCGGCCTCGTCGAGGGAGCCGTTTGAACCTGCGGTCAGCTTGGCGATCTCGCCCATCATGCGGACCTGATGCGCCTCCGATTGCGCGCCGGTTTCGTCATTGTCGAGGACGATGCCTGCGGCCTCCTCCGGGTTGGCTTCGGCATATTTCCAGCCCTTCATGGAGGCGCGCACGAAGCGGACCATCTTGTCTTTGAAGACCGGGTCAGAGAGGTTCTCTTCAAGCGCGTAGATGCCGTCTTCCAAAGTGGCCACGCCCTGTTCTTCATATTTGAAGGTGACGAGTTCATCCTCGGAGACGCCCGCATCGAGCACCTGCCCGTATTCATTATAGGTCATGGTGGAGATGCAATCGGCCTGGCGCTGCAAGAGCGGGTCGACGTTGAAGCCTTGTTTCAGGACCGTGACGCCGTCCTCGCCTCCATCGGTGGAGATGCCTTCCTGGGACATCCAGCTGAGGAACGGGTATTCATTGCCGAAGAACCAGACGCCGATGGTCTTGCCTTTGAAATCCTGCGGCCCGGTGATGCCGGTGTCTTTCCAGCAGGTCAGCATCAGCCCGGAGGTTTTGAAGGGCTGCGCGATGTTGACCACCGGCAGGCCCTTTTCGCGCGCGGCCAAAGCGGATGGCATCCAGTTCAGCATGACATCCGCGCCGCCCCCGGCCAGCACCTGCGGCGGTGCAATATCCGGCCCGCCGGGCAGGATTTCGACCTCAAGGCCTTCCTCTTCATAAAAGCCCTTGTCCAGCGCCACGTAATAGCCCGCGAATTGCGCTTGGGTGACCCATTGCAGTTGCAGCTTGACGCTGTTGGCGTGGCCGTCGGCAGCGGCCATCTGCGGTGTTGCGGCCAGCGCGAGTGCGATGGCGGCGGATGTGAGTAGCTTTTTCATGTGGTATCTCCCCAGTTGGTTTCAGTTGCGTTGTTTCAGGTGCGTTGCGAAGGGTGCCAGAAGGTCACCCCCTTCTCTATTGCGGCAATGATGCCGTAAAATGCGGAGCCCGCAAGGGCGGCCACGACGATCTCCGCCCAGACCATATCAAGGGCAAGCTGGCCGACGGAGGTGGAAATGCGAAACCCCATGCCCAAAGTGGGCGAGCCGAAGAACTCGGCCACGATGGCGCCAACAAGTGCCAGGGTTGTTGAAATTTTAAGCCCGTTGAAGATGAAGGGCATGGCGACAGGCAGGCGGAGCTTGGCCAGCGTCTGGGTGTAGCTGGCCCCGTAGGTGCGCATCAGGTCGCGCTGCATGGCGGTGGTCTCAGACAGGCCCGCGACGGTGTTGATGAGCATCGGGAAGAACACCATGACCACGACAACGGCCGCCTTGGAGTGCCAGTCGAAGCCGAACCACATCACCAGAATGGGCGCCGTGCCAACGATGGGCAGGGCCGCCATGAAATTGCCAACAGGCAAGAGCCCGGCTTTGAGCAGCGCGTAGCGGTCGACCAGAATGGCCGTAAGGAACGCGGCGGCGCAGCCGAGCGCGTAGCCAGTGAGCGCGCCTTTTATGAAGGTTTGCACGAAGTCGGCCCAGAGGATGGCGGTCTCGCTCGCGAAAGTTTGCGCGATCACGCTGGGCGGCGGCAGGATCACGAGGGGGACGTTTAGGCCGCGCACGATGAGCTCCCAGATGATTAAGAGCGTAGCCCCGAAAATGAGCGGAATAGCGAGGGAGACGGCGCGGGTGTCGGCCTTGCGGCCGTTGGCGAGCTTTGTGTTCAGCGCCCAGAGGGCGAGCCAGATGGCAAGGGCCGCGACCAGGTAG
Source organism: uncultured Litoreibacter sp. (assembly GCA_947501685.1). Taxonomy (GTDB): domain Bacteria; phylum Pseudomonadota; class Alphaproteobacteria; order Rhodobacterales; family Rhodobacteraceae; genus Litoreibacter. The sequence goes on from CANMWQ010000003.1 coordinate 546,767, forward strand.
ATCATGCCAGCCCCATCCGTTTCAGCGTGCCGCGCTGGATGGCCGAGATCAGCGCCACGAGGCTGGCGGCAAGGATGGCTGCGGCGAAGAGCGCGGACCAGATTTGGATGGTTTGCCCGTAATAGCTGCCGGTGAGCATGCGGTTGCCGAGGCCGCCGCCTTGGACGGGCAGCTCGCCCACGATGGCGCCGACCATGGCCGCCGCGATAGCGATTTTCAGGGAGGCAAAGAGATAGGGCATGGAGGCCGGCAGCCGCAGCTTCCAGAACCCTTGGGACGCGCTGGCATTGTAGGTTTTCAGTAGGTCCAGCTGGGCCCTCTCCGGGCTGCGCAGGCCTTTGACCATTCCAACGACGACGGGGAAGAAGCTGAGATAGGCGGAGATCACGGCCTTGGGAAAGAGGCCTTGCAGGCCTATGGAATACAGCACCACCACGATCATGGGGGCCAGCGCGATGATGGGGATGGTCTGGCTGACGATGGCCCAGGGCATGACGGATTTGTCCATCACCTTGCTATGGACGATGCCCACCGCCAGCAAGATGCCGAGGCCCGCCCCGATGGCAAAGCCCATAAGCGTGGCCGAGAGCGTGATCCAGCCGTGATAGACCAGACTGCGCTTGGAGGTGATTTTCTTGGCGATCGTGCTGTCCCATAGCTCGGCGGCCACCTGATGGGGCGCGGGCAGACGGGGGCGCTCTTGCGCGTAGGTGGCAGGGATGGCGAAGCTGTTCTTGGCGACAAGGCCGAAATGGCCCGCGTCCCGGCGTTCCTGCGCGGAAGAAGGGACAACCTGCGCGCCGCCGCGTTCCAGCTGGGTCACAGTTTCCTTGATATTCATCACCGGCACGGCGGCATACCAAAGAGCGAGCAACGCCGCGATCACCATCAAGATGGGCGCCAGCTTACGCATGGGCGGCCCCTATCATTGCTTCAAAAATACTCCCGCCGGAGGCTCCTCCATTTGCAACGGGCGCGCGGTTTGAGGGGGAGGAATTTGAGTATTTTTGAAGCAGTGATGGTAAGGGTTCATTCACCATTTCAGTGCTAAGGTCTCTTCGCGGTACAGGCTGGAGAGCCGATGGCCGTAAGCGGTGATGGGGGGCCTGGGCTCCACATTGCAAGTGCCTTGCCCGAGGAACTTTTTGGTTTTCCGGGCAAGGCGCGTTACCCTTAATGAGGGGCTTACACATCATCGCCATGCCCCGCCCTGAGCCCGTCGCGGACGCGGTGGGCGATGTCGATGAATTCGGCGCTGTCGCGGATATCAAGCGGGCGATCCTTGGGCAGCGGGCTTTCGATCACATCCGAGATGCGGCCCGGACGGGGGCTCATGACGACGATCTTGGTCGACAGATACACAGCCTCGGGGATCGAATGCGTCACAAAGCAGATGGTTTTCTCGGTGCGGGCCCAGAGGGCCAAGAGCTGTTCGTTGAGGTGGTCGCGGACGATTTCGTCCAAGGCGCCGAAGGGTTCATCCATCAGCAGGATATCGGCGTCAAAAGCCAGCGCGCGGGCGATGGAGGCGCGTTGCTGCATACCGCCGGATAATTGCCAGGGGTATTTGCCGCCAAAGCCGGAGAGCTCGACCAGCTCCAGCACGCGCTCGACGCGGGCGGCTTGGTCGGATTTGGTATAGCCCATGATCTCGAGCGGCAGGGTGATGTTTTTGGCGATGGTGCGCCACGGGTAGAGCCCGGCGGCCTGAAACACGTAGCCGTAAGCGCGCGCGCGGCGGGCGGCGTCGGGGGTCATGCCATTGACCGAGAGCGTGCCGCCAGTGGGCTGCTCCAGCCCCGCGATGCAGCGCAGGAACGTGGTTTTGCCGCAGCCGGATGGGCCGATGAAGGAGACGAAATCGCCCTTGTCAATTTCGAGCGCGACGTCTTTGAGCGCCTGCACGGGACCGTCGCCGGTCTGAAAGGTCAGATCGAGCGCGTTTGCAGAGATAACCGGAGACGGGGGCGCGGCCATTTTAGAGGGCCGCTTTGCGCGTGATAGCGCGTGTTAGGCCGCTTGCGGCGCGGCGCTGCTGTGTTTGGCCCAGACGCCGCCGATAGAGAAGGCCGCGAAGATGAACATCGCGTCGGCCGCAGCCACATCGTTTACCCATGTGCCAAAGGCCAAAAGCCCCAGTGCCACCACCAGCATGCAGCGTATCATGAATTTCGCCATAAGAATGTTCCTCGCCAAATACATCTTTGGGTTGAGGTGATCCCAAGGCAATCGGGCAATTCTGTGGCCTTCTTCGGTCAATAGAAGCGTATTCGTCATTTCTTAACATATCAGCTCAGACGCCGGAGGGGATGTTGAGGGGATCGCGCTCGATTTTGCGCGGGGTGTTGAGCGCCTTCCATTTGCCCAGCGCCGTTGAAGCCGAGGCGAAAGCAGGGCGCGAGATGAATTTGCCGCGACCGGGTTGGGGCTGGGAGTTTTGCCCGTAAGCCCAGATCACGTCCCCGCGCGACAGGGTGTAGCGGGGTTGGGCCGTGACCGTTCTGCCCTCGAAGACGTTGTAATCAATGATGGATTTCTGGGTGGAGACCGCGACCTCTTTGGATATTTTCGGGTCCCAGACCACAATATCGGCGTCGCCGCCCACGTTGATGCCGCCTTTGAGCGGGTAGATGTTGAGGATTTTGGCGATGTTGGTCGAGGTCGCGGCGACGAATTCCTCGGGCGTCAGCCGGCCTGTTTCGACGCCGGTGGTCCAGAGCATCGCCATGCGTTCCTCAAGCCCTCCGGTGCCGTTGGGGATGCGGGTGAAATCATCCACCCCCATGCGTTTCTGGCTGTCGTCAAAGGCCGCGTGATCGGTGGCCACCACCTGCAAGCTGCCTGCGGCAAGCCCTGCCCAGAGGGAGGCCTGATGGTCTTTTGACCGAAACGGCGGGCTCATGACGCGGCGGGCGGCATATTGCCAGTCCTTGTTGAAATACTCGGACTCGTCCAGCGTGAGGTGCTGAATGAGCGGCTCGCCGTAAACGCGCATGCCTTTCTGGCGGGCGCGGCGGATGGCTTCATGGGCCTGCTCGCAGGAGACATGCACGATATAGAGCGGCGTTCCGGCGGCGTCGGCAATCATGATGGCGCGGTTGGCGGCCTCGCCCTCGACCTCTGGCGGGCGGGAATAGGCGTGGCCCTCGGGGCCAGTGACGCCTTGGGCCAGGTATTTTTGTTGCAGCTCCTGGACGATGTCGCCGTTTTCGGCGTGGACCAGCGGCAACGCGCCCAGATCGGCGCAGCGTTTGAACGAGGCGTACATCTCGTCATCCTCGACCATCAGCGCGCCTTTATAGGCCATGAAATGCTTGAACGTGTTGATGCCGCGTTTTTGCACGACGTCCTGCATCTCGTTGAAGACGGTCTCGTTCCAGCCGGTGATGGCCATGTGGTAGGAAATGTCGCAGCAGATCTGGTCCTTCGACTTGCGGTCCCAGTCGTCGATGGCGTTCAGCAGCGATCCGTCCTCGCCGGGCAGGCAGAAATCGACCAGCATCGTGGTGCCACCGGCGGCGGCGGCGAAGGTGCCGCTCTCGAATGTCTCGGCCGCCGTGGTGCCCATGAAGGGCATTTCGAGATGGGTGTGCGGGTCGATGCCGCCGGGGATGACATAGGCACCTTCCGCGTCGATCACCTCGTCGGCTTTCAGGTTCTCGCCGATCTCAGCGATCTTTTCGCCCTCGACCCGCACATCGGCGCTCCATTGGCGGTCGGCGGTGACGATGGTGCCGCCTTTGATGACTTTGCTCATGGAGATCTCCTTTATCAGAGTTTGGTCTATTGGCGGCGGAACACGGTGGTCTCGGACATGCCCCGCAGCCGCGATTGCACCACCAGATCAATGGGCACCCCGTTCCTGTCGAGCGAATAGGTCAGGGTCTGGCGGGCCAGCTGGCTGGCAAAGCCCTGGCTTGGATCGGCGCGCAGCCGGGAGGTCCAGATGCCGCTGGCCTCCGTTGTGTCGGCGAGAAACCGGACCGGGCGCGGATCGCCGCTGATGGTGGAGGTGTATTGGCAGCTGCCCAGCGTGGCGAAGCAATCATGCGGCACGGTGCGGCGGCTTTGGGCCTGAAAGGTGGAGACCGCGATGCGGAACCGGTTGTCAGAGATATGGCGATAGGGCACCAGCAGCTGATTGCCGCGCACCTCGACTTTCAAATCCTCGACCTCAAGCGTTTGGCGGAGCACGCGGGAGACGTCTTCAAGGCCCTCCCCGCTGGGCAGGGTGTAGATGTAATTGCCGACATATTCATATGCGCCATCGCCGCGCCTGCGCGAGGTGACCACCAATTCGACGGGCAGCGGCAGGTCCTTGACCTCGACCTTGTAGCGGTAGGTGACGCCCGATGGCGGGCGCAGCGTGTCGAGATCGACCACTTGCGAGATGCCGGGGCGGATGGCGAGTTGAGCGGCTTGCTCGGGCGGGGCGCAGGCGGTCAGTGTCGCGGCGGCGCAGAGGGCGAGAAGCGTGGTGCGGAGGCTCATGAGGCAACCTCCGCCGTCTCGAGAACGGCGTGGAACAGCACATTGGTGCCAGCGGCGGCCCATTCGGGGCTGATCTCCTCGGCCTCATTGTGGCTGAGCCCGTCCACGCAGGGGCACATGACCATGGCCGTGGGCGCCACCCGGTTGATCCAGCAGGCGTCATGGCCCGCACCCGAGATCAGGTTCATATGGCTGTAGCCCAGCCGCTCCGCGACGTTTCGCACAGCGGTGACACAGCCCTCATCAAAGGTGACGGGGTCGAAGCCGCCGACCTTCTCCATTTCGAGACCAAGGCCCATATCGTCGCAGATTTGTTTGGCGGCAGCGGCGAGGCGGTCCTCCATATCCTTGATGACGTCGACATCTGGCGAGCGAAAATCAACCGTGAAGACCACCTTGCCGGGGATCACGTTGCGCGAGTTGGGATAAACGTCGATATGGCCCGCCGCCCCCACCGCATGGGGCGCGTGGCTGAGCGCGATTTCGTCGACCTTTTGCAAGATATGCGCCATGCCAAGCCCTGCGTTTTTGCGCATCGGCATCGGCGTAGAGCCGGTATGCGCGTCTTTGCCAGTGATCGTAAACTGCATCCAGCTGAGGCCCTGTCCGTGGGTGACGACGCCGATATCTTTCTGCTCGGCTTCAAGGATCGGGCCCTGCTCGATATGCAGCTCGAAAAAGGCGTGCATCTTGCGCGCGCCGACCTCTTCGTCGCCGCGCCAGCCGATGCGCTTGAGCTCCTCGCCGAAGGATTTGCCGTCGGCATCTTCGCGGTTGTAGGCCCAGTCCTGCGTGTGGATCCCTGCGAAAACGCCCGAGGACAGCATAGCGGGGGCGTAGCGCGTGCCTTCTTCATTGGTAAAATTCGTCACCACGATCGGGTGTTTGGTCTTGATGCCCAGATCATTGAGGGAGCGCAGGATTTCCAGCCCGCCGAGCACCCCCAGCACGCCGTCATATTTGCCGCCCGTGGGCTGGGTGTCGAGATGCGAGCCCACATAAACCGGCAGCGCATCTGCGTCCGTGCCCTCGCGCCGGGCGAACATGTTGCCCATCTGGTCGAGCCCCATCGTGCAGCCTGCGTCTTCGCACCATTTCTGGAACAGGGCGCGGGCTTCGGCATCCTCGTCGGTGAGGGTCTGGCGGTTGTTGCCACCCGCGACGCCGGGGCCGATCCTGGCCATCTCCATCAGGCTGTCCCACAGGCGCGCGCCGTCGATCTTCAGATTTTCGCCAGGTGCTGCCATGCCCTGCCCCCCTTTGGACATTGTCTTTTGCGGCCGTCGTTTATTTTACCAACCGGTCAAAGCAAGGCTAGCAGAGGGGCCCTGCCAGTCAAGAAGAACCCCCGCAAACCCGCGCTTTCAGTGGACAAATGCCCGGTTTTTTGGCACCCCGAAAAGATGAGCGCTTTCCCCGCCGACCCCAAGCCGCTGACGCGCATTCAGACCAAGAACCGCGCGGCCATTCTGGATGCGGGGCTTGAGGTGTTTTCCACCTTCGGCTTTCGCGGCTCGACCCTGGACCAGATTGCCCGCGCCGCCGGGCTGTCGAAGCCGAACCTTCTGTATTATTTCCCGTCAAAAGAGGCCATTCATGCCGAGCTTTTGACCGGGTTGCTGTCGACCTGGCTGGACCCGCTGACACTGATGCGCGCGGATGGCGACCCGGTGCCGGAGCTGCTGGGCTATGTACGCCGCAAGCTGGAGATGAGCCGACAATTTCCGCGAGAGAGCCGCCTGTTTGCCAATGAGATATTGCAAGGCGCGCCGCGGGTGAAGGCGGCTTTGGAGGGGGAGTTGAAGGATTTGGTGGATGCCAAGGCGGAGGTGATCCGGGGCTGGGCTGCGGCGGGCAAGATTGCCGATGTGCACCCGCATCACCTGATCTTCTCCATCTGGTCGCTGACCCAGCATTACGCCGATTTCGACGTGCAGATTCGTGCGGTGCTGGGGGAGGAAGACCCGTTCGAGGGGGCGGAGGCCTATCTTGATGCGCTGTTTACCAAAATGCTGACGCCTGCCTGAGACATCTGTCGTCCCGCCAAAGAAAAACCGCCTGCCACCGGGGAGGACGGTGACAGGCGGTTGCGGTCGGAGGGAGTGTGAGGCGCTTTAGTCCTCGTCGTCATCCGAGTCGGAGCTGGAGCCATCTGCGGCTGGCGCGGAGACACCGGATGCGCCGGTGCCAAAGCCGCGCGGGTTGCCGTCGCCGAAGCCTGCGACCGGGTTGCCGTCAACATCGACAGACGCGCCGTCGCTGGTGCGCTGGTACCCGATGACGCTGCCGTCTTTCGCGAATACGGCCACCACGTCATCGCCGGGTTCTTCTTGCTGTGCGCAAGCGCCAAGCAATGCCACGAGCGCGCCGGAAATAGCCAATGTCTTGATCTTCATTTTATCTGTTCCTTCTCTTTTCCGACGACATAACCGCGCCGCCGCAAGTTGGTTCCCAAATTCGTGAGAAAAATTTATCGGGCGCTGTTCAGCGTGGGTGCAGCACCACGCGGGTGCCTTTGGGCACCTGATCATAAAGGGCTGTGACATGGTCATTCACCATGCGCACGCAGCCATTGGAGGCCGCCTGCCCGATGGTCCATGGGTGCGGCGTGCCGTGGATGCGCAGCAGCGTGTCGCGCCCACTTGCGGTGTAGAGATAGAGCGCACGCGCGCCCATCGGGTTGTCCGGCCCGCCGGGCACGCCATTGCGGAACTGGGCGTATTTTTCGGGGAAACGCCGGATCATGTTGCGGGTGGGGGTCCAGCTGGGCCACTCGGCCTTGCGACCCACAAAAAACGTGCCGGGCTCATATTGGTCATCCGTGCCGATGGCGACGGCATATTGCACAGCCTCGGTCTCGGACAGGGTCCAGAAGAGCTGGCGGCGGGTGGGCAGGACGTGGATTTCATTGGCGGCCACATTGCCGCTGAAACCGACCTGCTTGGGCTGGTGCTCGGGCGGGACCACCCATGTCTCGGCGTTGGGTGTGTCGGCAGGTCCGGTTGTCGCAAAGGCCGGGTGGCTCAGCGCTGTGGCGGCCCCGAGGCCTGCAATCAGGTGTCGTCTTGTGAACATGGTGTCTCCTTGTCGCGCGCGGGGCCGAGTGGGCAACGTAGCCGTTTCGGCTCTGGCCGCAACGCAGAGAGGCGAGCCATTGCAGGCCCGCCCCGTCTTGGGTCTTTAGCGGTTTAGTCGTTGATCTCGGCAGCACTGTCCTCGGATTGCGAGAAGCGGTTCTCGGCAGCGGTCAGATCTTCGTCCGTCGTGCCATTGTCCTCTGGGGCCAGCACGGCTGCTTTCTTGTCATCCAGCTGCTTGCGCAGCAGCAGTTTGGCTTCCTCGGAGTCGATATCGTCGAGGTCCGGCACGATGCGCTCCGCAGCGCTGTCTTCGTCGAGGGCCAGACGCTCTTCGACGCTCTGCGTGTCTGCAATTGTCGGTGCGGACAGGGCTACGATCATCGCGGCGGTCGTCAGAAATGTCTTGGTCATTGTTCTCTCCTTATCGTTCATTTTCGATCTGGAAAGACAACAAGCAGCGACCGCTGGGGTTCCAAAAAAACGCATGGTTTTTCTGGGGAACTTTCGCGGGGGAGATGCGTTTCTGAGCCGCTTTTCGCGGCGCTACTCGGCGGCCACCGCACCGGGGTTGTTGGGATGGGTGGTCCAGTTGGCGTAGTCTTTTTCGACCAGTTTGCCGCTTCGGGGGTCGATCTCGCCGGGGGCCATTTGCTCCATGGAGATGCAGTCCTCGACGGGGCAGACATCGACGCAAAGATTGCAGGCCACGCATTCGGCGTCAATCACCTCGAAGGTGCGACCCGGCGACATTGAGATGGCCTGATGGGAGGTGTCCTCGCAGGCCGCATAGCAGCGTCCGCAGGAGATGCAGCTATCCTGATTGATCTTCGCCTTGGCCACGTAATTGAGGTTGAGATATTGCCAGTCGGTCACGTTCGGGACGGCCTGACCCACGAAATCGGCGGTGCTGGTATGGCCCTTCTCGTCCATCCAATCGGACAGGCCGGAGATCATCTCAGACACGATCTTGAAGCCGTAGGTCATCACGGCGGTGCAGACCTGTACGTTGCCGCAGCCCAAGCTCATGAACTCCGCCGCGTCGCGCCATGTGGTGACGCCGCCAATGCCGGAAATGGGCAGGCCAGCAGTGTCGGCGTGGCGCGCAATCTCGGAGACCATGGACAGTGCGATGGGTTTGACCGCCGGGCCGCAATAGCCGCCATGGGAGCCTTTGCCGTCGATGGAGGGCTCGGGCGACATGGTGTCGAGATTGACGGAGGTGATGGAGTTGATCGTGTTGATCAGGCTGACCGCATCCGCCCCGCCGCGTTTGGCGGCCTCGGCGGGTTTGCGAATGTCGGTGATGTTGGGCGTGAGCTTCACGATAACAGGCATGCGGGTGTTTTGCTTGCACCAGCGGGCGACCATTTCGATATATTCGGGCACTTGGCCCACGGCGGCGCCCATGCCGCGCTCCGACATGCCATGCGGACAGCCGAAATTCAGTTCGATGCCATCTGCGCCGGTGTCTTCCACCACGGGCAGGATGGCTTTCCACGCCTCTTCCTCGCACGGCACCATGAGGGAGACGACCATGGCGCGGTCGGGGTAGTCGCGTTTGACGGCTTTGATTTCGCGCAGGTTTTGTTGCAGCGGGCGGTCGGTGATCAGCTCGATATTGTTGAGCCCCAAAAGCCTGCGATCCGCGCCGTAGATCGCGCCGTAGCGGGGCCCGTTCACATTGACCACGGGCGGGCCTTCAGAGCCGAGGGTTTTCCACACGACCCCGCCCCACCCGGCCTCAAAGGCGCGGCGGACGTTGTATTCCTTATCCGTGGGCGGCGCGGAGGCGAGCCAGAACGGGTTGGGGCTTTTGATGCCGACGAATGTGCTGGTCAGGTCTGCCATGGTGCTCTCCTTAACCCATCAATGTGGTGTGAATGTCTTGCGCCGCGTCGCGGCCCTCAGCCACCGCGGTGACGGTCAGATCATCGCCACCCGTGGCGCAGTCGCCGCCGGCCCAAGTGCCTTTCTGCGAGGTGCGGCCCGCGCCCATGACAGCGATTTTGCCCTGTTCGATTTTTAGGCCATCGGGCGCGTCTTCCAGCGTCTGGCCGATGGCTTTGAAGACCTGATCGGCTTTGATGCGGGTGGTCTCGCCGGTGCCGGTGAGTGTGTCGTTTTGGGTGGCGGTGTATTCGAACTCCACTTCCGTGGCCGCCCCATTGCCATGCACGGCGACGGGCTGCGCGTTGAACAGAATGTTGACGCCGTGGGACGCCGCGAGGTCCTGCTCGTAGCGCGAGGCGCTCATGGCGGCGCGGTCGCGGCGGTAGGCGATGGTAACGTGTTCCGCGCCCAGAAGCTTGGATTGCACGGCGGCGTCCACGGCGGTCATGCCGCCGCCGATGACGACCACATGGCGGCCCACGGGGAGGGTCGCGAGGTCGCTGGCCTGTCGCAGATCGGCGATGAACGAGACGGCATCCTCGACGCCGCCTCGATCTTCACCGGCGGCGCGCAGGGCGCTTACGCCGCCCAGACCTAGCCCCAAAAACACGGCATCATATTCTTTTTGCAGGCTGCTGATCTCCAGATCGCGGCCTAAAGCCTTGCCGGAGTGCAGCGTGATGCCACCGATCTGCATCAGCCAATTGACCTCCCGCGCGGCGAAATCATCGGTGGATTTATATGCGGCGATGCCGAACTCGTTCAGCCCGCCGGGTTTGGGGGCCGCATCATAGAGGGAGACCTCATGGCCGTGCATCGCCAGCCTGTGCGCGCAGGCGAGACCTGCGGGGCCTGCGCCGATGACGGCGACTTTTTTGCCGGTGGGTTTGGCGCGGGTGAAAGGATGGACGCCCGCCTCCATCAGCGTGTCAGTGGCGTGGCGTTGCAGGCGGCCGATCTCAACCGGTTTGCCCTCGGAGACCTCGCGCACGCATACCTGCTCGCAGAGCGTTTCCGTGGGACAAACCCGCGCGCACATGCCGCCGAGGATGTTTTGGGTGAGGATCGTTTTGGCCGCCGCCTCCGGCGTGCCCGTCTGGATCTGACGGATGAACAGCGGGATGTCGATATCGGTGGGGCAAGCCGTCACGCAGGGCGCGTCGTAGCAGAAATAGCATCTGTCGGCGGCCACGGCGGCCTCATGCGGAGCGTAGGGGGCGTGCAGGTCGTCGAAGTTTTCGGCAAGCTGATCCGCGCTGAGCCGGCCCGCCGCGATTCCGGCTGCACGTCTCGGTGTCATCTGGCTGTTGGACATGCCTGCCCTCCCTCGCTGAAGTCAGGGGCAGAATGGCATAGAATATTTTTTTATCAAATGGTAAATTTTAGGCGGTTTGTGAAGTTTGAAGGGCCTGTACGCTTTGCGAGTGTGGGAGCCTCCGGCGGGGATATTTTGAAACATGGAAAGACGGGACGACTTAGAAAGGCCAGCTGTTTGGGCCTTGGTCTAGGCGGAAGATGTGGGGGGCTTTGTCTTTTGGGAAAAACTGGCGGACCAGAGGGTCGTGGCCGGGGATGATCAGCTTAGGGGCGGAGGCGAGCTGGTGCAGGCGGTCAAAGCCGCGCAGCATGTCTTCGAGATCGACGACGATGGGGAACGGCTTTTTGTCGAAGACGTTTTCGTAGAAATGCGTGGCATCCGAGGCGAGGCAGAGCCAGCCTGCATCCGTGCGCACACGCACCGCTTGCAGCCCGCGTGAATGGCCGCCCAGGCAATGCACAGTGACGCCGTCAGCCACTGCGCCGTCGCCTTCGTGAAAGATGCAGCGCCCGGAATAGACGCGCTGGACCGCCTCGCAGATATGATCGGCGGTGAAGGGCATTTGCAGCGTGCCGTGGCACATGCAGGGGCCGGTGGCATAGGCCATTTCCGCCGCTTGCAGGTGGATCGTGGCGTTGGGAAACAGGTGCAGCCCGCCTGCGTGATCATAATGCAGATGGGTGATGATCAGCTGGGTGATGTCCTCGGCTTTTATCCCCAGCGGTTTGAGCGCCTCGCGCGGGTCCATGAGGATGGGGCGGTTGCGGGAGGTGGCCTCCGGCTGGTCATAGCCGGTGTCGACAAGTATCGTCTCGTCCCCGCGGCGCAGCACCCAGATGAAGTAATCCATCGCGTGGGGCGCGTCGTGGTTGTCGTCGAACATGAAGCTGTCCGCTCGCGTGCGTGCGTTGCGGTCGGCGTATTTGATCGCGTGGACTTGCCAGTTGCTCATGGCCAGTTGCTCATCTTTGCACGGTGCTGAAGGTGCGCAACTCTTTGTCCGCCACCAGATCCGCGATGGCGGGCCCGGTGGCTTTGAAATGCGGCATTTGCTGATGGGCCTCAAAGGCGGCTTCGTCGTCATAGAGCTCGTAGAGGAACACCTGACTTGGGCGCGCGAGGTCGGTGCAGACGTCGAATTGCTGACAGCCGGGCTCATTGGCCACGGAGGCTTGCGCGTTCTTGCGGATCAGCGGCAGGAAGGCCTCCATCTTTCCGTCATGGATGGTGAAGTTGACTGTGACTGCGAACATGGGGGCCTCCGTCATTGGGTTGCCGATAGTGAACGCGGAACGGAGGCCGAGGGCAAGAGGGTTACTCGGCTGCTTCTACATACTCCTCCATCGGGGGGCAGGTGCAGGTCAGGTTGCGGTCTCCCCAGACATTGTCGACGCGGTTCACCGGCGGCCAGTATTTGTCCACGCGGAAGGCGCCTACGGGGAAGCCGCCTGTCTCGCGGCTATAGGGCCGGTCCCAGTCCTTGACGAGGTCTTCCATTGTGTGCGGCGCGTTTTTCAGCGGGTTGTTTTCGGAGTCCATGCTGCCATCTTCGATGGCTTTGATCTCGGCACGGATGCCAAGCATGGCGTCGCAGAAACGATCGAGCTCGGCTTTGGTTTCCGACTCCGTGGGTTCGATCATCAAGGTGCCTGCGACGGGCCAGGACATGGTGGGCGCATGGAAGCCGCAATCGCTGAGGCGCTTGGCGATGTCGTCGACGGTGATATGGGCGCTGTCGGCAAAGGGCCGCGTGTCGATGATGCATTCATGCGCGACCCGGCCCGTGGGGCCTTTGTAGAGCACGTCGAAGGCCCCTTCGAGCCGTTTGGCGATGTAGTTGGCGTTCAGGATCGCGACCCGCGTGGCCTGCGTCAGGCCCTCGCCGCCCATCATCAGGCAATAGGCCCATGAGATCGGCAAGAGCGACGGCGAGCCGAACGGGGCGGCGGAAACCGCGCCTTCGCCCGTGTTGGGATCACCCGGCAAGTGCTTGACCAAATGCTGTTTCACGCCGATAGGACCCATGCCGGGGCCGCCGCCGCCATGGGGGATGCAGAAGGTCTTGTGCAGGTTCAGGTGGCTGACATCGCCGCCCAGATCGCCGGGGCGGGACAGGCCGACCATGGCGTTCATATTGGCCCCGTCGATATAGACCTGCCCGCCCGCGTCATGGGTGATCTGGCAGACGTCGATCACGGTTTCCTCGAACACGCCATGGGTAGAAGGGTATGTGATCATGCAGCCCGCGAGATTGTCCTTGTGCTGGTCCACCTTGGCCTGGAAATCCGCAAGGTCGATGTCGCCATTGTCAGCGGATTTCACGGGGACCACGGTCCAGCCGACCATTTGCGCGGAGGCGGGGTTGGTCCCATGCGCGCTCATCGGGATGAGGCAGATGTTGCGATGCCCCTGCCCGTTCGCGCGGTGAAAGGCGGCGATGGTCAGCAGGCCCGCATATTCGCCTTGCGCGCCGGAATTGGGTTGCATGGAGATCGCGTCATAACCGGTGACGTCGCAGAGTTTCGCGGACAGATCGTCGATCATCTCTGAATAGCCCGCTGCCTGATCTTTGGGGCAGAACGGGTGCAGCAGGGAAAACTCGTCCCATGTGACGGGCATCATTTCGGCGGCGGAATTGAGCTTCATCGTGCAGGAGCCCAGCGGGATCATCGCGCGATCAAGCGCAAGGTCGCGGTCGGCCAGACGGCGCATGTAGCGCATCATTTCGGTCTCTGCGCGGTTCATGTGAAAGACGGGATGGGTCAGAAAATCGCTGGTGCGGATCAGCTTGTCGGGCATGTGGTAATGCGGCGTGTAATCCTTGTCGGCGCGGGTGATGCCGAAGGCGCGCCAGACGGCCTCGATCGTGTCGGGGCGGGTGCGTTCGTCCAGCGTGATGCCGATCTGGGTGTCGCCGACGCGGCGCAGGTTGATGCCTTCGTCCACGGCGGATTTCATCACCGCCGCTTGCAGCGGGCCGACATCCACGGTGATCGTGTCAAAGAAGCTGGCGGGACGCACGTCGAAGCCCGCTTGCTTGAGCCCTTCGGCCAGCCGCGCGGTCTTGCGGTGAATGCGTTGCGCAATGGCTTTGAGGCCTTCCGGCCCGTGGAACACCGCATAAAACCCGGCCATGACGGCGAGCAGCGCTTGGGCGGTGCAGACGTTGGAGGTGGCTTTCTCGCGGCGGATATGCTGCTCGCGGGTTTGCAGGGACAAACGGTATGCGCGGTTCCCGTGGCTGTCGATGGAGACGCCGACGATGCGCCCCGGCATATTGCGCGCGTAGCTGGCTTTGGTCGCCATATAGGCCGCGTGCGGGCCGCCATAGCCCACGGGCACGCCGAAGCGCTGGGTGGAGCCGACGGCAATGTCTGCGCCCATCGCGCCGGGCTCTTTCAGCAGCGTCAGGGACAGCGGATCGGCGGCGATGATGGCGATGGCTTTCTCGGCATGGAGGGCCGCAATCTCAGGGGTGAAGTCGCGGATATGGCCGTGTGTGCCGGGGAATTGGAAGATCGCGCCGAAGACGGCTTTTGCGTCCAGATCGTCGGGGGTGCCGATGATGATCTCGATGCCCAAAGGGGCGGCGCGGGTCTTCATGACGGCGATGTTTTGCGGGTGGCAATTTTCGTCGATGAAGAAGGCCTTGGCTTTGGATTTGCCGACGCGGCCCGCCATGGTCATGGCCTCGGCGCAGGCAGTGGCCTCGTCCAGCAGGGAGGCGTTGGCAATCTCCAAACCGGTCAGGTCAGAGACCATGGTTTGGAAGTTCAAAAGCGCCTCGAGACGGCCCTGGCTGATCTCAGGCTGATAGGGCGTGTAGGCGGTGTACCAAGCGGGGTTTTCAAGGATATTGCGCTGGATCGCGGGGGGCGTGACGGTGCCGTGGTAGCCCTGTCCTATGAGCGAGGTGAGCACCTTGTTCTTGCCCGCCGTGATCTTCATGTGGTGCAGCAGCTCGCGTTCGGATTTGGCCTTGCCGAACTCCAGCGGTTTCTTTTGCCGAATTTTGGCGGGCAGCGTGTCGTCGATGAGCGCGTGGAGATCCGATGCCCCCACCACCTGTAGCATCTGCGCCATTTCAGCGGGCGACGGGCCGATATGGCGACGGTTGGCGAAGTCGTAGGGCAGATAGTCGGTGGGGGTGAAGGTCATCAGTTGCGTCCCTTTAGTCGATCATTTTCTTATAGGCGGCCTCGTCCATGTAATCGTCCATGGGGCTCAGATCAGACGGCTTCATCTTGAAGAACCATCCGCCTTCCATCGCGTCGTCATTGACGGTGGCAGGCGCATCGGCGAGGGCCTCGTTGACCTCGACGATTTCGCCGTCGAGCGGAGCGAGGATGTCGGAGGCGGCCTTGACGCTTTCGATCACGACGATCTCGTCATCTTTGGAGACGGTGGTGCCGACCTCCGGCAGCTCGACAAAGACGATATCGCCCAGTTGTGTCGCCGCGTGTTCGGTGATGCCGACGACGATAAGGCCGTCTTCCTCGCGGAGCCATTCGTGCTCTTCTGTGAATTTCATTTGGTCTTTCCCTCTTGCTGTCTATCGTTTGAAATTTGCCGCTATGAACGGCAGTTGCGTGACGGTCAGCGGCAGACGTTTGCCGCGCAGCGCGCCGTAGATCACGGTGCCGGGTTTTGCGCTGTCCCCGGTGACATAGCCCATGGCCACGGGGCCATTGACGGTCGGGCCGAAGCCGCCGGAGGTGATGGTGCCGATGGGCTCTGCGCTGGTCTGCGTCGCGAAAAGCTCGACACCCTCGCGCATGGGCGCGCGGCCTTCGGGGCGTAGCCCCACGCGTTTGCGGGGCGCGCCGTTGGCGAGGTGATCTTCGATGATGGATGCGCCGGGGTAGCCCCCTGCCCGCGCGCCGCCGGGTCTGCGGGTCTTTTGGATGGCCCATGTGAGGGCGGCTTCGATGGGCGATGTGGTGGCGTCGATGTCATGGCCGTAAAGGCACAGCCCGGCTTCAAGCCGCAGCGCGTCGCGAGCACCCAGGCCGATGGGTGCTACGTCTTCATGGGCGAGGAGTGTGCGGGCCAGCGCCTCGGCATATTCTGCGGGCACCGATATCTCGTAGCCGTCCTCGCCCGTATAGCCGGAGCGCGAGGCCCAGACCTCTATGCCGTCCAGCTTGAGCGTGGCCACATCCATGAAGCGCATCTGGGCGGCCTTGGTGTCGAGCTTGGACAGGACGGCTTCGGCGGCGGGGCCTTGCAGGGCCAGCAGCGCGCGGTCAGTCAGCTCGGTGACTGTCACTTTCGGCTCAAGGGCCGCTTTCACCCGGGCGATATCGGCGACCTTGCAGGCGGCGTTGACGACGATGAAGACGTGATCGCCGCGGTTGACCAGCATCAGGTCATCCTCGATGCCGCCCGCGTCATTGGTGAAGAACCCGTAGCGTTGGCGGTTTTCGGCGAGGTCCAGAATATCGACGGGGAGCAAGGTCTCCAAGGCAAGTGCGGCCTGTGCGTAGCTGTCGCCTTGCACCACCACCTGCCCCATATGGCTGACATCAAACAGCCCGGCTTTCTCGCGGGTGTGTTGGTGTTCTTTCATCACGCCAAGCGGGTATTGCACGGGCATGTCATAGCCTGCGAACGGCACCATCTTGGCCCCCAATTCGAGGTGAAGCTTATGCAGGGCGGTGTGTTGCAACGCGCTCATCTGAAGTCTCCGGCACCATTGGGGCGCGGCCATGGGCCTGCGCGGTTGGTGCCCCCTCTGTCCGGTCGCCTGAGATCGCTATCCCTTCGGCGGATGCCTGATCACGGCACCTCTCTCCAGAGTCTTGTCACGGCTGACGGTCCGTTTGGCCTGAGAGTTTCCGGGGCGGTTGCTCCTTCGGCACCGGCTCTAAACCGGTTCTCCCGTCATCGTGGGCTGGACGCTAGTACAGGTTGATTTTCAAGACAAGACAGATTTACGTGAGCCATTTTCGAATGATCGGCGCGCCGATGATGACCACCACGATGCGGGTCAGATGGTGGGTCACGACAAAGGCGATATCAGCCCCGGCGACGATGGCGAGCACCGTCATTTCGGCCTGCCCGCCGGGGGAAAAGGCCAGCAAAGCCTCGGCTTGCGGGGCGAGGCCAAGGAACACGGCGCACTCTGCCACGAGCAATGCGATGACGCCGATGATCAGCGTGTAGCCGGTGGCGGCGAGGACGACGCGGCGCAGCTCCACCCATGTGATGCCGACGTATTTGACGCCGACGCTGAGGCCGATGAAGAACTGAGCGGCGAGAATCGCCTCCATCGGGGGGCGGGAATGGATGAGGCCCGTGAGGCTGGCAATCGCGGCGAGGATCATCGGGCCGAGGATGCTCGCCCCGAAAAGGCCGACGCGCTTTGCCCCCCACCACCCTGCCCCGGCGATGACCACCATCAGAGCCAGTTCATGCGGCGGCAATGACGTGGCGGGGGCGCCGATGGGTTGATCGAGGCTGAGACCCAGGATCACCGTCAGCACCAGCGGCAGCGCGGAGACGACCAGGAGCACGCGGGTGGCGTGGATCAGCGACAGGTGGCGGACATTGCCGCCTGCCTCCTCGCCGAAGATCAGCATGTCCTGCAACCCGCCGGGCATCGCGCCGTAATAGCTGGTTGCCGGATCAAACCCGCAGACGCGGCGGAAATAGGGATAGCCCGCCAGCCCGATCAGCAGGATGAAGGGCGGGATCAGCGCCAGCGACAGGGCCATCTCAGGGATGCGTCCCGCGACATCAGGGGTGATGGAGGCCCCGACGGCGACGCCCAGAACGGTGCGCATCGCATCGCCTATGACCGGCGGGCCTTTGAAATTGAGACCCGCAAGTGCGGCGATCAGGCAGGCAAACATCGGCCCCAAAAGCCATGGCAGCGGCAGGTTGAGCGCGCGGAACACCGCCACGCCAAGGGCCGCGATTGAGAGTGCCAGAAGGATTCGAAAGATCACGTCGCGCGCCGCTTTCAGGGACCAGTTGGGGCGAGCTTACGCCTCAATCAGGCGCGGCGCGAGGGGTCATGTTGCGGGAGCTTTGTGCTGGACTGAGTTACGCCAGCGTGTGCCAGATCGCGATGGTGCCGACCGCGATCAGGCTGAGCGCCCAGACCACATCAAGGTTGAACCACGTTTTGGACAGGAATTTCAGCCCGAGCCAGTAATACATGATGGCAGCAAGGATGCCTCCGGCCAGCATCATGGCGGCGGTGTGGGCGGTGGCGACGATGAAGGCGAGACCGATATTGGAGCTCATCAGCGCATAGGCCGCGCTGTGGCCCGCGTCGAGTTCCGCGACGGCGCAGATGCCTAAGTAAATCGGAACCAGCATCAGCCCTGCCCCATGCGCAATGGCGGCGAGGAAAGACCACAGGCCAAGACGGCTCGGTTTGACGCGGGCCAGAAAGCGCGGGTGGCGGCGGTTGATCAGCAGGTAGAGGCCGAGGGCTATGACCAACACCCCCGCGCCGATGCGGATTTCTCGCTCGTATTCGACGAGGGTGATCATCATGGAAAAGGGCAAGAGGATCGCCGTCATGGCGATGAAGTGGCCTAGTGCCAAAGCGGCGAGCGCGCGCAGCAGCGCGGAGGGTTTTTGCTCGAACAGCGCCGCAGAGACCGCCAGAGGCCAGCCCATGCCGGGGTTCAACCCGTGGTAAATGCCCGAGGCGATGACGGCCCACCACAGGGCCGCCACCGAAGTTGCGTCTTCCAAGAGTTAGACGTTCGGGTAGCAGAAACTGTCCGTCGAACAGTCGCCGCCCTCCAGCCGAATTTGGTGGGAGCGGTAGCCTTTGGGGAACTCCACGTAGAAGTCTTTATCGAGATGGAAGCCGTTTTCATCGTTATTGGCCATGACCATCTGCCCGCCCTCATCGTCAGGGTAGAACTGGTCGTCCCATGTGGAATAGAGCGAGTTGGTCCAGTAGACCCGTTTGCCGTCGCGGCTGATCTCCACCATTTGCGGTCCGTAGACAAAGGGCTTGCCGTTGGGGTGGTCTGTGCCTTTGGCGATGCCGCCCACCTCGACCTTGCCCGCGAGCACCGGGTTCATGGGATCAGAGACGTCATATTGGTGCATCTCGCCCAAGCCCCAGCAGGCCACATAGAGGTATTTGTCGTCCAGGCTGAGGTCGATGTCGGTCACCAACGGAGGCACCGCGCCGAAGCCTTTGAGCAGCTCTGGCAGGTTGTCGGCATCCTCGGGCCGGGGGTCGATGGTGATGGTCTTCTTGGACTGCCATGTGCCGTCATCGTCGCGCCACCATGTGAAAATGGCACCTTGCAGGTTGGTCGTGTCGACCACCACGCCGCAGAATCCGTAGGATTTGGCGGGGTCATGGGCAGGACGGATTTCCAGCGCCATTTGGTAGTTTTCGCCAAAGTCGATGGTCTGGATATTCTTGCGCTTGCGCAGGTCCCAGAAATGGATCGAGTGGCCGTATTTGTTGCTGAGCAGGTCTTCGGGGACAACGCCGTTCTCAAACTGCGGCGGCAGGCCCCATTCGCTGCTGACCATGTAATCCTGCGGCAGGTTCCACCAGAAATCATAGTGCTTGTCCTGCTTGCCACGATCCATCTCGTAGCGGCCGATGATCTCGAAACTTTCGCAATCCATGATGAAGATGCCGGGAGGGCCGTCGGTGCCGTCCTTGCCGCCACCTCCCAAGGTCGAGACATAGATGCCTTCAGGACCGCAATGGATGGTGTGCGGGCGGGAATAGCCGGTTTTGGCGAAGACCTCTTCGGGCTCGATCGTCTTGTGGATTTTGGCCTTCAGCGGGTCCTTGACGTCGATGATATAGATGCGCGAGGAGCGGATGCCCGGCACGATCAGATAGCGACGCTCCAAGAAGGCGTGGCCGGTCAGCGGCGACAGGGCGGAGGAGCAGGCGTTCCAGCCGAAATGGTGAAACTCGTCGCCTTTATGCGGCACGATCACCTGATGCACGATCTCGCCGTACGTCTTTGATTTGGGGTTCACATCCACCACCGCGATACCGTCTGACTGCGACCCGTCCGGGCTGAGCATGATGGTAAATGCGTAATTCTCGGTGGGTGCCGCCATGGCAAGCTGCGGTGTCGCATGAAACGTCGGATCTGGTCTTAAGTTCATGAATGTGTCCTCCCGGTATGGTTTTAATTTTTTTGTGTCGTTGGATGTGGCCTATTCTGTCTTGATGGTCCCAAAGGCACGCCCCCGGCAACAGATCCGGGGTGCGCGCTCAATTGTCAGACAATTGAATTCGAATTGAAATTACTTTGCAAGATTTTTCTGTTTGCCACCTCGCAGGTGCCGCGCATCACCAGCCCGGGAGGTGCGGCACATTTCAACGATCTGCGTGGTGGCTTTACTATGCGCCTTTCGGCGAACGCGTTGAGAGCAGAATGTGCATGGAGATTGTGGGCGAGACCTGCTCCGAGAACCGTGCTGCGCGATTGGTCGGCCTTGCGGGCGTCAAAGTACAGATCGGATACAAGCGTCGGCTTGGTCGCTATGGCGGCAAGCCCGCTGTGGTCGTTGACAACACGCCGGACAGACAGTTTGAGGTTGCGGCACCTGAGGCGGTTTGGGTGACCGACATTACCTACATCAGAACCCACTAAGGCCGGTCATATCGCGCTGGGGCCATCGATTTGTTTTCACGACGTGTCATTGACTGGTCCATGCAATAGCAAACTCAATTTGGTTGCCAGCATGAGCAGAGGTGGGAATTGTCATGATAACGCGGTCGCAGAAATCAGAAACTCAAGATAGAAAGATGCCGCAACCTAACTTGAATTCACACCCAGCCTCATAAGGTGAAAAATCAACTTGAGCCTCGCTTTTTGGGGGGGCAAATCGGCATAGGGTGTGATTTCCAGGCCTTCATCTTCCAAGAACGCCGCATATCCCGGATAGAATGACTGCGGTGCAAACGTAAATGATACGCAGCGACTTGCCAGAACGACGGGGCGCTTGGCCTCAATCATGGGTCTCAGATCATCAAGAAGGGCCGTGGGAAGCGAATACGCGCCTGGACAGGAAATGACCAATCCGGCGGGCAAGCGTTTAGGATCATGCGACCAACGGCTACCAAGTGATACGCTGACCAGATCAACCTTTGGGACGTCATCAATCTGGTCCAAACGCGGAGGTGCAATTTTCTGACATGTGGTCACCTGCATTTCAGCCGTAACGCGCTGCGCGGGGTGATTTGGGCTTGTTGAAACAAACCCGTCAAGGCGGGTCGCGTCTTGCTTGAAGACATGGGTTGCGGAAAACAGATGGCCGCCCATAACAGCATAGACGCCCCCCGATTGCGCTGAAAGCGCCCTGCACGCTGTAAACGCATCGATCAGATTTGTGACCCCGTCATAGTCTTCCATATAGGGCGGGCGCATGGCCCCGGTCACAATCACCGGGGTGCTGGTGCCAAGCAGGCACTGCAATCCGTAGGTGACCTCCTCCAGCGTGTCGGTCCCGGTCGTCAGGATAAAACCCGCATATTGCGCTGTTTTGGATTGGATCAGACGCGCCGCATCGATCACATCCTCTACGGTCAGATCAGCGCTGTCCTTGGTCCGCAAGCTGATCGTGTCGACTTGGGCCTGCGATATGGCTTTGCCGGCCTGGGCGACGATCTGTGCCAAATTGTCGGTCGCGCAGGCCCGTCCGTTTTCCAGCGTCAGCGAAATGGTGCCGCCAAGGCCAATTACCAGAAGGGATGCCGGTGTATGCGACACCTGTGTTCGAGTTTCCATGCCAAGCAGCCCCAAAGTGCAGTCTTACCAGAATTTCACACTAAGCGAGCATGTCAGGAAATTGGGTCAAACTTGCCATCCTTGGCGCCGGGAATTATTCAATTTGACGGTCCAAACAGTGAAAATGCGCAGCCGAGGCTTATGCGTTATCGTCCAAAAGATGGTCTAGCGGATAGCCCTTGAACTCCTTCGCGCGGTCCAGCAGGACGCTGCTGTGCATGTCTTTGATCGGTGCGTTTTCCATCAGGCGTTTGGTCACGGCGCGGTATTCTTCGACATCGGGGCAGACAAACCGCGCGATATAATCGGACCTGCCTGTTATGTGGAAACATTCGACCAGCATCGGCTCGCGCGCGATGGCGTCTTCGAACTTGCGGTAGGCTTGTTGGCTTTGTTCGCGCAGGGAGATCTCGGTCAGGAAAGAGACGGAGCGGCAAATCCGGGAAAGATCCACATTTGCCACATAGCCGGTGACGACTTTTTTCGCCTCAAGCTGCTTCATCCGTTTTTGGCAAGGGCTGGTAGAGATGCCCGCATAATCGGCGACGCTTGCAATGGGCTGGCGCGCATCTGCTTGCAAGGCTTTGACGATCTCAAGGTTGATCTTGTCCATTTTGATTTTCATGCAGCTTGCCCCATCGCGGCCCCATATGCTGCCGCAGTCATATCTGGCGCTGAATCGATGTTATCGAGGGGAAAATGTCAACTTCTCTGCCGCTTTTGATAAAGATGATTGCGACCGCCCCCTAAAATCACACTGTAAGCGTCGCAATCCAAGGCGCGATCAATATCAGAATGATAGGGAAAAACATGGGAATTCGACACATATTTCTAGGCGCCGCGCTGGCCGTGGCTGGTGCTTTGTCCGGTGCAACCGCTTTTGCAGGTGAAACGCTGGATCAGATCATGAGCAGCAACACACTCAAAGTCGCAACCGATCCAAATTGGGCACCTCAGTCATTTTTGAACGACAATAACGAGATGGACGGCTTTGACGTCGACGTCGCCCGCGAGATCGCCAGCCGCATGGGTGTTGAGGTTGAGTTTGTCACACCGTCTTGGGACATCATCACAGCTGGCAACTGGAATGGGCGTTGGCACCTGTCCGTTGGGTCGATGACGCCGACGACCGCGCGCGGTGAAATCCTTGATTTTCCGGGGGTCTATTATTACACGCCCGCCTCGGCCGTGGTGCATAACGACAGCCCCTATGAAAATGTTGCGGACCTGAACGGTGCCAAAATGGCTGCTGGTATTTCAACCACCTTTGAGCTGTACCTGCAAAAAGACCTGACGATCGACGCCTCTGGCGTTCCGACGTTTGAATACCAGATCACGCCGGGAGAATATCGGTCCTATGAAACCGGCGCGGTTGCGCTGGATGATCTGCGTCTTGGCGATGGGGTCCGGTTGAACGGTGTTGTTGGGTCCTTGCCTGCGATGCTGAAAGCGATTGAGAACGGCTATCCGATCCGTGTTCTGGGCGAGCCGCTGTTTTACGAACCACTGGCCATCGCCACCGACAAGGGCGATGCAGAGCTGAACGCAAAGTTAAGCGCAATCGTCGATGAGATGCGCAACGATGGCACGCTGAAAACGCTTTCTGAAAAGTGGTATGGCATCGATTATACGACCGCGCTGAACTAAGTGCCCATCGCATAAACCACGACGCAGGGCCCTGCACCGTTTCTTTTCGGTGCAGGGCCCAAATGTGAGGACACAAAGACATGCTTCATCGTGATACCGTCATTTCAGATATTGCCGTACACAAACCCAAGGTCATGGCCGGTATTTTCGCCGCAGCTTTTGTGATTTTCACCCTGATGGGGCTGAAAGACACGATCTTTGGCGCATTAATGGCACCTGTGATTGGCGATCCGGCGGAGGCGGGGTTCTCTGGCAATGCCGCAACTGGGTTGGTGCTGGCGATCTTGCTTACGGTTAACATTGTCCTGATCGCGTTTTTGCCACTGCGCTATCAAATCGGGATCGTGTGGCTGCAGCTTTTGCTCCTGTTCCTGACCTTCTTTTACAGCTTTGATCTGAAACTGTCGTTCATCCAGACAAAGATCTGGTTCATGATCACCCAAGGTCTGTTCACGACGCTTTATATCTCGGCCATCTCAATTGCGCTGGCCTCTGGCTTGGCCATCATTGGGGCGGTGGCCAAGCTGTCGTCCAATGGCTTTGCCTTTGCGATTGCCAGTTTTTACACATCCTTCTTTCGCGGCATCCCGCTGTTGATGCAGATTTACCTGATTTATCTGGGGCTACCCCAGCTTGGCTTTGTGATCGATGCTGTGCCCGCGGGCATTCTGGCGCTGACGCTATGCTATGGTGCCTATATGACCGAGATTTTCCGCGCCGGCATCCAGTCCATCGACAAGGGCCAATGGGAGGCATCTCGCTCTATCGGTTTTGGCTTTGGGTTGACCATGCGGCGGATCATCCTGCCGCAATCCATGCCGCTGATCATTCCCCCCACCGGCAACCAGTTTATCGCGATGCTCAAAGACAGCTCGCTTGTGTCGGTCATTGGTGTCTGGGAGTTGATGTTTCTTGCGCGCACCTTGGGCAACAAGGATTTCCGGCACATGGAAATGCTGATCACAGCTGCGATGATCTATTGGATGCTGACCGTATGTTTGGAGCTGATCCAGTCCCGGATTGAGCGCCACTACAAATCACCTCAGCATTAAGGAGAAGATCATGACCAAGACGGTGATCGAAATGGTGGGCGTGAACAAATGGTACGGCGACTTTCAAGCGCTCAACAACATCAATTTAAAGGTTGAAGAAGGCGATCGGATCGTCATTTGCGGGCCCTCTGGATCGGGTAAATCCACACTGATCCGCACACTGAACTATCTGGAGGCGCATCAGGAAGGTCGGATCACAGTCGACGGAACCGATCTGCATCCCCGCATGAAGAACGTCACCCAAGTCCGCACCAATACAGGCATGGTGTTTCAGCAATTCAACCTGTTTCCGCACATGACCGTGTTGGAAAACCTGATGGCTGGACCGATCTGGGTCCGTAAATTGCCCAAAGCAGAGGCCCGCGCGCAAGCGATGACATACCTTGACCGCGTGCGCATTCCCGAGCAAGCGGACAAATATCCCGGTCAGCTTTCGGGGGGGCAACAACAGCGCGTGGCTATCGCGCGGTCCTTGTGCATGAACCCCAAAGTGATGCTGTTTGATGAGCCCACATCCGCACTTGATCCTGAAATGGTGTCGGAGGTTCTCGATACGATGATCGGATTGGCGCGTGACGGGATGACGATGATTTGTGTCACCCATGAGATGGGCTTTGCCAAGGCGGTCGCTGATCGGGTGATCTTTATGGACCAAGGCGAAATCGTCGAAGAAAACGCGCCAAAGCCGTTTTTTGATGCGCCTCAGAATAGCAGAACAAAGACGTTTTTGGGCCAGATCCTGCAGCACTGACCTGCGGCTCGCGTGACCAGATTTTCGAAAGACCTCAACACCAACATCGAACAGGCCATTTGTTCATCAAGCGACGAAAGTGGGCAGTGATTGCCTCCGCTTGGTTTTCTGGCCGGACGTTCGGGTGAGCATTAAGTTTGGGGTGTATCCCTGACGATGAGGTAGTGCCTCAGCCGACATTCGCTGCATTTTCTTCATCGATGCCAGTTCAAACTCACCCAATCGCATTCCGGAGACGTCGGATGCGATAAAGCACGGCCACTTGCGCTTCGACTTTCAGGCCTGACGCGTGTCTGCGAGCCGCGCTTATCAGGATGGTTCAAAATCGTTTTCTACGCGTAGACCTCTTTCTAAATAGCCCAAAACAGGTTCTAGTCGGACAGCCTAGGAAAACCATTTTGGAGCGCGCCATGGAGTTCGACCCCAGATCGACTATAGCTGAGACGAAGCGTGGACTGTCCCAACTATCTGACATCCGAGACTCTTTCGCGAAATGCCGCGACACTATCCTTCGCGATGTTGAGGCCATAAAGGCGGATGTCGCCGCTGAGCGTCCTGTCATCCCCGAAATCCAATATCGCCAGATTGCCAATGACGACGTTGACGAAATCAGCCGAGCGTTGGTGCGTCAGCGTGGGTGTGTGATCGTCCGTGGCGTTTTCGACCCCACGCAAGCCGATGAGTGGAACGACGAGGTCGGTGCATATATCGATCGCAATGACTATCTTACAAAAGCAAAGGCAAAAGCCGGGATCGACAAGTATTTCAGCGCGTTGGACGACGCGACGCCGCAGATTTTCGGATTGTACTGGTCGCGGCCACAAGTCATGGCCAGACAGGCCGAAAGCATGGCGTTGACCAAGCGGTTTCTCAATCGGCTGTATGATGTGGCCGCACCGATGGGGCAAGAATTCGACCCAAATCATGACTTCGCCTATGCGGACCGCTTACGTCGTCGCCAGCCCGGTGACACGACGTTGGGCCTGTCGCCGCATATGGATAGTGGGTCGTACGAACGCTGGTGCGACCCGGCCTATCAAGCCATTTACCGATCAATCTACCAAGGCGATTTGGAAAGCTTCGATCCTTGGAAAGCAGCCTTTCGAACGCAGACACGGGAATACTCTTCTCCTGCCGTCTGCTCGATGTTTCGGACATTTCAGGGATGGACTGCCTTGACGACACAAGGTCCCGGAGACGGGACGCTCAGCCTTTTGCCCATCGCCAATTCCATCGGCTACATGCTTTTGCGGGCGCTGCAAGATGATGTTGCAGAAGACGATCTTTGTGGTGCGTGGCCCGGTCGAGCTCTGGGTGCGAGTCCCGAATGGCATGGTGAAATTCTGGAGGGCATGGTCAGCATTCCTGAGGTTCACCCGGGCGATACGGTCTGGTGGCATCCCGACGTCCTGCATTCTGTCGCCAATGAACATAGTGGTCGCGACTATGCCAATGTCATCTATATCGGCGCCTCGCCCGTTTGTGCAAAGAACGAGGCCTACGCGCACAAGCAAGCGGATGCTTTCATGGCAGGCCGCAGCGCACCGGATTTTGCTGCAGAGGATTATGAGATTGATTTTGATGGTCGGGCTGCGATCGATGATTTGACAGATTTGGGGCGTCGCCAGATGGGCCTGAAGCCCGCCTGAGGGCTAGATCCTGCTTTGATGGCAAGCAATTCCGGAATGAAAGAGGGATGTGTTGGTGTTGGAACAAAGAAGAATTGGTCGAACGGATCTCAAGGTCGATGTCCTTGGACTGGGCGGCGCGCCGCTGGGTGGCAACTTTGTTGATCTCGGCTATGGGCAGGCCGCAGACCTGATCCGGGCCGCAAAGGCGGCCGGCATCGGGTATTTCGACACTGCTCCCTGGTACGGCTTTGGACGGTCCGAGCGCGTTATGGGCGATGTTTTGCGCGGCTCAGATTATGTGCTTTCCGACAAGGTAGGCCGGTTATTGGTGCCCGGCGCTGTTGCGAACCCCGCAGAGTTTGGGATGGTTGATCCGCTCCCGTTCCATGTTGTCTACGACTACAGCTATGATGGGATCATGCGGGCGTTTGAGGACAATCTGCAACGTCTTGGGCTGGACAGAATTGACATCTTGCTTGCCCATGACATCGGCGCATTTCAGCACGGCGACGAGAACTTGCGTCACTTCCGGGATCTCGCAGAGGGTGGCTACCGCGCAATGGATGAGTTGCGGCGCGCGGGCCGGGTGAAAGCCATTGGGCTTGGTGTGAACGAGAACGAGGTCTGTCAGGACGCATTGGGCATTGGCAATTGGGACGTTTTCTTGCTGGCGGGGCGTTATACGCTGCTCGAACAAACGGCTTTGGATGCACTTGTCCCAGCCTGTCGGGACACTGGCACAACACTCATTTGTGGTGGTCCCTTCAATTCAGGCATTCTGGTCGGACGGGACACATGGAACTACGCCAAAGCGCCTGAAAGCGTCATTGAGCGTGCCCGCGGATTGGCGGGTGTCGCGGACGCGTTCAACATCCCGCTCGCGGCGGCCGCGCTGCAATTCCCTTTGGGTGATCCTATTGTCTCCTCGGTCATCCCCGGCCCGCGTGACACCGGAGAGCTTGAACAAATCGTCGAATGGTTTGGCGTCGAAGTCCCATCCGACTTTTGGTCGGCGCTCAAAACAAAAGGGCTTCTGCATGAGGATGCGAAACTGCCCAGCTAGACGGCGGTGAAGCCACCATCGATAGGAAGGCAGACACCGGAACTCACCTCATTTGTCGATCGCGCTAGGGAAAACTGGCCGGGCCACAACGCCTCCGGCTGACCTGCGTCGGCGGAGTTGTCATCACACACCTCATGGCACGGTTCGGGTATTGGCAGGTGTTACGCCTCGCGAAGTTTGTGCCTGACGCCCCTGTTTTGGTGGGGCCGATGGCGTGTTCTCCGCAAAGATCGGGGCTGGTCGCGCACTTCTTTGAGTTCGAGATAGGACCCGCCATTGACGACCCGCTCCACAGCACATGAACAGATCATCTGCGCAATTTCTAGGCAGCAGATTGGCAGAACAGCTGTTGAAAATAACGAGTTTTTTCTAGCCAGACAAAAATTTGCGTCCTAGGGTGTTAACACTTGGGACGGAGAATCCACGTAAATTGTAATAAATTCTGGGAGGAATTTTTGATGTTGAAGAAGCATCTTAAGGCGCTGTCTGTTAGCGCTGCCGCTTTGGGCTCAGTGTGTGCGCCTGCTATCGCGCAAGACTTTGAAGGGGTCACGGTAAACATCCTGACACGCCCTGGCTACGTGATCGCGGGACCACTCGCGGAGCGCGGCAAGGACTTTGAAGCCGAAACTGGGGCGAAGATCGTTGTGACGGAAGTGCCGTTTGCAGAGATCTTCCCGAAGATCCAAAACGACTGGGCAACCGGTACAAATTCGATCGATGTTGGTGTTTTCGCGGCTGGCTGGGGAGTTGAGCTTGATGCCGCGGGCCTGCTGGAAGACCTCGACCCCTATATTGCCGCAGACGATAAAATCGACATAGACGACATCGCACCGTACTTCCGCGAGTTTGGCCAGAAAGTCGGCGGCAAGACCAAGATGCTGATGGTCGATGGCGATTTTCAGATGGTCTATTACCGCACTGACATCCTGTCCGAAGCGGGATTGGAGCCACCAAAAACCTGGGAAGAGTATCTCGATGTGGCGTCTAAAATTCATGGCAAGGACATGAATGGCGACGGCGAGGCTGATTACGGCTCCTGCATCTTCAAAAAGCGGAACGCGCAGTCCTATTTTGCGATCCAAACCTTTGCTGCGCCGATTGTGCAGACCCAAGGCACCGCGCAAGGCTTCCACTTTGACAACGCCACGATGGCACCAATTGTCAACAATGCCGGCTGGCGCAAAGCGTTTGAGCTTTACAAGGAGACCGGCAAATACGGTCCACCGGAAGAGCTGAACCTCGACATTGGCGACACACGTGCGCTGTTTAAGGCAGGCCGGTGCGGGTTGATCGTTGAATGGGGCGATCCGGGTACTTTGCAACTTGACGATGACGCCACGGCGATCAAAGGCAAGATGTACGCCATCTCAGCGATTGGGTCGACTGAAGTTCTGGACCGTGCAAGCGGTGAGTTGGTTCCTGTTTCGGCTGACTCTGCTCCCAACGCGGTGGACGGCGTAAACTACGCACCATTCGCAGCCTTTGGCGGCTGGGCCGGTGCGGTCAACGCGAACGCGGACGAAAAGACGAAAGCCGCGTCCTATGCGTTCCTGTCCTACATGAACCAAGCCGCACAATCCGGCGTGGACGTGACACGCGGTGCCACGGGCTACAACCCATACCGCAACTCGCAGCTTGCCAGCACTGCCCTTTGGGTCGAAGCCGGTATGCCGCAGGAGCTGGCCGAGAACTATCTTGGCGCAATCAACGGCGCGCTGAACAACCCGAACATGGCATCTGACATGAAAATTCCGGGTGCTCAGCAATATACGGCTGTTGTTCT
The DNA here is from genome assembly GCA_947501685.1 of uncultured Litoreibacter sp. Classification (GTDB taxonomy): domain Bacteria; phylum Pseudomonadota; class Alphaproteobacteria; order Rhodobacterales; family Rhodobacteraceae; genus Litoreibacter. The sequence goes on from CANMWQ010000003.1 coordinate 576,215, forward strand.
GGACACACAGCTCGCTCGTTATCTGGCCGGAGAGATCTCAGTCGACGAAGCCCTCGAAAATATCGAAGAAGGCTGGGAAGAGATCACCGAGGACTTTGGCCGCGACGAACAAATTGCAGCGCAAGCTCTCGCTCTTGGCAACTGATCCAGCTGTCTGATGGCAAGTCTTGATGACATGCGCCAGCCGGGGTTTCCTCCGGCTGGCACGACCCGGCGTGAGCGCTTTGCTGAATGGGTGGACCGGCATTCCGGGACCTTTTTCATTGCGCCTTGCGTCACGCTGATCCTTATTTTCGCGATTTTTCCGACGATCTATTCCATCTTTTTCGCCGTCAGCCGCGTGCGGTTCACGCCCGATGGCTTGAAATTCCGCTATGTCGGTTTCCGCAACTTCTCCAAACAGTTCTTTGGCAGCAGCGAGGTGCATTTCCTCGGGCGCACCGACCCTGTCAGCCTCTTCGGCTATGCCGTCTTCGCCATTGTCACGGTTGCCGTGGTGGTCTGGCTTTGGCGGTCGCGCAAGATCACCACTTGGGTGGGCATGCTGGGTCGGACGATATCGGCGGCGATGGCGATTTTCCTGTCTTGGATCCTATGTGCGTCGCTGCTGTCCGGCAACTCAATCGGGACGCTGTATACGACGCTTTTCTATGTCTTTGTCGGGTGCGCCCTTCAATTTGCGATCGGCACGGGACTCGCGTTTCTGTGCTCTCAGCCGATATCTGGCAAAAACTTCTTCCGGGTCATTTTCTTCATCCCGCTCATGATCACCCCCTTGGGCGTCGGATACGCCATGCGCATGGTGGCTGATGTCACCAAGGGCCCTATCGAGCCAATTCTGGGCTTCATGGGTCTGCAAGACTGGATCTGGTCGGCAGATGCCTGGTCAGCGCGTTTCATGATGGTGGTCAGCGACAGCTGGCAATGGATCCCGTTTATCTTCATCTGCATGCTGGCCGCCTTCGAGAACGTGTCACGCGACCACGTTGAGGCGGCGCAGGTGGATGGCGCGTCAAGCCCGCAAATCTTCAAGGAGATCACCTGGCCGCAGATCCTGCCTGTCGCGGTCACCGTGCTGTTGATCCGGATGATCGAGGCCTTCAAGATCGTCGATCTGCCCAACATCATGACCGGCGGAGGCCCCGGCTCGGCGACGGAGTCGATGACGTTGCACTCGATGTATATCTGGCGGGCCAATGATCTGGGCTCCTCTGCTGCGATTGCCTATCTGCTGCTGATCCTGACGGTCGTCGTCTGCGCCTCCTTCTTCAACTACGTTGTCCTCGGGCAAATCAAAAAGGCTCGCGCATGAAAGACGCCTCTTCCTTCCGCTTCCGGCTTGCCAATCGCACGCTGATGCAACGCCTGTTCGAGGCCCCCGCCGTTGGCAAGATGTCCCCGGTCTCCAAGCTTTTGGCCCATACGCTATTGCTGATCTGGTCGCTCTTTGTGCTGTTTCCGATCTACTGGGTGATCATCACCTCGTTCAAAGACGCAGCCGCGGTCAATCAGGGCCCTTTCTATCTGCCCTTCATTGATTTTCAGCCGACGCTTGATGCGTGGCGTATCCAGTTCACCGAAGACCCGAACTGCAACTTTGGCGCGATCGCCCGCCAGTTGGGGCTTTTGGTTTACAACTCCTTCGTGTTCGTCGTCTCGCCCGTGGTGTCACTGGCCCCGATGGAGCCGCAAATTTGCAAGATCTACCTGGCCTTCACCAACTCGGTCGTTATCAGCATCTTCTCGACCGGGCTGTGCGTGGTCGTGGGCTCCATGGCCGCATATGCGCTGGCACGCATCCAATACGCACCGCGTTTCGGCAATATCCTGATCTTCGTTCTGCTCCTCGTGGGCGTGATTTTCGCAACCATCTACGCAGGCGCGCCATGGTGGGCCGCAACCGCCGTTGCTTTGGCGTTTTTCTTTTTGCTGTTACGCGCGCTCAGGGGGGTCTTCAAAACCTCACTCAAGAACGGTGACATCCTGTTCTGGATCATCTCGCAACGTATTCTGCCCCCCATCGTCGTGGTCATACCGATCTATGTGATGTTTCAGGCCGTCGGGTTGTTGGATACGCACCTTGCCCTGATCCTGCTTTATGCGGTCGCGAATATGCCCATCGTCGTGTGGCTGATGCATGATTTCTTCGCCAATCTTCCAATTGAGTTGGAGGAATCCGCGCAGCTTGACGGTGCCACCCGTCCGCGCATTTTCTGGGAAATCGTCATGCCGCTGACCCGTCCGGGTCTCGCTGCCACCACTTTGCTGATCCTCGTGCTCAGCTGGAACGAGTATCTCTTTGCGGTGTTTCTGGCGACGGTCAAAGTCCAGACAATGCCCATCATGATCGCGGCCAAGAACACCGGGGAGAAAGGCATCTTCTGGTGGGAAATGTGCGCCCTGATCGTGGTGATGATCATCCCCGTCATACTGATGTCGATCCTGTTGACACGGTTCATTTCTAAGGGCGTCCTATCGGGCGCGGTGAAAGGTTAAGGAATGAAAGAATTCGGCAATCAGGCCTCTGTCAGATTTGAGAATATCGAAAAGAGCTTCGGGGATGTGAAAGTCCTGCGCGACTTTGATCTGGTTGTGGAGCCGGGCGAGTTTATCGTCCTGCTCGGCGCATCGGGGTCCGGCAAGACAACGGCGCTGCGCATCTTGTCTGGGTTGGAAACGCCATCTGGCGGTCAGGTCTATATCGGCGATGAGAATGTCACGGATATCTTGCCCAAATATCGCAACATCTCGATGGTGTTTCAGTCCTACGCGCTCTACCCACACAAAACTGTAGCGGAGAATATCGGTTTCCCGCTGAAAGTGCGCGGTATGGGCAAGGAAGACATGGATGCCGCAATCCACGATGCGGCGTCGCAGGTTCAGATTGAGAACCTGCTGGATCGCTATCCACGTGCCCTGTCGGGGGGTCAGCGCCAACGCGTGGCCCTTGCCCGCGCGATCATCAGAAGCCCATCGGTCTTCTTGATGGATGAGCCTTTGTCCAATCTGGATGCAAAACTGCGCGGCCATATGCGCGCGCAACTCAAGCATATGCAGAAGTCGATGGGCATCACCACGATCTACGTGACCCATGATCAGATCGAGGCGATGACGCTGGCCCAGAGGGTCGCCATCCTTGAAAAAGGCGTGTTGCAGCAACTTGCGACCCCGGCGGAGATTTACAACGACCCGGCCAACCTGTTTGTGGCCCAGTTCATTGGCTCGCCGCCGATGAATGTGGTGCATGGCAGTCTCGATGGCAGCCGGTTCCTGACCAACGGTGTGCATGTCCAAACGGCTGTCTCTGGCCATGCAGAGAAGGCCGTCATGGGCATAAGGCCGGAAGATTGCAGGATTACGTCACCCTCCGAAGGCACGCTGTCGGGCAAGATTTTTACCAACGAGTTGATCGGGGATCATGCGCTCGTCACGGTTGCGTGGGGCGAGGACCAGATCGCCGTGAAGGCGCCCAAGGAATTCGCCGGTGAAATGGGCGATGACATCGGGGTCATCATCCCAACCGAGCATCTGTTCGTCTTTGATGAGACCAGCGGTCAGCGAATTCGGTAAGCGGTGATGCGGATCGAGCTTTACCCTTCCATGTTCACTGAGGTAGAGCGGCCGCTTTGCCAATCCGGTGCGTTTTCCGTCAGCACGTTTCGCTTTGCCAGCGGTGTCGCTGGCCTGAGGGTCCGGAATGCACGCGGCGAAATTGTCATGCTGCCCTATCAAGGCCAACAGGTCTGGCGTGCTGAATTTGACGGGCGAGACCTGACGATGCGGTCGATGTTTGATCAGCCAAAAGAGACCCGCACCTATCTGGAAACCTATGGCGGGTTTCTGATCCATTGCGGGATCACCGGGCTGGGCGCGCCGGGTCCGGAAGACACACATGCCCTGCATGGTGAGCTGCCCAACGCCCCTTTTGACACAGCGTGGGTGCAGATTGATCCGGACGCGCAAAGTCTGACGGTTGCGGGCAGCTATCAGCATACCGTGGCTTTCTCGACCAATTACCGCGCCACGATTGAGACAACGCTGTCAGCGGGGTCAGCTCTGATGGATGTCTCTGTTTCCGTCGAAAACCTGAAACGCACGCCGATGGATCTGATGTATCTGGGCCATGCCAATTTCCACCCCGTGGATCACGGCGAGCTGCATTACACCGCTGATTACACCCCCGCCTCGGTTCGGGTGCGCAGGTCTATACCGTCGCATGTGACGCCAAAGCCCGGATATGCGGAGTTCCTGTCAGATCTGGCCGAAAACCCCATCGCGCATCATGTCCTCTCACCTGATCTGGCTTTTGATCCGGAAGTGGTGTTCGAACTTGATCTGAAAGCGGATGCGGATGGCTTTGCTCATGCCTTGCAGAAGCACCCTGACGGCACCGCGGATTACGTGCGGTGCCGCCCTGATCAATCACGGCTTTGCACGCGCTGGATCTGTCGGACCCCGGATCAAGACGGTCTCGGCATCGCGTTTCCTTCAACATCCGGTGTCGAAGGCTACACCGCCGAAAAGGCAAAGGGCCGGGTGGAGACAATAGAGGCAGGCGACACGTGGCGCATTGATATGCAGTTTGGCCTTTTGACCGTTTCGGAGACCGACGCTGCAATCGCAAATATCACGCAGCTGCGGGAGGGATGATGCAAGCCACTCAGCTTTTCAAGACAGGCGACATTCGCACGGTTGACGTGCCGGTTCCGTCTCCAGCCTCTGGCGAACTCCTCATTCAGGTTGAGGCCGCCGGGATCTGCGGAACCGACCGCCATCTCTACAAAGGCGAATTTCCATCGGTGCCCGGAAAAACGCTGGGCCACGAGTTTTCGGGGATCGTCGTGGACGCCGGGGACACTGGCTTCACCAATGGCAGCCGTGTGACCTGCGACCCGAATACGTGGTGCGGCACCTGTGAGCAATGCCTGCGGGGCCGCGTGAATCTCTGCGCCAACAACATTGCAACTGGCATTCACCGCGATGGTGGGTTTGCTGAGTTTTGCGCCTTTGCAGCCTCAAAAGCGGTCTTGCTGCCCAAGGATCTGGACCCGCTACATGGTGCCTTTTGCGAACCTTTGGCCTGCACCATCCACGGTTTGGACTTGGCCGCTGTCCAAGCGGGCGAGAAGGTGTTGATCATCGGCGGCGGTGTCATCGGATTATTGGCGATGCAACTTGCCAAACGCGCGGGCGCAGAGGTGGCTTTGCTGACCCGCAGTGCCGAGAAGCAGGCGCTGGCCCTGTCACTCGGTGCGGATCACGCGGTTGGCGACGAAGACGCTTTTCGGGGCATCTGGCCCGGTGGCGCGGATGCGGTGGTCGAATGCGCGGGCGTTGTCGAGACGGTTGCCCTCTCGCCCAAGCTGACGCGCACCGGCGGGCGTGTGGTGATCCTCGGCGTCCTGCCGCAGGGCGAACAGGTGCCGATTGAACCCTTTGATCTGCTCTTTCGCGAAATTCAGATGCATTTCAGCTTCCTCAATCCGTTCACGCATGGCCGTGCGGCACAGATGATAGCGAGCGGGAGCATCTCGGTCGCTCCTTTGATAAGCCGAACAATTTCACTCGCTGAAGCAGCCGAAGCCATTGCTACACCGCCCCTGAAAGGAGAGGTCCGCGCCATCGTTGTTCCAAGCGCAAACTAGGGGTTAGAAGTCATAAAACTGACGCGCCGAGCCTGCAAAAATCTGCTCTTGTTCGGGAGCAGATAAATGGGCGGTCAACTCAGTGCTCATGTCATACCACTGAGAATATTCCGCGCGCAGCCGAACCACCGGCCAGTCGCTGCCCCACATCACGCGTGTCGCGCCGAACGCCTCAATCACAAAATCGCTGTAGGGTTTCAGCGTCGCGACGGAAAAATCAGTATCCGCTTCCGTGACAAGCCCGGACAGCTTGCAAAAGGCGCCGGTATCTTCGGCCAGCCGCCCAAGACCTTCCGCCCACATCTTGAAATGCGTATCAGAGCCATCCCTGATCTGCGGTTTCATGCAATGATCGATGACGGCCCTCAATTCCGGGTGGCGCGACAGAAGCGTGTGGAAATTCGCTAGATGCCTTGGAAGCCCGAGGCAATCAAAGGTCAGGTTCAAGTCAATCAACGCCTCATAGGCCCATTGGATATCCGGGCGCAGCATCCAGTCGTCATCGGGCAAATCTTGTATCATTGGGCGCACGCCCGAAAATTTCGGGTGCTGGGCCAAGCGCCGGAGAGTCTCGATAGAGGTCCGGTCCTCAAAATCTATCCACCCGACGACTTTGGCCACGGATGGGCACGCATCTGCAATGCCCAGCAGATATTCTGTTTCATGTACCGTCGGGGCTGCCTGAACCAGCACGGTCTGGCTCACTCCGGCGTCTTCAAGCACCTGCGACATGTCCGATGGCCCGTAAGGTTTCGCCAAGATCGGATCATCCTGCGGCATCCAACCGTAGTCGCCACGCGCCGGGTTCCAGAAATGGTGATGTGCATCAACGCGAGCCACAACGGTTCCTCCACTACCTCTGACAAGATCGTCGGGCATTCGCTGTGTAAAAACAAGGCGTTTAGGCTTTCGAGAACGGGTTCCCTGTGATTTACTTTCCGCAGCGATAAGGGAGTAAACCGCATGAAATTGGCGCGCATGAACCGGCTGTTCGGCCCATCGGGGAATTGTTTTGACGTCGCTATCGATCATGGCATGTTCAACGAGCCTGGTTTTCTGGGTGGCATTGAAAACATGCATGACGCGATTTCCGTGGTGGCGAAGGCCGCGCCGGATGCAATTCAGCTGACGCCGGGAACAGCACCGATCTTACAATCCATGACCGGTAAGATGCGCCCTGCACTGGTTTTGCGGACCGATATCGCCAATGTGTATGGAAACCCGTTGCCGCGATCTCTGTTTTCCGTCGTGATTGAGGATGCGGCCCAGCAAGGTGTCATGCTGGACGCCGCTTGCGTCGTCGTGAACCTTTTGATGCTGCCCAACCAGCCAGAGGTGCATGCCGCCTGCATCAAGAACATCACGACCCTCAAGCGGGCCTGCGACCTGACCGGCATGCCTTTGATGGTGGAACCTCTGGTGATGCAGGATAACGCGAAGGCGGGCGGCTATATGGTTGATGGAAACATCGACAAAATCCTCGCCTTGGTCAGACAAGCGGTGGAGCTGGGCGCGGATATCATCAAGGCCGACCCTTGCGATAACGTGCAGGAGTATCATCGCGTCATCGAAACCGCCCAAGGCATCCCCGTTCTCGTCAGAGGCGGCGGCAAGGTCAGTGACGAAGAAATCCTGAACAGAACGGCAGAGCTGATGGCACAGGGCGCGAAAGGGATCGTCTACGGTCGAAACGTGATCCACCATTCAAACCCCGCGGGCATGACCAAGGCGCTGATGTCCGTGGTTCATGACGGCACATCCGTTGCGGACGCGCTGGGCATGATCGCGTGACGCAGGTTATTCGCTTCGGCGTCATTGGCTGCGGGCTGATGGGCCGCGAATTTGCCTCTGCAGCCGCGCGGTGGCTGCATTTAACTCAGACCCGCGCACGCCCGGAGATCGTGGCTGTTTGCGATCTCAATTCTGATCTGACGGACTGGTTTTCCGACAATGTCCCGACGGTCAAACAAGTGACGCGCGACTACCGTGAGCTCTTGGCAAACGAAGAGGTCGACGCGGTTTACTGCGCTGTTCCGCACAATCTTCACCATGACATATACCCCGATATCCTGGCTGCCGGAAAACACTTGCTTGGCGAGAAGCCATTTGGAATTGATGCCGCGGCGAATAAGCAGATCCAGGCGGCCATCGAGGCCCACCCTGAATGTTTCGTCAGATGCTCGTCAGAGATGCCATTCTACCCCGGTGCGCAAAAGGTCATCGACTTCGTCCGCTCCGGCGATCTGGGCGACATCATCGAAGTTGAAGCCGCCTTTCTGCATTCCTCCGATCTGAACCCAGATAAGCCCATAAACTGGAAGCGCATGGTCGATGTGAACGGCGCATATGGCTGCATGGGTGACCTTGGGATGCATGTGCTCCACGTGCCGCTCAGGCTGGGATGGCGGCCCAAATCCGTATCGGCCTCGCTCGTCAATCGGTTCCCGACCCGACCCGATGGGAAAGGCAGCACGGTCCCTTGCGAGACATGGGACAACGCGACGATCACGGGCCATGTCGAGGACGACGCAGGCGGCTTTCCACTGGTTATGAAAACATGGCGCGTCGCCCCCGGTCACTCAAACACATGGAGCATCAAAGTCCTCGGCACGCGCAAAAGCGCGCAGTTTTCGACAAAGAACCCACGGCAATGGCAGTTCATGGACTATGACGGAGGCGCCCAAGTCTGGAATGTGGAAGACTTAGGCTATCAGTCCCGTTTCCCCACCATAACCGGTGGCATTTTCGAGTTTGGCTTCCCCGATGCGCTTCAGCAGATGTGGGCGGCCTATCTGGATGAGCTGGCTGGCGGTGACGCAAATGGGTTCCCTTGTGTGACGCCGCAAGAGGCCGCCGACCATCACGCTATCCTCACGGCTGCATTGAAGGCCGGGATACGTCACAGCGTGCAAGAGGTGGTCTACGCGCAATGAATGGCGCAGCATCTCCATTCAGACCCACGGCGGCGAAACTGGACGTCAGAAGCCAATGACAGATCGGTCAGGGATCATCTGCGCGGGCAATTGGATTGTGGACCTCGTTCATGACATTGACCGCTGGCCCAACGAAAGCGAACTGACGCGCATTCACCAGCAGACCCGCGGTATCGGCGGGGGGGCCGCAAACGTGATTTCAGCCTTGGCACGATTGGAAACCGGCGTGCCGCTGTACCCTATGGGAGCCGTCGGTGATGACGAGCAGGCTGCGTTCATTCTTGGGGAATGTCAGCGGCTCGGGCTGCCGACATCCGGGATGCGGACCAAAACCGGGATCGCCACTGCACATACCCATGTCATGTCAGTTGCGGGCCAAAGCCGCACATTCTTTTATCAGGGCGGTGCAAATGACGCATTGGGCGTCAATGATTTCCCCGTAGGCACCTTCGCTGACACACAGGCGCGTATCTTCTATCTTGGATATCTTACGCTCCTGGGCGAATTGGATGAAACCGCCGAGGACGGCAAAACAAACGCGGCGAAGGTCTTGCAACGCGCCCAACAGGCGGGCCTGACCACCTGCGTCGACCTTGTGTCGATCCACCATCCCAGATTTCAAGACATCGTCGCCTCTGCGGCGCCCTTCGTGGACTACTTTATCGCCAATGAGATCGAAGCCGCTCTTGCGAGCGGAAAAGGACCCAGCGGATCGCAAGATGCGTTAATTGATATGGCGCGGGACGTACTTGGCATGGGCGTGAAACGCGCCGTGATCATCCACAGTGCCGAAACGGTTGTCTGGCTTGGCGCTGATGGGCTTGGGCTTGTCCACAAGGTCGACCAACTTGACGCAGATGAGATCGCGAGCCATCTCGGGGCGGGCGACGCGTTCTGCGCGGGGCTGCTATACGGGCTTCACGAAGAGCTGCCGCCAGACCACGCAATTCAGATCGCGGCAGCCACCGCACGCGCGTCCCTCAAAGGACTAACAGCGACATCCGCCGTTCCCCCATTTAGTCAACTGAATTTTGAAAGGGCGACGCCAACAGAGATCCAGCGAACCTGAAAGAAGAACCCTGTTCGTGCATGTATGGCCAGTATCTCAACCCTCGCGACGAGCAAAACCGAACCCTACCAAGGCGTCGCAATGGTCGTCGTGAGAGCTCCGTCACGGTTCGGCGAACCACCCGAGATTTTCTCAACCACGCGCCGCAGGTTGCCGTTCTCGGCAAAGGGTCTCCGTAGTCGCAAGGCTTGGACAAAAATGTGAGACAAGCGCCTCGTCTTTCACGTTTGGGAAAGGCAAATGCGCGCTCATCAGGTACCAATTTCATTTGATCAGACGAAAAGGGTTTGGACCAACTGACAATGATCACCCCATGAGAGCAAGTGTCACAATGCACCTCTGCTGTCGAGCCCCCAACACATGCCTTTGCACGCGCAGCGAACGTCTCCCTTCCGCTAATTCTGTGGAAAAACAACGTGTTGCGGGTGCAGAAAGTGGTTTCCAAGAGTAGGCGTGAGCACCTTTCCTGTCAGG
>CANMWQ010000004.1 GCA_947501685.1 uncultured Litoreibacter sp.
TGCTGTCGCCAGTTGACTATGAAATGAAACAGCAGAAAATGCATGAGGCAGGCGTCTAGGAAACTAGGGGCACCTCACTATGACGTGGTCGAGGTGTTTAGCGATGACATGTCGGGAAAGTTTGAGCGCCGCCCTGCGATGGATCGCATGCTAGCGTTCTTGCGCCTGCACAAACAAGGCAGCGTGGTCGTCATCATTGACGATATCAGCCGCTTTGCCCGCAATGTGCAGGCCCATATCAAGCTACGTGAGACCTTAGCCGATGCTGGCGGCATTCTTGAAAGCCCGTCGATTGAGTTTGGCGAGGACAGTGACTCTCGCCTTGTCGAACATATGCTGGCCTCGGTGGCCCAGCATCAGCGCGAGAAAAACGCTGAGCAAACGTCCAACCGCATGAAGGGTCGGATGATGAATGGCTATTCGGTTTTCTGTGCTCCTATCGGCTATCGGTACAAGAAAACGGGATCACACGGAAAGCTCCTGACGCGCGACGAGTCTGTGGCCTCCATCATCAAAGAAGGTTTAGAGGCCTATGCCTCTGGTCGCATTGCCAGCCAAGCGGAGCTCAAGCGTTTCTTTGAAGCACAGCCTGAGTTTCCAAAGGATTTACCCAACGGTCAAATCCGACAACAGAAAATCAGCGATATGCTCAACCGTGTGATCTACGCAGGCTATATCGAGCATGAACCGTGGGGCATCACTCGCCGCCAAGGCCATCACGAACCAATCATCTCATTGGAAACGTTCACGCAAATCCAGGCCCGTAAGAACGCCCGTGCAGTTGCTCCTGCCCGCAAAGATATCAATTTCGACTTCCCATTGCGTGGCGCACTCAACTGCGCCTGTTGTGATGAGCCGATGACCTCCTGCTGGTCAAAAAGCAGTACGGGCAAGCGTTATCCATACTACTGGTGTCAGAGCCGCGATTGTACCGAGTATCGCAAGAGCATCCGCGCTGAGAAGATCGATGCAAGTTTCAAAGACATTCTTATCGCGATGACACCCAGCCAGAACTTGCTTTCAATCGTCACATCCATGCTCAAAGACGCGTGGTCACAGCGTATGGATCAAGCAAAGCATGCCAAGGCAGCCATCACACGCAACATAGCAAAGCTGGATCAACAGCAAGACGCGCTGTTGGAACGTCTGGTTGAAACGTCGAATCCGAAAGTGATCAAAGCGCTTGAGGCCAAAATATCAAACTTAGAGGAAGAGAAGCTGCTATTGGCCGACAAACAGCAGCAAAAAGCCAAACCCAAGCACAGCAAGGCAGAGATTTTCGAACTATTGAAAGTGTTTCTCTCAAGCCCTTGGAATATATACGAAAGCGGCAACTTAGCTCTTAAGAAAACTGTCCTGAGAACAGCATTTGCAGCGCCTTTGGCCTATGACCGCAAACAAGGATTTCGAACGCCGCAAACCACTGTTATCTTTAGGTTCTTAGAGAAAATCACAGCAAAATGTGAAATGGTGCACCCGACAGGATTCGAACCTGTGGCCTCTGCCTTCGGAGGGCAGCGCTCTATCCAGCTGAGCTACGGGTGCATGCCTTGCTGCTATACGCCGCGCGCTCAGGGCTTTCAACGGTGATTTACCCGCGAAATCCGCCCCGGCTTTCTTGAACGCGCAATTTGTGATATGGTTAGGTTGTCTATTTCGACATTTCAGAACCAGAGCCCCCCTATTTTCAGGGCTCCAACAACGCATTTTAGGAGTATTTATGACCCGTTCCATTCACGGTATGTCCCGCTTTGACATCTTCATGAGATCATGTGTCGACGGGGAGGCACAGGCGGCACGCCCCCCGCTGGAGCAGCATTTCGGCTATTTGCTGCCGAACTCCAAAACAAACGCCAATACCGGCCCGAATGAGCTGACCGGAAAGGGGCTAACATTTGAAAAAATCGCGACGGCCTTCGAGGAACTCGTCGATACAATGCGCGACAAGGACAACCCTAAAGGCCCTGCAGATGCCGGCATGACCTTCCTCGCACAATTTGTCGACCATGACATCACACTTGAAGCGACAAGTATGATCGGCAAAAAGATCGACCCCGCCTCAATCCGCAATGTTCGTACGCCAGGTCTGGACCTCGATTGTGTATACGGCGACGGACCTGAGGCGTCACCGCATCTTTATAGCCCGCAACATGAGGGTTTCCTTCTGTTTGGCCGTGAAGATCACCACTACGATCTTGCACGCAACTGCAAGGGCACCGCTTTGATCGGCGATCCACGAAATGACGAGAATATTCTCGTGAGCCAAATTCAAGGTGCATTCATCACCCTGCACAACATCCTGATGAGTTCGGTGAATGAAGGCGGTGAAGCGCAAAAAGCTATTCATGATTGCGGCAATGCCATTCCAAAACATGTGTGGATGAATGCCGTCAAACCGGAACTGGAGAACTTCGAGCAAGTCAGGCTCTTTCTGCGGCTGCATTACCAACATGCTTTTCTTCACGAAATTCTGCCTGCCTTCATCGATCAAGAGTGTATCGACGCCGCATTGGAGCATGACATTTTCGGCCCGGACGCACCGATCATGCCAGTCGAGTTCTCGGTCGCGGCCTTTCGATTTGGGCATGCGACAGTCCAACAGGAGTATAAACTTACAAAAACAGGCAATCCGGTTCCCCTCTTTGCTGGCATGCGCGGCTTCCGCAAACGTACCAAAGCTGATGATATCGAAATGCGCATGTTCTTTGATGTCGCGGGAACGGTAGCTCAGAAAGCACGGCCCGTTGGCCCCAAAATGGCGACCGAGCTCTTCGCACTCCCAGAACCCATCGTCACGAAAGGCGAAACTTTTGGCGATTTCGCAATATCGAAAGAAAGCGCCAAAAAGTTAGGGCTGCGAAATATTTTGCGCGACAGAGGGGCGATCCGCTGCGCATCGGGGCAACAGCTTGCACGCTGGCTGGCCGCCAATCACCCGGCGCTAGGGGTCAAGGAACTCCCTGCACCGGCAACCTTGAAGAAGCATCATATAACGAAGACACCGCTGTGGTTCTACTGCCTTGAAGAGGCGACAAAGTCGAAAAAGCTGACCGGCGTTGGTGGCATTATCGTTGCATCGGTCTTTGCACGGCTCTTGAAATTGGATCGTGAGAGCATCCTGCACACGGAGTTTGAGCCGTGGTCTGGCTTCGGTGAGAAGTTCACTATGGGCAACATGATGAAATGGATGGAAGACCATCGGGACCATGTCACCCATGCCGCCGATTTGAGGTGTGGCTAGCCCCCAGCCTCTGCCACGGGGGCCTTTAGGCGAACAGCTCGTGGCAGAGCTCGAGCGCGTCGACCAGAACGTCCACCTCCGCCTGCGTGTTATACATCGCGAATGACGCGCGGCAGGTGGCGGGTACCCCGAGATATTCCATCAAGGGCTGGGCGCAGTGTTGCCCGGCCCGCACCGCCACCCCGCGCTTGTCCAGCACCGTCGAGATATCATGCGCGTGCGCAGCCCCGTCCAGCGTGAAGGAAAAGATCGCAGCCTTGGTGCTGGATTGTCCCTGCACGTTGAGCCAGTTCAACCCGTCGAGCCGCGTGCGGGCATAGTCGCGCAGGCCGGTCTCATGGGCGGCAATCTTGTCCATGCCGATGCCCATCATATAGTCCAGCGCGACCCCCAGCCCGATCATCTGCACGATGCCCGGCGTGCCGGCCTCGAACTTCATCGGCGGGTCATTATAGGTGACCATGTCCTTATGCACGTCGCGGATCATGTCGCCGCCGCCCATGAAGGGCTGCATTTCGGCCATGCGCTCCTTGCGAACGTAAATCGCGCCGGAGCCGGACGGCCCGTAGAGCTTGTGACCCGTCACGGCATAGAAATCACAGCCGATATCCTGCACATCCACCGGCATATGCACCGCCGCCTGCGACCCATCGACCAGCACCGCAATCCCCTTGGCCCGCGCGCCCTCGCAGATGGTTTTGACGTCGATCACGGAGCCCAGCACGTTGGACAGCTGGGTGATGGCAATGAGCTTGGTTTTGGGGGTCACCGCATCGAGCACGCGGGCCGGGTCCAGATCGCCATTGGTGTCCACATCGACCCAGACCAGCTCAACGCCGAGCCGTTCGCGCAAGAAATGCCAGGGCACGATATTGGCGTGATGCTCCATCACGCTGAGCACGATCTGATCGCCCGCCTTCAGCCGTGGCATGGCCCAGCCGTAAGCCACCATGTTGATGCCTTCAGTGGTGCCGGAATTCATCACGATCTCGTCTTCGGAGCCTGCGTTGAGGAACCGCGCAATGGTGCCGCGCACGGCCTCATATTTCTCCGTGGCGACGTTGGACAGGTAATGCAGGCCCCGGTGCACATTCGCGTATTCGTTGGTGTAGGCGTTGGTGACCGCGTCGATCACCACTTGCGGCTTTTGCGCTGAGGCCCCGTTGTCGAGATAGACCAGCGGCTTGCCGTTGACCTCGCGCGACAGGATCGGGAAATCGGCGCGGATGGCCGCGACGTCATAGGCGGATGTTTCAGCCATTTGGCATCTCCATTCCAAACAAAACTGCAATCAGCGCGATCAGCAGGCTGAGCCCGAAGACCACCCCGAGCACGGAGAGGACAATGCCCATCAACACGGTGCCGCGGTTCTCGAACCCGTGGGCGACGGCTACGAAATTCACGAAGAGCCAGATCGAGTAGAGGCTGAACCCGAGGCCCAACAGGCCTGCGACCATCAAGGACACGGCCCCGATGACGATCTGCACGGCCTGCGCCAGCAACAAGATCGTTTGCAGCCAAATAACCAGTTTCAGCGAGGTGTCAAAACGCCCCTGCCCGCCCACGGCGCGGCCGATGTAATGCATGCAGAACACCGTCAGCACCAACAGGCCCCACATGACCAGCGCGAACATGATGGGCGAGGACACGAACTCCATGCCCAGCGCCGCTTGCTGAGGGGCGGGGGTAAGGAAGCTCATGATCCGCGCGCCGATCACTGACAAGGCGACGATGACCGTCAACGCGGCCCAGAGGACCTCGCGGCTGACGTCAATTTGAGCCACGGCGCGTGCGCCTTCCCGCGGGTCGGACAGCGTCAATTTCAGCAACTGCCCCCAATATCCGTTCATGCCGAGACTTTCGATGTTTCAAGGGCGATCAGGTTGTTGATCCAGAGGTAGAGAAACGCCACGAAGACCAGCGTGGAGGCCGCCGTCAGCCCCGGTCCCGGCCCCACAAAGCCTGCGACGAGACCTTGGAACAGGACCACCGGGGCCACGCAAAGCAGCGCCCAGAACAGCGCCAGCCGCGCATCGAGCCACGTCCCGGAGCCGCCAAAGACCCGCGCCGCGAGACGCGACACGGCGGCGATGAGCAGGAACATCAACGGAGCCAGCAGGACGGTGCCGTAAAACAGCGGCAAGGCGAGGCTGGCCACGGGGGTGTCTATGCCCTCCAGTGCGGAGAAATGGGCGTCGCGCGACAGTTCCGGCAACCGGGCCACGAAGAACAGGATGCAGGCGATGAAGAGCCACATCAGCCCCAACGCCTCATCCGCTCCGCTGGCGCGATGCGTGCGCATCACCTCACGCGGCGCGCGGTAACTGCGCATTATGGCCGAGACGGTGGACATGAGATCAGGCGCTGCGCCGCGCGAGCCAGTCTTCGAGCCGCTGATGCAGGGCCTCGGACAGCGCGTCGCTGTCGATCTCCTCAAGGGCTTCTGCCAGGAAAGCCAGGACCAGCAAATCCTGCGCCTGCTTCACCGGCACGCCGCGCGATTGCAGGTAGAACAGCGCGTCCTCGTCGATCGCACCAGAAGTGGAGCCGTGGCTACAGGCCACGTCATCAGCGTAGATTTCCAGCTCAGGCTTGGCGAGGAACTGGCTGTCTTCATCGAGCAAAAGCGACTGGCTGATCTGGTAGCCGTCGGTTTTCTGCGCGCCTTCCTTGACCAGAATTTTGCCTTGGAACACGCCCACTGCGCCGTTGCGCAGCACCTTTTTGAAGACCTGACGGCTTTCGCAATTCACCGCGTCATGGGTGATGAAGACCGTGTCGTCATGGTGAAACACCCCGTCGCCCACAGCGGCACCCGCGACCGTGGCAACCGCGTCATCGCCGGTCAGCTCGATCACGCATTCATTGCGGGTCAGCACGCCATTGGCGGTCAGGGTGAAAGATTTGAACGTGCTTTCCGCCCCAAGGCGGGTGAAGATATGCGTCACCGCGCGACGCTCATGGTCACGGCCTTGGGCGCGGACATGGTGGAAGCTGGCCCCATCTGCGATATCGACCTCCATCACCTTGTTGAACCGCGCCGCGGCCGGACCGTTTTCGGTGAGGGTGATGTCACCGCCCTGCTCGACCTTGATGACATGATGCAGGATCGCGTCGGAACTCTCTGATTTATGGCGATAAATCAGACTGACAGGCTTGGAGACCTTGCCCGTCACCCGCATCAACACGCCGTCACTCGCAAGCGCTGTGTTCATAGCTGCCAGTGGGCGTTCGACAGGGTCTTGTCCGTTGGACTCGAGCGTCCCGTAGAGGGTTTTGGCCCAGTGAATATCGGCAGAGGCAGTCTCTGCCAGCCGAGAGATTTCGACGTTTTCCAAGCTCAGGTCATCGGAGGCCTCGGCGTCGAATACCCCATCGACGAAGACGATCTTGAGCCGCTCCACGTCGTCAAATAACGGCTTCTCGCCCGCATCAAACAGAGCCGCCTGCGGTGCGTCTTGCGATGTCAGCGTGGCGGGATCGGTGTAGCGCCAATACTCGTCGCGCTTCGTCTGCAGGCCCATCTCGCGCAATCTCGCAAGCGCAGAGCTGCGCGCATCTGCGGCCCAACCCGTATTATCCACACTCAGCGCGTCCAGCGCATTGGCGGCTGTGTTTGCATCTGCAACCGACATCAGGCGACCTCTGCCAGCAGGTCGGCATAGCCGTTATTTTCGACTTCCAAAGCGAGCTCTGGCCCACCGGATTTGATGATTTTTCCATTTGCCATGATATGCACGACGTCAGGTTTAATGTGGTCCAGAAGCCGTTGATAATGCGTGATAACGAGGAATGAGCGCCCCTCGCTGCGCAGCGCGTTCACGCCTTGGCTGACCAGCTTCATCGCGTCCACATCGAGGCCTGAATCCGTCTCGTCCAGGATGCACATCTTGGGCTCAAGCATCGCCATTTGCAGGATCTCGTTGCGCTTCTTCTCGCCGCCGGAGAAGCCCACATTGACCGGGCGTTTGAGCATATCCGCGTCGATTTCCAGCTCCATGGCCTTGGCGCGGATGACTTTCAGGAATTCGCCTGCGGACAGCTCCTCCTCCCCGCGCGCTTTGCGCTGGGCGTTCACGGCGGTGCGCAGGAAGGTCATGTTGCCGACGCCGGGGATCTCAACGGGGTATTGGAAGGCCAGAAACAGGCCAGCCGCGGCGCGCTCTTCGGGTTCCATCTCCAGCAGCTCTTCGCCATTCAACACGGCAGAGCCACCGGTGACCTCATAGCCGTCCTTGCCCGACAGCACATAGGACAGCGTGGATTTGCCCGAGCCGTTTGGCCCCATAATCGCATGCACCTCGCCCGCGCCGATCTTCAGGTCCACACCCTTGAGGATTTGCTTATCCTCTTCTTCAAGTCCGACTTGTAGGTTTTTGATTTCCAACATTTTCTTTTCCTTCGAGACATTCTTGACGACTAGCACGAGCGTCATTTGCATTCACAGTGGACTCAAATTGCGAACCCGGTCGCTTCCTTAATCTTCTGCTTCCCAATTCCAATTGCAATTTCGAACAATAGGCCAAGTGTTCTAGCTCCTGCAGCCTCAGCAATTTCTTTGGTCTTGTTCCAAGTTGTATCGTTCCTAATTGCCGCTATGAAATCGTGCCCGGAATTGGTTATGCGATAGACATCGCCATATCGACCGGAAGATTCGACGAAACCCGCGTCTACCAACAGCTTGACATGACCTTCTTCCAGCCTTTCATCTTTCGAAGAACTCATGTGAGTACCGAAAGAAGCACAAAAATAATCATCCTCAGCTTCCATCCGAAACAGGATATCGCGCATTAGATCGTCGTTTCGCTTCATTCAACCCACCGAGCCTTCAAGCGAGATCGCCACCAGCGCCTGCGCCTCCATGGCGAATTCCATCGGCAGCGCTTGCAGCACTTCCTTGCAGAACCCGTTCACCACGAGCGCCACGGCCTCTTCCTCGTCCATGCCGCGTTGGCGGCAGTAGAAGAGTTGGTCGTCGTCTACTTTGGACGTGGTGGCCTCATGCTCGACCCGCGAGGAGTTATTCTTCACCTCAATATAGGGCACCGTGTGGGCCCCGCATTTGTCGCCTATGAGCAAGCTGTCGCATTGGGTGTAATTGCGCGAGTCTTTGGCGCGCGGGTGCATGGAGACCAGCCCGCGATAGGTGTTCTGCGCCTTGCCCGCCGAGATGCCTTTGGAGACGATCCGCGACTTGGTGTTCTTGCCCAGATGCACCATTTTGGTGCCGGTATCGGCCTGCTGCATGTTGTTGGCGATCGCGATGGAGTAGAACTCCCCCTGACTGTCATCGCCGCGCAGGATGCAGCTTGGGTATTTCCACGTCACGGCAGAGCCCGTCTCCACCTGTGTCCACATCACCTTGGAGCGCTTGCCCCGACAATCGGCGCGTTTGGTCACGAAGTTATAGATGCCGCCCTTGCCGTCCTCGTCGCCAGGATACCAGTTCTGGACAGTGGAATATTTGATCTCCGCATCGTCCAGAATGACCAGTTCCACCACCGCCGCGTGCAGCTGGTTGGTGTCGCGCATGGGGGCGGTGCAGCCCTCGAGATAGGACACGTAAGAGCCCTCATCCGCGATGATCAGCGTGCGCTCGAACTGGCCGGTGTTTTCGGCGTTGATGCGGAAATAGGTGCTCAGCTCCATCGGGCATTTGGTGCCTTTGGGGATGTAGACGAAGGACCCATCCGAGAAGACCGCCGAGTTTAGCGTGGCATAGAAATTATCCGACTGCGGCACCACGGTGCCGAGGTATTTCTTGACCAGCTCGGGATGCTCTTGGATGGCCTCCGAGATGGAGCAGAAGATCACGCCCGCCTTCTTCAGCTCTTCCTGAAACGTCGTGCCGACGGAAACGGAATCGAAGACCGCATCGACGGCAACTTTGCGGCCCTCTGCGGGGATGTCTTCCGCACCTTCGACGCCCGCAAGGATCATCTGCTCTTTCAGCGGGATGCCGAGTTTCTTGTAGGTTTCCAAGAGCTTGGGATCGACGTCATCAAGGCTTTTCGGCTTCTCCGCCATGCTCTTCGGCGCGGCGTAATAATAGATGTCCTGAAAGTCGATCTGCGGGTAGTCCACCATCGCCCATTCCGGCTCTTTCATCTGCTTCCACCGGGCGAAAGCCTCAAGGCGCCACTCCGTCATCCACTCAGGTTCTTTGTTTTTCTCGGAGATCAGCCGCACGATGTCTTCATTGACGCCAATCGGCGCGTAATCCATCTCGATCTCAGTGTTCCAGCCGTATTTATACGCGCCGCCGACCTCACGGACCGCGTCCACAGTCTCCTGATCCACACCTTCTTTGACATCCGTGTCGAGTGACATCTGCTTCTCCTAAGCTAGGCCGCTTTGGCCCTGAATTTCTTATGTGCGGCGCACCACGCGTCTGCGAAGCGCAAAACCTCGTCTCTGCTCGTCTCCGGCCCCAAGGAGACCCTGACGGCACTTGCGGCCGCCCCCTCATCGTACCCCATCGCCAGCAACACCCGGCTGGCCTTCACCTTGCCGCTGGAACAGGCCGAGCCCGCGCTGATCGCAAACCCCGCCAAATCCATCGCCATCACCTGCGTCTCGCCTTTCCATCCGGGCGTGATGAAGCAGGAAGTGTTTGGCAAACGGTCGCTGTCCCTGCCTACAAAAATAGTGTCCGGTGCCTCACTCTCAAGAGCTTCTTCTAGACTCTTTCTAAGGTCTGCAACCCGTTCCCAGACCCCGTCGGCCACATCTTTGGCCGCCTGCGCCGCCGCCGCGCCGAAACCCGCGATGCCGATCAGGTTTTCGGTGCCCGACCGGCGGCCCATTTCCTGCCCGCCGCCTTTGATCTGTGTCGCCACATCAAGCCCCTGTCGCAGCACCAGCGCGCCGATGCCCTTGGGCCCGCCCAGCTTATGCGCCGAGATCACCGCCATCTGCGCCCCCGACCATGAGAACGCCACCGGCATCTTGCCAAAGCTCTGCGTCATGTCGCTCAGCGCCAGCCCGTCGGGTAATGTCTGCACCACGCCCGTTTCGCTATTGGCCAGCTGCAAGGCCGTTTGCGCGGGCGCGCTGACCGTCACCTGCCCCTGCGCGTCCACAGGCAAAGCCCCATCCGTCCATGCGCCGACCGCGTCATGCTCAACCGCGCCGCTGGACAAATCGCGCCCTGCGCAAGCCAAAGCCGCAGCCTCCGTGGCCGAGGAGGTAAAGACGATATCCGCCCCCGAGGCCCCGAACGCGTCCGCCACCTGAGCGCGGGCGCGCTCCATCAGACCTTTAGCGGCGCGCCCCTCCGCATGGACCGAAGAGGGGTTGCCCACCACGTCCATCGCCGCGTTCATCGCGTCGCGCGCAACGGTGTGCAGCGGGGCGGTCGCGTTGTAATCAAGGTAAATGCGCCCGCTCACTCGTCGATGACCTCAAACAGGTTCGGCACCGCCGGGCATGGCGTAAGATCATTGCCGACCACGTCCGACAGCCGCGCCTGATGCAGAAACACATAGACATGCGCCGACAGGCTTTCCCACAAACGGTTTGTCATGGATTGCGCTTTCGACCCCGAGGACGCGCCGGAGGCACCGGCGCCAGTATGGAGCGCATTGACCGTTTCATCGACCGCCTCGAGAATTTCAGACACCCGGATCGCATCGGCGGATTTGGCCAGCTTGTAGCCGCCCCCCGGCCCACGCATAGAGGTCACGATGCCCGCACGGCGCAGTTTCACAAAAAGCTGCTCAAGATAGGGCAGCGAGATGTCTTGCCGTGCGGAGATCTCGCCCAGCGACACCAGCTCGCTGTCGGACGCCAAGGCAAGGTCGGTCAGCGCAACCATTGCGTAGCGGCCTTTTGTGCTGAGTTTCATACGCGGATCCCACCTGCAGATACCGGGCTCACACCGGGTTAGCCATTGACGAGAACCAGTTCGCCCCTTAGGTCAGTTGGACCGTTGGAGCGGCTCGAACCGCCAACTTAGAATGTTTCTAAATTACCTGAGCGAACTCGTCAAGTTTACGCCGCTGACATCTCCGCCCAGATCCGCATGAAAGACGAAGAGAAGCCTTATGCCCGAAGTGATTTTCCCCGGACCCGAAGGGCGTCTGGAAGGCCGCTACCACCCCCATAAAGGCATGAAAGACGCGCCGATTGCGATCATCTTGCATCCGCATCCGCAATTTGGCGGCACCATGAACAACCGGGTGGTCTACAACCTGCATTACACGTTCCATAACATGGGCTTTAACGTGCTGCGCTTCAACTTTCGTGGCGTGGGCCGCAGCCAGGGCGAGTATGATCAGGGCATTGGCGAGCTCAGCGACGCGGCTTCCGCGCTGGATTACCTGCAATCCATGAACCAGAATGCCAAACATTGCTGGGTGGCCGGATTCTCCTTTGGGGCTTGGATCGGCATGCAGCTCTTGATGCGGCGGCCCGAGATCACCGGGTTCATCTCCGTCTCGCCGCCCGCGAATATGTACGACTTTTCGTTCCTCGCCCCCTGCCCGGCCTCCGGTCTGGTGATCAACGGCTCCGGCGACCGCGTGGCCCCGCCCGCAGACACGGAATCGCTGGTGAGCAAGCTGCATGAGCAAAAAGGCATCACGATCACCCACCAGCAGGTGGAAGGGGCCGGTCACTTCTTCGAGGATGACCATATGGAGACTCTGACGGGGTCGACCGAAGATTATGTGCGTCGTCGCCTGACAGAGAACACCCGCTAAATGGGCGTCACCGACGACATCGCCGACGAATTGGCCCAACAAGCGCTCGCGCTGGAAGCCAAGACGGGGGACGAGGGCATCACTGTGAAAGTGTCGGAAATCCTCGGCGCCTCCTCGCAGACGACGCAGGAGGCCTTCCTGACCTCCGTCCGGGTGCGCCGCGCCGAGGAACGCGCCCGGACCTATCTGGCGGGGCTGGCGCAAAAAGCTGACGGGTCTGAGAACGCCCGCTAAGGGTTTCTTGGCAATTGCGCGTTACGTATCGGCAAAGTTGCCGCGTCGGGTTTGCTGCCTTAAAACCGTCTAGAACGCCCTGCATCCTCGGTCTGCCCGCAGCGCCGGGACCCAAGATAAGGAATGCTCAGGATGACGACCTCCCTTTTGCCCCGCATGCGCAAGCCGGTTTTGGCATTGGCGCTCGCCGCCATCCCCGCACAGGCCGTCGCAGAACTCAGCGCACGGGACGTTTGGGAGGCGTTTTCAAAGCAGCTCACTCCCTATGGCCAGATGCAGGCTGACCTTGCCCAAGCGGGCCCCACATTGACCGCCCGCGCCATCACCTTGTCCACTGAGATCGAAGGGATACGCAGCGAGACCGCGTTGAGCGGCGCGATCTCCTTTCGGGAAAACGCCGACGGCACCGTTTCGATCCAGTTCCCGGCACAGATGACGGCGACCCTGAACGTCACAGGTGCCACGGGCGGCGCATCATCCTCTGCCAGCTACGCCTTTTCGCAGCAGGGCATGGAGGTGACCGCCAGCGGCGAACCCGGCCGCATCACCCATGATTTTTCCGCACCTCAAATGTCTTATACACTGCAAGGCATGACCGCGGACGGCACGCCCATGGGCGGCACCATGCAGCTGGATCTCACCAACACCGCTGGCAGCTGGCTGAGCGCAGGCGAAACCCTGACGGAAGTGACCGCCGATTACACGATCGACGCACTCTCCGTGGACGCCGCCTTTACGGACCCTGCGACAAACGGAGAGATCAAATTCACCGCCCAGATGGACGCGGTGGCGGCGCAAAGCACCAACACCATTCCCGACGGCATGCAGTCGATGAGCCCACAAGCCATTTTCGCCTCCGGCTTTGGCATCACGGGGCAAATGCAATACGGCCCTGTGTCCTATGCGGCTGACGTGACCTCGAAGGGGCAAATCTATCAGCTTCTGGGCAACATCGCCCAAGGCAGCGCCTCGGTCTCGCTGGATGGCGACCAGGTACGCTACGCTGTGACCTCCGAAGACATGACCGTCGCGGGACGCATGTCGGGGCTGCCTTTGCCGCCGCTGGAGGTTCAGCTTGAGCGCTCCAGCTTTGATTTGCGGATGCCGCTGGCGCAAACCGACACGGCGCGCGATTTTGGGCTTGGCATGGCGCTGGAAGGGTTCACCGTCAATGATTTCATCTGGTCCATGCTGGACCCCACGCGGCAGCTGCCACGCGACCCCGCGACCGTCGCTCTGGACCTCAAAGGCACGGGCAACTGGCTGATCGACATCTTCGACACCGAGGCGCTGGAAAACACCACCTCCCTCGGCAAAATCGAAACCCTGTCGCTGGAGGCGCTTGAAATTTCCATTGCAGGCGCGTCCCTGACCGGCGACGGCGCGTTCACCTTTGACAATGACGATCTGGCAAGTTTCGGCGGCGTGCCACGCCCGCAGGGCAGCGTGGATCTGGCGCTGACAGGCGGCATCACGTTGCTGGACACGCTGACCGCGATGAACGTCGTGCCGCAGCAACAAGCCTTGGGGATCAAGGCCCTGTCGGGCCTCTTTACGAAACCGGGATCCGGTCCGGACACGCTGACCTCCCGCATTGAGATTGACCCGACGGGCCGCGTTTTGGCCAATGGGCAGCAGATCCGCTAGGGCTCACCCTGCCCCATCAGGTTGATCTTCTTGCGCGCCCGCATCTTGCTGGGCGTGACGCCATATTCCTCGCGCACCGCGCGGGCCAGCGTGTCGGAGGAGCCGAACCCCGTGGCCACCGCGATCTCTACCATCGGCATCAATGTTTCCTCAATCATTGCGCGCGCCTTACGGGCGCGCAGGCGCTTGTAGAACTTGGCGGGCGTGTCGTTGAAGACTTTGCGAAACACGCGTTCCAGATGCCGGGTGGAGAGCCCTGCCTGCTCCGTCAGCTCGGCCATGGACATCGGCTCCGCGATACTGTTTTCCATCAGCCGGATGGCCTCGGTGACGCGCGCATCAAACAACCCGGCATTGTCGGCAATGTCCTTGGGCTGCTCCGCATCGCCCTTGCGGATCGTGTGGAGCAACAGCTGATTGCCCAGCTCTGCCACCTGCGCAGGCTCCATCCATGGCGCGATCAGCCCGATCACCAACTCTGACGTGGCCCCCGCCCCAGCCGCCGTGACGATGCCGTCAGATTTCTCTGCAAAGCGGGAGGTGAGATTGGGGAAATACCCGGTTTCTTGCAGCGTGAACACGTCGCGCCAATGGGTCGTCAGCTTGCCCGGAGGGGCTTTGGCCGCGCGAATATAGGCAGTCGCTGCATCCGACAACAACACCACAGGCAGGTTACGCCGCTGCATGGCGCGCACCCGTGCGAGCCACGTATCCGCCCGCGCCCTGTCACCCCCCACCACGATCATCGCGTCGCCGAACCCGTGATCTGGAATGGCAGGCTCCGCCCGGACCAGCATGCCGTCCTTGCCGCTGACCAACCCCGGCTCGCTTGAGACGAAACGCCAGGCAAACAGCTCTTGGGTCATCAACTGATTGGCGCGGCACAGCACATGGGTGACGGCAGAGAGCTCAAAGCCGCAAAACCCTTTGGTGACAAACAGCTCAAACACATGCGGAGCCGCGTCAGCCCCCTGCTGCACTGCTTTCGCCGTCGCCATATCCGGGTTTTCGGGTTTGATAGCTTTCTCCGTCGCCGCTTGCCGCCGGACAGTATAGCCCGGCTGAGCTGCAGGGAAGAGCCGTTCTGTCCCTTAGTCCTTCGTGAAACGCTGCGCGACAGGGCCGCGGTAATGCGCGGTCATCTCTTCGGGGACCTCGGAGCCATCCACCAGAAAGGGCAGGATCCCGCGCAGCCGGGAGCGGCCCCGGCCTGCGATGATCTGCGCGTCAGACCGGGTCACCCGTTGCGACATGCGCCGGCCCCACTCCGCGAGGGAGGCGTAAAGCCGGTCGATCTCGGCGTCGTGACCCGTTCCCTTGGCGAGGTCAAAAAACTCCTCCGGATCGGCTTGCAGATCAAAGAGCATGGGACGGAACCCGCCCTCGGCATGCATCATCTTGAACCGCCCGTCGAAAATCATGAACAATCGGCAATCGCGTGGCGCGAGACCCAATATGTCGGCATGCGGCGTCCCGCTGAAATCATATTCCGAGATCACATAGTCCCGCCACTCCGGCGTCTCGCCCCTGAGCCACGGGAGCAGCGACCGGCCTTCCAAGATGTGATCCGCCACCGTGCCGCCTGCGGCCTCTACGAAAGTTGGTGCGAGATCAATCGCCTCCACCAGCGCGTCGCATGTGGTGCCGCGCGTGGCATCGGCTTCCGCGCGCGGGTCGTAGATGATCATCGGGATTTTGACGGAGGGGTCGTGGAACAGCTCCTTCTCGCCCATCCAGTGATCGCCGAGATAATCTCCATGATCGGAGGTCAGCACGATCATCGTGTCTTTCAGCGTGTCGGTCTCTTCCAGATGATCGAGCAGCACCCCAAGCTGGTCGTCGCATTGCTTGATCAGCCCCATATAGACCGGGATCACCTTGTCGCGGACGTCCTCGCGCTGGAAGGCCTGCGCCACCTTGCCGCCCATATAGGAGCCGAACACCGGATGCGGATCCTCGCGCTCCTCCGGGTGGGCCGTGGCGGCAGGGACATGCTGGGGCCGGTACATATTGTGATAGGGCGCCGGCACGATATAGGGCCAATGCGGCTTGATATAGCTGACATGGGCGCACCACGGGGCCGTGGCTTGGTCCATGAACGCGATAGTCTCGCGGGTGAGCCACGGGGTTTCGCTGTCCTCCTCGCGGATATTGGCGGGCTTGTCAGCATTGGCAAACATCCAGCCGGAGGCTTTCTCCCCTTCCTCGGTAATCCCGGCATTGGCGTGATCGGCCCAAGGGTTCTCAGACGCATAGCCTTTGGAATTCAGATAGGCGTTATACGGGGATCGGAGCTCGTCATAAAACCCGTCCGGCCCCTGCGCCCAGAGCCCGTCATCGCGCACCCATGCGTCAAAGCCGCATTCCGCCTGCCGCACGCCGATAATGCTGTCCGCGTCCACGCCCAGCCGCTCCATCCCTTCGGTGTCGGCCTTCATATGGGTCTTGCCAATGAGCCAGCAGTCCATCCCGGCCTCGCGCAAGTGGTCGCCCAATGTGTGCTCGCCCACGCGCAACGGGAAGCCGTTCCACGCGGCCCCATGCGAGGAGACATAGCGCCCAGTGTAAAAGCTCATCCGGCTGGCACCGCAGATTGTCGATTGCACATAGGCATTCGTAAAGCGAACGCCCATCGCCGCGACCCGGTCAAAATTGGGCGTGTCGAGATGGGGATGACCCGCGCAGCTGAGATAATCGAACCGCAGCTGGTCATACATGACAAAGAGAATATTCACGTGGGCCTCCGGTTTGGATATCGCGCGGGCAGCCCCGGCATCATCCAAACACTATGCGCCCGCGCCGGGCTGAGTTAAAGCCATTGGCGCGAGGGCGGGAGCCTCTTTTTGCAAGCCTGCGCCTAGAAGGCTTTGCCGCGCGCGGAGACGGGCCAGAGTGTTTCCACCTTGCCGCCCCGCACGCCCACATACCAGTCATGCACGTTACAAGTCGGGTCGCAATGGCCGGGCACCAGCTTGAGCTTGTCGTTGACCTTCAGGACCTGTTGCGGGTCGCGGATGACGCCATGCTCGTCGGAGCATTTGAAATATTCCACGTCGTCGCGGCCAAAGACCACCGGCAAGCCGCTGTCGATGGATTGCGCCTTGAGCCCCGCATCCACCACGGCGAGGTCTTCTTTGGCGTGGGACATCACGGAAGTTAGGATGAACAGCGCGTTCTCCCATTCGCCCGCGTCGATGCGGTTGCCATCCTTGTCGAGGATACGGCCATAATCGGCATCCATGAACGCGTAGGAGCCGCATTGCAGCTCGTTGAAGACGCCGGAATTGCCCTCGAAGTAATAAGACCCCGTGCCGCCGCCGCCGACAATGTCGCACTCCAAGCCTTCCTCTCTTAGCGCCGAAATGGCATCGGCCACCTGCGCCACGGCCACGTCGATCTTGGCCTTGCGGTCGGCATAGCTGTCCATGTGCTGCATCGCGCCCTGATAGGCTTGCAGCCCCGCGAATTTCAGGCCCTCAGCGGCGTCGATCATTTTGGCGATCTTGACCACTTCTTCGGTGGTGGTGACCCCGCAACGGCCCGCACCGCAGTCGATCTCCACCACGCATTCGATCTGGGTGCCGTGTTTGACCGCACCTGCCGACAGGTCCGCCACATTGGCCGGGTCGTCCACGCAGCAAATCGCACGCGCGCCCAGCAGCGGCAGACGCGCCAGCCGGTCAATCTTGGCGGGCTGCGTCACTTGGTTGGAGACCATGACGTCCTTGATACCGCCCCGCGCAAACACTTCCGCCTCGGAGACCTTCTGGCAACACACCCCGACAGAGCCGCCCAGCTTTTCCTGCAGCTTGGCCACGTCGACGGATTTGTGCATCTTGCCATGCACCCGGTGGCGCACGCCCATCTCCTTGGCGAAATTGCCCATCTTGGTGATGTTGCGCTCCAGCGCGTCCAGATCAAGGATAAGGCAAGGCGTCTCGATATCCGCCTCATCCATGCCGGGAAGCGCCGGGACGTCATATCCGACCTCAAGATCGGCGAAGTTGATTGTGTCTTTCATGTATACGCTCCTTATGCCTGCATCCATGGCAGCTTTGCCAAATCGACATTGCCGCCGGTGATCACGACGCCCACGCGTTTGCCCGCGAAGACGTGTTTGTTTTTCAGAATCGTCGCCAATGGGACCGCGCAGCTAGGCTCCATCACCAGTTTCATCCGCTGCCAGGTGATCTTCATCGCCTCGATGATTTCCTCCTCGGAGGCGGTCAGAACATCGGTGACGTGGTTTTTGACGAAGTGCCAGGTCAGGTCCTTGAGTGGCACTTTCAGCCCGTCCGCAATTGTCACCGGCGCATCATCGGCAATGATATGGCCCGCCTTGAGGCTGCGCGCCGCATCATCGGCCTGCTCTGGTTCGGAGGCGATGATCTGCACCTCGGGCGCGATGTTGGAGAGCGTCAGGCAGGTGCCCGAAATCATCCCGCCGCCGCCAATGGGGGCCACAACCATGTCGAGCCCGTCGGTCTGCTCCATCAGCTCGCGGGAACAGGTGCCCTGCCCGGCAATGACACGCGGATCGTTATAGGGATGGATGAAGTCGCCGCCCGTCTGGGCCTGCACCTGCGCGAAGACCTCTTCGCGAGAGGAAGTAGACGGCTCGCATTCGGTGATGATCCCGCCATAACCGCGCACGGCGGCTTTCTTGGCCTCGGGTGCGGTGCGGGGCATGACCACGTTGCACGGGATGCCACGACGGCCCGCCGCGTAAGACAGCGACAGCGCGTGGTTGCCCGAGCTATGCGTGCAGACGCCGTTTCTCGCCTCTGCCTCCGAGAGGCCAAACACCGCGTTGGAAGCCCCGCGCACTTTGAAAGCCCCCGCCTTTTGAAAGTTCTCGCATTTGAAGAACATCTCGCAGCCCGCCAGCTCATTGAGATAGCTCGAGGTCAGCACCGGGGTGCGGTGGATATGCGGTGCGATGCGCTCATGCGCGTCGATCACGTCCTGAAAGGTCGGAATATACATCTCGGAAAAATCCTTCATCAGGCCGCCGCCTTCTTCGCGCTGGCCGCGCCCTGACGGTAAAACTCCTGCGCCGCGCCGACGCCTGAGCCTTGTTTGATGTCGAGGCCAAGATCGGCCATGCACATCTCCGCCACGCCCAAGCCTGACAGCATCATCGCATCGGTGAGGGAGCCCAGATGGCCGATGCGGAACACTTTGCCCGCGACCTCGCCCAAGCCCACGCCAAACGCCATGCCGTAGTTCTCAGCCGCATGGGTGACGATGTCCGTGGCGTTGAACCCCTCCGGCGTCCGAATGGCGGAGACCGTGTCGGAATAAAACTCAGGCGCAGTCGCACAGAGCTCCAGCCCCCACGCAGCCGTCGCTCGGCGCACCCCTTCGGCGATGCGTGTATGGCGCGCGAAGACGTTTTCCAGCCCCTCGGCCTCCAGCAGTTCCAGCGACAGTTTCAGCCCGTTCATCAAGCCCACGGGCGGCGTGTAGGGGAAGGCGTTGGCCGCATAGCCATTGGCCATATCGTCAATGGAGAAAAACGTGCGCGGCAGTTGTGCCGTCTTGGAGGCGTGCATCGCTTTCTCGCTGAACCCGATGATGGCCAGACCCGCAGGCAGCATGAAGCCTTTTTGCGAGCCGGTCACGGCGATATCGACGCCCCACTCATCCATCCGAAAATCCATCGACCCGATGGAGCTGACACCGTCCACAAACAGCATCGCCGGATGGCCTGCCGCATCGAGCGCGCGGCGGATGGCGGCGATGTCGGACTTCACCCCTGTCGCCGTCTCGTTATGCGTGGCCAGCACGACCTTGATATCGTGGGTCTTGTCGGCTTTGAGGATCTCTTCATATTGATCCGCTGATATCCCGTGGCCCCAAGGCGTCTCGACAATATGCATGTCCAACCCGTGGCGCTCGCACATGTCGATCCAGCGGTGGCTGAACATCCCGTTCCGCGCCGCCAGCACCTTGTCGCCTGCGCAGAGCGTGTTGGTCAGCGCTGTCTCCCAGCCGCCCGTGCCGGTGGAGGGAAAAATGAAAATATGCGCATCGTCGGATTTCAGAACCTTGCGCACACCCGCAATGCAGGGGTGCAGGATGTCCCCGAACAAAGGCGAACGGTGGTCGATGGTGGCCATGTCACAGGCTTTGCGAATGGCGTCCGGCATATTCGTGGGACCGGGAATAAAGACGGGGTTCTGAATGCTCATACTGTCCTCCGAAGGTCATGTTGCATTCACAGTATGGAGCCGCGCGGGCCTCATCAATTTTTTTGAAAACGTTTTTCATAGAACGCGGAGTTAGATAAAGTGATCATTCTCAATATGTTACATTTTTCACAAGGTGGCAGTATTTTTCATTATTAGAAAAATGTTCATCCCATGGTAGATACTGACCACCGTCCAAAGCGTCGTAAAGCCGTCAAATGCAGCGCCCGCCATCGACCTCCATGCACACGCCGGTGACCATGCTGGCCTCGTCCGAGCAGAGATAACACGCAGCATTGCCCATATCTTGCGCCGTCGAGAACCGGCCGAGCGGGATCGTGGCGAGGAACTTTGCTCGCATTTCGGGCGTGTCCTGCCCCATGAACTTCGCCAGAAGCGGCGTCTCGCCTGCAACGGGGTTGATCGCGTTCACCCGGATGCCGTCGGGGGCCAATTCCACCGCCATGCCTTTGGTCGCGTTGTTCATCCAGCCTTTGGAGGCGTTGTACCAGTTCAGGCGCGGCCTTGGGCTGACGCCTGCCGTGGATGCCACGTTCAGGATCGCGCCCGCGCCGCGTGTCTTGAAATGCGGCACAAGATGTTTGGCAGTCAGGTAGACCGATTTGCAGTTGACCCGGAAGACGAGATCGAAATCCTCCTCGCTGACCTCCTCCATCGGGGCGGGCAGATGGGTGGTGCCTGCATTGTTGATCAGGATGTCGACATGGCCGAAGATTTCGATCGCCGCCTCAGCCATCTGCTTGACGTCAGCGTCTTGGGAGACATCCACCTGCTGGGCCAGTGCATCATCGCCAAGCTTTTCGGCCAGCGTGGAGGCCCCCTCTCCGTTCAGATCAGCGATCATCACCCGCGCGCCTTCTGCGACGAATTTTTCCGCAATCCCCGCGCCAAACCCCGACGCGCCGCCGGTCACGATGGCTGTTTTTCCGCTCAATCGCATGATGCCTCCCTAGCCGTGATATGCCGCCACTGTCTTCAGGGTTGAGAACCCGTACAGCGCCTCGAACCCTTTTTCGCGCCCATGTCCAGACATGCCCGCGCCGCCAAAGGGCAGCTCCACCCCGCCGCCCGCGCCGTAATTATTAAGAAACACCTGCCCCGCCCGCAGCTTGCGCGCCATGCGCATCTGCCGCGCGCCGTCGCGGGTCCAGCAGGACGCGACGAGGCCGTATTTCGTGCCATTGGCGATCTCAACGGCGT
This sequence comes from uncultured Litoreibacter sp., assembly GCA_947501685.1. GTDB lineage: Bacteria > Pseudomonadota > Alphaproteobacteria > Rhodobacterales > Rhodobacteraceae > Litoreibacter. The sequence goes on from CANMWQ010000004.1 coordinate 21,237, forward strand.
GGTCCTCGTCGCGAAACGGTATGATGACCTGAACCGGGCCAAAAATCTCGTCCTGCGCGAGGCTGTGCTGAGGGTCGTGGCACGTAAACAAATGAGGCGCGACATAGGCCCCGCCGGAGGGCGCGTTCTGCGCAATTTGGCCCGTGGCGGCGAGCTCCAGATCAGCGCCTTGCGCGATAAACCCCTCGACGATGTCCTTTTGGCGTTGCGAGACCAGAGGGCCGAGATCGAGGTCGTCCAAAGCGAGCCCGGCCACAAGCGCCTCAAAGCGGGCGGCCATGGCGGAGGTGACCTCCTCAAAGCGGCTTTCGTGTACGAGGATGCGCGAGGAGGCTGAACAGGTCTGGCCCGCGTTCTGAATGCCTGCATTGACCAAAAACGGCAGCGCGGCCGCGAGGTCTGCATCCTCAAAGACCAGTTGCGGGGACTTGCCGCCCAGCTCCAGCGTGACGGGTGTGATATGCGCAGCAGCGCTCGATTGGATCAGCTTACCGACGCCGACAGAGCCGGTGAAGGACAGATGATCCACGCCCCCATGCGCGCTGAGCGCGGCCCCGGCCTGCGCCCCGCGTCCCGGCACCACATTGAGAGCGCCGTCCGGCAGGCCTGCGCGGCGGGCCAGTTCGGCAAAGGCAAGCGCGGTGAGGCAGGCCTCCTCCGCTGGTTTCAACACGCAGGCATTGCCGACCGCCAGAGCGGCCCCGACGGAGCGGCCAATGATCTGCATCGGGTAATTCCACGGGATGATATGTCCGGTCACCCCATGCGGCTCGCGCAGCGTGTAGACGGTGTAGCCGTCGAGATAGGGGATCGTCTCGCCATGCAGCTTGTCAGCGGCGCCTCCGTAAAACTCCATGTAGCGCGCAAGGGCCACCACGTCGGCCATGGCCTGCTTATAGGGCTTGCCCACATCCAGCGCTTCCAGCCGAGCCAGCTCGTCTTTATGGTCCAGCACCAATTGTCCGATGCGGGCCAGCACGCGGCCTCGTTCCAACGCAGTGCTGCGGCCCCAAATGCCATTGTAAGCGCCCCGCGCGGCATCCACGGCAGCGTCTATGTCATCGGCGGCACCAGAAGCTATATCGCAAAGCGTGCTGCCATCCGACGGGTTGATCAACGGCAGCGACGTGCCGCTGAGCGGCGCGCGCCACTCTGCGTCGATCAGGCAGTGGCTCGGATCAAGGCCAAGGGGGCGGATGGTCATCTGTGGCGCTCCAGTTGCGGTCCGGGCCATGCGCCCTGTGCCCCGCCAGTTCATACGCAGCACCCGCGAATTGCAAGCCCGTGTCAGCCAAGAAGGGTCACTTGATCTGCTCCCAGACCTCTTGCACAACGTGGTGGACGGCCATGACATCGGCGCGGGTGCAGTCGAACTGGCCCACTTGAACGCGGATGATCTTGCGCCCGTCAAAGGCGCCCTGCGTGAGGTAGATCCGGCCATCCACGTTGATCGCATCCACCAGCCGTTGCTGATCCGCGTCACCGCCGGGGCAGCGGAAGGAGAAGAGGCTCAGGATTGGCTCTGTCGTGATTTCAAACCCGTCGAGTGCCCGGATCGCCTCGCAAAGCTCCCCGGCCCAAGCGACGTGATTGCGGATCCGCGCCTGCAAGCCTTCCAGCCCATAGGAGCGCAGCAGGAACCACAACTTCAGCGCCCGGAACCGGCGGCCCAGCGGGATGGTCCATTCCGAATAATTGGTCACCGCCTCGCCGGAGGTCTTGAGATATTCGGGTTCAATCTTGAGCGTATTGAGCTGCGGCGTGGCGTCCCGCAGGAACTGAACGGAGCAGTCAAACTGCGCGCCCAGCCATTTATGCGGGTTGAACACGATGCTGTCGCAGCCATCAACATCGGCCCAAAACGCGTCACGGAACTCAGGGCAGATCATGGCGGAGCCCGCCCATGCCGCGTCGAGATGGGTGTAGAGATCGTAAGCCCTGGCCACTCTCAAAACCGGGCCTAGCGCGTCGGAGCCGCCCACCCCAGTGCCGCCCGTAATGGCGATAATTCCAGCGGGATTGTGGCCTGCGGTGAGGTCGGCCTTGATGGCCTCCTCCAGCGCCGCCGGGTCCATGCCGTGGCGCGGCCCGGTAGTCGCGATTTTGACCAGATTGTCCTGCCCGATCCCCGCCACCCAGCACGCACGGTCAATAGAGGAATGCACCTCTTGCGAGCAATAAATGCGAAGATGGCCCTTACCGGAGAGCCCCTCGCGGTTGCCGCTATAGCCCGTGGCCCGCTCACGCATGGTCAGTACAGCCGACAGCGTGGCGGAGGAGGCCGAGTCCTGAATGACACCTGTGAAGCCCTCCGCCAGTCCAAGCGCCTGACGCAGCCAATCGACCATGACGCCTTCCAACTCGGTGGCCGCGGGCGAGGTTTGCCACAGCATGCATTGTGCCGCGACTGTGTTGACCAACTGCTCGGCCAGCATGGACGGCGGGGCGGCGTTGGCCGGGAAGTAGGCAAAGAACCGGGGGTGCTGCCAATGGGTCATGCCGGACATCACGATGGCCTCGAAATCGGCCATGATCGCTGACATGTCTTCGCCCTTCATCGGCGGCGCGGTGGCCAATTGCGCGGCAATCTCGCCGGGACGGGTGGCGGGCCTGACGGGGCGGTCGCGCAGCGTCTTGTGATACTGCGCGCCCCAATCGGCAATGTGCTTGCCCCAATCGGCGTACTCGTCCCAGTTCAAGGCTCAGGCCCCTCTGCTTGTCACTGCACCAGTGATGGCAACCACAGTGAGATGGCAGGAACATATGTCACCAGCAGGAGCGCGCCAAGGATGGCGATGTAGAAGGGCCAGATCGACTTGAGCGCCTCTTCGATGCGGATGCGGCCCACGGCGCAGCCCACGAACAGGCAGGTCCCCACCGGAGGCGTGCAGAGCCCCAGCCCGAGATTGATCAGCAGCATGATCCCGAACTGCGTCGGATCCATGCCCAAACTTTTGCAAATGGGCAAGAAGATCGGGGTGCAGATCAAGATCAGCGCGGCCATGTCCATGATCATGCCCAGCATCAGCAAGATGATGTTGATCATCAGCAAGATCACCAGCGGGTTGTCGGAGATGGAAACCAGCAGATCGCTCAACACCGTCGGCACTTGGTAGAGCGCCAGCAAATAGCCAAAGGAGCTGGCAAAGGCGATCAGGATCATCACCATCGCCGTGGTGCGCACGGCCCCAGTGACGGCCAGCACGAATTTATGCCAGGTCAGCGAGCGGTAATAGAAGGTGCACAAAAGCAGTGCGTAGATGGCACCAAACGCCCCGGATTCGGTGACGGTGAACACGCCGGACAAAGTGCCGCCCACGATGATCACAGCGGTGATGAAACCGGGGATTGCGTCTGCGGCACTGCGGCCCACCTCGCCCCAGCCGGGGAACGGCTCCTTGGGGTAGTTGTGTTTGACTGACAAAATATAGGCCGCAATGGCAAGGCAGACGCACATCAGAATGCCCGGCACCACGCCCGCAAGAAACAGACCGGAGACAGAGATGCCGCCACCGGCAGCCACGGCGAAAATGATCATGTTATGGCTGGGCGGAATGACGATCCCCGCGATGGAGGATGTAACCGTGACGTTGACCGCGAAATCAGGCCGGTAGCCGCGCTCCTTCATGACCGGGATCATCAGCGACCCCAACGCGGAGATATCGGCCACCGCAGAGCCCGAGATGCCACCAAAGAGCATCGAGGAGAAGATGTTGACCATCGCCAACCCGCCTTTGATGTGGCCCACCAAAGCAGTGGCCAGCCGGACCAGCCGGATGGCGATGCCGCCATGCAACATGACCTCACCCGCGAAAACGAAGAACGGGATGGCCAGTAGCGAGAAGACGGAGACGCCTGCCGTCGCGCGCTGGAAGGTGATGAGCATCGGAAAACCCTCCCACCAGAAGGCGGAGGCGGCGGCGATGCCCATGGCAAAGGCAACCGGCATGCCGATGACGACGCCGAAGCCGAAGACGCAAAGGAGTATTGTCAGGCCCATCTCTATTGCTCCTGCGCGGGCACATAGAGGTGCCAGTCTTCATGAAATGTCAGAACCCGCAGCAGCGCACGTACCCCCGCGAACAGGAACACCAACCCGCCACAGGAGGTGATCGCAAGCGTGCGGTAGCTCTCGGAAATGTTGAGCATGGGCAGACGCGAGCTCCATCCGAACTCCATCAGCTCAATGCCCGCGATCAGCATGATGATGCCAAAGGCAGCCATCATCAGGTCAATCGCGATCATCAGAAGTTTTTGCAATTTGGCCGGCAGCATGTCGCGAAACAGCGTGACGCCCAGATGGGTGTTTTCCCGCACCCCGGCGGCCGCCCCCAGAAAGGCGATGTAGCAAATGAGCAAAAGCGCGAGCTGCTCGACCCATGTGGGCGTGACATTCATCACGTAGCGGCCAAAGACCAGCCAGCCAAAGGTTGCGATCAACACCACAAGCGCCACGGAGGCGACCCAGATACACAGCGTGGACACCCAGCCCAACAGCTTTTCCAAAACCTCAATCATCCCTGCCCCGCCTGATATGATGCGCCCCCACAAAAAAGCCGCCCGCTCCTGTTTATAGGTGCGGGCGGCGTCTTATTGCACGGCTTAGTTTGTGCCGCGGATCAGGTTGACCAGATCAGTCAGCTCCGGGTTGGCCTCCAGAAAGCCGTCATAGACACCGGCCATACGCTCTTGGAACGGGCCTTTGTCAGCGATCTTGTTGATCGTCACGCCACCGGCTTCGACGTTTTTCATCGCCGAGGCTTCGCGGGCCTGCCACAGCTCACGCTGTTGCGCGGCGCTGTTGCGTGCGGCCGTGGCAACAATCTCTTGCTGCTCCGGGGTCATCGCGTCCCACGCCTTCATGCTGACGCAGACGCATTCCGGGATGATCAGGTGCTCGGTCAGTGAGTAGAACTGAGCGACCTCGAAATGGCTGACGGATTCGTAGGAAGGCGGGTTGTTCTCCGCACCGTCCACAACGCCGGTCTTGATCGACTGATAGACCTCGCCGAACGCCATGGGCGTTGCATTGCCGTCAAGCGCCTCGACCATGCCCACGAACAGATCATTGTTCATGACGCGCAGCTTCAGGCCTTCGACGTCGGCAGGCGAGTTGATCGGACGGATCGAGTTGTAGAAAGAACGCGCGCCGCTGTCATACCATGCCAGCGCCTTCATGCCCTTTTTCTCCATACCGGCGGAGATCGCTTCGCCTACGGCACCATCCATCAGCTCATACATTTCCGGGATGCCCGGGAAGATGAACGGCAAGGAGACGACATTGGTCTCAGGGATGGAAGTTCCCATTGGCCCAAGGTTGAACTGGCCAATGTCCAGCGCGCCCAGACGAACCTGCTCGATGGCATCGGGCTGGCTGCCCAGAACGCCATTGTGGAACAGCTTGATGGTGACCTCGCCGCCGGTCTTATCCGCCACTTCGGCAGCAAAGGATTCCAGCGCGATGGAGTTTGGATAATCCTCGACATGGATGTTCCATGCGCGCAGCTCAGCCGCGGCGGCAGGTGCCGCGAGGGCCGCAACGGACAGCCCGGCGGCCACCGCAACGCGTTTTGCATTCTTGGTAAAGTCTAGCATTTTTGATCCTCCCTAGATCAGACTGATGCCCCGTCATATGCCGGTCTGAGCCAGCGCTATGGGGGCAAAATTCAGTTATCGTAAATCTAGTATGCTAGTATGGCAAAATAGAAGGCAAGCGTTTTTTCCGCCCTTCGGGTCGTGGCGGCCTATCGCTGCAACCACAGACATACTGGCGCTCAGGAAGGCTGCTCGACCCTGTGCGACAGATCAATCCCAGAAATAGGATTGATGCTCCGCATAGATCGTCTCGATCGTGCTATCGAGGCGCGAGAGATGGGTTCGGATGGTTTGCCGCAGGCCGTCTTCGTCCTTCGCCTTGAGCTGACGGACAATAGCCTCATGATCCTCGACCAGCTGCGCCATACTGTCGGCCCCGGTCAAGCTGAGCACGCAGAGACGATCCACATGAGCTTTGTAGCTGGAGATGATCTCGGAGGCGAAATCCGCCTTGGCCGCGTGGCACAAAAGGCGGTGAAACTCGTAGTCCAGCTTGTGAAACAGCTTGGCATCCCGCGACGCGACCGCGTTTTTTTGCGCGGCAAGCCCTGCGTCGAACTCCTCTGCAAAGCTGCCATCCCAATGCAGCACCGCGTGATGCATCACCTCCAGCTCGACGGCCAGTCGGGCGAACCGCGCTGACGCAATGGCCGCGCGGGAGAATTTCTTGACCACTGTGGCCTTCTGGGGCCGGATCAACAGCAGGTCGAGATTGTCCAGACGGCTGAACGCGTCACGCACCGGCTGGCGTGACACGCCGAATTTCGACGCGATCTCGGCCTCGGAAATCTTGGTGCCGGGCATCAGCTCAAGCGAGGAGATTTGCTGCTGAAGATAGTCGAAAACCACATCCGCGCTGGTGCGGCGTTCCTCCACATGTTCAACCATTTCCATCTCGTCACTCCTGCGTTGCAGCGCTCTGTAGTCCAATTTCTGATCTGAGGCTATCCCCAGAAAACCGTCTGCTGACCCGGGCCCGCTACCATCTGGGCACTTTGCGCACATAATCGGGCACGTATTTCAGCATTTCATCCGTGTCGTCGCGATCCACCACCATCTGCTCGTTATAAAGCGCGTGCAGCTCCGCCAGAACCTCTTGGTCCAGCTCCACCCCGAGCCCCGGCCCCTCCGGCACCCGCAGCTTGCCGTCCTTGAAGGTCACCCGCCCGCCCTTGATGATCTCCTTGCTGTACCAAGGGTAATGCGTGTCGCAATCATAGGTCAGGTTCGGCGTAGCGGCGGCGACGTGGCACATGGCGGCCAGGCTGATGCCCAGATGCGAGTTGGAATGCATCGACACCCCAAGCCCCGCCGCGCGGCACATCTCGCCCAGATGAATGGCCCCCGTGGCCCCGCGCCAATAGTGATGATCCGACAAAATGATCTGCACGGCATCTTTCTGGATGGCCTCAACCACATGCTCGAATTCCACGACCACCAGATTGGTCGCCAGCGGCATCTCGATCATGGCCGACAGCTCCGCCATCGCGTCGAGGCCGCGCACCGGGTCCTCCAGATATTCCAGAACCCCGTCCAATTGCTTGACCACCTTCGCGGCGGTCGGCACTGTCCATGCGCCCATCGGGTCGATGCGCAACCCGTGGTCCGGGAAAGCCTCGCGCAGCTTCAGCATGGTCTCGACCTCCTCATCGGGAGGCAGCACGCCGCCTTTCAGCTTCAAGGACTTGTAGCCATGATCCCCCACCAGCGCTTTGGCCTGTGCGACCATCGCATCCGGGGTCAGCACATCGCCAAAGATGTCGTCGCTCACCGCGTCAGGCAGGTTCGCGTATTTGAAGAAGAGATAGCCGCCGAAGGGGATGTCTTTGCGCACGGCCCCACCCAGAAGATCATAGAGCGGGCGGTCTACTTCTTTGCCGCGCAAATCAAGGCAGGCGATCTCGAAAGCGGAGTAAACCACGTCCACTACCTTGTGATCCGCCAGCGCCGTCGGCGCGTTCACCCCGCCCCCCTCTGGCAAGGCCCGCTCCACTCGGCGACGTAAGTCGCGCAGGTCATAGGGGTCCAGCCCCTCAAGCGTGGGGCCCACCGCCTGCAAGCCGGCCAAGGTCCGCTTGGCACCATACGCTTCGCCCAACCCCACCAGGCCGGTATCAGTTTCCAGCTCGATGATCGCGCGCAGGAACACCTTGCCATGCACGCCTTTCGTGTTGAGCAACGGCACGTCAGGCACCGCGATCGGGGTAATCTTTATGGTTGTTATCCGCATAAAAAGACGTCCTAAATCGGCATGCAGGGCTTGAAAAATTTTCGTTGCCGATTCTTAAATACTAGTATACCAGTTGAATAAGGCAAGGTTTATAGGGACCAGGGCTTCACCTCAATCCGGCACGCGCGGAAACGCCGAGGCCCATTTTGACAGCAAGTCTCCCTATAGCACGCGCTCATACGATCGTCTGGGAGGGCGCATGTCGGGAGTACAACTAGATGGCATCATCAAGCGTTACGGCGCGGTGCAAGTGGTGCATGGCGTTGACCTGAACGTCGCCGAGAAAGAGTTCGTGGTGCTTGTCGGCCCCTCCGGCTGCGGCAAATCCACGACCCTCCGGATGATCGCCGGGCTTGAAGAGATCAGCGACGGCGAGGTCACAATTGACGGCCGTATGGTCAACCGCGTCGCCCCAAAGGACCGCGACGTGGCGATGGTGTTCCAGAACTACGCGCTTTACCCGCATCTCAACGTGGCCGACAATATCGCCTTCGGGCTGCGAATCCGGCGCGAAAGCAAAGAGGTCATCGCCAGCTCCATCGACGAGGTCGCGGGCATTCTGGGCCTGACCGACTATCTCGACCGCCGCCCCGCCGATCTGTCCGGCGGCCAGCGCCAGCGCGTCGCCATGGGCCGCGCCATTGTGCGCCGCCCCAAAGTGTTCCTGTTCGACGAGCCGCTCTCCAATCTGGACGCCAAGCTGCGCACCCAAATGCGTGCCGAGATCAAGCGGCTGCACAACCGGCTGGGCGTGACCTCCATCTATGTGACCCATGATCAGGTGGAGGCCATGACGCTCGCCGACCGCATCGTGGTGATGCATGACGGGCGGATCGAACAGGTCGGCACCCCGATGGAATTGTTCATGAACCCGGTCAACACTTTCGTGGCCAGCTTCCTCGGCTCGCCGCCGATGAACCAGGTCACAGCCAAGGTCGAAAAGGTCGGTTCAGACTTTGTTGGCGTCTTTGCGGGCAACCGCCTGCCGCTGGCGCGTCTCGGCGATCTTGAGGCCCGCGTGGGCCAAGACGTCGTCGTGGGCATTCGCCCCGAATATGTGACCCCCGCCACGGATGGGGTAAAAGACCAAGTGCGGATCGAGCTTGATCTGGTTGAAACACTGGGCTCCGAGGCGCTGCTCCACGCGATGCTGGCAGACGCGCCTTTCGTGATCAAAGCCGACACCACCACAGCCGCCAGCAAATTGAGCGACGTCACCGGCTTCACCATCGCGCCCGAGCTGATCCGCATCTTTGACGGCGAGACCGACCTCGCCCTTGCCGGTCAGGACCGCCCTGCATGAGCGACGCGAGCCACATCAAGCCTGCGACCAAAACGGCCCCGATCAGCCGCGGTGCGCGGATCGTGGACGTTCTGAAACGCGACTGGCAGCTTTACGTGATGCTGTTGCCCACCATCATCTGGTTGCTGCTCTTCCTCTACAAACCCATGTACGGGCTGCAAATCGCGTTCAAGGATTACTCCGTGTTTCGCGGCATCGCCAACAGCCCTTGGGTGGGCTTTGAGCATTTCGAGACGCTCTTTAACAACGATCAGTTCATCCGCGCCATCCGCAACACGGTGGTGATCAGCTTCTGGTCGCTGCTCATAGGGTTTCCGGTGCCCATCCTGCTGGCGCTGCTGTTCAACGAGGTGTTGAACCAGAAATTCAAGAAGACCACGCAAACCATTGTGTACCTGCCGCATTTCATCTCCTCGGTGATCATCGCGGGGATTGTGATTGCGGCCTTCGCGCCCTCTGCGGGGATCGTGAACACGGCCATTCGCGCGCTGGGCGGGGATGCGATTTACTTCCTGACCAAACCCGAATGGTTCAGGCCGATCTTTATCGGCACCGGCATCTGGCAGGAGGCGGGCTTCCAGTCGATTGTCTATCTGGCCGCCATCGCCGGGGTCTCACCCACGCTTTATGAAAGTGCAGTCGTGGACGGGGCCAGCCGTTGGCAGATGATGTGGAAGATCACCATCCCCTCCATTCTGCCGACGATCATCATCATGCTGATCATCCGCATCGGCAACATTCTCGAGGTCAGCTTCGAGATGATCATCCTGCTCTACCAGCCCGCCACATACGAGACGGCGGACGTGGTCAACACCTTCATCTACCGGCAGGGTCTGCAAGGTGGGCAATACGATCTGGCCGCCGCCGCGGGGCTGTTCAACGCGGTGATGGCCTTCACGCTGGTGATGGCCGCCAATGCCCTGTCGAAGCGCTATTCGCGCACGTCACTGTGGTAGAGGGGGCACGGTCATGACCAACATGAACCTCTACTCGCCGGGCGACAAAGTCTTCGTCTACCTGTGCATGTTCCTGATCAGCGTCTTCGCGCTGTCGACGCTTTATCCGTTCATCTACATCGCCGCGATCTCGCTCAGCACGGGCTTTGAGGCACGTGCCGGCAACGTGGTGTTGACGCCCGTAGACACGACGCTGGCGGCCTATGAATACGTGGTCGCCCAGCGCGAGTTCTGGGTGTCCTACCGCAACACGTTTATCTACACGATCGGCGGCACCATCACGAGCCTGCTCTTCATCATCCCCGGCGCCTACGCGCTGTCGCGCCCGCATCTTTACGGGCGGCGGTTCTGGAACCTGATGGTGGCCTTCACCATGTGGTTCAACGCAGGGCTGATCCCGTTCTTTCTCAACATGCGCGACCTCGGGCTGCTCGATAGCTATATCGGCATCATGCTGGGCTTTGCGATCAACGGCTTCAACGTGATCCTGCTGCGCAACTTCTTCGAGGCCATCCCACAAAGCTTTGAGGAAGCCGCCCGCATGGACGGGGCCAACGAATTTCAGGTGCTGTGGAAAGTCTACATGCCGCTGTCAAAACCCGCCATTGCGACCGTCACGCTGTTTTGCGTCGTCGGCCGCTGGAACGGCTTTTTCTGGGCGATGGTGCTGCTGCAGGACGGCGAGAAAATCCCGTTGCAGGTTTACCTACGGCAGGTGATCGCGCAGCTCTCCGATGACGAAGAATTCACCGCAACGCTTCTCGATCAGGCCTACTCGGTCGAGACCGTAACGGCGGCAATCATTGTCGCCTCCATCATCCCAGTACTCATCTTCTACCCATTCATTCAGAAGTATTTCAACAAGGGCATCATGCTGGGAGGCGTAAAAGAATGACCCGAAAAAAGACCAACAAAACCCCAACACCACCATTGCATAAAGGGAGGAAACTTATGCGAAATCTAACTCTAAGCCTGGCGCTTCTTGCCGGCACAGCGTTGAGCACACCCGTGTTCGCCGACGGGCATCTGCCCATCGTGGAAGAGCCGCTGGAGCTGTCGATCCACCTGCACTTCAAACGGGCCACGGCCTATGATGAAAACTGGCCGGTTGAGCAAGCCGCGCGTGAGATGACCAACATCCACCTCAAAAACGCGACCGTCGGCTCCAACACCGACAACAGCGAAGAGGCGTTCAACCTGCTGCTGGCCTCCGGCGACATTCCTGACATCGTCGGCACCACCCGGATCAAGGAATATGTCAACCAATACGGCCCCGAAGGCGCGTTCCAGCCGCTCAACGACCTGATCGAAGAGCACGCACCAAACCTCAAGGCATTCCTCGATGAACGCCCTGAGCTGCGCGCCGCGATCACGTCCGCCGATGGCAACATCTACTACGTGCCGTATTTCCCGGATGGCAAATATGGCCGCGCCTATTTCATCCGTCAGGACTGGCTCGACAAGCTGGGCCTTGAGACGCCTGAGACTGTGGCCGAGGTCAAAACCGTGCTGGAAGCCTTCCGCGACGGCGACCCGAACGGCAACGGGCTGAAGGACGAAGTGCCTTACTTCGCACGTCAGTGGGAAGAGGCCGTTCGTCTGGTCACGCTGTTTGACGGCCGCACCTCCGGCTCGGACACCTATCACGACTTCATGGTCGATGATGGCCAGATCAAGCACCCCTATGCCACCGAAGGCTACCGCGACGGGATCAAGAACCTCGCCGAGTGGTATGCTGAAGGGCTGGTCGACAGCGAGGTGTTCACCCGTGGATCGTCTGCGCGCGACTTCCTGTTGTCAGAAAACCTTGGCGGCATGACCCATGACTGGTTTGCCTCGACCTCCGGCTATAACCGTCTGTCCTCAGAAATTGACGGCTTCGCCTTCAAGGCCTTTGCCCCGCCCGCGTCGCCCTCTGGTCGTCGTCTGGCAGAGCACCGCCGCATCCCCGTCAAGCCAGATGGCTGGGCCATGGGCTTCGGCAATGAGCACCCGATCGAGACCATCAAGTATTTCGACTTCTACTTCGCCGAAGAGGGCCGCCGTTTGGCCAACTTTGGTGTCGAAGGCCAGCAATATGAGATGGTCGATGGCGAGCCAAAATTCACTCAGGAATTCCTGGATGGAGGCCCGGTCAACGCGCAGCTCTATCAGGTTGGTGGCCAGCTGGTCGCCCGCGGTTTCCCGCAGGATTACAACTACGAAATCCAGTGGACCAACGAAATCGCTCTGGAAGGCATCGCTCTCTATGACCAAGGCGACTACCTGACCGACCAGTTCCTCGGCGTGTCGATGAACACCGATGAGCAAAAGACATTCGATAAGTCTTGGTCCTCGATCCGGACCTATATGCTGGAGCGTCAGCAGGCCTGGATCCTTGGCACAGGCAACGTTGAAGCCGACTGGGACGACTACATGGCCACGCTTGAAGGCATGGGTCTGAACGACGTGCTCAGCGTCATGCAATCCGCTTACGTGCGCCAATACGGCGGCTAAGCTGAACCAACTTTGCGGGGCGGCATCTCACTGTCGCCCCGTTTCCTTTGCCGACCCCTGATCTCTTTGCGAAAGGCGCGCGCCATGCCTGACGGCTCCCCTTCCCTGCCCTTGCTGGATGAACCCAAAGCCGGACGGCTCAACATTCAATACAGCCCCCATGCAGGCACCGTGATCGCCGAAAACCCGCCGCGTTTCACATGGCTGCCGATGATCGAGGCGGAGGCGCAATATGTGCTGCGCGTCTCTACCGACCCGAAATTTCCCGCAAGCAAGACCACAAGCTATGAAGGCCTGCCGCTGAACCTGTTCACCCCCGACGCGCCGCTGGCGTCGGGCGAGTATCACTGGTCCTATGCCGTCTGGTCGCCCAACGACAAAGCCCCAGCCTCTACTTGGAGCCAGACCCGCAGCTTCACGCTGGCGGGCGGCCTGCCTGAAACCCCGCTGGCCAGCCGCGCAACCCGCTACGACAAAGCGGAGATGGCCCATCCAAGGCTCTGGCTCAGCCCGCAGCTTTTGAAGAGATTCCAGAAGGACCTCGCCAAGGACCCCGGCCATTGCAGCTGGGACGTGTTCTTCGAGAAATCCGTCGCGCCCTGGATGGAGCGCGACCTGATCACGGAGCCCGAGGGCTACCCCAACCACCAGCGCACCGCCCCAATCTGGCGCGCCACCTATATTGCCTGTCAGGAGCTGCTTTACGCGATCCGGCATCTGGCCATCGGCGCGAAGGTCACGAATGATCCCAAGATGCGCGCCCGCGCCAAGGAGTGGCTGATGGAGGCCGCGTCGTGGAACCCCACCGGGACGACGTCGCGCAGCTACACTGATGAATGGGCGTTCCGCGTCAATCTGGCGCTCGCTTGGGGCTATGACTGGCTGCATGACGACCTGTCGGACACGGAGCGGGACACCGTGCGCGCGGCCCTCTTGGCCCGCACACGTGAGACCGCAGACCACATCATCAAACACGCCAATATCCACCTCTTCCCCTTTGACAGCCACGCGGTCCGCGCGGTCTCCGCGGTGTTGATCCCGGCCTCCATCGCGCTTCTGGACGACGCCGAGGAGGCGCGCGACTGGCTGGACTACTCGGTCGAGTTTCTCTCCACGGTCTATTCCCCTTGGGGCGACAGCGAGGGCGGCTGGGCGGAGGGCCCGCATTACTGGATGACCGGCATGGCCTATCTGATTGATGCGGCAAATATGCTCAAAAGCTTCTCCGGCATCGACGTCTACCAACGGCCCTTCTTTCAGGCCACGGGGGATTTCCCGCTCTACACCAAAGCGCCAGATACCCGCCGCGCCACCTTTGGCGATGACAGCACCATGGGCGACCTGCCCTGCCTGAAAATCGGCTACAACCTGCGCCAATTCGCAGGCGTCACCGGCAACGGGGCCTACACGTGGTATTACGACGAGGTCAAACGCAACGACCAAGGCACCGAGATGGAGTTCTACAACTGGGGCTGGTGGGACTTCAATTTCGACGAGATGGTCTACCTGCATGATTTCGGTCTGGTGGAGGCCACCTCTCCCTCCGATCTGCCCAAGCTGCGCTGGTTCAAAGGCACTGGCTGGGTGGCCCTGCAGCACAAGATGGATGACCCCGACGGGCATATTCAGTTTGTCATGAAATCCTCGCCCTTCGGGTCGATGAGCCACAGCCATGGCGACCAGAACGCGTTCTGTCTGGCGGGCTTCGGAGAAGATCTCGCCATCAACTCCGGCTATTACGTCGCCTTCAACTCGACCATGCACCAAAACTGGCGCAGGCAGACGCGATCCAAAAACGCGATCCTGATCAACGGCAAAGGCCAATATGCCGGCAAGGACAAATCCGCCGCCATGCGCGCCACCGGCAAGATCATCACCTGCGAGGAGCGCGAGGACCACATCTACATCCAAGGCGACGCCACAGAGGCCTACCGCTCCCTGACGCCTGAGATCACCCAAGTGCTGCGCGACGTGTATTTCGTGAATAACAGCTTCTTCGTGATCGTGGACGCGGTGGATGCTTCCGAGCCAGTAGAGGTGGACTTCCTGCTCCACGCAAACGCGCCGATGGCTTTGGGGGACAACACCTTCCGCTACACGGGGCAAAAGGCCGGGTTCTACGGCCAATTCCTCTGGTCCGAGGCCGGGGCCGCGACCCTGACCCAAGAGACCGGTTTCGCCGATGTGGACCCGGCTGAATATAAGGGCCTGTCGGAAAGCACCTGCCTGCACGCCAAATTCCCCAAAGCGATCCGCCACCGCATCGCCACGCTGATCGTGCCCTACAGCCTGAAAGACCCGCAGCGGGTATTCAGCTTCCTCGACGATCAGGGCTACGATTGCGACCTCTATTTCACCGACGCTGACGAGCGCAGCTTTAAAGTCACCGTGCCAAAGACCTTCGACGTCGGGCGTTAAACATTAAGGACAGGAAGAGACATGACCCTCAAAGGCAAAACAGCAATCGTAACCGGCGGCGGTCGTGACATTGGCCGGGCCTGCGTGATGCGGCTGGCGCAAGAAGGCGCGTCGGTGGCGATCAACTACCACTCCTCCAGCGCAGGCGCCGACAGCGCGGTCGAAGAGATCAAAGCGATGGGCGGCAGTGCTTTCGCGATGCAAGGTGATCTGACCAATGAGGCCGACGTGACCGCACTTGTGGACCGCGCCGCCTCCGAGTTGGGCGGCGTTGATATTCTGGTGAACAACGCAGGCGGCCTCGTCGCCCGCAAACGCATCGAGGAGATGGATCTCGCCCATTGGAACACGGTCATGGACCTGAACCTGACCTCCGTCTTCCTGATGGTCAAAGCCAGCCTCGCCCATATGACATCCGGCGCGATCATCAACATCGCCAGCCAAGCCGGCCGCGATGGCGGCGGGCCGGGCGCCGTGGTCTATGCCACCTCGAAAGGCGCGGTGATGACCATGACACGCGGGCTGGCCAAGGAGTTGGGGCCCGACATTCGCGTCAACGGCATCTGCCCCGGCATGATCGACACCGATTTCCACAACGTCTTTACCAAGGACGAGGTGCGCAAGAACGTCGCCAATGCCACACCTTTGAAACGCGAAGGCGCGCCGATGGATGTGGCCAATCTGGTGAACTACCTGGCCTCCGACCAGTCGGCCTTCATCACAGGCACCAATATGGACATCAATGGCGGGCTGGTCTTCAGCTAAGCCCTTAACAGGAGGCTCTATGTCTCACGCAAAACCCGCCGCAGGCGCGGCCCTGCCAGAAATGAACTTCCCAAAACTGGGGGGAGGCACGCTGTCCGTCGGCGGCCCCCGCGACACGCATACTCTGTTCGTGGTCTATCGCGGCAAGCATTGTGGACGCTGCAAAAAATACCTCGCGATCCTCGACAAGATGGCGGGCGACTGGGAGGCGGCAGGCTTTGAGATCGTCGTGGTCTCCGCCGACCCGGAAGCAAAAGCACAAGCCGATATCAACGAATTCGGCTGGGGGTTTGATCTTGGCTATGACCTGTCCGAGGACCAAATGCGCGCGCTGGGGCTCTACATCTCCGACCCACTCTCCCCAGATGAAACCGACCGCCGCTTCGCCGAACCCGGCGTGTTCTGCGTCCGGCCCGACGGCGTGCTTCAGGTCGTCTGCATCTCCAACGGCCCCGCCGCCCGCCCGGAATTGGGGGAGCTACTGGATGGCATGACGTTCAACATCGCCCATGACCGCCCTGCGCGGGGGATGGCTTAGGGCGCCCAATAGCATATGCACTGCTCACCGGCGAAATGACGGCTTCGAACCCAAAACACGTTTTGGTACAAAATGGGGCAAAACTTTTTGGGCCAATACCCATTTTGTACCAAAATATTTCGTTAACAGGTCGACGATTTACCCACAGGCTGTGGATAAATCAGACTCAATCGTGAAATGCCGCTCGCGTAGGGCGCAGCGAATATCTAAAATGAGCCCGAGTAACGAATGCTGCGATTTGAACGAATGGCAGTTTTCATGCGCACCCACCGAAATGGTCTTTCTCATTGACCTAGTGTAGCCGCTTGGTCAGCCAAAGGATCAAGTGATCGTCCACACGATACTCTGTGCCTGGTTTGACCGGCGAGCCGTGGTACGTAATGCCACGACCATCTGGAGCATACCCGAGACTTGTATAGAGCCTCTGGGCCGCTCCGTAGTCAGCATACAACCCAACTCCGATGCCAACCATGGATCGCCCATCCGCTGCAGCGGACACTTCAAGTTCGCGAATGATTTTCGTTGCAATACCCTTGCGTCGAAATTGTTTACAAGTAGCTAAGTCGTGGATTTCAGGAATACCATTCTCAGCGAGTGAACTGTATCCTGACTCCCAAACTAGGCTACCGTATCCAACCGCTAGACCGTCCATCAATGCGACCACGGTAGCTTGTTCATTCGCTTTAGTTTTGCGCAACCGATCCGCCCATACATCGGCATCATGCTTCCAACCGTTGCCACCGTCGCTTTCGATGATGGCTCCGATATTTGAGAAGCTAAGTGGTTCGATATCCATTTTGCGACGGTAGCATCAAACTAACGGGTTTCTGCAAGCTGACATTCGATAAACTTACTGCAACGGCAGTTTGATCCCGCAAAGCAGCCCTCCCCCAGCTGGGCGAGCGCAAGACCGTGGGATGGCCCCTCTCGGCGATTGCGAAGGGCAATCGCCTGTCGGTCGAAGCTTGCGCTCGCCCGGCGCCTGCGGCTTGATTCCGGGCGGGTCAACGCGCTGAAAGGCAGTCAGCAAAGCAAACCACTCCGCCCCACCACAAAAACCTACCGCGCGAGCCAGCCTCCGTCGACGTTCAACACGGCGCCGTGGATGTACTTGGACGCGGGCGCGGAGAGGAAGACGGCTGTCTCGGCAATGTCATCCGCCTGCCCCCAGCGCCCGGCTGGGATGCGCTCGAGGATGGCCTTGTTGCGCTCCGGATCGGCGCGCAGGGCTTCGGTGTTGTTGGTCTCGATATAGCCCGGTGCGATGGCGTTCACGCCGATGCCGCGGGCGGCCCATTCATTGGCGAGGATCTTGGTCAGCCCCGCGACCCCGTGTTTGGAGGCCGTGTAGGACGGCACCCGGATGCCGCCCTGAAAGGACAGGAGCGAGGCGATGTTGACCACCCGCGCCTCTCGCTTCTCAGCCAAGGCCGCTTTGGCAAAGGCCTGCGTCGTGAAAAACAGCGCCTTGAGGTTCACATCCATCACGGCGTCCCAATCGGCTTCCGTGAAATCTGCGCTGTCGTCGCGGCGGATGATGCCCGCATTGTTGACCAGAATATCGACCTCCCGGTCGGCAAAGATCCCCGTCCCCGCCATCGGGTCGGCAAAATCGAGGCTCATGGCCTCCGCACTGTCGATCATCGCAGCAGTTTCCGCGCAGGAGGAGCGCCCCGCGCAGATCACATGCGCGCCCGCCCGGCCCATCGCCAGAGCGATGGCCTGACCAATACCGGTATTGGCCCCGGTGACGAGCGCGGTTTTCCCCGCGAGGCTGAACGCGCTCAACGCAGATCCTCCATCGCAACCATTTCGACGTCCTTATAATCAACATTGTCGCCCGCCATGGCCCAGCAGAACGTGTAGCTGCCGGTGCCCGCGCCGCAATGGATCGACCACGGAGGCGACAACACGCCTTCCTCGTTCTTCATCACGATATGGCGCGTCTCCTCGGGCTGACCCATGAAGTGGAACACCCGGTTGGCGTCGTCGAGATTGAAATAGAGATAGGCCTCCATGCGGCGGTCATGAAGATGCGCAGGCATCGTGTTCCAGACGGAGCCGCCGTGGAACATCGTGTAGCCCATCACAAGCTGGCAAGTCTCCATCACGTCAGGGTGGATGAACTGGAAGATCGTGCGCTCATTGGCGGTCTCGGCCGCCCCCATATTGACGGAGGCCGCGTCCTCGATGGTCACCAGCCGTGTCGGGTATTTGGCATGCGCAGGCGTGGAGACGATGTAGAACCGTCCGGGGCCGGAAAAGTCGATCTTGCCGGAGCCCATCTCGAGATACAGCATATCGCCCGAGCCCACAGCATGATCCACACCCGCCGCGCTGATCGTCGCAGGCTCGCCAATGTTCAGCACGCCCATTTCGCGACGGTCCAAAATCGAGGCCGTGCCGCATTCTTTGACCTCATCCAGCGTCAACGTGCCTTTGCCGGGCACCGCGCCGCCGACAATCATGCGGTCATAATGCGAATAGGTCAGGCGAATTTCGCCCTCGGCAAACATACCCTCGACATGGAAATTGTCACGCAGCTGCGTGGTGTCCATCGCCTTGGCGGCGTTCGGGTCAATGGCGTAGCGGGTGGTCACAGTAAGCATAGAAGCGGTCCTTTACAGAAAGTCGTCGCGGCGGGGGGTGAAACAGTCGATCAGCTCGCCCGGCTCAACGCAGACGCAGCCATGCACGGCCTCCGACGGGATCACGAAGCTGTCGCCCGGCCCCACCTCGGTCTCGACGCCAGCGACGGAGAAGGTGAAACGCCCCGATTTCACAAAGGTGGATTGCACATGCGGGTGGTTGTGCAGCTTGCCCTCGGCCTCCGCCTGAAAGCGAAACGACACGACCATCAGGTCGGGATGGTCGGCCAGAACCTGACGTTTGACGCCTGGGTCTGCATCTACAATTGGGAACTGTGTCATATCAAATATCTGCCTCGCTTGATCGGTGACTCTGGCTAAATTTCCGACGCCCGTTTCGGACGCACCCTTAACTGGTATGTTAGTATGCCACTTCTGTCAAACGCTCCGCACCGAGGCCAATCCCGAGCGCCCCGCCCGCGCTTTGCAGCCCTCACGCGCAACAATAGCTGCCAATCTCCGACAGACCTTTCGGTTTTTCTTGAAAGTCACGGGGTGTTTTTCGTCTTATCAAGACCGGGCACTGGGAAGATGGGGAAAACCTGTGACGCTGGCACGACATCCAAACGCTTTTGAGCGCGCTGAGACGCGCCGCCTGCTGGGCCCATGCGCGTGATCCTCGCCCGTCCTTTAACCCAAGCCGCCTTCGCGGAATTTGGCGACGTCCTTGAGGCGGCTGGCACGCCGGATAAGATCATCAACCAAGGTCTGTGTGGCCGCCATCACGACCTCGCAGCGCTCGATTTCAGCACCGGCCGAGCCGGGATCAGCGTCTTTGACGCGCAAGCCCGCAGCCTGCCCTACACGCTGGACATGATGGAGCGCCACCCTGACGGCTCGCAGGCATTTTTGCCGATGCATCAGCACCCCTATCTGGTGGTGGTCGCCCGCGACAAGAACGGAGCGCCGGACACCCCAAAGGCGTTTATCGCACAGCCGGGCCAGGGCGTGAATTACCACCGCAACATATGGCACGGGGTTTTGGCCCCGCTGCACGCGCCCGGCCTTTTTGCGGTGGTCGACCGCATCGGGGATGGCACAAATCTGGAAGAACACTGGTTCGATCAGCCTTGGCAGATCACGGACCAGCAATAGCGACGTCGCCACCAAGAGCGACATACAGGGACAGTCTAACAAAAGGGAACAACAGATGGCTGACACTTCAATCGGGACACCGGAGCAGCTCCGCGACCCAAATTACACGCCCGCTTTGGGCAAGGCGATCCCGCTCGGGATTCAGCACGTTTTGGCGATGTTCGTCTCCAACGTGACCCCTGCGATCATCATCGCAGGCGTGGCGGGGTTCGGCTTTGGCGCGCCAAACGCCGATATTCCGGCGCTGATCTACCTGATCCAGATGGCCATGCTCTTTGCCGGGGTGGCGACGCTGATCCAGACCATCGGCATCGGCCCGGTTGGCGCGCGGCTGCCAATCGTGCAAGGCACCAGCTTTGCGTTCCTGCCCGTGATGATCCCCGCCATGATCGGCGCGGGCACTGCAGGGCTCGCGGGTCTGATGACGGGAGTTGTCATCGGCGGGCTGTTTCACGCGTTCCTCGGGCTCTTTGTGGGCAAAATCCGCTTCGCGCTGCCGCCGCTGGTCACCGGGCTGATCGTGCTGATGATCGGGCTGTTGCTGGTCAAGGTTGGCATTGAATACGCCGCCGGTGGCGCAGGAGATTTCAACCGCAGCAAACCCACATGGGGCGGCGTGTCGAACTGGTTTCAGGCCGGCGTGGTGATCTTCGTGACGCTTGGCCTGAAATTCTTCACCCGAGGTCTTCTCTCTGTCGCCGCCGTGCTGCTGGGGCTGATCACGGGCTATATCGTGGCCTATCTGATGGGCGACGTGAACCTCGGAAATGTCGGCAATGCAGGGTGGTTCACACTGCCCAGCCCGTTCAAATTCGGCTTCGAGCTAAACTGGGCGATCATCATCGGCATGTGCCTGATGGCCTTCATCTCCGCGATTGAAACCGTGGGCGATGTCTCCGGCATCACCAAAGGTGGCGCGGGCCGTGAGGCGACCGACAAGGAGGTCACAGGCGCGACCTTCGCCGACGGGGTTGGCACCGCGATTGCGGGCGTGTTCGGCTCCTTGCCCAACACCTCGTTCAGCCAGAACGTGGGCCTGATCGCCATGACCGGTGTGATGAGCCGCCACGTAGTGACCATCGGCGCGATCTTCCTGATCATCTGCGGACTGATCCCCAAAGTGGGTGCCGTGATCAATTCCGTGCCTATTCAAGTGCTGGGCGGCGGTGTGATCGTGATGTTCGGCATGGTGGCCGCCGCTGGCGCGTCGATGCTTTCGGATGTGCATTGGAACAGCCGCAACATGGTGATCTTCGCGGTCGCTCTGTCGGTTGGTCTTGGCCTGCAACAGGTGCCGGACGCTATGGCATTCCTTGGCGACACGCCGCGCATATTGCTGACCTCCGGCCTGCTGCCCGCAGCCTTCATCGCCATCGCGCTGAACTTGCTGCTGCCACAAGAGCTGTCCGCTCAAGACAAGTGAGCCGCAGCCACCTTTAAAACTGAAGAGGCGCGCCCATCACAGGCGCGCCTCTTTGCATTTGATAAATCCGCGTCAGGGAGACACGCGGCCATAAAACCGCCCCCAGCCTAACGGCCAGCAACAGGCAGAGTCATATGGCGGTTCACATCCTTATAGAGCAAATAGCGAAACGGCCCCGGCCCGCCCGCGTAGCAGGCCTGCGGGCAAAAGGCGCGCAGCCACATGTAATCCCCCGCCTCGACCTCAACCCAGTCACTGTTGAGCCGATACACGGCCTTGCCTTCCAGCACGTAGAGCCCGTGCTCCATCACATGGGTTTCGCAAAACGGGATCACCGCGCCGGGCTGGAAGGTGACGATGGTGACATGCATGTCATGCCGCATGTCGCTTGGGTCCACAAAGCGGGTCGTGGCCCATTTGCCATCTGTGTCGGGCATCACCGTCGGGGCCACGTCGCGTTCGTTCACGACAAAGGCCTCCGGGTGGTCCAAGCCCTCCACGGCCTCATAGCTTTTGCGGATCCAATGAAACCGCGTGACCGCCTTGGTGCCGTTCTGAACGGTCCAACGCGCGCCTGCAGGCAGGTAGGCATAGCTACCCTCTTCCAGCGTATGCGCCTCCCCCTCGATGGTCAGCGTGAAGCCGCCTTCGACCACGAACAGCACGCCCTGCGCCAGCGGGTCCAGCTCTGGCCGGTCGCTGCCGCCACCGGGTTGCACCTCCATGATATATTGCGAGAACGTCTCCGCAAACCCGCTCAAAGGGCGCGACAAAACCCACAGGCGCGTGCCCTCCCAAAAGGGCAGAAAGCTGGTCACGATGTCCCGCATGCACCCTTTCGGGATAACTGCATAGGCCTCCGTAAACACGGCGCGGTCGGTCAGCAGGCTGTGCTGGTCGGGATGCCCGCCTGTTGGCGCGTAATAGCTGGGTTTGGTCATGGGGGGCTCCAAAAAACTAAGGCCTCAAGATCCCCTGAACCGCGCCACGAACCAAGAGCGCGAATGGCTAAAGGAGCGTTCGCTTAATTTTGATAGTCGCGCAGCGCAGCCTCAGGTCCAATTTGATCCCTGCAATGTCGGATATCACCGCGACGAGAGGCCTGTTTTGCGGCATCCTGAGTGCAAAGAGGGTCTGATTCCATGCGCTACTCCGGTTTCAAAGTCATCAAAGAGGCCCTGTCGGGCCATAAAGGCTGGACGCCCGCCTGGCGCGAGCCGGAGCCGCAATCCCATTACGACATCATCATCATCGGCGGCGGCGGGCACGGGTTGGCCACGGCGCATTATCTGGCGAAAGTCTTCGGCCAGAAGAAAATCGCGGTGATCGAGAAAGGCTGGATCGGCGGCGGCAATGTCGGGCGCAACACCACGATCATCCGCTCTAACTACCTGCTGGATGGCAATGAGCCCTTCTACGAGTTTTCCCTCAAGCTTTGGGAAGGCTTGGAGCAGGACCTGAACTACAACGCCATGGTCAGCCAGCGCGGGATCATGAACCTGATCCATTCCGACGCGCAGCGCGACGCCTTCATCCGGCGTGGCAACGCGATGAAGCTGAACGGCGCGGATGCCGAATATCTCGACCTCGACGCGATCAAACGCGAATACCCGTTCCTCAATTTCAACGACGCCCGCTTCCCCATCAAGGGCGGTCTGGCGCAGCGTCGTGGCGGCACGGTGCGCCATGACGCGGTGGCTTGGGGCTATGCGCGCAGCGCCGACCAGCACGGGGTCGATATCCTGCAAAACTGCGAGGTCACCGGCTTCAAGATTGAACAGGGCAAATGTCTCGGCGTGGAAACCACCAAAGGCTTCATCGGTGCAGGCAAAATCGGCTGCGCCGTCGCGGGCTCCTCGGGCCGCCTCATGTCCAAAGCCGGTATGCGCCTGCCCATCGAAAGCCACGTGCTGCAAGCCTTCGTCTCCGAAGGGCTCAAACCCGTGCTGCCCGGCGTCATCACCTTTGGCGCCGGACATTTCTACGTCTCTCAATCCGACAAGGGTGGGCTGGTCTTTGGTGGAGACATCGACGGCTACAACTCCTACGCCCAACGCGGAAACCTGCCCGTGGTCGAGGATGTCTGCGAGGGCGGCATGGCCATCATGCCGATGATCGGCCGCGCCCGGCTGCTGCGCATGTGGGGCGGCATCATGGATATGAGCATGGACGGCTCGCCCATCATCGACCGCACCCATATTGACGGGCTCTATTTCAACGGCGGCTGGTGCTATGGCGGCTTCAAGGCCACGCCTGCCTCGGGCTACGCATTCGCGCATCTGCTGGCCACGGACACCCCGCATGACACCGCCACGGCCTACCGTTTCAACCGCTTTGAGACAGGTCACATGATCGACGAAAAAGGCATGGGCAACCAGCCCAACCTGCACTGACGGAGCGCAACCCAGATGCTTCTTTTTGCCAAAAATATGCACAACCCAGCCCCTGCCAAGCGAGGCCACGCATGATCATCAATCACCCTCTTCTGGGCCCCCGCGACAGCGCTGAGTTCACCTATAAGGGCGACGCAAATCTGATCAACCGCCCCGACCCGGAGACGGCAAGCCCGCAGGACTGGCACGACTACGCCTATCTGCGCGACAACCCCGCAGGGCCGCACCGCGAGCTGTGGTTTCACGATGGCGGCGACCGCTCCTGGCTGGTCGTGACCCGCAACACGCTGACCCATGAGATCACCGCCGTGGAGCTTGCCCGCGACGTAGCCCGTGCAGAGGGGCGCTCGAAATGACCCAGAAAAACCGGCTCTCCGGCGGCCAGATTGGCCGCGATACCACGCTGAAATTCACCTTTGACGGCAAACAATATCAGGGCCACCAAGGCGACACGCTGGCCTCCGCGCTGCTGGCCAATAACGTGCGCCTCATGGGGCGCTCTTTCAAATATCACCGCCCGCGTGGCCCGCTCACCGCAGGCTCTGAGGAGCCCAACGCCATTGTCGAGCTGCGCGGCGGCGCGCGCCAAGAACCCAATACCCGCGCCACCACCGCGGAGCTTTACAACGGCCTGACGGCCAAGTCGCAAAACCGCTGGCCGTCGCTGGCCTTTGACGCGATGGCGATCAATGACCGCTTCTCCAACTTCCTGACGGCGGGGTTTTACTACAAGACCTTCATGTGGCCCGCCGCCTTCTGGGAAAAGCTCTACGAGCCGATCATCCGCAAGGCCGCCGGTCTGGGCTCGCTGTCGATGAAGCCAGACCCCGACGCCTATGACAAAGGCTTTCGCCATTGCGACCTGCTGGTCATCGGCGCAGGCCCCGCAGGGCTGATGGCCGCCCTGACCGCTGGCCGCGCGGGCAAGGAGGTCATTCTCGCTGATGAAGATTTTCGCATGGGCGGCAGGCTGAACAGCGAAACCCTGCATATTGACGACGCCCCCGCCACCGACTGGGCCGCCCAAAGCGTGGCCGAACTCAGCGCCTTGCCCAATGTCCGCCTGATGCCCCGCACCACTGTTATCGGCGCGTTTGATCACGGCATCTACGGCGCGGTGGAGCGGGTCTCCGACCACCTACACACGCCCGATCCCGGCAAGCCGCGTCAAACCCTGTGGCGCATCTATGCGCCCAGAACGCTGCTCTGCGCAGGCGCGACGGAGCGCCCGATTGCCTTTGACAACAATGACCGCCCCGGCGTGATGCTGGCCTCCGCCATCCGCAGCTATGCCAACCGCTGGGCCGCCACGCCCGCGCAACGCATTGCGGTCTTTACCAACAATGATGACGGCCACCGCACCGCGCAGGACCTGTTGGCCAAAGGCGTCAAGATCGCCGCCGTCGTGGACACGCGCCCCGACGCGCCCCGCGCCGACGCTTATGAAGTGCTGCGCGGCGCGCAGGTCATCGACACCAAAGGCCGCCTCGGCCTGACTTTTGCGGAGGTCAAACTGGCTGACGGCACCCTACGCACGATCGAATGCGGCGCGCTTGGCGTCTCGGGCGGGTGGAACCCCAACGTGCATCTGACCTGCCACCAGCGGGGCCGCCCCACATGGGATGACAGCCTCGCTGCCTTCGTGCCCGGCGGCACCCTACCCCCCGGCATGAGCGTCGCAGGCGCAGCCATTGGCGCGCTCTCAACCCACGGCGCTTTGACCACCGGGGCCGCTGCCGCCAAAAAGGCACTGGGGCTCAAAGGCCGCACGCCCGCCACCCCAAAAGCCGAAGATGCCCCCGTCAGCCAAACCCCGTTCTGGTACGTGGAAGGCTGCTCCCGCGCCTGGCTCGACCAGCAAAACGATGTGACCGTGAAAGATGTCAAGCTCAGCCATCAGGAGGGCTTCCGCTCCGTCGAGCATCTCAAGCGCTACACCACGCTCGGCATGGCCACGGATCAGGGCAAGACCTCCAATATGGGCGGCCTCGCGATCATGGCCGAACTGGCGGGCAAAGCGATCCCCGAAGTCGGCACCACGATTTTCCGCCCGCCCTATACGCCCACCGCCATAGGGGCCTTTGCGGGTCGCATCCGGGGCATGGAGTTCCACCCAACCCGCCTGACGCCCTCGCATTACTGGGCCAAAGAACGCGGCGCGGTGTTTGTGGAGGTCGGCAATTGGCTGCGTGCCCAGTGGTTCCCCATCGAGGGGGAGACCCATTGGCGCGAAAGTGTCGACCGTGAGGTCACCGCCACCCGCAACTCCGTAGGCGTCTGCGACTGCACCACCCTTGGCAAGATTGACGTGCAAGGCACGGATGCCGCAGCCTTTCTCAACAAACTCTATTGCAACGGCTTCGCCAAACTGGCCGTCGGCAAAACCCGCTACGGGCTGATGCTGCGCGAAGATGGCATTGCGATGGATGACGGCACCGCCGCACGGCTGGAGGAGGACCATTTCGTTGTGACCACCACCACCGCCAATGCCGCGCGCGTCTACCAACACATGGAGTTTGTGCGCCAATGCCTGTTCCCGGATATGGATGTGCAGCTGATCTCCACCACCGAAGGCTGGGCGCAATACGCCGTCGCGGGGCCCAACTCCCGCAAGCTGCTGCAAAAGGTCGTGGACCCCGCGTTTGACATCTCCAACGAAGGCTTCCCCTTCATGGCCTGCGCCAACATCACCATATGCGGTGGGCTGCGCGCGCGGCTCTTCCGTATCTCTTTCTCCGGCGAGCTGGCCTTTGAGATTGCGGTGCCATCGCGCTACGGCGACGCGCTGATGCGCAAGCTGATGTCGGAGGGCGCGGAGTTCGACGTTACACCCTATGGCACCGAAGCGCTTGGCGTCATGCGCATCGAGAAAGGCCATGCCGCGGGCAATGAGCTGAACGGCACCACCACGGCGCTCAACCTCGGCATGGGGCGCATGGTCAGCAAGGCCAAGGACAGCATCGGCTCGAAACTGTCCGAACGCCCCGGCCTGAACGAGGCGGATGCGTTGATACAAGTGGGCGTCAAACCCGTTGACCCCTCCAAAGCCATCACTGCCGGGGGGCATCTGATGGCCGAGACCGGCCCGGTGAATGCCGCCCATGACCAAGGCTATATCACGTCGGCCGCCTACTCGCCCTCGCTTGGCCATATGATCGGCTTGGGCTTTTTGAAGAATGGCGCGGAGCGGCTGGGCGAACGCATGCGGCTGGTCTCGCCTGTGACAAGGTTAACGGTCGAGGTTGAAATCGCCTCCGCGCATTTCGTCGACCCTGAAGGAGAGCGCCTGCGTGCATGACCTCAGCCCCCTCACCCCGCTCGGCGGCACCGCGCCGCAGATAGACACCGTGGCAGACCTGACCTGCACGGAGCAGTGCGACCTCGCGCTGGCCTCCGTCGCCGCAAGATTGGGCCAAGAGAAAGCCTGCGCCGCCGCGTTGCAAAAGCTTCTGGGGGCCGCGCCACCCGTGGCGGGCAAAGCTCATCTCGCAGCACCCTATTCCGCCGTCTGGGCAGGCCCCGATCAGTGGATGCTTGGCGCGGATTTCGCGACCCATGAAGACATCGCCGCCCAGCTGAAAGCGGCGCTCAAGGACACGGCCTCGATCACCGAACAAACCGACGCGTGGTGCTGCTTTGATCTGTCCGGGGAGGGCATCGCCGCCGTGATGGAGCTGCTCTGCCCCGTCAACATGCGCGCTCTGGCCAGCGGCGACGCCACCCGCACCACGATCCACCACCTTGGCTGTTTCGTCATCTGCGGCGATCCGAACGGATTTGTCCGTATCTTGGGCCCGCGCGCCTCCGCCGGGTCTTTGCACCACGCAATCCTCACCGCCATGCGCTCTGCACTTTAACGATAGACGCAGGCGAACCGGTCAACCGCGGGAGGGCGCGCACATAAACTATCCCTGATTGGGAACAAAACCCAGAAATCATCGTTGTTTCGCTGAAGCTCAAACGCCGCCCCATTGGCAAGAGCGGACACTGACAATGACAGACAACCACTTATTCCGGAATAAACGCCTGTGGCCCGAGGGCGAGAACGGCTGCGAGATATGAGGTCCCGCGCTTCGCGCCCTCTCCCACTCGTCACCACGCCCGTAGCCCTGTTTTCGAACTCGCGAAGCGACCCAGAGAATTTTGATAAGCAACCAGCCGTAAAATGTGGATCCGACAAGCCCTCCAACCAACATGTCGTTTTCATCCCAAGCTTCGAGCGATATCTGCTTGTTTTGACCTTGCTCTAACTTTGATCGCAACTCCGAAAGAAGATCAGCCTCCAGTTGATCTGCAACACGAGGATCGGACGTGAAGCGGAACTCAATTTGGCTGGCTGTCATTTATCTAGCTCAGATGTTTTTCGTAGTCGCTCACCAAAAGATGTTTGGGTGCAGTGTCTTCGTCAATCGAGGCAAACCGGCCGATGGGTTCGCGGAAGATGTTGTCGGTCTCGTCATCATTGACGGTGGAGACTTCACCTATCAGCACGTCGCCGCCCTCACCCCAAAACGCGTGCCAATCGCCGGGGCGCAGGGTGACGCTTTCGCCGGGCTTGAAGATCAGCTTCTCGCCGGGGCCGTAGTCGCGCAGGATACCGTCACACATCACCTGTCCGCCGCGATCTTCGGCGCAATTGCCATTGTCGTCCGAGCCATACAGCTCGATCCCCAGATCGGCGCCACCCCGGTTAATGATATCCTCGGCCTTGATGACATGGGTATGCATTGGCGACAGCTGGTCGCGGCGCGAGATCAGCAGTTTTTCGGCGTAACACATGCCCCCGCCGCCTTGCAGGTCGGACAGAAGCCCATTGCGCAGGGTGAACAGGAACAGCCCCATCTTGTCGAAATCACCCGCACCATAATCAGTGATGTCCCAACCGCACCGCGCGTCGATGACATGGCGGGCAGACGCCGCATTGGCCTTAAACTCTTCGGGTGTCCAATAGGCAAAAGGCGGCAACACGAATCCAAACCGCCGGATCATCTCGTCGGCCTCAGCCAAAATCTCGTTAATATGTGATCGCTTCATGTCTGTGACCTATACTCTCTGGTCGCCTGCGCCAAAGAAATGCAGGCGGCTGGTATCGAATTTCAACCCTACCGTCTGGCCTTCAAGGTCATCGGCAGAGCCTGCGGTCCGCACTGTCATAAGCCCTAATGGGCCACAATCGACATAATGGAAATAGTCGGCCCCGAGATATTCGCTCACCTGCACCACGCCATCACAATGCCCGGCACCGGGTGCCACCACCTCGATATGTTCTGGACGCGCGCCAAGCTGGACGGCGCCGCTTTGGCCCGCATCCTTCAACGGCCCGGAGCCGCCGCCCGCAAGGGTGAACTGGTCGGCATCCGTGCCACAGGGCATCAAGTTCATTTTCGGGCTGCCAATAAATTGCGCCACGAAGACGTTTTGCGGGTTTTCATAGAGCTCGCGCGGGGTGCCGACCTGCATAATTTGCCCGTCTTTGAGAACCACGATCCGGTCGGCCAGCGTCATTGCCTCTACCTGATCATGGGTCACGTAAACCATCGTGCTGGCAAGCGTCTTGTGTAGCCGCGCGATCTCGAACCGCATATCGACGCGCAGGGAGGCGTCGAGATTGGAGAGCGGCTCGTCGAAGAGAAAACCCTTGGGCTTGCGCACAATGGCCCGACCAATGGCCACCCGCTGACGCTGCCCGCCTGACAGGTCCTTAGGGCGGCGGTCGAGGTAGTCCGTCAGCTTCAAGGTGTCGGCGGCGTGGTTCACCTTCTCACTGATCTCGGCCTTAGACGCCCCCGCGGTCATCAGCGCGAAGCCCATGTTTTCTTCCACCGAGAGATGCGGATAGAGCGCGTAGGACTGGAACACCATCGACAGCTCGCGCTCGGACGGGACCTTGTGGGTGACGTCCTCGCCGTCGAGCAGGATTTGTCCGCGGCTCGTCTCCTCCAGCCCTGCGATCATGCGCAGCAATGTGGATTTACCGCAGCCCGAGGGGCCCACGAAAATGATCAGCTCGCCGTCCTGAATATCGAGATCGACGCCCTTGATGACCTGAACCTCGCCAAACCACTTTTCGACCGATTGAAGGCTGATGGACCCCATATTCTTCCCTTACCTCGGGCGGCGCTACGCCGCGCCTTTCAGTTTGTTTTCGTGCTGCCAGGACAGCCACACAGCAGCAGTCCAAGAGAAATTGTTGCCCACGCACCCCTCGCCGGTCAGCGGGTTGAAGCATTCCCAGAAGCCGCTTTTCTCAATCGCGCGGCATAGGTCAGTTTGGACCCGGCCCGCCATATCGGCCTCGCCCTGCTCTGACAGGCCAAGGGCGGTCATGTAATTCATCTGCGGCCAAAGCGGCCCGCACCAATAACGCTGTGCCTCGAAATCAGGAGATGCCGGGTCCCAGCTGGGCAGCATGTAGCCGACCTTGCTGGCAATCCGCGCCATGTGATCCAGCGTCTTGGCCCGCTGCTGCGGCGTGCCACTATCGGCGTAGAAACACAGAGCGCTGCAATTGCTGAACCCGTTAGAAAACGCGCCGGAGCGCATGTCGCGGGCGGTAAACGCGCCGAGACGCGCGTTCCAAATGGTATCAGTGGCCGCCTCTGCCTTGGCGATCCAGCTGTCGATCTGGTCCAGCACCGCTTGCGGCTTGCCCAGCGACGCCGCAATGGCGCGCAGGTCTTTGTCGGCGCGCAAGAGCACAAAATGCAGGTTCGGGTCGGCCATCAGGAACGGACCTTCATCGGTCAGGCGGCGCTGGTCCCAGCCTACACGCTCGCCGAACTGCACGATGGTGAGGTATTTGTCATATTGCTCCTGGCTGGGCCGGAAGCTGGGGTCGACATGCTTGTTGTCCATCCGAGTGTAGGGCGCCAAATCGGGGGCGATTTGCATCGCCTCCAACCCAATATTCCATTCCGGGCAATTGTCTCGTCCGGTCTCCCATGGGTGCACGGTGGCGACGATGCCATCAACCGTGCGCGCCTCATGCCACCATTTGTGCCAGTTGAACATGGCGTCGAACACTTGCGCGCGGCGTGTCGCGTCCAGCGCTCTGCCGGTCTGGGTCAGCTTGCGCACGATAGTGGCCAGCACGGGGGGTTGAGAAATACCGGTGGACGGGATTGGCCCGGGCGTTTTGCCCCAACGGGAGGGCCCGGGGAAATAGTCGGGGTCGTCGCTGCGGAAGATGATCGACGGGATCATCCCGTCAGGCCACTGGCCTTCGATCAGTGAGGTGATCTCCGCCCATGCGCGGTCCATGTCATAGGTGGCGATGCCCAGCGCCACGAAGGCGCTGTCCCAGTTCCATTGATAGGGGTAGAGCCCCGCCGTGGGGATCGTAAAGCCGCCGCGATCATTGCGAGCGAGAATATCAATGGCGCGTTGCGTCAGGTTCATGGGTTATCCTTTCACACTACCGGCGGTCAGCCCCGCCACGAGGAAGCGCTCGAACCACAAAAACAGGGCAAGCACTGGCACAGTTGCAATCACCGCACCGGCCATCAGATGCTGGCGCGGAACCTCGGAAGAGTTCAGCTCCGCGATGCCGCGCGACAGGGTAAACAAGTCCACATTGTCGAGGAACATGAAGGCGAAAAGGAACTCGTTCCAGGCGATCATAAAGACGTAAAGCGCCACGGAAGCCAGCGCGGGCAGCGCCAACGGTAGGGTGATCTTGCGGATCACATTGAGCCGCGTCAGCCCATCCATCAGCCCCGCCTCTTCCAGCTCCGCCGGGATGCCACGGAAATAGCCTTGCAGCATGTAAAGCGCCACGGGGATGGTGGTGGCGGGGTAGACAAACAAGAGCCCCCACAGCGTGTTGCGCATGCCGAGCTGGCTGAAGATCGCATAAAGCGGGATCACCAGAACAATCATCGGCACCATGTAGATCAGCAGGATGGAGCGTGACAGGAAGTTCTGCCCCGGGAAGCGCAGCCGCGCCACCGCATAGGCGCCGGGCACCGCAAAGAACAGTGTGATGGCAACCGTAGCAACTGAGACCAGTGCGGAATTCAGCAGGTAGGTGCCAAAATGGTATTGGGTGAACAGCTCGATATAGCTGCGGAAAAGCGCGGCAAAGCCCTGCCCGAGATCGATCGAGAAATCGAGCGGGTTGGACAGCAGCAATTGCTGATTCTTCAGGCTCATCATCACCATCACGAAGAACGGCAAGGCCACGGCGATGGTGAAGGCCACAAGGCCGAACCCTTTGATGAACCGCAAACACAGGACCTCGACATTGTAGCGTTTCTCACGGCCCGGACCCAAATTCATGCAGGTCAGGTGGATCGACTGCACAGTGACGACGGCCATCAGCACCGTAAAGACCAGCTGGCCCACGGAGTAACTGCCCAGTGGCAGACCCATCGGCTGTGTCCCGGAGGCCAGGACGAGGACCAACAGGAAGGCGAAGCCCGCCAGCGCCGGCATCCCGAGCGTGCGTTTGGCCGGGGGATGGAAGACCAGCAACGCCGCCGCGATCAGACCGGCAAGCGCTCCGGCGGTGACTTGTGGCTGGAAGGTCAGGCCGGAAATGAACAGCGCCAGAAGCGTGATGATAATCACCCAGACAGCGCCCCAGAGAGCCCCGAACAAGACCGACAGGTAGAAGATGTTGCCAAACCGGCTCATGCGTCATCCTCCGGCGAGAACTTGAAGAAGATGACCGAGAAAAACAGCAGCACGAGGAATACCACCACCGCGACCGCCGCCCCTGCCCCGAGGTTGGAGACCGCGAAGGCCTGCTCATAGACATTGACCGTCAGCGTGCGTGTACCAGCCGCCCCGCCAGTGAGCAGGAAGATGTCGTCGAATTTGTTGAAGGTCCAGATGAAGCGCAGCAGGAACAGCACCGCCATGATGCCCATCAGCTGCGGCAATGAGATGAAGCGAAACTGTTGCAGCGGCGTGGCCCCGTCGATCTCGGCGGCTTCATAAATGTCGGTCGATACGGACTGCATCCGCGCCAATATAAACAGCATCGCCAGCGGGAAGTACCGCCAGATCTCAAAAATAATCACGACGGTCAGGGCCACGGGGAAGTCGAAGCTGAGACCGAGGACGTTGATCTCCACCGCGCGTTGGCCAAGAAAGCTGATCGGCCCTTCGATGACGCCCAGCTGGATCAACAGCGCGTTGAGCGTCCCGCCGGGACCGGGGTCCAGCAGCAGCACCCAAGCCAATGCCACGGCAATGACGGGGGCCACATAGGGAGACAGAAACAACCCGCGCAGGAAGGCCCGCCCGCCAAAGGTGATATTCATCAGTTGCGCCGCGAAAAGCCCCATCACGAGCGCGCCGATCGTGCCAGCGATCGTGTAATACATGGACGCCCAAAGCACTGGCCAGAAGTCGGACGCGTTGAAAACCCGGCGGAAATTGTCGAGGGTGAAGTCCCCATTGGTCAGGATGTTTTCCGGCTCGAATGTAAATGCGGGGTCGGTGTCTTTGACGTTTTCGGGCGCGTCCAGAAAGGCCTGCGTCGCCGCCACACGCACAATGATATCCTCGCGTTGTCCGGCCTCGTAGTCGCCAAGATCGCAGCTCAGGTTCTGGCCGTCAGCAACGCAGCGGTCATCGACGGAAATGACGGTAAGGCTTTCGGGGATGGTATCGGTGAAAAGCACATCGGCAATCGCGCTTTTGCGCGAAGAATTGCGGGCGCGGTAGCGGATATCGGCCTTGTCGCCGACCGCCTCAAGATCACCCATCAGGCGCTCGTTGACCAAAATGGCAGGCGCGCGCAGGTCGCCCAGTGTTACCGGCTTGAAGCTGATCCAGACATTGGCAATCAGCGGGAACAACACGACCGACAGCACGATCAAGAAGGTCGGCAGCAACAACACGTAGGCGAACCGCATCTCGCGTTTGGCGAGAGGGCCGAGACCTTTGGGCGGGCCTTGGTTCGATGTGTCTGGCGTCGGCATCCAGGAAAATCCGTATCGAAGATGTCCGGGGCAGCCAGCGCCGCCCCGGACTTTGGGCCTAGTTGCCCATCAGTGCTTTGTGCTCGGCGACAATCTTGTCGGCCGCCTCGTCAACGGACAGCTCGCCATCGGTCATCTCGCGGATAACCTTCGACATGATCTGGCTGTTGATGATGGTCGAGGCAGCGGCCAGCTGACCTGTCTCCACGCCCCAGCGGTCGCCCACGGACAGACCAGCGACGATATCGTCAATGACCTGCTGCGGGTAGATGTCGGCCAGCGGGGCCTTGCGGTCCACGCCCACGTCAAGAGCGGCCCAAGTGGCCTCATACTCGTTGGACCCTGCGGACGGCCCCTTGCGCACAGGGAATTTGCCTTCAGGTGCTTGGCTCAGCCACTGGCCATACCCCTCAGACAGCAGAAACTTGACGAACTCCTGCGCCACTTCGGTGTTCGCGTCCGCAGTGATACCCATGTAGCGCACGTCAGACCAAGCTGCGCCATCAGCATTGCCAGGCCCGGAGACCATGGTGGCAAAGCCGGTATTGCCCGCCAACTCTTTGGTGGTGGGGTCGTCATTGATCGTCACAGGCGCGCTGTCACGCAGGCCGCCCAGCTCGTCCAGAATGGACGGAGACCAGATGACCATTGCAGCCTTGCCGTCCAGATACAGTTCGCGCGATTGCGACCAGTAGAGATCGCCTTCGGGTGAGGCTGTGACCAGCTCGTTATACATCTCCAACAACTGCTTGAGGTTGCTGGTGTCCTCATTCACCGAGCCGTCAGCGTTCACGGGCGAGTACCCTGTTGCCAGCGACAGATGCTCGATCAGCTGCATCATGTAGCCTTCGTCGATCTTGGTCGCGGCGACAAAGCCGTACATCTCCGGCGGGTTGTGCAGCGCCTTCAGGCCCGCCCGGATCGCGTCAAATGATGTCGGTGCTGCAAGCCCGTTAGCCTCGAACAGGTCATTGCGGTAGACGACCATTTGCGTCCAGCCATCCGTCGGCACGGAGACAATTTCGCCGTCGCTTGAGGCCATACGGATGGGGCCTGCTGCAAATGTGTCGACGCCCAGATCATTGACCACTTCGTCAGCGGCGGCGGTGTCGAGAAGACCTGCCTCAGCATAGGGCAGCAGGTGTTGAACCGTATGGTTCAGCACGTCTGGCAAATCACCGGCGGCGAAGGCGGCTGTAGCACGGGTCTGAATATCAGACTCCTCCACCGGAATAAGTTCAACCTCATGGCCGGTGGCTGCCGTAAATGCGGCGGCCATCTCTTCTTGAATGGCCATACGTTCCGGCTGAACCTCCATGGTCCAAACGCGGATGGTGTCCGCCGAAGCCAACCCGGCCAGCGCTGTGGATAGCAGCAGCCCGGTGAACAAAGTGGTCGTGCGTTTCATAGTGAATCCTCCCTTTCTGAAACGATGGTTTGGCCTGTGTTCGAGGTCACAGGTCCGTCTGTACTGCGCTGCACCAAATGGGCGCGTTGCAATTCTTGAAATTTGGTGGGGTCTGCCCCGTCGATGATCGACAACAGAATATCGCCCAAGCGCCGCCCGGCATGTGCCTGAGGCTGAGCGAGTGTCGTCAGCGGCGGATGGGCATGTTTGCCGAAATACAAACCATCATAGCCAATGACGGAGACATCCGTACCCGGCCTGATCTTGCGCGCATGAAGCGCTTCAAGCGCGCCGAGCGCCATCATGTCGGTGACGCAAACAATCGCCGTGGGCGGGCGCGGCAGGTCCATCAAGATGCCCGCCGCCGCCGTGCCGCCTTCATCCGTAAACTCCGCAATCTGGACCAGCTCGGGGTCCTGCGACAGGCCATTATGGGTCAGCCCTCTGTTATACCCATCCAACCGTTCTTGCGCGAATTGGTATTGCAGCGGCGCACCGATGAAGCCAATCCGGCGATGCCCCAAGCGCGCGAGGTGGTTGACCGCCGTGACAAACGCATCCTCTCCATCCACGTCATACCAAGCATAGCCGTCGCATTTTTCAGTCCGTCCATGCACCACGAAGGGACACCCCAGGTTTTGCATCAAACGCACCCGAGGATCATTCTTGAGCGGCCGCGAAATCACCAATCCGGCGATGCGACCGGACTTCACCAAACGCTCAATACTGGCCAAATCACCGACCGAGGCATCGGCCTGGCTCACCAACAGATCCCAATTCCGCTCGTTCAGCGCCTCGCCCAGACCCGCCAGAAGCTGCGCGACGAATGGCTGCGCGTTCGGGCCAATTTGTCGGGGCATCAGATAACAGATGGTCTCAGGTGTCCCGATCGACAGCCTGCGGGCATTTTGATTTGGGCGGTAACCTAACTGATCCGCGGCAAGCTTCACGCGTTTGCGGGTTGCCGGACTAATATCAGCGTAGTCATTCAAAGCGCGGCTGACAGTGCTCACCGTTAAGCCAAGATGCGCAGCCAGTGCTTTGAGATTTACAGATCTCTCGCCCATTCGAATCCCCCCGTGACATTGAGGCTATCCGAAACCGGTTTCGGCACGCAACCGAAATCGGTTTCGGAGCCTCTTCATTGAAGGCCAGCCATCTGAAAAAAAGACAATCAGCTGTAAGTGATCATGGCCCGTTGTGAAGCACCGAGGAGCCTGTCCAAAAGCGTATCTCTTACGAATGGCTCCTGGCGCGCGCTCGGCATCTCATCAAAGACGAGTTTGTTCGCAGTCTACTGCGCTGCGCCACGCCCAGCACGGCGGCCAAAAACAGCCCCCGACGTGAGCCCGGAGCCGCCGGGATAACCGTTGTAGAAGACCCCGCCGACAAGTTCACCGCAGGCAAACAGCCCGGAGATTGGTGTGTCGTCTTGGGCCAAGACCGCGCCAGTGCCGTCCACCTTCAACCCGCCATAGGTGAACGTAATGCCTCCCGTCACCGGATAGGCACGAAACGGAGCCGTATCGAACGCTTGCGCCCAGTTGCTTTTTGCAAGGGCAAGGCCATCGGTGCCTTTACCGTCCAGAATGGTCGGATCGAAGGGAATGTCAGAGCTGACCGCTTCGTTGAATTCTTCCAATGTCCGCGCCGCAGCCTCCTTATCAACCCCATCAAGCTCGGCGATCAGGGCAGGCAACGTATCGGCCTCCACGAAATGCGCATCGTGGAAGGTGTATTCGTCATAGAGCAGATCAAACACCTTCGCGTCGAAAATTTGCCACGCGAAATGGTCGGGCTGGTCCATGATCGCGGCCCCAAATTGCGCATAGGTGTAGTTGCGAAAATTGATGCCCTCATCGACAAAACGCTCGCCCTTTGCGTTCAGCATCACCCCGAGGAAGTAACAGATTTTGCGGTACTTCTTGCGTTCCCCCGCAGGCAAATTAAGGTTGCCGAAATCCTTCATATGCAAATCCATCGGCGTCGCATGGCACCCGGCGAAAAGCCCGTAATCCTGCGCGCCAAGCGCCTGCGCCATGACCAGACCGTCGCCGGTATTATGCGGCGTCCCGCGCACTTTGGCTTTGTCCCAATTCGGCCCGATATGGGTCTTGCGCAGGCTCTCGCTGGCCTCGAACCCGCCACAGGCGAGGATGACAGCATCTGCTGACAGGGTTTCACCTACGCTCGTCTTCACTCCGCTTACAACGCCATCCTCGTGAACGAGCTCGGTCACCGCGCAGCTATACCTGATCTCGCCACCCAAGCGTTTGAACGCGGCAAGCTCTTGGTCGAACAACCCCACGCCCTCGTTATCTGAGGCAAGCGTCAGCCCACCCCAAAACACATGGCGGCCGTCTTTCTTGAAACTCTGGCGGGAATAGATCGGCTGAAATTTCACGTCATGCGACGCGAGCCATTTCACTGTTTCGTAGCTCTCGGCGACCAGCGTTTTTTGTTCCTCGCTCAGAGGGCGGCCATCGTTAAAGCCCAGCAGATCAGCTTCAAATTTCTTTTGTGTATAGCTGCCAAAATCCGTCTGAGGGAGCCTCGGGTCCTCAGGGTCTTTCAACAGCGGCATCAGTTCATCGCCCGAATTATAGGCAAAGCGCATCGCGCCTGCGGTGTATTTCGTATTGCCGCCCGACATCGCCTCATCCGCTTTCTCCAGCATCAAGACAGACGCCCCCCGTTCCAACGCAGCGATCCCCGCGCTCAAAGCGGCGTTGCCGGATCCTGCAATTATGACGCGTTTCATGTGGGTCGCTTTCTTGTTTCCGGGTTGATCATGTGGATGGGTGAACCTTCGGCAAACGCGTTGACCTGATCGAAGATGTCGGAAAATTGCAGGTCAAACTCATCTTCCGTGACGTAGCCAATATGGGGCGTGGGCAGGACATTCGGGTGCGTCAACAGCGGGTGCGACGTGTCTGTCAGCGGCTCCGCATC
Organism: uncultured Litoreibacter sp.; assembly: GCA_947501685.1. GTDB lineage: Bacteria > Pseudomonadota > Alphaproteobacteria > Rhodobacterales > Rhodobacteraceae > Litoreibacter. The sequence goes on from CANMWQ010000004.1 coordinate 59,386, forward strand.
GAAAACATCCACAGCCGCATGGATGCGCCCGCGCGCGACCTCCGCCTCGAGTGCTCCGTCCGCAACAAGACCTGAGCGCGAGGTATTCACAAACAACCCGCGCGGCGGCATGGCGGCCAGGTCTTGCGCAGTGATACAGCCGCGTGTCGCAGGCTTCAGCCGCACATGCACGCTGACTATGTCGGAGCTTTCAAAGAACGCCTGACGGGAAATTGCAACCGTTTCACCATCCGCCTCAGCCCGCGCCCTGCCCTCCTCCGAGGACCACCATTGCACCTGCATCCCTATCGCTTTGGCATACCCCGCCACGGCCTTGGCAATCCGACCATAGCCGTAAAGCCCCAAGGTCCTGCCGCGCAGGGTGCGACCAACGCCCGCCTGCCACGCCCCATTGCGGATGGAGGCGACTTGCTCAGGGATTTGGCGATAGCTCGCGAGAATAAGCGCCAATGTGTGCTCTGCGGCGGCATAGGACGGCGTATCGGAATGCATGTTTGAACACAAAAGCACCCCGTGGTTCGAACATGCGTCGACATCAATATGCGGGTAAACGCTGCGTTGCGAAATCAGCTTGAGGTTGGGCAATCGCGACAGAAGTTCGGCACCAATCTTTGTCCGCTCGCGAAACAGCACCAACGCTTCGGCCTCTTGTACCCGCTCGGCCAGACGGACCGGATCAGGCTCATGATCCGTCCAGACGGTGACGTCATGGCCTGCCAGTTTCGCAAAGCAGGGCAGCCCACGCAGGGTGTCGAACCAGTCATCGAGGATATGGACCTTCATCCGTCCATGCCCTTTTCATGTGGCGCGGGAATGAACACGGACCCCGCCGCGATTTTGCGCGCCGTACGCACCAGACCAGCAGAGCGCAGCTCGAACCCCGAATTCGTGTTTGCGAAATCCACGACCACATCGATCGTGCCGGACGCATGTTCCAGCACCAGATGCGCAGGCGTCTCGTTCGGGATCGCCACATCCGCCACGGTGCCCGGTGTCAACACGCAGGACGCCATGCATTGCGCGCCCGTTACGGCCATTGTCGGGTGGCATTTCCACGGCATGAAGTAGCGCACCGCCACAGTGCCACCTTGTGTGGGCGGGGCGACCAGCCCGAATTTGGGCGTCACAGATTTGGACACGTCCCCCATCCCCATGAACGCGCCCGCCTTCAGGCGGACCGCCTCCATCTGCGCGAAGAAGTTGCGGTTGTCGTCCAGCTCCGCCGCTGTCTCATAGCCCGTCAGCCCAAAACTCGCGGCCGTCGCGATCACCATCGGCATGGCGACATCCATACATGTGACCTCGATCCCGTCGATCACATCGACCAAATTGCCCGTCGGAAGAAACGCCCCCGTCACGCCGCCCACGGTTTCCATAAATTGCAACGCCACCGGTGCGGCAGTGCCGGGAACGCCGTCTATTGCCGCCTCGCCCGCGTAGCTGACCACCCTGCCCGGCGTTTGAACAATCGCGGCCACCTTGGCGCCGGTGTTGACGGCACGAATGTTAACCGCCGTCTCGCCGTCTTCCGCCTCGATCAGCCCCATCTCAATCGCCGCAGGCCCGACACCCGACAGGATGTTGCCACAGGTGGGTTTGAAATCGACCAGCCGATCCTCAACGCTGACTTGCGCAAAGAAATAATCAATGTCGGCCCACGGGTCGTCGGACTTGGACAACATCGCGACCTTGGTGGTCACAGCCGCTCCGCCGCCGATACCGTCAATATTGAGCGGATGGCCGGAACCTATGATCGCAAGCAGCACCTCTGCGAGCGCGTCGAGGTCCTCTGGCAGGTCCGCGCGGTTCAGATAGGGCCCCCGCGACGTGCCGCCGCGAATGAAGAGATACGGAATTGCGGTTTGAGACATCGGCCCCTCCTCAGCCCAAAGGCCATGGCAGGTCTGCATAATCTTGCAGCAGCCCTGGCGGGAAATCGCGGTTCAAAAGGCCCGCCATGACGCACATGAAGACGATACCGCAGGCGGTGTAGATCGCGGCAGCCAAATTGCTGAGCCCCGCGCGGATCCTCAGGAATGCAAACAAGAACAGCCCCAATGCGAGAATGAAGCCCAGCAGCGAGGTCAGGATCAGCAGCCCTGCAAACCACGCCAAGGTCGGCCAAAGCCCATGTGTCGCCTCAGCATCCTCGCCGTTCTTTTCACGGTCGGCAAAGATCGTGTCGGTCTCGGGCTTCAGCATCATTCGGATCAAAAGCACCAGACATCCCACCAGACAGACGCCGGCCACAAACATCGGGAAGGTCCGGTCACGGCTGAAAGACGGGATCGAGGCCGCATCGTAGAACGCATACCCAATGTAGCCCGTCACACAGAGCAGAAAGACCAGCGGCGCGCGCTTGCTGCCGGACTGCACATCGCCTTCCGCCATAATGTTCTTCGCCTGCCGCAGCCCCAATACGACGGAGATCACGGTGATCACGATCAGCACGATCACGATGGGCGAGAAGATGTAATCTAGCCCCTCCTCAAACCCTTTGCGGAAACGCGATTGGGCGATTTGCAGCGCTTGGTTGGCGTAGGTTTCGGCAGGGTTGGACAGCACAAACCCGATCAGGAAGGCAGGCCGCGACCAGTCAAAGCGGCGCATCAGGATGCCAAGAAAGCCGATCGCAAACAATGCCACGAGGTCCATCAGGTTTTGCCCCGACTGGAAGGCCGCAAAGCTGATGATCATGAACAGGAACGGTGCCAGCAGCGAGAAGCGGATGGTGGTCAGTTTGGCGATCCCGCCTGACGCCGCGATGCAGATCACGGTGCCGACAACATTGGCCAAGGCCAGCAGCCAGACGATGGAATAGGTGATGTCGAGGTTGTTTTTCAGCATCGCAGGCCCGACCTCGATCTGGCCAGAGCCCAGCAGCGCAATCGCGCCAATGAAGATCGCCATGGAGCCGGAACCGGGGATACCGAACAGCAGCGTCGGCACTAGCCCGCCGCCCTCTTTGGCGTTGTTTGAGCTTTCCGGCCCGATCACGCCGCGCACTTCTCCCTTGCCAAAGTTCGACTTGTCCGGCGTGGTTTGCACCGCATGGCCATAGGCGATCCAGTCGACGACGGAGCCACCCAGGCCGGGGATCACCCCGACAACAACGCCGATGATCGAACAGCGCACCGACAGCCAAATGTTGGCGAACCAGTCCTTGACCCCTTCAAGCCAACCGCCGCCCAATTGCGGCTCTTGGCTGATCGCGCGGTCTTGGCGCAGCAAAGCGATGATTTCAGGTATCGCAAAGATGCCAAGGCCGACAATGACCAGCTTCAACCCATCGGTCAGGTAAGGAAAATCATAGGAAGACATGCGCAGGTCGCCGGAGGAGGCCCCCTCCCCAATGGTGCCGATCAACATACCCAAGCCAGCCGCGACCAGCCCCTTGATGGCCACACGTCCCGCGAGGATACCCACCATAGACAGGCCAAAGAGCGTAATCATGAGCAGTTCGGGCGTGCGGAATTCCAGCACAATGGGCCGGGCGACCAGAATGAACAGGGTCAGGAAGCTCGCCCCCACCAGCCCGCCAAAAAGCGACGAGGCAAAGGCGGCTGACAACGCACGAGCCGCCTGTCCGCGCTTGGCCATGGGGAACCCGTCCAGCACAGTCGCTTGCGAAGCGGAGGACCCCGGAATGCCCATCAGCACGGAGGCGAACGTGTCCGAGGTCGGCACAACTGCAACCATCCCGATCATCAAGGCAAGTCCAAGGATCGGGTCCATCCCGAACATGAAGGGCAGGAGCAAAGACAGACCAGCGATGCCGCCCAGCCCCGGAAACACCCCGATGCAAAGCCCCATCAAGACGCCCAGCACCAGATATCCCAGCACGACAGGCTGAAGGATCAAGGCCCAGGCGTCGGCCAATGCCGGAAGCGCGGTTGCGATAATGTCCATGCCGGCGCGTCCCCCGCTTTGCTTGTGAAAGCGCCCCACCCGTCACAGGCAGGGCGCTCAAAAAGCAAAGCTTAGTTCAGCGAAACGCCGTATTTTTCCTGCAGCCAGTTGACCACAAAGGCCTTCGCCGCCTCAGGCACCTGAGTGGCACTGGACAAAGCAGTTTGCGCCTTTTCGCCAGTCATCTGCGGGTACTTACCCAAACGGGCGCCAGAGATTTCAGCGAAATCCGCGCGCGCTTTCACGTCCTCAAACGCCTTGGTGTAGGTGACGATTGCATCGTTCGAGGCGCCATTTGGCAAGAACACCATTTTCTGCGCAGGGAAACCGGCGACAAAGAACGCCTTCCAAGCGTCCCATTTCTCGCCCGATGTCTCACACCCTTCGGTGGCGTCGCAGACCTCTTTAAAGGTCGGGATGTCGGGGAATGTGGGGTCGCGTACGATATTGCCCGCGTCATCCAACGAGCCCCAGGTCATCATCGGCACGGCAGTGCCTGCTTCGACCAAAGGCGTCACGCCTTTCAGATAAGAGGACGAGGTTTGGTAGTCGATATTCGCCTCGCCGCGCTCAAACATCAAACGACCATCGCCGCGGCCTTTGATGCCCATCACGCTTTCGACGTTCAGGCCCAGCATTTCCCATGCGAGTGTCGGCACAAGGTCCAGACGGGTCGCACCTTGGTTGCCGTAGATAAAGTCCTCGCCTTGCAGACCGGACGCATCCAGTCCGTTCATCTTGGCGGCCATCTCGGGCGGCAGGTAGGCCACGCCCCCGGTGCCAGACGCCAGCACGACATTCCAGTCGGCATAGTTGTATTTAACGCGAGGATCGCCCAGCAGGAACGGGAATTGGGTGGACCCCGAAGACCCGAAGATCAATGTGCCGTCCTCGTAAGACTGCTCCTGAAAGAAATTCGCGCCCTTGGTGGAGCCCGCACCCGGCATGAACTTCACAACGACAGTTGGTTGGCCCGGCAGCGCCTCGGACAGAAGCGGAGCGTAGAAGTTTGCCCATTTGGCAGAACCGCCAGTTTCCGAGAACGGAATGATCCATTCAACGGTCTTGCCCGCCAGATCAATACCGTGGCCGCCTGCATTTGCCTGCAGACCAAAAGACGCAGCCGCTGCGGCCACAAGGCCAAGCGCCGCGCGACGCGTTGTTTTCAACTTAGACATGTTTTCCTCCCTGGAAATGTCACCGCGCCCTCCCGAGACGCAGCGTAGATATTCAAAACCGCACGGGTGCCGCGCAGTTGATCTTCACAAACTGACCTGCGAACCTTGCATGAAACTTGCAGCGGCGAAAAAAGATGCGGATCACCTTGGTCGAAGACAATATCGGGCTTTCAAAAGGCATCGCGTACCGGCTGCAGGACGCGGGCCACGCGGTTGACGTGTTGCATGATGGCGCGGAAGCCTCCCAGTTTCTGGCGACGGACATGTCAGATCTGATCATTCTCGACATCAACTTGCCCGGCAAAGACGGGCTCGAAATCCTGCGCGAGCTGCGCGCCCGTGATGACCCGCGCCCCGTTGTGCTGTTGACCGCACGCACCGACATCAAGGACCGCGTGATTGGTTTGGATGCAGGCGCGGATGACTACCTTGTTAAACCTTTCGAAATGGACGAGCTGGAGGCCCGTGTCCGCGCGCTCAGCCGCCGCAGAGCTGACAAATCTCGGCAAGTCCGCAACATCGGACCGCTGCAATTCGACGTGGCCGCGCGCCAGTTGACTGCAGCAGACATGGCGCTGGATATCCCCCGGCGCGAGCTGTCCATCTTCGAGTGCCTTATCCTCGCCGAAGGCCGCCGCATTACCAAGCCGGCACTGCTCGATCATGTCTATGGCACCGGCGCGGATGTTGAGGAGCGCGTGATCGAGGTCTACATTTCCCGCCTCCGGTCTCGGCTCAAACCCCACGGCATCGAAATCAACTCGGCCCGTGGCCTCGGCTACCAGCTTCAAAACAAGCCCGCTCCATGAACACCCGATCCCTCCGCATGCGGCTGATCTTGATCATCTTGATCCCCCTCTTGCTTGTTTCCGGTATCGCAGCTGTCTGGCAACTCCAAACGACGACAAAACGTGCCGAAGAAATCTTTGATCGCGGGTTGCTCTCAGCCGCTCTGGCCATTTCACGCGATGTTGCCCTGTCGGGTGGCGACGCGCTCAGCTCCTCCACGCGGCGCTTGGTCAATGACACGTCGGGAGGAGAGCTGTTCTATCACGTCTTCGCCCCGGACGGCGTGTTCGTCACAGGCTACGCCACCCCTCCCGCATTGGGTGCCAACCTGACAACGGGTCAGCAAGACCCCTACTATTATGACGCGGTCTATCAGGGTCAGGACGTCCGCGTCCTGCGGTTTCGCGATGCGATGTCCGTGGACGGGCTCACCGGGTTGTTCACAATCACTGTCTGGCAACCAACGCAGGTCAGGGCCTCCTTTGTCCATGTGGTGGGCTTGAGGGCAATCGGGGTGATCGCGCTGATCGTGGCTTCGGTCGCCGCGATTGTCTGGTTTGGCGTCGGCTTGGGTCTGCGCCCCCTTCTGGATCTGCAAGAGGCCATTGCAAAACGCACCCCCAGCGAGCTTGAACCCATCCGCCGCAGCGTCCCAGTTGAGGTGAAAGGTGTCGTGTCCACGCTCAACTCCCTCCTCGACCGTGTGTCGCAGCGGATCAGCTCGAAAGACGAGTTTATCTCAAACGCCGCGCATCAGCTCCGCAACCCCATTGCCGGTATCCTTGCTTTGGCCGAAGCCGTTGAAACTGCGCCAAGCGCACAGGCCGCAAAGCTCCGCAGCAAGGAGCTGGTTGCTGCGGCCCGCGACGCGACCCATCTGACCAACCAGCTCCTGTCTTTCGAGCGGGCCAGCGGTGATGCTCCAGAAAGTCGGCAAGACCGGATTGAGGTGTCAGCGCTCATCGCCGCATGCTTGACCCGCTTCAACAAGAATGTTGGAACACAAAACGTAGAAATCATAGCCGCCCCAGCGTCTGAGGAAATTTTCCTGCGGGGCGACGCGTTGATGTTGCAGGAAGCCATTTTGAACCTGCTCACAAATGCACTTATTCACGGCGGGCCTACATTGTCCCGGATCGAAATCTCTGCGCGGCGCAGGGAGAGGAATGTCGAGATCGCTGTTCAAGATGATGGCCGCGGAATACAGCCTGAAAAGCTCGATCAGGCGCGTGTCCGCTTTGGTCAGGCAGATGCAGGCCCCGGCAGTGGGCTTGGCCTGTCCATCGTCGAACGCGTCTTAGAAAGCCACAACGGTCATCTCAACCTGAGGCTTACAAGCAATGGTCTGCGCGCTGTTATTTCCATGCCGTCCATCCCGTCTTAATCGCCCTCCGTCGCCAAGGACGACCTGCGATGATGGGCCAGTTTCCGCACCATGCGTCCCAAAGCCTTCATCTTCGCGGCTCGTTCGATTGCAATGCCACCGCGTTGACCGGTCTCAACTTCGACCCACTTGACCCACTCGTCCAGTGTCTGCGGCGCACAGCCGATCTTTGGCGCAATCGACACAATCGCCGCGCGCCGGCTCTCATGCTGCCCTGCGCCATCCAAAACCATCCGCATGGCTCGATTGCACATTTCTGGTGAATATTTGTGCGCTGTCTTGTTCAGGATGCTCCATCGAACCCAAACTCCGTGCGTAGTGACGCGCCCCTCGTGTTTCGCTGTCCCTTAACCATCACCCGAACGATCCAGCGACGCGTACCACAGGGATCCACCACCAAAGCCGAAAAAGTGCGATTGAATGAAAAAGGTGAAGTGGCGGACAGACAGGGATTCGAACCCTGGAGACGGTCTCCCGCCTACACACTTTCCAGGCGTGCGCCTTCGACCACTCGGCCACCTGTCCGTGATCGCGGGTGTACCCAAAGCCACACAGGTTTTGCAAGCACTTTCCGATCCGTCCCCACACGTCTTTCGATGTTCAAAATATCCCCACCCACTGCCTGACAGGCGATGCAATCGCCGAGAGGGGGAGGCTCCCAAACACGCAACACGTGGCCCCGCCCTTCACGACGCGTCACCTCACATACTTCAATAATGCAAACCTCGCGCGGTAGCGCTCATTTGGGTTACGCGCTGTTGCCGGGCAAGGCCTCCGGGTTGCGCAGCCACAGGTCGCGCTGGGCGAAGGGGATCTCGATGCCTTCTTCGGCAAAGCGCCGGGCGATCTCGTGGTTGATCTCGGAGGGCGCTTGCATCACGTAATTCACATCCCGCAAGATCGCCCGGATCTCGAAATCCATGCTGTCGGCCCCAAACCCGGTGAAATAAACGTTCGGCGGAGGGTTCACGATCACCTGAGGATGCGCCTCTGCAATCTCGCGCAAAATGCTCTCCACCTTGCGGGTATCCGTGCCGTAAGCCACGCCCACCGGCACGATGATCCGCCCCGTCAGATTGCCCTTGGTCCAGTTGGTCACCGAGGTCGAGATCAGGTCCGCATTGGGCACAATCACGTCGCGGCGGTCAAACGTCTCGATCCGCGTGGCCCGCACCGAGATGTCGCGCACCACGCCCATCGTGCCGCCCACCTCGATCCAGTCGCCCTCGCTGATCGGGCGCTCTACCAGCAAGATGATCCCCGAGACGAAATTCGACACGATGGTCTGCAATCCAAAGCCCACGCCAATCGACAGCGCACCCGCCACAATCGCCAGCGAGCTCAGATCAATCCCCGCCCCGGTGATGGCCATAAGCCCGGCCAGAAATATCCCCACATAGCCCACGCCCGAGACCACGGCATTGCGCCCGCCGATATCGATCTTGGTCTTCGGCAGCACTTGGGTTTTCAACGCGTTCTGCGCCAGCCGGGTCAACGTGTAGCCCAGCACGAAAATGACGGCGAAGGTGACGAAATCCGCCGGAGAAATCCGCGTGTCGCCCATCTGCACCCCAGCCGAGACCACAGCCCAGCTTTCGCGCAAATCCGCCAGCCGCGCGCCCCAGATCAGCGCCAGAACCGGGATCGCAAGGATCACCAGCACAAAGCCAATCAGCACCGGGATCAGCGCGTTGTCCATGCCCTCGTCATTGAACACCATCGCGTAGACGTCGCGCACGAAGCGCTGCAACACGCCCAGCACGGCGCAAAGCGCGAGGGTCAACACGGTGGAAAACACCAGCTGCCCGCCCGCCGTCACATAGCCGATTGCCGCCGCCAGCGGTCCGATCACCGCCACGGCCATCGCCCCGCGGCCCAGCATTTTGCCGACCAGATGGCCGCGCGCGGCCGCACCTGACGTGGCCGCGCCCGCGTCCTCCGCTGGCATCAAGGCCGCGTCCAGCGCCAATTTGCCCAGCCGGTACAGCCCCCAGCCCGCCAGCGCGATAACAGGGAAATGCAAAACCGACAGCACGCCCGGCGTCAAAACCCCCGACAAGAACTCCGCGTCAGCCAGCAGATCAATGCCCTGCTGCAAGGCCAGCAACAGGCCCAGATTGATGGTGTAGAACCGCCCCCGCCTGAGGCACCGATCGTCTACGTTCAGCAGCGGCTCCGGCGGGCTGGCCCTTGGAAACACCTGGTTCGACAACCAGCGCGCGGCGGCCAGAAAGGCCACGATGGTCGCCAGAATATAGATCACCTGATCGCCCACAATGGCGGTCAGCTCGGTCGATTCCACCGCCGTCAGCAGCAGCAACACGCCCGAGACCGGCAAGATCACCCCAAAGATCGAGGCCAGAAACGTGCCGACCCGAAACGCCGCGCGCCCGTCGCGGCGGCGTGCCTTCAAGGCCCGCAACCCGCGCTCGATCCAGCGGCCCGAGCGGACCACAAGGATCAGCCCCACAACCACCAGCGCCAGCGTGTAGGGCAAGTCGCGCAGCACGCTCGCCCGCGTGCCGGCAGAGGTATAGTTATTCGCGATCTCGCCCCCGGCGGCCTCGCCCACCAGCACCAATGCGCTCACCGCTTTGGGCCAGTTCACCGGGTTCAGCGGCGTCGGATCAAAGCGCAGCACGCGCTCCGCTTGGCGGTCGCGCACCAGCTGATCCAGCTGGGCGACCAATCCGTTGGCGCGGGTATAGGCTTCCTCGGCAGTGCGCACCGGGGCGAGCGCTTCGCTGAGGGCGGTATTCAGCGCGCTGCGCCGCGCCGCGATCTCCTCAGGCTCGGAGGCCTCGCCTTCCGGCACCGGCCCCAAAGCCGCCACCTGCTCACGCAGCGTGGCGATGCGTTGCGCGTTGATATCTTGCGTGTCAAGAAACCTCTCGCGCCACACGGCCAAGCTGGCCCGCAGCGCGTCCAGCTCTTCATTGGAGGCTTGGCCCGCGTCCAGCACCTCCTCGGCCATCCGCGCTTCGCGCTCCCAGTCGCCGTAATCCGGCGCCACCATCTGCGTGACACTCGGCTCTTCCTGCGCCTGCACGCCGCCGCCGACACCGCACGTCAGGGCAGCGCAGGCCAGCAGCAGCACGCACAGAAGACGCCGGATCACTCTTCGAAAACAGTCGGCAAAATGCGGCCCGCATCGGCCAGCCAGTCAGGGCATGGCAGGCCTTTTTCGCGCAAAAACTCAGGGTTCCACAGCTTGGACTGATACCGCGTGCCGTAATCGCACAGAATGGTCACGATGGTGTGGCCCGGCCCCATATCCTTGGCCATACGCACCGCGCCCGCCACGTTGATCCCCGAGGACGCGCCCAGGCACAGCCCCTCGTCTTTCAACATGTCGAACACGTAAGGCAGCGCTTCTTCATCGGGGATTTGGCAGGTGAAATCCGGGGTCAGCCCCTCAAGGTTCTTGGTGATCCGCACCTGCCCAATGCCTTCGGCAATCGAGCCGCCTTCCATGGTCAGCTCACCCTTGGTGTACCAGTCATACAAAGCCGCCCCCATCGGGTCCGCGAGACCAATCTTCACGCCCTTGGGCTGGAGCGCCATCGCCACGCCGGACAGGGTCCCACCCGAGCCCACAGCACAGATGAACCCATCCACCTTGCCGGAGGTCTGGTCCCAAATCTCGGGGCCGGTCGTCTCGATATGGGCTTGCCGGTTGGCGACATTGTCGAACTGGTTGGCCCAGACAGCGCCATTGGGCTCGGTTTTGTCCAATTCCCGCGCCAGCCGTTCCGAGTAGCGCACAAAGTTGTTGGGGTTGCGGTAGGGTGCGGCGGGCACCTGCACCAGCTCAGCACCCGCCAACCGCAGCATGTCCTTCTTTTCCTGGCTCTGGGTCTCGGGGATCACGATCACCGTCTTGAACCCCATCGAGGCCCCCACCAGCGCCAGCCCGATCCCGGTATTGCCCGCCGTGCCTTCCACAATCGTGCCGCCGGGTTTCAACGCGCCCGTGTCAATTGCGTTGCGGATGATGGTCAGCGCGGGGCGGTCCTTGACCGATTGGCCGGGGTTCATAAACTCGCATTTGCCAAGGATCTCGCAGCCCGTGGCTTCCGAGGCCGCATTGAGCCGGATCAGGGGCGTGTTGCCGATCAGGTCCGCAAGGTTTTCTTTCGTGCTCATGTCAGGCCCCTCCGGCAGCATATGTCAGTGCTCAAACATCTAGGCGGGCCGTCGCATGAACTCAACCAAAAGCGACGTTACCCGGCACCCCGCAACCGGTCGCGATGCGTCGCCAGCCAGAGCGCACTCATTACCAACGGGCCGTTCTCCGCCTCGCCCGAGGCCAGCGCCTCCTGCAACGCCTCAAATGACACCAGCATGGAGCGGATATCCTCCGCCTCGCCTTCCACGCCGCCCACGCCCTCAATCCCGTCCGGCAGATCGGCCACCGCCACAAAAGAGGTCATATATTCCGAACAACACCCCGAGGAGGCGTAATACCGCGCGACCAGCTCCATCTCGCCGAGGCGCAGCCCGGTCTCCTCCAGCGCCTCGCGCCGTGCGGTTTGTTCAGGGGTTTCGCCGGGGTCCTGCCGCCCTGCAATGGCCTCCAGCGCCCAAGGGTTGGCGTCGCCGCGCAGATAGGCCCCGGCGCGGAACTGCTCGATCAGCAGCACCCGGTCGCGCTTCGGGTCATAAGGCAGCACGGTCACCGCATCCGACATCATGAACACGGCGCGTTCCGAGGGCTGTGGCATCACCCCGTCAAAACGCCTCGGGGCCACGTCGATCTCTTCCACGGTGAAGAAATGCGAATACGGCCTGCGATGGCCGCTGACCACAACATCCGAGCGGTCATGCGCGCGGCGCAGCCGCGTCGGCGTCACCCGTGCGCGGGCGTTTACTCTCTGCTGGGCACGGATGCGAATAACCGGCATCCGGGCCGCGATCAAAGCAGGCTCCACGGAGCCAAACCCCTCCATGATCTCCACCGCCGCCTCGCGCATCAAAGGCCCGTGCTCGGCCTGCCACGCGTCCAAAGACCAATCCTCACCGCCCTGCTGTTCCAGCGCGCTTGGTGGTCGGTAGACATCCGCAGGCCCGACATCCAGCTGCGCCGGGACCCGCGTGTACCCGTAAGGCGCCTCGTAATAATCCAGCCGCGCCAGCTGCTCGGCGCTCAGGTCGCGTAAGACCAGACCTTGCGCGTTTTGCCCCTCGGCGGCAACCAGCAGCGGGTAGGATTGCCCCTTGGCCCGCGCCACCCGCGCGCCGGGCAACACCGCGGCAGAGACGTCAGGTGCCGCGCCCAAAACAACCTCAAGCAGGTTGAGGTCGCGCAATGTACCAAACAGAAAAACTGCCGGGGTTGGCCTCAATGCCACTTATTCTCCGCCCACTCCGCAACGATCCCAGTGATCGCGCCACCAATCAGGATGGTCACCAGAATATGCGGGGTCAAAAGCAGTGCGCCATATTCCAGCACGATGCCGAACATGCCCACGATGGCGTCCATCGGCCCGTCATATTGAAACCGCATGGAGCGCTTGACCATCTCGCCAATCGCAAAGGTCAACAGCGTGAAGAACAGCGCCACGGCCATGCCGTAAACGCCAGTGTTGATGGCGTTGGTCCAGCCACGCCCGATCAAACGACCCACAACTTTCCACGCCGACAGGGCGGGCACGATGGTGCTGACGGGGTAAAGATACGGTGTCGGCTGCCCCTCAGGCAGCAACGGCTTCACGTAGCCCGCAATAATATATCCGAGCAACGCGAAAAGTAGCGCGGCGATGACGCGTGCGGCTGTTGGCATGAACGTGCCCCTCTGATGTGGCCCGCCGTTTGTTTCGGCTTATATTCGGGCTCGTTTTAATGTCGTAAGGGCGTCTACTCAGCCCCGCTGGCAGGCCGTGTCATGGTGACCTGCGTTACATCGCAGTTTCCACTCCAGAAGGTTCCGGCGCAAGAGGTGAGATAAAAATTCCACATGCGTTGAAAACGTGCATCAAACCCCAAAGCGGCGACGTCGTCCCAGCGCTCGTTAAAGGTCTCGTGCCAGCGCCGCAACGTGTCCGAATAGCTCTGCCCGAACTCGATGGAACCCTTCAGGTGCAGCCCCGCACGCGCGATCTCTTGGCGCAGCACGGTCGGGCTGGGCAGCATGCCGCCCGGAAAGATATATTTCTGGATGAAGTCCACGCCGCGCTTGTAAACCTCCCAGCGCTTGTCCTGCACGGTGATGATCTGCAACGTGGCATGTTTGCCGGGCTTGAGGCGCTCGCGCACCGTGTCAAAATAGACCGGCCAGTATTTCTCGCCCACCGCCTCGAACATCTCGATGGAGGCGATGCCGTCATACATCCCCTCCTCGTCGCGGTAATCCTGCATCTTGATCTCAACCATGTCGCTCAGACCCAGCCGCGCCATCCGCGCCACGGCATAATCGTGCTGCTCCTGGCTGATCGTCAGGCCGGTGACTTTCAGGCCCCGCTCTTTGGCGGCATATTCCGCAAACCCGCCCCAGCCGCAGCCGATCTCCAGCACATGGTCGCCCGGTACCACGCCCATCTGATCCACCATGGAGGCGTATTTGTTCTCTTGTGCCTTCTCGAGGCTCTCTTGCCCGGTCTCGAACTTGGCCGAGCTATAGGTCATCGTGTCGTCAAGCCATAGCGCGTAGAAGTCGTTGCCCAGATCATAATGGTAGCTGATATTTTTCTTGGCCTGACGCTTGGAATTAGACTGCATCCAGAACCGCAGCTTTTCATAGGCCCGCACAAGCGCCATGCCCGGATAGCCGTCATAGACATCGTCATTATCGGCATGCACCAGATCCATGAAGGCCTGCAGGTCGGGCGTGGACCACCACCCGTCCAGATAGGCGTCGCAAAAGCCCAGATCGCCCTCGCGGATCAGCCGCGCGAACAGGTCGTCATGATGCACGGTGAACTCGGCCACCGGGCCGGGCTTGGCCCCTTCGGCCCGAAACACGCGCCCGTCTTCCAGCTTCATATCCAGCCGGCCAAACTGGACCTTCTGCGCCGTTTGAAACGCCTGCGCAAAGTAGCGTGGCAAGTTGTCTTGGCCTTGCGTCGACGTCAATATGGTCATCGCGGCACCCCCCAGAGATTGTTAACTATTCTATGCAGATAGCCCGGAACCGCTCAAGTCCATTCGAGCCACCCTTTCATCGCAACACGTTAGGCCGTTATTGCGCGCGCTGCTGGTAGGCCTCCAAGGCCCGCGCACGTCCCTCGGCCAGTTCCACCACCGGGGAGGGGTAATCATCCTCCGCGCTCATCCCCCACGCCTGCGGGATGGCGTCAAAATACAGCTCTGCCTCATCGCCATGCACGCCGTAAGGCTCCGCCAGATATTGCCGTCGGTAAGAGGCCCCCTTGTCAAACTTCTCCGCCTGCGTGTCAGGGTTGAACACCCTGAAATACGGCGCCGCATCCGGCCCCGACCCCGCAACCCATTGCCACCCCATCGCATTGGAGGCCGGGTCCCAGTCGATCAGGCAATCCTCAAACCACGCAAGCCCCACCTTCCAATGGGTCATCAGATGTTTGGTGAGATAAGAGCCCACGATCATCCGGCCCCGGTTATGCATCGTGCCCGTCACATACATCTCGCGCATCGCCGCATCGACCAGCTCAATCCCAGTGCGCCCTTGTTTCCACCGCGTGGCCTCGGCGGCGCGCGCGTCAGCTTTCCACGGAAAACTGTCCCATTCAGGCCGCCAATTGTCGCTGACAATGCACGGCGTGTGAAACGCCAGATGGTAGGCAAACTCGCGCCAGACCACTTCCTTCAGGAAATGCTCCGCGCCCTTCTTGCCATCCTCCAAAGCCCGCCAGCCCGCATGCCAACAGGTCAACGGGGAGATCTCGCCATAGGTCAGGTTCTCCGACAGGCGCGAGGTGGCGTCTTTCGCCATGAAATCCCGCGCCTCCTTATAGGCGTCCACCTTCTCCGCGATAAACGCGTCCAGACGTGCCCGCGCGGCAACCTCGCCCACGCAAACATAACGCGCCACAATATCCGCCCCGCGCTGCATCGCGGCCCCCATTTGCCAATCATCCAACGCAGCACTCGCAGGCCAGCTCTCGGGCACCTCCAGCGCGCCCACCGCAGGCAAACACGCCTCCAGCTGTCGGTCCCGTACCGATTTCCACATCGGCGTGTAGACCTTGTAAAAATCGCCCGTCTTGGTCTCCACCGTCCACGGCTCAAACAGCAGATGCCCGGTGAAGCTCTCCGCCTCCAGCCCGTCTTCCTTCAGCCCCGCCTTGACGCCCTTGTCACGCGCTATGGCCTCGGGGTCGTAGGCACGCGACCAATACACAGCCCCTGCCCCGGTCTCCTTGATCAGCGCGCGCAAACACGCCAGCGCGTCGCCGCGCCGCAGGATCAGCTTGGAGCCGATGGCCTCCAAGCTCTGCGCAAACGTCGCGACCCCTAGCCCCAGCCGCCATTTCGGGGCCGCGCCATGCGTCTCGACGATCTCGTCATGGATAAATACCGGGATGACAGGCCGGCCGCTCTTGGCGGCGGCACTCAGGGCGGGATGGTCGGCCAGCCGCAAATCGCGGCGGAACCAGACCAGAATAGGTGCATTGCTCATGAGGTCTGATCTAGGGCCACACCTGCCGCGTCAACCACCTGCCAAAGAAAAAGCCCCGGCGCTCAGGCACCGGGGCCTTCCATTGTCTTGTAGCGCAGACCTTACTCAGCAGGCGTCGCCGACATGTTGTCGGTGGTGGTCGGAATGCCCGCAGCCTCGCGGCGGCCATCGTTCCAGATCGCCTTGATCAGGGCCACGCACATCAGCGCCATCACAATGGAGAACGGCAACGCGCCAATAACCATCGCGGTCTGAATGGCCCCGGTCCCGCCCGAGATCAGCAACCCGCCAACCACAAGCGCCAGCGCCACACCCCAGAACAGGATATGCGGCCGCGCCTTCGGCCCCTCATCCCCCGCTGCGTTGATCGTGTTCACAATCAGCACCGCCGAGTCAGCCGACGTGACAAGGAAGGTCATCAGCAAAACCACGATCATCACCGCCATGCCCCAAGCCAACGCCTCCGAGATCGGCGACAGCATGAACTCGGTCATCGCAAAGATCTTGTCGCCATTCGCCGCCTCCAGGATCACCCCGTTTGCGGCACCGTTCAGCTCAAGGTCCACGGCTGTGCCACCGGCCCAAGCGAACCAGACAAAACACATCAGCGACGGCACGATCATCGCGCCCAGCACGAATTCGCGGATGGTCCGCCCGCGCGAGATACGCGCAAGGAACAGCCCCACAAAAGGGGCAAACGCGATCCACCAGGCCCAATAGAAGACCGGCCACCAGCCCTGCCACTGCGTCAGCAGGAACGCTTCCGAGCCCTCGACACCGTCCGATGAATAGACGTTGAAGCTGAGCCATGGCAGCGCCACGAGATAGTCGAAAATCCCCACGAAGAACGCCATCGCCCCGAACCATGTGGCCCCGAAGATGATGAAAAAGCCCAGCAAGGTGATCGACAGCACCATGTTGATATTGGAGAGCCACTTGATCCCCTTGCCCACGCCCGACAGCGCCGACAGGGTCGAGGCCCCCATGATCACGATCAGCGCCACGACGATCCCCATCGTGGTCGCGGAGCCATCCTCTTGCACCAGCCCGGCAATGCCGATCCGGTTCAACCCGGCCACAAACTGTTCCACCCCGAAGCCCAGCGTCTGCGCCACACCCAGAATGGTGGCCACAACCGCCACGATATCAATCAAATGCCCCAGATTGCCCGACAATGCCTTGCCAAAGAGCGGCGTCAGCGACGAACGAATGGTCAGCGGCAGGCCCCTTCGGTAGCTAAAGAACGCCAGCGACAGGCCCGCGACGGCATAACACGCCCAAGCGCCCAAACCCCAATGCAGGTAGGACCAGATATAGGCCTCGCGCACATTGTTGGCGTCCAGCGCCGTGGTGACCCCTTGGATGACTGCTGGGTTGTTTTTGAAATGCGCAATCGGCTCGGCCACGGCCCAGGTCAACATACCCACGCCGATCCCGGCCCCAAACATCATCGAGAACCACGAGAAATTGGAGAATTCCGGCACCTCGCCGTCCTGTCCCAAATTCAACCGCCCACCTGCGGGCCAAAGTGCGAGCCCCAGACAGACGATGACAAACGCTGCGACAACCCAAATATACCACGCGGCAAACTGTGCCAGAATGGCAGAGTTCCAGTTGCCCAGAATGGTCCCGGCCTCACTCGGCCAAACGATACACCACACAACCAACATCGAGATGATGATCTTGCTGATCACCGCCACATTCACACTGAATCCGCGATAAAACCCGCTATCGGCGGTCTTGATCGGCAAATCCGTTAAAGGAGGTTTGACTGACATAGCTTTATCCCTGTGCTTGACGCATCAGCAAACCAAATTGGAAGGTCCGGACGCGCCTTTCCCTTGAGGGGCAGCACCGACGACTTCATGCCGCCATAGTCTCAAAATCTGAATTCTGCCCCTAAAGACAGCAAAACAGATAAATCACCATTTGATAAGGACTAAGTTTCGACCGCCAGTCACAGGAGGGGCACACACAGCTCTTCGGCAAGCCTCAGCCCCCTCCCCCGTGATAGCCTCTCGCCTATCACTGCTTCAAAAATACTCCGGGGGAGGAGCGCAGCGACGGGGGCGGAGCCCCCTAATAAAACGCGTGGGCGGAGCCCTCTAATAGAAAGCGTGGGCAGAGCCCCCAATCACCGCAAAAAGATCAAGCGTTCACATCAACCACGACGCGCCCCTTGACCTGACCTTTCAAAATGTCACGCCCCAGCCCCGGCAGGTCGCTTAGCACTGCGGGTTGGACCATGCTCTCCAGCTTGGCCATCGGCAGGTCTTTCGCGATCCGCTCCCAGGCACGCAGGCGGTTGTCATAGGGCTGCATCACGCTATCGATGCCCAGCAGGTTCACGCCGCGCAACAAGAACGGGATCACGGTCGCAGGCAAGCCTGCGCCCCCCGCCAGCCCTACGGCAGACACGGACGCCCCGTATTTCATCTGCCCCAGCACCCGCGCCAGCATATCGCCGCCCACGGCGTCCACGCATCCGGCCCATGTCTCGGCCTCCAAGGGCCGCTTCACAGTCTCGTTCAGCTCCTCGCGGGCCACGATCTGGCTGGCCCCCAGCGAGGTCAGATACTCCGCTGTCTCCGGCCGCCCGGTGACGCCTGCCACTTCATGGCCCAAAGCCGCCAGCAGCGCTACGGCCACAGAGCCCACGCCGCCTGCCGCACCTGTCACCAGCACCGGCCCGTCGCCGGGTGTCAGCCCGTGATCTTCCAGCGCCATCACCGCCAGCATGGAGGTGAACCCGGCGGTCCCCACTGCCATTGCTTGGCGTGTGTCCAGACCGCCGGGCAGCGGCACCAGCCAATCGGCCTTCACGCGGGCTTTCTGGGCATAGCCGCCCCAATGCGCCTCGCCCACGCGCCAGCCAGTCAGCACCACCTTGTCGCCGGGTTTGTAGCGGTCATCCGAGGAGGTCTCGACGGTGCCTGCAAAATCAACCCCCGGCACATGCGGGTAATTGCGCACCAACCCGCCGCCGGGTCCAACGCACAAGCCGTCCTTGTAGTTCACGGTCGAATATTCGACCGCCACCGTGACCTCGCCGTCTGGCAGCTGGTCTTCGGAAATCTGCGTGACGGAGGCGCTCGTTTTGCCCTCTTCATCCTTTGTCACAAGCAATGCGTTGAACATGTCGTCTCTCCTCGTTTAAATCCAAAAATTGTCTTGCACCACGGCGCGGCGCGGCCCGTCCTGGGTCTCCACCTGAATTTCGGTGCCCGCGTCCCAATGGGTGATCCGCACCATACCAATGGCCACGTTTGTCTTGAAATCCGGCGACCACGCGGCAGAGGTCACTTGCCCCACCACCTTACCCTTCGCCGTCACCGGCCACAGCCGGTCGCAAGGGGGGATGTCGCCGTCAATGCTGATCGCGCGCACCTGTTTCACCGGCCCTTCCTTGGCCACGCGCAAGAGCGCGTCGCGCCCCACGCAGCCAATCGCCGTCTGGGTGGAGCAAAACTTGCCCAAGCCGCATTCATGCGGCGTGTTGTCCCGCGTCATGTCATTGCCATAGCTCAGCAAGCCGCCCTCGACCCGCTCGATGAGGTTTGGGCAGCCCGCATGCACGTCCAAATCCTTGCCCGCCTCCATCAACGCGTTCCACAGCGGCATGCCGCGCTCATGCCCGTCCACGTAAATCTCGAACCCGCCCTGCTTGGAATAGCCCGACCGCGCCACCAAGAAGGAATGCCCGTCCACGTCGAAATAACCATAGCGGAAAAAGCGCAGCTCGGTCACCGCGTCGCCAAATATTCTGGCGGCCAGCGCGTCGGCCTTCGGCCCCTGAATGGCCAGCGGGGAGACGTCCGGCTCCTCCACAATCACGTCGAGATAAAGCGCATGCGCCAGCCCTTTGACCCAGAGCAGCAAATCGCTATCCGCAATCGACAGCCAATACCGATCATCCGACAGCATCAAGGCCACCGGGTCGTTCAACATGCCGCCCGTGCCGTCCACCAATGGCACGTAATAGCACATCCCCGGCAGCATCCCCCTCAGATCGCGCGGCGTCAGCATCTGCATCAGGCGGCCTGCGTCTGGCCCGCGCAGCTCCACCTGCCGCTCTACTGCGACATCCCACACCTGCACCGCTGATTTGAGATGGTGGTAATCCTCCTCAACCGAGCGGAACACCGTCGGCAAAAGCATCCGGTTGTAAACGGTATATCCTTTGACCCCGGCGGCTTCGACGCCGTCAGAGAAAGGGGTGCGCCGCACGCGGCGTGAAGGTGCAATCGTGGCCATGGCTTGGTTAATCCGGCATGAAAGGCAGATCGGTATCATCCGGGCGTTGCCCAGCTGCGGTCAGCATGGCATGCATTTGACCGCGATGATGCGTCTGGTGGTTGAAGAAATGAACGACGCAAAGCGCCGTCGGTTTGATCATCGTCTTGTTTGCAGCGCCCGAATGCCAGACCAGCGGCCCGACCAAATCCACCTGCCGCAGCTTGCCCGCCCACCGCTCAATCCGCTGATCGGTGCGCAGCCGGTCATCCAGCCACAGCTGCGTGTCGTCATGCAGACCCACGCTGTCAGGGATCCCCGTGGAGGGCCCATGCCCACCGTCAAAGCGGCTCATCCACAGCTGATCACCCCATAAAAGATGGTTCGCCGTCTTCCAAATCGAGCCGAAAAACGCCTTGCGGTCCTGCCTCAAAGCGGTGTCGTCCAGCGCCTTGATGCAGGTCGACAAGCTTCTGTTCTGCCACGCATTATAGCGCGCCATGGTCTGGCAATACTCGACCGTCACCATGGCTTAGGGACCGGACCATTCAATCGGGCAAATCTCGGCCGACTTGCCGCCGAAATCCCAAACCCGGCCATAGTCGCGGATCCGCGAGCGCGTGCCCACGGCGGCAATGATATCGGGCCCCATCCAGTATTTCGAGTTGCTCACCATCACCGGATGCTCATCCGATTTGCCCGCGATCATCTCGATCTCGCCCTGCAGCTTGCGGCCAATATTGATCGAGCGTTTCTTGCCCTCGCGCACAATCTCCACCGGCGCGCGCTCCGCGCCAATGATCTCGGAGACCAGCATGGTAAACAGCCCCGTCGTGCCGCCAGCGGCCCCTGAGAAAATCTTCAAAATGCCGTTATAGGCCTTCTGCGTCGCGCGCTCGTCAACGTAGGCCGCGACCTTCCAGTCGCCCTCGCCCATCCGGCCCGGAATATCGACCAGCAGGCCAATATTGAGCCCGCTGAGATCCTCACCCTCGAAATGCCCCTCATCAATCGCGATGGCCATCCAGGCATGGCAATGCCCCTCAGTGGGAGGATGCGCGCCCAGCGACACCACGCAGGGGCAGAACACGGTGCAGGAGCAGTTCAAAAACAGCTCTCCCTTGATTTCCCAATTTGTGGGCTCCTTGCGCCGACGCCGCGGGTTCATCCGCGCGTCGATCTTTTGCATGACCTGCAAGCGGTCCGATGGTTTCGTCTCTTTCTTGGCCATGATTAAGCCTCCCTTACACGATCACGCCGTAAACGGCGCATCCAAGCCCGGCAAGGATCAGCACGACCCCCATCGGTTTTGTCACAACATGCCCGATCTGCGGCAGCTTTTCGATCACCATAAACAGCGTCGCCAGCCCCATCCACAACAGGCTCATCACCCCGCCCACAAATCCAAGCGCCATAAAGCCCCAGCAGCAGCCCACGCAAAACGCGCCCAAACCCAGCCCCATGCGCAACCCGCCGGTAAAGCCGGTCTTCCAATGGCCCAGAAAATACATCCCCGGCGCGTGGCACACGCCGTGGCAGACCTCCTTGGCGCGGGTGAACTGAAACAGCCCCACAATAATGAACAACGCGCCCGCAAACCACAGCGAGTTCGCGATGCCGAGATCATTGATCAGGTTCGATGCCATCAGCGCAATCTGCGCCACAGTGATCACGGCGGCAAAGCCCACCCAGACCACAAAATACCCCAACAAAACGCCCAACCAGCCGCCGCGCGTGCCATTGGCACTGAGCATCAGGTCTTCATAGCTGCGCAGCGTCGGCACCAGCGTCGGCAACATCATCGCCGCCATCATAATGGCCCACATCGGAAACAGCGCCCCAAAGGAGGTCATCTGCATCATGGGCATATCGCCCATCGCCATCATCTCCATGGGCCGCCCGATCCAGTCCACGCCCATCATCCGCGCCATCATGAACATCCAGGCCCAGGCCAGCAAAATAGCCGCAAAGAAGGACAGCCACAAAACGGATCTGGTGATGGCAGGCATGGGGGCTCCCGACTCAAACGCTTGCAAATTAAATGTCAGACTTTTAATTGTCATACAATTAAAAATAAGTGCGGACCTCATGAAGATTGATCCCAACTCCTCCAAAGACCTCTCCGCGCAAATCGCGCAGGCCATCAAGGAGGCCATCATCGCGGGCCAGCTTCCCGTCGACGAGCGCCTGCCGTCAGAGGCCGAGCTGTCGGAGCAATTCGACGTCTCCCGCCCCACCGTGCGCGAGGCGCTCAAACGCCTTGCCGCCCAAAGCCTGATCCGCACCCAGCGTGGGGCCACGGGCGGCGCTTTCGTCAACCGGCTCAGCTTTGAAGACGCCTACGCGCAGCAAATCACCACCTCCACGCTGCTTTTGTCGATGAACGCCGTCAGTTTCGAGACCGCCTGCGAGGCCCGCTACGCGCTGGAACGCGCCTGCGCGCAGCTCTCCTCACAACGCCGCGAGGCCGATCATCTGGCCACGATGCGCGCCGAAATTCACCGCCAATCTCAACCGGGCCTCTCCGACGAGGCCTTCTGCGCCTCCGACGTGGCCTTCCACCGCGCATTGGTCGATGGTGCTGGCAACCCGGTCCTGAGCTACCAGCTCGCAGGCGCGGTGGAGGCGATGCAGCCCTCAATGAATATGATCACCTTCTCCGCCCGCTCCCGGAGCGAAATCATCGCGCTCCACACCCGCATCGCCGACGCGATTGAGGCCCACGCCCCCGACAAGGCCGACGCCGCTCTGGCCGAGCTGCAAACCTACACCGTCAAACTCGCCAACGACGTCATCGCCGCCCGTGCCACCAAACCCTAACCCGCGCCCCACTTCCCGCGAGAGCCCTCCCCCGTGATAGCCTCTCGCCTATCACTGCTTCAAAAATACTCCGGGGGTTTGGGGGCAGCGCCCCCATTTAATCGCGGGGGTGTGGGGGCAGAGCCCCCACCGGATCGGCGTGCGCAGCACGGCGATCCAATCAAGAATCTCTTGTTCAAGACGACGCCAAGCCCTATTTCTCAGGCAGAATTAGAAACCACCCGCTTGGGAGAGCCCCTGAATGACTCACATCACCAAACTGCTCGGCACAGCCGTCCTCGCCGTCAGCACCACCACTGCCTTTGCCGCCGATCCCGACCTGCTGGTCTTCGACTGGTCCGGCTATGAGGAAGACGGCTTCTTCGTCAATTACGCCGCCCAACACGGCTCCGGTCCGACCTATGCGTTTTTCGGCGAGGAGGAAGAGGCCTTCCAAAAGCTGCGCTCCGGCTTCCGCGCCGATGTGGCCCATCCCTGCTCGCAATCCGTCGATAAGTGGTTTCAGGCGGACCTGATCGAGCCGTGGGACATCTCGAAAATCCCAAATTACGACACGCTGGCCGATCTCTATAAGACCGACCCCACTTTCGTGCGCGACGGCGCCGTCTATTTCATCCCCGCCGATCTCGGCATGACCGGGCTGATCTATAATGCCGACGAGGTTGCAGCCGATCAGACCGCCTCCCTGCAAATCTTCGTCGACCCCGCCATGGCGGGCCGCACCTCGCTGCCTGACAATGTGGAAGACGCCTATGCGCTCGCCTATCTGGCCACGGGTGTCTCCGACTGGACCAGTGCCTCAGAGGAAGACATGCAAAAAGCCTCCGCGTGGTTGCGTCAGGCCCACGCCAATGCGCGGGCTTACTGGGCCGATGGCGCGGAGCTGGCGCAACTCATGGCCACAGGCGAGGTGCTGGTCGCATGGGGCTGGAACGAAACCCCGGTGCAAATGGCGTCAGATGGCTACAATATCGGCTTCCAGCGCGAGGCCGCGGAAGGGTCGTCAAGCTGGTTCTGCGGCTATGTCAACCTCAAGGACGGCCCCGGCTCCGAGGACAAGGCGCATGATTTCGTCAACAGCTTTCTGAGCCCCGAGACCGCCGATTACATCGTCAATGAATGGGGCTACGGCCACTCCAACACCGCCGCGATGGGCACATTCGACACCGCCACCCTGACAGATGTGGGCCTGAACGACATCGCCGCCCCGCAACTGGCGCAACTGCCCATGGACAACGCCCTGCGCGAAGCCATGATCAAGGAGTTCGAGCGCATCAAGGCAGGCTTCTGAGCCCAAACAGACGCCGCAGCGTCCCACAAAAAGGCCCACCGAGCACGCCGCTCCGGTGGGCCTCATCTTTTGCAGAACGCGAAGGCAAAAACCGCCCTCGCAACACGTTACTTCACGACGCAGTTGCCTGAGCTTTTGTAATTATTCAGATACCCAAGCGGCTTGCCTGTCACCCGAGCAGCATTGTTGTGCTTCATGATCGTCGCCCGGTACTGCATGGTCGTGAACTGGCCCCTTGAGGTTGTCGTCTTGAGGTCCGACTTGAACGTCACACGTTTGGCATTATCCGTATCCACCGCGCCATAGGACGGCCCGCCCAGAAAATGGTTCGAAATCGGGTCCCACACCTCAGCATCGCCCGTGCTTGGATCGTAATTGATCTGCACGGCCTCCGGCACCCATTTGCTGCGGTCGTTCTTGGTCATCTGACATTCATATGTGACGGCGAAAGCGGCGCTGTTCAGACACAAGAAAGCCAGCCCGGCATTAAGAATGAGTTTCAAATTTCTATACTCCTAAAGAAAAATAAGTAAGCGATCATATAGGCATAGCGCCAATCAGCGGATAAGCAGCGCCACGCCAAGCCCCCATTGAAAGTGGCAAACCAGCACCGGATTAATGCGCCTATCCTCAACATTCCCGAGGCGAATGAAGGGATTGTTAACGGATCCGCCGAAATATGCGGCGCGCGCCCCTCAGGACACCAAAAAGGAAGGAGTCCCAAAGCGCCTCCCAATTTAGTGATCGCCAATTCGCGAACGTGATTGGCGCATGTCAGACAAATTGGACAGTATAAGTGTAAACAACACATGTCAGTCGCGGAGAACAACACGGAGAGCCCCATGCAACAGGTCCAAATGCTATCCTATGTGTCAGAATTAAACTGTGCGCCAAGTAACATTGCCAAAGCCGTGCACCAGATCCAGCACCGCTCTGAAGCATATTGCAACGATCTTGGAATGAGCGGCATCACGCTGTTGCGCGGCAGCATCCTGTTCCAGATCATCGAAGGCGCGCCCGATGTGGTCAAAACGCACCTCAAACGCCTTCGGGCCGATGACACGCATGGCCCGGTCAATGTTTTGATCAACGAACCCAGCGAGATACGCCATTTCGAGATCGGGTCCATGACCTATTTCCACGACAGTTTGCAGGAGTGGGATCTGCTCTCCACCTTTCAGCAAATCGGCGAATATCTGGGCCATGGGCTGGGCTATAGCCCGGCGGGGATGGTGCAATGCGCGTGGCGCATGGTAAGCGACCTGACCCTCTTCCAAATGCCGCTCCAAGCCGCACAGGCACAACACGCCTGACCACCACCGCCCAGTACGCGCACCCCGCGCGCGCACCCATTGCGCACCCATTGCAAAGCCCCCACGCCGCGCCTATATCTAATCTGTCCTTCGGGACTATGGACATAAACGCGCTCGTAATAAGCGGATCGGACCCGGGGGCGGTACCCGGCGACTCCACCAAACATCCCTCATTTGGGGACCAAGGGGTCGAAATAGGATCGACGAACGTCTAAAGGGGTTAGCTTTGTCTCGGTGAGTTACCACCGTTATCGGTACATTTAAGCTAGTTGCAAATGACAACAAAGCTCCAATGGCGATGGCTGCGTAAGCAGTCGGAACTATTGAAATCTTAAGCCCTGTGGCCTAGCAGCTGCAGGCGGGGCCCGCCGGAGCCTGGCAACAGAATCCGGCACTTAACTCCCCCCTCAAAACTCAAACGCCTTGCGAAACGCCGCACCGCCAAGCCCGGTGAAGCGCACCGCCCGCGTGCCCTCCACGCGCTTGGCCCAGCCCTGCGCATAGACATGCTCCAAAATGCTGCGCCCCAGACGCCCCGCCAGATGGGAGCGCCGCTCAGACCAATCCAGACATTCCCGGCACAGGGGCGCACGGCTCTTGCCCTCCACCTCAATGCCCAGCGCTGCCATTTTCTTGTAACCCGCCGCCGTCAGTGCCAGCTCATCAGCTTTCACATGCAAGAACCCGCGCGCCATCATCCCGTCAAACAGCGCGACCCCCATGTCGCCCGCCAAATGGTTGTAACAGACCCGCGCCAAACGCAGCTCCGCGTCGCGTGGCCCGGTCCGGGTGCGCAACTGCCCCGTCTTGGCCGCCAGCCCCATCAACGCCTCCAACACGCCCGCCACATCATCGCTGGCCAGTTTGAAATAATGGTGCCTGCCTTGTTTGGTCCGCACGATCAGCTTGCCTGCCTCCAGCCCCTGCAAATGTGCCGAAGCCGTCTGCGAGCTGACCCCCGCCTCCGCCGCCAATTCTCCGGCCGTCAGGGCCTTGCCGCTCATCAAAGCCGCCAGCATGTTGGCGCGTCCCGGATCACCGATCAGCGCCGCCACGCGGGAGATATCTGGTCCGTCTTTCATCTTCGCCTCCATAGTTCGATCTCAACCGAACCATGCACGGAAACCCGGCCATATGCAAGCTCCCATAGTTCGGCTCGAACCGAAGCATCGACAGCATGTCAGCGGCTAAAACACTCCCATATTCACAGGAGAGACCCATGCTGACCTGCATCATCCGCTACCAGATCGACCCAAGAAAGTTGCCCCAATTTGTACAATACGCCCAAAACTGGGGCCAAGCGATCCCGCGCAACGGGGCCGAGCTGATCGGCTATTACGCCCCGCATGAGGGCTCCTCAACGCTGGCCTATGGCATCTACAACATCCCCTCACTGGCCGCATATGAGACCTACCGCGCCCGCCTCGCCGCTGATCCCTTAGGCCGCGAAAACTACGCATTCGCCCAATCCGAAAACTTCATCTTGCGCGAGGACCGCACATTCCTGAAACTCGCCTCCACACCACATGGAGAGCCCAAATGATCGCCGTTATGTTCGAAGTTGAACCCGCAAAAGGCAAACAAGACAACTACTTACAGCTCGCAGCTCAGATGCGTCCGCTGCTGGAACAGGTCGACGGCTTCATCTCTGTGGAGCGATTCCAATCCATCACCAACCCCGAGAAAATGATCTCGCTCTCCTTCTTTCGCGACGAAGAGGCATTGGCCAACTGGCGCACCCTGGCCGAACACCGCGCTGTCCAGAAAGCGGGCCGCGAGGGCCTGTTTTCCGGCTATCGCCTGCGCATCGGCTCCGTCATCCGCGACTACGGTCTCAACGAGCGCCGCGACCAGGCCCCCGAAGACAGCAACATCGCCCATGGCTGCCCCTATATTGAGGACGTAAAATCAAACACTTAGCACCTCACTTGACCACGCCACCCACACGTCGTTAACTATGCCCCATGGGGTCGCGCGAATACCCCGTGAGGCGTCAGCCCAAGTTTCGCATCCCACCAAGACTGACCATCATAGGGGTGCATCCATGCCTGGCTTTACCGAAATTTCCTCCACGCAGCTTATGCGGCTGATCGGCACGCCCGACGCGCCGCAGATCATCGACGTCTCCATAGACGAAGACTTCAACGCTGACCCGCATCTGATCCCCACCGCGCGCCGCTGGCCCCACACCCGGATCGAGGAGCTCGCTCCGACCCTCAAGGGCACCCATGTCGTCACCATCTGCCAGCAAGGCAAGAAGCTCAGCCGCGGCAGCGCGGCGCTTTTGGCCAGCCACAGCATCCACGCAGAGAACCTTGAAGGCGGCAACTTTGCATGGCGTGACAGTGGTTTGCCACGCATACCTCACGTAAACCTGCCCACCTCCCACCGCTGGGTGACGCGCCACCGCCCCAAGATCGACCGCATCGCCTGCCCATGGCTGATCCGCCGCTTCGTCAACCCCGCAGCGCAGTTTCTGTTTGTCGCGCCTTCAGACGTCGCGCTGGTCGCAGAGAAATTCGACGCAACACCTTTTGATACCGAAATCCCGCCCTTCTGCCATCACGGCGAGGCCTGCACATTCGACCGGATGCTTGACCTTTTCGGCCTCGACACAGAGCCGCTCCGCAGGCTCGCAACAGTGATCCGCGCCGCCGACACCAACCGCCATGACCTCGCACCAGAGGCCGCTGGCCTTCTGGCCATCAGCATCGGCCTCAGCCGCGCCTATAAGGATGACCAAGCGCAGTTAGATGCCGGCCTGCCGCTCTATGACGCGCTCTACCGCTGGGCCCGCGACGGTCAAGGCGAAACCCATGACGACGCGCCATCCACATGACCCATACCGAGTTGTTCCGCATTTTTGGCCGCATCGGCCTGCTGTCCTTCGGCGGTCCCGCCGCGCAAATCGCGCTCATGCACAAGGAGCTGGTCGAGGAGCGCCCCTGGCTCACCGAGCAGCAATTCCTGCGCGCGCTCAGCTTTTGCATGCTCCTGCCCGGCCCCGAGGCAATGCAGTTGGCCACCTATGCGGGCTGGCGGCTGAAAGGCGTGCCCGGAGGCCTTCTCGCGGGCCTCCTCTTCGTCCTCCCCGGCGCGCTCGTCATCCTCGCGCTCGCATTGTCCTACGCCGCCATTGGCGGGCTGGATTGGGTGCAATCGGTCTTCCTCGGCATCAAGGCCGTGGTGGTCGTCATCGTCATCGAAGCGTTGCTGAAGCTCTCCAAACGTGCGCTGCACCGCCCCGGCCACTGGGCCCTCGCCGCCGCTGCCTTTGTGGCGATCTACATCTTCTCCGTGCCCTTTCCGCTGATCATTCTGGCCGCTGGCCTGATCGGCGCGACGCTCTCCTCAGACACGCCCTCTGAGCACGCGCCTCCCGTGCCGCTGCGCCAAACGCTAACAACCGCAGCGCTTTGGGCCGCAATCTGGCTCCTCCCCCTCGTCGCGATCTATGCTGCGGACCCCGATTTCCTCGGCCCGCTCGGGCTGTTCTTCTCCAAACTGGCGCTGGTCACCTTCGGCGGCGCCTACGCGGTGCTGGCCTATATGACCCAAGCCGTCGTCGGCGACCTGGGCTGGCTCACCACGGCGCAGATGATGGACGCGCTGGGCTTGGCCGAAACCACCCCCGGCCCGCTGATCTTGGTGACGGAGTTCGTTGCCATCCTGGCAGGCTACCGCGAGGGCGGCATAAGCCTTGCCCTTCTCGCAGGTGCTGTCACGCTCTGGGTCACCTTCGCGCCGTGCTTTTTGTGGATCTTCGCAGGCGCGCCCTATATCGACTGGTTGGCCAGCCGCCCCCGCCTTGCAAGCGCCCTTGCCGCCATCACCGCCGCCGTGGTCGGCGTGATCCTCAACCTCACGCTCTGGTTCGCGCTGAACCTCTTTTTCACCACGCTCACCCCCATCCCCTTGGCCTTTGGTACCCTGTTGCTCCCCGACCCCAGCTCCATCCACCTCACCCCCGTGCTGCTGGCCATCGCCGCCGGATACGCGCTCCTTATGCGCCACATGAACCTGATCACGGTGCTGGCGCTTGGCGGGGCGGCGGGCTGGGCCACACTTGCAATCACCGGGGTACTCTAATCCCCCCTTTTCCTCCGCCCAAAATCCCCTATGCTTGACCCAAAGGACACCGGGGAAACCAATGCCCATGCCTGACACAATCGACTACGGCAAGAAGATGCATCACGCGATGCGCAGCCTGATCAAGGGCGTGCTTCAGGATGTGGCCGATCACGGACTGCCCGGAGCGCATCATTTCTTCATCACCTACGACACCCAGCACCCGGATGTGGAAATGGCCGACTGGCTGTTTGACCGCTACCCCGAGGAAATCACCATCGTCATTCAAAACTGGTATGACGCGCTGTTTGTGGGTGAAGACGGCTTCCAGATCACGCTGAATTTCGGCGACAGCCCGGAGCCTTTGAAAGTCCCTTTCGACGCCCTGCGCACCTTCGTGGATCCGTCGGTGGAATTCGGCCTGCGCTTTGAAAGCCATGACAGCGACGAGGAGGAGCTGCCCGAGCTGCATGACGTGGTGGATTTGGCAAAAGACGAGCTGCCAGAATTCGAAGCGGAGTTCGAAGCGGAGTTTGAGCCCGAATTCGAACCCAAAGCCGCCCCCAAACCGGCACGCAAATCAGCCCGCAAATCAGACGCGGCCAAAGACACGGCCAATGACTCTGCGACCAAGGCCGATGTGGTCAGCCTCGACAGCTTCCGCAAATCCTGAAAACCCGGCACATCCTCTGAAAATCTTGGCTCATGTTGTCATGCCGCCGCCCGCGCCTTATAGCTTTTGGGCAGTGAACATTTGCCAGCAGGACACCCTTTCATGAGCGAGACTTTCCGCACCGAGACTGACAGCTTTGGCCCGTTGGAGGTCCCCTCCGACAAGTATTGGGGCGCGCAAACGCAGCGCTCGATCATGAATTTCCCGATTGGTTGGGAGCGCCAACCCGTGGCCATCATCCGCGCGCTTGGCGTCATCAAGAAGGCCGCCGCCACCGTGAACCTCGAATTCGGCGACCTCGACGCGGAGCTAGCGCCGCACATTCAAGCCGCCGCCCAAGAGGTGATCGACGGCAAGTTTGACGACAACTTCCCGCTGGTCGTCTGGCAAACCGGCTCTGGCACGCAATCCAATATGAACGCGAACGAAGTGATCTCGAACCGCGCCATCGAGATGATGGGCGGCGAGATGGGCTCCAAAACCCCCGTGCACCCCAATGACCACTGCAATATGGGGCAATCCTCCAACGACACCTTCCCCACCGCGATGCATGTCGGCATCGGCATGATGGCCCGCGACACGCTCTTGCCCGGCCTGCGCAAGCTGCACGCAGCCCTTATGGCCAAGTCGGAAGAATTCAAAGACATCATCAAGATCGGCCGCACCCATACGCAAGACGCCACACCTCTGACTTTGGGACAGGAATTCGGCGGCTACGCGCATCAAATGGCCAAAGCCATCGAGCGCGTGGAAATGTGTCTGCCCGATATCTACGAGCTGGCCCAAGGCGGCACCGCCGTCGGCACCGGGCTCAACACCCGCAAGGGCTTCGCGGAGAAAGTTGCATCTGAGATCGCCGCTATCACCGACCTGCCTTTTGTCACCGCCCCCAACAAATTCGAGGCGCTGGCCGCCCATGACGCAATGGTCATGTTCTCCGGCGCGCTGAAAACCGCCGCCGCCTCCATGTTCAAGATCGCCAATGACATGCGCCTCTTGGGCTCCGGCCCCCGCTCCGGTCTGGGCGAGCTGATCCTGCCCGAAAACGAGCCCGGCTCGTCGATCATGCCCGGCAAGGTCAACCCCACACAGGCCGAAGCGCTGACCATGGTCTGCGTCCATGTCATGGGCAATGACGCCGCCGTCGGCATGGCCGGATCGCAGGGGCATTTCGAGCTGAACGTCTACAACCCGATGATGAGCTACAACGTGCTGCAATCCATGCAGCTGCTGGGCGACGCTGCGGGCAGCTTCACCGACAATATGGTCGTGGGCACGCAGGCCAATATCGAACGGATCGACAAGCTGATGAAGGAATCGCTGATGCTGGTCACCGCACTCGCGCCGACCATTGGCTATGACAACGCCACGAAAGTCGCCAAGACCGCCCACAAGAACGGCACCACCCTCAAGGAGGAAGCCATCGCGCTGGGCCTTGTCGATGCGGAGACCTTTGACCGGGTCGTCCAGCCCAAGGACATGATTGGCCCGAAATGAAGCCAGACATAAAACCGGTCAACCTGAACCAGTATCGCAAAGACAAAGCGCGCGCCGAGGACAAGGCCCGCGCGGATCAGAACGCCGTCAAATTTGGCCGCACCAAGGCGCAAAAGCTGCGCGAGGCGGCCAAGCTGGAGCAGGTGCGCAAAAATCTGGACCAGCACGAGTTCGAATGAGCCGCCCCAAGAAACGCTCCCTCACACTGAAAGGCCACCGCACCAGCGTGTCGCTGGAAGACGCGTTCTGGGCGGAGTTCCGCGCTATCGCCGCCGCGCAAAGCCGACCCATCAATGACCTCGCCGCCGAAATCGACGCCGCGCGCGGCCCCGATCTGGGGCTCGCCTCCGCCATCAGGCTATTCGTGCTGGCCGACCTGCAATCGCGCGCCGCGCCCTGACACCCGGCGCAGCAGCAGCCAGATCGCGCCCAGCCAGAAGGTCAGCCCCAGAGCCGTCACCAGCGACATAATCACTGACGTCACCGTCTCGCGGCGAAACGGCACATCAATCGCCACCGTCTCCGCGCCCGGCTCCCACGCCACCAGCACCGTCTGCTCCGGCAGAAGGTCGTAATGCACAGAGCCGCGCTGCGTCTCCATAATCCGTATCTTGCCCGACGGATCCCGGAACGCGACACGCGGCACATAGGCCTGATACTCCGTCTCCGGCTGCCGGTAAGAGCGCACATCCAGCACAATCCCCGGCACCTGCGCCCCGTTAGAGGTCAGCGTCCAGAACACCCGGTCCAGATTGCCAAAAGCCACCAAGCTGACGCCCAGGGCCAGCATCAGCGAAATCGCACCCCATGTGGGCGGCGCGAAAAACAGCACCCGGCCCACCGCCGCCTCAATCCGTTTCACGTCTCGTCACCCTCAACCAAATCCCGTCCTTCGCCCGCACCGTCAAATGCGCCTGCGGCACCGGCTCTGCGCCGTCAATCACTTCAAACCGAAAGGCCCGCACCAGCATCGACAGCAAAAGCGGCCCCTCAAACATCGCAAACCCTGCGCCGGGGCACACCCGCGCGCCCGATGAAAACGGGATAAAAGCATCCCGCGCGCAGGTCTTTCCGTTTTCCGTCTCCCAACGGGCAGGGTCAAACCCGTCCGGGTTGTCCCAAAGCCTTTCATGCCGATGCAAATGCCAGGGCGAGACCACCACCATCGCGCCTGTCTCGACGCGACGCCCCCGAAATTCCTCCGGACACCCCGCCTCCCGCACCATCATCGGCACCGGCGGGTAAAGCCGCAGCGCCTCGCGAAACACGTCCCGGCTGACGCGCAGCTTGCCCATCACCGCCACGTCCGGCCCCGCTTCCAATGCGACAGCCTCAGCCGCCACGCGCGCCTGCCACTGCGGCGACATGGCCAGCAAATAGAGAGCCCATGACAGTGCCGATGCACTCGTCTCATGCCCCGCCAAAAAGAAGATCGCGACCTGATCAACCATCTCATCTGCGGTGAACAGCTCTCCCGTTTCGGGGTCCGGCGTGGTCATGATCTTGGTCGCCAGATCATCAGGGGCACTCCCCGCCTCTATCGCCGCCATCCGCGCACGGGTCAGCCCGGTGATCAGCCCCCGAATGGCCCGCGCCGCCGCCCGCGTCTTGGGCCGAAACACCCGAGGCATCCAGCCGGGCAAAGGCACGAAGGCCGCGAGGTTCAACAGCGGCTGGCTGCGCTGATAGTCGCGAAACCTCGTGAACACCTCCCCCGCCACCTTATCCTCAATCGGGATCGAAAACAGCGTGCGAAAGATCACGTCAGCCGCCGCAAAGCTGGCCGCTTGCTCGACCTCAACGCGCCCTTCTTCCATCCGCGCCACCGCCTGTTCCCCAGCGGCCCACATGGCCGGAAACGTGTCGCGCAGCCGTCCGCCCTCAAAGGCCGGGTCGATGATGCGCCGCTGCCGCTCCCACTCCGCGCCATTGGTCACAAAAACCGAGTTTCCCAGCAAAGGCCGCAGCCCCTCGCTGATCCGGTCAGACTTCGGAAAATCCTCTGGCCGCACGTTCAGCACTTCACGCACCAGCTTCGGGTCATTGACCAGAAAGCTGCGGAAAAACGGCGTCTTGAACTCCGCCATCCACGCGCCATATAGCTTGGCCGGTTGCGCCGACAGGATGTCGCGCCGAAACAGCCGCAGATAACGCAGAAACGACACCCTCTCGGGCCGAGCTTCAGGCTTGGGCGGTCTCATCTCAGGCCGCCATCGAGACATGCCGCGACACCGCCACATCAATCCGCGACTTTGACGGAGGCCTGTCCGCATAGCGCGCCGCCAAGCTCACAGGCCCCGCCGTGATCTGGAAATAATCGTAATCCTTGGGCCGGTCGAACGCGCACAGATACTGAAAATGCAACCGAAAGAACCGCCACCTCAAGGCTTTCCACGTCTCTTCCGACAGGGTCTGCGTGAAGGCGGCGGAAAACACCAATGGCCAGCGCTTATCCGACGGCTCCACCCCGCTCACCGACACAGGGTCACACAGCGCAAAGGCGCAGCCATCGCCGGGCGCAGTCACATCCACCCATGTCACATGCTCGGAGGCCGACAGGAAATGCAAATCGCGCCGCAACCGCTGCGCGTCGGGCAAGAACGACACCATCGGCACCACCTGCCCCAGTGACAAAAACGCCAGTTGAGGCCCGCCGTCAGCCACCCGCCCCGCGCGGATCAAGTCCGCCAGCACCGACACCGCCAGATGCGCGCCCGACGAATGGCCGACCACCAGAACCTCCTCCACATCCTGCGCCAAAGCCTGCGCAATCCGCTCCCCAAACGCGGCCATGCGCGCCTCCAAAGCGGGCGGGTACGCGCCCTTCAACTGCGCCGAATAGGCGTAATCATGCATCAGATAATGCGCGTAAATCTTGTTGTCGCGCGCCTTGAACCAGCGCAACACCGCGCCGCCCAAAACAAACAGGCAGCCCAGAAACACCGCCCAGCCCAGCCAGCCGGGCACGGCAAAACCCAGCCCCATCAGGCCCAAAACCAACCGGCTCGCCAGCACGCCTGCCAAGACCGCCAGCCCCAACTGCCCCAGCAACACGACCACCGGGTAGAGCGCCGCAATCACCGGCCCTTTGCGCAACAACATCAGCCGCCACAGCGCGCCGGAGGAGATGTAAATCCACGCCGTCCGCAGCAGCTGCACATAGGTCGCAAAAATTCCCGTGGCCATGGAGTCGCGCACAATGTCCGACCAGACCAGAACCTCCATCTCGGCCGCGACCGCCACGCCGTCGATCTCTGCGGCCACGTCCCAGCCGAACCCGTCGCCCGCCTCCTTGGCGCTTTGCGAGATTTCATAGCCACTGATCGCGGCCTGCGCCGCGCTTTCAGTGCGGTACAGCTCGCGGTAGCGGCGCGGATGGAACGGGTCATAGCCGGGAATGTAAAACACCCGCCGCCTGCGCACCTGTACCTGATCCTGCGAACTCGCCATGGGGCGAGCCTAGCGCTTGATCCGGGCAAAAGTAAGGAGCCCCGCGCTGGACACGGCCCCCCGTGCCCCCTACATCACAATCATGGACATCGCCGAGACATTGGACGCCACAGGGCTGCTATGCCCCCTGCCCGTTTTGAAGGCCCGCAAACGGCTGCAAGGGCTAGCCTCCGGCGAGGTGCTGAAAGTGCTCGCAGACGACCCCGCAGCCGTCATCGACGTCCCGCATTTCTGCGCGGAGGCCGGCCACACGCTGCTCAGCCAATCGGATGATGGCCCTGCGCAAACCTATCTGATCCGCAAGGCCTGATCCGCAAAGCCTGAGCCCTATTCCGCCGCCTGTTTCGCGGCCTCTTGGTTCAGCATCGCCAGCAGCTCTTCCCGCCGCTTCGCCGCCGCGCGCTCATTGGCCTCTTTCACCGGGCCAAAACCCCGGACCTGCAACGGCAGCTCCGCCAGAGCAATCGCGGCATCGACATTGCTGGCCGCCATCATCTTCGGCAAATCCGCCTGATACTGCTTGATCAACGCCCGCTCCATCTTGCGCTCAGCGCTGTAGCCAAACACATCGAGCGGCGTGCCCCTGAGCCGTTTCATCCGCGCCAGCAGCCGGAACCCGCGCTGCATGCCCGCGCCATATTCCTTCTTCACCGGACGCCCGTTCGCGCCCATCTTTGAGACAAGCGGAGGCGCCAGATGGTAGGTCAGCTTCACCTCCCCCTCAAACGCCTCCCGCGCCTTGGCCTCGCTGTCCAGATGCAGCCGGGCCACCTCATATTCATCCTTGTAGGACAACAGCTTATGGTAGCCCCTTGCCACGGCTTCCCTAAGCCTCGCGTCCTCGATTCGCTCCAGCGCCTTGCGGTATTTGCGGGCCAGCCCCTTGCCTTGATAGGCCACCAGATGATCCGCCCGGAAGGCAATCTTCTCGGCCAAACTCTTGGGCAGGCTCACCACCTTGCTTTCCATCATCACGCCCGCATGTTCCTGATGCAGCACCGCCCAGCGGCCCAGCTCAAAGGCGCGGATGTTGCGCTCCGGTGCGGCCCCGTTCAGCTCAATCGCGCGCGCAATCGCGTCGTAGCCCACCGGGATCAGCCCGCGCTGCCACGCGGCCCCAAAGATCATCATGTTGGAATAGATCGAGTCGCCCATCAGCACTTTGGCCAATTCAGACGCGTCAAACACGTCCAGACGATCCTGCAATTTCGCTTCAAGAGACAGCTGCAACCTATCGGAAGGTATGAAAAATTCCGTGTCCCGCGTGAAATCGCCCGTGATGATCTCATGCGCGTTCACCACAGCCCCCGCAGAGCCCGGTTTCAGCAGCCCAAGCATCTTGGCCCCGGCACTCACCACCAGATCGCCGCCGATCAGCGCATCGGCCTCGCCCGTCGCCACGCGGATGGCGGAAATATCCTCAGGCCTGTTCGCCAGACGGCAATGGATATGCACGGCACCGCCCTTTTGGGCGAGCCCCGCCATCTCCATCATGCCGGCACCTTTGCCATCGAGATGCGCCGCCATCGCCAGCACCGCGCCAATGGTCACAACCCCCGTGCCGCCCACGCCGGTGATCACCACATTATGGGTGCCGTTGATCGCAGGCAATTCAGGCTCCGGTAGGTCAGGCAACTCAAATTCCACCGCCGCCGTTTTCTTGATCTGAGCGCCTTGCACCGTGACGAAAGACGGGCAGAACCCGTTGACGCAGCTGAAATCCTTGTTGCAGGACGACTGGTCAATCGCGCGTTTGCGGCCCAGCTCCGTCTCCACCGGCACGATGGACACGCAGTTCGACTGCACCCCGCAATCGCCGCAGCCCTCGCAGATATCAGTGTTGATAAAGACGCGCGTGTCGGGGTCCGGGAATTGTTTGCGCTTGCGCTTGCGGCGTTTCTCAGCCGCGCAGGTTTGCACATAGATAATCGCGGAGACACCTTTGACCGCCTGTATCTTCTCCTGAACCGAAGGCAGCTCCGCGCGCGGATACCACCCGATGTCAGCCGGAAACCCGTCGCGCAGCGGCTCTTCTTTTTCATCGAACACGACGTCGATATGCTGCACGCCCTGTGCCCGGATTTCCCGCGCGATGCGGTCCGGCGACAGCCCCGCCTCATGGGTCTGTCCACCGGTCATCGCCACGGCGTCATTGAACAGGATTTTATAGGTGATATTCGTCCCCGCCGAGACCGCCGCGCGGATCGCGAGAAGGCCGGAATGGTTATAGGTTCCGTCCCCAAGGTTCTGGAAAATATGGTCCCGTTTGGAGAACAGGCTTTCGCCCACCCACGTGGTCCCCTCCGCCCCCATATGGGTGTAGCTCGACGTCTCCCGGTCCATCCACATCGCCATCGTGTGGCAGCCAATCCCGGCATAGGCGCGCGCGCCATCGGGCAGTTTGGTTGACGTGTTATGCGGGCAGCCAGAGCAGAAATACGGAAGCCGTGCTGCGATATCTTCGGCATTATCGGCCCCGTTCACCTCGTCAATCAGGCGCAGCCCCGCACGAATATCGTCGGTATCGCGGCCCTCTGCGATCAGGATGCCTCCTAGTTTCTGAGCAATATCAACAGGTTCAAGCGCGTAATGCGCAGGAAACAGGACCTCGCCCGTGACGGTGTTCTTATGGCCGTAAACCCTGCGCCTGCGGCGGTCATCGAAAATGGCTTCCTTGATCTGCACCTCGATCAGCTTGCGCTTTTCCTCGACGACAATGATCAGGTCGAGCCCCTCGGCCCAGTCCTGAAACCCGCGCATATCCAGCGGCCAGGTCTGCCCGATCTTATAGGTCGTCAGCCCCAGCTCTTCGGCGCGGGGACCGTCAATATTGAGCAGCCCAAGCGCATGGGTCAGGTCGAGCCAGTTCTTGCCCGCTGCCACGAAACCGATCTTCGCCCCCGGACGCCCCCAGATGCGGCGGTCCATCTTATTGGCATGCGAAAACGCCTCCGCCGCGTGGCGTTTGTAATTGATCAGCCGATCTTCCTGCGCGATCCAGTGGTCGTTCAATCGAATGTTCAAACCACCGGGCGGCAGGTCGAACTCCGGGATCACATGCGGCTCGGTCGGGACGCGGGTATTGACCACGGAGGTCGCCTCCACCGTGTCCTTCATCAGCTTCAGCCCGCTCCAAAGCCCGCTATAGCGCGACATGGCGATCCCATAGAGGCCGTAATCAATGATTTCCTGCACGCCTGCGGGCGAGAGCACCGGAATATGCGCATCCATCGCCGCAAAATCAGATTGGTGACACGTGGTCGAGCTTTCGCCCGTATGGTCATCCCCCATACAAAACAACACGCCCCCATGCGCGGAGGTGCCCGCGAAATTGGCATGCCGCATCACGTCGCCGGAGCGATCCACGCCCGGCCCCTTGCCATACCACAGCCCGAAGACGCCATCATAGCGCCCCTCGCCACGCAGCTCGGCCTGTTGCGTGCCCCAAAGCGCGGTTGCGGCCAAATCCTCGTTCAATCCGGGCTGAAACGTCACCTCAGCTGCCTCCAGCAGCTTGGAGGCCCGCGCCATCTGCATATCCACCGCCCCCACCGGAGAGCCGCGATACCCCGTCACCAGCCCCGCCGTGTTCAGCCCCGCCGCCGCATCCCGCGCGCGCTGCATCAACATCAACCGCACCAATGCCTGCGTGCCGTTCAACAAAACGGGTGACTTTTCCAGATCAAACCGGTCGGTCAGCGAAATATCCTGTAGCGTCATGATCCCTCCCTAGAAGCTATCAGCTTAGCACGAAGCTTAGGTCATAATTGCTGACCTACCAAGCAATAATTTGTGAGAAATACCTTGATTACGCGCCGCAGTGCGGCGAGGTAGAGATGTATCGCAAAGAAAACCATTTGGGTCATAGTAGTAACGCCATGGATTGGGACAAGCTCAGGATATTTCACGCGGTCGCCGATGCAGGGTCTTTGACCCATGCAGGCGAAACGCTGCATCTGTCGCAATCTGCCGTGTCGCGGCAGGTCCGCGCGCTTGAGGAATCGCTCAACACGATCCTGTTTCACCGCCATGCGCGCGGCCTGATTCTCACCGAACAGGGCGAGCTGCTGTTCGACGCCACCCGCTCCATCACCAAACGGCTTGACGCCGCCTCCGCCCGCATCCGCGACAGCGAGGAGGAGGTTTTCGGCGAACTCCGCGTCACCACCACATTCGGCTTCGGCTCGCTCTGGCTCGCCCCCCGCCTGTCCAAGCTCTATGACGAATACCCCGATCTCAACATCGACCTGATGCTTGATGAGCGCGTGCTCGACCTGCCCATGCGCGAGGCCGATGTCGCCATCCGCATGAAAGAGCCCAGCCAGGCCGATCTGGTCCGCAAAAAGCTGATGACGGTGCAGATGCAGCTCTTCGCATCGCCGCAATATCTCGAAAAACACGAGGCTCCGGCGCGCATGGAAGACCTGCGCGACCACCGCCTGATCTGCCAGAACACCCGCTCCGAGCAGGTCAGCGCCGGGGCCATGCTGGTGCGCGAGCTGTTAAGCTACGATCTGCCAAACCTGCTGACGGTGAACAATTACTTTGGCTGTCTGCAGGCGGTGCACAATCATCTGGGCGTCGCGATCCTGCCCGACTACGTGGCGATTGATGACCCAAATCTGGTCCGTGTGCTGCCGGATGTGGAATCAAATGACGTGCCGGTGTTCTTGGCCTACCCGGAAGAGCTGCGCCATTCCAAACGAATCTCGGCCTTCCGCGACTTCGTGGTCGGCGAAATCAATCTGCAAAGGAAACGCGCGCAAACCTCCTAAGTCGCTCAAATATTGCGCAGCTATGCACAAAACGCATATCGGGTATGCCCAGATTTTCGGCAAAGTTTCTTGATTGGATGCATTCGAAGACATAATTCTGTCTCGAGGCCAGCGATGCTGTCCTCACCTCCCTGTTGGACTTTGGCCGAGCTTAGCGCTCGGCCTTTTTTTTGCGCAAACCAGATCCGCAGCCCGCGAAATCCCCCCATTCCACACCTGCCCTCTTTCCCCCCGTGCGCGGCTGTCATATGACACCCCCAATGCCACGCTACCTTTGGGGGAAGACGCCATGCAGGACCCTGCAATCACCGAAGACCTGATCGCATCGCACGGCCTCTCGCCTGACGAATACGAAAACCTGCTCAGCATCATCGGCCGCGAGCCGACCTTCACCGAGCTGGGCATCTTCTCCGCCATGTGGAACGAGCATTGCTCCTACAAATCCTCCAAGAAATGGCTCCGCACCCTGCCCACCGAAGGCCCGCAAGTGATCTGCGGCCCCGGCGAAAACGCGGGCGTGGTCGATATCGGCGACGGCCAGGCGGTCATCTTCAAAATGGAAAGCCACAACCACCCCTCCTACATCGAGCCCTACCAAGGGGCCGCCACCGGCGTCGGCGGCATCCTGCGCGACGTCTTCACCATGGGCGCGCGCCCGATCGCGGCGATGAATTCCCTCAGCTTCGGCGAGCCAAGCCATCCGAAAACCAAACAACTTGTCTCTGGCGTCGTCGCGGGCGTCGGCGGCTACGGCAATTGCTTCGGCGTACCCACCGTGGGCGGCGAGGTGCGGTTCCACGCGGCTTATAACGGCAATTGTCTCGTCAACGCCTTCGCCGCGGGGCTCGCGGATGCGGATAAAATCTTCTACTCCGCCGCCTCCGGCATCGGCATGCCTGTGGTTTATCTCGGGGCCAAGACGGGCCGCGACGGCGTCGGCGGTGCCACCATGGCCAGCGCGGAATTCGACGACACAATCGAGGACAAACGCCCCACCGTGCAAGTCGGCGATCCGTTTACTGAAAAACGCCTGATGGAAGCCACGCTGGAGCTGATGCAGACCGGCGCGGTGATCTCCATTCAGGATATGGGGGCCGCGGGCCTGACCTGCTCCGCCGTGGAAATGGGCGACAAGGGCGGCTTGGGCGTCAAGCTAAACCTCGAAGACGTGCCGCAGCGCGAAGAGAACATGACCGCCTATGAGATGATGCTCAGCGAGAGCCAGGAACGCATGCTCATGGTCCTCAACCCCGCGCTGGAGGCCGAGGCCCGCGCCGTCTTCGTCAAATGGGATCTCGACTTCGCCATCGTAGGGGAAACAATCGAGGAGGATCGTTTCCTAATCGTGCACAATGGCGCCGTCATGGCCGATCTGCCCTTGTCGAAACTGGCCTCCTCCGCCCCCGAATATGACCGCCCTTGGGTCCCAACCCCGAAAGCCACGCCGTTCACGGACACGCTAGACATCACGCCGATACAGGGCCTGAAAGCCCTGATCACCTCGCCCAACTACGCCCGCAAGCACTGGGTGTGGGAGCAATATGACAGCCAGGTCATGGCCGACACGGTGCAAATTCCGGGTGCAGGCTCTGGCATCATCCGCGTCCACGGCACCGACAAGGCGCTGGCTTTCACCTCGGACGTGACGCCCCGTTACGTCAAAGCCAACCCGTTTGAAGGCGGCAAACAGGCCGTGGCCGAGGCCTACCGCAACCTGACCGCCTCAGGGGCCACGCCCTTGGCCACCACCGACAATATGAATTTCGGCAACCCCGAAAAGCCGGAGATCATGGGACAATTTGTCGGCGCAATCAAAGGCATCGGCGAAGCCGTGGCCGCGCTGGACATGCCCATCGTGTCGGGCAACGTCTCCCTCTATAATGAAACCGACGGCTCCGGCATCCTGCCCACCCCCACCATCGGCGCGGTCGGCCTGATTGAACACACCGACCAGATCATCGCAGGACAGGTGAAAGAGGGCTACGTCGCGCTGCTTCTCGGCGATGAAGGCACACATTTGGGCCAATCCGCCCTGCTGTCGGAAGCCTTCCACCGCGAAGAGGGCGACGCGCCCGCCGTGGATCTGGACGCCGAAAAATGGAACGGCGACTTCATCCGCAAACATCGCGAATTGATCGACTGCTGCACGGATCTGGCCGATGGCGGGCTTGCCCTTGCCGCGTTCGAGCTGGCCGACGCCGCAGGCGTAGGCGTCACCCTTGAGGCCGACAGCACCGAGGCGCTCTTCGGCGAGGACCAAGCCCGCTACCTCATCGCCTGCACGCCCGGCCACGCCAAAGCCCTGCTGCAAGCCGCCGACGGCATGGCCCTGCTCACCGAAGTGGGGCACTTCACCGGCGACAGCGTCAATTTCGGCGGTGACACGGCCCCTCTGAAAGACCTCTCAACGCTCTATCGCAGCAGCTTTGCCAACGCCGTCGGCTAGGCCGCACTTGCCACCTGCCCTCCCGCTTCCTACGTTAAGCTAAACAAGGACGACACCATGGCCATCACCGCACAAGAGGTCGAAGACCTGATCCGCGCCAGCTTCCCCGACGCCACCATCAAAGTGGACGGCGCGGACGGTGTGCATTTCACCGGTCTGGTCATCGACGAAAGCTTCCGCGGCCAAAACCGCGTCCAACAACAACGCGCCGTCATGGCGGCCATCAAAGACAAGGTAGACAGCGGCGAAATCCACGCGCTGGGCCTCACAACCAAAATACCGGAGTAAGACATGACCGACGCAAACACCCAGATCAAAGAGACCGTCACCGCCAATGACGTGGTGCTGTTCATGAAGGGCACCTCGCAGATGCCGCAATGCGGCTTTTCGTCGAAAGTCGCGGGCGTGCTGAACTATAT
Organism: uncultured Litoreibacter sp.; assembly: GCA_947501685.1. Classification (GTDB taxonomy): domain Bacteria; phylum Pseudomonadota; class Alphaproteobacteria; order Rhodobacterales; family Rhodobacteraceae; genus Litoreibacter. The sequence continues at coordinate 102,227 of CANMWQ010000004.1, forward strand.
GGGCGTCGAATACACCGACGTGAACGTGCTGGCCGACGAGGCGATCCGCGCGGGCATCAAAGACTATTCCGACTGGCCCACCATCCCGCAGCTTTATGTCAAAGGCGAATTCGTCGGCGGCTGCGACATCATCACAGAGATGACCCTGTCGGGCGAGCTGGACACGCTGCTGGAAGAAAACGGCGTGGCGTTTAACAAAGAAGCGGCGGATACGATCAGGGCGCATAATTCGTAAAACGCCCCGGTTTTACGAATTCGTGCGACCAAGCGTATCGCAAAGCGATGCGCCGGGAGGCACCCCTCTCTGCCTATGACAAAACAAAAAAGGCCGCCCCACCCGGAGCGGCCTTTTCTCATCTCAAATCAAATACTTCAGCTCAGCAGTTCACGCACTTTCGCGGCTGTGTTCCGCGCCGTGATCCCGAAATGCTCATAGAGCTCCCCCGCCGGTGCCGAAGCCCCAAACCCGTGCATGCCGACAAAGCCCGACTTCTCGCGGCGGCCCCGCTCCCCAAAGAGCCAGCGGTCCCAGCCAAAGCGGATGCCCGCCTCAACGGCCACGCGCACAGGCCCCGCAGGCAACACCTTGCGGCGGTATTTCTCGTCTTGTTCTTCGAACAATTCCCAGCACGGCATCGACACGACCCGGCAGCCAATACCGTCCGCCTCCAGCAGCGCCTTGGCCTCCATCGCCACCGACACTTCCGAACCCGTGGCCATCAAGATCGCCTGCCGCTTCGCCACGGCCTCCGCCAGCACGTAAGCGCCCTTCGACACCTCGTTCCGGGTTGTATGCTCCAGCCGCAGCGTCGGCAGACCTTGGCGCGACAGCGCCAGCACAGACGGCGTCTTCTCGGACGTCATCGCGCATTCCCAGGCCTCCGCCGTCTCCACCGCGTCGCAGGGCCGGAACACGTGCGTGTTCGGCGTCGCGCGCAGCATCGCCAGATGCTCCACAGGCTGATGCGTCGGGCCGTCTTCGCCCAAACCAATGCTGTCATGCGTCATGACGTAAGTCACCGGAATACCCATCAGCGCCGACAGCCGCATCGCGCCGCGTGCATAGTCGGTAAAGCACATGAACGTCCCGCCATAAGCCCTTGTGCCACCATGCAAAGCCATGCCATTCATCGCCGCCGCCATGCCGTGCTCCCGCACGCCGTAATACATGTAGCGGCCCTTGCGGTTCTCAGGGGAGAACACGCCCAGATCAGAGGTCAGCGTATTATTAGACCCGGTCAAATCCGCCGAGCCGCCAAAGGTCTCCGGCATGATCGGGTTGATCACTTCCAGTGCCATCTCGGAGGCTTTGCGCGTCGCCACTTTCGGCGCAGTTTCCGAGATCTGCTTTTTCAACGCCTTGATCGTCGCCGACAATTTCCGCGGCGCCTCCCCCGATTGTTCCCGCGCAAACTTCGCCTGTTTCGAGGCGGAGACGCCTTCCAGACGCGCCTCCCACTCATCCCGCGCAGCAGCCCCGCGCGCGCCAATCGCCTCCCATGCGGATTTCACATCCGCCGGAATGACAAACGGCCCATGCGTCCAGCCATACACCTTGCGCGTGTCGGCAATCAGCTCCTCGCTGGTCAGCGCCCCGTGCCCTTTGGACGTATCCTGCGCCGAGGAACCCAGCGCGATATGCGTCTTACACGCAATCATCGAGGGTTTGCGGGTCTTCTTGGCTTTCTCGATCGCGGCATCAATCGCCGCCGGGTCATGGCCGTCGATTTCCTGCACATGCCAGCCCGCCGCCTTGAACCGCTGCGGCTGGTTGGTGCGGTCAGACAAATCGACCGTGCCGTCAATGGTGATGTTGTTATTGTCCCAAAAGACAATCAGCTTGCCCAGCTCGTGACGCCCCGCAATGCCGATGGCCTCGTGGCTGACGCCCTCCATCAGGCAGCCGTCGCCCGCGATGCAATAGGTGTAGTGATCCACCAGCTTCTTGCCAAACCGCGCGCGCTGCACCTCCTCGGCCATCGCAAAACCCACCGCATTGGCAATGCCCTGACCCAGCGGCCCGGTCGTGGTCTCAATGCCGCTCGCATGGCCATATTCCGGGTGCCCATCCGTGATCGAGCCCAGCTGGCGGAAGTTTTTCACCTGCTCCAGCGTCATGTCTGCGTAACCCGTCAGATGCAGCAGCGAATAAAGCAGCATCGAGCCATGCCCCGCCGACAGGATAAACCGATCCCGGTCTGGCCAGTTCGGGGCGGAGGCATCGAATTTCAGGTGCTTTTCATAGAGAACCGTGGCGACGTCAGCCATGCCCATCGGCATGCCGGAATGGCCCGAATTGGCGGCGGCCACTGCGTCCAGCGTGAGGACGCGGATCGCGCAGGCCTTGTTCCAATGCTCTGGGTGCTCTTTGCGAAGGCTGGCAATATCCACGGTGTTCTTCCCCTTTTGGGCCCGCATCGGGGCCGCGTTTTCACTGCTGCGGTGATAACAGCGTGGTCGCTGAGTTCAAGCGCTACGGCAAGACCCCGCCGCAAGGGCTTTGAAATCGCCGCCAAATTCCGTAGGCTTTGCCCAAATAAAGGCAGGAAGCGCGGTCTCTCGATTCGATCCGCGCGAAACCGGCCTCAAAACAGACGATCAGGGGACAGCAATGTCAGATATTTCCGAGCTTGAAAGCCGTATCACAGCGGCGCTGGACCGCATCGCGTGGTCCGTTGAGAACGGGCTGGACCAGCCCGCAAACATGCCAACAGCCGTGCCAACAGCAGCACCCTCAGGCGACAGCGACCTTGCCGAAGAGCTTGAGATTGAGCGCACCACCAATCAAAAGCTTTCCGCCGCCAGCGCCGAGAACGTGGCCCAGATCGAGCGGCTTGAAGTGCGGGTCTCCCGCCTTGCCGACAAGCTTGAGCAAACGGAGACAGAGAATAAGCGCCTTGAGAATGTCATCGAGACGCTCAGCCAGAACAACGACGCCCTGCGCGAGGCCAATGCCGCCTATCAAGGCGACGCCGACAGCGCGGATGCAGGGGCCAACGCTCAGCTCGAACATCTGCGCGCCCTGCGCGACGCCGACCGGGGCGAGCTGGACGACATCATGGCCGAGCTGGCCCCCATCGTGAAGGAAGGCTGACCCATGCCCGAAGTAAATATCGACATTGGCGGCCGCACCTTTCAGGTGGCCTGCCAGACCGGCGAAGAGCATTTCCTGCAATCCGCCGCCCAGCTCCTGGACAGCGAGGCCAGCGTGCTGGCTGAACAAATCGGCCGGATGCCTGAAACCCGGATGCTGCTGATGGCGGGGCTGATGCTGGCCGACAAGACCGCTGGCATCGAGGAAGAACTCCGCGCCGCCGAGGCCCGCATCGAAGGCATGACCCGCGAGCTGACAACCCTCAAAGCCGCCCCGCCCGAGCAGGTCGAGGTCGCCGTGATCCCGCCGCAGGTCACCGACAGCATGGCCGAGCTCGCCGCCCGCGCCGAGGCCATCGCCGACAGTCTGGAAGCCAAGGTCAGCTAAACCCGCACAAAGCTCACGGTTTCGTGAACGCATAAAATGCGCAGAGTTTGAAACTCTTCGCGAGACTTTCTCGTTCCTCTCAGTATCCCCGGCCACTTCAGGTCGGGATAACCTGAAGGAACGCCACCAATGAAATTCACAACTTTTCTCACTTCGACCGTCGCAGCCGCCGCTCTGGCAACCGCAGCCCTAGCCGCGAACCCGGATGTTGGCGGAGCGCCGATGTTTGAATCCAAGAATATCGTTGAGAATGCCGTCAACTCGAAAGACCACACCATGCTGGTCGCCGCCGTTCAGGCCGCAGGTCTCGTAGACACGCTCGCAAGCCCCGGCCCGTTCACCGTCTTCGCCCCCGTCAACGCGGCCTTCGACGCCCTGCCCGCAGGCACTGTCGAGACGCTGCTGGCCCCGGAAAACAAAGAAATGTTGACCAAAGTTCTGACCGCCCATGTGGTTGCGGGCAACATTTCGGGCGCAGAGCTGATGGCGAAAGCCAAGGCCTCTGACACCGGCTTCTATCAGTTTCAGACCGTTTCCGGTGACACGCTTTCGGCAACGGTACGGGGCGGCAAGCTCTATATCGTCGACGAAAGCGGCAATGGTGCAGGGGTCACGATTGCGGATGTGAACCAGTCCAACGGCGTGATCCACGTCGTAAACTCGGTCCTCGTTCCGAAATAAGCCCTGCCAACCGCCACCTCTGCCTTGTCCCCAGGTGCAGAGGTGGCACCCTGCCCCCCTCCCAATCCCCCCCAAAGCAGTCCTCAAAGGAACCTCCCATGCGCACCCCATCCCGCCGTCATTTTCTGATCAGCGCAGCCTCACTGGCCACCCTCCCCGGTTGGGTCCACGCCGCCGAAGGCCCGTTCGAGGTGACCCGCACGGAGGCCGAATGGCGCGCCATGCTGACTGAGACGCAATATCTCGTCATGCGCGAGGAGCAGACCGAAAACGCCTTCCTCAGCCCGATGCATAACAGCAAGGCCAAAGGCACCTATATCTGCCGCGGATGCGACCTGCCGCTCTACAGCTCGGCCACGAAATTCGACAGCGGCACCGGCTGGCCCAGCTTCACCGCGCCCTTGCAAAACGCCATTGGCACCAAGCCTGACAACACCCTCTTCACCACCCGCACAGAGGTCCATTGCCGTCGCTGTGGCAGCCATCTGGGCCATATTTTCGAAGACGGCCCCGCCCCCGCCGGCAAGCGCCATTGCCTCAACGGCAGCGCGCTGGTCTTCCGCGCGGGCTAAGACGACTCACCTGCCAAGGCCCAGCAGCGCCCTAGAAACAGTTATCGCTAACAGTTTTTATTGTGTTCACAAACCGCACATAATTTATGCATGTTAACGCTAACGGTCTGTGAAAAAACGAAAAACCCGACTTCTCGGAAAACCCAATACCCTGTATAGCCATGCGCAGGGGCACTACGGGTAACGAGGAAACTGAGTATCATGACCACAACAGTCGCAATCAACGGGTTTGGCCGCATCGGCCGCTGCACCTTGGCTCACATCGCACAAAGCGCGCGCAACGACGTCCAGGTCGTCGCCATCAACGCCACCGGCCCAATCGAGACCAACGCGCATCTGCTGAAATACGACTCTGTGCATGGCCGCTTCCCCGGCGAGATCACAACCTCTGGCGACACAATGGATCTGGGCCGCGGCCCGATGAAGGTCTTCTCCACCTACAACCCCGAGGAGCTCGACTGGTCCGGCATCGACGTCGTCATGGAATGCACCGGCAAGTTCAACTCCAAGGAAAAGGCCGCCGTGCATCTGGAGCGAGGTGCCAAACGCGTGCTGATCTCCGCCCCCGGCAAAAACGTCGACAAAACCATCGTCTACGGCGTCAATCACCGCGAGCTCATGCCCGAGCACGGCGTCGTCTCCAACGGGTCGTGCACCACCAATTGCCTCGCCCCGTTGGCCAAGGTCCTCAATGACGCCATCGGCATCGAGGAAGGCATCATGACCACGATCCACAGCTATACCGGCGACCAGCCGACGCTGGACCGCCGCCACGATGACCTCTACCGCGCGCGCGCCGCCGCCATGGCGATGATCCCGACCTCCACCGGGGCCGCCAAAGCGCTGGGCGAAGTTCTGCCAGAGCTCTCCGGCAAACTCGACGGCACAGCGATGCGGGTTCCGACGCCAAATGTCTCCGCCGTGGACCTCACTTTTCTGGCCGGCAAAGACGTAACTGCCGATGACGTCAACGAAATTGTCCGCGAAGCCGCCGCGGGCCATATGGGCGCTGTGCTCAGCTACGACCCCGAGCCCAAAGTCTCCATCGACTTCAACCACACGAAATATTCCTCGATCTTCGCGCCCGACCAGACAAAGGTTGTGGGCAAACGCATGGTTCGGGTATTGGCGTGGTACGACAATGAATGGGGCTTCTCCTGCCGCATGGCCGACGTGGCCTCTGCAATGGGACGCCTCTAAGCCAACAGCGCCGAGGCCCCATGACCAACAAAATCGCGATTGCTCTGGGCCTGTTCATCCTACTGATCTTCGCGCTCGATTACCTCGTGATCGGCGCGGACATCCACATCTTCCTCGGCCGCAAACTTGGCGATCTGATTGAGTATATGGCGTTCTGGCGCTGATCCATCTTAGGCCCCGCTTCCTTTGCCCGCGCGTCGGGCGATCCTTCCGCGCATTACGAGCGGCACCGTCGATGCCAAGGGTTGGCGCAAGACAGGACGCACTTCCATCGTTTCTCAGTCCAACCGGTCACCCGGAACATCGCCTCAATTCTTGCGCCCGAAAATGCTCCAATTCTCCGGCGCTACGAGCTTCTTAAAGGCTTCGCCGCCCGGCGCATCTGCCATTGCCGCCTCGACATTGACATGCAACCCTCCGCCGCCGCTAGGTCGGTGTGGATATGTGTGCGCGATCACGTAATCAACGGCGCCGTCCTCGATCGCTTTTGCAACGCTTTGTCCGTCACTGCTGATCGGTTCGCGCGTGCAGGAAAGAGCGAAGAACACACACAGGTTTTCGCTCGAAGCGAGCCTGATCTTTGTCCGTTGCTGGCTCGCTGCATCCAAAGCAATCGCCTCAAGCACGTCTAAGACCGGGTCCTCAATGACTGGCAATGGTTTCAACAGGGCGAGCGTCCCGGTTGCCGCAACAATTGCAAATCCGGTCGCGAGCGGTTCACTGAAACGCCTCCGGATGCTCCGAAAATCCACCATCACAAGCGAAGACGCCAGAAGAAGAATATAACTCATTTGCAAGTAATTCGTACGCGGGAAAATTAGCAGCAAAATCATCAAGGTCGGAAGAGGCGCAAGACCTATGATGCATCGCCAAAGGTCAAGATCATCGCCGCCCCCCGCGCGCCATCTTGAGACGACGCCGCGAATAAGTATGCGTAAGCTTGCGAAATAGAAGATAAGAGCCAACAACCAACCCAAGGCCCCAACGGGATCAGACAGCGCCCAAGTCGCAAAGATGTATTTCAGGTTAGCCGCTATATGATCAAAAACCGCTGCTGGGTTGTTTGTGAGCGCACCCGAGATGGACGTCGCTTCTCCAAAATACTCTTCAAAGACAAGCTCGCTTTCGGTCCAGGGATCCCTCGCGTCTTCACTCCGAAGCCAGAGGTGGTAGGCGAAGTGCTGATAGAAAGCGACATGACCGCGATACTTGTCCAGAAACACAGGCTTATCGATCGCAAGAGAGAGGCTAAGCAAGAGGCTCGCACAAAGGGCAATTGGCCATGCGAATTTTTGGCGCCAAGCGGTCCAGCTTCGCCATTTCAAGCCCCACAACAATGCCCAGACGATACCCAAAAGAAGTGCCAGATAGAGGCTCAGGATCTGCTCAGCGCGGGCAAAGCCAACCAAAAAATAAAGCACTGTGATGCAGCAGGCAAACAGCAGGAATGGTGGTTTTTTCGGAATGAGCAGGAGACCTGCCAGCATGATGATGCAGACGGTCTGATTGGAGTGCGGCCAAGCGCGAAGGCCGGACTCGCTGGCCAGCAACAAGGGTGCGGCGAGCAGAACGGCTATCAACGCCGATCCCGTTTGACGCAGCACATGAAGTTGAAACAAGAAGACCATGATATGAAACGGAACAAATGCGTTTAGCTGATAATTTCTGACAGGGTCTGCTTCGAACAGTCCTGTCATTGCATAGGTGAGAATATGCATTGGAAATGAGTAGATATTCCACGGCTCGGGCCTATCCAAATTCTGCAAGCCAGACTGCAGGTAGCCTACTTCGTCAGTCAGTTGAATTGGGAACCGTGTGACATCAAGATGTGTCATCAAAATCATGGCTGCAATCGTGAAAAGCGCCAAGCATATGCAAGTTGCCAGATGCATCTTGGGCTCAGCCTGCGTCGCCAAAGCTACTCCATCGTCTTTGGCAACAAGTCCGTCGGAATTGCTAAGCTGACTTTCGATCTCTGGTCCGTTAGCCATCATCAATCTCTGGACTTTCTAAGCATCGGGGCATTTGAGATGATCTGCTATATCTGTGCAACCCGTAAGAGCATGTCTTTTTAGACAGCTTTGTATTTCACACCGAGATCGGACCAATACCTGCAAGGCTCGACGCAGGACAGACCGTAATGCCGCAATCGACGTTGGGCGGGACCGCTTTAGCCCAGCAGAACTGTCAAACGACCATTTGCACGTTGGCAGGACTGTTTGTCACCACAGCAATCGGGCATCTTGATCTTAACCACTTGCCGCTCCCAAAAATCTATACCACCACTCTCCTAACGCTTCCCTAAGCCCGTCCCCCAAAAAGGCCCGCGCCCATGTCGTCCAAACGCATTGTCCTCTCCTCCGATCACGCCGCCCTCGCCCTGCGCGCCAAAATCGCGGAGCACGTCACCTCCCTCGGGTGGGAGGTCGCAGATATCGGCCCGACCACATCTGAAAGCACGCATTACCCGCTCCACGGGGCCGCAGCGGCCAAGCAGGTCGCGGCCGGCGAGGCCCGGTTCGGCATCATTTTATGCGGCACCGGTCAGGGCATCATGATGGCCGCCAATAAGGTGAAGGGCATTCGCTGCGGGGTTTGCTCGGATGCGTTCTCTGCGCGGATGATCCGGCAGCATAATGACGCCAATATGCTCTCCATCGGGGCGCGGGTCGTGGGAGAGGATCTCGCCCTCGATATCGTTGACGCATTCTTAACGGCGGAATTTGAAAGCGGACGTCATCAAACCCGTGTCGAGATGATCGAGTAAACACATCCTTAACAAAACCACCTCAGAGTTTTGGGACATTTTGGGTTTTCGGCCTAAAAGTTTTGCCCCATTTTGTACAAAACTCACCTATAACGGGGAACGGGCTCCCATTCGGGGGCCTGCTTGACCTTTTCGACAAAATGTAATTGTTAGCGGTAACGGCGGCAGCAAGCCGCGGTCCCCCATCTGTGAAGGAGCCCTCCCCATGTCCGTAAAAGTCGCCATCAATGGCTTTGGCCGTATCGGCCGCAACGTCCTGCGCGCCATCATCGAGTCCGGCCGCACCGACATAGACGTCATTGCAATCAACGACTTGGGCCCTGTGGAGACCAACGCCCACCTGCTGCAATATGACACCGTCCATGGCCGTTTCCCGCACGACGTCGTGGTCAAAGGCGACACAATCGACGCAGGCCGAGGCCCCATGGCCGTCACCGCCATCCGCAACCCCGCAGATTTGCCCTGGGGCGACGTCGACATCGTTCTGGAATGCACCGGTGTGTTCAATTCCAAAGAGGCCTGCCAGGCCCATCTGGAAAACGGCTCGTCGCGCGTCTTGATCTCCGCGCCCGGTAAAAACGCTGACAAAACAATTGTCTACGGCGTGAACGACGGCACGCTGACCGGCGATGATCTGGTCGTCTCCAACGGCTCCTGCACCACAAACTGCCTTGCCCCGCTGGCCAAAGTTCTGAACGACGAGATCGGTTTGGTCAAAGGGTTCATGACCACGGTGCACAGCTATACCGGCGACCAGCCGACGCTCGACACGATGCACAAAGACCTCTACCGCGCCCGTGCCGCAGCGCTGTCGATGATCCCGACCTCCACCGGTGCGGCCAAAGCCCTGGGCCTCGTGCTGCCCGAGATGGAAGGCAAGCTGGACGGCGTCGCGATCCGGGTGCCCACGCCGAATGTTAGCTGCGTGGACCTGACCTTTGAGGCGGCCAAGGACGTCACCGCCGAAGAGGTCAACGCGGTGATGAAAGCAGCCTCCGAGAAGGGCCCGTTGAAAGGCATCCTTGGCTATTCCGACAAGCCTCTGGTCTCCTCCGATTTCAACCACGATCCGCGCTCGTCTATCTTGGCCTCGGAGCAGACCAAGGTTCTGGGCGGCAACATGGTGCGGGTGCTGAGCTGGTATGACAATGAATGGGGCTTCTCCAACCGGATGAGCGACACAGCGGTTGCGATGGGCAAGCTGATCTGAGACACTCTCCCTCATAAGCGACGCATGCGTCGCGGAACGAATTTGCAAGCAATCCCAACGGGTTGCTTGTTTTCGTTAGGCATTTGTTAACCTGAGGGACGCAGGCATATGGGCTGGAAAACACTCGACGATATGGACTTGAACGGCAAAACGGTTCTGATCCGGGTGGACATCAACGTCCCCGTGGAAGACGGTCAGGTCACCGATGACACGCGCATCCAGCGCATCGTGCCAACAGTTCACGAGGTTCTGGACCGTGGCGGCAAGGCCGTGTTGATGGCCCATTTCGGACGGCCCAAAGGTCAGGTTGTGCCGGAGATGTCGCTGTCTCAGATCGTCCCCGCCGTGGAAAAATGCCTCGCCCGCACGGTGCATTTCATTGACGGCGAGTACGGCGCGCGCCTTGGCGAATTGGAAATGGGCAGCGTCGCGCTGCTGGAAAACCTGCGCTTCAATCCCGGCGAAGAGAAGAATGACGAAGGCTTCGCGTCGCGTCTGGCCTCGCTGGGCGATCTCTATGTCAACGACGCCTTCTCGGCGGCACACCGGGCACATGCCTCAACAGAAGCCATCGCACGCCTGCTGCCCTCCTGTGCGGGCCGTCTGATGCAGGCGGAGCTGAGCGCGTTGGAGACGGCTCTGGGCACTCCGAAACGGCCCGTTGTGGCCGTGGTCGGCGGGGCGAAGGTCTCGACCAAGCTGGAGCTGCTCTCCAACCTTGTGGAGAAGACCGACCATCTGGTGATCGGCGGCGGCATGGCCAACACGTTTCTGGCCGCGCAAGGCATTGATGTCGGCAAATCGCTGGCTGAGCATGACATGACGGATACGGCCTCTGAGATCATTTCCAAAGCCAAATCCGTCGGTTGCACGATACACCTGCCATCTGACGTGGTGGTCGCACGCGAGTTCAAAGCCGGTGCTGCGAATGAAACTGTCGCGGCAGATGCATGCCCCGCAGACGCGATGATTTTGGACGCGGGCCCCGAGACCGTGGCCAATTTGGAAGGCGTTTTTGACACATCTGAGACGCTGATCTGGAACGGCCCGCTGGGTGCGTTCGAAATCCCGCCCTTTGACGCAGCCACCAACGCGGCAGCAGCCAAGGCAGCGGAGCTGACCAAGGCCGGCAAGCTGATCTCCGTCGCGGGTGGAGGCGACACGGTGGCCGCTTTGAATGTCAGCGGGGCGGCCGAGGCTTTCACCTATATTTCCACCGCAGGCGGCGCGTTTCTGGAGTGGATGGAAGGCAAAACCCTGCCCGGTGTGGCTGCGCTAGAGGGCTAGCGCTGTGTTCAATCGGGCGCATTTGCCACGGAAACACTGATTTTCCGCAAGGTGTTAGCGCCACCATAATTGCAACACAGATCCCTGTCACCTAAGTGGAGCGCGACGGCACGGTGCCGTTGCGACATTTTTGAAGGGTATACGAGCACATGGCCAACCAGACACAAGCCGACAAAATCACCAACGGCCCCGGCTTTATCGCCGCACTGGACCAATCGGGCGGCTCGACCCCGAAAGCCCTCAAACTCTACGGCGTGAACGAAGATGCCTATGCGTCCGAGTCCGAAATGTATGATCTGATCCACGCCATGCGCTCGCGCATCGCGCAAGCCCCGGAATTCACCGGTGACAAGGTCATCGGCGCGATCCTGTTCGAGATGACCATGGACCGCGAGATCGGCGGCAAGCCAGCGGGTCAATATCTGTGGGAAGACAGCGGCGTGGTGCCGTTTTTGAAGGTGGACAAGGGTCTGGAAGAGGGCTCTGACGGGGTGAAGCTGATGAAGCCCATTGCGGGTCTTGATGACCTGCTGAAACGCGCCGTTGAGGCGCAGATGTTTGGCACGAAAATGCGCTCTGTGATTGATGCCGCGTCGCGCTCCGGCATTGCGGCCAATGTGGCGCAACAGTTTGAGATTGGTCGCCAAATCCTGAGCCACGGTCTGGTGCCGATCATCGAGCCGGAGATCACCATCTCCATCGAGGACAAGGCGGAGGCCGAAGCCATCTTGCTTGACGAAATCGGCAAACAGCTGGACATGCTCAAACCCGGCGAAGAGGTCATGCTGAAGCTGACCCTGCCCGAGACCGCGAACCAGTATAAACCGCTTGTCGATCATGACCGCGTGATGCGCGTTGTGGCCTTGTCGGGCGGTTATTCGCGTGACGAGGCCAATGCGCGTCTGGCCAAGAATGCAGGCGTCATCGCCAGCTTCTCGCGGGCGCTGACCGAAGGTCTGGCCGCAGGTCAGGACGACGCTGCATTCCGCAAGCAGCTTGGGGCCACGATCGACAGCATCTATAACGCCTCGGTCGCGGGCTAAGCCCACCCACAACATTTTGAGCAGGTTCACGCCACAGGCGTGAGCTTTTGCGCGGATGGGTCATTTTAGGGATTCACACAGCGAATCACCTCGCCTATATTGATGTGAAGCCGCTGGACACAAAGCGGCGCATAAAAAGCAGGCTCTATAACCCCATGTCCTCCACGCGCAGCTCGCCCGGGCTCACCTCATTGCTGATGTTTTGCTTGCTGATGTGCTTGAGCGCATATTTCACCTTTGCCGCCGTGCAAGGCGATTTCGGCATCTTCCGCCGGGTGCAGGTTGAGGCCGAGGTGCAAACCCTGCGCGCCGAATTGGACGCGCTGGAGGCCGAAGTGGCCGAGATGCGCAACAAGACCCGCCGCATGTCTGACGGCTATCTGGATCTGGACCTGCTGGACATGCAGGCCCGCGAAATCCTTGGCCTGATGCGCGCCGACGAAATCATCATTCGCTGAACCACGTTTTTTCGGAACCGCCGCACGGCCCGTGCGTTTGGCATGGAGGAGAGCTATGCTTTTGCCGCATGGCAGTTCTGAAAAGATCTGGACGTGCAATTCAGAAGATGCTCTGATAGATAATAGTTTAACGTTAAACTACTTTTGAAATCTGGGAGGACGACGCGCGTGGCCGCTAAGAAATCTGCGAAGAAACCGAATGTCTCCAAGGACGAGCTTTTACAATATTACCGCGACATGCTGCTGATACGCCGTTTTGAGGAAAAGGCGGGCCAGCTTTACGGAATGGGGCTCATCGGCGGGTTCTGCCACCTCTATATCGGCCAAGAGGCCGTTGTTGTCGGTCTGGAAGCCGCGGCCAAAGAGGGCGACAAGCGCATCACCTCCTACCGCGACCACGGCCATATGCTGGCCTGTGGCATGGACCCCAAAGGCGTCATGGCCGAGCTGACGGGCCGCGAAGGCGGGTATTCCAAAGGCAAGGGCGGCTCCATGCACATGTTCTCCAAGGAGAAGCATTTCTACGGGGGCCACGGGATTGTCGCAGCACAGGTGCCATTGGGCGCGGGGCTGGCGTTTTCCGACAAATACAAGGGCAATGACAACGTCACCTTCACCTATTTCGGCGACGGCGCAGCCAACCAGGGCCAGGTCTACGAGGCCTATAACATGGCCGAGCTGTGGGACCTTCCGGTGGTGTTCGTGATCGAGAACAACCAATATGCGATGGGCACATCGACCAAGCGCTCCACCAAATCACCCTCCTATTGGGAACGCGGTGCCGCTTACGGCATTGAGGGCGAAGAGGTTGACGGCATGGACGTGCTGAAGGTCAAGGAAGCCGGCGAAAAGGCCGTCGCCCACTGCCGCGCGGGCAAGGGGCCGTATATTCTGGAGATCAAGACATACCGCTACCGTGGGCATTCCATGTCCGACCCGGCCAAGTACCGGACGCGCGAGGAAGTGCAAAAGATGCGCGACGAGCGCGACGCCATCGAGCAGGTCCGCGACATGTTGCTGACCGGCAAACACGCGTCTGAAGACGAACTGAAAGCGATCGACAAAGAGATCAAATCGGTGGTGAACGAGGCCGCCGAGTTCTCCAAAGAAAGCCCGGAGCCCGCATTGGACGAGCTTTACACAGACATTTACATGGAAGCGGAGGCTTAAGACATGGCGACTGAAATCCTGATGCCCGCCCTCTCGCCGACCATGGAAGAAGGCACCTTGGCCAAATGGCTCGTGAAAGAGGGCGACACCGTGTCCTCCGGCGACATTCTGGCCGAGATCGAAACCGACAAAGCCACGATGGAATTTGAAGCCGTTGACGAAGGCATCGTAGGCAAAATTCTAGTGGCCGAAGGCACTGAAGGCGTGAAAGTGAACACCGCCATTGCCGTCATGGTCGAGGAAGGCGAAAGCGCCGACGACATTAAAGAGGCCAAACCAGCCGACGCGCAGGCCGCCCCGGATGAGCCTGCGGCTGCGGCCCCTGCCGCACCTGTAGCCGTGGTCACCCCAGCGGAGATGGACATTCCCGAAGGCACCGAAATGAAGCCCACGACCGTGCGCGAAGCACTGCGCGACGCCATGGCCGAAGAGATGCGGGCCAATGACAACGTGTTCTTGATGGGTGAGGAAGTTGCCGAATATCAGGGCGCGTACAAAATCTCGCAAGGTTTGCTGGACGAGTTCGGCGCACGCCGCGTGATCGACACGCCCATCACGGAGCACGGGTTTGCCGGGATCGGCGTGGGGGCTGCTTTTGGTGGTCTGAACCCAATCGTCGAGTTCATGACCTTCAACTTCGCCATGCAAGCGATTGACCACATCATCAACTCCGCCGCCAAGACGCTTTACATGTCTGGCGGTCAAATGGGCGCGCCGATTGTGTTCCGTGGCCCGAACGGTGCCGCAGCCCGCGTCGGGGCGCAGCACAGCCATGATTACGCGTCTTGGTACAGCCAAGTGCCGGGTTTGAAAGTGGTCATGCCCTATTCCGCAGCCGACGCCAAAGGCCTGCTGAAAACCGCGATCCGCGACCCGAACCCGGTGATCTTCCTGGAGAATGAAATTCTCTACGGCCAAAGCTTCGACGTGCCCGTGATGGACGACTACACCGTGCCGTTTGGCAAAGCCAAGATTTGGCGCGAAGGCAGCGATGTCACCATCGTCAGCTTTGGCATCGGCATGAAATATGCGCTGGAGGCTGCGGATGAGCTGGCCAAGGAAGGCATCTCTGCCGAAGTGATTGACCTGCGGACATTGCGCCCTCTCGACATGCCGACAGTGATAGAAAGCGTAAAGAAAACAAACCGTTGCGTGACCGTCGAAGAGGGCTTCCCGGTCTGCTCCATCGGTAGTTATCTCAGCGCCCAGATCATGACGGAGGCGTTCGACTACCTCGACGCGCCCGTTTTGAACTGCACCGGTAAGGACGTCCCCATGCCCTACGCCGCCAACCTCGAAAAGCTTGCGCTGACCACGACGAAAGAAGTCATGGACGCCGTCAAAGCCGTCACCTACCGCTAAGGAGAGCCGGATATGCCTATTGAACTGCTCATGCCCGCCCTCTCCCCCACGATGGAAGAAGGCACGCTGGCCAAATGGCTGGTGAAGGAAGGCGACACCGTGGCCTCTGGCGACGTGATGGCCGAGATCGAAACCGACAAAGCCACCATGGAATTTGAAGCCGTGGATGAAGGTGTGATCGGCAAAATTCTGGTCGAAGAAGGCACCGAGGGCGTGAAAGTGAACACGCCGATTGCGGTGATCCTGGAAGACGGGGAAAGCGCAGATGATATTGGAGCGACCTCTGCGCCGAAGGCCGAGGCCGCCCCAGCTGCGGCACCTGCCGAGGCTCCCAAAGCCGAGGCCGCAACCGCCAGTGCGCCAGCACCTGCAAAGGACGGCGACCGCGTATTCGCGTCGCCTTTGGCGCGCCGGATTGCCAAGGACAAGGGGTTGGACTTGTCGCAGATCAGAGGGTCTGGACCTAAGGGCCGGATCGTCAAAGCCGATGTATTGGATGCCAAGCCGGGCGCAGCCCCTGCCCCCGCAGCATCCGCACCTGCCGCAGCAGCTCCGGCAGCAATGGCCACTGGCCCCGCGACAGACGTGGTGCTCAAGACCTATGCCGACCGCGACTACAAAGAAGTGCCGCTGGACGGCATGCGCAAAACCATCGCCGCCCGTCTGACTGAGGCCAAACAATCCGTGCCGCATTTCTACCTGCGCCGCGACATTGAGCTGGACGCTTTGCTGAAATTCCGCAGCCAGCTGAACAAGTCGCTGGAACCACGCGGCATCAAACTGTCGGTCAACGACTTCATCATCAAGGCCTGCGCTCTGGCGCTGCAACAGGTCCCTGACGCAAACGCCGTCTGGGCCGGAGACCGCATGTTGTCGCTGAAACCCTCCGACGTGGCCGTCGCCGTGGCCATCGAAGGCGGGCTCTTCACCCCGGTGCTGAAAGACGCGGAGATGAAGTCTCTGTCGGCCTTGTCCGCCGAGATGAAAGACCTCGCAAGTCGCGCCCGCGACCGCAGGCTGGCCCCGCATGAATACCAAGGCGGCAGCTTTGCAATCTCCAACCTCGGCATGTTCGGCATCGACAATTTTGACGCCATCATCAACCCGCCACATGCCGCAATTCTGGCTGTAGGCGCTGGGGCGAAGAAACCGATTGTCGGAGAAGACGGCAAGGTGAAAGTGGCCACAGTGATGTCCACGACCTTGAGCCTAGATCACCGCGTGATCGACGGCGCACTGGGGGCAAACCTTCTGAACGCCATCAAGGACAACCTCGAAAACCCTGTGATGATGCTTGCCTAAACGCCAATCTTCAAAACGCAAAAAAGGCCCTCCGCAGATATGCGGAGGGCCTTTTTTAATACGCTATGTGAATGGGTTACACCTTGCCAGACAGCAGCTGATCCATGGACAAGGCAGGCTGCGAACACCCGGCCTCACCAACAATCTTAGCAGGCACCCCGGCGACAGTTTTCATCGGAGGCACCGGCTCCAAAACCACCGACCCCGCCGCAACCCGCGAGCATTGCCCGACGGTAATATTGCCCAGCACTTTCGCGCCCGCGCCGATCAGAACCCCATCCTCAATCTTGGGATGGCGGTCATCATCTTCCTTACCTGTCCCGCCCAGCGTCACCGAATGCAGCATGGAGACATTATCCCCCACCACCGCCGTCTCGCCAATCACAATGGAATGCGCGTGGTCGATCATGATGCCCCGGCCAATCCTGGCCGCCGGGTGTATATCAATACCAAACATCTCGCTGACCCGCATCTGGAAGAAATAGGACAGGTCCTTGCGGCCCTGCTTCCAGAGCCAATGCCCGACCCGGTAGGCCTGGATCGCCTGAAATCCCTTGAAATAGACCAAAGGTTGCAGGAAACGGTGGCAAGCGGGGTCGCGCTCGAACACGGCCATAATGTCGGCCCGCGCGGCCGCCCCAAGCTCCGGGTCGGCGCGGTAAGCTTCATCCGAAATTTCGCGCAGGATCTGCGCCGACATCTCCGCAGAGGCCAGCTTTTCGGAAATCCGAAACGACAAGGCCCGCTCCAGCGACTTGTGATGCAGAATCGTGCCATGAAGCAGCCCGCCCAAAAGCGGCTCTGTGGCAATCGCAGCGCGCGCCTCGTCCGAAATCTGCTGCCAGACCGGGTCAATTTCCGAGAGTTTGGTGCTCTGGTGCTGCATGACAATCTCCTTTGCCTCAGGCTGCTACAGCAAACCAAACTTGGGAGCAAAGCACAATGCCAGCGCCGCACAGTCTCGTGAGGTCGACAAAACCCCTCAAGATCCCTAATCGCCTAACGGCAAATCAAACCGCATCAAGTGAATGGCCAACCGCACCGATCCGCCCGTAAAGCTGCCTCCGTTGGCGGTCAGATCAAGCCGCGACGCGCTGTAATAGGTCACGGGCTGTCCCGTCAGCCCTCGGAGCCACGACCCAGCGCCCAAACCAAGCCCGTCACCATAGCGCGTCGCAGACCCGTCAACGCCCAATGACCAGTCACTCAGATCACCAGTAATGGGCTGCAACACCCGGCCCGTCACGCCCCAAACGCTCGTATGGGACGGGATAACGAACCCGGTTTGCTCGAACGTACCGCCAGTGAAAACATGGTCAATCTCGACAATATCCGCATGCATCGCCGCTTGGTTCTTGGACAGTGCAACAGCATTGTCGATCCACGTATCTCCTGTGAACGTCAGACGTCGGAACTCGTCAGAAACCCAGATCTCCCAGCCCGGAAGCGGTTGAAAAAACGCCCAGGCACCGTTGAGAAAACTAGTGACCTCTCCGTCATGGTCCTGCCAGTCATTTACCCCACCAGCAGGGATCAGATATGTCTCCCCCTCGCTGACCACCAAAGGCGGCGATTGGAGCGTCCGGCTTTCGGCAGTGACCTGCACCATGGCGTCCACCCGCGCCAACGCCTCATTTACCGTTATATGTTTTTGCGCCTGCGCGGCGGCGACGAATGGCAGGTGCAATCTTGCTGAATCAGGCATCAATATTCTTCCTTGCAAAGGGCCCAGGCCCGAAACTTTGTGAAATCTGCGCGACATGCACCTCAAACGGCGAGACCACGCCGTCCAAAGCGACAAGCGCATTTGGGTAGCTCCATTCGGGCTGCGTCGTTGTGACCTCGCGCAGAACCGTGCCGTCTTTGACGATCCGGATCAGGTAAGCTTCCACGTCTTCGCCCAGCGGCACCTCGACCGAGGCCCAACTGTCCCCATCAATCCGCGTCCGGCGAACCCACTTCATCTCCCAGCCACTGCTCGTAGGCGCAACACGCAAATGCGCCGGCGCGTATGGCCTCAGCCCGATCCCCGGAAACGCCTCGACATAATGCCGGTATGATGGATCATCCAGCGGCCTGAGCCCCGGCCCGACACGGTAATGGCGCACGAGATCACGTTGCGCGAGACCGTGCTCCAGCTGCTCCGGGCCGCCATCAAGCAAAACAACCCGGCTGCCAACGGGCCAGACCTCAGGCATAATCCCGTCGGTTCCGGCCTGGCCGCGCAACAGCTCGGACAGCTCATATGTATTCGGCCCGACGAGATCTGCTTGCGCGAATTGCAGCACCTCCCACAGCGTCGAAGACCCGTCGCCGATAGCCAGCGCGTTTCGTCCCGCCAGCACATCTGTCCGGCTGGCGGAGCTCAGGACGCCGTCTTGCAAAACAACCCTAAAGGGTTGCCCAAAGGACCACCGCCCACTTTGCGCAGCTATAAGCGCGGTCGTGGTGAGGCCAATCGTGGATGGCCGCTCGATCAGTGCGTTAAGCGCGTAGCCTGCATCCTCCACCGCGTCATACACCGCCGCTGAGCCGGGCCAAGGGTTGGCAGACACCGCAATATAGGGCGCGTGAGGCACCTCGTCGCCACGCAACAGCGGAAGGTCCATAAACTGCGCGGTGATCGGGATCGGCACGCTGAACGCGCGAGGGATTGGCGTGGTTTCAACACTCTGGCTGGGAACGTAAAGCTGACGCTCGATCCGTGTGGCCTCCAGCAGACGCGCGCCCGAGGCCTCGACCCGGTCAACGCGGTATTCCGCCCCTGCCCCGTCCTCGTCCAAAAGCTGCACCGTGTCGCCCGCCCGGATCTCGCTACGTGACGGAGGCACGCTGATCCGAACACTCTCCCGCGCCACCCGCGCCTCAGACAGCCAGCGCTCCACGACGCTATTGGCCTCAGGGCGGGTCAGGCTCAATGGCACTTCGTTATGTGTGGTCTGCGCGGTCGTGTCCCTCGGAAACCGGGCTGACACCAGACGGCTTTCAAACGCCCCGTCTCCAGCCGAATAGCCCAAACGCACCTCGCCCACGACCTCAGCCTCCGGGGCGCGGATGGCCTCAAACACGGCCTCGCCACCATCGCTCAGAACATGGTCCTCTGCGCGCAACACATGGCTCTCAGCAAGGCTACGGTTGCGAAACACCAGCCGCCCACCGGCCTCAATCGCGTCAATAGCATAGGTCACCATCAGCGTCTGAAGGCTGGCGCGAGGGCTCTCGCTATCGGCCACGATGAAGCCCCGAACGACCCCGTGCAGCGCGCTGACGTCATATTCTGTGACGCCTGCCCTTTCGCACAGCTCCGCCACCACGGCGGCCAAAGACTGGTTGCTGCTGCGGCCGGTGATCCAATGCCCGGTCAGGTAATTTTCACCATCGCTCCAGACGGCACGGTTGTTCGGGAAGTCAGGCCAAGGCCGCGCGTCCCAGGCCCAGACATGCGTCTTCGACATATCCACCATCGGGCCGCCATACACCTCCGACACCGGGTTATTCTCCGCCTCAACATAAAACTCGGAATAGGCGCGCAGGAACTGGTGCTGAATATAGTCGTCCCGCGCCCCGGAGCTGAAATGCGGCAAGGCGCTTTCGCTCGACTTCGCGTCGACAAATTTGTTTGGCTCATTGGACCCTTTGTCAATCGCCGCACAGCCCAGCTCTGTGAACCAGATCGGCTTGGAGCCTGGCACCCAGTCCGAGGGCGTCTCGGAGCGCACCCCGCCAATCCGGTCATGATGGGCATTGCTCCACCAGCCCTGAATGTCCTTGTAACGGAATACCCAATCCTCGCCATAAGCCACGTCAGAGATTGGACGGCGCAGCTGCAACGCGCGGTCCTCGGGGCTGGCGTAAAACCAATCATACCCCTCACCGCCCGCGAAATTGCCCTTCAGATACTCCGGGTCATACAGGGTGCGGAACCCCGCATCCGCATGGCCGTCGCCATCACGCCAATCCGACAGGGGCATGTAATTGTCGATGCCCACAAAGTCGATTGCATCATCCGCCCAAAGCGGGTCCAGATGAAACAGAACGTCGCCAGAGCCGTCCTGTGGCTGATAGCCAAAATACTCCGACCAATCCGCCGCGTAGCCAATCTTGGCACCGGGCAACAGAAGCTTCACATCCGCCGCCAAAGCGCGCAACGCTTCTACCGCCGGGAACCCACCCGCCGCATCCCGGATCTGGGTGAGACCTCGCATTTCAGAGCCGATGCAGAACGACCCCACGCCGCCCGCCGCAGCGCAAAGCGCCGCATAATGCAGGATGAACCGCCGATAGGAAAACTCTGCTGGACCGGTATAAATCACCCGCTTATTGGCAATCGCAAAATCCGACGGCACAGCCGTCCCCATAAACGCCGCAACCTCCGCCTCCGCCGCAGCCGTCCCATCCGTCGAGCCCACCTGCCCCGGCCCCACATTGCTGGTGATCCGCCCTCGCCACGGCAATGCCGGCTGGCTGGCGGACCCCGTCCACGGGTCCAGCAACGCGTTGCCCTCCAGCACCTCCATCAGCAGGAACGGATAAAACATCACGTCTTGGCCTGCGTCCCGCAGCGCCTCAATGGCTTCCACCACCGACGCATCGCTGGGCGTGCCACCATAAACAGGCCGCCCGTCAATCTGGTCCACTTCCGCAGCCTGCCCACGGGACAAGCCCCCAACTTGCCAAGGCGTGCGGTCATCCGCCCCCGCCGCAGGGTTCCACGGCAAGGGGTCGTTGCCAGTGTCGCTATAAACTGGCCTGCTTCCGAGAGGCGCCGGAGCACCGCCATTCGTCTCCACCTTCGGCTGACAGCTGCAATGCCCGGCCCGCAAATCGTCGCCAAACCAGCTGACAATCAACGAGGTCGCGCCGCAATTGGGCAACTCATCCTGTAGCGCTTCGAGTGAGCCCAGAATATCGGTGCGCCCGTCCTCGGTGTTCTGGTTGGCAACGCTGCCCTGCCCGGTCGCGCCTGAGCGATACACAGGCGTCGTCGCCAATGCATATTCCCCAGAGCCCGGCAGCATCGCCACGCCCTGAACCATATCCGCCAAAGACGCGGGCGCGTCCAAATGCGTGGGCTGCGCCGGGCGGATCACCTCGAAAGTGAACTGCGGCACGCGGTTGCCCCATTGCTCAAGCTGCAGGTCCTCCATTACCACATAGGCCGTACCGCGATACGCAGGCACATTATCGGCGCCCTCGATGGAGACCATCACAGGGTCAGGCTGCTGATCCTCCGCGCCGGTATAAACGCGCAGGTTCAAATCTGAGCGCGGCACGATCTGCCCGTCTACCCACACCCGGCCAACCCGCGCGATCTCCCCCTCGCAAACCGCCACGGCCAACGAGATAGAATAGCTATAGTTGCGCACCGTCGGCCCGCTTGGCGCCCCCTTGCCGCCGCCTGTTTCTTGCTGCGTCACTCGCTCGCGGTAATTCGACGTCCAGATCACGTTGCCCGGCACCCGCACGCGACCAAAGACGCGCGGCACAGAGCCGCCCTCGCTGGCCCCCATAATGCGCATCCGATCCAGCTTGCCGGTCTCCACCGTTTCGCTGCCCCCACCCATAAGGCTTTGGTCAATGGCCCGCCCAATCGTGGCCCCGATGGCCCGCCCGATTACAACTGAGCTCAACCCCAGCGCGCCGCCCCCTACCGCGCCGCCAAGGGCCGCTCCGGCTGCAGAAAGTAATATGGTCGCCATCAGGCACCTCGTTCAGTTGAATTGGGGAAAGCGAAAAAGCGAGCTTCTAGCCGGGAAACGCAAACCGGGCCGCGATCCGGCGCGCCCACGGCGTGGACAGCGGAGACACCCGCACCCCATGCCCGTTATAGGCATGGATAAATTCCGAGGCGTCCCCGATCCGGGTCTGGATGCCCAAATGCTTGGCGACCCCACCCTGCCGCATCCGAAATAGCACAACATCGGCTACAGCCGCGTCCCGGATGGGCTTCGAGATCAAATGCCGCTCTGCGGCCCGCATCAAGACCTCGTCGCCTTGCGGCTCGGACCAGTCGGGGGTGTAGGCCGGCACAAGCTCAGGCTCCTCGCCGTAAAGCCCACGCCACACGCCACGCAGCAATCCAAGGCAATCGGCCCCCGCCCCCAGGCACGAGGCCTGATGCCTGTAAGGCGTTCCTACCCAGGCCATCACCTCACGGATCACCCGCTGCTCCACGCCGCTCATCTGTACCGGCTCCCACCATCGTTGCGGCTGCCAGCGGTGGGGTATCCGACCAACCAATCCTCTCCCGGAATATGCGGAAAGCCCCGAAAATTGGGCAGGTTGTTGAACTTCAAACGGCATGTCTCAGGCCGCTTGTCACATCCCGCCTGCAACACCATCGTGTCGCCTTGCGCAATCGGCGCGCGCAACTCTTCCCACAGCTCAATCACCCGGGCGCTGCCCTCCAAGCGGTCATTCTTGACGACAGCCATCAGCCCCTCGGCCTCACCACTGGTGACCCGCAACAGCCCGCGCTCGAACCAGCGGTCGTCAAATCCGGCAATCCCTTCAAAGGTGAACACCCGCCCCGCCTCGACCTGCTCAACAGCAAGCACCGTGCTGTAGCCCGGCGCGCTCAGATCGTGGCGGCATTTCGCGTCGCCAAGCACTGCCTGACAGCCCCCTTGAAACACCGTACCGACAGGCCGATTCAGAATTTCACTCAAGCCCCGCAGCTCTGCATGAAACGCGCCATCGGCGCGCTTGATCTCCCCAATAGAGCCCGCAAACACCATCTCGCGCTGGCTCACATCCTGCCAATTGACCAGCCAAGCCTGCACCTGTGCGGCGTCAAAACGGCCCGCAACAATATCAGCCTCCGTCACCGAAATATCCGACAGAGCGCCAACGGCCTCCGTATTGTCCACCGCCAGCCCGGTCACCTGCTCTAGCACCCGTGCAGTCATGCCGCTATCGGCGCGAAACCTGATCCCGTCAAAGCTCAGCTCCCGGTCATGGTCGGTAAAGCCAAACACCCGCCCATCGCGCCGCGTCAGCGCCCAGCAGCGCGCCACATGGGTCAGCTTTTCGCGCAAATGCTCCTGAAGCGCGCTCATATGCGCACCTCCACCACTGGCACGCTCGGCACCTCGCCCGCGTGAAACGAGGCCACGCTGGTCTGAATAGCATCCGTGTCAAACCGCACCGGCACGTCAAATTCGAACCCGGCCGTGATCTCCACATCCATATCCGGCGGATGCGCAAACGTAACCAGGCCCGAGCCCAGATCAACGCTCCAATCCACGCCTTCCTGCACCTCGACACCGTCCAGCCCCAGCCTGACAGTCCCCGCGACCAGCTTGGTCAAAGGCCGCTCATAGCAGGCCTCCCCGGACCGGTAGCATTTGATCAGCTGCACCTGTGCGGTCTCGCCGTCGCCGCGTGCAATGATCTGGTCGCCATAGGTGATCTGCGCCGCCGCCGCGCAAGAGCGGTAATCCGACCAGTCTTTCCATCGAAATCCGTATAGCTGCCCCTGCCGCGCCTCGAAAAACGCAATCATGGTTTCCACGTCATCCAAAGATCGCAGCCCCACGCCCGCGTCATACCGCCTGCGCGAATGCGCCCAAGGCGTGTTGCGCTCTTCAAACCCGTTGGCCAGCGTCACCACTTCCGTGCGCCGCTCAGGCCCCCCGAGCGAGCCAAAGGACAAGGCCGCCGGAAACCGCACATCATGAAAATTCATCTGATCTCTCCCTCACCGGTTACGCTGGCCGCGCGCCATCGCCCGGTTCATTTGCGCCGCGATTTGGCTTTGCGATTTCTGGAAACTGGCAACATCAGGCGTCGAGATATTCATCACCACCTGCACAGGCCGCCCGCCGCCCGCAGAGGCCACGCCCAGCCGCCCGTCAGCACCGCGGGTCAGCGGCATGATCGCCTCCGGCCCCGCCTCGCCCATCAACCCAGTGCCACCACGCATCGGAAAGATTGTGGGGCTTGAGACCACGCCCCCTCGCGCAAAGGGCGTCACGCGACCCTGACTGAACGTGCCGCCCTTCTCAAAGGGCAAGATGCCCGACACCAGCGCATTCATCCCGCCCGCAATCGCCGATCCCAGCCCGTCCTGCACCGGTTTCAGCGCCGTGTTGTAAGCCGCATTCACCATGCTTTGCGCCACGCCCTTCAGCGCGTCAGACAGCTTCATGCCGTCAAAGGCCAGCCCGTCAAACGCCTTGCGCAAACCGCCGCCAATCGACAGCGACAAGGACTTCACCTCCTTTGAGGTATAGAGCATCGACTGCCGCATCCCGCTCAGCTCGCCCTCAAATGTCGACACAACGCTTTCCGCGCCACCCAGCGCGTTTTCCAACCCCTCAATCTTGGCATCCAGCGCGTCCAGCCCGTCAAACACATCCGTCATCTCGTCCTCCTGCCGCGCTGTAAAGCGCGTCCATTTCCATCAATCTGGCCCGGGTCAACGGCGCCTCCACCGCATCCACGCCCAGCACGAGGCTCAGCTCATAGGGTGTCAGCGCCCACAGCTCATGCGGCCGCAAGCCCGCGCCCTGCACACCCGCCTTCAGCAAGGCGCCCCAGTCAAACCCGCTCAAGAGGCAGGCGGCGCAAAGGCCCGCGCCAAAAGCTGGGCCGCTGCTTTGGTGGCCGCCATCAACCCGCCCTCAATCTCCACGGAAAGCAAATCAGCCGCCCCACCGGTCCAGCCGCCACCCCGCAAGCCCGCCACGATCAAGGCCAGCACGTCGCGCGTGGAAAATGACCCCGCCTCAAACCGCTCGATCAGCTGCAACACGGTCTCGCCCTGCAACCCCTCTTCCAGCTCCGCCAAAGCCCCCAGCGTCAGCTTCAAGGTGAAGTGCGCGCCATCCAGCACCAGAGCAACCTCCCCGGCATGCGGGTTCACCATCAGGAGAGGACCGGCACAAAGCTCAGAGCGCCTGCGGAAGACAGCGACATCTCATAGGTCGCCTCCCCCTCAAGGCTGCCCGCATATTCAATCGAGGTGATCTGAAACGCCCCCTCCACAATGCCGAAATCCGGGATGATCACCTGAAATTCCGGCATCTGCCCGTCAAAGAAAATCTGCCGCGCGCGCTCGTCGGTATTCTCATCGCGAAACACGCCCGAGCCCGAAATGGAGGCCGATTTGACCCCTGCGCCGGCCAGCAGTTCACGCCACCCGCCCGCACTTTCCAGCGAGGTCACATCCACCTGTTCCGCATTGAAGCTGATCCGCGTGGCCCGCAGCCCCGCAATCGTTTCAAACTGCCCGTCCCCGGTCAGATCCACCTTCAACAACAGGTCCTTACCGCGTTGAACTGCCATGCCGCATCTCCATTAAATTTGGTAAAATTCCATTAAGGTTAACGCGCCCGGCCCGAAGCCAACCCCGTCTTTCCATGTTCAAAAATATCCTCGCCGAAGGCAGTCAATCGTCCTGAACCCGCGCGCGAAATGTCAGGTCAATGCGCCGCACCCGGCCGTTCTCCACCCGCGCGGCCTTCGCCTTGTAAAAGCGCAACGAGACCAACCGCCCCCGCGTCAAGACCAACTCCGCGTCCACCAGCAGGTCGGAGACCGCGGCCGCAATCAGCTTGGTCGCGTGAAACCCCTCCCCGTCTGAGACGACCGACACATCAAACTCGTGCAATGCCCCGCCGCCCGATCCATCCGAGCGGTCCCGCGCGCGTTCCGCCCCCAAAGACACGTATTGCGCAGGCAGCGCCCCGGTGGGATCCGCATCAAAAATCGCATCCCCCACCAAAGCGTCCAGCGCCGGGTCGCCCGCCAGCGCGCTGAAGACCGCGACCTGCAAGGCCGCCGAAACTGCGTAGCTCATCCGGTCACCTCCTCGGTACAATGGCAGGTCAAATAGGCGCGGTCCGGGTCATGATCGGCCACCGCCAGTATGCGAAATAGGCGTGCCCCTTCGCGAAACCGCTGATCAGGGCGCGGTCGCGACGGCGCTCCAAATGGGGCCGCCCGCACGGTGATCCGATACGGCACCGCCGACAGCGTCAGGTTGCCGCCAATCCGCTCGCGCCCCGTGCCCGGTTTCAACGCGGCCCACACCACGCCAATCGGCGTCCAGGCCTCCGTGAAGCCCCCTGCGCCATCGGCAACGCGGGAGGCCTCTTCAAGCACGAGACGTCGGTTCAATACAGCGCCGCTCACGCGCGGGCCCCCAGCGTGCGAATGTTGCGATGCGGCTCCAAAAGCATCATCACCCCAAAGGGCATCAACCCGCTGGAACCGGACGTGTCGCGCCGGTTTTCATAATAATGTGCGGCCAGCAGAAACACCGCCTGCCGCAAATCCGGCGGCACGTCACCCCAGGACGAGCCAAACCCGGCCTCAAAGGTGATCTCCGCAGAGCCACCGGAGGCAATGGCAGGCAACCCGGCCCCAATAGCGGCCAAAACAGGCCGATGCGCGTCGCGCTCCAATGCGTAGAGTTCAGGGTCCACAACCGCCCCCGCCCCGGCCCGGTCCAGCACCGTCACGCCGGTCACAGCACTTATCGGTGCCACAGGCAAAGCCTGCCGCGACCGGTCGGCCCAGGCGGTCAGCTCCCAGCGGTATTCCCGCGAAAGCAGCACCTTGCCCAGCCGCGTCTCGATCGCGGCCAGAGCCGCGCGGATGTAGCCCTCCAGCACCTCGTCCTGGATCGCGTCATCCGCAAATCCCGTGCCCAGTCGCAGATGCGCTCTGAACGCCTCCATCGGCAGGTCAGATAAATCCAGCGATGTCAGTTCCACCAGCACCATGTTCGCACCTCTCACGGGTCAAGAAAGTTGGAGAAAAAATCAGTCATGCGGCCCCGCCCACCGCCACCAAGGGGCGAGGCCTATCTCGGTCAGCTATGAACGCCTTAGCTTTCCGAGAATTTCAGCAGCTTGATCGCTGCAAAATCGCTGACATCGCCGCCCACGCGCTTGGTCGCATAGAACAGCACATGCGGCTTGGCGGAGAACGGGTCACGCAGGATGCGCAAGTCGGGCCGCTCCGCAACGGTGTAGCCCGCGTTGAAATCGCCAAAGGCAATCGCAAAGGCGTCCGCCGCGATGTCGGGCATGTCTTCCGCGATGAGCACCGGGTAGCCCATCAGGCGCGCAGGCTCTCCGGCGGCCAATCCGTCGGACCACAAGAAGCGGCCATCCGCGTCCTTCATTTTGCGAACGGCCCCGGCGGTCTTGGAGTTCATCGTGAACGAACCATTCGCGCGGTACTTAGCCCCCAGCGAATAGACCAGCGTGACAACCGCGTCCGCGGCCTCGCCAGTGGCGAAATCACCCGCCGCACCCGTAGCCGTGTAGCCCAGGCTGCCCCAGGCCCATGTGTCATTTGCCACTGTGGGATGTGTCAGGAAGCCGCGCGGCTTGTCCACGCCGTCACCGCCGATAAACGATGCCGCCTCAGAGGAGGCGAACTTGTCCGCGATCCGCTTGGCCAGCCAGCCCTCCACGTCAAACGCGCTGTCATCGAGCAGGCGTTGCGAGGCTTTCGGCAGCGCCGACAGCTCATGCAGCGGGATCGAGATACGCTCGATCTGCGGCGTGTCGGTCTCGACCGCATTGCCGGTCTCCGAGGCCCAGCCCGCACCCACTTCGGTGTGGTCCACCAGCACTTCAAACGCGGTGCTTTCCACGTTCACAACATTGGCCACGGCTCGCAGCGAGGCGGTGGAGTTCAGCACCGAGCGGATCGTGTCGGAGGTCTGCGGGTCCACCAGATAGCCGCCATCGGCAGCCACGGCGCTGGAGAGCGCCTTGCCTTCCAGCTCCAGCCCCCGCAGCGCGTCGTCATCGCCGGACCGCAGATAGGCGTTGAACGCCTTTTGATGCGGTGCGCCTGCCTCCACAGCCGAGGAGAGCGCCGGACGGGCGCGGGAAATAGTTTTGCGGTCGAGATGGGTCATGCGGTCTTCCTGTTGCTTCAGTCGGGATTTGATATCGGCCTGAAAGCTGCTGAAATCGGTCAGAAAACCGCTCATCTCAGCCGCCAGGTCCATGGGTTGGGACGGAACGGCAGGCAAAGGCCCGTCGTTCCGGGACTTGGTCTCGGGGTTGCTCATTGGGTCACCTCAATGCGTGTTGAAAATGGTCGAAAGGAAGCCTGCGTTACTCCGCAAGCGAGCAGCGAAGGGTCCGCAGGACCCCCGCCAAATTCTGTGCCAGTTCCGGGTCCGGCAGCTCCGATTTGCTGGCCTCCGGCGCGCTGCCAATACGGGCCTCGGGTAGCATCGGGAAAGTCACCAAAGACACCTCCCACAGCTCCAGCTCCGCCAGTTGGCGATGCCCCTTGGCGTCGCGGTCGGCCTTGATCGTGCGGTAGCCAATCGACAGCCCGTCAATCGCCCCCGCCTCGATCAGCGTCGCGGCCTCCCGGCCCCGCTGCGTGTCGGTCAAAAGGCGGCCCTTGACGAACAGCCCCTTGCCGTCCTCGCGCACCTCGTCCCAGACGCCAATCGGTTGGCCCGGATCGTGCTGCCATAACAGCTTCACCCGCGTGCCCGCCGCCTTCAGCCGCGACAATGAGGCCGCGTAAGCCCCCTTCATCACGACATCGCCGCCCTGATCCGCCTGCCCAAACAGCGAGGCATAGCCCGAGATCGAGGCATCCGCGCCCAGTTCTAATTGATCAGTAATCACGCAATATTTGCGCTCAAGTTCCGGTGTGCCGATCATCCGCCAGCCCCTCCCAATAATCCTGTGACAGTTTCGCTCAGCACCGCCGCGGTGACGCCGAAAATGGTGAACCAGACGCGCCGCTCCAGCCGCTCCAGCATCACTTCGATCTGGCCCAGCCGGTATTCCAGCCCGCGCCAGCGCTCGTCATTCACCCGCTCATTGGCCTGCACCATGTCGGCGCTGGCATATTCAAACGGCTCATACAGATAGCGCGACCCGCCGGTGCGGTCCTTGCCATCGCTCACGGGGCGGCCTCACGCGGCAAGCCCAGCAGAACCCGCTTCTCGCCGTCGCTCAGGAAAGCTGCCCCCGCAACCCGCGCCCATTGCGCGTCTCGCTCGGAACTCAGCGCTGCAATCTGGTCAAGATCCGGCGCGATCTGTACCGCCTCCCCGGCCATTTCGCTCAGCCAATGCGACACAGCACCCAGCACTTTATTGGCCAGCGGCAAAACCGTCAGGCGGTAAAACGCCCGGTTGGCCTCCGCGTAATTGGCGTAGGTCGCATCGCCCGGAATACCCACCAGCATCGGCGGCACACCGAACGCCTGTGCGATCTCTCGCGCGGCCGCGTCCTTGGTCTTTTGAAACTCCATATCCGAGGGCGAATAGCCCATCGGCTTCCAGTCCAGCCCGCCTTCCAACAACATCGGCCGGCCCGCGTTGCGCGCGCCTTGATGATGCGCCTCCATCTCCGATTGCAGACGCTCATATTGCTCGTTGGTCATAGCACCCTGGCCGTCAGCGCCCTTATAGACAATCGCCCCCGAGGGCCGGGCCGCGTTGTCGAGCAGCGACTTGGTCCAGCGCGACGCCGCATTATGCACATCAATCGCCGTGGCCGCCGCCTGCAAGGGCGACAGCCCGTAATGGTCATCTTGCGGATGGAAGCTGCGGATATGGCAAATCGGCTGCGCCTCAACCATCGAGAACCGGTGCTTCTTGCCCCCCACCGCATAATCATAGGCCACCGGCCAGCCATCCGAGCCCGGCACCAGCGACATCCGGTCCGAGCGCAGCACATGCAGCTCGTCCGGCAGCCCGTCGCCCACGGCCTCAAGATAGCCGTTGCCACTCAACAGCAGCTGGCCATAGAGCGCCTCAAACAGCTCCGAGCGCCCCTGCGCCCCGTTGGGCCGCGAAATCAGCGACAGCACCGGATGCGTGTCAAACCGCTGCCCGTCATCTTGCAGGATCAACGGCAGGGCGGCGGCGGCCTCCGCCACCATCTTGACCGCCCGAAACCCGACGGGGTTCGAAGAAAACCCGGTCTTGGTCAAAGACACAGTGTCGCGCGGGCTCCACGCGACCCGGCCCGAGCCGTGCCACGCAATGACCGGCCCCGTCGCGGAGGCCTTCGCCTCCGGCACTTCCGCAGCCCCCCGTTTCAAAAAGTCAAACACCATCGCGCCGCTCCCATTCGTTCCAATGCCGTTCGGCCAAAGAAAAAGCCCTCGCGCGCAGATCGCAGCGGGGGCTCGGCCGTAAATAAAAATGTCGTTCGTCTTAGCGTGGCAAGAGCGTCCGAATGCTCGGATCCGCCGCCACCGCCGCCTTGCCAAGCAACAGCTCGGTCACCGCCCAGACCAGCGCGTCCAGCCGGTCCGGGCTTCCCGAGCCCCTGAACCCGGTGGGCGTCATCTGGCACATCTCGTCTTCCAATTCGCTCAGGTCGCCGTAATGCAGCACCCGTTTTTGTTCGTATAAAGCCGCCACAGGCTCCGCCCGCGTGGCCTTGCCCTTCTGCGCGTGCAGCGCTTTATAAGGCACCGTCGCATCCACCTGCCGCATCAGCTGCTCCACCAGCTCGCCGCCTTGGTTCACCTCCGCCACGATCCGGTCCGCGCCGTATTTTTCGGCCATCTCGACGGCGACCTGCGCCCATTCCAAAGTGCTGCGCCCCCGCGTCGTGGCGTCCTGCAAAACGTAGGCGCGCCAGTCCCGACGGTTCTCGCCAAACGTGGCCCCCACCACCATGATCCCGCAGGCATCCGACGATTTGTGGCTGGTCACCGCCGGGTCGACCGCCACGATCACCCGGTCAAACTCGGGCAGCTCCGAGACCCGCAGCTCTTCCAGCATTGAAGCATGCCACAGCGCGCCCTCTACATCCTCCAGCATCTCGCCATCCAGCTCCTGGCGTCCCAGCCGCGTGCCGCCATAGCGCGTGCGCACTTCTTCCAGAAAGTTATCCGCCAGATAGGCCGCATTGGCCTCCGTGGGCGCTGAGGTCTTGACCGTCGAGCTTGCCTCCAGAATACGTTTCAACACCGGCACATTGCGCGGCGTCGTCGTCACCACCTGCTGCGGATGTTGCCCCAGCCGCAGGCCAAATTGCAGCATGTCCCAGGCCTCTTGGCCCTTGTGCCACTTGCCCAACTCATCCACCCAAGCCGCGTCAAACTGAGGCCCTCTCAACCCCTCCGGGCTCGACGCAGAGTAGCATTCCGCAATCGCCCCATTGGGCCAGACCAGACGGCGGCGCGTGGCCTGCCATTCAGGCCGTCGGTCGGGCGGCGAGCAGGCCAGAATGCCGCTATCGCCAAACACCATCACGTCCCGCACCTGATCAAAGGTTTCCCCCACCAGCGCCACGCGCTTTGCCGCGCCCTCGTCCAGCGGCAGATCCCCCTCAACCATGGAGCGCACCCATTCCGCACCCGCCCGCGTCTTGCCCGCACCGCGCCCACCAAGGATCACCCAGGACCGCCAATTGCCGTCGGGCGGCATCTGATGATCCAGCGCCCAGAACTCGAACATATAGGGCAAGGATTGCAAAGCGTTCTCGCTCAGGCTGGACAGGAAGTCATGCGTCTCCTGCGGCGTCGCGTAGGCGAGCGAGGCGGCGCCCGATCTCAATTCGGGCACACCCGAGGTCGACGGCGTGTTTGCCAGCTTGGCCAAGGCGTTCGGCGAGCTTTTCATGGATCTTGGTCTCCTGTAGCATCGAGTTGTTCAGCAGCGGGTCAAAGCGCTTGATAATGTCGTTGACGCCCTTGTCCTCGACCTTGCCGCGCTCGATATCGCGAATATGCTCTTCGATCGCCTCCTTGAGCCGCCGGAATTGTCCCCGGAAGGTCTCGAGATTGTCGTCAATCATCTGTGCATAATAATCGCCCGTGCCCTCTTCTGACGCGGGGCTGTCGCGGTCCGGCGCTGTTTGATCGCCGGGGTTTTCGTCCTCAACCTCTCCTGTCCCCTGCATGCCGTCTTGCGAGGCTGTGTTGTCCATATCGTGGTGCATCAACGCCTCCTGGTTGCGCTCATCTGAGCGGGAGCAACCTGTCGGAAACAAAAAAGCGGCGCCGCGCCCTGGGGCCCGTGCCGCTCAATCATTCCAGTGGCTAACCTGAAATAAGAAAGGCCAGCCCACCATGTCCGGTGCTGCTGACCCAATTTGTCCATCTTGTCAAAACGTATGCCCGAGACCGTTCGCAGAGTCAATGCATTTCTCGCCAAAACTGAAATTAAATCATTTATTAACAATAGCTTAACGTTAACGCACCGACGGGTGTCGGGCTCGAAAACACCAGAAAACCCTAGCCCAAACCCCTGAAATCTTGGTTAACAACACCCCTGAAATCGCACCGAACGCTAGTTATTCGCGTTGCGTTCGGCCTCGATTTTCCGCCACTCCGCGACGTTCGCATTATGCTCCGCAATGGTCACAGCAAAGGCATGACCCCCCGTCCCGTCCGCCACGAAGAAAATATAGGGCGTCTCGTCGGGATTCAGCGCGGCCTCAATCGCCAGCTTGCCGGGGTTGGCAATCGGTCCGGGCGGCAAGGCGGGGATCACATAGGTATTATACGCGTTACGCGCCCGCAACTCCGACTGCCGGATGCCGCGCCCCAAACCGTTGCCCACGCCATTGGTCACCCCGTAAATCACCGTCGGGTCGGTTTGCAGCTTCATCCCTTGGTTCAGCCGGTTGATGAACACGCTGGCCACCTGCCGACGCTCTTCGGCCACGCCGGTCTCTTTCTCCACGATCGAGGCCAGCACCAACGCTTCCTCTTTCGTCTCCAACGGCAGCCCGTCCGCGCGGTTGGCCCAGGCTTCCTCCAGAATACGGGTCTGAGCCTGCGCCATCCGGTCGAGTATCTCGTCCCGCACAGCCCCACGCTTCACCTCAAAAGTATCCGGCGCCAAGGAGCCCTCCGCAGGCAGCTCACCCACGTCACCCTCAAGGAAATCCGCGCCCTTCAGCCCTTCGACAATCTGCCAGCTGGTCAGCCCCTCGGCCACGGCCAGCCGGTAGACAATCGGCAGCTCGGCGGCCACAGCCTCCGTATAGGCCTCAGGCAGCGGATCGCCCGCCTTGAACTCCGCCAGCACCACCTCTTCGCCCGTGCCGGGCGTGCGCTCGCGGAACCGCATCTCGCCGCCCGTGTTGCGGATCACATAGGTCGCCACATAGCGGAAGGTCGAGGGCCCGCCAGAGGTCACAATGTCAATCACCTCAGCCATCGAGGCCCCGGCCGGGATCTCGTAATTGCCGAATTTCAGCTCCGACGCCTTGTCGCTATAGCCTGCGCCTATCCGAAAAATCGACGCGTTGCTGATCACGCCTTGGGCCGCCAGCTTTTCCGACACGGAGCGCAAAGACGCCCCGCGCGGCACCTCAAAGAACGTGGCGCTTTCCAGCGGTCCTTCGGATTTATATTGCGACTGGCCCCAGCCAATCAGCGCACCGGCCACGAACAGGCCGACGATGCACACCGTCAGAAAATTGGAGGCGATCGACTTCCACATATCTTAGCTCACACCTTGCCCATGATCAGGCAGGCATTCGTCCCGCCAAATCCGAAGGAATTCGACAGCACCACATTCACCTCCCGCTTCACGGCGGCGTTGGCGCAGAGGTTCATCTTGGTCTCCGCCGCCGGGTTGTCCAGATTGATCGTCGGTGGGCAAATCTGATCCCGGATCGCCAGAATGCAGAAGATCGCCTCAATCGCGCCCGCAGCCCCCAGCAAATGCCCGGTCATCGACTTGGTCGACGACATCGCCGTCCCTGCCGCTGCATCGCCCAGCAAACGCTCCACCGCGCCCAGCTCAATCGTGTCCGCCATGGTCGAGGTGCCATGCGCATTCACGTAATCAATAGCACTCACATCAATGCCGGCCCGCTTCACCGCCGCCCGCATCGCGCGCTCAGCGCCTTCATGGTCTTCCGGCGGCGCGGTAATGTGATGCGCGTCGCCAGACAGCCCATACCCCAGCACCTCGGCGTAAATCTTGGCCCCACGTGCCTTGGCGTGCTCATATTCTTCCAACACAACGACGCCCGCGCCCTCGCCCATCACAAACCCGTCCCGGTCCGCATCCCACGGACGCGAGGCTTTCTGAGGGTCATCAGGATGCCCCGTCGACAGCGCCTTACAGGCGTTAAACCCGGCAATGCCAATCTCGCAAATCGGGCTCTCCGCTCCGCCTGCAACCATCACATCTGCATCGTCCAATGCAATCAAACGTGCCGCATCGCCAATGGCATGCGCCCCAGTTGAACAGGCCGTCACCACCGCGTGGTTCGGCCCCTTGAAGCCGTAGCGAATGGACACCTGCCCCGAAACAAGATTGACCAAAGCGCCCGGAATAAAGAACGGAGACACCCGGCGCGGCCCGCGTTCCTTGATCAGAACCGCCGTCTCGGCAATGGATTGCAGCCCGCCAATCCCCGAGCCGATCATAACGCCGGTGCGCTCCAGCGCTTCGCGGTCCTCAGGCTGCCAGCCCGCATCTTCCACAGCCATCTGCGCCGCGGCCATGCCGTAGAGGATAAAATCATCAACCTTGCGCGCATCTTTCGCGGACATGAAGGCGTCGGGGTTGAACTCCCCCGCCCCCTCGCCGCGCGGTACTTCGCAGGCATAGCCGGTGCCCAGATGCGAGGCGTCAAATTTCTCGATGGTCCGCGCGCCGGATTTGCCGGCCAAAGCGTTCTTCCAGCTTTCCTCCACGCCGCTGCCCAGCGGTGTGACCATGCCCAATCCTGTAACAACCACTCGACGCATATATGCCCCCTAATTTCCCAGTCCCGAAGGTTCTTTGCCAACTTCTATCCAGCTTCTACACGCGCGCCGCGCCAAGGGAAAGTGGCGCGGCGCATTTCTGCCAACACGGCACCTGCCTTGATCCCCCTTGCGCCTTTCCGCCAAAGCGATACTGCTAGCAGTGAATACGACTTCATGAGGCCATGCCGTGACTGACTTTCAACCCGCCAAATCTGTCGCCCGCGCCTATATGGCCGCCTTCGACGCAGCCCCCGCTGACCAGCGCGAGGCCGTCCTCAAAGCCCACACCACCCCCGATTACCACTGGCGCGGCCTGCACCCGTTCCACGAGCAATCCGGCGCGCAAGCGGTCATGGCCAGCTTCTGGACGCCCTTCCTTGCAGCTTTCACCGCCCCCCAACGCCGCGAGACCATCTTCTTCGCAGGGCTCAATGATTGCGACAACCAGGCCACCACATGGACGTGCTCCATGGGCCATTTCAAAGCGCTGTTCGACGCGCCCTGGCTGGGCATCCGGCCCAACCGCAAAACGGTGATGCTGCGCTACGCCGAGTTCCACCGCATCGAAGGCGACAAAATCGCCGAAACAGCCCTCTTCTTCGACATTCTCAGCCTGATCAAACAGGCGGGCTTCTGGCCCCTGCCGCCCATGACTGCTGCCGATTTCATCCATCCCGGCCCGCTCACCAATGACGGCCAGCAGCTCACCCCCCAAAACCCTGCCGAAGGGGCCAAAACCCTCGCCACGATCAACGACATGGCCGCCAACATCTCCAAGGCCAACGCGACGTTGCAAGGCAAACCGGGCGGGCTCGGCCTCTCCCCCCGCGAAGAAATGCAGCTGACATGGCACGATGACATGGCGTGGTACGGCCCCGCAGGCATCGGCGCGGTCTTCACCATCGACCGCTATATCGAGCAGCACCAACAGCCCTTCCGTCGCCAATTGGCCGACCGGGTCTTCAACGGCCACGTCGCCCGCATGGCCGAAGGCAATTACGGCGGTTTCTTCGGCTGGCCCAACCTCACCGTGACGCCCACAGGCGGCTATATGGGCCTGCCCGGCACCGGCAAACCCGCCGATATGCGTGTGGTCGATGTCTACCGCCGCGACGGCGATAAGCTGGCCGAAAACTGGGTCTTCATCGACATGCTGCATTTTCTCAACCAGCAGGGCCTCGACGTGCTGGAACGGCTCAAAGACGTGCCGCAAACCTAAAACAGGCCTGAAACGGACCTGAAACAGCGCATAAAAACCGGTTCTTAACCAACCAAGGCTAGCCTGCGCGCCGTTACCGAGTGTTTTTCGAGGTCCCCCTGTGCGCATCATCCTCTTCATAGTCGCCGCATCCCTTTGGTTTGCGGGCTTTGCGCATGCCAAAGCCGTGCTGCCCGATTGCTCCGCCTTTCCGGTGCTGGCGGAGGTGATCGACCAGCTCGACATTCTCGAACGCGCCCCCGATGACATCACCACCATCCTTGTCGCCACCCGGATCGAGGATCTGCGTCTCCAAATCCCCTCCACGCAGCTCAGCACCCGCCTGCATGAGCTCGGCCTTGAGCGCCATCTCACCCAAGTCAACGCCTTCCGCGTCCGCCTCGGCGCGCTGACCCAAATCGCCCGCAAACAGGGCCGCGACGCGCTGCGCCCCTACCTCCTTGGCTCCGGGTTTCAGCGCTCCAAACAACACACCCGCGAATTGCTGTCGCGCATCTGCGAAGACACCCCCTCCACCAGCCCCTCCGTGCAGGCGCAGCGCGATGTATCGCTGTGGTCCGGCACCGGCATCAGCCGCCGCACATCGCTCCGCGTGGCCGCAGGCTTTGGCGCGCTGGTGATGCTCATCGCATGTGTGGCCGGGGCCTATTGCTACGTGCAATGGCACAGACGCTGGGCCAGACGCGTCGCCAAACGCGTCGCGTGCAATATTCCGGCGGTGGTCACACTGCACGGCACCGCGCACAGCGCGCCGCTGGTCGATATCAGCCTCGGCGGGGCCAATCTGTCGCACCGGCTGGACCTGCCCACGGGCACGGTTCTGAAGCTGCAATTTGCAAACAGCGCGCTGAATGGCACGGTGATGTGGTCAAACAAGAAATTCGCGGGCCTCAAATTCGACCGCGTCCTCACCGAAGAGGAGCTGCGCGCAGCCCTCTCAATTCACACACCCGCCCGCCGTATCCGTAACAAAAAACGCGGCGCCCGCTGGGGCACCGCGTAAAATCAAGCTGCGCATCCTGCCCCGGCCAAAGCCGTCGGGCGGTGCAACAAAACCGCCTTAGGAGGCTTCTTTGATGAATTTGGCAGCGTCGCCAAATGTCTGGATGTTTTCGGCAGCGTCATCAGGGATTTCGATCCCGAACTCTTCTTCGAACGCCATTACCAGCTCGACAGTATCAAGACTGTCAGCACCCAAATCGTCGATAAAGGACGCGTTTTCGACAACTTTGTCTTCTTCAACGCCCAGGTGCTCGACAACGATCTTTTTAACGCGATCTGCGATGTCGCTCATGATGAGTATCCTCGTATTGGGACGGGTATCCCCCGCCAGTGTTGATGGCCATTTGGCCTTAAGCGCCGCTGCAAAACGGCCACCAATTCCAAGGTATAAACCCGGGTTTTGGCAAATCACGTGCGCCTATAGCACACCAAATGGGGAACGCAAACGGTTCATGCAACCCCAAAAATACGCCGCGTCACAGCATCGCCATGCCGCCATTTACGTGCAAAGTGGTGCCCGTCACGTAGCTCGCAGCGGGGCTCGCCAGATAGAGCACACCGCTGGCAATCTCCTCAGGGTCGCCCATCCGCCCCGCAGGGATCTGGGTCAAAATGCCCGCTTTCTGCTCCTCCGTCAGCTTGTCCGTCATCGCCGTCGCAATAAAACCCGGAGCCACGCAATTCACCGTGATCCCACGCGACGCGACCTCGTAAGCCAGCGATTTGGACATGCCGACCATCCCCGCTTTGGAGGCCGCATAATTGCCCTGCCCCGGATTGCCCGTGGCCCCCACAACGCTGGAGATGTTCACAATCCGCCCCCAGCGGGCCTTCATCATGCCGCGCAGCACGCCTTTGCACAGTTTGAACGTGGAGGTCAGGTTGACGTCAATCACCGAGCGAAATTCGTCGTCCGACATGCGCATGAACAGATTGTCCCGCGTGATGCCTGCGTTGTTCACCAAAATATCCACCGAGCCCATGGCCCCTGCGGCGTCTTTGGGCAGCGCCTCCACTGCATCGAAATCCGATAGGTTGCACGGCAGCACATGCGCGCGCTCCCCCAGCTCGGACGCCAGCGCCTCCAGCGGTTCCACCCGCGTGCCCGACAAAGCCACCGTCGCCCCTGCGCTGTGCAGCGCGGTCGCAATCGCCCCGCCAATGCCGCCCGAAGCGCCGGTCACAAGCGCGTTTTTCCCAGTCAAATCAGCCATATCTCTATCCCTCAATCGCGGCAGCCGCCGCTTTTATATCATCCGGGCTCAACACCGCGCGGCACTCAATATCGCGGTTGATCCGCCGGATCATCCCCGACAGCGCCTTGCCTGCGCCGATCTCCCAAATCTCTGTCACACCCTGCGCGCCCATCCACTCCACCGAGCTCATCCAGCGCACCTGCCCTGTCACCTGCTCGACCAGCAATGCCTTGATCCGGTCCGGCTCGGACACGGCCTCCGCCACGACATTGGCCACGACCGGCACCCCAGGCGCGGCCATTTCAACATCTCCCAAAGCCTGCGCCATCACATCCGCGGCTGGCGCCATCATCGCGCAGTGAAACGGCGCAGACACAGGCAGCAACAACGCCCGCTTCGCGCCCGCCTCCTTGGCCATGGCCACCGCGCGTTCAACCGCAGCCTTGCTGCCGGAAATCACGTTCTGTGTGGGGTCATTCTGGTTGGCCACCTGGCACACGTCGCCCTGAGCTGCCTTCTCCGCCAGCGCCGTCACGCCGTCAAAATCCAGCCCCAAAACCGCAGCCATCGCCCCTTGGCCCACGGGCACCGCCGCCTGCATCGCCTCCCCGCGTTTGCGCAGCAACCGCGCGGCATCTGCCACGGTAAAGGTCCCCGCCGCGGCCAGCGCCGAATATTCGCCAAGCGAATGCCCGGCCGCAAAAGAGGCCGCCTCCATCCCGACGCCCTCAGCCTTCAACGCGGCCATCACCGCCAGTGAGGT
Source organism: uncultured Litoreibacter sp. (assembly GCA_947501685.1). Classification (GTDB taxonomy): domain Bacteria; phylum Pseudomonadota; class Alphaproteobacteria; order Rhodobacterales; family Rhodobacteraceae; genus Litoreibacter. The sequence goes on from CANMWQ010000004.1 coordinate 141,609, forward strand.
CGCCATCAAGGCGGGCTGCGCGTTTTGCGTCAGCGTCAGCGCGTCAAGGTCCTCGCCCCAGATCACATCCGTCAGCTTCTCGCCCAGCGCGTCATCCACCTCATCGAAAATCGCCTGCGCCGCCGGGTAGGCCTGCGCCAAGTCGCGCCCCATACCAAGCGCCTGCGCGCCCTGCCCCGGAAAAACAAATGCTCTCATGCCCTGCCCTCATTTATTGTGTTTGGACAATTATGTAGCCAAACCCGACTGGCCCCACAAGCAACCCTGCACAAACTCTGTGGGCCGATGTGGAATTTGCGTGCCGTACGCGCTGGTATAGGCCACACTCAGACCAGGCAAGAACCGAGGCCCCCATGCGCAGCAACTCCACCACCACGTACGGCAGCGTCACCAAAAGCTTTCACTGGCTGATCGCAGCACTGGTCATCACCATGATCCCGCTTGGCATCATCGCCAATGGCATGGCCGATGCCGACCCGCTGAAACCGACGCTCTTCTCGCTGCACAAGACCGTGGGGTTGTTCATCTTCTTCGTGGCCCTCGCCCGCATCCTCTGGGCCGTCACCCAGCCCAAACCCGCGCATCTGCACCCCGACCGCAAGGCCGAAACCTTTCTGGCCACGCTCGTCCACTGGCTGCTCTACGCCTCGCTGGTCCTCGTGCCGCTCTCGGGCTGGGTCCATCACGCCGCCACCACCGGCTTTGCGCCCGTCTGGTGGCCCTTTGGTCAAGGCCTGCCCGGCATCCCCGTCTCCGACACCGTCGCCCATACCGCCGCCAGCCTGCACATCATCTTCGAGCGGGTCCTCGCGGCCTCCATCCTGCTCCATGTCGCAGGCGCGCTGAAACACCACTTCATCGATAAAGACGACACGCTGGCCCGCATGACCTTCGGCCACACCGAACCGCACCCGGCCCCCATCCCCACTCCAAGCGCCAAAGCAGCTCCCGCCGTGGCCGTCGGCGTCTACGCGGCCGCGCTGGCCATCGGCGCAGGGCTGGGCCTGTTCAAGCAAGACAAGATCGAAGCCGAGGCGCTGGCCCAAGCCATCAGCCAATGGCGGGTCGAGGACGGCACGCTGGCCATTTCCGTTCTGCAACTTGGCTCTACGGTCGAGGGCAGCTTCGCCGACTGGACCGCCGCCATCACCTTTGACGAAACGTCTGATGCGGATGGTAAACACGGCGATGTGCGCGTCACGGTCTCCATCCCGTCGCTGACGCTGGGCTCTGTCACATCCCAGGCCATGGGCGCGGATTTCTTCAATGCCGAGGCCTACCCCACCGCCACCTATATCGCTGATATTTTCTCAGAAGAGGACGCCTATATCGCCAAAGGCATGCTCACAATCCGCGATCAATCCGCCCCGGTAGAGCTGCCCTTCACGCTAGCCATCGACGGCAACACCGCAAGCATGCAAGGCAGCACAGAGCTCAACCGGATGGAGTACAATATCGGCACAGGCACCCAGCCCTCAGAAGGCTCGCTGGCCTTTCCCGTGGGGCTGGGCGTCACGCTGACGGCGACCAGAAACTAGCCCAGACGGCGCATCCAGCCCAGCCCGTCGCCGGTTTTGCCGGACAACGGCTTATACTCCGCCCCCAAAGGCGCCGCGTAGCCCAGCTCCTTGAGATAGGCGAAGATATGGGTGTAGTTGACCTCCCCCAAATCCGGCTCCGCCCGCTCCGGCACGGAGGCGAACTGGATATGCCCGATAATCTCCAGATGATGGGTCAGCCGCCGGGTCAGGTCGCCTTCCAGAATTTGCAAATGGTAGCAGTCAAACATCAGCTTCACATTGGGCCGGTCGACCTCCGCAATGATATCCGCCGCCTGCGTGGTGCCGCTCAGAAAATACCCCGGCGCGTCATGGTGGTTCAGCGGCTCGATCAGGATCACCCGGTCGGGTGCCGCGTCCGCGGCGTAGCGCAGGTTTTCCACAAAGCAGCTATGCGCCTCGGGCCCGCTGGCAAAACCTGCCATCACATGGATCGCCCCGGCCTCCACCTCCGCTGCGTAGGCCACGGCTTGGTCAATCGAGGCCCGCGCCTCCGCCACCCGGCCCGGCAAAGCGCACAAACCATTCTCTCCCTCGCCGCCCCGCACCGTGTTGATCCCCAAGAGCGGCAAGCCGGTCTCCTGCAACGCGGCGCGGATATCGCCAGCATCGGTGTCGTAGGGCCAGTGCATCTCCACGGCGGCAAACCCCGCCGCCTTGGCCGCACGGATGGCATCGGGCAGGGACAGCTCCGTCCATAGAAACCCTAAATTCGCCGAAAACTCAGTCATAAGCGCTAATCATCCCATTCCACCCCAAATTTGCGCACCAACCCTTGGATTTGCGCGTCGTTCAACAGGGTCGGCCCCATGCCGCGCGTCATCAGCGTCAGCTTGGCCGTCTCCTCCAGCTCTTCCATCGCGTAGCACGCGGCCTCGATATCCTTGCCCGCCACAACCGGGCCGTGATGCGCCAGAACCACCGCAGAGCGCTTGCCCGCCAGCCCCTTGATCGCATCCCCCATCGCCGGGTCCCCCGGCATGAAATAGGGCAAGAGCGCCACCTTGCCGAGCTTCATCACGCCATACGCCGTGATGGGCGGCAGCATGTCGTTCGGGTCCGTGTCAGGAAGCACAGACAGCGCCACCGAATGGCACGAATGCAGATGCACCACCGCCCCGGTTGTGGCCCGTGTCTCGTAAAACGCCGCATGCAGCGGCACTTCCTTGGTGGGCGCGTCTCCCGCCACATGCGCGCCGCCCTCAAGCACCGCCAAACGCCCCGGATCAAGCCGCCCAAAGCAACTGCCCGTGGGTGTCACCAGCAAGCGGCCATCCTCCAGCCGCGCCGAAATATTGCCCGTCGAGCCCCCCGTCAGCCCACGGTCATACATCGACTTGGCCAACAGGCAGATATCCTCGCGCAGCCGCGCCTCCGCACTCATGTCAACATCCCCAACGCGTCGTCAAAGAAAGTTTCCGCGCCAAAATTGCCCGATTTCAGCGTCAGCGCGATGTCATGGCCCGCTGACCGCGTGAAGCTCCAAGGCACACCCGGAGCCACCTCCGGCCCCACCCGCAACGTCTCCACGCGCAGCGCTTTGGTCACAGCACCCGAGGTCTCGCCGCCTGCGACCACAAAGCGCCGCGTGCCCAGCTCGCGCGCCAGCACCGCCAGCTCCGCCAAAGCATCCTCCACAATCTGGCCGGCCTTGCCGACGCCCAGCTTTGCCTGCACCGCCTTAACGGCGGCAGGCTCCGCCGTTGCGTACATGATCTTTGCCGCCATCGGGTCCTGTTTGGCCAGCCAGTCCCGCGCAGGCCCCACGCCGTGTTCCGCCAGCTCCAGCGGGTCCAGCCGGAAGCCCGCCGCCTGATGCAAATACGCCGCCACCTGCGCCCGCGTCATGGCCGAACAGCTGCCCGACAGCACAATCGCGCCGCCCTCAGGCGCGCTGAACGCGCCACCCGCAACCGTACCGCCCGCGCCCAGCAGGCGCGGCAAAGGCATCGCCACAGCGCTGCCACCCGTCATCAGTTTCATCTCCAGACAGGCCTCCGCAATCACATCCAGATCGCGGTCCGACACCGCGTCCACGACCACATGCGCGACGCCGTCCGCAGCCAAAGCCGCCAGCCGCGCCTTCAACGCGGCAGCCCCTTTCTCCACCACCAGCCGGTTCGCCAATCCAACCGCGCCACGCACCTGAGGCTCCAGCAGTCGCATCAGATTGCTGTCACGCATCGGTGTCAGCGGGTGGTCTTTCATCGGGCTTTCCGCCAAAGGCTGCTCTCCGACAAACAGGTTACCCATAAAAATAGACCGCCCGTTTTCGGGGAAAGCCGGGCAATAGATCGTCTGCGAGACCCCCAAATCGGCCATTAGCGCCTCAGAGACCGGGCCGATATTGCCCTCCGCCGTGCTGTCAAAGGTCGAGCAATATTTCCAGAAAAACCGCTCCGCCCCGGCTCGGGCGAGCCACGCCAGCGCCGCGCGGGTCTGCGCCACCGCATCCGCCACAGGCTCCGTCCGGCATTTCAGCGCAATCACCTCGAAATCCGCCACCTCCGAAGGTGCTGCCTCCGGCACGCCGATCCGCAGGTTCACTTTCGCGCCCGAGCGTGCCAGCAACCCGGCCAAATCCGTGGCCCCGGTGAAATCATCCGCAATACAACCCATCAACATCTTGTCGCGCCCATGTCCAAACCCCTCCGTGAAAGCGCAAAAGACACGTGATCCAGCCCCCCCGTCAAGCGGGTTGGACAAAGAAAAGCCCGCCGCGGCATTGCCGGGCGGGCCAATTCGGTCAGACCGCCGACAGGGTCATTCGGCCTTTTGCGCCTCAACAGAGATCATCACCTGCACCTCGTCGCTCACCGCCGGGGCAAAAGCGCCCAGCCCGAAATCCGAGCGCAGCACAGTGGCGGTGGCGTCAAAGCCCAGCCAAGGCTTGCCTGCCATCGGGTGAGTGTCGGCCTTGTTCAGCTTGGCGTCCAGCACCACCGATTTGGTAATGTCATTCATCGACAGATCGCCGGTGATCAGCGCCGTGTTCTCGCCCGTGACTTCAATGGCCGTCGAGGTGAAGGTGATCAAGTCGCCGTCTTGGGCGTCAAAGAAATCCGCCGACATAAAATGCCCCTCGCGCTGCTCCCAGCCGGTGAACATGGATTGGACCGGCATCGACACAGTAACGGAGGACGCCTCCGGCGACGCCTCATCATAGGAAATCTCGCCCTCAAAGCCCGAGAACATGCCGTAGGTGGTCGAGAACCCGAGGTGGTTATAGGTGAACACAACCTGGCTGTGGCTGGCATCCAGCGTGTAGGTGTCAGCGGCCATGGCGGCGGAACCGAATGCGGTGGAGGACAGCGCCAAAGCGGCAACAAATGCGAGGGGTTTCATAGGATAGGTCCTTTCAGGATGTATCGACGTCCCCGCCCTTGTGTCGGGCGGGCTAAAGGATGGCAATCCACCGTAGTTCAACAAAAAGTGTGCGCATATGCAGCCAATTGCCTGCCCCCGCCAAGACAGAGCCCCGCCCCTGCCAATAAAGGCTTGCCAGCGCGCGCATGGGCTGTACAAGGGCGCATCCTCCGCATCACTTTGAATTGCGGTGCCCCTCGTGACCGGGGCGCGGAGGTCTCATCGCCCGGTCTTTGAAGCACGCACGTAAAACCTAGGAGTACGCACATGCCTTTGTATGAGCACGTGTTTATCTCGCGCCAGGACCTCTCGAACGCGCAAGCCGAGGGTCTGATCGAACATTTCGGCGCTGTCCTCGCGGACAATGACGGCAAAATGGTCGAGCACGAGTATTGGGGCCTCAAAACGATGGCCTATAAGATCAACAAAAACCGCAAGGGCCACTACGCCTATATGCGGTCCGACGCACCGGCCACTGCCGTTCAGGAAATGGAACGCCTGATGCGCCTGCATGACGACGTCATGCGTGTTCTGACCATCAAGGTCGACGAGCACGAAGAAGGCCCCTCGGTGCAGATGCAAAAGCGCGACGAGCGCGAACGCCGTCCCCGCACATAATTCAATTCGACTTTAAGAACAGGAGCTAAATCATGGCATCAAAACCATTTTTCCGCCGTCGCAAGTCGGATCCCTTTGAGGGCGATAACGCCCCGAAGATCGACTATAAAGACACCCGCACCCTGCAACGCTACATCTCTGAGCGCGGCAAGATCGTGCCCTCGCGGATCACCGCTGTAGGCGCGAAAAACCAACGCGCGCTGGCCCGCGCCATCAAACGCGCGCGTTTCTTGGCCCTGCTGCCATACGCCGTTAAGTAAGGAGCAAGCACATGCAAGTCATCCTTATGGAACGCGTCGCAAAGCTCGGCCAAATGGGCGATGTCGTCGACGTCAAACCGGGTTTCGCCCGCAACTTCCTGCTGCCGCAAGGCAAAGCAATGAACGCCACGGACGCCAACCGCGCCCAGTTCGACGCGCAGAAAGCCCAGCTCGAAGCCCGCAATCTGGAAACCAAGAAAGAAGCCGAAGCACTGGCCGACAAACTTGGTGGCCAGCAGTTCATCGTGATTCGTCAGGCTTCTGACGCCGGTGCGCTCTACGGCTCCGTCACCACCCGTGACGCGGCTGAGGCGGCAACCGCCGAAGGGTTTTCGGTGGATCGCGGTCAGGTCGCGCTGGAGCGTCCCATCAAATATCTGGGCCTGCATGACGTCCTCGTCACGCTGCACCCCGAAGTTGATGTGACCTTCACCCTCAACGTCGCCCGCTCCACCGAGGAAGCCGAGCTGCAAGCCTCCGGCAAATCCATCCAGGAGCTCGCCGCCGAGGAAGAGGCCGAAGCCGAATTCGAAATCGCCGAGCTCTTCGACGACATCGGCTCCGCCGCCTCCGAGGACGAAGACCTCGCCGAAGCCGTGGCCGAAGAGGCCCCTGCGGAGGACACCTCCGACGAGGACTGATCCCGTCAGGCACTGCAAAAATTCGAGAAGGCCGTCCTAAGGGGCGGCCTTTTTGCTGCAAGCCCCCCTGCTCGGTTCACTGCCCGAAGGGCCTGGGGATGCGTAACCAGAGGTCAGCTAGGAGCCCAGAGTGAGTGCTCTCAGTCGATCTACCCTGCCCGGTTAACAGGCCGCAGGCCCCGGGCATCGCCAGACCGCCCGACAGGGCTGGCGATATGGTGAAGCTGGGTGGGACGAACATTTGGAAGATGACCTTGCTGCCATAAAGCTCTGCCGAAAAAGCGTAGCGACGCCATCCCGCGGTCTGGCACTGCCCTCTGTTTTTGGGCGGTCTAAGGTCCGCTGCGAGCCCAAACCGCATGAGTGCTGCGGAGTGTCAAATGCCCGCTATTGTGAAATCCGATACCTCGATACTCGCGCATCCTCTTACATCGAAGAGATAGTCGGGACGGCTTCAGAAAGGAAAGTCTTGATCGAATCATGTGACTCCCATTATTAACTAACAGATGGTTATTAAACTACGCTCAAGCGCTACACCTGCAAGTTTACGGAAAACGCATCGCGGTATGATCCTATCGCGGGTTCAGGCAGAGCCGGGCATCTCGCGGGCAGAACTTGCTCGGATGTGTGGGTTCTCGGAAATGGCCGCGACCCGTATCGTTAGGGAATTACTGGCCGCTGGGATCATACAAGAGTCTAGTGCAACCGACAAAACCAAAGCGAAGAAGAAGCACGTTGGCCGCCCTAAAACAGGCCTTCACATTGTGAAAGACGGCCTGTTTGCCGTTGGCATCACCGTTTCTGCTTATCACTCGGAAGTTTCTATTTGCGACGCGGACGGGAAGCTGTGCGCAAGCAGCCGCCCTGAGAATGTTCCACTTGGTGATGTCGTTGACGCCGCTCGGGTCTATGCCAAGGCGCTGCGTGACTTGATAGAAGTATCTGAGATTGATGTTAACCGGATTGTGGGGATCGGGGTGGCGCTGTCTGGCAGGACGCTGCCGGACCGTGCGGAAATCGTGACATCTGATTATTTCGGCTGGGCCAATGATGGTGGCCAGTTCTGCCGTGAAATCCAGAAGATCATTGATTTGCCAATCGAGATCGAGAACATCTCGAATGCGCTGGCCATCGCAGAAATGCGGTTCGGGGGCGCGCGTGATGTGGCAGATTTTACGCTAATTCACGCTGCGACGTTTGTTGGCGCAGGCGTGGTTTCCGACAACCGTTTGGTGCGTGGCGATTCCGGTATCTCGGGGCTTTTGGGCCACTTTCGCGCAGAAAAACGCGAGCTCACTTGTGTGTGTGGACGGCATGACTGCCTGAACCTGTCCGCGACGGGTTTTGGTCTGTTGTCGCGGTTGGGCAAGCTGGAGCACCGGGCTTTCCACACCTCGAAGCTGTCGTTTTACGCGGCCTCGCTGCTTGATGCATTGGATGATCCGGATGCGGCTCAATTTGTTGCAGAGGCAGGTGAAAAACTTGCGCCTGCGCTGGACAGCACTGCCAAGCTGCTTGGGCCGAAAATGATTACCCTGAGTGGCTATCTTGGCACGAACGAGACCTACTTTGCGTCCGTTAAGGGCACGCTTGAGCGCCATTTTGACTATGATCCTCAGGGCGCGTTCCAATTGGTGAGGGGCACCATTTCCTCTGTGGACGCGGCTGCATTGCTGGCTTTGCACGCGTTTTGCTACTCGGACCGGCTGGATTATGACCGCTTTGCAGATGCCTCCGAGCAGGCGCATGGAGTAACCCATGGGTAAGCCGTTGCCATTCAAACCGTTATCTGGCGTCATTGCAGCCGCTGCGGTTCTTTTGGTTGGCCTGACGCTTTACACGGCTTATTTCGGTGTCTTTCCCGACGGCATCCAGCGCAGCGCGCATCTTTTGCTTGTGATAATCCTTGTTTTTGGGACGGCTTTTCGAGCGACATTGGATGCTGAAGACGACGCTGCGAAAAGGTCTGGTATTTGGCTGCGGCGTGGTTGGATTGTCATTGCCCTGATCGGCGCCTTGATCGCGACCGGCCATCAGTTTTTCAACTTTGAGGCCATAAACAACCGCTACGGGGCGATCACCCAATACGAGATAGTCTTTGGCACGATGCTCGTTATTTCGCTTTTTGATGCGTGCCGCCGCACGATTGGGCTGCCGATTGTGCTGCTGGCCAGCCTGTTCATTCTTTATGGTCTTTTTGGCGCTTACTTGCCCGATCCGTTGGCCCATCGGGGCTATTCGCTCAAACGGGTTGCGTCGCAGGTGTATCTTGGGGGCGGCGGGATATTTGGCACGCCTCTGGGGGTCAGCGCGACTTTCGTAACTGGCGTGGTTGTTCTGGGCGCTCTGCTTGAGAAAACCGGAGCGGGACAGGTGTTGATGGATTTCGCCACCGCCCTGACGGGCCGCATGCGCGGCGGGCCAGCGAAGGCGGCGGTGGTCGGGTCCAGCTTGATGGGTATGATTTCGGGGACGGCGGTGGCCAATGTGCTTACGACTGGCCCAATCTCGATACCTTTAATGCGCAAAAGCGGGTACCGCAAGGAAGCGGCGGGCGCGATTGAAGCAGTCGCCTCGACCGGTGGGCAGTTGATGCCACCTGTCATGGGGGCCGCGGCGTTTATCATGGCCGAGTTTACAGAGACCTCTTACCTCACCATCGCCAAGGCCGCGTTCATGCCTGCGGTGATCTTCTACGCCGTGTTGTTGGCGATGGTGCATTTCGAGGCAGCCAAGCGGAAAATCCCAATCCTACGCGACGCGGATTCGGTGACGGATTGGGGCTCGATCTTGCGGAATTCGTATCTGCTGATCCCGCTGCCGGTGTTTGTCAGCATGTTGCTCAACGGCTATTCCATCATGCTGTCGTCCTTCTGGGCCATAGTGGCGTCGTCCTTGGTCAGCTATCTCAACAAATCCACGGCCCTCACGCCGCGCCGTATCGTAGATACCTGTGTCGCTGCCGCAAACGCAGTCATTCCGGTGGCTTTGGCCTGCGCCGCGGCGGGGGTGATCATCGGGATCATCACGCTGACGGGGATCGGGCTGAAGTTCTCGACCCTTGTTGTAGCACTGTCTGGCGGCTCGCTTCCGTTGGCGCTGGTTTTAACCATGCTGACCTGCCTGATCCTTGGCATGGGTTTGCCGACGGCGGCCGCTTACATCTTGGTGGCAACATTAGTGGCACCGGCTTTGGTGAACCTTGGCGTCAGCCTGTTGGCCGCGCACCTGTTCGTCCTGTATTCGGCGATGCTGTCCTCCATCACGCCGCCCGTCGCCCTTGCTGCCTACGCCGCCGCCTCCATCGCGAACGGCAATCCGCTTAAGATTGCGGTGCTGGCCTGCCAGTTCGGCATGGCGGCATTCGCAGTGCCGTATTTCTTTGTCTACGACCCCGCGATTTTGGGGATCGACGTGACTTGGGTACAAATGGCCATGTCGTTTGTGACGGCCATCGTCGGTGGCATTTGCGCGAGTGCCGCAATGCTCGGCCATTTCACCGGACGACTGAACGTCATTGAGCGACTGCTTTTCGCCGCAACTGCGATTTTGTTCATGAACTCCGATTGGCGCGTCGACCTTCCCGCCTTTGTCATTCTCGCGGGCCTCGTCGTCTGGACGACACGCCGCGCCTCTCAATCAGCAGAACCAGAAAACGTGGCGGGCAGAACCCGCCGGACCAAACACAATAGGGAGACTACCAATGAAACTCGACTTTAAGACCGCAATGCTCGCGATGGCGACGCTTGCAACACCAACCCTGACCCAAGCCGCTGACTTCCTGTCAATCGGCTCGTGCCCTGTCACATGCACGGCCTACACATGGTCGGCTGGCATCGCGGACGTGATCAACAATAACGTCGAAGGCGTACAAGCCACAGCGGAAGAAACCAAAGGCTACGTCGCCAATATCGCCCTGATGCAGGGCGGTGAATTGGAGGCCTCCATGGCGACCTCGCTGTCTGCCTACGAAGCATGGGCTGGCACCGGCAATTATGAGGGCACAGAGCCGGGCAAGATCATGGCTTGGATGTCCATCGCACCGGTTGCGATGCACATTATCGCGCTTGAAGGCGGGCCGGTAAATGCGGTCGCGGACCTGAAAGGCAAGCGCGTCGGCATGGGCCAGCCCGGTGGCGTGTCGATGCTGGACGCAAACGTGTTGATGGCCAAAATCGCAGGCGAGGATTTCGAGCCCTTCCGCGTGCGCCTTGGCGACATGGTCGACATGCTTAGCGACGGCAATATCGACGCGGCACTTTGGAACGGGTCCTTCCCGCTGGCCCCAGTGATCAAGCTGAACGCGCAACGCGATCTGAAGCTCATCCCCATCGAAGACGACTTCTTCGAGGCCCTGCGCGCCGACTACCCACCGTATTTCCGCCTGTCCATTCCAGCCGGCACTTACGAGGATGTCACCGCTGATACCCCCACATTCGGTTTGGCAAATGGCTTGGTTATATCCGCCGATGTACCAGAAGAGCGCGTCTACCAGATGACCAAAGCCGTCTTCGAAAATCTCGAAGCGCTTGCTGGTGTTCACCCTGCGTTTGGCAAAATGTCGGCCGATACGATCCTGAACGGGTTCGGCTCGCCCCTGCATCCGGGTGCGCTGCGCTACTACCGCGAAATCAATGTGGCTGGCATTGAGGAATTCGTTACAAGAACAGGCGGTTAAAACCGTCTCTCCCGCCCACCCGGGCCGTCACGTTGGCGGCTTGGGTGGGATTTCCACATCAAGGATCCTGCCATGTCCCGCCCAAACATTCTTGTCATTCAAGCCGACCAAATGACCGCCCTTTGCCTGTCCGCCTACGGCAAGCCTTATGCGATCACGCCAAACATCGACAAGATTGCGCAAAATGGCACGACATTCACCAACAGCTATTGCAACAATCCGGTTTGCGGTCCGTCGCGTGCCTCGATGATGACGGGGCGGTTGCCGTCAGATGTGGGCGTCTTCGACAATGGCGCCGAGTTTTTGCCGTCCGAGCCGACCTTCGCCCACTACTTGCGCGCGCTCGGCTATAAAACAACTTTGTCGGGCAAAATGCACTTCGTCGGCCCCGACCAGCTTCACGGTTTTGAGGAGCGCGTGACGACGGATATTTACCCGTCCGATTTTGCATGGACCGCCGATTGGGAACAGACGGACGAGCCTTATGCCCCTTCAGTGATGAGCCTTCTCAGCGTGGTCGAAGCGGGCCATTGCGAACGGAACCTCCAGATAGACTACGACGAGGAAGTCTTCGCCGCCGCGAAACAAGAAATGTACAACCATGCCCGGTCCACCGATGACCGACCCTTCATGCTGCATGTGTCCTTCACCCAGCCGCACAATCCCTTCGTGGCGGGCAAGAAATATTGGGACATGTATGAGGGCGTCGATATCCCGGAGCCAGAAGTTGCCCACATCCCCTACGAGGATCGCGACCCTTGGGCGCAGCGTTATTACCTTACCATCCGGCAGGACGAATTCGACATTACGCCAGAACAGTTGTACAACGCACGGCGCGGCTATTTCGCCATGTGCACCCATTTCGATGAAATGATTGGCGGTCTGGTGGAAACACTTGAGAGTATAGGTGAGTTGGAAAACACCTACATCTTCATCACGTCCGACCACGGCGAAATGCTGGGCGAGCGCGGCATGTGGTTCAAGTTCAACCCCTTCGAGGCCTCGGTGCGCGTGCCCCTCCTTGCGCAGGGTCCAAAGTTGAAAGCTGGCCACCGCGAAGACGCCTTGGCCTCGCTTGTGGACTTGTTGCCAACCTTCACCGACATCGCCAGCGACGGCACGTTTGACAGCTATGTAGCGCCTTATGACGGCCGCAGCTTGCTCGATCTGCCCAAGCGCGGCAGCGCTGATGATAAGGTTTTCATCGAGTTCAACGGCGAGGGGCTTTATGCGCCTGCGATGATCATGATCAAGGGCAACCTGAAACTGGTTCACAGCCGCACCGATCCGAAAATGCTCTTTGATCTGGCGGCTGACCCCCTTGAGCTGACCAATTTGGCAGGTGATCCCACTTACCGCGATGACCTTAACGCGATGTTTGCCGAAATGCAGGAGCGTTGGGACGAGGACGATCTGGACCAGCGCATAAGAGCATCCCAACGCAAACGCTTGTTCGTCCACGATGCTATGAAACATGGACGCTTTCCATCTTGGGATTTTGGACCAAATTACGATCCGTCCAAGGTCTATGTCCGGGGTGGCAACGATCCCAGCACCACCGCCACCAAGCAGCGCGGGCGCTATCCCTATGTGCCGGTCACGCCGCCGCAGCATCCAAGGCAAAGCAAGAAGTAGGCTGGATTGCTAGGGGCCAGAGATGTTTAATACGCGCAGTATATCCATGAAACGGACCCTGTCGGCGCGATGAAACCCTGCTGCACGCCAAGTCGAGAAACGGCTGGAACGACGCCCGAGCGCGAGGCATTGCCTCTTGGGCAGCATGTCGTGCGTGACCATGCTGAGGTGGTAAACATTCCAAGTGGGCGCGCGTTGCTAGGTACAGATCTCCCGTTCTTTCCCGTCGATGGCGAAGGGCCATTGCGCAAAAAGAAAATGCCCGCGTTTCGCATGGACGCGACCACTGTCACCAACACCCAGTTTCGCGATTTTGTGGCTGACACGGGCTATGTGACGGATGCCGAGCGTTTTGGCGACTCCTTGGTCTTTTCAGATCTTTTGCCAAAAGGAACGCCGCCCAGTCACGCCGTCGCAGATGCGCCTTGGTGGCGGATGATCAAGGGTGCCAATTGGCGTGATTTATTTGGACCGGGCACCGCAGATCACCTGATGGACGATCACCCCGTGGTCCACGTCTCGTGGAACGATGCGGTGGCCTTCGCTGCGTGGACCGGTGGTCGCTTGCCCACGGAGGCCGAATGGGAGCACGCGGCGCGCGGTGGCTTGGGCGATGTGCCGTTCCCATGGGGCGATCAAGAGCCTGACGACGCAGACTTCCAACCCTGCAACATCTGGCAAGGCCGGTTTCCGCATCAAGATCTGGCGCTTGATGGATACACCGGAACCGCACCCGCCCGCAGCTTCGCGCCCAATGCCTACGGTCTTTACAATATGGTCGGTAATGTCTGGGAACTTACGTCAGAATTGTTTAGAGTCCGGTCTCTCAAGAAAGAAGTGGTCGCAGCCCATGCTGGGAAAAAAGGGTTCAAACTTAGTAAGGGAGGATCGTTCCTGTGCCATCGCAGCTATTGCTACCGATACCGCATCGCGGCCCGAAACAGCGGTTCACAGGACACCTCAACATCACATACGGGTTTTCGCTTGGTGTATGACGCGGTCTAATTCAATCAGCAGTGACATTGCGGCTTTCAGCAAGCCGGCATTTCTAAGCCCCTGATGAATGGCCGCTTAGTCCGCAAACCAGCCATACCATCACCCCAGCCGGGCGGGTGCAAGACCGTGGGATGGCGCTGCAACGGCCTTTCGACAGCACTATATCCCAGCCAAGCACATCTTCCGAATATGTGAAGCGCATCTGCTTCAAAAGCGCCAGCCCGTCAGACCAAAGGTTTGCCTTTGGCAAAACGGAACGGCCCCTCTCGGCGATTGCGAAGGGCAATCGCCTGTCGGTCAAGGCTTGCGCCGGGTCAACGCATCGAAGAGACTGCTCCGCCCCGCAATGTCAGCCCTCCAAAACCAACCAACCCAACGAAAAAGGCCGCCCCAAAGGCGGCCTTTCAAAATACCTGCACCCTAAAACCTAGGCCGCGTCTTCTTCCAGCGCTTCGACGGCTTTCTCAAGGTCGGCCTTCTTGACCTTCTTGTCCTTCACCTCGGCCAGCTCGAACACAAAGTCGACGACCTTGTCTTCAAAGATCGGCGCGCGCATTTGCTGCTGCATCTGCGGGTTTTGCTGAACGAACTCGAAGAACTGGCGTTCCTGGCCACGGTATTGGCGCGCTTGGTTCATGATCGCTTGCGTCATCTCGGCGTCGGTCACCTCGATCTTGTTCTTCTGGCCCAGCTCGGCCAGCAGCAGGCCCAGACGCACGCGGCGCTCCGCCAGCGATTTGTGCTCGTCCGTCGCCTCGATCTCGGGGTGGTCATGGCCCTGCACGTCAGGGTTTTCCTCATGCCACAGCTGATGCGCGATCTGGCCGGCCTCAGCCTCCACCAGCGAAGGTGGCAGCTCGAATTTGACCAGTTTGTCCAGCTCGTCCAACAGCTTGCGCTTCATCACGGCGCGCGAGGCCCCGCTGAATTCCGCTTCCAGCCGCTCTTCAACCTGAGCGGTCAGCGCCTTGAGGTCTTCCGCCCCAAATTGCTTGGCCAGCTCGTCATTGATCTCCGCAGGCTTTGGCTCTTTGACGGCTTTCACGGTGCACTCAAACACCGCCGATTTGCCGGCAAGGTTCTCGGCTTGATACTCAGCCGGGAAGTCCACTTTGACCTCAACCTCGTCGCCAGCCTTGGTGCCAACCAGCTGCTCTTCAAAGCCCGGAATAAACGAGCCCGAGCCCAGCACCAGCGGATAGTCATCGGCCTGACCACCGTCAAACGGCTCGCCATCCACTTTGCCGAGGAAATCAATCACAACCTGATCACCGTCTTTCGCTTTCGAGCCCTTCTTGCGGTCCTCGAAATTCTGCGCGTTCTCGGCCAGATTGCTCAGCGCCTCATCCACGTCCTTCTTGTCCGCTTTGACGACCATGCGCTCCAGCTTGATCTTCTTCATATCCACGTCCGGGATGGTCGGCAGCGTCTCGTAAGACACGTTCACCTTCACATCGTCGCCAGGCTTCCAGTCGTCGCTGTCCATCTTCATCTCAGGCTGCATCGCAGGGCGGTCGCCGCTCTCTTCGAAATGCTTGGACATCGCGCCGTCGATGGTCTCTTGCAGGGCCTCGCCCATGACCTTGTCGCCAAACTGCTTTTTCAGCAGCGCCATCGGGACTTTGCCTTTGCGAAAGCCCTTCATCTCGACGTCAGGCTGCGCTTCAAGCAGCTTTTCGTTGACCTTTTCATCCAACTCCGAGGAGGCGATGTCGATCGTGTAGCCGCGCTTGAGGCCTTCGTTCAGGGTCTCGGTGACCTTCATGTCTGTCCGTCCTTATCTCATCATGGTGCGGGTGAAGGGACTTGAACCCCCACGCCTTGCGGCGCCAGAACCTAAATCTGGTGCGTCTACCAATTCCGCCACACCCGCAAAAACCTAAGGCAGCCGCCGGGGTCACCAGCGGCTGCGTTCGCAGCGTCTCTAACAAAGGTCCTGCCCGGATGCGAGGCCAAATTGCACGGGCTGAGAGGGTTTTTGCCGCGCCGGGCGGCAGGCGGTGGCAACGTGGTCCTGAAATGATCGCGACATCGCCTGCAATCGGGCACAGACCCGCCTGAATTGCGCCTCAATTGGCGGCAAACACTGACCTCGTAATTATTGATCGGAGAATGAGCATGTCTGCCAACACGCTAACACAATCCGGTGGGGGGAACGAAACACTGCACACCACAGCCATTGTTGGGCTGCTTGGGGGCTGCACCATCCTCACCATTCAGGGCAACAAACCCATCGAAGACCTTGTGCCCGGTGATCGCATCATCACGCGCTCCGGCCTGCGGGTGCTCAGCGACATCACCGCCCAAACTGAATATTTCACGGCCATCCGCGTGGCCTCCGGCACCCTTGGCTTCAACCGCCCGGCCACCAATATAAAGATCGCGCCGCAGCAGGACGTCATGGTCCGCGACTGGCGCGCCGAGCTTCTGTTTGATGCAGACATGGCTGTCGTACCGCTCGAACGGCTCTGTGACGGCGGCTATATCGCCAAAGACACCGACGCCGCCCCGCATCGGGTCTACCGCCTGCAGTTCGACCAGCAGGAAGTGTTCTACGCAGACGGCGTCGAAATCGTGTCGCACTATGAAGACGTCGCCACGCCAGAGCTCGATCTCGCCGACGCGGCCTGACCCGCCAGACCATCCCGAAAAACACCCGCAGGGCCCTGTCCGGCGGGTTTTTTCATGTCCTGCGCCCAGCCACGATTCACTTTTGACCGCATTTCAGACGTTTCGCCTAATTTTTAGGCATTAACCGATTTCCCGATGCCAAGCCCCCCCTCCGGGCTTGCATGTCGATTGTCGCCGTAGGGCAGAAATGGTCTCACGCCTATGAGCCGCAATCGGGAGTCGTGAGCATATGAAAAAGATCGAAGCCATCATCAAGCCGTTCAAGCTGGACGAGGTCAAAGAGGCCCTGCAAGAGCTGGGCGTGCAAGGTCTCAGCGTGACCGAGGTCAAAGGCTTTGGCCGTCAAAAGGGTCACACGGAGCTGTATCGCGGCGCCGAATACGTTGTCGACTTCCTGCCAAAGGTGAAGATCGAGGTCGTGCTGGCCGATGATCTGGTTGACGGCGCGGTCGAGGCGATCATCGCCGCCGCGAAGACCGACAAGATCGGCGACGGCAAAATCTTCGTCTCCACGGTCGAGCAAGCCATCCGCATCCGCACCGGCGAGGCCGGCGAGGACGCATTGTAATACACCCATCCAAAAATACCTATCAATCACAGAGAGGAATAAGGTCACATGAGCGCTAAAGAGATGCTGAAGACCATGAAGGACGAGGAAGTCGAATATGTCGACATCCGTTTCACAGACCCGCGCGGCAAGCTGCAGCACGTCACCGTTATGGCCGACCAGGTGGATGAAGATTTCCTCGAAGAGGGCTTCATGTTTGACGGTTCCTCCATCGCAGGTTGGAAATCCATCGACGAATCCGACATGAAATTGATGCCGGACCCCTCCTCCGCCTATGTCGATCCCTTCTATGCCGAAAAAACCCTCTGCGTGCACTGCACCGTGGTCGAGCCCGACACCGGCGAAAGCTATGACCGCGACCCACGCGGCACCGCCGAGCGCGCCGAAGCCTACCTGAAATCCACAGGCATTGGCGATGTGTCCTATTTCGGGCCGGAAGCCGAGTTCTTCCTGTTTGACGACGTGCGCTTCTCCGTCGAGATGAACAAAGTCTCCTTCGAGGTCGACGCCAACGACGCCGCCTGGAACACGGACGCTGAATACGAGATGGGCAATATGGGCCACCGTCCCGGCATCAAGGGCGGCTATTTCCCCGTCAACCCAACCGATGCCGCGCAAGACCTGCGCTCCGAGATGCTCTCCACCATGAAGCGCATCGGCATGAAGGTCGACAAGCACCACCACGAAGTGGCCTCTTGCCAGCACGAGCTGGGCCTGATCTTCGGCTCCCTGACGCATCAAGCCGACGAGCTGCAAAAATACAAATACGTGATCCACAACGTCGCACACGCCTATGGCAAATCGGCGACCTTCATGCCCAAGCCCATCGCGGGCGACAACGGCACAGGCATGCACGTCAACATGTCGATCTTCAAAGACGGCAAGCCGATCTTTGCAGGCGACAAATATGCTGACCTGTCGCAGGAGGCCCTCTACTTCATCGGCGGCGTCCTGAAACACGCCAAAGCGCTGAACGCGATCACCAACCCGTCCACCAACAGCTACAAACGCCTGATCCCGGGCTTTGAGGCTCCGGTGCTGCGCGCCTACTCTGCCCGCAACCGTTCGGGCTGTGTGCGTATCCCATGGGCCGAGAACCCCAAGGCGAAACGCGTCGAGGCCCGCTTCCCCGATCCCGCCGCCAACCCTTACCTGTGCTTCGCGGCCCTGCTGATGGCTGGCCTCGACGGGATCAAGAACAAGATCGATCCGGGCCCCGCCTCCGACAAGGACCTCTACGATCTGCCCCCCGAAGAGCTGGCCGAAATCCCAACGGTCTGCGGCTCCTTGCGCGAAGCGCTCGAAGCACTGGAAGCCGATCACGAGTTCCTCACCGCCGGAGACGTCTTCACCAAGTCGCAACTTGAAGGCTACATGGAACTGAAATGGGAAGAGGTCTACGCCTACGAGCACACCCCTCACCCAATGGAATACAAAATGTATTACAGCTGCTAAAGCGGCCCATCAGATTTCAGAAAAGGCGTCCCCCGGGGCGCCTTTTTTGCATGGGTCTTGAGGTTTTTGAGGACAGACATCTGCTTTGATACTGCCGGGCGTGTTTCTCCCCCCAGATTGCTCGCCAAACCACCGACTTTTACCGGGTCATAGTCGTATTGGAAGGTCCCAGACCTTCGAACGCGAAACACGCAAATCCAATCAAGAGCTTCTCACAGCGGGCGATACCCAACCCCAAAACGGCCTCCTTCGCCGCAGACAAATCACTTTGCGGCCACACCATCCTAACCCGCCTTCGGCACAGGGTCTTCGCCCTCCACACCCGAGTTCGCCAAGGCCCCAGTTTCCGGCGCAGACAGCCCCATATCCGAGGCCTTCTCCAAGGCCGGCACTGCCGGCTCTTTTGTCGCGATATCGCCATCCTCGAACGCGATCTGTGTGGGGGTTTGCGGCACCGCCGCCCCCGCGCCTGCCTGCCCGCCTTGCATTTGCGTGATGCGCAGCGCGCGCGCGCCGTGCAGGCGGCCCAGCCGGGCCTGGGCGAACGGCGCATTGGTGCAATCGCGCAGCTCTACCTCTGAGATCGCGCTCATCGGCAGCGGCAGCAAGCTGCCTTGCGTCAGCCTCGCCAGCGCCAAGGCCGAGACGTCAATCCCGCCGATCTGCGCGGTCAGGTCCACTTTGCAGCGGTCCAGCACCGCCTTCATGGCCGCGCTGGCCGGTTTGCGCGGCGTGGCAACAACACGGGCGGCCTCGGCAGGCACCCAGACAGAGCACGCCCCCGTCTTGATCCCCGGCCCCAGATCAATCTGCGCACGCAGCACGTCAAATCGCCCCTCGCCCAAGGCCAGCCGCAGCGCCGCGCGGTCTTGTTGCGGGCCCAGCGTGGTCAGCCCCGACAGGCCCGCAGGCCCCGCCCTGAATGCCGCCAGTGCTGCGCGCACGAACACTTCGCTGAGCCCCGCATCAATCGCCGTGATGGGCCGGTCCAGCCGTTCCATCCCCATCACCTTGCCCAGCATCTGCAGCTCGATCACCGCATCAATCAACGCGCCATCCATGGTAAACAGCCCGCGCGCCTCGCCCGGCATCCCCAGCAGAAACGGCAGGCACACGGGCTCCATGCCCTGCAATGCGGCCTCCGCGGTCAGTTGCACGCCGGTCACCTCGCGCAGCACCACATCCACGTCAAAGGAGGTCTTGAACAGGTCGCGCATCAGCCGGTCGGCCTCCGCCCCCCACCACGAGACAGACACGCCCTGCGCAGCCACGCGCGGGCGAAGTTTTTTGCGAAGAAGATCGCCTGTGCTGCTCACTTATGCGTCCGGGCCAGTCAAAGGAGCCGCCACCATGGCGCGATATAGTTTAAAAACCGTTAGGCGGGCGGCATATCTTGCCCCACGGCACCCAAAGGCAGGCTCACCCGAAATGCGGCCCCGCCTTGCCCCGGCACATAGGTGATCGTGCCCCCCAAACGCGCCATAACCTCGCGGCAAATGGCCAGCCCAAGCCCGGCACTTCCGGCTGAACTATGGTCGCTAAGCCGCGAGAATTTCTCGAAAATCAGGCTTTGCTGGTCGCGCGGGATGCCTGCGCCATTATCCACGAAATCAATATCCACATGATCGCCGCCGCGCCGCACGGAAATCACCAGTTCGGGCGCAGCCGCATCACAATATTTCCGGGCATTTGAAATAAGGTTGATGAAAACCTGGCTCAAACGGTCCGCATCCGTGTGAACCATCACCCCCTCACCGCCCGGCGCGCGCACCACTTTCAACCCGCCCAAACCGGCCGAGGCTATGGCCCGCCCTAAAGCCTCGTCCAGCGCCGTCACCTGCGCGTTCAGCACCACCTGCCCGCTTTCCAGAAAGCTAAGGTCCAGCAAATCGTCCAGCAGCCGCGTCAGACGGATGCTTTCATCCTGAATAATGGTCGAATACCGCACCCGGTCCGCAGCTTTCAGGCCCCCTTCCATCAGAAACTCGGAGAACGAGCGAATAGACGTCATCGGCGTGCGCAGCTCATGGCTGACCTGGCTCAGAAAATCGTCCTTTTGCACCGACAGGGCGGTCAGCTTTTCATTGGCGTCGCGCAATTGCCGGGCGGTCTGTTCCAGCTCTTTGGATTTGGCCTCCAACTGGCTGGAATATTCCAGCATCTGCGCCGACTCGTCGGCCACCGCCAGCAAATCCTGCACCGACACAGACGCGTTCCCGTCAATCTGGCGCACCATCGCATGGGCCGTGGCCGCCCCAACGGAGCCTGCTAATTCGCGCTCCAGCACCGCCACAAATTCAGGTGAGACATCCGGCAGGTAGCCGGTTTTGCCCTGCCCTGACGCCGCCCCCTGAAACAAGGCCTGCGCCTCGCGCGCGCCCAACAAGCGCTGCGCCATGACCAGCAGATCTTCGGCCTCGGCCACCCCGCCCACATAGCCCGCGCCGCCGCCGCCCCGGTCATAGACATGCACGAAGGCCGCACCTTGCAAACGCTCGATAGGGCTGGGGAATGTCACCAGCGACACCGCGACAAAGGCCACGCTGTTCAGCGCAATCGACCAGAAAATCGAATGCACCAGCGGGTCCATCTCGCCCATCCCGAACAGCGCCTGAGGCCGCAGCCAGCTCAAGCCCATCGGCCCGGCCTCCATCAGCGACGCGGGCAACAGGCCAATCGCGGGCACAAACAACGTGTAGCCCCAGATCGCGAAGCCCACGACCAGCCCCGCCAGCGCGCCGCGCCGCGTGGCCCCGCGCCAGTAGATGCCGCCCAAAAGCGCAGGCATGATCTGCGCAACCCCCGCAAAGCTGACCAACCCGATCGAGGCCAGCGCCGCCGTGCCGCCCGTCACCCGGAAATACGCGTAGCCCAGCGCCAGCACCGCCCCGATGGAGACCCTGCGCGACAAGATCATCACGCCGCGCACATCGCCCGACACTGTGGCGCGCGGCCCCTGAAGGCTCAGCCAGAGCGGCAGAACAATATGGTTCGACACCATGGTCGACAGCGCAATCGCGGCCACAATCACCATCGACGTGGCCGAGGAGAACCCGCCCAGAAAGGCCAGCATCGCCAGCATTTCGCGGTCCAGCGCCAAAGGCAGCGACAGCACAAACAGGTCCGGGTTCGCACCCTCCGGCAGCACCGCCAGCCCCACGGCGGCAATCGGCAACACGAAGAGGCTGATCAGGAGCAGGTAAAGCGGGAAGGCCCAGCTGGCGACAGTCAGGTGCCGCTCGTCCTCGTTTTCCACGACCATCACCTGAAACATGCGCGGCAGGCAGATCACTGCCGCCGCACTCAGGAAGGTCATGCCCACCCAGCGCCCCGCATCGGGTTGCCACTGCGCCACGGGGCTGGCCTCGATGATGCGCAACGTGTCCGCCAACCCGCCCGACACGCCCCAGACCACAAAAATGCCAACCGCCAGCAGCGCCACCAGCTTGACCACCGCCTCCACCGCGATGGCCGTGACCACGCCGTGATGGCGCTCATTGGCGTCGAGGTTTCGGGTGCCAAACAGAATGGTAAACAACGCCAGCCCGGCCGCGACCCACAGCGCGGTGGCGTTGACATCAGTCCCCTCCGGCGCGAAGGCCGCAAAGCTCAGCGCCACCGATTGCAATTGCAGCGCAATATAGGGCGTGGTGCCCATCACCGCCAGCAAGGTGACCAGAACCGCCAGCCCGGTGGATTTGCCAAACCGCGAGGAGATCAGATCGGCAATCGAGGTGATCCGCTCCGCCCGGCCAATCCGGACCAGCTTGCGCAACAGCACCCAGAAGGCCAGAAACACCAGCGTCGGGCCCAGATAAATCGTCAGATATTCCAGCCCCGACCGCGCCGCATTGCCCACCGCCCCGTAAAAGGTCCAGGCCGTGCAATAGACGCTCAGCGACAGCGTGTAGGTCAAGGGCGAGCGCAGCCATTTATTGCCGCCCCGCCGTGCGCTGCGATCCGCGTAAAAGGCGATCACAAACAGCGCCACCACATAGGCCAGCGCCACGGTGACAAGGATGTTGAACGTCACCATCAGCCGGCAGGCTCGCGAGGTTCATTGCGCTCGGCAGGGTCAGAGGCGTCAGCGGGCGCATCAGGATCATCCGGCAAGGCGCGCACCAGCACGGCGCAGAGTGCGATCAGCACGATCCACATGAAGAAGAAGTAAACCAGCCGCAGCGCGGTGGAGCCGCTGCCATCGCCCAAAATCAACGCCGGCAGCAGGAACAGGCAGGCCCCCAGCACGGGCAGCAGTTTAATCGCGTCGATCAGGCGGCGGCGGCGATAAACGCGGCGTTCCAGAAAGGTGGTGCGGCCCGGCTTATGCTCCGCTTTCGGGCCGACCGGCTGGCTCATAGCCCCGCCGCAGGCGCCCGCCCCTCCGCCAGATCGCGCACGGTTTGCAGCATCTCGGCGTTGGAGAACGGCTTGGTCATAAAGCAGCTCACCCCGTAACTATGGGCCAGCTCGCGGTCCTTGGTCTGGCCCCGCGCGGTCAGCATCAGCACCGGCAGGTCGGCCCGCGCGGCCCCTTGGCGCAGCTCTTTCAAGATATCGAACCCGCTGCGCCCCGGCAGCATCACGTCCAGCACCACCACATCCGGAGACGCCGCGACCACGGCCTCCACCGCACCCTCACCCTCAGTGTGCAGGCGCACAGTCCAGCCGTCGCGCTCCAGCAAAAAGCTGATCGCCTCAATGATGTTCGGCTCATCCTCAATCAACAAGACGGATCGTCCCAAATGCCACTCCTCCCAAAGCTGGCAGCCCCTCAGAGGGGCAGTTAGCCCGACATATCGCGCGCTGTCAAAACCTCGCCGCGCAAAGACGATGGCTCGCGGCGTGCAGCACACCCGTCGCGCGGGCAAATCCGGCAGGTCGCCCCTATGGGCAACGCGCCCGCGCCGTCGCCCTCCTCCACGGCCACCAGCGCCATCGTGGCCTGCACCACCATCGGCGCATCAAAGCTGGCCGGGCCCACGGCCCCCGCCACCGCATAGGCGTCAAACACTCCGCCGTCGCTGGTCTGCACACGCTGGCGAATTGGCACCTCCGGCTGGCGCAGCGCGGCAAAAACCGGCCAAAGCGCGCAGGCTGCGCCAAAGCGCGGCAGCGCGAATCCGGTGCAGGGCTTGCCCAGCAAAATCGCCCCCGCCGCGTCGCAAATCACAAGCCCGAACTCCGGCAGGCCCACCTGCCTTGGCAACGCCGCCAACCGCCGCAACACGCGCCCCAAAGGCACGCCCGCGCGCGCCGCCAATTCCGCCGGATCAAACCCACAGCCCTGCCCCGCCTCAATCAGACGCGCCATCGGCAAAGCCTCGGCGTCCTGCGCGTAGCGCTCCAGAAACACGCGCGCCACATCCTGCGCCGCCGCGTCCTCCAGCTCTTCCAGCACGCCGTCAATCGCAGCCGCGCCGCCCGCCTCGATCTCAGCCATATGAAACCCGCGCGCTGCAAACAGCCCCGTCACCGCCTCCAGCGGGTCCGAGCCACCTGCCCCGTCGCTCATCAGCCGGTCAAAATGCTGCGCCATCGCGCCCGAGCTCTCCGCCAGCCTGCGGCTTTCCGTGTCGATATTGCTGTGAAACCGCGCCCGCCAATCGGCGTCAATCTCAGGGTTGTCCACCAGAATAGACGAGGTCGAGCGGATCGCGGCCACCGCCGCCAGCACGTCATGCATCCGGTCCGACAGCACCGGGTCATGGGTCAGCCGGTCGTTTTGCCGCTGCATAAGTTGCTCCAACGCCTCGATCCGGCGGGCTTGCCCTGCCAGCTGCGCGGCCCATCCGGGGAAGCGCCCGACCAGCTCATCCACCCGCGCCACTTCCGCCCCACCCGCGCCCATGGCGCGCAAATCATCGAGCAAAACGGCATCCGCCCCCTCGCTCAAAACCTGCGCCGAAACCTCTAGGGCAGCCGCCAGATCGTTCAAGACCTTCCCGCCAATACGCCGCCGGTTATGCTCGATCAGGTTCAGGTAGCTGGCCGAGATGCCCGCCTCCCGCGCCACGTCGGTCTGTTTGAGGCCCAGCGCCAAACGGCGCTCCCGGATCCGCGATCCGGTCAAAGCACTTGATTTTGCAGCCATTTGGCGCAGACCTCTCCCCAGCGGCGCCGCAACATGCAGCACCAAATTAACAACAACTTTACAATTTCTGCGCGCGCAAAGTCCATAACTTTACAAAAAAACCATGACGTTGCGGCTGCTGGTTGCTCTGTTCGGCGCAAGCCCCCGATACTGGGTACATCTCGGCACACCCGAGGCGGGCGCGGTTCGGGAGGATGCGCGCCCCACATCTTTAAGGGAGGATTTAATGTCCAAATCTAACTTCACGCGCCGTGGGCTCATCAAGACGTCTGCGGTTGCAGGTGGTGCAGCGCTGGCCGCACCTCGTTTCTTCAGCCCATCCTGGGCCGACGGCCACGCAGGCTACCTCAACGCCCCGCAAGGGAGCACTGTTACGCTGGGCTTCAACGTACCACAATCCGGCCCCTATGCCGACGAGGGCGCCGACGAGCTGCGCGCCTATGAGCTGGCAGTTGAGCACCTGAACGGTGGCGGCGATGGCGGCATGATGAACACGTTCTCGTCCAAAGCCCTGCAAGGCAACGGCATCCTCGGCAAAAAAGTCGAGTACGTCACAGGCGACACGCAGACCAAGCCAGATGCCGCACGCGCATCCGCAAAGTCGATGATCGAAAAAGACGGCGCAATCATGATCACAGGTGGCTCGTCCTCCGGTGTGGCTGTGGCTGTGCAAGCGCTTTGCCAAGAGGCTGGTATCATCTTCATGGCGGGTCTGACCCACTCCAACGACACCACTGGTAAGGACAAGAAGGCCAACGGTTTCCGTCACTTCTTCAACTCCTACATGTCCGGCGCGGCGCTGGCCCCAATCTTGGGCGCCAACTACGGCACGAACCGTAAAGCCTACCACCTGACAGCCGACTACAACTGGGGCTACACAACAGAAGAAGCTGTTCGGACCTCCACTGAAGCCATGGGTTGGGAAACTGTTGCAGCTGTGAAAACACCGCTGGCACAGACCGACTTCAAAGACTACGTGGCCCCCGTGCTGCAATCTGGTGCTGATGTTCTGGTTCTGAACCACTACGGCGGCAACATGGTGAACTCGCTGACATCGGCGGTTCAGTTCGGCCTGCGCGAAGCGCAAGCCAATGGTCAGGACTTCCAGATCGTTGTGCCTCTCTACTCTCGCCTGATGGCGAAAGGTGCGGGCGAAAACGTGAAGGGCATCTTCGGCTCCACAAACTGGCACTGGTCGCTGACAGACGAAGGCTCCAAAGCATTCGTCAAATCCTTCGGCGAAAAATACGGCTTCCCACCGTCGCAGGCCGCGCACACCACCTACGTGCAAACCCTGCTTTATGCAGATGCGGCAGAGCGTGCTGGCACGTTCAACCCATGCGGCATTGCAGAAGCTCTGGAAGGCTTCGAGTTCGACGGCATGGGCAACGGCCCAACGCTGTACCGCGCCGAAGATCACCAGTGCTTCAAAGACGTGCTCGTTGTGAAGGGTAAAGAGAACCCAACCTCCGAGTTCGACTTGCTCGAAATCGTGGAAGTCACACCTGCGGCGCAGGTCACCTATGATGCCTCCATCTTTGGCGGCGAGCTGGGCACCTGTAACCCAGGCGCGTAAGCGATCATACTCGCTGCGGCCCCTCCCTCTTTTGCGGAGGGGCCGCACATCACGAATTTTCAACAGAACGGCGCGTTTCCCAAACCCTCGCGGAGGGGCTGGCGTGTCACATCTTTGGGGTCGGCAAGATGGAAGCAATTGTTCTTCAACTTCTCAGTGGACTGGATGGGGGCTCCGCATATGCGTTGATCGCCCTCGGCCTGACGCTGATCTTCGGCACGCTGGGCGTGGTCAACTTCGCGCATGGCGCGCTGTTCATGATCGGGGCCTTCTGCACCGTCACCCTGCAACGCATCCTGACGCTCAGCCACACCGTCATCGACGACACCAAGACCGACTTTCTGGGCAACCCAGCCAAGGTGCAGGTCCCCTATATTCAGGACTGGTTCGGGGAGGCCGCCTCAGCCACGATCATCGACTGGTCCGTGCCGCTCGCCATCCTCTTTGCGATCCCGGTGATGCTGGTCATCGGCATCGTCATGGAGCGCGGGCTGATCAAGCATTTCTACAAACGCCCCCATGCCGACCAAATTCTGGTGACCTTCGGACTGGCCATCGTGCTGCAGGAGATCATCAAATATTTCTTCGGCGCCAACCCGATCCCGGCCCCGGCACCTGACGCGTTCAAAGGCAGCTTCGACTTTGGCCAGCTCTTGGGCTTTGAGGCCAACCGCATCATCTACCCCTACTGGCGTCTGGTCTATTTTGGCTTTGCAGCACTCATCATCACCGGCGTCTTCGCCTTCCTGCAATTCACCACTTTCGGCATGGTGGTCCGCGCCGGCATGGCCGACCGCGAAACCGTGGGGCTGTTGGGCATCGACATCGACAAGCGCTTCACCATGATGTTCGGTCTGGCCGCCGTCGTGGCGGGGCTCGCGGGCGTCATGTACACGCCCATCAACTCGCCCAATTACCACATGGGCATGGACTTCCTCGTGATCTCCTTCGTGGTGGTGGTTGTGGGCGGCATGGGGTCGCTGCCCGGAGCGGTGCTCGCAGGCTTCGTCCTCGGCATCCTGCAAAGCTTCGCCTCCATGCGCGAGGTCATCGAGTTCCTGCCCGGCATCAACCAGGTCGTCATCTATCTGGCGGCAATCGTAATTCTACTAACCCGTCCTCGCGGCCTTCTGGGCAAGCGCGGCGTGATGGAGGACTGATCCATGTTTGGCCTTACCGCAAAGAACACACGGCTTCTTTTCCTCGTCATCTTTCTGGTCGCCTTCGCGCCCTTCTTGATGAACCCGTTTCCCTCAGACAGCGCCATGGCGCAGTTCAACGCGGGCTACCCGGACCTGATGCAACGCTTCGTCATCTTCGGCATCTTCGCCATCGGGTTCAACATCCTGTTCGGCCTCACCGGCTATCTCAGCTTCGGCCACGCGGCCTTTCTGGGGGTGGGCTCCTACGCAGGCGTCTGGATGTTCAAGCTTCTGGGCATGAACGTCATCCCGGCCATCGCGGCCTCCGTACTGGTGGCGGGGCTGTTGTCGGTGGTGATCGGCTATATCTGCCTGCGCCGGTCGGGCATCTACTTCTCCATCCTGACGCTGGCCTTCGCGCAGATGATGTTCGCGCTTGCGGCCTCCGTGCTGACGCCCATCACGGGCGGCGAGACGGGCCTGACCCTGTCGCTCAGCGATCCGCGCATCCTTGGCGCGGCTGCCGTGGACGGCAACATCCCGGTCCCCAGCTTCTTCGGGCTGGAAATGCGCAGCACCTATGAGCTGGTCCTGGGCAGCTGGTCCTTCAGCTTCAACACGGGCTACTATTTCTGCGCCATCATCATGGTGCTGGCCTTCTACGCCTCGATCCGCATCTTCCAGTCGCCCTTCGGGCTGATGCTGCGGGCGATCAAAACCAACCAGACCCGGCTGAACTACACCGGGCTGAACTCGCGCCCCTACACGCTGGCCGCTTTCGTGATCTCCGGCATGTATGCCGGTCTCGCTGGTGGGCTGATGGTCGCCATGGACCCGCTGGCAGGTGCAGAGCGCATGTTCTGGACGGCGTCAGGCGAGGTGGTCATCATGACCATTCTGGGCGGCGCTGGCACAATGATCGGCCCCGTGCTCGGTGCAGGCGCGATCAAATACATGGAAAACATCGTCTCCAAGATCAACAAAACGATCCTCGAGCAATGGTTCTCCTTCATGCCTGACGGGATCAGCGACGTCTTCGTCACGCTTGTTTATCCCTTCATCGGCAAGGGCTGGCACCTGACGCTGGGTGTGGTCTTCATGCTGGTCATCATCTTCCTGCCCGGCGGGCTGGTCGAGGGCGGGCAGAAAATCAAGGGGCTGTTCAGCCGCAAGAAACCTGAGACCACGCCGACCGACGGCGCCAAGACACCTGCTGAATAAGGAGCATCAGACATGGGTATCCTAGAGATCAAAAATGTCGGCAAACGCTTCGGCGGGTTGCAGGCGCTGGGCGATGTGAACCTCAGCGTGGAGGAAAACACCGTCCATGCCATCATCGGGCCAAACGGCGCGGGCAAATCAACCTTGCTCAACTGCCTTGTCGGCAAGCTGATCCCCGACACAGGGTCGGTGACATTCCAGGGCCAAAGCCTGCTGGGCCGCAAGCCGCATGAGATCAACCAGATGGGCGTCTCCCGCGTATTCCAGACGCCGGAAATCTTCGCCGACCTGACCGTGATGGAAAACATCATGATCCCCTGCTTTGCGCATCGCGACGGGGCGTTCAAAATGAACGCCTTCGCCACCCTGCGCGGCCAGAACGACATCAAGGAACAGGCCGAGGCCATCCTCGACGACGTCAACATGCTCGAAAAGCGCGACATGCACGCGGCCTCCCTTTCACGCGGCGACAAGCGGCGGCTCGAGATGGCCATGTGTCTGGTGCAGGAGCCGAAACTCCTGCTCCTCGACGAGCCCACAGCGGGCATGGCGCGGGCCGATACCAACAACACGATCGACCTGCTCAAAGAGATCAAGGAAAAGCGCGACATCACCATGGCCATCATCGAGCATGACATGCATGTCGTCTTCTCCATGGCCGAGCGCATCACCGTGCTGGCCCAAGGCACGCCGCTGGTCGAAGACACGCCCGAAAATATCAAAGGCCACCCGAAGGTTCGCGAAGCGTATCTCGGCGAAGCGCAGGTCTGAGGAGGATCACCCAATGACCGTCAAACCCGACTTCAACAAAAACGCCAATAACGCGGCGACCCACCCTGCTTTCTTGAGCATTTGGGACATCGAGGCCTATTACGGCGAAAGCTTCATCGTACAAGGCATCAGCTTCAACGTGCATGAGGGCGAAATCCTCGCCCTTCTGGGCCGCAACGGGGCGGGCAAAACCTCCACCCTGCGTGCCATCGCGCGGATGGATGACCCTCAGGTCAATCACGGCGAAATCTGGCTCGACCACCAACCGCTGCACACCATGAAATCATGGCAGGCCTCGCAAGCAGGAATCGCGCTGGTGCCCGAGGACCGCCGCATCATCCAGGGCCTCACGGTTGAGGAAAACCTAAGGCTCGCGCAAATCGCGCCCCCTATCGGCTGGTCGATCGAACGCGTCTACGAGCTCTTCCCACGTCTGGGAGAAC
Source organism: uncultured Litoreibacter sp. (assembly GCA_947501685.1). Lineage (GTDB taxonomy): Bacteria > Pseudomonadota > Alphaproteobacteria > Rhodobacterales > Rhodobacteraceae > Litoreibacter. The sequence goes on from CANMWQ010000004.1 coordinate 171,263, forward strand.
GCGCCAAACAGGACGGCTCGACCCTTTCGGGCGGGGAGCAGCAAATGCTCGCCATCGCCCGCGCGCTATGCCGTGACATCAAAGTGCTGCTGCTGGACGAGCCCTATGAAGGCCTCGCCCCCGTCATCGTGCAGGAGATCGCCAAAACGCTTGGTATCATCCGCGATCAGGGCATCACCACCATCATCGTGGAGCAAAACGCCGTCGCCGCCCTGAAACTGGCCGACCGCGCCGTCATCCTCGACACCGGCTCCGTCGTCTATGACGGCTCCGCGCAGGAAGTGCTGGACGACGAAAAGCTCCGCGCCGAATATCTCGCCATCTAATTTGGCCATCTAACTCGTCATCCCCATGAAAATGGGGACCCCGACATCACAAAAAACCACATCTGGGGGACACCCAATGACCGACAAAACCTACGCACCTTCCAAGGAATTTGCGGCGACCGCGCATGCCGACAAGGCAACCTATGACAAGATGTATGCCGAGAGCATCGCTGATCCGGCCAAGTTCTGGGGGGAGCACGGCAAGCGCGTCGACTGGATCAAGCCCTACACGAAGGTCAAAGACACCACCTACGAGCACGGCAAGGTCGACATCAAATGGTACGAGGACGGCACGCTGAACGTCGCCGCCAACTGCATCGACCGCCATCTGGCAGAACGCGGCACCCAGACCGCCATCATCTGGGAGCCCGACAGCCCCGAGGATGAGGCCCAGCACATCACCTACCAGCAGCTCCACGCCCATGTCTGCAAAATGGCCAATGTGCTCAAAAAGATGGGCGTCGGCAAAGGCGACCGGGTGGTGATCTACATGCCAATGATCCCGCAAGCCGCCTACGCCATGCTGGCCTGCGCCCGCATCGGGGCCATCCATTCCATCGTCTTCGCGGGCTTCTCTGCCGACGCGCTGGCCGCACGGGTCAACGGCTCCGAGGCCAAGGTCGTCATCACCGCCGACGAGGCCCCCCGCGGTGGTAAGAACACCCCGCTCAAGGTCAATTGCGACAAAGCCTTTGAGGCCGTCACTCATGACGCGCAAATGCTGGTCGTCAAACGCACCGGCGGCGATGTCGCCATGACGCCCGGCCGCGACCACTACCTGCACGAGATGGAAGACGGCGTCTCCAACGACTGCCCGCCAGAAGAAATGGCCGCCGAAGACCCGCTCTTCATCCTCTACACGTCCGGCTCCACCGGCATGCCCAAAGGCGTGGTCCACACAACCGGCGGCTACATCGTCTACGCCTCCATGACGCATCAATACACGTTCGACTACCATGACGGCGACATCTTCTGGTGCACCGCTGACGTCGGCTGGGTCACCGGCCACAGCTACATCGTCTACGGGCCGCTTGCCAACGGGGCCACCACCGTGATGTTCGAGGGCGTGCCGACATATCCCGACGCGGGCCGCTTCTGGGCCGTCTGCGAAAAGCACAAGGTGAACCAATTCTACACCGCCCCCACCGCCATCCGCGCGCTGATGGGTCAGGGCGACAGCTTTGTGGAACCCTACGACCTCTCCTCCCTCAAGCTCTTGGGCACCGTGGGCGAGCCGATCAACCCCGAGGCGTGGAACTGGTACAATGACGTGGTCGGCAAGGGCAATTGCCCCATCGTCGACACATGGTGGCAGACCGAAACCGGCGGCCACCTGCTGACCCCGCTGCCCGGTGCCACCACCACCAAACCCGGCTCCGCCACCACGCCGTTTTTCGGCATCAAGCCGGTCATTCTGGAGCCCACAACGGGCGAGGAAATCACCAGCACCGAGGCCGAAGGCGTCCTTTGCATCGCCGACAGCTGGCCCGCGCAGATGCGGACTGTCTACGGCGACCATGACCGCTTCATGAAAACCTATTTCGACGATTACAAAGGCTATTACTTCACCGGCGACGGCTGCAAACGCGACGCGGATGGCTATTACTGGATCACGGGCCGGGTCGACGACGTGATCAACGTCTCAGGCCACCGCATGGGCACGGCCGAGGTCGAATCCTCACTGGTCGCGCACCCCAAGGTCTCCGAATCCGCCGTGGTCGGCTACCCGCATGACATCAAGGGACAGGGCATCTACGCCTATGTCACCCTGATGGGCGGCGAAGAACCCTCAGAGGAGCTGCGCAAAGAGCTGGAGGTCTGGGTCCGCAAGGATATCGGCCCCATTGCCAAGCCGGACCTCATCCAATGGGCCCCCGGCCTGCCGAAAACCCGTTCCGGCAAGATCATGCGCCGCATCCTGCGCAAGATCGCGGAGGATGATTTCGGCGCGCTCGGCGACACCTCCACCTTGGCCGATCCCAGCGTGGTCGATGACCTGATCGACAACCGCATGAATCGTGGCTGATTAAGGCTTCGATTTTAGGCAAATCTTAAGAATTCCTCCCGGCCCCGTTTACACATCCTTAAGGGCCGGGAGACAGCATTTTGCGCGTGGGGGCCTCAACACACGAGGACAAACATGCTGACCAGCCAGATGATCGGCGCTTCCCATAACGCAAGCGCCCACACCCCGCGCCCCGCCACGGCGGAGCCGCCGACCCAAGCCACGCCCGTGGCGCAAGCGCAAGACCAATCAGCCACAAAACAGATCGCCCCGCGCGCGGTGCCCCCCACTGAAAGCACGGAGCAAACCCAGACCGCCTTCGCGGACCGCCCGCCGCTGCAAACCCCAAAACGCGCGGAAATGCAGGTTGCGGTGATCGATTCCATGCCCGACGTGGTCCCCGAAAGCATCTACAAAGCCAAACTCGCGGAGCCGGACGCGTAACCCGCAAAACGGCCCGGTCCCAAGTCCGGGGAACACGGCATGATATTGCTCACTTTTCACCCCCTCCCGCTTGCCCTATAAGCGTTGGCAATGACAGATCCCGGGTCACCGGGACGCGGTAAGGGTGAGGAGTATTCCCGGATGGCCAAGACGCCACATGACAGCGACGTCGCCTTCATCAAGGCACTTGCAGAGCTTTTGAACGAAAACGAGCTGACAGAGCTGCGCGTCAAACGCGAATACAGCACCGATGACAGCCTTGACGTGCGCGTCTCCAAAGGCGGCAATGCCGTGCAAGCCGTGGTCGCAGCCGCTCCGGCTCCGGCCCCCGCAGCGGCCCCTGCCGCCGCACCCGCAGCCCCGGCAGCCGCCGCTGCACCGGCGGCAAGCGGCGACGATCCGGCCCAACATCCCGGCGCCGTCACATCGCCCATGGTCGGCACCTGCTACCTGCAAGCAGAGCCCGGCACGCCCGCCTTTGTCAGCCCCGGCGACAAGGTCAAGGAAGGTCAGACCATCCTGATCATCGAGGCGATGAAAACGATGAACCAAATCCCCGCGCCAAAGTCCGGCACGGTCAAGCGCATCCTTGTCGAAGACGGCTCTCCGGTCGAATTCGGCGCGCCTCTGATGATCATCGAATAAGCCCATGTTCAAGAAAATCCTGATCGCCAACCGGGGCGAGATCGCCCTCCGCGTCATCCGCGCCGCACGCGAAATGGGCATTGGGTCTGTCGCCGTGCATTCCACCGCCGACGCCGACGCGATGCATGTGCGCATGGCGGACGAGGCCATCTGCATCGGCCCGCCCCCCAGCACGCAAAGCTATCTCAGCGTCGCCGCCATAATTTCCGCCGCCGAGATCACCGGCGCGGAGGCCATCCATCCCGGCTACGGCTTCCTGTCGGAAAACGCGAATTTCGTGCAAGCCCTGCAAGATCACGGCATCACCTTCATCGGCCCCACCGCGGAGCATATCCGAGTCATGGGCGACAAGATCACCGCCAAGGACACGATGAAAAAGCTCGGCGTGCCTTGCGTCCCCGGCTCCGAGGGCGGCGTGCCCGATCTGGAAACCGCGCTGAAAGTCGGAAAAGACATCGGCTACCCCGTCATCATCAAAGCCACCGCAGGCGGCGGCGGCAAAGGCATGAAGCTCGCCAATTCTGAGGCCGAGATGGAAAACGCCTTCCGCACTGCGCGCTCTGAAGGCAAATCCAATTTCGGCAATGACGAGGTCTATATCGAGAAATATCTCGAACGTCCCCGCCATATCGAAATTCAGGTCTTCGGCGACGGCAAAGGCGGCGCGGTACATCTGGGCGAACGCGACTGCTCCTTGCAGCGCCGCCACCAAAAAGTATTCGAGGAGGCCCCCGGCCCCGCCATCGACGAAAAGACCCGCGCCAAAATCGGCAAAGTCTGCGCCGACGCCATCGCCACCATCAACTATGCGGGCGCTGGCACGGTCGAGTTTCTCTATGAGGATGGCGAGTTTTATTTCATCGAAATGAACACCCGCCTGCAAGTGGAGCACCCCGTCACCGAAGCCATTTTCGGCGTCGATCTCGTCCAAGAGCAAATCAACGTCGCCGCCGGTCTGCCCATGTCGATCAAGCAAGACGACCTCAAGATCAACGGCCACGCCATCGAAGTGCGGATCAACGCAGAAAAAGTCCCGCAATTCACACCCTGCCCCGGCAAGATCACGCAATACCACGCCCCCGGCGGCCTCGGTGTGCGGATGGACAGCGCGCTTTATGACGGCTACTCGATCCCGCCCTATTACGACTCTCTGATCGCCAAGCTGATCGTCCACGGCCCCGACCGCCCCGCAGCCCTCGCAAGGCTCAAACGCGCTTTGGGAGAATTGATCGTCGACGGCATCGACACCACGACCCCGCTCTTCCACGCGCTCTTGGAAGAAGACGCGGTTCTGACCGGCGACTACAATATCCACTGGCTGGAAAAATGGCTGGAGGCCAATACTTAACAAGTGGTTAGAAATTGGGGCGCAAAATTTTGTCCCAAAATGGGTTATGGCCTCAAAAATTTTGTCCCAAAATGTCCCAAAACCTAACACCTGAGCTGATCCTGACCGCCTACGCCCGCGGCATCTTCCCCATGTCCGAGGCCCGCGACGATGACGACATCTTCTGGGTCGACCCCGACCACCGCGGCATCATCCCTTTGGACGATTTCCACATCTCAAGATCCTTGCGCAAAACCATCCTGCGCGAACCCTACGACATCCGCATCAACAGTGATTTCGCAGCCGTGGTGGAGGGCTGCGCCGCCCGCGAAGAAACCTGGATCAACGACGAAATATTCAGCATTTACATGGGCTTACACCAAGAAGGTCACGCCCATTCCGTGGAAGTCTGGGACCGCAAAACCCTCGTCGGTGGCGTCTACGGCGTCACGCTCCAGGCCGCATTCTTTGGCGAAAGCATGTTCTCCCGCCGCCGCGACGCGTCCAAAATCGCCCTGGCCTATCTGGTCTCCCGCCTCAAAGCCGGAGGCTTTCAGCTCTTCGACACCCAATTCATCACACCCCACCTAAGCTCTTTAGGCGCAATAGAAATTCCGAGATCTAGTTACCACCAAGCCCTTCAGGCCGCATTACGGGTCGAGGCGAACTTTCACCAGCAACCACAGCCGGTGTCCGGTCATCAAGTTTGCACCTGACTGCCCAAACATCATAACGCGGATGGTCCAGCGCACTGAGCGCCGGGCTCGATGCAACCATCCATCCCTGGAAGACAGTTTGGTCTAACCCATTGTCTACAATGGTTAATTGCACATAGGCGTCGCCATTGGGGTTGTTTCTTGGGTAGCGGCAATCATGCATGATGATCTCCAACCGGCCAAATTCCAAAGGCACCAACCGGGTCATCTCGATGTCCTCGCTCTCCCCCGACAGCTTATCAAGCCCCCGCAAAATAGCCGCCTCCGCTGGCGTCACCTCCGCCCGCACCTTCGTCGTGACATTCTTATCCGTCCCAGCCCGCCTGCCATCATTGCCAAGCAGAATGGTTCTGTTATCGCCCTGAATGGTCACCTGAGCCTGCACCGGTAAGATACTGATACATAAGCACAAAATGGAGATAAACAGCATCACTCGTCGCCGCCCGACACAAATTTCAGCAGCAAGCTGACAAGGCTGACGGAGCTTTGCGTGTCCTCAATCTCTCCACCGGGGTCGAGGTTGAACGGCGATCCACCGGGAATGATCTCGACGAAACTGCCACCCAACAGCCCTTCGGAGGCAATCGAAATCGCACTGTCATCGGGGATCTCAATATCATTGCGCACAGTAAAAAACGTATCCGCCCGAAACGTCTGCGCATTCAGGTCCAGCCCGGTCACGGTGCCAACCTTCACCCCCGCCAGCCGCACATCCGTCCCGACGGACACGCCTTCCGCTGAGCGGAAGCTCGCGGATAACTCATAGCTATCCGTGGGTGCGGCAGCGAAACCGGTCTGCCCAGCCGCATAGAAGACAAAGCCCGCAGCGACGGCAATCACTGCCGTCCCGACCAGAATTTCTGTTGTGTTTTCAGCCATTTGATCCGCCCCTTGGCGTTTTACCCTTCGGGTGACCACGCCTCATAATCACGCCGGTCCGCCGGGTCCGCCCGCCGGATCGAGCCCGCCGGAGCATAGGCCATCGCCGTGCCCGTCAGGTTTTCCTGATGCGGTTTTTCCCAGTCTTTGCGCGCCAAAGGTGCGTCTGTGGGCGCATCCTTGTAGGTGTGATGCAGCCAGCCATGCCATTCCGGGCCGACCCGCGACGCCTCCGCCTCACCGTTGTAAATCACCCAGCGGCGGTCGCCCTTTGCGGAGGTGTAAAAGATGTTCCCTTGCGCATCTTCACCAACCTTCTTGCCTTTGCGCCACGTCCAGAACTGGGTGTTGAGCGTTTGCCCATTCCACCAGGTCGCCGCGCGTAAAATCGAGTTGAGAATGCCCATCGGGGTGCCTCCAAATACGTTACGCCAGATATGGCCCATGGGCGCGCGAAGGTCCAGTGGCAAGGCCCACCAAACCGCGATCCGCTACGCGCCCTTATAGGCCGTCACCTCTATTTCGATCCTGTATTTTGGGTCGATCAAGCCGCATTCCGTCATCGTGGCCGCCGGTGGGTTCTCGCCGAACGCGGCTTGCAACGCGGACCAGCAGGCCTCGAACTCATGGCGGTCCGGCAAAATATAGGCCACACGGACGACATGTTCGAACCCGCATCCGGCCTCCGCCAAGGCGGCTTGAATGATGGACAGCGCGCTATCGCATTGGGCCTTCGCACCCGCCGGGGGCTCCCCATTCGCCTCCGGCGCTGCAACGGTGCCGGACACATGAACCCAATCGCCTGCCACAACAGCACGGCAATAACCGACCTTCGGCTCAAACGCGCCGCCTGAATGAATGCGTCGGATTGTCATGTTTGGCTCCCTTCACACAAAAGCCGGCCACGTCATCCGGGGCCGGCTTTCAATACCTCAAAGACGAGCGGCCTTAACCGGCTTCAGCCTCGGCCTTCTTCTTTTTCTCGCCATAGATGATCAACGGTTTCGCCTCGCGGCCCACCGCTTCCTCATTAACGACAACCTCCTCGACCCCCTCAAGGCCGGGCAGGTCGAACATCGTATCCAGCAAGATATCCTCAAGGATGGAGCGCAGGCCCCGCGCCCCGGTCTTCCGCTCGATCGCACGTTTGGAGATCGCGCTCAGCGCGTCATCGGTAAATTTGAGCTGCGCATCTTCCAGCTCAAAAAGCCGCTGATACTGTTTGACCAAAGCGTTTTTTGGCTGGGTCAGGATCGTCACCAGCGCATCTTCGTCGAGGTCTTCCAAGGTCGCAATGACCGGCAAGCGACCCACGAATTCCGGGATCAAACCAAATTTCAGCAGGTCTTCCGGCTCAAGCTCCTGGAAGAACTCGCCAACGCCCTTGTTTTCCTCGTCCCGCACATCGGCACCAAAGCCCATGGCCGAGCCCTTGCCCCGCTGCGCGATGATCTTCTCAAGACCCGCAAAAGCCCCGCCGCAGATGAACAGGATGTTGGTTGTGTCGACCTGCAAGAACTCCTGCTGAGGATGCTTGCGCCCCCCTTGCGGAGGCACAGACGCCACGGTGCCTTCCATAATTTTCAGCAGAGCCTGCTGGACCCCCTCGCCCGAGACGTCACGGGTGATCGACGGGTTGTCCGACTTGCGTGTGATCTTGTCGACCTCGTCAATATAGACGATGCCGCGCTGGGCGCGCTCCACGTTATATTCCGAGGCTTGCAGCAGCTTGAGGATGATATTCTCGACGTCCTCGCCCACATAACCAGCCTCAGTCAGCGTGGTGGCGTCCGCCATTGTAAATGGCACATCGAGAATACGCGCCAGGGTCTGCGCCAGAAGCGTCTTGCCGCAGCCTGTCGGGCCGATCAGCAGGATGTTGGATTTCGCCAGCTCGATATCGCCGGATTTGGCAGAGTGGTTCAGGCGTTTGTAGTGGTTATGCACGGCCACCGACAGCACGCGTTTGGCGTGGCCCTGTCCGATAACGTAATCATCCAACACATCGCAGATCTCTTGCGGGGTCGGCACACCCTCAGATGATTTCAGCCCCCCGGTCTTGGTCTCTTCGCGGATAATATCCATGCAAAGTTCGACGCATTCATCGCAAATAAACACGGTTGGCCCTGCAATGAGCTTGCGCACCTCATGCTGAGACTTTCCGCAGAAAGAACAGTAGAGGGTGTTTTTGCTGTCACCGGAATTGTTCGCCATCACACACCTATCTGCGGTATCGCCAGAAAATTAACGCTTATCGGGGCCGAAGCCCGAGATTTGTTGGAAGAGTAGGCCAGCCATAGGAGAGGCACAATCCGAAAATCCAAGCCATGGGCGCAGCAGAGTTATTCGCGCAACGCCCATAGAAGTTTTACCCGTCAACCTGTTGTCATTATGACTTTTCGTCGTCGCTTGCGCGGCTGGTCACGATCTCGTCAAGGTGGCCCCATTCCAGCGCCTCTTCGGGGGACATGAAATTGTCACGCTCCAACGCCTTCTCAACCGCCTTGACGCTTTGTCCGGTATGTTTGGAGTAAATCTCGTTCAGCTGCTTTTTCAGCTTCAGCGTTTCCTCGGCGTGGATTTGAATATCCGTCGCCTGACCCTGATAGCCACCCGACGGCTGGTGCACCATGATCCGCGCATTTGGCAGCGCAAACCGCATGCCGGGCTCCCCCGAACAGGCCAGAAGCGACCCCATGGAGGCCGCCTGCCCCACGATCAGCGTCGACACTTTGGGACGGATATATTGCATCGTGTCATAGATCGACAAACCCGCCGTCACCACGCCACCGGGAGAATTGATATACATGGAGATGTCCTTGGAGGGGTTTTCCGCCTCAAGATGCAGCAATTGGGCCACGATCAGCTGGCTCATCCCGTCATGCACGGGGCCATTGAGGAAAATGATCCGCTCTTTCAAAAGACGCGAGAAAATATCGTAGGCGCGTTCGCCACGGCTGGTTTGCTCGACCACCATCGGCACGAGGTTCATATAGGTTTCAATCGGATCGGTCATAGCCTGCCTGCCTGTTCTGTGTGCATTTGTGGATGCGTTAGCCACGCGAAATACGCAGCAAAGATGAAGATGACGTTAGTTGCGGAAGATTCCGGCTGCAAGAGGCGGATCCAGCCGTGCTGAGTGCCTCAAAATGGGGTCATCCTTCACGATATCAACCAAGCGCGGGTTTGCATGCGCTGGGTTCCGAGAAATCACATTGAAAAACTGTCGCATGAGCCTCTTCCCGCTTGCTCCTCCAAATACATGAGGTAGTCTTCTCAACATAATGAAAAAGCGCAGTATTTCACTTCTTTTGTCGGGCTTGGCGCTTTGCCAAGTGACGACGCCCGTTTGGTCGACAGACCGCCCCGCGCCGCTTAAAGACGCCGACTTCATGGCCGTTGATTTGCAAGAGGCAAAGCTCGGGCAATTGCTGTTTTACGACCCGATTTTGTCAGGCAACAAAAACATCTCCTGCGCCACCTGCCATCACCCCGATTTCGCTACCGGCGACGGCGTGTCGTTGTCCATCGGCGAAGGCGGCATCGGTCTGGGCCCGGAGCGCCGACCCGACCCAAGCAATATGCCGGAGCAACGCATCCCGCGTCACGCGCAGGCCTTGTTCAACCTCGGCGCCTTGGAATTTACCCGTATGTTTCATGACGGCCGGGTCGAGGTTGACCCCAGCAAGCCCGGCGGTCTGCGCACCCCGATGGACGCAGATATGACGGCCGGTTTTGTCAATATGCTGTCGGCCCAGACCATGTTCCCGGTTCTTAGCGCGGATGAAATGGCCGGGCATTACAGCGAGAATGACGTGTCCAAAATGGTGCGTTCGGGCCGGATCACTGGCTCCGGAGGGGCGTGGGATCTGATCTCCAAACGGGTTGAGGCGATCCCCGCCTACCGCGATCGGTTCATCGAAGTCTATCCCGACATTGCCGCGGGCCGTGAGATCGCGTTTACCGATATTTCCAACGCTATCGCTGCCTTTATCGCGCATGAGTGGCGCTCTGATACCGCGCCGTTTGACGCGTTCCTGCGTGGCGGCGCGCTGCCTGCGGAAGCGCAACCCGGCTTTGAGCTGTTCTACGGCGAAGCCAAATGCAGCGACTGCCATTCCGGCCCCCTGCTGACCGATCACGATTTTCACGCCATGGGCCTCCCGCAATTTGGCCCCGGCAAAGCCGCGCGGTTCGAGAGCCACCGCCGCGACATTGGTCGCATGCGGGTCACCGGCCTGCCCGAGGACGCCTACGCTTTCCGCACGCCCAGCCTGAGAAACGTCACGAAAACAGCCCCCTACGGGCATAACGGGGCCTATCCCGGCCTCGCCCAGTTCCTGCAAGAACACACGGATCCCAAAGGTTCCGTCGCACGATTTGATCGCGCATCGCCGGTTTTCCCGAAATTTAAGGCCGAGGATTGGTGGGCGCTCGACCGCCCCGAAGAGGCAGAGGCCATCGCCGCCAGCGCGGTCAGCTATAACCCAGCGCTAACAGAGCTGCAGATTTCGCAGATCATATTGTTTCTTGAAACGCTCGAAGACCCCACGGCCCTGAACGGCCGGCTCGGTATCCCCGAGAGTGTTCCAAGTGGTTTGAAGATCGACCGCTAAGCCGCTAGTACTTCATGACAATCAGCCGCTCATTGACGGTCGCAGGCTGCCAATCCGACAAGCTGCCATCCGGCCAAAGCACCCGCAGCTCAGCGCTGTCAGCCGCGCCCAATCCGAAATGCAACGCGGTGGCCTGCCCGCTGGCATGGCCGCCCCCCACCGTCACCTCTTGCTCCTGCGACACGCCACCTGCGCGCACCTCAACCCATGCACCGACAGCGTTGCGATTGGCCTGCGGCAAATGCAATGAGACCGCCAGCCAATTCCCCGCATCCTGCGAGACGTTCTGATACAGCTCCGCCTCCGCCCGGCGGTTCACAACCACAATGTCCAGCAGCCCGTCATTGTTCAGATCGACAAGCCCCGCCCCGCGTGATCTTGCAAAATTGGCGATCCCGGCCACGTCGCCAACCTCGGAAAACACGCCATCCGCGCCTTGCAGCAGCAGGTTGTTGGGATCCTTCGTGGCCAGCCCCGGCATCTGGTCCACATTGCCCTTGGCAATGAACAGATCCGGGCGCGCGTCATTGTTCACGTCGCCAAACTGCGCATGCCATCCGGTGGAGGGTCGACCGTCATCGCCCGTATAAGGCCGATGCGCGTAGGAGCCGATGCCGAAAGGCGCGGCTTCATAGCCGTTTTCAGTGGCAATCTGCATTAACTGATCGCCCATAGAGGTCAGCACCACCTCAGGCCGCCCGTCCCCCGTCAGGTCACGCGATGCAATGCCCATGCCCCAGATGCTGATCGGCTTCCAGCCGTCGCCCTCCATCAGGGTCAGCTCCGGCATGGCCCACATCTGTTCCGAGCCGCCGCTGACATAGTAATGTCGGTCATTCGACATGCGCAGGTCCTGCGTCCCGTCCCGGTTCCAATCCGAAAACAGGATGGAGAGCGCACAAAACCCCGGCTCAAGCGGGGTCATCCCGTAGCCCGCGCCGTCATGGCGGTACAGCTCATTTGCGTCGCAGGCCTCGAACGGCCCGTCAGGGTCGGTGCGGTCCACATAATTGCCAAAGGCCAGCGTCGGCCATGTCCGCCCGGCCTCCCAAGTGGCCGAAAACGCGGTGGTCCAGCGGTCGCCGCCGTCAAAGCCCCATTCGTCAGAGGCATCGCTGAACGTGCAATCCTGCCCGCCTTTCAAAAGCATATTCGCGCCCACGCGCAACACGGCGAGGTCAAGCAGCCCGTCATTGTCGATATCCAACGGGTAAGCGCCGGTCACCTGCGTGATGGGCGCCACCTCCCCTTTCGAGAAACGCAGCTCACCCCCTGCCGCGCTGGTCTCGTTAATGAACAGCTGCGCCGGGTTTTTGCCGCCGGCCATATACACATCGTCAAACCCGTCGCCATTGCAATCAAATACTGCCACGCCGCCGCCCACAAAATGCTCCCAGCCGCCGGAATAAATATGCGGTGCGGGCAAGGCGCGGGGCTCATATGCGGGGCCCGCAAAAGCCAGACCCGGCAACAGGAAGGCGAGAACGAGCGCTCTCATGCCTCTGCCCGCGTCGCGCCAAACAGCTCGTCCGTCACCGAGGACAGCGCAAGCGCCGCAGCTCCCCGCGCCCAGACAAAGCCACCCCAGACGTTGATATCCACCTCCGGCGGGGCGCGCCCTTTATCAAGGGTCAGGTTTTCCATCTCGGCCATCACCTCTTCGGCATAGAGATAGTCGTACCGCATCCGCTCGCCGGACAGGATGATCAGGCTGGGATCAAACAGGTGCACCACATTGCTCAGCGCCAAGGCAAGGAAGCGTCCCGCACGGTTGAATATGGTGCGGGCATGTTGGTTACCGGCCTTGGCCTGCTCGTAGAGCGTTTCCAGCATAATATCGACCGGGCCAAACGGCTCGCTCTTCATATCCAGCGCGACCCGTGCTTCACGCACCAAAGCGTAATCGGCCAGATAGGCCTCCAGACACCCGCGGCTGCCACAGCGACATAAAGCCCCGTCCAGCTGCACCTTGGTATGGCCCAACTCCAGCCCCAACCCGCCCGAGCCGCGATAAAGTCGGTTGTCCAGAACCAGCCCCATTCCGACACCGTATTCAATCGTCACCACGGCAAAAGACTGACGGCCACGCCCGGCACCGAACCAAAGCTCCGCAAGGGTGACCACATTGGCGTCATTGTCCAAATGCACCGGCACACCCATCGCCTTCGACAGCAGATCACGCAACGCGACATTGCGAGGTCTGAGCAGCGGCGACCAGGGCACTACCCCTTGATCATGATCAACAATACCCGCAATTCCGACACCCACGGCAGAAATCTGGCTGATCTCCAGCTCGGCTTTCTCCAGCAAAGACTGCAAAATTGCATTGGCCTCCGAGACCAACGCGTCAGGCTCATGCCGCTGCGCGCCAGATGCCGAATTGAAATCGCAAATAACAGTCCCCGCGAAATCGACAATCACGCCCGAATGTGTGAAATCGCCCAGCTTGATGCCCGCGACATAGCCCGCCCCCGGCGCAATCCGCAAAGCTACAGGGGGCCGTCCGCGCGTATGCGCGTCATGCGGCGATTCCGCCTCGACAATCAGCCCGGCGGAAATGATCTCGGAGGTCAGCTGCGTCACCGAGCCCGGCGAAATTCCAAGATCCTTGGCCACATCAATCCGCGAGGTCTGCCCCGCGCTGCGCACGCGCTCAAAAACCTGCTGGCGCAAGGGTTTGGACGCGCCACCTTCTGCCGCAGCCAAAGGACCGCAACCTGGCGGCATACCCCCGTCATCGGATAGCCCCACGCCCGACATCTCCAGTTGATTTGACTTTTCTTTCAGCATGAAAATTTATGCCTCAACATCGCCTTTCGCGTTCAAATCCGGGGCAAGCGCGCATACTTCTGCCGCGTGGTGGACCGAAATATGCGCAAAACTCTCTCCCTTACGGGCAGTTTGCGGCCTCCTCGCACACAAAAACCCAAACTTACCCCCTATCCTTGTGCCATTTCACACTCTTCGTCAAATTAAATTTGACAGCTAAATTAAATATGCGATTGTGACGTGGTCTCGAATCAAAAAGAGATCGCTGATGGCACGGAGGAGTCGTGTCACGGCATTAACATTGGGAGGATCTCATGCGTAAAGCATTGACAGTCGCCGCGATTGCACTCGCCGGCTTCACAACCACAGCAGCATTGGCAGATGGCCACGCAAAAACGGTCGGCGTCAGCTGGTCGAACTTTCAGGAAGAGCGTTGGAAAACTGACGAAGCAGCGATCAAAGCCGCTTTGGACGCCGCTGGAGCGAACTATATTTCCGCTGACGCGCAGTCGTCTGCATCCAAGCAGCTGACAGATATCGAAGCACTGATCGCCCAAGGCGCAGACGCTCTGATCATCCTGGCGCAAGACAAAGACGCAATCGGCCCGGCACTCGATATCGCCGAAGCTGAAGGCATCCCAATGATCGGCTATGACCGCCTGATCGAGGACCAGCGTACATTCTACCTCACATTCGACAACAAAGGCGTGGGCCGCATCATCGCGGAAACCGTTTTTGGCAAAGTCCCATCGGGCAACTATGCGCTGATCAAAGGCGACAAGGGTGATCCGAATGCAGGCTTCCTGCTGGAAGGTATGATGGAAGTCATCAAGCCGGCGATCGACTCTGGTGACATCACCATCGTTGGTGAAGCCTTTACCGACGGCTGGAAGCCCGATGGCGCCCAGAAAAACATGGAGCAGATCCTGACCGCCAACAACAACAATGTTGACGCGGTTCTGTCCCAGAATGACGGCATGGCAGGCGGCGCAATTGCTGCTCTGGAAGCCCAAGGCCTGAATATCCCAATCGGCGGCCAGGATGGTGACCACGCAGCGCTGAACCGCGTTGCACGTGGCACGCAAACCGTGTCCGTCTGGAAAAACAGCGTAGACCTCGGCACAGCCGCCGGTCAGATCGCCGTTGCTCTGGCCAATGGCGCAGCCATGGACGCCATTGAAGGCGCAGGCAAGTTCTCTGGTGGCGCCAATGGCGTCGAGATGAACGCGATCCTGCTGGATCCAACACCGATCACCAAGGACAACCTGAACTTGGCGATTGATGCGGGTCACATCGCGAAAGACAAAGCCTGCGAAGGCGCAATGGACGGCGTAGCCGGCTGCTAAACCTTCGTTGACGACCGGCACCGGCGAGCTTCCTCTCGCCGGTGCCACTTCTAACCCAACCCACATATGTTTGCCGCGACTACGCCCCGCCCTTTTCCAAGGAGCCGGCTTTTTTGCGTGCACTTTGTCCAAGGCCAAACCAATGACCGACACACCCGATACCAGCCCCAGCGGCTCTGCTGGAACCGACAAGCGGGAGGGCGCCATAAGCCGCTTTCTGCGCGAAACGGAGGTCGACACCCGGCTTCTAGGAATGCTCGCAGCCCTTGTCTTGATCTGGGGTGGCTTCCACATTTACGGCCAGCTGGTCAACGGGTTTGGCGCGTTCCTGACACCGCGCAACCTGTGGAACCTGTCGGTGCAGACCTCCTCCATCGGGATCATGGCCACCGGCATGGTGCTGGTCATCGTCACCCGGCATATTGACCTCTCCGTCGGCTCCATGCTCGGCTTCATTGCCATCGTCATGGGGGCGTTGCAGGTCAACATCCTTCCGCAATATCTGGGCCTCGGCCATCCGATGATCTGGGTCCTCGCGATCCTGGCAGGTCTGCTTGTCGGCACGCTGATCGGCGGCTTCCAAGGCTACATGATCGCCTATGGCACCATCCCCGCCTTCATCGTGACCCTTGGCGGCTTGCTTGTCTGGCGCGGCGTCGGCTTCCTTGTCGCCCGCGGGGAGACCATCTCCCCCGTGGACGCGACCTTCAAACTGCTGGGCGGCGGCCCCTACGGCGCTGTCGGCAACACCGGCAGCTGGATCGTCGGCATCCTTGGCTGCATCGCCGTGCTCGCTTTGATCATCCTGGGCCGCCGCAAACGCAAAAGCTTTGATCTGCACCTGCGCCCCGTCTGGGCGGAGGGCTTTCTGGCCGCTGTCGGCTGCGGTGCCGTGATCGGCGCGACCTTGCTGGTCAACGCCTACCCATGGCCCAAAGGCATCGTCAAAAAATACGCCGAGGCCGAAGGCATCGAAGTACCACCAGAGGGCCTCTTCATTTCGCATGGCTTTGCCATTCCCGTCCTGATCCTTGTGGGCGTCGCCATTGTGATGACCATCATCATGTCGCGCACCAAATTTGGCCGCTACGTCTACGCCATCGGCGGCAACCCGGAAGCCGCAGAGCTGGCAGGCATCAACACCCGCTGGATGACCGTCAAAATCTTTGCGCTGATGGGCTTTCTCACCGGCCTCTCCGCCGTCGTGGCCTCCGCCCGGCTGGGCTCTGCCACGGCCGCACTTGGCACGTTGGACGAGCTTTACGTCATCGCCGCTGCCGTGATTGGCGGCACTTCGCTGGCAGGTGGTATCGGCACAATCTACGGCGCAATCCTAGGGGCCATCGTCATGCAATCCTTGCAGACCGGCATGGTACTCATCGGCTTTGACGCCGCCATTCAACAAGTTGTCGTCGGCTCCGTTCTGGTGCTCGCCGTCTTCCTCGACATCCTGTATCGGAGGAACTCGAAATGAGTGATACCCCTCTCGTCCAACTCAAAGACATCTCGATCTCCTTTGGCGGCATCCGCGCTGTGGATCATGTCAGCCTTGACCTCTATCCCGGCGAAGTCGTGGGCCTTCTGGGCCATAACGGCGCAGGCAAGTCGACGCTGATCAAGATCCTCTCAGGCGCTTACCAAAAGGATGGCGGGGAAATCTTGATCAACGGCAAACGCGCCGAGATCAACTCCCCCCGCGACGCCCGCGACCACAATATCGAGACGATCTACCAGACCCTCGCGCTGGCCGACAATCTTGATGCCGCGTCCAACCTGTTCTTGGGTCGGGAGCTGACCTCCCCCTTTGGCTTCGTGGATGACGCCAAGATGGCGGCTGAAACCGCCAAGATCATGGCGCGACTGAACCCCAACTTCAAAAAGCTGAAAGAACCCGTCAGCGCGCTGTCAGGTGGCCAACGCCAATCCGTGGCCATCGCCCGCGCGGTCTATTTCAACGCCAAAATCCTGATCATGGACGAGCCCACCGCTGCGTTGGGTGTGCATGAAACCAAAATGGTGGCCGATCTCATTCAAGAGCTCAAAGCCCAAGGCCTCGGCATCTTCCTGATCTCACATGATACCCGCGAAATGCTGGAACTCTGCGACCGGGTTTCCGTGATGAAAAACGGCGCGCTTGTTGGCACGGAGCGGGTCGAGGACGTCACCGAGGATGACATTCTGTCGATGATCATTATGGGCAAAAACCCCAAGCGGGCGGCCTGACATGTATCTGGGCATTGATCTGGGCACATCGTCGGTCAAGGCGCTGCTCATCGGTGCCGACCAGGAGGTCATCGCCGAGGCCCGCGCGCCATTGAACGTGGCCCGGCCCCATCCCGGCTGGTCCGAGCAGACCCCCGCCGAATGGCTGGCCGCGACCACGGATGTGATGGCCGCTTTGGGCGGCAAGGCCGATCTGAAAGCCGTCAAAGCCATCGGCCTGTCCGGCCATATGCATGGCGCGACGCTGATCGACAAAGCCGGCGACGTGCTGCGCCCCTGCATCTTGTGGAACGACACCCGCAGCCATGCAGAGGCCGCGACGCTCGATGCGGATCCACAGTTCCGGGCAGTCTCGGGCAATATCGTCTTTCCCGGCTTCACCGCACCGAAACTGGCTTGGGTCCGGCACAACGAGCCAGACGTATTCGCCAAGACCGCGCTGATCCTGCTGCCCAAAGACTACCTGCGCCTCTGGCTCACCGGCGAGGCCGTCTCCGAGATGTCAGACGCCGCAGGCACCGCATGGCTCGACGTGGCCGCGCGCGATTGGTCTGACGACTTGCTCGCCGCCACCGGTCTGGGCCGCGAGAATATGCCAACCCTTGTCGAAGGCTCCGCCCCCTCGGGCGGGCTGCGCGCGCATCTGGCGGAAAAATGGGGCATGACCCCCGGCATTCCCATTGCGGGCGGTGGCGGCGACAATGCGGCCACCGCAGTGGGCTGCGGCGTCACCCAGCCGGGTCAGGCTTTCGTGTCACTGGGTACCTCCGGCGTGCTTTTCGCGGCCACCCCAAGCTACGCGCCAGACGCGGCCAGCGCCGTCCACACCTTCTGCCACGCCCTGCCCGAGACATGGCATCAGATGGGCGTCATCCTGTCTGCCGCGGACAGTCTGGAATGGTATGCGCGGCTGACCGGGCAAACGGCAGCCAACCTCACCGGGGCGCTGGACAAGATCAAAGCGCCGGGTCGCGCCTGTTTCCTGCCCTATCTCGGCGGCGAGCGGACCCCGCATAATGACGCGAAAATACGCGGCGCCCTGATCGGACTTGAACATCAAACAGACACCGCCCTTGGCACCCGTGCGGTGCTCGAGGGTGTCGCATTCGCTCTGAAAGATTCAGCGGATGCGCTTGGCCAAACGGGCACCAAAATCGACAGCCTCATCGCTGTTGGCGGCGGTGCTGCCTCCCACGTTTGGCTTGAGATCATGGCGACCACTCTCGGCCTGCCCATCCAAATCCCCGTCTCGGGCGATTTCGGAGCAGCCTTCGGCGCCGCGCGTCTCGGCATGATGGCCGCGACCGGCGACACATCGATTGCCACGCCGCCCAAAATTGCAGCCACCATCGACCCGGACGCGACGCTGCTGGACGCCTTCAGCGCCGCGCATCAGCGCTACACCAAAACCTACACGGCCCTCAAAGAACTGTCCTAGGCAGCCCCGCGCAAAGTTGCTTCACCCGCCGGGCCTGCCTTGGCATAAAGGCGCATGGCCCATGACATCCCCTCCCTGCGCGCCGAGGCGCTGCGGCTCTTTCAGATCGCACTCAAAGCCGCAGATCCTGCCGCCGCCCTGCGCAGGAATCTCCCGAAACCGCTGAGCGCGCCCGAAGGCCGCGTGATCCTCATCGCCGTCGGCAAAGCCGCCTGCCCCATGCTCGAGGAAGCCCTGAGCCATGTGGACGGCCCGGTCACCGCATTGGCCGTGACCAACCCTGAAAACCACCGCGACATCCCCGGCGCGACCGTTCTGCCCGCAGGCCACCCGGTGCCTAACGAAAACGGCCTGACCGCCGCCCGCGCCGTCGCAAAGCTGTTGCACAGCGCCACCGCCTCAGACCGCGTCATCGCCCTGATCTCAGGCGGTGGATCGGCCCTGCTGCCCTTACCCGTGCCGGGCGTCAGCCTCGCCGATAAGGCCGCGACAAGTAAAATTCTGCTCGGGGCCGGATTTGATATCGTACAAATGAACCTGATCCGCCAGCAGCTGAGCCAGCTCAAAGGGGGCGGCATGAATGTGATGGCGGCCCCTGCATCGGTCGAGGCCCATATCCTTTCCGACGTGGTTGGCGACGACCTGCGCGCCATCGCCAGCGGGCCAACAGCCAGCCCCATCGGCAGCAAATCCGACGCCCGCGCTGTGCTGAAGGACGTCTGGGACAGCCTGCCCACCTCCGTCCAGTCGGCCCTGTCAGTTGAGACCACCGCGCCGCTGCCCCCTGCCGCCAAGAACCAGTTGATCTGTTCGAACCGGATGAGCCTTGAGGCGATGCAAGCGGCGCGCCCCGGCGCGCAAATCATAGATGACCGGCTGGAAGGCAATGTCGCCGAGATCGCGCCCAGACTGGCCCGGCTCGCCCAAAGCACCCTGCCCGGAGACGTCCTGCTCTTTGGCGGAGAGACCACCGTGACCCTGACGGGCACCGGCAAAGGCGGGCGCAACCAGGACCTCGCGCTGCGCATGGCCATGGCACAAATCCCCGGCACTTGGGTCTTTCTGTCCGGCGGCACGGATGGGCGGGACGGGCCGACCGATGCGGCGGGTGGTTTGGTCGACAGCCAAAGCCATGCGCGGATGCTCCAATCTGGGATCGACCCCGCCGCCTTGCTGGCGAATAACGACGCCTATGCGGCGCTGAAAGCCTCCGATGATCTGATCATCACAGGCGGCACCGGCACCAATGTCGCTGATGTGCAGGTCCTGATCCGTGCCTAAGCCGCCCTAGAGGTTCAGCTTCAAAACAACCCGGTCATGCCCGTCGCCCGTGCCGTCATCCGGCGCGTCCCGAAAGGGCATAAACCCTTCGCGCTCCCAAAACCGGATCGCGTCCGGGTTCTTCACCAGCACCGCCACTTTCAATGTCTTGGCCCCCGCGCTTTTGGCCAAGGCCTTGACCGCCTCCAGCACGCCCCGCCCCAGCCCCGCGCCGCGCTCGGCCTCGCAGATCAGCAGCAGGCCGATATACCATTCCGTGGCGGTCTCGTAGCCCGGCGCCATGCCAAGAAGCCCCGACAACCGCCCGTCAGGTTGCTCAACGCCGAACATCAGAATGTCCTCCTTGGTACGCCCCGGTGGGATGTCGTTGAAAAATCCCTGCACCCAGGTCGCATCCGGCACCCGGCCCGTTTCCAATAGGATGTAATCCGCGGAGCGCTCCGCGCAGGCCAGCACCCGCGGGCCGTCGGCCTCTTCGTTCAGCAATGCGAGCTGCCAGTCTCCAGTCATGATGTCTCCACACGTTACGTCAGGCCCCCGGCAGCACCGGAACGGCCTCGATCAGGCTCTTGGTATAGGGGTGTTGCGGGTTGGAAAACAGCGCCTCGCTGGGGCCTTGGTCAACAATTCTGCCCTGTTTCATGACCAACACACGATCGGTGATGGACCGCACAACAGAAAGGTCATGGCTGATGAACAAATAGGTCAGCCCGTAGCGCTCCGACAAATCCGCCAGAAGATCCAGAATTTGCGCCCGGATCGACACATCCAGCGCGGAAACCGCCTCGTCCAAGATGATCAGCTCTGGCTTGATGATGAGCGCGCGGGCAATGGCGATCCGCTGGCGTTGTCCGCCAGAAAACTCGTGGATATACTTATGCTTATCGGCAGGTGTTAAACCAACCGAGACCAGCGCCTCGTCAATCTCCGCCGCCGTCGCCTTGCGCCCCAACAGATGGAACGGCTCAGAGACCAGACGGTCCACCTTATGGCGCGGATTAAACGAGCCATAGGGGTCCTGAAATACCACCTGCATCTTGCGCCGCACATCAGCGGAGGCCTGCCCGCCTGACAGAACCTCATCCCCGCCCAGATAGATCCGGCCTGCCTGCGTGGCCTCCAACCCCAGAATGGCGCGGGTCAGCGTGGACTTGCCGCATCCGCTTTCGCCAACCAGCCCGACGCTTTCGCCCTTCTGGATCTCGAAACTTACATCATCCACGGCCAGCACGCGCTTAGCGGTGCCAAAAAGCGACCTGCGCCCCGCCGGGTAGCTGCGCACCAGCCCCTCCACCTTCAGCAAGGGCGCGTCAGGCGCAGGCACCGCGCGCTCCGGCTGATGCGACGACGCCGCAAACAAAGACTTGGTGTAGGGGTGCTGCATCTTGTGGTGCAGGCTAGCGCCCCCCCCCTGCTCCACCACCGCGCCGTGCCGCATGATGGAGATGCGATCCGCCAAGCCGGTCACCACGGCCAGATCATGGGTGATGAACATCACCGACATGCCGTCCTCGCGCACCAATTGCTGGATCAGGCGCAGAATATCGGCCTGCGTGGTCACGTCCAGCGCGGTGGTGGGCTCATCGGCAATCAGCAGCTTCGGGCGCAAAGCAATCGCCATCGCGATCACCACGCGCTGCCGCTGCCCGCCCGACAATTCATGCGGGTAGCGGCTGAGCGGGAACTGTTCGGGCGGCAACTCGCAGCGGCGCAACACCTTCGCCGCGCGGGCAAGCGCTTCGGACCGCGAGACGTCCTGATGGATCAAAATCGTCTCAGCCACCTGCGCGCCTATGGTTTGCAACGGGTTCAGCGCAGTCATGGGCTCCTGAAACACCATCCCCACAGCGTCCCCGCGCATCGCACAAAGCGCAGCCTCATCCGCCTCCAGCACCGAGACACCGTCCAGATGCACCGCCCCCCGACACTGGCTGCCTTCGGGCAAAAGCTGCATCACCGACAGCGCGGTCATGGATTTGCCCGACCCGCTTTCGCCGATAATGCCGTGGATTTCGCCCTGCCCGATCTCAAGCGAGACGCCTTTGAGGATCGGCGTGCCGTAAATGTCGAGGTCCAGATTGTCGATCCGCAACAGGCTCATCGCGCGCCCCGTCTGAGCTTGGGGTCGATCAGATCGCGCAAGCCGTCACCCGCAAGGTTCAGGCCCAGCACGGTGAGCAGGATCGCAAATCCGGGAAATAATGTGATGTGAGGCGCCAGCATGAACAGCGTCTGGCTATCGGCCAGCATCCGCCCCCAACTTGGCGTCGGCGGCTGCGCGCCAAGGCCCACATAGGACAAGGCGGCCTCCGCCAGAATGCCCAGCGAAAACTGGATCGTACCCTGCACGATCAGCAGGTTGGTCACGTTCGGCAAGATATGCTCGACAGAGATGCGCAGCGCGCCCTTGCCCGCCACGCGGGCGGCCAAAACATAGTCCCGTGTCCATAATGACAAAGCCGCGCCGCGGGTCACACGGGCAAAGACGGGGATGTTGAAAATGCCAATCGCGATGATCGCGTTGACCGCCGAAGGCCCGAAAACGGCCGTGATCATGATCGCGATCAACAGCGACGGGAAGGCGAAGATCAGATCGTTGGAGCGCATGATCACCTCGTCCAGCAAGCTGCCGCTCTTTGCCGCCGCCAGCAGGCCCAAGGGCACGCCCAGCCCAATGCCAATGCCCACTGCGACAATGGCAACCGCAATCGAGGTCCGCGCCCCCACCATGATCATCGACAAGATATCGCGCCCCAGATGATCCGTGCCGAACCAATGCGCTAGGCTGGGCGGTTTCAGCTTATTGGCGATCTCAAGTGCTGCATGATCGTAAGGCGTCCAGACGAAGGAAACGAGCGCCCCAAGCACGAAAAGAACGGTCAGGCACAGCCCCAGAACAAGGTTTCTCATCTGCGCCCCCGCAACCGGGGATCGACCCAGCTATAGGCCAGATCAACGAGGAAATTAACCATGATCACGGCAAAGACCAGCAGCATGACCACGCTTTCCACGACAATCAGGTCGCGCTGCGAAATGGCCTGAAACACCAAGCGGCCAAGGCCCGGCAGGAAGAACACATTCTCAATGATGATTGCGCCTGCCAGCAGAAACGAGAATTGCAGCCCAATAATAGTCAGCACCGGAATTAACGCATTTCTGAGCGCATGCCCCCGCAGCGCCTGCCCCTTGGTCAGCCCCTTCGCCCGCGCGGTGCGGATATAGTCCTGATCCAATGTGTCGAGCAAAGAGGACCGCATCACCCGCGCCAGAATAGACGCCTGCGGCAGAGCCAACGAGATCGCAGGCAAGGTTAATGCCTTCTTGGAGACCCAGAATCCTTCATCCCATCCGGGAAAGCCGCCTGCTGAAAACCAGCGCAGGTTGATAGCAAAGACCAGCACCATCAGCATCGCGAACCAGAAATTCGGGATCGCAATGCCCAGCTGCGTGGCCCCCATCACGGAGATATCCGCGACCGACCCGCGCCGTGTTGCGGCCCAAATGCCCACTGGAAAGGCGATCAAAATGGTCAGCGCAAGCGCGTACCCGGCCAAGGGCAACGAGATGACCAAGCGCTCCGCCACGATCTCTGCAACCGGCGTGCGGTAGGTGTAGGAGACCCCCAGATCGCCCTGCACCAGCCCCGTCACCCAGCCCACGTAGCGCGCCCATGGGGAGAGGTTCAGCCCCAGTTCCTCGCGCAGGGCGGCAATGGTCTCGGGCTGCGCGTTGATGCCCAGCATGAAGGAGGCCGGGTCGCCCGGCACGACCTCAAGGGTGAAGAAAATGACAAGGCTCGCCACGATCAAAGAGATCAGCAGCGAGCCCGTGCGCAACACCGTGTATCGCAGCACCGTCAGGTGCCCCGAGGCATGCTATTCTTCCCAGTAAACGGCGGTCAGATCAACGGCCTGCGTCGGCGCGTCAGGCCAAATGCCTTTCAGCTTGGAGTTGACCACAGAGGTTTGCGCCAACTGGAAAAGATAAGCGTTTACATAATCTTCCGAGATGATCTTCTGAGCTTCCTGCATCATCTCTGTCCGCTTGGCCGGGTCATTCTCCGCATCCAGATCAGCGATCAATTGCTGGAATTCCGGGTTGTCATATTGGAAGTAATATTCGGGCCGCGCGTAGATGCCGATATCCATCGGCTCCGTATGCGACACGATGGTCAGGCCGTAATCATAGCCCTTGAAGGCCTGCTCCAGCCATTGGGCCCATTCGAGATTGCTGATCTCCGTCTCGATGCCAACTTCGCGGAGTTGCGCGGCGATGATCTCCCCCCCGCGGCGGGCATAGGTGGGCGGGGGCAGCTTCAGCGTGGTGGCAAACCCGTCGGCGAAACCAGCCTCTGCCAGCAGGGCCTTGGCTTTCTCCGGGTCGTAACTGGAATTGCCCGTCAGATCGACATAGGCTGGGTTGTGCGGTGCGAAATGCGTGCCGATTGGGGTGCCGTAGCCGAACATGGCGCCGTCGATGATGGCGGAGCGGTCAATGGCGTGGCTGACGGCTTGGCGGACCAGCTTGTTGTCAAACGGCGGCAGCTTGTTGTTCATCGCCATGATCGTCTCGCCCTCCGTGTTGCCGGCGAGGACGGTAAAGCGCGGATCGGCCTCGAACTGTGCGAGGTTTTCAGGCGCGGGATAGACGTAAAACGCGTCGATATCTTCAGCCATCATCGCCGCAAAAGCGGCCGTGGGGTCGGAGATGAATTTGAACGTCGCGCCGTCCAGTTTGGCGGCCTCGCCCCAGTAACTCATGTTTTTTTCCAATGAGATAGAGTCGCCCTGCTTCCAGTCAGAGAACTTAAACGCGCCGGTGCCGACCGGGTTGGACTTGATGTTCTCAATGCTTTCCGGTGCCACAATCACCGCGTCACCCCATGCCATGTTGAACAGGAAATTGCCTTGCGGGTTAGTGAGCGTGACCTTGATCGTGGTGGCGTCCACGGCCTCGGTGCTGGCGATGTTGGCGAAGAGCGCTTTTTGCGCGTTCACGCTGTCTTCTGCGCGGGCGCGGTCGAGGGAGAAGGTGACGTCTGTGGCCTCAAAATCGGTGCCGTCATGGAAGGTCACACCGCTGCGCAGGGTGAATGTGTAGGTCAGACCGTCCTCGGAAATCTCCCAGCTTTCAGCCAGACCGGGACCAACAGAACCATCTGAAGAAAACCGTGTAAGCCCTTCAAATACATTGGAATAAAGAACCTGATCAATCGCGCCAGCGGCGGCGGACGTTGGGTCCAGATGCGGCGGCTCAAGCTGCATGCCGATGGTGACGTCGCGCGCCTGTGCGGTGGCGCCTGCCAATAATGCTGCTGCTGCAACGGTTCCGAAGATGACACGGTTCATGAGAAGCCCTCCAAATTGTTTGGAAAGAGAGTGAAGCCTAACGCGGTTGGGTTCAAGCAGGTTGGTCTTTTGGGTGCAGCAGATCAATCAGCGTGTGGCCCATGACGAGGGCGCTATCGAGCATATCGCGGACACCGACATACTCGTCAGGCTTATGGGCCAGCTCCAAAAGGCCGGGACCATAGGCGATGCAATTCTTCAGTTTTCCGATCCGGTCAATGTGTTTTTGGTCGTAAGTTCCGGGACTTACGACGTGTTCTGCATCCTTTCCCAGCACCTCGCGGATGGCCTTTTCGACGGAGGTGACGACGGGGGCGTCGGTGGCGGTCATGGTGGGGGAGACGCTCCACATCTCATTCAGGTCGTAGGAGAAATTTTCGCGCTCGCGGGTGAGCTTGTCGAGGATGTCTGTGACTTCTGCGCGGACCTCGGCTTCCGTCTCCTCGATGAGGTAGCGGCGGTCGATGATCATGCGGGCGCGATCGGGGACAACGGCGGAAGGCAGGCCCGTGAAGCCCTCTTCCGGCTCTGCCTGACCGCCGTATAAGCTGTTGATATTCATCGTAGAATTCTTCGCGCCATCCGGCACAACCGGCATCTCCGTGTGCTTTTTCGCAAGCGCTGGAAAGAGCGTTTTTTCCATTTCCGTAAGCACTGCACCCATGTGGCGGACGGCGCAATCGCCAAGGAAAGGCATGGACCCATGGGCGATTTCGCCGTGGGTTTCGATCTCGGCCCACCAGACGCCGCGGTGGCCTAGGCAGATGCGGTCTTTGTGGAGGGGCTCGGGGATGATGACGTGATCGACATGGGAAAAGTGTTTCTTTTCAGCAAGATAGGCGACGCCGCCATAGCCTCCGGTCTCCTCGTCAGCGGTGCCGGAGATCTCGATGGAGCCGCTAAACTCTTGGAATTCCTCGATAAAAGCTTCGGCGGCGATGATGGAAGCGGCCAAACCGCCTTTCATATCGCAGCTGCCACGGCCATAGATTTTGCCGTCAGCAAGCTCTCCACCAAACGGGTCGCGGGTCCAGCCCTGGCCAATTTCGACCACGTCGATATGGCTGTTAAAGTGAACGCATTCCCCAGATGTGGTGGCTTCACGCCGCGCAACCACATTCCATCGTGGGTATTTGCGGCTGTCACCGGGCGTGCCTTCGGCGCGGATCAGTTGCACTTTGAACCTGGAACGGGCCAAACGGTCGGCGAGATAGCCGCAAATCTCGCGGTAATTTTCGCCGGGAGGGTTGAGGGTTGGGATGCGGATGAGATCTTGGGTCAAGGCGATTAAATCGTCTTTTTTGCCCTCAATTCGGGCGCTAAGTCTTTGAAAAGGCTTCATTGTTACTGGAACCACCCTGCTGAACCCATGAAAGAGGCGCGTCAGAGGGCAGTGTGACCACGCAAAAGCGGCCTGAACAGCCCGATTTTGGGAGTTTTGTACAAAATGGGGCAAAACTTTTGGGGCCATAACCCAAAATGGGGCAAAATATTTCGTTAACAGCGCGGCGCAAACCCTAACAAAACCGCCCCGCCCCTTAACCTTTGGCCACCCCCGGACGAAAGCGCATTTTTGCGGTGGTTCAGCCCTGGCAACTGGCATTAAACTGACCCCATGCAAGACCGGCTGCCGCCTCAACCTGTGCCCGATCTGATCGTCTGCCCGCAATGCGATGCAGCGTATAAATTGGCCCGGCCCGCGTCTGGCGAGCGCGCGGTCTGTGCGCGGTGCCATACGGCGCTGATCACGCCTCGGTCCAAGGCCGGTTTGCAGATCATCGCGGTCTCGATTGCGATTGTGGTTCTGGTCATCGCGGCGACGGTGTTTCCGTTCCTGACGATCAAAGTGGCGGGGACGCAAAACTCGGTCTCGATCCTTGATGCGGCTTTGGCCTTTTCGGACGGGCCGCTGATTGCGCTGTCGCTGTCGACGGCGGCGCTGATCATTTTCATCCCCCTGCTCCGGGTCCTCTTGGCGCTTTACGTGCTGATCCCGGTGGTGCTGGACCGGATGCCCGCCAAAGGATCGCGGCAAGCGTTTCGCATGTCGGAGGCGCTGCGGCCTTGGTCCATGGCGGAGATCTTTGCGATTGGTTGCGCCGTGGCCCTGGTGAAGATCACGGATTTGGCGGATGTGACCTTCGGGCCTGCCTTCTGGATGTTCGCCATTCTGGTGGTGCTGGTCGTGGCACAAGACAATTTCATGTGCCGCTGGACAGTGTGGAAATCGCTCGACGGGCTCAGAAAAGATGGGCTTAGAAAAGACGGGCTGCGCAAACCGGAGCGCGACACGTGAGCGGGACCCCGATCATCACCGCCCGCGAGATGGGCGTGGTGGGGTGTCGCGGCTGCACGCAGGTCTGGCCGCAAGGAACGCAGATCTGCGGGCGCTGTGGCAAGCGGTTGCAGCTGCGCGATCACAAGAGCCTGCAACGGGTCTGGGCGTGGTGGATTGTCGGCATGCTGTGCTACATCCCGGCGAACCTCTACCCGATGCTCCGCACAAGGACGCTGCTCACGGTGCAGCAGGACACGATCGTGGGCGGCGCGATTGAGCTGTTCACCCATGGCGCGCCTTTTGTGGCGGCGATCATTCTGTTTGCCAGCGTCGTCATTCCCTTGGGCAAGTTCTTTGCGATTGCCTATCTGGCGATCTCCGTGCAGCGGCGGAGTGCGGCTTCCTTCGGGCAGCGGCATCTGCTTTATGAGGTGGTCGAATATATCGGGCGCTGGTCGATGATTGACATCTTTGTCGTTGCGATCCTGTCCTCACTTGTGCAACTCAGAACCCTCGCGGCGATTGATCCCGGACCTGCCAGTCTGTTCTTTGCCTTGTCGGTGATCTTCACGATGCTGTCGGCGCAAAGCTTCGACTCTCGGCTGATCTGGGACGTCCAAAGCCGCGATATGGGGGAGGCCAAGAGTGGTCACTGACGCACCAGAAGTCACGATTGAGCCACGGCGCAAATCCGTGCTGAGCCGGGTGTCCTTTGTCTGGCTGATCCCCATCGCGGCACTTATCATTGCGCTGGGCGTGGCCTGGGACAGCTATTCCAGCCAAGGGCCGCTGATCACGTTGGAATTCCAGAACGGCGCGGGCATCGCCAAGGACGAGACCGCCCTGAAATACCGCGACATTACCGTCGGCGTGGTCGAGGATGTGGGCTTTTCAGAGGGGCTCAACACCGTGCTGGTGACCGTGCGCGTCAACAAGGACGTGGCCCCCTATATAGACACAGGCGCCAATTTCTGGGTGGTCCGGCCCGAGCTGACCGCGCGCGGTGTCAGCGGGTTGGACACGGTGCTGTCGGGCGTGTTCATCGAGGGGGTCTGGGACAACGACATTGGCGCGCCAGAAACGCGGTTCAACGGCTTGGAAGACGCGCCGCTGTTTCGCCCCTCCAAGCCGGGTCTGGAGATTGCGCTGCGCGCCACCGCCAATGGGCAGCTGACCGAAAACGCGCCGATCTTCTTTCACGGCATCGAGGTGGGCCGGGTCGGCAAGGCGCGGATTTCGCCTGTGACGAATTTCGCGATTGCCGAGGCGATTATCTACGAGCCCCATGGGCGGCTGATCAACAACTCCACCCGGTTCTGGGACACGTCCGGGTTCAGCGTCAATATCGGCGCGACGGGGGCGGAGATTGATTTCACCTCGCTGGCCACGCTTGTCTCGGGCGGGATCTCCTTTGACACCGTGGTCTCGGGGGGCGAGCGGATTTCGGATGGCGAAGTGTTCCAGATTTACGAGGATGAGGAGACGGCGCGCAATTCCGTGTTCAACGCCTCCGAAGTAGAGACGCTGGAGCTGAGCGCGATCTTTGAGGACAATATTGCCGGGCTGCGCGTGGGCGCGGATGTGGAGCTGGCGGGGCTGAAAATCGGCGAGGTGCAAAGCGTGTCGGGCGTGATCGACCGCGCGACCTTTGGCGACAGCCGGGTGCGGCTGAACGCGATCCTGTCCATTCAGCCCGCGCGGCTGGGGCTGGAAGTGCAGGCCTCTCCGGCGGCTGCGCTGAATTTCATGGCCGGGCGGGTGCGCGACGGATTGCGCGCGCGGCTGGCCTCGGCGGGATTGCTGGCAGGCGGTTTGAAGGTGGAGCTGGTCGAATCCGGGCAACCGGGCGCGCTGAGCATCCCCGACATGACCGCCACCATCCCGCAAATCCCCACGGCCGAAAGCAAGATGGGCGACGCGGGCGCCAGCGTGGAAGGCGTGATCACCCGCGTGAGCAACCTGCCCATTGAAGAGCTGATGGCCTCCGCGATTGATTTCCTGAACAGCGCGCAGGACTTCGTGGCCTCCGACGAATTGCGCGGCGTGCCCGAAGAAGCCGTGGGGCTGCTGGAGGACGTGCGCGGGTTGGTGGGCTCCGACGAGGTGCAGAACGTGCCGGTGCTGCTGGCCGCAACCTTGACCCGGCTGGAAGCGGTGATGGCCCAGCTGGAAGAGCAACAGCTGGTGGCCCGGCTGGTGGGCGCGGTGGATGCCGCGGCTGAGGCGGCGGCGGGCGTGGACAGCGCGGTGGAAGGCGTGCCGGAGCTGGTGGCCTCCCTGCAAGGCGTCGCGGCCAAGGCCGAAGGGCTGGCGCTGGAAGAACTGGTCGAGGAGATCAACCTGCTGGCGGGCAACGCCGCGCGCGTCATTGGCACCGACGCCTTCAACGCGCTGCCCGCAGACCTGAGCGCCGCCTTGGGCAGCTTGCAGGCGACCTTGAGCGATGTGCGCGACGGCGGTGTGATCGAGAACGCGAATGCGGCACTGGCCTCCGCGCGCTCGGCGGCCGATGCGGTAGCGGATGCGGCGGATGATTTGCCGGCACTGGTCACGCGCATGACGGGCGTGCTGGATCAGGCGGCGCGCACGATCCGGGGCTATGACCGTGGCGACGAGCTGGGCCGCGACGTCGAAAGCGCTTTGCGCGAAATTCAGGAGGCGGCGCGGGCCCTGGCCTCGCTGGCGAAAACCATTGAGCGCAACCCAAGCGCCCTGATCCGAGGACGGTAGCTGATGATGAGACACTCTGTTTGGACAAGTGTGATGGCGCTGGGCCTGTTGGCGGGCTGCGCCACCGGCACGGCGGAGCGCTATTCGGTGCCGCCCGCGCAGGCCAGTGAACGGGTGAGCATCCGCTACGGCTCCGTGGAGATACGCGACGTGACCCTGCCCAGCTACGCCGCCGCCGAAGAGATCACCAGCCAAGCGCCGGGCGGCGTGCTGACCAGCAACACCAGCGTGCTTTGGGCCGACGCGCCAGAGCGCGCGATTGCTCTGGAGCTGGTGCGGCATCTCGCGACGCTGACGGGCGCGCGGGTGGCCTCCGACCCCTGGCCCTTCGAGGCGTTTCCGGATGCGACATTGGAAGTGCGGTTCGAGCAGCTTTTGGCGGGCGCGGATGGCGTGTTTCGCGCCACGGGGCAGTTCTTCGTGGCCGTGGAGGAAGGCCGGGAGCGCAGCGGCTTGTTTGATCTGAGCGTGCCTCTGGGTGCGGAGGTCAGCGCGGAGGCTAGCCCGGCGGCGATTGCCACGGCGCGGGGCCAGATCATTCTGGATCTGGCAGCGTTCATCGCCAAAAACGGGCTCTCCTAGGCCTGGCTATCCTCAAAACGAGTATGGCCCGCCAGCTGTAATGCAACTGACGGGCCGTCTTTTCAGGAAGATGGTCGGCCAACGGGATGGGGGAGAAATCGTTTAGAGCTTAAATACTGGATACGTGGCAACTTGGTAAGGAGACATCCCACCGACCTGATCGGCTGTAATTACCGATAACACCAGTGTGAACGAGGCCCGTGAAAGCAGCGTGAATTTCCCTAAGGGAAACCGTTAAGAAAATGTGAATCTGAAAAGAAATCTCGCAGACCCCCTGTTTACGCGCACGTCAAGCTCGGGAATGGGGCGGTTTTGTGCTTTTGAAGCGTCTGGCCGCTGGATTTGGTGGCGGCGCGTAAGGTGTCACGCGTTTTGCGCTCCTTTGATTCGGAGTGCTGTTTGCAGAACACGGGCGCGACGTGATCCGCCTGCCCCGCGCTTTTGCCCGTTTCAAAACGCCGCGCGGTTGCGTAGACGGGCCGCATGCAAAGCCCCGGACAGACCAACAACGCCACCCGTGCCAGCCAGATCATCGTGGCTGTGCCCGCATTGAACGAGGCGGGATTTATTGCCGACTGCCTGACCTCACTGGGGATCGACGCGCCCGAGATGGCCGACGTGATCTTCGTGGTGGCCGATGGCGGCAGCACGGATGGCACGCAAGGGATTGTCACCGAGATGGCGCGCGGGCGCGGAAACCTGCACCTGCTCGACAACAAGGCAAAGCTGCAATCGGCGGGGGTGAATGCGGTGGCGGGCTCAGAGTTGGCGCAGGGTCGCCGCATCCTCGTGCGCTGCGACGCGCATGCGGTCTACCCGGAGGGGTTCGTGCAGGATTTGGCCGCAAGCCTTGAGGCCTCCGAGGCCGCCAGCGTGGTCGTGGCGATGGATGCCGCCGGAAAAACCTGCTTTGCCAAAGGCGCGGCCTGGATCGTGGACACGCCGCTGGGCTCGGGCGGGGCCAGCCACCGGGGCGGCACGCGGTCGCGCTTTGTCGATCACGGGCATCACGCGGCCTTTGACCTGGAACGCTTCACTGCTGTTGGCGGCTATGACGCGGCATTCTCGCATAATGAAGACGCCGAATATGACCGGCGATTGGGAGAGGCGGGCGGGCGGATATGGCTCGATGCTGACGTGCGGCTGACCTATTTCATGCGCCCCACCCCGCGCGGTCTGGCGCGGCAATATTACAATTACGGGCGCGGCCGGATGCGCACGCTGCTCAAACATGGCGACCGCCCGAAGCTGCGCCAAATGCTGCCCGTGGTGTTGCTCGCGATCTGCGTGCTGAGCCTGCTTGGCGGCGCATTGGTCCACCCATGGGGCTTTGCAGGTGTCTTGGGTTACGCCCTGATCCTGCTGGCCGCCTCGCTTTGCGTTGCCGCGCAAAAACGCTCCCTTTGCGGGCTATGGGCGGGGGTCGCGCTGGGCGTCATGCATCTGAGCTGGGCCGTAGGGGCCGTGCGGATGTGGGTCGGCCGATAAGGCGCGTGTAGAGCGCGGCGGTCCGCTGGCCGATCTCAGACCAATCCGTGCCGATGCGGCCCGCGCCCAGTGTTTTTCCAATGCTGTCCGAGAGCGCTTGTGCGAGGGCGGCGGCATCGCCGGGGGCCACGAGATGACCGGTCTCTTGCGTGATCTCGTCCCCGAACGCGCCGAGATCGGAGGCGATGATCCATTTGCCCAAACCCTTGGTCAGGTAATAGACGCCGCTGGCCTCGATCCTGCGATAGGGAAACAGAAGCGCGTCGGCCTCCAGCATCAGATCGGCCATTTGCGCGTCAGAGAGCCAGCCCAGACGCCACTCGACGGGCAGGTTTTCACGCTGTGCTTTGGCCTGTACGGGGGCAAGATCACAAAACGGCTCGCCTGCGATGATGACGCGAATGGCGTCACGGGTGTCTTGCGGCAGCTGCGCCAGCGCGTCGATCAGCACATCGACGCCTTTGTAATCCTGCAAGCGGCCAAAGAGCACAAAGGTCCAGCACGGGTCGCGCGGATTTGGGGCATAGGCGGCGCTGAGATCCAGCGTGAAGGGTCCGTGCGGGATGACGGAGAGCTTGGCCTCTGGGCAGCCCGCTTGGCGCAGGGCGGCGTGGCCGCGCGAGGTGTGGACGATGACGTGATCGACCTCCGACAGGACCCGGTCGAACCCCATGACTTGCAGCTTGGAGGTTGGGTTGCCGTTGAAAGGCGTGGTGTCATGCACGGTGAGCACCACAGGAGCGCGGTCGCGCAGCTTGCGGATGGCACGCAGGTCGGCGGCGGGCAGCACGGACCATTGGAAATGCACGATGTCAGCGGGCCAGTCCTGCGCCAGCGTGATCAGCCGCTTGGCTGAGCTGACATGCGACATGGCCTTGCGCAGCTTGGCCAGCGCGCCGCCTTTCTTGGCGGAGGCCTCAAAGCCGGGGTAGAATATCGGCGCGGTCTGGGTCTCGGGCAGATCGGCCGCCTCGCCCTCGCGCAGCCCGCGCGTGGCCCACAGCGTGGTGACACCGGCGCGGTTCAGCCCGGTATTGAGGGCCGCGTCATAGGGGGCGGTGAAGAGCGACGGGTCCACCAGCAGCGCATTAATCGCCATAATGTGCGCCTTCCTTCAGCGACAGACAGCCCGCCACCACGCCGCGGTGCAACGCGGCGCGCAAACGCCAGAACATGCGCCGGTCGGTGTTGAACATATGGACCAGCGCCATGGCGCTGGACAGCGTGGCCTTGAGGGCCGCGAGCGTGCCAAGCTTCAGCTTGGCCCCGGTACTGGTGGCCGAGACCGCGTAGCTTTGCCCGGAGCGGTATTTGCGGGTGCGCAGCCAGTCATAGGTCAGGCGCGCAGGGGCGACTTCCTCATAGACGGTGGCCTCCCAGGCGACAGCATAGCGGGCGCCCAAGCGGTGCAGGCGGAAGAAAAACTCGGTATCCTCGCCGCCGGTTTGACCGCGGGAGAGATCGAAGCGTTCCAGATACCAAGGGCTGTCCGCCCAGCGCAGAAGCGCGTTGCAGGTGTGGCCGGTGAGGACCTCCCCGCCACGGGTTTCGGGCAGGTTGGAATGGTAGTCCTGCGCCACCATCCATGCAGGCGCTGCTGCGCTGTAGATCGCGCGCGCCGGACCGAACACGGCGTCGGCCCCGCTGGCCTGCGCCTCGGCGATGAGCAGTTGCAACCAGTCGGGCTCCGCCAGCTCGTCATCGTCGATGAAAGCTACCCAATCCGCGTCAGAGGCCTCAAGACAGGCATTGCGCGCGATGGAGATGTTGCGCGACGGGGCGTGGATATAGCCCACGGGCGTCTCACCGGGTTGGGTTTCGATCAGGGCGCGCGCGGCGTCGGTCTCGTCATTATCGGCGACCAGAATGCGCAACGTCACCTCAGGCGGGACGACCAAAGCCTGAAGGCTGGCAAGGGTTCGCACGATATGGCGCCTGCGAAAGGTGCAGACGCAAATATCGACCAGCATCACGCCGTCCCGGATTTTTTCAACGCCAGCATACGCACTTTCTGATGGTAGGGCGTGAGCATGTTCATGCACTCATCCACCATGTCGCGGCGCAGATCGAGGCTGTCGATGATCAGCAGCACGTCATCCGCGATCTCGAACCAATAGGTGCCGACAACACCCGGCTGCGAGGCCGAGACCGGGGCCAGAGTGGTCGTGTCCGGCATGCGGATCGAGGTGGGCAGGCGCGAGCTGGCGACGCTCATCACGGTGCCAGC
Organism: uncultured Litoreibacter sp.; assembly: GCA_947501685.1. Classification (GTDB taxonomy): domain Bacteria; phylum Pseudomonadota; class Alphaproteobacteria; order Rhodobacterales; family Rhodobacteraceae; genus Litoreibacter. The sequence continues at coordinate 205,931 of CANMWQ010000004.1, forward strand.
ACTTTGGGCCACGCCGTCCTCATTGCCTTTCATCTCGCCATCCGCCGCGCTGGGATCAACATTGTAATTGACGTCCACAACCATCGCGGATTGACCGAACTCCCCCGCAGCATCCGCCAGCACGCGGGCCAGATCATCCGAAGTGGCCCGCGGTGTCAGGGACAGCACCACGACCACCCGACCCTCGGCGCGGTACTGCTCGGGCGCGTTGTGATAAAGCAGCATGGAGACATATTGCGAGGCCAGCTGCCATTCGGTGTCGGGATTGGCGAGGACCAGCTGCTTGTCGGGCAAGGTGCCCACGGGCAGCAACCCGTAGGAGGTCTCGAGATCCCGCAGCCCGCGGTAATCCTTGCGAAACAGCTCTTTGAGCGCGATCCAGACGCAGGCGAAAATACCGCCCAACACGCCTGCCACAAAGCTCAGCGAGCGCACTGGCGGGCCGGAGGCACGGGTGGGAATGCTGGCCTCCGCCAGAAGCCGCGCGTCAGGTGTGGCCAGCTCACGCTGGGCCGCGATCTCGGAGCGGCGAGTCAGCACGCTGGCATAGACATTCATCAAAGCCGCGGCCCTTTGCTGGTAGCGCGCCACTTCGCGGTCCGCCGCCTGCGCGCCAATGAGCGTGTCGCCTGCATCCGACAAGAGCAGCTCGAACCGCTCGCCGCGCGTGCGCAGCGTTTCCTGAAGCGCTTGATTGCTGCGAATTTCGCGACTCACCACCTCGTTAAGCGCGACCTGAGCGCTGTTGACCCGCGACCGCAGACTGTTGCTTTCCACGCTGTTGGGGCCGCTATTGGCAATGCTTTCATCGAGGCTGGCCTGCAACCCGGCAAGGCGGCCACGCCGGTCGGTCACGACCTGAATGTCAATCGCCTCCGGCGTGTTGATGTCGGAGGCCTGCTGTAGCCAGTCGCCGACGGCCTCGGCCTTGGCCAGCTCGGTACGCACCGAGAGCAGCTCTGCGGTCAGCTGGTTAATGCTGCCTGCGGCCGATTGGGTGGTTTGGTTATCATTGTCAAAAAACCGCTGTGACGCCTCGGTCAGCTGATCGCCTGCTTCCGCAATTTCGGCCTCCAGCGACGTGATCTCCACATTGATCCCTTGCAGCGCGTCGTCAGCAATCGCCACCTTCGCTTCGCGCTGAAATTCCAGATAGGTGTTGGCCACCAGATTGGCCACATAGGTGGCCCAAACGCGGTCCGGGGCAGTCACCGAGATATCGGCAATGAAGCTGTCCGTGCGGCGGCTGACATCCAGAAGCCGGCGCAGATAGATCACGTTTTCGGCCACCTCATCGGATTCGCGCACCGCAGGGCTGCGCAGATCCACTACTTCTTCCTCCGCGTCGGCTTCGTCGGGGGCTTCAGGCTCAGACCCACGCGGATAGAGCACGTCGCGCCGCATCAATTCGCGGACCACCGATGTCAGCACCGGCTGCGATAGGATCACCCCGATCTCGGTGTAGATCTGCTCCTGTGCGGGCTGCACCCCTGCGGTCAGCGCAGCGATATCGCCCAGATCAATCTCCGCATTGTCGATAACCACCTGCGCGGAGGCCGTGAATTCCCGCGGCTTGGCCGCCATGAAGAAATAGACCAGCACCAAAGGAACCAGCACCGCGACCAATATCCAAGGCCAGCGTCTGGTGAACGGGCGAAAGGTCGCGCGTAGATCAACGGAAGGGGTTCGGTCAGTATCGGTCATGTGAAGCGCCTCTTGGGCTTGAGACGCCGGGCCAAATCAGCCAGCGCCTGACGGCCATTGGGCCGGGTGAGAGTGGTAAGATTTTCAGGCGGCACCACCGCCGGGCGCACGGCCTGCGACAGCGGCTCAAAGCCTGTTTCCAATGTCTTGGCGACGCCTATCGGCCCCGCCTCCTGAATGGATAGCGTCAATTCTGTGATGTGCAATGCAAAATCCGGAGGCGGGAAATGCGGCCGGTTTTGCGAGAGTGCGGCGGCCAGCTCTGCCAGCCCGGCCACCATATCCATACGCCCCGCTGCCGCCTCCTGCTGGCCTGCGCCAGACACCTGGCTGACCGTCTGGGCATTTGCCCCCAAGAGCCAGCGCATCACCCGCGAGCCGCCAAAGCGGCTTTCGCGCACCGACAATCGGTGCCAATCCATCGCCTCATAGGTGACGGGGGCGGTGTAGTCCTTGTAGGTGGGCAGCGTCAGCACCCCGCTCTCGCCGATGACCCGCGCCGACTGGTCGCGCGGCGCGGCAATGGAGCAGGTCAACCGCCCCACCACGCCGGAGGCAAATTGCAAACAGGCCACGGAGAAATCAGCTGTCGCCAGCGGCGGGTTGGTTTTTTGCGGCGTGACCACCTGACTGAACGCCGTCATCGAAGTGACAGGGCCAAAGAGCGCGCACATCCATGTCAGATGGTAGCCCGCATGTTCGCGCGTGCAGCCGGTCTCGTATTCCTCCATCACGGGCCACGGAGCGCCGCTGGGCGAGACCCATGTTTCGGGGCGCATCAGGTGGATGGGGCCGTCGTCAAACTCCGCATAGACCAGCCGAGGCGCGCCAATGAGCCCATTTTCAACCCCTGATTGCAGCGTCCGCACCGCAGAGCTGAGCGCATTGGCGGGAGCCACAGAGAGGCGCAGGCCTTTCTCTTCGGCCAGCTTGAACAACGCCTTGGCCGCCGGCACGCTACGCGCCAGCGGCTTTTCGGAGTAAACATGCTTGCCCGCCATTAGGGCCGCGCGGGTGACCTCTTCATGGGCGTCGAGGGGCGTGAAATTGGCGATCGTGTCGATCTGCGGATCGGCCAGCATCTCGGCCTCGCTGGCATAGACATGCGCGCCGTAATGATTGACCACCGCATAAAGCCTGCCGCTATCCGTGTCCCAGACGCCCGCCAACTCCACCTCCGGGTGGCTGGCCCAAGTGGCCATGTAGAGATCAAACACAAAGCCGCAGCCGATGACGCCTACTTTCATGGCTCAGGCCTTCTTCTTTTGTGTTGTGGGGACGTCGGGCCGAAGCGACGAATGACGCCGCGACAGCGCCCGCGCATAGCCGCGCTGCCCCAGCAGCATCGGCATCATCGCCCGCAGCAGCGTGCGCGCGGTCATATGCGATTTGACACTCTCGAACAGCGCTGTGCGCGCCAAGGCGCGCTCGCCCTGCGCCGCATAGGCCGCCGCCAGCTGAAACTGCCCGCCGCTAAGATCGCGCGCCACCTGACGCCGCTGCGCAGGCGACAAGGCAGGGTGCGCCAGCAGTGTTTCATTTGAGCGGACGCGTGACATGTAGAAAGGGATGGGCTTGGAGCGCTCCCAGTCCATCAGGGCAAAGGTATCGCCCTCGATGCGGCGATAGCTCGACAAGACGTCGCCTGTCACCAGCCACGCACCTTGCAGCGCCAGCAGCCGGAACAGCAGCACATCCTCATGAATTGGCAGCGTTTCGTCAAACCCGCCAATGGCCCGTACCGCGGAGGCACGCGGCGTCGAGCAGCTCAGGAAGGGGCCCGGTATCTTGCCGTCAAACGGCGCTGGCAGATGCGTTGCCCCGCCCTTGGGGTAGTCGACGCCTGCCGCGTCAAAGGCCTCCTCGCTAGTGCCTTCAAAGACCAGATTGCCGACATGGGCGACCACATCGTCTTTGGCCGTTTCGATGTCGCGCAGGAAGGTTTCGATGCGGCCCGGAAACCAGATGTCGTCTGAGTCGAGGAAGGCCAGCCACTCGCCGCGCGCCTCGCGGATGCCGAGATTGCGCGCCGCCGCCGCCCCGCCATTGGGCTGGGTCAGCACCCGGATCCGGTCGCCATATTGCGCCAGCACGGCGGCCGTGTCATCGGTCGAGCCGTCATCAACCACCAGCACCTCGTCAGGCGCAGGCACCTGCGACAAAATAGAGTCGATTGCCTGTGCAATCACCCCGGCCCGATTATATGTCGGGACAATGGCGCTGATGGTGGGCCCGCTCATCTGTGTCTGCTCTTTGTCAAGCTTTTGGTAAAAGGCGTAGACTCTGCCTTTCTTGCGGCAGGCTTCGCATAGATTCCGGTGTCACGCTAGTATGTTAACGGAGTTTTCGCACCTTTCAGGCGGCTTTTAGCGCTGCAGAGGCGGTAAGTTGCCAACCTGCATCAACACACATGTCCGCTGACCTTTGGGTCACCCGACCAGCCAAACTCGGCCCATTTCCGGTCTGGCCAAAAGACCAATGGTTGACGCGGTGTACATCCGGGGGGCAAAAGCCCTGCACGGCACACTCCGAACCCGCAGATTGCAGAAAGCCCGCATGACGTTACACGACAGCTTGGCAAAAACCGGAGTGGCATCTGTCCTGGTGACTGGCGCGGGCGGGTTTATCGGCGGGCATGTGGTGCGCAGCTTGGCGGAGCGCGGCCACCCGGTGATAGCAGGCCTGCGCAGCGACGCGGAAGTGGACCCGCGGGCCACCCCGGTGCTGGCGGATATTTGCAACACGCAAGACGTGAGCCGCGCCATGCAGGGATGCGGCGCGGTGGTGCACGCGGCCTCCGGCCCGCCGGAGGTGATTGTCGAGGGGATGAAAGCGGTGCTCGCGGCGGCTGGAACGTCAGCAGGGGCGGCGAAAGTCGTGCATTTAAGCTCGGTTTCGGTTTACGGCGCGGCCGATGGCCGCTTTGAGGAAGACACGCCCGCCGCCGGCCCGCTCGACGCTTACGGCGCAGCCAAACAAGAGGCAGAAGCGCTGTGCCGCGAGGCCGCCGGGCGCGGAGCTGACGTGGTGATCCTGCGGCCCGGCATCGTCACGGGCTCGGGGTCGAGCCTGTGGGTGCAGGACCTCGCAGCGCGCATCGCGCAAGGCGGCGCAACCGATTTTGGTAACGCAGGCATGGGATGGTCTAAGCCCATTCACTGGCGCGACCTGTGTGCGGCCATCGCCGCCGCGCTGGCGTTGCCACCTCAAGGACCAACGCCGAGCGTCTTCAATGTCAGCGGCGCAGAGCGGATCAACTGGAACACATACATGACCCGGCTGGCCGAGGCGCTGAACCTGCCTAAGCATTGCACCGGGCCTGTGGGGCTGGGCCTGTCGAAACTGGGAAAACTGACCGGCAAGTTTGGCCTGCCTTTAGGACGCCCCTCGCCCAGCGGGTCCGAAATGGCGGTGTTTGCACGCAAGGCTGATTATCCTTCGACACGGCTGCAACAGGCCACGGGCTGGCGCGCCGAGATGAGCCTCGACGACATTTTCGCGGAAATTGCGTCCCAAAGCATGAAGGCTGAGGCATGACGGCGCGCTCCCCCGCACTGGCACCGCAAGCATTGGCACAGCAAGGGCCACGGCGCGTGCAGTTTGGCCCAGACACTGCTTGGGCTGAAACCCACAGGCAGGACGCTGAAGAAATTTTGCGTTATCAGGTGCTTGGAGAGCGGTCTTCAGGGACAAGCGACCAGGACACTCTGTTTGCCAGTCACCCGTTTCTGCGCCACGCCAAATCACCCGGCTTTATGAGCCTGACCAACCGCGCGTGCAATTATGTCTTTGTCCGGTTTGAGGAGGTCCGCGTCGACCCTGAGGCCTTTGTCGAGATGCTGCATCAGGAATTTGGCGTTCTACGCACAACGCCGTTCAAATCTGTTGAGACATGGCTGGGCACCCTGCCCCCGGACCAAGAGATACGGCAATCAGGTGCCAGCTCCGAGGCAATCAGCGATGACGACCTGAACTTTGTGTGCGACACGCTAGATGCGGCTCTTGAGGCGCAGGTGGGCTACACCTTACCCGAGCGCGCGGCGTCATGATCCGCCGGATCTTGATTATGGTCCTGTCCTGCGCAGCACTTGGTGCGAATGCGGTCTTGGCCGCATCCCCTGAACGCCACCGCATCAATACAACGCCCGAAGCTCTGGTGCTCGACACACCGGAGCGCGGGCCAGCCCCCGCCGAAATGACCAAAGTGTCGCGCACGGGTGGGACGGTCACGCTGAGGCGCACATTTCTTGACGACTTTTCCAGTTTCACCCCGAATGCCCCGCCTTGGCGGCACCATTTCGACCACGGGCCCTACGACAAAATCTGGGCCCGCACCCTGACCAGCAATCTTGAGCAGCAGATCAATGTTGATCCGGGCTTTGCAGGAACAGGCACCCGCCCGCTGCGGCTCAACCCATTCTCGGTGGAGGATGGCATCCTTCAGATCACCGGCAGCGCCGCGCCGAAAGCGACACAACCCCAGCTGGACGGCTATGAATACGTGTCGGGAATGCTATCGAGCGCTGGGTCCTTTGAGCAGAAATACGGCTTTTTCGAAGCTCGGCTGCGGGTTCCCTCAGGCAAAGGCTTGTGGCCTGCCTTCTGGCTGAAACGCGATGCGCGCTATGCGCCGGAGGGCACGTCCTCTTGGCCGCCCGAGATCGACGTGATGGAACATATTGGCGCGCCTGCCAGCTATCATGTGACGACCCATTGGGGGCTTTCCCCGGACAATGAACGCAGCGGGCTGAAAGTGCCCGTAGAGGCGCCCACGCAGCGGTTTCACACCTATGGCGTGCTTTGGGACGAAGAGCGCACGGTCTTTTATCTCGACCGTCAACCGGTCGCGCAGATCGAGACCAAACCGAATCACCATGTGGCAATGTTCATGCTGATCAACCTGGCACTTGGCGGACATTGGCCGGGCCCTGTGGACCCGGCAACGCTGCCCGCGACATATGGAATCGACTGGGTCGCCGTGTGGCAGTTTTCTGATCAATAAACACCCAGCCGGGGCATTGTTATCATTTTGGAACCAACACAATGCCGTTTTTGAGGACTAGAAAAGCCTGTAAAAAATGCGGTTTGACGCATTACCGCCCAAGAATCGGCATGTTTTAGCGCAATACATACAATTAACGAAAAACTGTTCGGAAATCCCCGAGCAATCAGACATGTACGGCCTACCCATCGCTGGGCAATCTGTTTGTTTTTGGATGTTCAGAGCTTCGTGGATTTACAGCAGCCGGGGGGCTGTCGCTATTGAAAGAGACTGAAAATGCTCAAGACCAATTCACAGGTTTTATCGCGCGTAGATCGCACATCTTACAAAGCATTCACATCTCGCACCGACCTGCCTTTGGGCGGACGGCTGAAGCGGCTCTTCGATGTCTTGTTTGCAATGGTCTCACTGGCAGCGACCTCCATTCTTTTCGTGATCGTGGCCTTGGTTATCCGACTGACCAGCAAGGGCCCAGTTTTCTTTACGCACACCCGTGTGGGCCAAGGCGGCAAGGAGTTTCCCTGCCTCAAGTTCCGCACCATGCGCACCGACGCGGATGATGTTTTGAACAAGCTGATCTCGGAAGACCCTGAGGCCAAAGAAGAGTTCCAGAAATACCAAAAGCTGCGCAATGACCCGAGGGTGCTGCCCTTCGTGGGCGCGTTTTTGCGCAAGACCAGCCTCGACGAGCTGCCCCAGTTTATCAATGTGTTGCGGGGCGAGATGAGCGTTGTGGGGCCGCGCCCCGTCACCCGCTCGGAGCTAACCGAGAATTACGGCGTCTACGCGCAAGAGGTGCTCAAAAGCCGCCCCGGCATTACGGGGCTGTGGCAAGTCTCTGGCCGCAGCGAGCTGTCCTATGAAGAGCGCGTGCAACTGGACCGCCGCTACATCCGCAACTGGTCATTTTGGAGCGATGTGATGCTGGTGATCCGCACATTTGCGGTCCTGCTGTCCCGCAAAGGCGCGTATTAACCGCGTTCTCCCTGAAAGCCTTTAAGAATGTGACGCCGCCCATGGGCGGCGTTTGACGTTTTTGGGCAACAACTTTCCGGCGCGAGACGCATTCTGGCCGCGCGCCAGAACGATGAGAATGAAGGCCACCGACACATTGTAGCCGTCACCATCTTCGGCCATGGCTCTGAGCAAGAGTACGAAAGACAGAGCAGACGCCAGCACCGCCCATTCGGACCGATTGCGAAACGGCGACACCAGCATGATCCACAAATGGCCTCCTACAAACAGGATCACACCGACAACGCCCACCTCTCCAAGCAGCGCGATATAGAGATTATGCGGCAGGCCGACATCTCCGCCCCCAGCCAATGCCCCCGTGATATCACGGCCGCGCTCCTTGAGCGTTGAAAACAACCCCGCCCCCTGCCCGAGCGCGATCCGGTCGCCGAAATAATTCAGGTAGCCCTCCCACAACAAGGTGCGTCCGGACAGCGTCGCACTGCGGCCCAAAAGTCCTGTGGCCCATTCCAGCGCAAAGATCACCGTGAGCGTGCTGACGATAAGGAGCGCCAGCAAAAGGACCACAAAAGGCAGGTGAAATTGCGGGTATGGCACGACACTGCGCAGCGCCAAGACATAGATTGTGCCCGTCACCCCGACCGCCAGCGCCGCCGCCGATCCACTGCCCACAACCCCCGCCCATAGCAATGCCAGCATGGCAAGACCGCGCAGCGTCTTGTACCGGTTCAAAGCCACCAAAACTATTCCGCCAAGCGCAGAAAAATAGCCAAACGTATTCTTATGCCCGAAAAACCCGCGCATGACCGGGTCACCAAAATGATAGTCAGTGGCGATGTCGGGCAGAAGCAAATAAGCGAGAAAGCTGGCACCCACGCCGCCGACAAAAAGCGTCACCAGCACCCGCCTGAGCCGATCAGGCGAGAGCTGCGCGCTGGCCGCAGCAAGGGCAAAAAACACCAGCGACCAGTTGAACAGGACCTTTGCGCTTTCCGCCTTGGAAATACTCCAGACCATCGCCAACAGGCCAAACAGGAAGAATGGCAAAAGCGGCGCCAGCGTGATCAAGACCCGCTTGATCAGATCGAACCGCCCCAGCCCGAACGCACCGAGAAAGCTGAGGAGCAGCGCCAGTCTCAGCAGTTGACGAAACGGCCCGGAAAACGGGCGATTATTAACCAACGCCGCGCTATCGGAGACGTTCCAGTACCAAAAGCCGCTGTTTTCAATGAACGCCATCGCTGTGGCGACCACCGCGATCAGAATCACCGCGCGACGCATCACCGTGTAAGGCGCGGGGAGAGTTGCTGTGACTGTCATACTGCCTCTCCTCGTCCCGTGGATTTATGGGCCTTGCTACGGCGCACCCGGCACCTGCCTTAAGAACAATATCCAAAGCACGGCCGCCGTGCCAACGGCCGTGGCCACCAGCGCCCAAGCTGCCCCAATCATGCCAATCGCGCTGACGCCCGCATAGATTGCGACAACCAAGAAGACCAGCGCAACGCCATAGACCAAAGTTCGCAGCCTTTGACGGTCGAGCGCCGTCAACGCGTCGGCCGCGGGGATTTGCAGCGCCGTGAAGGGCGGCACCAGCGCGATGACGAGGCCCACTTCGGTGACGCCGTCAAAGCCTTCGCCCACCAAGAGCGGCAACCCGAAAGCCAAGGCGGCCATAACGGCAGCGCTGATCAGGCCCACAAAGAGCGTCACCGGCACGCAGGCCCGCATATAGAAGCGCAGCGCACCGGGGCTTTCAAGCGCGGATTTGAAGTAGCCGGGGTGATACATCCGCGAGACCCAGAGGTTGCCCATATTGCCCAGGAGTTGCAGCCGGGTGCCGGCGGAATAGATCCCGACATCGCGAGCCGGCACCATTTGGCCAAGCAGAATCTTGTCAAGATTGTTTTGCGCCATCTGCATGAAGAGGTTGAGCATCAACAGCACCCCGAAGCCAAGATCTCTGCGAATGATACCCATCTGCGGCACCCCAAAGCGGCGCGACACGATGACGGCGACGGCGACGGCTGTCAGCGCGGCCTGGACGGAGATCACGGCCAGCCAGACGGACAGCTCGGTAACGCCCCAGACATAGAAGACCAGCACGGCGACAAGCGCGCGAAGGGCCACAGCGACAAACTCGAGCACGCTGGCATGGACCATCATTTCATGGGCCACGTAGACGGCAGAACCCGACGACACCGCCCGACCAGTGAGCATTTCACCCGCAATCGCAGCGGCGATGAGCCAGAAGGGGATGCTCAGATCAAAGGCGCTGAGCGAGACGTAACACAGCGCGACGGCGGCGAGCCATGCGACAGGAAAGGCTAGCGCGGTGACGCTGAGCACATGGCCCCACGCCCGAGAAAAAGTGGCCGTGCCACGCGAGACGGTGCGCACGATGGTCAGGTCCGCGCCCATCGCTCCAAGGGCGGAAAACAGGATGCTTGTGGCAAAGATGATGGAAAGCACGCCGAACGCCTCCGGCCCCAGCGCACGTGAGGTCAGGGCGAAGGCCAAGACCTGCAACACCGCCGCGCCGCCGGCGCCGCCCAGCGAGGCCAATAGCCGCCGCGGCAACTTTAGCTTCGAGAGCACCAGAGCCACGTTTTTCCAAGGATCACCAGCACCGTTTTGCCTCATCGCTTTTGGTCTTGTTTTGCCGTTTCAGTTGCACGTCTGCCCCCGCAGAACAAGGGAGGTCGCGCATTCCGTCCGTCTCTGTGGCCTTGTGAACCGCCGCTAGAGCAAAATGTCAAACTGGCCACGAATGGCAGCATCCTGCTCGGGGGTGAGGTATTCTGGCCGGTGATTGGCCAGAATGTCTTTCGCTTTCGCCCTTGCGCGGGTCCAGGCGTCTTGGGCGCCGGACTGGGCCCATGTGCGGGGCTCGGTGCGGTCGGCGAGGGGTGGGTAGAAATAATCGCGCTCCATGGCGGCGAGGGTGTGGGCGCCTCCCAAGAAATGCCCGTCGCCAAGGACCGCCTCGCAGATGGCGTCATAGCCTAGGTTTTCATCCGTGACCTCGACGCCGCGCAGGGCGCGGTAGGTGTGGGAGTGCATCTCGTCATCAAGCACGAAGGCCTCGAAACTGGCACCCAGCAGCGAGGCGGTCATGCCGGAGCTTTCATAGATCAGGTTGCCGCCTGCGGTGGCGGCGGCAAAGGAGGTCATGGCTTTTTCGACCCCGTATTGCGCATCGATGGCCTTGGCGTCGGTCATGGAGCTGGCCACGCCGGAGGGCAGGCCCAGCCAGTTGCTCAGCTGCGCGGAGGCGGCGTTGAGGAGCGCGGTTTCTCCAGAGCCGCCGGAAAAGGCGCCGGAACGCAGATCAATCACCAGCGGCCAGTTGGAAAAGACCATGGGGAAACCGGGGTGGATGACATTGACCATGACGAGGCTTGCCAGCGTTTCAGCGAGGGACTGCGCCAGGAACCCGGCCAGTGTGGCAGGGGCCGTGGCCCCGGCCTGGGCGGCGGTGATGCAGGAGATTGGGATGTTATGGGCGATGCAGGCGTAAACCACATCGACGGCGTCTTCGCCAAAGCGCATGGGGGAAATCACTGGGCTGATATGGGTTTTCATGGAGGGCCTTTCGGCGAAGGCCCCCGGCCCGCCTGCGGCAATGTCGAGCATTTTGACGATGGGCGCGATATGTTCGGCCAGCGTGAAGGCCGTGGCGGTGGGCTTGGTGGTGTTGGCCAGAAGCGCGTAGGCGGTGTTGACGTCGAGCGGGTATTCCCCGGCCACGTCGGTGGCGATGCAGCAGCGGGTGAACCAGCTGATATTGGCAAGGCTGTCTTGCAGCCGGGTGAAGTTATGCAGGTCTTGCAAGGTCGCCGGGCGGTAGGTGGCGGTGTCGATATCGAGCGTTTGCACGGCGGCCCCGCCAGTGCCGAAATAGACGTTTTGCCCACCCACGGTGATGGAGCGCGCGGAGTCGCGGCCATGCAGGGTGAAGCTTTTCGCGGCATGGGTGATCGCGCGCTGCACCATGGCGCGGGGGAATTGCAGGCGGTCTCCGGCTCGGATTGCCCCGGCATGCAGCAGGTCTTTTGCGAGGCGGTCGGGGACCTCCCCCATGCCCAAAGTTTCAAGCAGGCGCAGGGCGGTGTCATAGATGGCGTTGAGATCCGCGTCGCTAAGCGGGCGGTATTGGCCGCCCAATTGGCCCGGCGGGCATGGGTCATAGGCGGGCGGGGCCGCGCGTTTGGCCAGACGGGCTTGCCGCCCGGATGTTTTGCTTCGGCTCATGGCGCTGCCTCCCTTCCCTGTTCGGGCCTGTGGCGGCAGCTTTGCCGAAAATGCCCGCGCCGTCTTGCAAAAACATGCCCGTATTTGGTGAAACTTCGGCTTTGGAAAGCTGAAACTCCGCGCGCCCCTATTGCGCCCCCCTGCCCGCCTGTCGCAGGTTTTGCGCGAGGATCCATGAAAGGTGCGCCGCGATGAAATCGAGAACCAAAGTTGTTGTGATTGGCGGCGGGATTGCCGGATGCTCGACGCTGTATCATCTGACGGAGGAAGGCTGGTCCGACGTGGTGCTGATCGAGCGCGACGAGTTGACCTCTGGGACCACATGGCACTCGGCGGCGCAGGTGACGAATTTCGGGATGACCCAGACGATGGTGGGGCTGAAGTCGCACTCGATTGCGCTTTACAAAAAGCTGCGTGACGACCCGGACTACCCCGTCGGCTATCACCACGGCGATGGCGGCATCCGGCTGGCCAACACGGAAGCGCAGATGCAGGGCTACAGGCATTTTTCGTCGATGGCGCGGGGCATGGGCGTGGAGTTCGAGGTGATTGACGCGCAGGAATGCGCGCGCAGGCATCCGTTGATCTCGACCGAGAACCTTGTGGGCGGTTTGTGGGACGGGGAGGACGGCGATATTGACCCCGCGCAGCTGTGCCAAGCTTTGGCCTTTCATGCGCGCAAGGCGGGCGCGGAAGTGTACCGGCACACGGCGGTGACGGGGCTGGTGCAGAAGGCGGATGACACATGGACCGTGCAGACCGATAAGGGCGAGATTGACGCCGACATCGTGGTCAACGCAGGCGGCTACCGGGTCAATGAGGTGGGCGCGATGATGGGGGTGCATCACCCGGTGGCCTCGATGGAGCACCAGTATTTCGTGACCGAAGACATCCCCGCGATTGTTGAGGCGGGCCACAGGATGCCTCTGCTGCGCTGCCCGATTTCGGATTATTATTCGCGGCAGGAAAAGAACGGCTTGCTGGTGGGGTTCTACGAGCAGGATTGCCGGACATGGGGGCTGGACGGGATATCGCCCAGCTTTGCCAATGACCTCTGCCCCGACGATCTGGACCGGGTGATGGATGTGCTGGAGGGCGCGTTTGAGCGGATGCCTGCACTGACCGAGGTGGGCATCAAGCGGGTCGTCAACGGGCCTATCACTTACACGATTGACGGCGCGCCGCTGGTGGGTCCGATCCCCGGCAAGCGCAACGCGTTTTGCATCATCGGGCTACGGGCGGGCGTTGGCGAAGGCGGCGGGCATGGCTGGCTGCTGGCGCAACAGATCGTGCATGGCGAGGCCTGCTACGACACATGGGGCTTGGACCCGCGGAGGTTCACCGGACACACGAATGTCGAGCTGACGGCGTTGAAGGCCATCGAGGATTACCAGAACGAGTTCCGCTTCCATTTCCCGCATGAGCACCGCCCTGCGGGGCGCAATGCCAAGACCACGCCGCTGACCCCTGTTTGGGCCGCGATGGGCGCGGAATTTACCGTGGTGAATGGCTGGGAGCGGGTGGATTACATCAAGCCGTCTGCTGAGTTCCACCCCACACTGGGCTTCGGCTTTGACGAGGCGTTTGACGTGGTGGGCGCGGAGGTCGCCAATGTGCAGACCGGCGTCGGCATCGCTGAGGTGAACGGGTTCAACCGGATCGAGATCACCGGCGCGGACCGGCATACGTTCCTCGACCGGATGATCTGCGGTCGAGTGACCCAGAAAGACGGGCGCGTGGGTTTGGGCTATTTGCTGAACCATCACGGCATGATCAAGGCGGAGGCCACAGTGGCCAATATTCCGACCTCTGACCGGGGGCCTGCGCGGGTCTGGTACGGCTCGGCGGCGGCCTCGGAATATCACGATATGGATTGGTTGCAGGCGCATCTGCGCGACGACGAGGACGTGTCGTTGCGCTCCCTGACCAATGACATGACCATCCTTGTGCTGGCCGGGCCAAAGGCGCGCGATTTGCTGTCGGGCTGCGCACGCGGCGACTGGTCGAAGGCGGCGTTCCCGTGGCTCTCCTTGCGCGACTGTTTCATCGGCTTTGCGCCTGCGACGGTGATGGGGGTCAGCTTCTCGGGCGAGCTGGCCTATGAGATACATGTGCCAAACGCGCATCTTTATGCGGCGTGGCTGGCCTTGCAGGAGGCGGGTGCCGCGCATGGGTTGAAACCCTTTGGCGCACGGGCCGTGGACGCGATGCGGATGGAGAAAGGGTTCCTGCATTGGAAGGCCGACCTGCTGACGGAGTTCGACCCGTTCGAGACCGGGCTGGACCGGTTCGTGAAGATGGACAAGGGCGATTTCGTGGGCCGCGAGGCTTTGCTGGTGCGGCAATCGGGCGGGGTCCGCAAACAGCTGGTCTCCCTGAAGATCGACGCGCGCCACGCCCCCGCCCATGGCGGCGCGTCCCTGATGCAGGGCGACCGGGTGGTCGGCACCGTGACCTCCGGAGACTGGGGCCACCGGGTGGGCATGAACCTCGCCTACGCCTTCGTAGAGCCCGGCCTGGCGCGGGTCGGCACGCAGATGGCGCTGGATTTATGCGGAGACATGATCGGCGCAGAGGTGATTGCCCCCTGCCCGTATGACCCGGGGTTTGAGCGGATGCGGGGGTAGTTGGGGGTTTGTTTGGGGGAGGGGCCGGTTTGAGGCCGGAATGACGGATGCTGCGAGATGCACCAATGTCGGTTTTGCCGGACTTAAATTAGGCGCATTCTTGTACTATGGGCTTTCGAGAATTTCAGGATTGAGCAAAATTGTTATACGCCATTATCCGATATTTCGCAGTAGGACTTGCCGCGGCAATGCTTGTCTTCCTAACTTTGACGTTTTCGCCGGGAGTCCGCGCTGAGAGTGCCAAATTCACAGGATGCAGAAATGAAATTTCATCGCAATGTTTGACAGATCTAGGCGTAGAAGTCGCAATGGATGCTCGTTCTCTACCGCCATACATGCGTGAAGTTGGAATGTTGGCCCAGATGGGTCGAATAGAGGAAGCTTTCGCGCTGGAGCTGCGCATCTTAAGTGAAAAAGAGCGGCCTCGGGGGGACATAGAAGCAGCTGTCAATCGAAGATTGGCCAGCCATCGGATAACTGCCGCAATCCAAGATGGTATGGACTTAGACGCGGCTATAAATAGGACGCCAGATGTGGCCCCTAGTGTCCTATGGATCAGCGCTCTCGGCCTGCTTGGCCGTAACCCATACGGCGTTTCGATTGGGCCAAGGATCAGACCTGATGAACGAGTGCTTGTCGTCGTTTCAGATATGGCAGAGCGGATAGCCAGAATGGCGGAAGAGGAGTTAGAACGTCCCCAGATACGCCACCTTATGTATGCCGCTGAGCTGCAAGCCGCCTTAGGGAACCGCGCCCGCGCGATCCAATTGCTCGAAGCGTTGCCACAAACTGAAAACCCTCGTATAAACCCCTCTGAAGACCTCATGCGGCTCGTCGGTTCACAGAATATATTGCGCCTTTACCGCGAGGCTGGCGGGAGTCGTCCCAACATCCTTTTGACCGCAGCTTCGGCTGAAACAGACATGAGCCGTGCAGCGGAGTACTTGGAAAGGGCATTCTCTGAGTTTTCCTCAGAAGAGCCATGGCCGGACTTCGGTTGGATGGAACGTGCCGCTGAACGCGCTGCAAATCTTGGGCTGGAAGAACTCGCTTTGCAATTGGCACGCGAGCTCGCAGATCAAGCGGAAACGGCACCGTCAGCCTTCCCAGCATTTCCCCATATCAAAGCAGCGCGCGCACTCACGGCTGCTGGAGCTGGTGAGCACGAAATTCAGGAAAGCCTTGCACTGGCGCAGAGCTTTTTTCCTAGAAACGAAAGGGAGATCGTAGGCATAGGCGTTGTAAGCGGAGCCATCGTTTGGGGCAGCTCTGGGCTAGATGCTGAGGCGCGGCGTGAGATTGCAAATTTGAGAGCACGACTGGGAGAGATAGACGCCGCCATCCAAATGATGGACGGAATAGACGATCCTGTGTTCGCGTGGAACGATATGCTGACATCCGATATTCCTCTTGAGAACTTGAGCGGCCTTTTGGACACCGCAAACGGCGTTCTTTCCAGAGAAGAGCATGCCTATATCAGGGCGCAACATGCACAAGAGCTACTTTTCTTCGGTGGAGCTGAGCATCAACGATCCTGGGCGCGTACGACCGCAACGAACCTCTTGGATGCAGCGCAACTAAACGGGGATCGTTCGGTTCTGATTTATAGCTCACTGACAAGGGTTGGAGCTAAGTTAGAAGACCAGGATATCCAGCGTTTAGCTTTGGCGAGAATGGCTGAAGCCGCTCTTGACTCCCGAGACTTCAGTGATCTGATAACTGCTGGATTTCACTGGTTCCGATCGGACTACACACCTTAAAGCAGACATTGGAATTCTTAGCATGAATGTCCGCTTCGTCCCGCAAACTGCCCTCCCCTAGCCGGGCGGGCGCAAGACCGTGGGGTGGCGCTGCAACGGTCATTCGACAGTACTTTATGGAGGCCAAGCACATCTTCCGAATATGTGAAGCACAAAGATGGCAAAGCGCCAGCCCGCTGGGACGGTCTTGCGCTCGCCCGGCGCCTGCGGCTTGCTTCCGGGCGGGTCAGCGCGTTGAACAACTGTTTACTAAGAGCCCGACCCGAAAAAGGGCCCCGCCCCTAACCCAAAATCAGCGCATCCGCCTTGGCCGTGGCTTTATCCGCCTGTGACCGATTGCCAAGACCCGCATGGGCGCGGGCGACGCAGCGCCAGTTTTGGGCGGAGGTGGGTTTTCCGGCGGCGCGCTCGTTGGCGAGGCTGAGGGCGAGGTCGAATTGGCGGTCGCGCAGGGCGGCTTCCAGAAGGGTCCAGCCGACGATGTCGCGCTGTGCGAAGCTGCCGCCCAGCATGTGGGTTTTGTAGCGGACCGACAAAAGGTAGTCGACGCATTTTCCGTATTGGTCGTTTTTGAAGGCCTGCATCGCCAGACAGAAAGGCAGACCGATCTCGCGGCTCATGGCGACATTGGCGTCAGAGGCGGATTCGAGATAGCGCTCATTGGCCGAGAGCAGCTTTTCCTGCGCCTCCACCCTTCCATCGGAGACGAAGGACATCATCGCGTGGACGTCGTTGAAGGCGTAAAGCGTGTCCTCGGCGGAGGGCTCCCATTTATCGGCCAGATGGTTCCAGCGGTCACCGGATTCGAGCCCCATCAGGTTCATGCGCCACAAAAGTGCGGCGGCGTCGAGCTCTTCATATTTGTCGCCGGTGGAGCGGCGGGAATCGAGATGGGTGTCAAAGATCTCGAAGACCTGATCGGTCTGCTCGATATCGAGGTGATAGAGCCCGGTATGCCACCACAGATGATTGCAAAAATTCGATTTGCCCCATTCCTTGGCGCGGTCGGCCATGAAACGGATGCCGCCTGCTTGACGACCGCGCATCTCCATCACGTGGCTGACGGAGTGGACGGCATAGGGGTGGTCGGGGCGCATGGCGAGGGCGTGGCGGGCGAGCTCCTCGGCATGGGAGAAGTCGCGGTTTTCCTCAAGCCCGAAGCTGTAAAAGCCAAGGATGAACTCGTATCCCGGCGTGCTTTCATTCCACAGATCAAACACCCGCGCCACGATATCGCGCTGGCCTGCGACGTCGCCCAGAAGGACATTGGTGTAATGCACAAGGGCGATGGCCAGCAGGTCGTGGGGGTATTTGACGACGACATCTTCCCAGCAGCGCACCGCACCGTGAAAATCGCCGTTGATCCAAGCCTTGACGGCGGCGTGATGGCCGCGCTCGCGCTCATTGGCATTTGCCATAGTGCTCTCGGCCTGCTCCAGCGCGTTGACCATGGCGCCGTAGATGCGGGTCTCCATGGCTTGGGTCATCCAGGCGGCTTTGAACAGCCAGCCCATGGTGAAGTCGGGATGCTCTTGCAGGGTTTTGTTGATGAGGCCCATCGGGTCTCCACCAAAGGCGAGCGCCTGTTCAATCGCGCTGTCCAGCGCGGCCACGGCTTGGGCGCTGTGATGGGTGACGGCCACCCCGCGCACGTCATGCTGCATCGGGCTATGGCTGCGGGTGTGAACGTTCATCGGGGGCATCCTTCGGTCATCGTCACGAGATTTACGGGGCAAACGGGGCCGGGGCGGCCCGGATGCCCTGCTCAGTATTTAATGAAACGGCGCGATTTTGGAATGTCTGCACGGCGACCTCACCTATATGTGAATTTTCGCGACCGGACACGCCTTTAGGGCCTGTCCCGCGCTGATCGGCGGGAGGCCGCTTTGTGTTCGTTTGTGCTGCCCCGCCTAACGGCGTTGCGATATCTTCATGCCCAACAGGCTGCCCGCGACCTGCGTTTTGAGGATCTGCGCGGTGCCGCCGCCGATGGTGAACATGCGCACGTCGCGGTACATCCGCTCGAGCGGCTCCTTGTCGCCATAGCCGCGCGCGCCGAAAATTTGCAGCGCATTGTCGACCACCTTGATGGCCTGCTCGGAGGCGAAGGCCTTGGCGCGGGCGGCCATCATCATGTCTGGGAAAGCGTGGCCAGTAGTGCCGCGCGATTTGGCGGCCTCATGCAGCATCAGGCGCGAGGCGTGGACGGCCATGTCCATATCGGCGAGCATCCATTGCAGGCCTTGGAACTCGCCGATGGGCCGCCCGAACTGGTGGCGTTCCTTGAGGTAGCGCTTGGCATGCTCCAGCGCGCCCGCGGCCACACCCATGGCGATGGTGCCTGCGCCGACGCGCTGCGAATTATAGGCGGTCATCAGATCGGCAAAACCGCGTTTCAGCCCCGAGGGCGGCAGGATCAGCATCTCGGCGGGGACGCGGAGGTTGTCGAAGCGCAGCTCGGCCTCCGGCATGCCGCACAGGCCCATCGTGTGCTCCCGGCCGATGATATGGAAGCCCTTGGGGGCCACGCCACAAACCGGGTCGTGATGCACGAGGAATGCGGCGATGCCTTGCGAGGTGTCAGTGTCACCCAGCACCTGCGCGAAGATCAGATAGAGCTTGGAGACCCCGCCCCCCGTGATCCAATGCTTGGTGCCGTTGAGAATGTAGTGATCGCCGTCACGTCGCGCGGTGGTTTGCATGTCGGTGGCGGCACTGCCCGCCTCGGGCTCGGTGATGCAGATGGCGGGTTTGTCGCCTGCCAGCACGATCGGGGCCGCAAAAGCGCGCTGCGCGTCGGTGCCATAGGCCATCACGGCGCTGATGCCGCCCATATTGGCCTCCACCAGAATGCGGGCGGAGAGCGTGCAAGCCTTGGCGATTTCCTCGACCACAGTGACCACATCAAAGAAGGAGGCCCCCTGCCCGCCAAACGCACGCGGGATGGTCATGCCCATGAGGCCTGCATCGGTCATCGCGGCGACATTGGGCCAGGGGTAGCTGCGGGTCTTGTCCCACTCGGCGGCGCGCGGGGCAAATTGCTGGGCCAGCTCGACGCCGATGGCGCGGTAGGTCTCGGTCGATCTGAGATGTTCCATGGCGCGCACCTTTCGTGAAGCTCACGCTTCCGTGATAGGCCTTGCTTATCTTCACGACAACGTAATAAAATTGCATTTTAAATACAGAAACTGTGAAGTATATGAACATACGCGCCCTTGAGACCCTTGTGCAGCTGCTGGTGCAGCCCTCTTTCAGCGCCGTGGCGGAGGCGCGTAACATGACGCTGTCGGCGGTCTCAATGCAGATGAAGGCGCTGGAAAAGGAGCTGAACGCGGCGCTGTTTGACCGCCAGTCCCGCCCCCCGCGCCTGACCCCGCTGGGGCGCAAAGTGGCCGAGCAGGCGCGATTGGTGCTGGCGGAGCGTGACGACCTGCAAGCGCTGTGCCAAAGCAATCAGGGGCTGACGGGGCAATTTCTGATCGGCTTCATCCAGACCGCCAGCGTGCGGGTCCTGCCGCATTTTCTGGCCAATGCGCGGGCGCAGACGCCGCAGGCCACATTCCAATTTGCCGCTGGCCTCTCGGAGACCCTGTCCGACGACGTGGCCGAAGGGCGGCTCGACGCCGCCGTGGTCACGCAGGTGGAGCGCGAGGTGGCGCAGCTGCGCTTTCAACCTTTGGCGACGGAGGCGATGGTGATGGCCCTGCCCGCCTCCCATGCGGGGCTGGACCGCGACGCGCTGAGCGCAACCCTGCCGCTGATCCGCTTCAGGCCCAGTTCGGGGATCGGGCGGCTGATCTCCACCTCGCTGGCCAAGGCGGGGCATGTGCCTGAGCAACAGCTGATCCTCGACAGTATCGAAGGCACGCTGGAATGCGTGAAACTGGGGCTGGGCTACACGCTGCTGCCCGAGCCGGATGTCGCGCGCTATGCAGATAGCCGGATCGTGACCCGCGCCGTTCCCGGCGACGATCCGGGGCGCGATCTGGTGCTGGTGACGCGGGACGACAAGACCAGCGCGAAATGGCGCGATGAGGTGTTTGCGTTGATGAAACTGGGGTGAGGCGCGCACTCCTAGTTTAGAATAATTCTAATAAGTGGTTGGAAATTCCCGGCGCGACGTTATGTTTGAAGAGGCGAGCAAGCGGCCCCGCCAGCCGGCATGAAATTGACACCATAAGCCACGCAGGAGATCGGCATGACCCAGACAGCCCTCACCCTTACAAAGAACGCCTCCACCGCCATTGTCGAGGCGCTGAACCAATGCGTCGCAGAGACAGCCGTGACGACGATGCTGGCGCAGAATTTTCACTGGAACGTCACCGGCATGGCCTTTGGCCCGCTGCATGAGCTGTTCCAGACGATTTATGAGGATCACTTTACCGCGCAAGACGATCTGGCAGAGCGGATCAAGGCGCTGGACGGCCATGCGGAAGGCACTTTGGCGGGCATGCTGGACCGCTCCAAAGTGTCCGAGCATGAGGGTGAGGCCAGCGATAAAGAGATGATCGAGGCGATGATGAAGGCGCAGCAGACGCTGGCCGCTACGCTGGCTGGATGCGGCGAGATCGCAGCGGAGCATGGCGACGCGCTGACCGAAGACCTGTGCATCGCACGTGGTCAGGAGCACGAAAAATTCGCATGGTTCCTGCGCGCGCATCTGCGCTAAGCTGAGCTGACGATTAGCCAAGATTGAAGGGCAATGTGACGCCCTTCTTCTTGAGCTTCTTGGCGTAAGCCACGGCCCAGCCATCATATTTGCCCATCGCAGCCTGCTGGGAGAGCAACATTTCCACGAATGCCAAGCGGTGCTTGTCCTTCTTCAATTCCTTGAAGAGGGATTTTTGCGCCTTGGTCATTGAGCAGCCGATGCAACGGCCCTCGCGCTTGTATTTGCACACGTCAATACAGGGGCTGGGGGTCTTGCTCATCGTCTCGTTGCCTTGCGCCTTAGGGAGGGGCCTACCGCGCCCACCTTCTAGCTAGGTGATTTGGAGGCCAATGCAACGGCGGCTTACTTGGTCACGATCAGTTTCCCCGCGCGGGTGATGCGCAGCATGTAGTCCGTCCCATCGGGCACAATCTGCGCCTTATCTCTTGCAGATGGATTAAATTACGACCGCGTGGCCGCGCTCTGCCGTCGAAATTCGGCAGGCGTTTGGCCGGTTTCCTTCTTGAAAGCACGGGTGAACGCGGAGTTAGAGGCATAGCCCGCGCTCTCTGCTGCGTCTGTCAGGGAGGTTTTGGGCTGCTGCAGGGTCCTTTTGGCGATCTCCATCCGCCATGTCGTCACATATTCCATCGGCGACATGCGCATCTGTTTCTGGAACTGTGCGGCAAAGCCTGCCCGAGACATCCCGGCGGTGTTTGCCAGCGATTCAACCGTCCACCGTGCAGCGGGGGCTTTGTGAAACGCGTCCATCGCCCGGCTTAGATTCTTGTCGGTAAAGGCCCCCAACGCAAATTCATCGGCGTCATTGCTTTCCACAAAATACCGGATGGCCTGCGCCAAAATCACCTCCGACATCCGCAGCGCGATCAGGTCGCCGCCCATTTTGCGCCCCCCCGCTTCCTCACCGATCATCTGCAAACTGGCCTCCATCCACCGCCCTGCATGTTCGCCATAATTCGTGATGTGAATAAAGGGTGGCAGACGTTCCAGAAGAATGTGCCGCGCTGTTTGATCGAAGGTGAAATGGCCGCAGATCAGCTGAGATTCGCTCTGCGGTTCTTCACCGCCAAAGACAAGGACGCCAGATCCATCATAGCCGGATTCTTTCAAAACCGCATCCAACGGCATGACAGTCAGCTCCGGGTCACCCCCGCTATAAAGCTGATGCGACGCCCCATGTGGGATGATCACAAGATCGCCTTGCGCAAGGAAAACAGGGTCAGGCACACCGCTGACGCTCACGTAACAACTGCCGCGATGCGCGAAGTGAAACCGCGCCACATTTTGGTAGCTCGGGACCTCAACGCCCCATGGTTTTGTGAATGATGTCCGGAAATAAAGCGTTCCGCGCACCGACAGGCTGGTCAGGATATCACTGAGAAAGTCAAGCATAGGCCGATCATATATATGTAAACTTTAGTTTACAGCCCACTGTACCATCTGCATGACAGTTTGGACAGTAGAGCATTTTTAAAAGCAGTGTCTTGGCGCGATACTCGGAACTCAACGTCCTTCCCTCTGGAGCTTCCAAGATGAAAAACCTTCTTTCTGCATTCACAATCGCACTGGCAATGACCGGCGTTCAGGCCTCGGCCCAGGATGTGGCCGCCATGAACGACCTCGAATTTGCGCATATCGCATACACGGCTGACAACATCGACATCCGCTATGCGCATCTTGCACTGGCTTTGTCCGACAACCCCAAAATTCATGAATTCGCGAACACAATGATCCGCGACCATACTGCGGTGAACGAAGCCGCTTTGGGCCTTCTTGAAAAGCTGGGCGCGACGGCTCAGGACAATGCCGTCAGCCAGTCGCTGAACGCAAACGCAGAAGAGATCATCGACGGGTTCGTCAAGCTGCGCGGCGCGGAGTTTGATGCCGCCTATGCCGCCAATGAACTGGCCTATCATCAGTCGGTGAATGATCTCGTAGAGAATACGATGATCCCGAATATCGACAATGCCGAAGTCAAAGCGCTCTTTGTGGAGGGGCTCGAAATCTTCAAGGCGCATGAAACGCACGCTGAAATGATGGTCAAGGCGCTGAAGTGATGCAAAGGGTCTATTCACGCCGCAACGTGGTAGCGAGGGCGGCTGCATCAGCAGTCGTCCTGACCGCCCTGCCCCTCCGGGCACAAGACCCGGTCATCCATGACGTCCAGATCAAAGCCTTCAAATTCGATCCTAAAGTGGTCCAGGTGCAGATCGGCGACACGATCCGTTGGACCAACCAAGACCTTGCCCCGCATACCGCAACTGCGGATGAGTTTGGCTGGGACACCGAAGAAATTGCGAAAGGTGAGACCGGCGAGGTTGTTGTCACCAAAGACATGGAAACATCCTACTTCTGCGCCTTTCACACCCACATGAAAGGGACAATTGAGATTTTGTAACCCCAGAGGGTCGTTCCAAAAAATGGTCCACCAATCAACCCTTGGCAGGCGACCGGACGACATGGCCGACTTCGTTGAAGCCGGAACTGCCCGTGCAAACGGGCTTGCCCATTAGGCCGGTCACTCGTTTGGTGACCTTTCGACCCTTGCCCCACCCTCTCGGGTTGGCGGCTGCCGTCACATGGCATTCGTCTGATCTCGAGGGTGGCTGGTCGCGCAGCTTGCGGGCCCATGCTGGCCATACTTGCCACACTTCCGAGCAAGCATCCGGTCAGCATGCCCCCCCTGCGCGACCTCCTAACACTCCGGCATGGAGCGCGGCATCAACCGCGGCATCAACATGGGGATGAAGCCCCTGCCTCGCCATGCACGCAGAGCGCCCAGCGCCCCGTCGCGCCGGAATGAGCCACCACAAGGCACAGGCATACTTGAACGAGATGAGGCGCCGACGGCCATCTTATCAACCTTGCAAGATGGGTATCGTGGCGGAGGAGGTGGGATTCGAACCCACGGTAGACTTTCACCTACGTCGGTTTTCAAGACCGGTGCATTCGACCACTCTGCCACTCCTCCGACAGGGCGTGCTTAATGGCCTATCCGCGATTCTGGAAGGTTGAATGCGCGCCGCCGGGGCCAAAACTTCGGCACAGTTCACCGAAACTTTCCGGGCCAAATCCCGCCGAATGCGGGCACCGGGCTTTGCAAAACGCGCATGGTTGCATATGGTGCGCAAAAGAAAACTGGTGGAACCGCTTCAGCACGCTCAAAAGACGTGTGACCCGCGGCCGGAAAATGCGCGCAGAACGCATATTATGAGGGGCAAAAACTATGGCTATCGCTTTCAAAAAATCACGTGCGGGATTGGCTCTCGCCATGCTTGTCGGGCTGGCGGCCTGCGAGGATTTTGAGGGATTGGACTTCCTGAATGGAGCCGGGGCGGAAGAGGAAGTCTCCGCCGTGACCCCTGTTGCGGGCGACGTGACCGAACGCGATGTGGAAGCCCCCGAAATCTTCTCCGCCAACGAGCCCGGACTTTGGGACGGACGGCCTTCGCTGGGCGGCGTCTGGGTTGCCTATCCGGGCATCAAAGACCCTGAGCGGGTGATCATCCGCAACACCGAGAACGACCAGTTCGTGATCGGCGCATTGTTCCGCCGGGAGCGCGAGAACCCCGGCCCGAAACTACAAATGAGCTCGGATGCGGCCCAGGCGCTGGGCATGTTGGCAGGCCAGCCAGCGGAGATTTCCGTGGTTGCCCTGCGCAAAGAAGAAGTGGCCCCGGTGCTGAACACCGACACTGAGGCGCTGGACGCGGCAGCCGAAGAGGGGCTCGACGCGGATGCAGTGCTGGCGGGCGTGCCCGCGGCCGAGACGATTGACGCCACAACCCTCGGCACTGTGGAGGCCGCCACGGCTGCCATTGACCGCGCCGACAGCGCGGCGGTGGAGGTCGCAACGGCTGCCCCCGCAGCCCCTTCAGCCGCAGCCCCCACACCAGTGGCGGCAACGCCTGCGCCAAGCGCGGGCGCGCTTGAAAAATCCTTCATCCAGATCGGCATCTTCTCGGTCAAGGGCAACGCCGACAATACCGCTGCCAGCCTGCGCGGCGCGGGTGTGTTGCCCATCGTCAAAGAGCAAGAGAACCAAGGCAAGCCGTTCTACCGGGTGCTTGTCGGCCCTGCGACCAACAAAAGCGAACGCGCCACTTTGCTTAAGACCGTCAAAGGACTAGGTTACAACGACGCTTATTTCGTTACGAACTGACCCCCTAGAGGAGCTTGATCCGTGACCCGTCTTGCCTCGTTTCTATTCGCGCTGTTGCTCAGCACCCTGCCCGGCTGGGCCTTTGACACCGCCGCCAAATCGGCGATCGTGCTGGATGTGCGCACCAACCAGACGCTGATGGAAAAGAACGCCGATATGGCGCAGCCGCCTGCGTCGATGTCCAAGCTGATGACGCTGAATATGGTGTTTGAGGCACTGGATGACGGACGGCTAACGCTCGACAGGCCGCTGCCTGTTTCGGCCCATGCGGCCTCCTTCGGGGGCTCGACCATGTTTTTGCGTGAAGGCGACCGCCCCACAGTCGAAGACCTGATCCGCGGTGTGATCGTACTTTCAGGCAACGACTCCAGCGTCGTGCTGGGCGAAGCCCTCGCGGGCTCGGAGCCTGCCTTCGCACAACAGATGACGATCCGCGCCCAAGAGTTGGGGATGACGGCCTCTACCTTCGCCAATGCAAGCGGCTGGCCCGCCGCAGGCCACCGCATGTCGATGCGCGATCTGGCGGTATTGGGCAAACGGCTGATCACCGAATTTCCGCAATATTACGGCTATTTCGCCGAGACCGAGTTCCAATATGAAGACAGCCCCGTGGCCAACCGCTTCAACCGCAACCCGCTGCTGAAACTCAATATCGGCGCGGACGGTCTGAAAACTGGCCACACCCAAGAGGCAGGCTACGGGCTGGTTGGCTCTGCCGTCCAAAACGGGCGGCGGATCGTGTTCGTGTTCTCCGGTCTCAACAGCGAGGCGCAGCGTGCGCAGGAAGCCGAACGCCTCACCAACTGGGCCTTTAACCAGTTTGTCGAGCGCCAACTGGCCGAAGAAGGCGTGATCCTGACCCAAGCGGAGGTCTGGATGGGCGAGGCTGCCAGCGTTGGCATGGCCACCACCAAAGACGTCACCGCGCTGATCCCGGTGCTGGGGCGCGACGGGGTGAAGGCGAAGATCAACTATGTGGGCCCCCTCTCCGCGCCGATTGAGGCGGGCGACGAGGTGGCGCAGCTGATCGTGACCGTACCCGGCTTTGACGACGTGTCGCACCCGTTGGTTGCCACGGAAACCGTCCCTGCGGGCGGCTTTGTCGTGCGCGTGCGCACCGCCGCCACCGTGCTGTTTCGTCAGCTGACGGGCCGGTTGCAGACCCAAGCCGAAACCCTCTTTTAGGTGTTCATCACCTTTGAGGGCATTGATGGGTCGGGCAAGTCCACCCAAGCGCGGCTGTTGGCCGGCAAGCTCAAACAAGAGGGCCGCCGCGTGGTGCTGACCCGCGAGCCGGGAGGGTCTCCGGGGGCTGAGGAAATCCGCCGCTTGCTGGTGGAGGGCGACCCGGACCGCTGGTCGGCTGAGACCGAAATTCTGCTTTTCACCGCCGCGCGGCGCGACCATCTGGAGCGGCGCATCCAGCCCGCTTTGGAGGCGGGATCAGTGGTAATTTCGGACCGTTTCGCGGATTCCACGCGGGTCTATCAAGGGGCCACGCGCGGCGACCTGCGCGCCATGGTAGACGCGCTGCATACCCAGATGATCGCGCGCGAGCCCGACCTGACGCTGATCATCGACATGGACCCCGACGCGGCCTTGGAACGCGGACTGGCCCGCAGCTCAGGCGAGGACCGCTTCGAGGAGTTTGGCGCCGCCTTCCAGCACAAGCTGCGCGCAGGGTTTCTGGCGCTGGCCGAGGAATACGCCGACCGCTGCGTGGTGATCGACGGCGCGCGCGGGGCGGATGAAGTGGGTGCAGAGGTTGCAAAGGCTGTGCTAGACCGCCTGTCATGAGCGATGACGACCTGCCACAACCAGACCAGATCGACGGCGCACCCCACCCGCGCGAAACCCCTGTTCTGATTGGCCAAGCCACGGCGGAGGCCGCCTTTCTGGAGGCCTTCAACAGCGACCGGCTGCATCACGGCTGGCTTCTGACCGGCCCGCAAGGCGTCGGCAAAGCGACGCTCGCCTGGCGCATTGCGCGCTTCCTGCTGGCCACGCCGAAAGACGATGGCGGCATGTTTGCCGCTCCCACGCCCGAGACGCTTGAGATCGCGCCGGACCACCCCGTGAATGCCCGGTTGCAAGCCCTGTCAGAGCCGTCCCTGTTTTTACTGCGGCGCGGCTGGGATGAGAAAACCAAGAAGCTGAAATCCGTGATCACCGTCGACGAGGTGCGCAAACTGCGCGGCTTTTTCGCCATGTCAAACCCCGATGGCGGGCGGCGCGTGGTGATTGTGGATGCCGCCGACGAGATGAACATCTCGGCCGCCAATGCGCTGCTGAAAGTGCTCGAAGAGCCGCCCGCCGATTGCATCTTGCTGCTGATTGCCCACCAGCCCACGCGGCTGCTGCCCACAATCCGCTCGCGCTGCCGCGAGCTGCGCTGCCGCACGCTGGCGCCAGACGAAATGGCGCAAGCGCTGAGTGCGGCGGGCACCGATGGCGAGGCGCATGCGGTGGCCTTGTCGGAGCTGTCCGGCGGCTCCGTCGGGGAGGCGATGCGGCTGCTGACCCTTGATGGGCTCACGCTTTACAAGGACGTGATGGGCGTGCTCGACACCCTGCCCCGGCTGGACCGCGGCGCGGCGTTGAAACTGGCCGAAAAAGCCGCCGCGCGCGGGGTCGAGGGACGGCTGGACCTGATGCTGCGGCTCTTTGATGTGGCGCTGTCCCGGCTGGCCCGCGCGGGGCTCGGCGCGGTGGACGCGCAGGCCTTGCAGGGCGAATTGCTGACCCTCGCGCGGCTGTCCCCCAATGAGGATGCGGCGCGGGCCTGGGCAGAGCTGGCCGCGCAAAGCTCGGCGCGGGCGCGACATGGGCAGGCGGTGAACCTTGACCCCTCCTCGCTGATCCTAGATATGCTTTTAAGCATGAATGACGTGGCGCGTCGCACCGCCGCTTGAGAGGCGCAATGACCACCCCCCACATCGCTCCCCAGATCACCGACAGCCATTGCCATCTGGACTTCCCCGATTTCGACGATGATCGCGACGCGCTGATCGCGCGCGCGCATGAGGCGGGCGTGACCCGCATGGTGACGATCTGCACCAAGCTGCGGCTGGAGCCCAATATTCGCGCCTTGGCGGAGCGCTATGACAGCGTGTTTTACGCCGCAGGCACCCACCCGATGAGCGCCGCCGACGAGCCGATGGCCAAGGTGGATGAACTGGTGGCCTTGGCGCAGCACCCGAAATTCGTGGGCATTGGCGAGACCGGGCTGGACTATCATTACACCGCCGACAGCAAAGCCGTGCAGCAAGAGAGCCTTGCCGTGCATATCGAGGCCGCGCGGCAAACCGGCCTGCCGCTGATCATCCACGCGCGTGCCGCTGATGACGATATGGCACGCATTCTAGGCGACGCGCATCGCGCAGGCGCGTTTTCCTGCGTCATGCATTGCTTTTCGTCGAGCCGCGCCTTGGCGGAGGCGGCGCTTGATCTGGGGTTCTATCTGTCGATGTCCGGCATCTCCGCCTTCCCGAAAAGCCAAGATCTGTGCGACATTTTTGCAGCCGCGCCGAAAGAGCGCATCTTGGTCGAAACCGACGCCCCCTATCTGGCCCCGCCACCCCATCGCGGCAAGCGCAACGAGCCTGCCTACACGGCCCACACCGCGCGCGTCGGCGCGGAGCTGTTCGGGATGGACTACGCCGATTTCGCCGCTCAAACGCAGACGAATTTCGAGCGGCTCTTTACCAAGGCCGCCGCATGACCCGACGGTTCACCATATTGGGCTGCGGCTCCTCGGGCGGCGTGCCGCGCATTGGCGGACATTGGGGCGAATGCGACCCGGACAATCCCAAGAACCGACGGCGGCGCTGCTCGCTTCTGATCGAACAAGACGGCCCGGACGGCACTACATCCGTGCTGATCGACACCTCGCCCGATATGCGCGAGCAGCTTCTGGACGCGGGCGTCACCCGGCTGGACGGGGTGGTGTATACGCATCCGCATGCCGATCATGTCCACGGGATTGATGATTTGCGGATGGTGGCGATCAACATGCGCGACCGGGTGCAGGTCTGGGCCGATAGCCCGACCTCGGACGCGCTGATGGCGCGGTTTGGCTACGTGTTTCGCACGCCGCCGGGTTCAGGCTACCCGCCGATTTTGAAGATGAACCTGATTGACGGCGACGTGGTCATAGACGGGCCCGGCGGGGCAATCACGCTGAGCCCGTTCGAGGTGCAGCACGGCACGATCCGCGCGCTGGGGTTTCGGATGGGTGACGTGGCCTATCTGCCCGACGTGTCCGATCTGGACAGCGGCAAACTGGCGCTGCACGGGTTGGAGCTGCTGATCATCGACGCGCTGCGCCGCACGGAGCATCCCAGCCACTCGCATCTGGACAACACCCTGAAATGGATCGCCGAGCTGGAGCCCGCCCGCGCGGTGCTGACCAACATGCATATCGACCTTGATTACGAGACCGTGGCCGCCGAGACGCCGGATCATGTGACCCCCGCCTATGACGGGATGGTGCTTGAGGTGCCTACCGCGTGAGCGCGTTGCTGGAGATCATCCTGCCGGTCTTTCTGGTGATCGGCGCGGGATATCTGGCGGTCAAATTCAAGCTCTTCCCCGAAAGCGGCGTCGATGGGTTGATGAAGTTTACCCAGCAATTCGCGATCCCCTGTCTGCTGTTCAAAGCCATTGCGGAGCTGGAGCTGGGCGTCTATTTCACCCCGGCCCTGCTGGCCTCTTATTATGTGCCCGCGATCCTCATGTTCGCGCTGGGCAGCTTTGGCGCGCGGCTGCTTTTTGGCAGACCGTGGGAGGACAGCATCGCCATTGGCTTTGCCTGCATGTTCGCCAATTCGGTGCTTCTGGGCCTGCCCATCACGGAGCGCGCCTATGGCGCATCGGCGCTTGATCCCAACTACGCGCTGGTCGCGGTGAACGCGCCGATTTGCTACGGGCTGGGCATCACGGTGATGGAGCTCGTCAAACATCGGGGCGAGGCCCCGATGGCCACCGTGCGCGCCGTGATCCGGGCGATTTTCCACAACGCGCTGATCCTCGGGCTGGCCATGGGGTTTGCGGTGAACCTGAGCGGGCTGACCCTGCCCAACGTGGCCAGCGACGCGCTGGACCTGATGATCCGAGCCGCGCTGCCTGCGGCGATCTTTGGGCTTGGCGGGGTATTGGCGCAGTACAAATTCGAGGGCGATCTGGGCCCGGTTCTGATGATCTGCGCGCTGTGCCTGCTGGTGCGCCCGGCGCTGTCTTACGGGTTTGCAGGACCCTTGGGGCTGGATCAAGGCGCGCTGCGATCCTCTGTGCTGACGGCCTCCATGGCGCCGGGGGTCAACGCCTATATCTTTGCCAATATGTACGGCGTGGCCAAACGGGTGACCGCCTCCGCCGTGTTGGCGGCGACGGCCCTGTCGGTGCTGAGCGTGACCGGCTGGCTGCTGATCCTGCCTTAGCTTTAGACGTCTAGCCCGGAGAGATGCCCCGCAGCCGCTCAGAACGGCGGCGCAGCAGCTCCACCGTGGTCAGAAGCAAGATCGAGATGATGACCAGAATGGTCGCCACCGACAGGATGGCCGGGCTGATCTGCTCGCGGATGCCGTTCCACATCTGGCGCGGAATGGTTTGCTGGTCATGGGCGGCCACGAAGAGCACTACGACGACCTCATCAAAGCTGGTGACGAATGCAAAGAGCGCGCCGGAGATCACGCCGGGCAGGATCAGCGGCATGGTGATCTTGAAAAAGGTGGTGGTCGGGTTGGCCCCAAGATTGGCCGCCGCCCGCGTCAGCGAATGGTCGAACCCCACCAGCGTTGCCGTCACGGTGATGATCACAAACGGAATGCCCAACGTGGCATGGGCCATGATGATCCCGACATAGCTATTGGCCAGCCCCGTCGCCGAATAGAAGAAGAACAACCCCGTCGCGGTGATGATGATCGGCACGATCATGGGCGAGATCAGAATGGCCATGATCGCCCGGCGGTAGGGCATCTCCGGGCGCGACAGGCCAAGGGCCGCGATGGTGCCGAGCACCGTGGCCAGCAGGGTCGAGAAAAAGCCGATGATAACCGAGTTTTTTGCAGCCCCGATCCACGCCGAGTTGGCCCATGCATCCGCCCACCAACTGCCATCGCGCGGCACGTCCGGCGCGTTCATCCCGAAGGTCAAAAGCAGATCATACCAGCGGGCCGAATAGCCGGTGGGGTCGAATTTCAGCATTTTCTCGGTGAAGGTGAAATAGGGCTCCGCGTTGAAGCTGAGCGGGATCACGATCAGGATTGGCGCGATCAGAAACAGGAAGATCAGCCCGCAGATCACCAGATAGGTATAGTGCCAGACGCGTTCGAGCGTGGAGGCGTGGGTTGGCAGGGCCATCAGAACGCTCCTTTGGCTTGGGTCGGAGTTGAGTATTTGGAACCAAATGGAAACAGGGTGGTGTGTCTCTGCTCCGAGGGCGCGCGCGTTAACCTTAACATCGGATTATCCTAGCTTCAGATTGTCGATGCCCACCAGCCGGTCATAAAGCCAGTAGAGGATCAGCACGCCGCCCAGCAGGATTGAGGCCAGCGCTGCGGCAAGGCTCCAGTTCAGCGATTTTTGCATATGGAAGGCGATCAGGTTGGAGATCAGCTGGCCATCCGCCCCACCGACAAGCGCAGGCGTAATGTAATAGCCCACCGCGAGGATAAACACCAAAAGCGCCCCTGCCCCGATGCCCGGGACCGTTTGCGGAAAGTAGATGCGCCTGAACGCGGTCCAACTGGTGGCACCAAGCGAGCGCGCGGCGCGCACATAGCTGGGGTTGATCGGCCGCATGACGGAGTAGAGCGGCAGCACCATGAAGGGCAGCAGGATATGGACCATCGCCACAATCGTGCCGGTCTGGTTATACATCATCTGGATGCGGTTCTCGTCTGCCAGCACCCCGGAGGCCACCAGCGCGTCATTGACCACGCCCTGGCTTTGCAACAGCACCATCCAACTTGTGGTGCGCACCAGGAGCGACGTCCAGAAGGGCAAGAGCACGAAGATCATCAGCAGGTTGGAATACCTCAAGGGCAGCGTCGCCAGCAGATGGGCAATGGGGTAGGCCAGCACGAAACAGAGAAAGGTGATCAACAGCGATAAGAAGAGCGTGCGTTGAAACAGCGTCACATAGACCTGCCGCTTGGGGTCAACCTGCGTCACGCTGCCATCCAGACCGACGGTCCGGTCAATCGCCGCATAGTAGAAATTCAGCGTATAGGCCGATGAGGCACCGCGCATGGCGGACCACATTTCCGGGTCGGCCCAATCCTCGTCGAGATCGAGCATGGCCTCTTTAAAGGGCGGCTCCAGCTTTTCGGCGCGGCGGGCAGCTTTGGTGAACATCGAGCGCGAGCCGGAGCGCTCATAATTGATCCGTGTGCCCACGGAGCCCGGCGCCTTCAACTCGCGCAACAGCACAAGGTCGGAGGCAAGGGCCGCATAGGCGGCCTCGTCCGGTTCGGTCCCGCGTGGGTTTTCGTCAAACCACGCGCGCAGCTCGACCATGATCGGCGTCTGCACTTTGGTGCCCAGATCGGTATGGGTGGTGAAGCCCGGATTATGCACTGAGCGGTAGAGAAGCTGGCCAATCGGGGCCACGAAGGTGAAGAGCACGAACAAAAACAGCGGCGCGACCAGAAAGAAGGCCCGCCAGCGCGCCTTGGACTGCGCCGCGTTCAGCGCCGCCTTGAGCGGCATGCCATCGGCGGTGGTCAGCGTGCCTGCGGCCCCCTCAGCCCCTTGTGGCCCGCTATAGGTTGCGTCGGCCATTCAGGTGCCCTCCACGACAACGATGTCGCTGTCTGAGTTGGCCATTCGGATCCGTGCGGCGGCCAGATAATCGTCGGAATGGTAGCAATCGAGTGCGGCCTGAAAGCTGGGGAATTCCACCACAACATGGCGGTCTTTCTGCGGAGCCTCTGGAGCCTCAGACGTGCCGCCGCGCACCAGAAACTTGCCGCCGAACCGCTCCACGATGGGGGTGTCGAGGCGGACATATTCCGCGTAATTCTCTGGATTGGTGACGGTGACATGCACCATCCAATAGCCTTTGGCCATTCCGCGTCCCCACTGGATGAATTCGGCAAAATAGGTCGGCGGCGCCCCCCTCCCAAAGGGCGCCGCCAGGCTGGCTTATTGAGCCAGCCAAGCGTTGAAGCGCTCGTTCAACTCAGCGTCCCGGTCGACCCAGAACTCAAAGTTGTTGACCAGGGCATTGCCCAGGTTGGCTTCCGCTGTTGGCATGTGAGGTGCCATCTCGGTTTTACCGTCGTTGAACATCCCAACCAGCGCGCCGGAGGACTTACGGGCCGGGCCGTAGGAAATCCAGGAGGCCTGATCCGCCAGACGCTGCGTGTCGGTCGAGAATTTGATGAAATCCAACGCCGCCTCTTTGTTCGGCGCACCTTTCGGGATCACGAAGAGGTCGAAGTCGAGGATTTGGCCATCCCAGACAACTTCCAGCGGCTGACCTTCGGCCACGGCGGCGTTGAAGATACGGCCGTTATAGGCGGTCGACATGCTGACCTCGCCGTCAGCCAGCAATTGTGGAGGCTGCGCGCCAGCTTCCCACCAGACGATGTCGTCCTTGATGGTGTCCAGCTTGGCAAATGCGCGGTCAACGCCTTCATCTGTTTCCAGCAGGTCGTAAACCTCGGCAGCCGGAACGCCGTCACCCATCAGGGCCATTTCCAGCGTGGCTTTGGCCGACTTGCGCAGGCCGCGCTTGCCGGGGAAGTCCGCCGTGTTGAAGAAATCGTCAATGCTGTCTGGCGCGGTTGGGTTATTGTCTTTGTTATAGGCAAAGACGGTGGACCAAACGATGTTCGCCACGGCGCAATCTTGCAAAGCGCCTTCAATGAAGTCGTCAGCCGCAGCTGTGCCATCGGGCGCTGCCGGCAGCGCGGAGGTGTCGATTTCTTCCAGCAGACCTTCATCACACAGACGCACAGCGTCGGAGAACTCAACGTCGGCCACGTCAACAGTCACGTTGCCAGCTTCCACTTGCGCCTTGATCGGTGTCGCAGGGTTGTCGCTGTCCACGGAGTTGATCTTGATGCCAGTCTCAGCCGTGAACGGCTTGTGATAGGCTTCAACCTGGCTCTTGGTGTAGGCGCCGCCCCAGCTCATGACGGTCACTTCAGCAGCGTTTGCTGCGAAAGCTGTGCCGACAAGCGCAGTTGTCAGGATAAGTGTCTTTTTCATTTCATAGTCTCCCAGTTGGTCTTCTTTTGAGCCGCGCACTATAGCGCGGCGGTCGTGTACTGATCAGAGGGCATCAAGCGCGCGGGCGTCCTCGGACGCCCACGAGATCTTGGTGGTTTCCCCCACTGACAGGTGTTCGTGGCCGGCCGAGTTCGGCACTTTCACCACAAATTCATCATTTCCGTGGACGTTGAGGCGGCAGCGGATGTGGTCGCCCAGATAGATCAACTCTTTCACATGCGCCTCGGTCACATTGGCCCCTTTGCCGCCGATTTTGACCCGCTCCGGGCGGATCGAAATCAGCGTGTCGCTGCCCGCCGGGCCGCAATTCACCGCCAGCGCCTTGGTGGTCTTGCCATTGGCCAGCTCAACCGTCGCCACATCTTTGGAGACCGACTTAACTTTACCCGCCAACTTGTTGTTTTCACCAATGAACTGCGCCACAAAACTATTATCCGGGCGTTCATAGAGGTCCTCTGGCGGGGCCAATTGCTGGATGCGCCCGTCCTCAAACACGGCCACCCGGTCCGACATGGTCAGCGCCTCGGTCTGGTCATGGGTTACATAGACGACGGTCACACCCAGCTGGTGCGAAATATTGGTGATCTCAAACTGCATTTGCTCGCGCAACTGCTTGTCGAGCGCGCCCAAGGGCTCATCCATCAGCACCAGCTCCGGCTCGAACACCAGCGCGCGCGACAAGGCCACCCGCTGCTGCTGACCACCGGACAATTGCGCCGGGCGGCGGGCGGCAAAATCGCCCAGCTCCACCATCTCCAGCGCGCGTTTCACCTTTTGCTCACGCTCATCCTTGCCCATGCCGCGCACTTCGAGCGGGAAGGCCAAGTTCTCGCCAACTGTCATATGCGGGAAGAGCGCGTAATTCTGAAAGACCATGCCAATGCCGCGCTTATGGGGCGGGATGTTGTTGATCTCCCGCCCGTCGAGGCGAATCTCGCCATGGGTGGCGGTCTCAAACCCGGCCAGCATCATCAGGCAGGTGGTCTTGCCCGAGCCCGATGGCCCCAGCATGGTCAGAAATTCGCCTTTTGGCATGTTGAGGTTCAGGTCTTTGACGACCAGAGTTTCGCCGTCATAGCTCTTTTGCACACGGTCAAACGCAACAAAGGCGTCATCAGAACTTGTATCCAGCAAAATGTGCCCCTTGGTATTTTCGACAGCGACGTTGGCTTTCACGCGGATCTCCCGACCGCGCTCAGCAGAGGTTAAGCGGGGATGTGCATCGGTTTCAACCAAGTTTTCTTCGGAGGGCCGGTTGGCCTTTCACCAAGGTCGTTCACGGCATGAATGCGTCGCGGCAGCCCAAGACGAAGCCACGAGCGCAACGCCTCCCTTTACTTCCGCGCCACGCCGCGCCCAAATGAAGTCCATGACAGACCACGTGACCGCCCTCGCCAGCATTCCCAAAAGCGCCATGGCCAGCCTCACCGACACGTCCAGCCGGGAGGGGCTTTGGCATCTCGCAGGCCATCTCGGGTTGATCACGGCCAGCTCGGCCCTGATCATCGCGCAGGTGCCGTTCTGGGGGATGCTTCTGCCGGTGCAAGGGCTGCTCTTGGTATTCTTATTCGCGCTGCAACACGAAACGACGCATCAGACCCCCTTCGCCAACACGCGGCTCAACGAATGGGTCGGGCGTCTCTGCGGTGTGGTGCTGCTCGTGCCTTTTACATGGTTTCGGTACTTCCATCTGGCCCATCATCGCCACACCAACGACCCCGAACGTGACCCGGAGCTGGCCTCAGGCCCCAAACCGCAAGACAGGCGCGGCTACCTGATCCATGTCTCCGGCCTGCCCTATTGGAAGGCCATCACGCGCCAGCTGTTGATCAACGCGCGCGGCTTGGCGGACGCGCCCTACCTGCCAAACTCCGCACTGCCCCGCATCAAGACGGAGGCCCGCTGGATGCTCGCCCTCTACGCTTTGGCTCTGGCCAGCTTGCTTGTATCGCCGCTGGCGCTGTGGCTCTGGATTGTCCCGTTGCTGATAGGCCAGCCCGCCCTGCGGCTCTACTTGCTGGCCGAACATGACCGCTGCGCATTTGTCAGCAACATGCTGCAAAACACTCGGACCACTTACACCAACCGCGTCATCCGCTATCTCGCCTGGAACATGCCCTACCACGCCGAGCATCACGCCGCCCCGCAGGTCCCGTTCCACAAGCTCCCCGCTCTGAACGCGCATCTGCAAGACGTGCTCGAAGAAACCTCAAACGGATACGCACCCTACACCCGCGCCCATTTCAAGAGCCTGCGCCCCTGACTTTCCATGTTCAAAAATATCCCGGGGGTTTGGGGGCTGGCCCCCAGTAAGTGTTCGTTTGGGGGCCAGCCCCCAATATATACTCGTTTGGGGGCTGGCCCCAAAAAGATCCAAGACTGTTCGAGAAAAACCCTTGGTGCGGTCGGAGGGACTCGAACCCTCACTCTTGTTACAGAACAGCGACCTCAACGCTGCGCGTCTACCAATTCCGCCACGACCGCGAGCCTAGGCTGGTGGCGGGGGTGTAGCCGAGCGTCCGGTTCTTGTGAAGGGCAAAAATGCGGCCCCACAGAAAGAGGCGGGGGGCGCTATTGCACCCGGCCTCATCAACGCGTTGCGCCCCATATTGCCGGGGTTGAAGACCGGCGCGCCCCGGGGGCGGCGCAGTGATCGCTTGGCTGGCCACCACCCCACCGCAAAGCCACTTGAGCCGGCAGCAATCCGAGCCGTTGTAATATGCTTGAAAACCATGCAAATCCTCTTTGACCAAGAACAACTGCCGCAGCGCGACGTGGCTTTTTCGAATTCGGTGAGGAAAACATGTCAGACCCCGCGCCCGAATGGATCACCTCACCTGCTCCTGTCGCCTATGACGCGGCCGTGGCGTGGATGGAGGCGCGCGCGAACGCGATTGCAAATGGCACCGCACGGGAGGCGATCTGGCTGTTGGAACACCCGCCGCTTTACACTGCCGGCACCTCCGCCAAGCCCGAGGACCTCACCGACCCCGACCGCTTCCCCGTGCACGCCACACGGCGCGGCGGGCAATACACCTATCACGGCCCCGGCCAGCGGGTGGCTTACGTGCTTTTGGACCTCAACACCCGAGGCAAGGACGTACGGGCCTTTGTGCAAAAGCTCGAAAGCTGGGTCATTGCCACCTTGGCCGAATTCAACGTGACCGGCGAGATTCGCCCCGGCCGCGTGGGCGTCTGGGTGCCGCGTCCCGAAAAGCCCCCCCTGCCCGACGGCACCCCGCGCGAAGACAAGATCGCTGCCATCGGGGTGCGCCTGCGCAAATGGGTCAGCTTCCACGGGCTGTCGATCAATGTGGAGCCTGACTTAAGCCATTTCGACGGCATCGTGCCTTGCGGGATCAGCGATCAGGGCGTCACGTCCTTGGTCGACCTCGGCCTGCCCGTGACACTGGAGGATGTGGACGACGCATTAAAGCGCAGCTTCGAGGCGCATTTCCCACCCCTGACCGAGACGCACGTTCGTTAGGCAAAGCACCACGAAAGCACTTGCGTGGGGTCGCCCCTCGCCCAAAAGCCGACCTCACATTGACCGAGCCAGAGCAGCAGCCGCTCTACAAGCGTACTTAGCGTCATCGTGCTGGTAGTCAGTCAGGTAACGGGTATTCTCGGGACAAGCTTGGCTTTGCGGACGAAGGGGCCGTTCGATGAGGGCGTTGCCAGACCGCGGGATGGCGATCCAAAAGCTCATTCGACAGCGCTTTATGGCAGCAATGTCATCTTCCACATATTCGCAGCGCCAAACTCAACCAAATCGCCAGCCCTGACGGGCGGTCTGGCAATGCCCGGGGCCTGCGGCCTGTTAACCGGGCTGTGGCGCTAAAGGACGGGCATGCGGGACGAAGTAACCGTTCGGCGAGTGTGAAATGCTGCATACTCCACTGCCAAGGATCGCTGAGTGTATATCGAAAGCTTCGGTGTTTTACATAGGGCCAAAATTCATATTAATACGGCGAAATGATTTTTTTGCTCCCTACCATTTGGCTACCAATATTGAGCCTAGTAGTGCTTATGGCTTTGGCGCGTTGGACGCAGATGCCAAGACACGTTTTCTCGTCAGTGGGATGGCTCTTTTTGAGTATTGGATTGCTGCTTGCGGTAATCGGTATGAGTGTCCGTGCCGCAATAATCCCGGGAGACTACATTGGGTGGAGCAAATGGCAGATTTGGACGGACCAAGCAATCATAGCAGCTGTCATGGGTGGAGCTCCGATTGCAGTCGGACTTTTGTGCGTTTTGCGGATAGGAAAATAGTCGGTAGCGAATGTCGAATTGGGCTCAAACCGGACTGCTCGCAAACATCTCGTTCTCAGGCCGAGCACTCCATTCATGCTCAAACTGATGCCAAAGCTCGGTCTGCAAGCCTATACACGCAGTCCGATCTCAAAACCCGACAATAAACCCTGCACAAACTGCAGACAAGCCGCGACATTTTTTCCACCCCTGCGACGGGTTGGAACATTGCCCTGCCCGCTCCGAGGCACTAAACCAACACGTGACGCCCGGATTCCATTTGGATACCTCTTGGACATGGGCTCTTGTCGAGACTGAATTACAAAGAATTGGGAGACACCCATGGCGGACGCAGCCATCGAGGGACACGATCACGACGAGCGGGGCTTCTTCACCCGTTGGTTCATGTCCACCAACCACAAAGACATTGGTATTCTATACCTGTTCACCGCCGCCCTGATGGGCTTCATCTCCGTTGCTTTCACCGTCTACATGCGGCTCGAGCTGATGAATCCCGGCGTCCAGTATATGTGCCTTGAAGGGGCACGCTTCATTGCTCAAGACGTGGCCAATTGTACGCCAAATGGCCACCTCTGGAACGTGTTGATCACTGGCCACGGCATCTTGATGATGTTCCTCGTGGTCATCCCGGCGCTGTTTGGCGGCTTCGGCAACTACTTCATGCCGCTACAAATCGGCGCGCCAGATATGGCCTTCCCGCGCATGAACAACCTGTCCTACTGGATGTATGTTGTCGCCTGTGCATTGGCCGTGGCCTCGCTTTTGACACCGGGTGGCAATGACCAGCTGGGGTCCGGCGTGGGCTGGGTGCTCTACGCGCCGCTCTCGACCTCTGAGGCCGGCATGTCGATGGACTTCGCTATCTTCGCGGTTCACATGTCGGGCGCCTCGTCGATCCTTGGCGCGATCAACATGATCACCACCTTCTTGAACATGCGGACACCGGGCATGACGCTGCACAAAGTGCCGCTGTTTGCGTGGTCGATCTTTGTCACGGCATGGCTGATCCTTCTGGCCCTGCCCGTTCTGGCCGGCGCCATCACCATGCTGCTGACCGACCGCAACTTCGGGACCACCTTCTTTGACGCCGCAGGCGGCGGGGACCCGGTCCTCTATCAGCACCTGCTGTGGTTCTTCGGACACCCGGAAGTGTATATCGTGGTTGTGCCGGGCTTCGGCATCATCTCCCACGTGATTGCGACCTTCTCGCGCAAACCGATCTTTGGCTACCTGCCGATGGTCTACGCGATGGTCGCCATCGGCGCGCTGGGCTTCGTGGTCTGGGCGCACCACATGTACACGGTGGGCATGTCGCTGACGCAGCAATCCTACTTCATGCTGGCCACGATGGTCATCGCGGTGCCAACTGGCATCAAGATCTTCTCCTGGATCGCGACGATGTGGGGCGGCTCGATCGAGTTCAAAACTCCCATGCTCTGGGCCTTCGGCTTCCTGTTCCTGTTCACCGCAGGCGGGGTCACCGGCATCGTGCTGAGCCAAGCGGGCATCGACCGGGCCTACCATGACACCTATTATGTGGTTGCTCACTTCCACTATGTGATGTCACTCGGGGCCGTTTTCGCCATCTTCGCGGGTATCTACTTCTACCTGCCGAAAATGTCGGGTCGCATGTATCCTGAATGGGCAGGCAAGCTGCACTTC
Organism: uncultured Litoreibacter sp.; assembly: GCA_947501685.1. Classification (GTDB taxonomy): domain Bacteria; phylum Pseudomonadota; class Alphaproteobacteria; order Rhodobacterales; family Rhodobacteraceae; genus Litoreibacter. The sequence continues at coordinate 246,258 of CANMWQ010000004.1, forward strand.
TGGGCCATGTTCATCGGCGCAAACATCACCTTCTTCCCGCAGCACTTCCTCGGGAGACAAGGGATGCCACGTCGCTACATCGACTACCCTGAGGCCTTCGCCTACTGGAACTACGTCTCGAGCTGGGGCGCGTTCCTTAGCTTCGCGTCGTTCCTGTTCTTCATCGGCGTCATGGTCTGGACCTTGGGCTGGGGCCGCCGTGTGACGGAAGCCAACCCGTGGAACGAATATGCCGACACGCTGGAATGGACTTTGCCGTCCCCTCCACCGGAGCACACATTCGAAATCCTGCCAAAGCAGGAAGAGTGGGATAAGGCGCATCACTAAGTGCCCATCCAACGTATAGACCTTACTGGAAGGGCCTCGGATTACCCCGAGGCCCTTTCTACATATAGCGACACGACGCCCAAATGGCGGGTGCTGCTCTACCCGCACCGCTCCCTGCCCGCGACGGGGTTTGTCTGGGTGATCATCCTGCTCTCCGCCGGGCTAGCCCTACCGCTACTGGGCGTGTTTGGCACCAACGTGCTGTGGGGCGTTCTGCCTTTCATGATGCTGACCGTGGCGGGCACATGGTATTTCATCATGCGCAGCTACCAAGACGGGCAAATCGTGGAGGAGCTGTCTTTATGGAACGACCAGTTGACCCTCGTCCGCGTGGAGCCAAAGGGTGCACGCAAAGACTGGCAAGCCAACCCCTATTGGGTTCAGGTCGCGGAACGCGATGAACCCGTCAAACACTACCTGACACTGAAAGGCGGCCCCCGCGAGGTCGAGCTGGGCGCGTTCTTATCTGCCGACGAACGGCTAGAGCTGAAAACCATGCTGGAGCGCGAAATCCTGCAACTGGCCTGAGGCCACTCAGCCCAAGCGCGCTTTGACCATGGGGCCCACTGCGCCAAAGTCGACCTGGCCGGTATATTTGCCCTTCAGGACACCCATCACCTTGCCCATATCGCGGATCGAGCTGGCCCCTGTGTCCGTGATGGCCGCCTCTACAGCGGCCTCGGTCTCCGCCTCGCTCAGCTGCGCGGGGAGGTAGTCGTTGATCACCTTGATCTCGGCCTGCTCCCGCTCCGCCAGCTCCAGCCTGCCGCCTTCTTCATAGGCTTTCGCGCTTTCCTGGCGTTGTTTGACCATCTTGCCGAGGATCGCGAGGATATCCGCGTCTGAAACCTCGCCGCCCGCCTCGCGATTGGCAATCTCACGGTCCTTGATGGCCGCATTGATCAGCCGCAACGTGCCAAGACGCATCGTGTCTTTGGCCTTCATCGCCTCTTTCAGCGCGTCGGTGATTTCGGTGCGTTTGTCTTTCGACATGAGCAAGCCTCAAAGCTGTTTCAGAACGCGGCGTTCTAGCCTGTTGCGGCCTGTATCACAAGGGCGGATCGGTACCACTCGCGAAAGCCCGTGACGGCGTCGAGTTGCGGTTGACCCCGCCTGCCCCGCTCCTTAGGTTCCGTCAAATTTCGCCAAAATCAGCCCCGAGAGGAATCGCTATGACCTCGAAACCAACCGCTTGCCTTGTACTGGCCGATGGGACGGTCTTTTACGGGATGGGATTTGGCGCGGCAGGCATCTGCGTGGCCGAGCTGTGCTTCAACACCGCCATGACCGGCTACCAGGAGATCATGACCGACCCCAGCTATGCGGGCCAGATCGTGACCTTCACCTTCCCCCATATCGGCAACACCGGGGTTACCGACGAGGATGATGAGACCGCCGACCCGGTGGCCGCCGGGATGGTCGTCAAATGGGACCCGACGGAGCCGTCCAACTGGCGTTCGCAAGGCGCGCTGAGCGACTGGCTGTCGCGCCGGGGCCGCATCGCCATTGGCGGCATCGACACGCGCCGCCTGACCCGCGCCATCCGCGCCCAAGGCGCGCCACATGTGGCGCTGCAACATGCGCCAGACGGGGTGTTTGACCTTGAGGACCTGATCGCCAAGGCCCGTGGGTTCAAGGGCCTTGAAGGCCTTGATCTCGCCAAGGAGGTCACCTGCGCCCAAAGCTACCAATGGGACCAAACCCGCTGGGCATGGCCCGACGGCTACGGCACGCGGCAAACGCCCGGCCACAAGGTTGTGGCGATTGATTACGGCGCGAAACGCAACATCCTGCGCTGCCTTGCCTCCGCGGGCTGCGACGTCACGGTGCTGCCCGCGACGGCCACCGCAGAGGATATTCTGGCGCATGAACCCGACGGCGTGTTCCTGTCCAACGGCCCCGGCGACCCGGCCGCCACCGGCGTCTACGCCGTGCCCGCCATCAAGGAAGTCCTCAAACAGGACATCCCTGTTTTCGGCATCTGTCTGGGTCACCAAATGCTCGCACTGGCGCTGGGGGCCAAGACCATCAAGATGAACCACGGCCATCACGGCGCGAACCATCCCGTGAAGGATTACACCACCGGCAAGGTGGAGATCACCTCGATGAACCACGGCTTCACCGTTGATACTCAGACCCTGCCCGAGGGCGTCAGCGAGACGCATGTGTCGCTGTTTGACGGCTCCAATTGCGGGATCAAGCTGGATGGCAAGCCGGTCTTCTCGGTGCAATATCACCCGGAGGCCTCTCCGGGGCCGCAAGACAGCTACTACCTGTTTGAACGCTTCGCACAGGCCATGGCCGACCGCGCAGCGTGAACTACAAAAGCGCTCCCTAAGCCTTTGTTAACGTGGATTTAACTATGTCCCGTCACCTTGAGCCAGAGTTTGGTCCGAGCCAGAGTGACGCCCACGATGAACGCCCCGCTTTTCCATTTGCGCGCCTACCGCGCACCGCGCCATGAGGCCGTCACGCTCTCCCCCGCGCCCGCCCGTCTGGGAGAGGTCCTGCTCGACACCGGCGCGCTGACCGAGCCGCAGCTGACCGCCGCCCTGCGCGACCAACGCAAACAGGCCGCCCCTTTGGGGGAGATCGTCGTGGGCGCAGGCATGGTCAGCCGATCCGCCATCACCCGCGCCCTGTCGCAGATGCATGGCACGGCGATCCTTGATCTCGACAGCGCTCCACCCGACCCAAGGCTTTCGGGCGTGCTCAGCGCAGATCTGTGCATCGACAACAAGATCGTCCCTTGGCGCAGGCAGGGGGCCACCACTATTTTCGCCTGCGCCCATCCCAACAAAGCCGCCGAGCTGCTGCGCAGCCTGCCCCGCGAGGTTCAACCCGCCCGCGCCGCTTTGGCCGATGAGCGCCAGCTCGAACGCGTCATCGCGGAGCAATTCCCCGAGGCCCTGAGCACCCGCGCCGAAACACGCACCCCGGCCGCGCAGAGCTGCCGGGGATGGTCAGCACAAAAAGGTGCGCTGCTGTGTGCCTTGCTGCTCGGTTGCGTGCTGCTGGGCCTGTTTGCGCCGGTTGGCACAGCACTGTTCTGGCTGGCCACGGGCTCGCTGATGATCAACACCCTGCTCAAGATCGCCTGCCTTGCGCGCGCGCCGCGCGGGGCCAAGCCGGTCACAGGCTTTGCGCACCGCCCCTTTGCCAAGGAAGGCAGGCTGCCCAAGATCTCCATCCTCGTGCCGCTGTATAATGAAGCAAATATCGCGGCCTCCCTGATCCGCCGCCTGCGCAAACTGGACTACCCCGCGCCGCTGCTGGAGATTTGCCTGATCACCGAGGCCGATGATCATGTCACAAAACGCGCGCTGCGCGACATCAAACTGCCCCACGGCATGCGCGCGATCAGCGTGCCGATGGGCACGCTCAAGACCAAACCGCGCGCGATGAATTACGCGCTGGATTTCACCTCAGGCGCTGTGATTGGCGTCTATGACGCCGAAGACGCCCCCGACCGTGACCAGCTTTACAAAGTCGCCCGGCGCTTCGCGGCCTCAGACGAAAAGCTGGCCTGCCTGCAAGGCATCCTGAGCTTTTACAATCCCCGCGCGGGCTGGCTGGCCCGGTGTTTCAGCTTCGAATATGCCGCATGGTTCCGGATCATGCTGCCGGGGCTGCAACGGCTGGGTTTTGCCATTCCCTTGGGTGGCACCACGCTGTTTTTCCGCCGGGACGCGCTGGTCTCTCTGGGCGGCTGGGACGCCCATAACGTCACGGAGGATGCCGATCTGGGCATAAGGCTGGCCCGCCACGGCTACCGCTGCGAGATGATCGAGACCGTCACCCATGAGGAGGCCAACAACCGCCTGTGGCCATGGGTCAAGCAACGCTCTCGCTGGCTGAAAGGCTACGCGATGACATGGTGCAGCCATATGCGCCGCCCGTTGCGGCTGTGGCGCGATCTGGGCCCATGGAAATTTCTGGGCTTCCAGATCCTGTTTCTGGGCACGCTGGTCTCCTTCACGCTGGCGCCGATCCTGTGGTGGAACATGGCCTATGTCTTCACCGCCGGGGCCATGCCCACGGTCGGCGGGCTGGCCCCTGCCCAGATGGAGCAACTGGCGATGCTGTTTGTCGCCTGCGAGGTTTTGACGCTTGGCCTGTTCACATACGCCCATTCCAAGCTGACACACCGCCCCGCCCTGCTGTGGGTGTTCACGCTGCCCTTCTACTTCATGCTGGCCACGCTGGCCGCCTATAAAGGGCTGCTCGAGGTGCTGTGGAAACCCTATTTCTGGGACAAGACCGAGCACGGGGTCAGCGACGCGGAAACCGAGTTAGAGATCAGTTTGGGCGTCGATCTGGAGCCGCGTTTTGTAAGCAATCGAAAGATGGTCGCGTAGCGCTTTGGAGGCCGCCTGCGCGTCGCGGGCCTCAATGGCCTGCACGATGCTCAAATGCTCGTCCAACGCCACCGCCCCGCGCCCGTCAACAGCCAGCGAGGTCGTCGCCAGCAACGCCATGGAGCGGTAGACAAGGTCAAGCTGCTGCACCAGATAGCGGTTGTGAGACGCGCGGTGCAGCTGGCGATGGAACCTGCGATTGGACTGCGACAGCGTCGCCGGGTCGTCTAATATGGCGCGGTCCTCTTCGATCATGTTGTAAAGCACGCTGATCTCCTCAGGGGCGGCATGCTGCGCGGCCAACTCGGCGGCGAGGCCTTCTAGTGCGCCGCGCACCGCATAAAGCTCCGCCATCTGGTCATGATCGAGCGAGGCCACAATCAGCGAACGGCCGTCGCGGGCCAGAAGCGACTGCGTCTCCAATCTTTGCAACGCCTCGCGGATCGGCGTCCGGGAGCCGCCAAACCGGGTGGCCAGCTCGCTTTCCACCAGCCGGTCTCCGGGCTTGTAGATACCTACATCAATGGCATTCAAGATCGCCTTATAAGTCGTGCTCTCTAGCGGTTTCGCCATTTATTCTCGTCCACGCATCGCTTGTTCACTGTCCCGCCCAGACGCTAGCCACCCGCAGACGCAGCGGCAAGCATTTCCGCCTTTGCCTCACCCGCCCCGCGCCCTAGGGTCGGGCCATGAAAGATCACTTCTCACATGTGACCACTTGGGTCTTTGACCTCGACAACACGCTCTACCCGCCAAGGATGCGACTCTTTGATCAGATCGAGGCGCGCATGGTGGCCTATGTCATGACCAAACTGAACGTAGACCGCGCGGAGGCTGATCGGCTCAGGCGCGTCTATTGGCACGAATACGGCACCACTTTGGCCGGGCTGATGGCCGAGCATAACCTCGACCCGGAGCCCTTCATGGTCGATGTGCATGACGTGGATTTCTCCATCCTGACCCCGGACCCGGTGCTGCGCCAGCGCATCGCGCAGCTGCGCGGGTGCAAGATCATCTACACCAACGGCTCCGCGCCCTATGCAGGCAATGTGCTGGCCGCGCGCGGGTTGGACGGGCTGTTTGACGACATTTACGGCGTGGAACATGCCAGCTACCGCCCCAAACCCGAAGCCGCCGCCTTCGAGCAGGTCTTTGCCCGCGCCAAGCTGGACCCGACACGCGCCGCGATGTTCGAAGACGAGGCGCGCAATCTGGCGGTGCCGCATGCGCTGGGCTTGCGCACCGTGCATGTCGCCCCCAACGCTGAGCCCGCCGCGCATATCCATCACCACACCGATGACCTGAGCGGCTTTCTGGCGCAGGTGGTGGATTAGCGCTTGGCAGCGGGCGCAGGCAGATTAGGTTTCAGCCCATGAAAACTCAGATCATGATATCGGGCGGCGGGGTCGCGGGGCTGACCGCCGCGTGTCTGTTTGGCACCAACGGGTTTGACGTCCTCTGCGTCGACCCAACCCCGCCCGTCACTGACCGCGAGGCGGAGGGCTCCGACCTGCGTTCCACCGCGTTTTTGCAGCCCTCCGTGCAGGTGCTGGAACGCGCGGGCATCTGGCATCAGCTCGCGCCCTTTACGACCCCGCTGCAAACCATGCAGATCGCCGACGCGGGTGATGACGGGCAGTTGCGCAATGCGCGGGCGTTCGACGCCAGCGATATCTCCGAGCTGCCCTTTGGCTGGAACCTGCCCAACTGGCTGATCCGCCGCGAGCTGGTGGCGCGGATCAAGACCCTCACCAATGTCGATTTCCGTCCAGGCGTCAGCACGGAACGGATGCTGGCCCGCACCGCGGGCGCGAAACTGTGGCTCAGCGACGACACACAAGTGGACGCGGAGCTGGTCATCGCCGCCGACGGGCGCGGCTCCCTCCTCAGGGAGGCAGCGGGGATCGACGTCAAAACGACCCGTTATGGCCAGATGGCGCTGGCCTTTGCGGTCACCCACCCGATTGCGCATGGCAATGTCTCGACAGAAATCCACCGCAGCGGCGGGCCCTTCACCCTTGTCCCGCTGCCCGATCACGAGGGCCTGCCCTCCTCCGCCGTCGTGTGGATGGAGAATGCCGACACCGCGCAAAAGCTGTTTGAGCTGGGCGAAGACGCGTTCGAGGCCGCCATGTCTGAGCGGTCCTGTCATCTGCTTGGCCCGCTGAAACTGGCCTCAAGACGCTCGATCTGGCCGATTATCAGCCAGATGGCCTCCCGCTTCTCGGCCAAGCGCCTCGCCTTGGTCGCGGAGGCTGCGCATGTTGTGCCGCCCATCGGCGCGCAGGGTCTGAACATGAGCCTGGCCGATCTGCAAACCCTGCTCGATCTCAGCGCCACGCATCCGCTGGGCAACCCCGAGATGCTGGACGCCTATGATCGCGCGAGGCGCAATCAAGTGGGCTTGCGCGTCAAGGGGATCGATCTGCTCAACCGGACCTCACGCGCTGAGGCCGACTGGCTTCGCGCGGCGCGCAGCTGGGGCATCGGGGCCATTCACGACGCAAAACCCATCCGCACCGGGCTGATGCAATTGGGTCTGGGCCTGCGTGACTGAAGCCTAAAGCACCTTGTCGGCGGTGGCCTTGAACCGCGCCAACGTGCCTTCAACGTCATAGAGCTTATCCAGCCCGAAAAGGCCGATGCGAAACGTCCGGTAGTCCTCAGGTTCGTCACATTGCAGCGGCACGCCTGCGGCAATCTGCATCCCCTCCCCCGCAAATTTGGAGCCGTTCTGTACCGCCGGATCGCTCGTATAGCTCACAACCACGCCCGGCGCACCGAACCCGTCGGCGGCCACCGACAGGATGCCTTTCGACTTCATATAGGCCCGCACCCCGTCCCCCAACGCCCATTGCGCCTCCCGCAGACGTTCAAACCCGTAATCCCGCGTCTCGATCATCGTGTCGCGAAAGGCCCGCAGCCCGTCCGTGGGCATGGTGGCGTGATAGGCATGGCCGCCGCCTTCATAGGTCTCCATGATGCCCAGCCATTTCTTCAAATCCACCGCGAAACTGTCCGAGGTGGTGCTGTCGATATGGGTGCGGGCGCGCTCCGACAGGCATACGATCCCGGCACAGGGCGTGGCCGACCACCCCTTTTGCGGCGCGGAGATCAGCACGTCCACGCCCGTGGCCTTCATATCCACCCAAGCGCAGCCCGAGGCGATACAATCAAGCACCATCAAGGCGCCGACCTTATGGGCGGCCTCGGCCATGGCCGTGATGTAGTCATCGGGCAGGATCACGCCGGCCGAGGTCTCCACATGCGGAGCGAAGACCACGTCGGGTTTTTCCTCTGCGATTCGGGCCACCACCTCCTCGATCGGCGCGGGCTGAAACGGCGAGCGCGTGTCATTGCCCGTCTGGCGCGCCTTCATCACAACAGCCTCCGAGGTCAGCCCCCCCGCTTCAATGATCTGCGACCAGCGATAGGAGAACCACCCGTTGCGCACCACCAGCGCCTTCTTGTCGCGCGCAAACTGCCGCGCCACGGCCTCCATCCCGAACGTGCCGCCGCCGGGGACGAGAACCACGGAATGCGCGTTGTACACCTCTTTCAACATGGAGGAGATATCGGTCATGACCCCCTGAAAGGACTTCGACATGGAGTTGAGCGAGCGATCCGTAAAGACCACGCTGAATTCTTCCAGACCCGCTGGGTCAACAGTGTCGAGCAATGCCATGTTCACGTCCTCCAATGTGTTGCGCATTGATATGCAGCACGGCTGGGGGATGCAAAGCCTATCTGGGTATACAATTAGGGCTAGAGCGGCCCGGTCAATCGCTCTTCACTCAGCAGCACATTGGCCTCCACATTGCCGACGCCTGGCAGCGTCATGACACGGCGGCGCAGCACGCGCTCAAAATCGCTGAGGTCACGGGCCACCACGCGCAGGCGGTAGTCATAGAGCCCCAGCACATGCTGGACGGTCTGCACCTCCGGGATGGCGGTCACGGCGCGCTCGAAATCCTCCAGCGACACGCGGCCCTTGGTGGCCAGCTTCACGCCCAGAAACACAGTCACTCCGAAGCCAAGCTTTTCGGCATCGAGGTCCACCCGGCGCCCCACCAAAATGCCCTCATCCTGCAACCGCCGGATCCGCCGCCATGTGGCAGGCTGGCTGAGCCCAAGCGCCTTGCCCAGCGCGCCCGCGCTTTGGGTCGCGTCCTGCGCAAGCGATTTCAGGATTGCGAAATCCGTAGCATCAAGTTCGGTCATATCGGCAGTGTCTCGGAGGATTTGATGGTCGCCACATGCATCAAGGCTTCCAGCTCCGCGATATGGGGCAGCGTCAGGATTTGGTCCCGATACAGGCGCTGATAATGCGGCATGTCCCGCGCAATCACCGAAAGGCGCACATCGACCACGCCAAGAAAGGTCTGGATCGCGATGACCTCGGGGATCTGGCGGGCGGCGGCTTGAAAATCGTCAAAGGCGCGCGGTTGCGTCTTGTCGAGCGTGAAGCGCAGCGACACTTCCACGGCATAGCCCAACGCCGCCCAGTCAATCACCGCATGCTGGCCTTTCAGCACGCCCTGCCGGGTCAATTTGTCCAAACGTCGGGTCGCGGTCGCAGGCTGCATCGCGCAGCGCTCCGCCAGCTCCGAAATCGGGGCGTGAGGATCGGCTTGCAGCTGCCGCAAAAGGCGTCGGTCAGTGTCGTCTAGCATGATTTACGCATATAGAGCATTTCTAGCGAATAGAAACATTTAAAATAGGACCAATAAACGTCGCTTCAATCTGTAAAACTGCACGCAACCGCGTAGATTGCCCTCAGATATCAACCCAACAAAGGAGCGCTCGATATGCGCGTTTACTACGATCGCGATTGCGATGTGAACCTGATCAAAGACAAGAAAGTCGCCATCCTCGGCTACGGCTCGCAAGGCCACGCCCATGCGCTGAACCTGCGCGATTCAGGCGCGAAAAACCTTGTCGTGGCCCTGCGCGAAGGCTCTGCCTCCATCGCGAAAGCCGAAGGCGAAGGCCTGAAAACCATGGGCATCGCCGAGGCCGCTGCCTGGGCCGACGTGATCATGTTCACCATGCCCGACGAGCTACAGGCCGAGACCTACAAGAAATACGTGCATGACAACATTCGTGAGGGTGCCGCGATTGCGTTCGCCCACGGCCTCAACGTGCATTTCGGCCTGATCGAGCCAAAGGAAGGCATCGACGTCATCATGATGGCCCCGAAAGGCCCCGGCCACACCGTGCGCGGCGAATTCACCAAAGGCGGCGGCGTGCCTTGCCTTGTGGCTGTGGACCGTGACGCATCGGGCAAAGCGCTGGAAATCGGGCTGTCTTACTGTTCCGCCATCGGCGGCGGTCGCTCCGGCATCATCGAGACAAATTTCCGCGAAGAATGCGAAACCGACCTCTTCGGGGAGCAGGCGGTTCTGTGTGGCGGCTTGGTCGAGCTGATCCGCATGGGCTTTGAAACACTGGTCGAGGCAGGCTACGCGCCGGAGATGGCCTATTTCGAGTGCCTGCATGAGGTCAAACTGATCGTGGACCTGATCTATGAAGGCGGCATCGCCAACATGAACTACTCGATCTCGAACACGGCGGAATATGGCGAATATGTCTCCGGCCCGCGCGTGCTGCCATATGACGAGACCAAGGCGCGCATGAAAGCGATCCTGACCGACATCCAGACCGGCCAATTCGTGCGCGACTTTATGACGGAGAACCAAGTGGGCCAGCCATTCTTCAAGGGCACGCGTCGCATCAATGATGAGCACCAGATTGAAGCCACGGGCGAGACACTGCGCGGCATGATGCCGTGGATCTCTGCTGGTAAGATGGTCGACAAAACAAAGAACTAAGAACGCAGGCGGGGTCCGCCCCGCCCGTCAATATGCGACCGCGCGCCAAACACAGGCGCGCGGTCGTTTTATGTCAGCTGCCCGGGCCAACAGGGTTCAGCCCCGGACCATCTTTGGCCAAGCTCGATTTGGGCGCATCCGGGTCGTCCATACGGTCCTCCACGCGTTTCTTGCTCCAAAGAGCAAAGCCAATCACCAAGGCGAAGGTGATGATGGGCAAAGCCCAGATCAGGGGAAAGTTCTCCATGGAAAATCTCCTTTTCAAGTGACACGGCCCCGGATGATCCGTAACCGTCAATTGCGAGGCAAACGCCGCCGGAAGGCCGGAGGTTCCGGGACATTTTGGCGCAGCCGCGCAACAGGAGGGCCGTCATGACCGGATCAACGACACAAAGCCCGGGGCTGTTGAACTGGCTCACTCTGGCTCTGCTGGGCCTCATTTGGGGCGCGTCTTTCATGTCGATCAGCGTGGCGCTGGACGGCGCGGGCCCTCTGAGCGTCGCCGCCATTCGCCTGATCATTGCCGCTGTCACTTTGCTCGCCGTGGCCTTCGCGATGGGGCTGCGGCTGCCGCCTTTCAAACAGCGCAAGCTGTGGCTCTGCATCATCGGTATGGGGCTCTTTACCAACGCAGTGCCCTTCACGCTGCTCAGCCTTGCCATCCAGAACGTGCCCTCCGCCTTTGCCGGGCTGACCATGGCCGCCGTGCCGCTGCTGGTGCTGCCGCTTGCGCATTTTCTTGTCCCCGGAGAGGCCATGACCCGTATCAAAACCGCCGGCTTCGCCCTCGGTTTCACCGGCGTTCTGGTCTTGATCGGCGTCACCGATCTGTTTTCCGGAGACGGCGCGGGCTGGTCCCGCCTCGCCTGTATCGGGGCCGCGTTTTGCTATGCCATCGGGTCGATCATCACGCGCAACGCTCCGCCCGTGCACCCGCTGGCCTATTCCGCAGGCGGGCTGCTTGTGGGTGCGCTGATCATGCTGCCCGTGGCGCTCGGCCTTGAGGGGCTGCCGGGCGCGATGACAGGAACCGTCTGGGGCGCGCTGATCTATTTGGGGCTTGGCCCCACGGCCTTGGCCACCATTTTGCTGGTGCGCGTGATCCAATCCGCAGGCCCCAGCTTCATGAGTCTTGTGAATTACCAAGTCCCGGTCTGGTCCGTCATCTTCGGCGTGACCTTCCTGAACGAAACGCTGCCCGCCAATTTCGTCATCGCTCTGACCCTGATCCTCGGCGGGTTGGCCATCAGCCAAGCAAGCCAAAGGCGGCTGGGCCGCTACCCCTCCGCATGAGCGAGGCCCCCACCCCGCAAAACCCCGGCCTGACCAATTGGCTGCTGATCGCGACCTTGGGCGTGACATGGGGCGCGGCCTTCATGCTGGTCCGCCTGTCGCTTGACGGCTTCGGCCCTTGGAGCGTCGCGGCGGGCCGCACCCTTTTGGGTGGCGCAGTGCTGTGGGTGTTCGGTGCAGCTTTGGGTCAGGGGCTCAACACCATCCCCTCGCGGCGTGGTTGGGGCTTTGCAATCGCTGTCGGCCTTGGCGCCATCGCATTGCCGTTTTCCCTGCTCAGCTGGGGGCAGCAATTCGTCCCGTCAGCCTTTGCAGGCGTGGCCATGGGCGTAGTGCCGCTTCTGGTGTTGCCCCTCGTCGCCATCTTTTCCCCCGAGGAAGGTATCGGCCCCCGCCGTGTCATCGGCCTGATCCTCGGCTTCGTCGGCCTCGCGATCCTGCTGGGGAAGGAAGCCGTGTCTCCGTCTGGCAACACGCTCGAGGGCGCGGGCCGCATCGCCTGCCTGTGCGCCGCCGCCTGCTACGCCTGCGGGTCGGTGACAACGCGGCGCGCGCCTAAAATGCCGCCACTGGCCTTCGCCACCGCCTGTCTGCTGGTGGCCGCCTGCGTGCTGGTGCCCATCGCGCTGGTCACCGAGGGCATCCCGACCGCGTTCCCGCCCGGCCCCACCGCCGCATTGATCCTGGCCGCCTTACTGCCCACAGCAGCCGCCACCGTGATCCGGGTGCGGGTCATCACCACGGCGGGCAGCCTGTTCATGTCGCTGACCAGCTATCAGGTGCCCGTCTGGTCGGTCATTTTCGGCGTCGTTTTGCTAGGCGAAGCGCTGCCGCCACAGCTATTCGTGGCCCTTGGTCTGATCCTGCTGGGCATCGGCGTCAGCCAGTCACGCGCCATAGCAGCGATGCTGGCCGACCTGAGGCAGCCGCGCTAAACCGCCGCTTCAACCGCGTCGACCACCGATTTCACAACCCGTTTGAGCTGCGCGTCATCCTCGCATTCCGCCATCACGCGGATCAGCGGCTCGGTCCCGGATTTGCGGATCAGCAAGCGGCCAGCATCACCCAAATCGGCTTCTGCGGCAGCAATGGCTTGCTTGACAGCCTCGTCGTTCAGCGGCTGTTTGCCCGCCCCGAAGCGCACGTTTTGCAGCATCTGGGGCACTGGCTCAAATTGCTGCACCAGCACGGAGGCCGGTTGCCCCGTTTGCACCATCTCCGCCAGAAATTGTAGGCCTGCCAGCAACCCGTCGCCGGTGGTCGCGTGATCCGTCATGACGATATGGCCCGATTGCTCGCCGCCCAGATTAAAGCCACCCTCCCGCATCGCGGAGACCACATGCCGGTCGCCAACGGCGGTGCGTTCCAGCCGCAACCCTTGCGTCGCAAGATGACGCTCAAGGCCAAGATTCGACATCACCGTTGCCACCAGCGTGTCGCCCTTCAGACGGCCACTTGCAGACCAGCGGCTGGCCAAAAGCGCCATCAACTGATCGCCATCCGCCACTTTGCCGGTCTCATCCAGCACCATCACCCTGTCGGCGTCGCCATCAAGGCAAATGCCCACATGCGCGCCGTGATCAAGGATCGTCTCAGCGGCCAACGCCGTGTCGGTGGAGCCGCATTGCTCGTTGATATTAAACCCATTTGGCGACACCCCGATCGCCACAACCTCCGCGCCAAGCTCATAAAGTACTTCGGGCGCAGCCTTATACGCGGCCCCGTTGGCGCAATCGATCACCACTTTCAGCCCGTCGAGCCGCAGCCCTTGCGGGAAGGTCGCCTTGACCCGCTCCACATAGCGCCCGCGCGCGTCGTCAATCCGCTTGGCACGCCCGATATTTTGCGGCTGCGCAGGCAGGATTTCACCCTCAAGCAACTGCTCGATCTCGCGCTCTGCTGTGTCCGACAGCTTGAACCCGTCCGGCCCAAAAAACTTGATCCCGTTGTCGTAATGCGGGTTATGCGAGGCGGAAATCATCACGCCCAAATCGGCCCGCATAGAGCGCGTCAGCAAGCCCACAGCAGGCGTGGGCATCGGCCCTACCAGAAACACATTCATTCCCGTCGAGGTCAGCCCCGCCGTCAGAGCATTCTCCAGCATATAGCCGGAGCGCCGCGTGTCCTTGCCGATCACCACCCGGTGGTCATTTCCGTCTTGGCGAAAATACCGACCCGCCGCAGCACCCAGCTTCAACGCATGCTCAGCCGTCATCGGGAAGGTGTTCGCCCGCCCCCGCACGCCGTCTGTCCCAAAAATCTTGCGTGCCATTTTGACTAGTCCTGCTCTTTGTTCAGCATCGCCTCCCACAGCGCAAAGGCCTGGGCGTGGGGCTCTATATCATGAGCACGGATGATCTGAACAGCCTGCGACAACCCATTAAGCGCCACAGTCACGGAGCCCGCCGCGCGCGTGGCCGGATCGGGCGCATTTCCAATCGTGCCGATAAATCTTTTGCGCGACACGCCCAGCAGCACCGGGCATCCCAGCCCGTGAAACAAGCTTAGCCCGCTGATCAGCGCAAGGTTGTGCTCCGCCGTCTTCCCAAAGCCGATGCCGGGGTCAATGATCAGCTGATCGCGGCTCAGACCAGCCTCCAGCGCCATAGAGACCCGCTCCGCCAGATAGTCATACACATCCAACAGCACGTGATCATAACGCGGGTCCTTTTGCATGCTGCGCGGGTCCCCCTGCGCGTGCATCAGACAGATCGGAGCACCAGATTTCTTTGCAACATCAATCATCTGCGCATCGAAGCTCAACGCGGAGACATCGTTCAACATATTTGCCCCTGCCGCCAGAGCCCCGACGGCCACCGCCGCTTTGCGGGTATCAATGGAGATCGGGAGGGCGATCCCCGCCTCCCGCAACGCGGAGATAATTGGGGCGGTGCGCGCCAGCTCTTCCTCAGCGGGAACCAGTTCCGCGCCGGGCCGGGTGGACTCGCCGCCCACATCCAGCAGGTCCGCCCCGTGCGCCACCATCTCGCGCGCATGCGCGCAGGCCGCCGGACCCGTGTCGAACTTGCCCCCATCCGAAAAGCTGTCCGGTGTGGTGTTGAGCACCCCCATCAAGACAGGACGCTCAAAGCTCAACCCCGCCGGGGCCGCGCGCTTGGCGCACAGCCTGTCCCGCATCTCCTCCGGGAGCACCGACGCAGGCAAAATCTGCGACGCCTCCCCGCGACGCAAGACCTCGACCCGGTCAAACCAGATCCGCGCATGCCCCGCCAAGGGCAACGCCCCCTCCGGGCGCGCGGCATCAGTCTGGGCGAGAGGTCGGTAGTAGGAGGTCATGGAAGCCCCGTCACATCGCAGCGGAGCTGGACCATATCAGCATGTCGCGCGCCGAAAACTCCTGCGCAAACCACCGGGCCAGAGCCTCTGCATCAATGCCCGCAAGGTCAGGCTTGTCGGTCGCGTCCAAAACAATCTTCGAGGGGGCCCAAACGCTGATCTGCCCCTGTCTCATGGCCCATTCCAGCTCCGTTCTGGTGCTGACCACGACGCAGCGCGGGTCACGGGCGGCGAGCACCCAAGCCTGTTGCTCAAGCGCCAAAAGATCAATGCGGCGCTGGGCGGCCGGGTGGGCTGCCTGAAGCCGCTCCGCCGCGCTTTGGCCCACACAAAGGATCACCGGCGCGCCCGCGTCGGACAATTGATCCAGCCTCTCCGACAGATCCGGCCCCGCTACCGCGGCGGCGTCAAGATAGACCACGACAGGATGGAGAAGCTCCGGCTCTGCAATCTCGACCGCCTCGCGGTCGCGCACGATCTCGACCCCCAATGCGCCGGGGCCACGGTCCAGTTTCTCGATCCGCACAAACACCCGCCCGGCACGCGGGTCGGCCAGAATGCCTTCAGCCACCCGCTCTGCAAGGGTTTCCAGCAGGTTCAGCCGTTCAGCCGCCAGTTCGCGGTCAATCGCGTCTGTAATCGTGTCATAGCTCAGGATGCGGTCCACATCATCGTCCAACCCGTCCGGCAGGCGGACCTCCACGACCACGTTGAAACAAATGCGCTGGGTGGTCCCCCGCTCAGCCTGAAACGCGCCGATCTCCACCTCGCGGATATGATCGCGCAAAGAAATGCGGTCGCGCAGCTCGTCGCTGGTCGCCGCTGCGCGCTCGGACGGGTGAGCAAAGGCCAATTTGATTTCAGAACTCATCAGACGCGTCTTTCACAACTTCAAACGCCGTCTGAATACCAGCCCGCCCCCCCACTGTCGCGGAGAAACCCGAACCCCTACAGCCGAAAAGCGAACGGATCAGCTGGGTTTGTAAAAGAGATGCACACCGAGCCGGGTCGTGCGCTGAAAGGAGCGCGCCCAGCGCGGGTTCACAGCCGTGGTGTGATAGAACAACGCGCCACCCGACAGGTTGCGCGGCGCACCGTCAAGCATCATGCGGGCCACTTTGCCGACGCGCTTATAGGCACCCGGCTCGTTGACATTCTCAGGGAGGCCATCACACGTATAGCTGAATTGGCAGGCGTGTTTGCGGCCCGTACCCTGGCGGATCACGCCGCAAACCGTATTGGGGAAGCGCTTCGATTCAACACGGTTCAAGATGACCTCGGCCACCGCAATCTGTCCCTTAAGAGACTCGCCGCGCGCCTCGAAATAAAGCGCTTCAGCGAGGCATTGCCACGCCGCTCCGCCGGAGGCCGTGGGCCGCGCATTCAATTCATCCATGCTATAGGTCAGCTGACCTGCCCCGGCGGACGCTTGTCCCTCTACCTTCTTGGAAATCAAAGCTGCGCGATCACTGCGCAGCTGCCCTTTGCGGGAGTTGTCCGTTCGGATCATCTTCAGAAAGCTGTCGCTGATCACGCCGTCGCGGAGCACCTCAAAATTCGGATTGCCAGAGGTCGTACCGGCACCGCGGATGCTCTCTTCGGCTTGCCCCATGACAGGCGAAAGAGCAAGGGCGCCAGCCAGGCTGGCGCGCATCAACACAGTCTTAACACTCATGAACTTCTTCCCACCTTTTGCACTGCCGGCCCACACCAGCGATGCGCTGCCCCCCACGGGTGCGCAATCTGTCTTACATTCTTTTCCGGATATAGAAGTTCTGGAAGTGAGCGTCCACCGGACCAGCAAAACCCCGCCTATTAGGTTTTGAAGTTCCTTGTTTTCAAGGACCTACCAAGAGCGCCCCTATTCAGGGACAAACGAAGGCTCTTCGGGAAAGTCCAGCCCGGTATCCACAGGCCGCGGTTCGCGAATCGCAAGATGCGCGGCCGCTAGCCGGGCAACTGGAACTCGGTAAGGTGAACACGACACGTAATCGAGGCCCAGATCACGGCAAAACGCGATGCTTTCAGGGTCGCCACCATGCTCCCCACACACCGACAGAACCACCTTTGAGCGCACATTACGGCCCCGCTCGCTGGCCAGAGCAAGCAGCTCCCCGACCCCGTCGCGATCCAGCGCATGAAACGGGTCCTCAGGAAAGACGCCCTTCTTCACATAATCCGACATAAACCGGCCCGCATCGTCGCGCGACAGCCCATAGGTCATCTGCGTCAGGTCATTGGTCCCAAAGCTCAGAAAGCTCGCATGTGTCGCGATATCGCCTGCCCGCAAGGCCGCGCGCGGCGTCTCCACCATGACGCCAAGCCGATAAGAGAGCGTCTCCCCCGTCCGCGTCATCACATCCGCCGCCACCGCATCAATGCGCGACTTGACCAGCTCGACCTCCCGCTTGGCCGAAACCAACGGGATCATGATTTCCGGCACAACCTCCGGGTTATCCTTGGTGCGGGCCTGCAAAGCCGCCTCAAAAATCGCGCGCGCCTGCATGTCGTAGATCTCGGGCACGGTGATCCCCAACCGCACGCCGCGCATACCCAGCATTGGGTTGAATTCCGTTAGAGCGTCAATGCGGACCTGCACTTCCTTGGCGCTCAACCCCATGGCCTCCGCCATCTCTTTGATGCCTTGGCGGCCAGAGGGCAGGAACTCGTGCAGCGGCGGATCAAACAGCCGCAGACAGACCGGACGATGCGCCATGATCGTGAAAATCTCAGCAAAATCATCGCGTTGCATCGGCAAAAGCCGCGCCAAGGCGGCGGCCCTGTCTTCGCTCCCCTGCGCGAAAATCGCCTCCCGCAGGACTGTCAGACGATCCTCTGCAAAGAACATATGCTCGGTGCGGGTCAGCCCGATGCCTTCCGCCTCAAACATCCGCGCAACCGTGGCCTCCGCAGGGGTGTCGGCATTCGCGCGTACCCCAATGTCACGGTAGGCATCGGCCCAGCTGAGCAAGGTTTCCAACGGCCCGCCGATACCCGCCTCAATCAGGTCCAGCTCGCCCGCAAGCGCCTGCCCCGCCGTGCCATCGAGCGTGATGACATCGCCCGCGTGAAACACCCGGCCATCTTTAGTGGTCAAAGTCTTTGATTTTGCGTCAATTTCCAGATCAGACGCGCCCGAGACGCAAGGCAGCCCCAGGCCGCGCGCAATTACCGCCGCATGGCTGGTTTGCCCACCACGTTCCGTCAGGATGCCGCGCGCGGCATGCATGCCCCTGATATCCTCCGGCGCGGTTTCACGCCGCACGAGGATACAGGATTCTCCCCTCGATTCAGAGGCTTGCGCGGCGGTAGCGTCAAAGACCAGCTTGCCGCTGGCCGCACCGGGGCTGGCCGCGATCCCTGTGGAAATCACGTCACGCTTGGCGCTGGGATGCACCTGCTGGTGCAGCAAATCCGAAAGTGCCTTGGGCTCAATCCGCAAAACGGCATCGGCCTGCGAGATCACCTCGTCATTTGCCAAAGCCACCGCCGTCGCCACCTGAGCCCGCGCGCTGCGCGGGGCCACGACCGCGTCCAACAGATACAATTTCCCGCCTTCAAGCGTGAAATCAATCTGCATTTCCTCGCGCAAGCCCTTACGAGCTACGGCTCCTAACCTCTTGATCTCATTAAATATCTCAGGTTGGCTGTCTTGCAAAGACGCGCCCCGCTCATCGCGGGTGAGATACATCGCATCCCCCTCCCCACTCAGCGCGTCACGGCCCTGAGACTGGCGCATATAACGGCCCGTATCTTGCGGCTCGCCGGTCTCTGAATGGACGAACTGCATCACGCCAGCGCCGCTTTCGCCTTTGCCCAATCCGAAGGCCATGCGCTGCACGACGAGGCCCAGGCCTGCGTCTTCGGGGGCGCCGTTGGACATGCGCAGGAGGCGGGCGGAGGTGCCTTCCCAGGCGCGGGCCATGGATTTCAGCACCTCGAACACTTGCGTCTCTATCTCTTGCGGGAAGGCCTCATCCATCTCCTGCTCATAGGCGTCATAGGCATTTTCTACTGTTAAATCAGGGGCATCGAACATGTCTTCATCCAGACGCGCCACCTCGATGGCGTAGGAGCGGATGAATTTCAGGTGCAAATCATGGGCGGCTTTGGCGCCTAAACGGGAGGCGAAGAACGCTTCATTTGCGCGATTCATGCCTATATTCAATACGGTAGAGGGGCCGCCCCAGTGCGGCTCCACGGGGGAGGAGCGCACGGAGAGCACGGGCCAGCTGCCGAAATTGTCCAAAAGCGCCTTGAGATCTGGCCGCTGGCCGGAGGCGATTTTGCGCACCAAAGGGATCGAAAGTGCGACCGTGTCGGGGACCGGCATGTCCAATCTTATCAATCTTTGCAAGCACTTAGCACGCGAACCGTGAAGCCTGCGACTGATCGAGGCCGTCTGGGTGATGCGTTCAAAATTGATCGAGTCCAACATGGGGGAACACCTTATACTGCATCGCAGCATAGAGGCATGCCCCTGTCATTCAACTGTTACATTACGGAATTTGGGACACTGTGTCCCAATCTCGGGCGAGACGGGCTCTGACGGAATTTCGGGGCGTTTTGTACAAAATGGGGCAAAACTTTTCGGGCCAAAACCCAAAATGGGGCAAAATATTTGGTTAACGCGCTCGGGGAGAGCGTGCGCTGTGTTGCGTGTTGGGCCCTGCCCGGCGGGGTCCCCCTTTTCAGGGGGATGACAGTCAACGGGGGCAAAGCGCTGTCATCTCCATGAAAACGGGGCCCCCGATGTATCAGCCGTCAAGCTTGGTCAGATCGGCCACGCCGCCGCAGATGGTGCGGATACGGTTCAGGAGGCAGAGGCGGTTGCGGCGGACGATTTCGACCTCGGCGTTGATTTTCACCGCCTCGAAGAACGCATCAATCGGCGCGCGCAAGGCGGCCATGGCGGTCATGGCTGATGCGAAATCCTCGGCCTCCATCGCGGGCGTGATCTTGGCCTCAGCCGCGTCGAGGGCGGCGAAGAGCGCGCGTTCCTCGTCGGTCTCTGCCAGTTTAACTTTGGGGTCCAACTCATAGAAAACGCCGTCTTTTTTCTCTTCTGCTGTGAGAATGTTATTGGCGCGTTTGTAGCCTTGGATCAGGTTCGCGCCGTCTTCAGTTTTCAAGGTTTCGGAGAGCGCTTCGGCGCGTTTGACCAAGAGGGTCAGGTCGTCGTTCCCCGGCATGGCGAGGCAGGCGTCGATCACATCATGTGGCACGCCTTTATCCTTTAGAAAGGTTTTGAGTCTATCGTGGATGAAAGAAAGGAGGTCTTCGCTTATCTCAGTAATGGCTTCAGATTTGTTGGGAAACGGCTTGTCGAGATCATGCTTGTAAACAAGGTCTTCGCTACCGGTTTCGTACAAATCCTCAATGCGTGTTTTGTCTCTACCAAATGACTCAGGAAATTCATCCGCGAGAGCATATGCTGTCGCATATTCAGTGACAGTTGTAGTCCCATCCTCGTTTTTCGTCTTTAAAGACGCTCCTCGCGCGCGGGCATAAAGAAACGCAGCACCGTTAATGTCTTTCATGAGCAACCTAATGAGGCTGATAGCTAAATCGTTTTCAAAAGTCGCGCGAATTTTTCCGAGACCTGCCCGTCTCAGCGCAAACGGATCTTTCGACCCCGTAGGCTTCTCATCAATCGCCCAGAACCCGGTCAGCGTATCAATCTTATCCGCCAGCGCGACGGCCACGGAGACAGGCGCGGTGGGGACGTCATCGGAGGGACCCAGCGGCGAGTAGTGTTCTTCGGCGGCGGCGGCGACCTCGGGGGGCAAGCCAGCGGCCTCGGCGTAGTAACGGCCCATGAGGCCTTGGAGTTCGGGGAACTCGTAGACCATCTCGGAAGACAGGTCGGCTTTGGCGACACGCGCGGCTTGTTCGGCCAGATCAGGATCGGCCCCCACAACGGGGGCGAGTTCGCGAGCGAGAGCGGCGATGCGCTCGATACGTTCTTTTTGGCTGCCGAGTTTGTTGTGGAAGGTGACATTCTCTAGCGCGTCGAGCCATGGCTTCATGCGGGGCTCAGTTTCCGCTTTGGCGATGCGCAGGTCGTTTTCCCAGAAGAATTTCGCGTCAGAGAGACGCGCGAAAAGGACCTTTTGATTGCCCGCCAGAATGGTCGCGCCATTGTCTGGCGTCTCCACATTGGCGACGGTGAC
This sequence comes from uncultured Litoreibacter sp., assembly GCA_947501685.1. Lineage (GTDB taxonomy): Bacteria > Pseudomonadota > Alphaproteobacteria > Rhodobacterales > Rhodobacteraceae > Litoreibacter. The sequence continues at coordinate 267,537 of CANMWQ010000004.1, forward strand.
GAATTTCTCGATCCGGCCACCTCTCGCTTTATCGGCTTTGGGGTTCCTGACGGAGAAGAATTTCTGGTGCTCCTTCATGGAGGTTTGCAGCACCTCCGGTGGCAGGTCGAGGAACGTCTCGTCAATGTCGCCCATCAAGACGACGGGCCATTCGACAAGCCCCGCAACCTCTGCCAAGAGGCCCTTGTCTTCGACAACTTCGAGACCTTGCGCGAAAGCGGCGGAGGTGGCGTCGGCCCAGATGTGATCGGCCCGTTCCTGCGCGTCCAGCACCACATGGGCGCGTTTGAGTTTGGCGGAGTAGTCCTCAAAGGAGGTCACCGAAAAAGCGTCAGGCGCCATGAAACGGTGGCCTTCGGTCATGTCGCCGGAGGTGATGCCATCCACGTCCAACGGCACGATTTCGGTGCCGGCCTCATCGGACAGGATGCACAGGATGCGGTGCAGTGGCCGGACCCATTTCAGGGCGCCGTCGCCCCAGCGCATGGATTTGGGCCATGGGAAATTGCGGATGGCGTGGGTCAGCACCTCCGCGATGATCTCTGCCGCCGGACGGCCCGGCTTTTCGATCACGGCGAAGAAGACCTCGCCCTTTTTGCCCATATCGCGTTTTTCCAGCTGATCGGCGGTCAAACCTGTGGAGCGCAAAAAGCCTTCCAAGGCTTTTTCGGGCGCGTCGGTGCGGGGGCCTTTGCGCTCTTCGCGGGTGGCCGCGCTTGCGGGCGTCAGATCCTCAATGGTCAGCGCCAGACGGCGCGGCGTGGAAAAGCTACCTGCGGACGCATAGGTCAGCCCGGCCTCGACCAGCCCGTCGGTGACCAGCTTTCTGAGGTCGGCGGCCGCGCGGGTTTGCATGCGGGCGGGGATTTCTTCGGAGAAGAGTTCGATCAGCAGATCGGGCATATCAATTGCTTTCTTGCGCAGCTGGAAGGGCGGGGCATTCGGGGCCGGTGGGCGTGCCGTCATAGCGTTTGCGGCCACAATCATTGAGCTGGTGCCAGACGAAGCCGCGCCCGTCTTCCATGATGGCCACGATCCGGTCGACGCCGTATTCGTAATTTTCCGCGCCGATGAAGGCGAAGGCCTGCCCGGTTTCCAGCGCGGCCCCAATCTCGGTGGCGTCAAAGCAGTCAAACCACTCGGGCGCGGTCAGGGGTGTCGCGCCGGGGGCGGGTCGGTAGGTTTCCGACAGCAAAGCGGTGCTCATCGGCGTGGTGAAACAGGCGCGGTAGCGGATGGGAGAGGACGTGGCGTCGATGGAGGTGACGTCATCGGCGATGATCTCCTCGGGCGCGGTGCCGCCCAGCGGGACCATGGTGACCGTGTCGCCGGTCTTTGGCTCCTCATAGAAGTGGTAGACCTGCAGATAATACAGGGAGACCGCAGTGATCAGGGCGGTGAGCATGAGCGCTATTCCTACGATTTTGCCGCTCATGCGGGGGTGTTTTCTGCGTGTGTCCAGCCGCCGGCCTCGGTCTGCACGAAGGCGTCGGCGCAGGCTTTGGACAGCGCCCGGACGCGGCCGATATAGGCCTGGCGCTCGGTGACGGAGATGACGCCGCGCGCGTCCAGCAGGTTGAACAGGTGGCTGGCCTTGATGGCCTGGTCATAGGCGGGATGCGCCATGACGATGCGGCGGCCCGTTTTGGGGTCGTCATGGGGCTGGTCGAGGATGCGGGTACATTCGGCCTCCGCGTCCTTGAAATGTTGAAGCAGCGTGTCGGTGTCGGCCACGTCGAAATTCCAGCGGGAATATTCCTGCTCCGTCTGGCGGAACACGTCGCCGTAGGTAAGCGCAATCGGGGATTGCGGGTCGTTATAGGGCATGTCCATGACGTGATCGCAGCCCAGGATATACATCGCGAGGCGCTCGAGCCCGTAGGTCAGCTCGCCTGAGACGGGTTTGCAATCATGGCCGCCGACCTGCTGGAAATAGGTGAATTGCGAGACCTCCATGCCGTCGCACCAGACCTCCCAACCGAGGCCCCACGCGCCCAGCGTCGGGCTTTCCCAGTCGTCTTCGACAAAGCGGATGTCGTGCAGCGAAAAGTCGATGCCGATGGCGCGCAAGCTGCCGAGATAGAGCTCCTGCATCTGCGGCGGGCTGGGTTTGATCAGCACCTGATACTGGTAGTAATGCTGCAAGCGGTTCGGGTTCTCACCATACCGCCCATCCGTGGGGCGGCGCGAGGGCTGCACGTAAGCCGCGGCCCATGGGTTGGAGCCCAGCGAGCGCAAAGTGGTGGCGGGGTGGAACGTGCCGGCACCGACCTCCATGTCATAGGGTTGCATCACCGCGCAGCCTTGGGCGGCCCAATAGGCCTGCAATCGCAGGATGATCTCCTGAAAGGAGGCGGGTTTGGTGGTGGCTTCAGCCATGGGGCGTTTCCTTGTGCCGACATCTGGTGCGCCGGGCCTGCATCCGGCGCGTCAGGGGCCGGGATATGACAACGAGGTCTCAATAGGCAATGGGCTTGGGGGGGTCAACGCAGATACTGTGTGGCGGCGGGGGCAAAGCACGCATGTTCCAGCCCGAATAGGGGGTGCGCCGCGCCCCGGAGATGGTATCTGTACACCCAAGATTCGCGCGCCACTATTGGCGCGCCATATGCTAGTGGAATATGCCAGTGGGATATGCCAGTGGGTTTTACGATGGGCAGACGGGGATGATTAACATGATGCGAGCGCTTTTCGCCTCTTTGGTTCTATGTGTGTCACTGGCCATCGGAACCACGGCAGGTCTGGCCCAGCAATCCTGGGTGCAGGTCGAAAGCCACCCCTCGCTGCGCACCGCGCAGGAGCGCGCGCGCTCTTACGGCGTGGCCTTCAATGACGTGTCGGGCTTTTTGCTGCCGGGCGGCTGGTACACGCTGGCGCTGGGCCCCTACCCCGACCCCGCGACGGCCCGCGCGCGGCTGCGCGAGCTGCGCGCCCAAGGCGTGATCCCGCGTGACAGCTACATCACGGACGGGACCGGCTACCGCGACCAGTTCTGGCCCATCGGGGCCGCGATTGGCACGGCGACCCCTGCGGCGCCTGAGGTCACCCCCACGCCCGCGCCCGACACCGCTGTCGCGCCCGAGGTCAGTCTGCCGGAGCCAGAAGATCTGGATGAAACCCCTCGCGAGGCCCGCGCCTCAGAGCGGTTGCTGGACCGCGAAGGACGCGAAGAGCTGCAAGTGGCCCTGCAATGGTTTGGCTTTTACACCGCCGCGATTGACGGCTCTTTCGGGCGCGGCACGCGCGCCTCCATGGCCCGCTGGCAAACCGCCAATGCCTATGATCCGACGGGCATTCTGACCACCAAGCAACGCGCCGACCTGCTGGGCCAATATCAGGCCGCCCTTGACGCGCTGGGTCTTGGGACGGTGGACGAGGACAAGGCCGGGATCAAGATCACCATGCCCACCGGGCTGGTGGAATTCGAGGGCTATGACTACCCGTTCGTGCGCTACGCCGAGAAAGACGGCAGCGGCGTTCAGGTGCTGCTGATCTCTCAGGCCGGAGACGGTGCAACGCTGGGCGGGCTTTACGAGATCATGCAGACGCTGGAAATCGTGCCGCTGGAGGGCCAGCGCGTCAAACGCGCCGACAGCTTCACCCTGCGCGGCAAAAGTGACACGCTGGAAAGCTACACCTATGCCAAGCTGGATCGCGGCTATGTCAAAGGGTTTACGCTGGTCTACCCCCCTGCCCGCGCCGCCGACATGGCCCGCGTGATCGAGATCATGCAAGACAGTTTCGAGATGACCGAAGGCTCGCTTGTGGCCACTGACAGCGACGAGGCGACGCAATCCGTGGACCTGCTGTCAGGGCTGGAATTGCGCAAACCCAAACAGTCGCGCTCGGGGTTTTACGTGGACGGGCGCGGCGCGGTTGTGACCGTGGCCGAAGCCGTGGGCAGCTGTGAGCGGATCACGCTGGACGGGGCCTATGACGCCGAGGTCGCGGCCACCGCAGATGGGCTGGCGCTGCTGCGCCCAAAGGACGCTCTGGTGCCGCTGGGCTTTGCCCGGTTTGCCCCAAATCTGGGCCGCCTGCGCTCGCCTGTGGCCGTGTCGGGCTATTCCTACGAGGGCGCGCTGACCGCCCCCACGCTGACCTTCGGCACGCTGGAAGACCTGCAAAACCTCAGCGGTGACGCGCGGTTCAAGCGGCTTGATCTGCTGGCTCTCAGCGGCGATGTCGGCGGGCCGGTGCTGGACGAGATGGGCGCAGTGTCAGGCATGTTGACACCGCTGGAAACCGGCGGCCGCGCCCTGCCCGAGGGCACCGCCTTCGCGCTGAAATCGAGCGAGATCACCGGGTTTTTGTCCCAAAACGGCGTGGCTCCGGTGACTGCGCGGGGCGGAGTTGAATTGGGCGCAGAAGCCCTGCTGGCGCAGGGCACAGAGATCACGGTTCTGGTGAGCTGCTGGTAGCAGGGGTCAGCCCGGACTCAAGCCGAAGGCGCCGGGCATCGCCAGACCGCCCGACAGGGCTGGCGATTTGGCGGGGCTTGGCGCATCGCAAATATGGAAGATAACATTGCTGGCATAAAGCGCTGTCGCATGCGCGGTAGAACGCCATCCCGCGGTCTGGCGACGCCCTCGCGTTAGAGGGTTTTGTCAGGGCTTTAAGATGTGATCTCGGGCGTCACCCTGATAATCGTCGGACGGTCCGCTTTGAGGGCGGAGAGGATCGCGCCCTGCATGTCTTTCAACGTCGCGGGCTGGGTCGCATGCGCGCCAAACGCCTCCGCCAGTTTCAGGAAATCTGGGTTTTGCTGGATCACCGCATTAGGGGCGATCTGGGCGCGGGTCATGCTGTCTTCGATCTCGCCCAGCTTGCCATTGTCCCACAGCAAAATTGGCAGGGGCAGTTGCAGCTCGACCGCCGTGGCCAGCTCCATCATCGTGTATTGAAAGCCGTAATCGCCGATGATGCAAAGCGTGGGCAGACCGGGCCGCGCCACCGCGCCGCCGATAGCGGCAGGTAGCGAATAGCCCAACGTGCCGAAGCCGTAAGGGTGGTGCCAATGGCCGGGGCGGGCCATGTCGATGACCTCCTTGGCGGCATAGGCCAGCTGCGTCATGTCGGAAAACACCATCATATCGGGCGGCATGATCTGGGCCAGCGCGTCGCAGATGGTCAGGATGCCGGGGCGCTCCGTGTCGATCTGGGCGCGCCAGCGTTGCGTGGTTTTGGAGACCTCGTCGGGGGTCCAGCCGGTTTTGGGCTCTAGAGGCTCTGCGAAGGTGAGGCGCAGCAGCGCGTCGGCGCAGGCCTGCAGTTTTATGTCGGCGCGTTGAGCATCGCTTAACACCTGCGGGTCAATATCGACGCGAAGCAACTCAGCACGGTGACCCAGATGACTGCGCCACAGATCAACCTCGCTCAAAGCGCTGCCGACCGCCACAACCAGATCGGCGGTGGCGATGATGTCGGCGCTCTCGGGTCGGGCCAACATGGACCCGAAATGCAGCGGGGATCCGGCGGGGATGACCCCGCGCCCGGCATAGGTGGTGAAGCTGGCGACGCTGAGCCGCAAGAAACCTTCCAGCCAATCGGCGGGCTGGCCGCCGCCCATATCACCCGGCTGCATCTGGCTTTGCTGCGGCGCGGCCCCGCCACCAAAGAGGAAGAGCGGGCGTTTGGCCGCGTCGAGCCTGTCGCGCAAAAGCGCGGCTTGGGCGGGCGTGGCCCCGAAGGCTGACGGCGCTTTAGGGCGTGCGGGCGCGGCTGGGGCCGGGGCCTCCAGCTGGGCGATGGGCACTTGCAGATGTTTGGGGCGTTTGCGCGCGGTCTGGAACTCCTCCAGCGCGCGGTCGATCAGTTGGTAGGCCGACGCCGCATCCTGCGCCGTGTGGGACCAGTCGCTGACCGTGGCCGCGGCCCCTTGCTGGTCACGCATCTGGTGCAGCTGGCCCTGACGGGCGGCGGTCTCGTCCAGACATGAGGAGATCACCAGCATCGACACGCTGTCGGAATAGCCCTGCCCCATCGGCGTCATGATGTTGCACAAACCCGGCCCGGTGATCACATACGCCACCCCCGGCTGGCCCGAGGCCCGCGCATAGCCATCGGCCATGAAGCCCGCGCCTTGTTCATGACGGGCAAGGATATGGGTGAGCCCCGCCTGCTCGATCCCGCGATACATCTCTTGGTTATGCACGCCCGGAATGCCGAAAATATGCCGCACGCCCCGGTCCCACAGCATATCAGAGATCTGCGCGCCGAGGGGCATTTGAGCGGTTTTGGAACTGTCTGACATGCGGGGGGGGGGGGCAATCCTGAGTATACTTGCTGGCGCAAGACGACCCGAGCGGGGCGGAATGTTCAAGCGGTTTATGCGCGCGGGACGGGTCACCCCAAATACACCTTCCCCTCCGGATAACGGACTTTGGGGGTGGATTGCGTGGCCAAAAAGAAGGCCAATGTCAGCGGGCCGAGGCGGCCGACGAACATGATGGCGATGATGACAAGGCGTCCGAACGTGTCGAGCTCTCCGGTGGCGCCGCGAGACAGCCCAACGGTGCCGAAGGCGGAGAAGACCTCGAAGACCAGGTCGATGAACGCGCCTTGATAGGTGAGCGAGACCAGAAAGAGGCCGGTGAGCACCAAGAAAATTGACAGTGCGGTGAGCGCCAGCGCTTTCATAACTTCCGAGATGCCAAGGCTGCGCCCGAAAATATGCAGCCGCTCCTGGCGGCGAAAGAAGGCCAGTGTGGCCAGCGCCAGCACGATCAGCGTGGTCACTTTGATGCCGCCCGCCGTGGAGGACGACCCGCCGCCGACCAGCATCAGGCCCAGCGTCATGATTGTCGTGCTGTCGGTCATGGCGGCGTAATCGAGCGTGTTGAACCCGGCGGTGCGCGGCGTGACGGCTTGAAACCAACTGGCCAACAGGCGCGGCCCGGTGCCGTCCAACGCCCCCAACGTGGCCGGGTTGCGCCATTCGAGAGCGGCAAACAGGACCCATGACGCGAGGATCAGAAACCCGGTGCCAGAGAGCATCAACTTGCTGTGCAGCGTCAGCTTGGCCCAGCGGCGATGCTTGTTGAGATCGGCCAGAACGACGAAGCCCAGCCCGCCGATGATGAAGAGCAGCGCGATGGTGATGTTGACCACGGGGTCGGAGACGTAACCGCTGAGGCTGTCCGGAAAGAGCGAAAAGCCTGCATTGTTGAAGGCGGAAATGGCGTGGAAGAGCGCCTGCCAAACGCCCTCCGCCCAGCCGAATTCGGGGACGAAGACGAGCATCAGAAGGCCCGCGCCAATGGCTTCGGCGGTGAAGGCCACGAGGATGACGACGCGCACCAGAACGGCCAATTCGCTGAGGCCCGTTTGGCCCAACTCGTCGCGCAACGCCAAGCGCTGCGGCATCCCGATGCTGAGGCCCAGCATGGTTAACAAGAGTGCGGCAAACGTCATCAACCCAAGCCCGCCCACCTGAATGAGCAGCGCGACAACGATCTGGCCGATAAGTGTGAAATCAGACCCGGTATCGACGACCACCAGCCCCGTGACGGTGACGGCAGAGGCGGCGGTGAACAGCGCGTCGCTGAAACTGACGCCGCTAGTGTGGCTGAAGGGCAGGCTCAGCAGGACCGCACCGATCAAAATGAAAATGGCATAGATCGTGGCCAGCATCGCAGGCGGGCTGAGCCGCGCCTTGTGCAGCGAGACGCGGAACCCCCGCCGCGCCATCTAGAGGCTGCCGGCAAATTTGCGCAGGTCTTGGCGTTCTCCGAGCAAGAGCAGCAGATCATCGGCATGCAGCTCGCAATCGGTGCCGTCATAGCCTTGGAACTTCGAGCCACGCATGACCCCGATGCAGCGCAGGTTGAAAGTATTGCCATGCGGCAGCTCGGACAGTTTCTTACCTTGCAGGCTTTCGGGAACCTTGAAATTCACCACGTGCTGGCCGTTTCCAAGGCTGACATAGTCGCGCACCAGCGGGTTGTGCAGCACTTGGGCAATGTGCTGACCGACCTCTTTTTCGGGATGGATCACGCGGTCCACCCCCAGTTTAGAGAGGATCCGGTGGTGGTTTTTCGACGTCGCCTTGGCCCAGATCGTGTCCACGCCAAGGGTCTTGAGATTGATGACGGAGAGGATGCTGGCCTCCATATCGGTGCCGATGGCGACGATGCCGACATCGACCGTTTCCAGCACCGCCTCGCGCAACGCGCCGTCCTCGCGGGCGTCCAAGATCAGTGCTTGGGTGAGATCTTGCGCATGGGCGGCCACCAGCTTTTCGTTGCTATCAACGCCGATGACCTCATTGTCGAACCGCGCCAGCTCGCGGGCAACGGTGCTGCCAAACGTGCCAAGCCCAATGACCGCGAATGACCGGGTTTGCTTTCCCATTTTGCTCCGTTCCTTCACCGTTTCGGCGCATGCCGCCTGTGTCTGAACTATCAGGGCCGCCAGAAGTTCACTGTAAACAGAACATAGACCGACAGCAATTCCAGCCGCCCGATCAACATCCCCGCGCAGAGCAGCCATTTGGCGGTGTCATTGAGCCCTGCGAAATTGCCCGCAGGGCCGATCTCGTCGCCCAAGCCCGGCCCTATATTGGCGATGGCGGCGGTGGCCCCGGAGACGGAGGTGATGAAGTCGAGCCCGGTCATGCCAAGCAGCACCGCGAGGCCTCCGAGCGAGACCAGAAAGAGCACGAAGAAGGTCATGACGGAGGAGACCACATCTTCGGGCACCGTCCGCCCCTGATAGCGCGGCTGAAAAATGCCATGCGGCGAGTGGATGCGGCGTATTTGCGCCTTGATGGAGGCAAAGAGCAGCTGGAAGCGGAACACTTTGATCGAGCAGGAGGTGGAGCCCGCGCAGCCCCCGATCAGCCCCATCAAAAAGAACAGCGCGACGGAGAACGACCCCCAGAGCGTGTAGTCATCCGACGCATATCCCGTGCCCGTCAGGATGGAGACCGCGTTGAACAGCGCCTTGCGAAAGCCCGCCTCGCCGGGGTTGAGCCCTTGGGCATATTGCCACGCGGTCAGGCAGGCCACGAGGATGGCGGCGATGGCAAAGAAGGTCTGGATTTGGCTGTCGCGAAACAGCGGCTTGGCGGTGCCCGCCAGCAATTGCACGTAGCGCACGAAGGGCAAGGCGGCCAGCAGCATGAAGGCGCTGGCGATATATTCCGATGCCCCCTCATAGGCCGCAAAAGAGGCGTCGCTATTGGCGAACCCACCCGTGGCGATGGTGGTCATCGCATGGGTGGTGGCGTCCAGAACCGACTGCCCGGCGGCGTAATAGGCCAGCCCGCAAGCGAGCGTCAGCCCCAGATAGATAACGGAGATATTGCGCGCGATCTCGCCTGCGCGGGGCAGGATTTTGCCAAATGTGTCGAAGCCTTCGGAGCGGAAGATTTGCATGCCGCCCACACGCAGCTCGGGCAGGAACACCATGGCGACCACGATGATCCCGATGCCGCCAAACCACTGCATCAGCCCGCGCCACAGCTTCAGCCCGTCAGGCAAGCCATTGAGCCCGGTCAGCACCGTGGAGCCGGTGGTGCTCATGCCGGACATGGCCTCAAAGAACGCGTCGACGAAATCGGCCTGCGTGGCCCCCACATAGAACGGGATCGCGCCAAAAAGCGGCAGCGCCACCCAAACCAGCGTGGTCAACAGAAAAGTCTGCTGGATCGTCAGCCCCTCGCCCACGCCGTTCCTGGTGGCCAAGGCCAGCAAGGTGCCGGTCACGCTGGTCAGGATCGCCGCTTGTGCAAAAACAGGCCAATGGCCATTGCCCGCCGCCATATCCAGCGCCATGGGCACCAGCATCGAGGCCCCGAGGCAGGCCACCAAAAGGCCGATCACATAGCCCACCGGGCGCAGGTCAAACATAAGGCTAGGGTTGGCGCGGGCACGCGGTGGTGTCAACGGCGCGTGGTCACGAGGGCGGCCAAAATTTGCAAAAAGCGCCCCGAATGTCGCCTAAATCTCGCCCCGTTTCTTGATGATGATTGCGACCATAATTTTACGCAGAGACTTTTTATGACCCAGAACAGCTACCAACCGCCGGGCGATTTTCAGGCCCGTCTGTCCCGCATCGCCAATGGGCAAACGCAAAGCCCCGAAGGCATAGTGCACACACCGCGCGTGGAGGCCCCTGACGTAAAACTGACGGGCGGGCTCATGGAAAACGCGCTCTATCCGCTCAGCCTCATCGGCGCGTTTTTCCTAGGCATTCTGTCGGTGTTCTTCGCCCGGTTTGCGCGCGTGCATTTGTTGGGGACGGCCGACCCGGAGACCGATTTGATGCTGGCCCTTGTGGCGGATGGGGCCATGGCACTGGCGATTGGCTTTGTGTTCAAACAAGGGTTCAGGCTGGAGGGCGCGGAATGGGCTGCTGCGCAGACCTTTGGGGTGACTGTCATGGTCGCGGGGATGCACAATTTGGTGCATCTCAACCCGGACCTTTTCGCGCTGATATTCACCCCTGAGTGGGTCGATCTGACGTTAAGCTATACGGAGCTTCGGACCTTGCAGCTTGGCGGCAGCATGATCCCGTTCTAACACGGGTCGCAATCGGCTCGACGGTTGGCGAAAGGCGATCACCCGCACCTTGTGGATTGAAAATGGCGCGGCAGCGCCTCCTTTGGGTCACGCCTTGCGCCGCCTGTGCCCTTTGGTGGTTTTGGATTGAAACGCGGGCGGGCGCTTGGCGACCCAGGCGATGAATTTCGCCAGACGCGGATGGGCGCGCAGCGCCTCAGGGGTGGCGTAGCTGCGGGCCAGCTCCGCCTCGGTCAAGGTCGCGTGAATTTCTTTATGGCAGATATGGTGCAACAGCACCGTTTCGCCCCCCTTGCCGCCTTTGAGCTTGGGGATCAGGTGGTGCTGGCTTTGCGCCACATCGGGCGGGATCGCCCGTCCACAGAGCGCACAGATCGGATCAGTCATGCCCCAAAACTGGCGCGCCTGCGAGATTTGGCAAGCCCAGCGCCGCGGCTCAGGCGGTGACGCGCGTTCACGCGGCGCTCACCATTTTGCGATGCGGGTGCAAAACTCTGGTCTGCGGAGTGCAAAGCCGCCTAACAAAGCACAACCCCCAAGCGGTGACACGATGATGGTGACGATATGATGGAAGGTTTGATGCCCGCGCAGGTCTTGTCCCTGTTCGAGGCCACGCTGAACATGGCGATTGCGCTTGTTCTGGGCGCGCTGATTGGCTCTGAGCGGCAGATGCGGCAGCGCATGGCCGGGCTGCGCACCAACGCGTTGGTCGCATTGGGCGCGGCCGGGTTCGTGACCTTCGCCGCACTTTTCCCCGACGACATCAACCCGACGCGGGTGGCGGCTCAGGTGGTCTCTGGCATTGGGTTTCTGGGGGCCGGCATCATCTTTCGTGACGGGTTTAACGTCCATGGGTTGAACACGGCGGCGACGCTGTGGTGCTCGGCCGCGGTGGGCATGATGGCGGGTGCGGGTCACTTGCCCTATGCCGCCGCGATGACCGGGCTGATCGTCTTTATCAATCTCGCGCTACGCCCGATTGTGAAACTGCTCGACAAGGTCTCGCCGCGCAAAGGCGCCAAGGACCGCTTGTTTCAGATACGGCTGCGCTGCGCCCGCGGGGACGAGCGCGACATGCGCGCCTTTCTCGTGCGCAACCTCGGCGTCAACAACCTGTTTTTGCACGAAACCGAAGTGACCGGCGACGACAAGGAGTGCGAGATCATCGCCCATATCCACGGCGACGGCGCGACGGAGCGCAACATTGAACGCTCCATCAGCCAGATCGCGATGGAGCCGCGCATCACCCGCACCATGTGGTGCGCCGTTGACGAACTTTCCGCCTGACCGCGCGCAGCATTCAGCGTCTTGACCCATGGACGACGCGGGGCTATCACCCCGATTGTGGCGATTTGTTACCGGATTGCGGGCCACGTTAAACATGCCGCTAAAGAGGACGGACCACAGCGCCTGACGCATGAGCCTCCCCCTTTTCCCGGTGGAGGCTTTTTGTTTTTGGCGCCCGCCGTGATGCGGCCGGCCCGTGATGAAGGATATGACTATGACCAACTGGTCCCCCCGCACCAAAGCGGTGCATGCCGGCACCCGCCGCTCGCAATATGGCGAGGTTTCGGAAGCGATTTATCTCACCCAAGGTTTTGTCTATGACAGCGCCGAAGCCGCCGAGGCGCGCTTTATCGAGACCGGAGATGACGAGTTCATCTACGCCCGTTACGGCAACCCGACCGTGCGCATGTTCGAGGACCGCATCGCGGCTTTGGAAGGCACCGAAGACGCCTTTGCCACCGCCTCCGGCATGGCCGCGGTGAACGGCGCGTTATGCGGCTTGCTGAAGGCGGGCGACCATGTGGTGAGCGCGCGGGCGCTCTTTGGATCGTGTTTGTATATCCTTGAGGAGCTGCTGCCCCGCTACGGCGTCGAGGTGAGTTTTGTGGACGGCACCGATCTGGACGCCTGGCGCGCGGCCATTCGCAGCGACACCAAGGCCGTGTTTCTGGAAACCGTCGCCAACCCGACGCTGGAGGTGATCGACCTGAAAGCCGTGGCGGAGATTGCCCATGCGCAAGACGCCACGGTCATCGTCGACAACGTCTTCGCCACGCCGGTTTTTGGCCATGCTGTGCGAGACGGGGCGGATGTGGTGGTCTATTCCGCCACCAAACATATTGACGGGCAAGGCCGCTGTCTGGGCGGGGTGATCTGCGGCACCAAAGACTTCGTGCGCAAACTGGCCGAGCCCTATCTCAAACATACCGGCGGCGCGCTGTCGCCGTTCAACGCCTGGGTGATGCTCAAAGGGCTCGAGACCGTGCATCTGCGCTGCGCCGCACAGGCCGAGACCGCGTTGAAGCTGGCCACAGCACTTGAGGGGCACGCAAAGCTGGCCCGCGTGGCCTACCCGCATTTGCCCTCGCACCCGCATTTTGAGGCGGCCAAGCGGCAGATGGATAAGGGCGGCACGGTGATTGCGCTCGACATCAAGGGCGGCAAGGCGGAGGCGTTCCGCTTCCTCAACGCGCTTCAGATCGTGACGATTTCCAACAATCTGGGCGACAGCAAAAGCCTCGTGACGCATCCCGCCACGACCACCCACCAGCGGCTGACCCCCGAACAGCGCACAGTGCTGGGCATCTCGGATGGTTTGGTGCGCCTGAGCGTAGGGCTGGAGGATTACGACGACGTTTTGGCGGACATAAAAGCCGCATTAGATGTGATCTAACCGGTGCCTCGTCACGTATAGTTTACATATTGTTGGAATACAGGCGTCGAGGCCCCATGTTTCAATAGCGCGAACCAAAGGGGGGACTGTTATGAATGTCCACACGCCGGAACTTGACCGCTTGCCCACACGGGAAGAAGCTGAAGACGCCTTGAAACTGCTGCGCCACTGGGCGCAGGGGTCCTCGGAAGTAGAAGTGGCGGATCTTGATCCGCTTGTCGGCCGTCTGGTGCCGGGACGGGAATTGTCCAACTACCCCGCGCTGGCGCGCGCCTACCCTGAAGAATTTGAAGTGGACGAGGCCTATAAGGCCTCCATGCCGGACCTGCAAAACGGGCCATCCTCGCTGATCCGGGGCGCCAAGCAGCAAATCCAGCATGTTGGCATCTCGAATTTCCGCCTGCCCATCCGCTACCACACCCGCGACAATGGCGACGTGCGGCTGGAGACCTCCGTGACCGGCACCGTATCGCTGGAGGCCGAGAAGAAAGGCATCAACATGTCGCGCATTATGCGCAGCTTTTATGAGAAGGCCGATGAAACCTTTTCCTATGAGGTGATCGAGCGGACATTGGACGCCTATAAAACCGACCTCGAGAGCTTTGACGCGCGCATCCAGATGCGGTTCTCCTTCCCGATGAAAGTGCAATCGCTGCGCTCCGGGCTGGAAGGCTATCAGTATTACGACATCGCGCTCGAAGTCGTGGACGCAGGCGGCGTGCGCAAAAAGTTCATGCATCTCGACTATGTCTATTCATCGACCTGCCCCTGCTCGCTGGAATTGTCAGAGCATGCGCGCCAGTTCCGGGGCCAGCTGGCCACACCGCATTCGCAACGCTCCGTGGCGCGGATCTCTGTAGAGATCATGTGCGACGAAGATTGCCTGTGGTTCGAGGATCTGATCGAGGCCTGCCGCGACGCGGTGCCGACGGAAACCCAAGTGATGGTCAAGCGCGAAGACGAGCAAGCCTTTGCAGAGCTGAACGCCGCCAACCCGATTTTTGTCGAAGACGCGGCGCGATCTTTTTGCGCGGCCTTGCAGGCAGACGCCCGGATCGGAGATTTCCGCGTGGTGGCCAGCCATCAAGAAAGCCTGCACAGCCATGACGCGGTCTCCATCCTGACGGAAGGTGACAGCTTCGACGCGGAAAGCATTGATCCAAAACTGTTTTCGACCCTGATCCATAGCGGCTAATCTGTGGCAAAATTGCTGCCCCCGCAGCGAGAGTGCGACCGGATGATGGACACGGGTGACCGCTCTGGCGAATTTGTAGGCATTGCTACAAATTCGTTTAAGGGACCGCGCCGCTATGGGGCACAAAGACAAGCCGCTCGACCAGAAAACCAATATTCTAAACGCTGCGTTTCGGGCGCTGAAACAGCATGGTTTGCCACATCTCTCCTATGACACGATCGCCAAGGAGGCCGATCTGTCGCGCCAAGTGGTGCGTTACCACTTCAAAGATGCCGACACATTGATGGTCGCGCTGAGCGAACACCTGGCCGCGGGGTATCGCGAAAGCCTCGTCTCCGTCGTGATGCAGGCCAAGGGCGAGCAGCGTTTGAACCTGTTTATCGACTTTTTCCTCAATATTCGGCCCGATTTTACCAAGCCCGAGGATGACCGCGTTTTTGATGCGCTCTTTGCGCTGACCACCGGGTCCCAGCCCGTGCGCACCGCTTTGCGGGCGCAATATACGCTGCTGGGACAGGTCCTGACCCATGAGTTCATGCTGCAATACCCGCACCTGCCCGCAACGGCTGCGGAGGAGCTGTCCTTCCTGTTCATTTCCTTGATGGAGGGCCATTGGAAGATGGTCGCAACTCTCGGGTTTTCCGAAGATCACAAGCATGTCACACGGCAAGCGATGGAACGACTCATCGAGTCTTACACGAACAATCACGAGCCCAGCGGATTATTGGACACAATTTGGAAACGAAACCCAGAGGAGTAGCATTTTCCGATTTGGAAAAAATGCTGCGTCTGCGAAGGAGCGCCCCGTTATGTTGGTGCACAATTTTTTGATTTGTCGCGAATTTTATATGCAGCTCGACCAATTCAACCCACAGATTGCACATGTGGCCCCTTACCGTCCGAAAAATCTGCCGTTGCAGCGTTGACGTAGCAGTCACCTTGCGGATGACTGCGCTCCGTACCCTGGGGGGTGCGATTGGTTTTGTCGCGTGATTGGGACGCGGCGGGCCGGTCCGGAATTTGACCGGGCCTTGAGAGTAAAGGCGTAGATGAAAGTGTTTTGAGACGGTTTAGCCTCAATCCGCGCTGCAAGGCTTCGCGACAAGTACCGACATTGCGTAATGTGGGCCGCCCTTCCCCAGCTTAGCCAGTGTTCTGGTAAACGGGCACCGCCCGTGAGCAAGGTAGGTTCGCATTAACTGGCAGGCTCCCGCTTCATCACGGGGGCCTGCTCAGCATTCGGGTTCTAGGTTTCGTCCTGCTCTTCCGAGCTGTATTTCTGAAAAAGACCGGTTTGCAGCATGAAGAACGCGAAAAGCGCCACCGGGAAGCCGAAGGTCTCGATCTTGACCCAAGCATCCGTGGACATGGTGCGCCAGACGACCTCATTGGCGATGGCAAGGGCCGCGAACGCAAAGGTCAGCCGCTTGGTGAGGATCATCCAGCCCTCGCTGGTCAGCGGCAACAGCTCGTCCATCACATATTCCAGCCAGGATTTGCCCAGGATCAGGCCGAGCCCCAGCACGGAGGCGAAGACCCCGTAGACAATGGTGGTCTTGATTTTGAAGAAGCGCTCGTCATTGAACCAGACGGTCAGCCCGCCAAAGAAGATCACCATGACGGCGGTGAGCACCTGCATCCGGCTGATCTTGCCAGTGAGTTTCCACAAAATACCGATAGAGGCCAAAAGCAGCGGCACGAAGGCCGCCGTGACCACGATGAACCCCTCATAATCGGTGCCGCCGATGGTGTAGGTGTTCTCCTTCAGGCGCGTATAGGCCACGAAGAACAGCAGCACCGGGCCGAACTCCAGCGCGAATTTCACCATTGGGTTGAGAGTTTTGTGTTCCATGCCCTGCCTCTTATGTGTTTTAGCCTGCGAATTCCACAATGACCGCGCCCAGCGCGATCAGCGCCATCAGGCCCAGTCGGCGAGGGCCGACCTTTTCGCCAAGGATAAGCCATCCGATCAGCGCCGCAAAGACCACAGATGTCTCGCGCAACACCGCCGCCTCCCCCACCTTGTCGAGCCGCGTGGCCAGCATGATCGCCCCGAAAGAGAAGAAGGCCACGACCGCGCCGATGACGCCGCGCGCCATCAGCGGGCCAAGGGCCGGGCGTTGAGGGTTTTTGGCCCAGAGATACGCCGCCACGGGCGGCATGAAGAAGAGCCCGTCAATGAAGAAAAACCACGCCAGAAAGGTGAACGGGTCGGCGGTGGCGCGGATGCCGTAGGCGTCATAGGTGGTGTAGAGCGCCACGAAAAGCCCGGTCAGCGCCGCAAAGCCCAGCGCCGGGACCATCGTGTCGCGCTCCAGCGTAATGGTTCTGAGATTATAGGCCGCGAGGCCGTAAATGCCCGCCAAGAGCAGCGCCACGCCGCCGATCTGGCCCCAGGTGAAGGTCTCGCCAAAGATCAGATAGGCGCCGATGACAGTAAAGAGCGGCCCGGTGCCACGCACCACCGGGTAGACCACCGTATAGGCGCCTTTGCTGTACGTGTAGGCCTGCAGGCATTTGTAGCAGACATGGATCACATAGACGCCCGCAAAGATCGGCCACATATGCGGCTCGGGCCATGGCACCACGAAGAGCGCGAAAGGGGCCGCGATCAGCCCGTAGCTGAGATCAATCGCGCCGCGTGACAGCCACGGGTCGTGACGGCCTTTTTGCAGCGCCCCGAAGATCGCATGCAGGATCGCGGCCATGATCGCGAGGGCCAGCGCGAGGTGGTGGCCTGATTGCGTGCCTTCGAGGGAGGTGATCCAGGCGCTCATGCTCAGAGGTCAGCCGGTGTGACGCGCGCAGGGATGCCTTCGGCGAGGATATTTTTGAACATGGAAAGGATGTGGGGGGCTGCGCTCTGAGGATGGGGGCGCGTTAACCTTAATGCGGGGTTACTCTGGGGCGACACCGGTCAGGGCCTGTGCAAATTCCGAAGGGTCGAACGCGTCGAGATCGTCTATTTGCTCGCCCACCCCGATGGCGTGGATCGGCAGGCCGAACTTATCAGCCAGCGCCACCAGCACGCCGCCTTTCGCGGTGCCGTCAAGCTTGGTCATGACGAGGCCGGAGACGTCGGAAATCTCTTGGAAAACCTTCACCTGATTGAGCGCGTTTTGACCCGTGGTCGCATCGAGCACCAGCAATGTATTATGCGGCGCGGTCTCGTCTTTTTTGCGGATGACGCGGACGATTTTGGCGAGCTCTTCCATCAGATCGGCGCGGTTTTGCAAACGGCCCGCCGTGTCGATCATCAACAGATCGGCACCGCTTTCCTCTGCCTGCGCCATAGCGTCAAAGGCGAGGCTGGCCGGGTCCGAGCCTTCGGGGGCTGTCAGGACGGGAACGCCAGCGCGCTCCCCCCAGACCTGGAGTTGCTCGACGGCAGCGGCGCGGAATGTGTCGCCTGCGGCGATCACCACCTTTTTGCCCGCCTGCTGAAACTGGCTGGCCAGCTTGCCGATCGTGGTGGTCTTGCCCGAACCATTGACGCCCACCACCAGCACCACCTGCGGGCGTTTGGGATAAAGCGGCATGGGCTTGGCGACAGGCTCCATGATGGTGGCGATCTCGGAGGCGAGCAGCTCCTTGATTTCCTGGGTAGAGAGCTTCTTGCCCAAGCGTCCTTCGGCCATATTGGCTGTGACGCGCAGCGCGGTATCGACGCCCATGTCGGAGGCAATGAGCAGCTCTTCGAGGGCCTCCAACATGTCATCATCAAGCTCGCGGCGCAGGACGGTTTTGGTGTCCTTGCGGCCCATGAGGCGGCCCAGAAGGCCGGGCTTTTTCGCGGGTTCCGTGGGCGTGTCATCGCCTTGCAGCAGGGCGGCGGCGGCGAGCGCGGAAAGGTCAGCCGCAACATTGGCCTTGGCCTGTTCGAGCGCGCGGTTTGCGGCGTCTTGCTCGGCTTTGGCCTCTTGGGCGGCCTTTTCTGCGGCGCGCGCGGCGGCCTCTTCTTGGGCTTTGAGGGCGGCTTGTTCTTCGGCGGCTTTGGCCTCGGCGGCCAAGCGGTCTTGTTCGGCTTGGGCTTGTGCCTCGGCCTGTGCTTGTTCCAGCGCCGCGCGGTCTGCTGCGGCTTGCTCTGCTGCCCGCTGGGCGGCTTCGGCTTCCTTGGCGGCTTTGGCGTTCTCCGCATCTTCTGCCGCTTTCTGGGCGGCGGCCTCCGCGGCGCGGCGGGCCTGATCGGCGGCAGCTTGGGCTTGAGCTTGGGCTGCGGCTCTTTCTTTGGCTTGCTGCTCTGCCTGCTCTTCGGCAGCGCGTCTGGCGGCCTCGGCCTCAGCCGCGCGTTCTTCTTCTGCGCGTTTTTCTTCTGCGCGTTTTTCTTCGGCGCGGCGGGCCTCTTCGGCAGCTTGGGCGGCGCGCTCCTCTGCCGCGCGTGTCTCGGCTTCAGCGGCTTTCTCGGCGGCTACCTGTGGTTCGGGTGCGGATGCCGGGGCCTCTGGCTCGACTGCTTCCTCGACGCCGCCATCTGCGACGATGGCATCCAGCCCCTCATCAAGTTTGGCGGAGGATTTGAAGAGCTTGTTTTTGAGCTTTTTGAAAAACGACATGGGCACCCGTCAGCATTGTGTTCCCCCCACCTAATACGGGCGGGGCGGCATGAAAAGGTCGGGCGTGATCGGGGTGGCTCAGATTTCGTCGCTGAAATGCTTCATCACCAGCCGGATCGGGTTGGGTGCCGCCTGCCCCAGACCGCAGATCGAGGCGTCGGCCATGGCGGTGCAGACCTCCTCAAGAAGCGGCTGGTCCCATGTGTCTTTCTGCATCAGCTTGACCGCTTTTTCGCAGCCAACTCGGCAAGGCGTGCATTGCCCGCAGCTTTCATCCTCGAAAAACCGCAGCATGTTGAGGGCTGCGGCGCGGGCGCTGTCCTGGTCGGACAAGACAACGACGGCGGCCGAGCCGATGAAGGTGCCCAGCGGTTGCAGCGTGTCGAAATCCAGCGGCACGTCATGGATCGTGCTGGGCAAAAGGCCGGAGGACGGCCCGCCCGGCTGATAGGCTTTGAAGACGTGGCCGTCGGCCATGCCGCCAGCAGCGGCGATGATATCGGTGATGGTGGAGCCTGCGGGCAGAAGGTAGACGCCCGGTGCCGCGACGCGGCCCGACACGGAATAGCTGCGCAGGCCGGTGCGGCCGTTTTTCTCTGTGCTGTTGAGAACCTCGGGGCCTTCGCGGCAAATGCGCGCGATCCAGTGGAGCGTTTCGACATTATGGACCAAAGTGGGCTGACCGAAGAGGCCGACTTGCGCCACGTAAGGCGGGCGGTGGCGCGGGATGCCGCGCTTGCCTTCGATGCTTTCGATCATTGCGGATTCCTCGCCGCAGATATACGCGCCCGCGCCGCGACGCAGCTCGATATAGCCTTGCTCGACGATATTTGCGGCCTCAAGGGCTGCGATTTCCTGCGCGAGGATGTGGAGCACCGCCGGGTATTCGTCGCGCATGTAGATGTAGACGCGCGCGGCCTCCACGGCCCATGCGGCGATGAGCATGCCTTCGAGGAAGAGATGCGGTTCGCGTTCGAGATAGTGGCGGTCTTTGAACGTGCCGGGCTCGCCCTCGTCGCCATTGACGGCCATGTAGCGCGGGCCTGCATTGCCGCGCACGAAGCCCCATTTGGTGCCGGACGGAAAGCCTGCGCCGCCAAGGCCGCGCAACCCGCTTTCCTTGATTTTGGCTTGGACGTCTTCCCAATTTCCATTGGCCCGCAACTCCGTCAGAGCCGCGTAGCCGCCATCCGCGCGGTAGGCGTCAAGGGCTTGAAAATCGGGAATGGTCGGGTGGATGTGCTTGGCCGCGATGGCCTCTTTCACCTTTTCGGGCGTCGCGTGGTCGATATGGGCATGGCCCAGCTCCAGCGTGGGCGCGGTGTCGCAGCGGCCCATGCAAGGCGCGCGCAGCACGCGGACCTGAGATGCGTCAAGCCCGGTTTCGAGGGCGGATTTCAGGGCCTGCGCGCCCGCCAGCTCGCAAGACAGCGAGTCGCAGACGCGGATGGTCAGCGCAGGCGGCGGGGTCTCGCCCTCTTTGACGACATCGAAATGGGCGTAGAAGCTGGCGACCTCATAGACCTCCGCCTGAGACAGGCGCATTTCCTCGGCCAGCGCGCGCAGATGGGCGGCAGAGAGGCAGCCGAACCGGTCTTGAATGAGGTGCAAGTGCTCGATCAGCAGGTCGCGGCTGCGGGGGGCGTCGCCGAGCAAGTCGCGAACTTCTTGCCAGGCCTGATCATCGAGCTGACGGCCTTTGGGCGTGCTGCGCCCTTTGCCACGGGCCGATTTCCAGACGCCTTTTTTGTCGCTGTTGGTATCGAGAGCCATGCGCGCACCTCTTGCTGCGGTTTTGCCTTTTTTACGAGCGGAGGCCGGGGTTTGGCCATGCAAATGCGACGCAAAGCCTTGAGTTTGCGCAAGCGTGGCTTTTCAAACCGGGCGGAGTTTGACAAGCTGGGGATATGATCAGATATCTTGCCGCTTTCGCCGTTATTTTCATGAGTTTCACCGCAGCTTTGAGCGCGCAGGAAGGCGGCGGGGCCGCGCCGAGCGACGAGGAGATCATGAGCCCAGAGGTGTTCGAGCGCTACGTTGCGGGCACCACGCTTTATTTCAGCCGACGCGGCGCGCCCTACGGGGCGGAGCAGTACTTCGACGACCGGCGCGTGATCTGGAGCTTTTTCGACGGCACCTGCGAGCGCGGCGCGTGGTATAGCGAGGGCGACATGATCTGCTTTGCCTATGAGACGCAATCGAGCCCACAATGCTGGAATTTTCTGGAAAAATCCGGCGAGCGACGGGCGCGTGTGATCGGCGCGGATCCGGCCAATGATCTGGTCGTGGCGGGACAGGACCAGATGGCGCTGAGTTGCCCCGGCCCGGGTGTCGGGGTCAGTTACACCCCGGCCGCCGAAAGGTGAGTATTTTTAACCAAATGGAAACAGGGCGCCCGTCTTGAGAAGCCCATCTTAAGACGCTAGTCGTCAAAAAGCGAGGATTGCTCCGTAGTCTTGGCGGCGGGTTTGGTGGACGGTTTTGGTTTTGCGCCTGTCAGGGCGAGCTTGCCGTCCTTGAATTCGATCTCTCTGGGCGGCGTGGATTTGGCGGCCTTCTGGCTTGTGATCACGCCCTCTGCGCCCCAGACCACCGCATAGCCGCGCGCCAGCGTTTCTTTGTAGCCCAGCGTTTCGCGCATCCGGGCGAGCCGGGCCAGCGTGTCGCGCCATTTGGTGGTTTGGCGGGTGGCCGCATTGGCCAGCGCCGTTGTGCTGCGATCCAGTTTCTCATGCGCGGCAGTGAGGTCGCGGGCCAGCTGTGCGGGGCGCAGACCTTGAGCGGTTTGGGTGAGGCGGGCGCGGTCACGCTCCGTGCGCAAGGTGAGGGCTTGGCCCAGCATCTCGCCGCTGCGGGTGAGGCGCGATCTTGCAGTCTCGATCTTTGTCGTGAGCAATGTCGCGCGGAGCGGTGCTGCGGCGCGTTCCAGCTGGATGTTTTTGGCCTGCGTGGCGCGGGTCAACGCGGCGGGCAGCCGGGCGGCGACGGTGTCGAGCTGTTGGGTGGCGCGGGCGGTGATCTCGTCAAGGCGTGGCAACGCGCGGGCCAGATCGCGCAGCCGTTCGCGGCGGCGTTGCACCTGGGCCGACAGCGCGCGGGTCATCCGGGTGTCATGGCTGTCCACGGTATGGATCAGGTCCATGCGCACGGGCACTGCCATCTCAGCCGCCGCCGTGGGCGTCGGCGCGCGCCTGTCGGAGACATAGTCGATGAGCGTGGTGTCGGTCTCGTGGCCCACGGCGGAGATCAGCGGGATCTCAGAGGCCGCCGCCGCGCGGGCGACATTTTCTTCGTTAAAGCCCCAGAGGTCCTCGATCGAGCCGCCGCCGCGCGCGACAATGATCAGATCGGGGCGCGGCAGCGCGCCGCCAGAGGTGAGCGCGTTGAAGCCTTCGATGGCGGCGGTGACTTGGGGCGCACATTGATCGCCCTGCACCGCGACGGGCCAGATCAGGACCTTGCGCGGAAAGCGGTCGCGCAACCGGTGCAGGATGTCGCGGATCACAGCGCCTTGCGGCGAGGTCACGACGCCGATCACCTCCGGCAGATAGGGCAGCGGGCGCTTGCGCTCTGGCGCGAATAGGCCTTCGGATTGCAGCAGGGCCTTGCGCTTCTCCAACATCGCCATCAACGCGCCGACGCCTGCAGGGCGGATGTCTTCGATGACCATTTGATACCGCGACTGGCCCGGGAAGGTGGTCAGCTTGCCGGTGGCGATGACCTCCATCCCCTCTTCAGGTTGCACGGCCAGTTTGGCAGCCTGCCCCTTCCAGATGACGGAGGACAGCACGGCGCGGTCATCTTTGAGGTCGAGATATACATGGCCCGAACGCGCCACCATGACCCGGCCACATTCGGCCTTGATGCGCACGCGGGAGAACTCCCCCTCGATCATCCGCTTGATCGCGCCGGAGATTTCCGAGACCGAATATTCGGGCTCGTTGCGTCCGGGCGTGTCGTCTTCGAGAAGGTCCATGAGCAGGCTCTTGTGATGGCTTTCCCGGCAGCTTAGAACGCGGGCAAAGTGAGGGGAAGCGGCGATGAATATTTTGATCCTGGGCTCAGGTGGGCGCGAACATGCATTGGCCTGGGCGGTCAAACAGAACCCCAAATGCGACCGGCTGATAGCGGCCCCCGGCAATGCGGGCATGGCGGATGTGGCCGAATGCGCCGCACTCGACATTATGGACGGCGCGGCGGTGGTCGAATTTGCCGCCGCCCAATCGGTGGACTTTGTGATCATCGGGCCGGAAGCGCCACTGGCCGCAGGCGTGGCGGATGCGTTGCGCGCGGCTGGAATCCTGTGTTTTGGCCCCTCGGCGGCGGCGGCACAGCTGGAGGCCTCCAAGGCCTTTACCAAAGAGATATGCGACGCATGCGGCGCGCCGACGGCGGGCTATGCGCGCTTCAGCGATGCCTCTGAGGCGCGGGACTATATGCGGAACCAGGGCGCGCCAATTGTGATCAAGGCGGACGGGCTGGCGGCAGGCAAAGGCGTGGTTGTGGCGATGGAGCTGGACGAAGCGCTGGCCGCAGTGGACGACATGCTTGGCGGCGGCTTTGGGGAGGCGGGCGCAGAGGTGGTGATCGAGGAATTTCTGGAGGGCGAAGAGGCGTCGTTCTTCATCCTGTCAGACGGGGCGCATGTCTTGCCCGTGGGCACAGCGCAAGACCACAAGCGCGCCTTTGACGGCGACGCGGGGCCGAATACAGGCGGGATGGGAGCCTACTCCCCTGCCCCGGTGATGGATGCGAGCGTCACGCAGCGCGCCCTGTCCGAGATCGTGCAGCCCACGATTGACGAAATGGCGCGGCGCGGCACGCCCTTTCAAGGCGTGCTTTTTGCCGGGTTCATGATCAAGGACGGCGCGCCGAAGCTGGTGGAATATAACGTGCGTTTCGGCGACCCAGAGACCCAGGTGCTGATGATGCGGCTGGGCGCGCAGGCGCTGGACCTGATGCTGGCCTGCGCCCAAGGGCGGCTGGACCGCGCGCAGGTAAACTGGGCCGATGACCATGCCCTGACCGTGGTGATGGCGGCGAAGGGCTATCCGGGGAAATACGCGAAAGGCACGCCGATTGGCGGGCTGGACGGGCTGGCCGAGGACAGCGCGCATATGGTGTTTCACGCAGGCACCAAGATGGCGGGCGAGCAGCTGGTGGCCAATGGTGGTCGGGTGCTGAATATCACCGCGCGCGGGGCAAGCCTGAGCGAAGCGCGGGAGCGCGCCTATGCGATGATCAAAGGCGTGGAGTGGGAAGACGGGTTTTACCGTTCTGACATTGGCTGGCGGGCGCTTTAGGGGGGCTCTGCGCGCCTCCATCGTAGAATGGGGGCTCTGCCCCCAAACCCCCGGAGTATTTTTGAAGCAATGATAGGGGCGGCCACGGCCTATTGGCAGGCGAGAGCCGCGTTGAGGCCTGCGCGGCTGGTGTCGGTGCCGATGGCGCGGGTGTCAAGCTGGCCGTTTTGGAAGGTGGTGGCCATGACGCTGCGCCAATTGGCGGAGGCGGTGATCATCTCGGGGCCATTCCCACAATCGCGAATGCCGCCGCCGATATCGCGCTCCCCGATGCGGTGATTGGTCAGGCCCGGCAGCTGGGCCACCTGCGTGAGCGCGCCGTCTTTGAAGCGCCAGACGCGCAGGGTTTTGGCCAGATGCGGGCGGTCGATATAAGCGACCTCGACAAAGCCGTCGCCGTCCAGATCGGCGGCCCCAATGGGGGCCAGCCACCGGTTGCGGGTGCCGATATGGGGCGTGGCGGCGATTTTTCCGGTGTCATCATAGATGGCCAATTGCGCGCCGGTCGAGGCTTCGGTCTCAACCACGATCACCTCGACGTCGCCGTCGCCATCCACATCGGCCAGCCGCGGCGCGACATCTTCAAACACGCGGGCCTCGGGCAGCACGTGGCGAAAGCTGAGCCCCTCCATGCGGTCGGTGTGAATGACCAATGTGCCGTACTCAATGGCGTCCCCCAAGACGCCATGGCCGTAGCGAGTGGTGGGGTCCGCGTACTCCGCGCCCAAAATATCCGCCTGCGCGCCTGCGGCGGCCGCAAACAGGATCGCGGCCAGCCATGCGCGGCGGGCGGAGGCGGGCAAGATGCGGGACGGCAGACGCCGCGCCACCGCAGAGCACAAAGCGCTCAAATCTGCTTTTCGGGCATTTGCACCACAAGCCCGTCCAGCGCGTCGGTAACCTTCAGCTGGCAGGTCAGGCGCGAGCGGGCGGCGTCGGGCTCATAGGCGAAATCGAGCATGTCTTCTTCCATGCTGTCCTTGGCGGGCAGCTTCTCGACCCAGTCAGGCGACACATAGACATGGCAGGTCGAGCAGGCGCAGGCCCCGCCGCAATCAGCCTCAATGCCCGGAATGTTATTGTCGCGGGCGCCTTCCATCACGGTCAACCCGTTGGCCACCTCGACAACATGCTCTTTGCCGCCATGCTCGATATACGTAATTTTCGCCATTTCTCTGAGGTCCTTGATGCAATCGGTTTCACCGGATCTAGGCCAGCTCGCAGAGGTTTTCCAGCCCCCTTTCGTCCCTGTTTTCTGCCGAGCCGCCCCGCTCCGGCAGTTAGAGCTTGATCAAGACCGCCGCAGCGATAAACTCTGCGCCACAAAAGCCGGCGTCAGAGCAAAGACCAGACCCTTCGAAAAGATCGGCAGGATAAGAGCAAAATGACCAGAGCAGCATCCTTTGCGTCCCCGCTCGCCGCCCTTGCGGTGCTGGCTTTGGCCGGATGCGAGCCGTCCACTGGCGGGGTCACACGCGGGCCCGATACGGGTGTGATCCCAACCCTCGCGGCCCCGGCAGAGGGCCAAGATGGCGCGTGCTGGGCGCAGCTGCCCGGCCCTTCAACCACCGAGCTGGTGGAGCAAACCATTCTGGTCGAAGAGGCCGTGATTGCCCCCGACGGCACGGAGACCTCGCCCGCCATCTACCGCACCGTCACCGCGCCCCGGACCGTCAGCACCGGCCAGGGGCGCTGGTTCGAGCAGGTCTGCGACGCGGATCTCAGCGCCGAACTTGTGAGGGATCTGCAACGCGCGTTGACCGCGCGGACGTATTTCGCTGGGATCGCCTCTGGCGAGATGGATGCGGCAACCCGCGCCTCAATCCGGCTTTACCAGCAAGACCAAGGGCTCGACAGCGACGTGCTCAGCCTCGCCACGGCACGCCAGCTGGGTCTGATCGTGGTGGACCTGCCCCCCACCGAGGATGAAGCCCTAGGAGCTGCGATTGATCTGGAAGTCGAAGCCGTGTTGCAAGACGGGCTTGAGACGGACGCGGCGGGCTGAATTCGGGCAAAAGACATCTTCTGACCATAGAAAAAGGCGCCTGACCCCAGACGCCTTTCCCTGTTTTAGCATGTGCGAGAGAGAATCAGCTCTCTTCAAGGCTTAGCGCAAGGAAGCGCGGGTCGCCCTGGCGGCGGATCAGCATTAGCAAGGATTTGCGTCCGGCGTCGCGGGCTTCCGTGATGCGGTCCTCCAGATCAGCCAGACCTTCGATCTTTTGCTGGCCTGCCTCGACCACCAGATCACCGGCCCGCAGGCCTTTTTCAAAGGCGTCGCTATCCTCGGCCACGTCCTTAACGACCAGCCCAGTGGCGTCCTCGGGCAGCCCCAACTGCTCGCGCAGCTCAGGGTTAAGCACGGCCAGATTGATGCCCAAAACGGTCTTCTCGACCGGGCCGGACTTTTCAATCGCGACCGGCACGGCGGTGGCCTCTGCTTCTTCACGGCGGCCCAGCGTGACGGCCAGCGTGATCTCTTCGCCTTCGCGGATGATGTCTACGTCAACGGCTTTGCCAACATCCGTATTGCCAACAATGCGCACCAGCTCGCGGGTGTCTTTGACCATGTTGCCATCAAAGACGCGGATCACGTCGCCTGCCTCGATGCCCGCTTCCTTGCCGGGGCCCTCGGGCACGTCGGTGACCAGCGCGCCAGCGGCAGAGCTCAGCTCAAGCGCTTCCGCCACATCCTCGGAGACGTCCTGAATGCGCACGCCCAGCCAGCCGCGGCGGGTTTCGCCAAATTCCTGCAACTGGTCGACCACTTTGGTCACTACATTGGAGGCCATCGAAAAGCCAATGCCGATGGAGCCGCCGGTGGGCGACAGGATCGCGGTATTCACGCCAATCACCTCGCCCTCGACATTGAACAGCGGGCCGCCGGAATTGCCTTTGTTGATCGCGGCGTCGGTCTGGATGAAGTCGTCATAGGCCCCAGACAGGGCGCGCTCGCGGGCCGAAATAATACCGGCGGAGACAGAAAACCCCTGCCCCAGCGGGTTGCCGACGGCCATCACCCAATCGCCGACGCGGGCGACGTCACTGTCGCCAAATGGCACGAAGGGCAGCGGCTCAGAGCTGTCGACCTTCAGCAGGGCAATGTCTGTCTTGGGGTCGGTGCCGATCAGCGTGGCTTCCAGCATCTCGCCGGAGAAGAACTCCACCTGAATTTCATCAGCCTTGTCGATGACGTGGTTGTTGGTGACGATGTACCCATCTTCCGAGATCACAAAGCCCGACCCCAGCGCGGAGGATTGACGCGGACGTTGGCCACGGTCCTGACGGTCCATGAAATCCTTGAAAAAATCTTCCAGCGGAGACCCTTCCGGCACCACCGGGCGCGGGCCCTGATTGACGCCTGCGACGTTGGTCGAGGTGGTGATATTGACCACCGACGGGCTGACCATCTCCGCCAGATCGGCGAAACTGCCAGGCATTTCGGCACGCGCAGACAGGGTCTGCGCCAGCGCCAGGACCAGCCCCAAAGCCAGCACCTGTAGGCCACGCATAGGGCTGGCCTGTTTCAATTCTTGGGGAATGACGTGAGCGTTCACTTCGATGCTCCTCCAGTTCAATGTTGTCTTGGTGGCGCGAAAGCACAATCACTGTGCATCCACGCTGATAGCCTTAAGTTGGGCCGTTTCGCCGCAAATGCAACGCCGCACCCCCTCGCTTATGCTCAACAGGCTGTGAGCCCCCTGTAACAGAGCTTGGCAGAACCATAGCGCCGTTGCGCGATTTGGCAAAGCACCGAACGCGACGCATCCGACGCCGCACACCGAACCCAAGGCCTCTCAAAGCGCCAACGCCCTGTTTCCATTTGGTTCTCAAATACTCAAAATCCTGAGGTGGCCCGCATGCGCGCACCTCACCCTCCAAACGCGCCCTTTGCCAGCCAGACCAGCAGCACACCGAAGCCCACGCAGCCCAGCCCCAGAAGGCGGCGGGTCTCTTGGGGGATGTCGGCCAAGGCCTTGATCAGGTCTTCCAGACGCGAAGGGGCCAGTGCGAACACCAGCCCCTCGACAACCAAAACCAGCCCTACGGCCAGAAAAATATGGCTCAGGATCATTTGACCTGTGCGTCGGGCGAGCGCAGGTAGTTGAAGAACGGATCATTGGGCGAGATCACAAAGGAGGAGTTCCCCCCCTGCAAGCCACGCTCATAGGCGTCCAGCGAGCGGCGGAATTCAAAGAATTCCTCGTCCGCGCCGTAAGCTTCGCCAAAGATCGCGTTGCGACGGGCATCGGCCTCACCGCGGATGATATCCGCGGTTTTCTGCGCCTCGGAGACCAGTTCCACCACGGTCCGGTCGGCTTGCGCCCGGACCCGCTGCGCGGCTTCCTCACCACGCGCGCGCTCGTCTGCGGCCTCGCGTTCACGCTCAGCGCGCATCCGGTTAAACGTGGCTTCAAGGTTTTGCTCAGGCAGGTTGGTCTGCTTCAAGCGCACATCGACCACTTCCAGCCCCAAAGGCCGCGCACGCGCACGGGCCTGCGAGGTGATGCGGTTGACCAGCTGCACCCGGTCTGCCGACAGGATCGTGTTGGAGGTCACACCCTCCGCACCCAGCACTTCCCGGATCACCGGGTTCAGGATGCCGGCCAGACGGGACTCGGCGGTGGCCAGGCCACCCACACCCACCGCTTGGCGGAACTGCACCACATCCGAGATGCGGTAGCGCGCGAACGCGTCCACAACCAGACGACGATCATCAGAGGGCGTTACCTCTGTTTGCGGCGTGTCCAGCGCGCGGATACGGTCATCATAGCGCACAACTTCCTGAATGAGCGGCAGTTTGAAGGCCAGACCGGGGTCTTCCTTCACGGATTTGATCTGCCCGAATTGCAGCACCAGCGCCTTCTCGCGCTCATCCACGATAAAGACCGAGGACAGGGCAAGGAAGAGAACGACGATGACGCCGATCAGCGAAATAAGTGACTTGCTCATCAGTTTGTCCCCTCAGTTGCGGGTCGGCGCAGCTCGTTAAGCGGCAGGTAAGGCACGACACCCTGCCCGCCTTCGCTATTGTCGAGAATGATTTTGTCGGTGGCGCCATAGACGCGTTCCACGGTTTCCAGCCACAGACGCTTGCGCGTCACACCGGGGGCCTTGCGGTATTCCTCCAGAACGGCCGTAAAGCGCGCGGCCTCACCTTCGGCCTGGTTGACCTGCTGGGCGCGGTAGGCTTCAGCCTGCTCCAGCAGCTGCGCGGAATCACCACGGGCCTGCGCCAGCGCTTGGTTGGCATAGGCATCCGCACGGCGTTGCAGCGTGTCGCGTTCCTGCTCGGCGGCCTGCACCTCGCGGAAAGCGTCAATCACTTCGCGCGGCGGGTCGGCCTTGTCGAGGTTGAGACGCACGATATTCACGCCCGCATCATATTGGTCCAGCGTCGTCTGGATCAGCTCGCGCACCTCGTCGGCAATCAATTCACGATCACGGTTGAGGATCGGGGCCAGCTCGGAGCGCGCGATCACTTCGCGCATGGCCGATTCAGACACGGCACGGATCGTGTCGCGCGGGTCGGCCAGATTGAACAGGAATTTCGCAGGGTCGTTGATGTTCCAGACCACCTGAAAATCAATGTCGACGATGTTCTCGTCGGTGGTCAGCATCAAGCCGCCATCACCGCGCGAGGCGACACCGATATCTTCGGTTTGCTCGCGGGTCACCGGGATAACTTCCGCAGTGACCACAGGCCACGGCGCGAAGTTCAGACCGGAATTACCAGTGGAGGAATACTCCCCCAGAAACAGCTCCACCGACTGCTCTTCCGGAGCGACCGTGTAGAAGGACGCAAACAGCCACATCGCCACCGCACCCAAACCGATCAGACCCAGTGTGCTGCGCGAAAAGCCGCCCGGCCCGTCGCCGGAGCCGCCTTGGCCCGTGCCGCCGCCGCCGCCTCTGCCGCCCATCAGGACGCGCAGCTGCTCCTGGCCTTTTTTGACCAGCTCATCAATTTCCGGGATTTGGGGCTGATTGCCGCCCGGTCCGCGACCATTGCCCCGATTGGGGCCCTGATCCCGTCCGCCTGGGCGTCTCTTGTCATCCCCGCCATTGCCGCCGCTTCCGCCGCCGCCCCATGGTCCGCCATTGTTACCGGCCATTCCAGCTCCATCCCTTCGAAAAGATCTATCTTAAGTTCTGTTGTGTAATTGGGCGTTTCCGCCCCGAAATCAACCCGTCTGTGCCACCAATCACCTGTTACAGGCCGCAGCAGCCGTGTTTCAAGCGCGCTGGCCTGTTTTCAACCGCCCTGCTAGCCCGACCGGACCGGAGATTTCATCGTCACCAGCTCTTCCGCCATGGTCGGATGCACCGCGCAGACCTGATCAAACTGGGCTTTCGTGGCCCCCATCTTCACCGCAATGCCGACCATCTGGATCATCTCGCCAGCGGCGGGTGCTACAATATGACACCCCAGCACCACGTCCGTGGCCTGAGACACGACCAGCTTCATCATCACGCGGTCTTCCCGGCCCACAAAGCTTTGCTGCATCGGCTTGAACGAGGAGCAATAGACGTCCACCGGCTCTTGCTCTCGCGCCTCTTCCTCGGTCATGCCGATCGTGCCCAGCTCAGGCTGGGTGAAAACGGCGGAGGGGATCAGCTCGTGATCCACCTTGGTGGGGTTGCCTTTGAACACGGTTTCCACGAAGGCCATCCCCTCCCGGATCGCAACGGGGGTGAGGTTGACCCGGTTGGTCGCGTCGCCAATCGCATAGATGGAGGGCTGCCCGGTCTGGCTATAGTCATCGACCACGACCTCCCCCCGGCGGCCCAGTTCCGCGCCGGTATTCTCCAGCCCCAGATCGCCGGTATTGGGCGTGCGGCCGGTGGCAAAGAGCACCTGATCAAACACTTCCGTCGTGCCGTTCGAGGCCTTGACCCAAATCGGCCCACCCTTGCCCGCGCCGTGTTTGGCGCGCAGCTCTGCCTCCTGCTCCGGGGTCAGCCCGGCGGCGGCGTCCGAGACCGGCATGGCGGAGGTGTCATCGACATCGGCCTCCCGGCGCAGCTCCACGATATTGGTGCCCAGATGCAGCTTCACACCCTTTTGCACCATCATCTCGGAGACCAGCCCCCGCGCCTCGTCGTCAAAGCCGCGCAGCACCTGAGCGCCCCGGTAATATTGCGTCACATCCACGCCCATCCCGTTCAGGATGCAGGCAAATTCGCAGGCGATGAAGCCGCCGCCGACGATCAGGATGCGCTTGGGCAGCTCGGGCAGATGAAAGATGTCATCCGAGGTGATGCCCAGATGGTCATTGTCGATGCCCGGCAATTGCGGCCTGCCGCCGGTGGCCACGAGGATGTGCTTGGCGGTCACTTCCTCCCCGGTGCTAAGCGCCACGGTATGGGCGTCTTTCACGGTCGCGCGGGCGTCGTAAATCGCCACTTCCGAATTGGTCAGCAGGGAGCGGTAGACGCCTTCCAGCCGGTCAAGTTCTTTGTTCAGCTTGCCTTGGAAACGCGGCCAGTCGAAGCTGCCTGTATGTACGGTCCAGCCGTAATCCTGCGCCTCGCCCATCGCGGCGCAGTAGCTGGACGCAAACACCATCAGCTTTTTGGGCACGCAGCCCCGGATCACACAGGTGCCGCCCAGACGGCTGTCCTCGGCCAGCGCGACCTTCGCACCTTCCGCCGCCGCGACCCGCGCCGCCCGCACACCGCCTGAGCCACCGCCAATGACAAACAGATCAAAATCGAAGCTCATGAGAATTTCCTTCTTATCGCCGAGGCCCAGCCGAGGCAGTTTCCAGGGAGACGCCTAGTCGGCAATGTCAGCAAACAGATTGTCGGTTTCCTCAACCTCGATCTTGTCATGCTCCACCGTGCCATTGTTGATGTCGCGGGTTTCCACCGTGCCGTCGCCATTGCCGATCACCACCACGTCGCAAATGTCGACGAATAGCCCGTTTTCGACAAGGCCGGGTATCTGGTTGAGCACAAGGCTGAGCTGCCGGGCATTGCCGATGCGGCGCAGTTGCAAATCGAGAATGAAGTTACCTTCATCGGTAATATACGGCGCGTCATTGTTCATACGCAGCGCGGAGCTGCGGCCCAGCACGTCGAGATTGACCAGCGTTTCCTCGATCAGCGCCTTGGTGGTCTGCCAGCCAAAGGGGATCACCTCCACAGGCAAAGGAAAGGCGCCCAGCGTGTCGACCTGCTTGGTCACATCGGCGACCACCACCATCTGATCAGACGCGGTGGCCACGATCTTTTCTTGCAGCAACGCCCCGCCGCCGCCTTTGATCAGGTTGAGATTGGCGTCATATTCATCGGTGCCGTCGATGGTCAGGTCCAGCCATTTGGCCTCGTCCAGCGTTATGATGGGCACCCCCACCTCGCGGGCCAGCGTTGCGGTGCGCGTCGAGGTCGCCACACCCTTGATGCTCAGCCCTTCGTTGCGCACCATATCGCCCAGGCATCGGACCATCCATGCGGCGGTGGACCCGGTGCCGAGCCCCACTTTCATGCCGTCCTCCACATAGCTGACCGCCCGTTTGGCGGCGACGTATTTTGCTTTGTCGATGGGGGACAGGTTTTTCTGCATGTGGGCGTCTCCGGGAATGTAGCGGGTTCTCTATAGGATGTTTGCAGGCAGCACGCGAGTGAGAAATGACCCCCTCGCGCGTGCTTTACTGCACGCCTTTTTATGGCTGAGTGACCGCCGCCAGGATACGCCGCCCCTCACCCGCGCTGTAACAGGGATAAGCGGGCGGGCCGTTCAGCGGAGCGGCTGTGGCAGGGTTTGGCATGCCCTTGGGTACAAACAGGGCCGTCAGTTGCAGGCGGTCCATCGAAGAGAGACTGGCGAGGAAAGCAGGGTGCAAAAGCGTCGTCTCCGTCAGGCAGCCATGGACATGGATGACGTGATGCGCGCGGCAGGCCAGATGCACCCATGTGACCCTATTCGTGTTTTGAAGCACGTGGATGCCGGGCTGGCCCAGAAAGGCGGCTGCCGGTACAAGCGCAGGGCCAGCCGCGATATTGGGGCATTGCGTTTTATGGCCGATCACTATCCGCTGCTGCGCGCCGACCACCAGATCGCGGGAAGGCTGATTGCGCCCCAACGTCCCCCGCGCGATCATGACCGGATGGGCGTCGCCAACGCGACCCGGCAGCGTCACGGTTCGGGCATGTCGCCACATCACCGTCGCGCTGCCCCCATCCGGCAAACGCAGCGCCATGCCGAGCTTCACGTTTTCCACCGACATCAGACCTTGCATCGTGTCTATGAGTGTCCCGGCGGCAAAACCGGACGGGAACTGAAACGGAGATTTGGTCACCTCGCCCTCCTGTCTTGCCCCCCTGCCCTGCCCGCCTGTGCAAAGGAGGACGCTAACGGCGATATGCTAAAGCCTGCTTTCAGGTGCCGGAAAATCTGCGCAAGATTTGCCTAGAGTTTGAGATATAATGCTCAGCTCAGCGCGGCGATCACCGCATCCAGACAGGGGCGCGGCACCAGCACCAGCATCTCGCGGCGCTCGAAGCTTAATTGCACCGGCCCCGTGACCTCGTTCGAGGTGCCGACCCGCGTGGCGGGTGACATGGTCAGCCCATCTATCGGGTATTTCAGACCACGGCTCTGCCCCTCCACCGGACCCATCGGGAAAAGGGAGAACCTTGTGCCCACGGGCAGGTCAATCGCAAGGCTGTGCGGGCAGAGAAAACAGATGTCTTCCTCGCCGATCAGCAGCACGGTCTGGTCCGGAAAATTGACCAGCGTGGTACAGGCGGCCAGCTGATGGTCCAGACGGCCTCCGGCAAACCCGAGGGCAAGGATCAAAGGCGCGCGGATGCGGTGCAGGCATTTGGCGAAATCCGTGCTGTCTTGCTCGGCGATGTGGTGTAGCCTATCGTGAGCGATGCGGGCGCGCGTCTGCGGCGAAATCGAATCCATATCCCCGATGACCGCATCGGGCATGTGGCCCGCGGCCAGCGACGTGTCGGCCCCACCATCGGCGGCCACCAGAACCGGAGCCAGCGTAAGCGCCTCGCGCAGGTCGGAACCGGAGGTCGGCGCGCCGCCCAAAAGTGTCAAAAATGTGCGGGCCTGAACAATTATCGCCATCATTTGGGGGATTGGGGCCTTATTAGAAACAAAGAGCAGTGGTTCAAAGTCGGTAATCCGCCCGATCCCTACAGATTTTCTTTGGGAATCGGAAATACAATCGACTAATTTTGCCCCGTGGGTTGGGGAGAAAGTGAGCACACCGTGGTTGGTGACAGTAAAATTCTTACGGTTTCTTACGGAACCTTTTCTTGCACCCTTGAAGGGTTTGACGATCCGTTCTCGACGATGAAAGCAATTGCGGAATATTTCCGCGATCTTGCCGCCGGGGACCGTTTCTTTGGAGCCGAGCCTCCGCAACCTGACGCAGACATGCTGCACCGCATCGCAGAGGAGACGAATCGCTCCCGCGTGGATGCCGAGCTGACCGACAATTCGCTGGTTCTGCGCCAAACAGACTCTCGGCCAGAGACCGAAGTGGCCGCACCTGTTGCCGCTGCCGTCGCCGCTCCTGTTGTGGCCCCAGTGGTTGCTGAGGCAGCGCCCGTGGTCGAAGAGAAGGCCGAAGAGGCTGAGCCAGAAGTTGAAGAGGTGGACACTGCCGCCGAAGAGGTCACCGCAGAAGATGCTGGCGTCGCCGCTCCGGACGATGCCGAGACCATCAGCGAACATGCAGGCTACGGCCAGCGCGACAGCATTGCCGAAAAACTGCAACGCATCCGCGCCGTGGTTTCAAAGGAGAACGCCGCCTCTGATGAGGAAGCCGCCTTCTTTAATGAAGACGAACATGCCGAGGAATTCGACGCCTCAGCTGCGCCAGCTTCGCACTCCTATGAGGCTGAATATGGTGCCGCATATGAGGAGGACAGCGATCAGGGCGATGAGCCCGATGGTGGCTCCATGCTGGCGAGCGTCATGGCCCGCGCTGCAGATGACGCAAGCGGTGAAGACGCATCTGAGCAAGAAGATGACAGTACGCTGAACGATGCTCTGGCCGCTTTGAACGAGGATGCCGCCGAAGAGGCTGTAGAAGAGACAGACGAGTTCGAGCCAGAGATCGACATCGAGACGGAGCCCGCCTCAGAGGCGCAGGCCTTCGCCGAAGCGCAGATCGAGGAAGACAGCACGCTGTCTGCCGACACGGAAATGGACATGCCGGACGCCGCCGCTGACGAGGATGCGCTCGACGCGTCTTTGTCTGAGCGTCGCCCGATCAAAGTGGCCAAGATTTCCCGCGAGGAAATCGAAGCGGCACAATCAGGCGATATTTCTGTGGATACAATCGAGCCCAGCGGCAGCTCTGAATTGTCTCCCATTGCCGAGGCCGAGCTGATGCTTGAATTGGCGCAGGTCGAGGCAGAGATGCAGGCTGCGGCCGACCAAGACACGATGGCCGACGATATGGATGCCGAGGAAGACGTCACGTCTGAGGCGGATGCCGAGCACGAGGCCGAAGAGCGCGCCGCCCGCAAGGAACGCGCCCTCAAGGTCGAAGACGAGGATGACGCGCTGAACCGTCTGATGGACGCGACCAGCTCGCGCATGTCTGACGATGGCGAAGGGGCCGTGCGCCGCGCCTCCATCGCGCATCTCAAAGCGGCTGTCGCCGCGACCAAGGCCGATGACAGCATCGCCCAAGCTGCCGCCGACGAGGATGAGCGCGAAATGGACCAGTATCGCGACGATCTGGCACGCGTCGTGCGCCCCGGACGCGCACAGAGCAACCCTGAGGACTCCGAGACACAGCGCCCATCGCCGTTGGTGTTGGTCAGCGAGCAGCGCATTGACGGCGAAGAGGCCCCGGCCCCAGACGCCGCCGAAGTGAGCCCTCGGCGCATCAATGCAGGTAATCTGGCTCTTGAAGAAGAGTTCGAGGAAGAGGTCGATCCGAACCCCTTCGCCGCCTCCGATCAAGAAAGCTTCCGCGCCTTTGCAGCCCGCCACGCGGCTGTCGAGCTGCCGGACCTGCTGGAGGCCGCCGCCGCGCATTACGCTTATGTGGAGCAAAAGGACGACTTCACCCGCCCAATGCTGATGAACAAGACCACCAGCATCAACGAGGAAGGCGCAATCTCGCGTGAGGAAGGCCTGCGCGCCTTCGGCTCGCTCCTGCGTCGGGGCCGCATTGTCAAACGTGGCAATGGCAAATTCGTGATCTCGGAGACATCCCAGTTCGCACCAGAGGCCCGCGAAGCCGGGGAGTGATCCCTGCCTTCATTGGCACCAACCACAGGATGGGGCGCGCCTTCGGGCGGGCCCCGTTTTGCGTTCTGGGATCGCGTATAGGCCTGCCCGCGCGGGTGCTAGTCCTGATCAGGGTCCGCTTGGCCGATGCCTTTAAAGAGGGCCTTCAGCGGCAGCGCCCAGAGGATGCCGAGGCCCAGATAGATCAGCAGTTCCAGCACGAAAGACGGGCGCGGCAAGAGCCCCACCAGAGAGACCGCCACCACGATATAAAGCGGCAGGCCCACCAGCAAGAACAGCAGCGACCAGCGTTTGCGGGCTTTGTAGCTTAGGGCCATGGTGTCTCCGTCTGTTGGGGCGTGTGCGTTATGTCCTCAATCCGCGAACGGGTCGGTCACCAAGATCGTGTCCTCGCGTTCCGGCGAGGTAGAAAGTAGGGCGACGGGGCAGTCGATCAACTCCTCCACGCGGCGCACATATTTGATGGCCTCGGCAGGCAGCTCCGCCCAGCTGCGGGCACCCTCGGTCGATTGTGACCAGCCCGGCATGCTTTCCCAGATCGGGGTGCAGCGCGCCTGATGGTCGGCGGCGGTGGGCAGATAATCAATCCGCTCCCCGTCCAGCTCGTAGCCCACACAGATTTTCAACTCTTCAAACCCGTCCAGCACATCCAGCTTGGTAAAGGCGATGCCACTAACGCCAGAAGTCGCGCAGGTCTGGCGCACCAGCACCGCATCAAACCAGCCGCAGCGCCGCTGCCGGCCCGTGACGGTACCAAATTCATGCCCGCGCTCACCCAGCCGCTGCCCATCCGCGTCATGCAGCTCGGCCGTGAACGGACCCTCGCCGACACGCGTGGTGTAGGCCTTCACAATCCCCAGCACAAAATCTATCGCCCCCGGCCCCAGCCCCGAGCCCGTCGCCGCCTGACCCGCAATCACATTCGATGAGGTCACAAACGGGTAGGTCCCGAAATCAATGTCCAAAAGCGCGCCCTGCGCGCCCTCAAACAGGATGCGCTTGCCCGCCTTGCGCTTCTCGGCCAGCACCTTCCAGACGGGGGCGGCAAATTGCAGCACGCTTGGCGCGATTTCCATCAAAGACGCGATCAGCGCCTCGCGGTCCACCTCGGCCAACCCCATGCCGCGGCGCAGCGTGTCATGATGTTGCAGCAGCCGATCCACGCGTGTCTCCAACGTGGCGCGGTCTGCCAGATCGGCCACCCGAATGGCACGCCTCCCGACTTTGTCCTCATAGGCCGGCCCAATGCCGCGCCCGGTGGTGCCGATCTTGGCCACCTTGTTGGAGCCCGCAGATTCGCGCGCGCGGTCCAGCTCGCCATGAACCGGCAGGATCAGCGGGGTGTTTTCCGCAATCATCAGATTGTCGCGGTTTATCTCAACGCCTTGGCTTTGCAGCAGCGCGATCTCGTCCTTCAGATGCCACGGGTCCAGCACCACCCCATTGCCAATCACGCTCAGCTTGCCGCCGCGCACAATGCCCGAGGGCAGCAGCGACAATTTGTAAACCTTGCCGTCGATCACCAGCGTGTGGCCAGCGTTATGCCCCCCTTGAAAGCGCACAATCGTGTCGGCACGTTCCGACAGCCAATCTACAATCTTGCCCTTCCCCTCGTCACCCCATTGGGCGCCGACAACGACGACATTGGCCATGATGCTTTCCTTTGACTTGGATAAACCCGCGCCCGTATAGCGGGCGGGTTCGGCGGGCGAAAGCCTCAATCGCGCATTCATCAGGCGCAATCCGCGTGCTATGGGTTGCGTGCGGGCCACGCCACGATTACATACGCGCCATCTTGAACGCGAAGGCCGCATCCCTCCATGGAAAACATTGTCCTGACCATCCACCTGATCATCTCGCTCTGCTTGATCGGGATCGTGCTTATCCAACGCTCTGAGGGCGGCGGTCTTGGCATTGGCGGCGGTGGTGGCGGCGGGGCCATGTCGGGCCGTCCGGGTGTGACCGCTTTGGGCAAGCTGACATGGCTTTTTGGCATCGCGTTCGTGATCACCTCGATCACGCTGACGGTGCTGGCCACACAAAACAGCGGTGGCAGCTCGGTGCTGGACGGCGACGGCTTGCTGCCGCCTGCAACCACGGAAGAAGGTGCCATCCCATCTGGCGACGTGCTCTTGCCGCCGACTACGGGTGACGCGCCACTGACGCCGCCCCGCGTGGACGAGTAAGCACCACCCAAACGGCAATTTCCTACCAATTCTGGGGGCTTACGCTACGGCCTCTACAGTATCTGGGTATTTTCTGGGGATAAAGCGGGCCTGCACGGTTGCGGGGGGGCCTCGAATCCTCTATTTCTTAACTCCCGTGAGTAAGGGCATCTGCACGCCCTGAAAGACCATAAAAACACTTGGACGCGGGGCGCATCGGCACATGGCGAGATATATTTTCATTACCGGCGGCGTTGTGTCTTCGCTTGGCAAAGGGCTGGCCTCCGCCGCCCTTGGCGCGCTGTTGCAGGCGCGCGGCTATTCGGTGCGACTGCGCAAGCTGGACCCGTATCTGAACGTCGACCCCGGCACCATGTCGCCTTTCGAGCATGGCGAGGTGTTTGTCACCGATGATGGGGCGGAGACCGACCTTGATCTGGGCCATTACGAGCGTTTCACCGGCGTGGCCGCCCGCAACAGCGATTCCATTTCCTCGGGCCGGGTCTATTCGACCGTGCTGGAAAAGGAGCGGCGCGGCGACTATCTGGGCAAGACCATCCAGGTGATCCCGCATGTTACCAACGAGATCAAAGACTTCATCAAGATCGGCGATGACGAGGTCGATTTCATGCTCTGCGAGATCGGCGGCACCGTGGGCGACATTGAAGGCCTGCCCTTCTTTGAGGCGATCCGGCAATTTGCCCATGAACGCCCGCGCGGCGAATGCCTGTTCATGCACCTGACCCTGCTGCCCTATCTTGCGGCCTCCGGCGAATTGAAGACCAAACCGACGCAGCATTCTGTCAAAGAGCTGCAATCCATCGGCATCGCCCCCGACATTCTGGTCTGCCGCTCTGAGCACGAGATCCCCGAAAAAGAGCGCGAAAAGCTGGCGCTGTTCTGCAACGTGCGCAAGGAAAGCGTGATTGCGGCCTACGACCTGAAATCCATCTACGAGGCCCCGCTGGCCTATCACGAGCAAGGGCTCGATCAGGCGGTTCTGGACGCGTTCGGCATCACGCCCGCTCCAAAGCCGAAATTGCATGTCTGGGAAGACGTCAAAGACCGAGTGAACAACCCCGAGGGCGAGGTGAAAATCGCCATCGTGGGCAAATACACCCAGCTTGAAGACGCCTATAAGTCGATCAACGAGGCGCTGACCCATGGCGGCATGAAAAACCGGGTGAAGGTCAGGATCGAATGGGTCGATGCGGAGATCTTCGACCGCGAGGACGCGGCCCCGCATCTCGAAGGCTACCACGCCATTCTGGTGCCCGGCGGCTTTGGGGAGCGCGGCACGGAAGGCAAGATCAAGGCCGCGCAATTCGCCCGAGAGCACAAAATCCCCTATCTGGGCATCTGTCTGGGCATGCAAATGGCCGTCATCGAGGCCGCACGCAATCTGGCCGGGATCGAGACCGCTGGATCGGAAGAATTCGACCACGAAGCGGGCAAGAAACGCTTTGAGCCGGTGGTCTACCACCTCAAGGAATGGGTGCAGGGCAACCACAAGGTCAAGCGTCGCGAAGGCGACGACAAAGGCGGCACCATGCGGCTGGGCGCCTATAACGCGACGCTGAATGAGGGCTCGAAAGTGGCCGAAGTCTACGGCAGCACCTCCATCGAGGAACGCCACCGCCACCGCTACGAGGTCGACATCAAATACCGCGAAGAGCTGGAAAAACAGGGGCTGATCTTCTCGGGCATGTCGCCCGATGGCAAGCTGCCGGAGATCGTCGAAGTGAAAGATCACCCGTGGTTCATCGGCGTGCAGTTCCACCCTGAACTGAAGTCCAAACCCTTCGCCCCGCACCCGCTTTTTGCGGATTTTGTCCGCGCCGCCAAGGACGTCTCGCGTCTGGTATAGGAGCCCCCATGTTCGCATCCTGGTTCACCAAATCCACGCCCTCCGAGCCGCTGCCCGAGGTCACCACGGAGCTGGCGCTTGGCGCTTTGCTGGTGCGCATGGCGAAGGTAGACGAGGTCTATCACCACGCGGAGATCTCCACCCTTGACCGGGTGCTGGCCGACCGGTTCGATCTGAACCCGGTGGAGGCCGCCAAGATGCGCGCGACCTGCGAGCAATTGGAAAAGGCAGCACCCGATACGGATGAATTTGTGGCGCTGGTGCGCGACAATGTCCCCCTCGGCGACCGGGCCGCCCTTTTGACTGTGCTCCAACGCGTGGCGGAGGCTGACGGGGTCGAGCGCGCCGAAGAGATGGCACTGATCAAAGAGCTGCGCCTGTCGCTCCTGCCCACCGACACGTGACCCTTGCCTAGAAGCCCGGCCCTTGCAAATCGGCGCTTTTTGGCTAGCTGTTAGAGACCACTGCGCCGCAAAAGGACCTGTCATGCCCAAAGCCTACTGGGTCGCCAACGCGACCGTCACCGACCCGGACGCCTACCAGCGCTACCGCGAGGCAAACGCCACTGCCTTCGCCAAATACGGCGCGAAATTTCTGGTGCGCGGCGGCGCGCAGTCTGACAAGGAGGGCACGCCCGCACCGCGCACTGTGGTGATCGAATTCAAGGACCTCGCCACGGCTGAGGCCTGCTACAACAGCCCCGAATATCAGGATGCCAAGGCGCTTCGTGACGGGGCCTCCACCGCCAATTTGGTCATCGTAGAAGGGTATGATCCGTAAATGTTTGACGCGCTCCTGAAAGTTCTTACCGGCGACACGCCTGACCCGCTGCCCGACACTGACGCAAGGCTGGCGCTGGCCGCCCTGCTGGTGCGGCTGGCCCGCACGGATGGCAGCTATGACGCCTCCGAGGCCTCGCGCATCGACCTGATCCTCGCGCGGCGCTACCAGATCACCGATACCGAGGCCGGCAAGCTGCGCGCTGACGCCGAAATGCTGGAAACCGAGGCCCCCGACACGGTGCGGTTCACCCGCGCCATCAAGGATCACACCGCCCATGAACAGCGCGACAGCGTCATCGAAGACATCTGGGAGCTGGCGCTGGCCGACGGGTCCCGCTCCGATGACGAGGACAGCCTGATCCGCATGGTCTCCCCGCTCTTGGGCATCAATGACCGCGACAGCGCGCTGGCCCGCCAAAGGGTCATCGACCGACTGAACGGGTAACACCCTTGACGGCTCTGCGGCGGCCCTGCCAAGTGGCGCAAAGCTGAGCACCGTTAGGGACACCACATGACCACCTGGCTTTCCGAGCATCCCGAGATCCGCAACATCCGTGCGGCGGTCTCCGACCTCAACGGGCAAGCGCGCGGCAAACGGATGCCTGCGCGGTTTGGCGACAAGCTGCTGAGCGACGGGTCTCGCATGCCCATGTCGGTGCTCAACGTGGATATCTGGGGCGACGACATCGAAGACAGCCCGCTGGTCTTCGCCTCCGGCGACGCTGACGGCGTGCTCAAACCCACAGAGCGCGGCTTTGTGCCCATGCCGTGGCTCGACACGCCAACGGCGCTGCTGCCGATGTGGATGTTTCTGGACAATGGCACGCCGTTTGCAGGCGACCCGCGGCACGCGCTGAAATCCGTGCTCGACCGCTATGCCAGCCACGGCTGGACGCCTGTCGTGGCCACGGAGCTGGAATTCTACCTCATCGACGACAGCGGCGAGACGCTGCAACCCCCGCCCTCGCCCCGCTCCGGCAAACGCCGCTGGGGCGGCGAGGTGCTGTCGCTGCGGGCGCTGGACGCGTTCGACAGCTTTTTCACGGAGCTCTATGACGCCTGCGAGGCGATGGACATCCCTGCCGAGGCCGCAATTTCCGAAGGCGGGATCGGGCAATATGAGATCAACCTGTGCCATTGCCCCGACGCGCTGAAGGCGGCGGATGATGCGTGGCTGTTCAAGCTGATGGTGCGCGGGCTGGCCCGCAAACACGGCTTCGCTGCCAGCTTCATGGCCAAACCCTATGCGGAGCATGCAGGCACCGGCATGCACACGCATTTCTCCGTGCTCGACCGCGACGGGCGCAACATTTTCGACGATGGTGGCGAGGTGGGGACCGCGCTGCTGCAACACGCCATCGCGGGTTGTCTGGCCGCCATGCCCGCCTCTATGCTGGTCTTCGCGCCGCATGGAAACAGCTATGACCGCTTCACCCCCGACGCCCACGCACCTACGGGCATCGGCTGGGGGTATGAAAACCGCACCACCGCCATTCGCGTCCCCGCAGGGGAGCACAAAGCGCGGCGGATCGAGCACCGGGTCGCAGGCGGCGACATCAACCCCTACCTGATGCTGAGCGTGGTGCTGGGCGCCGCATTGCTGGGCATAGAAGACAAGCTGGCCGCACCCGCGCCGGTGAAAGGCTCCGCCTATGAGGCGGGGCTCGCGCAACTGCCGACCACATGGCAAGCCGCCATATCAGCCTTCGAGCAGGACCCGCTGACCCCGCGCCTGCTGCCCAAACAGCTGATCCGCAATTACGTGATGACCAAAAAGCAAGAGGCGCAATATTACGCGGAGCTGAGCCCCGCGGAACGCATCGACCTCTACCTCGACACAGTCTGAGCGCGGATCATGGCGGGCAACGTCCCATGCGGCCCGTCCTTCCCTTGGGGCCTGTCCTCAGGTAACGTCTGGCAACACAATCAAAGAGTCTCCACATGAAAATCGGCATCCTCGAATGCGGCCACACCATGCCCGAGGTCGAAACCAAGCACGGCACCTTCCCCGACATGTTCGCACGGCTGCTGGACGGAAACGGCTTCAGCTTTGCCAGCTATGACGTTGAGTTCATGCAGTTTCCGGCCAACATCACCGAATGCGACGGCTGGCTTTTGACCGGCTCGAAACACGGAGCCTACGAGGATCACCCGTTCATCCCCCCGCTGGAAACCTTCATCCGCGACAGCTACGCGGCGGGCGTTCCGATCGTGGGGATTTGCTTTGGCCACCAGATCATCGCGCAGGCCCTTGGCGGCCATGTGGAGAAGTTCAAAGACGGCTGGGCGCTGGGTCTGAACGAGTATGACTTTGAAGGGCACGGCACCGTCGCGCTGAACGCGTGGCATCAAGATCAGGTGCTCCGCCTCCCCGAGGGGGCGCGGCCCGTGGCCTCCAACGCGTTTTGTGCCAATGCGGCGCTGGTCTATGGCGACCGAGCCTTCACTGTGCAGCCGCATCCCGAATTTGGCGGGGCCATCATCAGCGATTATGTCGACATGCGGCGTGGCACGGCGGATTACGCCGACACGTTGATGGACCGGGCGAAATCCCGGCATGCGGAGCCTGATCACAACGCCCTGCTGGCCCAGAAGATCGCCAGCTTTTTCAAACAACCCCGCGAGGCGCGGCATGGCTGACGACTGGATGGACACGCTGCCCGAGGCGGCCAAGCTCTACCTCAAGGATAGGCGGCTGGACGAGGTGGAATGCGTGGTCTCCGACCTGCCGGGCATAGCGCGCGGTAAGGCGGTGCCTGCCTCGAAATTCGCCAGGCAATCACAGTTCTTTTTGCCCAATTCGATTTATTTCCAGACCATTACCGGCGGCTGGGGGGAGGCCGCAGGCGAGGACGG
This sequence comes from uncultured Litoreibacter sp., assembly GCA_947501685.1. GTDB lineage: Bacteria > Pseudomonadota > Alphaproteobacteria > Rhodobacterales > Rhodobacteraceae > Litoreibacter. The sequence goes on from CANMWQ010000004.1 coordinate 311,696, forward strand.
CTTCACCGAGCCCGACATGGTCCTGAAACCCGACATGGACACCGCAACCGCCGCCCCCTGGACAGGCGACTGGACCTTGCAAGTGATCCACGACGCCTTCGATCAAGCGGGCGCGCCTGTGCCGTTTTCGCCGCGCAACGTGCTCAAACGGGTCTGCGCGCTTTACCGCAAGGAGGGCTGGGAGCCCGTCGTGGCCCCGGAAATGGAGTTCTTTCTTGTGGCCCGCAACATCAACCCGGCGGAAGCCATTCAGCCGATGATGGGCCGCTCAGGCCGCCCGGCTGCCGCGCGTCAGGCCTATTCCATGTCCGCCGTGGACGAGTTCGGCCCGGTGATTGACGACATTTACGACTTTGCCGAGATGCAGGGGTTCGAGATTGACGGCATCACCCAGGAGGGCGGCGCGGGCCAGCTGGAGATCAACCTGCGCCACGGCGACCCCGTGAAGCTGGCCGACGAAATCTTCTACTTCAAACGCCTGATCCGCGAGGCCGCCCTGCGCCATGACTGCTTTGCCACCTTCATGGCCAAGCCGATTGAAGGCGAGCCCGGCTCGGCCATGCATATCCATCATTCGGTGGTGGATAGCGAAACGGGGCGCAACATTTTCTCCGGGCCGCGCGGAGCGGAGACGCCCGAATTCATGCATTTCATCGGCGGGCTGCAACACCACCTGCCCTCCGCCATTGCGCTGATGGCGCCTTATGTGAACAGCTATCGGCGCTACGTCAAAGACCATGCCGCCCCGATCAATCTGGAATGGGCCCGCGACAACCGCACGACGGGCATCCGGGTGCCGGTCTCGGAACCTGTCGCGCGGCGGGTGGAGAACCGCTTGGCCGGGATGGATTGCAACCCCTATCTGGCCATCGCCGCCTCGCTGGCCTGCGGCTATCTGGGGCTGAAATCCAAGATGAAACCCACCAAGGAATTCAAGGGCGACGCCTATGACGGCGATGAAGACATCCCGCGCGACCTGTTCTCCGCACTCAATCTTCTGTGCGAAAACAAGGAGATGGCGGAGTGTCTTCATCCGGACTTTGTGCGGGTCTTCTCCATTGTGAAAATGGCGGAGTATGACGAGTTCCTTCAGGTGATCTCCCCGTGGGAGCGTGAGCATCTGCTGCTGAACGTATGAACCTGCTGGACGCCAATGACCGGCGTGGGGCCTATCCCGACAGCTGGTATGCCGCCACCGCTGAGGCCTTGGCACCCTTTGCGCCCTTGCGCGGCGAGGTTAGGGCAGATCTCTGCATCATTGGCGGCGGCTATACCGGGTTGTCCGCCGCGCTGCATGCGGCGCAATCGGGACAGAAGGTGGTGCTGTTGGAGGCGCAGCGCGTGGGGTTCGGGGCCTCTGGCCGCAATGGCGGACAGGTGGGGACGTCATTTAACACCAGCCAGCAAGAGCTTGAAAAGACATGCGGAATTGACGACGCGCGCAAGCTCTATGAGCTGGCACATGCGGCGGCGGAGTTAACCCGAACGCTTGGCCAAGAGGCGGGCTACAGACCCGGCGTGATCCATGCAGACCGCTTTGACAGCGAGGTGGCGCAGACCCATGCGGAGGTGGCTCATCTTCAAAACCGCTACGGCGACACCGCGACCCAAGCGCTGGACCGCGACGCCGTGCGCGCGTTGACGGGCAGCGACAGCTATGCGGGCGGGGCACTGGATATGGCAGGCGGGCATCTGCATCCGCTGCGCTATGCGTTTAGCCTCGCGCGGGCCTGCGTGGCCGCAGGCGTGCAAATTCACGAGACCACGCGGGTGCATGATCTCACGCAAGGCACTCCCGCTACGGTGCGTAGCGATCAAGGCCGCGTTCTGGCGGATCACGTCATTGTCGCCACCAATGGCTACGGCACCGGGCTGTCGCGTGGCACCCGCGCGCGGGTCATGCCGATTAACAATTTTATCGCTGTAACAGAGCCGCTTGGCGACCGGGGCTCATCCATTCTTAACCAAGATCACTGCGCCTATGACAGCCGCTTCGTGGTGAATTACTACCGCAAAACGGAAGGTGGCCGGCTGTTGTTCGGCGGCGGGGAGAGTTACGGATATCGCTTCCCGAAAGACATCGCCTCCGTCGTGCGCAGGCCGTTGGAGCAGACCTTTCCGCAGCTCAAAGGCGTGAGGCTCGACTATGCCTGGGGCGGCACGCTCGCGATCACCATGTCGCGCCTGCCCTATGTGGCGCGCCCTGCCCCGAACATGCTGGTCGCCTCAGGCTATTCCGGCACCGGGGTCGCGATGGCGACGATGGCAGGAAAACTGATGGCGGAGGCAACAGTGGCGCAATCAGAAGGCCTCGCCCTTCTGGAAGCCCTGCCCACCCCGCGCTTTCCGGGCGGCGGCGCATTTCGCAGCCCGCTTTTGGCGCTTGCGATGAGCTGGTATGCGCTCAGGGACCGGATTGGCATATAGCGGATAATCCGAAACCATGTTACGGTTTTTCTGAATTTATTATATTCAGGCGAGGACAAGCCATGCGCGATTTTCAAAGCAACGCCCCTGACCTTCACGAAGCCGAACCGATCCCCCCAGCCGCGAAAGAGGCGATTGAGGCCTTGCTGCACTCAGGCGATCTGTTCCGCTACACCGCCCCGCAGGATGCGCCTGTGGCCCTGCTGGAACGCGAATTTGCCGAGATGATGGGCAGCAGATACGCGCTGGCCGTGTCCTCCTGCTCCGCCGCGCTGTTCTTGTCGCTGAAAGCGCTGGGCTTGCCGAAAGGCGCAAAGGTGCTGATCCCGGCTTTTACCTTTGCCGCCGTGCCTTCCGCCGTTGTCCATGCGGAGATGCAGCCGGTGCTGGTCGAGGTTGGCATGAACTACCGCCTCGACATAGCTGATTTCGAACGGAAAATTGAAGCTGCCGACGCCGTCCTGATCAGCCATATGCGCGGCCACACTTCCGATATGGATGCGATTTTGAAGCTGGCAGAGGCGCATGGCCTGCCGGTGATCGAGGACGCGGCGCATTCGCTGGGCACGCTCTGGGACGGCCAAAAGATCGGCACGCTGGGCCATGTCGGTTGCTTCTCCTTTCAGTCCTACAAGATGATCAATGCGGGCGAAGGCGGCATTCTGATCACCGATGACGCCGATCTGGTGGCCCGCGCGGTGATCATGTCCGGGGCCTATGAGCATAATTGGAAAAAGCATGGCGACATCGCGGAGGCCGCGGGGAAATGGCAAAACAAGCTGCCGCTTTATAATCTGCGCATGCAAAACCTCAGCGCCTGCGTGATCCGGCCCCAATTGGGCGAGCTGAACCGCCGGGTGCGTGACGGGTTGGAGAACCACGACTATGTCGCAGCCAAGCTGCGAGACAGCGGCTATTTCGACGTGCCGCCCCCGCTGCCGCAAGAGACCCGCGCGCCGGATTCCATTCAATTCAACATGATTGGTTTCTCCCCGGATGATTGCCGCGCGTTTTTAATGTTTGCCAAGCAGAACGGCGTCAGCGCGCAGATATTCGGGCTGAGTACGGACAATGCGCGGGCCTTCTGGAACTGGGAATTCATCGAGGGGGAGACGCCCGCCCTGCCCAAAACCCGCGCCATGCTGGCCGTGGCCTGCGACGTGCGCCTGCCGGTGCGGTTGACCCGCGCGGAGCTGGATTTCGTGGCCGACGCGCTGATTGACGCGGCGATGATGGTGAAGGGCTAGCCGCCCGCGCCCAGCACCTTCATTTGACCCGCAAGCCACGGCATGCGTCCCTGACAGAATTCGATGATTTCAGCCGCGATCAGCGGGCGCAGCTCGGTTGCCAATTGGGTGGGCAGGTCCGCCTCGCTGTCGCGCCGCGCGATCAGGGAGATTTGCCGCGAGAGGGGCGCGAAAGGCAGTGGGAAGGTTTCGACCCGGTCCATGAACCGTTTGGCACGCATGACGCCCAGCGGGGTCAGGATCGTCCAGCCCTCGCCGCGGGCAACCATCGCCATGATAGAGTGATAGCTGTCCAGCTCGAACCGATGCGACGGCACCAGATTTTGCCGCGCCAGATGGCCCGCGATCTGACGGCCCATGAGCTCCTGCGCGGTGTATTGGATCAGCGGCGTCTGGCGCAGCGTGTCGAGCATCTTGCCCTCGTCGCGGATCATCCTGCGCGGCGTGACGACGATGAACGGGTCCACCAGCAGCGGATGCACCACCATGGAGGATGGCAGGTCGCTGGGCTCCGCCGCGACCACCAGATCAAGCCCACGCGTGTCCAGCTTGTCGATAAGGCGGTGGCTGGGTGCGGTCTCCAGCAAGAACCGCGCCTTCGGCATGGTTTCAGCCAGCGTCATCAGCAGTGCAGGCGTCACGTCCGCGTCGAAATCCTCGATCATGCCCAGACGCAGGCGCACCCGGCTGGACATGTCCCGCACGGTTAGCTCCGCTGTGGCTTGGGCTGCCTCATGCAGAATGCTGTGGGCACGGCGTTGAAACATCTCGCCGGCGGCGGTGAGTGACATCGGGCGCTCGCCCCGCTCCAGCAAACGGGCCCCAAGGGCGGCCTCAAGGTTGGACAATTGCTGGCTGACGGCGGAGTTGGACGCGCCAAGCCTGCGCGCGGCGGCGGAGATTGAGGCCTCTTCGGCGGCGGCCACGAAGATCTCCATCTGCCACAGCGTGATCTTGCCGGGTGTATCAACCATGTGTTTGGACCATTTGCGCTCCTGCGGTGCGGATATGATTGCCCCGCCCATGAACTCCCTCTAGCGTAATTTTCGACCATCAGGGAGACCACAAATGCGCGACGATTCACCAAACTCCTGGGAAGCCCGGGCCGACGCCCATTCCTTCTACGGCTTCACCGACCTGCCATCGGTAAATGAGCGCGGTGCGGTGGTGCTGACCCATGGTCAGGGGCCCTACGTGTTTGACGTCCATGGGCGGCAATATCTCGACGCGAATTCGGGGCTTTGGAACATGGTCGCGGGCTTTGACCACCCCGGTCTGGCGGAGGCCGCCAAGGCGCAATATGACCGCTTCCCCGGCTACCACGCGTTTTTCGGGCGGATGTCGGATCAAACCGTGATGCTCAGCGAGAAGCTGATCGAGGTCTCGCCCTATGAGCGCGGCAAGGTGTTCTACACCAACTCCGGTTCTGAGGCGAATGACACGATGGTCAAGATGCTGTGGTTTCTGGGCGGGGCCGAGGGCCATGCGAAGAAGCGCAAGATCATCACCCGCAAGAACGGCTATCACGGGGTCACGGCCGTTTCGGCCTCGATGACGGGCAAGCCCTATAACGAGGTGTTCGGCTTGCCGCTGGAGGGGTTCCTGCACCTCACCTGCCCGCATTACTGGCGTGAAGGCCGCGAGGGCGAAAGCGAGGCCGACTTCACCAAACGTCTGGCCAAAGAGCTGGAAGATATGATCTCCCGTGAAGGCGCGGAGACCATTGCCGGCTTCTTCGCCGAACCCGTGCTGGGCGCTGGCGGCGTGATCCCACCCCCTGAAGGGTATTTTCAGGCGGTCCAAGCGGTGCTGCGCAAACACGGCATCCCGCTGATCTCGGACGAGGTGATCTGCGGATTTGGCCGCACCGGGGCCGTCTGGGGCGCGGAGACCTATGATTTTATGCCAGACGCGATTATCTCCTCCAAGAACCTGACCGCCGGGTATTTCCCGATGGGCGCGGTGATCCTGGGGCCAGAGCTGACCGACCGGCTGCAAGCGGCCTCTGATGCGATCGAGGAGTTTCCGCACGGGTTCACGGCCTCCGGCCATCCGGTGGGTTGCGCTGTGGCTTTGAAAGCCATCGACGTGATCCTGAATGAAGGCCTGATGGAAAATGTGCGCGCGCTAACGCCGAAATTCGAGGCGGGGCTGAGCTGGCTGTTGGAGAACCCGAATATCGGCGAGGCGCGCGGCAAAGGGCTGATGGGCGCGGTGGAAGCCGTGCGCGACAAGGCGACGAAGACGCCCTTTGAGGGCCATCTGAGCGTGTCTGAGCGGATTGCGAATACATGCACCGATCACGGGCTGATCTGCCGCCCGCTGGGTCAGGCGGTGGTGCTTTGCCCGGCCTTTATCATGACAGAGCCGCAGATGGACGAGATGTTCACCAAGCTTGATGCCGCGCTGAGATCCGTGTTCAAGGACGTTGCCTGAGCCTTGCGTTTTGCCTCTGGCTCATGCCGTGACGCACAGCCAGACCGACGCAAAGAAGAACCCGGAGGCCACGACAACAAAGCCATGCCAGATGGCATTGGCGAATTTCAGGCTGTCCCAGTGAAAGAACACCACGCCGCCCGAATAGAGCAGCCCGCCTACTACAGCGCACCAGCCCGCGGCGGGTGAGGCTTGAAAGATGCTCCAGATCAGAGCCATGCCAATCCAGCCAAGGCCCAGATAGAGCGCCGCATTCAGCCGCCCCGGCTTGCGCCACATGAACAGCTTGGTGCCCGCCCCGAACAGCGCCAGCACCCAGACCAGCCCGAGGATGACATAGCCAAACCCGGTGCCAATCGCGACCACGAAGGGCGTGTAGGTCCCTGCGATCTTCAGGAAAATCGCAGCGTGATCGGCGCGGCGCAGCGTCGGGCGCAGCCGCTCTGACGGGGTCATATGATAGCAAAAGGAGATGCTCAGCATCGCGACCAACCCCACCCAGTAGATGGTCAGACCCGTCAGGGTCCCGGTCGAGATCATCTGCGCATGCTGCGCCATAAAGGCGGTGATAGCGACCAGCGCGGCACCAATACCGGCCAGATGCACCGCGCCATCCGCCAGCTTCTCGGACGCGGCATAGACGGGGTAGTCATCTGATTGATGCTGGCTCATAGCACCAAGCCTGCACCGCAAAACGGCACTTGGCGAGACTTACCCTGCGAAACACTTTGTTGACGTTTCGGCTATTTGCCCATTTTGGAAAGTGCGGCCTGCATGTCGGCAAGTTGCTTTTTGATCGCATCCAGCTCCGACTTATCCGCCGCTTCGCCGGGCTTTTCATCGTCATCCGGGGCTGGGCCACTGCCAGCCGCCCAGCCGCCCATCATGGTTTTCATGAAGGCCTCTTGCTGCTGCTTGATCTGATCGAACCCCGGGATCCCCCCCATCGGAGAGGTCATCTGTTCGGCCATTTTCGCCTGGCCATCGCGCAGCATGTCAAAGCTGGCAGCCAGAAAATCCGGCACCATCGTCTGCGCGCCTTCGGTGTAGCTGCGCACCAGATCGGTCAGCACATTGGTCGGCAACACGTTGTCGCCACGGCTTTCGCGCTCCGCAATGATTTGCAAAAGATACTGCCGCGTCAGGTCGTCGCCGCTTTTGAGGTCCACAATCTGCACGTCCCGGCCTTCGCGGATAAACCCCGAAATATCGTCCAAAGTGACGTAGTCGCTGGTCTCCGTATTATAGAGCCTGCGGCTGGCATATCTCTTGATCAGAAGTGGCGCGCCTTCGGTCTTGGCCATGCAAACTCTCCCCTTTTTGCAGTGCAGAAAACGCTAGCGCAGCTACAGATGAATTGAAAGCGGAACGTGCATGCGCGGATATAGGAGGCCGATCACGTCAATGCGAGATGCGCTCGGTCCAAGCCTATGTCAGTTTGGCACCACCCGATTGGCAAGGAAGGCACGTCGTTGAAACATTTTCTCGCATCCGCAGGACTGACGCTGGCCCTGCTCGCCGCGCCCACGGCCTTTGCGCAAACCCAGCCCTGCGACCAAGAGGCCCCCTGCGTGATCGAAACGGGCGATTACCACATGATGACCCCGCCCGGTTGGGACGGCACATCCCCCCTGCCCGCTTTGGTCTGGTTTCACGGGCATAATTCCAAAGCCTCCTCAATCTTTCGCTCCGGCGGGCTGAGGTCGGACTTCGTCAATGAAGGCTACGCGCTGATCGCCCCAAACGGCGCGAAACGGGGGGGCAGCAACACGCAATCCTGGCCCGGACGCATCACAAGCACCGGGCGCGACGACGTGGCTTTCACCCTTGCCGTGCTGGAAGATGCCAAGACGCGCCTGCCGATTGATCCTGAACGCATCTACGTTGCTGGCTTCTCCGCCGGAGGGTCCATGGCCTGGATGATGGGCTGCTATGCGGCCGAGCATTTCGCGGGCGTTGTCTCCGTCTCAGGCGCGCTGCGGAGGCCTATCCCGCAGACCACCTGCCCCGCCGGGCCGTTCAATCTTTTGCAAATCCACGGATTTGCCGACGGGCAAGTGCCTTTTGAGGGGCGCGCCATTCGGGACTGGCATCAGGGCGATATCTTTGAGGCGCTGGGGCTGCTGCGCGCGACCAACCAATGCCGCTCCAACCCCGACGAGATCACAATAGGCGCGCCGTTTCGGTGCCGCGAATGGCGGGCCAGTTGCGATAAAGCGGCGATCAAGTTTTGTGAGCATGATGGCGGTCACGGCCTGCCGCGCGGCTGGACCGCGATGGCGCGCGATTGGCTAGAGGCGCGGTAGCGCCCGAAACAAGAGGCCCGGCGCGGTAGCGCCGAAAACAAAAGGCGCGGCGCGGTAGCGCTCAAAATTAAAGGCGCGCCCCCGTGGCGCGCCTTTGTACTGCGGGATCATATGGGAGGATATGACCCCGAGAAAACTCGTTACTGCTCGAACTCTTAAGCGGCTTTCGCAGCTTTTTTCGCTTGCGCTGTCAGGTCGTCAGTTGCCTTTTTGACAGCGGCAGAAGCTTCTTCGGAAGCGTCTTTTCCAGCAGCCATCAGCAGCTCAACAGTTTCCATTTGCGCTTTTTTCGCAACTTCAGCGAAAGCGGCCATGTGCTCAGCGGCAGATTCTGCTTGGGCAGATGCGAAGTCTGTGACGGCTTTGGTGTAGTCAGCAGGCTCGGCTTGCGCTTTGGTCACACCGGACATTTTCGCCAGTGTTTCTTTCGCGTATTTGGACGACAGGTCTGTGGATGTCGTAGCGGCGTCCAGAGCGACACGGGACATTTTCTCACCGAAAGCGGCGGAATTTTTCATCATGTCGTTCATCGCGGTCATGTCGACCGGGAATGCAGCTGTCATGTCGGAAAAGATTTTGGTGAAGTCTTGTTGCTTAGCCATTGTGTTAGTCTCCTATGGGGGACCGGTTCTTGGCCCCGCTTCTGTTTGCGTCTGCAGAATATATACCTGCTGCATTGCAGCATTTCAAGCCTTTATGCTGCAATGCAGCAAAAAACTTTTGGGCAGAGAAACCTGTTTGTTTTCAGCTATTTGACCGTGGCAACACGTATGAACCCGGTGCTTTTTCCAAAATTGGATGCGATTTTATTCCGGGCTTTCGGGCTTTTATCTCCTTGCCAGAGCGCTCAGACAGCCACCCTTCCCAACGCGGCCACCATGAGCCTTCATTGAAATCGGCGGCCTCCATCCAGTCTTCAGGCGCGCCTGCGACATTCGGATTGGTATAATGCCCGTATTTGTTCTTGCTTGGCGGGTTGATGATCCCTGCCACATGCCCCGATTGAGACACGATGAAAGTCTTATCCTTTGAGCCAAACTGTTTGACCCCGTTAAAGCTGCCCTTCCAGGCGGCGATGTGATCGGTCTCGCAGGCGATGGCGCAGACCGGGTGCTGGACCGTATCGAGACTGACGGTCTCCCCCAGAATTTCCATCTCGCCCGTGGCGAATTTATTGCCCTGACAAAGCCCGCGCAGATACTCGACCACGAAGCGGCCCGGCAGGTTGGTGCTGTCGCCGTTCCAATAGAGCAGATCAAAGGCCGGAGGGGCCTCCCCCATCATGTAATTGCGAATGGCAGGCGCGTAGATCAGGTCATTGGCGCGCAGATAAGAGAAGGTACGCGACATGAAATAGGAATGCAGATAACCCTTTTCAGCCACCTGCCGCTCGATCCCGTCGACAAAATCATCATCAAGGAAGACGGCCATCTCTCCGGCATCCTCGAAATCGGTGAGCGTGGTGAAGAGCGTGGCGGATTTGACGGAAGTGTCGCCGCGTTTCTCCATCAAAGACAGCACCATCGACAGCGTACTGCCCGCGATACAATAGCCCACAGTGTTGACCTGCTCCTGCTTGGTGATCTTCTTCACCTCGCTGATCGCGGTCAGGTAGCCGTCATCCACATAGTCGTCGATACCCACATCCGCGTAACTTTCATCGGGGTTCACCCAAGACACGATAAACAGCGTGTAGCCCTGATCGACGATCCATTTGATCAAGGAATTCGCCGGTTTCAGGTCCATAATGTAGAACTTGTTGATCCAAGGCGGGAAGATGATCAGCGGAGTGTCTTTCACCTTATCGGTGGTCGGCGCGTATTGGATCAGCTCGAACATGCGGTTGCGATAGACAACGGAGCCTTCGGTGGCGGCGATGTTCTTGCCCACCTCGAACGCCTCGCCATCGGCCAGACTGACCAGCAGGTCGCCGTTATTGCGCTCGATATCCGCGACAAGGTTCTCAAGGCCTTTGACCAGCGACTCGCCATCGGTCTCAACGGCGCGGGCAAGCGCGTCGGGGTTCGTCGCCAGAAAATTCGTGGGCGCAAACATATCGACAATCTGGCGGGCAAAGAAGGACACGCGGCCCTTGTCGACGCCTTCGAGTGAGGACAGATCGTCCATCGCGCTGGTGATCGCCTCGCTGGAATGCAGATATTGCTGCTTGATGAAGTTGAAATAGGGATTGCTGTCCCACATCACGTTTTTGAACCGGCGGTCCGAGGGGCCTTTATCCTCAGGCGGAGCCAACTTGCCTTGCGCCAGCTGCTGCTGCGCATCGACATAATGCTTGAGCGATTTGCCCCAATAGCCAACCTGATGCTCGATCATCTTGGCCGGGTTCGCCATCATCTCCGCCATATAGGCGGCGGCGGCTTTGACATAGAGGTCTTGGCCGGGGCCCTGAAGGCCCGGATCCGCGCTCTTGCGCTGCCCCATCGCGGCTGTCATGCGCTTCGTAAGTTCGTCAATCCGCGCCATATTCTCGGTGAGGCGCTCCAGCCGCTCGGCAGAAAGATTTTCGTTACCTTCGTTACTTTCGGTTGTCATCGAAATTTTACCACCCTACCTTATGCTGCAGTTGCACAATAACGCGTATTAGCTGTTACCGTTCCGCCGCTTTGGTTGGAAGCCGCATCAGCGCATTGCGGGTATGTTACCCGCGAAAGGAGACGGCTGTGAAGTACATGGTCACATATGACATAATGGAATCGATGCGCCTGACCAATCAATGGTTGGGGGCCACAGCCCAAGCGATGGGGTCACACCCCGCTTTTGCCCTGACGCCAAACCCGTATTTCAAAATGCTGGAGGCCTGGGGTCAGGTCACCGAACGCAGCTTCTCGCGGATGGTCGCCAAGCCTGATTGGGACTTACCCCCCGTGGTGGCCGCCGATGGCCGCGACCATATCGTGGAAACAGAAGTTGTCCTAAACCGCCCCTTCGGCGACCTGCTGCGCTTTAACGTCACCGACCGCGAGGCCGCACCTCGCAAGATTTTGCTCGTCGCACCCATGTCGGGCCACTACGCCACGCTGCTGCGCTCGACAGTGATCTCGCTGCTGCCTGACGCCGAAGTTTACGTCACCGACTGGCACAATGCGCGCGATATCCCGGTCAGCCAAGGCAAGTTCGATATTGAGGATTACACCCTCTACCTTGCTGAATTCATGAAAGAACTTGGCCCGGAAACCCATGTCATCGCCGTGTGCCAACCCGCACCACTGGCGCTGGCCGCCACGGCCTATCTGGCCGCAGAGGACCCAAAGGCCCAACCCAAGACACTGACCCTGATCGGCGGCCCGATTGATCCCGACGCCGCCGCCACGGACGTCACCGATTTTGGCCGCCGCGTCACGATGGGGCAGCTAGAGGAAATGGCGATCCAGCGGGTCGGCTTCAAATATGCAGGCGTCGGGCGGATGGTTTATCCCGGCCTTCTGCAACTACAATCTTTCATGTCGATGAATGCAGAGACCCATGGCAAAGCGTTTTTCGATCAGATCCTGCGTGTCTCCAAAGGGGAGGCAGGCGATCATGACCGTCACAATAAATTCTACGACGAATACCTCGCCGTCATGGATATGCCTGCGGAGTTTTACCTCTCCACAGTCGAGCGCATCTTCAAAAACGGCGAGATCGCGCAGAACGAATTCGTGGTGAACGGCGTTCCGGTCGATATCGGTAGAATCACCGACGTGGCCGTGAAGACGGTTGAGGGTGGCAATGACGACATCTCTGCGCCCGGCCAATGCGTCGCGGCCCTTGATTTGCTCACCGGGCTGGATGACGACAAAAAGGCCAGCCATCTTGAGGAAGGCGCGGGCCATTACGGGATTTTCGCGGGCAAAAGCTGGCGCAACAATATCCGGCCACTGGTGCTGGATTTCATTGACGCCAACAGCGCCGTGAAGGGGAAGCGTGTTGTCAAAACGACGAAATCGACAAAGAACGTAACGCCGATCAACACGGGCCGCGTGGCGATCTGACGCCCCTGCCATCCCGAAAGATTTAGGGCCACCGTCTGGTGGCCCTTTTTTATGCGCAGATGTCTAGAAGTCCGTCGCCAAAATCAAAGACGTCCCGCCGCCAATTCCGCGCCTTCGACCAGTGATCCGAGCTTGGCATAAGCAATATCCGGATCCACCGCCCCAAAACCGGCAAATGTTCCAAAACCACAATCAGAGCCCGCAATAACGCGCTCTGCTCCCATGAAAGGTAGGAAACGTTCAAGCCGCTGCGCCACCACTTCGGGGTGTTCGACGAAATTGGTGGTCGAATCCACTACGCCCGGCACCAGAATCTTATCCTCTGGGATCTCCGCGACGCGGTCACGGAACACGGTCCATTCATGGGCGTGACGCGGGTTCGAGGTCTCAAACAACAGCTGCGACGCGTTGACCTGCATCAGGGTCGGAATGACCTTGCCCATGTCGATGTCGCAGACATGCGGCCCCTCGTAATTGCCCCAGCAAATATGCACCCGCACCCGAGACGGGTCGATCCCCGACAGCGCATGATTGAGCGCCTCCACATGGGTCGCGGCAATGGTCAGAAATTCCGCATCACTTAGATCGCCAAAGAGCATATGACGCGACAAGGCCAGATCGGGGCAATCCAGCTGCAAATAGAGCCCTGCATCGACAATGGTGCGGTACTCCGCCGCCATCGCGTCGGCCAGAGCGGCGAGATAGGCCTCCCGTGTGGCGTAGAAATCATTCTGCAAAAACAGCGAGATCACCCCCGGCGACGCGGCATTCATGAACCCTTCTTTTACCCCATGCGCGGCCATGCCCGCCTTGAGGTTGGCAATATCGGCCAGCAGCTCGTCCTGACCTTTGCTCTTCACCTCGCCGGTGCACATCGGGCGGGCATATTGCGGGGTGCCGCCAGCCTCGGCCAGCCGCTTCAGAAAGGACGGGAACAGCTTCAAATCTCCCGGCGCATTGCGCGGGCTGTCGCCGGAAAACCCGGTGTAGCGGTCTTTGACATAGGTGGCATAACTGATTTTCGAGGTCTCGCCATCGCTGACAATCCCAATCCCGGCCTCCGCCTGCCGCCCGACTGTCGCGGCACAGCCGACGCGCATAACCGTGTCGAACGCGGTCTGGTCATAGCGCGCGCCATTTTCGCGCGCAAAGATCATGTCCACCACCTCTTGGGTGCGTGGGAGGCTGCCCACATGCGTTGTCTTGATGCTCATGTTCTGTCCCCCGTTTTGCCTTTTGTTTCGCAAAGGGGGGCGTCTTGCAAGCAGGCGCTACCCGGCCGTCCAGCCGCCATCGACCAAAATCGAGGTCCCCGTGACCAGACCAGAGGCGTCCGAGGCCAGATAAACCACGGCCCCCATGATGTCCTCCACCTCGCCCACGCGGGGCAGTTTGATCTTGTCTTCGATCCACGCGCGTTTGGCCGGGTCGGAGAATGTGGGCTCCGTCAGCGGCGTGCGAATGAAGGTCGGGCAGATCGAATTGACCCTGATATTGTCCGGCCCCAGCTCGATTGCCATGGCCTTGTTGATCCCCTCCACCGCATGTTTCGTGCCGCAATAGACCGCGCGCTCTTGCCCGCCCACATGGCCCATCTGGCTGGAGATCTGGATGATCGAGCCTCCCTTGAGCTGCTTCATCCCCAGCGCCGCCTGCTGCGCCAGAAAATAGGCGGCACGAACGTTGATATTCATCACCGCGTCGAAATCCGCAGGCGCGGTCTCCACCGCCTTGGAATGCCGCGCCAGCCCGGCAGAATTGCACAGGATATCGAACGGTCCTTGGGCCGCGAAGACCTGCCCGACCGCGTCCAGATCGGTCACATCCAGCGCCACGCCGCTGGCCGCGAAACCCGCCTCGCGCATCTGACGCACCGCGTCCGCCACCGCCTCTGCCCCACGCGCGGCGATCACCACCTCGGCCCCCGCCTCCGCCAAGGCCACCGCGCAGCCCAGTCCGATGCCACGCGAGCCGCCCGGCACGAAGGCGCGTTTTCCGTCCAGACGAAATGAGGGGGTTTTGGGCAATGTCATGACGTTTCTCCTGCGGACCAGTTTGGAGGAATAGCCGGTTGAGCGACGCCCCGGAAGGGCGGAAAATCGGCGTATCGCGCCTGACGCGCAGACAGCGCCTCCTCCGGCTCCGCCCCTGCCGCCAACAGCTTGCCGCGCGGCGCGATATAGCTGGAAATCGTGCGCCGAGGGTGCGGCTCCCACGTCAGGTTGAACGCGGCCAGTTTGGGAAAATACCACTGCTCGGAATAGGGCAAATGGTCATGTATCCACCACGCCAAATCCCGCCAATCGCGCCCCTGCGCATATTGATCAGCAAACCACGGGATGACGATGCTGGCCCCGCCAATCCGCGCATCGCCCGCGCCACGGTCCCAGATATGGCACTCGCCGGGATAATCGTTGCGCGCACAATTCAGTTTGTTTGCATTGCCATAGGCGTTCAATTCAGGCGAGCGGTAGCCCGAACGCACGGTGACGCAGCCGAATGTCTCATGCAGCGGATCCAGCAATTCAGAGCAAAAGGCCCGCCCGACTTCGATGGCCAAATCGGGGTTTTCAGGAATATTGGGCCGCGCGTGAAAATTGCTGATCTCGGAATAGAGAAATTCGCGCATGAAGAAGTATTTTGATAGCCGCACCCGGCCCAGCGTCTCCAAAGACCACATGGAAGCCGGTTTGCGCATCAATAGCCGTTCCAGCGAAACGCGCCATCCTCGCGCAGAGGCGAAAACGGGTTATGGGCGACCTCCCAGATATGGCCGTCCGGGTCGGAAAAATAGCCGTGATGCCCGCCCCAAAACACGTCCCCAGCGGGTTTCAGGATCGTGCCGCCTGCGGGCTCCACCAGCGCCAGAAGCTGCGCCACATCCGCCTTCTCGCGCACGTTATATCCCAGCGAGCTCGCGCCGTGTCCCGTCAACGTGCCACGCTCGAGCCCCAGCTCGTCTTCTAGCCCGCTGGCAGGGTACAGCCCCAAGGTCTGCGCAATCAGATCAAAGGCAATCACCCCGTCCGGGCTGTCCACACGACGCCAGCCCAGCGCCTCGTAAAACGTCGCAGAGGTGTTGAGGTCTTGTACCCCAAGGGTGATCAAGCTGACGCGTTGCTCGAAGGGCATAATCTCTACTCCGCATGTGGTCTCGTTGGGTGTTCGTATTGGCTAACCTGCCGTTTGCATGGCGTTGGTGGTCGCGTCCTCAATCAGCTTTAGCGCAACCTCATCGGAGAACCTGTGATCGCCGCCTTTCAGCACAATCAGCCGCATATCATCCCCCGTGGCATGGGAAATCAGCCGCAACGCGACGGACATGTCGACATCGGCATCCTCCGTGCCTTGCATCATACGCACCGGGAACGGCAGGTGCAGCGGGTCGCGCAAAACCAGATGGGAGCGGCCATCCTCGATCAGCCGTTTGGTGATAATGTAAGGCGCGCCATAGTCGGACGGCAGCGCGACCTGCCCCGCCTCCAGCTCGGCCTTTTGGGCGTCGGTGAAGCCCGCCCACATGCTGTCCTCGGTAAAGTCAGGGGCTGCGGCAATCGTCACCAATGCCGCAATCTTTTCAGGCATGCGCTTGGCCATGAGCAACGAGATCCAGCCACCCATAGATGAACCGATCAGAATTTGCGGCCCTTCGGTCAGCTGCGTGATCGCGGCCTGCGCATCCTCGGCCCAATCGCCAATGCAGCCATCGGTAAACGCGCCAGAGGACTCGCCATGGCCCGAATAATCGAACCGCAAAAAGGCCCTGCCCTGCGCGCGCGCCCAGGCCTCAAGATGCACAGCCTTGGTGCCGCCCATATCGGAGTTGAACCCGCCCAAGAAGACCAGCCCCGGCTGCCTGCCT
The DNA here is from genome assembly GCA_947501685.1 of uncultured Litoreibacter sp. GTDB lineage: Bacteria > Pseudomonadota > Alphaproteobacteria > Rhodobacterales > Rhodobacteraceae > Litoreibacter. Next base: position 327,966 of record CANMWQ010000004.1, read on the forward strand.
TCTGTCCGGTGATAAGCAATCTGCCGGCCCGCTTCCGTCTCTAAAATCTGCGCCATCCCGTCCCTCGTCTTTTGCAAGCCCAAGGATAGGCGAGCCCGTCCGCAAAGGAAATAGCGCGCACCCCGCGCGCCCGGCCTTGACCCGCTGCGTTTCTCCCTTAAAAAGACCCGACATATACACCCGCAACCGGGCGTTTCGTAGGCGCCAAACAGACGAGGAGACAGCCAGACATGGCCTCTATTTCCCTGACCTTTCCCGACGGCAACGCACGCGAGTTTGACACAGGGGTTACCCCCGCCGAAGTCGCCGCCTCCATCGCCAGCTCGCTTGCCAAAAAAGCCATCTCTGCAACCGTGAACGGCTCCCATCACGATCTGCAATGGCCGATCGAGGAAGACGCCTCCATCGCCATCAACACCATGAAAGATGAAGAGCCCGCGCTTGAGCTGATCCGCCACGATCTGGCTCATATCATGGCCCGCGCGGTGCAAGCCATCTGGCCCGATGTGAAGGTGACCATCGGCCCTGTGATCGCAAATGGCTGGTATTACGACTTTGATCGCGCGGAGCCGTTTACGCCCGAAGATCTGGGCGCAATTGAGAAAAAAATGAAGGAAATCATTAATCTGCGCGACCCTGTTCGCACAGAGATTTGGGACCGCGCGCGGGCGGTGAAATTCTACGAGGACAATAACGAGCCCTATAAGGTCGAGCTGATCGAAGCCATCCCCGGCGACGAACCCTTGCGCATGTATTGGCATGGCGATTGGCAGGATTTGTGCCGTGGCCCGCATCTGCAACATACCGGCCAGGTCCCCGCTGATGCGTTCAAGCTGATGAGCGTCGCCGGTGCCTATTGGCGCGGCGACAGCGACCGCGCCATGCTGCAACGCATCTACGGCGTGGCCTTCCAGAACAAGGAAAAACTCAAGGAATACCTGCACTTCCTCGAAGAAGCTGAGAAACGCGACCACCGCAAACTGGGCCGCGAAATGGACCTCTACCACATGCAGGAGGAAGCCCCGGGCCAGGTCTTCTGGCACCCCAACGGCTGGACCATCTACACCGAGCTTCAAGACTACATGCGCCGCCGCCAACGCGCAGGTGGCTATGTCGAGGTGAACACCCCGCAAGTCGTCGACCGCAAGCTATGGGAGGCCTCAGGCCATTGGGAGAAATACCAGGAAAACATGTTCATCGTCGAAGTGGACGAGGAGCACGCCCGCGAAAAAGCGGTTAACGCATTGAAGCCAATGAACTGCCCCTGCCATGTGCAGGTCTACAACCAAGGCCTGAAATCCTACCGCGACCTGCCACTGCGCATGGCGGAATTTGGCTCCTGCGCCCGTTACGAGCCATCAGGCGCCTTGCACGGCATCATGCGCGTGCGCGGCTTCACCCAAGATGACGGCCACATCTTCTGCCGCGAAGACCAGATCGAGAACGAAACCGCTGTTTACATTGAGTTTTTGTCAGCCATCTACCGCGACCTCGGGTTCGAAAACTTCCGGGTGAAATTCTCTGACAGGCCAGAGACCCGCGCAGGCTCCGACGCGGTGTGGGACAAGGCGGAAAGCGCGCTTTTGTCAGCGACACGCGCTGCCGGGATTGAGCCCGAAATGAACCCCGGCGAAGGCGCGTTTTACGGCCCCAAACTGGAATTTGTATTAACGGATGCCATCGGTCGCGACTGGCAATGCGGCACCCATCAGGTGGATTTTGTCCTGCCCGAACGGCTGGATGCCACCTATATCGGCGAAGACGGTGCCAAGCACCGCCCCGTCATGCTGCACCGCGCGGCCCTCGGCTCTTTCGAGCGTTTCATCGGTATCCTGATCGAAGAACATTCCGGAAAACTGCCCATGTGGCTGGCCCCACGACAAGCCGTTGTGGCCTCAATCGTGTCCGACGCCGACGAGTATGTACTTGAAACCGTTGAGAAATTGAAAGCCGCTGGTATTCGGGCGGAGGCGGACACGCGCAACGAGAAGATCAACTACAAGGTGCGCGAGCATTCCGTCTCGAAAGTCCCGCTGATCCTTGCGGTTGGCAAGAAAGAAGTCGAGGACCAGACCGTCACCGTGCGGCGTCTGGGCGAAAAGCACACCAAGGTCGAACCCCTTGAGGCGCTGATCACCGCTCTGCGCGCAGAGACCACCCCGCCCGATCTGCGTTAACCCTCAGAGCAGCGCCTGCTGCGTGTCCTTGGCCCATCCCAAATAGAGCGTTCCGTCATCAATGACGGGGCGCTTCATCAAGGTCGGATGCGCAGCCAGAAGATCGAGCGGATTTTGCGCCCGCTCCGAGTCGTCCAATCCCCGCCACGTGGTCGAGCGGGTGTTAACCAACTTATCACCAAATGTTTCATGGAAGCGGCGCAGCAGGTCCGCGTCAAGCGGCGTGTCCCGCAAATCGACAAACGTGACCTCCCGCCCGGCCTCTTGCAACATTTTCAACGCCTTACGGCAGGTATCGCAGGCTTTTATGCCGTATAATTTCATCGATTTTGTCTCCGTTTCAGCGTCGTTGTGGCTCGGCCCAGTCTAGAACAAGTGCCCACAGAGAAACAGTAATCGTTGATTTTTTGCCATAATTCACTATGTGGAAACATGTGAGACAGACTTTACGGTTCGGCCTTCTTCGCTTTGCGGGTGCCTGAAGTAAGACCTGGCATACACCAAACCGCCGGATAACCTGGGCGGCACGAGAAGGAGAGACGGCATGGCCACTGGCACCGTAAAATGGTTCAACACGACCAAAGGCTTCGGCTTTATTGCACCAGATGATGGGGGCAAAGACGTTTTCGTACATATATCTGCCGTTGAACGCGCCGGGCTGACCGGGCTGCGCGACGATCAGAAAGTGCAATATGAGATGATCGAAGGGCGTGACGGCCGCCAATCTGCGGGCGATCTGGTCGCACTCGATTAGTCCAACCGTTACCAAGACCTGAACACGGCCTGCGTTTCGCGGGCCGTTTTTTTGTGTTTTGTACAAAATGGGGCAAAACTTTTTGGCCCAAAACCCATTTTGTACAAAATTTTTGGGGGCGGGGGCCGTTAACCTTTCGAACAGGTCCCACCCGCCCCCCTCCTCGCGCGGGTTTGATCACCACCCTGCCCCGGTTCGGGTTAGGTTTGGGCAGACCATGAGAGGAGCGCCTATGCCCGAACTTGTCACCCTGCTTGCCATCTACTACGCCTGCGCGCTCGACGCGGCCGAAGGCACGCTAACCCAAACCCAGCGGTTTGCCTGCAACGAAACCTACCAACAAGCCAAACGCCATTTCGCGGAGGACGAGGCACTGCGTCGTCCGGGCTCCTATCTGAACCCGCATGAGAACACGCAAGCCTATTTGCGGCTGAAGAAATGGGAACTGGAAAACGCCGAGCTGGTCGCAGAGCTGAAACCCCGCTGACCCGCAACGCATACTTAACGTAAGGCGGCGAGCTTGGCCCCAGTCGCGACATTTCGCGCGGTGAGGAGGGTCCGTGACCTTCGCGGAAACGATCCGAGGGATCGTTTCGGTCACGGACGGGCGGAGCCCCGGGGGTTGGGTTAGAGCGGTGGGCAGAATGCCCACCCTACGGGTGCTCAGACGACAGACCGAATGCCCGCAACATCTACTTAACTTAAGGCGGCTAGCTTGACCCCACTCGCGACGCTTCGCGAGATGAGGAGGGTCCGTGACCTTCGCGGAAACGATCCGGTGGATCGTTTCGGTCACGGACGGGCGGAGCCCCGGGACGCCATGTGACGAACCGGATGTACCGGTGGGTCATGGTGATTTTGACGCTGATAGGTGTTTTGATTGCCGCCTACCGTCTCTTCTAGGCGAATAGCCAAAAAAGAGAGACCCCAGCGAGATAGCAGCTCGCTGGGGTCGTTTTTTGAGTGAAGCCTGTGGCTCCGGATGTACGAGAAGACTATAGCGCTGGGGTTACCAAATTACAAATTTGGGATGGCGGTATGGTTAATGGTGGCGGAGCGCCCCGCACCAGGGGGTGGGTCAGCGGTGGGCAGAATGCCCACCCTACACTGGCTCCCAGGAATCGCTACGGCCGCCTCCGGCAGGTAGAACGCAAAAGTGCTAGGTAAACAAAACTACGCAAAGCTATCCTATGAAACTACCACGAATTCGAGCCAATTGAGTATTTCTTGAAACTTCAATGTAACAAAAGTCGCAATAGCAGCTCCTAAAAGACCAAGACCTACCGAGGCAAATTTCTGGCTCAACCGTTTAATTCGAGAAGCTCTCTCTGGATTTAGTTCGACGTAGGTTTGCGGCACCAATCTCTTACTTAACAGCATTGCCGCCAGCATTACGGAGATAATGAGGACTACATAGATTAGCCTTTGGCCAAACCCTGTAATCTCAGGAAGGTAAGCGACCATGAAGACTAGTAATAACTGATTGAATGTCGCCCCAATACCATCAAAATGGAGGACCCTCGGGAGTTCAAAAGACCTTAACCGTCGTCTAATCTGGCTCACCACGCCAATAGCCCAAGCCTCATCGATACTAGTTGCCCGAACAAAGCTCTCATCTTGTCCCAGTACAACCTGCAGCTGCCGTAAGAATCCATCACCTTCCTTAGCTTGAACAATAAGAGTAACCGAGTCCGTGCTAGCCAAGTCGTCGGGTGTTTCGGAGAACGTCTTCAGATAAAGTGTTCGCTGAGTCGGAAAACCGACAATCACCGCCACATCCTCAACGGCAAACTGGCTTGACATAAATTCAGCGATGGAAATCAACTCAGCCTTTGAAATGGAGACGAGCCCAACGCGCTCCCTGTGATTATAGATCTGTTGCTGCGTCCAACTATCCATCTCACACCTTCTATCATTAAATTAAAGGATCGGAATTTAGTGCGCTCTTTAACCTAGCCATCGTGCCAGCGCACAGCGCACAAAAACATGATGCGCAGATTTCATTGAAGCCTATTAGGGAATGTTCAATACCCCCTCAAACTCCCGCCATTCGCCTTTGCTCATCCCCGAATTCTCCTGCGTCACCACTTCCCCCGCCAACATCCGACGCAGGCACTCGACGCCTTTGCCCGACAGCTGGACGCCTCCCAAACGGTAGTCCTCGAACGCGCCGTAGGCGGCGGGGACCCAGTCTTTGACGACGTCGCAAATCGCATCCGCGTAAACCCTTATTTCATATTGGGCGTGTTTATCTGCACGCAGGCGCAAGAAGTGAAACAGGTTATGGAGGTCCACTTTCCAGTACCATTGGGTGTAAATATTTGCGGGCAGGTTCATGCGGGCCAATTCGCGGGCGAGGCCTTGTTGGGCGTCGCCGTCTGAATTGGTCTCAGAGATCATCTCCTCGTAGTGATCATAGGCGCGGGTGGCGTCGTCTTGCAGGTAGCGCAGCACGCGGGCGGCTTCGTCACCTGACAGGGCCTCTCCCCGGCCTTGGTTGTTGACGACGGATTGCGCGGCGAGGTCTTCTGGCGCGGGGATATAGAATTCGCGGTCGAGGATGGAGTAGCGGGCGGAGTATTCGTTGACGTTGGCGGTGCGGTGCCGGATCCATTGCCGGGCCACGAAGACGGGCAGTTTGACATGCAGCTTGATCTCGCACATCTCGAACGGCGTGGAATGCCAGTGGCGCATCAGATAGCGGATCAGCCCCTCGTCATTTTGCACCGATTTGGTGCCTTTGCCGTAGCTCACGCGGGCGGCCTGACAGATTGCTGAGTCGTCGCCCATATAGTCGATGACCCGCACGAACCCGTGGTCGAGCACCGGGATGGCCTTGTAGAGATGCGCCTCCATCCCCGGCACGGTGGCGCGCAGGGTTTGGGTCTGCGTGGCGCGCAGCTCGTCGATCTCTTGGGCTTGCTCGGGGGAAATGGGCATTGCGGGGCCTCTTTTGGTTATGGCGTGTTTGGGTATGGCTGGCGGATTAAGCCCATATATTGCGTTTAAATGCATGGGAGGATCAAGATAAGGTAGGCACTTATCCCCAAGAGATTGCCGTTGCAGCGCGGCGGCCCGCGCGGCAATGTGCGGCCATGGCAGATTGGGGCACCCGCGCATTGGAGACCGGACTGGGCGACAGCCTGCGCGCCCGGCTGCCCGGATGGATGGCCGAAACGGTGATGTTTTTCGCCAAACAGGCCTGGGCCGCGCTGTTCGGGCTGTTGTTTCTGGCCGCACTCATGATCTCCAAAGCGGTCTGGCAAGAGACGTGGGTGATCTCGCGGTTTGATGGGCTGTTTATCTTTGCGATCGTGACGCAGGCCTTCATGCTGTGGAGCAAGCTGGAAAGCTGGGAGGAGGCGCGGGTGATCGTGATCTTCCACCTCACCGGCACCATCATGGAGTTCTTCAAGGTCGCGCAAGGCAGCTGGTCCTACCCCGAGGAGGCCGTGATCATGATCATGGGCGTGCCGCTTTTCTCCGGGTTCATGTACGCCTCGGTGGGCTCTTACGTGGCGCGGGCCACGCGGATATTCGACATGACGTTCGCCCCCTACCCGCCCCTGTGGGTGACGTTTTTCTTCGGCGCGCTGTGCTACATCAACTTCTTCGCGCATCACTTCACTTATGACATCCGGGTGGCGCTGTTCGCAGGCTCCGTGCTGATTTTCGGACGCACGCGGGTGTGGTTTTTCGCAGGCCGCCGCGCGCGCTGGATGCCGATGCCGCTGGCCGCCCTGATGTGCGGGCTGGTGCTGTGGGTGGCGGAATTTGTGGGCACCACGGTGACGGCCACCTGGGTCTACGCGGGCCAGGCGCGCTGGGAGACGGTGAGCTTTGCCAAGATGGGCTCGTGGTATTTGCTGCTCTACGTGGCGTTTATCACCGTGACGCTGGTCAGCCGGTCGGCCCTGATCCATCACTCCATCCGCCCGGAAGATCGTGAAGATATTATCGGAACTGAAGCTGGTCCGCAGCGTTCCGCCCTCTAGGTTCAAGGCAAAGGAGAGCCACCATGAAAGTTGAATTCCTACACACGATGTTGCGGGTCAAGGACCTCGACGCCTCGATTGCGTTTTACAAGATGCTGGGGCTGGTGGAGCGCCGCCGGACGGAGCATGAAGGCGGGCGGTTCACGCTGGTGTTTTTGTGCCCGCCTGATCAGGCAGATGGCCGCGCGGATGTGGAGCTGACCTATAATTGGGACGGCGATGACGGGCTGCCTTCGGACAGCCGTCATTTCGGGCATCTGGCCTACCGGGTCGAGAATATTTACGAGATGTGCCAGCAGCTGATGGATGCGGGTGTGGTGATCAACCGGCCTCCGCGCGACGGGCATATGGCGTTTGTGCGCTCGCCGGACAATGTCTCCATCGAACTTTTGCAGATGGGCGACAGCCTGCCTGCGCAAGAGCCCTGGGCCTCTATGGAGAATACCGGTCATTGGTAGGCAGACCCTGATAAGCTGGGCGGCGGCGCTGTGTCTGGGCGCCCTGCCCGTGCACGCGCAGGAGCCCGCGCCTTGCCGCTTGGGGCTCGCCATCGGGATGGATGTGTCGGGCTCGGTGGACCGGCTGGAATACCGGTTGCAGATGGACGGGCTGGCCAATGCGCTGATGAACGCGGAGGTGCAGCGGCAAGTGCTGCAAAACCCTGAGACTCCGATTTACCTGTCGGCCTTTGAATGGGCGGGGCGGAACAACCAGCGGCTGATCCTCAACTGGACGGCCTTGGACAGCCCGCAAGCGATTGCGACGCTCGCCCGCACCCTGCGCCAAGCGCAGCGGGGGTCGGGCCCGAATGACACCGCCATTGGAGCGGCGATGATGGCGGGTGAAGAGCTGTTCAACCGCCTGCCCGGATGCTGGCGCTACACGCTGGATCTGTCGGGCGACGGCACCAACAATAATGGCCCCGAACCGGAGGTCGCGCGGCAAAACCTGGCCGGGCGCACGATCAACGGGCTGGTGGTCGCGCTGGATCAGACCGTCGGCCGCGACGAGCGGCAGATGGAGCTGATGGCGCTGTCCGCCTATTACCGAAAACGCGTGATCCAAGGCCCCGACGCCTTCATCGAGGTCGCCTTGGGCTTCTCAGATTTTGAACGCGCGATGACCCGCAAATTGCTGCGGGAGACCGAAACGCTGATGCTTGGATCGCGCTGACGCTTACCGAATAGGAAATTGACGGATGCAGCGGCGGTGGCTTTGATTGAACTTCTCAACGGATTCAATATAGCCTGTCGACTTGGTCATCTTGGTGATCGCCTTGGCCTTCTGGCGCGGCGTGCCGGTGGTGTATTGATCGAGCAGATACAACCCGTAAGCGCGAAGCCCGTTTTGATCGTTGCGGGACAAAAACCCGTGACGGTCGCCTTCATTGGCAGCAAAAAACACCAGCTGGGCGCAGCGGATCGCTTGCGCCTCCGATCCGGAATAGACTTTAGGCGCGGCTGTGGCGACGGTTGGAATAATAAGGGTTGCCGAGATAAGGGCAGCTTTAATCAGGCTCATGAAATATCCTCGCTATGAACGAGGTGAGTTTTGGCAGTGATTCGGGCTCAAAAAGGGCCATTGCGCGGCTGCTCCGTGGAATTTAGGTGCAATCCCGCCCCCAAATCTGCGCCCAAACCTGCCCCTGGAGCAGCCCCCATCAGACCGCCAGAAGTGCCGCCCCGATGCGGCGGCCCTCGCTGAGCAGAACGTTATAGGTGCGGCACGCGGCGGGGGTGGACATATGCTCGACGCCGATGCCGGCCCCCTCAAGCTCCGCCCGCAGATCGGCAGGGATATGGGCAATCTCAGCGCCCGTGCCCACGAACAGAACGTCGATCTTGTCGGCCTGCGCCAGGATGGCCGCGCGGTCCGCATAGCCGCCCCAAGCCAGCACCGCGTCGGGAAAGATCAGCATATCGCCATGATGCACCTCGGAGGCTACACGGAAGAACCCGTCGCCATAGCTGTCGATGGGTTTGGCGGCGTCAAAGTCGATCTCGGTTATTTTCATCAGTTCAGTCCCATATCGGCAGCCCGCTCAGCGCCGTGATCGCAATGATCGTGTAGGCGGCAATGCGGTAGGCTTTTTCGTAGTCCGGCCTAAAGATAGCCGCACCTGCGACATTTGCCAGCAGATAGGGCACCGCCACAATCAACCCCATGAGAACAGGGGTCAGCGACAAGAACCCGGTCAGCGCGAAAACGACCAGCATCATTGCATCCGCGCAGATCAAGAACAGCATCAGGTTGGCGCGGATCACCGCAGCCGGGTGGGTCGAGGCCATGTAGAGCATGATCACAGGCGGCCCGGCGAGGCCTGTGGAGCCCGCCAGAAAGCCGCCCACAGCGCCAGTGCCGAAGATCAACGGCTTGCCCAGCTCGCCGCGGTAGCGCAGCCCCAGAACCAAGGCTGCCAGCAGCACCAAGGAGATGATCGAAACGGCATAGCGATACGCCTCCGGCGCCATCATCGACAGGACCAGCACCCCGACGGGCAAGGCCAGCAACATGCCAAAGGACAGGCGCAGCACGTCGCCCGGATGCCCGTCGCGCAACGCGCGTGGCACATTGGGCAAGGGGCCGATCACGTCCATCACCACCATGATCGTCAGCGCCCAGATCGGCGGCACCACCGAGCTGGCCACTGGCAAGAACACCATCGCCGTGCCAAATCCCGCAAAGCCGCGCACCAGCCCGGCCAGCACGGCGCCGAAAATGACCCAAGCAAGGTCTGTTGTGAAAAGACTGCCCCACTCCATAGCCCTTGGTAGCAACTTGCCACCCCATGCCTAGGCCAAAAGCACCCTGTAACATTTCATCACGGAAATCACGAAAATGCACACGAAATGCACACGGATGGTTTTGTTGTGCGTTATTGCTGCGTTTCCTACAAAGGGGTCAGACATTATTTGCCCCCTTCAAGGAATACCGACATGATGAAACTGTTCACCTCCGCCGCCCTCGGGCTTTCCGTTATCGCCAGCTTGGCGCTGGCCCCCAGCGTGGCCTCCGCCAACAACTCCCAATCCGAATTTGGGCTGAGCCCTTTGGCCAATGACAGCCAGACGCATAGCTTCGAGCAAACCAGCTTCAACGAAACCCGCTCTGACCGCCGTGACCGGATCGGCCACCGGGTGCACCCGCATGATTTCGCGCGCGGCCGCTTCCACCAGCCCCGGTTCAACAGCGCGGATCTGCACAACCGCTTTGACGGGGACCGCTCGAGACGCCTCACCACCTTGAACATCTTTCAACGCTAGGCCGCGCGCGCATGAGAAAAGGCCCGCCGGTTTCGGGCGGGCCTTTTCTGTCACTGTCAGCGGGTTTGGCTAGGCGTCGACATTGCCGAACTGATTGCCGGTCTTGGTCAGGTCGGGCTTGGACCAGTCGCGCTTGACCCCCAGCCACAGCAGGATCGCCGAGGCCACGAAGATGGAGGAATACGTCCCCACGATCACGCCCCAAATCATCGCAAAGACAAATCCGCGGATCACGTCCCCGCCGAGGATGAACAGCGCAAACAGCGCCAGCAGCGTGGTCACGGAGGTCATGAAGGTGCGCGAGAGCGTCTCGTTGATGGAGATGTTCAGCACGTCCTTGAGGTCTTTCTTTTTGTATTTGCGCAGGTTCTCGCGGACCCGGTCAAACACCACCACCGTATCATTGAGCGAGTAGCCCACGATGGTCAGAAGGGCCGCGATGATGGCCAGATCGAACTTGATTTGCAGCTCTGAGAAGACCCCCAGCGTCAGCACCACGTCATGCACAAGGGCGGCCACAGCGCCCACGGCGAACTGCCACTCGAAGCGCAGCCAGATGTAGAACAGCACCGCCGCGATGGCCAAGACCACCGCGATGGCGGCCGTCTGGATCAGCTCGCCGGAGACTTTGGGGCCAACGGATTCGACCGATGGGAAGGGGAAGATCATATCGGGATCAATGGCCCTGAGCGCGTCTTCGACGGTTTGCACAGTGGAGCCCTCCACGGCCTCCGCGCCCTCTTGGGCCTGAATGCGGACCATCGCGACATGTTTGTCATCGGGGAAGGTCGGGTCGAACACTTCGGTGATGGAAATGTCGCCCAGGCCCGCAGGCTCCAGCGCCGCCCGGTAGGCGGCCACATCGACCGGCGTGGAGCTTTCGGTGCGGATCGTGGTGCCGCCCTGAAAGTCGATGCCGTAATTCAGCCCCTGGATCATGAAGGAGGCGAAGCCGACGAGGATCAGAAAGACCGAGATGCCGAGCCACATCTTGGCGCGGGAGAAGAAGTCGAACGAGGTGTTCTCGGGGACCAGTTTGAGCCGCATCTGCTATACCTCGATTGTCTTGGGACGTTTGCGGTCATACCACATGATGATGATGACCCGCGTCACGTAGATCGCCGTGAAGACCGAGGTCAGGATGCCGAGGCCCAGCGTGATCGCAAAGCCGCGCACCGGGCCGGAGCCCATGGCAAACAGGATCACGGCCGTAATGAAAGTGGTGATATTGGCGTCCAGAATGGCCGAGAGCGCCTTTTCATAGCCCAGCTCAATCGCGCGGGCGGGGCCTTTGGAGGTCTTCAGCTCCTCGCGAATGCGCTCGAAAATCAGCACATTGGCATCCACCGCCATACCGATGGTCAACACGATCCCCGCAATGCCCGGCAGGGTCAGCGTGGCCCCGATCAGGCTGAGCAGCCCGAAGATCATGCCGACATTGATAATAAGCGCGATATTGGCGAACAGCCCGAACGTGCCGTAGCTGAGGAACATGAAGACCAGCACCAGCACGAAGGCCACGATGCAGGCGATCTTGCCTGCATCAATGCTGTCTTGCCCCAGCTCCGGGCCGATGGTGCGCTCTTCCAGAAAAGTCATCTCGGCAGGCAACGCCCCTGCCCTCAGCAGCACGGCCAGATTGGTCGACTCCTCGACGCTGAAACTGCCGGAGATCTGGCCAGAGCCGCCAGTAATAGCCTCCCGAATGACGGGGGCGGAGATCACCTGCTCGTCGAGCACAATCGCGAAGGGGGAGCCCACATTCTCCGAGGTGTAAATCCCGAATTTGCGCGCGCCGCCGGGGTTGAACCGGAAGGTCACGGAGGGCTGGCCGTTTTGATCAAAGGCGGGCTGGCTGTCAGCCAGCTCTTCGCCGGTGACGACGGGGCTTTGCTCCAGCTCGTAGAATGTGCCTGCGTCCTGCGGGTCAATCGACGGGTAAATGACGGTGCGCGGGCCCGGCGTGTCATTGGGCCCGGCGGGGCCCACAACGGGATGAAATGTCAGCTTCGCGGTGGTGCCGATCAGGTCTTTGAGCTGCTGAGCGGAGCCGATGCCCGGCACCTGAATGAGCACCCGGCGCTCGCCCTGACGCTGAATGGTCGGCTCACGGGTGCCGACCTCGTCCACGCGGCGACGGATGATCTCCAGCGATTGCTGCATCGTGCGATCATTGGTGGCCAGCTTCTCGGCGTCGGTCAGCTCGATGGTGATGATGTCGCCCGCGCCGCTGGCCTGAATATCGTTGGAGCCCACGCCTGTGAGCGAGACCACGGGCGAGGCCACGCCACGCACCAATTGCAACGCCCGCTCCATACCTGCGGGGTTCGAAATTTTGACCCGCAACTGCCCGTCAGGCGCATTTTGGCGGCGTATGGTGCCGACCGTGTCACGCTCCCCGCGCAGCGCTTCGCGGACCTCCAGCCAGTAGCCATCCATGCGGTCGCTATACACATCCTCGACATTGACCTCGGCCAGCAAATGCGCGCCACCACGCAAATCAAGCCCGAGATTGACCAACGAGGACGGCATGAACCCCGGCCAGCCCGCCGCGTTCGCGGCCAGCTCCTCGGGGGTCATTTCGGCGACAGCGGCGTTGGGCGAGACGCCCGTTTCCGCAAAAGCCACCGCGTCGTTGTGATTTTCCACCGTTGTGTAGAAGAAATTCGGAGACGCCAGCAAAATGCCGACGGCCACGGTCAGCCAGATGCTGATCCGCTGGAAAAGCGACATGTTCATCATGTTATTTGGCCGGCTCGGTTTTGTTGATCACATTGGCGATGGTGCCTTTGATGATCCGGACTTTCACGTCCTTGGCAATCTCGACCTCAACTTCGTTGCTGTCATCGCCCATCACTTTGGAAACTTTGCCGATGATGCCGCCTTGGGTGATGATCTGGTCACCCCGGCGCACGGCCTCGACCATGGCGGCATGTTCTTTGACTTTTTTCTGCTGCGGACGGATCAGCAGGAAATACATGATCGCGAAGATCAGGATCAGAGGGACGAAGCTGGTGAAAGCCCCACCGGCTCCTCCGGCGGCCTGTGCATAGGCAGGTGAAACGAACATCTGCGGTCCTTTTGTTTTGGGGCGCTTATGCCCCTTTTGACATTGCGCCGCACCCTACGTCTCAGCCGATGTGGGTGCAACGGGTTTACGCCTAGATTTTCGCCCAATACGCTCCCTCGAAATAGGACCTCTTGAGCGAGATAAAAGACACATGCGCCAAATCACCCGCTTTTACCGCCTTTGGCTCGCCGCCGCAGCGCTTTTGGGCGCGGGGCCTAGCGGTGCGTTGGCGCAAAACTGGCCCATTTCCGAGAGCGCACGCGAGGAGTGGCAGGCCGTGGGCCGCGTCACGCTTGAAGGCAACGCGCGCTCGCTGTGCACCGGCACGCTGATTGCGCCTGACACGGTCGTGACCGCCGCCCATTGCGTGACCAATGGCGAAACCGGCGAGCCCGTGCCCTTCTACAAGCTGAATTTCGTGGCGGGCTGGCATGACGGCGAGCATGCGGGCGGGGCCGTGGCCTCTTTTGTGCGGGTGCGGGACGGCTTCGCAGAAGGGGCCGGAGCGACGCGCCCCAAACTGGCGCAATTCGCCGCCGATCTGGCGGTGATCACCCTGAAAACGCCATTGCTGGGCGTGGTCCCCATGCCCGTCGCCGCGCAGTCGGAGCCCCAAGGGCCCGTCACTGTGCTGGGCTATCAGCAGCAGCGCCGCGAGGTGCTGACGGATTATATCGGCTGCCAGAGCACGGCGATGGACCCGGACTTTCTGGGCCTCAGCTGCGCCGTCGTGTCTGGCACCTCCGGCGGCCCGGTTTTTGAAAAAACCGCCGAAGGTTGGGCGCTGGTGGGCGTGGTGGTTGCAAATACCGGGCAAAGCGACAGCGCCATAAAGGGACTGGCGGTGCGCGTCGATCAAACCCGGCTGGCCCCGCTGTTACAGGGATCTTGACCCTAGCTTTTCGCGGGCCAGCCTTTTATGCAGCGCCCAACTGACACCACCCATCTGACATCCGAGGAAGCTGACCGATGCTAGACATTCGACTGATCCGCGAGACCCCCGAGGTCTTTGACGCCGCCATGACGCAGCGCAAGTCGGAGATCTCCTCTGGCGATGTGCTGGCCATTGACGCAAAACGCCGCGCCAAGATCGCCGAGGCCGAGGCCGCCAAGGCCGAGCAAAACGCCGCCAGCAAACAGGTGGGTGCTGCCAAAGCCTCCGGCGACGAGGCCGAATTTGAACGCCTGCGCGCGCTTGTGGGCGAAAAGAAGGAGGCCGTGGCGCGGCTGAACGACGAGGCCAAAGCCTGCGACGCCGAGCTGAGCGCGCTGCTGATGGCGCTGCCCAACATCCCCTTTGACGACGTCCCCGAAGGCGAGGACGAGGAGAACAATGTCGAGGTCAACCGCTGGGGCACCCCGCGCAATTTCGCCTTTGACGCGCGCGAGCATTACGAGCTGGACGGCGTGGTGCCCGGCATGGATTTCGAGCTGGGCGCGAAACTGTCCGGCGCGCGTTTCGTGGTGCTGTCAGGGGCCGTGGCCCGCATCCACCGCGCGCTGGCGCAGTTCATGCTCGACACCCATACGGACCAGAACGGCCTGACGGAGACCTGGACCCCGGTGCTGGTCAACGAGGCGATGATGTATGGCACCGGGCAATTGCCGAAATTCGGCGAGGACAGCTACAAGACCACCGAAGGCATGTGGCTGATCCCCACCTCCGAGGTGACGCTGACCAATATCGTTAACGGCGCCACGATTGAGGAAAGCTACCTGCCGCGCCGCTATTGCGCCCATTCGCAATGTTTCCGCTCGGAAGCAGGCAGCGCCGGGCGCGACACCGCAGGCATGCTGCGCCAGCACCAGTTTGAAAAGGTGGAGATGGTCTCGATCACCCATCCCGATCACAGCCGCGCCGAGCTGGACCGCATGACCCGCTGCGCCGAAGGCATTCTGGAGGCGCTGCTCCTGCCCTACCGCACCGTGGTTTTGTGCACCGGCGACATGGGCTTTGGCGCGCAGCGCACCCATGACATCGAGGTCTGGCTGCCGGGGCAAGGCAAATATCGCGAGATCAGCTCGGTCTCCGTCTGCGGCGATTTTCAGGCCAGGCGCATGAATGCGCGGTTCAAACCTGCGGGCGGCGGCAAGCCGGAGTTTGTGCACACGCTGAACGGCTCTGGTCTGGCCGTCGGGCGCTGCCTGATCGCGGTGCTGGAGAACGGCCAACAGGCGGATGGCTCTGTGGAGCTGCCGGTGGCCTTGCATCCCTATCTGGGCGGGAAGTCGGTGCTGACCCCGTTTGGGACGCTGGTTTGATTTTGTGTCGACGCGGCTGTGCCGCGCCGATACGCGGGGGCTCTGCCCCCGCACCCCCGGAGTATTTTGAACCAAATGGAAACTAAATCGCGCAAGGGTCGTTGTCTGGGATGAAATTGAAACCGATCCTTGTGTTGCTCGCCGCGCTAGCTTTTGCAGTGTCGCCGTTTTTGAACCCCGAATTTGGCGGGTTTGATCCCGACCGCTATCCGATCCCGCAGAACAATCCGCCGGTGCAGCCAGCGGGCTGCGCGTTTGCGATCTGGGGCGTGATCTATCTTTGGCTGCTGGTCCACGCGGCGCTGGGTGTCTGGACATATGCGGATGACCCGATCTGGGACCGCACCCGCTGGCCGCTGCTGGTCAGCCTCGGCGTGGGCATGTTCTGGCTGCCGGTGGCGCTGGTCTCGCCCATTTGGGCGACGGTGATGATCTGGGTCATGCTGGCAGGCGCGGTTGCCGCCATGATCGCGGCCCGCAAAGGCGCGCCGAAATGGGCGCTGCAACTGCCGTTGGGGCTCTATGCGGGCTGGCTGAGTGCGGCGTCCTTTGTCTCCATCGGGTTGCTGGGGGCGGGCTACGGGATCGCCATGGCGGAGACCGGCTGGGCGGTGCTGGCCTTGGCGCTCGCGCTGGTCTTTGCAGCCGTCATTCAGCGCATGGGCCACGGGGTCTGGAGCTACGGGTTGGCCGTGGCGTGGGGCTTTGCAGCCATTGCGGTGGCCAATCTGGGGAGCGTCCCATTGGTGGCGGTGCTGGCCGCCCTTGCGGCGCTTTTGATGCTGGGACTCGCGGCGCGCGAGATACGGCGCTGACTTTACCCTTACGTCCTCCTGCTTTAGGCGTAGGGCAAAGGACATAAAGGCAGGGGCCCCATGCGCATTCTGATCACCAATGATGACGGCATCAATGCCCCCGGTCTGGCCGTGCTGCACGCCATCGCCACCGAGGTCGCGCAGGGCGGAGAGGTCTGGACCGTGGCCCCCGCCTTCGAGAAATCGGGCGTGGCGCATTGCATCAACTATGCCCACCCCACGATGATCGCGCAGATGGGCGAGTTTGCCTTCGCAGCCGAAGGCGCGCCCGCCGATTGCGTGCTGGCGGGGCTGCATGATGTGCTGAAAGACACGCCCCCCGACCTGATCCTGTCGGGCGTCAACAAGGGCAACAATTCGGCAGAGAACACGGTCTATTCGGGCACCATCGGGGCCTGCATGGAGGCCGCTTTGCAAGGCGTCAAATCCATCGCCATGTCGCAATATTTTGGCCCCGACAACGCCCGTCTGTCCAACCCGTTTGAGGCCGCCGCAGCCTATGGCGCGGAACTGGTCCATGCACTTTTGGAACATGGCAACTGGGGCGGAGAAAGCCACGCGCTAGGATACAACACATTTTACAACATTAACTTCCCGCCGGTGGCCGCAGCGGATGTCAAAGGCCGCAAGGTTGTCGCACAAGGGCGCAGGCCTTCAGGCGGGTTCGGGATCGAGCCGCATTTGCCGCCAAACGGGCGCAAATATCTGTGGATCAAGGGCAACCCGCAAAATGTGGACTCGGGCGAGAATACCGACGCGACGGTGAACCTCGATGGCTATATCTCGATCACGCCGATGCGCTGCGACCTGACGGCTCATGATCAGCTGGACGCGCTGGACAAAGCCCTGGAAAAAACGCGGACATGACCGAGGCCACGACCTCCGAGGCGGAACGCAAGATGCAGTTCCTCTACGCGCTCCGCTCCAAGGGCGTCATGAACGGGCGCGTGCTGACGGCAATGGAAAAGGTCGACCGTGGCGACTTCGTCACCGGGCATTTTGCCGACCGCGCCTATGAGGACATGCCGCTGCCGATTGCTTGCGGGCAGACAATCAGCCAGCCCTCCGTGGTGGGGCTGATGACGCAGGCGCTGGATGTGCGGCCGCGCGATAAGGTGCTGGAGGTGGGCACGGGCTCGGGCTATCAGGCCGCGATCCTCAGCCATCTGGCGCGCCGGGTCTACACGGTGGACCGCCACGCCCAGCTGACCCGCCCAGTGAAGCAGTATTTCGAGGCCAACCACATCTCCAATGTCACCGTGGTCACCGGCGATGGCAGCTTCGGTTTGCCCGAGCAGGCCCCGTTCGAGCGGATCATTGTGACCGCTGCTGCCGAAGATCCGCCCGGTCCGCTGTTGGCACAGCTGCAGATGGGGGGTATCATGGTCGTGCCGGTGGGCCAGTCAGATGCGGTGCAAAGCCTCATCAAGGTCACCCGGACGGAGCAAGGCTTTGATTATGAAGAGCTTTTGCCGGTTCGCTTCGTCCCTCTGCTAGAGGGTCTGGGACAGAATTAACGCCGAAGGCCCAGAAATAAGGGTCGGGCTTTGAGGGTGAGCAGCATGCGCAACACGCGTTTTAGCAATATATTGCCAGTGATGGCTTTGGGATTTGGGCTTACGGCCTGCGACACGGTGTCAAATTTGGACCTCGACCTGCGCAACAACGCAGGCGGGCTGGACACATCAGACGCCGCGCGCAACGCGACGCTGGACCGACCTGCTCCAGACAGCCGGGGGGTGATTTCCTACCCGAATTATCAGGTGGCGGTGGCCCAGCGCGGCGACACCGTGGCCAGCCTGTCGGCACGGGTCGGCGGCTCCGCGGAGGAGATTGCCAGCTTCAACGGGCTGAAGGTGACCGACGCGCTGGGAACAGGAGAGATCGTGGCCCTGCCCCGCTCCGTGCCCGTGCCCGCCGTTCTGACGCAACCCGGAGCCCAGCCGGGCCCAGTGGATATCTCCGGCATTGCCACTTCGGCCATTGACCGCGCGCCCGCCCCCACCGCGGGCGGCGGGATTGCGCGCGCGCAACCCTCCAAGCGCATCGACGGGCCTGAGCCCGTGCGCCATCAGGTCAAACGCGGCGAGACCGCCTTCACCATCGCGCGGCTCTACAATGTCTCCGTGCGGGCGCTGTCGGATTGGAACGGGCTTGGCGCGGATCTGGAAGTCCGCGAAGACCAGTATTTGCTGATACCGGTCTCGGGCGCGAGCGTAACGCCCGCTGCGGCTTCTGCCGCTGCAGCACCGGGGCAAGGCACGGCAACGCCTGTGCCCCCCTCTGCGGCCAAGCCTTTGCCTGCGCCCGTAGAAGTGGCCCCGAAACCCGCAGCTGCGCCAGCTGTAGCGGCTCCTGCGGCACGGTTCAGCGTACCTGTCTCGGGCAAAGTGTTGCGGCCCTATAAGAAGAACGCCAACGAAGGCATTGATATTGCTGCAGCAACCGGCACCCCGGTGCAGGCCGCCGCTAACGGGACCGTGGCCGCGATCACGCGGGACACCGATCAAGTGCCGATTTTGGTCGTGCGCCACCCGGGCAATATCCTGACGGTCTACGCCAATATCTCCGCGATCAGCGTCAAGAAAGGCGACAAGGTCACCAAGGGACAGCCGCTGGCCAAAGTGGGGCCGGGCAACCCGCCCTTCCTGCATTTCGAGATCCGCGAAGGGTTTGAAAGCGTGAACCCGTCGAAATATCTGAAGTAAAAGTGCCGGCTGCGCCGGTGTGTTTTTTTTTGCTCTTTGAGGGGCGCTCGCGCCCCTCAGCCGCAAGGGCAAACGCCCCTGAGGATATTTTTGAACATGGAAATTCTGAAATTTAGAGGGCGACGCCCTGGCGGCCTGCGAGGTCAGTGAAATATTGCCAGGCGACACGGCCTGAGCGGGAGCCGCGTGTTTGCTGCCATTCGATGGCCTCCGCGCGCAATGTCTCGGCGTCGATGCTTACACCGTACGCGGCGCAATAGCCTGTGATCATCGCCAGATACTGATCCTGATCGCAGGGGTGGAAACCCAGCCAGAGCCCAAACCGGTCCGACAGGGAGACCTTTTCCTCGACCGCCTCAGAGGGGTTGATGGCAGAGCCACGCTCGTTTTCGATCATGTCGCGCGGCATCAAATGGCGGCGGTTCGAGGTCGCGTAGAGGATCACATTCTCCGGCCTGCCCTCGATGCCGCCATCAAGCACCGCCTTGAGCGATTTGTAATGCTCGTCATCATGGCTGAAGCTCAGATCGTCGCAGAAGAGCACGAAACGCTGCTCAGGCGCGGCGCGCAGCAGGCCCAGAAGACGGCCCACGGAAGGCAGGTCTTCGCGTTGCAACTCGATCAGTTTCAGCGCGTGGGTTTGACTGACATGAGCGTGGATCGCCTTGACCAGCGAGGATTTCCCCATGCCCCGCGCGCCCCAGAGAAGCGCGTTGTTCGCAGCGAAGCCTTTGGCGAATTGTTCGGTATTGGCCAGGAGCGTGTCGCGGGACCGCTCGATGCCGATCAGCAGATCAAGCGCCACGCGTTTCACATCTTGGACAGGCTGCAACCGATCCGGCGAGACATGCCACAGATAGGCCGAGGCCTGCGCGAAATCCGGAACGACGCCGGGGGGCGGGGAGACGCGTTCCAGCGCCTCCGCGATGCGGGTCAGGGCCGCGTCACTCGCGTCCTCATTCAAGGGCCGCGATCCTCGGTATGGACCTCGTCTTCGTCATCGTCTTCGTCCCAGAGCCCCTCCTCACGCAGCTTGGCCTCGCGCTTTTTCTCCACCCGGCCCACGAGGAAAATCGACACCTCGTAGAGCCCGTAGACCACGACAAACAAAATCCCTTGGGTGATCACATCGGGCGGCGTCACCAAGGCGGCCAGCACCAAAATGCCCACCACCGCGTATTTGCGCACCGATTTGAGCCCCTCGGCAGAGACCAGCCCCGCCTTGCCCATTAGCGTGAGCAGCACCGGCAGCTGGAAGCACAGCCCGAAGGCCATGATGAATTTCAACGTGATATCGAGACTTTCATTGACCTTGCCGAAGAAGGTTATGCGGATGCCTTCGCCGGTTTCAGGCACAATCGCAGCACCCTCTGGCAGCGCTGTGCCGGCACCTTGCAGCAGATTGGCAAAAATCGAGGAAACATCGGCAAAGCCCAGGAAAAACGCCATCGCCAGCGGGGTGACCACGAAATGCGCAAAGCTCGCCCCGAGAAAGAACATCAGCGGCGAGGCGATCAGAAAGGGCAGGAATGCGTTCTTTTCGGTGCGGTAGAGCCCCGGCGCCACGAAGCGCCACAGCTGGAAGCCAATGACCGGGAAGGCCAGCGCGAAACCGAACACCATAGAGATGCGGAAGAGCGTAAACAGATATTCCTGCGGCGAGGTATATTGCAGCGTGGGCGACGGATCACCCAAATCACGCAACGTGGCCTCAATCGGGCCCAGCAGGAATTGCAGGATCGGCTCGGCCACCACGAAGGCCAGCACGATGCCGACGATAAAGGCTCCGACGGCGCGAATGAGGCGCGTGCGCAGCTCGGCCAAATGCTCGATCAGCGGCGCGGCGCTGTCTTCGACCTGATCCGTATCGCTCATGAGGAGGCCTTCTTGGCCGCAGGTTTTTTAGGGGCTGTTTTCTTGGCGGCAGGTTTCTTCGCAGCGGGTTTCTTGGCCGCTTTCGGCTTCGCGGCCTTCGGCTTGGCCTTGGCTTTCGGCGCGGCCTCAGCTGCCGCCGCTTCGGCCTCCGCCGCGCGCTTGGCGGCTTCTTTCTTGGCCGTGGCCTCGTGGATCTTCTTGGCTGTCTCCGCGCGGTCCTTGGCCAGCTTTTCGGTTTCCGATCCGGGGGTGAATTTCGACGGGTCCACCGCCTTTTTCACCGCATCCAGCCCCATTTTCTTGGGGTTCGTCGCCGCTTTCAGCGTCTTGGACACGTCGGAGACGCCCGCATCATCGGCCGCCGCCTCCATCGCCGAGCTGAACTCCCGCGCCATGCGTTTGGCCTTGCCGGTGAACTGCCCCAAGGTGCGGAACATGCCGGGCAGGTCCTTGGGACCCACCACGATCAGCGCCACCACGCCGACCACCAACATTTCGGTCATGCCGATATCAAACATCCGCGCGGCCCCTTACGATCAGGCTTTGTCTTTGTCGCTCGGGGTGACGTCCTTGGCGGCCTCTGCGGCGCTGTCGGCCACGGTCTCCGCCTCGTCGATTTCCTTGGTGCTGTCATCCACGCCCTTCTTGAAGGCGGTGATGCCCTTGCCGACCTCACCCATCAGCGACGAGATCTTGCCCCGGCCAAAGAGCACCAGAACCACAACCGCGATCAGCAAAAGACCCGGCAATCCAATATTGTTCAGCATGTGACGCTACTCCTGTCTGGCGCGATGTCGCGCGCGTTCCACTTGGTCAGGTGCCTGTTTACGCTTTTGGCCCGACTTTCGGAACCCGCAAAAACGCCTTGAGCCGCCGTCTTTGGCGCGTTTTGCACCCCGTTTGGGAAATCTATCGCGTTGCAGCATCTCTCCTGACAGGTTTATGTCAGTTGTGCCGAACTACAAAGGTCAAACCGAAACAGAATCACATGGAGTTTCCACATGACCACCACCCCTGCCCCGCAGATTGCCGAAGTCGTGACCTTTCGCCTGAATGATGGCGTCAGCGACGCCGACTACCTCGCGTTGAACGAAGCCAGCAAAGACCACATCAGTGCCCTGCCCGGTTTCGTCAGCCGCCAGCTGTCCAAATCCGACGACGGGGTCTGGACCGACTACACCCTCTGGGCCAGCGCCGAAGCCGCCCAGGCCCATATGGAGAGCTTCATGTCCCAAGATTTCGCCCCCGCCCTGGTCGGCGCAATCAACGCCGAGACGATGCGTATGCGGCATCAGAAAATCCTCGGATAGGGCCGCCATGCGTCGCACCGACCGCCTCTTTGATCTGGTCCTGATCCTGCGCGACGGGCGGTTGCACCGCGCCGAGGATCTGGCCCGCAAACTTGAGGTCTCGGTGCGCACGATCTACCGCGATATGGACACGCTGGTGCTTTCCGGCGTGCCCGTCGCGGGGGAGCGTGGCATGGGCTACATGATGACCGCGCCCATCACCTTGCCGCCGCTGAACCTGACCCTGACGGAGCTGGAGGCGCTGCATCTGGGCATGGCCGTTGTGGGGGAGGCCGCCGATGACGAGTTGAAAGACGCGGCCCGCACGCTTTCGGCCAAGATCGACGCGGTGCTGCCTGAGGACCGCGCCACCCCGCCCACCGGCTGGGGCTTTGCCGTCTACCCGTTTCAGGACGCCGCCGCGGGGTTTCGGTTCATGCCGCAAATCCGCAAGGCGATCCGCGCGCGTCAGAAGCTGAAGATCGACTATAGCGACGACAGCGGCGCCCGCTCCACACGGGTCATTCGCCCGCTGCAAATGGAATATTGGGGCCGGGTCTGGACTGCCTCCTGCTGGTGCGAGCTGCGCGGCGACTTCCGGCTGTTCCGCATCGACCGCATCCGGGCGCTGACCGTGCTGGCCGAGCTGTTTGTCGAGGAGCAAGGAAAATCCCTCGCCGATTTCACGGCCATCTATAAAGACCGCCATTCTGAGCGGCGCGCGCCCTGAGCCTCATCCCTTAAAGCCTCATCACTGCTTCAAAAATACTCCCCCCGGAGGGTCGGCCAGCCCGCCTTCACCCCCGACGATACTCCGACACCATCCGGTAATCCTTGCGCGGCCCCTGCACCCGCCACACCGCCCGCCAGCCCGCCGCCCAGCGCAAAAAATCATAGCTCACATGGTAGAGATCCGGGTCACAATGATGCACCGCTTCCGGCGCAGCCCCGGCGTCTTCGATCACATGAAACGGCCGCCCGTCCTCGAACAGCACAGCAATCCCGCCCGGCGCTTGTTGCCAGATATAGGCCCGGCGCGCCGCCATCGGGGGCTGGTGGGCATAGCTCATCTCCCCGGACTCTATATAGTCCAGCTCCTCCCCTTTTCCGGGCCGAGGGGAAAACAGTGCGCTGCCTTCAAACTGGCCTTCCGATTGCGCACGGCGGTCCTCGATGACGCGGCTCAGATGCCAGCGCCCCTCGAAAGTTTTCAGCTCAGGAAGTCTGCCCATCTCGCCCCTCCTACAAACCGCGCAGCCGCCGCCCGGTCCTTCCTCAAATACAGGCCACCCCCCCGGATCATCGCATCCTCATGTGTTGCAAGACTTGTGAGCCCTTGCCCCGCAGTCTAAGACGCCCCCAACGCCCACTCAACTCTCGAAAGCGCGCAGTAAAATGATCCCCAGATATTCCCGCCCCGACATGGTCAAAATATGGTCGCCTGAGACCAAATTCCGCATCTGGTTCGAGATCGAGGCGCATGCCTGCGACGCCATGGCCGATCTCGGCGTGATCCCGCGCGAAAATGCGCAAGCCGTCTGGAAGGCCAAAGATGTGGAGTTCGACGTGGCCCGCATTGACGAGATCGAAGCCGTCACCAAACATGACGTCATCGCCTTTCTGACCCATCTGGCCGAGCATGTGGGCAGCGACGAGGCGCGCTTCGTCCATCAGGGCATGACCAGCTCGGACGTGCTCGACACCTGCTTCAACGTCCAGCTTGTCCGCGCCGCCGACATTCTGATCGCAGACGTGGACGCGCTTCTGGCCGCGCTCAAGAAACGCGCGATGGAACACAAAGACACGCTGCGCGTTGGCCGCTCCCACGGCATCCATGCCGAGCCCACCACAATGGGCCTGACCTTCGCGCGTTTCTACGCAGAGATGGACCGCAACAAGACCCGGCTGATCACTGCCCGCGAAGAGATCTCCACCGGTGCCATCTCGGGCGCCATCGGGACCTTTGCCAATGTCGATCCGCGCGTTGAGGAACATGTCTGCGAAAAGCTGGGCCTGCGCCCTGAGCCGATCTCCACCCAAGTCATTCCCCGCGACCGCCACGCCGCCTTTTTCGCGGCTTTGGGCGTGGTCGCCTCCAGCATCGAGAACATCGCCACCGAAATCCGCCACATGCAACGCACGGAGGTGCTGGAAGGCGCGGAGTTCTTCTCCATGGGCCAAAAAGGCTCCTCCGCCATGCCGCATAAGAAGAACCCGATCCTCACCGAAAACCTCACCGGTCTGGCCCGCACCATCCGCATGGCCGTGGTCCCCGCGATGGAAAACGTAGCACTGTGGCACGAGCGCGATATCTCGCACAGCTCGGTGGAGCGCATGATCGGACCCGACGCCACCATCACGCTCGATTTCGCATTGGCACGTCTGACAGGTGTCATCGACAAGATGCTGATCTTCCCCGACAATATGCTCGACAATATGAACAAATTCCCCGGTCTCGTCATGAGCCAACGCGTGCTTCTGGCCCTCACCCAAGCCGGTGTCAGCCGCGAAGATGCCTATGCGATGGTGCAGCGCAACGCCCTGAAGGTCTGGGAGCACCGCACCGATTTCCGCGAAGAGCTTCTGGCCGATGAAGAGGTCTGCAAGGCGCTCAGCAAAGACGAAATCAACGAAAAATTCGACATGGGCTACCATACCAAACATGTCGACACGATCTTCAAACGCGTCTTCGGCTAACCTCTCACCGCTCACCTCCCATTAAGGTTAACGCGGCCATTAAGGTTAACGCGGCGCGCCACAGAGCCCAAAGGCGCGCCGCTCCCCCATCTCCATTTGGTTAAAAATACTCAAACGCACCACCAGCCAAAACCGCTGCCATTGCCAAACCGGGCCCGCGTGCTAGTGTCTTGAACAGAACAACAGGAGAGCAAGCATGAACACCAAGATCATCCTCGCCGCACTGGCGCTCACTTTTGCCCCCAGCATTGCATCCGCAATGGGCTGCGGAGCGGACCACATCAAGCAAACCTCCAGCTGCCAATCCGGCACCAGCTGGGACGCCGAGGCAGGCGCCTGCGTGGCCAGCCCAACGGGTTAAAACACCCCAATCCGCGACATTATTCATTTAGGGCGATGCACTTTAAAGTTCATCGCCTTGCGTCGTTTTTGGGGCCATGTTCGGCCCGCAAACCGACTTGAAACAGATCTATATAAGGACGTCTCTCATGCGCCTCCCCCTCCTGACCGCCGCCCTCTTGATCCCGACAATGGCCTTCGCCGCAGGCTCCGACAGCGCCACCCCGCCAAAAACCACCAAGACCTCTACCACCTGTGAAGCCGGTCAGGTTTATGATGAGAAAACCAGCACCTGTGTCGACAAATCCTCCGCGCTGATCGACGACGACACCCGCTACGAGGCCGTCCGCGAGCTGGCCTATAACGGCCATTACACACGCGCAGGATCCGTGCTGGACGCGATGAACCCTGAGGACAGCCGCGTGCTGACCTATCGCGGCTTCATCGCCCGCAAAACCGGCGACATGGACGCCGCGATGACCTATTACACCGCCGCGATTGCAGCCAATGCCGACAATATTCTGGTGCGCTCCTATATGGGTCAGGGCCTGGTCGAGGCGGGCAAACGCGACGCCGCCAAAGTGCAGCTGGCTGAAATCAGAGCCCGCGGCGGGCGCAACACATGGGCAGAGCTGTCCCTGCGTCAGGCCCTGAAAAGCGGCGTTGGCAGCTCCTATTAAGCGCGGATTTGGCTAAAATCCGACGCAACTGGTCGCTCGTCCCTGGGCCAGCCCTAAGCCCGCGTTAACCCCTTTGCGCCATTGATGACGGGCGCAAAGGGGACAGACCGGGCCATGCAGACAAAGATCATCAACCGCAAGGACGCCGCCGCAGAGCTGCCTGCGCTTGCGGGCCCGCAAAAGGCCGCGATCATCATCCAGATGGTGCTGTCGGAAGGCGGCAGCCTGCCGCTCTCCAGCCTGAGCCAGCGCAGCCAGACCCGGCTCATGCAGGACTTTGTTGAGCTGGGCCGCGTTGACCGCGCCACGCTGGGCATTGTCGTGGCCGACCTGGAACGCGATCTGGCCTCCATGGGTCTCAGCTTCCCGCGCTCCGTCTCCGACGCACTGGCCACGCTCGAGGCGCATCTTAACCCCGATTTGGTCAGCGAGCTGCGCGGGGAGCTGGGTCTGACCTCCACCCCCTCGCCCTGGGGCAAGATCATCACCCTGCCCAATGACACATTGCTGCGGCTGATCCCCGACGAGGACCCGACCATCGCCGCGATCATCCTGTCCAAGCTCGACGCGGAAAAAGCCTCTGAGGTTCTGGATGCCATGCCCCCCGAGCTGGCCGCACAGGTCTCGCTGGCCATGCAAAACACCGCCACCATCCGGCCCGACATGCTGGCCCGCATTGGCACCATGCTGCTGGACGGCCTCCCCGTGGAGCCGCCCAAAGCCTTCACCGAAGCGCCCGCCTTGCGACTGGCCAACCTGCTCAACGCCACCTCGCCGGACCGCCGCGACGCGGTGCTGGCCGCCCTGTCAGACAGCGACGCCGCCTTCGCCGAAGAGGTGCGTGGCTCGATCTTCACCTTCGCCGACATCACCACCCGCATCACCGCGACGGATATCTCCAAAGTCACCCGCGACGTGGCCCAAGAAGACCTCGTCCAAGCCCTCTGCTACGCCGCCGGGCCGGAGCCGGAGGCGGCGGAGTTCATCCTATCGAACCTGTCGCAGCGCATGGCCGACGCCCTGCGCGAAGAAATCACGGAGCTGGGCAGCGTCGACAAAAAACCGGGAGAGGCCGCAATGGGCAAACTCACCTCCGCCATCCGAAGGCTCGTTGATGCGGGCGAGATCACGTTGATCAAACCCGTCGCCGAGGGGGAAGAAGAGGGTTAGTCATCAGCTGGTGGATTGAACAAAAAGACCTCTGCACGGCCATAAAGCATGTCATGCCCGCGCATTGTGGCGACCTGCAACGACTTCGCCATGGCCCGAAAATTCGTGGATGAAGGCTTGGGCTTCATGATCGAGACCTACCCGCTTGTGGCCAACGACTTCCGCGCCGGGCGGTTGGTGCAGCTGGTTCCGCACCTGAAACTGCCCCCCATCGCGGCCTATGCCATCTACCCCGCCAACAGCCCCAAAGACGGGCTGGCGCATCTGTTTATCGACTACATGTTGGTTCAGCCTTGGGCGGCGGAGCATGATTTTGGCAAGAGATAAGCCCCCGGCCGCGCCGCCGGGCCGAACCCCAACTAAGATGTGATCGCGGAGCGGCTTGCTTTCGCAGGGCCGACCGCTGACGCTGCCCCATCAGGCCCCGCCCCATCAACCCGGCATCTTCAGGAGGTCCCCCATGTTTCGTCTCGTCATCGCCGCCACCTTTCTGGCACAGGCCAGCATGGCGCAGGCGCAAACCCCTCCCTCCGAGGCGGATATCGCATCCTATTCCGGGCTGCATCTGGCGGCCCATCTGGGCGACAGTGCTGAGATCAAACGTCTTCTGGCCGATGGCGCAGACCCCGATATCCGCGACCGCGCCCAGCGCACTCCGGCCCATGTGGCCGCGTTCGCTTCGCAAGACAGTGCCGTCGCGGCCCTCGCGGCGGGTGGGGCTGATATGAACGCTTTGGAAAACCGTATCTATGATGTTGTCACGATTGCAGCCGTCGCCGATGACCCGGATCTCGTGGCTCTCGCGATGGAGCTTGGCAACAGCCCCGCGCTGATCACCAGCGTCTATGACGGCACTGCCCTTATCGCTGCGGCCCATCTGGGTCATCACCGCGTCGTGGCGCATCTGGTCGAAGGCGGCGCGCCGCTGGATCACGTCAACAACCTTGGCTGGACCGCCCTGATGGAGGCCGTGATCTTGGGCGATGGCGGCCCGGACCATGTGGAGACCTTGCGCATCCTGCTGGCGGCCGGGGCCGATAAAACCATTCCCGACCGTGACGGCGTGACAGCGCTGCAACATGCGACCGCATGCGGCTATGACGCAATGATCGCGCTGCTGGAATAAGGGTTCTGCGGTGGACCAGTCGCCATGAAAAAAGGGCGACGCAACGCGCCGCCCTCTTCAAAAACTCTTTCAAACCCGAGGCTTAATGAGCAACTGCGCCCGCGCCGTCGCTTTTGCCCGCAGCCAGTGCCGCCGCTGCCGCTTCCTCTGCGGCCTCGTCCCACTCGATCGCCTCGGGCGTCGAGACCAGCGCGTGTTTCAGCACTTCCGAGACATGGCTGACCGGAATGATCTTCAACCCGTCCTTCACCACATCCGGGATATCGGCCAGATCCTTCTCGTTCTCTTCCGGGATCAGCACGGTTTTGATACCGCCCCGCAAGGCCGCGAGCAGCTTCTCTTTTAGGCCCCCAATGGGCATCGCATTGCCGCGCAGCGAGACCTCGCCGGTCATGGCGATATCCTTGCGCACCGGGATCTGCGTCAGCACGGAGACAATCGCCGTGGTCATCGCCAACCCGGCAGAGGGCCCGTCTTTCGGCGTCGCGCCATCGGGCACGTGGACATGGATGTCCATCTTGTCAAAGCGCGGCGGCTTCACCCCGATCTGCGGCGAGATTGAGCGGACATAGGACGAGGCCGCGTCGATGCTTTCCTTCATCACGTCGCCCAGCTTGCCAGTGGTCTTCATCCGGCCCTTGCCCGGCAGCCGCAGCGCCTCGATCTGAAGCAGTTCGCCGCCGACAGATGTATAGGCCAGCCCGGTCACAACACCGATCTGATCTTCCTTCTCGGCCAGCCCGTAGCGGTACTTTTTCACGCCCAGATAGTCGTCCAGATTGTCCGGCGTGATCACCACGCTTTCGACCTCCTTGCGCACGATCTTGGTGACGGCCTTGCGGGCCAGCTTGCCGATCTCGCGCTCAAGGTTCCGCACGCCCGCCTCGCGGGTGTAGACGCGGATCATTTCCAGCAAGGCCTCATCGGTCAGCTCGAACTCGTTCTTTTTCAGCCCGTGATTCTTGACCTGTTTGGCGATCAGATGCTGCTTGGCGATCTCCGATTTCTCGGTCTCCGTGTAGCCCGCCAGCGGGATGATCTCCATCCGGTCCAAAAGCGGCCCCGGCATGTTGTAAGAGTTCGCCGTGGTCAGGAACATCACGTCCGACAGGTCATATTCGACCTCCAGATAATGGTCCGCAAACGTCGCGTTCTGCTCCGGGTCCAGCACCTCCAACATGGCCGACGCCGGGTCGCCCCGGAAATCCTGCCCCATCTTGTCGATCTCATCCAAGAGGATCAGCGGGTTCGTGGTCTTGGCCTTTTTCAGCGCCTGAATGATCTTGCCCGGCATGGAGCCGATATATGTGCGGCGGTGGCCCCGAATTTCGGATTCGTCACGCACACCGCCCAGCGAGATGCGGATAAACTCGCGCCCCGTGGCCCGTGCGACCGATTTGCCCAGCGAGGTTTTCCCCACACCCGGAGGTCCGACGAGGCACATGATCGGCCCCTTCAGCTTCTTGGAGCGCTGCTGCACCGCCAGATACTCGACGATGCGTTCTTTCACCTTGTCCAGCCCGTAATGGTCATTGTCCAAAACGGCCTGCGCCTTGACCAAATCCTTTTTGACGCGGCTGCGCACACCCCACGGGATGCCCAAAATCCAGTCCAGATAGTTGCGCACCACGGTGGCCTCGGCCGACATGGGGCTCATGTTTTTCAGCTTCTTGATCTCGCCCTGAACCTTCTCAAGCGCCTCTTTCGACAGCTTGGTCTTGGCGACACGCTCTTCAAGCTCGGCCACCTCGTTCTGGCCGTCCTCGCCGTCGCCCAACTCCTTCTGAATGGCCTTCATCTGCTCATTCAGGTAATATTCGCGCTGGGTGCGCTCCATCTGTGTTTTCACGCGGGATTTGATCTTTTTCTCAACCGTCAGAACGCTCATTTCGCCCTGCATAAGGCCGTATACTTTCTCAAGCCGCTCGGCGACAGAGAGCGTTTCCAGCAGGTCCTGCTTTTGGTCCAGCTCCACGCCCAGATGCCCGCCAACCAGATCAGCCAGACTGTCCGGCGCGTCGGTTTCGGCCACCGAAGACAGCGCATCTTCAGGGATGTTCTTTTTCACCTTGGCGTAGCGCTCGAACTCTTCGCCCACGGATTTGACCAAAGCGGCCAGCGTGGTGGCGTCGCCCAAAGTCTCTTCCAGCTCAATGGCGGTGGCCTCGAAGAAATCAGGGTTGTCAACAAAATCAAGGATTTGCACGCGGGCGCGCCCCTCGACCAGCACTTTGACCGTGCCGTCAGGCAGCTTGAGAAGCTGCAACACATTGGCCAGCACGCCGATGCGGTAAATGCCATCCGCATCCGGGTCGTCGACCACCGGATCGGTCTGGCTCGACAGCAAAATCTGCTTGTCGTCTTTCATCACCTCTTCCAGCGCACGCACAGATTTTTCGCGGCCCACAAAAAGCGGCACGATCATATGCGGAAACACGACAATGTCGCGCAGCGGCAGGACAGGGTAGGATTGGGTTGGGTGCTCGGTCATTCCGTTTCCTTTTTGGCAAGATCGCCGCGGCGCGTTTTAGCTACCTCTGGCCCCGCTTTGCGGCAGCCATTGGGCGATCCCCTGGGTTTTTTCATCCAGCATAGGCTGGTTTTACAGGAAATGGGGCTTGCCGCCAGTGCTTTCAACCACCCGATTGGCGCGGAACGCCCTTTGCCCATGCGGTATGACGCCGCCGATAGAGCGATTGGGCCCGCTTCGGCCACAATATCGGCAAAATGCCATGTTTCGTTCTGATATCTGCCCTAAGACCGCCCAGAATTGAGTCGATAAAGAGCGCATGACCCTGACACGAGACCTTGCATGATCAACATCCTCATACGCCAAATCAGACGCCTGGGAGTATTCTCCTTCGGCATGGCGTCGATGTTTCTGGCTGTCGTCGCCCGCTCCGGCTTGGGCATGACGCAGGTCGGTCACCTGGTCTTCTTTTTCGGAGCGCTGCTGGCCTTCGTGCTCATCGGCATGGGGATGATCAAAGCCCGCCCCGGACAGCGCGGCGTCCTTGAAATTGCCGGTTTTGCGGGGGTCATCAGCACCCTTTGCCTGATCTACCTGCCCCATGCCGGGGTCTTCACCTCGCTGGTGGCGCTGGCCATCTTCTTCGCTGTGCTGACCTCCACATGGTTTTTCCTGCATTCCAACCTCGCGCGCCTCATTGGCGCACGCACCACATGGCGCACGCGGTTCTCGGGGGACGTACAATACCCCGCCAAGCTGGTCTGGAAACATATTATCCCCGGTGCCGCCATGCCGGAGGATCACTGCACCGGCCAGATCGAGCGCTACGTAGAGGACCTTGATGACGACGACACGATGCAGGTCACTTTGAAGGCGGGCCGCACCGGACAGGCCCGCTACGACATCACTTTTCTGGAACGCAACGCCCCCACTTTCTGCCGTTTCTATTTCGAGGGGAACGAGGCCGACGGTACGTTGGTCGATGGCATTTTCTCCCTCTCCGTGGATGTGCAAGACCGGGGCGACTGCACCATCATCATCAACGAGGAACGCTCCGGCCTGTCGCTGGGCTCGCTTATCGAACGCTGGTTTGACGACGCGCTGTCCTTCCAGCATGACCGGCTTGTGGCCCTGCTCGACAAACGCTACGGGCCGGGTGCGGGCATCAGCAAACCACTGTCGCAACACGTCTGAACGCGCGCCATTGCGCTGATCGGCCAAGACGGCCAGAGTGCCGCGCATGGCCCCATTGACCCTGACCTATTCTATGACCGAGGCGGAATTCATGCACGCCGCCCGCGTACTCTGGGCCTACCGCGCCATCGGCGATCGCGGCAACTGGATCGTAGTGATCCTTTGCCTCTGCGCAGGCCCGGTGCTTTTGTTAAACGGCATCCAAACCGGCTGGCTGTTCATCGCTGTCGCCGTGTTTTTCGTCGGGCTCACATGGGCGCGCACAGTGATCTGGCGCAGGGCCTATCGCCGCATGGTAAAATACAGCGCGCCGATCACCGCCCAATTCGCGCCAGACCAGATCACCACGCAGACAGCCGAGGGCCACAGCACCCTGCCCTGGACCTTCTTCAAAAGCTATGCAGAGACGCCGGATTACCTGTTCCTGTTCGGCCCCAAGCGCAGCCTGTCGATCATCCCCAAAACCGCGCTGCCCGCGCCGGATGACATCGAAATCCTGCGCGACTTCATCACCGCCGCCCATCTGCCACGCAAGAAAATGCGCTGGACCTGAACGACTTTACAAAGGCTCAATATCGCCGCCCGCGCGGGTCTCGTGGAACGTCTTTACAAAGGCAGTCAACTCCCCCGCCGCAATCGCGCCGCGCAAGCCCCCCATCAGCTCTTGGTAATAATGCAGATTATGCCAGGTCAGCAGCATCGAAGAAATCATCTCCTGCGCCTTGAACACATGATGCAGATAGGCCCGGCTGTAGTTTGAGCAGGCCGGACAGCTGCAATCCTCATCCAGCGGACGCGGGTCATCGGCATGGCGCGCATTCTTGATATTGACCACCCCGTGCCGCGTGAACACCTGCCCCGTCCGACCCGACCGCGACGGCAACACGCAGTCAAACATATCAATCCCGCGCTGCACCGCGCCCACGATATCATCCGGCTTGCCAACGCCCATCAGGTAGCGCGGCTTGTCGCGCGGCAGCTGCTCGGGCGCATAATCCAGACAGCCAAACATCGCCTCCTGCCCCTCGCCCACGGCCAGACCGCCGACCGCGTAGCCCTCAAAACCGATCTCGCGCAAAGCCTCGGCGCTTTGGCCGCGCAAATCCTCCTCCAATCCCCCTTGCTGAATGCCGAACAGCGCGTATCCGGGCCGCTCGCCAAACGCCTCCCGCGAGCGGCGCGCCCAGCGCATCGACATCTCCATGCTCTGCGCGATCCGCGTCCGGTCCGCAGGCAGCGCGGGGCATTCGTCGAAACACATCACAATGTCGGAGCCCAGCAGCTTCTGGATCTCCATCGACCTTTCCGGGCTGAGCATATGTTTGGAGCCGTCAATATGGCTGCGAAACGCCACGCCCTCCTCCGTCAGCTTGCGCAAATCGGCAAGGCTCATCACCTGAAACCCGCCGCTATCGGTCAAAATCGGCCGGTCCCAGTTCATGAACCGATGCAAGCCGCCCAGCTTGGCAATCCGCTCCGCGCTGGGCCGCAGCATCAGGTGATAGGTGTTGCCCAGCAAAATATCCGCGCCAGTCGCGCGCACGCTCTCGGGCATCATCGCCTTGACCGTCGCCGCCGTGCCCACTGGCATAAAGGCCGGCGTCCTGATCTCGCCGCGCGGAGTATCAATCTGCCCCACACGGGCCCGGCCATCCGTGCCATGCACGGTAAAGGAAAAACGCTTGCTCATGGCTGCCCTTTAGGGCCAAACCCGGCCCATATGCAACCAAAGGCGCGCGAACATGACCGCTGACATGATCAAACTGGGATGGGAGGAATGGCTGGCCCTGCCCGATCTCGGCCTGCCCGCGATCAAGGCCAAGATCGACACCGGGGCGCGCACCTCTGCACTGTCGGCCACCCATATCGAGCCCTTTGGAAGTGCCAAGAAACCCAAAATCCGCTTCACCGTGCATCCGGTACCCGGCAATTATGAGCTGGCCATTCCCTGCTCTGCGCCGCTGAAAGACCGCCGTTCCGTGACCTCCTCCAATGGCGAGGCGGAGCTGCGCTATGTGATCGAAACCACGCTGCAAGTCGGCGGCCAAAGCTGGCCCATCGAGGTCACGCTGACCGACCGCGATGGCATGGCCTATCACATGCTTCTGGGCCGCATGGCGCTGGTGGAGCGCTGCGTGGTCGTGCCCGGCGAAAGTCATCAGCAGCCTGATCTCAGCTACGACCTTTACGCGCAGAAAACCCAGCCGACGCGCTCCCGCGCCCTCCGCGTAGCTCTTCTGACCGCCCGTCCCGGCACCAAATCCGCCCGCGCGCTGATCGCGGAGGCCGAGGCCCGCGGCCACACGGTAGAGCCCTTCGACCCCGCCACGCTGACCCCACATGTCAGCCCAACGACGCCTGCGATTTTACAAAACGACGCACCCCTACCCCGCTTTGACGCGGTCATCGCGCGGATGAAGGCCTCCCGCCACAACCTCGCCGTGCTGCGCCAGTTCGAGGCGCTGGGCAGCTACGCCCCCAATAGCGCGGAGGCCATGGCCGCCGCCGCAGACCCGCTGCGCGCCCGCCAGATACTGGCGCGCCACCACATCCCGATAGAAGAGCCGGGCGCCCCTCGAACCGAGGACAGCTTCACCGCCACCACAATCGGCAAACGCCTGCGCAGCCCGCAGCACAAATTGACCAAGCCTGAGCGCGCCACCGTACTGCGCGCCGCCCGCGCGCTTGGGTTGGGCTTTGCCGCCCTGACCCTGCGCCATGAGCACGGCCAGCTGATCGTGCAAGACGTCTCCGCCAGCCCGGCAGTCACGCCTTTGAAGAAACGCAAATCCACCGCCGCGATGCTCCTTGATCTGATTGAAAAACGCGCCCGCCCCAAGCCCGGAAGCCCAAAGCCCAGAAGCCGCAAACGCCGCTAGGCCACCTGCGCCCGCCGCGTTCGCGAGCGCATCAGCAAGAACACCATGATCGCCACGTTCAGCCCGTTCCAGCCAATGCCGTTGATAAAGGCCAGCGTGTAAGACCCGGTCACGTCGTAAATCCAGCCTGACAACCAGCCGCCAATCGCCATGCCCAAAATCGTGGTCATGATCACAAAGCCGACCTTGGCACCCGCTTCGCGCGCCGGCAAATACTCCCGCACGATCACCGCATAGGCGGGCACAATGCCCCCTTGGCTGAGCCCGAACAGCATCGAGACCAGATAAAGCGAGACCAACCCGTCAAAGGGCAGGAACAAAAACAACGACGTCATCTGCAGGCTTGACCCGATGAGCAGCGTCATCACGCCCCCCAGCCGGTCCGACAACAGCCCGGAGATCAACCGGGAGACCACGCCCCCCATCAACATCAGCGACAACATCTCCGCCCCCACGGCAGGCCCGTAACCAAGGTCCACGCAATAGGCCACGATATGGACCTGCGGCATCGACATCGCCACGCAACACCCGATCCCCGCCAGCCCCAAGAGCCAAACAAGTGTGCGCGAGCTGAACGGAACCGAACGGCGGTTCAAGGCCGCGGCCGCCTCCGCCGTGGCCTCGGCCTCTGCGGGCAGGCGTCGTCTCAGCAGCAGGGCCAGCGGCAGGATGGTCAGCAAGCTGACCGCTCCAATGATGATATACGCCGTTCGCCAGCCTTGATCCGCCAGAATGCCCGCCAAAAGCAGCGGCCAGACCGCACCGCTGAGGTAATTGCCCGAGGCCGCAATCGCCACCGCAATCCCGCGCCGCTTGTAAAACCAATGCGAAATATCCGCGATCAGCGGCCCGAAGCAGACGGATGAGCCAAAGCCGATCAGAAACTGCACCAGCGACAGCACAAGGATCGAGCCCGACACCGCCGCCAGCCCAAATCCCGCCGTCAGCAGGATCGTCGCCCCAATCAGCGAGGCCGTCACCCCGAACCGGTCCACCGCCCGGCCAATGAACAAATTGCCCAGCGCAAACCCGATCATCGTCAGCGTGTAGGGCAGCGACGCATCCGCGCGGCTGCCGCCAAATTCGGCCTGCACCGCGGGCATGATCACGATGATCGCCCACATGCCCACATTGCCCACGACCGCAATCGCCAGCGAGACCGCCAACCGCGTCCAGGAATACCGGCTGTCCAGGATATCTGAGTCACTCATATCGGCGACGCTAGGAGGGTGCCGCGCGCTTGTATAGCGCCAAAACCCCTCTGATTTGGGCGCGGTGCAGCGGAACGCGTGTCACGACGGGGTGTGTACAGGATGTGTACGGGGTGTGTACGCCGAATTTCGTGACCCCGCCCCTCTGGACGCGCAGGGTCACAATCCCTACATTAACACTCAACAATCGCCCCTTTAGGATGCCGGACATATGAACGACCAGACCCCTCTCGAAGGCACAGCGCTGATCAAGCCGTCCTCCACCGAGCACCCTTTGCACGAGAATGTCGTGGAGGCCTGCCGCAGCGTCTATGATCCCGAGATCCCGGTCAATATCTTTGACCTCGGCCTGATCTACACCATTGATATCAATACCGAAAACGAGGTGAACATCTTGATGTCCCTCACTGCCCCCGGCTGTCCCGTGGCAGGCGAAATGCCCGGCTGGGTCGCCGAAGCGGTAGAGCCTTTGGCGGGCGTCAAACAGGTCAATGTGGAACTCGTCTGGGAGCCCCCATGGGGCATGGAGATGATGTCCGACGAGGCCAAGCTGGAATTGGGGTTCATGTGATGTTCATCCCCGGCGAAAACCCCGTCAAAATCACCCCCCGCGCCGCCGCGCAAATCGCCAAACTGATGGCAAAAGAGGGCCATAAGGCTTTGAAAATAGGCGTTAAAAAAGGCGGCTGCGCAGGCATGGAATACACCATGGACTATGTCGACGAGCTGGGCCCACATGACGAACCCGTCGAAGTGGACGGCGCCAAAGTCGTGATCGCCCCCATGGCGCAAATGTTTCTATTCGGGACCGAAATTGACTATGAAACCAGCCTGTTAGAGAGCGGTTTTAAATTCAACAACCCCAACGTCTCCGAGGCCTGCGGCTGCGGCGAAAGCATCAAGTTTGACGAGACACTTTTCGCCAAACCGTCTTAAAGCGTGGCCGTTTCCGAGGCCGATATCGCCTTCGCCAAAGAGCTCTTCGACGGTCTCGGCACGCTGACCACCCGCAAGATGATGGGCGGGCTATGTCTTTATTCTGACGGCATAATTTTCGCGCTGCTCTACTCGGACGGCACGCTTTACATCAAGGCTCAGGGTGCGTTTATCGAGGAGGTCAAAGCACTGGGCTGCACCCAATGGACCTACCAGCGCGACGGCAAAAAACCTGTCGCCATGCCCTATTGGACCCTGCCCGAAGCCTGCCTCGACGACCCCGAAGAGGCCCGCGCCCTGGCCCGCCGTGCTCTGGCGCATCTCTAAAAGCACCTTGCCCTGAGCGCCCCGCTTTGCCAGTTTGCCCCCAGCAAAAAGGGATAGAACACATGCGCAGAAAACTCGCCGCCGGAAATTGGAAAATGAACGGCACGTCTGATGCTTTGGCTCAACTCACCGCCCTGCGCAACGCCCATCCCACGCCCGGCGTCGATATCCTCATCTGCCCCCCAGCCACTTTGATCAGCGCCGCCGTGGTCACCGCCGCCGACCACCCGCTGGCCATTGGCGGGCAGGACTGTCATATGGCCCAAATCGGTGCTCATACCGGCGACATCTCCGCCGCAATGCTGAAAGACGCAGGCGCGTCCTATGTGCTCACCGGCCATTCCGAGCGCCGCACCGATCACAATGAGACCGACGAAATGATCCGCAACAAGACCAAAGCCGCCCATGCGGAGGGCCTGATCGCTGTGGTCTGCATCGGCGAGACCCTGAAAGAACGCGAGGCCGCCAACACGCTCGACATTATCGCAGGCCAGCTTGCGGGCTCCCTGCCGGACGTGCTGA
The DNA here is from genome assembly GCA_947501685.1 of uncultured Litoreibacter sp. Lineage (GTDB taxonomy): Bacteria > Pseudomonadota > Alphaproteobacteria > Rhodobacterales > Rhodobacteraceae > Litoreibacter. The sequence continues at coordinate 365,725 of CANMWQ010000004.1, forward strand.
CGGCGGAAAATACCGTCATCGCCTATGAACCTGTCTGGGCCATCGGCACCGGCAAGGTCCCTACAACCAACCAAATCGGCGAGGTGCATGACTATATCCGCACCAAGCTCGAACAACGCTACGGCGCGGGCGTCGGCAAATCCATCCGCATCCTCTATGGCGGCTCCGTGAAAGGCTCCAATGCCGACGAGATCTTCGCGGTGTCAAACGTGGACGGAGCCCTCGTCGGCGGAGCCTCCCTCAAAGCCGAAGACTTCTCCCCCATCATCACGGCCTTAGAAAACGCCTAAGGCCCTTTCTTCGTTCAGAAATATCCTGAGGGGATGCCCGCGTGGCGGGGAGCAAAGCTCCCCAAGAGCACAAAACTTCAAACGCGCGCAACGCGCTCAATAAAACAGGTTCAAAGCCGTCAGCGACACCACCAAAAACAGCACCGTCATCAAGCTGCCCGCCTTCACGAAATCCGCCACCCGGTAGCCCGCAGGCCCCATGATCAGCGCGTTCACCTGATGCGTCGGGATCAGGAAGCTGTTCGAGGTGGCAATCGCCACAGTCAGCGCGAACAAACCCGGATTGCCCCCCGCTGCGACGGCAATCGACACGGCCAAAGGCACCAGCAACACGGTCGCGCCCACATTGGACATCACCAGCGTGAAGGCCGTGGCCAACACGGCTAGCCCTGCCTGCAAGGCCCAAAGCGGCCAGCCGTCCAGAAGCACTAAAATCTGCTGCGCAATCCACGCCGCCGTCCCCGTTTCCTGCACCGCCTGGCCCAAGGGGATCAGGCTCGCCAACAAGAACACCGTCTGCCAGCTGACCGCGCTATAGGCCTCGTCCACGGTGAGCACTTTCGACAGGATCATGCCGACCGCCCCCACCAAAAGGCAAAGCGACAGGCGCATGTCAGTAAACAGGATCAGCACCAAGGCGATCGCAAAGAACCCCAGCGCCCAGTTCACTTTTTGGGGTCGCAGTTCCTCTTGCGGGAAGTCGGTGGTGATCACCACAAAGTCGCGGTCCGATTTCAGCCGCGCCAGCGCGTCCCAAGGCGTGTGCACCGCCAGCGTGTCGCCGGAGCGCAGCACCTGTTGGCCAAGACGACAGGCTTCATGCTCTTCGGTTTCCACAAGGCTCAGCACCTCCTCGCCCCGGTGAATGGCGAGCAGCGAGAACCCGTAGGTTTGCCGGATGCGCAGCTCTTCGGGGGCTTTGCCGACAAGGCTGGAGGTGGGCGGCACCACGATTTCCGCCACGCCTGCGCTGGTCGCGGCGAAGTCTTCGACAAACCGCTCCGGGGTGCGCAGCACGGTCAGCCCGTAAATATCGGCAAACTCGTCCACCACCCGCCGCAGGCCCAGCACGGCCAGCCTGCACGGCGTCTCGATCCGCGTGCCCGTCATCGGGGCCACAACCTTCTTGCCGCGGTAATCCGTGCCGATGATATAGAGGTGATGGGCATCCATGATGTCGCTCAAGGTCTGGCCCACAAGGATATTTCCCTCCGGCACCAGCACCTCGAAAATATCCGCGTTCAGCCCGTAGGTCCCGCGCATATAGGCCTGCATGGATTGCCCGGAGGTCGCGTCCTCCTTGTCGCTGACCGAGGGCAGCACCCAGCGGCCCAGCAGCACGAAATACAAGATGCCGGTCACGATCAGCATCGCCCCCACCGGGGTCACCGAAAACAGCCCAAAAGGCGCGATCTGCTGGTCTTCGGGCAGGCCATTATTGGCCGTCAGTATCAGGTCATTGAGCAAGATCAGCGGCGAGGAGCCGACCATGGTCATGGTCCCGCCAAGGATCGCACAGAACCCCATGGGCATCAGCAGCCGCGACAATGGCAGCCCTGTGCGCGCGGAGATACGCGACACCACCGGCAAGAACAACGCCGCCGCCCCCACATTCTGCATGAAGCTGGAAATCACCGCCACAGTGCCCGAGACAATCGGTATAATCCGCGCCTCGGTGGTGCCGCCCTTGCGCAGGATCAGCCCGGCCACCTTGGACATCAGCCCGGTCTTGTCGAGCCCCATGCCAATGATCATCACCGCGATGATCGAGATCACCGCGTTGGACGCAAACCCGTCAAACAGGTGGTTCACATCCGCCAGATTGCCAAGCCCCGGCAGGTAGCTGAGCGCGCCCAGAAGCACCATCACCAGAATAGCCGCCAGATCGATGCGGATAATCTCGGAGACGAACAGCCCGACAGTGAAGGCCAGAAGGCCTAGCACCACTCCCATCTCCAATGTCAACGTGATCGGATCCAAAACGCCTCCAGCCCCGCCAGAGTAGCGGGGCTGGAAATTTTATCTAGACCTGAAAATGAGTATCTTGGGTCTCACTTTATGATGATCTCGGGCCCCATGAAGTAATTGGGCAAGAAGGTCGAGATCGCGGGCACATAGGTGATGATGATCAGGAAGATGAACAACACGCCTGTGAAGGGCAGCGCGGCTTTGACGACCGACATCATCGGCATATTGGCCACGCCCGAGGTCACGAACAGGTTGAGCCCCACCGGAGGCGTGATCATCCCGATCTCCATGTTCACCACCATGATGATACCAAGGTGAATAGGATCAATCCCCAGCTCAATGGCAATCGGGAAGACCAATGGCGCGACGATGACCAAAAGGCCCGACGGCTCCATGAACTGCCCGCCGATGAGCAGAATGATATTGACCATGATCAGAAACATCACCGGCCCAAAACCCGCATCCAGCATAGCCCCCGCAATCTTTTGCGGTATCTGCTCGTCGGTCAGCACATGTTTCAGGATCAGCGCGTTGGCAATCACAAAGAGCAGCGTCACCGTCAGCTTGCCCGCCTCGAACAACGTGTTGCGCGTGTCCTCGTGGAACAAGGCCGTCACAGCGGTCCAAGGCTGTTTCCAGAAGCTTTTGTTCGGCTCGCCTTCCGCCGTCGAAAGAGGCCCCATATCTTTGTAGATATAGGTGGCGATCAGGTAGGCGTAGACCGACGACACCGCGGCGGCCTCCGTTGGGGTGAAGATACCGCCATAGATGCCTCCCAGGATGATGACGATCAGGAACAGCCCCCAAGCCGCCGCCCGGAAGGAGGCGAAAACCTCGCCCCAGCCCATCCAGTCGCCTTTCGGCAGATCGCGCACCACGGCGAAAATGTAAATAGTGACCATCAACATGAAGCCCGCCAAGAGCCCCGGAATGACGCCCGCGAGGAACATCCGCCCCACGGAGACCTCGACGGTGGACGCATAGACCACCATCACGATGGAGGGCGGGATCAGGATGCCCAGCGTCCCCGCATTGGCGATGACGCCCGCCGCGAACTCCTTGGTGTAGCCGACCTTCATCATGCCCGCGATCACGATGGAGCCGATGGCCACAACCGTCGCAGGTGACGAGCCGGACAGCGCCGCGAACATCATGCAGGCAAACACGCCCGCGATGGCCAGACCGCCGCGCAAATGCCCGACGCAGGCGATGGAGAACCGAATGATCCGCCGCGCCACGCCGCCCGTGGTCATGAAGCCCGAGGCCAGAATGAAGAACGGGATCGCCATCAGGGTGAAGTGCCCCTCAAAGGCCTGAAACAGCGTGGCGGCCACGGAGGCCAGCGACGAGTCCGAGAACCACAGCAGGAACAGAACCGAGGACAGACCCAGCGAGATCGCAATCGGCACGCCGATCATCAGAAAGCCGACGACCAGCCCGAAAAGGAGTACGATTTCCATGGCTTAGCTCTCCCCTTTGAGACGCGCATTCGCGACGTCTTCTTCTGCTTCATGGCTGACGATCAACCGGTCCGACGTGCCGATCCAGATCGCCCAGGCCGCCTGCAAATAGCGATAGAGCAGCAGCCCCATGGAGAAGGGCAGCACGGCGTAAGGGATCAGGCGCGGTATTTTTTCGTATTCGTCACCGTCATTGAACGCGGTCTCAAGAAAGCCCGCCCATGCGGGCAGCGGGATGTCGTTGACCTCGTACCAGCCTTGGCCACGGAAGCTCTCGACAAAGCCGGTGGGGAAATAGCGCCCCGTCGTGGGCGGCAGATTGGCAAAGATGGACCAATAATCCCACGCGCCTTTCAGCATCAGGAAGGAGAACACGATGCAGCACGCCACCGAGGCCAGACCCAGCGCCCGGCGCACCGGTTCGGAGAAGAGGTTGATCAGCACATCCACGCCGAGATGCGCGTTCTTTTTGACCGCGTAGGAGGCCCCCAGCAGCACCAGCCAAGCGAAGCAATAGAGCGTCGTCTCAAGGGCCCAGAGGATGTTTGAATTGAACGCGTAGCGCGCGACCACATTGGCGAAAGAGATTACCGTCATCAGCCCCAAAAGAAGCGCGATGAAATTCTCCTCGATCTTGTCGACAAAATCAGACACGGTCCCTGCCCCCCTAAAATTCTGGTAGAAAAAAGCGCGACCACGGGGATCCCACGGTCGCGCTTCGTGTCGTTTGGAACGCCTTAGCCAGCCGCGTTCAGAGCCTGTGCGGCGTCGATATTCTCCTGGCCTACATCATCCTGGAACTGCGACCAGACGGGCTTCATCGCGTCGACCCATTCCTGACGCTGCTCGGCGGTCAGCTGACGCACCTCGCCACCAGCGCCGATGATCGACTGCTTGGCCTGCTCGTTCACCTCAAAGGCAGCCGCGTTGCGCGAGACAGTGACCTCTTCCAGAATGGTCAGAAACTGGTCGCGCACGTCTGGCTCAAGGCTGTCGAGGAAATCCACGGAGGCCACGACCAGATAGTCGATGATGCCGTGATTGGTCTCGGTCACGCCGTCCTGGACTTCAAAGAACTTGCGGCCAAAGATATTGGACCATGTGTTCTCCTGCCCGTCCACAACGCCCTGCTGCAACGCGCCGTACACTTCGGCAAACGCCATTTTCTGCGGGTTGGCACCGAGCGCTTCCATCTGCGCCACAAGCACGTCAGACGGCTGCACGCGGAATTTCAGACCATTGGCGTCGGTTGGCGAGATCAGCGGCACGTTGGCCGAGAATTGCTTCATGCCATTGTGCCAGAATTGCAGGCCCTGAATGCCGCGTTTCTGCATCGAGTCTTTCAACGCCTGACCCTGTGGGCCGTTCTGGAAGGCATCAACGGTTTCGATATCCTTGAACATGAAGGGCAGATCGAAGAGGCGGAACTGCTTGGTGAATTTTTCAAACAGCGACAGCGACGGCGCGGCCAGCTGGATGTCGCCTTGCAGCATCGCCTCAAGTACCTTTTCGTCGGTGTAGAGCGTCGAGTTCGGGAACACTTCGATGCAGGCCTTGCCGTTCATCTCTTCGTTCACGCGGTTGGCCAGCTCAGTGGCCGCGATGCCCTTAGGGTGCTTGTCGGTGTTGGTGACGTGGCTGAATTTCATCACCACTTCGCCCGCGTCGCAGGCGGCCATGGCAGCGGTGGCCGACACGGCCAAAGCGATTGCGGTTGTTGTCAGGAATTTCATGCTGTTCCTCCCAGAAACATATCAGTTACAGGCGAATGTCGCCCTGCCGGAAGGATACTCATGGCGTAAATGCCCGCTCAAGCCGCCGCCAAAAGCTTTTCGATATTTCCCCAAAAACCGTTTGGTCACAACGCGCTATGGTTCCGTTTAGCGGCACCGCGCCGGTAACGCCCAGCCACATGTGTGGGAAATCGCACATCTTTTGGCGTGAAATGACGCCCTAGCGGTAATCTTCCGGCCGGATCGAGTGCCGCCCCAGCTTGTCGTAAAACGTCTTGCGCGGCAGCTGCAACGCTTTGGCGGTCTCCGTGGCATGGCCGCCATGCGCGCGCAGCACCTCGATGATCACGGAGCGCTCCACCTGCGCCATCCGCTCCGCAAGGCTCAGCTGTTCCACGGCGTCGCGGTCGGGCAGCCCCATCGCGTGGCGCATCGCGGCATCCATCAGCGCCCGCGCATTGCCCGGCCACGGATTGGCCATCAGCCGCGCCATATGCTCCACCGACACTTTGGGCAGCGGCAGGTTCGCTTGCTCGCAGGCAATCGCCAGATAATGACGAAAGAGCACCGGAATATCCTCCGGGCGTTCGCGCAGGGCGGGAATGCGGATGCTGACGCCGTCCAACTGCGCAAAGAGCGACGAGGCGGCGCCCTCCGCATGTCCAGACCGGCTCTTTGGCAACTCATCACTGGCGGCCAGCACACGCGCGCCGCCGCCCTGCTCCAGATGATCCAAGAGCACCCTCTGCGCGGACTCAGACAACTCAAACACCTCGTCCAGAAACAGGCTGCCCCCCTGCGCGGCCTGTAATGCCTCCGCCAGCGCCTCCGCGCTCAGACCTGTCGCGGCGCGTTTGACAAAGCCCCGCTTGGATCGCTCCGACAGCAGATGAATGACCTCCGCCACCTTTGAGGTCCCCGTCCCCGGCTCGCCCCAGATCAACACGTCGCTTTGACTGCGCGCCACGGCGCGCACCTGAACGCGCAACCGCTCGGAAGGCTCGGACACACCCAAAAGCAGCCGGGAGGCCACATCGCCGGCCTCAGCCGCCGTCCTGTGATTGCGCGCGGCCAAGACGCCGCGCCGAAACTCCGAGGCCCGCGTGACCACGTCCAGAAACTGCTGTGGCGCGCAGGGTTTTTCGAGGAAATCAAACGCGCCGCCCGACATGCCTTTGACGGCCATCGGGATATCACCTTCGCCAGTCAGCAAGATCACCGGCAGCTCGGGGTCGACGGCCTGACTATGCTCCAAAAGGTGGAAGCCGTCCCGGCCTGGCATCCGAATATCGGTGACCACCACCCCGTCAAACCCGCGGCTGATCACGTCCTTGGCGACGATGAAAGACCCGGCCAGGATCGGCTCCATATCAGCCAGTTCCAAGGTTTGGCCCAGCGCCTCGCGCACCGCCGCATCATCATCAACCAGCAAAACCCGAGCCACGTTCACGCCGCCACCTCCGCCGGTTGCTCGCGGGTCAGCTCGATGGTGAATTCGGCCCCACCCTCAGGGTGGTTGCGCCCCCTGATATCGCCGCCGAAGCTTTGCACCAGCCCATAGGAAATCGACAAGCCCAGCCCCATCCCTTCCGAGCGGCCAACCTCTTTGGTGGAGTAGAACGGATCGAAAATTTTCTCCGCATCCTCCAGCCCCGGCCCAGTGTCGCGCACAGAGACACAGACCGTATCCTCCACCGTGACGCTGAGGCTCAAATGCTTCTCAGGCTGGTCCTCCATCGCGTCCACCGCGTTGCTGATCAGGTTGATCAGCACCTGTTGCAGCCGCACCTCGCCCGCATGCACAAAAATCGGCCCTTCCGGGATCGCGCGCGTCAGGCGGACGCCTTCATGGCGCAATCTGCTCTCCGACAGGTCCAGCACCGCCTCAATCGCGGCCAGCAGATCCACCTGCCCCAACGGCTCGCGCTCCTGTCTGGAAAACGCCCGCAGGTTCTTGATGATCCGGCCCATCCGCCGCGCCAGCTCGTTGATCCGGCCAAGATTTTCGCCCGCCACATCCGCCTTGCCCCGGCGCAGAAACTCCTCGCCATTTTCGGCAAAAGACCGGATCGCCATCAGGGGCTGGTTCAGCTCATGGCTGATGCCCGCCGACATCTGCCCCAGCGCCGACAGCTTGCTGGCCTGCAACAGCTCTTGCTGGGCCTGCTCAAGAGCGGCGGTGCGTTTGGCCACCCGCGCCTCAAGCCGCGCATTGGCCTCCTCCTCCACCGCGATGCGTTGCAAGAACCCGCGCCGCCGTTCCGACAGGATCAAGATCGCAGCCCCCAGAATTAGGCCCAACGCGCCTGCCACCAAGGCTTGAAACAGCGCCAACTGCTCGGCCTCCCGACTATCGGCGAGGATCTCGCCTTGCAGGTTCATCAAAGGCAGCGGCTGGGTGACATGCAGCGCCCGGGTTGGCAGGTATAACAGCTCGTCCTGCGCCCAGATCTCCGCCCCCGCCCAGATATTCGAGCGGAACGGGAAGAACGGCGTCAGCTGCGCAGCAGAGGGCTGGGAGGCGATCTGGCCCGGCGCCCGCAACAGGTTGAATGGCTCGCGGCTGCGGTACAAAAGCTCGGTGCGGTTCGACACGAACACCACACCCGAGGCATCGGTGAAAAACACCACCGTCGGCGAGGCGCGCCAGTCGGTCTCCACCGCCTCAAGGTCCAGCGACACGGCCACCGCGCCTGCAAATTTGCGGTCCATCCCAAAGATCGGCGCGGCAAAGGTAAAGGACCGCACGCCCGTCCCCTCGATCTGGGCATGAAGCGAGCCGAGCCCGCCCTGACTGGCCCGCTCGAAAAACGCGGTTTGGCCCAGATCGCGCGGCGTTACGTTTTCAAACGGATGCGATTGCGCCACCACCGCGCCGCGCTGGTTCAGCAAGACAATCTCAAGCGAGCCCGTCTTATCCGCCGCACTCAACAGCACATCCTGCGCCTTTTGCACATCGCCGCTGCCCCCCGTCACAAGCGGCACCAGTGAGGGGTGATCGGCCAGCAGCACCGCCAGCTCCCGGTAGCTTTGCAACTGGCTGACCAACCGGTCCGAGGCCAGTGACAGATCGGCCTGCGCGCGCTGCTCCAACTGGCCAAGCGCGGCCCCCAATGCGACCCACCACACCACCACGCCAAAGGCGGCAACGGCGGCAAGATAGGCGCAGATGGCAATCAGTCGAGGGCGCATGAACCGGGCTCCAAATTCGGCCCCTACCATATTCAGAGCCCCCTTGCCTTGACCATCCCCATTTCACATAACGGCGCATGATCCGCGTCACCCAGCCCCCCACCGAGCCACAGTTTGTGCAAGACCCCTACCCGTTTTACGACCATATCCGGCCCCTCGCCCCGCTGGTCTGGTGGGAAGACTACGCCATGCCCGTCAGCGCTCGCCACGACGTGGTCGCGGGCCTGTTAAGGGACCGCCGCTTTGGCCGCGAGACCCCGCTGGGCCTGGACATCCCCAAGCATCTGGCCCCGTTCTACGCGGTCGAGGCCCATTCGATGCTGGAGCTGGAACCGCCCCGCCACACCCGCCTGCGCGGCCTCGTTCTGCGCGCCTTCACCTCGCGCCGCATCGCCGCCCTTGAGCCCGAGATCATCGCGCTCTGCCACAGCCTCATCGACGCCTTCTCCGAGACCGCGTTTGACCTGCTCGACGCCTATGCCAACAAGCTGCCGGTGATCATCATCGCCCGCCTGCTCGGCGTCCCGGAGGACATGGCCCCGCAGCTTCTGGCATGGTCCAATGCCATGGTCGGCATGTACCAAGCGGGCCGCAGCAAGCAGATGGAGACCGCCGCCGTGGAGGCCACCGAAAGCTTCTGCGCCTTCCTACGCGACTATATCACCGAGCGCCGAAGCGTGCCGCGCGACGACCTGATCACGCATCTGATTGCCGCTGAGCAAGACGGTGAAACCCTGACCACAGAGGAGCTGATCAGCACCTGCATCCTGTTGCTGAATGCGGGCCATGAGGCCACGGTGCATACTCTGGGAAACGCCGCCCGCACCTGCCTGATGCAAGGGCTCACCCCCAGCGCCGAACAGCCCTTTGTCGAAGAAGCGCTGCGCCACGACCCGCCGCTGCACATGTTCACCCGCTTCGCGATGGAGGACCTCTCCCTCCACGGCCACAGCTTTAGAAAGGGCGATCAGATCGGATTGCTTCTGGCCGCTGCCAACCGCGACCCGAAGGTCTATTCCGACCCCGCCCGCTTCGACCCGCAGCGCGGAGCCAAGCCCCATACCAGCTTTGGCGGCGGCATCCATTTCTGCGTCGGGGCGCCGCTGGCCCGCATGGAAATCGCCCATGCGCTGCCCATTCTTTGGGCCCGCTGCCCCGGCTTAAAACTCGCCGAACCCCCAAAATACGCCGATATCTACCATTTCCACGGGCTCGAACGGCTGATGGTGGCGCGCTAGCGCCCCTGCCATCACTGCTTCAAAAATACTCAAAAACCCGACCTGACCAACCCGCTCAGGCGGCAAACACGAAACACCTGTCGCGCCGCATGGTCAGCCACAGAACCGTGCCGGGCTTGGGCAAAAACACCGCAGGCACCGTCGCTGAAAGCACGGACCCGTCAAAATCCATCTCGAACTCCACCAGGCTTTCGCGCCCCATAAACCGCGCGCGCTTGACGGTGCCACGTGCCGGCGTGCCTTCCGAGGGCGTCGGGTTCGGCCCACGGCCCTGACGGTCAAAATCTATGCGCAAATGCTGCGGGCGGATGATGATCTCGACAGGTTGGCCATCCGCAAAACCCGGCGTCAGGAATTGGCCGAAGGGCGTCTCCGTCAAGGCGCCGTTGCTGGTGCCTCGGATGACGTTGATGTCGCTGAAAAACGCCGCCGCCGCCTTGTCGACCGGCGCATTGTAGATGTTATACGGGTTGCCTTGCTGCACGATGCGGCCGCCGCGCATCAGCGCGATCTCGTCGCCCATCCGCATCGCCTCATCCGGCTCATGGGTCACCAAAAGCACCGCCGTGCCTTCCTCTTTCAGCACCGACAGCGTCTCGTCGCGGATGCCGTCGCGCAGGCGGTTGTCGAGGCCGGAGAACGGCTCGTCCATCAGCATCACCTTGGGCCGGGTGGCAATCGCGCGCGCCAGCGCGACCCGCTGCTGCTCCCCGCCTGACAACTGATGCGGGTAGACATCTGAAAATCCCGCCATATCGACGCGGCCCAAAAGCTGGCTGACGCGATCCGCCACCTCCTGCTTTGACCCTTTGATCCCAAAGGCCACGTTTTGCGCGACGCTCAAATGCGGAAACAGTGCGAAATCCTGAAACATCAACCCGATGGGCCGGTCCTCCGGCAGGTCGCGATGCGACGGCCCGCAGACCATGGTGCCATCAACCCAGATCTCTCCGCTGGTTTGCTGCTCGACGCCCGCAATCATCCGCAAAGTGGTGGATTTGCCGCAGCCCGACGGGCCCAAAAGGCAGGTCACCTGCCCTGGAGCCACGCGCAGAGACAATGCGTCCACGACGCGCTGGCCGCCGTAAGCCATGGTCAGGTTTTTCAGCTCTAGCCTTGGTGTCACTGACGCGCCGCCCTCTAATCCGATTAAAACAATCGGAAATCCCGGCTTTGCCTAGCAGCCCTATCTCGAACGGGCAACCCTCTGCGAGCCGCCGAGCACGGCGGCAAACCCGACCAGCAGCACGGCGACGCAGATCACCAAGAGCTGCTCATATTTATGCGCCTCGGGCAGCAGCGCTGCCACGCTGGGCCAGTCCCGCGCAAAATAGGCAAAGGCACCCGCAATCGCCGCGCCAAAGGCGGTCAGATAGGCCCAAGAAGCAATGCGCCGGTCCAGCATGAAGCTGGCCACCATCACTGGGGTCAGGAACATTGAGGCCGTGCCGCTGACCGCCACCGCGTCAAACAGCGTGGCATTGCCCCACAGCGTCAACGCGCCGCCGAGCGCCATGAAGACCACCATTACGATGCGCCCACCGGTCAGGCTGCGCGGGGCCCAGGACAGCTCCTCAACCACCAGCCGCGCAGCGGAGCTGAGTGCCGAATCCAGTGTCGACAGCGCTGAGACCAGCAAGGAGACCATGAGCAAAATGAACACCCATGTCGGGAACATCACCGCCCATGTGCCCAAAAGCTGGCCTTCATACGCAGCCCCCATGATCGCCGCCTGAATGCCGAAAAAGCCAAAGGCGATGATGCAGAGCGTGGACAGCCAGAAAGCGTGGATGAAAGCGCGGTGCGTGGTGCATTTGTCCGCCACAAAGCCGCGATCCATCATCACCGGGTCATGCGCGGGGTAGGAGAACACCTGCAACAACGCCACTGCCAGCAACACCCAGCCGGGCCGCACGCCGCTGGCGCCCTCCGATTGCAAAACCGCCTGCAAAGAGAACTCAGGCAGCGCGATCAGGTACAAAAACGCGATCCCGAAGATCACCAGAAAGACCAGCATCTGCACCACATCCGTGCGCAACGCCGCCGACAGCCCGCCCCATGCCGAATAGGCCAGCCCCAGCACCGCCACGATGATGATGGCCGCCGTGCCTGCGCCTGCGACCTCCGGCATCACCGCCGAGAAAATCAGCCCGACCACCAGCAAATTGGCGAACACCTCGGACAAAAGCCGCAGCGCGATGACCAGATTGTAGCTGCGCGTGCCCATGCCGCCAAACTGCGCCCCCAGCCAGTCCTGCACCGAGGACGCCCCGCGCAATCTAAGCTGCGCGATAATGTAGCCGCCACTGAGGAAGGACAGGTAATAGGCCGCATAGGCCAAGGTGCCGGGGAAGCCGTAAAAATAGCCCAGAATAGCCGAATTCATCAACGAACGGGCGAAAATCCACGTGGTCACCTGGCTCAGCACCAGCACCATCAGGCCAGGTGCCTGCCCGCTGATCTGGCCGGAGTAAAACCCCTCCACCCCTGCGCGGCGTGGGGCCACGAGGAATGAGACAACGATAATCGCGGCGAAAGCGCCGATGATTGAGAGGCTGATCATGTGAGGGGATCCGTTGGTTGGGGCATTGCTCCGCCGATTTACCCCAAGCAAAACCACTGCGCGACCCCCAAACGTCTGCTGACGCAGATGTGAGCAGGCCGCGCAGCGTTCGGCTTAAATCGTCGCGTTCGTCGCCCCACCATCCAAGAGCACGTTCTGGCCCACGATGAAGCCCGCATGCTGCGAGCACAGGAAGGCGCAGGTTGCGCCAAATTCTTGCCGCGTGCCGTACCGCCGGGCGGGGATGGTGGCCTCGCGCTGCGCCTGCGCCTCCTCGATGGAGATATTCTGCGCCCGGCTCACACCGCCATCGAGCTGCGTGGCCCGATCCGTGGCATGAATGCCCGGCATCAGGTTATTGATCGTCACGCCCGATGGGGCCACCTGCCGCGCGGTGCCTGCGACATAACCCGTCAACCCGGTGCGCGCGGCATTGGACAGCCCCAAGGCGGGGATCGGCGCTTTGACCGATTGCGAGGTGATGTTGACCACCCGGCCCCAGCCCCGTTCCATCATGCCCGGCAGGCAGGCTTTCATCAGCGCAATCGGCGTCAGCATGTTTGCGTCAAGGGCCGCAATAAAGTCGTCGCGATCCCAATCCGACCACAGCCCCGGAGGCGGCCCGCCCGCGTTGGTGACCAGAATATCTATCGCGCCCGCGGCCTCCAAAACCTCCGCTTGGCCCTCAGGGGTGGTCACATCGGCGGCCACGCCGGTGATCTCTACGTCGAACCGGCCTTTCAGGTCCGCCACGGCCGCGTCCAACGAGGCCTGCGTGCGCCCGTTCATCACCAAATGCACGCCTGCTTCGGCCAAAGCCTCCGCGCAGCCCAGCCCCAGGCCTTTGCTCGAGGCACATACCAAGGCGCGTTTGCCCGCAATTCCCAAATCCATGTCAGACGTCTCCTAGCTTGTGTTTCGACATGCGTAGCATCCCGCAGCGCCGATGCGAAAGCGCGGTTTTGCGATTCGCCTGCAAAGCACTGGTCCGGGCGGGGTGTCGGGCCGGTTATCCAGCAAACTCAGACAATCCCCAGCCAGACCCGCCTTTGTTTCCCAATCGAAGCCCTTCTCGCAGAAATGCCCCAAAGACGCCGCCTTAGGTGACCGTTTTTGATCACATCCGCCCCGTAGATTGTTTGTGTGCTGCGACGGAGCGCGCCAGCGACACAGCCTGGGGAAGGGTCTGCTCGTCCGCTGGCGCGCTTCCGCGCGGCGCATTGTTATGTAGTGAGCTGTCAAAAATGTCCCACCTGCCCGCACCCGAACATCACGCCATGCACACGCTCGCCGTGTTCGACGCAGACCTGTTTCGCGTCACGCTAGGCGTGCATCACGGCGACGCGGTTGGCGGCCTCGCACCGCCCTGCCTGGGCGACACCTACAGTTTGGCCGCCCATGCCCAGCCAACCACGCTGGCGCTGCGCCAGACATCGGCCAAAAGCCGCAAACCCATCTTCAGCACTCTGCCCGGCAGCATGGCGGAGCCCGCGGGCATCACCGCCACCCTGTCCGCACGGCTGACCTTCATGACCCAGATCGGCGTCCCGCTGGAGGCTTACGTGATCGCCTGCACGGTGATCACCCGTGACCGCCCCGCGCCGCGTTACTACCTTTACGCCACCACCCCGATCGAGCCCGCGACGCCTTACACGCTGATCAAATTGGAGGCCGATCCCACCGACCTGCCCGGCACGCAGCTGGGCGGTCTGTCCTTTGGCCGCGGGACCCGCATGACCCTCGCCAGCGGCGCGCAGCGCTGTGTCGAAGAGCTCAGCCCCGGCATCCGCCTTTTGACCCGCGATAACGGGCCGCAGCCGATCAAATGGGTTGGCAAACGCACGGTTCGCGCCGTGGGCGCCTTCGCCCCGGTGGTGATCGAGCAAAACGCGCTGGGCAACTCGCAAGAGCTGATGCTCAGCCAGCAACACCGAATGATGATCTCTGACTGGCGGGCTGAGGTTATGATCGGCTCCAAAGATGTGCTTATCCGCGCCGCCGATCTGGTCAATGACGACACGATCTACATTCGCTCAGGCGGCTTTGCGGAATACACGCAGCTGGTCTTTGACGACCATCAGGTCATCTACGCCGAAGGCATACCCACAGAAAGCCTGTTCATGGCCCCGGAGCGTCTAGCCGAGCTGCCCGCAGATGTGGCCCGCGAGGTTTTGCAGGTCTTTCCCGACCTGCTTGGCGCAACCCCGAAGCCCAGCCGCATCTCGCTGGAGACTGCAGACGCGGTCAACCTGCTGCGCCAATCCGGACGGCTTTAGCCCGGCACGCACCCTGCTGCGCGATTGCACTGCCCACCGGGTGTCTCTATATGCGGCCCCATGCCAGATCGCGCCTCAAATCAACCCGTCCTGCCGCCCGAGATCGCGCGGCGCCGGACCTTCGCCATCATCTCCCACCCCGATGCGGGCAAGACCACGTTGACGGAGAAATTCCTGCTCTATGGGGGCGCCATCCAAATGGCGGGTCAGGTGCGCGCCAAGGGCGAAGCGCGGCGCACGCGCTCTGACTTTATGCAGATGGAAAAAGACCGCGGCATCTCCGTCTCCGCCTCCGCCATGTCGTTTGACTATGACAGCTACCGGTTCAACCTTGTCGACACGCCCGGCCACTCCGATTTTTCGGAAGACACCTACCGCACGCTTACCGCTGTGGACGCTGCCGTGATGGTCATCGACGGAGCCAAGGGCGTCGAGAGCCAGACCCAGAAACTGTTCGAAGTTTGCCGTCTGCGCGACCTTCCAATCTTGACGTTTTGCAACAAAATGGACCGCGAAAGTCGCGATACTTTCGAAATCATTGACGAAATCCAAGAAAACCTTGCGATTGACGTCACCCCCGCCTCATGGCCCATCGGCGTCGGGCGCGACTTCATGGGCTGCTACGATCTGCTGCGCGACCGGCTCGAATTGATGGACCGCGCAGATCGCAACAAAGTCGCGGAAAGCATTGAAATTTCTGGGTTAGATGACCCCAAGCTGGCCGAACATGTGCCCGCCGCCCTGTTGGAAAAATTCCTCGAAGAGATCGAGATGGCCAAGGAGCTTTTGCCCGAGCTGGACCATCAAGCCCTGCTCGATGGCACCATGACGCCGATCTGGTTCGGCTCCGCAATCAACAGTTTCGGTGTGCAGGAACTGATGCAGGGCATCGCCGATTACGGCCCCCAGCCGCAGCCCCAAAAAGCCGAGCCGCGCCAGATCGCACCCGATGAAAAGAAAGTCGCGGGCTTCGTGTTCAAGGTGCAGGCCAATATGGACCCCAAACACCGCGACCGCGTGGCCTTCGTGCGGCTGGCCTCGGGCCATTTCAAACGCGGCATGAAACTGACCCATGTGCGCGAGAAAAAGCAGATGGCGATCTCCAATCCGGTGCTGTTTCTGGCGTCCGACCGCGAACTGGCCGAGGAGGCCTGGGCGGGCGACATCATGGGCATCCCGAACCACGGCCAGCTGCGCATTGGCGACACGCTGACCGAGGGCGAGGCGCTGCGGGTCGCGGGCATCCCCTCCTTCGCGCCGGAGCTGTTGCAGACCTGCCGCGCGGGCGATCCGCTGAAAGCCAAGCATCTGGAAAAAGCGCTGATGCAATTCGCCGAGGAAGGGGCTGCCAAAGTCTTCAAACCGGCCTTTGGGTCAGGCTTTATCGTCGGCGTCGTCGGCGCGCTGCAATTCGAAGTGCTGGCCAGCCGGATCGAGCTGGAATACGGCCTGCCCGTGCGCTTTGAGGCCTCGCAATTCACCTCTGCCCGCTGGGTCACTGGCGACAAACCCGCAGTGGACAAGTTCATCGCGGCCAACCAACAACATATCAGCCACGACAATGACGGCGACGTGGTGTTTTTGACCCGCCTGCAATGGGATATCGACCGCGTGGTGCGCGACTATCCGGATGTGACCTTGTCCAACACAAAAGAAATGATGGTCTAGCCGGTCACCTGCACCCCACGGCCATGTGAAAACAGTTACATTCGCGTTACGGTAGCGTGACCACATGAACAGTATCAGCACGCGCCTTGGCCGCGGCATCGCCGCCTATCTGGAACGCCCTTCGGGCGACTATATGCCGTTCTCCGTCACCGACCAGCGCATGCTCTGCGCCACCTTGCAGCCCGGAGACGTGCTGCTCGTCGAAGGCAATTCCCGTGCCTCCAAGGCGATCAAATACCTCACCAATTCGACATGGTCTCACGCCGCATTATTCGTGGGCGAGCATCCAGACGGCTCTCTGATCGAGGCTGACTTGCAGCATGGCGTCATCCATGTGCCGTTGACCAAATACGACGAATTCAACACCCGCATCTGTCGCCCCGTTGGCCTGACGCCTGAGGATCTCAACGAGGTGATCTCCCATATGGAACAAAGCCTTGGGCGGGTTTATGACCTCAAGAACATCGTCGATCTGGCCCGCTACCTGCTGCCGCAACCGCCCGTGCCGCGCCGCTTTCGACGCCGCATGTTGGCGCTGGGATCAGGCGATCCAACGCGGGCCATCTGCTCCAGCCTGATCGCCGAGGCCTTCCAGAAGGTGGCCTACCCCATCCTGCCCACCGTGGAGATCAACACCGAACCGCAACAGGCCGATGAGATCCTCCATATCCGGCACCATTCGCTGTTCACGCCGCGCGATTTCGACCTGTCGCCCTATTTCAAAGTGGTCAAACCCACCATTGAGGCAGGCTTTAATCACCACAATCTGACCTGGAACCATCTATAGTTTCCAATCAGTGGCTAATCTGTCCCAAACCTGCGTGATTTGCCTTGCTTGATTGACCCTGCGGCCCAAACGCACTACATGCAGCGTACCTGTGGAAAACGTCCCCAGGCCGACGCAGGGACGCGTTGGAACCAGCGTCCCAAATCACTGCAGCTTCGCGCTGCACCTATTTGGAAACACATGACAAAATTCTCAGACCTGAAACTGCACGCCAAGGTGCTTAAAGCCATTGACGAGGTCGGCTACACGCAGCCCACCCCTATTCAGGCCGGGGCCATCCCGCCTGCCCTTGAGGGGCGCGACGTCCTTGGCATTGCCCAGACAGGCACCGGCAAGACCGCCAGTTTCACGCTGCCGATGATCACGATGCTCAACCGCGGCCGCGCCCGTGCGCGCATGCCGCGCTCCCTTGTGCTGGCCCCGACGCGCGAGCTGGCCGCCCAAGTGGCCGAGAACTTCGATCTTTACGCAAAATACACCAAGCTGACCAAAGCGCTTCTGATCGGCGGCGTCTCCTTCAAGGAGCAGGACCAGCTGATCGACAAAGGCGTCGACGTGCTGATCGCCACGCCGGGCCGCCTGCTGGACCATTTCGAGCGCGGCAAACTGATCCTCACAGACGTGAAAGTCATGGTGGTCGACGAGGCCGACCGGATGCTTGACATGGGCTTCATCCCCGATATCGAGCGGATTTTCGGCCTGACACCGTTCACCCGCCAAACCCTGTTCTTCTCCGCCACCATGGCCCCGGAGATCGAGCGGATCACCAACACCTTCCTGTCCAACCCCGAGCGGATCGAGGTTGCCCGTCAGGCCACCACGTCGGAAACGATCACGCAGCTGGTCTATGAAATCCCCGCCTCGGGCCGCGACACGGGCAAGAAAAAGCGCGACTTCCTGCGCCAACTCATTGATCAGGAAGGCGAAAAAGTCACCAACGGCATCATCTTCTGCAACCGCAAAGTGGATGTGGACACCGTCGCCAAATCGCTGAAAAAGCACGGCCACGACGCGGAGCCGATACATGGCGATCTCGACCAATCCTACCGCACGCGCACGCTGGACGGCTTCCGGGACGGCAAATTGCGCTTCCTTGTGGCCTCCGATGTGGCCGCGCGCGGGCTTGATATCCCGAATGTCAGCCACGTGTTCAACTTCGACGTCCCCAGCCATTCCGAAGATTACGTGCACCGCATTGGCCGCACGGGTCGCGCGGGGCGGTCCGGGACGGCAATGATGATCTCGACGCCCAAGGATGACAAGCTGCTGGCGGGCATCGAAAGCCTTATTGAGACCACCATTCCACGTGGCGAAACCGGCATGGTCAAACCCGCCGACGCGGCCCCTGAAAAGCCGGAAGCGCAGGAAGAGAAGCCAACCAAATCGCGCTCCCGGTCACGCCGCTCCTCCAAGTCGAAAAATGCCGCTGAGGAAACGCAGAGCGCCCCGCAGCCAGAGCCCGAAGCGACGGCAGAAGCCCCAAAAACCGAGGAGCGCCGCGCGCCAAAGCAAGACAAGCCACGCGAAGAGAAACGCAGCCGTGGTGGTCGTGGACGCGGGCGCAACGAGGATCGTGGCCCGAAAGTCGTGGGCCTTGGCGATCACCTGCCCGGCTTCATCGAGAAAAGTTTCGAAGAACGCCGCACGGAATAGCAAGTGGCGGCATCCTTCCCCGGACTGCCGCCCCCCTGCCTTAGAACCGACCAATTCAAGCGCCATCCTTGCCTGACCATCAGACGAGGAGACCCCCAAATGCGCCGCCCTGCCCTTCATGCCGCCCTGATCACTTTGATCTGCGCAAGCGCCACGCAAGCTCAGGACAAAGACTGCCTTATGGGCGATGTGACCTTTATCACCGGCGACCGCACGGAGGTGCTGAACCTCGAAATCCACGAACGCAGAGTGGAGGTTCCAAAGGGATTATATCGCAAAACCGAGCTGCCCGAATTTGGCGGCGTTCTTGCGATTTACCCCGCCAACCGCGACAGGCGCAATCTGGTGAACACCAATCTTTTCTCTGCCGACATGATGAGCTTTGACGACACCGGCAAGACCATCAATCTGATGGTCGATGACAGCGCCGAGGCCGTCGACAGGTTCCCCGCAGGCAATGGCATGCGCTTCGCCGCCTATCTGGCTGGCGGCACGATCAAGGCCAAAGGCTTCACCGCGCAAACCGTGATTTTTGACGTGGACTGCACCGAAGCGAAGTAGCGCCTAGCCCGGCTTGACCGGATCGCGGTGCATGATCAGCCGCACGCCACGCTGCCATGTGACATAGGCCCAGAGCCAATGCAGCACCACGAACAGCCGGTTCTTGAAGCCAATCAGAAAATACACATGCGCGGCCCCCCAAAGCAGCCAGCCAATAAAGCCCGTGACCTTCAGCCCAAAGAGATCGGCGACAGCCCGGTTCCGCCCGATCGTGGCCATGGAGCCCACGTCCTTGTAGCGAAAACCTCGGGCCAACACCGCGCCGCGCGCTTCAGCTGCCAGTCGCTTGCCGACATAAGCGCCCATCTGTTTGGCGACCGGTGCCACCCCCGGCAAAGCCTTCCCCTCTGGCGCATATTTTGCCGTGTCACCAATCACATAGACGGAAGCGGACCCTACGGGGCGCAGCGTCTCATCGACCACAACATGGCCCGACGGGCCAGCCTCCACGCTCAACCAGTGCGCCGCCGGTGAGGCCTGAACCCCCGCCGCCCAAATACAATTCTCGGCCCTAATGGTGCCGCCATCAGTCGTGATCTCGCCTGCGGCGATATCCGTCACACGGGTGTTCAGCCGCACCTCAACACCGAGCCCCTCAAGATCGCGCAAGGCTCGCTGGGACAGTTTTGGCGCAAAACCCGGCAAGACACGGTCCCCGGCCTCAATGAGCACCACGCGGGTCTGCGCCGGATCGAGCGCGCGGAAATCAGAGCCAACGGAGCGCGCCAGCTCGCTGACAGCCCCTGCAAGCTCAACCCCCGTGGGCCCCGCGCCGATCACGACAAAGCTCTGATACGCCTTGGCTTTCTCCGGGTCGCTTTTGACCAGCAGCTCCGCCTGCTCAAAGGCAAAGAGCAGCTTTTCCCGCATCTGGTAGGCGTCCTGCAACGTCTTGAGCCCCGGCGCATGCGCCGCCCAGCCGTCATTGCCGAAATAGCTGTGTTGCGCGCCCGTGGCGATGATCAGCGCGTCATATTTGTGCCGCGCGCCGCTGGCACAGATCACCTCCATCGTTTGTGGATCAACGTTGCAGACCTCGTCCATGACGACCTGCAAATTGCTCTGGTCGCGCAGCACCGCGCGAATGGGCACCGCAATCTCCGCCGGGGTCAGGGCAGCTGTGGCGACTTGATACAGCAAGGGCTGGAACAAGTGATGATTTTGTTTGTCGATTAGGGTGATCTCCACCGCCGCGCTGGCCAGTTCCTTGGCCGCACTCAGACCTCCAAAACCGGCCCCGATGATGACGACATGCTTTCGCGGATCAGGCATTTCAGGCCCCTCCATTCATGCAAATGTGATGGCCTTGTCTGACCATCTTGCACATAAGCACGCCGCCCGCGATGTCACCCTCTAAAGGGCAAAATCACGGGTTAAATTTGCGTAAACAGAATTAGGAAAGCCTATTGGTATCAAAACCTTACCAATATACGACGCATGCGTCGCCGTTCAGGCCGCGAGCCTTGAAATCAGGACCACGACCTCCGGCTTCTTGCCGATCTCGCCTTGGGACACCTGCCGCACGATCCGCTTGATTTGCTCCTCAAGCTTGGCGTCATCAGCTACTGTCTTGCTATCAGCCCGGCCCAGAAACTGGCCGACCTCCTGCTCCAGAATGTCCTGCAACGGGGCCCGCGACTGGCCGACCTCAGGCAAGCCCCGCAGCTCCGCCCAGGCATCTGTCAGCGGCTCGTCCTCCTCGTCGATCAGGATGCCGATGACAACCTGCCCGTTCAAAGCCATCCGAATGCGGTCCCGCACGACGCCGTCCAAGGCGCCCACCTGCACCGAACCGTCGAGATAGAGACGCCCCGTCTCCACAAACTCGACCACCTCTGGCCGGTTGCCGGACAGCGACACCATGGTGCCATTGGGCGCGATCATCGAGGCAATCCCGCCCGCATCGCCCAGCTTGGCATGCTCGCGCAGCATCCGGTGCTCGCCATGCATCGGGATCAGGATCTGAGGCTGCGTCAGCTCATGCATCTTCTTAAGGTCAGGCCGGTTCGCATGGCCCGAAACATGAATGGCGGCCATCTTGTCGTCGATCACATCCACATCCATCTCCGACAGCGCGTTGGTGATACGCCCAACGGAGACCTCGTTGCCCGGAATGGTCTTGGACGAGAAGATAAACGTGTCCCCCGCCTTCATTTGTAAGCCCAGATACTTACCCCGCGACAGCTGTGCAGAGGCCGCGCGCCGCTCCCCCTGGCTGCCGGTGGCCAGCAGCATCAGATGGTCACGCGGAATATCGCGGGCTTCTTCCGCAGAAATCGTGGCCGGGAAATCCTTGATCAACCCTGTCTCGACGCCCGCGCCGATCATCTTCTTCATCGCCCGGCCCAGCAGCACGACGGAGCGCCCCGCCGCCACGCCCGCATCCGCCAGCGTCTTCACCCGCGCAATGTTCGAGGCAAACGTCGTCGCCACCACCATGCCGGAGGCCTCGCGCACCACGCGCTCGATCTCGGGACCAACCGTGGCCTCAGAGCGGCCAGCGTCTGGGGAGAACACATTGGTCGAGTCGCAGACCAACGCCTTGACGGGACCCAGATTGCCCCAAGCCTCCAGATCAAACGGCTCGCCCAGCCCCGGCGTCTCGTCGATCTTGAAATCGCCCGTATGGACCACGCGGCCCTCCGGCGTGTCGATGATCAGCGCGGAGCTTTCCGGGATCGAGTGCGAAATCGGCATGAAGCCGACTTTAAACGGCCCCGCCTCTGTCATCTCGGGCATGGGGCCGACCGTGGTGATCTCAGAGCCGTTATAGCCGTGCTCTTCCATCTTCAGCCGGCCAATATGGGCGGTAAACTTGCGCGCATAAACGGGTGCTGTCAGCCGCGGGTAAAGATGCCCCAGCGCGCCCACATGGTCTTCATGCGCATGGGTGATGAAGATGGCGTCCAGACGGTCCACCCGTTCGGCCAGCCAGTCAATGTCGGGAAAGATCAGATCAACCCCCGGTGTGCCGTCCATGTCAGGGAAGGTCACACCCATATCCACAAGGATATACCGCTCCTTGCCCGGTCTGCCGTACCCGTAGACATACATATTCATGCCCACCTCGCCCGCCCCACCAAGGGGCAGGTAAATCAGCCGCTCTGCTGCCATTATTTTTGCTTTCTGTTGTAGCTGTTGATGACCACCAGACCATGCATGGTCAGGTCATCATTGAATTCGTCAAATAGCGTATCGGATTGTTGGAACAAGGGCGCAAGCCCGCCGGTGGAGATCACCTTCATCTCCCGGTCCCGCTCCGCCTTGATGCGGGCGGTAATCTCCTTGATCAGGCCGATATAGCCCCAGAACACGCCCGATTGCATGCAGGCCACCGTGTTGGTACCGATGACGGCCTGAGGCTTGGTAATGTCCACATGCGGCAAGGCCGCGGCGGCATTGTGGAGCGCCTCCAGCGACAGGTTCACGCCCGGCGCGATCACGCCGCCAATATAGGCCCCGTCTTGCGCCACCACGTCAAAGGTGGTGGCCGTGCCGAAATCGACGACAATCAAGTCGCCGCCAAAGAGATCAAACCCCGCCACCGTGTTGACCAGCCGGTCCGGCCCAACAGCAGTGCCTTCGTCCACGCGCACATCGACGGGAAGCGCGCAGCCCTCCTTGCCAACCACCAAGGGGCGGCAGTTGAAATAGCGGTCTGAGAAAACCCGCAGGTTGAACACCACGCGCGGCACGGTGGAGGAGACGATCACCTCCGTGATCTCCACATCGACCTTCTGGAACTGCATCAAAGACGTCAGCCAGACGTAATACTGATCCGCCGTGCGCTGCCACTCCGTGGAGGTGCGGCCCGAGAAGATGAAACGCTCCCCGTCCCATATGGAGAACACGGTGTTGGTGTTCCCGCAGTCAATTGCCAGCAGCATGGGTCTCGCCTTTTGTCATGTTACCTGCCGCAGTAAACCGGTTTCGGGCAAAGGTCAAAAATACACATCCGCGGCCGGGATGACCTCGACGCTCTTGGCGGTGCGCAGGATCAGGTTTCCGTCCCTATCCACGTCTTCAAACGTGCCTGTGACCTCGCGGGCGGGCATGCGGGCGGTGATGACCTCCCCCAGACGGGCGGCGCGGGCCAGCCATGCGTCGCGGACCGGGGGAAAGCCGTAAGTGGCAAAGCGGGCCTCCCATGCGGCGTAGTGATGGGCCAGCTCGGTCAGGAAGTCGTCTTGGCTGATGTCGCCCCCCAAGGCAACGGGAGCAACCGCGCGTGGCTCAAGAGCCGCAGGCTCAGGGGCCTCGGCCAAATTCACGCCGATCCCGATGGCCAGCATGTCCAGCCTGCCCTGCGCCCCGCTGCTTTCCAGCAAGATGCCCGCCAGCTTACCGCCATGCATCAACACATCATTGGGCCATTTCAGCGCGAAGGCCTCCGGCCTGCCGGTGAGTGCTGCGAAGCTGTCAAACAGCGCCAGGGCCGCCACAAAGGAGCGCAGCGCCACGACCTGCGGCGGCTCCGTCGGGCGCAACACGAGCGTGGCTGCGAAATTGCCATTGGGATGAAACCAAGCCCGCCCGCACCGCCCATGCGACGCCGTTTGGTGGCGCGCCATGATCCATGTCGGCCCCGCAATATCGGATGCGCGGCGCGTGGCTTCCGCCATGGTGCTGTCGGTTTGGTCGAGCGCGATGAGCCCGTAGCCTTGCGGCCAGCTAGTTGACAAGAGCTTGCGCTGCCGCGAGTGCCGGGGCCTCGATGCCAAACAGGTTGATCACCCCCAGCACCATGATGGCCGCCGAGCCCATCAAAAGCGCCCAGCCCACAGGTGGCATGGCGCTATCCAAGGCCTCCCGGTCCTCGCCGAAATACATGTAATAGACGATACGCAGATAGTAATACGCCCCGATCACGGAGGCGATCACACCGGCCACCGCCAACCATGCCAGCCCCGCATCAACGGCGGCTTGCAGCACATAGTATTTGCCAAAGAAGCCCACCATCGGCGGGATGCCCGCAAGGCTGAACATCAAGACCAGCATCGCCAGAGCGCGGCCCGGCTGGTGCTTGGAATAGTTTTGCAGCGCGTCGATATCGGTGACGGGCTGGCCGTCTTTCTCCATCGACAGGATGAAGGCAAACGTGCCGACATTCATCACCACATAGATCGACATATAGACCAGCATCGCCTGCACGCCCTCGGCGGTGCCTGCGGCCAGCCCCATCAAAGCAAAGCCCATATGGGCAATGGAGGAATAGGCCATCAGCCGTTTGATGTCGCGCTGGCCAATGGCCGCAACCGCGCCAAGGAACATGGAGACCACGGAGAGGAACGCCACGATCTGGCTCCAATCGCTGACGGCACCCCCAAAGGCATCATGCACCACACGGGCAAACAGCCCCATCGCGGCGACTTTGGGTGCGGTGGCAAAGAAGGCAGTGATCGGCGTGGGCGAGCCCTCATAGACGTCCGGCGTCCACATATGGAACGGCGCGGCGGAGACCTTGAAGGCCATGCCCGCGACCACAAAGACCAGACCAAAGAGCAGGCCTAGACCAATGCCACCTTCGGCAGCGGCGGTGATGCCCGAAAAGAGCGTCGTGCCCGCGTAACCGTAGACCAGCGAACAGCCGTAAAGCAGCATACCGGAGCTCAGCGCGCCAAGGACGAAATATTTCAAACCGGCCTCGGTGGATTTGACGCTGTCGCGGCGCAGGGCGGCGACCACGTAAAGCGACAGCGATTGCAACTCCAACCCCATATAGAGCGCCATCAGGTCCCCGGCGGAGACCATCATCATCATGCCGACCACCGACAAGGCGACCAGCAGCGGGTATTCGAACCGGAACAGCCCGTGGCGGGTCATGAAGTCTTGGCTCAGGATCAATATCGCCGCCGCTGACAGCAAGATAGCCACTTTGGCAAAGCGCGAGAACGCGTCATCCACGAAAGCCCCGCCAAAGGCCGTTGTCTCTCCCGAGCCGCCAAAGCCGATCACCCCGGCCAGCAACACGAAGACGCCCGCCGTCACCCAAAGCACGATGGGCGCGGCCTTGTCCTTGGTCGTATAGACCGCCGCCAACAGCGCGATCATCGCATAGACCGCGAGGATCACCTCCGGCAGGACAACATTCAGATCAGCCTGGATCATGGGTCGCTCTCTCAGTTCTCGGCCACAGCCGTCGCGATGCCGCTATCAAGCACCGCCGTGTCATAATTGGTAATCAACGCGCCAACGCTTGGCCCGATGATGTCGGTCACAAGCGACGGGTAGACGCCCAGAAGCAGCGTCATCACGACGAGTGGCGCAAAGATTGCGCGCTCCCGCGTGGTCATGTCGGAGATGCTCTTGAGGCTTTCCTTGATCAGGTCGCCCATCACCACGCGGCGGTAAAGCCACAGCGCGTAGGCCGCCGACAGGATCACACCCGTCGTGGCGATCATCGCGACCCAGGTGTTGACCTGGAAGACGCCCATCAGCACCAGAAATTCCCCGATGAACCCGGAGGTGCCCGGCAAGCCGACATTGGCCATGGTGAACAGCATGAAAATCAGAGCATAGGCCGGCATCTTGTTGACGAGCCCGCCATAGGCGTCGATCTCGCGGGTGTGCATCCGGTCATAGATCACGCCCACACAGAGGAAGAGCGCGCCGGAGATAAAGCCGTGGCTGATCATCTGGAAAATCGCGCCGTCAATACCCTGCTGGTTCACCGCAAAAATGCCCATCGTGACATAGCCCATATGGGCCACCGACGAATACGCGATCAGCTTCTTCATGTCGGATTGCGCCAAGGCCACCAGCGAGGTGTAGACAATGGCAATGGCTGAGATCCACAGCACGAACGTGCCCAGCACCTCGGAGCCCACAGGGAACATCGGTAGCGAGAAGCGCAGGAAGCCGTAGCCTCCCATTTTCAACAGGATCGCCGCAAGCACCACGGAGCCCGCCGTCGGCGCCTGCACATGCGCGTCCGGCAACCACGTATGGACCGGCCACATCGGCATTTTCACCGCGAAGCTGGCAAAGAAGGCCAGCCACATCAACGTCTGCATGCCGCCCACGATCTGGATGCCCAGCAGCTCGAAGCTCTCGGACGCAAAGTTATGGGTCAGCAATGTTGGAATATCCGTGGTCCCCGCATCCACATACATCGCGATCATGGCGATCAGCATCAGCACGGAGCCGAGCAAAGTGTAGAGGAAGAACTTGAACGACGCGTAAATCCGGTTCGCCCCGCCCCAGATGCCGATGATCAGGAACATCGGTATCAGGCCCGCCTCGAAGAAGACGTAGAACAGGATCAGGTCCAGCGCGCAGAACACGCCGATCATCAGCGTTTCCAGCAGCAAGAACGCGATCATGTAGTCTTTGACGCGGTGTTTGACGTCCCAACAAGACGCAATCACCAGCGGCATCAGGAATGTGGTCAGCAACACAAACAAAATCGAGATCCCGTCCACGCCCATCTTGTACTGGAAGCCGAGGATCCATTCGCGCTCCTCCACGAACTGGAAGCCCGTATTGGCCGGATCGAACCCAGTATAGAGGAAGATCGACACCAGGAACGTCGCCGTCGTGGCGATCAGGGCAAGCCATTTGGCGTTGCGCTGCGCGGCCTCGTCATCTCCGCGCAGGAAGAGCGCCAGAATGACGGCCCCCAAGAGCGGGATGAAGGTGATGATGGAAAGCAGTGAGTTCAGCATTATTCTGCTCCTCCACCGGTAATCGCAAAATAGGAGACCAGCAGAACAACCCCGATGACCATGGCAAAGGCGTAGTGGAACATGTAGCCCGATTGCGCCCGGCCCGCGAGCCGCGTGAAGAAGGGCACGACGCCCATGGCGATCCCGTTGATCGAGCCGTCAATGATATTGCCGTCGCCGCGTTTCCACAGGAAATCGCCCAGCCATTTTGCGGGGCGGACGAAGAGGAAGTCATAGACCTCGTCGAAATACCATTTGTTCAGCAAGAAGTTGTAAAGCGGCGCCTGCGCGCGGGCCAACCGGCCCGGCAGCGACGGGTTCTTGATGTAGAACAGCCACGCGGTGAAGAAGCCGATCAGCATCACGACGAACGGCGACACCTTCACCCATTTCGGGACGTAATGCGCGTCATGCAGCACGTGGTTGTCGGGCGCATGATAAATCGCCCCCTCACCCGGCACTTGTGGCGGGCGCTCTTTCTTTTCTTCCTTGTCGTCGCCAGCCGCATAAGCCGGGGTGGCAAGCGGTGCAACCACGGCCGATTTCTCCGCCTCGATATAGCCGAAGAACTTGCCGACGCTTTCATCCGAGCCGAAAAACGGCTTGTAGAACACCATCCCTGAGAAGATCGCGCCCACGGCCAGCACCGCCAGCGGCGTCAGCATCGTGGCTGGGCTTTCATGCGCATGCTCATGCGTGTGCTTGTCGCCGCGCGGGGTGCCATAGAAGGTCAGGAACATCAGACGCCACGAGTAGAAGGACGTAAACAGCGCCGCGATGACCAGCATCCAGAACGCGTAGCCCATGGGCGTGTGCGCATAGGCGCTCTCGATGATGGCGTCTTTGGACACGAAGCCCG
This sequence comes from uncultured Litoreibacter sp., assembly GCA_947501685.1. Classification (GTDB taxonomy): domain Bacteria; phylum Pseudomonadota; class Alphaproteobacteria; order Rhodobacterales; family Rhodobacteraceae; genus Litoreibacter. Next base: position 393,637 of record CANMWQ010000004.1, read on the forward strand.
CAAAGCCCACCGGGAAGCCAATATAGAGCAGCGGAATGCCAACCCCGGTGATGGCCAGCGTGCCGATCATCATCGCCCAGAAGGTCTTGGGGATCTTGTGCCGCAAACCACCATAGTTGCGCATGTCCTGCTCGTGATGCATCGCGTGGATGACCGAGCCCGCTCCGAGGAACAGCATCGCCTTGAAGAACGCATGCGTCAGCAGGTGGAACATCGCGACGGAGTAGACGCCCACGCCCGCCGCCACGAACATGTAGCCCAGCTGCGAGCAGGTGGAATAGGCAATGACGCGTTTGATGTCGTTTTGCACAAGGCCCACGGTTGCCGCGAAGAAGGCGGTGGTCGCGCCGAGCATAACGATGAACGTTTGCGCTGTTGGCGCGAACTCCATCAGCGGCGACATGCGGCACACGAGGAACACACCTGCAGTCACCATGGTCGCGGCGTGGATCAGCGCGGAGACCGGCGTGGGCCCCTCCATCGCGTCCGGCAACCATGTGTGCAATAGCAGCTGCGCCGATTTGCCCATGGCCCCGATGAACAGCAGGAAGGCAATCAGGTTCGCCGCGTTCCAGTCGGTCCATAGGAAGGTGATCTGCGTCTCCGCAATCGTCGGCACGGCGGCAAAGATGTCGTCAAAGTTGATGCTGTCGGTCAGCAGGAACAGCCCGAAGATGCCCAGCGCGAAGCCGAAATCACCCACCCGGTTGACCACAAACGCCTTGATCGCGGCGGCATTGGCCGAGGGCTTTTTGTAGTAGAACCCGATCAGCAAGTAAGAGGCGACGCCCACGCCCTCCCAGCCAAAGAACATCTGTACAAGATTGTCGGCTGTGACCAGCATCAACATGGCGAAGGTGAAAAAGGACAGATACGCAAAGAAGCGCGGCTTGTAGCTGACGCCTTCCGCGAAATGCTCGTCATGCGCCATGTAGCCAAAGGAGTAGAGATGCACGAGGCTGGAGACCGTGGTGATCACGATCAACATCGTCGCCGTCAGCCGGTCCATCCGAATGGCCCATGACGTGTCGAGGGAGCCAGACTGGATCCAGCGCAACAGCTCGATGCTTTCCGTGGTGCCGTCAAAGGTCAGGAACACGACCCAGCTGAGGATCGCCGACAGGAACAACCCGCCAGTGGCGATCACGCAGGCCGCCTGCTCGCCGATGAATTTCCAGCCGAAGCCGCAGATCAATGCGCCAATCAGCGGGGCAAAGAGGATGATGGTTTCCATTGCTCGACTTAGCCCTTCATCACGTTGACGTCTTCCACGGCGATGGTGCCGCGGTTGCGGAAGAAGCAGACCAGAATGGCCAGCCCGATGGCCGCCTCAGCCGCCGCGACCGTCAGCACGAACAGGGTAAACACCTGCCCCGCGAGGTCATTAAGGAAGCTGGAGAAGGCCACGAAATTGATATTCACCGCCAAGAGCATCAGCTCGATCGACATCAGGATGACGATGACATTCTTGCGGTTCACGAAGATGCCGAAAATGCCGATGACGAACAGCGCAGCGGCGACGGTGAGGTAATGCTCTAGACCAACCATGTTTACAGCCCCTGTCCCGGTTTCACGTTCTTCAGCTCCATCTGCTCCGCTGGGTCGCGGTATATTTGGCTGAGGATGTCCTGCCGCTTGATGTCCTCGCGGTGACGCAATGTCAGGACAATCGCGCCGATCATGGCGACCAGCAGGATCAGGCCGGAGGCTTGGAACAGGTAGATATATTTGGTGTAGATCAGCTGACCCAGAGCAGCCGTGTTATGCGTCTCATTCAAGTCTGGGGTGACGGCGTCACGCAGCGCCGAGGCGTTCTCGGCCCCCTGCCAGACGCCAAAGATCAGCGCCAGTTGCATCAACAGGATCACGCCGATCAGCAGGGCCAACGGCACGAATTTGGCCAGCTCCCCGCGCAGCTCCGCGAAGTCTACGTCAAGCATCATGACGACGAACAGGAACAGCACCGCGACCGCGCCCACATAGACAATGATCATCAGCATGGCGACGAATTCCGCCCCCAAAAGCACGAACAAGCCTGCCGAGGACAGGAAGGCCAAGATCAGCCACAACACCGAATGCACGGGGTTGCGCGACACCACCACGAACAACCCGGCGGTCACCACCGTGATTGCAAAGAGGTAGAATGCGAAATCTGCAAATCCCATCAGCTGTCCTTTTCTCCGTCCAGAACCTCAGTCGCCAGCTCCATGGCTTTCGACATCGCAGGCACGCCGCCAAACATCGCGGCCTGCGCGATGGTCTCGGCTATCTCTTGTTTTGTGGCACCGGCTTCCACCAGATGGCGCACGGTCAATCTGATCTGCGCCTCGCCTTGGGCGCCTTGAATGGTCAACCCGGTCAGCGTCAACAGCAGACGCGTCTTGGCGTCGAGGCCCTCCGGGCTGACGCCCTTGCCCATGAATTGCTCCATCAGATCCGCAGACATAGTGGGCATCATGTTTTCAAAGCCTTTAGGGGTGAAAGCCTCAAGTGCAGGATTCATGGATTTTGCCATGTCCTGCCCCATTTTCATCATGGCCTCAAAAGGGTTTGTTGGATCGCTCATCGGTACGGTGCATCCATTTCGAGGTTACGGGCGATCTCAGATTCCCAACGGTCGCCATTCGCAAGAAGCTTATCCTTGTCATAGAACAGCTCCTCGCGGGTCTCGGTGGCGAACTCGAAATTCGGGCCCTCGACGATGGCATCCACCGGGCAGGCTTCCTGGCAGAAGCCGCAATAGATGCATTTCGTCATGTCGATATCGTAGCGCGTGGTGCGGCGTGAGCCGTCTTCGCGGGGCTCCGCGTCAATGGTAATCGCCTGCGCGGGGCAGACCGCTTCGCACAGTTTGCAGGCAATGCAGCGCTCTTCGCCATTGGGGTAACGGCGCAGCGCGTGCTCGCCCCGGAACCGAGGCGACAAAGGCCCCTTCTCATGCGGGTAGTTCAGCGTCGCCTTGGGAGCGAAGAAATATTTGAAGCCCAGCCCGAACCCTTTGAAGATATCAAAAAGCAGGAAGTACTTGGCCTTGCGGGCGAGTGACGTAGCCATCATGCCACCTTTAGTTTTCTTGAGGCCTCGAAAAAAGCAGTCAAAAGCTGCTTTTCAGAGACGCTCTTTGTTGTAGTATCGTAGTTGCTAGAGCGTTGCAGTTCTTCGTAAGCCACTTCGATGAATTTTGCCCGTTGTTCGGGATTGGCTTCGTGTAGAAGTTCACCAAATTTATCTGCGTTCAGCGAAATCATATCCGCCAGATCAAAGAAATGATCCTCTGACAAATCTTCAATTCTCACTTCATTAGCTAAGTGGAATATGTTCGCAGCCATCTCAGAGAATGACTTCGCGCGAAGCTCATTCATATCTAGGAAATAACGAGCAATATCGTTCAAGCGATCTTTCATTATCCCCCCACCGCCCAGCGGGCCCAGAAGCCGCCAAGCACTTGATATTGAGCGAGGAACGCCACGATCACCACCCATGCCAGCGAGAAGGGCAGGAACACTTTCCAACCCAGACGCATCAGCTGGTCGTAGCGGTAGCGCGGCACGATGGCCTTGACCATCGCGAAGAGGAAGAAAAACACGGCCATCTTTCCGACCATCCAAAGCGCGCCGTCTGCGATACCGGGGATCGGGGAGAGCCAGCCGCCGAAGAAGAGCAGCGTGATCAAAGCGCACATCAGGAAGATGGCGATATATTCGCCGGCCATGAACAGAAGAAACGGGGTGGAGGAATACTCCACCTGATAGCCCGCGACCAATTCCGATTCCGCTTCCGGCAAATCGAAAGGCGGGCGGTTGGTTTCGGCTAGCGCCGAGATGAAGAACAAAAAGACCATCGGCAGATGCGGCAGCCAGTACCAGTTGAACAGCCCCAGATTGCCGTCCTGCGCCCGCACGATGTCGCCGAAATTCAGCGATCCGGTCGAGATGATGATGCCGATGATGATGAGGCCGATGGACACCTCGTAGGAGATCATCTGCGCCGCAGAGCGCAGCGAACCAAGGAACGGGTATTTGGAGTTCGACGCCCAGCCCCCCATGATGACGCCATAGACCTCCAAAGAGCCAATCGCGAAGATATAAAGCACCGCGACGTTCAGATTGGCCAGAACCCAAGTGTCGTTAAACGGGATCACAGCCCATGAAATAAGGGCCAGAACGAAGGCCAGCATGGGCGCGAGCAGGAACACCGTCTTGTCAGCACCGGCCGGGATGACGATCTCCTTGACCACATATTTCAGCGCGTCGGCGACGGTCTGCAACAGGCCCCAAGCCCCCACAACGTTCGGGCCGCGCCGCATTTGCACGGCGGCCCAGATCTTGCGGTCGCCATAAACCAGAAACAGCAAGGAGATCATCACGAAGGCAATCACCGCAAGGCATTGCACAACGATGATCAGCGCGATCCCCGGCCCGGTTGTCAGAAATTCAGCCATGCGTCCCTCATTTTGTCGGCCCTCATACGGTCGGAATGCCGTTTTCGGCGCATTCTTCGACCGCCACTTCCGCGTCGATGGTTTGTGATCCGTCGGGCAAAGCAGCCGAGATGGTGTAAACCGCATCCGCCGCCCAAATGCCACCCCGTTCCTGCACATTTGTCCGCAGATGACGGGCAAATCCGTAGCCCCGGATCAGCGCATATTGTGCAGCCGCGCAGCGACCGTAGTCTTCGATGTCCTGATTGCTCCGCGCGCCTGACATGCGGACCACGAAACTCACGATCTCGCTGTCCAGTTTGCGGGTCTCAATGCCTAGATAGTTGGGCTTGAACACGCTGCTGGACGCGGTTTCAGGGACAGGCGCGACCTCGCCGCAAGCAGCCAGCATAACGGCCCCCGCACCAAGGACCAATATGGAGCGCCCTGCCCGCATCTACTCAGCCGCGATCCGGGTGGCGGCGCGCTCTTTGGCGCCTGCGGCCAGCTCCGCCATCAGCTCAGACGCCCGCGCAATCGGGTTGGACAGGTAGAAATCCGTCACCGCATTGCGGAACGCCGCCTTCCCCAGCTTCTTGGGCTTGAGCGCGACCACTGCATTCTCCGGCACATCGTCGATCATCGCCAAATGCGGCACAGCCTCGATCATCTGGGTGCGCAGCTGCGCCATGCTGTCAAAGGGCAAGGTCTGACCCAGCTCAGCCGACAAGGCGCGCAGGATGGCCCAGTTTTCCTTGGCCTCGCCCGGAGGGAAAGACGCCCGCAGCGCCAGCTGAGGCCGCCCTTCGGTATTCACAAACAGCCCCTGCTCTTCGGTGTAAGCCGCACCCGGCAGAATGATGTCAGCGCGATGCGCGCCCCGGTCGCCGTGAGAGCCTTGGTAAATCACAAGCGGACCAGCGGCCACATCGACCTCGTCAGCGCCCATGTTGTAGATCACGTCGGCGCCGTCGATTGCGGCCTTCATGCCACCTGCGGTCACAGCGCCCACATCCATGGCCCCGACCCGGCCTGCCGCCGTGTGCAGAACCATCAGCTTGCCGCCGGATTTCTCGCAGATCGCCTGAACCGTCGCCAAGACAGCCTCCCCATCCGCTTCTTGCAGCGCCCCTTGGCCCACGATTGCAATGCACCGCTTGTCTTGCAGATCCTTCATATCCAGACCGGCCACATGCGCCAGCGCCGCGCGGTCCGTGCCCATATGCTCATACTCATAGGTCAGATCGACCGCCTCGCCGACCAGCGTCACATCCGCGCCTTGCGTCCAGGCCTTGCGGATACGCGCGTTGAGTACCGGCATTTCAATCGCCGGGTTCGTGCCGATCAGCAGGATTTTGTCAGCACTATCAAGATCTTCGATCCGCGCATTGCCAACATAGCCGCCCCGGTTGCCCGCAGGCAGCTTGGCATTGTCGGTGCGGCATTCGACATGGCCACCCATGCCCTCGATCATCAGTTTCAGCGCATATGCGGCCTCGGTCGGTGCCAGATCACCTACAAGCCCCGCAACCTTCTTGCCCTTCATCGCTGCCGCAGCAGCCGACAGGGCTTCCGGCCATGTGGCTTTGCGCAGCTTACCATTTTCACGGATATAAGGCGTGTCCAGCCGCTGGCGGCGCAGCCCGTCCCAGACAAAACGCGTCTTGTCGGAAATCCATTCCTCATTCACGCCGTCATGGTTGCGCGGCAGGAAGCGCATCACTTCGCGGCCCTTCGTGTCCACACGAATGTTGGACCCCAGCGCGTCCATAACGTCGATGCTTTCGGTCTTGGTCAACTCCCAAGGCCGTGCGGTGAAAGCGTAAGGCTTGGAGACCAACGCGCCCACCGGGCACAGGTCGATGATGTTGCCTTGCAGATTGCTGTCCAGCGTCTCGCCCAGATAGGAGGTGATCTCAGCATCCTCGCCGCGGCCCGTCTGGCCCATCTGTGTTATGCCCGCGACCTCCGAGGTGAAACGCACGCAGCGCGTGCAGGAGATGCAGCGCGTCATATGTGTTTCGACAAGCGGCCCTAGATCCAGATCCTCAGTCGCACGCTTTGGCTCCCGGAACCGTGAAAAGTCCACGCCGTAAGCCATTGCTTGGTCTTGTAAATCGCATTCGCCGCCCTGGTCGCAAATCGGGCAATCCAGCGGGTGATTGATCAGCAGAAACTCCATCACGCCCTCGCGGGCCTTCTTGACCATCGGCGAGTTCGTCTTGACCACAGGCGGCTGCCCTTCCGGGCCGGGGCGCAGGTCACGCACCTGCATCGCGCAAGAGGCGGCAGGCTTCGGCGGGCCGCCTACGACCTCCACCAGACACATGCGGCAATTGCCCGCGATGGTCAGTCGCTCGTGATAGCAAAAACGCGGCACTTCAATGCCTGCCACTTCGCAGGCCTGAATGAGCGTCATGGCCGGGTCAACCTCGACCTCCTTGCCGTCAATGATGATTTTCTTGAGGTCAGCCATATGCGTGCGCCTTTGTCTTCTCAATGTCGGGTGCAAAGCCGGAGGCCGCCCCGAGTAATTCCAAACCGCCGGAGATGCGGCAAGCGCATCCGGCAAAATCTTCGTCGCGCCGGGTCATACCGCTGTACACTCGCCGCGGAAAATCAGCCTGTCGCCATCTTGGGTGAAGGCCCAGTCCTGCGACGCAGGGTCCATCTGCCACTCCGCATCCGAGCCGCCAAAAGTCAGCAGACAATATTTAGTTGCCTCAAACCGCACGCTTTCGCGCAGATCCGCCACGCTGCTCCCCTTATGGACCACGGCCACCGAATACGCGCGCCCCTCGCCCTTGGACAGCTTGGCCTTGAACGGCAACTCATTCTCCGATTCCGCCCGGTTCGCGGCGTTGCGCTGGCCGCCAAACAGCCCGCAAGACGCGACGCTAAGCATCACCGCCATCATAATCAGAGCGCGGGCCATCAGCTTCTCAACCCCGAGCCATCAACGACCTCATCGCTGGTCTGCAAGCCCACACAAAACACATTCACGGTCAGCAGCCCGGCGGTGCGGGTCCGCGTGTCGGTAATCGGCGTCTCGCCCTCCATGCATGCAATGGAGGCCGCACGCAAAGCTGCGCGCCCTTCATCTTCCAGCGGGATCGCCCCACCATCCTTGTAGCGCATCGCAACGCTCGTGGTGTCGCCTGTGCGGGTGGCCTCGACGATCTCGATCTTCGGGCCTTCGGGGACGTCTGGCTTAGTGCTGACCGTTCCGGGCTCACACGCCGCCAGCGCCATCGCGCCGAGCACAGCAAATCCAACTTTTGCGTTCATCAGATGTCCCCAATCTTCTCTCTCAGCCAAAGCCGTCTACTCGGCTGCAACCTGCACGCCGCCGCGCTTGTGTTTGATACGGTCTTCAATCTCGTCGCGGAAATTGCGGATCAGGCCTTGGATCGGCCAGGCCGCAGCATCACCAAGCGCGCAGATCGTATGCCCCTCAACCTGTTTGGTCACGTCCAGCAGCATGTCGATCTCCGCTGGGTCCGCGTCGCCTTTGACCAACCGGTCCATGACCCGCATCATCCAGCCGGTGCCTTCGCGGCAGGGCGTACATTGCCCGCAGCTTTCATGCTTGTAGAACGCCGACAGCCGCCAGATCGCTTTGATAATATCGGTGGACTGGTCCATCACGATCACCGCCGCCGTGCCCAGACCCGATTGCAGATCATTGCGCAGGTAGTCGAAATCCATGATCGCGTCCTTCATGTTCTCCCCGCGCACGCAGGGAACAGAGGAACCACCCGGAATAACCGCTTTCAGATTGCCCCAGCCGCCGCGAATCCCGCCGCAATGCTTCTCGATCAACTCCTCAAAGGAGATGCTCATGGCCTCCTCGACCACGCAAGGGTTGTTCACATGGCCCGAGATCGCAAACAGCTTGGTGCCTGCATTGTTGGGCCGCCCAAAGCTGGAGAACCAATCCCCCCCACGCCGCAAGATCGTCGGCACTACGGCAATGGATTCCACATTGTTCACCGTGGTCGGGCAGCCATAGAGCCCCGCCCCCGCCGGGAAGGGCGGCTTCATCCGTGGCATGCCCTTCTTGCCCTCAAGGCTTTCAAGCAAAGCGGTCTCTTCGCCGCAAATATAAGCGCCCGCGCCGTGATGCAGGTAAATGTCGAAATCCCATCCCGATTTGGCCGCGTTCGGGCCAACAAGCCCCGCGTCATAGGCCTCGTCAATGGCGGCTTGCAGCGCCTCTTTCTCGCGGATGTATTCGCCGCGGATGTAGATATAGCAGGCGTTGGCATTCATCGCGAAAGACGCGATCAGGCAGCCCTCGATCAGCGTATGCGGGTCGTGGCGCATGATCTCGCGGTCTTTGCAGGTGCCCGGCTCGGACTCGTCGGCATTGACCACCAGATAGCTGGGACGCCCGTCGCTTTCTTTCGGCATGAAGGACCATTTGAGCCCTGTCGGGAAACCCGCGCCACCACGGCCCCGCAGGCCGGAGGCCTTCATCTCTTCGATAATCTTGTCGCGCCCGCGCTTGATGATGTTTGCCGTGCCATCCCAATGGCCGCGCTTTTTGGCGCCCTTCAGGCTGCGGTCATGCATCCCGTAGAGATTGGTAAAGATCCGGTCTTTATCTGCGAGCATCGCTTGCGTCCCTTAACTGTCATCCCGGCGCGCGTGCCAGGTCATAAAAGAGCTGACCAGCGCCCATCCAAACACGGCCAAAGCCGCGAGGTCGAACAAGCCAAGGGTGCGTGTCGACCACCCAAGGCTTGCTCCGATAAACTGCACCCCGACATAGGCGACTGCGGTTCCGGCAATGATCAAGGCCAGAAGCCTTCCGCGCCGGGACCGAGCACCGTTGTCGTCGGAGCCCGTCATATTTTACGCCAAACAGGCACGGTTTAGTAAACGCCGCCCTTCTTGACCTTGTTGGAGAACTCGGTGGTCCCCCCTTTGGCCAGCGTTTTGCACTGTTTGATCCATTCGTCGCGCTCAATCCGGCCTTTGAATTTCAGGCGCGAGTCAACCCACTCGACCTCTTTCTTGCGCCATCCTGCAATCTGGTCGAAATGGTAAAAGCCCATCTCGTTGAGCGTTTTCTCAAGGCCGGGTCCAACCCCTTTGATCTGCTTGAGATCATCCGCACCACTGGCACGCGCCTTCTTAAGAAGCGCTGGCTTGCCGTCCTTTGCGACCGGAGCTTGCTTGGGCTTGTCAGCGGCCTTTGCCTTCGGCGCTGCTTTAGGCTTGGCCGCCGCTTTCGGGGCTGCCTTGGCCTTCGGAGCCGCTTTGGCTTTTGGCGCGGCCTTCGGCTTTGGCGCAGCTTTCGGCTTGGCTGCCGCTTTTGGCGCGGGCTCAGAGGTTGTGGCCCCAGAGCTCACCAGCGGAGCCGCCATGGTCGCAGCACCCGCCGCCGCAGCTGTTGCGGTTGCCGCCGTGGCCGCTTTGGCGGTCGTGGTGTTAGCGGAAGATGTCGCGCCAGACGTCGTGCTCGCGGCTTGCGCAGTATTCCCTGTGCAGAACGCCCAGCTAAGGAACAACCCGCCCAAAACAAAGGCAAGCCCTCCGAGCATAACTGCCGGCAAGAAGGCCCATTCGCCCTGCACCATAAGCAAGGCTGCAATCAAGATCCCCGCGAGCGCCGCAATCAGCCAGCACGTAATGGCGCATGATGCGCCTGATGAATTCTGAGTCATGTCTTATCTCCCTGTCCGCTAGATACTCGCACTTAGTATACACCACCCTTTTTCACCCGGCCCGAAAACTCGGTCGTGCCACCTTTGGCGAGGGTCTTTGCTTGTGATACCCAATTGTCGCGACTGACCCGGCCCTTGAATCCTTCAAGATGGTCGTCCACCCACGAAACTTCGGCCTTGCGCCAACCGGCAACCTGGTCGAAATGATAAACGCCGAGCTTATTCAGCAGCGCTTCAAGTTTTGGCCCAACGCCCTTGATCATCTTGAGATCATCCGAGCCACCCGCACGGGCTTTTTTCAACATCTCGGGCTTGCCATCCTTGGACACCGGCTTGCGCGCCGCAGGGGTCGCGGCCGCCTTAGCAGCAGGTTTGGAAGACTTGGGCCGTGCTTTTGCCACCGCAGCCGTCGCTTTCGCTTTAGCAGCAGGCTTGGCTTTCGGCGCAGGCTTGGCTTTGCCACCAGAGGTCGGAGCCCCCTGCCCCCAAGGCGCAATCAGCGGCACTTCTGTGCCGTCAATCCGCTTGATCGTGTCGCCAATATCCGTTGCTAGCTGCACCGAGGCATTATACTGCGTCTTGCCGCTGTCATATTCGGTCAGCGAGGTCAGCCCCTTCAAAGGCTCCGCCGCGTAGCGTCCGTTCTGCGAGCCCGGCACCGGCACCTTGCCCGCAGCCATCTCGTCAATCAGCTCGCCCATGCGGTTGGCAGTCAGATCCTCGTAGTAATCCTTGCCAATCTGGGCCATCGGCGCGTTGGCGCAGGCCCCGAGGCACTCCACCTCTTCCCAGGAGAACTTGCCATCCTCGGAAATCTGATGGGCCTTCGGCGCAATCTTTTCCTTGCACACGGCCACCAGATCCTCCGCGCCGCAGATCATGCAGGATGTGGTACCGCAAATCTGAATATGGGCCACGGACCCAACAGGTTGCAGCTGGAACATGAAGTAAAACGAGGCCACCTCAAGCGCGCGGATATAGTCCATCCCCAGCATGTCGGCCACGCCCTCAATCGCCGGACGGGTCAACCACCCCTCCTGCTCCTGCGCGCGCCACAAAAGCGGAATAATCGCCGAGGCCTGACGCCCCTCCGGGTATTTCGTAATCTGCGCCTCCGCCCATTTCTGGTTGGCAGGCGTGAAAGCAAAGCTCTCAGGTTGGTCTTTGTAGAGGCGGCGTAGCATGAACTATTTATCTCCAAGTCGTTTGCCGGACATCACGCCTGCGCATTTGCTCTCAACAGCAGGAAATGCTGCCAGGAGGTTCTTCCAAAGCGCATTCTTTTCTGACAGTATTTCAGCCAGTTCTTCTGCCACAGCAAAGCGGGTATCAGGCACTTGCTCATCCCCGTACATACTAAGGGCCTTCTCCTCTTTTAGCCCCCGAATAATATCAATAGAATTTCCAACTGATGCACGCAGAGATCCCCCTGCGTATGCCGCTATGACTGTCAAAGACCCTTCTAGCCCAGCGAAGTCTCTGTATGAGCCTCTCGCGCGATCATACCAAATAGTTCGAGGTTTCGGAGTGTACTGAGAGCTATGGTGGTTCTGCGGAAAACCAGAAATAGAAACTTCTCTAAATCTGAGTTCTCCCGACTTGCCGAGACGGCCTTCAACTTTAATCCCGGAGTCTTGAATTTCAGCTGCATAGTCCAAAAAACGTTGATACTCGTCCGGTATCGCGGCCGCTTGGACAAGAAAGGTTTCGCATATGTTGACCTGTCGTTGATGTACGTTTGCTTCAAGCGAAGCATTTATCGCTTTTCCAGCCTGTCGAGCCTGAAGGCCTGCAAAAACAGTTGCCACAATCGAAGCCATTGCCGCCACGACCGAAACGCCAAAAGACATTTTTTCTGACGTAGACATACTCACCGGTCAATTTCTCCGAAAACGACATCCATCGTGCCGATAATGGCGGCGACGTCGGCCAGTTGGTGGCCTTTGCACATGTAGTCCATCGCCTGCAGATGCAGGAAACCCGGAGCTTTCAGCTTGGCGCGATACGGCTTGTTGGTGCCATCCGCCACGAGGTAGACACCGAACTCGCCCTTGGGGGCCTCGACGGCGGCATAGACCTCGCCCGCAGGCACGTGGAAGCCTTCGGTATAAAGCTTGAAATGGTGGATCAGCGCTTCCATCGACGTCTTCATATCGCCGCGGGAGGGAGGCGTCATCTTGCCCCGCGCCATGATGTCGCCCTTGCCCTCAGGCTCGCGCAGCTTGGTGATGGCCTGGCGCATGATCGACAGCGACTGGCGCATTTCTTCCATGCGGACCAGATAGCGGTCATAGCAATCGCCGTTCTTGCCCACGGGGATCTCGAACTCGAACTCATTGTAGCATTCATAGGGCTGCGCACGGCGGAGATCCCAAGCCAGACCCGACCCGCGCACCATGACGCCGGAGAAGCCGTAATCCAGAATATCCTGCTCCGAGATAATGCCGATATCTGCGTTGCGTTGCTTGAAAATCCGGTTGTCGGTCAGCAGCCCGTCAATATCGGCAAGCACCGAAGGGAAGGTCTCCGTCCACGCCTCGATATCATTGAGCAGGTCTTCCGGCAGGTCCTGATGTACACCACCGGGCCGGAAATACGCGGCGTGCAGACGCGCGCCGCAAGCCCGCTCGTAAAACACCATCAGCTTTTCGCGCTCTTCAAAGCCCCAAAGCGGAGGCGTCAACGCGCCCACATCCATCGCCTGCGTGGTCACGTTCAGCAGGTGGTTCAGGATGCGCCCAATCTCCGAATAAAGCACCCGGATCAGTGACGCGCGGCGCGGCACCTCGGTGCCGGTCAGCTTTTCAATCGCCAGACACCAGGCATGTTCCTGGTTCATCGGGGAGACGTAATCCAGCCTGTCAAAATACGGCAGGTTTTGCAGATACGTGCGGCTCTCCATCAGCTTTTCAGTGCCGCGGTGCAGCAAGCCGATATGCGGATCGCAGCGCTCCACAATCTCGCCATCCAGCTCAAGCACCAGACGCAACACGCCGTGGGCCGCCGGGTGCTGTGGTCCGAAGTTGATGTTGAAGTTGCGGATTTTCTGCTCGCCCGTCAGGGCGTCATTAAACTTGGAGCCGTCCATCACTTAGCCTCCTCAGTTTTCTCGTCGCCCTTTTCATCACCCGGCAGCACGTATTGCGCACCTTCCCATGGCGACATGAAATCGAACTGGCGGTATTCCTGCACCAGCGTCACCGGCTCATAGACCACGCGCTTTTGTTCTTCATCGTAGCGCAGTTCCACATAGCCCGTCGTGGGGAAATCCTTGCGCAGCGGATACCCGCGGAACCCGTAGTCCGTCAGAATGCGGCGCAGGTCGGGGTGTCCTGAGAACAAGATGCCGAACATGTCGAAGATTTCGCGCTCAAACCAGTTGGCGGCCGGGTAGACATCGACCAAGGACGCCACGGTTTCTTCCTCCCGCACGGCCAGCTTCACCCGGACCCGGTGGTTTTGGTACATGCTCAGGAAGTGGTAAACGACGTCAAACCGCGCGTCGCGCGTCGGGTGGTCCACGGCCGTCATGTCGATCATCGTCGAGAAGCGGCAGGTCGCATCGGTCTTCAGAAACTCCGAGAAGGACACCAGTGACGAGGGCGAAATGCTGATCGTCAGCTCGTCAAAGGCAATATCCCATTCCAAGACGCAATCGGGGCGCTTGGTCTCGATATAGCCTGCCAGCTCTTTGAGTGCTTCGGTCATGTGTCTGTTCAGTCCTTAGCGGGTGATGGTGCCGGTCCGGCGGATTTTGCGTTGCAGCTGCAAGATGCCGTAAAGCAGCGCTTCTGCTGTTGGCGGGCAGCCGGGCACATAGAGGTCCACCGGTACGATGCGGTCACAGCCGCGCACCACGGAATAGCTGTAATGGTAATAGCCGCCGCCATTGGCACATGACCCCATAGAGATCACGTAACGCGGCTCCGGCATCTGATCGTAGACCTTGCGCAGCGCAGGCGCCATTTTGTTGGTCAACGTGCCCGCCACGATCATCAGGTCCGACTGGCGCGGGGAGGCGCGCGGCGCCGTGCCGAACCGCTCCATATCGTAGCGCGGCATGGCGGTGTGCATCATCTCAACCGCGCAGCAGGCCAGCCCGAAGGTCATCCAGTGCAGCGACCCGGTGCGCGCCCAGTTGATAATGTCCTCGGTCGAGGTGACGAGGAAGCCCTTGTCTTGCAACTCGGCATTCAGCTCCTGCGTGGCGACATCCTTGTCCCAGCCCGCCGTGTTCAGACCCGTTTGAACTCCCGTCGCTACTCCCATTCGAGCGCTCCCTTTTTCCACTCATACGCGAACCCGATCGTCAGCACCGCGAGAAACACCATCATCGACCAGAAGCCCAGCATCCCCACATCCTTGAAGGCCACTGCCCACGGGAAGAGGAATGCAACCTCAAGATCAAAGATGATGAACAGGATCGAGACGAGGTAAAACCGCACGTCGAACTTCATCCGGGCGTCGTCAAACGCGTTGAACCCGCACTCGTAGGCGGACACTTTTTCGGGGTCCGGGTTGCGCACCGCCAAGACGACCGCCGCAAGGATCAGCACAAGCCCAAGGGCAATGGCGATTCCAATGAATATGAGGATGGGAAGGTATTCGCGTAGCAGCTCGTCCACGGGTGTCTCCTGTCGTACCGGCGCATCTCGACATGCGGGACCCAATTCCGGGTTGGCTGATCTTTAAGGCCCGTCTGTCTGGGGGTCAATGCAATGGCACACGCAAAATGCCTGTGATTGCCACCAATGCACAGACATTTTGCCGCTGCCTTCGGCTTCTGCCCCAATTTCATCATTCTCTGGCCAGAATACCCCGGTAGCCCTACCCCATCACAAGCTCTGGGAGGCAAACGTGGCCGGGATAATTCAGCTACTCAAATACAGGCTCAACCGCGACCCTGCACGCTTTGACACTTTGGATGCGTTTTTTGATTTAGCAGCCGCGCAATGGCGCGAGGATCTGGCCATGGGCCAAACCGAAACCCTGCGCCTTGAGCAAGGCGGCAAGGAAGACAGCGCGCTCTGGTCTCGCGTCTTCTTCACGGAGATGGCCACCCCGCATGCCGAAGAGCTCGACGCCCTGCCCGATCACAGCAGCCCGGAGGCCAAAAAGCGCCTGACACGGATCGCCGCTTGCTGGTGTGCAACAATTCCCTCACATGCCGCGATTGCCCGGATGACGGCGCTGGCCCGGATCGCCGCAGACGGCCCCCAAAAGCAAGCGCTTGCGCAAGCGGCCATGCAGCGGGAAGCCATTCTCAATGCAGGGTTCAGCTGGACCCACCGCACGCCCGAAAAACGCGCGCAACAGCGCCTGAAACAGGATTGGGCCAAAAGCCCGCCGCTCAGAAATTACGCCGATGCCGAGGGCATCGACCATGTGGGCTTGGGCGTATGGGTCGCCACGCTGGACCGCGACACGTTGCATGTTTTCGTCAGCACCTACTCGCTCAAAAATGACAACCTGACGCCGCTGCATGCCGCCATCTCGAACCCGGCCTGCGACAAGGCCACCGCCCTGTCGCTGCTGGCCTGGTGCAACCCCGCCTCCATGTCGCAAAACCCCAAAGCCGCGCGCCGCCCCGCAAAAACCAAGCGGCAGGCCGTGGCGCTGATCAATGCGGTGCACGCACGGCTCAGCGCCGGGCTTTTCGGCCCATCGACCCTCGCCCCGGCACCGGAAGTTGACGAGCTCAGAGACTGGCAAGCCCAGCGCCTTCAGGCGGAGCAGCCCCTGCGCTGGCCCCTTGATGCGGATGTGTTTGATGATTTAGGCTTTGAGCTGCCAGACCCGGCCTATGAGGTATCAGAGAACGGGCTGGAATTCCGCACCCCGTTCCGCCCGGATATTTTCGCCGCCTGAAGCGCCGCTCCAGGACAAGCGTTCCAGCAAAGCCGGCGACGGCGTGCCTGTCGGCTCCAACCCAACACTGCGCTGATAAGCGGAGATCGCGGCTTTGGTCTTGGGGCCCAGCACACCATCCGCTTTGCCCGCATCAAACCCATTTGCCGTCAGCCGGGATTGCAGAAGTTTGCGTTGATCTATCGTTAAGCCGTATTTATCCGGCCCAAACGGGGTCCGCAACGGCCCACCACCCGCCAGACGGTCGGCCAGATGCCCCACACCCAGCGCGTAATTGTCCGAGTTGTTGTAGCGCTTGATCGCCCGGAAATTCTGCCCGACGCTAAAACGCGGACCGCCCGGATCGGGCTGCAACCCGCCATCCGCGGTTTCGCGGCCCCATGGCTGCCCCCGCTGCCAGCCGGAGCGCGCGAGATACGCCGCCGTCGAGGCCAAGGCGTCTGATGGGTCCTCCCCCCAAATGTCGCGCCGCCCGTCGCCTGTGAAATCCACCGCGAATTGCTGGTAAGAGGTCGGGATAAACTGCGTATGTCCCATCGCCCCGGCCCAAGAGCCAATCAGCCGCTCGGGCGTCGTGTCGCCGCTTTGCAAAATCCGGAGCGCGGCCAGCACCTGCTTTTCAAAAAACGCCCCGCGCCGCCCCTCAAAAGCCAGCGTCGAAGTCGCAGAGATGACCGGGATTGTCCCGCGCCGCGTGCCAAAATTACTCTCCACACCCCAGATGGCCGCGACCACATTGGCAGGCACGCCGTAGCGCGCCTCGATCGCGTCGAGCCTGCTGCGTTGACGCGCAAATGCCACGCGCCCTTGGGCGATCTTCTCCTCGCTGGCCACAATGGCCAGATAATCCTCAAAGCTGCGTTTGAACTCGGTCTGGTTGCGGTCCCGCTCGATCACGCCGGGCAAAAACCCTGCGTTGCGAAAGCCGCGCTCCAGAATACCGGGGCTGATCCCCTGCGCCGCCGCCCGGGTCTTGAAGCCCGCGACCCAGCGGCTCCAGCCGGAATTTGCGACCGCCCGCATCTCCGGCTCCGCCCGCAGCAAAGGCCGCGTCGCCGCCCCGCCGCTGCAGGCCTGCACGCTGGCCGCAACGCCGGTGATGATAAAATGCCGTCTTGAGATGCCCATCGGGTTTGCCCCTTTTTTTGCCTCGGTCTGTTCTTGCAGCTTTATGTGGCGCGCGGCAGGGGTCGGATCAAGTCATCCAGCCCGCCTTTCCTTTGCTCAAAAACGCATCGACGCCCTCCCCAGCTTCCTCGCTTTGCCAGCGTGTGACAAGCGCCTGAATGCTCACCGCCACCTCCGCCGCCGATGGCGCGCCCCCAAGCTGCAAGGCCAGCGCCTTGGCCTCCGCCACCGCGCCGGGTGCGCAGGAGAGGTAAGGCACAACCTCCGCCTCGACCAACGCGTCCAGTTCCTCACCGATTTTCGCAATCAATCCAAGCGCTTGGGCTTCCTGCGCCCCAAACACCCGAGACGACATGAACACCCGCCGCGCAGCCCCTTCCCCCATGCGTGCCAACACGTAAGGCCCGATGGTGGCGGGGATCAGCCCAAGTCGGGTTTCCGTCAACCCAAACTTGGCACCCGGCGCGCACACCGCCACGTCGCAGACGGAGGCCAGCCCGACCCCGCCCCCAAAGGCGCTACCCTCAATCCGGCCAATCACCGGCTTAGGCAATCTGTTCAACGCCCCAAGCATGGCCGCCAATTTGCCCGCCTCTGCCGCGCGCGTCGCGTCATCCGCGCCGATCTGCGCCTTCATCCAGTTCAAATCACCCCCGGCGCAAAACGAGCCCCCTGCCCCGGTCAGAACCACCAGGCGGACGCTCTCATCCGCCGCCAATGCATCCGCCGCCGCATGCAGCTCCGCGATCATCTGCCCCGACATCGCGTTGCGCTTCTCGGGCCGGTTGAGCACCAACGTCGCCACGCCGCGCGCATCTATGTCCAGCTTCAGAGTGTCATACATGCCGCATCTCCTGTGCCATCTGCGCCGCGTGCGCAATCAAGTCCCGGTCCAGCCCGGGCTCATAGCCGCGCCGTTCCAGATGCGCCACCACAGCCTCCGTCGCGACATTGCCCGAGGCGCCGGGCGCATAGGGACAACCGCCCAAACCGCCCACGGCAGCGTCAAACACCCGCAGGCCGCGCTCCAGGGAGACGTCGATATTCTCCAAAGCCCGCCCGCCTGTATCGTGGAAATGCCCCGCCAAACGATCCGCTGGCACTTCCTCCAGAACCGCGCCCAGCATCGCGTCAACTGTGTCGGGCACGCCCCGGCCAATCGTGTCGCCCAAGGACAGCTCATAGCAGCCCATGTCCCGCAACGCCGCCACAACCCGCGCCACGTGACCTGCGGGTGTCGGCCCGTCAAACGGGCAATCGGTGGCGCAAGACACGTAGCCCCGCATCGCCACACCCTCCGCCCGCGCCGCCTGCGCCACCGCTTCGAACCGGGTCAGGCTCTCCGCGATGGAGGCATTCAGATTGGCTTTTGAGAATCCCTCAGAGGCCGAGGCAAAAATCGCGATCTCATCCACATTTGCGGCCTTAGCCGCATGATATCCTTTGAGATTTGGCGTCAGCCCCGCATAGGACACGCCCGGAGCGCGCGTGATCCCCGCCAGCACATCCGCGCTGTCAGCCATCTGCGGTATCCATTTGGCAGGCACAAAACTCGCCACCTCGATGCGCCGAAACCCGGCAGTGGACAACAGATCAATCAGCGCGATTTTCTCACGCGTCGGGATCAACCGCGCCTCGTTCTGCAACCCGTCCCGTGGGCCAACCTCAAAGATCTCGGCCCTCTCCTTCATGTGCTAGGCCCGGGCGCCGGATAGAACTCCGCGCCGTAAATGCCCGCCCCTTCAGGGGGCAAAGAGGCCTGAAACGCCGCGCGGCCAGACAGTCTTTCATACCACGCAGCAAGCGCCGGATAGGCATCGCGCTTGACGTAATGCCCGCCGGCATAGGCCGCATATCCACAGGCAATATCCACGGCCGAAAATCCGCCATCGAGCAAATAGTCGCGCCGGGCCAAACGGTCATCAAGCACGCCAAAACACTTGCCCAGCCGCGCGGCCTCCAGCTTCATCACGATCTCCGATCGCATCGAGGCCTCATAGAGCGCCACATGCTGCTGCGTCAGCGCTGCCACATGCTGGGCCACCGTTTCCGCGAAATGCAGCCAGACCAACCAATCCGCCCGCTCCGCATCCCCCACAGCCCGGCCAAGCCCGGCTTGCGGATAGGTCTCGCACAGATATTCAGCGATAGCCCCGGTCTCAAACATCGTCTGGTCACCAATTTCCAGCGCAGGCACGCGGCCCGCCGGGTTCAGCGCCAGATAGGAAGGGTCACGCAGGTTCTTGCCAAAAGGATGTACCACCGTCTCGAAATCCAGCCCCAGCTCGTGCAGCAGCCACAGCGTCCGCATGGAGCGCGCCTGATGCACGTGATGCAACCTGATCGCGGGCGCGCTCATGCTTCAGGCTCCAATGCGATCATCGGCGAGCCTGCGGCGATCTGGGCGTCTTGCATCACATAGACCTCCGCCACCACGCCCGCGCGCGGCGCACGCAACACATGTTCCATTTTCATCGCCTCCAGCACGGCCAACTTGTCGCCCTCGGAGACTGCTTCCCCCGCAGCCACAAACACCGCCTTTACCAGGCCCGGCATCGGGGCCAGCGTGACGTCCCCGCCCAGCATCGCTCCAGCCGCGCGCTCGAGCGGATCAACCCGCTGGAACGCGTAGCTGTTGCCCCAAAAGACCGTGATCCCGGTGCCGTGCCGGACCACTCTGGCAGAGGTCTTTTGCCCGTCCACCGCCCAGTCACCTCCAAGATCCGTGACGCTATGCGCGCTGTCGTCCACCGCAACATGGTACGCCCCATCAGACTGTGTCGTAACCCGCGCAGTAAGCGTCTCCTCGCCCCAAAGCAGCGCCACCTCTTGCGGCAAAGCACCCCAAAGGGTGAGCCCTGCCAATGGGTTAGCGAGCGAACCTAATGTGGCCACCGCCGCCAGCGCCCGGCATTTGCTGCACGGCACCGGAACCTGTGCCAGCCGGTCCAGCCCCCGTTCGATCAGCCCGGTATCCACATTGCCAGCGGCGAAATCCAGATCATTCGCCAAAGCCCGCAGAAAGGCGATATTCGTCACCGTCCCCGCGATCTGCGTCTTAGCCAAAGCCCGATCCAGCTGCTGCAATGCAGCCTCCCGGCTCTGCGCATGGACGGTCAGCTTGGCGATCATCGGATCATAAAATGGTGTGATTTCATCGCCTTGGCGCACGCCCGTGTCGATCCGTGCGTCCTGCGCAAACTCCAAGTGATCCAAGCGCCCCGTGGCGGGCAAAAACCCGGCGGGCACGTCTTCGGCATAGATGCGCGCTTCGAAACTGTGACCGTTGATGGACAGGTCTTCTTGGCGCATCGGCAAAGCCTCCCCGGCGGCGACGCGCAGCTGCCATTCCACCAGATCGACGCCCGTGATGGCCTCCGTCACCGGGTGCTCGACCTGTAAACGGGTGTTCATTTCCATGAACCAGAACTTTGCAGGATCCAGCCCGTCTGAGCCGTCCACGATGAACTCCACCGTGCCCGCCCCGCTATATCCAACTGCCTTGGCCGCGCGCACGGCGGCCTGACCCATGGCTTGCCGCATCTCGGGCGTCATGCCGGGCGCCGGGGCCTCCTCGATCACCTTCTGATGGCGGCGCTGCAAGGAGCAATCGCGCTCGAACAGATGGACTGCGTCGGTGCCGTCACCAAAGATTTGCACCTCGATATGGCGCGGCTTGGTGACATATTTCTCAATTAAAACAATATCATTGCCGAAAGCCTTCAACGCCTCTGACTGCGCTGCCTCGAGCGCGTCGGCAAAATCTGCGGGCGCATCCACCCGCCGCATCCCCTTGCCACCGCCGCCCGCGACGGCCTTGATCAGCACCGGGTAGCCTATGTCATCCGCGATCTTGTCGAGCCCCTCTTGGCTGGCCCCGTGATAGCCGGGCACCACGGGAACACCCGCCTCCTCCATCAGTGCCTTGGCCGCATCCTTGAGGCCCATGGCGCGGATGGCACTTGCAGAAGGGCCAATGAAAACAAGGCCTTGCGCCTCCAGAGCCTCCACAAAATCGGGGTTCTCCGACAAGAACCCATAGCCCGGATGCACCGCTTGCGCGCCTGTTTTCAAGGCGGCGTCGATCACCGCGTCGATGCGCAAATAGCTCTCCGCCGGGGTGTTGCCGCCCAAGGAAATCGCCTCATCCGCCATCGCGACATGGCGCGCTTGCGCGTCCGCGTCTGAGTGGACAGCAACGGTGGACACGCCCAATCTGCGGCAGGTGTCGATCACGCGGCAGGCAATCTCTCCCCGGTTTGCAATGAGTATTTTATCAAACATCACAACACCTTACGAGATTTCAAAGCGCTGAGATTGCGCGGCCGGAGGGGCTCGATGCCCCGGCAGGTCGCCCCTTTTTCACGCAGACTTATCACATGCGGAACACGCCGAAACGTGTCTCCTCGATGGGCGCGCAGAGGGAGGCTTGCAGCGACAGCGCAAGCACGTCGCGGGCTTTGCGGGGGTCGATGATGCCGTCATCCCACAGGCGGGCGGAGGCGTAAAGCGGGTGTGATTGCTCTTCAAACTGGTCGATAACAGGTTGTTTAAATTCACTTTCTTTCGCTTCAGACCATGTCCCGCCCTTGCGTTCAATCGCGTCGCGTTTGACGGTGGCCAGCACCCCTGCGGCTTGCGGGCCGCCCATCACGGAGATGCGGGAATTGGGCCAGGACCACATGAAGCGCGGCTGGTAAGCCCTTCCAGCCATTCCATAATTTCCCGCCCCGAAACTCCCGCCGACCACCATTGTGATTTTCGGCACGGAGGTGGAGGCGACGGCGGTGACCATTTTGGCGCCGTGGCGGGCGATGCCCTCGTTTTCATATTTTTGGCCGACCATGAATCCGGTGATATTTTGCAAAAAGATCAATGGGATACGGCGCTGAGAGCACAGCTCCACGAAATGCGCGCCCTTTTGGGCGGCTTCCGAAAACAGCACACCGTTATTGGCCACGATCCCGACGTCGATCCCGAAAATCTGTGCAAAACCAGTGACTAAGGTCTCGCCAAAGCGGGCTTTGAACTCGTCAAAGCGCGATCCGTCTACAAGGCGCATGATGACTTCGCGGATATCGTAAGGGGTTGTTAACGATGCAGGCACAACGCCCAGCAATTCAGCAGGATCATAGGCGGGCGGGTTGTTTTGGGACATTTTGGGACAAAATATTTCAGCCCTTTCCCCAAAATGTCCCAAAACTTTTACGCTCTTCATCGCGTCGCGCGCCAGCGCCAGAGCATGGGCGTCATCCTCGGCCAGATAATCCGCGACACCGGACAGGCGTGTATGGACATCTCCGCCGCCCAGATCTTCCGCCGTCACGACCTCCCCCGTCGCGGCCTTCACCAAGGGGGGGCCTGCGAGGAAAATCGTGCCCTGCTCTTTGACGATGATCGAGACGTCGGACATGGCCGGAACATAGGCCCCGCCAGCGGTGCAGGAGCCCATGACGACCGCAATCTGCGCGATGCCTTTGGCCGACATGCGGGCCTGATTGTAGAAGATGCGGCCAAAATGGTCGCGGTCGGGGAAAACCTCGTCCTGATTGGGCAGGTTGGCCCCGCCTGAATCCACCAGGTAGATGCAGGGCAGGCAATTTTCTTCGGCGATTTCCTGTGCTCTTAGATGTTTCTTAACGGTCAGGGGGTAGTAAGTGCCTCCCTTCACCGTCGCATCATTGCACACGATCATGACCATCTTGCCGGAAACATAGCCCACGCCTGCGATCACGCCCGCGCAAGGTGCGGCGCCATCATAGAGCCCATGCGCCGCCGTGGCGCCGACCTCAAGAAAGGGCGAACCGGGGTCCAGAAGATTGGCCACGCGGTCGCGGGGCAGCATCTTGCCGCGCGAGACGTGGCGCTCCCGAGACCGCTCGCCACCGCCCAAAGCGGCCACCTCCGCCGCTGCGCGGACCTCCTCCAGGGCGGCAAGGTTGGCCGCCTCATTGAGGCGGAACTCTTCCGAGCTGGGCGAGAGGGCGGAGGTCAGCTTCATCTAGTTCTCTTTGAGCGTACAATAATCAGCGGTGGAGCGCCCCTCAAGGCAAGCCGCAAACTCGTCTGCAAGCCCTGCAAACTCGCTGACCTCACAGCCCAGACGGGCGCTTTCGGCACCGGTTGGTCTGGAGATTGCGACCTCGTTGCATTTCTGCACAACGAATTTCGACCAGAGATCCATCAGATCGACAATTTGCGATTGCCCCCCAATGGTGACGACGTCCAGCACCTTGGCCTGCAGGGTTCTCACGGTCTCGGACCACTCGCTGCGAACCCCGGTCAGGCAAGCCACATGGCCGTCCGTGCCCGGCGTCTCGGCCGCACATGGCGCGAACATCAGGTTCACACATTGCCCCCAGGTGGTGCCTTGTTCGATCTGCTCAAGGCAGCCGAGAACAAGGAGCTTGTCCTGTGCGATGAGCGGCTCTGACGCCTGCGCGGGGGCAGAGAATGTGAGCGCGGCCAGCGCCGCAGCAAGGGTTGGTTTAAGCATCGTGTGTCCTTGTCCTTCAGGCCGCCTCGCGTCCAGCGACGGGGTCCCGTGTGGCCCAGTCACCGGGCCCGTGTTTGACGATCAGCTGGCCCAGGGGGCCCACGTGAAACTCATAATGTCGCGCCGCATCAAAGCGGTCGGGGCCGCAAATGACAACCATGCGCGTCGCGCTATTTTGCCCCGGCCGCGCACGGCAATCGGTCAGTTTCGCATTGTGACCAGCCAGCTCCAGATATTGGGACGCGTAGGTTTCGATGATCTGGGTCTCTGTAAGGGTCAGCGTGGCGCGCTGGTAAAGGGCCGCGGCCAGCAAAGCGAGCAGCGCCAGCAGGGTGATGACGATGTAGTGGAGGGGGCGTAGGGTCATGACACCCCCGCCTTGACGATATCATTTATTGATACTATTTTAACGTTTGCCGGATAGCCTTGGACACCCCATCGGCACCCGGACAGACATTTCCGAGCACAGGATGTGCCCCCAAACCGACGCAAGACAGGGAGCCGCAGACCGTGCAAAAGAAACATCTGAAAACGCTTGAGCGCATTTTTGACACGCCTCAAAGATCGGGCATCAAGTGGAAGGATGTGGAAAGCCTGCTGATTGCCGCAGGTGCGACCATGAAAGAGGGCTCCGGCTCGCGTGTGAGGATCAGTTTGAACAGCACAAATATCGTCCTTCACAGGCCGCACCCCTCCCCCGACATGGACAAGGGCGCGGTCCGGACCTTGAAACTTTTCCTGAAAGCTGCGGGGATCACGGCATGAAATCATATAAGGGCTACGTCCCCTCGATCTGGTATGAAGAGGAAGATCAGGCGTTTCACGGCCTTGTGGAAGGGGCGCGGGACATGATCCACTTTACCGGGGCCTCCGTTGAGACGCTGACCAAGGCCTTTCACGACAGCGTGGACGATTATCTTCGCTGGGCGCAAGAGGACGGGTTCGAGCCGGAAAAACCCTATTCGGGGAAACTGGCCTTTCGGACCACGCCGGAGCATCATCGGCTGATCTCGCAGGCCGCGTCGCGCGAAAAGCAGTCGATCAACCAGTGGATTGACGAGACATTGGCCAAGGCGGCAGAGGAAACGCTGCGCGACGGCATGACCAAGGTGAATATCCGCTAGGCTCACCCCATCGCCCCCACCAATTCGCGGCCGACCAACATGCGGCGGATCTCGGAGGTGCCCGCGCCGATTTCCATGAGTTTGGCGTCGCGGAACAGGCGGGCGACGGGGGCGTCGTTCAGGAACCCTGCCCCGCCCATGGCTTGCACGGCCTGATGGGCTTGGGTCATGGCGGCCTCGGAGGCGTAGAGGCAGCAGGCGGCGGCGTCGGCGCGCGTGACGGTGCCTTTGTCGCAGGCCTTGGCGACCTCGTAGACATAGGCCCGCGCGGTGTTCATGGCAGTGTACATGTCGGCGATTTTGCCTTGCATCAACTGGAAGCTGCCGATGGGTTGGCCGAACTGTTTGCGCTCCGCCATATAGGGCATGATCGCGTCCATGCAGGCGGCCATGATGCCGGTGCCGATGCCCGCCAGCACCACGCGCTCATAGTCGAGGCCGGACATCAGGACCTTTGTGCCACGCCCCTCCTCGCCGAGGATATTTTCGAAGGGGACTTCCACATCGTCAAAGATCAGCTCTGCGGTGTTGGAGCCGCGCATGCCCAGCTTGTCGAAATGCGGACTGGTGGAGAAACCTTTCATGTCCTTGTCGATCAGAAAGGCGGTGATGCCTTTGGAGCCCGCATCCGGGTCGGTCTTGGCATAGACCACCAGCGTCGTGGCGTCGGGGCCGTTGGTGATCCAGTATTTCGTGCCCGAAAGACGGAAATGATCGTTGCGCTTTTCGGCCCTGAGCTTCATCGACACGACGTCGGAGCCCGCGCCTGCCTCCGACATGGCGAGCGCGCCGACATGCTCCCCGGTGATCAGCTTGGGCAGGTAGGTCTGCTTTTGCTCCTCCGTGCCGTTCAGCTTGATCTGGTTCACGCAAAGGTTGGAATGCGCGCCGTAGCTCAGCGACACGGAGGCCGACGCGCGCGCGATTTCCTCCACCGCGATGACATGGGCGAGATAGGACATGCCCGCGCCGCCATATGTCTCGTCGACGGTGATGCCCAGCAGGCCCAGCTCCCCCATCTCAGTCCATAAGGCGGGGGGGAAGATGTTGGTCTGGTCAATCTCGGCGGCCAAGGGGGCCACGCGCTCCTGCGCCCAGCGATGCACCATGTCGCGCAACGCGCCCACGTCGTCGCCAAGATCGAAACTCATTGAGGCGGTGAACATCGGCATCTCCGGGGGTTGAGATATTAATTGAACGCTTGTTCATATTATGAAGGAGTTCTGCCCCCGGTCAATGAAAAACTGCGTCATCCGCGACGGGTGAACGCGTTTGGTAAAAAAGGCGCGGCGCAGAGAATCATATGCTGCAGATGCGAAGATGAGGGAGTCTCGTTTCGGCACAAACCCGCGCCCAGACGGCCCCGCAGAGGCAGATTTACGCTAGGACACGTTAACCTTTGGCCGTGCGTCGAAACAGCGCGGTTGGTGACCCGGCGGAAGGCATAAGAACCTTACTGTACAGATCATCCCGAAAAACTATCATGAAAATAAGCCTTCCCTGTGCGTCAACCGCCGGGAAGCGATTTTGCGCGCCCCTCAATAATGTCAAAAATACGGCCAGAATGCGGCGCTGATCGCGTTGGCGCGCGTTAAGGATTGCCCCGTAACCTTAACTAATTGTTAGTTTTTCATTGTACTAGCAACATTTTTGCCGCATTTTCGCCCTATTACGACCTGGGAAAAGATAACATGATTTACCTTGCCTTCTATCGGGGCGAGGGACGGTTTTTTAGCGATACGCTCGTACAACGCATCACGCGGTCCGAGTTTTCGCATTGTGAATTATTTGTGAGTGCTCTGCCGCCCTTGCCTGGACAAACTCATCGCTGCGTTTCCGCTGTCGGAAAGCATGGCGGGGTCTGCGTCCGCGATATCACCTTCCGTCCCGGCGCCTATGACTTCGTCGCCGTGCCTTGGGCTCCAACCGACACGTTTGAGCGGGCCGAGCGCCACTTGGGCAAAGGCTACGACTATTGGGGGCTGCTGATGACGCAGCTGGTCAATATGCGGCGTCACACAGCGGACCGCTGGTTCTGCTCCAAGCTCTGCGCCAAGGCGATGGGGCTGGCGGACCCGCATACCTATGCGCCGGGCGACCTGAAACGCGTGGTCGAGGAGCATAACCGCACCTATATGGCGGCTCAGGAACTGGCCGAGACGCGTCAGGCAGCACAACGCCCCCGCGTCACGCATGGCGCACCCTTCTTCCCCGGCTCCGGCATTTTTGCAGGCGGTTTGCGCAGCGCACGGGAAGGTGCTGCAAACGCGCTGTCCCATATGACAGCAGGTATCGGAGATGGCGGCGTGCGGGCCAATGCGCCGCAACGCGTCGCCAAACGCACACAAGGATTACCCACCACCCGCGCACGGCCTGCGCTTGCGCAGCCCAGCAACGTGGTCCCCTTCCCAGGCAGGATCGCGCGGTAGCGCGCGGGTGGTCTACGATGGCAGAGCGGGGAATTACCCCTGCTCTGCCCCCCTTTCCCCTGACAGGGACACGGCCTCATCCGCGATGATCCGCGCGATGGTGGCGCAATCGTCGAGGCTGAAGGTCAGTGGCAGGCGCATATCAATGAGCCCCGCCAGCACCCGGTCGGTTTGCGGCAGCCGTTGCGCGGGCGCGTAGCGCCAGCTGTCATAGCGCGAGGTGAAGGCTTTGGGCTCGGCCGCGCCGAACCATTTCAGCTCCACCCCGCGGGCGGCACAGCCCTGCACGAACCGCTCGATCTGGGCGGGCGTGTTGCCGGGCAAAAGGAACTGGATCGAGGAGCCGACAAAGCGCCCCTCCGGCGCGCGCTCTATCACTTTGAGGCCCGGACAATTGCGCAGCCCCTCTTCGACGCGGGCATAGCGCGCGTTCCATTTCTCCACCTGCGCGTCCAGCGCTTTGAGTTGCGGGCGCAAGATCGCGGCGCGCAGATTGTCCATCCGGCCAGAGATATTTGGCGTGTCGTATTTCACCCGCTCAAACGCCTCTTTCGGCGGGGCCGCCGCATGGCGCTCGTAGAGCATATAGCTGCCCGACAGGATCACCGCGCGGGCCATGACGTCGTCATCATCTGAGATCAGAAACCCGCCCTCGCCCGAATTCACATGCTTATAGGTCTGGCACGAATAGCAGCCGACCACCCCGTGCCGTCCCGAAGCCGTGCCGCGCCAGCTGGCCCCCATCGTGTGGGCGCAATCCTCGATCACCTGCACGCCCGCCGCATCGGTGATCGCCATCAGCGCGTGCATGTCTACGAGGTGCCCGCGCATATGGCTGAGCAGTAGGTATTTGGCCCCCGTGCTGTCGATCTTGGCCTTGAGATCGGCCAAGTCGATGGTCAGGCTGTCTGTGACCTCCACAAAAACCGGCTCGGCCCCAAGCGAGGCAATGGCACCGGGCACCGGGGCCAGCGTGAACCCGTTGGAGAGCACCTTGTCGCCCGGCTTGACGCCGACAGCGCGCATCGCGCAGCCCATCGCATAACCGCCCGAGGCCACCGCCAGCGCGTATTTCGCCCCGGTGAGCTGCGCAAATTCCTGTTCCAGAAGGGCTGTCTCGCCCAGCTCGCCGTCTGCCACGTTGTAGCGGTGCAAACGGCCATGGTGCAGCACCGCCATGGCGGCGGCGATGCCCTCCTCGGGGATCGGGTCTTGTTGGGTGAATGATCCGGTAAATGAGCTGGTGAAACGGGTTTCCATGCGAGCCTCCGTTGGGTGTTGGGCGCAGAGTGGAAGCGGCGCGGCCCCGCGTCAATGCGCAGCGGCGTCGCGGGGATGCGGTTTCACTCCGTGGGTTTTAGAATTTCGGGAAAAACGAAGGGATCAGCCGATCAGCTTGGCCACCACCGCGTCGAGCGCATCAAAATGGTCGATGGTCTCGTCAGGAAACAACTCTTGTACCGAATTGCCCGCAGGCGAAAACGTCACCAGCACCGAAGGCACGCCGGCCGCCGTGGAGGTCTTGCGATCCGTCGCCGTGTCCCCCACCAGCAAGGATTTACCCACTACGCCCCCGGCTTGTTCCACCGCCAGAATATACGGCGCGGGGTCGGGCTTGGAGACGGGCAAGGTTCTGGCCCCGATGACGGCGTCAAACACGTCGTAAAACGCGATATGTTTCAGCAATTGCTCGGCCAGCGCGATGGGTTTGTTGGTGCAGATCGCCACCTTGTAGCCCGCCGCCTTCAGCCGCGTGACCACCGCCCGCGCCCCGTCATAGAGATAGGTCTTTTCGGCAATTTGTTGGCTATAAGCCTCCAGCAAAACCGGGTAGCCCGCGTCGATATCGGCCTCTGTAAAGGCCACGCCCCGGCGCTCGAACCCCAGCTTCATCATGGCCCGCCCGCCGCGCAGCGCGGTGGCGGCGTCCTTGGGGTGCTCCAGCACCGCGCCCATCCCGCGCGCCTCGAACACGGCATTGGCCGCGTCAAGAAGATCGCCGGAGGTGTCGGCCAGCGTGCCGTCGAGATCGAAAACCACAGTGCGCATAGCAAAGCCCTTTGCGTGAAGGGCCCCCACCTGAAAGCTGTAACCCGACGAAATGTTGCTTGAGCCCCGCACCCTTGCGTTGCCCGGACGAAAGGTTAGAACGGGCGCAAAGACAAGGAAAGCAACAATGCGCACCGCACTCGTCATTCTGGCCGCAGGCATGGGCAGCAGAATGAACTCCGATCTTCCCAAAGTGCTGCATGAGGTGGCTGGGCTGCCCCTGATCGGGCATGCGATGCGCGCGGGTGCCGCGCTGTCGCCTGAGCGCACCGTCGTGGTCACCGGCCATGGCGCGGAGGCTGTAGAGGCCATGGTGACCCGGCTGAACCCTGAGGCTGTTTGCGTGCGCCAGAAAGAGCAACTCGGCACCGGCCACGCCGTGGACCAGGCGCGGGACGCCTTGGCGGGGTTTCACGGCACAGTGATCGTGCTTTACGGCGACACGCCTTTCGTGTCAGCCGGGACGTTGGAACAGTTGGTGGCGCAGCGCAGGCAAGCGGATGTGGCCGTGCTGGGCTTTGAGGCACAAGAGCCCGCGCGCTACGGGCGGCTGGTGACAGAGGGCGACGCGCTGACGCGGATCGTGGAGGCCAAGGACGCAACTGAGGCGGAGCTGGCAATCTCTTTGTGCAATTCCGGCGTGATTGCAGCGGGTTGCGAGACGTTGTTCGACCTGATTTCAAAGCTCGACCGAAACAATGAGGGCCAAGAATATTACCTCACTGACGTGGTCGGGCTGGCCAATGCACGCGGCCTGCGCGCCACCTATGTGACCTGCGACGAGACTGAGACGATGGGCGTCAATGACCGCACGCAGCTGGCGCAGGCGGAGGGCGTGTTTCAGCGCCGCGCGCGGCGGGTCGCGATGCTGGGCGGCGTGACATTGGCGGAACCGGATAGCGTCTATTTCAGCCATGACACCGACATTGCGCGTGACGTCTGGGTCGGGCCGAACGTGGTCTTCGGGCCGGGGGTTCAGATCGCGCAAGGCGCGCGGATCGAGGCGTTCAGCCATCTGGAAGGCTGCGAAGTTGGGCCGCGGGCCAATATTGGCCCCTTCGCGCGGCTCAGACCCGGCGCGCAGCTGTCCCAAGGCACCAAGATCGGCAATTTCGTCGAGATCAAGAACGCAACCATCGCCGACGGGGCCAAGGTCAACCACCTGTCCTATGTGGGCGACGCTTCTGTCGGCGAGGCCGCCAATATCGGCGCGGGCACCATCATCTGCAATTATGACGGCGTGATGAAACACCGCACGGAGATCGGCGCGCGGGCCTTTGTCGGCTCGAACACATTGCTGGTGGCCCCCGTCAAAATGGGCGCGGAGAGCATGACTGGCTCAGGCACCGTGGTCACCAAGGACATTCCCGACGGCGCACTGGCCATTGGCCGCGCCGAGACAAAGATAAAGCCCGGATTTACGCGCAAATTCATGCAATTGCTCCGGGCCAAGAAAAAGCTGAAGGAAGACCGTTAAATGTGTGGAATTGTTGGTGTATTGGGCAACCAAGAGGTTGCCCCTATTCTGGTCGAGACTCTCAAGCGTCTTGAATATCGCGGCTACGACAGCGCAGGGATTGCGACCGTCAACAGCGGCGCTTTGGACCGCCGCCGCGCGGTGGGCAAACTGATCAACCTCTCGGATCTGCTGGTGCATGAGCCGCTGGCCGGAAAATCTGGTATTGGCCACACCAGATGGGCCACCCATGGCGCGCCCTCGGTGACAAACGCACACCCACATCAGGCCGGGCGCGTGGCCGTAGTGCATAATGGAATTATAGAAAATTTCAAAGAGTTGCGCGACGATCTTGCCAAAAAAGGCATTGAGTTCGAGACCGACACCGACACGGAAACCGTGGTTCTGCTCGCCCAGCATTTCCTGTCCGGCGGCATGGCACCAAAAGAGGCCGCGTTCGCAACGCTCGACATGCTGGAGGGCGCCTTTGCGCTGTGTTTCCTGTTTGAGGGCGAGGACGATCTGATGATCGCGGCGCGCAAGGGCTCCCCGCTGGCCATCGGGCATGGCGAGGGAGAGATGTATGTGGGCTCGGACGCCATCGCGCTGGCCCGGCTCACCAACCAGATCACCTATTTGGCCGAGGGCGACCGCGCCGTGCTGACGCGCAACTCGCTGACCATCTTCGACGCCGCGGGAAAGCTGGCCAACCGCGAGGTCAAGCAAATCAAACCGGATGCAGCGAGGGTTGAAAAAGGCGGACACAAGCATTTCATGGCAAAGGAAATTGCCGAGCAACCCGTGGTGCTGGCCGACGCCATCGCGGCATATACAGACGCGGCGGGTCACGGGGTCTCCTTGCCAAGCGGAGATCTGGATTTCACCGCCTGCGACCGGCTGTCCATGGTCGCCTGCGGCACCGCCTTCATCGCCTGTCAGGTTGCCAAATACTGGTTCGAACAGCTGGCGGGCCTGCCGGTGGACGTCGATATCGCGTCTGAATATCGCTACCGCAACCCGCCGATCTCAAACGCCTCCTACTCCGTCTTCGTGTCCCAATCGGGCGAGACCGCCGACACGCTGGCCGCGCTGCGCTATGCGCAAGACAAATCCGCCAAGATCGTCTCGCTGGTCAATGTCGCCGAAAGCTCGATTGCGCGCGAAAGCGATCTGGCCCTGCCCATTCTGGCCGGCACGGAGATCGGCGTGGCCTCGACCAAAGCCTTCACCTGCCAGCTGACCGTGCTGGCGCTGCTGGCGCTGAAAGCCGCCCATCAGCGCGGCCATCTCGACGATGCGGGGCTGGCCGAGAAGCTGGCCAACCTGCGCAATATGCCGGGCCTGATCAACCAAGCGCTGGCCATGGAGCCGGTGATCAAAGCCGTCGCCCGCAAAATCGCGAAGGCCACCGACGCGATCTATCTGGGGCGCGGGCCAATGTACCCGCTGGCCATGGAAGGCGCGTTGAAACTCAAGGAAATCAGTTACATACATGCCGAAGGTTATGCATCGGGTGAGCTGAAACACGGACCCATCGCCCTGATCGATGAAAACATGCCTGTGGTCGTGATTGCGCCCATGGATGACCTGTTCGACAAGACAATTTCGAACATGCAGGAGGTTATGGCGCGGGGCGGCAAAGTCGTGCTGATCACCGACCGGGAGGGCGCAATGAGCGCCTCGGACGGCGTCTGGGAGGGTATTGTGATGCCCGGCTGCGATCCGTTTCTGGCCCCGATCCTCTATGCGGTTCCAGCCCAGCTACTGAGCTACCACGCCGCTGTCGCAAAAGGCACGGATGTGGACCAGCCGCGCAACCTTGCCAAATCCGTGACGGTGGAATGACGCTGGAGGGCGCGCTTGCGGCGTTGAACGCCGCGGCGGACGTCCAAAAGGGCGTCGAAATGGCCACTTATCACAAGGTTTCAAGGGCTTACCTTGGGGTGGCCAACCCCCAGCTGGACGCATTTGCAAAGGATTGGCGCAGCGATATGGACGTGGAGGCGCGCGTCGCATTGGCCGGTGGGCTGTGGCAAACCGATATCCATGAGGCGCGGGTTTTGGCCGCCAAGCTGCTGACCCAGGCACGGCTGCGCCCCAGCGACGCGTCCGCTTGGGCGATGATCAAAGGCTGGGTCCCTGAGTTTGACGCATGGGCGATTGCGGATCATGCCTGCATCGCGGGACAGAAACGGCTAGTTTGGGACCCGGCCCGGCTTGCAGAAATCGAACATTGGCACCGATCAGAGCATATGTGGACCCGCCGCGCGGCTTTGGTGATCACCCTGCCCTGGACCAAACAGAATTTCCCGAAAGCGCAAGACCTTGAGATCCGTGACCGGGTGCTGGGATGGGCCGCAAGCTATGTTGAGGACCATACATGGTTTATCCAGAAGGCCGTGGCGTGGTGGCTGCGGGAATTGTCCAAACATGACCCCGACCAGGTGCGCGCCTTTCTGGACGCGCATGGCGCGGCGATGAAGCCCTTTGCAGTGACGGAGGCGGCCCGAAAGCTGCCTCCGTCACAAGAGAGTTAGCCTTCCTCTGCAGCCAGAAGCAGCGGATCAATCTCGCCGTCGATCTCAGGATCGACGATGACGATCTCAGGCTCGAGCACTTCGGGCTCTAGCGGCTCTTCCTCGGTCTCTGCCAGGTCCTCTTCCTCGGCTGCGCGCTCTACGGCCACGTCGATAAAGCCGACGGCCTCACCGATGCCCAGCTTGTCGGAAACGAAGGCCACGACCTCGTCGGAGATATCTTCCGGCGCGACGCTGCGGTTGCCTTGGGTGTTGTAAGAGGCGGCGATGGCCTCGCGCAACGCCTCGGGAGAGGTGTCCGCGCCGCTTTCTTCAGCCGCGATTTGTGCCTCGTCCAGCGTGGCTTGCAGCGCGTCGAGCCTGTCCAGTTCAACAACCGCTATGTCCAGATTCGCCAAGGACTGCTCCCAATCGGCACGGGTTTCGGCTTCAAGATCAGGTTCATTTGCCAACAAATCAGCGCGGGCCATGTCAAGCGCATCGCGCGTCGACAGCTCCTCGGTCGGGGTGATGTCGAGCCCTGCGAGCACTGTATTGAGGGCCTCTTGCTGTGCATCCACATCCGCCTGCGCGGTGTTCAGTGCGCCTTCAAATTCGGCGCCCGCGACGCTTGCGGCCACGAAATCGCGGAACGGATCGAGCTTTGGGTCATTGCCGTTGAAGAAGCCGTTTGCGTTGCGGTTCAACGAGTTAAGCCCTTTCAGCTGCGCATGGAGGTTACGCTCCTTCGGGGCGGCTGCGGGACGCGTCGTCACTTCAGGTGCGGCCACTGTCGCGGCCTTGGCGACCCGTGTCTTGGTCACTTTCGGCGCGGTGCGGGCCTTGGCCACGCGTTTTGTCTCCACGCTGCGTTGTTTCTTGGTCAGGCCCAACTTGGACATGGTGTTGTTCAGCCGCTTTTGCAGCTTGTTGCCGTTTCTGGTGCTTGAGGCCTTTGCGCTGCGCCGTTCGGTCGCTTTCGCCCGGCCAGTGGCCTTGGCCGCATTGCCGCCCTTGTCGGACTTGCTAGCGCCTTTGCCGCCGCCATTGCCGCCGCCGTTACCATTGCCCCCGCCGTTTCCGCCGCCATTGCCGCCGCCGTTGCCGTTCTTCGCATAGGCCGCGCCGGCCTCGTCAAGCTGTGGCAGGCCCGTGCCGTCGATCAGGCTGGGCGCGCTGAGCGCGACCGCAGCGCATGTGAAAAGTGGGATAAGTTTCATGGCAGTGAATCCTCTTTCGCCCCCGGTTGCAAACATGCCTTTCGGCCGTGATATGACCCTCAAAACACGAAAATGTGACAAAAATAAGGGAGCGGCGCCTGCGCGCGCGGCAACGCGCTTAGTTGGAGTAGACCTTGAGCGTGATCAACTCTGTCAGGCCGATATCAAGCGACCGCATCGCCGCAAGGGAGATCTGGCTGCCGCCCGTAGCCTCGCCGCCAAGCGGGATGAGAGTCACCTGAACTGTGCCCCCGCCGGGGCGCTCCACTATGCCGGGCTGCTCTGTCGTGACCAGCGGGGTTTTCAGCCAGAAGCCCGGCTGGACAGGATCGCCGAGTGCTGCCACCGTTTCCCCAAGCAGGCCCGAGGCTGGCGTTGCATTCTGCGTGCCGTCTTGACGCTGCAAGACGCCGCTTGGCTCCTGCGCCTCTGCTGTCTCTTGCGGTGCAGGGGCCGCTGGTGCAGGCTCGGATTGCTCAAACGGGTTCTGCACCGCCCCGCAGGCAGACAGGAAGACAGCGACGAAAAGCGGGGCCAGAGGGCGGATGACTATATTCATGCAGCAATGCTAGAACCATTTCACGAAACCATCAACGGCACGGTTGTGGCTTGTGGCGCGGCACCGCCGGGACTAGGATTCCCCCATGACAGCGCCCTTGATAGATCCGTTCCAACGCGCAATCACCTACCTGCGCCTCTCGGTCACTGACCGCTGCGATTTCCGCTGCGTCTATTGCATGTCCGAGAACATGACTTTCCTGCCCAAAAAAGAGCTGCTGAGCCTCGAGGAGCTGGACCGGTTGTGCTCGAGCTTCATCCGCTTAGGCGTTGAAAAGCTTCGTATAACCGGCGGCGAGCCTTTGGTGCGGCGCGGCATCATGACCTTTTTCGATGCCATGTCGCGCCATCTCGATAGCGGCGCGTTGAAAGAGCTGACGCTGACCACCAACGGCTCCCAGCTTGAACGCTTCGCGGATGATCTGTACGCCGCCGGGGTGCGCCGGGTGAACATTTCGCTCGACACGCTGGATGAGGCGAAATTCGCCGAGATCACCCGCTGGGGCCGCCTGCCGCAGGTGTTGCGGGGGGTAGAGGCCGCGCTGAAAGCCGGGCTGCGCGTCAAGATCAACGTGGTCGCGCTAAAAGATTTCAACGAGGATGAGCTGTTCGACATTGCTGGCTGGTGCGCGGAGCTTGGGATGGATCTCACTTTCATTGAGGTCATGCCGATGGGCGATATCGGCAATGAGAACCGCATCGGGCAATTCTGGTCGCTGGACGATCTGCGCGCCAAGCTGGCGGAGCAATTCACCCTGACAGATTTGGCGGAGCGCACCGGCGGCCCCGCACGCTATATGCGGCTGGAGGAAACCGGCCAGAAGATCGGGTTGATCACGCCGCTGAGCCATAATTTCTGTGAAAGCTGCAACCGGGTGCGGGTCACGTGTACTGGCGAGATTTACACCTGTCTGGGGCAGGAAGGAAAATCCGACTTGCGCGCGCCGCTGCGCGCCTCCGAGGCCGACGCTCCTTTGGAAGACGCCATTCGTGCGGCCATCGGGTTGAAGCCGAAGGGCCATGATTTCGACTATTCCCGGCAAGAACTGGGCGGGCAAATGTCGCGCCACATGAGCCATACTGGCGGATGACGAAGGCTGACATTCGCGCCACCGAGGTGATCGCGCCCAACTTCAAGAAACGCATGAGCGGCGTCACCTCCACCGTGTTCCGGCTGGTGCCGCGTCAGTCCGAGCAGATCGCGATTGCCACCAGCGGGCCGAACCTGCCCGAGGATATCCCGCAAGTGCCTATGGGCGCGCTGATCACCATGCCGCGCTCTGGTCCATCGGGGCCACGCGTCTGGCATGCACGGCGCAACAACGAGATGCTGGCCGGGCTGGCGCTGAAATACCTGCTGGGCAAACGGCTGAAACTGCTTTTTACCTCCGCCGCGCAGCGCGACCATTCCGGCTACACCAAATGGCTGCTCAGACGCATGGACCGGCTGGTGGCGACCTCTGCCAAATCCGCCGCCTATCTGGAGCGCGAGGCGACGGTCATCCATCACGGCATCGACACGAATGACTTTACGCCCGCCAGTGACAAAGCCGCGCTTCGCGCTGAGCTGTTCCTGCCCGCCTCTGCCTTATTGATCGGCTGCTACGGGCGCATCCGGCCGCAAAAGGGCAATGACCTGTTCATCGAGGCCATGATCGAGCTTTTGCCCAAACACCCGAACGCCCATGCCGTGATGATGGGCGGGGTCACAGACGGGTTTCGCGACTTTTTCGACGGGCTCAAAGATAAGGTTGCGCAGGCCGGGCTGAGCGACCGGGTGTCCTTTCTGCCGGAGGCACAGGCCTGGGAGATCACCAAATATTTTCAGGCGCTCGACCTCTATATTGCCCCGCAGCGTTGGGAGGGGTTCGGGCTGACCCCGCTTGAGGCCATGGCCTGCGGCGTGCCGGTCGTAGCCACGCGGGTTGGCGCGTTCGAGGAGCTGGTGCTGCAAGGCGAAACCGGGCTTCTGGTGCCGCGCGAAGATCAGGCGGCCCTGACAGGCGCGATCGACGACGCGCTGAGCGACGCGCCCCGGCTCGCACGTTGGTCGAAAAAGGCCCGCAGCCATGCATCCAGCCGCTTTGATATCACCCGCGAGGCCGCGGCGCTGACCGCCATCTATAAAGAGCTGCTGTCCGCCCCCTAGCGACCAGAGAGCGGTGCTATGCGGGCAGACGCTCTTCGACAATGCCCGCCCACCAGGAACAGCCCGCCGGGATCACCTCGTCGTTGAAGTTGTATTCCGGGTGATGCACGGCAGCCGTGTCGCCATTGCCCACAAGAATATAGGCACCGGGGCGTTCTTCCAGCATGAAGGCGAAATCCTCGCCCCCCATGACCAGCGGCGCGTCCTCGCAATCACCCGACACTTTGGTGGCAACCTCGGCGGCAAAGGCGGTTTGTTCCTCGTGATTGGCCATCACCGGGTAGCCCTTCATGTAATTCACATCCATCGTGCCGCCAAAGGTCTGCGCCACGCCTGCGGCAATCTCCGGCAGGCGTTTGGCGGCCAGATCGCGCATCTCCGTGGACATGGTGCGCACCGTGCCTTTGACGGTGACATGCTCGGGAATGACGTTGAAGGCCTTGCTCTCGGTCTCGAAGGAGGTGACGGAGACCACGATTTGCTGCACCGGGTCGGCATTGCGCGAGACCAGCGTTTGCAGCGCCAAGACCAGATGCGAGGCCATCACGGTTGTATCAATGGTTTCCTGCGGCTTGGCGGCATGGCCGCCCTTGCCCGTGACTTTGATCTCGAACGTATCTGTCGCGGCAAAAAACGCGCCGGGGCGGATCGCAAACGAGCCGATGGGCTTGCCCGGCCAATTATGCATCCCGTAGACCTCGTCAATGGACCAGCGGTCCATCATGCCGTCGTCGCACATCTCCTTGCCGCCGCCGCCGCCTTCTTCAGCCGGTTGGAAAATCACCACGACCGTGCCGTCAAAATTGCGCGTCTCCGCGAGGTATTTTGCAGCCCCCAGCAGCATCGCCGTGTGCCCGTCATGGCCGCACGCATGCATCGCACCGGGCGTCTTGGAGGCGTACTCCAGCCCCGTCGCCTCGTGAATGGGCAGCGCGTCCATATCGGCGCGCAGCCCGATGGTTTTGCCGGAGCTGTTGGTCTTGCCTTTGATCACGCCCACCACCCCGGTGCGGCCAATGCCGGTGACAATCTCGTCGCAGCCAAATTCCTTCAGCTTCTCCGCCACCAGCGCCGAGGTCCGGTGGGTCTCGAACAGGATCTCCGGGTGCTGATGAATATCGCGCCGCCATTCGGTGATTTCGGGCAGCATTTCGGAGAAGCGGTTCTTGACGGGCATCGCGGCGATCCTTTGGTGATGAAGCGTGACTATCCCCGTTATATAGCCCGTCCACAAGTGGCTGACAGCGCGGGCTCACGCCGCCTGACCGAATAGTGATTGGGCGCGGAGGGCATTCTTGTGCACGCTGCCTGTGATCTGACACGTGACCCTGCTTGCGGGGTTTCAAACCAACCTGTTCTTCGAAAGTCCGCCCTATGGTTTTGCACCCGCTCTCTTCTTTCAAACTGCCGGTTCTGGCCGGCCTCATCGCGCTGGGCCTCACCGCGCAAAGCATCGCGCAAAGCGCGCCCGCGGACCCTTTGCCGGACTATGTGACTGCGCAGTTTGGCACGCCGCCGGATATCCCTGACGGCCCGCTCTCCCCCGCGCTGCAAGAGGCGGTGGAGATTGCATTTATCGACAGCGTGACCCAGCAGACATGGGGGGACGCTCAGCAAATTGCTCTGTCTCAGATCGCCCAATCCAAAGACCCGCGCATAGCCTGGCTGATCAGCGACATGTTGCGTTTTGTGTCGTCACCTCGGTTGCAACAAAGCTTCGCGGAAGCCGCCTCCGAGCTGATCGACCAACCGCTGAGCGCAGGGGCCGCCTGGGGCAAGCTGACCGACCATCTGATGGCCTGGGACATGCCCGCCCCGCCCGATTACCTGACCGCCAAATCGGCGATCTTCACCAATATCGTGCCCGGCTGGGAGCGTATTTTCGTTGAGGGCGATATCGACTGGCGGCTGGTCTCATGGGGCGGCGTGCTGATTGACGACCGCGCCTTCGACACCACGGATGATCTGTGCAACTGCATCCCCGCTGTGGACAACCCCGACGTGATCCCCGCAGCACAAGCCACATGGCTGGCCGAGGATGACATCGTCTTTGGCATTGTCGTCAACGGCGAGGCCCGCGCCTACCCACGCCAGATCATGGAGGTGCGCGAGATGGTCAATGACACGCTGGGCGGGCGTGATCTGGGCATTCCTTACTGCACGCTTTGCGGGGCCGCGCAGGCCTATTTTACCGACGCCGTGCCTGCGGGCGTGCAGCGCCCGGTGCTGCGCACGTCGGGGCTGCTGATCCGCTCGAATAAGGTCATGTATGACATCAACACGTTCTCCGTCTTTGACACGTTTCTGGGCAAAGCCGTCACCGGGCCGCTAGCCGAAAAGGGCGTGGCCCTCGAACAAGCCAGTGTGGTGACCACCGACTGGGCAAGCTGGCAGGCCAGCCACCCCGAGACCACCGTGCTGCTGGAACGCTACGCGCTGGGCCGGAACCCCAACTTCCGCAATGGGCGCGACGCCAATGGGCCAATCTTTCCGGTGGGCGACGTCGACCCCCGCCTGCCCGTCCATGAAGACGTGATCGGCGTGATCACCGCCTCGGGCCAGCCCGTCGCGTTTCAGCGCTCCACCGCCTTGGCCGCTTTGCTGCGGGGCGAAGAGATCAGGGTCGAGAACGTGAAGCTGGAAGTAGATGCAGGCGGGATCAAGGCCGTGGGCAGAGATGGCAGCGATCTGGGCAGCCATCAGGCCTTCTGGTTCGCGTGGTCGCAGTTCCACCCCGACACGCAGCTTTGGGGCAGCTGAATAGGGTTCAATGCACCAGCCGCACGCGCGGGATCCGGACGCTTTTGGTCTCTTGCAGCAGCCACCGGTAGGTGGGGCGTTCGAAATACCGATAGGTGATGGCCGCCACGCCGTAGACCAGCAACACGAAGGCCACTGTGGAGACGGGCGACTTCTCCACCCCGGTTTCGCGGAACACCGCCACGAACGGATGGTGCACCAAATAGACGGAGAAGGAGACATCGCCGAACCACGCCAGCCGCTGGCCCAGCGCTTTGAGCTTGGGCTCTGAGCAGGCCAGAACAAAGACCACGCCCGCGAAAATCCAAGGCGTCGCAAAGCCCCAAGGCGACTTGCCGGG
The DNA here is from genome assembly GCA_947501685.1 of uncultured Litoreibacter sp. Taxonomy (GTDB): domain Bacteria; phylum Pseudomonadota; class Alphaproteobacteria; order Rhodobacterales; family Rhodobacteraceae; genus Litoreibacter. The sequence goes on from CANMWQ010000004.1 coordinate 433,822, forward strand.
CAGGAACAGCACAATCGCCACGAAGCTCAAGAGGCTGAGCCCGAGCAACACGGGCGGCGCCTCCCAGCCCTTGTATTTTTGATAGAGCTCATAGGCGATCAGCCCCAAAACGAAGGCCGCAAAGCAGCGCATCAGGCCTGCATTCAGAATGAATGCGAAATTGCCGGTGACCGCCAAATGCCCGCTCTGCCACGCGATCAAGGCAAAGCACAGCACCGCCAGCGCCAGCAATCCGGCCAAGGCGAATTGACGATGTCGGCGCAGGGCGAGCAACGCCGCCAAGACCCCCACATTGACCCAAAACTCGATGGAGATCGTCCAAGCCGGGACGTTGAGCGCCGGGCTTTCCGGCCCGAGCCCCATATTGTGAATGAACAGCGTATGCAGCACGATATCCGATGTCCGCAGGTTCAAACCGAACAGCAGCAGCACCCCGATTGCCACGCACATCATCAACAGATGCAGCGGATACATCCGGAAAAACCGGCGCAGCACGAAATCCTTGAACCCGATATCGAGGCGATAGAAATAGCTATGAGCAAGGATGAACCCGCTGAGCACCAGAAAGAAATCAACCGCGTAGATGAAGGAAAAATTCCACAAAACCGACAGCGTATGGGCCTGCGGCAATTGCCCATCCACCGTATAGGCCCCGTCAATAATGTAATGCCCTGCAGCCACTGCCAGCGCAGCAAACCCACGACACATATCTAATGAATAAAACCGTCCTGCAGACATAAAAACACCAATACCAAGGACAAAAACACCGCTGGCGGATTGGACGAGATCAAGAAGCGCAGCCCCCGTGCCAATTCCTGTCGCATGGAACGAGTGTGTGACAAACTTGCCGTAACGTCAAGCATGGGGCAGGTAAGGCTAGTTGATGGGATCGGCCTGGGTCGCGGCAAACCTGCCTTCACCTGCCGTCACGTCAGGCTCAAAGATGAGGAGGGCAGGTCAAGTCAGAGGGGAATTTCGGAGGCCCCGTCCCCTATGCGTGATTGAAGTCTCAGCCGCGTTCAGCGACATTTTGCCAATGCGGTTAAACGGGATTTTTACAATACTACTCAGCGCCTTACGGAGGGTATCTAACACTCTAACAATAGCCGGTTTGATACATCTGGCCGGCTATCGACAGATACCGGTGCTGGCCATAGGCGGATTTCCTCGCTTGCCATCGATTTGCCCGACCCCATCTGATTGAAATCTCCGCAATCTTCGTTTAGGAATTGAGGCTGTTCAGGGGTTGCCGCTCGTATGCTAGTTGACTGGGAATAATACCGTGGGGGTATTCGTTAGTGTCAGACGCGACTGATAATGCTGGGCGCGCGGAAGGGTCTTCCGCTGATGGCGCGAGCATTGCCGAACTGTTGGACGCTCCTTCTTGGGAAGAGCGCGTAGCAGCCGCGCGCGAAAAGCGGGAAAAGGTTCTGGCGCGCAAGGCGCAAGGAAAGAACGATGCCGCGTCTGAGGAGGACCTTTCGGCAGCTGTCGCGGCCCCTTTGCCTCCCGTGCCTCCTGTGGCCCAACCCGATATGCAACACCCCGAATCGCAGACCCCTGAAGACGGGGATGCCACGGCTGAAAAAGTCGTGGCTCTCGCGCCCGCTGCTGCGGCGACTGTGGCGGCCGCTTCTGTCCCTGCCGCGACGAAATCTTCTGAAAAGCGCGGCCTTAAAAGCGCGGCGTTGCTCTTGGTCGCCTGCTGTGGGGCGTTGGGCTTTGGGATCGCCTTGGGCGCGGGGATTGTGATGAATATGCAATCGGAGCGTCCCGCGCAGGCAAATGATGTGGCGGGTGCCAAAACACAGGGCACGGCTGCGGAGGCGGTCGCGACCGCGCCTATTGCAACCACTCCTGCGGCAACCACCCCTATTGCAACAGGGGCTGCCGAAGCCTCTGAGGCTGACACCGCCTTGGCGGCGGCCTCCACACCTATTGAAGAGCTGGTTGAGGGGATTGAAACCGTATCGGCCAGCACAGCTTCAGCCAGCACAGCGCGTTTGCCCGCGCCTTCCCCTGCAGAACGCATTGCCGATACTGGCGTGATCATACCGCAGCAGGGTCCAAATCTGGACGATATGCCGGGCGCGCCGTACGATGTGGAATTGGTGAAATACAAAAGCGACGTGCAGCCGCTTTCGCCGCCCCCGCCCACCATCAGCAGTTTGCAGGAGGTGCCGTCACCCGTTCAGCCTGAGGGGTCGTTTGATCTGGGTATTGGGGCTTGGGATCAGGCCGAAGGCGCCTTGGCCGTGGCGTTTCAAGCAGCACAAACGGAAACGTCACAGGCGGTTTCTCCAAAAAGCCAAGCATCGCTGGCGCTGCCTCCGGGGGTCGATGCCTCGGACGTGACAGCGCGCTTGGATGTGGCACCGCAAATTGATCTTACCGGTGCTGATTTTGAGGTTTCCGTGGCCCCGCCAGCGGTCAATCTGAAAGCGCCTGAAGACGCCCTTGCGGCGCTCAGCACGGATTTGGTCTGGGCCAGCGTGAACAGCTCGACGGCGCTGAACGCGCCCGGTCTTGCCGCGCCTGCGGCACCGAATGTGGCCCTTTTGCCGCCTGAGGTCGATACGTGGAACGGCGTGCCGATCCGCCCGACGGCCCGACCAACGCTGGCCTCCAACCTTGGCTATGTCGGCGCGGAACTGGACGCCGTGAACCTCGTGCTGCACGCGCCCGGCGGGATAGAGCCGGACGCGCTTGATGCGGAAGCCCAGCGGGTCAGAGGCACCGGATTTGTGCTTTCGAGAATGGTGCGTCCGCAGTTCAAAGTCTCGAAATCCCACCTGCGCTTTTACAATGAAGCTGACCGGGAATTGGCCAGCGCCATTGCCGACGAGATGGGGTTTGCGCTGCGCGATTTCTCGTCGACCAACGCGCGGGCCGGGCTGATTGAGGTGTGGCTTGAAGGTGGACCGTCAGCAACCGCGCCGCAGCCAAGCGCGAGGCCACGGGCCGCAAGACCCAACCGTCAAAGAAGCGCGCCGCGCAGCCAATCACGGCCCCGCTCAACGAACCGACTGGACCAACTGCGCAACAATCTGGCCAACAGATTGCGCAATGGAGATCACCTGTGACCGAAGACATCTATCTTAAAGAGCGTTGCTATGCCGTATAAAAAACTCCTTGCCGTTGTCACGATGATGATGCTCACGGGCACCAAAGCCGATGCTCAGGAGGTGGTCACGATCGACGAGCTACGCCAGATCGAAAGCCTCATTGGGCAAAAGGACTGCGGCGCGCTGTTCTCGTTTCTTGTGGCCAATCCGCATACGACCTCCGGGCAGGACGCGCTTGCGCGTGAGCTTCGGGGCTTTGTCCAAAACGTCAACAGCGGCGGTCTGGAGTGCTTTTCTGCACCTGCATCGGCGCAACAAAACGCAAGCCGATTGGCGCTTTCCGCGACTTCATCCGGGCAGATATACTGAGTAGCAATGGTCGATGACGCGCAGCACCAGACCGTCTATAGCCTATGTTCTTGACCCGCGTTTCCCCGGTGGCACGTCATCCGCAGTAGCGGCTGAACTGGATGTGGTAGCAACCCTTGGCCATGTCGCGGTTCACGGACTTTCAAGCGCCATGTTCAAAGGACAGATCCCAGCCCCTCAATTGCAAGAGACCTTGACCCGTCTGGACCTGGCCTTGATTTGGGACGCCAAGGAGATCGCGGCGGATATCGTGATTTTTCACAACCCGTCCTGCCTTCGGTTTCAACAGGAACTGGACGTGAAAATCATAACGCCGCATCTGGTCGTTGTCGCACATGAGAACTTTCTGCGCCCCGGCGGGGCGGAAGCCTTCGACGTCGCCACATGTCTGGGCATGATTGAGCAATGCAGCTTTGCCTCCAAACGCACACTCGCGCCGATTTCGGCGTGGAACCGAAAGACAATTGCGCAGTGGCAAAAGACGCAAAGGAGTTTGGATCGATGGTCCGTGCTGGACGTCGACTGGTTCAACATCTGTGACTTCCCACTGCTCGAGCCGGTGGATGCGCCAAAGGACCGACGTGGCCGCCACTCCCGTCCGGGGCTCGAAAAATTTCCGCAGCAGCAGTTCATGGAGCAGTGCTTTCCGGCCCATGCGGAGGCCAATATCCTGCTTGGCGCAGATGCGTTCGTGAACGACCCGCAGACGCCTGCGCATTGGGAGCTTTACCCGTTTCGCTCCATCAGCGTTGAGGCCTATTTCGAGATGATTGACTTCATGATCTATTTCACCGCCCCCACCTTTCGCGAAAGCTATGGCCGCGTGCTGGCGGAGGCAGTGGCCGCTGGCAAACTGACGATCTCCGACCCCGAGACGGCCAGCGCTTTTGGCGGTGCGGTGCAGGCGGCCTCCCCCGAAGAGGTGGACGGGATCATTCAATCCTATATTGCGGACCCAAGCACGTACCGCGCCAAGATCATCGCAGCGCAACGCGCCTTGGAGCAGTTCTCACCCTCGGCCTTCGCGACGAGGTTCAACACAATCTTCGCGACAGAAATGAGTATGGGTAAATGATCTTTTTATGCGCCGGCGAACGGTCTGAACGAACCTTCGACGCCCTGTTGCTCTTGGCCGTGCAACTGGACCGGGCGGGCTATGCTGTCGGAATTGACGCCAGTTTCCTGCCCGACGACGCGCCGAGATACCAGAAATTCGAAGCCGCCATGTATCTGTGTGACGCGTCAGATGTCACGCCCGCCATCATCCTGATGATCGGCGCGGACAGCATTGCCGATGACGTTAAGCTTGCATTGCGCGCGTTGCCCGGCACGGCGGACACGGCCGTTTATGGCCTTGGGCGCTTTGCCACCCATCAAATGTTGCTCAACGCCCAAAACACGCTTGCCTATGCGGTGGGACGTGACGTTGAGGTGATAGACCTCACCGTCTGGCAGGGTGAAACGACATTGATCGAAGACAGTATTCTTCCTTTGGTCACGTCGATTTCGCCCAGCCCTATACCGTCGCGCACGCAGCGCCCGAAGGTTCTGGTCTACGCCCCACATGACAGCTTGCAGCAGGACGCCGTTTTGCCGGAGCTGCTCGCTATGAGCCACTCCGGCACTTTCGATCTGCAAATCGTCACAAGCGGGCAAGGCAAGGACTTCATCCGCCGCTCGAGCTATGCCTACCTGTCCGTCTTTGGGTATAGCGAGCTGCCGCCCTCCGGGCTTTTGTCCTATGCCGATATCGTCGCTTTTTTCGGGCCCAACGTCCCCGGCGCGCGCATGGCGCAGCTGGCCATGGAGGCGATGGGGGCCGGCAAAGTGGTCATCGACTGCACCGAGGACAGCAGCTTCATCGACGCGGGCGCGCCGTTGCTTGATGGGCCTGCGAGCCTTTTGTCCTTTGCCAGCTACCTTGAGGGCGTGGTGCTGCCGCATCGCGCGGAGATCGGGCGTCGCATCCAGCAATCCCCGTGGCTTGCCAAATTCGACCTCGCGCATCTTGAACGACAGATCGGCCTGACCCGCCCGGCAGCTACCCCGGCCCCCGCAAGCACATCCGGCTCCACCTTGTTCTTCCCCACAAATGGCAGCGGCTTGGGTCACGCCCAGCGATGCGCCCTGATCGCCGCGGAAGTCTCGCCAGACCACAACGTCCGCTTCGCCGCCTTCCCAAGCTGCGTCGACATGCTGAAAAACCGCGGCTTTGATTGCCTGCCGATGGTGCAGCGCAGCGAGGAATTTGCTGAAGGATTCGCCAATGACCTGGTCAATTATCGCCGCCTGTCCAGCCTGATGGCCCCCGGCGACCAATTGGTGTTTGACGGCGGATATGTGTTCGATTCCGTCTACCGGGTGATTTCAGCCAGCCAGACCCCCGCGATCTGGATCCGGCGCGGCCTGTGGCAGGCGGGACAAATCCACCCCAACGCGCTTGAGCGCGAACACATCTTTTCGAAAGTGATCGTCCCGACCGAGGCGTTCGAGGAATTGAACGCGGTCTATTCAAGAGGCGAACAGGTCCACCATGTCGGCCCGGTCGTGAATACCACCACGTCCGATACCGATCGCGCGACCCTGCGCAGCCGGTTGAGCGCGCTGTTTGAGCGCCCTTTTGAGACGCTTGTTGTCTCCATGCTCGGCGGGGGCGTCGCCTCTGACCGCAGCGTTCAAACGCAAATGCTCAGCAGCACGCTGGAGCGGCGGTCTGATTGCCTGCATCTCGTCGTCGCTTGGCCCAATGCTGTGGTGCCGGATGGGTGTTATGGCTGGAAAAATACCCGCGTCGTGCAGACCCAGAACACGCTTGATCTGTGCCGCGCCGCAGATCTGACCGTGTCTGCCGCGGGCTACAACTCGTTTCACGAGCTGCTCTATGCGGCGGTGCCCACGCTGTTTATTCCGCAATCGGCCCCCTATCTCGACGATCAGGAAAGACGTGCGCGCGCCGCCTCTGAGCGCGGTCTGGCAGGCCTCGTGCTGGAGAGTGAGCTGATGTCGCTTGGCCGCGAGGTGAATGCCGTTCTGGACGGGGGCAAGGCTGCTGAGTTTGCCGCCGCACATACTGAGATCACGCTGCCTGACATTGGCAATAAGGCCGCCGCTGCGTTGATCGAGACGGGAGCTGGCCAATGACGATATCCTCAAAATATGCGACGATCCTGGGCAACTTGACCCGCGACGCGCCGCATGACATCGACCCGGCCCTCTTTGGCGAGGGCCCGAAACAAGGTCGCAATCTTGCGTTTGTTGAGGACAGGCCGGAGGTCTCCGCCGATCTATGGTCCCGCGCCGATGACGACAGGTCCTATATCGGCATCCGTGTGACAGGCCCCCTCGCGGACCAACATGCCGTCGCCGCCGATCTCGCCGCCGTGGCGGTGGAGCGCCATATCATCCCGGTGTTTCTCAGCTGGGTCGGCGCCTGCGGCATGCAGCGTTTCGGCTTCCGCGTGGAGTTGATCGGCGGCGCGGATGAAAGCGAAATGCAGGCTTGCGAGGAACAGGTGAGCCGCATGTGGAACCTCGCGATCATCGTCGACGCAGCCGATATCGCGTCCTTCGACTAGGCGCGCGGATGGGTGGTTTGAGGCCACAATGACGGATGCTGCGCTTTGCACGAATGGCCGCTATATCGACATCTTTGCAGCCGCAGTTTCTGCATCACCAGTATTCGGAACGCCTTTAGGCTCAATGAGCAAAAGGTGAACTTCTTCTTCAGCAACAGGGCGATGATCTACACCCTTTGGAACGATAAAAAGCTCCCCCGGCTGTAAAACAACGTCACGATCCCGAAGCTCAATTCTCAAGGTCCCTTTCAAAACCAAGAAGAAATCGTCCGTTTCGTCGTGATGATGCCAGTTGAACTCGCCTTTAGCTTTCACCACCATGACATCGCATTCATTGAACTGGGACACAATTTTCGGGCTCCAGTGCTCTTTGAACGTCGATAGTTTCTGTTCCAAGTTGATGGCGTCGTTCGTCATAGAGTCTTCCTGTGATCAATAATTCAACGGTCGCGACATTGATATTATCAGAAGTTGGGGCTGAAAAGTAGCCGTTCGCGCGATAAGCTTGAAAGGCAGCTTCGTCTCGCAAACCAGCCATCCCGAGCCGGGCGGGTGCAAGACCGTGGGATGGCGCTACTACGGGCGTTCTGCGGCACTTTATCCCAGCCAAACACGTCTTCCGAAAATGCGACGCACAAAGATTGCAAAGCGCCAGCCCGCTGGGACGGTCTTGCGCTCGCCCGGCGCCTTCGGCTTGTTTCCGGGCGGGTCGGTGCGGTGAAATCTCGCTCCCCTACCCCTCCACCAGAGTGTCTACCAGCTTGGCGATGAACGCCTCGCCCTGTTGGAACTGGTCGACCGAAATAAATTCGTTGGGTTGATGCGCCTGGGCGATGTCGCCGGGGCCGCAGATGATGGCGGAGTAGTCTTGTGCTTGGAACTGCCCCGCCTCGGTGCCGTAGCTGACCACATGGGTGGCGTTGTCGCCGGTGAGCTGGCGCACCAGACGCTCGGCTGCGCCGTCTTCCTCGGGGCGCAGGCCGGGGACGTGGAAGCGCTCGGTCAGCTCGATCCGGGTCTCGGGGTGGATGGCCTGCATCTCCGCCTCGATCTCGGCGGCTTTGGCAAAGAGGCGGTCGCGGTAGTCAGCAATGTCGTCGCTGGGCACCAGACGGAAATCAATCGGAAAGGTGCAGTCTTTCGCGGTGATATTGCCCGCCGTGCCGCCCGAGATCAGCCCGGTATGAGCGGTGGTAAAAGGCGGATCGAACTGCGCGGCGGCCTCGGAAGGAGCGCGGGCACGGATCTCCGCGTTCAGCTCATTGACCCAATTGATCAGCCTCGCCCCTTCCATGATCGCGCTGACCCCGGTGTGCATAAGCGAGGAATGCACCTCGAACCCGTGGACATGGACGCGCCAGCCATAGCCGCCCTTATGGCCGGAGACGGCTTTCATCATCGAAGGCTCGCCAATGATCGCAGCGGAGGCCGCGGGCATGTGCTGGCGCATCTCGGCAATCATGAAGGGCGCGCCGATGCAGCCAACCTCCTCGTCATAGCTCAAAGCGATCTGAATGGGTCGCTTCACCCCGCGTTCCAAGGCCAGCGGCACGGCAGACAGCGCCAGCGCGTCAAACCCTTTCATGTCGCAGGTGCCGCGCCCGTAGAGCTTGTCACCCACCTGGGTGACAGTGAACGGATCGGTGTCCCAGGCCTGCCCCTCGACGGGGACCACATCCGTGTGGCCGGACAGGATCACGCCGCCCTCCACCTCTGGCCCGACATTGGCGTAGAGATTGGCTTTGGTCCGGTCGTCATTATAGACCCGCGTGGCTTTGACGCCGTGGCCGTCGAGATAGTCCTCGACCCAATCGATCAGCTCAAGATTGCTCACTGCGCTGACCGTCGGGAAAGAGACCAGCTTGTCCATCAATGCGCGCGCGTCCATCGGGGTCCGTCCTTTGTGGGAGATCAGGGGGCAAGGGTGGCCTCCGCGTAAAAGAAGGTCAAGCGGGGCGCTGCGTCGCATAACAATTGGGCAAGCGATCAAACCGCGCGCAGCAAATCCGAAAAACCCGTTGCCAGAAGATTTTAGCGTGCTAACGTCAAGCCTTACGAACGGCCCTTCAGGCGCGCATAAGACGCGAGAGAGAGGGCCAACAGGGGGAACTACATGCCAGACGGGGCGCTGCCGGTCCTAGACGTCAGAGATCTGAAGACCGTGTTCAAAACCCGCTCGGGTGAGGTTCACGCCGTAAATTCCGTGACGTTTGATGTCAAACCGGGCGAGCTTTTGGGCGTCGTCGGCGAAAGCGGCTCCGGCAAATCTGTGACCATGATGTCGCTGATCGGGCTGCTGCCCTCGCCCCCTGCCGATGTCAAAGAGGGGCAAGTACTGTTTGGCGGGCAGGATCTCTTGAAGATCAACCCCAATGATTTGCGCCATGTGCGCGGCGGCGAGATCGGGTTTGTGTTTCAGGACCCGATGACCTCGCTGAACCCCGTTTTCAACGTGGGCTTCCAGATCATGGAGCCGCTGCGCATCCATATGGGGTTGAACAAAAGCCAAGCCCGCGCGCGGGCCGTCGAGCTGCTGGAACTGGTCGGCATCCCCGACGCTGGACGGCGCTTGAAAGACTACCCGCACCAGTTCTCCGGCGGCATGCGGCAGCGGGTGATGATCGCGATTGCGCTGGCTTGTGACCCTAAAGTTCTGATTGCCGACGAGCCCACCACTGCGCTGGACGTGACCATTCAGGCGCAGATCATCGAGCTGGTCAAAGAGCTGCGCGAGAAGCTGGGCATGGCGATCATCTGGATCACCCATGATCTGGGCGTGATCGCGGGCATCGCGGACCGGGTGATGGTGATGTATGGCGGACAGGTGGTCGAACAGGCCCCGGTGCGCGAGTTGTTTGGCAACCCGCAGCACCCCTATACGCGCGCACTTTTGCAAACCATTCCCAGCGTGCGCGGCGCGCGGGCCGAGAAATTGAACGTGATCGAGGGCCAGCCGCCAATTTTGGCAGGCGCGCCCACGGCCTGCCCCTTCCGCGACCGCTGCCCGCAGCGTTTTGAGCGCTGCGACGCCGAGAACCCCGTGCGGCGCGCCGTTGGCGGCGCAGGGCATGACGCGGCCTGTCACTATGATTTCAAAGCCGGGGGTCCGCATGTTGGATGATTTAAAACCCGCCGGTAAGCCCTTGGTGGCAGTCGATAATCTGAAGATGCATTTCCCAATCTATGGCGGGCTTTTGCGCCGCCGCACGGGAGAAGTGAAGGCCGTAGACGGGATCTCGTTTGAAATATTCGAGGGCGAGACCCTTGGGCTTGTGGGCGAAAGCGGCTGCGGCAAATCCACCGTGGGCCGCGCACTGCTCAGGCTGTATGAGCTAACGGGCGGCACGGTGAAGATTGACGATTACGACATCGCGCATGCCTCGCCAGAGGCTTTGCGCAAGATGCGGCCCACGATGCAGATGATCTTTCAGGATCCGCAGGCCTCCCTGAACCCGCGCATGACGGTAGCGGATATCATCGGCGAGCCGTTGCGCGAGCATCAGGCGGGCTCCAAGCTGGAGCGCGAGGACCGTGTGTTGGAGCTGATGGATCAGGTCGGGCTGAACCGCGACTTTGCCAACCGCTATCCGCATGAGTTTTCCGGCGGGCAGCGGCAGCGGATCGGCATTGCCCGCGCGCTGGCGCTGAACCCGAAATTCATCGTTTGTGACGAGCCGATTGCCGCACTTGATGTCTCCATTCAGGCGCAGGTGGTGAACCTGCTCGAAGAGCTGCAGGACAGCCTTGGCCTGACCTATCTGTTTATCTCCCATGACCTGTCCATGGTGCGCCATATCGCGGACCGCGTGGCGGTGATGTATCTGGGCCGGATCGTCGAGCTGGCCCCGCGCGAAGAGATTTATGCCGAGCCCCTGCACCCCTACACCAAGGCGCTGCTCTCGGCCGTGCCCGAGCCCGACCCGAGCATCGAATCGAGCGTTGAGCGTGTGATCCTGACCGGAGACGTGCCTTCGCCGTCGAACCCGCCCAAGGGCTGCAATTTCTGCACCCGCTGCCCATCCGTGATGGATGTGTGCAAGCAGGTTGAACCGAAATTCCAAGAGGTGAGACCCGGCCGTTTTCTGGCCTGCCACCTGTTTGAATACCCGACACCAGATACCAACGAGAGCGCCACCAACGGCGCCGGATGAGGACAAAATGAGCACCCAACAAGGAGAAACACGATGAAACTCAGAACAGCCCTCATGGGCGCCGCGGCAATGATGGCGGCAGCGCCGGCATTCGCTGACGGCCACGAAGGGGAGCGGGGCCGCGACGGCCAGCTCAACATCATCTACTGGCAAGCGCCATCCACGCTGAACCCGTATCTGTCGGGCGGCACCAAGGAAGTCGAATCCGCATCGCTGGTGCTGGAATCGCTGGGCCGCTTTGACCACACGGGTCAGCTGATCCCATGGCTGGCCGCTGAAATCCCAACCGTCGACAATGGCGGTGTGGCCGAAGACCTGACCTCGATCACATGGAAGCTGAAAGAGGGCGTAATGTGGTCCGACGGCACGCCTTTGACCGCGGCTGACGCTGTGTTCACATGGCAATATTGCACCGACCCCAATGGTGGCTGCGCGCAAGCCAGCTATTTTGACGGCGTCGAGCAGGTTGAAGCCGTGGATGATCTGACCATCAAGATCACCTTCAACGCGCCCAAGCCCTTCCCCTATACCGCACTGGTCGGCTCTGAGAGCCCGATCATCCAAGCGGCACAATTCGCAGATTGTCTGGGGGCCAACGCGCCAACATGTACCGACGCCAACTTCGGCCCCATCGGCACTGGCCCGTTCAAAGTCACCGAGTTCAAAGCCAATGACGTGATCCAGTTCTCCGCCAACGAGAACTTCCGCGAGGCAGGCAAACCGGCCTTTGAAAGCGTGCTCTTCAAGGGCGGCGGCGACGCAGCCTCTGCGGCCCGTTCGGTTCTGGAAACCGGCGAGTTTGACTACGCGTGGAACCTGCAAATTGACCCAACCGTGCTGGCCGACATGGCAAGCAAAGGCAACGGCACTGTTGTGACCGCATTCGGGACATCCGTTGAGCGTCTGCATATCAACCAGTCCAACCCCGACCCGGCACTGGGCGACGAGCGCGCAACGCTCAAGCATCCGCACCCGTTCCTGACTGACAAGCGCATCGGCCAAGCCATGTCCATGGCGATTGACCGCGCATTGCTGGTCGAGGTCGGCTACGGCGCTGGTGGCCAAGTCACCTGTAACGTGCTGCCAGCCCCGGCTGTCTACGCGTCAACCGCCAATGACGGCTGCAAGACCCAAGACATCGCCGGTGCAATCGCGCTGCTTGATGAGGCGGGCATTGTGGACACCAATGGCGACGGCGTCCGCGAGCTGGACGGCAACGAGCTGAAGGTCACCTACCAGACCTCCACCAACGCGGTACGTCAGGACACCCAGGCACTGGTCAAACAGTGGTGGTCCGAGATTGGCATCGAAGCTGAGCTGCGCAACATCGACGCGTCGGTCTTCTTTGGCGGCGACCCGGCTTCCCCGGACACGTTCCAAAAATTCTTTGCCGATGTGGAGATGTACACCAACAACTTCGCAGGCGTAGACCCAGAGGCCTATATGGCCAACTGGCGCTGCTCGGAAATCCCCTCCCCTGAGACACAGTGGCAGGGTTCCAACATGCAGCGGTTCTGTGACCCGGCTTACGACGCGCTTGTCGACAAGCTGGCACAAACCGCTGGGATTGATGCCCGTGCAGCGATCGTCAAAGAGATGAACGACATGCTGATGGCCAGCTACTCGATCATCCCACTGATCCACCGTGGCGGCGTGTCGGCCCATGCCAACAGCTTGGGCGGCGTCGAAATCTCTGACTGGGATTCCGAGCTGTGGAACATCAAGGACTGGTACCGCGCAGGCGAGTAGCCGTCACGTGGCGGTGGGGTAAAACCCCACCCTACGCATGATTTCGAGGTGGGCGCTCTGCGCGCCCGCCTCCCCCCGCAACAGACTTAAACCAAGGCGTCGCCAGACCATGTTCACCTTCACCCTCCGCAGGCTGATCCTGACCATCCCGACGCTTTTGTTCATTTCTTTTGTGATCTTCATGATCGTGAAGCTCAGCCCCTCTGACCCCACCGGCAACCTGCCCCTGACCATCCCCCCGGAGGTGCGCGAACAAATTCGCGAAGCGTTGGGGGCCAATGACAGCCTGATCGTGCAATATGGCCGCTGGCTGGAGCAGTTCTTCTGGATCGAGCCGCGCGTCTATCTTGAACGCACCTTCGGCTGGGATCTGGGCACCGAAGGCGAAATTCGCCTGCTGAGCTACCAGACCCGCAGCCCCGTGATGGATCTGATCATGCAGCGCATGCCGCAGACGCTTTGGGTGGTGGGCGTGGCCTATCTGGTCGGCATCGCCATCGCGCTGCCCATCGGCGTGATCTCCGCCTACAAGCAATATTCGGTCTTCGATCAGGTCGGCACGTTTGTGTCGATGGTGGGCTTTTCGGTGCCGCCGTTTTTCTCCGGGGTGGTGGTGATCGTCATCTTCTCCGTGCTCATTTCAAGCGACAGCATCTTCTGGCTGCCATCCGTCTATGACACCACCCACGAGGTCACCGACTGGGAAAGCTTCAAATACCAGTTCCGCCAGATGATCATGCCAGTCATGGTGCTGGCGCTGCAAATCACCGCGCAAATCTCGCGCTTCACCCGCGCCTCCATGCTCGACAACCTCAATCAGGACTACGTCCGCACCGCGCGGGCCAAAGGCGTCCGGGAGCGCACGGTGGTCTTGCTGCATGTGCTGCGCAACTCGATGATCCCGGTGGTGACGGTGATCGCACTGGGCATCCCCTCGATCTTCGGCGGCGCCATCATCACCGAGCAGGTGTTCAAGGTGAACGGCCTCGGCCAGCTGCTGATCATCGCCATTCAGGGCGGAGACGTCCCCACGGTGCAAACCCTGACCTTCATCTTCGCCATCCTGATCGTGCTGTTTAACCTGATTGCCGACGTGCTTTACGGCATCTTGGACCCGAGGATTCGATATGACTGACACCCCGGTGGAAATCCGCAAACCCGCCCGCAGCCAATGGTGGGACGTCTGGGACCAGTTCCGCAGCCACACCGGCGCCTTCTGGGGCATGGTGGTATTCCTGATCATCGTGCTGGCCGTGCTGTTCGGGCCGCTGCTATGGCACATTGACCCCACATATATCGACATTCGCGCCCGCAATCAGGGCCCAAGCTTGGCGCATCCCATGGGCACTGACCAGCTGGGCCGCGACACGTTTGCGCGCATGATGTCGGGGGGCCGCGTGTCGCTTGCCGTGGGCATGACCGCGATGCTGCTCGCACTGGTCTTGGGCACGCTCATCGGCGTGCTCGCAGGCTATTTCAAGAAACTCGACGGGCCCCTGATGCGCCTCACCGATCTTTTCCTGGCCCTGCCCCTGCTGCCGCTGCTGCTGGTCATCATCATGCTCTTCCGAGAGGTGCTGTCAGCGCGTTTCGGCCCCGAGGGCGGCATCTTCATCCTGATGGTCTCGGCCATCGGCATCACCTCATGGATGCAAACCGCACGGATTGTCCGAGGAGACGTCCTCGCCCTGAAAGAGCGCGAGTTCGTGCTGGCCGCGCGCTCCATCGGCACGCCCAACCGACGCATGGTGACGCGCCAAATCCTGCCCAATGTGCTCTCGCCCATTATGGTCTCGGCCACGCTGGGCATTGCCACAGCCATCATCACGGAAAGCTCGCTCAGCTTCCTTGGCCTCGGCTTCCCACCAGATTTTCCAACATGGGGACGGCTGCTGTTTGACAGCGTCGACTATCTGCAACAAAGCCCCGCCCGCGTGATCTGGCCCGGCATGGCCATCTCCATGACCGTGCTGGCCGTCAACTACATGGGAGACGGCTTGCGCGACGCGCTCGACCCACGCATCCGCGGCCGCTAACCCCTATTAAGGTTAACGCCCCCGCCCAAACCCCTCTTTCCATGTTCGAAAAATATCCCCGCCGGAGGCATCCGACGGGGACAAACTTCACATCGTTTGAAAAAAAAAGCGCCTAGCCCTTCATCTTCTTCATGACCATGCCAACGACCATCTGCACAACCATGCCCGCGACACCGCCGCCCACAAGATTGCCGGCCATTGCGCCGATATCCATGCCGCCTGCCGCGTCACCGCCAGCCGCACCCATGAGCCCGCCCAGCAGCTGACCCCCGGCCACACCGCCGACGCCGCCGGAAATCAGGTTGCCAATGGCCCCCATGCTGCCGCCGGAATTGACCTTGCCGCCCGCCGTGCCGCCAAGAGCGCCGCCGACCACCTGTGCCAGTATCTGTTCCATAAAATCGTCCCCCAGTTTGTTATAACGTCTTTGTGACGTGCCCAAATATTGGGCAGGTCCGGACCTAGCTGTCAATATACCCGCGCGGAAGGGGAAATTCCGCGTGGTTTTGGCACCAGTCTCAGTGCTCGATCTTGTCGCGAATCCGCCGCACCATCCACCAGACCGCCAAAATCACCAAAGGCGTCAAAAGCGCCGTCAGCACCAGCTTGGACAGCCCCGCCGCGTCGCCCAAAGGCTGCGCCATGTTCAGCACCAGATTGACCGCATAATAGCTGATCGCCACCACGGACAGGCCCTCAACCGTCTTTTGCAGCCGCAGCTGCAAATCGGCCCGCTTGTCCATGCTTTCCAGCAGGGATTGGTTCTGCGCAGAGCGCTCCACATCCACCCGCGTCCGCAACAAATCACTCGCCCGCGTCGCCCGCGCCGACATCGACCCGATCCGCGTCTCAGACGCGTTCACCGTGCGCATCGCCGGATCATAGCGCCGCATCATGAACTCGGCAAAAGTCTGCAATCCTTTGAACCGCTGCTCGCGCAGCACCTCGATGCGCTGGTTCACAATCGCCTCATAGGCCCGCGTCGCAGCAAAGCGGTAAGACGAGCGCGCCGCCAACGCCTCCAGCTCGGAGGACGCCCGCAACAGCGCATCCAGCGTCTTCTCCTGACTCTTGGCTTGCTCATCCATATGGCCGGTCATGCCGCTCATGATATGGGTCAGCGTCTCGTCAATCTGCGTCAGCGCCGGCCCCATATCGCGCACCCGGCTCAGCCCCAGCATCGACATAGTTTTATAGGTCTCGATCTCGCAAAGACGCTGCACCACGCGGCCCAGCCGCCGGGGGCCGCAGCCGTCCTTGGCAAAGACCGCAAAGCGCATATGGCCATTCTCGTCGATCCGAAAATCGCCCGCAATGGTGATGCTGTCATCCAGAACCCGGCTGCAGGCGAGACTTTCGGGCACAAACCAATCGCCCAGAACATCGGCGATGGTCTCATCGCCAGGATGCGGCTCCACCCGCACCAGCGCCGAGGTCATCCGAGCGCCCGGCACCTCCGCCAGCCAATCGGCGGGAAAGGCGTCAAATGTCGTGCCGTCAAAGGCCCGCTCCGCCACGCCGTCGCCAAAGAGCGTATAGGTCACAAATTCCGTATGGCTTTCCCATTTCAGCTCATAGCGGCCCAGCGTGCCGAACCAATGGGTGGCACCGGGTTGCGGATGCGGCGCGCCGCAGCGGTCGAGCAAAGCCAGCAAATGCGCCCGGTCCGCGTCGCGGTCCCGCGCCGAGGCGTCAACCTCTTGTTTAATGGCCAGAAAAGCCGCGCAGCAAGGCGCGCTGAGCGATGGAAACGGGCGCGCATGCAGCTCATTGGCCAGCGCATAGCGCAGCGGGTGATCCTTGATCGGCGGCATAGCTCTACTCTCGTTACCTGCGCCGCAACCTAGGCGCCTCGCCCGGAATGTAAAGAAAAATATAGCAATTTCAAAATGTTAACGGTGTGCAATTGTATGCAGTCCACCCCGTAACAGCCTCTCGCCTATCACTGCTTCAAAAATACTCCGGGGGCGCGCATCGCGCGCGGGGCAGAGCCCCTCCGCACGCCCCCACCTAGAGCCTTACCCCTCCAACTTATCCTGCGTCCGTGTCGCGAAATCCGACGCGTCATGCCGCTCGCGCAGCTGCTCTTCCAGCGGGCCAAACGCCTTGTTGACCATCGCGCCGCGCTTATAGGCGGGCCGGTTCGAGACCAGCTCATGCCAGCGGATGACATTCTTGTAGATGCCCACATCGAGAAATTCGCCCGCATTATAGCTCATCCCGGCCACCGTCCGCCCGTACCACGGGCAGGTGGCCATATCGGCAATCGTATAGTCATCGCCCGCCAGATATTCATGATCGGCCAGATGCCGGTCCAGCACATCGAGCTGGCGCTTCACCTCCATGGTGAAACGGTCAATCGGGTATTGCATCTTGTAAGGCGCATAGGCGTAGAAATGGCCAAACCCGCCGCCCAGATAAGGGGCCGCCCCTTGCAGCCAGAACAGCCAATTCATGGTCTGGGCGCGGGCTTCATGTTCCGTGGGCAAGAAGGCCCCAAACTTCTCCGCCAGATAGAACAGGATCGAGCCGCTCTCAAAGAGCTTCGTCCCGGTGCCCGTGTCCAGCATGGCCGGAATTTTCGAGTTCGGGTTGATATCCACAAAGCCGGAGCCGAACTGGTCCCCTTCCGTGATGCGAATGAGCCAGGCGTCATATTCCGCGCCCGTGTGGCCTGCCGCCAGCAGCTCCTCAAGCATCACCGTCACCTTCACCCCATTGGGGGTGGCAAGGCTGTAAAGCTGCAACGGATGCTTGCCCACGGGCAGTTCCTTGTCATGGGTCGCACCCGCGATGGGGCGGTTCAGCTTGGCCCATTCGCCGCCATTCTCGGCATCCCAGGTCCAGACCTTCGGCGGGGTATATTCGTCTTTCATGCGCAAATCTCCTTTGCCCCTAACAGATAGCCCCCGCGCGGAAGGTTCAAACGAAAAACGCCCGCAGCTTTCACCGCGGGCGCGTAGGGTGTGTGCTATGAAGCACCTTTCCCCTAGTCGATCTTCGGCAGCAACGCATCCAAGGACGCTTTCGCGTCGCCGTAGAACATGCGGGTGTTGTCCTTGAAGAAGAGCGGGTTCTCGATGCCGGAATAGCCGGTGCCTTGGCCCCGTTTCGACACAAACACCTGCTTGGCCTTCCAGCATTCCAGAACCGGCATCCCCGCGATGGGGCTGTTCGGATCGTCTTGGGCTGCCGGGTTCACGATGTCGTTGGAGCCGATCACGATGGCCACGTCCGTGTCGGGGAAGTCCTCATTGATCTCGTCCATCTCCATGACGATGTCGTAGGGCACTTTGGCCTCCGCTAAGAGCACGTTCATATGGCCGGGCAGCCGCCCTGCCACAGGGTGGATGGCGAAGCGCACGTTCTTGCCTTGAGCGCGCAGCTTGCGCACCAGCTCGGCCACGGCTGTCTGCGCCTGCGCCACCGCCATGCCGTAGCCCGGAATGATGATGACGCTATCGGCCTCGTTCAAAGCCGTCGCCACGCCGTCGGCGTCAATGGCAACCTGTTCGCCTTCCACGGCCATCTGCTCTCCGGCCGGGCCGCCGAAGCCGCCCAAGATGACCGACACAAAGCTGCGGTTCATCGCCTTGCACATGATGTAGGAGAGGATCGCCCCCGAAGAGCCCACCAGCGCGCCCACCACGATCAACAGATCATTGCCGAGCGAGAAGCCAATCGCCGCCGCAGCCCAGCCCGAATAGGAGTTCAGCATAGAGACCACCACCGGCATATCCGCGCCGCCAATGCCCATGATCAGGTGATACCCGATGAAAAGACCCAGCAGGGTCAGCAGCACCAGCGTAAACGTGCCGCCATTGCTGAGATAGAGGATCGCCAGCAGCACTGACAGGCCAGCCGCACCTGCGTTCAGGAAATGCCCGCCGGGCAGTTTCTTGGCCGATGTGTCGATCTCGAAGGGCAGTTTTGACGAATTGCCCGCCAGCTTGGCATAGGCAATCACAGAGCCCGTAAAGGTCACGGCCCCGATCCAGATGCCCAGCACCAGCTCGACCCGCAAGATGCCGATCTCGACGCTGGATTTCTTGGCGATGAGCTGCCCGAAGCTGGACAGCCCGTCATAAAGCTCTTTGGGCAGGCCGACGGCTTTGACCCCATCAGCGCCCACAACACCGAGCACCTGCCCCGCGTCGGAATAGACACCCGAAATGTAGTTGATCATCAGATCCGCGTTGAAGCCCACGAAGACCGCCGCGAGGCCCACCAGCGAGTGCATGATGGCCACAAGCTCCGGCATTTGGGTCATCTCGACCTTGGTGGCCAGCTGGTAGCCCACAAGGCCCCCGCCCGCGATCAGGATCAGCGACAACAGCCACAGGCCCGAGCCCGGCCCGATAAGCGTGGCCAGCACGGCCAGCCCCATGCCCGCGATGCCGTACCAGACGGCGCGTTTTGCGCTTTCCTGGCCTGAAAGCCCGCCCAGCGACAGGATGAATAGGATGGCCTCGACGACGTAGGCCGCGATGGTGAATGCGTTTTCCATTGCCCCTGCCCCTTAAGATTTCTGGAACATGGCGAGCATGCGCCGTGTCACGAGGAAGCCGCCAAAAATGTTGACGGCGGCCATGAAGATGCCGAGTGCGGCAAGGATACTGATCAGCACCGAGGTGGACCCGATCTGGATCAGCGCCCCCAAAATGATGATCGACGAGATCGCGTTGGTCACCGCCATCAGCGGTGTGTGCAGCGAATGCGCCACGTTCCAGATCACCTGGAAGCCGATAAACACGGACAGCACGAAGACAATGAAATGCTGCATGAAGCTGGCGGGCATGCCGGGGATCATCCCGACGCCCAGCACCAAAGCGGCACCGACGGCCAGCAAGGTCACTTGCGTTTTGGTTTCCTTCTGGAAGGCGGCGGTCTCGGCTGCGCGCTTTTCCTCCGGGGTCAGCTCTTTGGGCTTTTCCTTGGCGGGCTGCGCCGCAATCGCCGCCACTTTTGGCGGGGGCGGCGGCCAAGTGACCTTTTTCTGATGCGTCACGGTCGCGCCGCGAATGACGTCATCTTCCATGTCGTGATTGACCTTGCCGTCCTTCTCGGGCGTCAGGTCAAAGATCATGTGGCGGATGTTGTTGGCGTAAAGCGTGGAGGCCTGCGTGCCCATCCGGCTTGGGAAATCGGTGTAGCCGATGATCGTGACGCCGTTGTCAGTCACGATCTTCTCGTCCATCACGGTCAGCTTGCAGTTGCCGCCCTTCTCTGCCGCCAGATCGACGATGACGGAGCCGGGTTTCATGGCCTTGACCATGTCCTCGGTCCACAGCTCAGGCGCTTCGCGGTTGGGGATCAGCGCGGTGGTGATGACCACGTCGACCTCAGGGGCCAGCTCGCGAAACTTGGCCAGCTGCGCCTCGCGGAATTCAGGGCTGGACACGGCGGCGTAGCCACCTGTGGCCGCACCGTCTTGCTGCTCTTCCTCAAAGTCGAGGAAGACGAACTCCGCGCCCATGCTTTCCACTTGCTCTGCCACTTCGGGGCGCACGTCAAAGGCGTAGGTGATCGCGCCCAGCGAGGTGGAGGTGCCGATCGCGGCCAACCCGGCCACGCCCGCGCCCACGACCAAAACCTTGGCGGGCGGCACTTTACCGGCGGCCGTCACCTGCCCCGTAAAGAAGCGGCCAAAATTGTTGGAGGCCTCAATGACCGCGCGGTAGCCCGCGATATTGGCCATGGAGCTGAGCGCGTCCATCTTCTGCGCGCGGGAAATACGCGGCACCATTTCCATGGCGATGACGGTCGCGCCCTTCTTGGCGGCCTCGTTGAGACCTTTCTCATTGGCGGCGGGGTTGAAAAACGAGATCAGCGTCTGCGCCGCGCGCAGCTTTTTCATCTCTGCGTCATCGGGCTGGCGCACTTTGACGACAATGTCGGCGGCCTTCCAAAGGGCGGCGGCGGTCTTGACCACCTCGACGCCCGCGTCTTTGTAATCGGCATCCGAGAACCCGGCGGCAGCGCCGGCCTTGGTCTCGATCACGCAGTCATGGCCGAGCTTTTGCAATTGCACGGCGCTTTCCGGCGTCATCGCGACCCGGTTCTCGCCAGGGAATGTCTCTTTAGGTGCCCCGATTTTCATGTGGCCCTCCTCTGTGGCTCAAATGAAAGAAAATTCGCAGACCCTTGCTTTAGCCGCCACTTTGAGAAACGTAAAGCAGCCTGAGGGGCTGAGACATAAAATTTCTCAAATATACTTCTGTATGTAACATTATGCCGCGCTGGACCGAGCGTCTGATTGGGGTAGTCTGACGTGATTTCGAGGAGGACCCATGCAGCTTTCAGGCAAACACGCATTTATCACCGGCGGAGGCACCGGCATCGGGTTGGCCATCGCTCAAGCCTTGGCCGCGCAGGGCGCATCCGTCACCCTCACCGGACGCCGGATCGAAGTGCTTGAAGAAGCCGCCGCCGGGCTGAACGGGCTGGCTCTGGCGCTGGACGTGACCGACCCGGACGCCACGCGCGATGTGGTCGCGGCCGCGGTCGCCCAAAACGGCCCCGTGCAGATCTGCGTGCCGAATGCGGGGATTGCCGAAGGCAAGTCGATCTCGAAGATGGACCTGGCCTTCTGGCGGCGCACCATGGCCACCAATCTGGACGGCGCGATGCTCACAATACAAGCCTGCCTGCCCTCGATGCTCACCACAGACTGTGGCCGGGTGATCGCCGTCTCCTCCATTGCGGGCGTGCGCGGCCTGCGCGGCGCGCCGGCTTATTCGGCGTCCAAACACGGGCTGATCGGGCTGATCCGTGGCCTCAGCGAGGATTACATGGGCGGGCCTTACACGTTCAACGCGCTCTGCCCCGGCTATGTGGACACGCCGATTGTGACGCGCGGCACGGTGGATATCGCGGCGCGCGCGGGCATCTCGGAAGAGGAGGCCTTGGGCACGATGGTCCGCTCCAACCGCCACAAGAGGCTGATCGAGGCCCGCGAGATTGGCGAGGCCGCCGCGTGGCTCTGTGGCGCGGGCTCTGGCAGTGTGAACGGGCAGACTATTGAGATTGCGGGCGGGCAGGTTTAGAGCGCGGGACGCCTCCGGCGGGCATATTTTTGGCAAAAAGAAGCGGTTGGGCTCAGCTCTGAAACCGTGAGGCCAGCGCTTTGATGCGGGCGCCGTAAGCGGTGGCGCTTTTAAGATCGCCCTCTGGAAAGCCGCCCCTGCCCGCGATGGCCATCACCCCGCCATTGGCCCCGGTCCAGTTGGTCGCGCTGTCGGGGTTGTCACGGCTGGGCGGAGAGCCTTGCCCCAGCGACGCCCAGATCATCCCGTGCTGATTGGCCAGTGTGATGAAGTAAGACAGGCATTCGCCCTTGTCGCCATTGGTCGAGCCCGACGCGGTGAAGCCGCCCGCCAGTTTGTCCTGCCAACCGCGCTTTTCCCAACGTCCGCTGCTGGCATCCGCAAAGCGCTTAAACTGCCATGCAGGCCCGCCCATATAGGTGGGGCTGCCAAAGAGGATGGCGTCAGCGTCGTCCAGCGCTTCCCACATATCGGGCTTGGCTGCGCCGTCATGCGGCAAAGACCAAACGCGCCCGCCGGAAGCCTGCGCAATGATCTCAGCCAGCTTGGTGGTGTTCCCGGTGCCCGAATAGCTGACGATTTCGATCTTTGGCATCTGAGCTCCCCTGCTGGTGTGCCGCCAACAGACCCGCAAATACGCTCTGGGATCAAGATCAATCCGCTTCGGACAAAACACCCCTGTCGATCTGGTCCTGTTCAATTGCCTCAAACAACGCCTTGAAGTTGCCCTCGCCAAACCCGTCATCGCCTTTGCGCTGGATGAACTCGAAAAAGATCGGGCCGATCACCGTTTTGGAGAAGATTTGCAGCAGGATCCGCGTCTCCCCGCCGCCCACCACGCCTTCCCCGTCAATCAGGATGCCGTGTTTTTGCATCTTGTCGAGCGGCTCTTCATGGCCTGTGACACGCGTTTTCGACAGCGGGTAATAGCTGTCGGGGGGCGCGGGCATGAACTTCAGTCCATTCTCGGCAATCGCATCGGTGGCCGCGTAAATGTCCTTGGCCCCTACCGCGATATGCTGGATGCCCTCGCCATTGTAGCGCTTAAGGTATTCGACAATTTGGCCTTTCTCGCCGCGATCCTCGTTGATCGGGATACGGATGCGCCCGCAAGGCGAGGTCAGCGCGCGGCTGAGTAGCCCCGAATGTTTGCCCGCAATGTCAAAGAACCGGATTTCCTTGAAGCCAAACAAATCGCCGTAGAAGCGAAACCAGACATCCATATTGCCCTTGTGAACATTGTGGGTCAGGTGGTCGAGATAATGAAAGCCGACGCCTTCGGGATGGGTTTTGCTGACCCAGTCGAATTCTTCATTATACGGGTTGGCCTCGTAATATTGGTCGATGAAATAGATCAGCGAGCCGCCGATACCCTTGATTGCGGGGACGTCCATCGTCTTGCCATCCCCATCATAGGGCGTGGCGCCCTTGGCAACGGCATGGTCAAACGCATGTTGCGCATCGACCACGCGCCACGCCATGGAGGGCGCGCAAGGCCCGTGCTCCTCGACAAACTCCCGCGCATGGCTGCCGGGCTCATTGTTCAGCACGTAAGTGATATCGCCCTGCTGCCACAGCTCGATGGCTTTCGTCTTGTGGTTGGCGGTGTGGGTGTAGCCCATCTTGGTAAACACGTCGCGCAGCGCGTCCGGGTCGGGATGGGCAAACTCGACAAATTCGAACCCGTCCGTGCCAGCGGGGTTCTCTGGCGTGATCGAGGCTTTCGGGGCGTCATGTGGGAAAGGGCCCATGGGCAATGCTCCTGCGCTTATTTCCCCGATACTAACGCGGAAAACATGCAAAATATGCGCAAAATGATTGCAAATTAGCGACTATTTGCGCCATTATCTGCGTCAAATAGATTATATACGCATAGGTTCCGCATGGATAAGCTCGATCGCATAGATTTACGGCTTATAGAGGCGCTGCAAGAAAACGCGCATATGACCTCGGCCCAATTGGCGGAGCGGCTGAACCTGTCGCCCTCCCAGGCCGGGCGACGCAAGCAGCGGCTTGAACAGGAGGGCTACATCACTAGTTATGTGGCCCGGCCCGACCCGGCCAAGCTGGGCCTGACCGTGCAGGCCTTTGTGCAGGTTCAAACCGCCAGCCACACCCAAGAGGCGCACCGCGCCTTTCTCAGCCTTGCGCGCCGTCAGCCCGAGGTGATCGCCGCCTGGACCCTGACCGGCGAGGCCGATTACCTGCTGCGGGTGATGTGCGAGGACCTGGCCGCGTTGAACCGACTTGTGCAGGACATTTTGCTGCCCCATGACGCCGTGGGCCGGGTGCAAAGCCAGATCGTGATGGACCAGATCAAACCCGACGGGCCCTTGCCGACCTGAGCACCTGTTTCGCGGGTGGACCTGCGCGCGTGATTGGCGTTTGCTAGAGACCGAGCGAAGACCGCACCCAAAGGGGCCGCCACGATGGAATCATTCCTGTTTCAATCCTCCATCTACCTGCTGGCCGCCTGCGCCGCGGTGCCGATAGCGGTGCGGCTGGGGCTGGGCTCGGTGCTGGGTTATCTGGTCGCGGGCGTAATCATCGGGCCCGTCGCAGGGCTGGTCGGCTCCGAGACCGAAAGCCTGCAGCATTTTGCCGAATTCGGCGTGGTCATGATGCTGTTTCTCATCGGGCTGGAGCTGGAGCCCCGCGCGCTGTGGGACATGCGCCATAAGCTGATTGGCTTGGGCGGGTTGCAGGTCTCCGTGACCACCGGGCTGATCGCGGCGGCGGCCATGGTGCTGGGCCAGCCGGTCAGCATGAGCATCGCCATAGGCCTGATCTTCGCGCTCTCCTCCACCGCCATCGTGTTGCAGACATTGAACGAAAAGCAGCTGATGGGCACGGGCGGCGGGCGCTCGGCCTTTTCCGTGCTGCTGACGCAGGACATTGCGGTGATCCCGATGCTGATCGCGATCCCGCTGCTGAGCAGTGCGGGGATGAATGCGGGCCAAGGGGGCGGCCATGCGGACGGGCATAGCGACACACATGGGGCCGAAAGCGCCGCCGAGGGCGTGCGCTCCCTGATCGAGACCCTGCCCAATTGGGGCGTCATGCTGGTGACGCTGGCCGCCGTGGTCTTCGTCATTCTGGCGGGCCATTTCCTGACGCGGCCGATCTTTCGCTACATCGCTTGGGCCAAGCTGCGCGAGATGTATGTGGCCGTGGCCCTGCTGTTTGTGGTCGGCGTCGCAGTGTTGATGCTGCTGGTCGGGCTGTCGCCAGCACTGGGCACGTTTCTGGCAGGCGTCGTGCTGGCCAATTCCGAATTCCGCCACGAGCTGGAATCCGACATTGACCCGTTCAAAGGACTGCTCTTGGGGCTGTTCTTCATCACTGTCGGCGCGGGCATCAATTTCGAGGTGCTCTTCGCCGCCCCCGCCTCCATACTCGGGATGACCCTCGGGGTGATGGCGATCAAGGCCGCGGTGCTCTTCGCGCTGGCCGTCGCTTTCAAGATCCGCGGCCGCGACAAGGTGCTTTTCACCCTGTCACTGGCCCAAGCGGGCGAGTTCGGCTTCGTGCTGATCAGCTTTTCGGTGCAGCAGGACGTGATCCCCACCGCCCTGTCGGAGACGCTCTTGCTGGTGGTCGCCCTGTCGATGCTGCTGACCCCGCTTTTGTTCATCGGCTATGACGCGCTGGCCGCGCGCATCGGGGTCACGACCACCACGCAGGAGCCCGACGCCATCGACGAACAAGGCGCCGTCATCATCGCGGGCGTGGGCCGCTTCGGGCAGGTGGTCAACCGGCTGGTCACGCAATCGGGCTTCAAGACCACCGTGTTGGACCATGACCTCGACACGATCCAGCTGATGCGCCGCTTCGGCTTCAAGGGCTTTTTCGGAGACCCCACCCGCCCTGACCTGCTGCACTCCGCCGGGCTGGAGACCGCCTCCGTGCTGGTGGTGGCCCTCGATGACCGCGAGGCCGCGTTGAAGCTGGTCCGCCACGCCCGCGCCACCCGCCCCGACCTGCACATCATCGCCCGCGCCTATGACCGCCCCATGGTGTTCCGACTGTTCAAGGCGGGCGCAAATGACATCGTGCGCGAGATGTTCGACGGCTCTTTGCGCGCCGGGCGCTACGTGCTCGAACAGATGGGGCTGACAGAATACGAGGCCCATATCCAGACCACCACCTTCTACGACATGGACCGCGACGGCATCAAACAACTGGCCCAACTCTGGCGCGAGGACATCCCCGCCTCCCAGAACGAGCCCTATATCGAGAAAGCCAAATCCCTGAACCGAGACTTAGAGGCCGCCCTGCTGGGGCTGATGAGCGAACGAGGGAAGAAAGAGGAGGAGACGGGCGGGTGAGGTTGAGCCAATTCGGCAAGCGGACACGCTGAACAGCCCGGACCTCCGTTCACCGTACTGCCCCGCCCGGAAGCACGCCGCACCGGCGGGCAAGTATCAACTCCACAGTTCTCTTTGCCGACCGGCTTTCAACGCGCTGACCCGCCCGGAATCAAGCCGAAGGCGCCGGGCGAGCGCAAGACCGTTCCGGCGGGCTGGCGCTTTTGAAGCAGCAGCGCATCGCATATTCGGAAGATGTACTTGGCTACAATAAAGTACTGTCGAATGACCGTTAAAGCGCCACCCCACGGTCTTGCACCCGCCCGGCTGGGGTGACGGCTGGTTTGCGGGACAAAGGGAGCTTTCGCTGCAGCGGCACCAATGGCGGCTTTTGTACTTTAGCCGCCTTCTTCAATATCAATGGTGATTGCGATTGCTGCGCTAATTGGCGCTGTTCGTTCGTAAAAAAGTGACTCTAAGCGTTCGTCGGAGCTTCCGTCAAAAAGCGCACCATCAAAACATCGCAGAACACGATCAGCGACAAAATTCTCAAGTCTAAATCCCGAACAGGCAAATGGATCGTCCGACTTCACCGGACCCGCCGAGCGAAGGGCTACAAAGGAAGGTGTTTGTCCACGAGGCAGCGCATTCACAATCCCATGTACATCCTGAGCCGAAGTCACTCGGCAGCCAAGCGAGTTGTCAAGGTCAGTACCCAAACCTGTCGGCGAGGGATATACGGCCTTAAAGGGGAGTGTGACTGGGTTGTAGAACGCGTAATGAACGGGAATTCTCTTCTCTTGTTCGTACTGATATATCCGCTCTATTTGCGCAGATCCACTCGCCATAGCACCATAGACACAATCCTCAGAAAAGCTAAATGAGGTGCCCCTAGTTTCCTAGACGCCTGCCTCATGCATTTTCTGCTGTTTCATTTCATAGTCAACTGGCGACAGCA
>CANMWQ010000005.1 GCA_947501685.1 uncultured Litoreibacter sp.
TGCTGTCGCCAGTTGACTATGAAATGAAACAGCAGAAAATGCATGAGGCAGGCGTCTAGGAAACTAGGGGCACCTCAAAAATTCCAATCCTTTCACTTTCATGGGGATGGTATTTCGAACGTCAGTGAGGCCCAGTGGCTTTGCCAAACGACCGAGCCAGGGCCCGCGACTGGTTCCATGCGCACCGCATTCAGCAAGTATTGCCCCGCGACGCCCAGGCTGATCGTTGCAATGCCTGCCTTGTCGGTTGTGACGAGTGTACGGGTCGCGACAGACGGAGCCTGCACGCCGGATGGCTTTTGGAAAATTGCAATTTGTGTGAATGGCGCGGGGTCGCCTTGCCAGCTCAGCATTACGTCAATCTCTGACTGATCCGCGGTAAATGGATTTCCTTCGACGATTAATTCAAACGGCAAACCGGTTGACGCGTCCGAATGATCCGGCGCGAGTGGTCCGACCTGAACTAGTGTGCGTGCGTTGCGAATATAGGCTTCAGCGATGTCCGCCTGTGAAAGTTGCCGGTCAATATGCATGACGGCAATATCCGCGAGGCCCTCGTATTCCAGGTACTCGGTGAATTCAGCGAATGTGTCGAAAACGATGAAGGCAGGGTTCGTTTCGAGTGTGAAACGATGCAGTCCGGGTTGGTCCAATGCGACGCCTTGCATCGCGGGGCGGTCACCGAGCCGCGCTTTGAGGTCACTGGGAGCGTCAGATGGCCAATGCTTTATTTCTCTGACCACATTATCGAGATACGGCAGCGCCTGCCCGACAAGGTTTTGCCCGACGCGCATGTCAATCGACAGGCTTTGGCCGAGCTCAACAATACTGCTCTGAGGATCAAGCCAGAACTCATGCGCGGCGGCGGACGATGCGGTCAGGCAAAGGCTCAGAAGTATATTCGGCAAAACTGCCTTGCCGCAATTGGTCGGGGTGCTTCTTGTGTGGACCATGATAACTCCTCGTGACGATGGCGTGGTGCATCGGATCGGGCTTTCCAAGAATGCCACAGACCGATGCTTGGGCGACTTGGAAGTCACGCAGAGTTTCAGGAAAAGTTTCAGGGCCGCTGGCGATTGCGTGCTGACTTGAAGACCGAACTCGGCTCGCTCGTCAAATATCTACAAAGGTCCCGGTCGCCAGAATTGTGCCAGTTGGCGCTCTGGTCGGTGATCCGCCGGGGGGTTCGTCGGACAGGGCAATTGTACCGGTTCGAACGCCCGGCGCGATATCATCGGGCACGACGATGCGGGTTGTGCCTTCGGCGGCCAGAAGTCCGAGAGACACAGGCGCACTGGCGCCTTCCGCAATCAACCAAAGCTCAAGCACACGTCCCTGTGGCGCGGCCCCGACCACCCGGTCCAGAACGATCTCGTGGGTCGCCGGGATTACTCCGGCGGTCACCACAAGCGACCCATCGGGGGCGGCGAGTTCGGCCTGAAAGCTGGGAGTCAGATCGGGAGGGTTGAGGATGGGCGCGAAGACCAGAAACGCCGTGACAGCCGCAACGGCCAGAGAGCCGAACCCGGTGAACCAGCCCCACGACCATGAGCGGGACGGTTTTGCCTCGCCATGCAGCGCGGCGTTTACGGATTGTTTGACGCGAGGCGGCGGCGCGATCGGGGCAACTTCGTCGGCGATGGGAGCAAAGTGCGCTTCCCAGTCATGCACCAGACGACGCAACTGAGGATCGTCCTTCAGACGTTCCTCAAACGAGGCGTGCTCGGACGGGTTCAGGAGGCGCAGAACGTATTCTGCTGCCAGCGTCGAGTCGCCGTATTCGTCCTCGGGGTTGCTCATCGGGTCAGACATTCCCTCAGTTTGAGTAAGCTACGCCGGAGCCACGTCCGCATGGTGTTCAGCGGCACATTCTGGGCTTCGGCCAGACCATTATATGTTTCCCCTTCCAGATAAACCCGCTTCACGGCTTCGGCGTGGCGCGGATCAAGTTCGGTCATACAGGCCTCAATCTGAGCGCGTTCAGAGCTGGCGATGGCTTCGGCTTCGGGGCCGGGGCGGTCGTCGGCAAGCTCGGCGGCTTCGTCGATGGGCTTGGTTTTTGTCTTTCGTTTCCTCAGGCGGTCAATCGAGAGATTGCGCGCCACAGTAATGAGCCAGGTCATCGGGCTGTGACCGGTCACGGTATAGCTGTCGGCCTTGTGCCAAATCCGGATATAGACTTCCTGAAGGACTTCTTCGGCTTCGGCGCGGTTGTTCAAGACACGCAGGCATACACCAAAGAGTTTCGCGCTGGTTGCGTTGTAGAGAGCAGAAAACGCGGAACGGTCGCGCAGAGCCACCTGCGCGATCATCGCCTCGATATCTGCTGGTGTCGTCATTCTGGGTTCGCAACCTTTCGTTCCACGCTAGGGTTTGCGACGGAGTTGTCAAACAGAAGCACCCGCTCTGCGGGGATGAAGCGCAGACGCGGGCACCTTGGGTGAAGGTTGGGTTGCGCGGTTTACTGCGCAGTGATGACACTCATAACAAGGTTACCGTCGATACGGATCGGCCCATCTTCCTTCGCCCCAAGCGTGTACTCAAAAACGCCCGTCGCCATGCCGCCGGTTTCGGCGTGCACCATCAGCATCAGCATATCGCCGGGCATCACCGGTTCGGTCAAAATCGCGGCGACATCGATGTTTTCGCCTTCGCGTAGCGGTGCGTAGCCCACGACCGGACCCGCCGTCATATCGGCGTCCGTGCGGTGAACGACCATCCAGCCGTTTTCGCCCGCGATGACTTTTTCAGCGCTGACAATGCCATTCTCTACGGACTGATCTGAACCCATAACCATCGGCGCAGCGGCGTGTCCGGCGGCGAAAGCGGTGGATGCAGTGAGTGTGGCGGCGATTGCGAGTGTGATAATTTTCATAGCGATCTCCTGTATTTTTCAGAGCTTTTTGGTAGCGCTCGATGGGAGACACGGACGGGTGGTCCGGAAAGTTTCAAGAAGGCTAAAGAAAACCTGAATATTTCCCAAAAAAGTACTCTGACCTCGGACAATCCGAACTTCGCCTAAAGATCTCAATCAAACTAGGCTTTGCAGGATCTCAAACCCCAACGCTTTTCAGCTCTACACGCGTTTTGCGGTTTGGTGTTGGGGGATCGGTCCGATTGATTAAGCAGACCTAGGCAACAGGTTGTTCAGCGGCAGCTGTGTCCGCGTCCTACCAGTTCGTGCACGGCGCAGCGAAAGGTTTTGTTTCTGGGAGCCGCCATTCGTAGAAAGCGCGGCGAAGGTGTCAGGAGAGCCCAAAGTGCATTTTCGATCATCTCGCTGCGCACGCTTGCCGCATGGGAATGCTGCACCGGCGGCAAATTCAGCACTGCCGCGCGGCGGGTAGACCAGCCATTCCTGCAGAGCGCCGCAAGGATCAAACGTGGACTTCACAGACCGCGGAGCGAGCTTACGGTTCGTCTTCGTTGTACGCGGGCCAAATGCAATGAGAAAAGTTGGTCGTCTGAAGACTTAGGGCAAGTCTCGTCTACGCGCTGAGCATGCAAACCAGTTGCCTTTATATCGTGTCCAAAACGGACCTTAACGCTGCCACGACCAATCAAGCCATCTTTCAAGGTTTTGATCGATGTGGCGTGGAAGACTTGGCAGTCGGGGGTCGCACTGATGTTTTCACGATTGTTTCCATAGCAAGCTATTTCAGTTCGGTGGTCAATTATTGCATGCCTGCGGTCACAATTGGCAACGCCTTCTTGCTTAGTGTGACCAGGAACGCGATCACGAGAGGGGTGTCCGTGTTCCATCAGAATTGCAGGTGTCTCACCTGATACGGGAGGAACGTCACATGGCAGCCATAGCGCCGAGTAAGTTGAGAGTGGGCCTTTTTGGCATAGGTTTGGACGCGTATTGGCCGCAATTTGAAGGTTTGGAGGACCGCCTAAAATCTTATGTCGATGTAGTGCACAACAAGCTGAAACGAGACGACGTTGAGGTTATCAGCCTTGGATTGATCGACACGCCCGAAAAGGCGGTGCAGGCAGGTCATGATTTCAGGTCAGCCGATGTGGATGTCATTTTCTTGTATGTCACCACCTATGCCGTGTCGTCGACCGTGTTGCCAGTGGTGCGCCGCGCCGGGGTGCCGGTAGTGATTTTGAACCTGCAGCCGGTCGCGTCCATTGATTTGGCCAGCTTTAACGCCCTTGGCAGTCGCGCCAAGATGACGGGCGAATGGCTCGCCCATTGTGCAGCGTGTCCGCTGCCTGAAATTGCAAACGTCTTTACCCGCGCAGGCATTGATTTTCATCAGGTAACAGGGGTCCTGGAAGGCGACGCGCATGTAGATGCCGAAATCGAAGACTGGATCGAGGCGGCTCGTGTGGGTCACGTGATGGCCCATACCAAACTTGGCGTTATGGGGCGGTATTATAACGGCATGCTTGATATCTATTCGGACATGGCGCTGCAATCCGCCGCCTTCGGCACCATCATCGAAGTTCTCGAATTTGATGAGCTTGCAGCGATCCGCAGCTCGTTGACGGACGCCGAAATTGGCGAAACGTTGGTCCGGATCAAGGCCGAATTTGATATTCAATCCGATTGCTCAGAGGTCGAGTTGCGCCGCGCGGCCAGCACCGCCGCCGCATTGTTCAAAATGGTGGAACACCATGGGCTGGGGTCCATGGCCTATTATTATGAATCCACCCCCGGCACCGTACATGAAGATATTATCACATCTGTGATCTTGGGTTGCTCAATGTTGACGGCATCGGGCGTGCCAGTCGCCGGTGAGTATGAGGTCAAGAACGCGCAAGCCATGAAGATCATGGATACCTTTGGCGTCGGCGGTTCATTCACCGAATATTACGCAATGGACTATGTGGATGATGTTGTGATGATGGGCCATGACGGCCCGGGCCACACGCAGATCGCCCAAGGCAAAACCAAGGTGCGCCCGCTTGAGGTCTATCACGGCAAGGTTGGTGCGGGCCTAAGCGTCGAGATGAGCGTGCAGCACGGCCCGATCACCTGTCTGTCTGTGGTGGAACTGGGCGGGAAGGTATCGCTTCTGGTGGCCGAGGGGGAATCCGTTCCCGGCCCCATTCTTGAGATTGGCAACACCAACAGCCGCTATCGTTTTGACATTGGCGCGCGCCAATTTGTCGAGGCATGGAACGCGGCGGCCCCGGCGCATCACTGTGCCATTGGTGTCGGCCATATCGCCAAGCGTCTTGAAAAGCTGGGGGCCCTGCTGGGGCTCGATGTCATTCGGGTTTGCTAAGGCTGTCCTCTCGCCTTTGCCCCAAGCGTGCGCGCCAGTCGGATGGCGTGCACGCGACGGATTTTCTGAATTGATTGGAAAAGTGGAATGCGGAGCTGAACCCAAGCTGGGCCGCGACGCCTTTGATAGACAGGTTGGTGTTGTCCAACAGGTCCTTGGCTTTCTGTATCCGCATGGCCATTTGGTAGTCCTTCATCGACATGCCAGTCTGGACCCGAAACGTGCGGCGCAGGGTGGAATAGCTGACGTTCAACTCGTTCGCGATGTCTTCCATGGGGCCCTGGGCCGTGCACCGCTCTAACAGGAGCATCCGCGCGCTGTTGACCAGCCGATTGGTGCTGTCTTCGTTTGCATTGCGCGGCCCTGCGAGAATGGCCAGCAGCTTTAACCCCAACATGGACAGCACCGGTTGGTGCCCGACGGCATCTTCGCGTGCCAGCGCGTGAACCTCGGCGAATGCGTGTTCAACGGCCGCAATATTGGGGTTGCGGATGATGGGCCTGCTTCGGTCGAGAAGGCCAGCATTCAGCGCCATATCAAAGACGGTTCCTTTGCATTCCACCCAATGTTCCGTCCATCCGACAGCCGGTTCGGGGGCGTAGCGGTGCCAGACGTTCGGAAACAGAACAAAGACCTGCCCGGCCCTGATGTCTTGCGGCTTGAACCCGCGCCCGAGTTCGATTCTGCCGCGCCCTTCGGAGATATAGACCAGCTGATAGGCTTGCAGGACCCGCCCGCGCGTTCGGCTGAAAAGATAGGCCGCCGGGTGGGTCTGGGCCGGGTATTGCGTATGCGGTTTGACCCGCGTGAAACCGGACGAGCGCAGCGTGCAGCCGAGCGTCTGACACAGGCGGCTTTCGGGAATGTAGCTGAAATAGTTTTCGGATTGATCGACCATATCTGCAGCATGACCAAGGGCAGCCATAAATCAACTAAGATATGCTGGGCGCCGACAATGCCACTGACGGGGCTTTCTTAGTGGTTTGAAATATAATCACTATTCTCAATTTCTGCGATCTTTCGCACTTAAAGAATCCCCAAGATGCCTGAGCAAAACCTGTATTTGTTTAGCCAGATTTTTGCTTAGGGGTTTGTATAGCCTTTTTGCAGGGAGCGTGCCTATGTCCATTCAGAGCAAGGCACATGATTTTAGGGAGGAGACCCAACCAATGAGACATTTCATTCTGTCCGCGACTGCTGCGCTTGCACTATCGGTATCTGCTGTGCCTGCTTTTGCTGATTTTCAGGGATTTGATCCGGCGACGCATGACGGTTCCATGTTCCCGGCGGAAAACCTGATGGCAATGGTCAAGGCCGCAATGGAGGTGAGCCCGCCGCGCAATGGCGAGAACTATGTGATCGGCTTTGCGAACCTGCAGCGCGACATTCCATTCTGTGCACTGGTCGAACAGGGCATTCTGGAGAACGCCGAGGCCGCCGGTATCGAGGTCGTTGTCGCTGACAACCGGCTTGATGGCGCAACCGCCCTTGCCAACGCAGAAAGCTTCATCACCCGCAATGTCGATTTTGTCATCGAGTTCCAGACCGATGCAGAGTTCGGGGCGGTTATCATGGACAAGCTGAACGCAGCCGAGATTCCGGTGGTTGCGATCGACATTCCTATGCCCGGCGCTGGCTTTTTCGGCGTGAACAACCCGCGCGCGGGCTTCATGGGTGGGTCCTATCTGGCGCAGGCCGCGGTGGCACGTCATGGCATGGAAGCCGTCATGAGCGGGTATTTCATCGAAGGTGAACTGCCGCAGTCCGGCCCAATCCCCGCCATGCGCACCGGCGGGCAAATCGCGGGCTTCCGCGCGGCATTGCCCGATTTTCCCGAAGACCAGATCCTGACCTTCGACAGCAAAAACACCCTTGAGGAAAGCTTTACGCAGACCAACAATCTGCTGAGCCGCATTCCCGAAGGCGTGCCGATCATGGGCACGGCGATCAACGATCAGGCGGCGACCGGCATTCTGCGGGCTGCCCAGCAGGACAACCGCGAGATGATCACCGTCGTTGGACTGGGCGCAGACGAAGGGGAAACCCTGGCCAATGAAGAAGATTTCGTGGCGGCGGTCGGGTCCTTCCCGGAACGCTACGGCAATTCGCTCATCCCGATCGCCCTTGCCACGCTTGCCGGCGAAGAGCTGCCAGATGCGGTGCTGATCAATCACCAGATGGTGACGCCGGCCAACATCTGCGAGTTCAACAGCACCATCGCGTGTCAGGACGTCGAGGTGATCGATTATACGTTCCCCGAAGAGGGCTTTCTCGCCCATCTTGCGGCCTTGCGCGACGATCCGACCTTGGCCGATGTTCAAAACCTGATCCCGACCGAATAAGGCGGCCAAAATCAAAGCCACCGGGCCCCGGTGCCGGGTGGCTTTTTGCCAACACTTCGCTGCAGTCTGGTCCGGGGCTGCCAAAGGGTATTGCCGATGAACACTACGATCCCTCGCATTCAGATGCTCGATATCGTCAAGAGCTTCGGCACGGTCCGGGTGCTTGAAGGCGTATCACTGAACGTAATGCCCGGTGAAATCGTCGCGTTGCTGGGGTCCAACGGTGCGGGAAAATCGACACTGATGAAGATCCTGACGGCGAACTACACAAAGACATCCGGTGAAATTCGCGTCAATGGCGCGGTCGTTGACTTTGCGTCGCCGCGCGATGCAGCCCGTGTCGGGATCACCTTTCTACCACAGGAAATCTCGGTCTTTCCCGAATTGAACATCGCCGAAAACATCTGTTTGAATGCAGAAAGCACAGGGGCGGTGAACTGGGCGGATATTGCGCGCCGTGCACGGCTTGTGCTGGACGATCTGGGCTTTGGGCATCTTGCGCCTGAAACACTCGTCGCTGACCTGCCTGTCGCCGAACGCCGCATTATCGAAATTGCCCGCGCATTGGAATCGCAGACAGATATCCTTGTCATGGATGAACCCACGGCGTCCTTGTCCGAACAGGAAAGCGCGCAAATCTTCACGATCCTGCGCCGCCTTAAGGAGCGCGGCACAAGCATCGTCTACATCTCTCACTATCTCAAAGAGGTGTTTGAGATATCCGACCGGATCGTCGTGCTGCGTGACGGGCTGAACGCGGGCGAGTTCGATCCGTTCACGGCGCAGGTCACGGACGTCGTCAATGCCATGCTTGGCAAGGTGGCGGGCGCAATGTTTGAAGATCGCGCGCCCCTGCCCAAAGAGGCCCCCGTCGTTTTTTCCTGTAACAACCTGTCCCTGCCCGGCGAAATCCAAGACGTGTCGTTTGAGCTGCACGCGGGCGAAATCCTCGGTGTCTTTGGCTTGATCGGGTCCGGGGTCGAGGTTCTGGGCCGCCTGATTTTCGGTGCGAAAGGCCAGCCAGCCGCTGGCCGTATGACATTGTCCGGCAAGCCATATCAGCCGGTCTCTGCGTTGAAAGGCAAAGAGGCCGGGATCGGTTTTGTGACGGCGGAACGCAAAACCGACGGCATCATGACCGATATGAGCGTGCGCGAAAATCTTGTCGCTGCGTTCCAGCGCGATTTCGGAAGCGGGCCCTTTACATCGCCCGAACGCGAGACGGCCCACACACTCGACTGGATTGCGAAACTCGGGATCAAGACATCGGGGCCCGAACAGACCATCAGGCTCTTGTCGGGGGGCAATCAGCAAAAGGTTTGCGTTGCCCGCTGGCTCAACCCCAAGGTCAAGATGTTGATCCTCGAAGAACCCACACGCGGCGTTGATGTGGGGGCACGGCGTGAAATCTACTCTCATCTGGTCGATTTTGCCCGCAGCGGTCTTGCCGTGTTGGTTCTGTCATCGGATGTCGAAGAAATCGCGGGCCTGTCGGACCGATCCCTCGTGATTGATCGGGGGCGGATTTTGGCCGAATTCAACAGTGGAGCCACGGCGAACGATTTGATGTCAGCCTCGGCACAGCCCGTAAATCAAACATGAGAGACGCATAAGATGTCAGACACGACGCATTCGCAAAACCTGTTCAAACGTCTGTTTGGCGGGTCTGGTGTTGGAACAACCGTCCTGATCCTGTTGGTGTTCTACGTCCTGCTGTTGATCGTTTTCTCGTTTCTGTCGCCGTTCTTCATGACGGTGCGGAATATGACCTCGATCAGTTCGAACATCGCGCTGATCGGGCTTATGGCTGCGGCAGGAACACCGCTGATCATTGCGGGCGGGCTTGATCTCTCGGTCGCGGCGATCGCGGGGCTGACGGGTGTGATCGTCGCCTTGCTGCATGCGGCCGGGCTGCCCATCTGGATCGCTGTGTTGTGCGCGGTCGGGGTTGCGGTGGTCATTGGGTTGGTTAACGGGGTTCTGGCGACCTATCTGCGGCTGAACCCGCTGATCGTGACGTTGGCAACCATGTCTATCGTGACCGGCGTTTCCCTGATCCTGACCGGTGGGCTGACAAAGCCGCTGTCGGTTGATGGGTTCAATTGGATCGGGCAGGGCCGTGTGTTTGGGATCCCGGTTCCTGCGTTGCTCATGTTGGCGGTTTATGTGGCATTGTGGCTGATGATGCAGAAAACCCATTTCGGGCGTCACGCATTTGCTGTGGGTGGCAACCCCGATGCAAGCCGTCTGATCGGCCTGCCCGTGGACCGGACGCAAATCTCGCTCTATGTGATGTCGGCCGTGTCGGGCGCAATTGCGGGCACCGTGCTGGCGGCCATGCTGGGCGCGGCGGCCCCCAACGCCGCGGGCCCGCACCTGTTGACTGTTATCGCCGCAATCATCCTTGGCGGGACATCATTGCAAGGTGGGCGCGGGTCGGTCTGGGGCACATTGGTTGCCGTGCTGATCCTTGGCACCCTGAACAACGGTCTGACGTTGATGAACGTCACCAGTTTCTGGCAGGACGTGACGCGAGGCGTGGTCTTGATCCTTGCGGTTGGCTTTGACGGTCTGCGTCAGCGGATGAGTTAGCAGACACGCGTAACAGTCAAGGTCAGCGCAAAACGGACGGTTTGATGACACTGATTGTTTAGGTCCTCAGATGAAAACACAGATCATCGACGTGCGACAAGTTGGAGGCGAGCGTTGATCTGGAAGCACCACGCCCGATAAACCACTCACGTTTATCCGACGGCTCTTGGCCGGTCTGGTCTTGATGGGTCTGACTGGGATCCTTTGCATGTCATGCACCTTCAACGATGGAACAGTTTGAAACCCAGAGAAGTTGACCCGATTGAACGGCAGCTTCGGTGGGTTATGCTGCACCGTCCAACAGCTATCGCCGGAATTGCCAGCAAATGCTGCGTCAGCAATATCCGCATCTGCACAAGTCGGCTTTGTCCCGCGATGTGTGAGTTCGATGAGGCCCGGATTTCGCGCGCGCAGCGAAAGTCGGCAATGTGGGCTGCGACTGCGGCATCAAGAGACAGGGTCGGATGTCGGCAAAGGGCCGTCTATGACAGGTTGATTTCTCTGCACAAGCAAGATGCTGTGGGATGGCATCCGGTAAATTGGGCTCAAACCGGCCGTTCACCGCCTCGGGCGAGACCGTCTGCTCTCAGAATATAAGTAAGCCAAAGACGCATAAGTCAGTCCCACCCGCCATTCACACCCTACCTCTCCACCATCACTCCACCCCGTCCGCCTTCTCACCCTCCCCCAGCATCCGCACTTCTCTTTGTGGGAAGGGGATCGACACGCCGTTCTCATTGAACGTGTCCCAGAGCGCCAGGTAGACGTTGCCTCGGATGTTGGTCAGCCCGCCCGTGGGGTCTCGGATCCAGAAGCGCAGGATGTAGTCGACGCTGCTGTCTCCAAACCCCACGATGTGGCACACAGGCGGGCGGAAGCTGAGCACCCGGTCCACGGATTTGGCCGCCGTGATGGCCATTTTGCGGACCTCATGCGGGTCGTCGTGATAGGCGGTGCCGAAGAAAATATCGAGCCGCACGAAGTCGTCGGAATGCGACCAGTTGACCACCTGGTTGGTGATCAGGTCCTCGTTGGGGATCAGGTATTCCTTGCCGTCCCGTGTCACCACGGAGGCGTAGCGCGCGCCCAGCGTGTTGATCCAGCCGAAGGTCTCTCCCAGCGATATGACGTCGCCCGGCTTGATCGACTTGTCCAAAAGGATGATCACGCCCGAGACAAGGTTCGACACCACCTTTTGCAAGCCAAAACCCAGACCCACGCCGATGGCACCCGACAGGACCGCAAGCCCCGTCAGGTCGATGCCCACCGCCTTGACGCCGATGTAGAAAGCGATGCCGTAAAAGGCGATCTGCATCACCTTGACGATCAGCACCCGCATGGAGGGCGAGATATCCTCGTTCTTCTGGATGCGTTGCGCGGTGCTGGTCGTGACCAGCCGGGCCAGCGCGACCAGCGCGCCGATGATCACCAGCGCCTTGAGGATGGCCAGCATGCTGATGCGGAACCCGCCCAGCTCCAGAGCGGCGCTGTCCAGAACCCGTGACGCCTCGTCGGTCAGCCCGATGATATGCAGCGTCACGTAGATCCACGCGCCATAGCGCACCACCCGGCGCAGCGGGTGCGATTTGATCAGCCGGGTCGCCAGCACCACCGTCAGCCAGGCCAGCGCCAGCGAGCCGATGATGGACAACAGGTAGGAGCGGCTGGGCCATGTGACCTCCCGCAGGATGAGGACGGCGATCCAGATCAGCGCCACGAAGAAGATGGCCTGCAACCGGCGGTGGATCACCACCAGCACGCGCATCCGCCATTTCGGCCAACCCTCGCGGCTGGCCATCCAGTTGCGGATCTGCGGCCCAAGGATCAGCCGCAGCACATAGGCGATGCCGAACAACCCCACGGCCAGCATCACCTGGTAAAAATTGCTCTCGCGCATCATGGATTGGACGAAGGTTTCGCCGCTCATCAGCAGGGATTGGCCAACCTCTTTCAGCTCTTCCACCGCGTCCGGCATCATCTCCGACATGCCGCGAAATTCCTCGGCGGGCGGCTCTGTTGTGTCACTGGGGGGCGGGGTGTCGCTCTGCTGGGTGTGTTGTGCCATCTGTTCCTGCCGGTTCGTCATTCAAATCTTTGCACGCGCCCGTACTGGCATACAACCCGGACCCTTGCGACAGAGGCGCGGCGGGTGTATTCGGACAGCTATGACACCTGTTTTCGACATGGATGACCGCGCACGCCTGAACGAACGCTTCTTCGGCGCGACCCATGCCGTATTGGCGCGGCTACCCTAGCCCGCCTGTTCCGAACACCACGTTAAAATCCGCATCACTTTTTCAGGAGAGAACCCATGAGTTCCCCAAAAACGCTCTATGATAAAATCTGGGACGCCCATGTCGCCCATGAGGCCGAGGACGGCACCTGCCTTTTGTATATCGACCGCCATCTGGTCCATGAGGTCACCTCGCCGCAAGCCTTTGAGGGCCTGCGCATGACGGGTCGCACCGTCCGTGCGCCCGAGAAAACCATCGCCGTGCCGGACCACAACGTGCCGACCACGCTGGACCGCGCCAATGCCGCAACCATGACCGAAGACAGCCGCATTCAGGTTGATGCGCTCGACAAGAACGCCAAGGATTTCGGCATCCACTATTACCCCGTCTCCGACGTGCGCCAGGGCATCGTGCATATCGTCGGGCCGGAGCAAGGCTGGACGCTGCCCGGCATGACCGTCGTGTGCGGCGACAGCCACACCGCGACCCATGGCGCATTCGGCGCGCTGGCGCATGGGATCGGCACATCGGAAGTGGAGCATGTTTTGGCCACGCAGACGCTGATCCAGAAGAAATCCAAGAATATGAAGGTGGAGATTACCGGCAAGCTGCGCCCCGGCGTCACCGCCAAGG
The DNA here is from genome assembly GCA_947501685.1 of uncultured Litoreibacter sp. Classification (GTDB taxonomy): domain Bacteria; phylum Pseudomonadota; class Alphaproteobacteria; order Rhodobacterales; family Rhodobacteraceae; genus Litoreibacter. Next base: position 13,042 of record CANMWQ010000005.1, read on the forward strand.
ACATCACCATGTCCGTCATCGGCGAGACCGGTACCGCTGGCGGCACCGGCTACGTCATCGAGTATTGCGGCGAGGCCATTCGCGATCTGTCGATGGAAGGCCGCATGACTGTCTGCAACATGGCCATCGAAGGTGGCGCGCGTGCTGGCCTGATCGCGCCCGATCAGAAGACATTCGACTATTGCATGGGTCGCCCCCACGCCCCGAAAGGCGCTCAATGGGAGGCCGCTTTGACCTATTGGAAAACGCTCTTCACCGATGAAGGCGCGCATTTCGACAAGGTCGTCACTCTGAAAGGCGAGGACATCGCGCCGTCCGTCACATGGGGCACCTCCCCCGAAGACGTGCTGCCGATCACCGCGAAAGTGCCCGCACCGTCTGATTTCGAGGGCGGCAAGGTCGACGCCGTTGCGCGCTCGCTGGACTATATGGGCCTCAAGCCCGGCACGCCCTTGTCGGAGATCGAAATCGACACCGTGTTCATCGGCTCCTGCACCAATGGCCGGATCGAGGATCTGCGCGCCGCCGCCGCCATCCTGAAGGGCCACAAGGTCAAAGACGGGATGCGCGCCATGGTCGTCCCCGGCTCCGGTCTGGTCCGGGCGCAGGCCGAAGAGGAAGGCCTCGCCGATATCTTCAAAGAGGCAGGCTTTGAGTGGCGTCTCGCGGGCTGCTCCATGTGTCTGGCGATGAACCCTGACCAGCTGGCCGAGGGCGAGCGCTGCGCCTCCACCTCCAACCGCAATTTCGAGGGCCGTCAGGGCTACAAAGGCCGCACTCACCTCGTGTCTCCGGGCATGGCCGCAGCGGCAGCGATCACCGGCAAGCTGACCGATGTGCGGGAGATGATGTAAAACGGGGCCGTTAACTTTGCGTTGCGCGTGTCTTTAGGGAGCGCGCGATGCGGATCGAAGCGGTTCATTCTTTGGCAAGGCTTTAACAAAGGGTAAAAGTTGCCCCATTTTGGGTTTTGGCCCCAAAAGTTTTGCCCCATTTTGTACAAAACGGCCCGAAACGGGCCAAATCAGGAGAAACCTCCGATGGATAAATTCGACACCCTGACCGGCATCGCGGCACCCATGCCCATGGTCAATATCGACACTGACATGATTATCCCCAAGCAGTTCTTGAAGACCATCAAGCGCTCTGGTTTGGGGGTGAATCTGTTTGACGAAATGCGCTACGATCGCGAAGGCAATGAGATCGCGGATTTCGTGCTGAACCAGCCGCAATATCGCGAGGCGGAAATCCTCGTTGCGGGCGATAATTTCGGCTGCGGCTCCTCGCGTGAGCATGCGCCTTGGGCGATCAAAGATTTCGGTATCCGCTGCGTCATCGCGCCCAGCTACGCCGACATTTTCTACAATAACTGCTTCAAGAACGGCATCCTGCCGATTGTCTTGCCGCAGGAACAAGTCGACCTGCTGATGAAAGACGCGGAGAAAGGCTCCAACGCGCGCATGACCATCGACCTTGAGGCGCAGACCGTGACCTCCTCGGATGGCGACGTGTTCAGCTTTGAGGTGGACAGCTTCAAGAAGCACTGCCTGATGAACGGGCTCGACGATATTGGCCTGACCATGGAGAAGGCGGCCTCCATCGACAGCTTTGAAAAACAGGCCGCCGAGGCACGCCCTTGGGTCTGACCCGGTGCCAAATTGCGAAGGAAAGCCCCGCTTTGGCGGGGTTTTTTTATGGGCGACGTTAACTGTTTGGTGGTGTGGAAAATTCAGGCGACGCCATCAAGCAGACACATTCTCCACTATATATAGACGCCAGCTGCCCGCGACCCCCCACATACCCAAGATCCTCGAAATGGGTGACACAAGAATACCACGAATTGACCCAATAAAATCCCCCAGTCTTATCAGACAGTTGAAGGACGATCTGAATCTGGGCAAAACTGAGGCGAAAATGAGGCACCTTTCGGCAAAAGCCAAAGGCACAAAGTGGAATAGGAAGCGGCTACGTATCGCTTTCGGCCAGTTTGAAGGGTTGGTAAACGTGATTTCACGCTTAGCAGGAGCGCTTGTGCGCGCGCTGGTCGTCATGCTTTTGCTGATGACACCAGCCATGCTGTTGCCTGGCATGACCGACGACTCCAAGCAGATTGTGACCCTCGTGGCGCTGTTTGGCGCGGTGATCACCCTGATCGAATATGGCTCGCAATATCCAAGCCTTGTGGAGTTCCGCAACGCCCCGCCTTTCAACCGCATCCGCTTCATCTCGCTGTTCCTGACGGTGTTCCTGATCTCGGTGCTGTTTCGCGGCCAATATGAGCCGACCACGCTGACCCGTGTGATCTCCGCCATCGGCCTGTTGGTGGGCCATGTCATCGACTTCCCCTACAGCCCTGTGCGCCTGATTATCCTGCTGCTGCCCGACCCCGGAAACGAGCAGCACGTCAACCTGATGCGCGCCTCCGCCGGGCTGAGCTACCTGATCTCCCTGACCACGCTCGCGGTCTTCCTCATCGCCCTCCGCTTGGGCGGCTGGCCCAACAAAACCGCCCCCTTCAACTTCTGGACCAACCTCCCCACCTTCGATCCGACCATGGGCGGAGACATCGTCGCAAGGCTCAACAGGGACGCCAGATTTAACATCATGTTAGGCTTCTTCCTGCCATTCTTCATGCCAGCCGTGGCCCGCGCCGCGTCGGGGCTGTTTGACGCCTCGATGGTGTCGACGCCGCAAACCCTTGTTTGGATGCTTGCTGTTTGGACTTTCTTGCCTGCCAGTTTGTTCATGCGCGGCATTGCCATGAACCGTATCGCCGACATGATCGACGAGAAACGCCAACGTGGCGCCCGTGCTGTGCAGGCTGGGTTGCTGGCTGCCTGATCTGGTTGCTTGCCGCCAGCGCGGCAGGTGCTGAATCCTACCGTTTTCTGACCTACAACGCTGAGCTGACCCGCAAAGGGCCGGGCCTTCTGGTGCGCGACCTGATGCGTTTTGAAGATGCGGCGCTCATCGAGACGCTTCAGCGGATTGTTGAATTAAAACCTGACGTTGCGGCGCTTCAGAGTTTTGACTTTGACCATAACCACGTGGCTTTGCAGCTTGTCCAAGACAGGTTGGCGGAGCTTGGTCACGCGATGCCCTACCGCTTTGCGCTGATGCCTAATGCAGGGCAGTCGACAGGGTTCGACCTGAACCGTGACGGCAGGTTGGACACCGCAAGCGACAGGCAAGGCTATGGCCAATTTCTGGGGCAGGGCGGGGTCGCGATCCTGTCGCGTCATCCGATTGAGACACAGGCCGCCAAGGATTTGTCGTCCCTGTTGTGGAAAGACCTGCCCGACGCGCATTTGCCGAAGGATTACTTTACCGCTCAAGAGCTCGACGTCCTGCGGCTGCACGGCGTCGCCGCATGGGACGTGCCCGTGCATTTGCCGGGTGGCACCGTACATGTGTTGGCCGTTCAGGCCAGCTCCCCGGTGTTTGACGGGCCGGAAAACCGCAACGGCTTGCGCAACGCTGATCAGCTGCGATTTTGGGATGACTATGTCTCAGAGATGGAGCAGCCCTTTGTGCTGATGGGGGGACTGAACAATGACCCGTTTGATGGCGAGGGGTTGAGCCCACCGCTGCGCAGTTTGCTCGGCAATGCCGCATTGCAAGATACCCGACCCCGCTCTGCGCCGCGCGACGAGCAAGACCCGCTCCACCTTGGCCCGACATTGGAGGATACCGTTGACTGGGGCCGCGAGATTGGCAGCTTGCGGGTGGATTATATCCTGCCATCTGCCGGGCTTGGTGTGGTCGCATCTGGCGTGGATTGGGGCGATGACGCACAAAACCATGAGGACGCGCCCGCCCATAGACCGGTTTGGGTTGACCTGACCGTGCCCTAGCCCATCGTGGATTTCGCGGGCATTGCTTGACCGCCACACGTGCTCGGGCTACGCCCCGATGCAAACAGATCAATACGCAGCGGAGCACTTGTTATGGCCAATCCTTCCCTTCTTATCTTGCCCGGCGACGGGATCGGCCCTGAGGTTATGGAACAGGTGATGCGCGTCATCGACTGGTTCGGTGAAAAGCGCGGTATTTCTTTTGACGTGACCACCGACCTGGTGGGTGGTGCTGCCTATGACAAGCACGGTGTGCCGCTCAGCGATGAGACGATGCAGAAGGCCCTTGAGGTCGATGCGGTGCTGCTGGGAGCAGTTGGTGGCCCGGCCTATGACAATCTCGATTTCAGCGTCAAGCCAGAGCGCGGCCTGCTGCGCCTGCGCAAGGAGATGGACCTGTTTTCAAACCTGCGCCCGGCGCAGTGCTTTGACGCGCTGGCGGATTTCTCGTCCCTGAAAAAGGACATCGTTGCGGGCCTCGATATCATGATCGTTCGGGAGCTGACCTCCGGCGTCTATTTCGGAGAGCCGCGGGGCATCCACAAAGAGGGCAACGAGCGGGTTGGTATCAACACGCAGCGCTACACCGAAAGCGAGATCGCGCGCGTGGCCCGCTCCGCCTTCGAGCTGGCGCGTAAGCGCTCTAACAAAGTTTGCTCGATGGAGAAAGCGAATGTCATGGAATCCGGCATTCTGTGGCGCGACGTGGTGACGGAGATCCATGAGGCCGAATATTCCGATGTCGAGCTGTCGCATATGTATGCCGATAACGGCGCAATGCAGCTGGTCCGCGCGCCCAAGCAGTTTGACGTCATCGTGACGGATAACCTGTTTGGCGACGTGCTGTCTGACTGTGCCGCAATGCTGACCGGGTCGCTCGGCATGCTGCCCTCTGCCTCGCTCGGTGCGCCTGATGCGAATGGCCGGCCAAAGGCGCTTTACGAGCCGGTACATGGCTCTGCGCCCGACATTACAGGTCAAGGCAAGGCCAACCCCAGTGCGTGTATCCTGAGCTTCGCCATGGCGCTGCGCTACTCCTTCGACCATGGCGAGGAGGCGACACGTCTGGAAGAGGCGGTGCAATCCGTCTTGGCCAGCGGCGTGCGTACCGCTGACCTCATGCAAGAGGGCGACAAGGCGCCGGTCTCCACGACTCAAATGGGCGACGCGGTTTTGGCCGCTTTGGACGAAAGTCTCTAACGACGAGGGCCCCCTTCATGTCTGACGGCACGTCATCAAACCTGAAGGGCGTCTTGTTCGCTCTGATCGCCTTTGGCATCTTCTCGACCCATGACGTGGTCATCAAGGTGTTGGGCGGGGGCTATTCCCCGATCCAGTTGGTGTTCTTCAGCGTGTTGTTCAGCTTCCCGCTGGCGACGCTGTATCTGATGCGCGACACGACCAGCGGAACCCTGCTGCCCAAGCACCCGTATTGGATGGTCGCGCGGACCGTCGCTGCCGTGATCACCGGGTTTTCTGCGTTCTATGCGTTCACGGTTTTGCCGCTGGCACAGGTCTACGCGATCATATTTGCCTCACCTCTCTTGATCACGATTATGGCGATCCCGGTGTTGGGGGAGGTCGTCCGCTTACGGCGCGGCATCGCCGTGATCATAGGGTTGATCGGCGTCCTCATCGTCCTGCGTCCGGGCCAAACAGAGTTGGGGTTGGGCCATCTAGCGGCTTTGGCGGCGGCTGTGTGCGGTGCGTTTGCCTCCATTGTGGTGCGCAAAATTGGTCGCGAAGAGCGCACGGTTGTCATCATGCTTTATCCGATGATGGCGAATTTCCTGATCATGGCCGCCCTGTTGCCATTGGTGTATGAGCCCATGCCGATAGACGATCTTGCGCGGGTTGGCGTGGTGGCGATCTTCGCCTGGATCGGGGGCCGCTTTCTAATCGCGGCCTATAATTCCGGAGAGGCCGTGATCGTGGCCCCGATGCAATATTCGCAGATGATATGGGCCACGGCCTACGGGTTCTTTTTCTTCGACGAGGTGCCGGATGGTGGCACGATTCTGGGAACCTCCGTGATCATTCTGAGTGGGCTTTACATCGTGCTGCGTGAGAGCAATTCGACCGATTCTTCCAGCCCGGTTCTGCGCACACGGAGCCGTCCTGAGACTGGGACGACGCCTCGGATCAGCCCGATGTTGCCGTCCCGGCTGTGGTGGAAGAACCGCCACTGACTTAGGGCGGAGCGGTTTCAAAAGAGCTTTGTGGTCGACATAAAAATATCATTCATGATAGACATTCGGGCGAGGTTTTCGTTTGATCGGACATAGAATTCGTGCCGCGCCCCACCATTAAAGATATCGCGCGGGAGGCTGGTGTCAGCGTTGCGACCGTCAACCGGGTGATCGCAGGAAACGTCCCGGTGCGTGAGGAGACGGGTCGCAAGGTCTCTGAGGCGGCCCAGCGGATCGGGTATCACGCGACCAACCTGATCAAGCAAAAGCTGACTGCAGACCTGCCTTTGGTGCGGTTTGGGTTCATGCTGCATAATGAAGACCAGCCGTTTTATCGCGCGCTTGGCGACCGCTTGATCGAGACCGTGGCCAGCCTCGACGGCGTGCGTGGCACGGCGGTTGTCAAATTCGCCAAATCACAGGCGCCGGCCGATTTCGGTGAAGCCCTGCTGGAAGTGAGTGAGGATGCGGATGTGGTTGCGGCGACGGCGCTCAATCACTACCGGGTCAATGATGCTGTGCGCCAACTTGCGGAGCGCTCGATCAAGACCTTTGCGATCATGTCAGACTTTGCCCAAGGCGAGCGAGAAAGTTATATTGGTCTCAATAACTTGAAGGTCGGGCGGGGGGCTGCCTGGCTCTTGTCTGCGACGGCGCGCAAGCCCGGCCGCTTGGCCATTTTTGTTGGGGGGCATCGCTGGCATGGCCATGATTTGCGCGAGGCCGGATTTCGCAGCTTCTTTCGTGAGCATCTGCCGCGGTTTGAGGTTCTGGATACATTGGTTAATCTTGAGACGCCGCTCCTGACTTATGAGGCGACGTTGGACCTGCTGTCGCGCTACCCTGATGTGGTCGGGATATACGTGGCCGGCGGCGGTATGGATGGCGCAATCAAGGCGCTGCGTGAAGAGCGGAACCCCGCAGAGGTTGCCTTGGTGGTGAATCAATTCACTTCTGCATCGCGCCGGGGGCTGGCGGATGGGTATGTCACCTCTGTCGTGGGAACGCCGACCCAGCCGCTGTGCTTCGAACTGGTGCGGTTGATGGCAAAAACAGTGCGCGGGGAGGCGATCTCCGGTCAGCATTTTCTTGAACCCGTGGTGCATATTCCAGAGCTTGGCGAATGACATAATCGTATCATTTTGTGGATCTTGAAGATCTCACGAATGACACGTTGTGACTCAATTTCTTGACGGCTCGCCCAACTGTCGCCCAGCATGCCAAGGACTCGTGCTGGGAGGCACAGGGCTCGTCGACGGGGACCGTCGATGGGACAAGTGGGAGGGTCATTGGCAGTGCTGCCACGTGCAATCAACCATGTGACGACACCTGAGCTGGGTTTTGACGCTCTGGTCGCGCTTGCGTGTGATCTTGGATGTGTCGGAATTGAGCTGCGCAATGATCTGCCTGCCGCGTTGTTTGACGGGCAAGACCCCGCGCTGGCCGGGCAGGCTGCCCGAGATGCCGGGCTGGAGATACTCGCGCTGGCCGAGGTCAAATCGTTTAACGACTGGTCTGACGCGAAGGCCGAAGAGGCTGACAGACTCATGGCCGTGGCCGCTGCTTGCGGGGCGCGGGGGGTGAGTTTGATACCGCGCAATGACGGGCATGGGCTCGGTAATGGGGAACGGCAGGCCAATCTGCGGATCGCTCTGCGGGAGTTGAAACCGATGCTCGACGCGCATGGGCTGCTTGGCTTCGTCGAGCCGCTGGGGTTCGAGCATTGCTCCATGCAATACAAATCAGAGGCGGTGGAGATCATCGAAGCGCTGAACGCGGATCATTGCATCAAACTTGTCCATGATACGTTTCATCACCATCTGGCAGGTGGCGGGCCGGTGTTTCCGGATCAGACGGGCATCGTGCACGTTTCCGGCGTTACGCTTGCGGGCATTCCGGCGCGAGAGATGACCGATCAACACCGCCTTCTTGTCGACGGGCAGGACCGGCTTGGCAGTGTCCATCAGGTGGAGGCGCTGCTTGCCTCAGGCTATTCAGGGCTGATCTCGATGGAGGCATTTGCCCCGGAGGTCCACGCATATAACGACCCCAAAACAGAGCTTTTGCGGTCTTTTAGCTTCATCGAAACACGTCTCGCAGAGGAAGCTGCCTGATGTGAGTTTGATGAAATAGTCGCCCCGTAAGGGGCTCCGGTATCAACTATCTGGTGCGCCGGACACCATTAATGGGAGGAAGACCATGAAGAAACTACTGATGACAGGTGCGCTTGCAGCGCTTATGACCACGGGCGCGTTTGCTCAGCAAATCGGTGTCTCCGTTGCGCGTTTCGACGACAACGGCCTGACCGTGATGCGCAATGGCATGGCCGAGCATGAAGCAAAGCTGGACGGTGTCAGCCTGCAGGTTGAGGACGCGACTGATGATGTGGCCAAGCAGCTTGACCAGATCAACAACTTCATCGCCTCGGGCGTAGACGCAATTATCGTGAACGCGGTGGATACGAACGCCACCGAAGCCATGTCGAATGCTGCCGCTTCTGCAGGTGTTCCACTGGTCTATGTGAACCGTCAGCCGATCAATATGGACACGCTGCCCGACGGTCAGGCCTTTGTTGCATCGAACGAAATCGAGTCCGGTACATTGGCTGCATTTCGCATGTGCCAAGACCTGCGCGCACAAGGCAAATCGGGTGGTGCTCGGGCCTATATGCTGATGGGACAGCTGTCCAACCAAGCTGCAGTTCAGCGCTCGAAAGACTTCGAAGACGTGATCGGCATGGACATGTGTAACTTCATCGAGCTAATCGACAAGCAGACCGCCAACTGGTCGCGCGATGAGGCCAATGACCTGATGACGAACTGGATCTCTTCCGGTGAGCCATTTGACGCGGTCTTTGGCAATAATGACGAGATGGCGCTGGGTGCCATTCAGGCGCTGAAATCGGCTGGCATCTCTATGGATGACGTGGTCGTGGGCGGTGTTGATGCGACCTCCGACGCGCTGTTGTCCATGCAAGCGGGCGAGATGGACGTCACCGTGTTCCAAGACCTTGCTGGTCAGGGCGCGGGCTCCATCGATACGGCGCTGGCGCTGATCAATGGCGAGGAAGTCGACAAGACCGTCTTCATCCCATTCAAGCTGGTGACGCCTGAGAATATCGGTGACTTCCTGCAATAAGCGGATGACGTTTTAGACGATTGTGCGGGGCGGTTTTCGGGCCGCCCTGTGCGCACTCAAGACGACGGAACACCAGCGGGGGAACGCAACGATGTCAGATACCAGCCAAGGGACCGGCGGGCTTAGCTACGACAAATCCAAGCGACAATGGCCGAACGAGCTGAACGTATTCGCGGCGCTTATTCTGATCATTGTGATCTTCGAAATTCTGGGCGCGATCTTCATGGGGCAAAGCCTCTTGTTCGACTCGCGCGACCGGTTTGACAGCATCTTCAACGAGGCGCGACTGCGCATCATTATCATTCAGGTGGCGATCATCGGCATCATCGCCCTTGGCGTGACGCAGGTGATTATCACGGCGGGTATCGACCTGTCCTCCGGCTCGGTTGTGGGGGCCACGGCGATGATTGCCATGAGCTTTGCGCAAGTGGCGATGGTCAATGGCGGCCCGAACCCCAAGGCTATTTTTGGGCCCAGTTTTCTGGACCTTCCGGTGGTGGTACCGATACTCGTGGGCCTCGCAGTCGGCATGCTCGCGGGGCTGATCAACGGCATGCTTGTGGCCTATGCCCGTATCCCGCCATTCATTGCAACGCTTGGCATGATGCTGTTTGCGCGCGGCGTGGCGCAGTGGTGGTCTTTGGGCAACCCGGTCTCCTTCCCGACGGAGGCCTATGCGGTGATCGGGTCGGGCATGAACCCGGTGATCATCTTTCTGGGGCTGGCTGTGCTGTTCCACATCATCATGAATTATACCGTGTACGGCAAACACACCTATGCCATCGGCTCGAACGAGGCGGCGGCCCGCATGTCGGGCATCAACGTGCCTCGTCACCTGCTGCTGGTCTATGTCATCGCGGGCATGCTGGCGGGCTTGGCTGCGGTGATCCTGACCTCCAAGAACCTGACCGCACAGTCGGGCATGGGGCTGTCCTACGAGCTGGAGGCTATTGCCATGGCCGTGATTGGCGGCGTCTCGCTGTTTGGCGGGCGCGGGTCGATCATTGGCACTGTGATCGGGGCGCTGATCATTGGGGTGATCACTTCGGGTTTCACATTCTTGCGCCTTGGGGCGTTCTACCAAGAAATGGTCTTGGGCATGATCATCGTGGGCGCAGTTGCGCTGGACCAATGGCAACAAAAACGCGCTGCGGCGCGGGCATAGGGGGAGGGTTTTGCAATGACGGATACCATTCTGGAAACCACAGGCCTGACCAAACATTACGGCGGTGTGCACGCTTTGGAGGACGCGGATTTTGTCCTCTGGAAGGGCGAGCATGTGGCGATTATGGGAGATAACGGCGCAGGCAAATCGACCTTTGTGCGGCAGATCACCGGGGTGGAGCAACGCACGCGCGGCACGGTGATTTTTGACGGTAAGGAAGTCAACTTTGCTGGGCCACTGGATGCGCGTGAGGCCGGGATTGAAACGGTGTTTCAAACGCTTGCCCTGGCAGATGATCTGAACGTGCCGGATAATCTGTTTCTGGGTCGGGAGAAAACGAAGCTCAACTTTCTGGGGCCGTTTCGCTTTCTTGACTATAAAGGCATGCGCGACGACACGATGGCCGGGCTGGTCAAAACCGGAGTGAAAATTCCGAACATCAAAAACACGATTGCCAATATGTCGGGGGGCCAACGCCAATGCGTGGCCATCGCGCGGACTGCGACCTTTGCCAGCAAACTGACCATCATGGACGAGCCAACGGCGGCGTTGGGCGTTCAGGAAACCGCGCAGGTGGAGAACATTATCCGCACGCTGAAAGAGCAGGGCGAAAGCCTGATCCTTGTGTCGCATAACATGCGGCAGGTGTTTGATCTCGTGGACCGGATTGTGGTGTTTCGCCGGGGCCGGATGGTTGCTAACCTCAACAAGGACGAGACAGACGGGCAAGACGTGGTTGCCTATATCACAGGTGCCAAGACCGGCGCCGAATTTGAGGGGGCGGCATAGCAGTACGATGAAGGGTTTCGACTTTGAGCACCCGTTCTTTGACCCGCTTTGGATCCGCATTGCGGTGTTCGGGGTCTGTATGGGTTGGGGCCTGTTTGAGCTGCTCGCCGGGGCCCCTTTCTGGGCGGTCCTGTTCTGGGGGCTCGGTGCATGGGCTGGGCACAGCTTTTTCATCAAGCGCCTGCATCGCGGCGAGGGGTCCGAGTGACCGATCTGCACCGCCAGCCTAAGGGGCAGAGCGGGCTCATCCATGACATCTCGCCCGAAGATGCGGGCTGGGGTTATGTCGGTTTTGCGCTGCATCGGTTGAGCGCGGGGCAAGACGTGGCGGGCTCTACCGGTGATCGTGAGGTCATCTTGGTTTTGGTGGAAGGCAAGGCGCAGGTCTCTGCCGGGGGTGAGGTTCTCGGTGAGTTGGGTGATCGGATGGATGTGTTTGAACGCACGCCGCCTGCCTGTGTCTACGTGCCAAATGACTCTGATTGGAGCGCGGTTGCGACGACGGAGTGCACCTTGGCGGTATGTTCCGCGCCGGGGCATGGCGGGCACGGGGTTCAGGTGATTGGGCCGGGGGGCATTTCGCTGGAGGAACGCGGCAGCGGGACCAATCAGCGCTTCATCAACAACATCGCCATGGAGGGCCGCGACGTGGCTGACAGCCTGCTGGTGACGGAAGTGTTCACGCCATCGGGGCATTGGTCGTCCTACCCTCCGCATCGGCATGACGAGGATGATTTTCCGAACATGACCTATCTGGAGGAGACCTATTACCACCGGTTGAACCCGGAGCAGGGGTTCGGCATTCAGCGGGTGTTTACAGAAGATGGCAGCCTCGATGAGACGATGAGCGTGGCCAATCATGACGTGGTGCTGGTGCCCAAGGGCCACCACCCCTGCGCCGCGCCTTACGGGTATGAGATGTATTATCTCAATGTGATGGCCGGGCCGATGCGGAAATGGCGGTTCAAGAACCACCCGGATCATGACTGGATTTACCAGCGCGACAATGGCTAGCTATTTGAGCGCCCGCAGCACCTGACGGGCGGCTGCCATCACCGGATCATGGGTGTCTTTGAGGATTTGCGCGCGGTCGAAACGGTCTGGGTCGGCGGCCACGGCGTCTCGCAATGCGGTGCCAAAGGCCATGCGCAGCTCCGTGCCGATGTTGAATTTGCAAATGGCAGAGTGGTGCGCCAGCTCCGTGCGTTGGGAAACAGGCACGCCGGAGCCGCCGTGGATGACAAGCGGAATATCAGTGACGGCCTCGATGGCGCGGATGCGGTCCGTGTCGAGCCCGCCTTCCTTGTTTTGTTGCAAATGCACGTTACCCACGGAGATCGCCATGGCGTCCACCCCGGTGGCTTTGGCAAATGTGGCCGCCTCTTCAGGGTCGGTTCCGGCGGAGCTTTCGCCATCGGCGTAGCCCACGAACCCGATCTCACCCTCGCAAGAAATACTCGCGCTATGGGCCAGCTCCGCCACGGCGGCGGTCTCCTCGATATTTTGTTGCAGCGGCTTGCGTGAGCCGTCGAACATCAGCGAGGTGAAGCCCGCGTCCAGCGCCTGTTGGCACTCGTCAAACGTGTAGCCGTGGTCCAGATGGGCCACGACTGGCACGCTGACCTCTTCGGCCAGATGGCGGAACATTTTGCCCAGGACGGGCAGCGGCGTGTGTTCGCGGCAACCGGGGCCTGCTTGCAGGATGACCGGGCAGCCTTCGGCTTCCGCGGCATAGGCATAGGCGCGCATGTCTTCCCAACCCAAGCATACCAGCCCGCCCACGGCATGGCCGTTTTTCAGGGCGGGTTGCAGGACGTCGGCCAGCGTGGCCAGTGTCATTTGAACTTCGCGATCATGTCTTTGATGCCGGGGATCGTCTCGATCTGGTCGGCATGGGAGGGCTGGAAATACTGCACCAGACTGCGCTGCGAGAGACCTCCAAGGATGGTGAAATAATACATCTCGTAGCCGGGCAGCACAGCGCATGGATGGTAGCCGCTATCGAGGCAAATCGTGGAGCCGTCTACGATGTGATAGGCATCCCCCGGCTTGCCGTCCTGTCGCTGCAACATTTGCACGCCGGAGCCGTGATCCGGCTTGAAGCGGAAATTGTAGGTCTCGTCATGGCGCGTCTCGATGGGCAGGCGGTCGGTGTCGTGCTTGTGGCTTGGAAAGCCAGACCAGCCGCCCGCACCGACGGTGAACAGCTCGCTGACCAGAAGCCGACCGACCTTGTCGTGATATTTGGTGCCGAGGATGTGCTTGATCTTGCGATGCGTCTTGGTGTCGTCGGAGCCGTATTGCACCAAATCCAGCTCGTCTTTGCGCACGGCAAATGGGTCGAGCACCTTGTCGTATTTCGCGCCTGCGATGAACACTTCGGTGTCATCGCTGACGCAAATCATGGTCGCCTTGGCCCCGGAGGGAACATAGACGCCTTCAGGCTCGCCGCCCCAGACGTCTTTGACACGTTCCCCGATATGGTCGGCCTTGAAGCCCTCCACCTCGATATCGACGCTGCCAGTGGCCGGCACGATGCATGTTTCAAAGCCAGGCACCTGATATTCAAAGGCCTCACCCTTCTTCAGCTTGACGATGTTGAAGTAGTTCAGCGGAACCGTGGCGTCGCCGATATCGACGATGGGTTTGTTCTGGTTGTCATAAGGGGCGATATGCATGGGGGTCCTCTCAGGCGCTGCTTGGGCCGGGATGGGTTTTGAGAAAATCTTCAAGCTGATTGAGGTCCGGCAATGCGGGCGCGCAGCCGGGTTTTCCGACCACAATTGCCGCGCAGGCGGAGCCGCGATGGATCGCGTCTTGCAGATCGTGACCCGCTGCAATCGCAGCCATCAGACCTGCCATGAAACTGTCGCCCGCACCGGTGGGTTTCAGCGCCTCGACCTTGTAGATGCCGGTGGGGATCACGTCCGCGCCGTGATAGGTCACAGCACCTTTTTCGCCCATTTTGTAGATGACCAACGCCGCGCTGGTATTTGCCAGCTCCTGTGCCTTGGCCTGACCTTTTGAGATGTCGCCCGCCATGAAGCCAAACTCCTCGTCATTGCCGACGATCATGTCCGAGAGGCTGCCCGCCTTGCTCAGCACCTCTTCGGCGACCTGCGGCGAGGGCCAGGAATACGGACGGTAATCAATGTCAAAGATGATCGGCAAACCGGCTTTCCGGGCCAGCTCGAAGGCGCGGAACGCGGCGCTGCGGGAGGGCTCTGCGGCGAAGACCGTGCCTGCGGTGATGAGCGCGCCATAGGCGGTATAATCCAGCGCCTCGACGTCTTCGATACTCATCTCAAAGTCAGCGGCACCGTTGCGGTAGATGACGGTTTGATGCTCTGCAACGCGAGACTCGTAGACGGCAAGGGAATTACGGAACTCGCCCCCGACAGGCCGCACATGTTTGCGGCCGACGCCGTAGTGGTCGAGTTGGTTTGTGCAATACCGTCCGATGCTGTCATCCGAGACGCAAGTGACCAGATCGGCCTTGCCCTCGAAGCGGCAAATGCCAGCGGCCGTATTGGCGGCGGACCCGCCGAGGCCTGAGCGGAACTCCGTCGCTTGCTCTGTTTTTGTGCCGGGGGGATGGGGGAAAAAGTCCATGCCTGCACGCCCGATCACCAGAAAATTGTTCTGCCGAATTCCGTCTAAAAGCCGCGACATATCACACGCCCTTTCGCTGTTTGGAGCGCGTGGACTCCCAGTCCTCATGGGCGGCTTTGACTTTCGGGTTGTCACTCACATGCGGCGTGCCGACCTCCCACCATGTGTGGCCTTCAGCGGTCCAGCCTTCGTAAGGGTCGACCTTCATGACGATCACGCTGGTCTTGTCGGCCGCCTTGGCGCGCTTGAACGCCTCGCCCAGCTCGGCAGGGTTCGACACGGTCTCGGCCTCTGCGCCCATGGATTTTGCATGCGCCTCGAAATCGACGGCGAAGGGCTCCGGCACGGTTGGCGTGTCGCTGATCAAGTTGTTGAAGCTTTCGTTGCCGGTGTTGTTTTGCAGCTTGTTGATCACCGCGAAGCCGCCATTGTCGAGCACGAGGACGATCAGCTTCTTGCGCGTCAGCACCGAGCTGTAGATGTCCGAGTTCATCAGCAGGTAAGAGCCGTCGCCGCAGAAAACGATGGTGTCCTTGTCAGGCTCGTTTTCTGACTGTGCGATGCGTGCGCCCCAGCCGCCCGCGATCTCGTAGCCCATGCAGGAGAAGCCGAACTCCACATCCACCGTGCCAATGCCGAGCGTGCGCCAGTTGGCGGTGACCTCGGCGGGCAGGCCCCCGGCGGCGGCGACCACGCGGTCTTGTGGGTCACAGAGCGCATTCACCACGCCGATGGCCTGCGCATAAGAATTGGGGCGGTTGCCGTGAGCGACGTTGTCCGCGACGTAGCCATCCCAGGATTTGCGCTCGGTTTGGGCCTTTTTTGTCCAGTCCGACGGGGTCTTGTAGCCGCTCAGCTTATCACCCAAAGCGAGGACGCCCAGTTTGGCGTCACCGACCACAGGCAGGGAGCGGTGCTTACCCGCGTCATGGCGGGCGGCGTTTAGCGAGATGATTTTTGCCTCTTGCGAGAACGCGGTCCAAGAGCCGGTTGTGAAGTCCTGCAGGCGACAACCGACGGAGAGGATCACGTCCGCCTCCTCCGCGATGGCGTTGGCGGAGTTGGAGCCCGTGACGCCGACAGGGCCGATGTTGAGTGGGTGATCTGAGAGCAGGTTCGCGCGGCCCGCGATGGTCTCGATCACCGGGATTTGGTGGGTTTCTGCAAACGAGGTCAGTTCTTTGACGGCGCCTGAATACTGCACCCCGCCGCCCGCGATGATCACGGGGCGTTTGGCGGATTTCAGCAGGTCGGCTGCGGCGGTGAGCTCTTGCTCGTCTGCGGATTGGCGTCGGATGTGGTGGGTCGTCTCCTCAAACATCGCGAGCGGGTAGTCATAGGCCCAGCCCTGCACGTCTTGCGGCAGCCCCAGAAAGGCTGGCCCGCAATCGGCCGGGTCGAGCATGGTGGCGATGGCGGCGGGCAGCGATTGGATGATCTGGGCAGGATGCGTGATGCGGTCCCAGTAGCGGCTCACCGCTTTGAACGCGTCGTTGACGCCGAGGGTCGGATTGCCGAAATGCTCCAGCTGTTGCAGCACTGGGTCGGGCAGCCGCGTCAGGAACGTGTCGCCGCAGAGCATCAGAATTGGCAACCTGTTCGCATGGGCCAAGGCGGCTGAGGTCAGCAGGTTCGCGGTGCCGGGACCTGCGGAGGCGGTGCAGAACATGAAGCGGCGGCGCAGGTGGTATTTGGCGTAAGCGGCGGCAGCGAAGCCCATGCTTTGCTCGTTCTGGCCGCGATATAATGGCAGCTCGGCGCGGTGGTCATAAAGCGCCTCTCCCAGACAGGTGACGTTGCCATGCCCAAAAATGCCAAAGCCACCGCCGCAGAGCCGCGTTTTCTGCCCGTCAATCTCGATGAACTGAGCGGCAAGATACCGGATGATCGCCTGCGCGGTGGTGAGGCGGACGGTGTCCGTTGGATGGCTCACAGACAGGCCTCCTTGACCAAAAAGAGTTGTACAGGTCGAATGGCCTATTGACCAAAGGACGCGGGTCAAGATACTCGTTTTGCAACCGGTTGCAAATTGTTTTTGCTAAAGAGGGCCCGATGGCTGAGATTGGAATTGGGATCGTTGGTGGCGGTTATATGGGCAAAGCGCATGCCGTTGCCATGTCCGCGGTTGCATCGGTCTTTGACCTTGGGCTGCGCCCCCGGCTGGAGGTTGTGGCGGCTTCGTCGCAAGCCTCTGCGGAGCGTTACCGGCAGTCTTTTGGCTTTCGGCGGGCGGCGGTTGATTGGCAGGATCTGGTGGCCGATCCGACGGTAGAGGCGATTGTCATCGCGTCACCGCAGGGCACGCATCGCGAGGTGGCTGAGGCCGCCTTTGCGCGTGGGTTGCATGTCTTGTGCGAGAAGCCGCTGGGGGCCTCCGTTGCCGATAGCGAGGCGATGGTCGCGGCGGCCAAAGCCAGCGGATGCCGCAACATGGTGGGCTTCAACTATATCCGTACCCCTGCGTCGCAATATGCGCGCGAGCTGATCCAAAGCGGGCGCATCGGGGCGGTCACCTATTTTCGGGGCGAGCATACAGAGGATTTTGATGCCGACCCACAAGGCCCTGCGACATGGCGCAGCGAGGGTGTCGCCAATGGGACAATGGGTGATCTTGCGCCGCATATGATCAACGCTGCGCATCGGTTAATCGGGCCAATCACGGGGCTGATTGCGGAGGTTGAGACGGTCCATAAACAGCGCGGTGGCGTGGCGGTAACCAATGATGATCATGCGCAAATGATGTGCCGATTTGAGAACGGCGTGATGGGGCATATGTATTTCAGCCGTGTCGCGACAGGGCGCAAAATGGGCTATGCCTACGAGGTGCATGGCACCAAAGGCGCGATACGGTTTGACCAAGAGGATCAGAACGCGTTGTGGCTCTATCTGGCCGAAGGGCCAGAGGCAGAGCGGGGGTTTCGCAAAGTGCTGACCGGCCCTGCACATCCGGACTATTTGCCGTTTTGTCAGGGGCCGGGGCATGGCACCGGGTATCAGGATCAGATCATCATCGAGGTTAAGGATTTCTTAAGGTCTATCGAGACCGGGGAGGACCTTTGGCCGACATTCGAAGAAGGTCTAAACGTTAACAAAGTCGTCTATGCGGCGCTCGCCTCGAGTGCGTCCAAGGCATGGGTAAACGTCTAATCAAGAAAGACGAAAATATGATTAAAATTGGCAATGCCCCCTGTTCGTGGGGTGTGGAATTTGCGGAAGACGCACGCAACCCCACCTGGACCACAGTGCTGAAAGAGAACGCGGATGCGGGCTATAAGGGCATCGAATTGGGGCCGGTCGGGTTCATGCCGGAGGACGCCTCCGTGCTGACGGAAGAGCTGGCGAAACATGACCAAACCTTGATTGGCGGCGTGGTGTTCCGCGCGTTTCACGATGCGGATCAATGGGACGATGTGCTGGATGGCGCGACGCGAACCTGCAAGGCCTTGGTCGCACATGGGGCGGAGCATCTGGTGCTGATCGACTCGATTTCGCCGCGCCGTGCGCCAACGGCTGGACGGGCGGATGAGGCCGAGCAGATGGACAATGCGGAATGGTCTGCCTTCCGCGATCGCATCGCGACCGTCGCCAGAATGGGCGCTGAGGAATACGGGCTGACGGTGGGTATACACGCCCATGCGGGCGGCTTCATTGACTTCGAGCCGGAGCTGGAGCGGCTGTTGGATGAGGTCGATGACAGCATCCTGAAAATCTGCTTTGACACGGGCCACCACTCTTATGCGGGCTTTGATCCGGTGGCGTTCATGAAGCGCCATATCGACCGGATCAGCTACATGCATTTCAAGGATATTGACCCTGAGGTGAAGGCCAAGGTGGTCGCCAATCGCACCGATTTTTACGACGCCTGCGGGCAGGGTATTTTCTGCAATCTTGGCGAGGGCGATGTGGATTTTCCGGCTGTCCGTCAGGTGCTTTTGGATGCTGGTTTCGAGGGGTGGTGCACGGTTGAGCAGGACTGTGACCCGCTGCTTGATCCCGACCCGCTTGGTGACGCGAAAAAGAACCGCGCCTATCTGCAATCCATCGGCTTTTGAGGTTCTGATATGACACGTTTGAACTGGGGTATGATTGGCGGCGGCGAGGGGTCTCAGATTGGACCGGCGCATCGCCTTGGAGCGGGTCTCGACGGAGATTTCTCAATGGTTGCAGGGGCTTTGGATCATGACCCTGAGGCTGGCCGCGCTTATGCGCAGCGCTTGGGCGTGGCTGCTGATCGTGCTTACGGCGACTGGAAAGAGATGTTGGCGGGCGAAACTGCGCGCGAGGATCGGGTCGATCTGGTCACTGTAGCGACGCCAAATTCTACGCATTTCGAGATAACAAAAGCCTTCCTTGAGAACGGCTTTCACGTGCTGTGCGAGAAGCCCATGACGATGACCGTGGAAGAGGGCGAAGAGATCACCAAGATCGCGGCGGCCTCGGGTAAAATCTGTGCGGTGAATTACGGATATTCGGGCTATTCCTTGGTGCGCCATATGCGGGCGATGGTGGCGCGAGGCGGCCTTGGGGACGTGCGCGTTGTCGTTGCTGAATTTTCACACGGGCATCACGCGGATGCGGCGCAGGCGGATAATCCGCGCATTCGTTGGCGGTATGATCCGGCGCAGATGGGGGCCTCCGCGCAGTTTGCGGATTGCGGGATTCACGCAATGCATATGGCGTCTTTTGTGACGGGCCAAGAAGTGACGAAACTGTCAGCGGATTTTGCCTCGACGATTGCGTCCCGAGAGCTGGAAGACGACGCGATGGTCAGTTTTCGCATGGATGGCGGCGCGGTGGGGCGGCTCTGGACCTCTGCTGTGGCGGTGGGTCGGATGCATGGTTTGACGATCCAGGTTTTCGGCGAGAAAGGCGGTTTGCGCTGGGCGCAGGAGCAGCCGAACCAGCTCTATTGGACGCCGACAAATGGCCGGGTTCAAGTGATCGAGCGTGGGGAGGCGGACCTGTCACCTGAAGCGGATCGCGCGACGCGGGTGACGATTGGGCATGCTGAGGGGATGCCGCTGGCGTTCGCAAATATCTATTCAGATCTGGCCGAAGTGATCCGGGCCGAGAAAGAAGGGCGCAGCCCTGATCCGGCGGCAACGCATTACCCCAAGGCGGTGGATGGTTTGCGCTCGATGGCGGCGGTTCATGCCTGTGTGGCTTCTGCGAAACGTGATGGAGAATGGGTTAACGCGGTTCCGCAATCGTTAAGATGAGCGCGAAAATCGGCGTACACAACCCGTACACACTGCGTACACATCCCGTCGTGACACTGTCCGCTAAATTGGCCTGAGCGTGCCGCGTTCGACGACATGGCAGGGGAACAGCCGTGCCTCTGGGTAGCGGGTCGGGTCGTTGAGCATGGCGGTCACCAGCTCAATGGAAGAAGTGATGATTTGCCGGATGGGCTGGTGGATCGTGGTCAATGCGATGTTGGTCCAACCCGCCATTTCCATGTCGTTCAAACCGATGATGCCCAGCTGATCCGGCACCGTCAGGCCAGCGGCTTGTGCGGCGCTGAGTGCTCCGATGGACAGGACGTCGTCGCCGCAGAAATAGGCCTCAGCGGGGCCGTTGGTGATGCAGTTTTGCATCTCGGCGAAGCCGGCCTCGAAGCTGTATTGCGCGGCGAAGCTGTGGGTTTGGCTGACGCCGGATGTGGCGCGCACGATCTCCAAAAAACCTGCGAGGCGGTCCTGTGTTGACGTGGCTTCTTTTGGTCCGCCGAGGAAGGCGAGTTTTCGGTAGCCATGGTCGATCAAGCTGCGCGCGGCCATGCGACCGCATTCGACATTGTCGATGCCGACGACATGGACGTTCGGGCTGGTGGTGTGGCGGCCGAAGGAATTGACCACCGGGACGCCTGCGTCGCGGAAGGCTTCGGCAAAGCTGGGCGGCAAGGTGGAGGACGCCACGATCACCGCATCGACGCTGTAGGTTTGCAACATTTGCAACGACTGGCCGGGGTCTTTCTGCTCTGACAGATTGACCAGCAAGGGGCGTAATCCGCGCTCTTGCAGGCCGCGGGTGAAGAGGTCGAAGACCTCCAGAAAGATCGGGTTGCGGAAGTTGTCGGACACCAGACCAATCAGTTTGGTACGGCCTGTCGTGAGGGAGGAGGCAAGCGCGTTGGGGCGGTAGCCCAGCTCGGAGGCGGCTTTGCGGACCTTCTTTCTGGTCGCGTCGGAGACAGAGGCCCCTTCGGTAAATGTCCGCGAGACAGCAGAGCGGGAAACCCCGGCGCGCAGGGCGACGTCTTTGAGTGTGATGGCCATAACGCCCTCGGTTTGAACATGAGGGAGGTGCCATTTTTTGCAACGTATTGCAACCGGTTGCAGTGTGTTCATTCGCGCCGGTTCGAGGTAGGCTTTACGGATGGACTACGCTGGTGACAGTTTTTTCACGCTTGGCCAAGGCGGCAGGATCGGATTGGTGCTGCTGTCGTTGGTGCTGATGGGCTTGTGCGTTGCGTTGGTCTGGCGCTTGGTCAGGGGGGTCGGCCGCGTGTGGCGGGTGCTGATTGCGCTGGGCGTTTTCTGGGCGTTTCTTTGGCTGTCACCGCAGATTTACTACGCCTATTACTGGATGATCTTCGAGGATTTGCCGGTGCAAATCGTCGTTGGAACTCCGCCCGGCATTGCGGATGTGGCGCGGCTTGCCACGTTCACGGACAGGGCCAGTTTGGCCCATCATGGGCAGGGCGCGTTTGCGTGGTTGCTACTGCTTGTGGCATTGGCACGTCGGCGGGCTAGGCCCCTTTGAGTGGCTCGGAGGGGTCGTCGCCTGCCATATAGATCCGGGCATTTAGAATCTGTGCGGCCAGTGCGGTGTCATCGCTGAGGACCCGATGGAACTTGCGGTGATGTTTGCGGGCGAGGCGCAGGTTTTTGCTGTCCGTCTGGCGCACGTGCAGGGACAGGTTTGGCTTCAGCAAAGGACGTGTCAGGAAAGCGCGCGGGGTGGCGTGAATGATCAGGTGATCGGTCGCGTCCATGTCGGAGATTGTACCTGCGCGCAGACGGTCGGGGCGGCCATTCGGCCAGTTCAACTCGTCCAGCGGAGTGGTGCCGAGCAGGAGCCGAGGGCGGTTGTTGTCCGGTAGGATTGCGATGGCGGGTGCATCATCTACCACGCGGGGCGATTGGGTTGTTTTCGCTTTTCTGCTGGGGTCGAATTGCAGCGCATGCAGGTTTGCGTAAGCGCCACCTTTTTCCAGAAGCTCTTCATGCGTGCCCGCCTCGGCCAGTTGGCCGCTATCGAGGACGATGATCTGGTCCGCGTTGCGAATTGTGGAGAGCCGGTGCGCGATGACAAGCGTGGTCCGGCCCTTGGACAGGGTGTCGAGCGCCTCTTGAACGATCTTCTCGGATTCGGCGTCCAGCGCGGATGTGGCCTCGTCAAGGAGCAGGATCGGGGTGTCACGCAGCAGGGCGCGGGCGATGGCGACGCGCTGGCGCTGGCCGCCTGACAGGTTTGACCCGCGTGCGCCGACTTGCGTTTCAAGCCCGTCGGGAAGGGCCTTGAGGAACTCGGTGACATTGGCCGCGTCGAGGACGGTTTCCAGCTGCGCCTTTGTCACGTCGGTCCGGCCTAGCAGGATGTTTTCGCGCAGCGTTTCGTCAAATAACAGGGCGTCCTGGCTGACGACGGAAAACATCGCGCGCAAATCCGCAAGCGACATGTCTTTGGTCGGGATGCCGCCCACGGTGACATGGCCTTCCTGAGCGTCAATCAGGCGCGACAGGACGTTGAAGACCGAGCTCTTGCCTGCGCCGGACTGGCCCACCAGCGCCGCTGTGGTGCCTTCAGGCACGGAAAAGGACAGGCCGGACAAGACATTCTGGCGGCCATAGGACAGCGTCACATTGTTGAATGCGATGCTGCTGCCCTCAGGCGCTTTGGTGGTTGGTGTGTCCGTTTCCTTCACCGATGGTTTGGTGTCCATCAGGCCGAAAATGCGCGACAGGCTGGCTTGCAGGATTTCCCAGCTGCTGGCGATATTGGCGAGCCGCCGCAGCGGCTGGAATGCCAGCGACATGGCGGTGAAGAAGGACATGAACTGGCCGATGGTCTTCTCGCCGCTGGCAATTTCCGGGCCGCCGTAGAGCAGCACGCAGAAAAAGCCAAAGCCGATGGCCAGATCAACCAAGCCCGGCACGGTGGCCTGACCAGCCGTTTGGCGCACGGCGGTGCGGACCCAATCGCTGGAAAGGTCGGTGAACCGTGCGCGTTGGTAGCTTTCCATGCGGTTAAGCTTGATGGGGGTGATGCCGTGGAACACTTCGTCCAGCCGCGTTGTGCGTTTGCCCGCGATTTCCCGGATTAGATGGCTTTTGCGCCGGATATAGCGCTGCACCGCGACAGAGGGCAAAAGCAGGGCGGGAGCACCGATGATCGCGATGGCAGCCCATTTCCAATCCACTGATATGGCGACGATCATGAGGGTGATCAGGCCAATGAGATCGCGGCCAGCGCCGGTGACGATCTGGTTCCATAGGGCTTGGACGGCTCCCACGTCTCCTTGAACGCGTTCGATCAGAACGCCGGGTGAGGTGCGAGAGTGGAAGCCATTGTCCAGATCCAGCGTGTGGCCAAGAAGGTCCACTTGCAGCTCGGTCGAAGCGATCATGGAGATGCGCGACAGGATAACCCGCTGAATGACCCCGGTGACGGCCCGGACCACGAAAAGCATGAGGATCGCAAGCGCCACGAGGAAGGTTTTGTCGGTCTGCCCTTCGACGAAGACCAGATCGAACATGGGTTGCAGCATGTAGCTGAGCAGGCCCAAAGTGCTGCCCTCGATCGTCATCAAGACTAAGGCGAGAATGATCCACCACAGGTGCTTGCGCAGATAGCCACGCCAGAGCCGCCCGAACAGCTGTGTCGGGGTCATGTCTGAGAGGGCTATGACGTTTTTGTCTGCGGGCTCTGCCACGTTTGTTTGCCTTTTTTGCGCCCCGGCCTGCCGGGAATTGCGTTCACATCTAGCGTGATCCGCCGCCATGCGGCAAGCGTGGGCGGAATTGCCCTTCCCACTGGGGTCACATGGGGGTATTGAGCCGCGTCCGCAAGGACATGTCTCTAACCTCAAAGGACCCTTAGGATCATGGGCTATAAAATCGCCGTCGTGGGCGCCACCGGAAATGTGGGCCGCGAAATGCTGAACATTCTGGCCGAGCGCCAGTTCCCTGTAGACGAGATCGTGGCCCTTGCGTCGCGCCGCTCGCTTGGCTCGGAGGTCAGCTTCGGCGAAACGACACTCAAGACGAAGGACCTTGATACGTTCGATTTTGCTGGATGGGATATGGCGCTGTTTGCCGTGGGCTCTGAGGCCACCAAGAAATACGCGCCGGCGGCGGCCAAGGCCGGGTGCGTGGTCATCGATAACTCGTCGCTGTATCGTTACGACCCTGACGTGCCGCTGATCGTGCCTGAGGTGAACCCGGACGCGGTGGAGATGTATTCCAAGAAGAATATCATCGCGAACCCGAACTGCTCCACCGCGCAGATGGTTGTGGCGTTGAAGCCGTTGCATGACCGGGCCACCATCAAGCGGGTTGTTGTGTCCACTTATCAATCCGTTTCGGGTGCCGGCAAAGACGGCATTGACGAGCTTTGGGACCAGACCAAGTCCATCTACAACCCGACGGATGACAAACCGGCGAAGAAATTCACCAAGCAGATTGCGTTCAACGTGATCCCGCATATCGACGTTTTCATGGACTCGGGCGAGACCAAAGAAGAGTGGAAGATGGTCGCGGAGACCAAGAAGATCGTCGACACTAACATCAAGGTGACCGCGACCTGTGTGCGGGTGCCGGTGTTTGTGGGCCATTCAGAGGCGGTGAATATCGAGTTTGAAGACTTCCTTGACGAAGATGAGGCGCGCGACATTCTGCGCGAGGCGCCGGGGGTCATGGTGATCGACAAGCGTGAGGATGGTGGCTACGTCACGCCGATTGAATGCGTGGGTGATTTTGCGACGTTCATCTCGCGGATCCGGCAGGATTCGACGATTGAGAACGGGCTGAACCTGTGGTGCGTGTCGGACAATCTGCGCAAGGGCGCTGCGCTGAATGCGGTGCAGATTGCCGAGCTTCTAGGCAATCGGGTTCTCAAAAAGGGCTAGGTGCAGCGCGCAGTATGGCGGGATGAGAAAGCTCTGGGTCAGCGTGATCCGGGGCTTTTTTCTTTTCAGTTTGGTGTTTTACCCGCCGAAATCGTCAAAGCTGACCTCTTCGATGAAGGCGGGCTCTATGTCCCATATGTCGACGACGGTCGCTTCTTCACCCTGCGTATTTTCTTTGGTGCGGGTAACGATGTCGAACTCTGTCACATCCGGGCCTTCGGCGTCGGAGGGTTGGAAGAAGTGGAAAAGATCCGGGCGCTCCTTTGCCTCTTCCTCAAACAGTTGATGGATCACGCCGTCTACGGAGACGCCGGGCATGTCGCCAAGCTGGATCTGAAAGCCCTGATCCATTTCTGATTTCGCGATGACCGAGAATTGCGCGGTGTTGAGCATGTTGGTCACCTCAGCGGGATCGGTCAGGTCAGGCAGTGCGGAGTTGCCCACGGCAAAGATGCAATCGCGCCACCCCTCGCCATCGGCATAGGCCAGATTGATCACGTGGGAGCTGTCTCGGCTGGTTTGCGTGTCCCAGGTCAGGTTGAACAGTTCGATTCGTTCGGGCAGCACGCCGTCATTCAGATGCAGCCCGTTCAGGATCAGGTTGTAATCGCTAAGCGAGACCTCGGCGGATTTGGGGTCGTCGGACGCATAGCTGAAATCGAGCGTGGCTTGCCCCAAGGGAGAGACGATCTGCAGCTGGGCGGCTTTGATGTCACTCACCTCTCGCGCTGCTTCCGAAAAGATCTCGTAGCCGCTTATTGTGAATGTCGCCATCTTTCGCACCTCCTAATACAACGTGGCCAGTTGTAAGAGGCGCGGCTTTAACGGAATCTGAAGCGGGTGCGACCAAGACGCTCTAGATTAGTTCAAATTGTCGGAAGCGGGTTCAGATTTTCTGAAAACCGTCTGCATCTGTAAAATGCTCCAGACTGCCATCGCCTGTGTCGGTCCAAAGCCCGTGCAGGCTGAGATGGCCGCTTTCCGTGGCCTCCTTGACGAAGGGGAAGCCCAGTAGGTTTTCCAGCG
Source organism: uncultured Litoreibacter sp. (assembly GCA_947501685.1). Classification (GTDB taxonomy): domain Bacteria; phylum Pseudomonadota; class Alphaproteobacteria; order Rhodobacterales; family Rhodobacteraceae; genus Litoreibacter. Next base: position 38,947 of record CANMWQ010000005.1, read on the forward strand.
AGACCAGCACCGCTTGTTTTTCAAGCGCGCGTTTTCGTTTGTCCTCGTCGGGCTCGTCTTTCACACGCTCATATCCGGGGCGCAGGATGTCCATCCAACGGCCGATGAAGCTGGTTTCTTTCTCCAGCTCCGGGGCGAGGCCGGCGCACATGTCATGGCAGCCTTCCGCGCCGCCGCAATTGGAATGGCCCAGCACGATAATATGAGCGACCTTCAACGCAGTGACAGCATATTCCACCGCCGCCGAGGTGCCGTGGTGGTCGCTGTCAGGCTGGTAGGGCGGCACCAGATTGGCGATGTTGCGGTGGATAAAGAACTCCCCCTGTTCGGCGCCAAAGATCGAGGTGACATGCACCCGGCTGTCGCAGCATGAGATCACCATGGCGCGCGGGTTCTGACCGCCTTCGGCCAAACGGCGATACCAGGGCTCGTTTTCTGCGTAAGTGGTCGCTTTCCAGCCATGATACCGTTGGACCAGATAGGTCGGCAGAGGTTTGGCGTTGATCATGGGGCTCTCCAGTCCGCAGGCAGTGATGTGGCGGTGTTACTTAAAGATTGCGCGGAATTCGAGGTATATTCCGGGAGGAATGCAAGACTTTCTTCAATCACAGGGTGCGACAGATGCCCGATAACCGGCACAAGACTTGTGTGCGGGGTGCGAAAGGGCGCGACGTGGAAGATGTATTGGAACTGAATTTCAAGGAACCTGTCACTGTGGATGGTGACCGGCTTGTTGAGCTATGTGTCGGCATGGGGGAGATGCGGGCGGAAGAGATGATTGCCTTGTCGATCGATAATTTGTGGCGTGGGCTTGAAGGGTTGAAAGAGGCCTATGGCAAGCAACGGATGGATGATATTACGAATATAAGCAAAGGGTTATCGCAGATTGCGGACAATTTGGGTCTGGGCCTTTTTGCCCGTGTCGCCCGTGATGTGGAGGCCTGTGCAGACCGGATGGATGGCCCCGCTTTGGGTGGCAGCTTGTGCAGGCTGCTGCGGGTGGCGGACAGCTCGCTGAATTCGATCTGGGATTTGTGCGATATCAGCGGCGAAGGCGTATGATACAGGCTTGCACAGGCAGACCGACAAGATAGGTTGCGAGGGCATTTCAGGAAGGCCCTCGTCATGATGAACTCCGCACTTACTTTTGCCCAAGACACCAAGGAGGCGGTGCCGTTGCACGTGCTGGCACCAGACGGGGTGGAGGAGTGGCTGAAAGAGCAGCCCGGTGACGTCTCCTCTTGGGTGCGGGCCAACGGATTTAGCGCGCAAGTGGGGCAAAGCTGCGTGGTGCCGGACGGCGCGGGTGGCATCGCCTTGGCTGTTGCAGGTGCGGGGACCGACAGCGCACAGGCGCGGGGGCGGTTCTTGCTGGCCGCGGCCGCAGTGGGTTTGCCCAAAGGGGTCTACAGAATCGTGACAGAGCATGCGCCGGAGGTGCTGCGGGAACATGCGTTGGGCTGGCTCTTGTCGCGCTACAGTTTCGAGCGCTATCGAGCGGCCCCCCCACATGGGGCAGAGCTGGTCTGCCCGGAAGGGGTCGATGCGGACGCGGTGACCCAGATTGCGCAAGGCGAGGCGCTGACCCGCGACCTGATCAACACGCCTGCCAGCGACATGGGTCCGGACGTGCTGGAAGAGGCTGCGCGGCAGCTGGCCAAGGCGCATGGCGCGGCGATTGAGGTCACCAAAGGGGACGACCTTCTGAGCCAGAATTTTCCGATGATCCACGCGGTGGGGCGTGCCTCCGTGCAGGCGCCACGGCTGATTGACCTGTCTTGGGGCAAGGCTGGCCCGACACTGGTGCTGGTGGGCAAGGGCGTGTGTTTTGACACGGGCGGACTGAACATCAAGCCCGGAGCGTCGATGGGGTTGATGAAGAAGGATATGGGCGGCTCGGCGGCTGTGCTGGGGCTGGCGCATATGATTATGGCGGCAGGGCTGAAGCTGCGGTTGCGGGTGCTGATCCCGGCGGTGGAGAACGCCATTGACGGCTCCGCCTTCCGCCCGCAGGACATTCTGACGTCGCGCAAAGGGCTGACGGTGGAGATCAACAACACCGATGCCGAAGGCCGGCTGGTATTGGCGGATGCTTTGGCGCTGGCTGACGAGACGCCGCCTGATCTGATGATCTGCATGGCGACCCTGACGGGGGCCGCGCGCGTCGCGGTAGGCCCCGATCTGGCACCGTATTATACCGATGATACCGCGCTGGCGCAGGCCTTGGACGGGGCCGCGCTGCGTGCGCGTGACCCGTTGTGGCGGATGCCGTTTCATGATGCCTATGAGGCGATGATTGAGCCGGGCATTGCGGATTTGGACAATGCGCCGAAGGGTGGGTTTGCGGGCTCGATCACGGCGGCTTTGTTTTTGCGCCGTTTTGTCGAAGATTCCCCGCGCTTTGTGCATGTTGATATGTATGGCTGGCAGCCTGCGGCGGCTCCGGCGCGGCAAAAGGGCGGGGTTGGTCAGGCCACCCGCGCGATTTTCGAGGCTTTGCCAGAGGTGCTTGACCTGTGAATTTTGACCGACGGATCACCCCTGCCAACGGCCGCGTGGCGGCCTCCTTTTTGCAGGGTCAGGTGAAGGCCGAGCAGTTTGTGGACGGCGACATGATGCAATGCGTGGCCGCTGCGGCTGACATACTGGATGCGCCGGGCGGGTCGCGGACCTCGCAACTGCTCTATGGCGCGACGTTTCTGGGGCTGGAGATGCAGGATGGCTACGTCTTCGGGCAATGCGAGCGCGATGGGTATTGTGGCTATGTGCAGGCCGATCTGGTGGCCCCGGCAGAGGCGGTGACGCATTGGATCGCGGTCCCGCAGACCCATATCTATCCCGGCCCCGACATGAAGCTGGCGGCGAAGGGCGCGCTGTATTTCGGCTCGGAGGTTACGGTTCTGAGTGAAGAAGGGGCGTGGGCCCGGTTGGCCGCGGGCGACTATGTGCCTTTGGGCCATGTTTTGCCGCTCACCCAGCGCTTGGCCGATCCGGTCGATGTGGCCGACTTGTTTCTGGGCTCGCCTTATCTTTGGGGCGGCGGCACGCGCTACGGGGTGGATTGTTCCGGGCTGATACAGGCTGCGTGGCATGGCTGCGGGCTCGACTGCCCGCGCGACAGTGATCTGCAAGAAGCGCAGATTGGGCATCCGCTTGGCGCGGATGACGCCCCTGAGCGGGGCGATCTTGTGTTCTGGAAGGGACATGTGGGCCTTGTCACCGGGCCGAACCGGCTGCTGCATGCCAATGCACATCATATGTCGGTGGTTTACGAGCCACTGGATGACGCGACGGCGCGGATTGCGGCGTCGGGTGGCGGGCCGGTGACGCGCATGGCGCGGGTCTAGTCTACGGCGCGGATCAGCTTTTTCTCAAGCACGCGCAGCACCTGTTTGAGGTCAGCGCCACGTTTCAGGATGCGGCCATCCATGCCGATCACCGCGTATTGCTGCTGTTTGGCGATCAGTTTGGGGCGCTTTTCGACGCGGTAAATCGGAGTCTCTGCGGAGCGGCGGAAGATCGAGAACACCGCCACGTCTTTTAGCATCGAAATGCCGTAATCCCGCCATTCTCCGGCTGCGACCATGCGGCCATAGAGGGTCATAATCTGACCCAGCTCTATACGGTGAAACACAACCTGCTCGGGGGTCCGCGCGGGGCGCTGTATCGGGGTCACATCGTTCATTTAAGCAGCTTGGCGGTTACCCGCGCGCAAATCAAGAAGCGCCATGATATTGCCCAGAACATATACCTCGCCCCACTCAATCGTTTCTCAATTGCGCCTGATTTGACTGTCATTTTGCTATTGTAGCGAGTGAAGGCTCACCCCGGCGTGGTCTGATCAGCCCCCACCCATAGGCCGCGTCGGGTCTACCTCGGTTAGTGTTAAAGAACCCCGGTGTCTCCTCCCAGCGCCGGGTTTTCTTTATTCCGGAACCGCGAATGTCAGCGCCGCCCAATGGGTTTTCCAAACGGCCCCGTTATCAGGATTATCATTGGGCAGGGCCTCGGCCACCACCGCATCGACCAAGTAGCTATGGCCCTTCTTGACCGGCACGCTGGCTTTGCCCTGAGCATCCGTGCGGTGCAGTGTGACCGTGACTTCGTCCTCGGCATTGCGTTCGAACAGCTCTACTTGGGCATTGGCGCGCGGCGCGCCGTCGAGCAGCACCTGAACCGGCATCTCCGTCAGGGCGTCGGTATAGGGGTTTGCGAGGGCCACGATCTCAGTTTTCATGCCAACAGCGACGTCCGCGCCTTGCGCCGTGCCGACGCCGATCAGCGCTTTAGCGTAGCGGCGATAGGTCTCGACGAATTTCTCACGGGATATACCGCGCGCGTCGTGTTGCGCGATGACGCCCTCGAAATCCTTATGGGCCACGAATTTCTCGAATTTGGCGAATTCGGTGTAGGTGAGGCGGCTGTCTTGGGTCTCGTGCACGACAACGATCAGCCCTTCCGTGGGCGGCTGCATGTTCAGGGCCGGATTGTCCCCGATACGTGCTGTGACTTCGGTGACCGTGTCTGCGCTGACGAGATCGAACCGCGCGATTTGGCTGGGGCGATAGGGGTAACTGGCCCCGTTGAACTCTTGCCCCACAATAAGCCGGGCCTCGATGGGTGCGCCGGGTTGAACTTGGTAGGAAAGTGGGTCTATCCAGAACTCATGCGCCGAAGCCGCCCCGGAGGCGGAGAGCACAGACAGACAGGCAAAAATGAGTGGGAGCAGACGCATGACAAACCTTTTCAATTCGATGCATGTAAGGGTGGCGCTCACGGCGCTGGTGTCAATGCTTTGTGTCTTCACGTTCCTGTCTGACGCCGCGGCGCACGAGGTCAGGCCAGCCATCGCTGACGTCACGCTGAGCGAAGACCGCGTCGCGCTACAGATCAGGCTGAGCGCGGAGGCGCTGGTGGCCGGGATCGACCTCGAAGGCTTGGCGGACACGAATGAGGCGCCCGAGGCTGAGGCATACGACGCGCTGCGCGCCTTGCCGGACGCAGAATTTGCCGACCGGCTGCGTGAGGCGTGGGGCGATTTGCGGCAAGGCGTGATCGTGGATGCGGGTGGCGAACGGGTGCTGCTGGAACTCGACAGTCTGGAGGTCGAGCCGCAAAGCGATCTGGAATTGCCGCGCGATACGATCTTGCAGCTCTCGGGTGCGCTGCCTGCCAACGGGGCGGATGTCACTGTCGGCTGGGTTGCGGCCAATGGCCCGATCATTGTGCGCCAGACAGGTGGCGGTGATGACGCCTATGCGGGCTTTCTGGACAATGGCGCTTTGAGCGAGGCGCTGCCCCGTGTGGGGACGGTCAGTGAATCTGGCTGGTCGGTTTTCGTGCGCTATATCGCTGTCGGATTTGACCATATCATTCCCAAGGGCCTCGACCATATTCTGTTTGTCTTGGGGCTGTTTTTCTTGTCAATGAAAATGCGTCCGCTGATCACGCAGGTCACCGTGTTCACCGTGGCGCATACGATCACGCTGGCGCTGGCCAGCCTGCAAATCGTCACCGTCTCCGCCAGCATTGTCGAGCCGCTGATCGCGCTGTCGATTGTCTATGTGGCGGTGGAGAACATTTTTGCCCGAGGCATCAATTGGTGGCGGCCAGTGATCATCTTCGGGTTCGGGCTGCTGCACGGTCTGGGCTTTGCCTCCGTGCTGGGGGAGTTCGGGCTGGCGCCGGGGCGTTTTGTGGCTGGGCTGATCGGCTTCAATATCGGCGTGGAGATTGGCCAGCTTGCCGTGATCGGGCTTGCGGCCTTGTTGCTGTGGCTGGGCGTGCGCGCCGCGCATATGGCGGATTTGGAGGATGCAGAAATGCGGGTTCGTGATCCCGAAATCATGTTCCGCGCCGTGTCAATTTGCGGGTCGATCCTTATCGCCATTATCGGCGCATATTGGGCGTTTGAGCGCGTGTTCCTCTAGCCCATGGCCATACCGCCGCCCAAGCAGAATATCGCGCTGGCGATTGGCTCCAAGCTGGGGGCGGTGGTGTGCTTCATCCTGATGGCGACGATGGTCAAGATCGCGGCGGAGACCGTGCCGACGGGCCAGATCGTGTTCTTCCGCTCGTTCTGCGCCCTGCCGATCATCCTCGTCTGGATCACCCTGCGCGGAGAGTTACGGACCGGCCTCAAAACCGATAACCCGATTGGCCATCTATGGCGCGGCCTTGTGGGCACCATGGGCATGACATTGGGGTTTTTGGCGCTGGGGCTGCTGCCGCTCTCCGAGGTCAAAGCCATCCAATATGCGCAACCCGTGCTGGTCGTGATCTTCGCCGCGATGTTTCTGGGCGAACGGGTCCGCGTGTTCCGGCTGACGGCGGTGGCCTTGGGCATGGCCGGGGTCTTGGTGATCATGTGGCCTCGGCTGACCGGGTTGCGGGAGGCAGGGCTGGACCCCTATCTGGCGCTCGGGGCGATTGTGGCCTTTGGCTCCGCCGTGATGGCCGCGCTGGCGCATGTCTTCGTGCGCAAGCTGACGGCGACGGAGCCGACCTCCGCGATTGTGTTTTACTTCGGCGTGACGGCCTCCACCCTGTCGCTGGTCACCATCCCCTTTGGCTGGGTCATGCCCAGCGCCACGGAGTTTGCGGTATTGATTGGCGCGGGGCTCGTTGGGGGCGTGGGCCAGATTTTCCTGACGTCGAGTTATCGCTATGCCGATGCGTCCGTGGTGGCCCCGTTTGAATATTCCTCGATCCTGCTGGCCATTGGCATCGGGTATTTTGTCTTTGCCGAGGTGCCGACCCTGGTGATGCTGGCGGGCATCGCGCTCATCGTTGTTGCAGGCGTGCTGATCATCTGGCGCGAACGGCAGCTTGGCAAAGAACGCGCGCAGGCCTGCAAGGTGATGACGCCGCAGGGGTGATGTTCTGTTGCGTTTGGTTTTGTGCTATGATGAGGCCTCAATCTGGAGGTTCTCACTATGAAGCATGTTCTTGATAAGTCGGATACCAGCCAAAGCGTGACCTCGCTGCGTCATGCTTATTCTTTGCGCGCATTGCGGCGGCCTGCGACGGTGACATCGGCGTTGCAACAGCGCAGCGGGCACAAAAGAACCGACGCATCCAAGACGCGCCAGTTTCTTCGTATTGAACGTGAAGGCCTGAGTTAGAGGCGCACCAGCTTCTCGTAGCCTTCGGAGATCTCGCGGGTCAGGGCACCGACCTCGAAATTGTAGTCGCCGATCTGGCCCACGGGGGTGACTTCGGCGGCGGTTCCGGTGAGCCAGCATTGCTCGAAGCCTTCCAGCTCTTCGGGCATGATGTGGCGCTCGTGGACTTTGATCTGGCGGTCTTTCAGCATGCCGATGACGGTCTGGCGGGTGAGGCCGTTCAGGAAGGCGTCTGGGTCAGGCGTGTGCACCTCGCCATCCTTGACGAAGAAGATATTGGCCCCGGTGGCTTCGGCCACATAGCCGCGATAGTCGAACATCATCGCGTCGGAGCAGCCTTTGGCCTCCGCGGCGTGTTTCGACATGGTGCAGATCATGTAGAGCCCGGCGGCCTTGGCATGGCAGGGGATGGTTTCCGGGCTGGGGCGTTTCCATTTGGAGATGTCGAGCTTGGCGCCCTTCATCTTGGCGTCACCGTAGTAATTGCCCCATTCCCAGGCGGCCACGGCCATGCGGACCGGGTTGCGGTTGGAGGCGACGCCCATATCCTCGCCCGCACCGCGCCACGCGATGGCGCGCACATAGGCGTCGGTGAAACCGTTGGCCTCAAGCACGGCGACCTTTGCGGCTTCGATTTCGTCGACCGTGTAGGGGATCGGCATGTCCAGCTCATTGCCGGAGAAGCGCAGACGCTCGGAATGCTCGCGGGATTTGAAGATCTTGCCGTTATAGCAGCGCTCGCCTTCAAATACGGAGGAGGCGTAATGGATGCCGTGGGTCAGAATATGGACATTGGCCTCGCGCCAATCCACCAGTTTACCATCCATCCAGATGACGCCGTCCCGATCGTCATAACCTCCAGCCATCGCCTTACCCTCTTGATTGCTTTACAATTGTTGCGTGAAACTGGCCCGTTCTGGACATAATATTTCACAAAACCTAGGATTCGCTATCATTCACGTCTTGGAAAGTCAACAAGGCTGACATAAACTGTGACCAAGGCGAGATGGGATGAGGGGTGCGGATATGGCGGACAGCAGTATGGGCGGAGCTCTCGGCGGGGCCACGCGCTCCAGCGGCGAGACGCTCCTCTTTCTCACCGACGATCAGCTACGGCGCGGGATTGAGGCGATGTTTTTCGCCTATCGCGGGTTCACCGCTGACCCTGACCGCATTCTAGCAGAGAAATCCTATGGGCGCGCGCATCACCGCGCGATCCATTTCATCCACCGCACGCCGGGCACGACGGTGAACAACCTTCTCGACATTCTCGGGGTGACCAAACAATCTTTGAACAGGGTGCTTCGAACCTTGATTGAGGACGGGTTGGTGCAGTCGAAAATTGGCGTGAAAGACCGCCGCGAACGTCATTTGAACCTGACCGAGGAGGGCCAGGAGCTGGAAAAAATTCTGAGCGAGGCGCAGCGCAAGCGGATGCGCGCAGCCTACCGGGAGGCCGGCCCCGAAGCGGTTGCCGGGTTCCAACAGGTGTTGCAACAGATTATGGATCCAAAGATGCGCACGCATTTTGACCAGTTGAAGGAGGGCAGCTGATGGCTGACCTGTCACAAAACGACGCTCATTTGCTGATCGTCGACGATGATGAACGCATCCGCAGCCTGTTGCAGCAATTTCTGTCGCGCAACGGGTTCTGGACCACGGCGGCCCGCGACGCAGACCATGCGCGGCGGCTGCTGGAGGGGTTGGATTTCGACATGATCGTGCTGGACGTGATGATGCCGGGCGATGACGGGATCACCTTCACCCGTGAGCTGCGGGAAACGCAGAACACGCCGATCCTGCTTTTGACCGCGAAGGGCGAATCCTCTGACCGGATATCGGGGCTTGAGGCGGGCGCGGATGATTATTTGCCAAAGCCGTTTGAGCCAAAGGAGCTGCTGCTGCGGATCAACGCCATTCTGCGGCGGGTGCCGCAATCCGAGCAGGTCAATGACGCGCCCAAGGTGATCCATCTGGGCGAGATTCGTTATGACATTGATCGTGGCGAGATGTGGCAGGGCGACGACATGGTGCGGCTGACCGCCACCGAAGTGTCTTTGATGCGGATTTTCTCGGGGCGCGTGGGGGAGCCGGTGTCTCGGGCGAAACTGGTCGAGGATCTGGGCCGCGACAAGGGACAGGCGCAGGAACGCGCGGTGGACGTGCAGATCACGCGGCTGCGGCGCAAGATCGAGGCGGATCCGAAACAGCCACGATATCTGCAAACGGTGCGCGGTGCGGGCTATATGCTGGCGCCTGATTGAGGGGTCCGGATTTGAGTATTTTTGAAGCAGTGATGGCATGGTGACAGCGCTTTTGACCCACCCGGATTGTCTGGGGCATGTGACGCCTGCGGGGCATCCTGAGCGCGTGGACCGGCTGATGGCTATTTACGCCGCGCTTGATACGATTGACAGCGACGCGTTGCTTCGGGTGGAGGCCCCGCTGGGGGAGGATGCGGACGTGCTGATGGTGCATCCGCAGGAGTATATCGACCGGATCAGGGCGGCAGAGCCTGTGCAAGGCGGCGTGGCGTTGGACGCGGATACGCATATGTCGGCGGGTTCGGTTGCTGCGGCGTTCAGGGGTGTGGGCGCCATGACGCGGGCCGTGGATATGGTGCTGGGCGGGGAGGCTGCGAATGCCTTTGCCGCGATGCGCCCGCCGGGACATCACGCCGAGACCGCGACGCCGATGGGGTTTTGCCTGTTTGGCAATGTCGCGATTGCCGCGAAACATGCGCTGGAGCGGCATGGGCTGTCGCGCGTTGCCGTAGTGGATTTTGACGTGCATCACGGCAATGGCACGCAGGACTCGCTTTGGAATGAGGCGCGTGCGCTGTTTGTGTCTTCGCATCAGATGCCGCTTTGGCCCGGCAGCGGGCGGCCTGAGGAGAGCGGCGCGCATGGCAATGTGCTCAACGTGCCGCTTGAGCCTGCGTCACACGGCGATGTGATGCGCAGGCCTTATGAGCGTGTGGTGTTTCCGGCATTGGAGGCGTTCCAGCCGGAGCTGATCTTGATCTCTGCCGGGTTTGACGCGCATGCGGATGACCCGTTGGCGGGGCTGAACTGGGTCGAGGATGATTTCGTCTGGCTGACGGAGCAGCTGTGCGACATCGCGGAGCGACAGTGTGGGGGGCGGGTCGTCTCGACTCTGGAAGGTGGATATGATTTGCAGGCGTTGAGCGCGTCGAGCAAGGCGCATCTGGAGGTTTTGATCGCGAGGGGCTCGGCATGAGTGACACCAAAGTAGAAGATATGTCGTTTGAGCAGGCGTTAAGCGAGCTGGAAGGCGTGGTCGACCGGCTTGAGCGTGGCGACGTGCCTTTGGAGGACTCGATCAAGCTCTATGAGCGCGGCGCGGAGCTGAAGAAGCGCTGCGAGGCCAAGCTGAGCGAGGCCGAAGAGAAGGTGGCGCTGATCAAGCTGGATGGCAGCAAACCCGTCGGCACCACCCCCGCCGAAGGCATGTAGATGTTCAGCCACGCGCTGAAAGACGCCCAGACCCGCGTACAACTTGCCCTTGATGAGGCCATGGCCGGCCTTGACGGCTCTGTGGCGGAGGCGATGCGCTACACCTGTCAGGGCGGCAAACGGCTGCGGGCGTTTCTGGTGATGGAAGGCGCGCGATTGCACGGCGTGCCTGCGATTCAGGCAGACCGCGCGGCGGCGGCGATTGAGGCGGTGCATGCCTATTCGCTGGTACATGATGACCTGCCTTGCATGGATGATGACGATTTGCGGCGGGGCAATCCGACGGTCCATATCAAATGGGACGAGGCCACGGCGGTGCTGACTGGCGACGCGTTGCAGACGCTGGCGTTTGAGATATTGGCCGATGCGCGCACCGGCGAGGCGGATGTGCGGGTGGCGTTGATTGCGTCTATGGCGCAGGCCGCGGGCGCGGCTGGCATGGTGCTGGGGCAGGCGTTGGATATTGAGGCCGAGAGCGCCTCCGTGCCGTTGGATTTGGAACAAATCACCCGATTGCAGGCGGGCAAGACTGGGGCCTTAATCGAGTGGTCGGCTTGCGCAGGTGCTTTGATGGGGCGTGCCGACCCGGCCCCCCTGCGGCGCTATGCCCAAGCCTTGGGGCTTGCGTTTCAGATCGCCGACGACATCATGGACATTGAGGGCGACGCCGCCAAAGCGGGCAAGAGGCTGCAAAAGGATGCGGAGGCGGGGAAGGCGACATTCGTCTCCCTTCTGGGGATGGAGCCCGCCCGCGCCCGCGCCAAATCGCTGGTGGAAGAGGCCTGTGACGCGCTTTCGCCCTATGGCGGTGACGCAGAAAACTTGAAAGCTGCGGCTAGTTTCGTAATCTCACGAGACGCGTAAGGCCCACCCGAAAGGTGCATAGATGACCGACAGACCCAACACTCCGACCTTGGACCGCGTGCATCTGCCCGCTGATATGAAATCGCTGAACGACGCGGAGCTTGTCAAATTGGCTGGAGAATTGCGGGCGGAGACGATCTCCGCGGTGTCTGAAACGGGCGGGCATTTGGGCGCAGGGCTTGGCGTGGTGGAGCTGACAGTGGCGCTGCATGCGGTGTTTGACACGCCGCGTGACCGGCTGATCTGGGACGTGTCGCATCAGTGCTACCCGCATAAGATTCTCACCGGACGGCGCGACCGTATCCGGACCTTGCGCATGAAAGACGGGCTGTCGGGGTTCACCAAACGCTCCGAGTCGCCTTACGATCCGTTTGGCGCGGCGCATAGCTCGACCTCTATTTCTGCCGCGTTGGGCATGGCTGTGGCGCGTGATCTAGGTGGGTCGCCGGAGCATGGCATTGGCGATTGCATCGCCGTGATCGGTGACGGGTCGATGAGCGCGGGCATGGCCTATGAGGCGATGAACAATGCGGGGCATTTGGGCAAGCGGCTGATCGTGATCCTCAACGACAATGAGATGAGCATCGCGCCGCCTGTGGGGGCGATGTCGACCTACCTGTCGCGGCTTTACGCGGGCGCGCCGTTTCAGGAATTCAAAGCTGCCGCCAAGGGTGCGGTGTCGCTTCTGCCGCCGCCCTTTCAGGAAGGCGCGCGCCGCGCCAAGGAAATGCTCAAAGGCATGACCGTTGGTGGGACCATGTTTGAAGAGCTGGGTTTCTCCTATGTCGGCCCGATTGACGGGCATGATATGGAGCAGCTTCTGGCCGTGCTGCGCACCGTCAAAGTGCGCGCCAACGGGCCGATCCTGATCCATGCGATCACCAAAAAGGGCAAAGGCTACGCGCCTGCCGAGGCCGCGATGGACCGGGGCCATGCCACGGGCAAGTTCGACCTTGTGACCGGCAAGCAGCAGAAGGCCAAATCGAACGCACCGAGCTACACTTCCGTCTTTGCCAAGGCGCTGATCAGTGAGGCGGAGCGTGACAGTAAGGTCGTCGCCGTCACCGCCGCGATGCCGGACGGCACCGGGCTGAACTTGTTCAATGAGCGCTACCCGTCGCGGTGTTTCGACGTGGGCATTGCCGAGCAGCATGGCGTGACATTCTCTGCCGGACTTGCCGCAGGTGGGATGAAGCCATTTTGCGCGATGTATTCGACGTTTTTGCAGCGTGGCTACGACCAAGTTGTGCATGACGTGGCCTTGCAACGCCTGCCGGTGCGCTTCGCGATTGACCGGGCGGGTTTGGTGGGCGCGGATGGGGCGACGCATGCCGGAAGCTTCGACATTGGCTATTTGACCAACCTGCCGGGCATTGTGGTGATGGCCGCCGCTGACGAGGCTGAGCTGGTCCATATGGTGGCCACGGCGGCGGCGCATGACGAGGGGCCGATTGCCTTCCGTTTCCCGCGTGGCGAAGGCGTCGGCGTCGAGCTGCCAGAGAAGGGCGTGCCGTTGGAGATCGGCAAAGGCCGGATGATCCAGAAGGGCGCGCGCGTCGCGATCCTGTCCTTTGGCACCCGTTTGAAAGAGGTCCAGGACGCCGCCGAGTCGCTGGCCGCCAAGGGCATCACGCCCACCATTGCGGATGCGCGTTTTGCCAAGCCGTTGGACCGCGACATGATCCTTGATCTGGCCGCAAATCACGAGGCGCTGATCACCATCGAAGAGGGCGCCGTGGGCGGTTTCGGCAGCCATGTGGCGCAGCTTCTGGCTGATGAGGCGGTTTTTGATGGCGGGCTGAAATTCCGCTCCATGGTGCTGCCGGATATCTTCATCGACCAGTCCAGCCCCGCCGACATGTACGCCACCGCCGCCATGAACGCGCCGGATATCGTGGCCAAAGTCCTCGACACGCTGGGTGTCGCTGATCTGGATGCGAAGCGGGCCTAGCGCTCCTTCAGAATCCGTTCGATGCTTTCCAAGCGCTCTTTGATTTCGTCGCGGTAGGCGTCGGTTTTCTCATTGTCTTCCAGATGGTGGGCGTCCTGCATGGAGTTCACGATCAGGCCGACCAGCAGGTTCACCACGGCGAAGGTGGTGACCAGAATGAAGGGCAGGAAGAACATCCAGGCATAGGGGTAGACCTCCATCACCGGGCGCACGATGCCCATGGACCAGCTTTCCAGCGTCATGATCTGGAACAGGGAATAACCGGAATTGCCTAAGTCTCCGAACCATTGGGGGAAGCTTTCGCCGAACAGCTTCGTGGCCATGACCGAGCCGATATAGAAGATCAGCGCCATCAGCAGGAAGACGGAGCCCATTCCGGGCAGGGCGGTGATCAGCCCTTCGACCACGCGTTTGAGCGACGGTGCCACGGAGACCACCCGCAGCAGCCGCAGTACACGCAAGGCACGCAGCACCGACAGCCCTTCTGAGCCCGGCACCAGCGAGATACCCACGATGACGAAGTCGAACAGGTTCCAACCGCTTTTGAAGAACGCACCCCGGAAGGCGTAGAGTTTCAGCAGGATCTCGGTGGTGAAGATGCCAAGGCACAGCGTGTCGAGCGCCAGAATGAGCGGACCCGCGACGGCCATGACCTGCGGGACCGTTTCGAGGCCCAGCAGAATGGCGTTGAACAGGATGACCCCGAGGATGGAGTATCTGAAACGGTTGCTTTCAAGGAGGGTCTGAAGTTTGGTGCGGGACAATGTGAATACGCTCTTTTGACTATTTCAGGTCATATGGGCCTTCGTGAATTGCGCTGCAAGCTCGACATGGGAGGACCAGCGGAATTGATCTACCGGTTGCACCCAATCAAGGCGGTATCCGCCCGCGATGAGCAATTCCGCGTCACGCGCGAATGTCACGGGGTTGCAGGACACGGCCGCGATGCGGGGCACGTTTGAGCGGGCCAGCTCGATGGTTTGCGCCTCGGCGCCTGCGCGGGGCGGGTCGATGATCACGGCGTCGGTCTTGCGCAATTCACCCGCGAGCAGGGGGCGGCGGAACAGGTCGCGGGTCTCCGCCTTGATCCGCTTGAGGCCCTGGCTCTGCCGCCAGCCCTCATTCAATGCGCGGATCAGTTCGGCCTCGCCTTCCAGCGCCCAAACCTCGGCTGTCCGGGCGGCGGGCATGGAGAAAGTGCCGCAGCCTGCGAAAAGGTCCACGATTTGAGCGGCGTTCCCTATGGCCTCTTGCACGCAAGCTGTAAGTGTCTCTTGGCCGTGAGACGTGGCTTGCAGGAAGGCGCCGGGGGGCGGTGTGACCTCAGAAGGGCCGAATGTTTGAAAGGGTGGTGCGCGCAGGCCGACCACGTCGCCGTCCCAAGCGATGCGGGCGAATTTATGGGCGTCGGCGAGCGCTGCGACCTTGGCGGCTATTTGCGGGGTCATGGGGACGCAGCCGCGCATGTCCAGATCAAGACCGTTGGCGGAGAGGTTGATGACCAGATCAATCTGCGCCTTGCGCGAGGCCACCAGCACCGTCAGTGCCTGTAACGCAGGGATTGCGGCGATGATGTCGGGGTGCAGCAGCTGGCAATCGGGGACCTCGATCAGGGTTGCGCTGGCGCGGGTGTGAAACCCCACCTGCGCGCCGGATTTGGTGCGTTTGCCGTGCAGCGTGGCGCGTCTGCGGCTTTGGGGCGGGGAGGTCAGGATGGGACGGATCTCGGCCTCGATGCCGCGGGCGGCCAGCCCGGTTTGGATCACGTCGGTCTTCCATCGGGCAACGAAGGCGTCATTGGCGTGCTGCATCGCGCAGCCGCCGCAGCTTTTGAAATGCCGACATGGCGGGGCCACGCGGTCGGGTGACGGGGTCACAATGCGGGGCGTGCCATCCGGGGCCTGCGTGATCTCTTCGCCGGGCAGGGTGCGGGGGAAGGGGCCGTCATGGCTGGCCATGCCTTCACCAGAGGCCGTGATGCGCGTGATGGTCAGCGTCATTCTGCGGCTTCCGTCAGGCCGATGAAGCCGCCGGATTGGCGGTGCCAGTAGCGCGCGTAAAGCCCTTTCTGAGACAGCAGCTCACTATGAGTGCCCTGCTCGACAATGTGGCCTGCCTCAAGCACCACGATGCGGTCCATGCGGGCGATGGTTGACAGGCGGTGCGCAATGGCGATGACGGTTTTGCCTTCCATCGCGGTGACCAATGCGTCCTGGATGGAGGCCTCCACCTCGCTGTCGAGCGCGCTGGTGGCCTCGTCCAAAATCAGGATCGGCGCGTCTTTCAAGAGCGCACGGGCAAGCGCGATGCGTTGGCGCTGGCCGCCTGACAGCTTGACGCCGCGCTCGCCCAGATGGGCGTCATAGCCTTTGCGGCCCCGGTGGTCTTCGAGGCCAAGAATGAAGTCATGCGCTTCGGCCTTGCGAGCTGCGGCCTCAAGCTCGGCGTCAGACGCGCCGGGTCGGCCGTAAAGAATGTTGTCGCGGGCGGAGCGGTTGAACATAGCGGTTTCCTGCGTGACCATGCCGATCTGCTGGCGCAGGCTGTCTTGGGTCACCTCTGAGATGTTCTGGCCGTCAATTCTCACCGCGCCACTGTCGAGATCATAGAGCCGCAAAAGTGCGGCCACCAAGGTGGATTTGCCCGCACCGGAGGCCCCGACGACGCCCAGCTTTTCGCCCGGACGGATCGTCAGGTTGACCGCGTCAATGCCACCCACGTCGCGTCCATAGCGGAAGGTGACGTGGTCGAATTCGACCTTGCCGTCGGTGACGTCCAGCGGTTGCGCGCCGGCCGCGTCGACCAGCGCGTGGGGCGGCGTCAGGGTTTTCATGCCGTCCTCGACCTCGCCAATATTGGCGTACATTTGCATCAGGGCGAAGCTGACCCATCCGGTCATTTGCGCGATGCGGATGGAGATCGCGCCAGCAGCGGCAATGTCGCCGGGGGAGGCGATCCCGTTTTGCCACAGCACCACCGTGCCGCCGATCAGCAGGATGGGCAGGATGCCTGCCGTGGTCATCAGCGCGAAGCGGAACCCGGTGGAGAGGTGGCCGAATTGCAACGCCCGGTCGCGCAGCACGGCCATGGCGCCCAGCGCGGATTCGTCTTCGAATTTCGAGTGGCCGAACAGCTTGACCGTCTTGATATTGGTAATCGTGTCGACGACCTGACCCGTGACCATGGTGCGCGCGCCCGCGCGGGCGGCGGCGCGTTTGCGGATGCGGGGCATGAACCAGCGGATCATGACAATGTAGCCTGCCAGCCAAACGGCCAAGGCCCCGGCGATACGCATATCGATGGTCAAGAGCAGCAGGACCGAGCCGATGATGGAGGCCAGCGCGAAGGCCACTACGTTGATCGTCTCGGTGGTCACTTCGGTCAATGCGCGCGCGGTTTGCATCTGCTTTTGCGCGATGCGCCCGGCGAAATCGCTGTCGAAATAATCGACCGCATGGCCGAGGGTCCAACGGTGCAGGCGGCTTTGGATCAGCGGGTAGATATTAGGCGGCACTACTATGCCGTTGAATGCGGCGCTGGCGGCAAAAGTGACCGGGCGCAGCAGCAGAAAGAAGGCCACGAATATGACAACGAGGCCCCAGTTCTGAGCGAAGAACTGCTGCGGCGCGGTGGTTGCGGCGGCGTCGATCACCCAGCCCAAGAGCAGCGCGGTGACGGCCTCCATCGTGCCTGCGAGGGCGGAGATGAGGGCGGCGATCAGCAAAATTGGCCATGTGCCAGCGAGGCACCATTTGCAAAAGGCCCAAAGCGTGCGGGGAGGCGGGGTCTTGGCGGGCTCGAACGGGTCGATCAACGCGCCCAGACGCTCCAGAATGGGGGTTATGAAAGCGGTGAAACGGTTGGTCATTCTGCGGCCTCGGTCGTGTTCAGGAAGCCGCCGGATTGGCGCTGCCAGAACCCTGCATATAGCCCGTTTTGCTTCAGAAGTGCGGCATGGGTGCCGTTCTCGACAATTTTACCATCCTCGATGACCACGATCCGGTCGAGCTGTGCAATTGTGCTCAATCGGTGGGCAATGGCGATAACCGTTTTGCCCTCCATCACGCCGTAAAGCGTGTCTTGGATCGCGGCCTCGACCTCGCTGTCGAGGGCGGATGTGGCCTCATCCAGCACCAGAATAGGCGCGTTTTTCAGCATGACGCGGGCCAGCGTGATGCGCTGCCGCTGACCGCCCGACAGTTTCACGCCGCGCTCGCCAACATGGGCGTCATAGCCACTGCGCCCCTCGGGGTCGGAAAGATCTTGGATAAAGCCATGCGCCTCCGCGCGTTCGGCGGCGCGGATCAAGTCGGCCTCCGACGCGTCGGGCCGCCCATAGAGAATGTTGTCGCGCACGGAGCGGTGGAGCAATGTGCTTTCCTGAGAGACCATGCCGATATTGTGCCGCAGGCTGTCTTGGGTGATGTCGCGGATGTTTTGCCCGTCGATCAGGATCTCGCCTTTTTCGGCGTCATAGAAGCGCAGCAGCAGCTTCACCAGCGTCGATTTGCCGGAGCCGGAACGCCCGATGATGCCGACCTTTTCGCCGGGTGCGATCTCAAGCGATAGCGCGTCGAGACCATTTACCGCTCCGCCATAGTGATGTGACAGGTCCTTGATCTCGATCCGGCCCTCGGTCAGCTGCAGCGGCTTGGCATGGGGGGCGTCAACCAGCGTAATGGGCTGGGCGATGGTCTCCATCCCCTCCTGCACCACGCCGAGCGAACGGAAGAAAGATGACAGCGCCCACATGATCCAGCCGGTCATCGCGTTCAGCCGCAGCGTCAGGGCAGTGGCCGCCGCGACCACGCCGACAGAAGCCGTGCCTTGCACCCAAAGCCAGAGCGCCCAGCCGACGACGCCGACAATCAGCAACCCGTTCAGGGTCATCAGCATCAGATCCATCATGGTGAAGATCCGCATCTCGCGGGCAAAGGTCTGCCGGGTGTTTTCAATCGCCTCCTTGGCGAAGTCGATTTCGCGGTCGTGATGAGCGAACAGCTTGACCGAATGAATGTTGGTGTAGCTGTCCACCACGCGGCCCGTGACCTGACTGCGCGCATCGGACGAGGCTTTGGACGCGGGCCCCACGCGCTTCATGGTCCAGGCAACCAGCAATGCATAGAGCACCACCCAGATCGAGAGCGGCAGGGCCAGACGCGGATCGGCATCGGCCAACAGGATCGCGGCACCCACCAGATAGGCGATGGAAAAGGTGATGGCGTCGAAGACCTGAAAGATCGCCTCCCCCGCCGCCGGAGGGGTCTGCATGATGCGGTTGGCGATGCGCCCGGCGAAGTCGTTCTCGAACCAGCCGACGGATTGGCGCAGCACGTGTTTATGCGCGCGCCAGCGAAAGAGCGTGCCGTAATTGGGCAGGATCGCGTTGTTCAGTATGCCCACGTCCAGCGCCTGAATGAGAGGGCGCAGAAACACGATGAAGAGTGCTATCAGCGTGATTTCCAGCCCGTGATTGGCGAGGAATGTGTCGCGCTCCGCGCTGCCCAGCAGGTCAACGATGCGGCCCATATAGAAGATCAGCGCGATCTCGACCGTGGCCACGATGATCGACAGAATGGCCGCGACCCAGAACAGTTTTTTGAACGGTGTCGAATAGGCGCGGATGAAGGGCCACAGCTTTGTTGGCGGGGCATCGACCTCGTCATACGCCGCGTAGGGATCGACCAGATTTTCAAAGTAACGAAACATGTGCGTGGCCTTTGCTCAGCCGTTCCGTATACCGGATTTAGGACAGGAAGACCATCACCGCCGAGGCTGCGAGGGCCAGCGCCATGGCTGTTGTGAAGATCTGCCATGCGCGCGGGGTGGTTAGCAGATATGTCAGCCACGACCCGGCATAGGTCCAGAACAGGCAGACAAACAGGTTCAAGCCGCTGAAGGCCGTGGCCAGTCGGATGGCTTCGTCTGTTGGGCTCAGCCCGGCGCCATACCCGGCGGAGGCGGCCAGTGCCACGGCCCAGACTTTGGGGTTCACCCACTGAAACAAGACCGCTTCGATAAAGGTGAAGGGGCGGGCTTTTCGTTCAGCCTGCGGTCCGGTGGTGGAGCGAAACAGCCGCCATGCCATCCATAGGATCCATGCGACGGCCACGCATTTCAGCGCCCATGCAAGGGCGGGTTGTGCCAAAAGCAGCGCCCCGATGCCGAAGGCTGTAAGCCCTGCGGTGATGCCGACCCCGACCGCCACCCCCGCGATATGCGGCAGGGTTGGTCGCACCCCGAACCGCGCGCCGGAGGCGGTCAGCAAGATCACATTCGGCCCCGGCGAGAACAGCCCCGCGAAGACAAACAGATAGAGCGGGTCTATGCTCATGCGTCCAGCAAAGCGTCTTTGGTCAGGGTGAAACCGGAAGCAATCCACCGAGCTTCCAGCTCTTGCAGGCGCGCCCCGAGCGCCGGGCCCTTCAGCGCTGGCATCAGGTCGGCGGCCTTCACGGGGAAGGTGGCTGACGCGGCTTGGGAGAGCATCTCTTCCAGCTCTGCGGGAGGGGGATTCTGAAGGCTCGCGGCCCGCGTCAAAGCGACGTCACGGGCAAGGGATGCGCCGTGCCGATAGGCAAGCTCTGACAGGTCCGTGGCATGAGCAAGCGCCTCTTGTCCGTGGCTCAAAACCTCCGCATCTGCTTTGGACAAACGCCAGCGGTCTTTCAGAGACTCCCCGCCCAAGGCCATCGCGCGGCGGGTCCAGATCGGCGGAAGCTCCGTTTCAAAATGGACCAGCACGGGGAGCAGTGCCGCATCCGCGCCGGGCATGACCCGCGCCAGCACACCGCTGGCCTGCATGGCGGCGACCGCGCGGCTTGGGTCCGGCGCGCTGAGCAGTTTGATCATCTCCGCGCCGATCCGTTCTGCGGACAGGCCTTCCAACCCCTCCGCGCCTTCGGCGCAGGCTGCCAGACCCTCAGGGTCGATGCCGCCGTCGGGGTCGCCGTACCACGCATAAAAGCGGAAGAAGCGCAGGATACGCAGGGTGTCTTCAGTGATGCGGGCGCTGGCATCGCCAATGAAGCGGACCCGCCGGGCAGGGATGTCTGGCAGGCCTTGCACGGGGTCCAGAACCGCGCCGTCCGAGCCTACATAGAGCGCGTTGATGGTGAAGTCGCGGCGCTTGGCGTCCTCCTCATATGTGTCGGAGAAGGCGACTTTCGCGTGGCGGCCATCGGTTTCGACGTCGCTGCGGAAGGTGGTGATCTCATAGGCTGTGCCGCCGGAGATCACGGTGACCGTACCGTGATCAACGCCGGTGGGGATTACGCGCAGCTTTGCGGCCTCGGCGATGCGGATCATGTCATCTGGCCGCGCGTCGCTGGCCATATCGATGTCGCTGACGGGCATATTCAGCAAGCTGTTGCGCACGCAGCCGCCGACGCAGAGCAGCTGAAACTTGTGCTGCGCAAACAGGTCGAACAGGCGGGTGGTGTCGGGGCTGGTCAGCCAAGGTGTGGTGATCCGGGTCACTCTGCCACCCGTTCGGCAAGGGTGCGCAGCATGCGGGCGGTGGCACCCCAAATATAATAGGGGCCGAAGGGGATGGTGTAATAATACCGCGTTGCCCCGCGCCAGTGTCGGCCTTCAATGCTATAGCGGTTGGGGTCCAGAAGATGGGCCAAGGGCACGGAAAACACCTCCGCGACCTCTCCGGCCTCGACGACGGGGGTGAAGGGCTGGGTCAACCGGGCCACGAAGGGTGTGACAGTAAAGCCGGTGACGGTTTCATGCGGGGGCAGGCTGCCGATCACCTGTGCTGCGCCCTCGGGCAGGGCGATCTCCTCCCGGGCCTCGCGGAGGGCTGCGGCTTGCAGATTGGCATCCGTGGGGTCGAGTTTGCCGCCCGGAAACGCCACCTGTCCCGGATGGTGTTTCAACCCGGAGGCGCGTTTGGTCAGGTAAACGGAAGGTGTGTCTTCGAACTCGCTGACAAGCATCAGCACTGCGGCGTCGCGCAATTTGCGGGTGTCGGGGAGCTCCGTCTCCGGGTTGAGGTCGAAGTCGGAGGAGGCCGCGCCGGGCTTGCCCAGGGCGGCCTCCATCCGGTGTATCAGATCATTTGATCGGGTCATCCGCGCCCGCTGCCTCGAACCCCAATGTGGCGGGGTCCATCACGTAATGCGCGCCGCAGAACTGACAATCGGCGGTCAGGGTGCCTTCTGCGGTGGTCATGTGGGCGATGTCGCCTGCCGAATAGATCGACATGGATTGGCGCACCTTGTCCTCCGAGCAGGTGCAGCCAAAGGTGACCGGCTGGGCGTTATAGACAATCGGCTGGTCCTCGTGAAACAGCCGCACCAGCAGATCCGTGGGGGAGACAGACGGCCCGATCAGCTCCATCTCCTCGACAGTGTCGAGCAGGATATTGGCGCGGTTCCAATTCTCGCTGTCATCGCCCTCCAGCAGATCGGCGCTGTCCAGCAGGCCCTTGTCGCCGGTCGCCTCATCTTTGGCCATGAGCGGCGAGGCCTTTGGCATATGCTGCAACATGATCCCGCCGGCCCGCCAGCTTTCATCATGGCCGGGCTCTTGGCTGCGGCCATAGGTCAGCGAAAAGCGGGTGGGCAGCTGTTCGGATTGCGCAAAATAGGTGCCCGCGCAATGGGACAGGCTGTCGCCGGCAATCGGGGTGATGCCCTGATAGGGTTTCATGTCATTGCCCTGATCAATCAGGATCGCAAAATAGCCGCGTCCGATTTGTGGGAAATGCGGGGCGTCAGCCTCGATCTTTTCGGCGTCATAGCTGGCATAGGCCCGCATCCTCGCGGGTGCTCCGTCTTTGGTGGGGCCGTAATAATCGGTCGCGATCAGCCGCAATGGTCCGTTGCCGCGAATTTGCACGGACAGTTTCCACCTCAGGTCGATCGTCTGCCCGATCAGGGCAGTGAGCAACGCGGCCTCGGCCACGGCGGCCTCCACAGCGGGGGGGTAGTCGTGCTGCGCCAGGACCTGATCAAGCACGCCGTCCAGACGCGCGACGCGTCCGCGAATGTCGGAGCGATCCAGTTGGAAAGGCAGAACAGTGTCGTCCCACGCGATTTTTTGTCCAAGTGTCATTGGAGATACCTTATGGCCTTGAGGTGGCATACCGCGTCTATATAGGCACGGCAATACTGGGGCCAAGAGGGTGCCGGGGGCATGACGGCTGTGCGGGTTTTGCATGGCTTGGGTTCGAAGGGGGCGACGCGATGATCAGACGCTACGGTGAGGCAGTTCAACCGGGTCGGACATACACGCGACGGCCCGGAGCTTACGCGATCCTGTGGGACGGCGACGCCATGTTGACCACGTTTCAAGCCGAGCCGGAACCAGAGCTGCAGCTGCCCGGCGGCGGCATTGATCCCGGCGAGCACCCGGTACATGCGCTGCACCGCGAAGTCATGGAGGAGACCGGCTGGGCGATTTCCGCCCCCCGGCGGTTGGGCGCGTTTCGCCGGTTTGCCTATATGCCGGACTATGATCTCTGGGCGGAGAAGCTGTGCCATATTTACGTGGCGCGCCCTGTCTTGCGCCGCTCGGCCCCGACGGAGCCGCACCACACCGCCATCTGGACCGCGCCTGCGGACGCGCTTGCGATGCTGGGCAATGCGGGCGACGCTGATTTCGTGCGGGCTTATTTTGGGCTCTAGCTTGGGGTCAGGCTGAGGGCCCGTCATAGTCGAACACCAATGCTGAGACGTCATCTTCGAAATCGCCGCTGCCGTTGAAAGCGGCCAACTGGGCGTAGACATTGTCCAGAAACGCCCCGCGTCTGAGCGCCTTTCGGTTGCGCAGGATTTTCGCCAGACCTGCATCTTCGAGCTGTTGGCCTGCCGCGTCCTCCGCCTCCGTCAAACCGTCGGAATGCAGGAACAAGCGGTCGCCGGGGGTCATGGTGAAGTCAAACGCCTCGAATGTCGCGTCGGGCAGCAGGCCGATGGGCATGCCGCCGCTGCCGCGTTTGATCAACGCGCCGTCATGGCGCATGTGCAGAGGGTGCGGGTGGCCCGCCTGCACGCAGCTTGTATGGCCGGTTTCGAGGTCGATGCAGGCCAGCGCGAGGGTGAAATAGAGGTCGGTGTTCATTTCCTGCAGCAGGATTTCGTTCAACTGGGAAGCGGTCTCGGCCGGGTCGCGCAGATCAAACGTGCCGCCGCCACGGTCAATCAATGCGATGTTTTGGGATGGGGAATACCCGCTGAGATAGCCCGCCAGCCGTGCCGTCATCAGGGCTGAGGCCACGCCGTGGCCGGAAACATCAAGCGAATAGAGCCCGATCTTGGTGGGGCTGGCGCTAAACTGCCCGACAAGATCGCCGCCAATATGGCCGCTGGGATGCAGCATCATGGTGGCATGCCCGCCTTGGTAGGGCACGCTTGTTTCGCGCACGAGCGATTGTTGCAGACGCCGCGCCTCAGACAGGTCGCGCTGGACGTTGTCATAGAGCGACTGGATCGTGTCGAGCGCGTTGTTGACCACGCGGTTTTTCTGGATCAGCTGGGCATGCATTTCGACGATGCGTTCCCCGGCCCGAAGCCGCGCCTTCAGCTCCCCAAAAATGAAAGGCTTGGTCAGGAAATCATCCGCCCCGGAATTGAGCCCTTCGGCAACCTCCCGGCTTTCGCCTTTGCTGGTCAGCAAGATGAAATAGCCATAGCCAGCCCGGTCGAGCTGCCGGAATGTGTGGCAGAATTCAGGGCCGTTCATGCCGGGCATGATCCAGTCGCTGATCACGATGGTAACGTCATGGTTGCGGCACATCTCCAGCCCGGCAAGGGCGTTATCGGCCTCCATCACCTCGTAGCCCCATTTCACGAGGGCTTTGGTCAGCATCTTGCGCTGCATTGCGCTGTCATCGACCACCAGCACCAGATGGGGCACTTCGGGGTTGGTGACGCCCTCGTCATCCCATGTATAGGGCAGGTTCGGTTGCGGCTCAGGAAGCAGGTTTGATGCGGTCATAGTGCTACATGACGCACCGGTTCTTAACATGGGATGAATGTTAAAATGCAATCTAGACGCGGCAAAGATTAAAGGAATTCTTAACTCTGCGGACCCAGAATTCTGGCATGCAAGAACAGGGTGAACAGGATGATTGATTGGACCCGCGTGACAGAGCTGCGTCAGGATTTTGGCGAAGACGATTTCGCCGAGATTGCGGCGATGTTCCTGTCAGAGGTGCAGGCCAAGCTGGCTGAGATGCAAGCGCAACCTTCCGCACACCCGTCAGAGGATTTTCATTTCGTCAAAGGTAGCGCGGCCAATCTGGGGTTTGAGAAGCTCTATCACGCATGCTCCGCGGCGGAGCGTGAGGCGCAGGCGGATAGCGTGCAGAACCTTGTTGAAATTTTTCACGCGTCCAAGCTCGAATTTTTGACAAAGACCGGGATCACGCTGGAAGCCGCCTAGCGGCTAGATCAGGAATTCGGACAGGACGGGGTCATTGGTGATGTCACGGTGATCGAACCCGGCCTTGGCCATCCGGGCGAACAGGTCGTCAAATGTCCCGGCCTCCCGCGTTTCGATCCCGATCAGCACGGTCCCGAAGTTCCGCGCGGATTTCTTGAGATATTCGAACCGCGCAATGTCGTCATCTGGCCCGAGCAGATCCAGAAACTCCCGCAGCGCGCCGGGGCGTTGTGGCATGCGCAGGACGAAGTATTTCTTGCGGCCTGCGTAGCGCATCGCGCGTTCCTTGACCTCCGGCAGGCGCTCGAAATCGAAATTCCCGCCTGAGGTGACGCAGACCACGGTTTTGCCTTTGATATCCGCGCGCAGGTCTTCCAACGCGTCGAGGACCAGCGCGCCAGCAGGTTCAAGCACGATGCCTTCGATATTCAGAAATTCGAGGATGGTCCCGCAGATCCGGTCCTCGGGGGCCAGATACACATGGGCTGGTGGTACGTCCTTTAGCTCGGCAAATGTATGCTCCCCGATCCGTGCGACGGCTGCGCCGTCTACAAACGAATCGATCTGCGGCAAGGTCACCGGCGCGCCATCTTTCAGAGCCGCCATTAGGCTGGCGCCGCCGGTGGGCTCGATATACCGGAACTGGGTGTCTGGCGCGGCATGGGACATGAATTTCGTCATCCCCGCCGACAAGCCGCCGCCGCCAACAGGCACCACGATCATGTCGGGCGCGCGGCCCAAGCCAGCCAGCAGCTCAACCGCGACGGAGGCCTGCCCCTCGATCACGTCCGGATCGTCAAAGGGCGACAGGAAATGCGCCCCGATCTCGACGCAATGCGACTGGGCGGCGGCCAGCGTCTGGTCGAAATAGTCCCCCGTCAGCCTGATCTTGATGCTGTCGCCGCCAAAGGCGCGCGTCTTGTCGATCTTTTGCTGCGGGGTGGTCACGGGCATGAAAACCTCGCCCATCACGCCGAAATGGCGGCAGACATAGGCAAAGCCCTGCGCGTGATTGCCCGCGCTGGCGCAGACAAACCGGTTCATGTCGGGCTGGGCCGCGCGGAGTTTGCGCATGGCGTTCAGGGCGCCTCGGATCTTGTAGGAGCGTACGGGGGAGAGGTCCTCGCGCTTGAGGTAAATCTCGGCGTCGAACTTGTCGGACAGGTAGTCGTTGCGCTGCAAGGGCGTCGGCTCGAAGACCACGCGCATCAGTGCGGTGGCTTCGCGGGCCGATGTTTCGAACTTGGTCATCATGGCGATTGCCTTGCCTGCTTTCTCGGTGATGGCGATTAGCGCAGCCATTCCAGCCGGGGTCAATCCGCGCGCAATATGGCAGCGGCCTTGCGCCCCGGCTGTAGCCGCGCTACCTCGCGGCAAACCAATTTGGAGACCACGCTCATGTCCGCACCCAAGAAAGTTGTGCTCGCCTATTCGGGTGGCCTTGATACGTCGATCATTCTGAAATGGCTGCAAACGGAATATGGCTGCGAGGTTGTGACCTTCACCGCCGATCTGGGGCAGGGCGAAGAGCTGGACCCGGCGCGCCAGAAGGCGGAGCTGCTGGGCATCAAGCCCGAGAACATTTTCATTGAGGACGTGCGCGAAGAGTTTGTGCGCGACTTCGTCTTCCCGATGTTCCGCGCCAATGCGGTTTATGAAGGGCTGTACTTGCTGGGCACCTCGATTGCGCGGCCGCTGATCTCCAAACGGCTTATCGAGATTGCGGAGGCCACCGGGGCTGATGCCGTGGCCCATGGCGCGACGGGCAAGGGCAATGACCAGGTGCGGTTCGAGCTGAGCGCCTATGCGCTGAACCCCGATATCAAGGTGATTGCGCCCTGGCGGGAGTGGGACCTGTCCTCGCGGACCAAGCTGCTGGAATTTGCTGAGGCCAACCAGATCCCGATTGCCAAGGATAAGCGCGGCGAGGCTCCGTTTTCGGTGGATGCCAACCTGCTGCACACCTCGTCCGAGGGCAAAGTGCTGGAGGATCCGGGCGAAGAGGCACCCGATTACGTCTACCAGCGGACCGTGCATCCCGAGGACGCGCCAGATACGCCTGAATTTGTCGAGATCGGGTTCGAGCGCGGCGACGCGGTCAGCATCAATGGCGAGGCGATGAGCCCGGCTACGATCCTGACCAAGCTCAACGAGCTGGGCGGCAAGCATGGCTGTGGGCGGTTGGACCTTGTCGAGGGGCGCTTTGTCGGCATGAAGTCTCGCGGTGTCTACGAGACGCCGGGTGGCACGCTGCTTTTGGAGGCCCATCGCGGGATCGAGTCGATCACCTTGGACCGGGGTGCCGCGCATCTGAAAGATGAGCTGATGCCGCGCTATGCGGAGCTGATCTATAATGGCTTCTGGTATTCCCCTGAGCGCGAGATGTTGCAGGCGGCGATTGATGCCTCCCAGACCCATGTCACGGGCACGGTGCGTTTGAAGCTCTACAAGGGCTCCGCGCGGACGGTTGCGCGCTGGTCCGAGCATTCCCTCTACTCGGAGGCGCATGTGACCTTCGAAGAAGACGCCGGCGCCTACGACCAGACCGATGCGGCGGGCTTTATCCAGCTTAACGCGCTGCGGTTGAAGCTGCTGGCGGCGCGGGACAAGCGGGTGAAGTCCTAAAGGCGACGCATGCGCCGGATTGTCCTAACGCCTTGTTTTAAAATACGTGTTCGGCTTTTCTTTACCGAATGTTAACCCGCGCGCAGCCGCTGGGTGCGCAGGATGGCATAGGCGGGCAGGGCCTCTTCGCAGAGCTCGGCCAGAGGGCCAGACAGGTCGGGCAAAGGGCCCTCAGCCCCGGCAAACCCTGTGCTGCTATGTGCGGTCCCGTACCAGTGACTTGCCCAGATGCCATCCGCCTCGATACCGCCAGCGGGCCAGCTGAGCATGGCGGGGTCGAAGGGCAGGTCGAGTGCGCTGCATATTGCGGTCAGCATGCCTTTGGGGTCGGCGCGGATGTCGGCGCTGTCGATGACAATGCCGCCAAATTCTTCATAGAGATCGAGCTGCTGTTCCACGCCGATATCCTCCAGCGTCACCTGCTCGCGCTTTTCATGGTAGCTTGCCAGCACGCGGGCGGGATGGCGGATCAAGAAGACATGTTTGCACTCCTCAGCCCAGTCCAGCGGGGTGTCTTCCAGAATATGGTGGCACATGTGCTTTTGGTAGACATGCGGCGTCCCGTCCCGCGCGCAGGTGGCGGCGGCGCGGTGCCAGCTGGTCTCGTGGGCGCGGATGATCTCCTCCGCCATTGGGTCAGCGCGGCCCGTCTGCTTCAAATAGGCCGCATAAAACGGCTCGTCCAACACCGTGAAATCTGGGCGCGCGGCGAAGCTGTACATCATGGCGGTGGACAGGTTCCGGGGGCCGGACCAGCAGGCGATCTTCATGGCGGCGCGTTCCTTCGGGTTGATGCGTCTTCATTTCTCACTAAACGGCGAAATATGGCCATGTGGAAGCCACAATCGGGGGGACTTCTGGATGGGATTCACAAAAACGTGAGCTGGCGCTATGCTGGCGGCATAAAATGAATTGAGATGAGGTCATTTCGAGATGAGCGATACGTCAATGAATGTGAACCCGGGCGAAACGCAACGGGTGGAATTTTCCGGCAACGCCAAAGAGTGGTTCGGGATTTGGATCGTAAATCTGCTGCTCAGCATCGTAACGATCGGGATTTACTCAGCTTGGGCCAAGGTGCGCACCAAGAAATATTTCTACAACAACACTTCCATCGCTGGGCGCAATTTCGACTACCACGCGACGGGCAAGCAAATCCTGATTGGCCGCATCATCGTGATTGCGGGCTTCATCGCCTTCACGCTGCTCTCAGCCGTTCCGTTTTTGAATATCATCATGGCTCTGGCGCTGCTTGCCGCGACGCCGTGGCTGATCGTCAGATCGCTCCAGTTCAACGCCCGGATGTCGAGCTTTTCGAATGTTCGGTTCAACTTTAGCGGCAAGATGGGGCGCGCCTTCGTGGTCTATGTTCTGCTGCCGCTGGGCTTGTATCTTGCGGTGGTTGCCGTGGGTGTAGGCGGCGGCTTTTTGGCAGGGCAAAGCGGCTCTGTCGCTATTGGCGTGCTGGCTGGTTTGGCCGTTCTGGTGATCTTGCTCTTTGCCGTCCCTATCGTGGACCGCGCCGTGAAACGCTATGTCATCAACCACCACGCGCTTGGCAAAGCGGCGTTCAGCTTTGACGCAGGACTTAGCCCGTTTGTGAAGGCGCTCTCTTTGGCGTTGGCATGGATCGTGCTGGTTCTGGTCGTTTCTGGTGTCGTGTTCGGGGCGTCTTTCGCGGCGCTGGGCGACGCGTTTTCCGGCTTGGAAGCGGGGGATGAGCCGACAGCGGGCCAGCTGGGCCTGATCGGCCTGTTTTACCTGCTGTTCTTCGTGGCTTTCCTGCCCGCTGGCTTCATCTATCAGGCGCTGGTCCGTAACGTGATGTATGACAACACGCAGTTGGAGGGCGGGCATCGCTTCCGCTCCACGGTGAAGGTTGGCCCGTTGATGTGGATCGCCATCACCAACGCGGTTGTGATCGTGTGCACCCTTGGGTTGATGCTGCCTTGGGCGCAAATTCGGATGCAGGCCTATCTGGCGGCGCAAACCTTTGTCATTCCCGGCGCGTCGATGGATGATTTCATCGGTGAGCAACAGGCAGCAGGCAACGCCATTGGCGACGCCTACGGCGACCTTGAAGGCGTCGACTTTGGCGTCGGTCTCTGACCTGTGGCGACTGACGCCTCTGCACGATTTGGCCTGACCCTGACGGGTTGGGCCTTTGCGTCTGGCAGCTCCCGGAAAGTGGCGGCCCGGCTGATCACCCGCGCGCCATTGGACGGGCGTGGTGACGCGCCCTTCGTGGATATTGTAGACGAGGCCGACCGGGTTATCACCGGCGCGCGGTTCGAGGAGATCACGATTGACCCGCCTTTGGGGCAGTCCCCGCGCCGCATGCATTTCCCTGACGAGGCCATGTTTGAAACCGAAGATCACGAGGGCTTTCGCGCCCTGACAGGGATCACGCGGGGCGATCTTCTGAGCGAGTATGAAACGTTCCGCCCCCGACTTGTCGCCGTGATTGCGGCGCTGGTTCTGTGCGGCTGGGTGCTATGGCGCTACGGGTTGGATTTGATGGTGACGGCGGCCATCGCGCTGACACCTGCCGGCCTGCTGGGCTATATGGATCAAGGCACGTTGCAGACGATTGACCTGACCATGGCTGACGACACCGCGCTGGATGAAGACGACCGAGTGCGGGTGGCGGAGATATTCTCAACCCTGCTGGCCGAGCTGCCGCCGTCGGAGATCAACGGCCGCGACTTCAAGCTATTGTTCCGCGACATGGAGCGTATCGGCCCCAACGCCTTTGCGATGCCCGGCGGCACCATCGTGATGACCGATCAGTTTGTAGAGAAGTTCCCTCAAGACGACGTGCTGGCCGGGGTTCTGGGCCATGAGATCGGGCATGTGGTGGAGGCGCATGGGTTGCGCCAGACCTACCGCTCCCTGGGAATGTATTTCCTGATTGGCTTTTTGGCGGGCGACACCGGGCCGATTATTGACGAGATATTGCTCGAAGGAAATCTGCTGCTGTCGTTGCAATTCTCGCGCAAGCACGAGGCAGCGGCGGATCAGTTTGGCGTCAAGCTGGCCTCTGATGCGGGTTTTGATCCCGCGGGGCTACAGCTGTTCTTTCGAGAGATTGCCGAGGGCGGGCTGACCCCGCCGGAATGGCTCTCGACGCATCCGGCCAGCGACGAGCGGGTGGAGCAGATCGAGGGCTATATCGAGGCGCTTGACTGATCACCAATGGGTGAGGTCATGGGGCTTTGGGTTGATCTGGCGGATGCCGCGTTAGATCAAGGTCTAAACCTTGAGCAGGAGAACCCCAATGACCCGCCTTTTCAAACGCCTCTGCGTTGCCGCCGCCCTGAGCTGCGTCAGCATTGCCGCCTATGCCGACACCCGCATCATCACCGTGGCGGGGGGCTGTTTTTGGTGCGTGGAGCATGACTTTGAAAGCGTGCGCGGCGTGAAAGGGGCTGTGTCCGGCTTTGCCGGGGGCAGCACGGCCAACCCCACCTATAAGCAGGTGACCAGCGGCGGCACCGGGCATTACGAGGCGGTGCAGATCACCTATGACGACGCCGCGTTGCCGCTCCCGCAGCTGTTTGACATGTTCTTCCGCTCGGTGGACCCGACCGATGCAGGCGGGCAGTTTTGTGACCGGGGCAGCAGCTACCGCACCGCGATTTTCGTGAGCAACGCCGCTGAGCAATCCACCGCCGAGGCCGCGAAGGCCCGTGCGGAGGCCGCGCTGGGTCAAAAGATCGTCACGCCCATTCTGCGCGCCGGGCCGTTCTATGCGGCGGAAGAATATCATCAGGATTACGCCAAGAAATCTGAGAGGATCCTGACCCGCTTTGGGCTGATCTCGAAGGCCAACGCCTATAAGCGCTACCGTGACGCCTGCGGGCGCGACCAGCGCGTGCGCCAGCTTTGGGGCAGCGCTGCGCCGTTTGCGAGCTAGGCCCTAGAAGAATGCGGCGGCGTTGTTGCGCAGGATGATCTCGATCGCATAGACGCCGAGCAGGGCGACCAGCGGGCTGAGGTCCAATCCACTCATTTGCGGCAGTACGCGGCGGATCGGGCCGTAGATCGGCTCCAACAACCGGGTCAGCCCGTCCCAGACCTGGGCAACAATCGGTTGGCGCAGGTTGAGAACCTGAAAGCTCAGCAGCCAGCTCATGATGAAGTGGATCAGGATAACGGTCCGCACGACACCGATCAGCAGCATCAGGATCTGGAAAAGGGATGTCATGGGGTGGCTCCGGTTATCAGCTTTGTAGCAGACAGGTAGTGTGCGGGATCGTGCGGCGCAAGGCCCGCGTATTGCCCGTGAAAAGCCCGTCTTAGGTCGATGTTAGGTGAGTGCGATGACGTGCTGGCGCGTGACAACCAACGTAAATTTCCGGATCGGAAACCGAAACGAGCCATATGGCCTGCTGGCGGTTTGGGGCCAAAGCGCGATTCGTGGGAGGAAGCTTTGACGTAAACGTCAAAAATTAAAGTAAGTTTTACCTTGCCTCAGTACAATTCTTGGTGATTAAACCGTGAGGTAGACTGGGGAAAATAATGGCGGTTGTTCCATTACGGAAACGCGTTATCGGATGGATGATGTTTGACTGGGCCAGTCAACCATACAATACCCTGCTGCTTACCTTCATTTTCGGGCCCTATTTCGCCGAAATCGTCTCCGACATGTATGTCTCAAGAGGGATGCCGGAAGGCGACGCGAATGCGCAGGCGCAAAGCGTCTGGGGCTTTGGTCAGGCGGTCATTGGGTTGATCATTGCGGTCGCCGCGCCGGTGCTTGGTGCGCTGGCCGACAATACCGGGCGCCGCCTGCCCTTTATCTGGGTGTTTTCGTTGCTCTATGTGGTCGGGGCCAGCGGCCTTTGGTTCGCGCTGCCGGGCAGCTTCAACATGCTCTATGTCATGGTCCTGTTTGGCGTCGGCTTCATCGGGATGGAGTTCGCCACGACCTTCACCAACGCCATGCTGCCAGAGCTTGGGCCGGCCAAGGAAACAGGTCGGTTGTCAGGCACTGGCTGGGCGGTGGGCTATCTGGGCGGGCTGGTGGCGCTGGTGATCATGCTGCTGTTTTTCGCCGAAAGCAACGCGGGCCGCACGCTGCTGGGCATTCCGCCGCTGTTCGGGCTCGACCCTGACATGCGCGAAGGCACGCGTTTGGTCGGCCCCTTTGCTGCCGCTTGGTATGTTGTGTTCATGATCCCGTTCTTTATGTGGACGCGGGAGGTCAAACCGGCGCATCCACGCGCGCCGGGTGGGGTCTCCAAGGCGCTGACGGAGCTGAAACGCACGATCAAGGCCCTGCCGCAGACCCCCAGCCTGTCGGCCTATCTGGCGTCCTCCATGATTTACCGCGATGCGTTGAACGGGCTGTATGCCTTTGGTGGCGTTTACGCCAAGCTGGTGCTGGGCTGGAGCGTCATCGACATTGGCATTTTCGGCATACTTGCTGTTGTCACAGGGGCCCTTTTTGCATGGCTTGGTGGCCGAGCGGACAGGCGGTTTGGCTCGAAATCGGTGATCGTTTGGTCGATCCTCGTGCTGCTTCTCGCGACGGTGGGCATCGCGTCTATCGCACCGGGGGAGGTTGCATGGCTGGCGGTCAGCGACGCGCCGATCTTTATGGGGCGCACGCTCTCGGACATCGCGTTTTATTTCTGCGGGGCCTTGATCGGGGCGGCGGGCGGCACGGTGCAGGCTGCGTCCCGCGCGATGCTGGTGCGGCAGGGCAACCCGTACCGCATGACGGAAGCCTTTGGCCTCTATGCGCTGGCGGGCAAGGCCACCGCGTTTTTGGCACCTGCGTTGATCGCGCTGGTGACATCAATGTCCGGCAGTCAGCGGATCGGCGTCACGCCGGTGATCGGGCTCTTCCTTTTAGGTCTCTTCCTGTTAATCTGGGTGAAACCTCAGGGAGAGGATAAAGCAGTATGGGCCTCCGCACGCTAATCTCATGTCTTTGTATCTTGGTTCTGGGCAGCTGTGCCGGGCCCGCCGGAGACGGTGCAGCGGTCGCGCCGCAAGTCAGGCAGGATCTTGGCCCGCAGGGGCGACTGATTGCCAAAAACGCCTTTGGGGCCAAGCGCAACGGCTCGCGTCAGGCGCCAGCCGCTTATGGCTCTTACGCCAATGGCTGTGCGGCCGGTCTGGTGCAACTGCCCGAAACCGGGCCGACATGGCAGGCGATGCGGCTGTCGCGCAACCGCAACTGGGCGCATCCCGAGACGGTGGACTTCGTGCAGGACCTCAGCCGCGCGGCGGTGCGCCAAGGCTGGTCCGGTCTTTATGTGGGCGATATGAGCCAGCCACGCGGCGGGCCGATGCTGACCGGGCACCGCTCGCATCAGATCGGGCTGGACGCGGATATCTGGATGAACCCGGCCCGCGACATGACCCTGAGCCGCACCCAACGGGAGAACATCTCCGCTATTTCCATGCGCCGCTCGAACGGTGCGTTTGTGAATTCAAGCTGGACCAAGGGGCATCATGAGGTGCTGAAAGCGGCGGCGTCTGACCCTCGGGTGGCGCGGATTTTTGTCTTCCCCGGCGCAAAGGTTCAGATGTGCAAGGACGCCAAAGGGGACCGGTCCTGGCTGCG
Source organism: uncultured Litoreibacter sp. (assembly GCA_947501685.1). GTDB lineage: Bacteria > Pseudomonadota > Alphaproteobacteria > Rhodobacterales > Rhodobacteraceae > Litoreibacter. Next base: position 72,961 of record CANMWQ010000005.1, read on the forward strand.
CAAAATCCGGCCTTGGTGGGGGCATCACTACCATTTCCACGTGCGGCTGTCCTGCCCCAAGGGCGCGCGCGGCTGCGTGGATCAGGCGGCCCCGCCTGCGGGTGACGGCTGTGCGGATGCGCAGCAATGGGTCAACAATATCCTGAACCCGCCACCCCCGAACCCCAACGCGCCAGCGGCCAAGCCGCGCCGCGAATTGCGGCTGGCGGACCTGCCAACCCAATGCGTGGGAGTTCTGCAATCCGACTGATCGCGGCCCTCTTGGCCGGCCTGCTCTCGGCATCCTTTGCGCAGGCGCAAAGCCTTGAGCTGGTCGGCAACTATACGTGGACAGAGCGGGTGGAGGGGTTTGGCGGCTTTTCCTCCATCGAGGTGTCCGACAATGGCTCGACCTTTCTGGCGACCACCGACAAGGGGCTTTTTGGCCAAGGTGTGTTCCTGCGTCGTGGCGGACGCATCGTGGGGATTGATGACGCGAAGTTTCGTCCGATTCTGGATACGGAAGGCGCGCCGCTGATCAGCTACCGCACCGATGCCGAAGGGCTGGCGGTGCGGGGCGGCGACATTTTTGTCTCCTTCGAGGGGCAGCATGTGGTGCGCAGGTTTTCGGGGACGGATGGCCCCTCCCAAATCCTGAAAATGCCCAGATGGGTGCGGCAGTTGCAGAAAAACTCTGGGCTGGAGGCTTTGGCGATAGATACGCAAGGCGTGCTCTACATGGTGCCGGAACGCTCCGGACGGCTGGAGCGCCCCTTCCCCGTGTGGCGTTGGACCAAGGGCAAGTGGGACAGCGCGCTGAGGATCAGCCGCAGCAACGGGTTTCTGGTCGTGGGGGCTGATTTTGGCCCGGATGGGCGGCTCTACGTGTTGGAACGGTATTTCAACGGGGTATCCGGCTTTGCCACGCGGGTGCGCAGCTTTGTGGTGGGGGCGGAGGCCCTGAGCGATGAGCAGGTGTTGCTGACCACGACCACGGGGACGCATGACAATCTTGAGGGCATCGGCGTGTGGCGCAACGCGGCTGGCAATATCCGCGTGACGCTGATCTCTGACGACAATTTCCGGTTCCTGCAACGGACCGAGTTTGTGGAATACCGGCTGATCCCTTGATCCGCGTCAGCGCCCCGGTATGCCCTCGCGTTTGGTGGCCGGTTCCCACGCGTCGATGATGTCCATCGCCTGCTGGCCGGTCTCGACGAATTTGAACAGCGACAGGTCTTCCTCCGAGATCGTGCCCGCGTCGGCCAGTGTTTCCCAGTTGATGATGGAGCGCCAGAATTCCTCCCCGAACAGCAAGAAGGGCACGCGTTCCATGCGTCCAGTCTGGATCAGGGTCAGCGCCTCAAAGGTCTCGTCCAGCGTGCCGAAGCCGCCCGGAAACACCGCCACGGCGCGGGCGCGCATCAGGAAATGCATCTTGCGGATCGCAAAATAGTGGAAGTTGTAGCACAGCTCGGGCGTGACATATTCGTTCGGGGCCTGCTCATGGGGCAGCACGATGTTCAGCCCGATGGAGCGCCCGCCCGCATCCACAGCGCCGCGGTTTCCGGCCTCCATCACGCCGGGGCCGCCGCCGGTGACGATCACGTCTTCATGCCCGTCAGAGCGTTCGGTCATCAGCCGGGCAAACTCGCGCGCCTCGGCGTAATATTTGGACAGACCCGCCAGCGTCTTGGTCCGCGCGGTGTCTTTCTTGGCAGGTTCGGGGATACGCGCGCCGCCGAACAGCACGATGGTGGAGCGGATATCGTGCTCATCCATCCCCATTTCGGGCTTGAGCAATTCCAGCTGCAAGCGCACCGGGCGCAGCGCGTCCTGGCACAGAAATTCACTGTCGGCAAAGGCCAGACGGTAAGCTGAAGAGCGGGTTTGCGGCGTGTCGGGCACGTGGTGGGACGCTTCGACATCCTGACCAGAATTGCGGAGCGGATGTTTGCGGTTGTCGTCTTTCACGGGCGTGCCTCTTGATTGCGTCTTACACTCCCTTCGGTCTATAGGCTGATCAACCGCGACGCCACATTTGTTTGAAGGAACCTGCCTATGTCTAACGCTCAGCTTGAGACCGCCATCGAAGCCGCATGGGAGGGCCGCGACGCGATTACTCCCGCCACCACCGGCGAGACGCGCGACGCTATCGAGGACACGCTGGCAGCTCTTGATGGTGGCACGTTGCGGGTGGCTGAAAAGCAGGATGATGGCAGCTGGCATGTGAACCAATGGGCCAAGAAGGCCGTGCTGCTGGGCTTCCGCATCAAGGACATGGAGACCCACGAGGGCGGGCCGCAAGGCGCTGGCTGGTGGGACAAGGTCGACAGCAAGTTCAAAGGCTGGGGCGACGCGCAGTGGAAAGCCGCGGGCTTTCGCGCCGTGCCCAACTGCGTGGTGCGCAAATCAGCCTATATCGCGCCGGGCGTGGTGTTGATGCCGTCTTTCGTGAACCTCGGCGCCTATGTCGATGAAGGCACAATGGTGGACACATGGGCCACGGTTGGGTCCTGCGCGCAGATCGGCAAAAACGTGCATCTGTCGGGCGGCGTCGGCATTGGCGGCGTGCTTGAGCCGATGCAGGCCGGGCCCACCATCATCGAGGATAATTGCTTTATCGGGGCGCGCTCCGAGGTGGTGGAAGGCTGCATCGTGCGTGAAGGCTCGGTGCTCGGCATGGGCGTGTTTATCGGCCAGTCCACCAAGATCGTGGACCGCGACACGGGCGAGGTGATGTATGGCGAGGTGCCGCCCTATTCCGTGGTCGTTGCGGGCTCGATGCCATCCAAGAACGGCGTGAACCTCTATTGCGCGGTCATTGTGAAGCGTGTGGACGCGCGCACGCGGTCCAAGACCGGGATCAACGAGTTGCTGCGCGACTAGAACTCAGAAACGGAGGCATTTATGGGTATTGGTTTTCTTGGCGGCATCATTGTCGGCGGCTTGGCCGGTTGGGTTGCGAGCATGATCATGAAGGCGCAGACAGGGGTGTTTGGTAATATCGCCCTCGGCGTTCTGGGCGCGATTGTGCTGAACCTGCTGCTGTCTTTCGTCGGCATTTATGCCGAGAACGCTTGGATGCCGCAGCTTATCGTGGGGGCCGCCGGTGGCTGCCTGCTGATCTGGGCCTATCGCGGGATCAAAAGCCGCTAGTTGCCAGCGCCAAACCATTTGGCGCGCAGTGCCCCGTAGCGCCCGTCTTCGCGTAGCCGCAGCAGGCCTTGATTGATCTGCTCTCGCAGCGGGCTGCCGGTGGGCAGGGCCATGCCGTAATTCTCCGGCTTGAAGACGCGCGAGACCATGCGGGCGGTGCCGCTGCCGCGGGTCGTCGTGTAATAGGACAGGATTGGGCCGTCGAAGAACACCGCGTCCAGCGTCGTGTCCTCAAATTGCCGCAGCATCGGGTCGAGGTCTTCGAACGTGATCGTCGCGATCTCGCGCTGGTCAAGGAACTGTTCCGCCGTCGAGCCTGCAAGGGTGCCCACCCGTTTGCCGTCGAGGTCATTGATTGATTCAACGCTGCTTTGCAACGCATCCACCGTCATGGCCGCCGTGATCTTGGCCACGAAAACCGACACCAAAAACAGGCTGGCGAAGACCAGAATCACCGCAAAAACGCGACCCGGTCGCGACATCGGCATGCGCTCTTCAAAGCCGCCATTGACCACCAGATTGAGCGACCACCAAAAAGACGGAAACAGCGCGTCCCTCGCGTCGCGGTCAAAATAGGGCTGGCGGTGGCGCTCGAACACCCACATCAGCATGCCGCCGCCAAAGAGCAGCCCGATGGCGACCAGCACCGCGATAGCAATGTCACGGGTCAGCAGCGCTTGAAAAATGGAGCCCGACCCGGTTTCGTAGGGCAGCATGATCTGCAAGCCGCTGTCGAAAATGGGTTGCGAGAAATCCATGATCGCTTCGCGCCCGGCGGTGATCGAGATGTTGGCAATCGCGCCATCCACCTGCCGCGCTACGACCAGATCAAGCATCTCCTGAAACGAGTCCGTGCGCAGGAAGTTGGTCTGCACCCCAAGATCGGCGGCCAGCATGGACCACAGCTCGACGCTGAAGCCGACATGGGTGCCGTTCTCCTCCATGGAGAAGGGCGCGCGCGTGACGGTTGCGATGGTGATCGTGTTGTCCTGTGCGGGGGCGGGGTGCGCCAAAGGCAACAGCGCAAGTGCTGCCAGAAAAAACAGTCGATACATGTCTTGGTGGTCCCTCCCCGGATCGTGCGGCTTTCCTATCTGCTTGCGTGGCGTGGCTCAATGGGTTTGACACAGGGGGCACAGAAAACCACGCAACCGCCGGAGGGGACATGCCCAAATCGGACAGCAAACATCAGGTCTACACGCTTTTGGTGCAGGTCGGCCGCAGCCAGGATGACGGGATGCCGGAAGGGGCTTCGGGGGCCGCGATGGTGTGCTATTCCACCGGCATTGACGAGGCCGAGGCGGTGCGCGAATGCGTGGCCTTGCTGAAACGCGCAGGGCTGTCGCCGCTGGACGTTACGGGCTATGGCAGCCTGACGGAGCGGCTGGCGGAAGGCCATGACATCCCCGAGGAGGAGCGCAGCCTGATGCAACGCGCGCTCGACGAAAACTCGGTGATCGTGGCGCAAACCACGACGCTTTATGACGAAGAAGGTGGTGAGGGTGTGCCCAAGCCGAAAGGCTCCGGCGGACCGAAGCGGGGCCGCAAACCTTAGCTTTGGTAGCCTGACTTATGCTCGGAGGCGAAGCAACGCGCCTCTTCCTCGCTCAGGATTTTGCCGATGGACTGGCCTGACTTCGGCATGCTTTCCACGGCGCATTTGCCGATGCTCAGTGCTGCGGCGTGTTCGAGTTGGACCTGATACAGGTCGGTCTTCGGGGCCATTTCCCAATGCTGCGCCTTGCGGCCGTCTTTGAGGGCCCAGATCGGGACCAGAACGGTTTCTGCGCCAAAGAGGTATTCGGCGATGTCTGATGTCACCGCGATGCGGTGATCGGGGCCGACGACAAGGTCCTGATCCAACCCAAAATAGGGTGCGCGGATGCGGATCGCGGTCTTTGCTGTTGGTGTCTTGAGAATGTGGCGAACCGCGATGGTGGCACCTGACGGGTCCAGCACCAGATCACCCGGCTTGAGATCCTGCACGGCGGTTTGCCCGGCGGGCGTCGCCACCCGAGTGCTGCCCAAAAGGCCGGTTTCGGGCCGTGCCTGCGGCAGGTCGTTGCTGTTGGCGTGGTCGAGGCCAAGATCGCCATGTGATGTTGTTGCGCCGTTGACCTGCGCAAACCCGGCTTTTGTGCCAGATGCCAGCATGTCAGCACGGCCAAGAAAGCCGAGCGTGCTGCCGATCTGAACAGTGATAAGCGTCATGTCTGATCTTCCTGAAGCGGGCGGTGAGTGTCGCTCGCGCCTGAAGAAATAGGGGCAAACCGTAGCCAATTCGTGAATATGCCGCGGCGATTTATGGCTAATTTTACGTCAAAGCTGCCTAAATTTGACGAAAGCCCCGCGCAAACGCCCCGCGCAAGGTCAAAGCTCCGCCCCAAAGGCGCGAAACGATCCATCGCGATCAGCTGGACTGCTGCCATGTTTACCTCCGTCACCACATGACAGGCGAGCAGCACCAACGCGACCCCGGCGGGCGATGTGTTGGACGACGTAGAATTCTGCTCTTGCGACCCTTTTGCGGGTCACATGCCCTGCCACGGGCTTATTTATTGCCGTCAAGTATTGTGTTAACGACCTGAAAAGGAAGGATTGCTTGGCCTCGCCCTTCAATTCTCGACGCTGTTGCGTCTTTTTTGCCGCAAGGATCTCATGCGGTGATTTGGCCAAACTTGTGCAAAGGAGCACCCATGACCCAGCCGGTTGACCCCGTCTCTTTGACCGCCGATCTGGTGAAATGCGCCTCGGTGACCCCTGAGGAAGGGGGCGCTTTGGCGGTGTTGTCCTCGCTTTTGGAAAGGGCAGGCTTTGAATGCACCCGTGTTGATCGTGGCGCGGTCAGCAATTTATACGCCCGCTGGGGGCCGCGCGGCGCGAACCGGAGTTTTGGCTTTAACGGGCATACAGATGTGGTCCCGGTTGGAGACATTGACGCGTGGAGCGTGGATCCGTTTGGCGCAGTGATCCGCGATGGGTTCCTCTATGGGCGCGGTGCCACAGACATGAAATCTGGCGTTGCCGCCTTTGCCGCCGCAGCCGTGGACTTTGTGCGGGAGACACCTCCTAACGGGGCGGTGGTTTTGGCCATCACGGGCGATGAAGAAGGCGAGGCGATTGACGGCACAAGCGCGCTTTTGGACTGGATGAACACCCAAGGCGAGGTGTTGACAGATTGCTTGGTCGGCGAGCCCACATGCCCGGAGGTGATGGGTGAGATGATTAAGATCGGCCGGCGCGGCTCGATGACGGCGTTTTTCACGGTCAAAGGCAAGCAGGGGCATGCGGCCTATCCGCACCGGGCGCTGAACCCGATGCCGGTGATGGCGCGGCTGATTGCTGGGCTCTCGGCGTATGAAATGGATCAGGGTACGGAGCATTTCGACCCCTCCAGCCTGCAATGCACCACGATTGACGCAGGAAACGCGGCCACTAACGTGATCCCGGCAGAGTGCCGCGCGACGGTGAATATCCGGTTCAATGACGCGCATACATCAGAGGCGGTGACAGCATGGTTGCAAAGCGAGGCCGACGTGCTGGCGGCAGAGACCGGCGCGGTGATCGAGATGCGGGTGCGCGTGTCTGGGGAAAGCTTCGTGACGCCTCCGGGCGCACTGTCGGAGCTGGTGTCGGGCGCGGTGCAAGCGGAAACAGGCGTGACGCCGCAGATGTCGACCACGGGTGGGACGTCGGACGCGCGGTTTGTGAAGGATCACTGCCCGGTGGTGGAATTCGGGCTGGTGGGCAAAACCATGCATGCGGTGGATGAGCGCGTGGAGGTTGCGCAAATCCATCAGCTCAAGGCCGTCTATGGCCGTATTTTGCGGGATTATTTTGCGTAATATTCTGGTCGTCATGGTGAAAGAGCCGCATCCCGGACGGGTGAAAACCCGGCTCGGTCGCGGCATCGGTCTGGTCCCTGCTGCGTGGTGGTTCCGCCATCAGGTGCGCCGCCTGCTGCGCGAGGTCGCGGACCCGCGCTGGGAGGTGGTGCTGGCCGTGTCACCAGACCGTGAGGGGCTGGCAAGCCGCGTTTGGCCCGCGCGGTTTGCGCGCGTACCGCAGGGCTCCGGCGATCTGGGCGACCGGATGGGGCGGATGTTTGCGCAGCTTCCCGGACGGGTTTGCGTGATCGGCGCGGATATTCCGGGCGTGCGCAAGCGCCATATTGCCCGCGCCTTTGCCGCTTTGGGCCGCGCGGATGCGGTGTTTGGCCCCTCGGAGGATGGCGGCTATTGGCTGATCGGGTTGCGTCGCCTGCCAGCGGGCGCGTTTGAGGGCGTGCGCTGGTCCAGCCCACATGCCTTGGCCGACACGCAGCGCAGTTTGGGCGGGGTGCGGGTGGCGCATATTGATGTGCTGCGCGACGTGGACACGGTCGCGGATCTTTGAGCCTGAGGGATTTGCATATTTGTAGCAGAAAGAAGCCGGGTGCGCCGCGCCGTGGCGCATGTTAGGCCTTGGGACATGAAAAACTTCCCTTCCCGCGACGACATTCTACAATGGGTGAATGACAACCCGACCAAGGGCTCCAAGCGCGATATTGCGCGGGCGTTTGGCATCAAAGGCCAAGCCCGGATTGAGCTGAAACGCGTGCTCAAGGAGCTGCAGGCCGAGGGGCATCTGGAAAAGCGACGCAAGACGTATCGTGACCGCGACGCGCTGCCCCCGGTCTCCGTGTGTCGGGTTTTGGGCGCGGATGGTGACGGAGATTTGTTCCTCGGCCCCGTGGAATGGGAGGGCGAGGGGGACGCGCCGCGCATTCTGTTTATCGCCAAGAAGGGTGATCCGGCTTTGGCCGAAGGCGACCGGGTGCTGGCGCGGCTGGCCAAGGTTTCGGGCGAGGATTACGCCTATGAGGCGCGGCTGATCCGGCGCATTGGCACGGGGCCGCAAAAACTGCTGGGCGTGTTCAAGGCGGGCTCCGATGGCGGGCGGATTACGCCGATTGACAAGGGTTCGGACCGCGAATGGCGGGTGCCCGCAGGGGCGGAAGATGGCGCGCGGGATGGGGAGCTGGTCGAGGCGGAGCAGACCGGGCCGAAATCCCGCATGGGGTTGCCCTTGGCCAAGGTCGTGGCGCGGCTGGGCGACCCGGGTGCCGCGCGGGCGGTGTCGCTGATTGCGATCCATCAGCATGACATCCCGGATGCGTTTCCCGATGATGTGGTGGCGGAGGCGGAGGCCGCCAAGCCTGTAAAACTGGGCAAGCGGGAGGACCTGCGCGACTTGCCCCTAGTGACGATTGACCCCAGCGACGCCCGCGACCATGACGACGCGTGTTTTGCGCATGCCGATGACGACCCCAAAAACCCCGGCGGTCATGTGGTCTGGGTCGCGATTGCCGATGTGGCGCATTATGTGCGGCCCGGCACCAAGCTGGATGTGGAGGCGCGCAAGCGCGGCAACTCCACCTATTTTCCCGACCGAGTGGTGCCGATGCTGCCTGACGCTTTGTCGGGCGATCTGTGCTCCCTGCATGAGGGGGTGGAGCGGGCCTGTATCGCGGTGCGCATGGTGCTGGATGCGGAGGGTAACAAGCTGTCGCACCGGTTCGTGCGCGGGTTGATGAACTCTCCGGCGGCGCTGAATTATGAGGAAGTGCAAGCGGGGCAGGACGGGCGGCCCAATGACAAGGTTGCGCCTTTGATGGAGGGGGTGATTGCGCCCTTATATGGGGCCTATGCTGCCCTGAAATCTGCCCGTGAGCGCCGCCAACCGCTGGAGCTGGACCTGCCGGAGCGCAAGATTGTGCTGGACGATGCGGGGCAGGTGACCAGCGTTGCATTTCGCGACAGGCTCGATGCCCATAAGCTGATCGAGGAGTTCATGGTGCTGGCCAATGTCGCCGCCGCCGAGACGCTGAAAGAGCGCGGGGTTGAGCTGCTCTACCGGGTGCATGAAGAGCCGTCGCCGGAGAAGCTGGAAAGCCTGCGGGAGGTCGCGGGCGCGTCAGGGTTCACTCTGGCCAAAGGGCAGGTTTTGCAGACGCGGCACCTGAACCGGCTGCTGGATCAGGCGAAGGACACGGAGCATGCAGAGCTGATGAATATCTCCGCGCTGCGCTCGATGACGCAGGCCTATTATGCGCCGGAGAATTTCGGCCATTTCGGGCTGGCATTGAAGAATTACGCGCATTTCACCTCGCCCATTCGGCGCTATGCCGACCTGATCGTGCACCGCGCGCTGATCACCGCGCATGGCTGGGGCAAGGACGGGTTGGATGCGGCGGCGCGCGAGGGGCTGAAGGAGACGGGGGAGCATATCTCGACAACCGAGCGGCGCTCGATGGAGGCTGAACGCGACACCACGGATCGCTACCTGGCCAGCTATCTGGCGGACCGGGTGGGCAGCGAGATCGGCGGGCGGATTTCGGGCGTGGTCAGCTTCGGGATGTTTGTAAAGCTGGATGAGACCGGGGCGGACGGGCTGGTGCCGGTACGCACGCTGGGGCGCGAGTATTTCCAGTTTGACCGAGACGCGCAGACGCTGCGGGGTGAGCAAAGCGGCCGGGTGCTGGGGTTGGGGCAACGTGTGCTCGTGCGCATCGCCGAGGCCACGCCGCAAACCGGCGGGCTGGTGCTAGAGCTGTTGGAGGTCGAGGGCAAGCCGATGCCGCAAGGCGGGCGCAGTGGGCGGCCCGGCGGGCCAAAGCGCAAGCTGGTGAAACACCGCAAGAAGGGCTCCAAGCTGCGCAAGAAGGCGGCACGGAAATGAGGCGGGTCTGGGTGATAATGGCGCTGCTCTGGGCGGGCGGCGCGCAGGCGCAGGACGGGTTTGCCGACTGGCGCGCGGGGTTTGAGGCACGGGCGGTTGAGGCCGGGATATCGGCGCGGGTGGTGCGCGATGCGTTGGACGGGGTCAGCTATGACCCGGAGGTCATCAAACGCGACCGCAACCAATCGGAATTCACCAAGACGGTCTGGGAATATCTCAGCACGGCGGTCAGCGACGCGCGGGTGGCCAATGGGCGCAAGGCGCTGGCGCGGATGGGCGATGCGCTGGACCGGATCGAGGCAGAGTATGGCGTCGACAAGCATATCGTGACGGCCATCTGGGGGTTGGAAAGTGCCTATGGCACGTTCCGGGGCGGTAAGGACGTCATTCGTTCGCTGGCGACGCTCGCGTATGACGCGCGCAGGGCGGCGTTTTTTGAAGGCCAGTTGCTGGATGCGTTGCGGATATTGGAGGCAGGCGACGTGGCCCCTCGGGCCATGGTGGGGTCCTGGGCGGGGGCGATGGGGCATACGCAGTTTATGCCGGGCTCGTATCTGAGCTATGCGGTGGATTTCGACGGTGACGGCAAGCGCAGCATCTGGGGGGATGTGGCGGTAGATGCGCTGGCCTCGACGGCAAATTATCTGTCGGAATTTGGCTGGGTGTCGGGCCAGCCTTGGGGTGTTGAGGTCATGCTGCCGGAAGGGTTTGATTACCGGTTGGCGGCGCGGGAGACCTTGAAGCTGCCGTCAGACTGGGCGGCTTTGGGCGTGCGGGGCACGGATGGCGCGGCGGTGCCGGATCACGGGATGGCCTCTGTCTTGCTGCCTGCGGGCGCGCAGGGCGTGGCGTTTCTGATCTTCGAGAATTTTGCGGTGCTGGAGCGCTATAACACTGCCGATGCCTATGTGATCGGCGTGGGGCATTTGGCCGACCGGCTGCGCGGGGGAAGCGGTTTTCAGGGCAGCTGGCCCTTGGGCGACCGGGGTTTGAGCTTTGACGAGCGGATCGAGCTGCAAGAGCGACTGACCGCGCTCGGGTTTGACACGGTGAAGATCGACGCCAAGATCGGGCCGCTGACGATCAATGCCGTGCGGGGGTTTCAGGACAGCGTGGGGCTGGTGCCTGACGGCTATGCCTCGCCTGCGCTCTTGGAGAGGTTGCGCGACGCAAAATGAGCGCCTGCGGCCGCCGGTTTTTGATAGGCGCTTGCTGCGGATGTGAGCCTCGGGGGGCGGGGTCTCGTTGTGTTGAGGTCTGATTTGAGTATTTTTTAACCAAATGGAGATGGGGAGCCGCGCGGTTTCCCGAATGTGGGTGGCCTTTGGCAGGGAGGTGCGGTAGTGCGCGCGGAGCTCCTTTTTATTCAAGGCTGGACGTTATGGACCTTCGCAACATTGCGATCATCGCACACGTGGACCACGGCAAGACAACGCTGGTCGATGAGCTGCTGAAACAATCGGGCTCGTTCCGTGAAAATCAGGCCGTCGCCGAGCGTGCCATGGACAGCAACGACCTTGAACGCGAGCGCGGGATTACCATTCTGGCAAAGGCCACGTCTGTGGAGTGGAAGGGCATTCGGATCAACATCGTGGATACTCCGGGCCACGCTGATTTTGGCGGCGAGGTGGAGCGGATCCTGTCGATGGTGGACGGGGTCGTGCTGCTGGTCGATGCCGCCGAAGGGCCGATGCCGCAGACCAAGTTTGTGACCTCGAAAGCGCTGGCTTTGGGGCTGCGGCCGATTGTGGTACTGAACAAGGTTGATAAAGGCGACGCGGAGCCGGACCGCGCTTTGGATGAGTGCTTTGATCTGTTTGCCAACCTTGGGGCCGATGACGATCAGCTGGACTTCCCGGCCATGTATGCGTCGGGCCGTTCGGGCTGGGCGGATATGGTGCTGGACGGGCCTCGCAAGGATTTGACGGCTTTGCTGGATCTGGTTGTGGATCACGTGCCTGCGCCTGCGCAGATGACCGCGCGGGATGAGCCGTTTCGGATGCTGGCCACCACGCTGGGCTCGGACCCGTTCATTGGCCGTCTGCTGACGGGCCGCGTGGAAAGCGGAACCTTGAAGGCGGGCGAGACCGTCAAGGCGCTGTCGCGCGATGGCACCAAGATCGAGCAGTTCCGCTGCACCAAGATCATGGCGTCGCGGGGCTTGAGCTTTGAGGCGATTGATCTGGCCGAGGCCGGGGATATCGTGTCCTTGGCGGGCATGTCGAAGGCCACGGTTGCCGACACGATTTGCGCCGTGGATGTGGATGAGGCGATCCCGGCGCAGCCAATTGACCCGCCGACCATTACGGTGACCTTTGGGATCAATGACAGCCCGCTTGCGGGCAAGGACGGCAAGAAGGTGCAGTCGCGGGTCATTCGCGACCGCCTGATGAAAGAGGCGGAAAGCAACGTGGCGATCAAGGTCACGGACACACCCGGCGGCGACGCGTTTGAGGTTGCGGGTCGGGGCGAATTGCAGATGGGCGTGCTGATCGAGAATATGCGCCGCGAAGGGTTCGAGCTGAGCATCTCCCGCCCGCAGGTGCTGTTTCAAGAGATTGACGGCGTGCGGCATGAGCCCATCGAGGAGGTCACCATTGATGTGGATGACGAATATTCGGGCTCCGTGATCGAGAAGATCACCGGCGTGCGCAAGGGCGAGATGACGGAGATGAAACCGGCAGGCGCTGGCAAAACGCGGATCATCGCGCATGTGCCGTCGCGCGGGTTGATCGGCTATCACGGCGAGTTTCTGACCGACACGCGTGGCACCGGGGTTTTGAACCGGGTGTTTCATGAATGGGCGCCGCATAAGGGCGACATTCCGGGGCGTCGGGCGGGGGTTCTGATCTCCATGGAAAACGGGGTGTCGGTGGCTTACGCGATCTTCAACCTTGAGGACCGGGGCAAGTTCTTTATCGGATCGCAAGAGGCGGTTTACCAAGGGATGATCATCGGCGAGCATAGCCGGGAGAATGATCTGGAGGTGAACCCGCTCAAGGGCAAGAAGCTGACCAATGTGCGGGCCTCTGGGACGGATGAGGCGGTGCGGTTGACCACGCCGGTGCGGATGTCTTTGGAAGAGGCGATTGCCTATATCGACAATGATGAGCTGGTTGAGGTGACGCCAAACGCGATCCGGCTGCGCAAGCGGCATCTGGACCCGCATGAGCGCAAGCGGGCGTCGCGCGGCGCTTAGGCGACGCATGCGTCGCAATAAGCTAACCTGTTGTTTCTAAAAGGAAGTGCGGGTTTTCTTTACCAAATATTAAGGCGCGTTCACCGGGGTGAGCGCGTCTTTTTCTGTGATCAGGCCGGGTGTGATCACTTCGGCATACCAGCCGCCATGGCCGCGCATGGCGTTGTAGCCTCCGGGGCCGATGACGCGCTCCATCCGGGAGCAAGGCGCGCATGGCTTGGTGAGTTTCAGCTGGGCCGTGCCGATTTGCAGGGTCCCGTGTCGAATGGCGGTCAGGTTGATGCCGGAGATCACGATATTGCGGCGGAGCATCTCGGGCGTGATGTCGGTTTGCGTGAGGGCCGCGATGACGGCGAGGTGCTCTGCCTGAATGAGCGTGACCGCGCGCGGCCCGCCTGAGATGTAGTGATCGCCTTTGAGGCCATTTTCGGTGACCTTGGTCTGGGTCACCACATTGATGGGGGCCAAACGCGCGGGGCGCAGGCCGATCCACGTCACGGTGCCGGGGCGCGGATGGGTGCGCATGAGGGTGCGGATCTCAGACATTTTGCAAGTTCAGGCAGGTCTTTTTGCGTGCGGGGAGGACCAAAGGGACGCCGGATCTGTAGAGGTTGCGGACGTAGTCGGGGTCTTCCGAGTAGATGATAAGCAGGGGGCCTCGGGTGCCGATGATGGCGATGTTTTCGGGAAGGGCTTGTGTGGTGGCTGGTATGAACGCCGTGTTGATGGAGCCGGGCAGCATGGCGGCGGCGGCGAGCGTGAGCCAAGCCAGTAACGCGGCGCTCGGGATCAGGAGGTGTTTCATCTTTGAAACCGGCCCTTCGGGGAGGATATTTTGAAACATGGAAAGCGGCTTAGTAGTCGTAGATATGTTCAAGCTGTCCGTCTTGTGGGGTGAGGCTTTGCAGGAGTGGGGCGAGGTCTGGGGTTTTCACTGCGATAAGGTAGCGGTTTTGTGCGTCGAAGCCCACGCGGTTGGTGGTGGAGATGATCTTGGCGGTGCTGGTGATCTGGGGCGGGGTTGCGCCGAGATAGCTGAGCAAGATGTCGTCATTGCCCGCAATCTCTAGGAATTGTCCGCCCTCTTGGGCGATCTCGCGGGCGATGCGGGTGAAGATGCGGTAGCGGGGGGTTTGGGCGATGGTCACGTCTTGGGAGGTTTCGAGCACGGTGACGTCGGCGATGTTCTCAGACAGGTTTTTCACGGCGATCTGCATGGTCAGCGCGTCGGCTCCCATGCCTTCGGCGGCGCGGGCGATGAGCTTGGCGTACTGCGTTTTGGCCCCCCATTCCAAGCCTAGGGCGATCCGGCGTTCCCAGCCTCTGACGGCCACCGGGTCGGCGGCCCAGAGTTTTTCGGACCATGAAGGAAAGTCGTATTTGTACCACGGGACCTGTTGCAGGAAGGTGGCGTAATCGGCGGCCATGTCTGCCTCAACCTTGTCTTGCGGGGTGGGGGCGAGGGCCGAGAAAACGCGCCCGATGGTTTCCTCATAGGCGGCTTTGAGCAGCATCTCCAAGGTGAAGGACGCGCCGATTGTGTAGATCGTGGCTTTGGAATTGAAGCCCGCCGCGCCCAGCTGATCGGCTTGCTCAGACAGCCCGCAGGTGGCGGACCAGAAGCCGGTGATGGCGCTGAGATAGGGGAAATCATGCGGGTGGCCGGATGAGAGCGCCTCCGCGTAGCCCTCATAGGCGTAGACGATGTGCCATTCGGGGTAGACCATATAGGTGCGCGCTTCGGGGCGGTGCTGCTCTGGGTCTGTGATGAATTGGGCTTGCTCTTGGGTGATCGCTTCGCCGCGGCACATGGTTTCAACGTAGAGGATGGGGCCTGCGACAGCGGCCAAAAGCAGGAGCAGACCGAGGCCCGCCCGTTTCAGGACGCGTTTCATTTGGGCTCAAACGCCCATGCCGAGAAGACCGCGAAACCGCCTAAGAATATGTGCGGGATGTTGGCGGCGAGTTTGATGAGGAAGCTGGGATATTCGTACAAGCCATAGACGAAGATCCCGAAATCAAGGTAGCCCGAGCCGGTGACGAGCCCCATTGCGCCGTCCGCCAGATAGAGTGCGCCGAACCAGATCAGGAAGGTCCGCGCGGCTTTGTGCGAGATCAGGGCCGCGGCCAGCGCCCACAGGCCCGAGGCCAAATGCAGCGCGTCGTCGAAGAGATCCAGCGCGAAGACGCCAAACGCGTTGCCGTTCTCGTCGATCAGGCCGGGGATGGGCAGGTAATTGAGCGACGCGGCAATGAAAAGCGCGGCGGCGTAGCCAAAGCAGATCAGGCGGAGTGCGGTCATGTCAGGCCCTCGCAATATAGCTGTCCCACAGGGCGTTGCGGAACAGAAGTTTCGGGTCCATCGCGCGCTTTTTGGCCGCGAAAGGCCGCAGCCCGGCATAGCCTGCGGCAAACTGGTCGGGGCGGGCATGCAGGCGGTAGGGCAGGTAATATGTGCCTCCCAGCCGGATCGCGGCGTCGATCAGGTCCTGGGTCATGCGACGCGCGTCCTCCTCCGCGCGGAGGGATTTTTCCTGACTGAACAGCATCACGGCGGCGATGCGGTCGACCGGCGCGTAGCCAAGCCAGCTTTCATTGTCGGGCATCACATAGCGCAGGGTGATGTTCAGAAGCTCTTGGTAAGAGGAGGGGATGATCTGGCGGCAGGCGGCGATGAAGGCGCCGAAATTCTCGGGCGCGATGAAGTATTCGTGCAAGATATCAGTGCGGGAGGGGTCGCGGTCATCGAGCGTGATCACCGGCTCGTTCAGCAGCGCGTTGCGAGTGGTGTCGCCGCCGCTGATGCGGGGGCCGAGCGAGGATTCAAACCACCAGCGGCCATGTTTGACAATGTCGGAGCCCAGCTGCGCGCGAAAGATGTCGCGGGCGCGTTTGGACAGCCAGCCAGAGCCCGGTGCGGGCGGCAGGTCGGACTGGTCGGAAGTAGGCCGATAGGAGATCATCATCGCATCCTCAAGGAAGCGGTCCTTCGAGATATCCATGCGCCCATAGGCCATTTGCACGTTGGGCGTGCCTTTGATCATGCGCACAAATTCGGGGCCAAAATTCATCGGGTCGAGCTTGGTAAATGTCGGCTCCAGCCGGGCGTTGGGAACCATCTGGACCTCCAACTCGGTGATGATGCCAATCAGGCCGTAACCGCCCATGGCCGACAGGAAAATGTCGGCGTTTTCCTCGCGCGAGCAGGTGATGAGCTGCCCGTCGGCCAGCATGATCTGGACCTGCACCACAGTGGAGCCCATCGGCCCGAAGGGCACGGGCCAGCCATGCGCGTTGACGGAATAAGTCGCGGCGACGCCGAAATCATTGTTCGACTGCATGACGGCGGGGGAGAATCCGGCGTCATCCAGGACACGGATAATGGTCGACCAGCGGGTTCCTGCGCCGGCGCGAAAGGTCAGGTTGGTGGTGTCGAGCTCCACCCAGTCATGGGCCATCGTGTAGGTGGTGCCGCCCCTTGCCATGGATTGCCCGCCCATCGAGTGGCGCGCAGCGGAGGCCGTGACGGGGCGGCGATTGGCCTCCGCGTCTTTTAGTTCGGCGCGCAGGGCGGCCACGGATTTGGCGTCGAACTTTTCGGTGACGGTGATGTGTTTGGCGACACGGGTGGGCGACAGCTCGGAGGCGTCGTTGAGGATCAACGGGTCCGCGGAAGGGGTGATGTAGTTGGTGCCGATGGGCTGCGGGTCGGTGTAGAAACGCTTGGTGGCCCAGCCGCCAAGGACGGCTCCGGTGCCGAGAAGAAAGGCTCTGCGGGTGTTTTTGCTCATGCTGCCTGAACCGTCCCGGGTCTGTTATCTTTGCCTGTTTGGCGGGTCTGGCTCAGCGTATCTGGAAGTGGGGTCGGTGGTCAAAGGGGGAGTTTGGTCCTCCTAGAACTCGCTTCTGAACTGAAAGCCAAAGCTGTCACGGATGTTTCCGCTGATAACCTCCCGCTCGATCCGCGCTGAGAATTCACGAAGCCCATCATTTGACGTCGCGGACCACTCCAGCTCAAGACCTCCACCGCATTCCGTGTTGGAGGTGCTGGTGTCAATGTACTCGCAGGTCAGGCTCGGTGCGACGCTGAGATCATTCTCGTCAAATGCGGGGCTCGGGACGGCAACCGGGAAAATAAACTCGGGCGTGAAACGAACAGTCGCCAATGTCACATTGCCTGCGACAATTGTGTCGGCCAGTCGCGTTGCGCCTGTTGTCAAACCCAGATCAACATTGCCAATCTCAGAGTAGCCGACGGCCGCGCTTAACTCGGGGCGCAGCTCGAAGGCGCTGTATTCGCGGATGCCGGACAGGGCCAGTCCGAATTGGATAGATCGCGTGTCGTAATCGCCGCCGACGCTCGTGACGCCGCCTCCCAGATCAAGGTCATTGCGCCCGTAGCCGATCGCCAGAAACCCGTCCCAAAAGAGGTTCTCCGACAGCTCGTCGACAAAATATGCGCCAGCGGACAACCCGTAGCTGAGATGGTCACCCGAAAAACTGCCGTCGAGGTCTGTGTGGGCGACATTTGCACCGATGAAATAGCCCAGCAAAATATCGTTGCCGATCAAACGCTCCCACGCGACGCGGCCATCGAAAGACGCGGTGATGTCACCGCCCTCGTATCGGGTGACGTCGAACTCGCCAAAGACCAAACGGCGACGCTCACCATCGAAGCGTCCTGTTTGGCCAAAGAATGAGCCCGCGAGGTTGGTGTTGCTTTGCGTGGCCTGCAGCGCCGTATCAAAGATCAACGGAGTGTTGCCGCGCGTAACTTCGTCCCGTCGGCATTCTGTCTCCAGGTCCGGATCACCGGAGCGGTCCGTCGCGTCCCGATCAATCAAAGCGCGGCATCGTTGTTCCAAAGCGTAGCGATCTCTGGCCCCTTTGGCCGCACGTTGGTTGAAGCCAATCTGTGTTCTCAGCTCCCGAACTTCTTGCTCAACGATAACGTCACGCAGTTCTTCGCGTTCGGGCTCTGTCAGGGTGCCGCCATCAATGCTGAGCATGTTTGAGGCAAGGTTCATCACTGAGTCCGCATCCATTGCGACATTCGCCGGAAGCGAAACTGTTACTGGGGCACCCGGCGTCGTAGGCGTGACAAGGATCGTATAGACCCCCGGTGAGACCATGACCAAACTTGACGCCGTTCCGTTTCCAACAACAAATTCTGACAGATCCAAACCCGATACAGGCTCGGAGAATGTGGCTGTGACCGTGAACGGCCCCGATTGCGGTCCGGTTGGCCCGGTCAGTACCACTGTTGGTCCGACGTTGCCGTTTCCGGGAACTGCGATATCGTAGGTCGCCTCATCCCTGTCATTGCTTAGGACATCCAGATCAAATGAGAATGGGCCAGCGCCAGTAGGTGTGTAGGTCACATCAAATGTGGTCGTCGCCCCCGGAGCAAGGGACAGCACGCCCGGTGCCGTAATAGAAATTCCAGCATCTACGTTGACAAGATTGGCTGCAGTTGGGGTGCCCGACAGCGTAAGGGTCTGGGCGCCCCCGTTTCGGACCGTGTAGGTCACCGTCCGGGATGTTCCTGCCAAAAGCGTTCCCTGAGGGTCTGCTCCGCCATCTGCAATCGCGCCGTTCAGAGACGATTGAATGTCAATTTCTTCCGGCGGCGTACAGGTGGTAATTGACCCGCCGCGTCTAGGGGTTCGTGTGCCCCGAAGAAAGTACGTAAATACTGTTCTGCCAGCACTTGTAACCGTGTATGTGCGACTTGTTCGAGCATTACTTCGGTTGATCGGGGTCGTATATCCACCAGCGCTGAGTGTTGAGGGCCCGCTTATTGTAACCCGATGTCCAGCCGCATTTTGCGGCGAGCCCGGGTTGGCGCGTCGCGCAACGCTAGACCTGATGATCGCACCTTCCGGCGCGAACGGTATCGTAATGATATCCGTTTGGTTGCCTTGCGACAGGTTCTGCTGGCCGGTCGTTGATGTAGACGTTCCAACGCAGGTCAGTGTCCTGGTTTGCGTTTGGGCCAGAGCGTCAGAGGGCAAAAGCGTTAGAAAGAGAATAACACTCACGTAAAACATGAGAAAGAAATTGGCGTGCACGTAGCGTTTCAAGGTGGAACACCCCTAAAAATTTTAAAAATTAAAACGCTGTCAGACGCAGTCCAAAACAGCTTTAACCATTCATTAACGGCTAATATGTCCAAAAAAGGGGGAAATTGGGCTCGGCTGCACCAGAGGAGTCAGGATCTTTTTACGTGTGACATTTGTGCAGAGCTGTTTTGTGGCTCTGGACTACAGATATCGGGCGCGCTGAAACCTAGGACGCTTTGCGAAGAGCGTTCAACGCTTCCTCAGATCGGAAGAAGACCGGGTTGTCTGGGGTGGATCGGTCAGGCTGGTAGGCGTAGCCGCCCGTGTCGAAGTCTTGCAGGCCACTTGCGTCGGTGATGCGGTTTTGGATGATGAAACGGGCCATCGCGCCGCGGGCCTGTTTGGCAAAGAAGCTGACGATTTTGGGGCCGCCGGGTTTGTCCTCAAGAAAGGTCGGCGTGACGACGTTCAGCTTGAGCGCTTTCAGGTCAACCGCACCGAAATATTCCTGGCTCGCGCAGTTGATCAGCGTGTCGGTGCCTTGGGCCTCGGCCTCCGCGTTCAGCTTCAGCGCAATCTTGTCGCCCCAATAGGCGTAAAGCGACGGGTGGCGGCCGGTTTTCAGGCGGCTGCCCATCTCGAGGCGGTAAGGCTGGATCGCGTCGCGCGGCTTCAGCAGCCCATAAAGCCCGGACAGAATGCGCAAATGGTCCTGAGCATAGGCCATTTCATCCGCATCAAGGGAGCCCACCTCCAGCCCGGTATAGGTGTCGCCCGCGAAGCTGAGCGCGGCGGGCTTGGAATTGTCCGGTGTCGATGCATCTTCAAACGCTTTGAACCGGTCGTAATTCAGCTTGGCCAGATCGTCCGAGATCGACATCAGCGCACCCAGTTTCTTGGCGCTGAGCCGTGCGGCAGAGGCGGCCAGCACATTGGCGTCCTGCTGAAACTCGGGCAGGGTCGGGGCCACATCCGTGGCGGACATGTCGAGTTTCTTGGCGGGTGAAATCACGGTTAGCATCGGCGGCCCCTCTTTGGTTAGTGCTCAAAATAGCGGGTGGGGGCGGCGCGTCCAGCCCTATGCGTCTGACAAGATCGCGAGAAACGCGTCAGCGAAACGGTCGGCGCGGCGGTCCCCCAAAAGCCGGGTCATGGCGGCGTGATCGCGGGGGCGGGTCTCGGCGATTTTGGCCAGCAGCGAGGCCGAGCAGCTGACCGGTTTGTCAAAGCCGCCCTCGCCGTTTTTTAGGCGGTTCTGCGCCTCCATCAGCTGGTCATAGACCGCGCCCGCATTGCCGCCTGCCAGTTTGCGGCGTGCGGGGTGGGGCACGTCGGCCTCGGCTCCGGTGATGACCTCCAGGAAGCCTTTGCCGTAATTCTGCAGCTTCTTCGCGCCCACGCCGCTGATGCGGGCAAATTCGTCCAAACTGGCGGGGCGTTTCTCCGCCATCTCAATCAGGGTCTTGTCGTTGAAAATAATGTAGGCGGGCACGCCTTGCGCCTCCGCAAAGGCGCGGCGTTTGGCTTTGAGCGCGGACAGAAGTGGCGCGTCTTCTTCCGAGACCAGCGTGCGCACGCGCGGGCCGGAGCGGCCCTTGGTGATCGTGTCGCGGCGCAGGGTGATCGTGGCCTCATCCTTCAGGATGGGCCGCGCCTTGTCGGTCATGAACAGCGCGCCGTGGCGGTCGGGGTTGGGCCGGATCAAGTCATGGCCCTGCATTTGCCGAAACACCGCGCCCCATTCGCGCTTGTCCAGATCGTCACCCACCCCAAAGGTCGGCAGCTGGTCATGGCCGCGCTGTTGCACCTTGTCGGTCATCTGCCCGCGCAGAATGTCGATCAAATGCCCCGCGCCAAACCACGCATCGGTGCGCAGGATGGCCGAGAGCGCCTTGCGCACATGGACCGTGCCGTCAAACGTCTTGGGCGGGCTGTCGCAAAGGTCGCATTTCCCGCAGGTGATATCTGTTTCACCGAAATAGCCCAGAAGCGCATGGCGGCGGCATTCCAGCGCCTCGGCCAGCCCCAAAAGCGCATTGAGGCGCGCGTGGTCCGCGCCTTTGCGCTCCGCATCGGCCAGCCCTTCGTCGATTTGCTGGCGGCGGAAGCGAATGTCGTCGGCGCTGTAAAGCGTCAGCGTGTCGGCAGGCGCCCCGTCGCGGCCCGCGCGGCCGATCTCCTGATAATAGCCTTCGATGGTCTTGGGCAGGTCGGCATGCGCCACCCAGCGCACGTCGGGCTTGTCGACGCCCATGCCAAACGCGATGGTGGCCACGACAACGAGGCCGTCCTCGCGGGAGAAGCGCGCTTCGACCTCGCGGCGCAGCTCGGGGTCCATGCCGCCGTGATAGTGGCAGGCGCTGTGGCCGTCTTCGGCCAGCGCCCGCGCAAGGCTTTCGGTCTTGGCCCGCGTGCCGCAATAGACGATGCCCGATTGGCCGCGACGCGCATTGGCAAATTCGAGGATTTGTTTGCGCGGCGAGTCCTTCGCCTGAAAGGCCAGATGCAGGTTGGGGCGGTCAAAGCCGTGCAGAAAGGTGGTCGGTTGGACGCCATCAAAGAGCCGCGTCACGATCTCCGCACGGGTTTCTTCGTCGGCGGTGGCGGTGAAGGCCGACAGGGGTACGTCCAGCGATTTGCGCAATTGCCCGATGCGCAGATAATCGGGCCGGAAATCATGACCCCATTGGCTGACGCAATGCGCCTCGTCCACGGCGATCATCGTGACATTGGCCCGGCGCAGCATGTCCTGCGTGGCGGTTTTCGCCAGCCGTTCGGGCGCGAGGTAGAGCAGTTTCAGATGCCCCTCGCGCAGGGCTGCAAACACCGCGTCGCTTTCTTCCTCCGTGTTGCCGGAGGTCAGGCACCCGGCGCTGACGCCCGCGGCTTTCAGCGCCCGCACCTGATCGCGCATCAACGCAATCAGCGGCGAGATCACCACCGTCAGCCCGTCGCGGCAGAGTGCAGGAAGTTGGAAACACAGCGATTTGCCGCCCCCCGTTGGCATGATGGCCAGCGTGTTTTGGCCCGCGCAGACGGCATCCACGATCTCCGCCTGGCCGGGGCGGAAGGCGTCGAATCCGAAGATGTCGGACAGCAGATCTGTGGCGTCTAGCATGTGGGGTTTGCCTGTTGAGGTCGTGTTGTTGTGCTCGATTTTTATGGAGCATCCCATATTACCAATGGGTGAACAACCGCCCTTGGCCACAAGATATGGGGTTAATCGGCCCTCAGAAGCGTGATCGTGGCCGCGCCATAGGTTTTGTGCTCCAGCAATGTGAAGCCGGGGGGCGGCAGTTGGGCGGAGGCTTCCTCCCAGATCACCAGCGCCTTGGGGGCGATCCAGCCATTGTCACGCGCGCCGGTCAGGGCTTTCTCGCCCATGGATTTCCCATAGGGCGGATCGAGGAAGATCAGATCGAACGGCGCGTAGGGGTTTGCGGTCAGCTTGGTTGCGTCTTGGGTCAGCACGCTCGCGGCCTCCGCCGCACGTAGCTTGGCGAGGTTCTTGGTGATCAGCTTGAAACCCGCGCGGCCGTTTTCAACGAAACACACCCGGTCCGCGCCGCGTGACAGGGCCTCCAGCCCCAAGGCCCCGGTGCCTGCAAAGAGATCCAGCACCCGCGCGCCCGCGACGGGGCTGCCAAACCGTCCGCCGGTCAGCATGTTGAACAGGCTCTCGCGCACGCGGTCCGAAGTGGGGCGCAGATGGGCACCCGCGTCGCCTTTGCCCAGGTCGGCCAGCGCCGTGCCGCGATGTTTGCCTGCAATGATCCTCATGCTTTCAACAGCGCTTTCATGTCGGTGTCAGGGTCAGCGACCACCTCAGGCGCGGGGTGTTTGCCCGCCTCGATCAGCCGCTTGCCGATCATGTAGCTGCGCGGGTCGTTCAGCGCGTCCACGGCCAGCAGGTGCTCGCCCGCATAATACCAATGCGACACCGCGTCGCCGTCATGGCGCACCAGCACCCGGTCATGGCCGCTGCCCAACCCTGCGATTTGCAGTTTCAAATCATATTGGTCCGACCAGAACCACGGCTTCGGGGTGTAGGTCTTGCCCGCGCCCATGATGTTTTCGGCCACAAGCTCCGCATGATCAATGGCGTGGCCCACGCTTTCCAGCCGCATCTGCGCGCCGCCATGCGGGAAGGAGGCGCAGTCGCCTGCCGCCCAAACCTCTGCTACATTCGTGCGCCCCAAAGCATCCGTTGCGATGCCGTTCTCCAGCGCCACACCAGCGGCCCCCGCCAGCGCGTCGTCCGGCACAATCCCCACGCCCGCAATCACGAAATCGACGTCCAGCTCGGTGCCATCGCTCAGCACCGCGCCGGATACATGACCCTCGCCCAACAGCCGCTCGAGCCCCACGCCCTCCCGAATATCAACGCCATGCTCCGCATGTAATGCCCGCACGTAATCAGACGTCTCTGCACAAGCCACCCGCTGCAAAATCCGTTCCGCCATCTCGACCAAGGTGACGGTGACGCCCAGTTTGCGGGCCACGGCTGCCGCCTCCAAACCGATATAGCCGCCCCCTACGATCAGCGCTTTGGCACCGTCGCGGAACGCGGCCTCCATCGCATCGACATCGGCCAATGTGCGCACCACATGGACCCCCGCCAATGCGCCGCCAATCGCGGCAGGCAACCGGCGCGGAGCGGAGCCGGTGGTAAACACCAGATGATCATAGCCAATCACATCGCTGCCGACGGTCACGGTCTTTGCGGCAAGGTCCACGGCCTCCACCGCCGCCCCCATGCGCAGGTCAATCGCGTTCTCGGCGTAAAACTCCAGCGGGCGCAGATAGAGCCGCTCTTCCTCCATCTCGCCCAGCAGGTAGGCCTTGGATAAGGGGGGCCTTTGGTAGGGCGGCACCGGCTCCTCGCCGATCAGGGTGATCTGGCCGTCAAAGCCCATATTGCGCAGCTTGGCCGTCAGCGCGTATCCGGCTTGGCCTGCCCCGATCACAACAACTTGGCTCATAACTGCACGGCTTCCCGGTTGGTCTTTGTCGCCCCTGACCCTATATGAGCAGGACCGACAAACTCAATCAGGGAAAGAACCGTCATGACATTATCTGTGGGCGACACGCTGCCAAATGCTGATCTGTACCGTATGGGCGCTGAGGGGCCGGAAAGCGTCTCCATGGACAGTCTGACCAAGGGCCGCAAAGTGGTGATCTTCGGGCTGCCGGGCGCCTATACCGGGACCTGCACCACGGCGCATGTGCCGAGTTTCATGCGGACCAAGGATGGTTTCGCGGCCAAAGGCGTGGACGAGATCATCTGCCTGTCGGTCAACGACCCGTTCGTGATGGACGCCTGGGGCAAAAGCACCGGCGGGGCGGAAGCAGGCGTGACCTTCCTTGGCGATCCCGCCTCTGAATTCACCAAAGCGGCGGGTATGGATTTTGACGCGCCGCCCGCAGGGCTGCATAGCCGCTCCAAGCGCTATGCGCTTTATGCCGAAGACGGTGTGGTGAAGGTCCTGCAAGCCGAAGACAACCCCGGCGTCTGCGAAACCTCCGGTGGGGAGGCGCTGCTCGCCTCGCTTTAATACCGGGCCAAACCCATTGAAAAAGGCGGCTCCTGAACCGGGGCCGCCTTTTGCTATTCTGCTACATTGATCAGGGTCCGGGTCGGGAAGGGGATATCGACCCCGCCCGTGTCCAGCGCCTCTTTGACCTTGCGCTTCATGTCGGCTTGATACTGGAAATACTCCGAGCTGTCGCACCAGACGCGCACCAGAAAATCCACCGAGGAGGCGTTCAGATTGTTGACCTGACAAAAGGGCGCGGGATCCGCGTGGCTGCGCGGGTCGGCCATAATGGTGTCGCGGATGATCTTTTCGGCCTCGGCCAGATTGGCGCCGTAGCCCACACCAAACTCCCATTCCGCGCGCCGGGTCGGGTAGACCGAATAATTGATGATCGTGTTCCCCCACACTTCCGAGTTCGGCACGATGATCTGGAAATTGCCGACGGCGGCCAGTTCCGTGAAGTTCAGCGAGATGTCTTTGACGGTGCCCATCTTGTCGTTGATCACCACCAGATCACCCAGCTTGATGGGGCGGAACAGGATGATCATCACGCCCGCCGCCACGTTGGACAGCGTGCCTTGCAGGGCCAGACCAATCGCCAGACCGGCGGCACCGATGACGGCCACCACAGATGTGGTCTGCACCCCGAACGTGTTGAGGATAAACAGCGCGGCGAAGGCCAGAATAACGTAGCGGGCGATGTTGGACAGGAAGTTGAAGAGCGTGTCGTCCAGTCGCTTGTGGCGCTGCGCCAGCCGCCGGATGCGCCCCGCGACCCATGCCGAGACGATGAAGGCCGCCAGCACAATCACCAGGGCGGTGACGAGGTTGCCCGCCGCGCTGATCAGAAATTCCAGCGTCACCAGCTCCGACAGGCTGCGCCCGTTCCAGACCTCGGTGGTCATCAGCGATTGTAGATATTCCATTGCGTGTTCAGCCTGCCAGTTTGTCCATTGCGCCCGCCAATTTCAGATCCAGCTCGGAAAGGCCACCGGTGTCATGCGTGGTCAGCTTGACCTCCACGCGATTGTAGACATTGAACCATTCGGGGTGGTGGTTCAGCTTTTCGGCATGGATCGCGGCGCGGGTCATGAAGCCAAAGGCCTCCACAAAATTGGCAAATTTGAACGTCTTTTCCAACGCCGTGCCGTCAGAACTCTTGCTCCATCCGTTTTGTTCCAATGTCGCCGTGTCAATCATGGTCGTCTCCTTGGTGTTTCTTGAAGGGGCCGTATTCGGTCATCACCTCGATCTCTTCACTGATCGCGTCCCGCTCGGCGTCCAGATAGCGGCCAACCGCCTCCCGGAACCCCTCTTCGCGCAGCCAATGCAGCGAGTGGGTCACAACGGGCAGATAGCCCCGCGCCAGCTTATGCGCGCCTTGCGCGCCAGCCTCCACCTTGCCCAGCCCGTGGGTGATCGCAAAGTCAATCGCGCGGTAATAGCACAGCTCGAAATGCAGGGCGGGGTGCTCCTCCCGGCAGCCCCAGTAGCGGCCAAAAAGCGTGTCGCGGCCAATGAAGTTCAGCGCACCTGCCACATAGCGCCCGTCACGTTCGGCCAGCACCAAAAGCATGTCGTCACGCAAGCTGGCTTGTGCTTCGTCAAAGAAGGCGCGGGTCAGGTAGGGCGTGCCCCATTTTCGCGCGCCGGTGTCTTGATAAAACACCCAGAACGCGTCCCAATGCTCCGGCTCGATCTGGTCGCCGGTCAGGCAATGGATTTCTCCGCCAAAATTATTGGCCTGTTTGCGCTCCTTGCGGATGTTTTTGCGTTTGCGCGCGGCGAGGCTGGCCAGAAAATCGTCGAAATCGGCATAGCCGTTGTTGAGCCAGTGAAACTGCTGGCTGGCCCGGCGCATCAGGCCCATTTCTTCGCCCGCTTCGGCCTCACCCTCCGTGCAGAAGGTGACATGCAGCGAGGATAATTGATTGTTGTCGGTCAGCTGCACCGCACCCTGAACCAGCGCCGCCGTGCCGGTCTCCTCCCAGCCGGATCTGGTCAGAAACCGTCGCCCGGAGGCAGGCGTGAAAGGCACCGACATTTGCAGTTTCGGGTAGTACCGCCCGCCTGCATTCTCATAGGCATGGGCCCAGTTGTAATCGAAGATATACTCGCCCTGACTGTGGTTTTTCAGATAAAGCGGAGCCGCCGCGATCAGCTCCCCCGCGGCCCGCGCGGTCAGGTATTGCGGCTGCCATCCCGTGCCCCGCCCAACCGAGCCGGAGCGCTCCAGCGCCCATAAAAACCGATGCGTGGTGAACGGGTCATTGGGCCTGCCATCCGCTGCTTCCGGGCAGGCGCAGGCATCCCAATCCGTGGCGGAAATCTCCTCCAGCGACCCGATAACGGTGATTTCGATCTCATGCTGGGTCATGTGGGTCCGGGCTGATGTCTTGATGCTAAAGTGGTGCGAAACGCGCTCAGGTCAAGCAGGCCGGAACCCCTCGAAGGTGATGTTTTGTGCTATGCGCAGCGCGTCCTCCGCCTGCGCTTGGCTGCGCACGGTCCAGCACAACACGCTTGCGCCCTGCGCCTTCAGCTCCGCCACGCGCGGGCGGTCCAGATCGGCCACCTCATGGGAGATGAAACTGGCGCCGCTCGTCGCATAATCCGGGATACCCCTCAGGCGGTCGCAAACCGCCTTGGGCAGGGGCCACACGTCAGGGTCATAGGCGCTGGTCACGATGCCGCATGGCAGGTCGGGCCGCAGCACGTGCAGCGCTTTGGTGCTATGCGGGTTGAACGACATGAGCGCCACGGGGCCGTCATAGGTGTCCAAAGCCTTGGCTGTCTGCTGTTCCAGCGTCCCTATGCTTTGGCCCATCGCCCCGTCCTGGTCTTTCAGCTCAATCAGCAGCGGCACGCGCCCGGCGATTTGGTCCAGAATGGCGGGCAATGTCTCGATCATATTGGCGCTGTCTGTCAGCTGCATTTTGCCCAAGGCGTCTGCATTTGTTTGCTGCACCACGCCGCTGTGGCCGGTCAGCCGCGCCAGATCATAGTCGTGAAACACCATCACTTGCCCGTCGCGCGATAGCTGCACGTCCAGCTCGATCCCGTAGCCCGCCGCAATCGCGGCCTCAAACGCGTCGCGGGAGTTTTCCACGACGCCAGAGGCACGGTCATGCAGCCCGCGATGGGCCAGCGGCTTTTGCAAAAAGACTTTTGGCAGCGGGGTCATGATTTCAGCTGGAAAATGCCTTCGATCTCAACGGCCACGCCAAAAGGCAGCGCGCCCGCGCTCACGGCAGAGCGCGCATGGCGGCCCGCATCGCCCAAGGCCTCCACCAGAAAATCCGAGCAGCCATTGATCACCGCAGGCTGGTCGCCAAAATCCTTGGTGGAGTTCACGAAGCCGGTCAGTTTGACCACGCGTTCCAGCTTGTCCAGATCGCCGCCGCAGGCGGTCTTGACCTGTGCCAGCAGCGCGATGCCACAAAGCCGCGCGGCGGCGGCGCCTTCCTCGACGCTCATGGTCTCGCCCAGCACGCCGGTGACAAACCCGTCCGGGCCGTTGGAAATCTGGCCGGAGACATAGAGCGTGTCGCCCACCTGCACCGACGGCACGTAATTTGCTGCAGGCGCGGGGGCGTCGGGCAGGGTCACGCCCAGCTCTGCGAGTTTGGTTTCAAAAAGTCCGGCCATGGAGGGGCTCCTGATATCTGTGGGTCTGGTTGGCCAAGACGCTAGCTTGGGCATCTCGCCGGGGCAACCGCAGAGGTCAGGTTTCGCGGAAGGCGCGGTTGAAATAGTCGGCCAGCGGCTTGATCAGATAGGCAATCGGGGTGCGTTTGGTGGTCTGGATGAAGGCGTCGACCGGCATGCCGGGCACAAGTGCCACGTCGCCCAGACGCGCGCGCTCTCCGTCATTCAGGGCCATCTCCACGCGGTAAAACGGCTGGCCGGTGATCTCGTCAGTAAACACATCGCCCGAGATACCCGTGACGCGCCCGTGGATCACCGGGGTGGTGCGCGCGTCGAATGTCGCGAAATGCAGGGTCACTTGCTGGGCCATGTGGACCTCGTCGATATTGATCGGGCTGATCTGCCCGGTGATCATCAGCGGCTCGTCTTGTGGCACGATATAAAGCAGCGGCTCTGCGGCGCGGATCACGGCGCGTTCGGCAAACACGGTCAGCCCAAAGACCTGACCCGTCATGGGCGCGGTGATGGTCAGGCGGTTGATCTGCTCGCGCAGGGTGACACGCTGCTCGCGCAGCTCAAAAGCGCTGGCCTGAAGGTCGCGCAGCTGGGTGATCGCGTCCTCCTCCCGCTGGGTTTTCAGGCGCAGGATCCCAAGGTCAATCTCGGTGATCCGGCCCGCGCTTTGCGCGGCAGAGGCCGCCAGTTCGCCCAACTGCCCCCGCAACCTTGCCTCTTCGCGGCGCAGCGACAGCACCCGGCTGGCCTGCGCCAGCCCTTTGTCCAGCAGCCCCTGCTGGGCGTCTAGCTCCTGTTGCAACAGGGCCAGTTGCTGGGTGATTGCGTCTCGCTGGGCATCTATGCCGTCCAGCTGGCTGGTGATCTGGGACTGGCGTTTTGTCAATTGCTCCACCGCTTGGCGGGCAGAGGCCATCCGTGCGTGAAACAGCCGCTCCTGCCCGGCGATCAGCTGGTGCAGCTCCGGGGTGTCGCGGCTGGCCTCGGCCAACAACGGGTCGATGGGCAGCGCGTCCAGCGCGTCGCGTTCGGCGGTCAGCCGGGCGATGCGGGCCAGAATTTCGAACAATTGGCTCTCAGCGATGCTGAGTTGCGGTTGCAGCTGGTTTGCCTCCAGCGCGATCAGCGTATCGCCCGCCTGCACCACGTCGCCTTCGCCCACCAGAACGCGGGCCACCACGCCGCCGTCCGGATGCTGGATCACCTGACGGTTATGGGCCAGCTCCAGCGTGCCCGGCGCGATGATCGCGCCTGCGATATTGGCCTTCACCGCCCAGCCGCCAAAGCCTGCAATCAGCGCGGAGATCGCGATGATGCCGATCAGCAGCGGGTATCTGACGGGCCAGTCCTGTTGTGTATCCTGCGTCATGTCATCCCTCCCAGCGAGGTTTTGCGCGCGATGCTGGCGTGGTTCTGCACGGTGCTTTTGAGCACCTCGTCGCGCGGGCCAAAGGCGCGGCGCATGCCGTTTTCGATGACGAGCAGGATCTCGCATTCGCGGATCGCAGAGGGGCGATGCGCCATGATGATCACCGCGCGGCCATCCTCCTTCATGGTGCGGATCGCGGTGTTCAGCGCGTTCGAGCCGTCATTGTCGAGATTGGCGTTGGGCTCGTCCAGCACCAGAATGGCCGGGGTGCCATAAAGCGCGCGGGCCAGCCCGATGCGCTGCAGCTCGCCCCCTGACAAACGCCCCCGTGCGGAGGCCACAGGCGTGTCATAGCCCTGCGATTGTCGCAGGATCAGCTCATGGGCGGCGGCCTTTTTGGCGGCGGTAATAATGTCGGCAGGGTTGGCGCGCGGGTCGAGCCGCGCAATGTTTTCGCCGATGGTGCCGTCAAAAAGGGTCACTTTCTGGGGCAGGTAGCCGATATGATCGCCCAACTTGTCGGGGTCATATTGGTCAATCGCCGCCCCATCGAGCCGGATTTTGCCACCCGCCGTCGGCCAGACGCCGGTCAGTGCCTTGGCGAGGGTGGATTTGCCCGCGCCCGAGGGCCCGATCACACCCATGGCCTGACCGGGTTTCAGCTCAAAGGAGAGCATGCGCAGGGTGGCCTGCGCCTCGCCGGGGGGGATGACGGTGATCTGCTCGGCCGTGAGGTTTGCGGAAGGCCTTGGCAAGAGTAGCCGGGAGGGCGGTTCCGCGATTTCGCTGAGCAGCGCCGATAGGTTCTGCCAGCCCAGATGCGCGCGCTGGATCAGCGCCCATTGACCCACCGCCAGCTCGATCGGGGCCAGCGCGCGACCCAGCATGATGGAGCCCGCGATCATCGCACCCGCCGTCATCTGATTGTGCAGCACCAGATAGGCGCCCAGCCCCAGCATGGCCGATTGCAAAAACAGCCGTATGGTCTTGGTGGAGGCCGTCACGCCGCTCGAGCGGTCGCTTTTGGAAAGCGCGCTGCGCAGGGCCTTTTTGCGCACGGTCTGCCAGCGGTCAAAGCTGGCTTTGCGCATACCGAGGCCCTGAATGATCTCCGTCTCGTCCATAATCTCGTCGCTGAGCCGGTGCGCCTGCAATGCGTTCAGGCTGGCATCGAGCTGCGGCTGACGGGTGATGCGCTGGTTGAGCACCGCCAGCAGCACCAGCACCGCGCCGCCGGTCATGGCCAAGGCCCCGAGCCAGGGGTGAAAGATGAAGATCGCGGCCAGAAAGAAAGGGGTCCAAGGCATGTCGAACAGGGCCAGCAGCGCAGGCGAGGCCAGCAGCGTTTGCACCGTTTCAAGGTCGCGCAGCCCGGTCTTGGTGTCGCCCTTGTCCGCCGCAAGGTTGGATTTGCGCAGCATCGCGGTAAAGACGCGCCGGTCCAGCCTGTCCTGAAACCGCGCGCCCACGCGGGCCAGCACCCGGCCACGGGCAAAATCCAGAACGCCCATCATGGCAAACAGAAACGCGCCCAGAATGGACAGCGCGATCAGCGTTTCCTCCGACCGGCTGCCCAAAACGCGGTCATAGACCTGCAACATGTAGAGCGGCCCGGTCAGCATCAGCAGGTTGACGAACACGCCGAAGAGGGCGGCGGCCCAGAACAGGGGCCTGCTTTCGCGGCGGGCCGTGGCCAGCTCCCGGCGGCCTTGGTGCAATGGGTCTTGTCTCACAAGCGGGTCTCCGAGGCGCGGCGTTGTGCCGCGCGCGCTGTTCAGGTCGGCGTCCCCATAGGTGTTACACCCAAAAGATTATCAGTTTATGTCTTGTGGTCCGGACGTGGTAAAAGGACTGTGTGACTTGGGGCTGCCGCCGCCTTCCATGCGACAGGGGTAGGATGAAAAACGTGATTATTTCTATTAATTTCAGAAAGTTAACAAAGTGTGTGGCCGCCATTGTGGTGGCTGGTTCCGTCGTGGCCTGCACGCCTGCGCCGACGCCCACCGGGTTTGACGACCCCAATGAGGCGCAGAATCGCAAGGTGCATGCGCTCAACCGGGCGGTGGATCGCACTGTTTTGCGGCCCGTGTCGGCGGCTTATGGCAGAACGGCGCCGGGGCCTGTGCGCAGGGCGTTCAGCAATTTCTCAGAGAATCTCAGCCTGCCCGGTGTGGTGGTCAACAATTTGCTGCAATTCCGCATCGAGGAGGCCGGCGCCAACACGTTCCGATTCCTGTTGAACTCGACCTTCGGGTTTGGCGGGCTGATGGATGTGGCCACGGAGGCGGGCATCGCGGAAAACAGCTCCGATTTTGGCGAAACGCTCTATGTCTGGGGCGTGGGCGAGGGGGCTTACGTGGAGCTGCCCTTGCTGGGCCCCAGCACCTCGCGCGCGATGGCGGGCAGGGTGGTCGACATTGCGCTGAACCCGCTGAACCTGGTGTCGGAGAGCGAGTTGCGGACGGCGGGGGCGGTGTCGGGCGGGTTTGCACGGGTGGATGACCGTTTTACCTTCGGCGATCTGGTGGATCAGGTGCTTTATGAAAGTGCGGACAGCTACGCGCAGGCACGGCTTCTTTACTTGCAGAACCGCCGGTTCCAATTAAGTGGAGAGGCACAGCTTGACGATATAGACCCCTATGAGGATTTGTATGACCTTGACTAGAAGTCGCACCACCCGCTTGAACCGCCGCCTGTTTGTCACGGGGCTTGCGGCTGCGGGCGCTTTGGGCGCGGGTCCTGCGCAGGCCTTGAGCGGCGCGCAGGCGGAGGAGCTGGTGACCTCGGCGGTGGCGGATATCAACAAGATCATCGCGGCGGGCAAATCGCAATCGGCCATGCTGCGCGACTTTGACCGCGTGTTCGGGCGCTATGCCGATGTCAACATCATCGCGCTGACCACGCTGGGGGCGGCGCGCCGCACGGCGTCGCAGGCGGAGGTGCGGGCATATGTTTCCGCGTTCCGTGGCTATTTCACCCGCAAATACGGCAAGCGTTTTAATGAATTCGTCGGCGGGCAGCTCACGGTGACCGGGTCACGCCCGTCGAAAAGCAATATCGAGGTGCGCTCCACCGCCAAGCTGCGCGGCTCCGCGCCGTTCAATGTCAGCTGGCTGGTGTCGGACCGAAGCGGCAGCCCGAAGATTTTCAACATCATCATCGAAGGGGTCAACACGCTGACCTCGGAACGCGCCGAAATCGGCGCGATGCTGGACCGCCGAGGCGGCTCCATCGCGCAGCTCACAGCGGATCTCAAGAAGACAGGCTGATCCAAAGGAGCGCCTCTCGGCGCATTACCTTTTCTCCTCCTCCGCCTGCGGCTCCGTCCTCGACCGCCCCTCATCACCGCGCCGCCAAGATGCGCAATCTCGCCTATCACTGCTTCAAAAATACTCCGGGGGTTTGGGGGCAGAGCCCCCACCCTGTCGGCGCATGAAATGCGTCGAAACCAGCTTAATTCCCGAAGATCCGCCCCAAGACATCAAGGATCACATCCTCGGTGGTCTGACGGCGTTGCTCGCGGGTGGGGCGGCGTGTGGTGGTTGTCTGGCCTTGCGGCGCGATGGGCACCACGCGGGGCGGTTGCGCCGGGCGGATCATTGGCAAGGGCTGCGGGGGCAGATCGCTGCTCAGGCGGGTGACGGTTTCGCGCCAGATATCAGCCGGAAGCCCGCCACCGGTGACGCCTCTCAAAGGCGTGTTGTCGTCATAGCCCATCCAGACGCCCACGACGTAATCCGCCGTAAATCCGATGAACCACGCGTCTTTGGCCGCACTGGTGGTGCCGGTCTTGCCTGCCGCTTCGCGGTCTTGCAGCCGCGCGCGGGTGCCGGTGCCGTCGGTGACGACCCGGTACATCATATAGGTCAGCTGCTGGGCCGCTTGCGGGGTGATCACCCGCTCGCCGATGCCGCCCTCCTTGCCCATCAGGGGCCCGCTGTCGCCTTTTAGGCGCAGCTCGGTCAGCCCGTAGGGTTGCACCGCGTTGCCGCCGTTCAAAATCCCCGCATAGGCGCCTGTCATTTCCAGCAGCGTGCTCTCTGACGCCCCCAAGGCCAACGCCGGCCCCTCGGCCAGCGCGTTGTCGATGCCAAAGCGTGTCGCCACGTCGCGGACATTGTCGCGGCCCACGGCCTCCGACACTTTGACGGCGACGGTGTTGATGGATTGGCTGAGCGCATCCGTCAGGGTCATCATGCCCTTGAAGTCGCGCGCGTAGTTTTGCGGGCTATAGGGCCCGGAGCCGGGGATATCTATGGTGAAGGGCGCGTCCTCCACGGTGCTGTCATATTGGAACCCCAGATCCATCGCCGCCGCATACACAAAGGGCTTGAAGGCGGAGCCTGTTTGCCGCCGCGCATCTGTGGCGCGGTTGAACCCGCCTGTAACTTTCTCGCGGCCCCCCACCATGGCGCGCACAGCACCATCGGCGGACATCACGACGATGGCGGCCTGCGCCTCAGAGGTTTTGCTGACCTTGGTGTCGAACACATATTGCAACGCGTCTTCAGCGGCGGTTTGCAGGCGGTTGTCGAAGGTGGTGGTGATCAGCACATCCTCGGTGGTGTCGCTGGTCAGAAAGGATGGTGCCGACGACATGACCCAGTCGACAAAGAACCCACCCGCCCGCGCGCTGGCGGCTTTCGACAGGCTGGCGGGCTGGGCGTTGGCCTGGGCCTCCTCGGCTGTCGAGATATAGCCCTGCTCGCGCATCAGCTTCAGTACGGTGGCGGCGCGGTCGCGGGCGCGTTGCAGGTTGTTGGTCGGTGCAAAGGTTGAGGGCGCTTTGAGCAGACCCGCCATCATCGCGGCCTCAGGCAGGGCCACTTCGCGGGCGCTCTTGCCGAAATACAGCTCGGAGGCCGCCTCAAACCCGCGCGCACCGCCGCCCAGATAGGCGCGGTTCATGTAGATCGACAGGATGTCGTCCTTGGAATATTTGGCCTCCATCGCCAGTGCATACAGAGCCTCCTTGCCCTTGCGGGCCAGCGTGGTGCGGCGGCAATCGGCCTCGTATTCGCGCTCCGTTTTCCAGACGTCCTGATCATATTCGACGCCAAGACAGAGCAGTTTTGCGGTTTGCTGGGTGATGGTCGAGCCGCCATTGCCGCGCCAGGGTTTGCGCCCCTCGCGCATGTTGATGCGCATGGCGCTGGCAATGCCGCGCGGGCTGACGCCCAGATGGCGGTAAAAGCGTTTGTCTTCGGTGGCGATGATGGCGTTTTTCAGGTCCGGGGCCACGGAGGTGGCGGCAACCGCGCCGCCAAACTGATCGCCGCGCCACGCAAACACCACGCCCTCATTGTCGAGCAGCGTGACGGAGCCACGGGTGCGCCCGTCCAGCAGGTCTTCAAGCTCGGGCAGGGCGGTGTAGGTATAGGCCACGGCGCCGGCCAGCAGCAGCAGCGCCACCGCGCCGATGCGCCAGGTCAGCCCCCAGATCATGCGAAACAGCACGCGGAACGGGGTCAGCAGCCAGCCGATGAGGCCGCGCTTCTTGGGGGCTTTGCGGGGGGCCGGTTTGCGCTTGGCGGGTTTGGCCGCCTTCTTTGGGGCCGGTTTCGGCTTGGCATAGCGTTTGTCGGCCACCAGAGGCGGCTTGCGGTTGCCCGAATTGCTCATGTTGACCTGCTCTTAATGGGGTCCTGCTCTCACCTTGCGAGGATAGGGGGTGCGGGGCGGTAGATGTAGGGGGAAATTTGCGGTTGCGGCGAACATTGATCGCCTAATATTTGGGCAATGACTAATAATTGTGCAAATATTCTGGTTAAGGGCCGGATTCATGCCGGGTTTTTGATCACGACTCGTTGAATGCTGCGGCTGCAGCGCTGTTTCTACCGTCATCGCCTGCCCCCGCTCTGGGGCGAGGGGCTTCAAGAAGGGAAGAACAGTGAAACTGATTATTGCTGCAATCAAACCATTCAAGCTGGAGGAGGTCCGCGAGGCGCTGACCTCCATCGGGGTGCGCGGGATGATGGTAACCGAGATCAAGGGCTTCGGCTCCCAGTCCGGCCATACCGAAATCTACCGTGGCGCTGAATATGCCGTGAATTTCGTGCCGAAGGTGAAGCTGGAGATCGTCGTCTCCGCCGCTATGGCCGATCAGGTGGTCGAGACCATCACCACCACCGCCAAAACCGACAAGATCGGCGACGGCAAAATCTTTGTGCTCGATGTGAGCCAGGCGGTGCGGGTGCGTACCGGCGAAACCAATGATGACGCGATCTGAACGGGGACCTATCAAAATGACGCTCAAACGTATTCTTACACTCAGCGCTGTGGCGGCCTTGCTGCCCGCCAGCGCTGCGCTCGCGCAGGACACGGTCGACCCGGCCGTGCTGCAAACCGATATGGTCTTCATCCTGAACTCCCTGCTGTTCCTTGTGGGCGGTTTTCTGGTGTTCTGGATGGCGGCGGGCTTTGCGATGCTCGAGGCCGGCCTCGTGCGGTCCAAAAACGTCACCATGCAGCTGACGAAAAACATGGCGCTCTTCTCATTGGCGGCGGTGGCTTACTACCTTGTCGGCTACAACCTGATGTATCCGTTGGGCGACTGGGCTATGGACGGGGTGTTCTCGGCGCTGTTCCCGGCGGTGGCGGTGCTTGAGGCCGTCGGCGTCGATGCGGCGGGCGCGGATGACTATTCCTACGCCTCCACCGGGTCGGACTTCTTCTTCCAGCTGATGTTCTGTGCGGCGACCGCGTCTATCGTGTCCGGTGCGCTGGCGGAGCGGATCAAGCTGTGGCCCTTCCTGATTTTCGTCGTGATCCTGACCGGTATCATTTACCCGCTGCAAGCCAGCTGGAAATGGGGCGGCGGCTTCCTTGACGAGATGGGCTTCTTGGACTTCGCTGGCTCCACCGTGGTGCACTCTGTGGGTGGCTGGGCCGCTCTGGTTGGTGCGATCATCCTTGGGCCACGTCTGGGCAAGTATAAAGACGGCAAGGTTATCCCGATGCCCGGCTCCAACCTGGCGCTGGCGACACTCGGCACGTTCATCTTGTGGATGGGCTGGTTCGGCTTCAACGGCGGCTCGCAGCTGGCGATGGGCACGGTGGGCGATGTGGCTGACATCTCGCGCATCTTTGCCAACACCAACGCAGCCGCAGCAGGCGGGGCCATCGCGGCGCTGATCCTGACGCAGGTGCTGTATAAAAAGCCTGACCTCACCATGATCCTGAACGGCGCGCTGGCCGGGCTGGTCTCGATCACCGCAGAGCCGCTGACCCCTACTTTGGGTGTGGCAACGCTGATCGGGGCCGTGGGCGGTGTGATCGTGGTCTTCGCGGTGCCGTTCCTCGACAAGCTGAAGATCGACGACGTGGTCGGCGCCATCCCGGTGCACTTGTTCGCTGGTATCTGGGGCACCATCGCCGTGGTCTTTACCAATGGTGACGCGTCGCTGGGCACGCAGCTTTACTCGATCGTGGTTGTCGGTGTCTTCACCGTCGTGGCCTCTGCCATCGTGTGGTTCATCCTGAAAGCCACGGTCGGCATCCGGGTCGGCGAGGAGGAAGAGATCACAGGTCTCGACACCACCGAGCTGGGCATGGAAGCCTACCCAGAGTTTTCCAAAGGCTGACCTCCCTTTCACAGCCTGAGAAGCGAAGCCCGGCACCCCATGGTGCCGGGCTTTTTTCTTGTCAATGACTATGGAAACCGGTTCCAACAGCCCTATCTGCCAAAAGGTTTAAGATCCTGGGAGGAGAAGAGAATGATCAGGACAGTTTATTTCAGCACGGCCATGTCCGCGATTAAGCAATCCGATGTGGACGAGATCGTCGCGCATGCAGCTGACGCCAACCGCGCCCGCAACATCACCGGGGCGCTCGCTTACAATGGCCGCAATTTCTGCCAATGCCTCGAAGGGGAGGCCGACGAGGTCCGCGCCCTGCTCGACATCATCCGCACCGACCCTCGCCACGCCGGGTTCAAGGTGATTGACGAAAAGGAAGTTAGTGCCCGCCATTTCCCTGAATGGTCGATGCACTTGGTTGACGGTCTGGATTTTTCAACCGTGATCAATGCGATGAATCACTGACCTGCGCGCTTGGGCTCGCGGCAACCGTCGCACGCACCCCTAAAAATGAACAAAACCCCAACAGATCCCTGCTGGAGTTTTGTACATTTTGGGTTTTGGCCCGAAAAGTTTTGTACAAAATGGGGTAAAACTAGGCGACGGTCTCGTCGATCCAGCTTGCCAGCGCCGCCTTGGGGGCCGCGCCCACTTTGTTGGAGACGACTTCCCCATCCTTGAACATAAACAGCGCCGGAATCCCGCGCACACCCATCTGAGCGGGCGAGTTCGGGTTCTCGTCTACGTTCACTTTGACGATCTTGACCTTGCCGTCATACTCCGCTGACAGCTCTTCCAACGCGGGTCCGATCTGCTTGCAGGGGCCGCACCATTCCGCCCAAAAGTCAACAATAACAGGGACATCCGAGTTGCGGACCTCGGCATCAAACGTGGCATCGGTAACGGCAACAGTGGCCATGGGCTTCCCTCCAGGGGTTATGAAAAATCGATCAGGTGCTGAACCTATGGACGGCTTGCGCGGGCGTCAAGATGTATGGGCGCGGCGCAGCGCATCCCTCACGATGTCGTGTGGTAGCGTCATAAGCTGAGCGGTTTGAGTCCATAAGACCGCCGTGTCCACGCGTTTCTCCGGGTAGATCTGCCCCAAGGCCGACGCATAGGCCCCAAGCTGGCGCAGCACCCCTTCCGGCGTGTCCTCAGCACGATCTGGCACCATGCGGTTGGACTTGAAATCTATAGCCAGAACAGTGTCTTGCGCGACAATCAGCCGGTCGATTGTGCCGCTCATCATGGCCCCTTCCAGCTCGGGCAGGGGGGCAGAAACAGGCGCTTCGACCAAGGCATCCCCGGTCCACAGATGTGCCAGCTCGGGCGCATCCAAAACCCGCGCGGCATGCGCAAGCAGGTCTTCGTCCAGTGGGTTTTTGTGGCGCGCCAATAAGCGGTCCGCCACGGCCTGGCGCTGAGATATATCTTTATTTGCAAGGGTTTCCAGCAAAAGATGGATCATCGTGCCCCGCGCCTTGGCGTCGGTCTCGGACAACCCTTCAGGCCGCCCCGCCACCGTCTTCGCCCTGCCCAAATTCGAAGGCGACAGAGGCTCGCTCGGTTTGACTGGCATCTCCGCCGCCCGGCGCGCCCATCCCGGCAGCGCTTTTGGACCCACTACATCTTGTGTGCCGCGCGGCGCGGTCTCTTGTGGCCAGTTCCCCTGCTCCAAGCGCAGTTTTACGCCGTCTTTCGGCGTCCCCCCAAGGCTTTCCAGCGCACGCTCACTGATCTCGTACCACGTCTCCCCCTTGCTCGGAGGATCACCTGATCCACAGACAATCAACCAGCTTTCCGCGCGGGTCAGCGCCACATAGAGCAGACGCATACGTTCTTGAAATTGCAGGTCTTTTTTGGCTTCAACCATCTGGGATTGCAGCTCGGTGGCCTCCGTCGCGCGGGCCTTCCACAGTGCGTTTCCTCCGGCATCGAGGATGTCGGCACGGACCTCATTCTTGGTGGTCCCGGTCTGCGGCAGGATCACAATCGGAGCCTCCAGCCCCTTCGCCCCATGCACCGTCATCACCCGGATGAAATCCCCGCCACTGTCCATCTGCCGCTTGATCGTCACATCATCCGTCGCCAACCAGGTCAGAAACCCGGTCAAACTCGGCGCCTCACTTTGCTCATATTGCAGCGCCTGATCCAACAGCGCGGTGATCCCGTCCTCGGCCTCCAGACCCAGCCTATCCAGCAGTCTTTCGCGCCCGCCATGCACGGTCAGCGCGCGTTCGAGCAGCTCATAGGGGCGTTCAAAATCGGCCTTGTCGCGCAGGTCGGTGAGCATGGCGTGCAGCTCAGGAAACTCGGTTTTCCGCGCGTCCAGCTGGTCCCAGAGCAAGCCAGACCGCCCGTAAGCCAATGAAAACAGACCACTTTCCGACACGCACCCAAGTGGGGACCGCATCACCTCAGCCAGCGCCAGATCATCTTGCGGGGTTTCCAGAAAGGCCAGCAGCGCCATCAGGTCGCGCACGCCCATCTCGCCGCCCACGCGCAACCGGTCAGCGCCCGCCATAGGCAAACCGCGCTCCTTGCAGGCGCGGATGATCTCGTGAAACAGGCCCCCTTGGGCCGAGCGCGATTGCACCAGAATGAGGAAATCGCTGGCCCGGATCGCCCGCGTGTCCGGCCTGTCGAAACCGTCCTCGCGGATGATCTGCGTGATCTGCCCGCATTGGGTCTGGCGTAGGATATGGTCGGCAATCTTGTTGGCCAGCAGCACGGAATGGTGGTTCTCCCCCACCGTATCCACCGGGTCATACCACGGCTTGTCATCCTCTTTTTCGGCCTTCTCGATCCAGTCCCAAAGGTCCACCCGGCCCGGCAGATCAGATTTGAACGCCTTATGCTCCAACGGCCCGCCCATGCCCTTGCGCAGCTCTTCGGTGAAGACCGCGTCTACCAACCTCAGTACCGGCGCGGCGGAGCGGAAGGAATAGAGCAGCTCGCGATTGGCGAAAGGCGCTTTGATCTGGGCCAAGCGGGTGTCAAAGAAGTCGCGCAGGCGGTCAAACTCCGCCGGATCCGCGCCCTGAAACGAGTAAATCGACTGCTTCTTGTCGCCCACTACAAAGATCGTGCGTTGCTTGTCGCTGGCGGACTCTCCGCTAAAAAATTCTTCTGATAACAGGCGGATAACTTCCCATTGCACCGGCGAGGTATCCTGCGCCTCGTCCACCAGAATGTGGTCGATCCCGCCATCCAGCCGGAACAAAACCCAAGAGGCCACGGACGGGTCGGTCAGCAGCCTGCGCGCCTTGCGGATCAGGTCATCAAAGTCCAGCCAGGAGCGTTGCTGCTTGGCCGTGGCCATCCGGTCGAGGAAAGGTTTGGCAAATCCATGCAGCGCCGCGTTGCGCTCAAAAGAGGCCAGCCCGATGCGCAAGGGACGGGCGTCAGCGACGCGGGTTTGCAAGTCGGCCCATTGCTCCGACAGAGACCCCATTATCTTCTTCGCATCAGCCGTCGGAGGGTATGATTTGGGCTTGCCAAGGTTCTTGCCGGAGGCCACCAGACAAAGAGGCTCCAACGTCTCTATGGTTACCAGTGACGGGCTGTTCAAATCCAGAGTGGAGAGCTGTTGCGAAAGTTTTTGGTCCGATGCTTTGCCCTGCTGCAAGAACGGGATCATGTCCTTAACCAGCGCGGCCTCGCCGCCGTCAAAGGTGTCTCGCAAAATGCTGTCCGCCGTCACCCCGTCGGGCAGCCCGGCCATCTGGCGCAGCTCAGCCTCCGTAGGCGTTTTGTCGAACAGGTCGGCATGGCGCGAGATCTCGGCCAGCAAAGCGTCCGGGGCCTCCCCGGTGAACTTGGCGGCCAAGTTGCGCACCGCGTCGGGCATGTCTTGCGCCATCGCCTCCAGCACGTCTGCGCGCAGCAGCCGGGCGGAGCGGTCGTCCATCTCGGCAAAGCCCGGCGAGACCTCCGCTTCAAGCGGGAACCGCCGCAATAGTGCTGCACAGAAGGAGTGGATCGTCTGGATTTTCAGACCACCCGGCGTCTCGATCGCCTTGGCAAACAGCCTGCGCGCGTCGCGCAATGTCTCTGAATTGACCGTGCCACGGGCCACGCCCAGATGCAGCAGGCTGGTGGTCAGCGCGTCGTCGGGCATCATCGCCCAAGTGCCCAGCCGCTTGAACAGCCGGTTCTGCATCTCGGAGGCGGCGGCCTTGGTGTAGGTCAGGCACAAGATCCGCTGCGGCATCACGCCTTGCAGCAACAGCAGCGCCACCCGGTCGGTCAGCACCCGGGTCTTGCCAGAGCCCGCGTTGGCCGACAACCACGTGGAGCGGTTGGGAAGCGCCGCATCAATTTGAGCGCGGGTGGCGTCGTCGGTCATGGCTGCACCCTGATCTGTTGCGCGGCTTGGGTGAGGTCCCATTCGCCGTAGCGCGCCAGCTGGTCGTAGTCCTGATCCCAGCGGTCTTCATGCACCGCGCGCCGCGCGGCGTAGCCTTGATCGGGGTTCTGGTACTGCGCGATCAGCTCTTCGAGCTCGGACCAGATCTTGGCCAGCTCGTCTGGATTTGCCTCGACAGAGGCCTCGTCGGGCGTGGAGCCCAGCCCAATATAGCTGGCCTGCCGCACTGCGTTGCTGGGGAATTTTGCGAACCCGTTTGCGGCGCCAATGGCGGCCAGCAGCGGCAGCTGCTTGTTGAAGTTTTTCTGCACCTTGTCGGTCGGCAGCACGCCAGTTTTGTAGTCGTAGAGCACCAGCGCGCCGGTGGCGTCGCGGTCCACCCGGTCGGCAAATCCGCGCAGGGTGAAATCGAGCTTGGCGCTGGTGCGAAACCCTTCGGCCTCAAAGCCAATGGGCGTGGCAATCGTGCGCCGGGCGCGTTCAGTCTGGATAAACCACGGCACCGCGCGGGCCAGTTTGGACAGCCAGAAGCTGCGCGTTGCGGGCCACGCGATGTGGCGGGCAAGCACCTGTTCGGCAAGCTCCAGCAGGGCGCTCTCAGGGTTGTCGGGCAAGCCGTCTTTGTGCTGCTTAATGAATTGTTGCAGCACCTTGTGGATGATCACCCCCCGCAGTGCTGCATCGGCCTCCGGCAGCAGCTGCTTCAGCGGGCGGAGCTCCAAGATATGGCGCGCGTAGACGGCATAGGGATCGCGGATCAGCGTCTCGATACTGGTGACGGACAGACGCTTCGGGCGCGCCCCGACAGGCGGTTGCGGGGCGGGGCGCGGAGCCTTTGGTAGCCCAAGGCGCGGCGTGTCGTAGCTCTGCGCCCTCTCCAGCCAGCGATTGCCGCGCTCTTGCATGGCGGCGTGGGCGGCCTTGCCCTCGTCAGACAGCCCGGTCAGCAGGTTGGTGATCCGGTTGAGCCAGCGCGACGGCACGGTTTCCGCCTCGCTGTCACGGGTGGCGCGGGTCAGCCAGACCTCGCGCGCGGCGATGCCTTGCTGGAAATCATGCGCTGACAGCCCGATCCGTGCCTCGGGCAAGCGCAGCCCGGCCGCGCGGCGCATGTCGCGGTTCAGCCACGGGTCGGGTTCTGGCATGGCGGGCCATGTGCCGTCATTCAGCCCGGCAAGGATCACCAGATCCGCCCCCTGCACACGGGCCTCCAGCGTGCCCCAGATCATGATGTCAGGATGGGAGAAAAACGGATCGCGCGTCTCTTCCCGTGACAAAAGCGCCAAGATCAGATCGCGGTATTCGGCGGGGCTGTAGCGGCCCGCAGAGGGGGCGGCACTGAGCAGCGACGTCATCACCTCCTGCGCCTTCTCGCCCGCAGATTTCAGCCACAGATGCGCCGCGTCTTGCGGGTCCGGGCCTTGGGTCAGGCCCTCCGTCTGGGCCACGTGGTCACGTGTCAGCTGGGTCAGGTCGTCATGGCTCAGCGCTGTGAGCGCCTCAAGGCAGGACCAGATCCACTCGTGCCAGCCCAGCGCGCCGGGATCCTCCGCCTCACGCTCTTGCGCCCATTTCTCGCAATGGCCCCGCCGCAAGGCCGGAGGCCCGCCGCGCAGCACTTTCATCTCCAAATCCCGCGTCCGCGACAGATGTGCGGAGCGGTTCGGCCCGTAAATCAGCGGGTGTTTGAGCAGCGCCAGCAGCGCGGTGGGGCCGATATCGGCTCCGATCAAGGCTGCCGTTTGACGCAAGAGCCGCCCCGGCGGGCTGAGATCCAGCCGCGCCCCGGCGCTGTCATTGGGGTCAATCCGCCAGGCCTGCAACGCGGCTGAAACCTGCCGCGTCAATGTCTGATCCGTGGTGATCAGCGCCGCGCGGGTGCCGTCTTCGGCGGCTTGGCGCAGGCGCAGCGCGATGGACAATGCCTCGGCGCGCGGGGTGGGGGCCTCCAGCAGGGTCAGGCCTTCGGTCGCCTGCGCGATGCCTTCCAGCGCGGGGCCTTCTTCCAGCCATGCATCCGTCACCGGGGCCGGGCGCAGCGCGAGGGAGACGAGCGCACTCCGCGCCGGGCTTATGGGCGTGGTATCGGTGAAGCTCAAAACCTCCCCCGGCCCCAGT
The DNA here is from genome assembly GCA_947501685.1 of uncultured Litoreibacter sp. Lineage (GTDB taxonomy): Bacteria > Pseudomonadota > Alphaproteobacteria > Rhodobacterales > Rhodobacteraceae > Litoreibacter. The sequence goes on from CANMWQ010000005.1 coordinate 116,716, forward strand.
TCGAGTTCCTGTATCAGCTTGGCGTATCTGAATTGCGGGTGGTCTTCGCTGGGCGGCGGGCCGTCTGGGTCTCCGGCCAGCGCGGACCACAGGGCGGGGGGCATGGCGGTGTCAAAGCCGGGCAGCAGGACCGCGCCTTGCGGCAGCTTGGCCACGGCGCGCATGAAGGCCCGCGTGGTGCCGCGCGACCCGGTGGAGCCCGCGACCAGGATGGGATGGTCCGGCGGATTGGTGCGCCATTCATGGGCCAAGGCCTCCACCACCGCGCGCTGCCGCCCCTCGGTGTCGAGCGATGCGTCGGGGCCAAGATATCTGTGTACCAGCCCGATGAATTTCTGGCTGCGCTCCCAATGGGCGGAGTGTTTGCCCACATCCAGCCCCGCAATCGCCTCAGCGGAGACCGCCTCGCTCTGCATTTCCTCAAACAGCGCGGCGAGACTGTCGGCCAGATCATAAGCGGCATGGGTGGCGGCAAGGGTCTCGTCGGTTTCGATCAATTGCCGCACCAGCCGCGCCAGATCGAGCCGCCGTTCCAGCCCGTCTATGGGCATCGGCAGGTCATGCAACGGGTCGCGGGCCAGATCGGTGATCAGCCTGATCTGCGGTAAAAGCCGCGCGCCCTGCGCCTCGAACAACTGCCGGATGCGGCGCTGCATGCGCGATGTGTTGACGTAGATCACCACGCGGGCCAGCGCCTCAGGTGCTGCGCCTCGCGTGCGCCGCGTGACGCCATCCACCAAGGCGCTGGCGAAATCGACGCCGATGGGCAGGCCAAAGACCCGAGGGCCGGGTTGTGGGTCAAACATCGCGCAACATCTCCTCTGCCAAAGGGATGCCAGCAGGGGTGCCGACATCGGCCCAATGTCCGGGGTATGACGCGCCAAAAAGCGAGCCACGCTCCAGCAAAATGTCCCAGATTACGTTGAGGGAAAACGCGCCGTCCGGCACGCCGTCAAAGGCCGAGCGGCGGATCAACTGCGCGCCGGTGTAGACCGCGCCGGTCTTGTCGCGAATGATGCGGCCCTGCGCGTCACAGCTGAAGTCGCCGCCGCCCGTGAAACCGACGGTTTGAGCAACCGGGACGAGCAGCAAAAGCCCCTCCATCTCCGGACGCCACGCGGCGCGGAGCAGGCCCAGCGGGTTTGGGCCCCGCCACACAGCGTCTGAGTTCAACGTCGCGACCGGGTCGCCCGCCATTCTGGGCAGAGCCGCTTTCAGCCCGCCTCCGGTTTCCTGAATGTCCGGGGCTTCAACATGCAGCGTCACGTCGCCCGCCAAATGGGCCTGCAACTGCGCCGCACGGTAGTGCGCGTTGACATGCGGGGTCAGGCCGTCCGCGCGGGCCAGCGCCAGCGCGTGGTCGATCAGTGGCTTGCCCGCGACGGGCACCAAGGGCTTGGGCAGGCTGTCCGTTAAGGGTGCCATGCGGGTGCCGAAGCCCGCGCCGAAAATCAGGATGTCGGTGAGGGTCTCAGACATGGGCGGCCTTGATCTGGGCAATTATCTCGGGCGTGGGCGGCGGCATATGCGCGTCGACCCATGCGCTCAGATCAGCAAGCGCGGGATGGACCAGATCGCTTTGCAGATTGGCCCAGACGCGGGGCATCAGGTCGGGATATTGCGGCTTGCCGTCCCGGATGCACAACCGCGCAAACACGCCGATGATCCGCAGATTGCGCTGCGCGCTGCACAGGGCGTAGCTGGCGCGGAAGGCCTCAGGCGCGGCACCACTGTGGGTGATGTAGCGGGTCAGGGTGGCCTCCTGCACGGGCGCGGAGACGTCGCGCCGCGCGTCTTTCAGCAAGGAGGCCACGTCATAGGCCGCAGGCCCGCGCATGGCGTCCTGAAAGTCCAGCAGCCCGACACGGGCGACGCCGTTGCGCTCCGGCAGCCAAAGCAGGTTTTCGGCGTGGTAGTCGCGTTGGACCAGCACGAAGGGCGCGGTCAGCTGCGCTTGAAGCAGGCCGCCGATCAGGTCGTGAAACGCATGGCGCTGCCCGTCGCTGACGGGGGTGGTGTGGGCCAGATACCAGTCCGGGGCCAGCATCGCGGTTTGCGCCATTTCCGGCGCGCCGTATTCTGCCAAGCCTTCGGGCATCGGGTGGTTCTGGGCCACGAGCAGCGCGTCAATGGCGGCCTCGTACAGTTCTGCCTCGAGGCTCAAATCCTTGGCCAGCACACGGGCGAACAGGTCGTCGCCCAGATCTTCAAGGATCAAGAACCCAAGCGCTTCGTCCCGAGCCAGCAGTTTCGGCGCGCTCAGCCCGGCGGCGCGCAGATGGGTGGCGATGGCGATAAACGGGCGGATATCCTCGCCCTTTTCAGGGGGCGCGTCCATCAGCACGGCGCGGCCCAGTTCGGGGTGGATGAGCCGGTCATAGCGCCGGTTGGAGGCGTCGCCCGCCAGAGTGCTTCGCCGCGCCTGACCCCAGCCGGACAGGGTCAAAAACAGCGCCATTGCGTCGCTGCGGGCACTCATTGCGACAGACTTTCTTTGAGGCGGTCCAACACGGGCTGCGCGCTTCCGGTCGCCGTAATCAGGGCAGTGCGCTCGTTCTCGCCGTTGCCGTAACCGAGCGCAATGGTCAGCGCGTCGGGGCGGTCTTTGCCAATGCGGTCGGGCCATTCGACCAGACAAAAGGCGGTGTCGAACGCGGCCTCCAGCCCCAACTCGTTCAGCTCAGCCGTGGAGGTCAGGCGGTAGAGATCGGCATGCCAGATCTCCAACGGGCCGGCTTCGTAGGTTTGCACGATGGTGAATGTCGGGGAGGGCACGTCCTCCACCTGTCCCGTCTGGGCCAGCAACGCCAGAATGACATGGCGTGCCAGCGTGGTTTTGCCCGCGCCCACCGGCCCGTCCAGCAATACCGTGACGCCGGGGGCGGCCAGTTTGGCCAGCGCAGCGGCCAGCCGGTGCGTTTGTGCTTCCGACGCGAGTGTCAGGGTGAGGGGGGCAGGCACTGTCATCGGGTGAGTTTTACCGCACCGCGCCGTGCCCGCAAGGACTGATCAGGTGGTCAGGCGGGTCAGCTCCGGCAGCGGGTCGCTTACGCCGTCCGGTTCTTCAAAGCTGACCAGCGTGGCACCGCCCGCCAGCGGCATGAATTGGCAGGCCAGCTGCCGCCCGTCTTCGAGGTCAGCCGAGCCGTGCCATTCCGCGCGTTCGCCTGCGTGGCAGACGAATTCCCGCACGTCGCCCCAAAGCGGGGTGGGCAGGCTTTTGGCCTGCCAATGGCTGCTGGCCTCCACGATGTTGGTTTGTTGCAGGACCAGCTCGGGGTCGGTGCCCCACAGGGTGCAATAGGCCTCGTTGGACAGGGTCAGGTTGCCTGCGGCGTCGAAGACGGCAATGGCTTGCGGCAGGTTGTCGAGCAGCGATTGGCTGACTTCCAGCTCGCGACGGAATTTTCGGGTCAGCGAGATCTCCGCGCTGATATCTTCAATCAGGAAGGCCACGGCCCCTTCGGGATGTGGGCGGCCTGTGACCTTATAGGTCTGGCCGGTGGGCAGCACCCAGGTCTCCAGATAGGTGCCATTCACGGCGGAGTTTTCCAGCTCCACCAGCTTGCGCCGCCAATCCTTGAAATCCTTGCGCTCCGGCAGCATCCGCTTTTCGCGCATGCGGTTGATCACGTCATATAAGGTCGGCCGGGCGGCCAGCCATTCGGGTTCCAGCGTGGTCAGCTCCATCAGGGCTGGGTTGAACAGCTGCAACTGCCGGGACCGGTCAAAAATGGCGAGGCCCACGGGAAGCGCGGCAAAGGTCTGGGTCAGGGTCTGCATGAAGTTCCGCAAGGTCTCTTCGGCCTGCACGGTTTTGGAGCTGTCGCAGGCGTAATGCAGCGTGGTGTTGCCGTGGCCATGCGAGGTTATGTCGAACCATCTGGTGGTCCCGTCCTGCAAGGTCAGCGGCGCGCGGCGGGCATGCGGCGTCTCGCCGGGCGGGGTGATGGATGCGCCGTCAAACAGCCGCTTTGGCGGCCAGAGCGTGTTGTCATCGGGATCCACGCCCTCGGCCAGCTCAAGATAGGCGCTGTTGACCCAGTCAATCTCGCCCATGCTGCTTTCGCGCCAGATCACCGCCGGGGAGGTCGAAACTGTGTTGCGCAATACGGTCAGCTCACGCTCATTGGCGTCGGTCACGGCACGGTCCACCAGCACTTTGCGGGCCAGCAGATGCGGCAGGCCGGTGACGGCAAATTGCGTGCGGTTTGGCTGGCAATCCACCTTCACGGAGATCGGCCCGTCCGTGGTGACGTCAGACAGCTCGAACCGGGCGTTCTCCGATTGGGCTGCGGCGAAGGAATGGGTGAAGCCGGGGAAAATATCGGCCAGCCGCTCGCTGAGCCGGGTCAGCGGGCCGTCCTCAAGGTCTTCATGCGACAGGGCGGCGCGGGCGCGCGGGCAGGCGTCGACCAGCATGCCGCCTTCAAAGGTCAGCTCTTGCAGGTCGGTGGTTGCGGGCTCGCCAGAACTGGTGCCAGATCTGGGGCCGGAAGAGTGTCGCAGTGCCAGCAGGCCGATCAGGCTGAGGGCCAGGCCTCCGAAAAACAGCAGCGGAATCGGTTGCACAAAAAGAAAGGTCATGGGCAGAGAATCCTTTGCTGGCGGCAGACCGGCAAAAAGAACCATATGCTGGTTAATGGCCCGTTAAATGCAGATGCTAAAAGGGCGCGAAAGGGGCGGGCCCCGCCGCCTTAAATCTGGATCGGCTGGTTTTGCCCCAGCGCATCAGAGGCCCTATTGGTCGGGCTGAGCAGCGCGGATGTGGGCCAGGTCACCTCGGCAATCGCGCCCCGGCACTCCAATTGCTGGCCGCTCTCCGGCGCGCCATTCTCGAAGCTGACTTTTGCGCCGCTGCGCTCCAGCAGGGTTTTTGCGATGAACAGGCCCAGCCCCATGCCTTCATATTCGGGGCGGGCGATGGTCTCTTGCAAAGACTTTCGGCGGCGCACGAACGGGTCGCCGATGCGCCCCAGCATGTCCACCGGGTAGCCGGGGCCGTCATCCATCACGCGGATGGTGATGTGGTGTTCGGCCCAGCTGGCGTCCAGCCAGACCTCCTGCGCAGCGAAATCCACGGCGTTCTGTATCAGGTTGCGCAGCCCGTGGATCACCTCCGGTTTGCGCAGAATAATCGGCATGCGGGCGTCGTCGGGCGTGTCTCCAGCCACGTCGATATGCAAGGCTTTGCCGCGGTTCGCATGCGGCTCGGCGGCCTCCTCGATAATGGCCAGTAGGGGCGCGCTGCGCAGGTGCAGGTCCTCTTTGCCCGCGCGGCCCATCGAATGCAGAATGTCGCGGCAGCGATCGGCCTGCTGGCTGATCAGTTGCGCGTCTTCATAGAGGTCCGGCTGGCCGTGCAGCTCCTCCTGCAGCTCGGCGCTGGCGAGTTTGATCGTGGCCAAGGGCGTGCCGAGCTCATGGGCGGCGGCGGCGACCACCCCGCCCAGATCGGTCAGCTTTTGCTCGCGGGCCAACGCCATCTGGGTGGCCATCAGGGCCTGGCTCATCGAATGGGTCTCAGAGGTCACGCGGCCTGCATAGATCGCCAGAAAGACGATGCCGATCATGATGGAGACCCAGAACCCCGCCACAAAGAGCTGCGGCATCTCAAGAACGGTCCTCTGAACGGTGAGCAGCGGCAAATGGAAGACCGCGAGGGTGGAGATCAGGATCACCGCAAGCCCGCCCACCAGCAGCGTGGAGCCCAGCCGCAAGGTCATGGCCGACACGGTGACAGGGGCCAGAATGAGCAGGGCGAATGGGTTGTTCAGCCCGCCGGTGAGGTAGACCAGCAAGGCCAGCTGCGAGAGGTCAAACAGCAGCGTCAGCAGCACCTCGCGGTCGGCCAGCCAGCGGTTATTGGGGTAGAAAACAATCGCCAGAATGTTGGAGACGACCAAGGCCCCCACCGCGGCGATGCACAGGGCCAGCGGTATATCAAGGTCCAGCGCCTGACTGGCCGTGAAGATCGCGGCCCCTTGCCCCAAGATCGCCAGCCAGCGCAAAATGATCAGGGTGCGCAGCCGCACCACGCCTTGCCGGGCGCTTGAGACGCCTATGCCTGCGGACAGGTCGGTCATGAAGAAATCGTGAAGGGCAGCGTCATAATGGCCGATTGATACTGGAGCGCAGATGGCGGATCAACGTGGCAACCTATCGCAACCGGAGATCTCTGATGAAAAAGTCCTATGTCTGGCTGGCTGGCGGCGCTCTGGCCGCGCTGATTGCGGTGCCGTTGGGCGTGGGCTTGCTGGGCGGGTCGCAGGGCGACCAGTTCGCGCAATGCAGCCAGGGGGCTGTCGCGGGGGGCGATATTGGCGGGCCGTTCACGCTGGTCTCCGGCGAAGGGGTCGAGGTCACTGAGCAGGACGTGATCACCGAGCCGTCGCTGGTCTATTTCGGCTTCACATACTGCCCGGATGTGTGCCCGCTGGATGTGGCGCGTAATGCGGAGGCGGTGGATATTCTGGAGGAGATGGGGGTCCCCGCGACGCCGGTCTTTATCTCCATCGACCCGGAGCGCGACACGCCGCAGGTGGTGGGCGAATTTGCCGATATCATGCATCCCAAGATGATCGGGCTCACCGGCTCTGCGGAGCAGGTCAAGGCGGCCAGTCAGGCCTACCGCACCTTCTATCGCAAGCAGCCGGGCGGCGGGGATGATTATCTGGTGGACCACTCCACCTTCACCTATCTGGTGCTGCCTGAACATGGTTTTGTCGACTTCTTCCGCCGCGACGTGGGTCCGGACCAAATGGCCGAAACCGTGGCCTGCTATGCGGCGGCGACCTCCTAGCATTCTGCGTGCCTCGTTGAAAATTTGACCGACGGGGTCGTGCACCCTACCTAAGGGGCAGTGAAAGCTCAGAAAGGTCGACGCGATGGCTGACAGCACGCTTGCCAAAATAGGGGAGGACCGCTCCCTGCTGATTGTCGATGATGACGAGCCGTTTCTGCGCCGTCTGGCGCGGGCGATGGAAAAGCGCGGGTTTGAGCCCGAGGCGGTGGAAACCGTCGCTGCGGGCAAGGCCATCGCCACGGCGCGGCCCCCGGCCTATGCGGTGATTGACCTGCGCTTGGAAGACGGCAACGGGCTCGACGTGGTCGAGGTCTTGCGCGAACGCCGCCCCGACGCGCGGGTGGTGGTGCTCACGGGCTATGGCGCGATTGCCACGGCCGTGGCGGCCGTCAAAATCGGGGCCACGGATTACCTGTCCAAGCCTGCGGATGCCAATGACGTCACCAACGCTTTGCTGGCCAGCAGCGACGAGCGGCCCCCGCCGCCCGAAAACCCGATGTCCGCTGACCGGGTGCGTTGGGAGCATATTCAGCGTGTCTATGAGCTGTGCGACCGCAACGTGTCTGAAACGGCGCGCCGGTTGAACATGCACCGCCGCACCTTGCAGCGCATCCTTGCCAAACGCAGCCCGCGCTAGCATGGCGCGCGCGGTGGCTCTGCTGGTGGCGATGATCGCGCTTGGGGCCTGTGCGCCAGCCGGGGTCGCGCCGCCTGCCGTCAAAACCCAGCCCATTGCGTTTGTGCCCGATGCGGGCGGCATTCAGGTCACAGGCCAGCCGGGGCGCATTGATTTTGGCCGCACCGATCATTCTGCCATTCCGGCGATGACGCGGCTGGTGGGCAGCGGGCCGGTCTCTCAGGAGGCCTGTGGCGCGCTGACTTCAGTGACATGGCCGGACCAGACCACGCTTTATTTTACCGCGGGCGATTTCCGGGGCTGGTCCAGCCCGACCGGCAGCGCCGGGCTGACCTGCGGCGGGGCCTGAGACCCCTCCGTCGTTGCTCACCACAGGGTCTTGATCAAAGGCACATATGTGTCACCGTCACGCCGTTTGGTGCGGGTGCCCTGAACTGGTGGCTTTGGCTTGAGGCTTAATCTTGCGAAAATGCTGAGCATCAGAGTCTCCTTTGGATCACTGGAAGTAGGAATAGGGGTTGTGACGCCGCGCACGGGCCGCGTCGCGCCGGGCGGGGTCAGACACGAAACGGTCCGCATATTGGTCCTTTGGGTCGCGCCAGCGGACATTGTCCTGACGGGTGGCGGTCATCATCATATCTGCGATAATTGAAAGCATGGCTTGGTTCTCCGTTGTGAGGTCTTATCCTCTTATGGCAGTATGGTTGGGAATAACCGAGTCACTATGATTTCTCATATGTAAGTGGAGCTTTCATATAATGAATTGGCGCGATGTCCCTTCGCTGTCGGCCTTGCGCGCGTTCGAGGCCATGTCGCGGCTTGGCGGTTTCTCCGCCGCCGCGCGGGAGCTGAACGTGACCCATGCCGCGATTGCCCAGCATGTGCGCGGCCTTGAGGCGGAGCTGCATCAGGTGCTGGTGACCCGCGAGGGGCGCGGCATGGCGCTGACCGAGGCGGGGCGCATACTGGCCGCCGCGCTTTCGGACGGGTTTGCCGAGATCGCCGCAGGCGTGGCTCAGACCCGCAGCTTTGGCGCGGAACAGCCTTTGAAAATCGCCATGACCCCCAGCTTTGCCGAAAACTGGCTGATGCCGCGCATCGGCGCGTTCTGGACGGAGCATCCCAAGATCAAGCTGGCGATGGTGCCGGGTTATGAGATGGTCAATCTGAAACGCGACGGGTTCGACATGGCCATCCGCTACGGGCGCGGCGGTTGGGACGGGGTCGAAGCCGAATATCTGGTCAGCGCGGGCAACGTCGTGGTGGCGACGCCGGAACTGGCGTCAAACGTGCCTTATGGCGACGTCGAAGCGCTGGGCAAACAGCAATGGCTGCACGAGGTGGGCCGCGCGGAGCCGCGCGCGTGGCTGGCCGAACAGGGGCTGGAATTTCCCCCCGATCAAAAGACGGAGTTCACGATGAACACCATGGTGCTGGCGGCCACGCGCGCGGGTTACGGGTTCTCCCTGCAAGGCCGCGCGCTGGTGGAGGCTGATCTGGCCGCAGGCCGTCTGGTCAGCGTGTTCGAGGCGCAGAAATCCAACCTTGCCTATTACATCCTGACCCGGCCCGGCGTAATGTCTGCCGATCTGAAGATCTTTCGCGATTGGTTGCGCGCCAGCGCGTCAGATGGCTAGCGGCACGCGTTTGGCTTGTGTTGGATTTGCATATTTTTAGCAGAAAGAAGCTGGGTGTCTGTCCTTTGAACAGGGCGCGTTAACCTTAATGAGACGTGTTGATTTTTAAGCGTTTATGGATGCGGTCCACTTTCGTGCCATCCTCCAGCGGTTGCGCCTTGCTGACGGAATGGTCCTGAAACCCCATTTTGGAATAGTAAGCCAGCCCGCCGGTATTGTCCGCGCGGATGGTGGCATCGAGCTGATCATAACCTGCCGCACTGCTGGCTGCCAATGTCGCCTGAAACAAGGCAGAGCCAATGCCTTTCTGCGCTGTGCCGGGCCGCGTGAAGGTGGCGATGCTGCCCATATCGTCCGGCTCCATGACCCGCACCCATTGCATACCCAGCAACTTAGCCTCGGCTTCCGCGACATGCAGGAAGGTTTTTTGCGTGTCGCTGTCGATCAGCGGATCAAAAAAGCTGGATGTGACAGGGCTGAGATAGGCCGTGGTGCCACCAATGGCGATCACGGCGTTGAGGATCTCGGTCAGTTGCGTCCTATCTGACATTAAACCGCGACGAATGATCATGGGCAAAGCTCCTCAAACCGGGCGATGAAGTCGGCTTTGACCTGCATTGGCGGGCGCGGTGTCAGCGTGGTGGGTAGCGGGATTTGCGATTTGGGCGCGCCGAAGAAGCGATTGCTTTCCTCCACCGAGAACCCTGCGATCTGCGTGGCTTCCAGCCAGGCCGACAGCTTGTCGGCGGCTTTGATCTGCTTTTTCACCGCCACCGGGATCGTGGCGGGCAGCCCGAAACGCAAATGAATGGCGGCGGTCAGCCGATCGTCAAGTTCGCCGTAGCCCGGCCCCACTGCGGCTTTGACGGGGCTGATCATGTCGCCGATCACATATTCGGGCGCGTCGTGCAGCAAGGCGGCCAGCTGCCATTTCATCGGTGCCGCGGGGTTGGCGGCGGTGAAAAGCCGCTCCACCAGCACCGAATGCTCGGCCACGGAATACGGGTAGTCGCCATGGGTCTGGCCGTTCCAGCGCGCCACGAAAGCCAGCCCATGAGCAATGTCCTCGATCTCGATATCTACCGGGGTGGGGTCCAGCAGGTCCAGCCTGCGGCCCGACAACATGCGCTGCCATGCACGGGGTTGTTTTGCCATCGCGATGCCCCTTCAAAACGATCTTTCATCCAGTACTTACCCGCCCCACATGGCCCGAGGGAACCGGTTTTTGCCCGCTTTGCCGCATTGAGCTACAGGCCGAATGCTGTTACCGCAGGCGCAAATTGACATGAGGACGCAGAACATGGCGCATGATTATATCGTAAAAGACATTGAGCTGGCTGCTTACGGCCGCAAAGAGCTTGATATTGCCGAGACAGAGATGCCGGGCCTGATGGCGCTGCGTGATGAGTATGGCGAGAGCAAACCGCTCAAAGGCGCGCGCATTGTGGGCTCCCTGCATATGACCATCCAGACAGCCGTGCTGATCGAGACTCTTGTCGAGTTGGGCGCTGATGTGCGCTGGGCGTCGTGCAACATCTTCTCCACGCAGGACCACGCGGCGGCGGCGATTGCGGCGGGCGGCACGCCGGTCTTTGCGATCAAGGGCCAATCTCTGGAAGAGCATTGGGACTATTTGGACAAATCCTTCATGTTCCCCGACGGCCCCACCCTGATTTTGGACGATGGTGGCGATGCGACGCTCTATATCTTGCTGGGCGCGCGCGCCGAGGCGGGGGAAGAAGTGCTGGCCGTGCCGACTTCGGAAGAAGAAGAGGTCATCAAACAGCAGATCGCCAAGCGGATGGCCGCCAGCCCCGGCTGGTTCACCAAGATGCGCGACCAGATCAAGGGCGTGTCGGAAGAGACGACCACCGGCGTCCACCGCCTCTATGATCTGGTGAAGCAAGGCCAGCTGCCTTTCCCGGCGATCAACGTGAACGACTCAGTGACCAAGTCGAAATTCGACAACAAATACGGCTGCAAAGAGAGCCTTGTTGACGGCATCCGCCGCGCCACCGACACGATGATGGCAGGCAAGGTCGCCGTCGTGATGGGCTACGGCGATGTGGGCAAAGGCTCCGCTGCCAGCTTACGCGGTGCGGGCGCACGCGTGAAAGTCACCGAGGTGGACCCGATCTGCGCGCTGCAAGCTGCGATGGACGGGTTCGAGGTGGTGCTTTTGGAGGATGTGCTGGCGACAGCCGACATTTTCATCACCACAACCGGCAATAAGGACGTGATCCGCATCGAGCATATGCGCGAGATGAAGGACATGGCGATCGTCGGCAATATCGGGCACTTTGATAACGAAATTCAGGTGGCCGCGCTGAAGAACCACAAATGGACCAACATCAAAGAGCAGGTGGATATGATCGAGATGCCGTCGGGCAATCGTCTGATCCTGCTCTCCGAGGGCCGTTTGCTGAACTTGGGCAATGCCACGGGCCATCCGTCTTTCGTGATGTCGGCGTCGTTTACCAATCAGGTGCTGGCGCAGATCGAGCTGTGGACCAACACCGACGCCTATGGCAACGAGGTCTATATCCTGCCCAAGCATCTGGACGAGAAAGTGGCCCGCCTGCATCTCGACCGCATCGGGGTGAAGCTGACCAAGCTGGATCCAGAGCAGGCCTCCTATATCGGCGTGTCGCCGGACGGCCCGTTCAAGCCGGAGCATTACCGCTACTAAATGCGCGCTCTTTCGGGACTTTTCAGCGCCACCTTGCTTGTCTGCGGGGTGGCGCTTTGCCTTTGGCAACTGGCGGTGCATCCGGACACGCCTTTGCCGCGCGAATGGAACCCCACCAAGCGGCTCTCTCTGGAGGACCCGGTGACGCTGCTGACGCCCTACAAGCTGGACGCGGCGGCAAATGATCCGCAGCTCTGCCGGGAGGTGGTGCAAGCCTCGGACATAAACGCCCAGCCCATGGACCCGCTGGAGGTCAGCCCACAATGCGGCATTGCCAACCGGATGCGGCTCTCCGGGGCGGGTCAGGCCAGCCTCGCCCCTCTTGAGACCACCTGCGCCGTCGCCTTGCGTCTGGCCATGTGGGAACGCCAAGGCCTGCAACCCGCCGCCCAACGCCATTTCGGGGAAGGCATTGCGCGGATCAACCATTTCTCCAGCTATAATTGCCGCGCCATTCGTGGCGCCACCACCCGGATGAGCCTGCATGCCACGGCGGAGGCGATTGACGTCTCCGGCTTTGTGCTCGACAGCGGCAAATCGCTGAGCCTCAAGGCAGATTGGGAGCGCGAGCGCGCCTTTTTCGAAGAGGTCCGCGACAGCGCCTGCCAATGGTTCGAGACCACTTTGGGCCCTGAATACAACGCGCTACATGCCGACCACTTCCATTTGCAGTCGCGCGGGTGGGGGACGTGCCGTTGACCTAAAGGCGACGTAATCTTGCCTACGGGGAAAAGTGGGCGAGAAATTCCTTTGTTTCGGCTCGGTTAGCCTTTAGATTGCGCCCGTAAGGCCGGGTTGAACGGCCGGACACTTTTTATTGGTGGGAGAGCTCAAATGGGCAAGAGAGAAGACCTGATCGCGCTTTATGCGGATGATCTGAAGAACAAATGCGGCATGACACCTGACATGGATCTGCTGACCAAAGTCACCATCGGCTGCGGCCCTGCGATCTACAACGCGGATGCCTCCACCGTGGCTGGCAGCCAGCCCGCTGAGCTGGAAACCGTGAAGAACAACTTCCTGATCAAGAAGTTGGGTCTCTCTGACAGCCCGGCTTTGATGGACGCCATCAACAGCTGCATCGAGACGTATGGCAAATCCGAGCGCAACAAATACCGCGCCGTGATCTATTACATGCTGACCAAGCACTTCAACAAAGAGTCCGTCTACGGCTAAGCTCTTTCGCGATCCGAATTGGAAAAAGCGTCTGCCTTCCGGGGTGGGCGCTTTTTTTATGAGAATTTGAGATGGTTTTGGAACAAATGCACCGGGTAATTCATTTGCTTCTACACCGCCGACAATCGTATGAGTTTAGCCAGTTTCTAATACGTGCGGTGCGATACCCATGTGTGGGGTAGAAGGGGATGTTGACGAAAGTTGGCGTCCCCTTTCCTGTCTCGCTTGCGGCCACTACAGCCCGCCCATTTTGCACACCAGCTTCCATTCCTGCGCGGTCACAGGCTGCACCGACAGCCTTGAGTTCTTGACCAGTACCATCTCGGCCAGACGCTCCTCCGCCTTGATATCGTCCAGGTGCACGGGCGTTTTCAGCGGCTTGACCGCCTTGATATCTACGCAGTCCCAACGCTCATCCTCAGTCGTGCTGTCGGGATGGGCCTCCGCGATCACCTCGACCAACCCCACGATCTCTCGATCTTTTTGTGAATGGTAGAAAAACCCCTGATCGCCGATTTTCATTTCCCGCATGAAGTTGCGCGCCTGATAATTGCGCACGCCGTCCCATTCCTCACCCGCGTCGCCTTTGGCCACTTGCTGGTCCCAGGACCAGGTCGAGGTTTCCGATTTGAAAAGCCAATAGGCCATGATCTTTCTCCCTTATTCTGTCGTCAGTGGGCGGCTCAGCAACGCGTCCAACGCTTGGGCCAGCGTGAGTTTTCCGCCGACAATGCCCGCCACAACCTGCGTAATCGGCATGTCCAGCCCATGCGCGCGCGCCAGGTCAAGCGTCGCCAGCGCCGTGGCGCGGCCCTCGACGGTTTTGCCCTCCGCTGGCGTCTCGCCTGCGCCCAGCGCGAAGCCAAACGCGTAGTTGCGAGACTGCGCCGATGTGCAGGTCAGCGCCAAATCCCCAAAGCCCGCCAGCCCGTAAAGCGTCTCGGGCTTTGCGCCCAGTTTCAAGGCCAGCCGGTGCGTCTCCGCCATGCCGCGCGTCATCAGCGCGGCCCGTGCGCTTTCGCCTAACCTCGCGCCCATGCAAATGCCGCATGCGATGGCGACCACGTTTTTCAAAGCGCCGCCCAGCTCCGCGCCCACGGGGTCGTCCGACAGATACGGCCGCAACGTGTCGGAGGAGAGCAGCGCCTGCAATTCGCCCCCCAAGGCAAGGTCTTCGCAAGCCAGCGTCAGCGCGGTGGGTTTGCCTTGCGAGATGTCGGACGCAAAGCTCGGGCCCGTCAACACCGCCGAGGCGCAACCCAGCCGGTCCCTGATGACCGCCGAGGGCCCGCGTGTGGTTTTCAACTCAATGCCCTTGCAGCACGCAATCGCGGCGTGTGGGACGGCACCCAAACCTGCCAAATAGCTGTCCATGCCCTGCATCGGGATGGCGACCAGCAGAATATCCTCCGGCCCCACGTCCGGCGTGGCGGTCAGGGTCATCCGCTCGGGCAGCAGCACGTCAGGCAGCCTCGGGCTGCGCCGCGTGGCGATGATCTCGTCCATATTGCGCCCGGTCAAGGTGACGGGGCGTTCCAATGCCAGCGCCAAAGCCGTGCCAAACGCGCCCGCACCTGCAACGATGATCTTGCTCATGCCTTGGCCCCTTTCTTGCCCGATCCCAACATAGCGGGTGCGGTGCTGTCCAGTGGCCAGCGTGGCCGGGCCGCCAGCGTCATGTCATCCACCAAGCCCAGCCGCAGCCGTTCGATCCCGACCCAAGCGATCATCGCGGCATTGTCCGTGCACAGCGCCAAAGGCGGGGCAAGAAACCGGGTCTCCGTCTCCGCGGCGACGGCCTCAAGCCCTGCGCGGATCACCTTATTGGCCGCGACCCCGCCTGCCACGGCGATGGCCGGGGCGCCGCTCAGCCGCAGCGCGCGGCGGGTTTTCTCGGCCAGCACTTCGCTGACGGCGGCCTGAAAGCTGGCGGCAAGGTCGTGCTGGTCCTGCACATAAAGCCCGCCCTGTTTGGCCACCAGCGCGTCCCGCGCCCGCAGCACGGCGGTTTTCAGGCCAGAGAAGGACATGTCGCACCCCTCCCGGTCCAGCAAAGGACGCGGCAGCGGGAAGCGGGTGGCATCGCCGCTCAACGCGGCCTGCTCGATCATCGGGCCGCCCGGTTGCAGCAGGCCGATCAGCTTGGCGGTCTTGTCAAACGCCTCGCCGGGCGCGTCGTCAATGGTGCCGCCCAGCCGGGTGAATTCGGTGGCAGAGCGGACGACAAGAAACTGGCAATGCCCGCCGGAGACCAGCAGCATCAGATAGGGAAACTCCAGCCCATCCGTCAGCCGCGGCGTCAGCGCGTGGCCCGCCAGATGGTTCACGCCGATCAAAGGTTTGCCAGACCCCAGCGCCAGCCCTTTGGCGCACATCACGCCGGACATGACCCCGCCGATGAGCCCCGGCCCGGCGGTCACGGCGATGGCGTCCATTTCGCTCAGATCCATCCCGGCCTCGGCCAAAGCGGCCTCCACCATCAGGTCCAGCTTTTCGGCATGGGCGCGGGCGGCAATCTCAGGCACGACGCCGCCAAAGCGCGCGTGCAGCTCCGTCTGCCCGGCCACCTTGGCGCTGAGTATCTCCGCCCTCTGCCCCGGCACGGCACGGACCACGGCGGCGGCGGTGTCGTCGCAGCTGCTTTCCAGCCCCAGAAGGGTCAGCGTCCGGGCAGGCTCGGTCAGGTGTGTTGCGTGCATGATGGCCACGGGGTAACACCGCACCATGCGCCTTACAATGCTGCCGCCACGATGATCCCGATCCTGCTCACCCGCCCAGCCGCGCAGGCGCAGGAGTTCGCGGCGCAGGTCACGGCGCGTTTCGGCCCTGACACATGCTGCGTCATCTCGCCTGTGCTTGAGATGGTGGCACTGTCGCCCGAGATTGACTTCAGCGCCTATGCGGGTCTGGTCTTCACCTCCCAAAACGGTGTCGCGGCGTATCGCCAGATCGGCGGCCCAAGCGGATTGCCCGCCTATTGCGTCGGCGACAAGACCACGCGCGCGGCACAGGACGCCGGGTTGCAGGCGCGCTCTGCGGGCGGCGATATCACCGCGCTCAACTCCCTTCTGGCGCAGATGCCGGACCTTGGCCCTTTGCTGCATCCCAGCGGGGTGCATGTGGCCGGGCAGGTCACGGGCGAGGTGACGCGGGTGGCCGTCTATGACCAGCGCCCGCTTGATCTAAACCCGCAGGCCCGCGACATTTTGCGCCAGCCCGGCGCGGTCTTGGCGCCGCTTTTCTCGCCGCGCTCGGCGCATGTGCTGCAAGAAGCGCTTCCGGCCGACAGACGGGCAATAATCCATGCAATTTGCCTCAGCCAAGCGGTGCGAGACGCTCTTGACGCGGACCGGTTTGGCCATATTTCCATCGCCAAAGTGCCCACGGCGGAGGCAATGCTGGACAAAATGGCGGAATTCTTCCCCTCTTGATCAGCTTGAGGGTCTGGAAGGTTCCGCGCTATGCTCGCCCTTGGACGTTAGAGGGCGACTCGTTGCCCGGTGTTTCAGAGGAATGGCTAAATTGGCAAAATCATCGAAACGATCATCATCCAAAACACCAGCTGCGAAATCAGGCAAGGCCAAGTCCGACGCCTCCACGCGAGATGATGTAATCGACGCGGAGGTGGTGTCCGAGACGTCTTCAATGGCCGATGATGCAAATGCGATTGATGCAAAGGCCAATGAGGCGCTCTCTGAAAAGCCTGCCAGCGATGACGTTGTCAGCAAGGCAAGCAGTTTCCCCGAGATTGAGCCGATAAAAGGCGACGCCGAACCAGAGTCGACCTCAGAGCTGGAACAGACCCAAGAGCCAGAGCTCACAGAAGAGCCAAAAGAAAACCCCGAGGCGGCCCCGGCCCCTGTGGATGCGCCTCCGCCCGCCAAAAGTGGCCTGTTTGGCTCCGTTCTGGGTGGCATTATTGCGGCCGCTATCGGGTTCGGCGCGGCCATGATGTTCTTCCCGCAAGGTTGGAAGCCGCAGGACAACAGCGCTCTGACCGAGTTGCAAAACACGGTTGCCGCGCAAGGCACCGCGATGGAGGCCGCCACTGCCGAGACCCAAGCCAGCATCGCTGCGACCCAAGAGGCGCTGGAGGGCGAGATTGCGGCGCTTTCTGAGACCGATACTGCGCTCACAGCCGGGATTGACGGGCTCAACACCCGCCTTGATGAGCTGACCCAGGGCGATGGCAGCACCAAGCTGCCAGATGACGTGCAAATCCTGCTGAATGCGCAGAAGGAGGAGATCTCCCAGCTGCAAGCCACCGTTGCGGGCATGGCCGATGACGCCAAAGCGCAGATGGAGGCCGCCGCCGCGCAACAAGAAACCGCCGAACAGGCGGAGGCCCGCGTGAAAGCGCGTGGTGCGGCGCAGGAAATCCGGCTGGCGCTGCTCAGCGGTGAGCCTTTTGCCGAAGCCCTTGACGTGGTGGCTCCCGCCGTCGAGGTGCCCGCCGCTTTGGCCGCTGTCGCTGCCGATGGCGCGCCCACCTCTGCAGAGGTCAGCGGCGCGTTTCCTGCCGCAGCCCGCGCCGCGCTGTCACAAGCCGTGCGCGAGGAGGCCGGCGACGACACGCAAAGCCGTCTCAAGCTGTTCTTTCAGGATCAGCTGAACGCCCGGTCGCTCTCCCCGCAGGAAGGCGATAGCGCGGATGCGGTCTTGTCGCGTGCCGAGGCGGCCGTGAAAGCGGAAGATTATCAAACAGCTCTGAACGAGATCGACGCGCTGCCCGAAACGGCGCAGGCCGCGCTTGCCGACTGGCGGGCGCAAGCGGAGGCGCGTTTGGGCGCCGTTGACGCATTCACAGCCGTCACCGACGCGCTGAACAGCAATTAGGACGGGAATTGGGGTAAGTATATGATTTGGTCATTGGTCAAGATTCTGATTTTCGTTGGGATTATCGTGCTGGCCACGATGGGCGTGTCGCAGCTGCTGGAAACCAGCGGTGAGGTCAGCATTTCCGTGGCCAACACGGAGTTCACACTGACCCCAATGGTTGCCCTTCTGGGCCTTGTGGTGCTGCTCTTTGCGTTCTGGGTATTGCTGAAAATTCTGAACCTTCTGGTCGCTGTGTTCCGTTTCCTCAACGGCGATGAAACCGCCATTTCGCGCTATTTTGACCGCAACCGGGAACGCAAAGGGTTCGAGGCGCTGGCCGATGGGTTGATGGCCTTGGCCTCCGGCGAGGGGCGCACCGCGATGGCGAAGGCCGCCAAAGCCGAGAAATACCTCAAACGGCCCGAGCTGACCAACCTGATCACCGCCCAAGCCGCCGAGCAATCCGGCGACACGCGCAAGGCGCAAGAGGTTTATAAACGCTTGCTGACCGACGAGCGGACCCGGTTTGTCGGTGTGCGCGGTATCATGAAACAAAAGCTGACCGAAGGCGACACAGACACCGCGCTGAAGCTGGCTGAAAAGGCCTTTGCGCTGAAGCCGAAACACGAAGAAACGCAGGACCTGCTGTTGCAATTGCAAGCAGGCTCCGAGGATTGGACCGGCGCGCGCAAGACGCTGGATGCCAAGCTGAAATACGGCTCCTTGCCGCGCGATGTGCATAAGCGCCGCGACGCGGTTCTGGCGCTGTCGGAGGCCAAGGACGTGGTCGCCGAAAGCAACACGATCGAGGCCCGCGAGGCCGCGATTGAGGCCAATAGGTTGTCGCCTGACCTGATCCCCGCCGCGATCATGGCCGCTGGCACCTATGTGGAGCAGGGCAAAAAACGCTACGCCACCCGCGTGCTGAAAAAGGCCTGGGACGCGCAGCCGCATCCCGAGCTGGCCGCCGCCTTCGCCACCATCGAGCCAGAGGAAACGCCACAGGCCCGCATCAAGCGGTTCAAGGCGCTGATCAAGTCGCGGCCGGACCATCCCGAGGCGAAAATGCTGATGGCTGAGCTCAACATCGCCGCTGAGGATTTCCCCGAGGCCAAGCGCACTTTGGGTGATCTGGTGACCTCCGAGCCAACGGCGCGCTCGCTGACCATCATGGCCGCGATCTCGCGCGGTGAGGGGGATGAGGATGCCGTGGTGCGCGGCTGGCTGGCCAAGGCGCTCGCCGCCCCGCGCGGCCCGCAATGGGTCTGTGACAATTGCCAGCAGGTGCATGGCGGCTGGGAGCCCGTGTGCAACAATTGCCAAAGCTTCGACACGCTCAGCTGGCGCTCGCCGCCTGAATCCGAGGTCAGCGCCAATCCTGGCGTTGAAATGCTGCCCCTGATCGTCGGCGCCATCGAGGACAAGACTAACGCGCCTGACGAGGACAGTGTCGAGCCCGATCACGAGGTGATTGTGGTCGAGCCGTCCGAGGTGGACACCCCTGCTGACACGCCCGAAAAAGAGGAGAAGGTCTAGGTCTGGCCCCGACAGATTTGGTCTTCACTCCCCACGTCACCGGTGCTAATCAACGCCGCGTCGCGGGGGTAAACGTCGCCAAAACAGGCCGTTCACGCCCAGACCGCCTCAATAGCTCAGCTGGTAGAGCAGGTCCTTCGTAAGGACAAGGTCGGGGGTTCGAGTCCCTCTTGAGGCACCATTCCCCACACAGGACGAAAAACCGCCCGCTATCTGGCCCCCGTCTCCGTGCAGATTGTGCTGATCACCGTGCCGTCCTGCGCGCAGGTCAGCCGCACGCGTTTTCCCGCATAGTAAAACGTCAGCCGAAACCGCCCGGCATCCTCGTCCTGGCCCAGCTCATATTTGCTGGTGATCTCGCCCTGCCGCATCTTCGCTTGAACAACCGCAGGCTCAAGCCCCAGCAGCGGACCAAGGTCATGCGCGTCAATCACGGGCTGGTCGTCGATGATCTCAATTTTCATGCGGTCTTTTGCTCTGTCATGGCCCCTGCCAGTTTGCGCTCAGCCAAACGCGATCTGCACTTTGATCGCCGCGTTGCGGTCGGAGGCCAGCTCGAACGCCTCGCCAAACTCCGAAAGCGCCTTGGAATGGGTCACCAAGGGCGTCACATCAATCTGCCCGCCGCGCATCAGGGCCACCGCGCTGGCGAATTCCGCGTGGAAGCGGAAGGAGCCTTTCAGCACCAGCTCTTTCGCCGTCATTGCTTGGACCGGCAGCACCATGTCGCCGCCCAATCCCAGTTGCACCATCGTCGCGCGCGGCCTGAGCGCAGGCACCGCAGAACCCACCACCGCCGCCACCCCGGTGCATTCAAACAGCACGTCGAAATGTCCTTTGTCGGCTGTATAAGCCGCTAAAGCCTCCGGCACCTTGCCCACATTATGCGCTGCATCCGCGCCGACTTTGCGGGCCATGTCAGTGGTGAATTCCGTGATATCCGTGGCCACGATCTCGACCGCCCCTGCGGCCTTGGCGACGATCACCGCCAGCAAGCCAATCGGCCCGCAGCCCGTCACCAGAACCCGCTTGCCCATCAAATCGCCCGCCTGTTTCGCCGCGTGCAGCACCACGGCCAAGGGCTCCGCCATCGCGGCCTCAGCGGCGGTCAGCCCGTCGGCCACAACGCATTGCGCGGCGTCTGCCACCAGCATCTCGCGGAACGCGCCTTGGATATGTGGAAAGGGCATCGCGGAGCCGTAGAACCGCATGTTCAGGCAATGGTTCTGCGCGCCCTCCCGGCAATAGTCGCAGTCCCCGCAGGGCCGCGAGGGGGAGACAGCCACCAGCTGGCCTGTCTTCAACCCCGCAACGCCCTCGCCCAACGCCTCGATCACGCCGGAGACCTCATGCCCCAAAATCATCGGCTCGCGCAGCCGCACCGTGCCAAAGCCGCCATGCGCGTAATAATGCAGGTCCGACCCGCAAATGCCCCCCGCCGCCAGACGGATCAAAACCTCGCCCGCGCCGGGCTTGGGCGGGTCACGCTCCTCCAGCCGAAGGTCTTTGGCGGCATGGGCAACGATGGCTTTCATGGGTTCTCTTCCAAACAGGCGGGCGGTTCGCGCTTGACTTACCCTGTCATCGGTAACAGTTTTTCGCGCTCAATCCAGCACACAAAGGACGCGCCGCGCCATGTCAAACCTGTTTTCTCTCAACGGCCGCCGCGCTCTTATTACGGGCTCTTCGCAAGGCATCGGCTTTGCGCTGGCCAAGGGCATGGTCGAGGCAGGCGCGCAGGTGATCCTCAACGGGCGTGACACCGCTAAGCTGGAGGCCGCGCGCGCCCAGATCGGCGGTGACGCGCAGATGCTGGCCTTTGATGCCACGGACCACGATACGGTCCGCGCCGCCATTGACGGGTTTGAGGCAGAGCACGGTGCCATCGACATTCTGGTCAATAACGCGGGCATGCAGCACCGCACGGAGCTGGAGAATTTCCCGGCCGATGCGTTCGAGAAGCTACTGCAAACCAATGTCGCCTCCGTCTTTCATGTGGGTCAGGCCGTGGCGCGTCACATGATCGCGCGCAAGGCGGGCAAGATCATCAACATCGCCTCCGTGCAAACCGCGCTGGCGCGCCCCGGCATCGCGCCCTACACCGCGACCAAGGGGGCGGTGGCCAATCTGACCAAGGGCATGGCCACCGACTGGGCGCGGCACGGGCTGCAATGCAACGCCATCGCGCCGGGCTATTTCGACACGCCGCTCAACGCCGCGCTGGTGGCTGATTCTGAATTCACCACATGGCTTGAAAAACGCACCCCCGCCGGGCGCTGGGGCAATGTGGACGAGCTGGTCGGGGCCTGCGTCTTCCTCGCCTCCGGGGCGTCGAGTTTTGTGAACGGCCACACGCTCTATGTGGATGGCGGGATCACGGCCTCGCTGTGAGCAGGCTCTTTGTGCTGATGGGCGTCTCTGGCTGCGGCAAAACCTCCGTGGGGCAGGCGCTGGCGGAGAGTGGCGAGATCGCCTTCCTTGATGGCGACGACCTGCACCCGGCTGAAAACATCGCCAAGATGTCGCGCGGGGAGCCGCTCAATGACGTGGACCGCGCGCCATGGCTGGCCGAGGTTGGCCGCACACTCGCGGCCCAAACAGGCCCCGCGATCATCGGCTGCTCTGCGCTCAAACGCAGCTACCGCGACATCATCCGCCGTCATGCAGGCGCGCCCGTCACCTTCCTGCACCTCGCCGCGCCAAAGCCGGTGCTGGCCAAACGCGTCGCCAACAGGCCGGGCCATTTCATGCCGGCAGCACTTCTGGACAGCCAGTTCGCGGCGCTGGAAGAGTTGCAAGCGGATGAGGCCGGGGCGGTGATCAGCATAGACCAGCCGCTGGCCGGGGTGGTCGCCGAGGCGCGCCGCCACCTCACGCAAGGGTGAGCCGGATCGCCCGCCTATTCGCGGGTCAAGCCGATAAACTGGTGGACCTGCGGAGAATTTTTCTTAAGCTTTCGGGATAAACCCCATCTGCCAGCCCTTCATAAGGAATTCGCCAGCACATGAACCTGTCTGACAGCCGCACCATCAAGGCCGATATCGACACCGTTTGGGCTGCTTTGCTCAGCGCCGATGTTCTCAAGGAATGCGTGCCGGGCTGTCAGGAGATGACCGGCTCCCCCGAGGACGGGTTTCAGGCTGTTGTGGTCCAGAAGGTCGGCCCGGTGAAGGCCACGTTCAAAGGCGAGGTCGAGCTGCGAGAGATGCAGCCGCCCCATAGCGTCAAGATCGTGGGTGCCGGCAAGGGTGGGGCTGCGGGCTTTGCCAAGGGCGGGGCCGATGTGCGGCTCGACGCTGACGGCGACAGCACGGTTTTGCAGTACGACGTCGAGGCCAAGGTCGGCGGCAAGCTGGCCCAGCTGGGCAGCCGCATCATTGACGGGTTTGCCAAAAAGATGGCGGACGAGTTTTTCACCCGGTTCCAAAACGCGTTGGAGGAGCCGGACGAAGACGAAACAGAGGCCGAGGAGGAAACAGCCAGGAAAGGGTGGTTCAAACGTCTGGTCTCGTAATTGATTTTCTAGGGAGGAAAATATGACGAAAGTAACTTTGACGGTGAATGGGAAAACCGTCTCTAGGTCGGTGGAAGGCCGGACATTGCTGTCGAGCCTGTTGCGCGACGATTTGCACATGACGGGCACCCATATCGGCTGCGACACCTCGCAATGCGGCGCCTGCGTCGTGCATGTGAATGGCGAGGCGGTGAAATCCTGCACCATGTTTGCCGCTGAGGCCGACGGCGCGGAGGTCAAAACCATCGAAGGCATGGCCAATGCGGATGGCTCGCTCTCGGTGATCCAGGCCGCGTTCAAAGAGCATCACGGGTTGCAATGCGGCTTTTGCACGCCGGGCATGGTGATGTCGGCGGCGGCTTTGCTCAAAGACAACCCCAAGCCCTCCGAGGCTGAGATACGCGCCTATCTTGAGGGCAATCTGTGCCGCTGCACGGGCTACCACAACATTGTCAAAGCGATCATGGCGGCCTCGGGACAAGACGTCCCCGCCGTAGCGGCGGAATAGCGGGTGCGGTTCGTACTCGCCACGGTCGTGGCTCTTTCCGCGCCATTCTCGGCGCAAGCCAGCTTGGAAGACAGCTATGTTAACGCGGTGCAAATGTGCCGTTGGCTGGATTCCTTGGAATTGCTGGCAGCCAAATGCGCGGTCAGCGTGAAGGCGACCTCTGTTGATGTGAAAATTGCGACATCGGCAGGCGAGGCCAAACAAATCTGTAAGACAATTTCGGACACCATGCGCGGCGATGGCGTGAAGTTTGACCGTGGCTGGAAGTTGCGGATTGCCGACGCTGGCAACAAACGCATCGCACAATGTGGACTTTAGTGACGTAAGGCGGGCTTTGAGCCCACCATATAGGGAGGAATAATTATGCCAAAAGATGAAGGCATCGGCGCCAGCTCCAAACGGCGCGAGGACCTGCGGTTTCTGACCGGCAAGGGCAAATATACCGACGACATCAACCTGCAAGGGCAGGCCTACGCCTATTTCATCCGCTCGGATGTGGCGCATGGGACGATCAACTCAATCGACACCAGTGCGGCCGAAAAGATGCCTGGCGTGGAGAAAGTGTTTACTGCCGCTGATTTCGAAGGCGTCGGCGGTGTGCCGTGCGGCTGGCAAGTGACCGACCGCTTTGGCGAGGTCATGCAAGAGCCCAAGCACCCCGTGCTGGCCGAAGGCAAAGTGCGCCATGTGGGTGATCCGATTGCTGTGGTTGTGGCCGACAGCTTGTCCGAAGCACGTGATGCGGCCGAAGCGGTCGAGATCGACATCACAGAGCTTGAGCCGGTCCTCAACATGAAGGACGCGCTGAAAGACGGCGCGACCAAGGTGCATGACGATCTGACCTCGAACCTCTGCTACGACTGGGGCTTCGTGGAGGAAAACCGCGACGCGGTGGACGCTGCCATCAAGGGCGCGCACCATGTCACCACGCTTGAGCTGAAAAACAACCGGCTCGTCGCCAACCCGATGGAGCCGCGTGTTGCCGTCGCGGAGTTTGACAGCTCCACCGATGATTACACGCTCTACACCACCTCGCAAAACCCGCATGTGATCCGGCTTCTGATGGGTGCCTTCGTGCTGGGCATCCCTGAGCATAAGCTGCGCGTTGTCGCTCCCGATGTGGGAGGTGGATTTGGTGCGAAAATCTACCATTACGCCGAAGAGGCGTTCTGCACCTTCGCCGCCAAAGCGGTGGGGCGTCCGGTGAAATGGACCTCCTCGCGCTCGGAGGCGTTCATGTCAGACGCCCATGGCCGCGACCACGTCACCAAGATCGAGTTGGCGATGGACAAGGACGGGCAATTCCTCGCCCTGCGCACCGACACCCATGCCAATATGGGCGCGTATCTGTCGACCTTCGCGCCCTCCATTCCGACATGGCTGCACGGCACGTTGATGGCGGGCAATTACAAGACCCCGCTGATCTATGTGAACGTGAAAGCGGTCTTCACCAACACGGTGCCGGTCGACGCCTATCGCGGCGCTGGCCGCCCGGAAGCCACGTTCCAGCTGGAGCGTGTCGTCGACAAAGCCGCCCGCGAGATGGGTATAGACCCCATCGAGCTGCGTCGCCGCAACTTCATCACCGAGTTTCCCTACGCCACCCCGGTGGCCGTGGAATATGACACCGGCGATTACCACGCGACGATGGATAAGCTGCTTGAGATGTCCGACCATGCGGGCTTTGAGAAACGCGCGGCGGAGAGCAAGAAAAACGGCAAGCTGCGCGGCTTCGGTATCGCGCATTACATCGAGGCTTGCGGCATCGCGCCGTCCAACCTTGTGGGCCAGCTCGGCGCGCGGGCGGGGCTTTATGAAAGTGCCACGGTCAGGGTGAATGCCACCGGCTCCATCTCCGTGATGACCGGGTCGCATAGCCACGGCCAGGGGCATGAAACCTCCTTTGCGCAAGTGGTGGCCGACATGATCGGCGTGGACGAGGCGCAGATTGATATCATCCACGGCGACACGGGTCGCGGTCCGATGGGCATGGGCACCTATGGCTCCCGCTCCATCGCCGTTGGCGGCTCTGCCATGGTGCGCGCGACGGAGAAGATCATCAACAAGGCCAAGAAAATCGCGGCCCATTTGATGGAAGCCTCCGAGGGCGATATCGAGCTGAAAGACGGCGCGTTCACCGTCGCAGGCACCGACAAGTCGGTCGCTTGGGGAGATGTGACGCTCGCGGCTTATGTCCCTCACAACTACCCGCTCGAAGATATCGAGCCGGGCCTGGAGGAAACCGCCTTCTACGACCCGGCCAACTTCACCTACCCGTCGGGGGCCTATGGCTGCGAGGTTGAGGTTGATCCCGAAACGGGCAAGGTCACAGTGCTGGCCTTCTCGGCGGCGGATGACTTTGGCAATATCATCAACCCGATGATCGTCGAGGGTCAGGTCCATGGCGGGCTGGCCCAAGGCATCGGGCAGGCGCTGGTTGAAAACTGCGCTTATGATGAAAACGGTCAGCTGCTCTCGGGGTCTTACATGGATTACACCATGCCGCGTGCGGATGATTTGCCGATGTTCAACGTGGACCATTCGTCGATCACGCCCTGCACGCATAACCCGCTTGGTGTGAAAGGCTGCGGCGAAGCGGGGGCGATTGGGTCCCCTCCGGCGCTGGTCAGTGCGGTGGTCGATGCGTTGCAACGCGCGGGCCACACGGATGTCACCCATATTGATATGCCCCTGACGCCTGATCGCGTCTGGGCCGCCATGAAATCGTGAAGCTCGGAAGGATAGATTATGTACGACTTTGACATCGAGAAACCGGGCAGTATCGCGGATGCGGTCAAAGCCCTTGGCGGGGAAGAGGCGCAGGCGCTGGGGGGCGGGCAGACGCTCATCCCCACGCTCAAGCAACGCCTCGCCAGCCCCACCATGTTGGTCAGCCTCGCTGGCCTGTCCGAGATGGTGGGCATCTGCAAGGATGACGCAGGCCGGCTCTGCATCGGTGGGGCCACACCTCACGTTGCGGTTGCAGCAGATGGCAGCTATCCGGGCCTCTCCGGGTTGGCATCTCATATTGGCGACCCTGCCGTGCGCAACCGGGGCACCATCGGTGGCTCTCTGGCCAATAACGACCCTTCCGCGTGCTACCCTGCTGCGGCGCTTGGGTCGGGTGCGACGATCGTCACCAACGCTCGGGAGATCGCGGCAGATGACTACTTCCAAGGCATGTTCGAGACGGCTCTGAACGAGGGGGAGATCATCACGGAGGTCAAATTCCCGATCCCCGAGGCGTCGAACTACCAGAAATTCGTCCAACCCGCGTCGCGCTTTGCATTGGTGGGGGTCTTTGTCGCGAAATACGCCGACGGCGTCCGCGTGGCAGTGACCGGGGCCTCAGAAGGGGGTGTCTTCCGCTGGACCGCCGCCGAAGAGGCGTTGAGCGCGAATTTCTCTGCCGACGCTGTTGCGGGGCTTGATGCGCCCAGCGGCGACGGCATGATCAACGACCTGCACGGTTCGGGCGATTACCGCGCCCACCTCGTGAAAGTCATGACAGGTCGGGCCGTTTCTGCCGCCACGTAGGGTGGGTTTCCAACCCACCAGCCCAAACATCTCAAAGGCCCCCTGCACCCGCACGGGGCCTTTCTCATTTGAAAAATTTTCCATCAAAATCAAATCACTAAGCCTGTGAGACTCTATAAATGAGGTACGCACCTCAAAAAGGGCTAGACCTGAGGTGCGTACCTCAAATAGCGTGATCCCATGTTGAAAGATTCGGCCAAGGGTAAGAGCCGGGCACACTGGGAGGACTACCAATGAGATCACTACATCTGGCATCCGTCAGCGCATTAACCATGGCTGCTGCATCACTGGGTTCCGCAGCGCAGGCCGAAGACCTGACGCTGTGCTGGGCCGCTTGGGACCCGGCCAACGCGCTGGTCGAGCTGTCCAAAGAGTTCGAGGCCCAATCCGGCCACACCATGGGCTTTGAATTCATCCCGTGGCCCAATTTCGCCGACCGGATGCTCAACGAGCTGAACTCCGGCGGCAAGCTCTGCGACCTGCTGATCGGCGACAGCCAATGGATCGGCGGGGGCGCTGAGAACGGCCATTACGTCAAGCTGAACGATTTCTTCGACGCCGAAGGCATCAGCATGGACGACTTCGCAGAAGCCACTGTCTACGCCTATTCGACATGGCCCAAAGGCACGCCGAACTACTATGCGCTGCCTGCGATGGGTGACGCCAACGGCTGGTTCTACCGCAAGGACTGGTTCGAGCGCGACGATATCAAAGCCGCCTTCAAAGAGGCCAAGGGCCGCGATCTGGCTGAGCCCAAGACCCAGAAAGAGCTGCTGGAAATCGCGCAGTTCTTCCAGGGCCGTGAGATTGACGGCAACACCGTCTACGGCGCGTCCATCTTCACCGAGCGTGGCTCGGAAGGTATTACAATGGGCGTGACATCGGCGCTCTATCCATGGGGTTTCAAATACGAAAACACCCCCGGTTCCTACGATATGGAAGGCGCTGTGAACTCGCCCGAAGCCGTCGAGGCGCTGGAATTCTACAAGGAGTTCTACGAGACTGCGACACCTCCGGGTTATACCAACAGCTATATGGGCGAGAGCCTCGACGCATTTAAATCCGGTCAGGTCGCGATGGCGATGAACTGGTTTGCGTTCTTCCCGGGCCTCTTTGCTGACCCGGATGTGGGTGGCGACAAGATCGACTTCTTCGTCAACCCGCCGCAGAACCAAGAAGGCTCGACGCTGGGCGGTCAGGGTATCTCTGTGGTGGCCTATTCCGACAAGCAGGACGCGGCTCTTGAATATATCAAGTGGTTCGCCAACCCCGATGTTCAGGCGAAATGGTGGGAGCTGGGCGGTTATTCGGCGCATAACTCTGTGCTGAATGATCCGGGCTTCAAAGACAGCGCGCCATTTGCGGGTGACTTCCTTCAAGCGATGGGGTCGGTGCAGGATTTCTGGCAAGAGCCAGCCTATGCCGAGCTGCTGATCGCGATGCAGAAACGTCTGCATGACTACATCGTTGCCGATCAAGGCACCGCGAAAGAAGCGCTGGATGCGCTGGTCGAGGACTGGACCGAAGTCTTCGAGGACGAAGGCAAACTCTAGGAAAACGTGCGGCGGGGGGCTCCCCCGCCCTGCATCTTAAACAGCAGGTAGGGTGGGTTTCGAACCCACCCCGCCCCGGGAAAGATATGTCCAATGCCTGACACCCCCGCCACACGCGCCGCCCAAGCAACGCCACCCAGCGTCGCGCGCAAGATCAAAGGCCTGAGCGACCGCGCCATTGCGTGGATCTTCGTCGGCCCCACGATCTTTTTGCTGCTGGCGATCAATATCTTTCCGCTGATCTGGACGATCCGGCTCAGCTTTACCGATTTCAAGGCCAACCGCGCAGGGCGCGAGATCAAGAATGTCGGTTTGCGCAATTACGAGCGCATCCTGACCGATAGCGACATCTGGCTGAACATGCAGGCGACTGCGCATTTCCTGTTCTGGACCATCTTCTTTCAGGTGCTCATCGGGTTTACGCTGGCTTATCTGATTAACAAGAAATTCAAGGGCAACGATCTGTGGACCACGATCATTGTGCTACCCATGATGCTCAGCCCGGCCGTGGTCGGCAACTTCTGGAAATTCCTCTACCAGCCGCAAATCGGGCTCTTTAACTACGTCATCGCCTTTTTCACCGGCAAAGACCCCTCCAGCTTTGAGATGCTTGGCTCTGTGCAATTGGCGCCGTGGTCCATCGTCATCGTGGACACGTGGATGTGGACGCCCTTTGTCATGCTGATCTGCCTCGCGGGGCTCAGGTCCATTCCCGATTACATATATGAGGCGGCCGAGGTCGACCGCGCCTCCAAGCTGCGGCAGTTCTTCACGATCACCATTCCGATGGTGCTGCCCTTCCTGATGCTGGCCGTGCTCTTCCGGGGCATCGAGAATTTCAAGATGTTCGATCTGGTCGTGCAGCTTACCGGCGGCGGGCCGGGGTCCACGACAGAGCTGACGTCTATCAACCTCAAGCGCGAGGCCTTCGAGAAATGGCGCACGGGCTACGCGTCGGCCTACGCCATCATCCTCTTTGTCACCGTGTTCGGGCTCGCCTCGATCTACGTCAAAGCTTTGAACAAGGTAAAAGAACGATGAAGATGGGTCTAGATCGAACGCTGCAACTCGCTCGGAACTGGCCCGCATGGGCCAAGCCCGACCTCCCCCCCGGGAGGGCTTACGGCGATGTCGCGCATATCATGCCCCACATTGATGCTTTGAAGCGCGTCGCACCAATCACAGGTCCCGCACGCCCCCCCGAGGTCGGGCTTGGCCCATGCGGCCCTTCACAGGCGGAGACAATCCAATGAGCAGTTTCTCCGTCACCGAGCCGTCGAAACGCTCCAAATGGTTCGCGGGAACGATGGTCGTCATCTACGCGCTGGTCACGATGGTGCCCTTGGCGTGGATCATGCTCACCGGGTTCAAGTCGCCCGCCGACGCGATCAGCTACCCGCCCAAAGTGGTGTTCGAGCCGACGCTTGAAGGCTACGTCAACCTGTTCACCACGCGCACGCGTCAAACGCCCGAATTTCTCGAGGCCAACCCGCCCCAGACCTGGTACGAAGAGATCGTGCGCGAATATGACATGGTCATCGCGGGCCCGTCGAAATTTGGTGAGCGGTTCCTGAACTCCGTCATCATCGGGTTCGGCTCGACCTTCCTCAGTATCTTCTTGGGCACGCTGGCGGCCTATGCGTTTTCGAGGTTCAAGATACCCTTTGCCGACGACCTGCTGTTCTTCATTCTCAGTACGAGGATGATGCCCCCCATCGCCGTCGCGATCCCGATCTTTCTGATGTACCGCCAGCTGGGCCTGTCTGACACGCATCTGGGGATGATCCTGCTCTATACCGGGGTGAATATCTCCCTCGCCGTTTGGCTCCTCAAAGGGTTTATCGACGAGATTCCGCTGGAATATGAGGAGGCCGCGCTGATCGACGGCTACACGCGCTTTCAGGCCTTCTACAAAGTGGTGCTGCCGCAAGCCGCCACCGGCATCGCCTCCACCGCGATCTTCTGCCTGATCTTTGCGTGGAACGAATACGCCTTCGCGGTGCTGCTGACCTCCGGCACGGCGCAA
Source organism: uncultured Litoreibacter sp. (assembly GCA_947501685.1). Lineage (GTDB taxonomy): Bacteria > Pseudomonadota > Alphaproteobacteria > Rhodobacterales > Rhodobacteraceae > Litoreibacter. The sequence continues at coordinate 147,152 of CANMWQ010000005.1, forward strand.
ACCGCACCGCCTTTCATCCCGACCATCATCGGTGTCGGCGGTCTTGATTGGCCAGCGGTTGCGGCAGGGGCCACCATCTTCCTGCTGCCGGTCATGATCTTCACCATTTTGCTGCGCAAACACCTGCTACGCGGCATCACATTCGGGGCGGTGCGCAAATGAGCAACTTCTTCAACGGCATCCTCCGCCTCAAGCGCGGCCCGTGGGAAATGCTGGCGACCATCCTCATCGGGCTTGGGGTCTTCATGCTGATGCAGCCCTTCGCGCTGTGGCTCTACACCTATTCCTTCATCGTCACATTGGTCGGCACGGTGATGTTCATCATCGTCTCGCATTTCAAGGACTAGCGCCGTGGCCCAGATACAGATCAAAAACATCCGCAAGGATTTCGGCGACTTCAACGCCGTGAAGGAAAGCTCTTTCACCATCGAAGACGGCGAGTTCTTCATGCTGCTTGGCCCGTCAGGCTGCGGCAAGACCACGACGCTGCGGATGATCGCGGGGCTGGAGCTGCCCACCTCAGGCGAGATTTACCTCGACGGCGAAGAGATCAGCCAGCTGCCGCCCTCCCAACGCGACATTGCGTTCGTGTTCCAAATGTTCGCGCTCTACCCGCATATGAATGTCGGCAAGAACCTGTCCTACCCGTTGATCAGCCAGGGCATGCCGCGGGCGCAGGTCAAGGCGAAGGTGGATGAGGTCGCCACGATCCTTGGCATCCAAGACATTCTCAAACGCCCCGTAGGCGGGCTTTCTGGCGGGGACCGTCAACGGGTCGCGCTTGGCCGCGCCATTGTGCGGGATCCCAAGGCCTTCATGATGGACGAGCCGCTCGGTGCACTTGACGCCGAGTTCCGCGAGCACATGTCCGAGGAGCTCCGCGCCCTGCATGACCGGATGAACGCCACCACGGTCTATGTGACCCATGACCAGCTTGAGGCCATGCAGATGGGCGACAAGATCGTCGTCATGAACAATGCGGTGGTCGAGCAGTTCGGCACACCCAAGCAAATCTACGATACGCCCGCCACGATGTTTGTGGCGGATTTCATCGGATCGCCCTCCATGAATTTCCTCCCATTCGATGGGTCGGTCGGCGAGGGGGCCAGCGAGGTGCAACTCGCTGGTCACAATCACGGCGTTCCGCGCCAGATCGAAGGCGCGTCGGGGGCGCTGGTCTTCGGGGTCCGGCCTGAGCATGTCACGCTGTCCGACAGCGGCGCCTATCGCGGCGAGGTGCTGGCCTCGGAATATCTCGGCACCACCCAGATCATCACGCTGGACACGCCCAATGGCGAGCTGAAGGCCCGCATCGGCAGCGAGCAGGTGGCCAAGGTTGGTGAAAAGGTCGGCTTGGGGTTCAACCCCGGCACCGTCACGCTGTTTGACTCGGGCACCGGCCGGGCGCTGCGCTCTGATCTGAACAATGAGGTGCTCACCCATGGCTGAGGTCATCCTGAAAAACCTGTCGAAGAGTTTCGGCAAGGATGTGGGCATCGAAGATGTCACCATGACCATTCCCGACGGCGCGTTTGTGGTGCTGCTGGGCCCCACCGGGGCGGGCAAGACGACCACGCTGCGCCTGATCTCAGGGTTGGAGAAGCCCGATCAGGGCGAGATCTGGATCGGCGGTCGCAATGTCGGCACCGAGACGCCTGCCCAGCGCGACGTGGCGATGGTGTTCCAGCAATATTCGCTCTACCCGCATCTCACCGTGCGCGACAATCTGGCCTTCCCGCTGAAATCGCCCATCCTGAACACGCCCCCCGACGAGATCACCCGCAAGGTGAACGAGGTCGCCGAGGTGCTGCAGATCAGCCACAAGCTCGACAACAAGGCCACGGCGCTGTCAGGTGGTGAGATGCAGCGCGTCTCCATCGGGCGCGCCCTGGTCCGTGAGCCGTCGATCTACCTGATGGACGAGCCGCTCAGCTCTCTTGATGCCAAGCTGCGCACCGATCTCCGGGTGGAGCTGAAACGCATCCAGGCCAACCTCGGTGCGACACTGCTTTATGTGACCCATGACCAGATCGAGGCGATGACGATGGCCACGCATGTGGGCGTGTTGGATCACGGAAAGCTGGTGCAATTCGGCACCCCGCGCGAAATCTACGAGAACCCGAACTCGCTTTATGTGGCCAGCCGTCTGGGCTTGCCGCGCATCAATATCGTGCCGGCGGACCTGTTTGGCGGGGCGCCTGCGGGGGCCAGGCAAATCGGCATGCGGCCCGAACATATCACCCAAGGGGAGGGGCTGGAGGCAGAGGTTCAGCGCGTCGAACATCTGGGCGACCAGAACCGTTTGCACCTGAATTTGCAGGGCCATGCCATTACGACGATTGCCGATCCCGCCACCGACTACCAACCCGGTGCCGCGCTCAAAATCAAGCCAAAGGACCCGCTTTGCTTTGACGCCCAGGGCCAGCGGATTCGTTAAGGAGATCTCGAGATGAGCCAGTTTATCAATGCCAAGGAGACCCTCGTCACAGACGCCATTGATGGGCTGTTGGAAACCAGCGGCGGGGCGCTGACCCGGCTCGATGGCTATCCGCATATAAAGGTCGTCTGCCGCGCTGATTGGGACAAATCGCGGGTCGCGCTGATCTCGGGTGGCGGGTCCGGCCACGAGCCCGCACATGCCGGTTTCGTCGGCGCAGGTCTGTTGACGGCGGCGGTTTGCGGCGAGGTCTTTGCCTCTCCCTCTGTTGATGCGGTGCTGGCGGGCATTCTGGCGGTGACAGGCAAAGCAGGCTGCTTGCTGATCGTGAAAAACTACACCGGGGACCGTCTGAATTTCGGCCTCGCCGCCGAACGGGCCCGCGCCTTTGGGCTGAAAGTGTCGATGGTGGTGGTCGATGACGATATTGCGCTGCCCGACCTGCCGCAAGCGCGCGGCGTCGCGGGAACGCTCTTCGTTCACAAGATCGCAGGCGCATTGGCAGAGCAGGGCGCAGATCTCGACCGGGTCACGGAAGCGGCGCAAAGCGCCATCGCCAACATGGCCTCCATCGGCACCTCGCTCGACACATGCACCGTGCCGGGCTCTGCCAAAGAGGACCGCATCCCCGCAGGCAAGGCCGAGCTGGGGCTGGGGATCCACGGCGAAGCCGGGGTCGAGCAGATCACCTTCGAGAACGCGGCGGCCGCGATGGATCAGGTGCTGGAGAAGCTGGGAAAGCATCTCGAAACCGGTTCGCATGTGGCGATCCTGAACAATCTCGGCGGCACCACGCCCCTCGAGATGAGCATCCTCGCTCACGCTCTGGCCACCTCGTCCCGCGCCAAGAACATTCACCACATCATCGGCCCCGCGCCACTGATGACCTCGCTTGATATGCACGGGTTCTCGATCTCGGTCCTGCCTGTCACGGATGACAACAAAGCCTTGCTCACAGCCGAGGTCGGTCCCGCCGCGTGGCCCGCGATGCAGGCCATTGGCGGCTCGACCAAACGCCCGCTGCCCGATGGTTTGACCCCGATCAAACCCAACCCGTCGGCGAACGCCAAAACCCGTGCGGTGCTGTCAGATTGCTGCGATTTGCTGATCGCCGCCGAGACCGATCTGAACACGCTCGACGCCAAATCCGGCGACGGCGACACCGGCTCCACCCTGGCCACCGCCTCGCGTGCGCTCAAGGCCCGGCTTGACGATCTGCCGCTGGCCGACGCCACGCAGCTGTTCCGGGCCATCGGCATTGAACTGAGCCAAACCATGGGCGGTTCGTCGGGCGTGATCCTCGCCATTTTCTTTGAAGCCTCCGGCGATGCCTGTGCGGGCGGCTTGCCGGTGCATAAGGCGCTGCTGGCCGGGCTGAACCGCATCAGTCAGGTGGGGGGCGCTCAAACAGGTGACCGTACCATGATCGACGCGCTGGAACCCGCGCTTAAGGCATTGCCGGGCGGTCTGGACAAAGCCGCCGCCGCTGCGCGGGCCGGGGCCGATGCCACCGCCGGCATGACCCGCGCCAATGCGGGCCGCGCCGCTTACGTCCCAGAGGAAAATCTTGTAGGTCACAACGACCCCGGCGCCGAGGCTGTCGCCCGATTATTTGAGCAACTGTCGGGGTGAAAGAAGGATCATCATGAACGCCAATCACTCCTCCAAGCCGAAGCCCACGGCTCATGACGTTGCCCGCGAGGCCCGCGTCAGCTTGGCAACGGTGGACAGGGTGCTCAACAAACGCGACGGGGTGCGCGAGGCCACGGTCAAACGCGTCAACGGCGCGATCGAGAAGCTGGGATATGTGCGCGACCTGTCAGCCGCCAATCTGGCCCGCCAACGCACTTACCGCTTCGTCTTCGTGCTGCCCGACGGCAAAGGGCAGTTCCTCACCGGGCTGCGCCGCTCCATTGCCGAGGCGGTAGAGAACGCGCTCTATGATCGCATATCCGCGCGCACCATTCTGACCTCCAGCCGCAACCAGACCGAGCTGGCTCAGGAGTTGATCGCGCTCGACCCCGATCAAATCGACGGGCTCGCCATCATGGCGCATGAAACCCCCATCGTGCGCGACACCATCGCCCGGCTGAAGAAACGCGGCGTCGCCGTGGTCTCATTGGTTGCCGACCAGCCCAATTCCGAACGGGATCACTTCGTGGGCTTTGACAATGTCTCCGCCGGGCGCACCGCAGCCACGCTTCTGGGCCGCTTCGTCGGCGGGCGGCGCGGCAAGGTGGCGGTGGTCGTGACCTCCATGCATGCCCGCGACATGATCGAGCGCCGCAACGGGTTCGACGCCGTGATGACGGAGCATTTCCCCAACCTTACGCCGCTGCCCAGCATCGAGGCATATGATGACCCCGAAACCGCCCGCACCCTGACCCATCGCTGCCTGTTGGAAAACGCTGACGTGGTGGCTGTCTATTCCGTCGGCGCGTCAGTGCGCGGCATCGCTGACGCGCTGATCTCCCATGACGCGCAGGAGCGGCTGGTCTGTATCGACCACGAGCTGACCGACAATTCCCGCGAGCTGCTTGAGGCGGGTGTCCTCGACGCGGTGATCAACCAGAACACCGGCCATCTGGCCCGCAGCGCCTTGCGGGTGATGCGCGCCAAATGCGACGCGGCCCCCGTGCTGGCGTCCCAGGAACATATTCGCATCGAGGTGCTGATCCGCGAGAACCTGCCCCTCAAACCCACTTGACCCATAATTTGGAGGATTCACCCATGAAAAATATCAAAGGCCCCGCGCTGTTTCTGGCGCAATTCGCAGGCGATGATGCGCCGTTCAATTCATGGGACGCAATCACCAAATGGGCGGCTGAGTGTGGATATAAAGGCGTGCAGGTCCCCAGCTGGGACGCGCGGCTATTCGACCTCGCTAAGGCGGCGGAAAGCAAAACCTATTGCGACGAGTTCAAAGGTCAGGCCGCGGAAAACGGCATCGAGGTGACAGAGCTCTCCACCCATTTGCAAGGGCAACTGGTCGCTGTGCACCCGGCCTATGATGCGGGCTTTGACGGCTTCGCAGATCCGTCCGTGCATGGCGATCCAAAGGCCCGTCAGGCATGGGCGGTCGATCAGGTGATGAAGGCAATCAGCGCCTCCCACAATCTGGGTATCAAGAACCACGTGTCGTTCTCGGGCGCGCTGGCCTGGCCCTATATCTACCCCTGGCCGCAGCGCCCTGCCGGGCTGATCGAGACCGCGTTTGACGAGCTGGCAAAACGCTGGCGGCCTATTCTGGACCATGCCGAGGAGAATGACGTCAACATCTGCTACGAAATCCACCCCGGCGAGGATCTGCATGATGGCGTCACCTTCGAGATGTTTCTGGAACGTGTCGACAACCACGCCCGCTGCAACATGCTCTACGACCCCAGCCATTACGTGCTGCAATGCCTCGACTATCTCGACAATATCGACATCTACAAAGACCGGATCAAAATGTTCCACGTCAAGGATGCGGAGTTCAATCCAACAGGCCGCCAAGGCGTCTATTCGGGCTACCAGCCATGGGTGGACCGCGCGGGCCGCTTCCGCTCGCTCGGTGACGGGCAGGTCGATTTCGGGGCGATTTTCTCGAAAATGGCCGCCAATGACTTTGACGGCTGGGCTGTGGTCGAATGGGAATGTTGTCTCAAACATCCCGAAGATGGGGCCCGCGAAGGCGCGCAATTCGTCAAGGATCACATCATCCGCGTCACCGAGCGCGCCTTTGACGACTTTGCCGATGGCGGCACGGATGAGGCGGCAAACCGCAAGATGCTGGGGATCGAGAAATGAAAGCTGGATTCAATCTGCTTTTATGGTGCACCGGCATTGGCTCAGCTGAGCTGAAGCGTTGTGAGGCGCTTGCCCAGATGGGTTGGGACGGGGTTGAGGTTCCCATTTTTGAGGGCACGACGGCGCAGCACGCAACGCTGGCACAGCAGTTGGGCGATATGGGGTTGGCACGCACATCGGTGGGGATTGTCTCCGCCGAAGGGGCCGATCCGCTCTCTGAGGATGCTCAAGCGCGTCAGCGCGGCCTGGATCATCTGAAATATCTGGTGGACTGCTCCGTTGCGCTTGGGGCGGAGGTGCTTTGTGGCCCACTCACGCAACCTTTGGCCCAGTTCTCCGGCTCGGGCCCGACGAAGGCTGAATGGGAGCGTCTGGTGGAGGCTTCCATCGCTTTGGCTGATCATGCTGCTGGGACCGGGCTGAAAATCTCGGTCGAGCCGCTGAACCGGTTTGAATGCTACGCGCTCAACACCGCCGATCAGGCGGCGGCTCTGGTGAAGGCTGTGGATCAGCCGCATTACGGTTATCTCTTCGACAGCTTCCACGCCAATATTGAAGAAAAGTCGCCATGGAAGGCGTTGAAAGAGACCGCTGCACAGATCAACCATATCCATGTCAGCGAGAATGATCGCGGCACGCCGGGGGCAGGGCATATCGACTTCGCTGCGATGTTCAGCACTTTGCATGAGGTTGGGTATGACGGCTGGCTGACAGTTGAAGCCTTTGGGCAGGCGTTGCCCGATATTGCGGCGGCGACACGGGTCTGGCGCCCGCTTTTTGAAGATGACGAAGCACTTACCCGCGACGCGCTGACGCTGCTGCGCGATACATGGAAGGAAACTGCATGAACACTCGGATCAGACTTGGTATGGTTGGCGGCGGCAATGACGCCTTTATCGGCGGCGTTCACCGTATCGCCAGCCGCATTGATGACCGGTTCGAACTGGTCGCGGGCGCGCTATCGTCCACGCCAGAGAAATCCCGCGCCAGCGGAGAGGCGCTGGGTCTCCCCCGCATCTATGATGATTTCAAACAAATGGCGATCCGCGAGGCGCGGTTGAAAAACGGCATTCAGGCGGTCTCGATCGTGACGCCGAACCACATGCATTACCTCGCCGCCCGCGAGTTTCTGAAACGCGGTATCCATGTGATCTGCGACAAGCCGCTGACCTCGACGCTGGCGGATGCGAAGAAGCTTGCCAAAGCCGCCGAAAGTTCTGACGCATTGTTCATTCTGACCCATAACTACACCGGCTATCCGATGGTCCGCCAAGCCCGCGAGATGGTGGCCAAGGGCGAGATTGGCAAAATCCGCGTCGTTCAGGTCGAGTACCCGCAGGATTGGCTGACCCAGCACGAGGATTTCAAACAGGCCGAATGGCGCACCGATCCCGCGCGGTCCGGCGCCGGTGGCTCCACGGGTGATATCGGCACCCATGCCCATAACCTTGCGCGGTTCATCACTGGGCTGGAGGTCGAAAGCCTCGCCGCGGATCTCGACGCCTTTGTGCCGGGTCGGCAGGTAGACGATAATGGCCATGTCATGCTGCGTTTTGAGGGCGGGGCCAAAGGCATGCTCTGGTGCTCTCAGGTTGCTCCGGGCAACGAGAACGCATTGCGCATCCGGGTCTACGGCGACAAAGGTGGCCTCGAATGGGCGCAGGAGGATCCAAACTATCTGTGGCACACGCCCTTTGGGGAGCCCAAACGTCTGATCACCCGCAACGGTGCCGGGGCTGGCGACGCCGCCGCGCGCGTCAGCCGGGTGCCGCCCGGTCACCCCGAGGGCTATCTCGAAGGCTTCGCCAATATTTATTCCGAGGCCGCAGAGGCGATCACCGCTCATGCTGCCGGTCAGCCGATGCCGGACGCAGTGATGTATCCGACCATTGATGACGGTCTGCGCGGGGTCGAATTTATCGACGCTTGCGTGCGGTCTTCGGCACGAAATGCGGCTTGGGTAAAACTCTGACCTTCAGGCGCGGTTTTTAGGAAATTTTAACCACGAAAAGTTTGGGACATTTTGGGGAATGGCATGAAAAATTATGCCCCAAAATGTCCCAAAACTCCGAAATTTAACCCGTTGTTAAGCGTTCGCCGCCGCCTGCACGCCGACGTCCAAGGCGCTCAAAAGCGTGTCGATTTCCGCCTCTTCGATGATCAACGGAGGCGACATCAGCAGGTTATTTCCGCCAATCCGCACCATCGCCCCCGCCTCATAGGTGGCCTCGAACGCCGCCTTCAACATGGCAGGTGAGGCGGGTGTTTTGGCGGCACTGTCAGAGACGAATTCCAGCCCGCACATCAGCCCATGTCCACCACGCACATCGCCGATGACGTCGAATTTGTCCTTTAATTTCAATAGCCCAGCAAAAAGCTGATCGCCTCGCGCCGCAGCGGTTTCGTTGATCTTTAACCGCTGACTTTCGCGAATACATGCCAGCGCCGCAGCCGCTCCGACCGGGTGGGCCGAGTAGGTATAGCCATGAAAAATGCTCGCCGCATCTGGATCACCCTTTTCGAACACCTCCGCAAAGGCCTCCGAGACCATGCAGGCCCCGAACGGGAAGTAGCCAGAGGTGATCCCCTTGGCCATCGTCATCATATCCGGCTTCACCCCCCAATGCCGCGACCCCGACCAATCGCCAGTACGCCCAAATCCGGTGATCACCTCGTCCGCGATCAGCAATATGCCATATTTTTCAGTGATTTGGCGCATTTCGGGCATGTAGTGTTCGGGCGGCACAATGACCCCTCCGGCGCCTTGAATGGGCTCCATTATGAAGGCTGCAATTGTGTTTGGCCCCTGGAATTCGATCTCATCAATCGCGGCTTTCACACACAGATCGCCCAGCTTTTTGGGGTCGGTTTCATCAAATGGGTTGCGATAGGCATAAGGCGTCGGCAGGTGGAAACAGCCGGGCATCAGAGGCTCATAATTGATGCGGAACCTGTTGTTTCCATTGACAGAAGCGCCGCCGAAATGGGTGCCGTGATAGCCTTTCTTGAGGGAAAGGAACTTGGTGCGCGTCGGCTCTCCCTTGATCTTGTGGTACTGCCGCGCCAAGCGCAAAGCGGTCTCCACCGCGTCCGAGCCGCCGGAGGTGAAGAACGCACGGGCCATTCCGTCAGGTGCGAACATCTCGCGCAGCTCATAGGACAGCTCGATTGCAGGCTCGTTGGTGGTGCCGCCAAAGGCAGAATAGTAAGGAAGAACAGTGACTTGCTTTGCAATGGCTTCTTGAATGGGAGTGCAGGAATAGCCGATATTGACGCACCACAAACCGCCGACGCCATCGACCACGGTGTTGCCGTCACTATCCGTGATCGAGGAGCCCTGCGCCGTGCGAATGATGCGCGGCGGGTGCTCCTGCATCGCGCCGGGATGGGCCATCGGGTGCCAGAGGTGGCGGGCATTGTTTTCGTTCAGAAAATTGTCGTCTTTCATGGCGCACCTCTTGGTCTCATTTTCCATCTCAGCGTGGGATAAGTCGGTCCCTGCCGCAAGCCCGTTTCCGACATTGTGCCGCGCCCTCGTTTCGCGCCCCTTGTCTCACAGGCAGCGCCCCTCTACATCACACCCATGAAACGCTTCATTCCATTCGTGAAATCCGGGCCCATGGTCGCCGTTCTGCGCCTCAACGGCGTAATCGCGTCGGGCGGGCGCGGCCAGACTTTGAACGATGCAACTCTTGCGCCACTGATGGAGAAGGCGTTCCGCAAGGGCAAACCTGACGCGGTGGCCTTGGTGATCAATTCGCCTGGCGGCAGCCCGGTTCAATCGTCGCTTATTGGCGCGCGTATCCAGCGGTTGGCCAAAGAAAATGACGTAAAAACATATGCTTTCGTGGAGGATGTCGCCGCATCCGGTGGTTATTGGCTGGCGGCCAGCGCGGATGAGATTTGGGTGGATGACAGCTCGATTGTGGGCTCAATTGGCGTGATCTCCGCAAGCTTCGGGTTCCACCAATTGCTGGAGCGCTACGGCGTGGAGCGCCGGGTTCACACGGCGGGCAAGGACAAATCCATGCTCGATCCGTTCCGCCCCGAAAAGGAAGATGACGTGCGGCGGCTGAAGGAGCTGCAACAGCAAATCCATGATCATTTTATCGCACATGTCACGGCCAATCGGGGCGACCGTCTGAGCGATCATGAGGACCTCTTTACGGGCGAGATCTGGGTCGGCGACAAGGCCCGTGAGGTGGGATTGGTCGATGGCGTGGCGCATGTGGTCCCGAAAATGAAAGAGCTGTTTGGCGATAAGGTGCGTTTTCAGGCCTATGGCCAGAAACGGTCGATCCTATCGCGCTTTGGCGGGCAGGTGATCAGCGATGCCGCTTCCAGCATGGATGACCGGGCACTCTGGTCGCGGTTCGGGCTTTGATATGATATTGAAAATCGTCAGCTTTTTCCTGATCGGCATGGTTGTGCTTGGCATGTTTGGCAAGCTGCGGCTGCCCAAGGTCAAGGCGCTGGGCACGCGCCGTTGCGCGAAATGCGGGTCATTCAAAATTGGCAAATCTCCCTGCGTTTGTGAAAAGTCGAACAGCTGATGCATCTGATAATCAACGAATTCACGCTGGCAGCTGTTGGCCTGATCCTGCTTTTGTTCGCGGGCGACGCGCTGGTGAAGGGGGCGGTGAATCTGTCGCTGAGGCTCGGTGTGCCGGCGTTGATCGTCAGCCTGACCATCGTTGCGTTCGGGACGTCTGCGCCTGAATTGCTGATCTCGGTCCAGTCCATTCTGGACGGCCAGCCGGGGCTCGCGATTGGTAATGTGGTGGGCTCGAACACGGCTAACGTGTTGATGGTGCTCGGTATTCCGGCGCTTCTGGCCGGGCTTAGCGCATCGCAGGCGGATACCAACAAGAGCTACATCACCATGATCGCCGCCACGCTGCTGTTCATTGTTCTGGCGTGGTTTGGCCCGATTACGTGGCGGCATGGCCTGATTTTGCTGACCGCGTTGGCGATTTCGTTGTTCGACAGTTTCCGCGAGGCGCGGGGCCATATGAAGAAGGACGACCTTGAAGAGGTGGAGGGCGCCGACCCCGCCATCAAAGGCTGGAAGATCGCCGCATTCCTGATTGCCGGGCTGATCGGCCTGCCGCTTGGGGCGAAGCTTTTGGTGGATAATGCGGTGATCATCGCGACTGATTTCGGCGTTTCGCCCACGGTCATTGGGTTGACGTTGGTGGCCATCGGAACCTCTTTGCCGGAGCTGGCCACGACGGTCATGGCGGCTTACCGGGGCAAGGCAGATGTGGCGCTTGGCAACGTCATCGGGTCGAACATGTTCAACCTGTTGGCCATCGTCGGCATCGCGTCGCTGGTGGGCCCGATGCCAGTTTCGGACACGCTGTTGCGCTTGGACCTTTGGGTGATGCTGGGAGCCTCAATCCTGATCGCGCCAGTGGTTTTTGGCCGCAAGCGAATGGGGTATCGTTGGGGCATCGGCTTGACCCTCGCCTATATTGCCTATCTCTATCTGGTGTTGACCAACGGAGCGTGACCCATGACCAAAGCTGCCCTTGTGACCGGAGCCGGAGACCGTTTGGGACGCGCGATGGCGGTCCGACTGGGGCAATTGGGCTATGCCGTCGCTGTGCATTACGCTCGCTCCGACGCCGGGGCGTCCGAGACCGTTGCAGCCATCGAGGCCGCCGGAGGCAAGGCTGTGGCGCTACAGGCTGACCTTTTAGACATGGACCAGGCCGAGGCGCTTGTCGGGCGCGCTGTGGACGCGCTGGGGCTGCCTCTGACCTGTTTGATCAACAACGCGTCGATCTTTGAGCATGACACGATCGAGACCGCGACGCGGGACAGCTGGGAGCGCCATATGGGCTCGAATTTGCAGGCACCGTTTATCCTGACGCAAGAATTCTCCAAACAGGTGCCGCTGGCCGTTGAGGATGACCGGGGCGAGCCGATGGCGCAGGGCTGCGTGATCAACATGGTCGACCAGCGCGTGCGCAAGCTGACGCCGGAGTTCATGACCTACACCATCGCCAAGATGGGGCTTTGGGCCTTCACCCAGACCGCCGCACGGGCGCTGACGCCGCATATTCGGGTCAATGGCATTGGGCCGGGACCGACGCTGAAAGGCGGTCGTCAAAGCGCCGAGCATTTCGATGAGCAGCGCAAGGCGACGATTTCGGGGCGTGGGTCCAACCCGGAGGATATCGTGGGCGCGATGGAATACATCCTGAACGCGCCTGCGTTGACGGGGCAGCTTTTGTGTATTGATGGGGGTCAACATCTGGGTTGGATGACCCCGGATGTGCTGGGCGTTGAATAGGCGGTTTGAGGGGTTTCCGCCTTGACTTGTCCCCGCGGCTCCTTCGCGCGCCGAATCTGTTAAGAAATAGGTAGTGTATTCAATGACTTGCCGTATCACGAAAAAGTATTGTTTTAAATCAATGGCTTGGAGCCTGCCTAAAAATTAGGCAAATCGGCCGAGCCATGGAAAAGTAACAGAAAATCGCGTGTATCACTTCTTTTCCCACAAGCTTATCCACAGAATACGGGGATAGGTTTCCTCTTGAACGAGACCCGCGCACAGTGCAGCAATCGAAAGAATCGTGACCAAGAAAATGTCTGACGAGCCGCAGCACAGCGAAGACCGATCCGAGCCCGCCTTGCGGGGGCATGCTTGCGTGCAGTCCTATCTCAAAACACTCGACAACAGTCCCGGCGTGTACCGGATGCTCGATGAGCAGCAACGGGTGCTTTACGTGGGCAAGGCGCGCAATCTGAAAAAGCGCGTGTCGAACTATGCCAAGCCAAGCGGCCACACGGCGCGGATCGCCACGATGATTTCGCGCACCACGTCGATGATGTTTCTGACCACCAAGACGGAAACCGAGGCGCTGCTTTTGGAGCAGAACCTGATCAAGCAGCTCAAACCCAAATACAACGTGCTGCTGCGTGACGACAAAAGCTTTCCAAATATTCTCGTGGCCAAGAACCACGATTTCCCGCAGATCAAGAAGCATCGCGGGGCCAAAAAGGAAAAGGGGGATTATTACGGACCCTTCGCCTCTGCGGGGGCGGTCAACCGGACGCTGAACCAATTGCAGCGGGCTTTCCTTTTGCGCGACTGCACTGATGCCAATTTCGAAAGCCGCACGCGGCCTTGTTTGCAATATCAGATCAAGCGCTGCTCTGCTCCTTGCGTCGGCTATATCGAGCCGGAGGCCTATGGCGCCTTGGTCAAGGATGCGGAGCGGTTCCTGACTGGGCGCTCGACCCGTATTCAGGAGCAATTGGCGTCAGAGATGCAGGCCGCTTCCGAAGGGATGGAGTTCGAGCGCGCCGCCGCCCTGCGTGACCGTATCCGGGCGCTGACGCAGGTGCAGACGGCGCAAGGGATCAATCCCAAAGGCGTGGCGGAGGCCGACATCATCGCGCTGCATCTGGAACACGGGCAGGCCTGCGTGCAGGTGTTTTTCATTCGGGCCAACCAGAACTGGGGCAACAAGGATTACTACCCCAAGCTGCCCAATGACGCCTCGGAGGCGGAGGTGATGGAAGCGTTCATGGGTCAGTTTTACGGCGACAAGGAGCCTCCACGGCAGGTGATCCTGAGCCACGAAATCGAAGACGGCGACCTGATGGCTGAGCTTTTGTCCAACAAGGCGAAGCGGAAGGTTGAAATTCTGGTGCCGCAACGCGGTGAGAAGATGGAGCTGATCGCCGGTGCCACCCGTAACGCGCGCGAAAGCCTCGCGCGCAAGATGAGCGAAACCGCGACGCAGACGAAACTGCTGAAAGGCCTGGCTGAGGCTTTCGAGCTGGACGCCCCGCCCAAGCGGATCGAGGTCTATGACAACTCCCATATCCAAGGCACCAACGCGGTGGGCGGGATGATTGTCGCGGGGCCCGACGGGTTCATGCGCAACCAGTACCGCAAGTTCAACATTCGCGGCGAGGAGCTCGTGCCGGGCGACGACTTTGGGATGATGAAAGAGGTGCTGGAGCGCCGTTTCAAGCGGTTGCTGAAAGAGGACCCGGATCGCCAGAAAGAGATGTGGCCGGATCTGCTGCTGATTGATGGCGGGGCGGGGCAGGTCTCTGCGGTGCGGGAGATCATGCGCGAGATGGGGGTTGAGGATATCGCCATGGTTGGCGTCGCCAAGGGCGTGGACCGCGACGCGGGCAAGGAGGAATTCCACCGCACCGGCAAGCGGCCTTTTGCGTTGCGCCACAATGACCCGGTGCTCTATTTCGTCCAACGCCTGCGCGATGAGGCGCACCGGTTTGCTATTGGCACCCACCGCGCCAAACGCGCCAAGAGCCAGATCAAAAGCCCGCTGGATGATATCGAAGGCGTCGGCCCCAAACGCAAAAAGGCGCTGTTGCAGCATTTCGGCTCTGCCAAGGCGGTTGCACGGGCCAATCTGGCCGATATGCGCGCGGTGGAGGGTGTCTCCGAGGCGATGGCGCAGGCGATTTACGACTATTTCCATGAAAAGGGATGACGTTTGGGTCGCTTGAACACGGCTTCCCCCCGCGGCTTTGGCAAGCTACATAGCTGATATGAACTGGAACATACCTAACATTCTGACGCTTCTGCGCCTGCTCGCCGCTCCGGGCGTCGCCGTGATGTTTTTATACTTCTCGCGCCCCTATGCCGATTGGTTCGCGCTGATCCTTTTCGTGGTGGCCGCGCTGACGGATTACGTGGACGGCTATCTGGCGCGGGCCTGGAAGCAGGAAAGCAAGTTCGGCGCGATGCTGGACCCAATTGCCGACAAGGCGATGGTGATCATCGCGCTTTTGGTGATTACCGGGTTTTCGGGCATGAACCCGTGGATCCTGTTGCCCGCCACCGTGATCATTTTCCGCGAAACCTTCGTGTCGGGCCTGCGCGAGTTTTTGGGCGATACGGCGGGGCTGCTCAAGGTGACGAACCTCGCCAAGTGGAAAACCACCGCGCAGATGGTGGCCATTGCGGTGCTGTTTGCGACGGGGCTGTTTGAGCATGAGTTTCTGGACCGCACGACGGGAATGGACAGTGCCACGCTGGACGCGATCATGGCGGGGCAAACGGATGATCCGCTAGGGCTCACGTGGTACTCGCAGGCGGCCAACGCAACCTTCCTTTTGGGCACGATCCTGCTGGCCGTCGCCGCCGTGCTGACCTTGGTCACCGGGTTTGATTACCTGCGCAAGGCAATGCCGTTCTTGCGGGAGGATGGCCATGGTTGATGTGCTGTATTTCGCATGGGTGCGGGAGCGCATCGGGCTGCCGAAGGAGCAAGTCGAGACCTCCGCCGCCACGGTGATGGAGCTGGTTGCAGAGCTGAAAGCCCGCGAAGAGCGTTATGCGGTGGCCTTCTCGGACATCTCGGCCTTGCGTGTTGCGGTGGATCAAGAGCTGACTGAGTTTGACGCGCCAATTGGTGAAGCTCGCGAGATCGCGTTCTTTCCGCCTATGACCGGAGGCTGAGGCTTTGGGTGTGAAGGTGCAGAGCGCTCCGTTTGATCCGGGGGCAGAGCTGAACGCGTTTTCCAGCTCTGGTCAGAATGTCGGGGCGGTTGTCAGCTTCACGGGGCTTGTGCGAGACGTAGATGACAGCCTGAAAGAGATGATCATCGAGCATTACCCGGCCATGACGGAACGCGCGATTGCCGCGATTGTCGAGGAGGCGTGGGAGCGCTGGTCTTTGTCGGATGCACTTGTCATTCACCGCCACGGCGTGCTGCGTGCAGGCGATACGATCATGATGGTCGCCACGTCCTCCAAACATCGGGCGGATGCGTTTGCGGCGGCAGATTTTTTGATGGATTACCTCAAATCCCGCGCGCCCTTCTGGAAGAAGGAAGTCACGGCCAAAGGTGAAGACTGGGTCGAGAGCAAGACCGCAGACGAAGACGCGCTGAGCCGCTGGGACCGCTAGGTCAGCCCAATTTTGAGCGGTCGATATAGCTGCGCAGCTCTTCGCTTTCCTGGCGTGCGTCACGCAGCCCATCCATGGTCGCGCGCAGCTCGGCCTCCGTTTGCGACAGTTGGTTGGTCAGCTCGGCTTCGCGTTGCTGCAAATAGGTGATCGCCTGATCGCGTGTTTCTTCTGCGTCATGCAGGGACTTTGCCATTTGATCCAGCTCCGCCACATCCGCCGTTGAGACACGGCTGAAGCGCTGCACAAGCCAACAGGCGAAATAGCCAACGCTGAACGCGACAAGCAGAATGATGGCGGTCGCAATGACAAACTCGGTTCTATTCACTTTCGCCCTCGGCTTGTGTCGTGTCTTCGGTGGTTTCGCTGTCAGAGGCCTCGTCTGTGGCCACAGCCCGCGCATCTGTCAACAGTTTGAATTCGATCCGGCGGTTGGCCTCACGGCCCGCTTCAGAGCCGTTATCTGCAATCGGCTCAGCCTCGCCATAGCCTTTGGCGGAAAAGTTTCGGGTGCGCACGCGGCGCTGTTGCAGGGCCAGCAGAACTGCATCTGCGCGTTGTTGGCTCAGTTCCTCATTCATGATCTCGCGGCCTTGGCTGTCGGTATGGCCGCCGATCTCCATTTGAACACGGTCGCATTGCTGCGCGATATTCGCGATGGCCTCAATCGTGGCCTCTGCACTGGCGCTGATCTCTGCGGAGGAGGGCTCAAACGCGATCTTCCCGGCTGCAAGGATCGCGTTGATCCGGTCCACACATTCCTGCGGCGTCGGGATATTTAGCGTCTTGTCGAGCAGTTCGTCATATCGGACGTTGACCTCAAACTGATCAGTGTCACTGAGCTTATTTGCCAGCAGTTGCGACAGCTCGTCATAGGCTGATTTGTTGCCGCTGGTGCCGCGCAACTCGATCATTTCTTCGTAGACCGCGAGGGAGCCATGGTCGAGCATGGCCAGCGCTTCAAGCCCTGCCAGAACCCGCACGGACCAATCGGCGGGCAAAGATTCGTCATCGCGTGTGGCCAGATAGACCTGCCCGCTGCCAAACTTCGCCCGTGCAAAAGAGCCGACGATGGTCTCGGCCCCGTCATCAGGCAAGCGGCCGCGCATCTGCAACAAGCCTTCGGGGCTGCGGGTGGCGGTAAACTCGCGGACCTCTTGTTCGGCGTCAGCGACTTCGGCCTTTTCGGTCAAGATCGCATTGAGCGAGAACACCTCCGGCAATGTCGCGTCCAGATCGCCCACGACTCTGTCGAACACCGCTTGCGAGGTAGTGTCAGGGGCGACCAGGGTGATGTCGGCATCCGAAAAAGTCAGCGCCCCGCCGCCCATGGCTTTGACGCCTTCGAGAGCAATGCCCACCGCTTTTGACCAGTTTGGCGATGGCACGCCGAGGCCGATCAGGCAGGTTGGGCGCTCGGGCAGTGTCCCGACAGCCGCCGCAGCAGAGAGGATCGCGTCTCGGGTTTGCTCCGTATCGGCGGAGCAGGCATCAAATGATCCAGCTCCATTGGCCAGCTCGTAGCGCAGGGTGAAGGGGCTGATCACCGGGCGGGGTGCCGTGATATTGAGCACCAGCCGGACCGAAGAAGGCGCGTTGCGGGCCAGCTCGGACTCGATGCGACGTTTGTCTTGCGGGCTGTCGCTGATCGCGGTGATCTCGACCCTGTCCGCGGAGACGGAAATCTTCGATTTTGGCAGGTCGTTCAGGGATTGGGTGGCAAAGCGGATGGCGGCGTCCCAGCCGCGCGGGGTTGGAAAGGAGGCCGTCTCCAGCATGTCGGTGACTTCGCTGTCATCCGTCATCAAGCCTTCGATGGTGGAGGTGAACGCCTCGCGCCCGGCCTCTGCGGGGACTAGGCCGATCAGGGAGATGCCCGCGTCATTGCGCAGCATTTCCACGGTAAAGCGCGGCGGCTCGATCTGGGCGCGGGCCTGCACGCCCATGTCATCCACGATCCGGTCAGGATCAACTGTCCGCCCCACCGCGCTGACGACGCGATACCGGGTGGCCTCGTCGGGAGCCATGCCGCTGAGGAGCACTTGCAACCCGTCCGTATCGACATCGACCCAATCGTGTCCGCCATCGATCAAGGTGGAGCGCACAACCTGCGCCGAGCGTGTCTCGATCCACCCGGCAGACAGCCAAGCGCCGCCGACCGATGCCCCGGCGGCCAAAAGAAACGCAACGATTGTCTTTGGTTTCATGACGTTATCATCTTGGATCGTGTCCCTTACCCATGTCGTAGCGGTTGGCTGGCCCGGTTTCAATCAAAGCAATGCGGCTAGAGCAATAAATAGCGCAGGGATCAGGCCCGCATCCCGGTTTGAGCGAAACAGACGCAGGCAATTCTCCCAATCCTCTGTGTCGAGCTGCCGCATTTGCCACAGCATGTGCCAACCAAACCCCCAAGCGCCCGCCAGCGCGATCACCAAAGCCAACACGTTGCGATCTGTCGCGGGGACAATTGCGGCAATGATAGCCATGCCCAACAAAAGCACGGAGGAAATCAGAAAGCCCCGCAGCCAAGGCCCGGTGTTTTCGCCAAAGAGGCGGGCCGTGGATTTGACCCCGATCAGCGCGTCATCTTCCTTGTCCTGATGGGCGTAGATCGTGTCGTAAAACAAGGTCCATGCAATACCTGCAAGATACAGGAGCACCGCCGGCCAGCCCAGCGATCCGGTATGCGCGGTCCATGCCAGTAGCGCGCCCCAGTTGAAGGCAAGGCCCAAAAACACCTGCGGCCACCATGTGAAGCGCTTGGCAAAGGGGTAGATGGCGACGGGCAGCAGCGCCAGAATGCCAAGGCCGATTGCGGCCCAGTTGAAGGTGAACAAGATGCAGGCGGCCAGCGCGGTTTGCGCGATCAGCCAGCCCAGCGCCTGTTTCACCGTGACTTGTCCTGACGGGATGGGCCGGGATTTGGTGCGCGCGACCTGTGCGTCAAACTCGCGGTCGGTGATGTCGTTCCAGGTGCAGCCCGCGCCGCGCATCAAAAAGGCACCAAGGGCGCAGCCGATGACGATCCAGAGGTCAAACAGCCGAAACGAGCTGGAGGCGGCAGCCAAAAAGACGCCCCACCAGCAGGGCAAAAGCAGCAACCATGTGCCAATAGGGCGGTCCGCGCGGCTGAGCCTTAAATAGGGGCGCGACCAGGCGGGGGCCAGCGTGTCCACCCAGTTTTGTGGAACGGCGTCGATGACTTGCCCCTCAGGAGCCGGGCCCTCTGGTGCTGCGGCGTTCTCGGACATAGGTTGGCCTCATGGCGGATGCGAAGATCAGATTATGTGTAGAGCACGACCTTGCGGCGGGCAATTCGGTTCCTCTTGACCGTGATCAGGCGAACTACCTGTTTAACGTGATGCGGTTGGGGGTTGGGGCCCATATTTTGCTGTTCAACTCGCGGGATGGAGAGTTTCTGGCCGAGGTTGCAGATGCGGGGAAACGTCGCGGTTTGCTGGCGGTTCTGCATCAGACCAAACCTTTGCAGATGCCGCCCGACCTTTGGCTTCTCTTTGCCCCCATCAAGAAGGCGCGCACCGACTTTATCGTGGAGAAAGCGGCAGAGATGGGGGCCGCCCGCATTTGCCCGGTACAGACCGAATACACCAATTCGGACCGTATCCGGCAGGACAAGCTGCAAGCCCATGCGATGGAAGCGGCGGAGCAATGCGGCGGCACTTACGTGCCTGAGGTGGCTGGTATCGCGAAGCTCAGGTCGGTTCTTGAAACGTGGCCCGAGGATCGCCGCCTGATGTTTTGTGATGAAGCTTTGGCGGGCCGAGCCCCTGGTTTGGCGCAGGCGAAGCGCGGAAAATGGGCCATTCTGATCGGGCCGGAGGGCGGTTTCTCGGACGCGGAACGCGCGGCTTTGTCAAAGATACCGCAAAGCCTTCCCGTCAGCTTAGGCCCCCGTATTTTGCGTGCTGACACCGCCGCGGTTGCCGCGCTGACGCTTTGGCAGTCAAAGTTGGGAGACTGGGCATGATCCGGCCTGAAGTGATCTCCCTGTTCCGCCGTTATGCGGAAGTTATTGCAGGGCTGTTGATCGCCGTTCTTGGCTTTTGGCTGCTCACCCGTCCCAACGTGCTGGCCAAAATAGTCGGCGCTCTTGTTATTGGGGCTGGCCTTGTGATGTTCACCACCTCCCTGCGCCGCATCGCTTTTAAAACCGACCAGATCGGCCCCGGCGTGGTCGAGGTCGACGAGAGACAAATCAGCTATTTTTCGGCCTATGAGGGCGGGGTTGTTTCCATCGACGGGCTGACCAGAATAACGGTGATCAGCAGCGACCAAGGCCCGTGGGTCGACGACATGCACTGGGTGCTCGAGGAAGACGGCGGCACGATGCTGACCATCCCCAATTCTGCGTCTGGCACCGAAAAGTTGTTTGACGCCTTCTCAGCGCTGGACGGGGTGGATTACTCTATGGCCACCAAGGCGATGGGGTCCACCGAGAATGACAGCTATGTGATTTGGGCCAAACCCCGCACGGCTCTGCATTGACTTCGCCCTTCGGGTCTTTCATCCCTACGCCCTCAATCAGCAGATCGGAGCCCCAATATGTCTATCCCACAGTCCGGCGGCGGGCCGATCACCGATCATGCTCAGCTTGCGGGTTATCTGGCCGATGGATGCAAGCCCAAGGCGGATTGGCGCATCGGCACGGAGCATGAAAAGTTCGGGTTTTGCGAGGATACGCTGCGGCCACTGCCCTATGACGGGCCGCGCTCGATCAAGGCGATCCTTGAAGGATTGCGTGACGAATTTGGCTGGGCGGCGGTCAATGAGGGCGACAATATCGTGGGGCTAGAGAAGGACGGCGCCAACGTGTCGCTGGAGCCCGGCGGCCAGCTGGAGCTGTCCGGCGCTCCGCTGGAAACCATTCACGAGACATGTGACGAGGTGAATGAACATCTCAAACAGGTCCAGACCGTGGCGGACCGTTTAGGGGCCAAGTTCATCGGTTTGGGGGCTGCTCCTGAATGGACGCATGAGCAAATGCCGTTGATGCCGAAAGGGCGCTACAAGCTGATGGACGCCTATATGGGCACCGTTGGCACGCATGGCACGCAGATGATGCGCCGCACCTGCACGGTGCAGGTGAACCTCGATTTCAGTTCCGAGGCTGACATGGTCCAAAAGATGCGCGTGGCCGTGGCGTTGCAGCCCGTGGCAACTGCGCTTTTTGCCAATTCGCCGTTCTTTGAGGGCAAGGTGAACGGCCATAAAAGCTGGCGGTCCCGCGTTTGGCGCGGGTTGGACGATGCGCGCACGGGCATGATCCCGTTCATTTTCGACGAGGGGTTCGGCTTTGAGGCCTGGGCGGAATGGGTGCTCGATGTGCCGATGTATTTCGTCTACCGCGACGGGGAATATATCGACGCGTTGGGCCAGTCCTTTCGCGACTTTTTGAAAGGTGAGCTGCCCGCATTGCCGGGTGAGACGCCGACATTGTCAGACTGGGCCGACCATCTGACGACGGTGTTTCCCGAGGCTCGGGTCAAGAAATTCATCGAGATGCGCGGCGCGGATGGCGGCCCGTGGCGCAGGCTATGTGCGTTGCCCGCGTTCTGGGTCGGTTTGACCTATGACCAGAGCGCGCTGGATGCAGCATGGGATCTGGCCAAAGGCTGGGATGCGGAAACCCGCCAGGCGCTTCTTGTGGCCTCCTCCGAGCAAGGGCTTCATGCGGAGGTTGGCGGGCTCAAGATGATTGATCTGGCGCGTGAGGTTGTTGATATCGCCGAAGCCGGATTGAAGGCACGTGCCATGCCGGGTGCGGGCGGGTTGGTTCCGGACGAGACGCATTTCCTGAACGCCCTCAAAGACAGCATCGCCTCCGGCGAGGCCCCGGCCGATGAGTTGCTGCGCCATTATCATGGCGACTGGAACGGGGATATTTCGCGGATCTATGACGCCTATAAATACTGACGCCGTCCTGATTTAGGCGACCTGTTTGCATGGGTTTTGATCCTGCTGGCAGTCGCTTTGATCGGATAAGGGCGGCGTTGGCTGGATCGAACTGCTTTGCCACAAAAACACCGCTGCAACAGGTGGTGCCAGCAGCCAGAAGGGCGAGCGCCTTGCGTCTCGCAGCCGGCGCACCGAAACGGACAGCATCCCAAAGACAAACGCGCTAAGCCCCAAGGCGATAAGCGGCCATGTGGCGATCTCTGGCAAGAGAATGGTCAGTTGGACCGAGAGAATGAGCAGCCCGGTACTTGCCGCAAACATCCACCAGAATTCTTGGCGGCTGGCTGTGCCGGAAAATATGAAAAGTTTGGAATACCCTTGGGCAAGATAGCGGATTGGCGACACTGTCGTTTCTCCAATTGTTAGGCTTAATTCAGTTTTTTGAGATAGTTTGGTTGTTCGACAATCGTTAACGACCGGGTCTGAAAATAAGGTTGATGGTTGTGCAGGAAACAGTCTGAAAAATAGACGGCTTTGGAAATAAATCGCTCCAATAAATCGGTTTCGACGCAAGGTGAGCGCCAATCAGGGCAGAAATTTGCGTCAAATCTGTCAAATTTCAGAAACTGGGCAATCGTGATTTTTTGCAGATAAATTGGAAATTATGCCAAGGCGGTAAATCCTAGGATTTCGACCCAATGCGCGCCTCTGTGCCGTTGGCAATGCGTTTGATATTGGCGGTGTGGCGCAGCCAGATCAGGGCTCCCATTGCGATGCAGGCGACCATCAAATCCATGCGCCCGACCACGATCAGCCAGATTGGAATGGAGGCGGAGGCGACCAAGGCGGACAGGGAGGAAATGCGAAAAATTGCGGCGGTCACGGCCCATGTCAGGCAGGCTGCTCCGCCAATGGGGAAAGACAGCGCAAGAAGAGTTCCCAGATAAGTCGCCACGCCCTTGCCGCCTTTGAAGCCAAGCCAAACTGGGAAGAGATGGCCCAAAAACGCCATGACCCCGGCAAGTTGGGCAGCGTCTTCTCCTACGAGGATTCGCGCCAAAACCACGGCAATCGCGCCTTTGCCCGAATCGAGCAGCAATGTCGCAAGGGCTGCTGGTTTTGAGCCGGTGCGCAGCACGTTTGTGGCTCCGATATTGCCCGAGCCGATGCTGCGTAGGTCCCCAAGGCCGAAGAGTTTGGTGATCACCAAACCGAACGGAATTGAGCCGAGCAGATAGGCCAAGGCGGCGGTTGCCAGCAGGAGCGGCAGGGATGTGACAATCTCAGGCATTTGGCGGGAAAACCTGAGTTCCAGCCACAAAACTGCGCAGCACTTGGCCTTGCATGCGCTGGCCGTCAAAAGGCGTGTTCTTGGATTTCGAGCGCAGGGTCTCGCGGTTTAGAATGAAGGGCGCATGTGGGTCAAAAAGCACCAGATCGGCAGGCGCACCTTTGCTCATGCGGCCCCCATCTAACCGCAGGCGTTTGGCCGGGTTCAGCGACATAGCGCGGAAAAGAGTTGGCAGGTCAAGCTGGCCGGAATGGAACAGGCGCAAGGCTGCGGGCAGAATGGTTTCCAACCCAACCGCGCCCGAGGCCGCCTGTTCGAACGGCAGCCGTTTGCTCTCTTCGTCTTGGGGTGTGTGCATGGAGCAGATGATGTCGATCAGCCCGGAGGCTACCGCCGCGACCATAGCCTGGCGGTCATCTTCCGAGCGCAGCGGCGGTTTTACCTTGAAGAAGGTGCGGTAGTCGCCGACGTCAAGCTCGTTGAGCGTGAGGTGATGGATGGAGACCCCTGCCGTGACGTCCAGCCCGTCGGCTTTGGCGCGCTCCAATGCAGGCAGAGCGGCGGCTGAAGAAATCTGGTCTGCATGGTATCGGACTTTCGTGGCCTCGACCAAGGCTAAGTCGCGCTCCAGCCCCATGCGTTCGGCAAGGGGGGAGACCGCAGGCAGGCCGCGCAAAGACGCGAATTTGCCTGAGGTGACGGCGGCCCCGTCGCTGAGGATCGGCTCCTGCGGGTGGCCCATGACCAATGCCCCGAGGGATCGGGCGTAGGTCATGGCGCGGCTCAGCACCTTTGTGTCCGTCACGACATTGTCGCCATCTGAAAATGCCACGGCCCCTGCGTCTTGCAAGAAGCCCATCTCGACCATCTCGCGACCCGCGCGGTCTTTGGTCAGCGCGGCCATCGGTGCGATGCGGATATCTGTCATCTCACCACCACGGCGCTTGGCGAATTCCAGCGTTTCGGGCGTGTCCACAGTTGGCAATGTATCGGGACGCGTCACCATGGTGGTCACGCCACCGGCGGCAGCGGCTAGCCCTGCGGTGCGGAAGCTTTCCTTGTGACGCTCGCCCGGCTCGCACACCTTTACGCCGATATCAATGATGCCGGGCGCCAGATGTTTGCCGCCGCAGTCGATCCGCGTGTGTTTGGCGTATTTGGCGGCGGTCAGGTCGGCGGTTTCAGACAACACGGCCTCGATCTTGCCAGCGCTGATAGCAACCGCACCAGCGGTTTCAGTTCCGGCCTCGGGGTCGATCAGGATCGCGTTGGTGAGAAGAACTTTCATGAGCTGAACCAGACCAGAAAGCCGGTAAAGCCGAACAGGCCCAGCAGCGCGTATGTTGCGATCTTGCCTGACATGCGCGGGTCTTTTGGGTCTTCGCTCATACCATGACTCCTTCCGGTTTGGAGGCCCGGGCACGGACCAAAAGCTCCATGCAGGCCATGCGCACAGCCACGCCCATTTCCACCTGCTCCTGAATGACCGAGCGGTTGATGTCGTCTGCCAAGGTGCCGTCGATCTCCACGCCGCGGTTCATCGGGCCGGGATGCATGACAATCGCTTCGTCCTTGGCGTGGCTCAGCTTGTCCGCGTCCAAACCGTAGCGGTGGTAATATTCGCGCTCGGAGGGGATGAAACCGCCATCCATCCGCTCCTTTTGAAGCCGCAGCATCATTACCACGTCCACGTTTTGCAGGCCCTCGCGCATGTCCTCGAACACCTCGACGCCGAAGTGATCAATCTCGGAAGGCATAAGGGTCGGTGGGCCGACAAGCCGCACGCGGTTCTCCATTTTGCCGAGCAGCAGAATGTTGGACCGCGCCACCCGCGAATGCGCAATATCGCCGCAAATGGCGATGCTCAGGCGGTGCAGACGACCCTTGGCGCGGCGGATGGTGAGGGCATCCAGCAGCGCTTGCGTTGGGTGTTCGTGCTTGCCATCGCCTGCGTTCAGCACGGCGCAGTTTACCTTTTCGGCCAGCAGGTTCACCGCGCCGGAATGCGGGTGCCGCACGACCAGCAGGTCGGGATGCATGGCGTTCAGCGTCAGGGCGGTGTCGATCAGGGTCTCGCCCTTTTTGATGGAAGACGCCTGCATCGCCATGTTCATCACATCCGCGCCAAGGCGCTTGCCCGCGATCTCAAAGCTGGCTTGGGTGCGGGTGGAGTTCTCGAAGAACATATTGATCTGGGTCAGCCCGGCCAGAGTGTCGCCATGTTTCCGCTCGGAGCGGTTCAGCGCCACATATTGGTCCGCCAAATCCAGAATCGCGGTGATATCGGTGGGAGAGAGATGTTCGATCCCAAGCAAATGCTCCGCGCGGAATGTCATGTCAGCCCTTTCGCCATTCGAGCGGGTTATATGTGGCCTATCGCGCACGGGCAAGTGGGGCGCATAGGTGCCATTTACCATAGGGGGCTGGCACTCTAGTTTCGGGGTCATGGAATCGGCTCTCGACCCTCATACCGCGCTTGCGATGCTGGAATGGCAGATTGACCTTGGCGCGACCGAGGCGATCGGTGAGGTGCCGGTGAACCGCTATGACGCGCCTGCCAAAGCGCCCAAGCCGAAAGCCCCCGCGCCGGAGACGCCGGTTCCCATGCAGCCGTTGCAGGTGGATTTTGCGGAAGTGGCGCGCGCCACCGCCGGGGCGTGCGAGGATTTGGAGGCGTTGCAGGCGGCGATTGCCGGGTTTGAGCATTGCGAGTTGAAGAAAGGCGCACGGAATTTGGTGTTTGCCGACGGCAAGCCGGAGGCACGCGTGATGATCATAGGCGAGGCCCCCGGCGTGGAGGAAGACCGTCAGGGCAAGCCTTTTGTAGGCGCCGCAGGTCAGCTGTTGGATGCGATGTTTGCGGCGATTGACCATGGGCGTGCGCATGATCAGAACCCGGTCTACATCACCAATATTCTGCCATGGCGTCCGCCGCAGAACCGCGACCCCAAGCCGGATGAGATCTCGATGATGCTGCCCTTTGTCGAGCGGCATATCGAGCTGGTGAACCCCGACGTGCTGGTGCTGATGGGCAATGTCTCCTGCTCCGCCATTCTGGGCCAGAAAGGCATCACCAAGCTGCGCGGCAACTGGATGGAGGCTTTGGGCAAACCCGTGTTGCCGATGTTTCACCCTGCCTATCTGTTGCGGATGCCTGCGGCGAAACGCGAGGCCTGGGCTGATTTATTGTCGCTGCAAGCGAGGTTGAGGACATGAACGAACGTGAATTCATCCCGGTGCGTATCGCGGTGCTGACGGTCTCCGACACGCGCAAGCTTGAGGATGACAAATCCGGCAACACGCTGGTTGCGCGGCTGGAGGAGGCGGGGCATATCCTCGCCGCGCGCAAGATCCTGCCCGATGAGCGCGCTCAGATCGCGGATCAATTGCGGGCGTGGTGTGCTGATCCTGGTGTCGACGTTGTGCTCTCCACCGGGGGCACCGGGCTGACGGGGCGCGATGTCAGCGTTGAGGCGCATCGCGACGTGTACGAGAAAGAGATCGACGCGTTTGGGACGGTGTTCACGCATGTCTCCATGGCCAAGATCGGGACCTCTGCGGTCCAAAGCCGTGCCACGGGCGGTGTGGCGCAGGGGACATATCTCTTCGCGCTGCCCGGAAGTCCGGGGGCGTGTAAGGACGCTTGGGACGAAATTCTGGTCAAACAGCTCGATTATCGGCACAAGCCCTGCAATTTTGTGGAGATTATGCCGCGCCTGGACGAGCATCAGCGACGGAAATAGCAATTTCGTGCGTTTAGCGTGTAATGTTGGACGTGCGCTGGTCCGCGCCCTACTTCTTGGATACCGTCCCACCTTGGAGCCTTGTCGCCCATGCGTTTTTTTCGTCGAAGCCTGATTGGGCTTTTCTTGCTGGCCGTCACGGCGGGGTTGCTCGCTTTGGGGGGCAACACCGTCTACTCCGCGCTTGAGGCGCGTTGGGCCGATGAACCCTCGCAACGCCCCGCGCGCGAACGGGTGTTCTCCGTGCGGGTTACGACGATTGAACCGGGCGAGATCACCCCGGAGCTGACCAGTTTTGGCGAGGTGCGCAGCCGCAGGACGCTTGATCTGCGGGCGCCTATGGGCGGGACGGTTTTGGAACTGGCCGACAATTTCCAAGAAGGTGGCAGTGTCCAGAAAGGCCAGCTTCTGGCGCGGATCGACCCGGTGGACATGCAGGCGGCCATGGATGTGGCCCAAACGGATCTGCTCGAGGCCGAAGCCGACCTGTCGGAGGCGCAACGCGGCATTGCGCTGGCAAAAGACGAATTGGCGGCGGCGCGCACTCAAGCGGAGCTGCGCACTCGCGCCTTGGAGAGACAGCTTGATCTCTTGCAGCGCAATGTCGGCACCGCCGCCGCCGTGGAACAGGCAGAGCTTGCGGTGTCCAGCGCCGAACAAGCTGTCTTGTCGCGCAGGCAGGCGGTGCAGCAAGCGGAGGCCCGGCTGGCGCAAACGGAGACGCTGATCACCCGGCGCAAGATCAACATGCAAGACGCGCAGCGGCGGCTGGCCAATACAGAGATTTTCGCGCGGTTTGATGGGCGTTTGTCGGATGTGGCTGTCTCCGCGGGGCGGCTCGTGGCCAATAATGAGCGGCTGGCCCAACTGGTCGACCCGCTGGCGCTGGAGGTCGCGTTTCGCGTCTCTACCAGCCAGTATATGCGGCTCATTGATGAAAACGGGGCCTTGATCAGCGCGCCTGTCGAGATCCGGATGGATGTGCTGGGCACCGATTTGGTTGCCGAAGGGCGCTTGACCCGCGAAAGCGCAGCCGTGGCGGAAGGCACCACGGGGCGGCTGCTCTTTGCCGAGGTTTCCGAGCCGAAAGGCCTGCGGCCGGGCGACTTTGTGACCGTGGTGTCGAAAGAGCCCGCCTTGTCGCGGGTGGTTTTGCTGCCCTCAGCGGCGGTGGGCCCGGACCAATCTGTTTTGCTGATTGGCGGGGAAGACCGGCTTGAGCTGGCCCGCGTCGAGGTGCTCCGACGTCAGGGCGATGACGTAATTCTAAGGGCTCCGGGGTTGCAGGGCCGCGAGGTCGTGATGGAGCGCAGCCAGGTTTTGGGTGCTGGCATCAAGGTCAATCCGATCCGCGAAGGCGCCGCCGCGCCGCAGGAACCCGACTTGGTCGAGCTGGATGACGAGCGGCGTGCTCGGATCATTGCGTTTGTCGAGGCGAATACGCGTATTCCCGACGAGGTTAAAACGCGGATGCTGGGCCAGTTGCAGGAGGCCAAAGTGCCCG
Source organism: uncultured Litoreibacter sp. (assembly GCA_947501685.1). GTDB lineage: Bacteria > Pseudomonadota > Alphaproteobacteria > Rhodobacterales > Rhodobacteraceae > Litoreibacter. The sequence continues at coordinate 175,734 of CANMWQ010000005.1, forward strand.
CACAGATGGTGGCCCGTATCGAATCCCGGATGGGGAGCTAGACGATGCGGGATACGCTGCGATCAACCACGGGCGGGGTGATGTCCTATTTCACCCGCCACCGGACCGCGGCAAACCTGCTGTTGATTGTCCTTCTGGCCATCGGCATCGCCTCCCTGCCGCGCATGCGCACGCAGTTTTTCCCGGATGTCATCATTGATTCTGTCTCCGTGAATGTCGCGTGGCGCGGGGCGGGGGCTGAGGATGTAGATCGCGCAATCGTGCAATTGCTGGAGCCTGCACTGCTATCGGTTGAGGGCGTGGAAAGTTCTGTGTCGTCGTCGCGCGAGGGCAGCGCCTCCATCAATCTGGAGTTCGAGCCGGGCTGGGACATGTCGCGCGCCGCCGACGAGGTGCAGGCGGCCGTGGATGCTGTGAGTGACTTGCCCGAAGATGCCGAGGACCCGGTGGTGCGGCGTGGCGCTTGGCGGGACAGGGTCACGGATGTGGTAATCACCGGCCCGGTCGGCGTGGAGCAATTGGGGAGGTTTGCCGACGAATTTGTCACGCGCCTGTTTGCGGCAGGCGTCACACGAACCACTATACGCGGGGTCGCGGCTCCGGAAACCATCGTCGAGGTGCCGTCTCAGTCCTTGATCCGGCATGACGTGACCATGGCTGAGATCGCTGAGGCCATTCGCGGGGAGGCCTCTGCCGACCCGGCGGGCGATGTCTCGGGCGGCAATGCACGGGTGCGCACCGGGGTCGCAAAACGGGACCCGGCGCAGATTGCGGCGATTGTTCTTCGCTCCAACCCGGACGGGTCCAAGCTGACCATCGGTGATGTGGCGACTATTTTGGTCGAAGGCACCGACAGGGAGCGCGCTTATTTCCGGGGAGACAACCCGGCGATCTCCGTGCGGGTGGACCGCTCCAACCGGGGCGACGCAATTGGCATTCAGGAGCAGGTCGCGCAGGTCGCGGAAGACCTTGCGCTGACGCTGCCAACGGGCACCAGCATTGACCTGATCCGCACCCGCTCCGAGGCGATCACCGGGCGTTTGGATATTCTGGTCGATAACGGGGCTGTGGGGCTCGGGCTGGTGGTTTTGCTGCTGTTTTTGTTCCTCAATGCACGCACCGCGTTCTGGGTGGCGGCGGGGATACCGGTGGCGATGCTCGGTGCGATTGCCCTGATGTATATCGCGGGGCTGACCATCAACATGGTGTCGCTCTTCGCGCTGATCATCACGCTCGGCATCGTGGTTGATGATGCCATTGTTGTGGGCGAACACGCGGATTTCCGACATCGTACCTTGGGTGAAGACCCCGTTACGGCTTCCGAGAACGCGGCGCGGCGCATGTCGGCCCCGGTGTTTTCCGCCACGCTGACCACCGTGATTGCCTTTTTCGGACTGGTGGCCGTTGGCGGGCGGTTTGGTGATCTCATCGCCGATATCCCGTTTACCGTCATCGTCGTCCTGATCGCATCGCTTGTGGAGTGCTTCTTGATCCTGCCGCATCATATGAGCCATGCGCTGGCGTCCTCCGCCAAAGAACATTGGTATGATTGGCCGTCGCGCACTGTCACGAAAGGGTTCAACTGGTTCCGCCAGACGGTGTTTCGCCCCTTCATGGCCGGGGTCATCTGGGCGCGTTACCCGGTATTGGCGCTAACATTGTTGCTACTCGCCAGCCAGGCGGCCTTGTTCATCAAGGGCGACGTCACATGGCGGTTCTTCAACGCACCCGAACGCGGCTCGATCTCGGGCAATTTTTCGATGCTGCCGGGGGCCACGCGTGAAGACACGCTTGAGATGATGCGCGAGATGCAGCGCGCGACAAACGACTTGGCCGCCGAATATGAAGAACGCCATGGCGTGAACCCGCTGGACTATGTTCTGGCGGAGGTCGGCGGTACCACGGGTCGCGGTTTGTCGGGGCAGGAAACCAAGGATGCCGATCAGCTGGGCTCCATCGCGATTGAGCTGATCGACGCGGATCAGCGCAGCTATTCATCATTCCAATTTGTGGGCGAGTTGCAGGACGCCGTGCGCCGTCACCCGATGGTGGAGCAGATCAGCTTTAGAGGTTGGCGTTCTGGGCCGGGTGGCGACTCGCTGGCGGTGCAGCTTTACGGCGCTGAGGCGCAAACGCTCAAAGACGCCGCTGAGGCGCTCAAGGCCGCACTGCTGCAATTCCCTGAGGTCTCCGCCGTCGAAGACAGCCTTGCCTATGACAAGGAGGAGCTGATCCTTGATCTGACAGCCCAAGGGCAGGCATTGGGGTTCACGATTGATGGGCTGGGGCAGGTGCTGCGTAACAGGCTGAACGGGATTGAGGCCGCGACCTATCCTGACGGGCCGCGCTCCGCGACGATCCGGGTTGAGCTGGCCTCCGGCGAGCTGACCGCCGACTTCCTAGAGCGGACCTTTATGCGGGCGCCGGGCGGGGCCTATGTGCCGTTGGCCGACATTGTGACCGTCACGTCACGCACCGGGTTTTCGACCGTGCGGCGCGAGAACGGGCTTCGGCTGATCTCCGTCACTGGCGATATATCTGAGGACGACCCCGCCCGCGCGGCTGAGATCAACACGTTGCTCACCACGGAGCTTTTGCCCCGGATCGAACAGGATTTCGGTATCGCGTCGCGTCAAGCGGGTTTGGCCGAGCAAGAGCGCGAGTTCCGCAATGACGCCACTGTTGGCTTTATTCTCTGCCTGATCGGGATCTATCTGGCGCTGGCCTGGGTCTTTGCCAGCTTTACGCGGCCCTTGGTGATCATGGCGATCATTCCTTTCGGGCTGATTGGCACGATTTACGGACACAACGCATGGGGTGTGCCTTTGTCGATGTTTACGGTTGTGGGGCTGATCGGGATGACGGGGATTATTATCAATGACAGTATTGTGCTGGTCTCCACCGTCGATGAATACGCGAAAGAACGCGGGCTGATTCCGGCTATTATTGACGGTGCTGCCGACCGGCTGCGCCCGGTTTTGTTGACGACACTGACCACAGTTCTTGGGCTGGCACCGCTTTTATTCGAGACGTCCCGCCATGCGCAATTCCTCAAGCCGACGGTGATCACGCTGTGCTACGGGCTGGGCTTTGGGCTGCTGCTGGTGCTGTTGGTGGTGCCGTCCCTGATGGCGATGCAGGCGGACGTGGCGCGGCAGACGCGTGCTTTGAAGCGCGCGGTTCGGGCCGGTGGGGCCGCTGGCGTGTTGCGCGCGGTGACTTTGGCAAATATTGCGCTGATCGCTGCGATTTTTGCGGGCACGCTAGGCCTAACCTTGTGGCAAGGCAGCCTGCCCGCCGCGCTGCCTGCGCTTGGTGCCTTGCCGCCCTTGGGCGCAGCCTTTGTGTTGTTCCTGATGGGGGTTGTGGCGCTTCTGTTGATCAATTGGGCTTGCGCGGTGTTGCTTCACATGGCGCGGGCGGCCAAAGGCGCCTAGTTGCAGCCTGTCAGCTCGACGGCGGAGGTGGTCGTGAGCACCGTCATGCGGAGCGCGTCCAGATCAATCTGGTCGCTTTCCGAGAAATTGATCATGCGCACCGTCGAAATGATCCAATCCTCATCACGATCAAAAACCGGCTCGCTGATCCAGACGTCTTGGCCAGGCAGCTCGACCACGGAGGTTTCCCCGCGCCCGTCCAGCTCTGGCAGCATTGCCGAGACGGCGAGCTTGTAGCCCTCTTCGGTGGTCTGGATGGCGCAGGACAAAGACGCGTCGGCCTTTTCTGGGAGCGCTTCCAATGCGCCGTTGATCATTGCAATATTGGCGGCGCCTTTGCTTGGCAGGGTTTGGTCCAAGGTCACTCTGACAGGGATGCAGATGTCTTTGCACACGCCCAGCGTCAGGGTCAGCTGCGCGTTGATATCTCCGCTGGTTTCAGGGGCAACGTGGACGGGCAGTACGACGCTTTCGTCATAGCCCACCGACCGCATGCCTGAGCTTCTGAAGACGCCGGGGCGGGGCCAGTGGATCTGCGCGTCTTTGAGATTGTTTGACCCTTCCCATGACACACGTGTCGGGATGCCGCCGTCGCCGGGCGCGCGCCAGTAGGTCCTCCAGCCGGGGGCCAGATTGATCTGGATGCCTGCGTAATGCGAGCCATCAGGCTCACGCCAGCCTTCGAGCAATTCCACTTGCACGATGCTCTCCGTGGTCGCGTATTCCTGCGCGGCGGCAGGGACAAGCGGCAAGAGCGACGCCATGAGAGGCGCGGCAAGGAGGGCGACTGTTCTTTTCATCTCACCCACCATAAGGGGGCGGCGCTCACACGGGAAATCACGTCTAAGCGAGAGTTTGCTACAGTTGCGCCTGTGTTATGACCCATTTCGCGCCATCTGGTTGAACCTGCCGGGCCCAAGGGTCAGGCTTGTTTTATGAGCACTGATGATGATTCCATCGACCTGAACGGGCGGCTTTTGATTGCGATGCCGTCAATGGGCGACAGCCGTTTCGAAAAGTCCGTGATTTTTATCTGCTCGCATTCCGACAAGGGCGCGATGGGTCTGATCATCAACAAACCGACGGATGACCTGAAGTTTCGGGATTTGTTGAAACAGCTTGAGATCGAGGCACCGCCCTCTGTGCGCTCCATTCAGGTGCATGTCGGCGGCCCGGTGGAGTTCGGGCGTGGGTTTGTGCTGCATTCTGCCGATTACGACCAGTCAGAGGCCACGATGAAGATCGGTGACGGGTTCGGCATGACCGCTACGCTGGATATTCTGGAAGACATCGCTCTGGGCGACGGGCCGGATCAGGCCATCCTCGCGATGGGCTATGCAGGCTGGGGCCCCGGCCAGTTGGAAGATGAGATCACCCGCCATGGCTGGCTGATCGGGGAGGCCACCAATGCGCTGGTGTTCAGCGGTGCAGATGGTGACAAATGGCAGGCGGCGCTTGAGCTGATGGGGATTAACCCGCTCTTACTCTCTGCTGAAGGCGGCCGGGCTTAGATCACCGGCCTGAGGCTAAGGCCGAGGAGCCGCGGCCCTTTGCAATCTATCACGTATGGCGTGGCCCAGCCCTGAGTCGGGGATGGGGGCGACGGTGAACTTCCTTGTCTCAGCTGCGGCGGCCAGCGCATCCATGTCGCGTAGCATTGCGAATAGATTTGCGGCGGCCTCCACGAGATCGCCGCGTTCTGACAGGTTGAGATCGGCCTCGCCCGGCCCGAACCCGAGATGCGGCGCGTCGCCCCGTGTTTGCACATCAAGTGTGATGCTAGCCTCAGGCGCATAATGGGAGGCCAGCTGCCCCGGTGCGGTCGGTAATGCGGTGGCTTTCGCTGAGCGGATGCCACGCCCAAGTGCCTTTTCGGCGGCCTCAAGCGGGATGCCTCCGGGCCGCAGAAGCGTGATCGGGTCACCGCCGAAGATCGTGGATTCGAGGCCAACGGTGCAGGCACCCCCGTCCAGAACGGCGGCAATGCGGTTCTCAAGTCCCGCCCTTACATGCGCGGCCGTGGTTGGGCTGATCTTGCCGGAAGGGTTCGCGGAAGGGGCCGCGATGGGCCGCCCGGCTTTGCGGAGCAGCTCTTGTGCCAGCGGATGGGCGGGCAGCCTGATGCCGACAGTGTCCAAGCTGGCGGTCACGAGGTCGCAAAGCGGTGCGCCTTCGCGTTTTGGGAGCACCAGCGTCATCGGGCCGGGCCAGAAGGCTTGGGCGAGATGGCGGGCCTCGGGCGTGAAAGTCACAAGCGCTTCGGCGGCTTCCATGTCGGCGACATGGACGATGAGCGGGTTGAATGTGGGTCTGTTCTTGGTCGCAAAAATTGCGGCGACGGCCTTGTCATTGGTGGCGTCGGCACCCAGCCCGTAGACCGTTTCTGTCGGGAAAGCGACGAGTTCTCCGGCTCTTAGAAGCGCCGCGGCGTCTTCTACCTGGTGCCTATTTATTGCTCTTGCCACACCTGACTACCCGTCCTGACGCTGCGTTCCAATTGATGATCAACGGCCCAAGGCTCACTGTTCGTTGATCAATATCGCCTCCTACCGTATCTATAGCTCAGCTGCAAAGACGGAACCTTATATGACCTATCGTGCTCCTTCGGACGACTATCAGTTTCTTTTTGACCATGTGGTTGGCCTGTCTCAGGTCACGGCCACGGAGAAATTTGCGGAAGCCACGCCGGATTTGACCTCGGCCATTCTGGGCGAAGCGGCAAAACTGGCTGACGAGGTGCTTGCCCCATTGCAGCGTCCCGGCGACCTGCATCCGGCGGTTTTGGAGAATGGCGTCGTGCGCACCTCGCCCGGCTACGGTGACGGGTACAAGGCCATCGCGGAGGGCGGTTGGGTCGGTATGGGCGGAGACCCTGAATATGGCGGTATGGCGCTGCCGCAGTCTCTGGTAAACGCCGTCAATGAGATGATGGGCGGCGCATGCCTGTCCTTGCAGCTCAACCCGCTGATGACCCAAGGCCAGATCGAGGCGCTGGAGCATCACGCCTCAGACGAGATCAAGGCGATGTATCTGCCAAAGTTGATCTCGGGGGCGTGGTCCGGCACGATGAACCTGACAGAGCCGCAGGCCGGGTCCGATGTGGGCGCGCTGCGCACCAAGGCGGAACCCAATGGCGACGGGAGCTATGCGGTCACCGGGCAGAAGATTTACATCAGCTGGGGCGACAATGATTTTACTGAAAATGTCTGCCATCTGGTGCTGGCGCGCTTGCCTGATGCGGGGCCGGGCACCAAGGGCATTTCGCTCTTTATGGTGCCCAAACTGATCCCGGATGAAAACGGCGTGCCGGGCGTGGCCAACAGCCTGAAAGTGGTCAGTCTGGAGCATAAGCTGGGGCTGCACGGATCGCCCACTGCGGTGATGCAATATGACGGCGCCACGGGTTGGCTGATCGGCGAAGAGCATAACGGTATGGCCGCCATGTTCACCATGATGAACAACGCGCGGCTTGGTGTCGGCGGGCAAGGGATCGCGGTCGCTGAGGCGGCGTATCAGCATGCGCTGGCCTATGCGATGGACCGCAAGCAGGGCAAAACCGTCGAGGGCGAGACCATCATCGGCCATGCCGATGTGCGCCGGATGCTGGCGGAGATGAAAGCAGATGTGTTCGCCTCCCGCGCCATTGCGGCGGCTTGTGCTGTGGCGATTGATATGGGCAATGCCACTGGCGATGACAGCTGGAAAGCGCGGGCCGCTTTGCTGACGCCGATTGCCAAGGCCTTTGGCACGGATGTTGGTATTGATGTGGCCCAGAAGGGCATCCAGGTGCATGGCGGCATGGGATTTGTCGAGGAAACCGGGGCCGCGCAGTTCCTGCGCGATGTGCGTGTGACGGCGATCTATGAGGGCACCAATGGCATTCAGGCTATGGACCTCGTGGCGCGCAAGATGATGGATGGCGGCGAGGCTGCGTTTGCGTTGATCGACGAGATCGTGGCGCAAGCAGAGAAATGCAAAAGCGTGAATGCCGAAGCTGGGGCGGCCTTGTTCAACGCGGTTGAGACCCTGCGCGAAACAACGGAATGGCTGGTGGCCCAAGACATGACCGACAGGTTTGCGGGCTCGGTGCCCTATCTCAAGCTGTTCGCCCGCGTGCTGGGCGCCTATTACCACCTCTGCGCGGGCAGTGTGGATGGGCCGGAGAGCCGCCGGGCCAAGCTGGCTCAGGTTTATATCAAGCGGCTTTTGCCGGAGTATCACGGGCTGGCGGAACATGTGCGTTGCGGGGCGGATGATTTGTATGCGTTGAGCGTCGAAGACTTCGTTGCGTGAGCGAAACCATTCACTACCCGTTTGAGACCATCCCCGCAGAGGGCGAGGCGATCGAGGTTACTCCGGGCATTCTTTGGATGCGTCTGCCGCTGCCCATGAAGCTGGATCACGTCAACATCTATGCGCTCGACAATGGCGCTGGGTGGACGGTGGTGGACACTGGTTTTTACTCCAAACGTGGCATCGCGATTTGGGAGACACTCATGGCCGGGCCTTTGCAAGGCAGGCCTGTGACGCAAGTGGTGGTGACGCATCATCACCCCGATCACATTGGCATGGCGGGCTGGTTTCAAACAGAATATGGTGCAGAGCTGCTGACGACCCGCACCGCGTGGCTGATGGCGCGGATGTTGCGGCTGGACGAGCAAAAGGTGCCCTCGCCCGAGGCGATTGCCTTTTACATGCAAGGCGGCATGGACCCAGATATTCTGGAGCAACGGCGCAATGAGCGGCCGTTCAACTTTGGCGATTGCGTCGCCCCGATGCCGCAAGGCTATACCCGTATCCAAGAAGGCGACCGGGTGCAGATTGGGGCTCGAACTTGGCATGTGCGGATCGGCAATGGCCATGCGCCGGAGCATGCCACGTTGTGGTCCGATGACGGCGTGGTGCTGGGGGGCGATCAGCTGATCGCGTCAATCTCTCCGAACCTTGGCCTCTACCCCACAGAGCCCGGTGCGGACCCGGTGTCGGACTGGTTGGAGGCTTGCGAGCGGCTAAAGGACCATGCGACCCCGGAGCAATTGGTGCTGCCCGGCCACAAGCTGCCTTTCACCGGGTTGCCGGTGCGGTTGCGGCAGTTGATCGACAATCATCACGGCGCTTTGGCGCGACTGAAAGAGTTTCTGGCTGAGCCTCATAGCGCGGGCGAATGCTTCGTGACCCTGTTCAAACGTGAGATCAGTGGCGGGGAATATGGGCTGGCGCTGGTCGAGGCGATGGCCCATTGCCAACATCTGTTTTTAGCGGGACATGTAGAGCGTAGGCTGCGCGAGGACGGGGCCTATATTTACCAAATGAAGGGCTAGGTATGGGCGAGGATATCAAGACGACGGCAGAGGCGGCGGAAAGTGCGGCCCTCCCGAAAGCGCATGTGGTGCATACCAAGGATCGCAAGCCTTCGGCGGAGCAGGAGCCCTTGCCCAAAGGGGTGGCCAAGACGCCGGTGGAGCGCAAGTCTCCGGCTGAATGGGCCTATGAACGGCTGGTCTTGTACATCAAGAATTTCGAGGAACAGCTCGACAATGACCAAGAGGTTGCGATGGGCTTTACGGGCGGCGACGCCGGGGTCATGCGGATCGAGGGGATGGGGTATTATGCCCCTGATATCCTGACCTTTTACGGCTCTGACCCGACCGGCACCAAGACCCAGCAGGTGCAGCATGTCAGCCAGCTGAACGTGATGCTGCGCGCTCTGCCCAAGGAGGTTGATCAGCCGGAACCAAACCGCATCGGGTTTCGTTTGGCACGTGACCTCGAAGAGGGGTAAACAAACGCCGCGTCGCATCGTGACAGGGGCAGAATTATCCGCTATTGCAGGCGAAACAGATTTTGACGGAGGCCGACATGGCTGAACATGAGCACGGGTCCATGGACATCAAAGACCAAGAGAAAACCTTTGACGGTTTCATGAAATTCACCACCTACACGGTGGTCGGCATCTTGGTATTTCTAGTGCTTCTGGCGGTGATCAACGGCTAGTTGCGGCTGACCGCAATGCTGCGTCGGGCCCTTCTTTCAATGGCGCTTCTACTGGGCCTCGCGGCCTGCGGGGCGGAGCCTATTTGGTCCGAACAACACGAGATTGACCGGGTGGCGTTTCGCGCCGCTGGCCCCGCCAAGCTGACGCTGGTCACGGTGATCAACAACCGTTCCGGGGCGGGTGCGCATACCGGGCTTTTGATCAATGGGCCGCAACGGGTCATGTGGGATCCTGCAGGTACGTGGTGGAACCCGAATGCACCTGAGCGCAATGATCTGCATTACGGCATGACCGACCGGATGGTCGATATCTATGTCGATTATCACACCCGCGAAACCTATCACACGGTGCTGCAAGAGATCACGGTCTCCCCTGAGGTGGCGGCGCGGGCCATGCAACTGGCGGCAAAATACGGCGCGGCGGGAAAGACGCAATGCTCCTATTCGACGTCACAAATTCTGTCGCAATTGCAAGGGTTTGAGAGCATTCCGGTGGGGTATTTCCCGACCAAAACGATGGCTGCGTTTGGCAAGCTGCCGGGCGTGAGCACGCGCAAAGTCTTTGACGATGATGCGGATGACAATTCGGGGCTGTTGCCTGCCGGTTAAGTCTCTGAGTTTTCAAACATTTTCCAAAAACAAACCCCCGAAGCGGGTGCTGCGGGGGTCGTTTTCTTACTCGCAATGAGGGAAGGATTTACATCCCGCCTTCGCGCTGTGCCTTTTTACGTGCCAGCTTGCGGGCGCGGCGGATGGCCTCGGCCTTCTCGCGTGCTTTCTTCTCAGACGGTTTTTCGAAATGTTGCTTGAGCTTCATCTCACGAAAAACGCCTTCACGCTGAAGTTTCTTCTTCAGAGCGCGGAGAGCCTGATCGACATTGTTGTCGCGAACGCTTACCTGCATGTGGTGTCACCACCTTCCTAAGTTAGAGTTTGCAAGATTGCAGGAAGTGGCCTCATAGCAAAGGCGCGCTAGCTTGTCTACTGGCTATGGGTGAACGCAAAAAAGGAGACTCGCGATGGAAAGTGCTGACAAAGACCGGCTTCTGGACGCGGCATTGGATCATGTCATTTTCGACGGCTGGTCGGATGCGACCTTTGACGCTGCGGTGGAAGATACTGGCATTGAGCCTGCTGTTGCGCAGATTATTTTCCCACGTTCCGGACTGGATATGGCGGTGGCGTTTCACAAGCGCGGCGATGCGGAGATGAAGGCGCGTCTGAAGGCGGAAACCTTGTCGGCGATGCGGTTTCGGGACCGGGTGTCTACGGCCGTGAAATTCCGGATCGAGGCGATCGCGGCCCATAAGGAGGCGGTGCGGCGCGGCTCTGCGTTGTTCTCTTTGCCGCAGAATGCCGCCCTCGGGGCGCGGTTGATCTGGGGGACCTCGGACGCAATCTGGACCGCACTTGGCGACGCGTCGCAAGACTACAATTGGTACACCAAGCGCGCGACCTTGTCGGGTGTTTACGGCGCTACGGTGTTGTTTTGGCTGGGCGATTCAAGCGAGGACAATGCCGCGACCTGGGAGTTTCTGGACCGTCGCATCGAGAATGTGATGCAGATCGAGAAGGTCAAAGCGCAGGTGCGGGAGAACCCTGTGGCCTCGAAAATGCTTGCGGGACCGGCTTGGCTTTTGTCGAAGGTGCGGCCTCCAATGGGGGCGGGCATGTCTGATTTGCCGGGGTCCTTTGGACCCGGTGGAGGTTTTGGGAAATGACCATGCGCGCCGTTGAGATATCGCAGCCCGGTGGGCCAGAAGTGCTTGTTCCGACGCAAGTTTCCGTGCCTGAGCCCGGTGCGGGTGAGGTTCGGATCAAGCTGAAATATGCAGGTGTGAACCGTCCGGATGCGTTGCAACGGGCAGGCGCCTATGACCCGCCGCCGGGTGCCTCGCCTTTGCCGGGGCTTGAGGGTGCGGGCGTTGTCGATGCGGTTGGGCCGGGCGCGTCTTTGTCGGTGGGAGACGAGGTTTGTGCGCTGCTGCCCGGTGGCGGATATGCGGAGCAGGTGATCACCCCTGCGGCGCATTGTTTGCCTATTCCTCAAGAGTTTAGCATGGCGCAGGCGGCGGCGTTGCCGGAGACGTTTTTCACCGTCTACTCGAATGTGTTCATGCGTGGCGGGTTGAAAGCGGGGGAGAAATTCCTCGTTCATGGCGGCTCCAGTGGGATCGGAACGACGGCTATTCAGCTGGCAAAAGCCTTTGGGGCACGGGTGTTCACCACCGCGGGGTCGGATGAAAAATGCAAGGCTTGCAAAGGCTTAGGAGCAGAGGTCGCGTTGAATTACCGGGACGCTGATTTTGTCGAGGTGATGAAGTCTGAAGGCGGCGCGGATTTAATCCTTGATATGGTTGGCGGGGCGTATCTGCCGCGCAATATCAGGGCGCTGGCGATGGAGGGGCGGCTGGTGCAAATTGCCTTCCTGCAAGGGCCCAAGATCGAGCTGAATTTTGCACAAATTATGGTGCGACGTCTGACAGTTACGGGATCCACGCTGCGGCCTCAAAGTGATCTTGCGAAGGCGCGGATTGCGGACGCGTTGCGGGCGCATGTGTGGCCGTTGCTGGAGGCTGGGACCGTGGCTCCGGTGATGGATTCGGAGTTTGCGTTAGAGGATGCGGCAAAGGCGCATGCGTATATGGAAAGCTCAAAGCATATCGGGAAAATCGTGCTGAAAATCTGACGTTAACCTTTGGGTTTGACCCAAAAAGCCGCGTACACAGCCCGTACACACCCTGTACACATCGCGTCGTGACAGGCCGTGCTGACAGCGCGTTAACGAATTGGATCGAACTGGGCGTTTGACTGGCTGCAATCGCGGATCACGTCGCGGCCACAGGTGCGAAATTCCAAGTCGCGGGTCATGCAAATGCGTGCTTCCTGAATGTAGCGGTCGCGGCAGGTGATGGTGATCATGTCGGCGCTGAGTTCGGGGTTGGTTTCCAGAAAAGCCTCCTCAATGACGGAGGCGGGCAGTGTCACCGGGTCTTTCAATTTTCGCAACAGCGGAGGGCGGGTGACCTTGCCATAGGCCTCGCGGGACAGCGCAAAGAAATCGTCGGAGCTAAGACCCGCGCAGCGGCCATGTTTTTTCCATTGATGCCAAGCCAGCCCGCCCGTGCCCATAATGTCTGCCATCGCATTCGTGTCACCTCGGCTGGGGTTGCGCGCGCTGCTGCGGCAATTGCTAGGGTAGCCACGTTCATATTGGGGCCAGAGCCCATGCAGGATCCAGCCGTGATCATGGCGCGGGTCGCATTGGTCCGAGCCGCGTGCGTCGCCTTCATAGGCGCACCAGTTCGGGGACCAGCTGAGGGACAGGACGTAATAGTCAAACTCACCCGGTTTTTCGCCATCGGCCCAAGCGGCCCCTGCCATGACTAGCCAGATCAGTAACGCCCGCATTTGCTCTTCCCCTTTTTGTTGGGCGTCAGTATATAGGCCTCAAGTTCCCCAACAATACGAACTTGTTCCAAACGGGACAGCCCCTAAGCCGGGTGACGGGGAAGTTGCGTTTAAAGGAGAGACCCGATGGCCCTACCGATTATGGCAAAAGCCACCGCTGTTTGGCTGGTGGACAACACAACCCTGACCTTCAAGCAGATCGCGGATTTCTGCGGGCTGCATGACCTCGAAGTGCAAGGCATCGCGGATGGCGATGTGGCGGCAGGTGTCAAAGGGTTTGACCCGATTGCCAACAACCAGCTGACGCAGGAAGAGATCGACAAGGGCATTGCCGACAAACGCTACAAACTGAAGCTTAAGCACAATGCCGCCGCGGTGGGCGAGGAGAAACGCCGGGGGCCGCGCTACACGCCGCTGTCGAAGCGTCAGGACCGTCCGGCCTCGATTCTGTGGCTGGTGAAGTTCCATCCTGAGCTGTCGGACGGGCAGGTCTCCAAGCTGGTGGGCACGACGAAGCCTACGATCAACGCGATCCGGGAGCGGACGCATTGGAACATCCAGAACATCCAGCCGATTGACCCCGTGGCTTTGGGGCTGTGCAAACAGTCCGAGCTGGACTCGGCGGTTCAGAAGGCCAACGCCAAGCGCGCCAAGGAAGGCGCGGTCATGACCGATGATGAGCGCCGCAAGCTGGTCTCGACGGAGCAATCGCTGGGCGCGCCGGAAGAGCCCGCGCTGCCGACCGCGATTGCGGGGCTGGAATCGTTCACCTTGAGCGACAATTCCGCGGAATCAGACGGCGAAGAAGAGCTGCTGGTGGATGCAGATTCGCTGTTCAATCTGCCAGATGGCGACGATCAGCCGGATGTCGAAGACGACAAGTGATTCGGCGCGCCTTGGCACTGGCCGGGCGTTCGTGACCCCACACAGCGCCACCTTCCCTTGAAGAAGGGGAGGTGGTTTTTCTTTCTATGGATGCGACTTGAAAGCAGCGGGAGCGCCGCCCATTGAGCCTGTTTGGTGGAGGCGGCGGCGGAATTCTTCCGAGAGTGACGCAAGCTGGTCACGCTAGATTTTGGTAGTTATCCACAGGCTCTTACCAGATATAGCGCGATTTCAGCGCTCTGGCCGGAAAGCGCCGTTGGAAGGCACGGGCGATCTCTTTTTTGCTCATCCAAGGAGGCATTCCTGATAATGTTCTGGGTGTGGGTTGATAACTGTAAGGTTTCCGTTGGGTCACCTTGGAGAACTTTGTAGCGTTTTGATTTAAAATGCTTAAATACCCCTGTGCGCGGCAAGGTACTTGTCTGCGTTAAGGGGAGAATGGGGCGAAATGTTACCTAGTACAATTCTGCGAGGCACCTTAAATGAAGGTTGATCGCAATTACGGAAATTCGGGAACTATGCCTGAGGCTGTCGTCCAAATTCATGACCAAACCCGTCCCGACGGGGTTAAAGTCAATGATGGAAGCACCAACCAGAATCCGTCTGATATCTCGTTTATTGACCTGATCCGTGAAGACTTCGAGACCCATGAACGGGACTTCTTTTCGCAAGGTTTTTGGGCCATGTTCTGGCATCGGTTCGGTAACCTGCGCATGGGGGTTAAAGCCCGTGTGCTTCGTCTTCCGCTGTCTCTGACCTACCGTGTCATGTCGAAACTGGTCGAGTGGATGGGCGGCATCTTTCTGCCCTATACCGTGCTGGTCGGCCGTCGTGTGAAGCTTGAGCATTTTGGTGGGATGATCCTTGTTGCCGACAAGATCGGCAATGATGTAACCATACGGCAGAACACAACTTTTGGCATCACCAGCGTCGATACTCCGCATGCGCGTCCAACGATTGGCGACGGCGTCGATATTGGTACAGGCGCCGTTGTCATTGGCGACATCACCGTGGGCGATAACGTGGTGATCGGGGCGAATGCCGTGGTCAACAAGTCGGTCCCGGCTGACGTGACCGTTGGTGGCATCCCGGCGCGGATTGTGCAGACCCGGATGGCTGCGGAATAAGAGCCTGGCTAGTGGGCGGCCGTCTCTACGGGGTCGAGCAGTGTCCGGCCGCCATCGATCGTCATTATCTGACCTGTCATGAACCCGGCCCCGTCTGAGGAGAGGAATTGCGCAGCGTCCGCGACCTCTCCGGAGTTGCCGATGCGGCCAAGGGGTGTGTGTTTGGTGATGTCCTCGCGCAGCCCGTCCGTGTCTTTCAGCGCCTGTTTCAGTGACGCAGACATGACCGACCCGAAGGCAATAGCATTGACCCTTATGTGGTGCGGCGCGAGGGCCAGGGCCAGCGTCCGCGTCATCTGATCCATGGCGGCATTGGCGATGGAAAAGCCCATCAGCCCGGTGCGCGACCGCTGCCCCGCAATGGAGGACAGGTTGACGATGGAGCCGGCCAACTCGCCGGGCTCGTTGTCTTCGGCCTGCTCGATCATTTTGCGCGCGACCTGCTGGGACAGTTTCAGGCTGGAGAGCAGGTTTTGTTGCAGCATGATCTCGACGCTGTCGTCATCCACATTCAGCGCGTCGGTGGGCAGCACCTGCCGGGACGCATTGATCAGGATGTCGACCCGGTCAAAGGCGTCGAGCGTGGCGTTGATCAGGTTCGAATGGCTCAGCTTTTCGCGCAGGTCGCAGGCGAAGATGCGTGAATTGCCGTTTTCGTCCTCGTCATCGGGAACCTCGGCACGCAGGCTGTCCTCGTCGCGGTCAGCCATCATCACATTGGCCCCTTGGGCAATGAAATGCCGGGCAATGGCCAGCCCCACGCCGTTTGCGGCGCCCGTGACGATGGCGGTTTTACCGGAAATGGAGAAGGACATGAGGGCGTTCCTTTGACCTGATATCTGCCACGTTAGGCCAAGCTAGCCACGGGTAGAAGGTTTTTTGGGGGTCTGGGCGTGGATGACCTTAAAGCCGCCTGTCTGCGCCACGATGGTGGTCTTGCGGAACCGGGCCTCCAGCGTGGCCTCGTAGGGCAGGTTGCGGTTGGCGACCATCCACAGCTGGCCTTTGGGCTTGAGCATGTCGGCTGCTTTTTCGATGAACCGCGCTCCCAGCGTGGGGTCGGGTTTACGCGAGATGTGGAAGGGCGGGTTTGTCACCACGGCGTCGAAGCCGGATTGGGTGGCTTGTGTGACGTCGCCCCAGAGGAAGCTGGCGCGAGGGTCTTGGATATTGTGTTTGGCGCATTCGTTGGCGTGGTAGTCGGCTTCTATGCCGGTCAGGGTGCTGACGGCTTCTGACTTCAGGATCTCGCCAGCAAGATAGCCCCAGCCCGCGCCCAGATCGGCGACGCTGCCTTTGAGAGCGGGCAGGGCCTCGGCCAACACTTTGGAGCCCGCATCCGGCCCGTCGGCAGAGAACACGCCCGCGCGGGTGATCCAGCCATTGGGGTATTGATAGGTGACCTCCTGCCACTCGCTGAGGTCGGGCGCTGTGTCGGGCCGCGTGAACCACAGGAGCTTGCCATGGGCTTTGGAGTAGCTTTGCACATCGTCAAACGTGGCTTTGAGCTGCTTGGCGAGGCTGTCGATGCCGCCGGTCTTATCGCCATCCACCGCGATCATGCCGCCGGGAGCGGTCAGGGCGACGGCTTGGGCGATCAGGTCAAATGTCGCGGGTTTGGAGCGGCTGGGCGTGACAAGCGCGTTTTGCGTGGGCTCTGTGGCCGTGGGGCTTACCGTGATGCCGCGGGCTTTTAGCCGGGCGTGATCGGGAAAGAAGCTTTGCGTGGCGCTAAGCTGGTCCGTGTCGATACCGCAATCGCCGTCACCCGGTGCATTGAACCATGTCAGCGTGCCGTCAGGCAGGGGCAATTCGCCGCTTTGAGCCGCGAGCAGGAGGCGGGAGGCCGTCATACCGGGGGAACAGGCGCGGGCCTATTCTTTCTCCATGGTGCATTGCAGCGGATGCTGGTTGCGGCGGGCGAAATCCATCACTTGGACCACCTTGGTCTCCGCAATCTCAAAGGCAAAGACGCCGACGACGGCGAGGCCTTTCTTGTGGACCGTCAGCATGATCTCCACCGATTGAGCGTGGTTGATGCCGAAAAATTTCTCGAGCACCAGCACCACGAATTCCATGGGCGTGTAGTCGTCGTTGAGCAGCATGACCTTATACATGGGCGGCTTTTTGGTCTTCGGCTTGGTCTTGGTCGCCACACCTGTGTCAGCGCCCGCGTCGCGGTCGTCATTGTCATCCTCTGACATGGTGATTTCGAGCGGTGTCACGTGGGCGTACCTTAAACGAGTCGATTGTCGTGCTAAGAGGTCACTATATAGGATAGCGGCCACCGCAGAAAAGGGCCGAAGGGTTAAGATGTCACAAACGATCACCACTATTGGTTTTGATGCCGACGACACGCTTTGGCAGAACGAGGAGTTTTTCCGGCTGACGGAGGAGCGGTTTGCTCTGCTGCTGGCGGATTTTGCCGAGGCCGACCATCTGGCGGAGCGGCTGTTGCAGGCGGAGCGGCGCAATCTGGGCAAATACGGGTTCGGGATCAAAGGCTTCGTGCTGTCGATGATCGAGACGGCGATTGAGGTGACGGATCAAACCGTGCCGGCCTCGGTGATCGCAGAGATTATCGGGGCGGGGCAGGAGATGCTGGAGCACCCCATTCACCTGCTGCCGCATGTGGAGGAGACGGTTGAGGCGCTGGCCGGGTCGTTCAGGCTGGTGATGATCACCAAGGGGGACCTGCTGGATCAGGAGCGCAAGCTGGCGCAGTCGGGGTTGGGGGAGATGTTTGACGCGATTGAGATCGTGTCGGACAAGGTGCCGCAGACCTATATCCGGGCCTTCATGCGGCACGGCGACGGGCCGGAGCGGGCGGTGATGGTGGGCAACTCGATGAAATCGGACGTGGTGCCCGCGATTGAAGCGGGCGGCTGGGGCGTGCATGTGCCTGCGAAATATGAGTGGGACATAGAGCGGGTAGAGGCGCCGGTGGGGCATCCCCGGTTCCGGGTGCTGCCCGATCTGGGTGGGTTGATCGCGCTGTTGGATCAGCTCTGAGCGACGCATGCGCCGGATTGGCTCAACGCATTGAAATCATGCTTCTTTCAAAAATTTTGAAAGGTTTTGTTAACCCGGTCTCAGAGGGCTTTTCGGGCCTTCAGCGCGGCGGAGATGGTGCCGTCATCGAGATAGTCGAGCTCCCCGCCGATGGGGACGCCCTGGGCGAGGGACGTGACCGTGACGTTGCGCTTTTCCAGCTCGCCCGCGATGTAATGCGCGGTGGTCTGGCCGTCGATGGTGGCGTTGAGCGCGAGGATCACCTCCGTGATGCCCTGGCTGTCGACGCGGTCCAAGAGCTTAGGGATGCGCAGCTCGTCAGGGCCGATGGCGTCCAGCGCGGATAGCGTGCCACCGAGCACATGGTAGCGGCCTTTGAAAACCTGGGCGCGCTCCATTGCCCAGAGATCGGCCACGTCTTCGACGACGCAGATCTCAGCCGTGGCGCGTTTGGGGCTGGCGCAGATGTCGCAGGTTTCCGAGGTGCCGATATTGCCGCAGGTGATGCATTCGCGGGCGGTTTGCGACACGGTTTGCAGGGCTGTGGAAAGCGGGGTCATCAGAACGGCGCGTTTCTTGATCATGTGCAACACGGCGCGACGGGCCGAGCGGGGGCCAAGGCCGGGCAGCTTGGCCATCATCTCGATCAGCGCGTCGATGTCTTGGGTGTTGGACATTTTTGGGAGGTTCCCAGATTTTCGGGGGTGTGGGGCCTGCGCCTAGATTGGCTTGGTGTGGGGCCCGCCAAAAATCTGCGATTTTTCGCTACACCCCACCGGAATGAAACGTCCATTCTGACTTTGTCAGAAGGGGAGTTTCATTCCTGCAGGCAACCCCAGACCTTCCGTCACCTTGCCCATCTCTTCAGCGGCCTTGGCCGACGCCTTGCCTTGGGCGTCTTTGATCGCGGCGAGGATCAGGTCTTCGACGACTTCTTTCTCGTCGGGGTGGAAGATGGAGGGGTCAATATCGAGCGCGGTGACCACGCCTTTTGCGGTGGCGGTGGCTTTGACCAGACCCGCACCGCTTTCGCCGGTGACAGTCATGCTTTCCAGCTCTTCCTGCATCTCGCCCATTTTGGCCTGCATTTCCTGAGCTTTTTTCATCATCCCGGCCATATCGCCAAGACCGCCTAATCCTTTGAGCATGTTCTGCCTCCTCTATGCGTTGGATGTGACATGGCCCGGTGGGGCCGGAAATTCAAGTCGGAGTGGCGTTTTGGGAGGGTGGGTGACGCTCCCGCTCTGCGGGTCGCCCCACCCGCCCTCCCGTAGGCTGTTAGAATTGAGAGGGGTGCCGGTCCGCTAAAAATCTTCGATTTTTTGCTACACCGCACGTTTGAGGATGGCTTTAGCCATCCTCAAAGGGATCCCACTCGTCTTCAACCTCTGGCAAAGCCTCGACTGCGGCTTCTTGGATAAGCTCGGCTGCGGTGCGGATTTCGACGATTTTTGCGCTGGGGAAGGCCTGCAACGTGGCCTGAAACATCGGGTGCTGCGCGGCTTCCTCTTTCAGTGCGTTGGCCTCCGCGTCGCGGACGGAGGCGATGGTGGGCGCGCCGCCTTCATTGACCACCGTGACCGCCCAGCGGTTGCCCGTCCATTGCTGCAAGCGCGCGCCGAGTTTGGAGGCGAGGTCTTGTGGCGCGTTCGGCGTGGGCACGAACTCGATCCGGCCGGGCGCGTAATTGGCCAATTGCAGCGTGGTTTCGACCTCGATCAGCAGTTTGACGTCGCGGTTGGTGCGGATCAGCTCGACCACCTGATCGAAACGGGCGAAGCGCGCCAGCGCGTCGTCGGGGGCGGTGGCCAGCGCTGTGGCCGCACCTGAGCCTTGCACCTGCGCCACTGTGTGTGTTGCGCGGGCGGTTGTGGTGCCGCCTTGTTGCGGGGCCTGCCCGCCGCCGCCGGGGGGCGTCGTGGGTGGGGTGTTTTGCAGCTTGCGCACCAGTTCCTCAGGCGAGGGCAGATCGGCCATATGGGTGAGCCGGATGATCGCCATTTCTGCCGCCATCATGGCGTTGGGGGCTGCGGCGACCTCTTCGAGGGCTTTGAGGAGCAGCTGCCACATGCGCGACATGGCCCGCATGGGGAGCTTTTCGGCCATGAGCTGGCCGCGCGTGCGCTCGTCCGGGCCGACGGTGGGGTCCTCAGCGGCCTCGGGTGTGATCTTGATGACAGAGACCCAATGGGTGATTTCAGCCAGATCGCGCAGGACCGCCATCGGGTCGGCCCCGTCGGCATATTGCGCTGAGAGCTCTTGCAGCGCGCCCGACGCGTCGCCCTTCATGATCAGGTCGAACAGATCGAGGACGCGGCCCCGGTCGGCAAGGCCCAGCATGGCGCGGACTTGGAGGGCGGTGGTCTCCCCCGCGCCGTGGCTGATGGCCTGATCCATCAGGGACATCGCGTCGCGGACGGAGCCCTCGGCGGCGCGGGTGATCAGGGCCAGCGCGTCTTCTGCGATTTGGGCGTTTTCCTTGGCAGCGATATTTTGCAGATGGGAGATCATCACCTCGGGCTCGATGCGGCGCAGATCGAAGCGCTGGCAACGGGACAGGACGGTGACCGGGACCTTGCGGATCTCGGTGGTGGCCATGATGAATTTGGTGTGGCCAAGCGGCTCTTCGAGCGTCTTGAGCAACGCGTTGAACGCGTTGGTGGACAGCATGTGAACCTCATCAATGATGAAGATCTTGTAGCGCCCCTCCGCGGGGCGGGTGTTGGCCATCGCGTTCAGCTCGCGGATATTGTCGACACCTGTGGAAGATGCAGCATCGATTTCCAGCACGTCGAAAAACCGCCCCTCGGTGATACCGATGCAGGAGTTGCAGACCCCGCAGGGCTCCGTGGTGGGGCCGCCCTTGCCGTCGGGACCGGTGCAGTTCAGCCCCTTGGCGATGATGCGTGCGGTGGTGGTTTTGCCGGTGCCGCGAATGCCTGTCAGCATGAACGCATGGGCAATGCGGTCCGCGTCAAAGGCGTTTTTCAGGGTGCGGACCATGGCGTCCTGCCCGATCAGGTCGGCGAAGGTGCCGGGGCGGTATTTGCGCGCCAGCACCTGATAGCCTTGTGTGGCCTGCGCTGGCTGTTCGATCTCGCTCATGGTGCCCCCAAAGATTCGTGCCGTCGAAAAGGTACGTCTTGCCCGACAGGAGGTCCACCGGAGACTGACGGCGTGAGACCGGGGGCCGGCGGTTTGCTGTGCAAATATACCTGTCGCACCCCTCTCACCAAAAAGGGCCGCCCAATGGCAGCCCTTTTTGGTGAGAGGTTGGACATCGACCCAAGTGGGGCTCGTTGTGGCTGCTTCCTTCCGGACCTGACCAGGTTGGCGAGGCACTTGCCCGCGCCAACCTCTCGGGGCCTGATATAGGACGGGGTTGCCATTCTTGCAAGGTGGTGCATTTTGCGGCGAACCACAGCAGGGGCGCGCAGATGAAATTGGCAGAAACGGTAACATTTGGCGGCTCGGGGCTGGACCGCGCGGCGCATTTGCGCGGCGATGCGGAGGGTTTGGCGCGGATGCTTGAGGCTCCCGAGACGGGCGTGCTTGCCTTCTGGCGGGGTAAACCGCTGATTTCGGGGGAGGGTCGAGACAGGCTGACCTGGTTGCCTCGGGATCATGAGATTTTCCAGTATTCCGGTGAGGGGCCGATCTTTCTTGGCATCGACGACGGCGTGGCGCGGTTTGCGCGGGATGTTTCGGCGTGGGAGCCGGAAGAGCCGCTGGAGACGGTCGGTGCGTTTCTGGACCCGTCGGAGCAGCATTTTCCGGGGATGGCGCAGGATGTGCGGTTTTCAGAGCTGCGGGCGGTGATGTCGCAGATTTCAGCGCGGGATGCGGAGCTGGCGGCCTCGGCGAAGGCGGTGATGGGGTGGCATGACAGCCACCAGTTTTGCGCGCGTTGCGGGGCAAAATCGGAGATCACCATGGCCGGCTGGCAGCGCGATTGCGCGGGTTGTGGCGGGCATCATTTCCCGCGCACGGACCCTGTGGTGATCATGCTGATCACGCATGGCAATTCGGTGCTGATGGGGCGCTCGCCCGGATGGCCTGAGGGGATGTATTCGCTGTTGGCGGGGTTTATCGAGCCCGGCGAGACCATTGAGGCGGCGGTGCGGCGCGAGACGTTTGAGGAGGCGGGTGTTGAGGTGGGACAGGTGGACTATTTGGCGTCACAGCCCTGGCCGTTCCCGGCGTCACTGATGATGGGGTGCCACGGCCACGCGACGAGCACCGTGCTTAATATTGACCCAGTTGAGATCGAAGATGCCTATTGGGTGACCAGAGAAGAGATGTTGGAGAGCTTTGCGGGGAACAATCCGGGTATGAAACCCGCGCGAAAGGGCTCGATTGCGCATTTCATATTGCTTAACTGGTTACAGGATACGTTAGACTGAACGAATTGCGCGGATAACTGGGGAGTGCCGGGCGTTAGATGAAGTTTTCGACGAAAGAAGATCTGGAAGTTCCCATCTGGGATGTGTTCGACAGCCTGTCGGATTTTGACGGATTCGAGAAAGCCGCGTTGCGCCATGGGGCCGATGTCGCGCGGGTCAGCGAAGGAGGCGACAGCGCAGTGGGCATGTCATGGCAGATACGCGCCAAGCTGCGGGGCAAGATGCGCGACTTCGTGGTGACATTGAGCGAGCATGACGGGCCGAACCAGATTCTCTATGACGTGACATCGAGCGGCATCAAAGCGCAGTTTCTGATTGAGCTGGTGGCCTTGTCGCGCAAACGCACCCGGATGCGGATGGAGCTGGACGTGCGGCCCAAGACGTTGCCTGCGCGGCTGTTGATGCAATCGGCCAAGCTGGCGCGCAACACGCTGAACAAGAAATATAAAACCCGGATTTCGCATTTTGCCGAAGATCTGGAAGACCGCCATAAGCGGGCGATGAAACCTACCCTCGGTTGAAGGCCGCGGGGTAGGTGCCAAGGATGCGCAGCTCTGAGGTGAAATAGCGCAGCTCTTCAAGGGCGCGCTGCACCTCAGGATCGTCGGGGTGGCCGGTGATATCGGCGTAGAATTGCGTGGCGGTGAAGCCGCCATCGACCATGTAGCTTTCCAGCTTGACCATGTTGACGCCATTGGTGGCAAATCCGCCCATCGCCTTGTAGAGCGCGGCTGGGATGTTGCGGACGCGGAAGACGAAAGAGGTCAGCATATGGGTGTCGCCGCGCCGCTTCGTGTTTGGCTCGCGCGACATGACCAGAAAGCGCGTGGTGTTGGTGTCGTGATCCTCGATGCCTTCGGCCAGCACCTCCAGCCCGTAGGTTTTCGCCGCAAGCGCAGAGGCCAGCGCGCCGGTGTCGGTGGTGCCGGAGGCTGCAACCTCGGCGGCGGCACCGGCATTGTCGGCGGCGGCCTCGCCCTTGATGCTGTGTTTGGCGAGGAAGGCGCGGCATTGCGGGATCAGCACCAGATGCGCACGGACGGTATTGATCTGGCTCAGCTTGGTGCCGGGATTGGCCAGCAGGGCGATGCGGACCCGCACGAAGGCCTCGTCGATGATATGCAGCCCGCTTTCAGGCAGCAGCCGGTGCATGTCGGCCACGCGCCCATAGGTGGTGTTCTCGACGGGCAGCATTGCCAGCTCGGCATTGCCGTCGCGCACGGCGTCGATCACGTCCTCGAATGTGGCGCAGGGCAGGGGGGCGTGATCCGGGCGCGCGGCGATGCAGGCCTCATGGCTGTAGGCGCCAAGCTCTCCCTGGAAGGCTATTTTCGGGGCCATGCGCTTACTTTCACTAAAATGGGCAATTCGTCGCGCTTTCTACACCTTGATAAAGGGCAGGGGAACCCGCTAGATAACGCGGGAATCCAAGAGGGTGTTGCACCCCCGTAGCCAGGTAAGACGAGACACATGTTCGACACGATGACAAACACCAAGATTCTGGGCGCCGGTTGCGGGGCCTTGCTGCTGTTTTTGCTGGGCGGCTGGGGCGCTGAGCTGATTTATCACGGTGCTGGTGGGCATGGCGACGGTGAAGACCACGCGCAGGGCTATGTCATCGAAGTGGCTGGCAGCGATGAGCCTGAGGAAGAAGAGGTCGAAGTGGACTTCATGGAGATGATGGCCTCCGCAGAGATGTCGTCGGGCGAGAAGATCTTCAACAAGTGCAAGGCCTGCCACAAGCTGGAAGACGGCGCGAACGGCACCGGCCCGCATCTTTATGCCGTGGTGGACCGGGCGATTGGCGGTGTTGACGGGTTTGGCTATTCCGACGTGCTGGCCTCCAGCGACGAGGCCTGGACCATCGAGAACCTGCAAGCTTTCCTGGAAGACCCCAAAGGCTGGGCGCCGGGCACCAAGATGAGCTTTTCCGGCCTGAAAAAGGCTGATGAGCGCGCCGACCTGATTGCTTATCTGCAGACGATTGGCGGGTGATCCGGCCCATTGCCGTCGTACATTCTGACTTGCTAAGGCCGCTCCGTTTGGGCGGCCTTTCCTTTGTGGGCCACACTTTTGCTCACGAGTTCTTGAATTCGCTGCTTGATGTTTGCGTGAAACCCGATTTTTCTGTTCTAGATAGCACACGACAAGATCCTGACCCTGCCTAGGAGCCTCTATATGTCCCGACCCACCGCCCGCGCCGTTGCCGCCTCCTCCGCCTTATCCATGGGTCAAAGCTTGCGGTGGTCCGGGGTTGCGGTGATGGCCAGCATCGCGGTTTTGGCCGCAGGGGCTGTGAAGGCGCAGGACGTCACGGTCAGCCACGGGTATTCCAACTTTGGAGAGCTGAAATACCCGGTTGAGTTCGACCATCTGGACTATGTGAACCCGGATGCGCCGAAGGGCGGCGAGATCTCTACTTGGGCGCTGGGCACGTTTGACAGCTTCAACCAATATGCCCGCGACGGAAACCCGGCGGCGCTGAACACCATTGGCAGCGAGCCATTGTTGACCAGCTTTGCGGATGATCCGTATGGGGTTTACTGCTTTTTGTGTACGACGCTGGAATACCCCGAAGACCTGGCCTTCGTGACGTTCAACCTGCGTGACGACGTAAAGTTCTCGAACGGGACGCCGATGACGGCGGAGGATGTGGAATTCAGCTTCAACCTGTTCCTCGAGCAAGGCATCGTCGAATACCGCCGCATCGTGGAGGGGTTCATCGACCGGGTTGAGATTGAAAACCCGTATCGTATTACGTTCTATTTCAAGGAGGAGGCCTCCTTCCGGGACCGCGTTGGCTTTGCGGGGGGCACGCCTGTGTTCTCCAAGACGTGGTTCGAGGAGACCGGCACCCGTTTGGACAAGGCCACCAAAGAGCCGTTCATGAGCACCGGGCCCTATGTGCTCGGCAGCTTCGAGCCGAACCGGCAGGTGGTCTACACGCGCAACAAGGATTACTGGGGCGAGGATTTGCCCGTAAACCGCGGGCGCAACAATTTCGACAGCATCCGCACCGAATATTTTGCGGATCGCACGGCGGCCTTTGAGGCGTTCAAGACCGGGGCTTACCTGTTCAAAGCGGAAAGCGACCCGAAGGATTGGGCGACGGGTTATGAGTTTGAGAATGTGAAGAACGGCTCCGTCATCCTGGACACGCCGTCGGACGGCACTGTGGGGCAGGCCTTGTCCTTCGTGTTCAACCTCGACCGGCCGCAATGGCAGGACCCGAAGGTCCGCGAGGCGATTGGCCTGATGTTCAACTTCGAGTGGTCAAACGCCACGCTGTTTTACGGATTGTTCGAGCGGCCCGACAGCTTCTGGCCGAACACCGATCTGGCCGCGACCGGCACCCCGTCTGAGGGGGAGCTGGCCATTCTTGAGCCTTTGGTGGCCGAAGGCCTGCTGCCTGAGGGCATCCTGACCGATGAAGTTACAACCCAAGTGGTGCAGGACGAGATGCGCGCGCGGCCGACGCGCCGGGTGTTGCGGCAGGCGGGCAAGCTGCTCGACGAGGCTGGCTGGGAAGCGGGCGATGACGGGATGCGCCGCAAGGATGGCGAGGTGCTGAGCCTGAACGTGATCCAGTTCAACCCGCTTTATGACCGCGTGGTGAACCCGTTCATCGAGAACCTGAAAGCGCTGGGCGTGGATGGCTCTTTGGAGCGGATCGACCGGGCGCAATATATTGAACGCCGCCGTGCGGGCAATTTCGACATGACCAACCAAGGCTTTCAGATGCCGTTTGAGCCGTCGATCGGGTTGCAGCAATGGTTTGCCTCGAAGACCGCAGATAACAGCTCGCGCAACCTGATGCGGTTGCGCAATGAGGCGGTGGATAAGGTGATCCCTTATGTGATCGACGCCTCCACGCTGGACGAGATGAAAACGGCGGTGCATGCGCTGGACCGGGTGCTCTTGTCGCTGCGCTTTGCCATCCCGCAATGGTACAAGAAAGAGAACTGGCTGGCCTATTACGACGTCTATGGCCGCCCGGATGAGTTGCCGCCGCTGGCTGTGGGTCTCTATGACTTCTGGTGGTACGAGGAAGACAAGGCGCAGGCTTTGCGCGACAAAGGCGTGTTGCGCTAGGGCCGGAGAACCAACGTGGGCGCCTATATTCTCAGACGGCTGTTGCTGGTTATTCCGACCTTGATCGGCATCATGCTGGTGAATTTCACCCTGACGCAGTTTGTCCCCGGCGGTCCGGTGGAGCAGATCCTCGCCAATCTTGAAGGCGAGGGCGATGCGTTCACCGCGATCAATGGCGGGGTAGATCAGCCGGATTTGCAGATCGAGGAAGGTAATAGCAGCTACGAGGGTGCCCAAGGCCTGCCCAAGGAGTTCATCGAGGAGCTGGAGCGCGAGTTTGGCTTCGACAAGCCGCCCGTGGAACGGTTTCTCTTGATGATGTGGAACTACCTGCGGTTCGACTTTGGCGAAAGCTATTTCCGGTCGGAAACCGTGCTGTCTCTGGTGGCCGAAAAGCTGCCCGTGTCCATCACGCTGGGGCTGTGGTCGACGATCATCACCTATCTGGTCTCGATCCCGCTGGGCATCCGCAAGGCGATCCGGGACGGCTCCAAATTCGACACATGGACCTCAGGCGTGATCATTGTGGCCTATGCGATCCCGGGCTTTCTGTTTGCCATCCTGCTGCTGGTGCTGTTTGCGGGCGGGTCTTACTGGCAAATCTTCCCGCTCAGGGGGCTGACATCCGACAATTGGGACCAGCTGAGCATGATCGGCAAGGTTTTGGATTACCTGTGGCACATCATCCTGCCGGTGACGGCGGTGACGATTGCGGGCTTTGCCACGATGACGCTTTTGACCAAGAACAGCTTTCTGGACGAGATCTCTAAGCAATATGTGATCACCGCCAAGGCCAAGGGGCTGAGCGAGCGGCAGGTGCTTTATGGGCATGTGTTCCGCAACGCGATGCTGATCATTATCTCCGGCCTGCCTGCGGTGTTTCTGGGGGTGTTCATCTCCGGCTCGCTGATCATTGAAACGGTGTTCTCGCTGGATGGATTAGGGCGTCTGACGTTCGAGGCGGCGGTGGCGCGGGATTATCCGATTGTGTTCGGGACGCTCTATTTCTTCGGGCTGATCGGGCTGGTCGTCGGCATTCTGTCGGACCTGATGTATGTGTTCATCGACCCGCGGATTGACTTTGAAAGCCGCGAGACATGAGGCTTTCCCCGCTCAATCAACGGCGCTGGACGAACTTCAAGCGCAACCGCCGGGCGTGGTGGTCCCTGTGGATTTTCGCGGTGCTCTTTGGCCTGTCGCTGTGCGCGGAGCTGATCGCCAATGACCGGCCTTTGTTGGTCTCGTATCAGGGCGAGCTCTACACCCCGATTGCCAAGTTTTATCCTGAGACCGCCTTTGGCGGCGACTTCCGCACGGAGGCCGAATACCGCGATATTGAGGTGCAATGCCTGATCATCTCGGGCGGCAACGAGGCCTGCTTTGACACGCCCGAGGCGACCATCGAGGACGCGGCAGACGGGGATATAGGCGGCGAGGCCATTCAGGCCGGTTGGATCCTCAACCCGCTGCTGCCCTTCAGCTATAACACAATCAATGACATCAACGGGCCTGCGCCGTCGGCCCCTGACAGCACGCATTTGCTGGGTACGGATAACTCGGCCCGCGACGTGCTGGCGCGGGTGATTTACGGCTTCCGGCTGTCCATTGTGTTCACGCTGCTGGTCACGGTGGCCGCCACGATCATCGGCGTCGCGGCGGGAGCGGTGCAGGGGTATTTCGGCGGGCGGATTGACCTGATCTTCCAGCGGGTTTTGGAAATCTGGAGCGCGATCCCCAGCCTCTATGTCATCATCATCATGTTCGCCATTCTGGGCCGAAGTTTCTGGCTGCTGGTGTTTTTGTCGATCCTCTTTGGCTGGCCTGCGCTGGTGGGCGTGGTGCGTGCTGAATTTCTGAGGGCGCGGAATTTTGAATATGTCCGTGCGGCGCGGGCCTTGGGCGTGTCGAACGCCACAATCATGTTCCGCCACATGTTGCCCAACGCGATGGTGGCCACGCTGACCATCCTGCCGTTTATCGTGACAGGCACCATTGGCGCGCTGGCGACGCTGGACTTTCTGGGCTTCGGACTGCCCTCGTCTGCGCCGTCGCTGGGGGAGCTGACCCTGCAGGCCAAGCAGAATCTGCAAGCGCCGTGGCTGGCCTTTACGGCGTTTTTCACCTTCGCGATTATGCTGTCGTTGCTGGTGTTCATCTTTGAAGGCGTGCGCGACGCGTTTGACCCCAGAAAGACCTTTCAATGAATGACGCGGCGACCCGGCTTCTGGACGTGAAAGACCTGACGGTCAGCTTTCGCCAAGACGGCGAGGAGACGCGCGCGGTCAAGGGCGTCAGCTTTCATGTGGATAAGGGCGAGACGGTTGCGCTGGTCGGGGAATCTGGCTCGGGCAAGTCGGTTTCCGCGCTGAGCACGGTGCAATTGCTGCCGAGCTCGGCCACGGTCGGCGGGGCGGTGCGCTACCGCGACAGGGACCTGTCTAACGCGACGGAACGCGAGTTGATGGCGGTGCGCGGCAACGATATCAGCTTCATTTTTCAGGAGCCGATGACCTCTCTGAACCCGCTGCATACGCTGGAAAAGCAGATCACGGAAAGCCTGAGCCTGCATCAGGGCCTCTCCGGCGGCGATGCGCGGGCGCGGGTGATTGAGCTTTTGGAAAAGGTTGGCATTCGCGACGCGGAAAGCCGGTTGGGGTCGTATCCGCACCAATTGTCAGGCGGGCAACGGCAACGTGTGATGATCGCGATGGCGCTGGCCAACGGGCCTGAGCTGCTGATCGCGGATGAGCCGACAACGGCGCTGGACGTGACCATTCAGGCGCAGATCCTCAGCCTTTTGGCGGAGCTGAAAGAGACCGAAGATATGGGGCTGCTGTTCATCACCCATGACCTTGGCGTGGTGCGCAAAATCGCGGACCGGGTTTACGTGATGCAACACGGCCAGATCGTGGAGCACGGCTTGACGGCTGAAATTTTCGACAATCCACAGCATCCCTATACGCAGAAACTGCTGGCGGCAGAGGCCACAGGTATCGCAGCACCCGTGCCTGCCGGGGCCAAGGAGATCGTTTCGACAGAGGCGCTGCGCATCTGGTTCCCGATCCAGCGTGGGCTGATGAAAAAGACGGTCGGCCACGTGAAAGCGGTCAACGCCGCGACGATTTCGGTGCGCGCGGGGGAGACGTTGGGCGTTGTGGGGGAGTCCGGCTCGGGCAAAACCACGCTGGCGCTGGCGGTGATGCGGCTGATTTCGAGTGAGGGGCCGATCTTTCTGGAAGGCCAGAACATTCAGGGGCTCTCCTCGCGTGCGCTGCGGCCCTTGCGGGCCGATATGCAGATTGTGTTTCAGGACCCGTTCGGCTCGCTCAGCCCGCGCATGACGGTGGAGCAGATCATTGCCGAGGGGCTGGCCATTCACGGCACGCAGGCTGGGCAATCCTCGCGTGAGATGGTGTCGGATATTATGAAAGAGGTCGGGCTGGAGCCCGAGATGATGCACCGGTATCCGCATGAGTTTTCCGGCGGGCAGCGGCAACGGATCGCGATTGCGCGGGCGATGATCTTGCGGCCCAAACTGGTGGTGCTGGACGAGCCGACGAGCGCGCTGGATATGACCGTTCAGGTGCAGATCGTTGACCTGCTGCGCGACCTGCAGAAGAAATACGGGCTGGCCTATCTGTTTATCAGCCACGACCTGAAAGTGGTGCGCGCGCTCAGCCATAAGATGATCGTCATGAAGCAAGGCGATGTTGTGGAAACAGGCGAGGCGGAGCAGGTGTTCACCAACCCGCAGACCGAATACACGCAGACGCTTTTGGCGGCGGCTTTGGACCTGAAGGAGGCCTAGCCTGCGGGGCCGCGCGGCTCGCAGCTGATGCCGCGCGAGGTCAGGCGGGCGCAGGCCAGTTGCGCCCGGTCTTGGGTCAGCCCCACGAAATTGGCTTCCCAACCGCGTGGTTTGTTGGCGACTTTGCGCAAAGCCTCATCCAGCGTTTCGATCTCTTGCAGGGCGGTTTGCAGCAGCACGCGTTCGGCGTCATGTTTGGTGACGTGATAGCCAAGGCTGATGCCCCAGTGACGCCCTCCTGAGGTGGAGGCGCGGGTGATGATTTGTCGCGCGCCGGGTTTGGGTTGTTCGGGCTTCGGCTCCAGCGTGGCTTGGACCAGACCTTCGGGGCGTTTGATCGGCGTGACCAGCGACAGGGCGGGGGCACGAGCAACCTCGACCTCTGGTTTGGGGGCTTCTTTGACGGGTTCTGCCGTCTCCTCGATCTTGCTGGCGACGTTCTTGGACACATCATCAACGAGGGCAAGCAGCATCTCAGGTGACGGGGCTTTCTCGGGGCGCATGCTCGGGCGGTAGCTGGAGGTCACGGCGGTGACGACGGGTTTGACCTTGATAACCTTCGGCTCGATCTTCTCGCCGGTATAGGCGGGCATGGCAGGCTTGCGCAGCGCGGCATGTGAGGGCGCGCGTTTGAAGCCCATATCCAGCAGTTCGGCCACGCGGGCGTTGCGGGCGGCGGTCGAGCTGCCGCCGAACATGGTGGCGATGATGCGCTCGTTGCCGCGCTCCGCCGAGGAGACGAGGTTGAAGCCAGCGGCGCGGGTGTAGCCGGTCTTGATGCCGTCCGCGCCGCGATAGTTTTGCAGGAAGCGGCGGTTGGTGTTGCGCACTTGCGCGACGCCTGCATGGGTCGTCTGGCGCGAGAACAGGTTATAGTATTGCGGGTAGTCGTAGATCATGTGGCGGCCCAGAACGGACATGTCGCGTGCAGTGGACATGTGGCCTTTTTCGGTCAGGCCGTGGGCGTTTTTGAAGGTGGTCTTGGTCATGCCAAGCGCCTTGGCGGTACGGGTCATGCGGCGCGCGAAGGCGGCCTCAGAGCCGGAGATCGCCTCGCCAATCGCCGTGGCGGCGTCATTGGCGGATTTCACGGCTGCGGCACGGATCAGATAGCGCAGTGCGATGCGCTGACCGGCTTTGAGGCCCAGCTTGGACGGCTCTTCGGCGGCGGCTTTGCGCGAGATTTTCACTTTTGTGTCGAGGGTGATCTCGCCCCGGCGGATGGCCTCGAACGCGACGTAGAGCGTCATCATTTTGGTCAGGGAGGCGGGGTGCAGTCGCGTGTCGGCGTTTCGCGCATGCAGCACCTTGCCGGTGCGAGCGTCCATCACAAGTGCCGCGTAAGGTGCCGTCAGGCCCGGCGTTGCAAGAAGCGCAAACGCCATGACGCATAGGGAAACCCACAGGCCCGTGCGGACCGATTCCAAAAGTCGTAGATACACTCGACTGCCCGTTTCTGCCTCGAAAGATGTCGTTGCATCTTTCTTTTGTTTTAGCTGATTTTCAGCGATTGAGCAGAAGGTAACATAGTGAGCCGTTTTCGAAAACACCTTAGTTTCAATGTGTTCGGGGTTTTTTGGAGGCGCTTTTGGGCACATATGGTGTGGTGGCGGGAGCTTCCCGCTACATCTAGGGAAATTAAGGGTTTGCCATATTGCCGCCACATTTGGCCGTCCGGCCTGATGGGTGTGCGGCGCTTACCCCTGACAGCGGCGCAATGCGGATGCGGCTTTGGGAGCAAGCGTCGCCTCTTTGCGCTTGAGGTCGCGCAGCTTGGCGCGTTCGGCATTCAGATCGACGGCCACGGGGACCTGCGTGGTGACAGGTTGCAGCCGATCACAGAAGTTGTTGGCGACGGTGCCGTCGCTGTCAGGGCAGACCTCAGTATAAAGGATCGTGTCTGTGCGCCGCTCAATCGCGTAGCCACGCGCGATGGTGGTTTGGGTCTGCGCGATCAGGGTCTGGACAGTGGACAGCGCGCGGGTGGCTTGGGCCTCGCAGATCTGCTGCGGTATGGCGCAGGCGGCGAGGGGGAGGAGCAGGAGAATACGGATCATGGCCCCGCTTGTGGGGGGCAGCTATGAAAAAACCGTTCACTCCGCCGGTTTGGTGGTCTCGGCCAGCAGGTCGGTTTGCTCTTCGGGGGGCGTGACCTTGGCGGCGGCGGTTTCAACCTCGGCTTGCTCGTTGGACAGGTTGCCTTCGGTCTGGGACAGCTCGGGCTCGGCGGCGAGGGCTTCCTCAGAGCTGTCGCGGATGTCGCGATCGGCCAGCGCTTTGGCTTTCTTCTCAGCCGCCCCGCCCAGCTGCACGATGGGCACGCCTTGCGGGAAGATCACCTCCCGCGCGTCGTCGGGCATGGAGACGCCTTCCTCTGTCAGCACCTTTTTGACCTGCCGCAGGATGGCGGATTTGACCTTGAGGACGGAGTAATTGCGCGCGTCGATCCAGAAATAGGCTTTGATATTGACCGTGGAGGCGCCGAGGCTATCGACCAGCACCATCGGGTGCGGCTCCGGCGTGACGGCGTCGTGGGTTTCCAGCATGCGCATGACAATGTCCTGGGCATGGGCGACGGAGGCGTCATAGCCCACGCCCACGTCGATCACCTCCCGCCTTATGGGGGAGGCGGTGAAATTGGTGATGGTGTTTTTGAAGATCGTGGCGTTGGGGATCTGGATGTGGTTGCCCTCCGCCGACAGCAAGACGGTGGAGCGGGTGTTCATGGATTGCACGGAGCCTTGCATGCCGTTCACCTCGATGAAGTCGCCAGAGCTGAACGGGCGGCGGATGCTGAGAAGCAGCGAGGCGAGGAAGTTTTCGGCAATGTCGCGGAAGGCGAAACCGGCGACGATACCGATGACGCCTGCACCGCCCAGAAGCGAGAAGGCCAGCTGGGTCAGGCCCGCGACTTGCAGCACCACGTAGAGGCCGATGAGGAAGATGGGCAGCGCCAAGATGCGCGAGAAGATGTCGCGCAGGAGCGGGGATTCCATGCCGCCCAAGAGCCAGCGTCTGAGCAGGCCTGCGACCCATGAGGACAGCCACCATGCGAAGGGCAGGATGACGATGGCCAGCACGATCAGGGGCAGCGAAGTGGTGACCTGGACAATGACGTCCTTGATGGCTTGCAGGGCGGGGGCGAAGGACCAGTTGACCTCGGGCACGACCTCGATGCGGTTGACGACGGCGACCACGTCTTGGGTGTTGGTCGCCAGATTGCGCGCCCATGTCTTGTGCTCTTCGCTGTCGGTTTGCCCGTCGAGAAACACGATGCCGTCGCGAGTGCTGACCTGAGGATTGTCGAACCAACCGGTTGCACTGAGGATTTCGCGGATGCGCGTGTCGATCTCCTCGTCGCGGGCCACGGGGGCCACGGAGACGGAGCCTGTCGGGTCGCTGACATCGGCGGGAGCCGTATCGGAGGGTTGCTCTTGCGCGGAGGCCGCGACACTCAGGGCGAGGACCGCGCAGAGCGCGTGGAGGAGACGGATCAGCATGGCGCGATGATAGGGCACGGAACGTGGCGCGCTAGTGGAAATTTTAGGGGTCCGGGACGACTTTGCCGGGGTTCATGATGCCTTTGGGGTCGAGCGCGGATTTGATGGCGCGCATCACGTCGAGGGAGACCGCGTCTTTGTTGCGCGTCATGCTGGGCAGCTTGGTCAGACCGATGCCATGCTCTGCGGAGAAGCTGCCGCCAAGCTCGGCCGTGACCTGCTCGACCTGTTGGCGGATCAGGTCGCGGTGCGCTGCGTCGTCGCGGGTTGGGAAGACCGTGTAATGCAGATTGCCGTCACCCAGATGGCTGACGGTCAATTCCTCCGCGCCGGGGTCGAGCTGTTGGATGCGTTTGGTGATGCGTTTGAGGAAGGTGTCGACCATATCAACGGGCACGCAGACGTCGCTGTCGACGAGGGTGGGGGTGGTCAGCGTGATTTCGGCGGCCTCTTCGCGGCGGGCCCACATTTCCTTGCGCTGTGCGTCGGATTTGGCGACGACGGCGTCGAGGACCTGACCGTCTTCCATCAGCCCTGCAAGCACCTCCTCAAGGTAGGAGGTGATGGGGATGGAGCCGTCGCTTTGCACCTCGGCGTCGCGCGGGGCGGTTGCGCCGACCTCCACCAGAATATTGACGTCATGGCGGACGTCGAAGGGCTCCTTTGCGCCTTTGATGCGTTCAATGTGGCGGGTGATGTAGTTGTTGGGCATGTATTCGAACGCTTCCACCGCGCCGCCGGTGGCTTGCTGCAAAATGTTGAGCAGGGTCAGCGCGTCGGGCAGGGAGGGGGCCGCGACCATGGCGGTGGCATAGGCGCGGGGCTTGGGCGACAGCTTCATGACGGCGGCGGTGATCAGGCCGAGCGTGCCTTCGGCCCCGATCATCAGCTGTTTGAGGTCATAGCCGGTATTGTCTTTGTGCAGCTCGCTCATCAGGTCCATGACGCGGCCGTCGGGCAGGACGACCTCCAGCCCCAGACACAGCGCGCGGGTGGAGCCGTAGCGCACCACATTGGAGCCGCCAGCATTGGTGGATAAGACGCCCCCGATCATGGCGGAGCCGCGCGCGCCGAAGGTGAGGGGGAAGACCAGATCATGGGCGTCGGCGGCCTCGTGCAGGGCGGTGAGGATGACGCCTGCCTCCACCACCGCCAGATGCGCGTCGGGGCGAATGTCGCGGATGGCGTTCATGCGCGCGAGCGAGATCATGACCGCGCCCTCCGCATAGGCCCCGCCGGACAGTCCGGTGTTGCCGGAGACCGGGACGATCGCCTGACCCGCCTCGGCGCAGGCTGTGACCACGGCGGAGACCTCGCCTGTGTTGGCTGGACGGAGCACGGCGAGGGGCTGGCTGACATATTTACCCGTCCAATCGCGGCCATAGGGGGCTGCGTCTTTTCCGGTCAGAACATTGGCCTCGCCAATCAGGGAAGTCAGGTGGGTCAGCAAGTCCATGGGTGCCTCGTGTTTATAGGTTGGAGCCAAGGGACGATTCCCGCTTGACCCGGGCATCTGCTTTTCATATCCCCCGCCCATTGGCGTTATAGCTCAGTTGGTTAGAGCGAACGACTCATAATCGTTAGGTCGGTGGTTCAAGTCCACCTAACGCCACCAGAAAGCCCGTGCATTTGATTGCGCGGGTTTTTTGTTATTTGGGGGTCCAGTACACGCCCGCGGGCGGGATGGTTTCGCCTTGGAATGTGGCGGGCTCCAGCCCGTAGTTGAAGGCGAAGACATGTGTGTCGGTGCGGCGGATGCGCAGGCCGTGTTCGAGCGTTTGGGTGGCGATGTTTTGCTCCGCGCAGAGGTGGGTGAGAATGCGGGTGAGCGACGTCTGGTCGAGCCATGCGGTCAGATAGCGGATAGGTCCGTTGCCGATCAAAACCGGGTCGCCTGCCTTGGTGATTTCGCTGACGGTTTCCGTGGTCTCCACATGATCCAGCCAATGACGGATTCCGCCGCCGTTTTGCAACGGGCGGTCCATGTCGGCGCGGAAGGTTTCTGAGCGGGTGATGGTGACGTCCAGCCCCGGCAGGTTTGGCGGCAGCGGGTCGGGGATGGTCAGCTCTGGTGTTTTGGAATTGCTGCGGGGGCCGATGATGGCGGTGCCTTTGTAGGATTTGAGTGCGACTTTCAGCCTGTCAGACAGCGCAACGATGCCGGGGGCAAGGACCAGCTTGTAGGATGACAGGTCGTCCGTATCAGGCGGAAGAATATCCACATCGAGGCCCAGCTTGCGCAGCCCGCAATAGGTCTCAAACACCAGCCGGAAATAATCGAAGCCCGTGCCTTGCGGCTGCACATCCCAGCCCCAAGCAGAGGCATAATCGAAGACCAGCGCGACCTGAGCCGTGGCGGTGTTTGCCTCGGGCATTTGGGCCAGCTCTTCGGCAACCTGCGCGGCTTCTGCCAAGGCGGGGGCTGGCGCGCGGTCGGGGCGCAGCAGGCCCGCATGCATTTGCTCTTGCGCGAACGGCGCCTGACGCCAGCGGAAATAGCACACGGCTTCGGCCCCGTGGGCGAAGGCCTCCCATGCCCAGAGGCGGCACATGCCGGGCAGGGGCGCGGGGTTCACGGGGGCCCAGTTTACCGGGCCGGGCTGTTGTTCCATCACCCACCAACGGCCTTTTCCCACGGCGCGGTAAAGGTCGTGGTGGAAGGCTTGAAAATCGGGGTCACCCTGCTGGGCATAGGCGCGTTTATGGGCGTCATCGTCCTCTAGCCGGTCTTCGAGAAAGCCCAGCGGGTAGCTGTCCCAGGACGCGATATCGAGGTCCGCGCCGACGTCGAAATGGTCGAACTCGGTGATGCGGCCCATGTAATTGTGAATGACCGACGCGTCGGTGTGGGCGCGGATGATCTGCACCTGCTCGCGGTTGAACGCCACGACCTGATCCGAGCTGAAGCGGCGGAAGGCCAAGGCATGCGAAGGGTTGGGCTCCGTCACCGTGAGGTTGGGCAGGTTGATCTGGTCGAAGCTGTCATACTCCATCGACCAGAAGATATTGCCCCATGCGCGGTTCAGCGCGTCGGTGCTTTGGTATTTCTGGGCCAGCCAGTCTTGAAATGCTGCGCGGGCCGCGTCGGAATAGCTGATCACCGTGTCGTGGCAGCCATATTCATTGTCGGTCTGCCATGCCGCGATATGTGGGTTTGAGCCGTAGCGCTTGGCCAGAATTTCGGTGATCCGGCGGCTCTCAGACCGATAGCCTTGGTGGCTGAAACAGTAATGGCGTCGCGATCCAAATCCGCGCGGGTGGCCTTGGGCGTCTTTGGCCAGCATGTCGGGGTGTTTGTCGAGCATCCAGCGCGGCGGCGTGGCGGTGGGCGTGCCGAGGATGACTTTGAGACCCGCTTGCCCGAGGATTTCAACGGCGCGGTCGAGCCAGTCGAGGTGCAGGTCGCCGGGCTGGGGTTCCAGCCGGGACCACGCAAATTCGCCGATGCGGACCCATGTGAGGCCCGCCTTGACCATGTCAGCGGCGTCTTGTGGCCAGATCTCTTCAGGCCAATGCTCGGGGTAGTAGCAGACGCCGAGGGCGCGTTTCACAAGATCACCTGATGCTCGGGCAGGCCGCGCAGGGTGGTCTCGATGGCGAAGGTTTGACCGGCGAGAGGTTCCGCCTCAAGCTGGGCGGCGTCCATGTGCTCTTGGGCGGTCGTCACATAGAGCGTGCTCATATCGGGGCCGCCCAAAGCGGGGCAGGTGACATGCGATGTGGGCAGTGGGAAGCTTTCCAGAAACGTGCCGGCCGGGCTGTATTTTGCGACGCGTGCGGCGCCCCATTGGGCGTTCAGAAAGCTGCCATCGGCGGTGACGGTCGCGCCGTCGGGGTTCA
Source organism: uncultured Litoreibacter sp. (assembly GCA_947501685.1). Taxonomy (GTDB): domain Bacteria; phylum Pseudomonadota; class Alphaproteobacteria; order Rhodobacterales; family Rhodobacteraceae; genus Litoreibacter. Next base: position 213,243 of record CANMWQ010000005.1, read on the forward strand.
GACCTTCGGCTTTGAGATCAAGGAACACAGTTGGCGCGGCGCTGGGCCAGCCGTCCTTGTCGAGCTTCGTTTTGAAGACCTTGGCGGGCACGGTGTCGCCCCAATAGGCGGCGGTTTTGTCGGGGGTGAAGCAGATCGCGTTGGGGATCGACAGCGGAGCGAACAGGCGGCGCAGCTCGCCGCGATAGTAGCGATAAATCGCGCCGCCGCCGTCGGGGTTTTCCTTGCGCATCGTGCCGATCCAGAAGCCTCCCCAAGGGTCTGCGCGGCCGTCATTGCTGCGCGTGGTCGGGTCGTCTGCTTCCAGGGAGCAGAGGGTCGATTTTGCTTCCGTTTCGATGTTGAATTTGATCAGTGCGGTCTCGGTGGCGACCACGAATGTATCATGATCGACCCAGCCCAAAGCGGAGACATGCTCGTCGAATTGCCACATGCGCCCGTCATCGCAAAGAATGCGCATATTGTTGATATCGCACCAAAAAAACTGTCGTCTGAGAGGGTGCCACAGCGCGCCTTCGCCAAGGACGCAAGGGCGGGAGTCATGGAGTTTTGCGGTCATCCGAAGGCCTCGTCATAGGCGGACACGATGTCGGTGGCGGTGGCAGCAATATCGGCGGCGCTGCGGCCCGGTTTGTAAAGCGCGGAGCCGATGCCGAAGCCGTTTGCGCCTGCGGCTTTCCACTCCGCGAAGCCGTCCGGGTTTGCGCCGCCGACCATGTAGATTTGGGTCTCGGGGGGGAGGACGGCGCGGATGGCTTTGAGGCCTTCCAGCCCCATCTGGAAGCCCGGGAAAATCTTAAGACCGTCGGCCCCGGCTTTGAGGGCGGCGAAGCATTCGGAAGGGGTTAACGCGCCGGGCCAGCTTTGCAGGCCTGCGGCTTTGGTGGCGTGGATGACCTCCGGGTCGGTGTTGGGGGAGACGATCAGCTTGCCGCCGACCTGCGCGATGGCGGCGACATCCTGCGTGCTGAGGACCGTGCCTGCGCCGATAAGTGCTTTGTTTCCATAGGCTTGCGCCATAGCGCCGATACTGCCCAGCGGGTCGGGGGAGTTCAGCGGCACCTCGATCTTGGTGATGCCTGCGTCAATCAGCGCATCGCAGATGGGCAGGGCCTCCTCGGGGGTGATCCCGCGCAGGATGGCGATGAGGTTTCGGCTCATGAGATCAGCTCCTTATAGGCGGCGGTCAGGCCCTTCAGGGTCAGGTCGTCGCCTACATATTGTGATGGGCTAAGCCCTTGGGTTTCCAGTGCTTTTGCATAGAGCGCGTTGAGCTTGGGGGCACCGATCAGGGCCAGATTTTGGCCCAGCCAATAGGGCTTTGTGGCGGCGATTTCGGCCCCGATCAACGCACCGGAGAGGCGGGCTTTGCAGGTGTCGGCAGCGGTGTTTTCCAGCAGATGCGATGCGCGGATCTGGAAAAGACGCGAGGTGACGGTTTCGGGTTTGGTTAACGTGTCGGCGACGGCTTGTGTGAAGGCGTCATCATCCCAATCTGCGCTGTCCACGGAGTGGCGTAGGACGGAGTTTTGGGAGAGAAGCGCGAAGAGCTCTCCGGTCATAACGGTTTGAAAAGAAACAACCTCTTTGGCTGAGATGTGGACCCACTTGGTGTGGGTGCCGGGCAGGCAGAGGACGCCGTCGAAGTCGGGGTTGTCCGCCAGAAAGCCCGCGATCTGGGTTTCTTCGCCGCGCATAACATCAGGGGATTTGTCTTGTTTCAGCCCCGGCAGGATATGCATGGTGATACGGTTATCGTCGGTTTTACAAGGGCTTAGCGTGCCGTGGGGCGTGGTGGGGACGGCGCGGTAAGGGGCCTCAGACCAACCTTGGCGCGCGCCGACCATGCCGCAGGCGATCACCGGGGTCTCCGTGCAGCCAAGCCATTGTTCTGTAAGAGAAATCAACGTGGGCTCGAAGGCGTCTTTGGTTAACGTGGACATGCCTTTGTCGGAGCTGGCGCAATCCTTAACGGTGCCGTCCGAGGCCATGGCCCAGGCGCGTAGATTGGAGGTGCCCCAGTCGACTGCGATCCAGTCGGCATATGATTTTTGCCCTGACATCAACCAGTTACAACGACGCCGCCGTCGATGACCAGCGCTTGGCCGGTCATCATTTTGGAGGTTTTGGAGGCAAGGAATAATACGCCATTGATCATGTCGTCAGGGTCCAGAGTGTCCTTAAGGCATTGACGATCCACGTGATTTTGTAATCCTTCGGGGGTGACCCAGAGGTCTTTTTGCTTTTGGGTCAACACCCATCCCGGTGCCAAAGCGTTAACGCGGATGCGGTCGGGGCCGAATTCTCGGGCAAGGGATCTCGTCAAACCGTTAATCCCGGAATTGGCTGTGGTGTAGAGCGGATAGCCTGCCATGCCCATCATGTAGCTGATGGAGGAGAAGTTGATGATCGAGCCGAAACCGGATTTTTTCATATACGGAACAACGGCTTGGCAGGCGAAGAAATAGGCCTTGAGATTGACGGCCATCATCCAGTTCCAGAAGTCTTCGTCGACCTCCTCGGTGCTGTGGCGTTTGTCATTGGCGGCGTTGTTAACCAAACAGGTGATCGGGCCATGGGCGGCGGCGGCGTCGGTGATTGCGGCGGTGAGCGTGTCGTTGTCGGTGATGTCGCCTTGGATGAACATCGGCGCAACCCCATGTTTTTCCTGCATTTCTGTGATAAATTCTGAAGCGTCAGAGCGTCCGATGAAGGCGACTTTCGCGCCTTGGGCCATGAATCCATCGGTTAACGAGGCACCGATGCCGGAGCCTCCACCTGTGATGAAAACAGATGCGCCACTCAGATCGTGGAATGTTGCGATTTTGGTCATCTGACCCCCTTTTTGTACATTTTGGGGCAAAACTTTTGGGCCCAAAACCCATTTTGTACATTTTTTCCGAGCGAATTTCTTAAGGCCTTGTTCATCAAATCCGCTCCCCTTCGACAACCCACATTGTTTCGGGGAAGGACCATGGCAGGGTGATGCCCTGGTTCATTAACCATGCGCCGGAGACGTCGATGGATTTTTCCTTCAGGACGGGTGTGCCGCGCGACAATGTGGCTGGTGCGCCGCTGTCGCGGTTGATCAGGCGGATGCGGTAGGTGGCGTCATCGAAGAGGCGGGTCAGGCGCAGCGGGCGGGGCGCGATTTGGGTAGAGGTTGCGGCCTTGCCTGCGAAGATCACGAAGCGGCGGCCATCACGGGCAAGCTGTTGTTCGGCGATGACGGCGGGGTCGGCGGAATCCAGTCGGAGAATGTCAGCTTTCAGCAACCAGTCGCGGTTATGTTTCCACCACGAGGTGACCTCGGTCAGCACGGCCTGCTCGTGTTCGTCCAACTCGCGGGGGTCCATTTCAAACCCCATATGGCGCTGGGCGGCGACCCATGCGCGGAAGGAGATATCGAGGATGCGGCCTGACGTGTGACATTTGCGCGGGCCAACATGGGAGCCGGTGACGGACATGGGCAGGAAGAGCGCGGCGTTGTGCTGCATCTTCAGCCGTTCCAGCGCGTCGTTTGAATCGGAAAGCCAGACGCGTTGCGTGCGTTTGAGGATGCCGAAATCAATGCGCCCCCCGCCTGAGGCGCAGCTTTCGATTTCCACTTGCGGGAAGTCGGTGCGGAGGCGGTCGAGCAGTGCGTAGGAGCCTCGGGTTTGATCGGCGTCGGGCGCGGGGAGGACGCGGTTGTGGTCCCATTTGACGTAGTCGATCGGGTATTCGGAGAGGATCGCGGCCATGCGGTCATAGATGAAGTCACGGACCTGTGGCAGGGCCATGTTGAGGGCTTTTTGCTGGCGGCCCAAAGTTTGGTCCTCGGAACCCAAAGCCCAGTCGGGATGGGCGCGGTGGATGTCTGAGTCCGGGTTGATCATTTCGGGCTCGAACCAGATGCCGAAGCTCATGCCTGTCCCGTGGACATGGTCAATCAGGGGGCCAAGCCCATCGGGGTATTTGCGCGGGTCGACCTGCCAGTCACTGAGCGACGTGGTGTCGTCGTCGCGCTGGCCGAACCAGCCGTCATCGAGGACGAAACGCTCCGCGCCGAGTTTGGCTGCGCGGGTGGCGATGTCTTGCAGGATGTCGAGCTTGTGGTCGAAATAGACGGCTTCCCAGCAGTTGTAATGCACGGGGCGTGGTTTGTCCGAGGTGGGCGTGACAATGCGGTCGCGCAGGTGGCGTTGGAAGGCGACGGCGCAGCCGTTCAGCCCGTCATCCGAGAAGGTCAGGTAGAGGGAGGCGCTTTCGAAATGGGTGGCGGCGTTGACCTCCATCCGCGCGGCGTGGCCGAACTGGATTTGGCGGCGCCCGTCGGGGAGCTCTTCGGCGATCATTTTGTGGCCACCGGACCAACCGTAGTGAAACGCGTAAGCGTGGCCTTGGGTGTTGGTGGCCCCGCGGCACGGCACGATGAGGCCGGGGAAATGTTCGTGCCCGGTGCGGCCCGTACGGTTTTCGCGGTAGCGCATGCCGGGGGACCATGCGGTGCGGTTGAGTTGAAACTCGCCCGTCCAGCGGCCCGCGACGTCGATCATTTCGTCAGAGAGCTGGGGGCCGGGGATGACGGGGGCGGAGAGCCAGTGCAGATGCACGGGCGTGTCGCTGTCGAGCAGGGCCTTGGCGGTGATGACGCGCGTATCGGGATCGGTTTGGAATTTGGCGGTATAGTGCAGGTTTGTGTCGGCGTCTTTGTAATGCAGGGTCAGCGTGCCGTCGGTTTGATCCGCGCCGTCGAAGCAGAATTTGGGCAGGAGCGGCGTGCCGTCCTGGGCGCGCAGGATCAGGCCGGGCTGGCCGGGGAAGGTGCGCGAGGCCTCGGGCAGGATGGAGAGATCGGGGTTTTCGTCCAGCATGCCTCCAGTGACGTCCAGCATATGGGCGTGATAGAGCGTGCCCAGATCCTCCCCCTTGGGCAAGGGCGGTCCCCAATAGACCACTTCGGGCAGGCGGGTGCGGCGGGCGGCGAGGACAAGGGTTTGCCGCGCGTCATCCAGGCGCCAGGCCTGGAACGTATCGTCGATCATTATTTAACGGCTCCGAGGGTGAGGCCCGCGATGAAATGTTTCTGCATCAGGAAGAACATGGCCACCGGCGGCAGGGCCGCCACGATGGAGCCGGCGCTCATCAGGTGGTAGGCGGCGCGGAATTGCGAGTTGAAGCTGGTGATGCCTGCGGTGACGGGTTGGCTGTCGGGGCCTTGGGTCAGCACGATGGCCCAGAAATAATCGTTCCAGATGAAGGTGAAGATCAGCACGGCCAGTGCGGCAAGGGCCGGTTTCATCAGGGGCAGGACCACGTAGACGAAGATGCGCCATTCGGCGACGCCTTCGACACGCGCGGCCTCGATCAGGGGGAAGGGCAGCGCGCGGATGAAGTTGCGCATGAAGAGCGTGCAGAAGCCGGTCTGGAAGGCGATGTGGAAGAGCACGAGGCCCAGCTTGGTGTCGTAGAGGTTCATGGAGACCGTCAGGTCGCGCACCGGCACCATGAGGATCTGGAAGGGCACGAAATTGCCTGCGATGAACATGAAGAAGATCAGCAGGTTGCCGCGGAACTTATAAACGCCCAGAGCGAAGCCGGTCATGGAGGACAGCGCGACTGCCCCGATGACGGTTGGCACGGTGATCAGCACGGAGTTCAGCAAATAGCGCGGCATGTCGGACTCGAAAAAGACCTTACCGTAATTGTTGAACAGCTCGAACGAAGACGGCAGGCCCCAGAAATTGCCGGAGGCGAAATCCGCGTCGGGCTTGATGGAGAAAATCGCGACCGCGATGAGCGGCAAGAGCCAGATGACCAGCGTGACGGGCAGGAGCGCTTGGTAGGTGAGCTGCCACGTGCGGGAGGTTTTTGCGATTGGGGTCGGGAACATCAGCGGGCCCCCTTCTCGTCGCGGTACATCGAGTACAGGAAATAGGCGATGAAGAAGAGCATGATGAAGAACAGCACCACCGCGATGGCGGCGCCGTAGCCCATGCGGAAGCCAAATTCGGAGAGGCTTTCCTCGAACATGTAGAAGCTGAGGACGCGGGTGGAACCGAAGGGGCCTCCGTTCGTCATGACGGCGATGAAGTCGAAGCTGCGCAGCGCGCCGATAATGGTGACCACGAAGGCGATGAAGGTGGCGGGTTTGAGCTGGGGCAGGATCACGTACCAGAGCATTTTGTGGCCCTTGGCCCCGTCAAGGCGCGCGGCCTCCACCTGCTCGGGGTCCACGGCGTTCAACCCGGTGAGGTAGAGGATCATGCAATAGGCCGTTTGCGGCCAGAGGCCTGCGGCGATGATGCCGTAGGTGGCGGTGTTGGGGTTGCCCAGCACCCCGCCCTTGATGTCGATGCCAAACCAGCCGGTCATCACGTCAAAGAGCCCGTCATTGGGCAGGTAGAACCACGAGAAAACGAGGCCCACGACCACTTGGCTGATGACGAAGGGGAAGAAGAAGAGCGACTTATAGAGCCGGATGCCGCGCACGGTTTGATTGAGCAGCAGCGCGATGAAGAGGCCTGCGGGGATGGCCAGCAGGTAGAGGAACAGCCATTTGATGTTGTTCCAGAAGGAGACCTGAAATTTGCGGTCGCCGCCCAGAAGGCGTTCGTAATGCGCGGTGCCGACCCATGTTTTTTCGCCCAGACCGTCCCATTCGTGAAAGGAGATCCAGAAGGATTGGAAGATCGGGATGATGACGTAGAGCGCGAAGAACAGGATGCCGGGCAGCAGGAACAGCCACGGGGTTAACGCGATCTCGTTGCGCTTGTACCAGCTGCGGCTCGGTGTGGTCGTGCTGGCGATGTCAGCCATTCGGGTGTTCCCTTCGCTCGGGGGTCAACACATGCGAAAACCCCAAGGGCGGGCTTGCGGATGGGTTGAGAGAGGCGGCGGAGAGAGGCGGCCCGTGACAGGCCGCCTCCTAGAAGCCAGTGAGGCTTATTTGTAGATACGCTGACGCGCGTCTTCGAGACGGGCCAGGATGTCGTCCAGATTGTCTGGGAACACCATGAACTCCTGCAGGCCTTCCATGCCGACAGAGGCCATTTCAGCCGGGAAGTCGCGGTCGAAGAACTGCATGATGCCGCCGGATGCGTTGTTGGACAGCATCTCGAACCCTTCCTGGATGAACTTGTCATCGGAGATGGTGGCATTGGCGTTCACGGGAAGCTGGCCCAGAGCGTCGCCTGAGTTGATTTCCGACTGCACGTCAGCCGAGGTCACGAAGCGCAAGAACTCTTTCGCCGCGTCCACGTTCTGCGCGCCGGAGGCGATGTGGAACGTGTCGGTTGGCGCGTCTTCCGCATTGGCCACGTCAGCGTTGATCGTCGGGAACTGGTAGAAGTCCAGCTGATCATCGGTCAGACCGCCTTCGCGGAAGGCCGCGACGGAGAAGTTGCCCATGAGGTAAGCGGCGGCTTCGCCGTCCACCATGAAGGGCAGGGCTTCCTGCCAGCTATAGGACTGATGGTCGTCGATGAAGGCGCCCATGTCGATCAGCTGACGCCAGTTGGCGAAGGTCTGACGCACGCGGTCATCGGTCCATTCGACCTCGCCATTGGCGAGCTGGATGTGGAAGTCATAGCCGTTGGTGCGCGAGTTGATGTAGTCAAACCAGCCGCCAGCGGTCCACAGGAACTTGGAGCCGATGGTGTAGCATTTGCGGCCCGAGTCCAGAATGGCTTGGCAATTGGCCAGCTCTTCTTCCCAGGTCTTTGGCTCGGACAGGCCCAGCTCCGCGAAGATGTCTTTGCGGTAGTAGACGCCCCACTGGTAGTAGGTATAGGGCACGCCCCATTGCGCGTCATTCAGCGTCATCGCGCCTTTGGTGGAGGACAGCGCCTCGAACTCGGGCTCGGCCCAGAGGTCGGAGATGTCCATGAACAGGCCCGCATCGACATAAGGTGTCATGCGGGTGGCCGCGTACCAGTTCACCACGTCGGGCGGGTTGGCCGACAGCGCGTTGCGGATCTGGGTTTTCCAGGCCTCGCGGTCAACGATTTCCAGCTCGACATTCAGATCAGGGTGCAGCGCGCCAAAGTCAGCCGCCATCTTCTCCATCACCGCGCGAGGGGCAGGGTTCGACATGTCGGAGATGATCCGCAGGTCACCAGACAGCCCGTGGCCATCTGCAGTCGCGCCGGTTGCCGCTACGGCCAATGCAAGCGCCGCTGTGGACGCTTTCAAAAATTTATGCATCATTTCCTCCCTAGGTAAGTTTCAAATAGTGAAACTTAGTTTTGCATATTGAAAACTTAACCGCGAAGGGGCTAGGCTTGTCAACAGACAAGTCGAGGAGGAGCGGTCTTGCCAGACCCTATAACCCAGCGCGCCAATGAGGCGGGAACAGTTGGTAAAGCTTTGAATGTGCTCGACCAAGTGGCGTCTTTCGGGCGACCTGTGCGCTTCTCGGAGCTGCTCGAATCAAGCGACTACCCAAAGGCCACCTTGTACCGGCTTTTGCAAAGCCTCGTGCAGCAGGGGATGGTGTCCTACGAATCTGAGCGCAGCGCCTATGTGCTGGGCGTGCGGCTGGTGCGGCTGGCCCATCAGGCGTGGCGGCAGGCCTCGCTGGCCCCGGTGGCGCGGCGCTATATCGACGCGCTGTCGCTGCAAATTGGCGAAACGGTGCATCTGGCGCAGCTGGACCATGCGCAGGTGCTATACGTGGACAAGCGCAACGCGGCTGTCCCGGTCGAGATGTATTCCCAAGCGGGCAAGGTCGGGCCGGTCTATTGCACCGGGGTTGGTAAAGCGATGCTGGCCTGGAGCCCGCTGGAGGCGCAGACGCCCATCATTGAGCAGCAAAGCTATCACCCGTTTACGCAGAACACCCTGACCTCGCGCCGCGCCTTGCGCGCCGAGCTGGACATCATTTGCAGTCGTGGCTTTGCCTATGACAATGAAGAGCATGAGCCCGGCATCATCTGTGTTGCCTTGCCGATCCTGTCGCAGACAGGCCGGGTGCTGGGCGGCTTGTCCGTGACCTCGACCACCGGACGGCACTCTTTGGAGAGCCTTGCCGCGCTGGTGCCGCATATGAAGACCACTGTTGGCCGCATTGCCGAAGACGCCGAAAGCTGGCGTTTCCCCGATCAAACCGAAAATCCCGTCTAATTTCCCAGAAAGGGAGCCACCCCCATGTCCGGATTGACCATCAGAAATGTCATCAAGCGCTATGGCGACACGCAGGTGATGCATGGCGTAGACCTTGATATTGGCGACGGGGAGTTTTGCGTCTTTGTGGGCCCGTCGGGCTGCGGCAAATCCACCTTGTTGCGGATGATTGCAGGGCTGGAGGATATCACGGAAGGGTCGGTCTCCATCGGGGCGCGGGACGTCACGCGCATGGACCCGGCGGAACGCGGCGTGGCGATGGTGTTCCAGACCTACGCGCTTTATCCGCATATGACGGTGAAGGAAAACATGGGGTTCGGGCTGAAGATGAACGGCCACCCCAAGGCGGAGATCGAGAAGAAGGTGGCGGAGGCCACGCGCATTCTCAAGCTGGAAGACTACCTGTCACGCAAACCTGCTGCTTTGTCAGGGGGGCAGCGGCAAAGGGTCTCTATTGGGCGGGCGATTGTGCGCGGGCCGGAGGTGTTTCTGTTTGACGAGCCGCTGTCCAATCTGGATGCCGAACTGCGCGTCGAGATGCGCGTGGAGATCGCCCGGCTGCACAAGGAAATTGGTGCCACGATGATCTACGTGACCCATGATCAGGTCGAGGCGATGACGCTGGCCGATAAGATCGTGGTGCTGCGGCTGGGGCGGATCGAGCAAGTAGGTGCTCCGCTGGAATTGTACCGCGACCCGGACAATAGGTTTGTGGCGGGGTTCATCGGGTCTCCGGCGATGAATTTTCTGAACGGGACCGTGGTGGATGGTGGCGAGATTGCTGTGCCGGGTTTGAAGGCCTCGGTGAAAATACCGGTGACTTTGCCGGGTGAGGGGACAGAGGTGGTGGTTGGGCTGCGGCCCGAGCATCTGGTGATTGATCCCGCAGGCGACAGCCATGTGGTCGAGATGACGGAAGCGCTGGGTGGCGTGTCCTACGCCTATCTGATGAGCGAAACGGGCGAGAAGATCGTCGTGGAAGAGCGCGGCGACGTGCGGTCGGAGGAGGGCGTGCGGGTCGGGCTGGTGCTGGATCTGGCCCGCGCCATGGTGTTTGACGCGGCCACAGAGGCCCGTATTCGTTAGCGCAGCCTGAAAAAGCGGCGGTTTGTCGCGGGTTTCCCGGTTATGAGTTGTATCGCGGGCAATTCGCTCCATTTATGCCTCAACGCATAGAAAAGGACCTCGCGAATGAACCGCTTTAGCATGATTGTCTTTGCCTTCGGCCTGCCTCTGCTGGGGTTTCTCGCGCTGAGGGACGGGGTTGCCACGATCTACCAAAACCTCGCGCCGGAGTCCGATGGGCTGGCCTATGTGGTGGCTGAGATTGAGCCTGAGGAAGAGGTTGCGCCTGAGCCAGTGGAAGAGGTGGCTGAAGAGGCCCCTGCCGAGGAGGCGGTGACGGAAGAGGTGGTTGAAGAGGCTCCTGTCGAGGAAGCAGCTGCTGAAGAAGAGGTGGTTGAAGAGGATGCACCTGCGGCGGAGGTGGCGACTGAGGAGACTGCCCCGGCGGCGCAAGAGCCTGCGGCGATTGATCTGGCGGCAGCCGGGCGCTTGATGCGCCGCTGCACCGCGTGCCATCAGATTGAGCGTGACCGCAATGGCGTTGGCCCGCATCTGCTGGGCGTCGTGGGGCGCGAGATGGGCAGCGTTGACGGGTATAAATATTCGGACGCACTGCTGGCGCTGAACGAAGAAGGTCAGGTCTGGACCGAGGAAAGCCTGGTCGCCTGGCTTGAAAACCCGGCGGATTTTGCGGCGGGGACGAAGATGAATTTCAAAGTGAGTGCTGAGGAAGACCGCCGGTTGATCGCAGCTTGGTTGGCGCAGAACGAAGGTTGAAGGTGCGCCTGCGGCGCGCATCCTCCTCAGAGTATTTCTGACCAAATGGAAACAGGTGAGTCGGCGCAAACGAAAGTTGTTGTGCTGATATTTGTTTCGTTTCTTTCGAATTTGTGTTTGGCTGCATAGGGGGTGCCTATGTTGAGCCAGCGACAGCGCAAAATTCTTGGAGTGATCGAGGCCCAGCAGCGGGTGCGGGTGGAGGATTTGGCGGAGCGGTTTGCGACCTCTCCGCAGACCATTCGCAAGGATTTGCAGGCGCTGGCGGAGCTGCATCATGTGGTGCGGTTTCATGGTGGTGCGGCTTTGGTGGGGGGTGTGGAATATGCCTCCCCTGCGCAGCGTGAGGGGGATGCCTCGGCGGCAAAACAGGCCATTGGGGCGGCGGTGGCGTCGCGTATTCCGCAGACCTGTGCCGTGTTCATGAATGCGGGCACCACGACGGCGCAGGTGGTGCGGATGCTTTCGGGCCATAGCCAGCTGCGGGTGATCACGGATAATGTGGATTTTGCTGCGGAAATGCGTTTGTTTCCGGGCGTTGAGGTGATTGTGCCCGGCGGCGCGGTGCGGCGCTCGGATGGTGCGATTCTAGGGGCGGAGGCCGTGGATTACGTGCGGCAGTTCCGGGTGGATTATGCGGTGATCGGGGCGGCGGCTTTGGCCGAAGATGGGGCGCTTTTGGACTTTGATCTGGCCGAGGTGCAGGTGTGCCGGGCGATGATTGCGCATGCGGCGCATGTGATCCTGGCGATTGATGCGGGCAAGTTCGGGCGCGCGGCTCCGGTGACGCTGGGGCATCTGCGCGACGTGCATACGGTTGTGACAGACCGGGTGGCTGCCGATTGGGTTGCGCCGCTCTGCGGCACGCATGAGGTGGAGCTGGTGCTGGCGGGCGCGTAAAGACAGTTCTTGACAGCCGCTTTCGAATGGAGACTAATCGAAAGTAACGCGCTTTCGATTTCATTCGAAGTTTGCGACGTTCTGGGAGGAACATGGGCTCAGTCTTGGCAGCGACGCGCATTCTGGCGTTGATCAACGGCACGTTGCTGGCCGTGGGGCGGCATATTTCGGTCGTGCTGATGGGGCTGATGGTGCTGGCGATCCTGATCCAGGTGTTTTTCCGCTACGTGTTGAACAACGCCCTGCCATGGCCGGATGAGGCCGCGCGGTTCATGATGTTGTGGCTGACCGGGCTTGTTGCGCCCACGGCTTATCGGCGCGGCGGGTTTGTGGCGATTGATATGCTGGTGCTGATGATGCCACGGGTGGTCTCCGCGTTTCTGTCGATCTTCTTGTTGCTTGTCGCGCTGCTGGTGCTGGTCGTGGCCACCAAGATCGGCTGGGGTGAGGTCACGGGCTTTGGCGGCAAGTTCAAGACCGCCGCCTTGTGGTTGCCGACGAATATCGGGTTCACCGAATGGTTCCGGGTGCCGCGCTCGTGGATGATGGCCTCGCTTTTGGTGGGGGTCGCGATGATGACCGTCGTCACGGTCGAGATGATTTTGCGGCAAGTGCTGATCCTGGCCGGGCGTGAGGACGCGCTGCCGATTATTCCTGAAGCCGCCACGTTGGGAGCTGATTGATGCTGGTTTGGTTCCTGCCGCTGTTTCTGGTGTTCCTGTGCATTGGCCTGCCGGTGTTTTTCGGGCTGGTGGCAGCCCCCGGCATTTTGCTGTGGCTGAACGGGCAGGAGAAGGACATCACGCTGCTTTACCGCAACGTTTATAACGGGATGGACAGCTTCCCGTTGATGGCCATTCCGTTCTTCATGCTGGCGGGCGAGATGATGAACCGGGGCGGCATCACGATGCGGCTGGTTGAGTTTTCGCAGGCTTGTGTGGGGCATATGAAAGGCGGCTTGGCGCAGGTGAATATCCTGTCCTCGATGCTGTTTGCGGGGCTCAGTGGCTCGGCGGTGGCGGACACATCGGCACTGGGCTCGATGCTGATCCCGGCGATGGAGAAAGAGGGCTACACGCGGCGCTTTGCGGCGGCGATTACGGCGGCCTCCTCAGTCATTGGGCCGATCATTCCGCCCTCAGGCATCATGATTATCTACGCCTATGTGATGGGCGAGAGCGTGGCGGCGCTGTTCTTGGCGGGCATCGTGCCGGGAATTTTGGTGGGCATTGGCCTTATGGCGATGACGTCTTACATGGCGAACTCGTCGGACTTCCCCAAATCGCGGGAGCGGGCGAGCTGGTCCGAGAAGGGTCAGGCCTCGCTCAAGGCGTTCTTCCCACTGCTGACGCCTGTTATTATTCTGGGCGGCATTCTGGGCGGTGTGTTTACCCCGACGGAGGCGGCGGCGGTGGCGGTGTTCTACGCCTTCATCATCTCGATCTTTGTGCTGAAAGAGATGAAGTTGCGCGACCTGCCGGATGTGCTGACCAAGGCGGCGCTGACAAGTTCGGTGGTGCTGTTGCTGGTGGGCGCTGCGATGGCGTTCAAGACGGTGGTGTCGTTGAGCCATGCGCCGGAGACGCTGGCGGCTTACATTCTGTCGCTGTCTGAGAATCCGTTGGTGCTGCTCTTCCTGATCAACCTGCTGCTCTTTGTGGTGGGCATGTTTTTGGATGCGGGGCCTGCGATCATCATCCTTGGGCCGATCCTTGGGCCAATCTTCACCTCGCTGGGCGTCGACCCGGTGCATTTCGCGATCATCATGAGCGTGAACCTGACCGTGGGGCTGGCAACGCCGCCGATGGGGCTGGTCTTGTTTGTGGCCTCAAGCGTCAGCGGAGAACGGGTGGAGGCGATTGCGAAAGCGATTTTGCCTTTCCTCGCCGTCGAAATTGCGGTGATATTCTTGATAACCTACGTGCCTGCGATCTCGCTGTTCGTGCCGGGATTGTTCGGCTTTCTGTAAATAACCAAAAATCCAATGGGAGGATTATGAAATGAAACTTGGAACCACTTTGAAGGCACTGGGCCTTGCGGCCATGATGGCCTCGACCAGCGTTGCGGCTTGGGCGGACGGTCATGCAATGACCATTCGCGCCACGGCGAACTCGAATGAGAACGACGAGGATTATGACGGTCTGGTCGTGTTCAAGAACTATGTGGAAAGCGCCTCGAACGGGGCCATTACTGTTGAGCTGTTCATCGGCACGCAGCTCTGTGGCAACGGCGCGGAGTGCTTGCAGGGCGTGGGCGACGGCACGATTGACGTCTATGTCTCCACCTCTGGTGGTGTGTCGGGGATCTTCCCGTTCATTCAGGTTCTGGACCTGCCATACCTGATGGCCGATGACCGGATTGCGGAGGCCGCTTTGGCCAATGGGTCGGAGTTCACCACCACGATGCAGAGCATGGTGAAGGAAGCCTCCGGCGACAGCATCCGGTTGATGACGATTGGCAACACGGGCGGCTGGCGCAACTTTGCCAACACCAAGCGCCGCGTGGCGGAGCCGGATGACATGGACGGGCTGAAGATCCGGACCGTTGTGGCTGACCTGCCGCAAGAGCTGGTGAAAGCGCTTGGCGCCTCGCCGACCCCGATCCCGTGGCCTGAGCTGTTCACCTCGTTCCAGACGGGCGTTGTGGAAGGCTCCAAGAACGGCATCACCGACATCATGAACATGAAGTTCCCGGATGCGGGTCTGAAATATGTGACGCTGGACGGGCATGCCTATATGGGCGCGCTGTGGTTCATGAATAACGAGAAGTTCCAGTCGATGGATGACGCCATGAAACGCGTCGTCGTGGACGGGTTCTACCAGCTGCAGCAGGCGACATTTGCGTCACCGAAGCGCAAGTCGATCCAGGCTTATGAGGATTTCGTGGCCGCGGGCGGCGATCTTTATGTGCCGTCGCCAGAGCAAAAGGCTGCGTTCAAGGATGCGGCGGCTCCGGTGTTTGACTGGTTCAAGGAGAATGTCGAGGGCGGCCCGGCTGCGTTTGACGCGCTGAGTGCTGCGGTTGCCACGGCTGAGGCCCAGGTCAATGCAGCACGGGACGCAGACCTGAAGTAAGTGATTTGGCGCGGCGGGTTAGATCGCCGCGCCATTTTTTCCCGGTTCGCCTCATTGCTGAGATGCGCCTCCGGCGGGAGGTATTTTTGAAGCAATGATGGGGGTTTGGCACCCTCGGATCAGCGGAACGGATACATCCAAACTTTGTAATCGGCGATCAGCTCATGCGCGTGGTCAATCTGCTCTTTGGTCATCTTCTTGACCACTTCCTCTTGGGAAATTGCCGCGTCGGGGTCGCCTCCGATCGCGCTGAGCGCGTACCACATATAGGCGCGGGTCAGATCGACCGCCGTGCCGATGCCCTCCTCGTAATACCAGCCGATGCCAGATTGCGCGCCGGGGTGGCCCTTCATGGAGCTGCGGAGATACCACTCGAACGCGCGGACCGGGTCTTTTTCGACGCCGAGGCCGAGCGCGTACATGACGCCGATCAGCTCCTCCGCGTCGGCATTGCCGGAGCGGGCAGCGGGCCAGAGCGCCTCGCGGGCTTCTTCGAATTTATTGGCCTCCATCAGGTCGCGGGCCTGTTCGATATCGGCCGTGGCAGGCAGGGTCATCAGGGCAAGGATGGCAAATATGCGCATGGTGGTCTCCGTGTGTTGGGGGCAGTTTGGCTTGGCTTGGGCGCGGCTGCAATGGGGCCCGCAATGGCGCAGGCACCGGAGGGGATGTTCCTGCCGGTTGACGCGGAGATGGCCGCGATTGGCCAGCTGTTGTTTTACGACCCGATCTTGTCTGGCAACCAGAATATCTCCTGCGGGACCTGCCACAACCACGAGCATTTCAGCGCCGACGGGGTGAGCCTTGGCATTGGCGAGGGCGGGGTTGGATTGGGGCCGAAGCGGGTGACGCGGGAAGGCCCCGACCAGATCAAGAAACGCATTCCGCGCAACGCGCAGGCTTTGTTCAATGTGGGCGCGTTGGAGGTGTTTTTCCATGACGGGCGGCTCGGGGCCTCGCCTGATTACGGCAATGGGGTGAACTCCCCGGCGGAGGAGTTTTTGCCGGAAGGCTTGGACAGCTTATTGGCGGCGCAAGCGCTGTTTCCGATGACCTCGCAGTTTGAGATGGCGGGCAACCCCAAGGAAAACGAGGTGGCCGGCGCCATTCATGACCGCATCGACATGGCCTGGCCCATTCTGGCCAAGCGGGTGCGGATCAATGACACGTATCGTGCGATGTTTGCGCAGGCGGGGGTCGGAGAGGTCTCGATTGCGGATATTGGCAATGCTTTGGCGGCCTTTATGGACGCGGAGTGGCGGTCTTTTGACAGTGCTTATGACCTTGGCACGATGGATGCGGCGCAGACCCGAGGCGCGGAGTTGTTCTTTGGGGAGGCGGGTTGCGCCGATTGCCATGGCGGGCCGCTGTTTACCGACGAGAGCTTTCACGCGATTGGCTTGCCGCCCTTTGGGCCGGGCCGGACGCGGCGGTTTGACCTGATGCCGCGCGACGTGGGCCGGATGGCGGAGAGCGACGCATTGGAAGATGCCTACAGGTTCCGCACGCCGTCCCTGCGCAACGTGGCTTTGACCGGGCCTTACGGGCATAACGGGGCCTACCCGACGCTGGAGGGGATCATTCGGCATCATGCCGACCCGTTGGGTGGCCTCGATGCGTGGCGGTCTGAGATGGCGCAGCTGCCGGAGGTGCCTTGGTTGCAGCGGGCGGATTTCATCATTCACCAGGACAGCCGGGAGATGGCGCGGGTGCGCGCGGCGATTGATCTTGAGCCGCGTGATTTGAGCGATGCCCAGATCATGGATTTGGTGGCCTTCATGGGGGCGCTGACGGGAAAACGCTCCATTCATGGGCGGTTGGGCAAACCGGATGCCGTGCCCAGCGGGCTGAGGGTGGATTGATGGCGCGTGTGATGGTTGCGGGCTCGGCCACGCTGGATTTCGTATATCAGGTGGAACGGCTGCCGGAAGGCGGCGCGAAATACGCGGCGGAGGCTGTGGATATCGTTGGGGGTGGATGTGCGGCGAACGCGGCGGTGGCTGTCGCGCGTCTGGGCGGAAAGTCCCAATTATTAGCGCGTTTTGGCCGTGATACCGTGTGTGAGACGGTGCTTGGGGATATGCTGTCTGAAGGTGTTGACAGTTCTGCCTGTCAGATCAGCGAGACGGGGCGCTCGGCGCTGTCGTCAGTCTATGTGGATAAGTCGGGCGAACGGCAGATCATGGCGTTCCGGGGATCGGGGTTGGCGGAGGCGCCGGGTCCTTTTGAGCTGCGTGCGGATGCGGTGTTGGCCGATACGCGCTGGCCTGAGGCGGCGCGGCAGGTGATCGAGATGGGGCGCGCTTTGGGCGTGCCAAGCGTGCTGGATGGCGAGGCCCCGGTCCCTGCGGAACTGGCGGCGGCGGCCTCGCATGTTGTCTTCTCGGAGCAGGGGTTGCTGGATTTTACCGGGCTTGTGGATGTGGCGGAGGCCTACGCGGCGTTGGACCTGCCGGGCTGGTGCGCGGTGACGTTGGGGGCGGCGGGCGTGCTGCATCCGGGCGGCGTGTTGCCGGGGTTTGAGGTGGATGTGAAAGACACGCTTGGCGCGGGCGACGTGTGGCACGGGGCGTTCACGCTTCGGCTGGCGGAAGGTGCGGATGAGACAGAGGCGATGCGGTTTGCCCACGCGGCGGCGGCCTTGAAATGCACGGGTTTCGGGGGGCGCAAAGCGGCGCCCTCGCGGGCTGAAGTGGAACAGTTTTTGAAAGAGAGAATGGCATGCAACTGACAGCAGGAAAACTATGGGGCATGCGGCGCATGGCCGACGCGGGCGGCGTGTTCAAGATGACCGCCGTGGACCAACGGCCTCCGATCAAGGGTCCGATAGCGGCGCATTACGGCGTGGAACAGGCGCCTTACGAGGATGTTGCGCGGTTCAAGGCGATGCTGGTTGAGACGTTGCAGGGCGGATCGAGCGCGATGCTGCTGGACCCGCATTACGCGATCCCGGTGGGGCTGCGGCACCTGTCGCCCACCAAGGGGCTGATCGTGACGCTTGAGGACTCGCTGTTTGAGGAGACCGGAAACGGGCGGCTGTCCTCCTCGATTGATGATTGGGACGTGGGCAAGATCAAGCGGATGGGCGGCGACGCAGTGAAGGTGCTGGCGTGGTACCGGCCTGACGCCAGCGCGGAGGTGAACCAGAAGCAGAAGGACTGGACCAAGCGGATTGGCGAGGCCTGCGCGAAATATGACATCCCGTTCCTGTTTGAGCTGCTGGTGCATCCGATTGACAGCGATGCGGAGCAGACGTCTGACTATATCGAGATGAACACCAAGCGGGCGGATGATGTGCTGCGCTCGGTGGAGGCGTTTGCGGGCGCGGATTTCGGCGTGGATGTGTTCAAGCTGGAAAGCCCGGTCCCGGCCAAGGACGTGGCCACGACCGACGGGGTTCAGGCGTTGTTTGACGAGATGGGACGGCTGGCGGGACGGCCTTGGGTGATGTTGTCCGCGGGCGCTGGCAAGCCGGAGTTCAAGGCGATTTTGGAACATGCTTTTGCCGCCGGGGCGTCGGGCTTTTTGGCGGGTCGGGCGATCTGGTTGGACGCGTTTCAGGCCTTTCCGGATTGGGATGCGATCCGGGCCGGGCTAGAGGGGGAAAGTGCTGCCTATATGGCTGAGATTTCCGCGCTGGCGGATGCCAAGGCCACGGCTTGGGACAAGCATGCCTGCTGGGGCGAGGGTGGCGCGCAATTTGCGCCTGCGGATGCGTCCTTCCGGCACGGGTATGAGGGTCTCTGATGAAGATCGGGATCTTGCCGCTGGGGCGGCCGACATTCGATGTGCCTTATGCTGAGGAAAAACTGGCAGGGATGCTGGCGGATTTGGACGCGTTAGAGGGGCACGAGGTCATCGGGCCGCGCGCTTTGTTGATGGAGGCATCGCCTGAGGCATTGGACGCCGTGGCGTCGGCTGATCTGGTGTTGGTGTTGCAGGTGACATTTACCGATGCGTCCTTCGTTGTGGAGGCCTCCAAGCTGGGCGTGCCGATGGCGATTTGGGCGGTGCCGGAACCTCGGCTTGGCGGACGGCTCAGGCTGAATGCGTTTTGCGGGCTGAACCTGGCGGGGCATGCGTTGGGGCGGAACCATGCGGGGTTTGGCTGGCTTTATGCCGATCCCGGCGAGGCTGATCTGGCGGGACTTTTGGCGGGCAAGTATCGCGTCACGCGGCTGGACGGGACCGCGCCGGGCGTTGCGGCGACGGCGATGCCGGTGCCGGATTTGCGCATCGCGCGCATTGGCGCGCACCCGGTGGGCTTTGACACCTGCGCCTATGACAAGGCGGAACTGAAGGCGCTGATCGGGGCGGAAGTGGACGAGTTGGAGCTGTCGGACATGTTCGATGCCGCACGCGGTTTGGGTGAGGACGCGGTCGCGCCATATCACGCGAAAGTGGCGGATGTGCCGAACCTCAAAGACATGGATGCAGGCGAGCTGGACCGCTCTTTGAGGCTGGCGGGCGCGCTTGAAATGCTGCGCAGCGAAAACAAATATGACGCCTTCGCCATTCGCTGCTGGCCGGAGACATTCACCGAATATGGCGGCGCGGTCTGCGGCCCCGTTTCGATGATGGGCGAGGCCCGCGTGCCTTGTGCCTGCGAGGCGGATGTCTACGGCGCGGTGACGCAGGCGATTTTGCAGGAGGTGGCTAATGCCCCTGTTTTCTTGGCTGATTTGGTCGATATGAATGAGGAGCATGACACGGGCGTGGTGTGGCATTGCGGGCAGGCTCCGGTCTCGATGACCGAAGACGAGCCGATGGCCACGGTGCATACGAACCGCAAACAGGCGCTGCTCTACGAGTTCACGTTGAAGCCCGGACGGGTGACGTTTTTCCGGCTGTCGCAGGCTTACGGCCAGCCGAAAGTGGTGATTGCGGGCGGTAAAATGCTGCGCAGCGAAATGGCATTCACGGGGACCTCAGGCGTGGTGCGGTTTGACCATGCCGCGCAGCGGGTTCTGGGCGATGTGATGAATTCCGGGCTGGAACATCACATGGCCATTGCCTATGGCGACCACCGCGAAGCGCTGCGCGGGATTGCGGCGGGCATGGGCTTGAACGTGGTGGAGCTGGGCGCGTGATCAGATACGGGATTATCGGCTCCGGCATGATGGGGCAGGAGCATATTCGCAATATTGCGCTGCTCGATGGGGCCTGCGTGGGCGGCATTGCTGACCCGAATGAAGAAATGCGCGCGCTGTCGGTGAAAAACTCCGGCGGGCAGGGCTTTGGCACGATGGAGGAGATGCTGGCCGCAGATGTCTGCGACGTGGTGCTGGTGGTCTCCCCCAATGACACGCATGCGGGGATCATGCAGAGGCTGCTGGCCACCGATAAGCCGATCCTGGTGGAGAAGCCGCTGGCGACCACAAGTGCGGATTGCCGGGACTTGCTGAACATGTCCAAAGGTCGCAAAGCGCCGGTTTGGGTGGCGATGGAGTACCGCTATATGCCGCCCTTGCAGCGGCTGATGCAGGCGGTGGATCAGGGCGCGGTGGGGACTCCGCGCATGATGTCGATCCGCGAACATCGGTTTCCGTTTCTGCCCAAGGTGGATGACTGGAACCGGTTCAATGCGCGGACGGGCGGCACGTTGACAGAGAAATGCTGCCATTTCTGGGACCTGATGCGGCTGGTTCTGAAAAGCGACCCGGTGCGGGTTTACGCCTCGGCTGGGGTGGATGTGAACCATCGCGACGAGCGCTATATGGGCAAGATGCCTGACATTATCGACAACGCCTATGTGGTGGTGGATTTCGAGAATGGCGCGCGGGGGATGCTGGATTTGTGCATGTTTGCCGAAGGGTCGTTCTGGCAGGAAACCATTGCTGTGACGGGCGAAAAGGCGCGGGTGGAGGCGTTTGTGCCGGGGCCTGCGCGGTTCTCTCCGGATGGGAAAGAACGCGAGGCGGAGTTTGTGATGTCACTGCGCGCGCTGAAGGAAGAGGTGCGCGAGGTGGTGCATGTGCCGGAACATATTCTGGCGGCGGGGGATCACCATGGCTCGACGTTTTTTCAGCATGAGAAGTTTTTGGATTTGGTGCGAACAGGGGTGGGCGCGCCGGAGGTCTCGTTGCAGGATGGCTATTGGTCGGTGTTGGTCGGCGAGGCCGCTGAAGAATCTGCGCGGTCGGGCCAAGCGATTGATCTTAGAGGCAAAGGCCCATGACATTTGGAGAAATGCCGGATGGCAGCACGGTGGAGCGGCACCGGATCGAGGGCGGCGGGCTGACGGCGCATGTGCTGTCTTATGGCGCTGTGTTGCAGGACTTGCTGCTTGCGGGGCATGACGCGCCGCTGGTGCTGGGGTTTGACGACTTCGCGCCTTATCTGACTGACAGCCCGTATTTTGGGGCCACTGCCGGGCGCTGTGCGAACCGGATCGGGGAGGGACGGTTCGAGATTGACGGCGTCTCCTATCAGGTCGACCAGAATTTCCAGAACCGGCATCACCTGCATGGCGGCGCCAAGGGTGTGGGCAAACGCAATTGGACTGTGGAAAGCGTGGGCTCTGACCGGATCACGCTGCGCATTGAGCTGGCCGATGGTGAGATGGGCTATCCCGGCAATATGGTCGCAAGGTGCAGCTTTGCTTGCCTAGAGGGCGGCGTGTTTGACGTGCGGCTGAGTGCTGAGACGGACGCGCCGACGCTGTGCAATTTTGCCCATCACAGCTATTGGAACCTCGATGGTGGGGCGACCACGGATGACCATCTTTTGCAGCTGGATGCGGACCGGGTGACGGTGGTGGATGACGGGTTTATTCCTACGGGCGAGAGCCGGGACGTGACGGGCAGCCGCTATGATTTTCGGCAGATGCGGCCGATCAAGGACACCGTGTTTATCGACCACAATCTGTGCCTGTCTGACGCACGTATGGATTTGCGCAAAATTGGGGTTTTGATGTCCAAGGCCTCCGGGGTTGCGATGGAAATGCGCTCGACGGAGCCGGGGTGTCAGGTTTATGACGGGTTCAAGTTGGACGTGAAACCAAAGGGGCTTGGCGGGCGTTCATATGGTGCCAATGCGGGTGTCGCGCTGGAGCCTCAGATCTGGCCGGACGCCGTGAACCATGACACATTCCCGAACGCGATTTTGCGGCCGGGGGAGATATATGACCAACACACCCAGTTTGTGTTTTCAAAAGGATAAAGCGCGATGAGCTACAGCAAATATATGAAAGAGGCGAACCTCATTGGCGGCCAGTGGGTGGGGGCTGATAGTGGCGAGACCATCGACGTGAACAACCCCGCGACGGGTGAGGTGATCGGGACCGTGCCGAACTCGGGCGACGTGGAAACTGTGCGCGCGATTGACGCAGCGGACGGGGCCTTTGACGGGCTGGCAGGCATGGCGCTGATGGAGCGTGTGGGTCTGCTGATGAAGATGCATGACGCGCTGATGGACAACCAGAAGACGCTGGCCGAGCTGCTGACTGTTGAGATGGGCAAGCCGATGGCGGAATCCATGGGCGAGATCGGCATCGGGGCGGCTTATGTGCGCTGGTTCGCCGAGGAAGTGCGCCGCGCGAAGGGGGAGATAATCCCTGCGCCGACCAATGGCCGTCGCTTTCTGGTCAGCAAGCACCCGATTGGCGTGGTGGGGATGATCACGCCCTGGAATTTCCCGTCTTCGATGCTGGCCCGCAAGATTGCGCCCGCGCTGGCGATTGGCTGCACCGTGGTGGCCAAGCCTGCGACGGCGACGCCGTATTCGGGGCTGGCCTGGGGCGCTTTGGCCGAAGAGGCCGGGTTTCCGGCGGGGGCGGTCAATGTGGTGACAGGGTCCGCGCGCAAAATCGGCGGCGCGATCATGGATGACGCGCGGGTGCGCAAGGTGACGTTCACGGGCTCCACGGAAGTGGGCAAGGAGTTGATCCGGCAATCGGCTGGGACGGTGAAGAAGGTCTCTATGGAGCTGGGGGGCAACGCGCCGTTTCTGGTGTTCGACGACGCGGATGTGGACAATGCCGTGCAGGGCGCGATGGTGTCGAAATTCCGCAATTCGGGGCAAACCTGCGTTTGCGCCAACCGTATCTATGTGCAGGCGGGCGTCTATGATCAGTTTGTCGAAAAGCTGATCGCAGCGACAGCGGCGATGAAAGTGGGCAACGGGCTGGAAGACGGCGTGGAGCAGGGCCCGATGATTGACATGGATGCGGTGGCGAAGGTCGAGGAGTTCATCGCGGATGCCAAGGCAAAAGGCGGCAGCGTGGCGCATGGCGGCAAGCGGCATGACAAGGGGCAGAGCTTCTTTGAGCCGACAGTGATCACGGATGCCACGCAGGAGATGATGTTCGCCAAGGAAGAGATCTTCGGACCCATCGCGCCGGTCTTCAAATTTGAGGACGAAGATGAGGCGATTGGCTGGGCCAATGACACGGAGTTCGGGCTGGCCTCTTACGCCTATACCCGCGATGTGGGCCGAATCTTCAAGCTGACCGAGAAGCTGCAATATGGGATGATCGGGATCAATTCGGGGCTGATCACGACCGTGGAGGCTCCGTTTGGCGGGGTGAAGGAAAGCGGGCTGGGCAAAGAGGGCGGCAGCCAGGGTTTGGAGGACTATATGGAGACCAAATACACCGCGATTGATTTTTGATCAGCGGGCCCTGCGGGGCGGATATTTTTGAACATGGAAAGGGGTGCAGTCGTGCCCCTTTTTCTTGCGTTTGAGCGGATTTCTGACAGGGTGCGGCTATGCGTGTTCCTGTGATTGATAACCTGCAATATGTGAACTGGTCGGAGACCGCCTTTCGGCAATTGCGCGAGGGGGGCGTGGACGCGATCCATGTGACGATTGCCTATCATGAGAGCTTTCGCGAGGCGGTGCTGAATGTGTCGCAATGGAACCGATGGTTTGAGCAATATCCTGATCTGATCCTGCGCGGGGCCACGGGCGACGACGTGCGGCGCGCGGTTGAGACGGGGCGGACGGCGGTGTTTTTTGGGTTTCAGAACCCCTCCCCCATGGAAGACGATATCGGGCTGATTGAGGTCTGGCACCAGCTGGGCATCCGCTTCATGCAGCTGACTTATAACAACCAGTCCTTGCTGGCGACGGGGTGTTATGAGAAGGATGACACCGGGCTGACGCGGTTTGGCCGCCAAGCGGTGGCGGAGATGAACCGGGTGGGCATGGTCGTGGATATGAGCCATTCTGGGGACCGCTCGACGCTGGAGGCGATTGTGCACTCGGCGCGGCCCATTGCGATCACCCATGCCAATCCTGACTGGTGGCATCCGGCGTTGCGCAACAAGTCGGATGCGGTTTTGCGCGCGTTGACGGGGGCGGGCGGGATGCTGGGGTTTTCGATGTACCCGCATCATTTGAAAGACGGCACGGATTGCACCTTGGCGAGCTTTTGCGAAATGATTGCGGAGGCCGCGTCGCGGTATGGGGCGGAGCATCTGGGGATTGGCTCGGATCTGTGTCAGGACCAGCCGGACAGCGTGGTCACATGGATGCGCAATGGGCGGTGGTCCAAGGAGATGGATTACGGCGAAGGGTCGGCCTCTGCGGCGGGGTTTCCAGCGCAGCCTGACTGGTTTGTGGACAACCGCGACATGCCGAATTTGAGCGCCGGGTTGTTGGACGTAGGGTTTTCGCAAAGTGAGATGGAGGGGATCATGGGCGGCAATTGGCTGCGCTTCTATGACGCCTCCTTTGGCGCGCAATGAATGCGCCGCTGCCTGCCCAAGAGCCGCTGCGCAGCCCCGATGAGGTGATGCGGCTGGCGCGGATGGGGGCGATGTTCCCGACACGGTTGAGCTTTTTGCGGACCCTGATGCGGAGGCTGTCGGCTGAAAAGGTCGTGGTGACGCGGCCCCATTGGGTGATGGATGCGGAGGGCTACGGGCATGGGGTGTACCAGCTTGATCTGGGCGGGTTCACCTATTCGCTGGTGGCGGTCTCGAACCGTCTGGACCCTGAGCAGCGCACCGACCGGGTGATCGCGGAGGCCTGGGACGCGGCCTTTGTGCTCTATGACGGGGTGCCGGATCAGGGCGAGATTGCCCGGATTTGCGCAAGCGCGCCGTTGCAGGAGGCCGGGCGGTTTACGCCGCGTGATCTGGTGTTGAGCCGGGCGAACAAGTCGGTGCGGCTGTTTGCGCATGTGACCTCTGCCTTGCGGGACGGGACGCCGGTGGATGCGGAGATGGTGGCGCAGATCGGGTATTTGATGCGCACCACGGCTGTCTATGGCAATGGCAAGTTCGGGATTGCCGATCGCAACGTGATTGCGGAGCGGCCGGGGCTGGACGGGCCTTTCATGGCGGAGATGCTGACCGTCTGGCTGATCCGCGGCTTTACCCATGATCTGGCGGAGCATGTTGGTGGGGCCGCGCTGGAGCGCAACCTGAAGCGGCATATTGGTGTGGGGAACTCGACCGGGTTGGGGATGGCGCCGTTTCTGGTGTCGCATCCGGAATTGCTGAACAACTGGATGATGGTGCGGGAAACCGCGTTGGCGCGGGTGCGCGCGCTGCCTCGGGTCGATGCGGGGCCTGTGCTGGAGCTGGCCGCGCGTGCGGCGCGGCATTTGGCGCAGTGGCAGGTGCCGGATGCAGCGCATCAGGCGCGGATTGAGCGGTTGCGAGAGGAGTGGGACAGCCTGCGCGGCGGCATGGCGGAGCTGCTGGATCAGCCCAAACCGCTCGATCAACTGGTGCGGGCGAGCCGGGCCTTTGGGCTCGATTGTCAGGAACTGGTGGTGAGCCTTGTGCTGGAGCCTTATGGCGAGATCATCGACGGGCTGACGGAGTGTATGGGCATGGCCGCCCCGGTGCCGCTGCAACCGGCGATGGGTGTCGCGCAGTTGCGGGAGCTGATCGACCTGAATTTCCATTGGGCCTTGCCGATGGATTTTGACTGCGACGCGGGCTGCGCGCAGTTTTGGTATGTCTCGGAAGAGAAGCTGGAGCCTCGGCTGGGGGCGCGTCACGAGGAGCCGGGGGCGGAGCTGGAAAGCCCGCTGGATATTGGCCGTCAGGTACAGGCGCTGTCCTTTGATCTCAATGACTATGACGGCACGCTGGCGGCATTTTTGCGGGGCTTCCCGCAGCATCGCTCTGCCGTGCGGCGGGTGCAGAGGACGGCGAGCCATCCCTATGCGGAAATTCGCGACAACCTGATCGGCGAGGACTGCCGCCCGATTGATATGCTGCGCTGCAAGCTGTCGTTTTTTGGCGCGTCCAAGTTTGACCCGAAATCTGACCGCTGGACCCGGATCACGCTGGCGCAAGGCGCGCCGCTGCATGACGAGCTGGCGGCGGCGGATGATTGGTGGCTGCCGGTGTTTGAGCCGTGAGAGGCTTTGCGAGATGACGGGCCACGACTGGTTTGATCGTTTCGTGGCGGCGGGGCCGGGCTATGACGGGGTGCGGATGTCCTTGGCCGAGTTGCAGGCGCTGCTGCTGAAAGCGGGCATTGGCGCGGGGCTGCCTTTGGGCCATGCGGAGGATTTCAGCGGTTTGGCCGACTTGCTGGCCAGCGACCCGCAGCTATTTGCGATGGCCGTGGCCGCACTGGATGGCCCGCATGCGCCTGCGCATATGGAAGGCACCGACGCGCATGTGGTGATCGGGCGGTCCTGCGTGTTGATGACGGGGCCGGTGGTGATTGACGCGTTGCTGGCGGGGGCCACGCGGGTGATCCTGCACCGCATCGACTGGCCGCTTTTGCTGTGGCCGATGCTGTCGCGGGCGGAGCAGGTTTACGGCGTGCGGTTTGGGTTGGTGTCGGGGGCCAAGGGCTCAGTTATTGTTGAGATTGCGGAGCGGGGGATGCTGGACGGGTTTGGCGATGTGCAGCCCGTGCCAGTTCAGATTTTGGAGAAGCTGAAAGCCTACGCGGCCCGCACCTATGTGCCCGCCAGCGAGGCATCGCGGGCGGCGGGGGCCGGGGCGGGGCTGTCGGATAATGACTAGCTGCCCCGGCTTGTTTTTGGGTCAGACGCTCAGGCTGGGCCAGTTGCGGTCGCCATCGGCGATATAGCCTGCGATGTTTTTGTCCCAGCGGCGCTGGATGCGGCGCGAGTAGTTCAGGTAGAGCTTGCCGTCGACGATCTTCCACGCCTCCGGGATGGTTGAGGCCAGCGAGCCTTGCGCCACCGCATAGGCGCAGAAGCCGCCATATTGCGGGGCGTATTCCTCGGGGGCGGCAGCGAAGAGATCGCGGTTTGCGGCGGAGGAGAAGCGCCATGTGACGCCGTTCCAGTCATGGGTAAATTCCTTGCTGCCCCTGACCGGCTTTCCTTCGGTGAAATAGGCCACCGCATCGCTGCCATCAATGGCCACGCCACGGCTGGAATAGGTTTTGGTTACGGCGGTGGAGGCGGTTGCGGGCAGGGCCGCCAAGAGCGGGAGGGCTGCGCCCATTTTCAGAAGGGCGCGACGGGTCGGGTGCGTGGCAAGGGTCATGGGCGGATCTCCTGTAGTCTTGTGAAGTAAATGTAACTCGGAGATGGAGGTTTGGCACGGCATTCCCACCCGCCTGACGCAAATGTCAGCGGGTGTTATGTCAGCTTTGCAATTGGTGCTAGCCGCGTTGGCCGTAATAGAGCCCGACGGTGTGCTCGGCCTCTGCGAAGAACAGCCAGCGGGTGGTCAGCGCACCTGCGACATGGGCGAGGATGGCGACCACGGCCAGCATATGGCTGAATGGGAAGAACATCAGCAGCGCCCATGGCAGCAGCGACAAAAGCACCAGCCCGATGATGCGCAGATTGCGTGCGTGTTTGCGCCCGATGACGTGGACCATTTCCTTCATCAGGTAGTTCTTGGAGCTGTGCGGCGCCTCGAACATGCGGGTCTTGCCGATGGTGCCAAGGCCCGTGGCGGTCTCGATGGTGGAGCCGGACGCAGCGAAGCGTTTATCCCCGATGACCCATGCAAGGATTTGCAGGATGCCGATGGTCACAAGCCCTGCGGCGGTGATCTGGACCTGTCCCGTAAGAAAGGCCCCGCCCGTGAGCGCGTAGCTGAGGAAGACCAGCGGCGTGGTCCAATGATGCCAGCGCGGCACGGTTTTGATCTGGGTGTAGATCATCGAGGTGCCAAGCACCGTCAGGACACAAAGAGCCGCGCCCAACAGGCCAAGCATCCCGATGCGGGTGTTAAAGAAGATGATGCCGATGGCGTAGAGGCCCATGACAATAAGCGTGGCGACGGCGAGGCAGCCTTCCCGTGAGAGCCAACTGGTGCGCCATTGGCTGAAGGCTTTCAGCGCGCGTTGCGGGTTGCCGAGGTGGAAGGTGGAGGAGATGAGCCCGCCGACGGCCAGCGCGTAGGCGATGGCGAAAAAGACAAAGGCGGTGAAGCCGGAGACGTCGGGTTTGCCAAGGCCCAAGAAGGCCAGCATGCCGAAGCCGAGGCCGGAGAAGACGGTGAAGAAGATAATGGAAGGTGCGGGATGCATCAGAGTTTCTCCAGCGTTTTGTCGAGCCAGCCGAGAAAGCCCGTGGGCTCAGCGGCGATGGGTTCCAGAAGGGGCGCGAGGATGTCGATCTGCTCGTCCTTGGGGCGGGGCGGCAGGTATTTGTTGACGGGTTTCGTGCCTTGTTCGGGCATCAGGTCGAAGCCGCCGCGTTCCTTGACGAGGATGGAGACGTCGGAATTCTCGTCGCCCAGATCGCCAAAGTGACGCGCGCCTGCTGGGCAGGTGCGGACGCAGGCGGGTTGGCGGTCTTCTTCGGGCAGGTTTTCATTGTAGATGCGGTCGACGCAGAGGGTGCATTTCTTCATCACACCCTCGGCTTGATCTAGCTCGCGCGCGCCGTAGGGGCAGGCCCAAGCGCAGAGGCCGCAGCCGATGCAGTCGGACTCGTTGACCAAGACGATGCCGTCTTCCACACGCTTGTAGCTGGCGCCTGTCGGGCAGACGGTGACGCAAGGCGCGTCCTCGCAATGCAGGCAGCTTTTGGGGAAATGGATGGTTTGTGCCGCTCCTGTTTCGGGCTGCACCTCGTAGCTGTGGACGCGATTGAGGAAGGTGCCGGACGGGTCCTTGCCATAGGCGTTTTGGTCGCTGAGCGGCGCGCCGTAGTTTTCCGTGTTCCAGCCTTTGCAGGACACCACGCAGGCATGGCAGCCGACGCAGGTGTCGAGGTCGATGACAAGGCCGAGCTTTTTGTCGGTATGGGTGGGGAGATTGGTCATTTGGAGCCCTCCTTGGCAGAGGTCGGAAGCCTCCGGCGGGGATATTTTGAAACATGGAAAGGGGTCATTTGTCGGTCTTCCATGTGAGATTTTGCGGCCCGGTGCCGACGGGCGACTTTTGGGCCGGGATGTTCGGTTTGGACTGGTCCTGCGGGGGTGCTTTCTCGACACGCACCTTGAGGTCGAACCATGCGGCCTGGCCGGTGATCGGGTCTGAATTGGCCCAGCGGAGGCCGTCGCCTTTGGGGGGCAGCAGCTCGTGGATCAGGTGGTTGAGGAGGAAGCCTTTCGTGGTTTCAGGCGCGTCCTCTTCCAGCGCCCAGGCGCCTTTGCGTTTGCCGATGGCGTTCCATGTCCAGATGGTGTTTTCGTTCAGCGCGGCTTGGTGCGCGACGGGGACGGTGATCTCGCCGTGGGGGGAGGTCACGCGTGCCCAGTCGCCTTCCTGGAAATTGTTCTCTTCCCAGATTTTGGTCGGCACGTAGAGTGGGTTATGGCCGTGGATTTGGCGAAGCCACGCGTTTTGGCTGCCCCATGAGTGGTACATGGCCATCGGGCGTTGGGTCAGCGCGGTGACGGGGTATTCGTCGGCTTTGTTCTCGTCTTCGTTGGAATACCAAATCGGCAGCGGGTCCATTGTCGCCTTGATGCGGGCGCGCAGATGATCCGGGGGCTGGCGGGTGCCGTGGCCTTCGGCGGCAAGCTGGAAGCGGCGCATGGGTTCGACATAGAGGTTGAACAGATACGGCATCGGCTTGTCGAAGAAGCTCTTTTTGACGGCCCAGTCCTGATAGTTCATGTTCCATGGCTTGAAGAAAGCGGCGTCCTCGGGGACGTGCTCCATCCAGAATCCGCCATTGTCGATGTAGCGGTCCAGCTGCGCAGGGTTGGCTTCGCCGCGGCCGTGCTCGTCGCCATTGCCGCGGAAACCGGCCAGCGGCCCGACGCCGGGGCGGCGGATGTGGTTGGTGATGTAGTCGGCGTAGTCTTTGTATTTCTGAGAGCCGTCCTCGTTGACGAAGCCCGGCAGGCCGAGGCGCGCGCCGAGGTCGCAGAGCGCCGACTGGAAGCCTTTGACGTCGCGGTCAGGCTCGACCACGGGCCAGCGGATGGCGTCTGCGACGGCGTCGGCCTCGCAGATTGGGCGGTCGAGCAGGCTGATGCAGTCGTGGCGTTCAAGGTAGGTCGTGTCGGGCAGGATCAGGTCGGCGTAGCTGACCATTTCCGATGAATAGGCGTCCGAATAGATGATGTTCGGGATGACGTAGTCGCCGTTTTCATCTTTGTCAGTCAGCATGTCGATGACGCCGCGCGTGTTCATCGAGGAGTTCCACGACATGTTGGCCATATACATGAACAGCGTGTCGATCTTGTAGGGCACGCCGGCATGAGCGTTGGAGATGACCATATGCATCATGCCGTGGCTGGACATGGGGTTTTCCCATGTGAAGGCCTTGTCGATGCGGGCGGGGGAGCCGTCTTCTTTGAGCGCCAGATCGTCGGGGCCGTGGGTGAAACCCAAATGCGGGCCGTCGAGGGCTTGGCCGGGTGTGACCTTGCAATGCGGCTTTGGATGCGCCTCTGGCGGCTTGGGGTAGGGCGGTTTGAAGCGCATGCCGCCGGGGGTTTCCACGGTGCCAAGGATGATCTGCAGCATGTGCAGCGCGCGGCAGGTTTGGAAGCCGTTGGCGTGGGCGGAGATGCCGCGCATGGCGTGGAAGCTGACCGGGCGGCCGATGAATGTGTCGTGGGTCTCGCCACGGAAATCGGTCCAGGTTTGCTTGACTTCGATGGCTTGGTTGAACGCCACGTCGGCGAGTTCTGCCGCAATGCGTTTGATGCGCTCTGCGGTAATGCCGGTTTTGGCGGCGACAGCTTCGGGAGCATATTGCGGATCGAGATATTTCTCCGCCATGTGCTGGAAGGCTGAGCGGTGGGAGACGCCTTTGACGCGCAAGCTGCCTGCGAGGTCGGGCTTCACGCCTTTTTGGTCAAACGCAGCGGGCTTGCCGGTGGTGCGGTCGATGACCATCAGCTTGCCCGCTTTGTCGCGTATCAGGAGGCCGAATTCTTCGGACTTTTCGTCTCCGTTGACCAAGACGGGCGCGTTGGTCCATTGCGCGAGGTAGTCGAGGTCGAGCTTGCCGGCTTTGAACAGCTCGTGGACGAGGCTCAGGATGAACAGCCCGTCGGTGCCCGGTGTGATGCCGACCCATTCATCGGCGACGGCGTTGTAGCCAGACCGGATCGGGTTGACGCCATAGACCTTTGCGCCGCGTGCTTTGACTTTGCCCAAGCCCATCTTGATCGGGTTTGAATCGTGGTCTTCCGCGACGCCGAAGATCATCACCATCTTGGTGCGGTCCCAGTCGGGCTGGCCGAACTCCCAGAAGGCGCCGCCCATTGTGTAGATGCCAGCGGCGGCCATGTTGACGGAGCAGAAGCCTCCATGCGCGGCATAATTCGGCGTGCCGAAGCCTTGTGCCCAGAGGGAGGTGAAGCTTTGCGACTGATCCCGGCCTGTGAAAAACGCGAGTTTCTCAGGGTTGTCGCGGCGGACGGGCTCGAGGATGCCGACGGCGATGTCGTAGGCCTCTTCCCAAGTGATCTCTTCGAACTCGCCGGAGCCGCGCGGGCCCACGCGTTTCATCGGGGCTTTCAGGCGCGAGGGTGCGTTGTGCTGCATGATGCCCGCAGAGCCTTTGGCGCAGAGCACGCCTTGGTTTACGGGATGGTCCTTGTTGCCTTCGATATAGGCGACTTTCCCTTCCTTCATATGCACATTGATCCCGCAGCGGCAGGCGCACATGTAGCAGGTGGTCTTGCGGACCTCGTCGGAGACCTTGGGCGACAGGTCGATCACTGGCTGGTTCATGGCGGGGGTCTCCTAGTTGGATACGGTGCGCAAGAGGCCGAGCGAGGCGAGGCCAAGCAAAAGCGTCAGGCAGAAAGGTTTGTAATAAGGCTCAAGGCGCGGAATGAAGAGCGCGCGGCCGACATAGAGCCCGATAAGCGTCGGGATGATGAAGAACAGCCCACGGGCGACGGCGACCTGATCCATCGTGCCGATAAGCAGATGGGTGGTGAGGCCGATAATGCCCGCGCCGAGCAGGTAGATGGAGAGCGTGCCGCGCATTGTGCGCGGATCAAGCTGGCGCGACAGCATGTAAAGCGCGATGAACATGCCGCCCGCGCCGGAAAAGCCGGTGATAATGCCCGCGACGAGGCCCGCGCCATAGGTGCCAGCGGTGGTGGCAAGGAACGGCAGGCGCAGCTTGAACAGCTGGCTGAGCGCCAGCACGATTAGGATCGTCAGCGCCACGGCTTTCGAGGTATCGGTGGGCAATTGCAGGTTCAGCAAAAGGCCAATGGGCAAGCCGAGGCCGCTGCCGATGATCAGGCCCTTGGCGGTGGGTCTGTGGGCGTCGGCCAAGCCGCCTTTGAACATCGCAAGGCTGCCCGCCATTTCGAGAAACCAGAGCATGGGGATCAGGGCCAGCGGCGGCAGGATGAAGATGGCCGAGGCCATGACCACCGCAGACAGACCGAAGCCGGAAAAGCCGCGCACCATGGCTGCAAGGAAAGTGATGCCGCTGAGCAGCAGCAGCTCCGTCCCTGTCAGATTGGTGAGATCGGCCAGCAGTGTCATGTGGCGGCGTTCACGATGGAGGCCAGACAGATGGAGGCCATCCGGGCCGCAGGCGGATCTGCGCGGGAGGTCAGCAGGATCGGCACCTTTGCCCCCATCACGATGCCCGCAGCACAGCCGCCCGACAGGTAAACGAAGGATTTGAACAGCGCGTTGCCCGACACAATGTCAGGTACCATGATCGCGTCGGCTTTTCCTGCGACCGGGTCGGCGGTCAGCTTCTTGGTGGCGACGGCATCTGGGCTCAGGATCAGGTCCATCGCCAGCGGGCCGGAGAAATCCGCGTCCTTGATCGTGTCCTTGGCCCATGCGGCCAGCGTGTCGGCCTCCACCGAGCTGGGAACGGAGGGGATCACGCTTTCGGTGGCCGACAGAAACGCCACTTTCGGGCGGGCATTGCCGATGAGATGCAGCAGCTTGACCACCTCGCGGGTGGCGTCCTGACGTGTCTCCATATTGGGGGCCACGTTGACGGCGGCGTCGGAGATCAGCATGGGCTTGCCGCCATCCGGGTGGCTGATGTGGAAGATATGGACCAAGCGGTTGCCGGTTCTGAGGCCTGCATCGCGGTTCAGCGCGGATTTCATGAAGGTGTCGGTGTGCAGATTGCCCTTCATCAACACGTCCGCGCGGCCCTCGCCGCAGGCGAATGCAGCAGCCTTGCCGCTGCCTTCCTCGCCCTCGGCTTCGATGATGTCGAAAGCGGAGATGTCCCAGCCCAGTTTCTCGGCCTCCGCTTCGATCACGGCGCGTTCGCCGCAGAAGACCGGCTCCATAATGTCGGCCTCGGCTGCGTCGCGGGCGGCTTCCATGGGCAGGGGCGCACCGGCGCGGGCGATGGCCACGCGCGGGCTTTTTACCTTTTTGGCCATGTCGAGCAGGGTGTCGGGGCAAACGGCGTCGCGGGTGGACAGAAACGGGTTCTCAGCAGTCACAACGTATTCTCCCAAAACGCGGCCTTTTCACCATGAAACCCGCCCCAATTTCTTGGGGCGGGCAGGGTCGTAGTATGTAGCAGAAATTACTCTGCGGCCATATCCGATGCGGAGACGCCAGCCACAGCGACCGGCTTTTTCATCGCGTCGCGGCGGAAGGGCTCGCCCAGCTCTTTGTTCAGGAGTACTTCGATGAAGGTTGTCTCGTTGCGTTCCATCTGGCCTTTGATCGCGTCGTTCAGCGCGTCGGTCAGGGCGTCCATGCTGTCCACTTGCACGCCTTTCAGGCCGCAGGCGTCCGCAATTTTGGCGTAGGAGACGTTGGTGTCCAGCTCCGTGCCGACGAAATTGTCGTCGAACCATAGCGTGGTGTTCCGCTTCTCAGCGCCCCACTGGTAGTTGCGGAAGATGATCATGGTCATCGGTGGCCAGTCGCCACGACCGACGGAGACCATCTCGTTCATCGAGATGCCAAACGCGCCGTCGCCTGCAAAGCCCACAACAGGCACATCAGGGCAGCCGATTTTGGCGCCGACGATGGCCGGGAAGCCGTAGCCGCAGGGGCCAAACAGGCCCGGTGCCAGATATTTGCGGCCTTCCTCAAAGGAGGGGTAGGCGTTGCCGATGGCGCAGTTATTGCCAATGTCAGACGAGATGATCGCGTTTTTCGGCAGGGCGGATTGAATGGCGCGCCAAGCTTGACGGGGCGACATTTTGTTGGGCTCTGCGGTGCGGGCGCGTTCGTTCCAGGTGGTGCCCGGATCGTCCTCTTCGTGGTCCAGCGAGGTCAGCTCCTGCGCCCAGGCCGATTTGGTCTGTGCGATCAGGTTCTTGCGGTCCGCGCGGCCTGCGTCGCCTGCGCCGTCCGACAGGTTGGCAAGGATGCCTTCGGCGACTTTCTTGGCGTCGCCGACGATGCCGACGGTGACTTTCTTGGTCAGGCCGATGCGGTCAGGGTTCAGGTCCACCTGGATGATCTTGGCGTTGGTGGGCCAGTAATCAATGCCGTAGCCCGGCAGGGTGGAGAACGGGTTAAGGCGGGTGCCAAGGGCCAGCACGACGTCAGCTTTGGAGATCAGCTCCATCCCCGCTTTCGAGCCGTTATAGCCCAAGGGCCCTGCGAAAAGCGGGTGGTTGCCGGGGAAGGCGTCATTGTGCTGGTAGCCGACGCAAACAGGCGCATCCAGTGTTTCGGCCAGCTTCATGGAGGCGTCGATGCCGCCTGCCAGAACCACGCCAGCGCCGTTCAGAATGACCGGGAATTTGGCGGAGGACAGCAGCTCTGCCGCGCTTTTGACCGCGTCTGCGCCGCCAGCAGGGCGTTCGAACTCAACCGCGACGGGCAGCTCGATGTCGATGACTTGGGTCCAGAAGTCGCGCGGGATGTTGATCTGCGCGGGCGCGGAGGCGCGGTAGGCCTGCATGATCACGCGGTTCAGAGTCTCGGCGATGCGGGACGGGTCGCGGACCTCTTCTTGATAGGCGACGCAATCGGCGAACAGGTTCATCTGCTCCATCTCCTGGAAGCCGCCCTGACCGATGGTCTTGTTGGCGGCCTGCGGTGTGACCAGCAGCAGTGGGGTGTGATTCCAGTAGGCGGTCTTCACGGAGGTCACGAAGTTGGTGATGCCGGGGCCGTTTTGCGCGATCATCATCGACATCTCGCCGGTGGCGCGGGTGTAGCCGTCGGACATCATGCCGGCGGTCATCTCATGGGCACAGTCCCAGAATGTGATGCCGGAGGTCGGGAACAGGTCGGAAATCGGCATCATGGCCGAGCCGATGATCCCAAACGCGTGGCGGATGCCGTGCATTTGCAGCGTTTTGACG
Organism: uncultured Litoreibacter sp.; assembly: GCA_947501685.1. Taxonomy (GTDB): domain Bacteria; phylum Pseudomonadota; class Alphaproteobacteria; order Rhodobacterales; family Rhodobacteraceae; genus Litoreibacter. Next base: position 248,746 of record CANMWQ010000005.1, read on the forward strand.
AAGGCTTCTTCGGTCGTCATTTTCATGGAAGTCTCTCCCTAGGACGTGAGGTAAAACGGGTTGTTCTTGACGTTGCAGCTAACCTAGCAGTCAGGCCCTGTCTAGTTTAGAGCCAGTACTACGGGTTCATATATCCAGAACGAGTTTTTAGATGCCGTATATGTTGAAAAATGGGACTTTGTGATGGCGCGGGTTTCAGCGGTTTCATCTGTTTTTCCTGAAAATCGGGCTACATGTGAGAATCAAAAACTGAGCCAAATAGTCTCAAATTTTGGATTTTAGCTGCGAAATCGTTTCTGCGATAATCGCAATGCCAGGAGCAATCTGAGCGGCGGAAATGGAGGAATAGGCTAGCCGGTAATGGCGATACACGCGCCCGGTTCCTTCGCAAAACGGCGCGCCGGGCTCGATCAACACGGATTTGGCCTTCAAAGCCTCGGCCAGCTGCATCGTGTCGACCCCTTCAGGCGAGCGCATCCAATAGCTGGAGCCGCCGAATGTGCCGACGCCCGCGACCTCCAGATTGTGCTCGGCGATGGCCTTATCCATCAGGCGGCGGCGGTCGTGAAACGCGTTGCGCAGGCGGCGGACCAGCGCGTCGTAATGGCCAAGAGAAAGGAAATAAGCGGCGGTGCGCTGCATGTGGCCCGGCGGGTGGCGCAGCACGGCGGAGCGCAGGGCACGGGCCTCGCGAATAAACGGGGCGGGGCCGACCATGTAGCCGAGCCGCAGGCCGGGAAAGAGCGATTTGGAAAAAGACCCGATATAGATCACGCGTCCGTCCTCATCGAGCGATTTCAATGCGGGCGAGGGCGGTTTGAGAAAGGACATCTCGAACTCGTAGTCATCTTCGACGATCAGGAAGTCATCCTCGCGGGCCCGGCGCAAAAGCTCTTTGCGGCGCTCGAGCGGCATGGTGGCGGTGGTCGGGCATTGGTGGCTGGGGGTGGTGAAGAGCACGTCGGTCTCGGGCGGGACCCGGTCGGGCAGGATGCCGCCCGCATCGACGGTGATCGGCGTGCGGTGGCAGCGCGATTGTTGCAGAATGTGGCGCAGGCCGGGGTAGCAAGGGTCTTCATGCGTCGCCATGCGCCGCTGGGTCAGCAAAACCTGCGCCGTGAGCCAGAGCGCGTTTTGCGCGCCGACGGTGATCAGGATCTCCTCCGGGCTGGCCAGAATGCCGCGCCGGGGCAGGGTGTTACGGGCGATAAATTCCAAGAGTTGCGGGTCGTCACGGTCCACCTGATCGGCGGTCAGGCTGTCAAAATCCCTTTGTCCCAAAGCCCTTAGCGCGCAGAGGCGCCAGTTTTGGCGGTCAAACAGCGACGGGTCCACCTGCCCGTAGAGGAACGGGTATTTGAACTGCCGCCAGTCGAGGGGTTTCTCGACCTGCAACGCGCCCGAATAGCGGTTGCCGATGGCGCGCGACCAATCCACCGTGTCCTGACTGGCGCGCCCGCTGATCTGCGGTGGCTCGGGCGCGTTTTCAGACACGAAATAGCCCGAGCGCCCGGCGGAGGACAGGTAGTCATCCGCCATCAGCTCGTTATAGGCCAGCGTCACGGTGATGCGGCTGACGCCGAGATGCGCGGCGAGCTTGCGGGACGATGGCAGCTTCTCTCCGGGGCGGAAGCGGCCAGACAGAACCCCGCCCGCAACCATCTGCTGGATCTGCTGCTGCAAGGTGCCCTCAAAGGCGGGGTCAAGGAAGAAAGTGTCGATGGCAATGGGCATGTGCTGGCCTTATGGCGGTCTGGTTCTGGATATACAGAGCGGCTGTGCAGAACGGAAGTATTAACCAGTTTGACGCCCGTAAAACGGCGTACACAGAGCGTACACAGGCTGTACGCATCCTGTCGTGACAGGCTGTCGGGGAGGGTTTTGCGGCTCAAAGGTTAATTTGGATGGCAGTTTGTGCGTGGGGGCGTTTTATGGAGGCGCAGCGAAAGGCGGGTTATCGCTAATTCTGTGGAAAAACAACGTGTTGCGGGTGCAGAAAGTGGTTTCCAAGAGTAGGCGTGAGCACCTTTCCTGT
>CANMWQ010000006.1 GCA_947501685.1 uncultured Litoreibacter sp.
CGGAAGCGATCCTTATTTTGGCAGGCTCGTTCTTGAAGCGGTCACTCGCGCAGCCGTAGCGAAAGCTCACTATGTCCCGCAAATTGTGAATTCGTTTTTCAACTGACTTTGCAGTTGCGGCGAATGTCCGCAATGACGGGCCGCAATGCAGCATCCTGCGGTGGACGTGGACGGCAGCTTAGGGCCGAAGTTCCTCGTCATCGATAGCTCGGTTTGAGGTGCCCCTAGTTTCCTAGACGCCTGCCTTTTTCAGTTTCTGCTGTCTGATCTCGAAGTCAACGGGTGATAGCATGCCGTTGTTGGTGTGCTTGCGCATCGGGTTGCCGACCCTCGCCTGCACCCGGTACCATGTTTGCTCGACGGTGACGGTGGACTGTATGCATTGAGCCTAAATGGTTGAAACCCAAAAGCGGCACAGCTTGTTAGCTTTAGGCGTGCTCGAGTAGCGCGCGCCGCAAATACGACCAATTTGAATCGAAGTGCGCAGCATTTCGGATAAGGTGTGGTAATTTTTGAGGTACAAATTTTAATTGAGTTGAAGAAAACTATTATAAACAGATGCTTGATGTAAAAGAATGGCGGACTTCGTCTCCGCCACCCACCATTTTGACCTCTGCCTGATGGTAGACGCTCGCCCCTACGAGTTTGTTTTTGTTGCGTGATTTTCGTTGAGGCACCGGCAAAATGCGTGTACGCTTTACTCACAGGCCGGCGATGGCGTCGCCAGCACTTTGTGCAAGCCTGTTCCACCATCCTGAACGCCGGGATCTTGCTTTGTCGTTTGCGCGATAAGGGGGATCCCAACTCCTATCCCAAACGCGACAATACGTTTGATAGGAGCCTTGTTTTATGGAGCGTCCACAACATTACCGCTTTCACCAGGGTCAAAAGACCCTTCCATTTTCCGATGCTGAATATGAGGCACGTCTGAGAAAGCTGCGCGCGCAGATGGCCGAGATGGGGGTCGACGCGTGTGTGCTCACCTCGATGCACAATGTCGGTTACTATTCGGGCTTTCTCTACTGTGCCTTTGGCCGCCCCTATGCGCAGGTTGTGACGGCGACTGACACATGTACTTTCAGCGCGGGGATTGATGCCGCGCAGCCTTGGCGTCGGGGATATGGTGACAACATCACCTATACGGATTGGCAGCGGAATAATTATTGGCGTGCGATCCAGACCGTGACGGGCTCTGGCAAGGTGATTGGCTTTGAGGGCGATCATATCTCCCATACGCAGCTGGGGTTGCTGGACGCGTTCCTCGCGCCCTCCGCCAAGACAGACATCGCGCCGACCACGATGAAGCTGCGGATGCAAAAGTCTCCGGCTGAGATCGAGCTGATCCGTGCGGGTGCGGCCACAGCAGATGTTGGTGGCTATGCCATCAAGGATGCGATCAAGGCGGGGGTGCGTGAAGTGGATGTCGCCATGGCGGGCCGCGATGCGATGGAGTTGGAGATCGCCCGTCGTTTCCCAGACTCAGAGATCCGCGACACATGGGTTTGGTTCCAGTCCGGCATCAACACGGATGGGGCGCATAACCCGGTCACCTGCCGCAAGCTGGAGCGGGGGGATATCCTGAGCCTCAACACTTTCCCGATGATCTCCGGCTACTACACCGCCCTTGAGCGGACGCTGTTTGTTGAAGAGGTCGATGCGCTTATGGGGCCAAATCGCGGTACTTGCTAAGAAAGGGTTTGTTGCTCATCGTAGCCACCGAGGAGTGGACGATGAGAAAGACAGTGCCATCTTTGAGTGGTCCCGCAAACATCATAGCCGTATGACCATGACCCCGGAACAGATAGAGCGGATGACCGGGCGCGAACCTCCGGGCAAAGTGGTCGGGGTCTGGGATGACGCGCAGTTTGAAGCCCATTTCGGGAAACCCGTCGAGGAGAGACCGTAAGCCATGCCAGCCAAGAACGTTCTCTTTGTGATGTGCGACCAGCTGCGGTGGGACTACCTCAGCTGTTACGGTCACACGCGTCTGCACACGCCCAACATTGACGCCTTGGCCGCGCGCGGGGTGCGCTATGATCGCGCCTATGTGCAATCGCCCGTATGTGGTGCGTCTCGGATGTCGACCTATACGGGGCGCTATGTGCATGCCCATGGGGCCAGCTGGAATTTCGTGCCGATCAAGGCCGGTGAGATGACCATCGGCGACTATCTGCGGCCAATGGGTGTGCGCTCGGTCCTGATTGGCAAGACGCATATGCGTGCAGATGCGATGGGCATGTCGCGGCTTGGGATTGATCCCACCAGCCAGATTGGCGTGCGGATTTCCAAGTGTGGCTTTGATCCGTTTGAGCGCGATGACGGTATACATCCCTATTCCGGCCATGAGCCAAACCCGCCCTATAACGATCATGCCCGCGCCCAAGGGTTGGACGCTGAGAACCCTTGGGAAGAATACGCCAATGCTGCCGAGGGGGAGGGGGGCAATTTGCTGTCGGGCTGGTTCCTGAAATATTCCGACCGCCCGGCCCGCGTGCCCGATGCGCTGTCTGAGACCCCCTACATTACCTCGCGGGCGATGGAATTCATTGACAACGCGCTTGAGAACAACCCCGACCAGCCTTGGGTCGCGCATGTCAGTTATATCAAGCCGCACTGGCCCTATATCGTGCCCGAACCTTATGCCTCCATGTATGGGCCAGAGGATGTGCCGGAGGCCAACCGCAGTGAGGCGGAGCGCGAGAACCCGCATCCGATTTTTGAGGCCTTCATGGACCGCCGGGTCAGCAAATCCTTCGCCCGCGACGAGGTGCGCGACACGGTGATCCCTGCCTATATGGGGCTGATCAAGCAAATCGACGACCAGATGGGACGGCTTTTCAAACATCTTGAGGATCGCGGGATTGCGGATGACACGATGATCGTCTTCACCTCGGATCACGGTGACTATCTGGGCGATCACTGGATGGGGGAGAAAGACCTTTTTCACGAAGAAGCTTTGCGTGTTCCCCTTATTATCTATGACCCTTCCGCCGAGGCGGACGCGACGCGCGGCACGCTCAACACCGATTTGATCGAATCCATTGATCTGGCTCCGACCTTCCTTGAGATGTATGGCGGCGCGCCGGTGCCGCATGTGATGGACGGGCATTCCTTGATGGGCACGCTGTATGGAACCCGGACGCAGGATCCACGTGACTATGTCATTTCCGAATATGACTATTCCTTCATTGAGCCGCGCATCGCCCTAAACATGACCGCGCGGGACTGTTGGCTGCGGATGATCTTTGACGGACGGTTCAAATATATTCATGCGGAGAAGTTCCGCTCGATGCTTTACGACCTGCAAGAGGACCCGCGCGAGTTGGTTGATCTGGGAGATGATCCGGCACATGCCGAGACGCGGGCGCGGCTGCATGAGGCGCTCTTTGAATGGGCCCGCAAACCGCGTCAGCGTAACACTGTCGCGGATGGTGCGATTGAGGGGACTGATATTCAGGACCGCATTGGCGAGAACGGTATTCTTATCGGGTACTGGGACGAGGCGGAGCTGGAAGATGCGATCAGGAACAAATGGGGCAGGCGGCTGGCCAATTCAAACCCGTTGCTTGCCCCGACACTAAACAAGCTGCTGCGCCGCGATCAAGACGAGGAAAAGACATGAGCCTGCAACCCGGTATCCACCCTAAAGGCGAAGGCGCGGATGGCGTGCATTGGAACATTTTGGGGCAGGTTTACACGCCCAAATCCATCACCGAGGAGTGTTTAAGCTGGCACGCGCTCCTGCCGCAGGAGACTTTTATCCCGCCGCATGTGCATCCAACGCAGGACGAGTATATCCATGTGCTGTCGGGCGAGCTGGATCTGGTACTGGACGGGGAGCATCTGCATGCCAATACGGGTGATCTGGTGTGTATGCCGCGCGGCATCCCGCATGGGATCTTTAACAATACCGGCCACAACGTGACCTGTCTTTTTTGGGTGACGCCAACCGGAAAATTGGTCAATCTGTTTCGCAAGCTGCACAACATGTCGCGACCGGATGAGGTGGTCGCCATGTCGTCTGACTATGAAGTTAATTTTCTGCCGCCTGTCCGTGCGGCCGATGTCATTGGTCTGAAATAGGCCGGAAACCAGAGTTCTCGGGAGGAACCACAATGAATCTTAAACTCACCGCAGGTGCGGCTGCACTTGCTTTGTCAACGGCCTTCGCGGCCCCGGCATTTGCCGCGGAACGCGTTATCTTTAACTGCTTCTTTCCTGCCAAACACTACGTTTGCACAGTCATGTTGCCAGAGCTGAAGAACCGGATTGAAACCGCGACAGAAGGTCGGGTGAAGGTCAATGTCCCACCAAAATCGCTGGCGGCTCCGCCCGATCAGTATGACGGTGTCGTCGGCGGTGTCATGGATGGCGCGTTGCAGTTCAACGCGTTCATCGCCAACAAGGTGCCTGGCATTCAGTTCTCCTTGCTGCCTTTCGTCGGTGGGACACGCGCTGAAGTTGCAAGCGCTGCATTGTGGGACACCTATCAAGAGTTCTTCGCGGATAAGAACGAATATGGCGACGCGAAGCTGATCTCGGTCTATGCGTCCAGCGGCAACGAGTTCTACTCCATGAACGACAAGCCGATTGAGACCCTCGAGGATATCGGCAGCCGTAAAATGTGGGGCCTGCCCGGCGTCGTGGCCAACACGCTCAAAGGCACAGGCAGCTCGGTTGTTGCGGGCCCGGCGGTTCAGATGCTTGAGATCATCTCGAAAGGTGTTGTGGACGGCTATGCCGGCGTGCCTTGGGGCTCCGTGCGGGCGTTCAAGATCGCTGACTACACCAAATCCGCGACCGAGCTGGAAAACAAGCTGTTCCAGCCGACCTTCTCTTTCCTTATCTCACGTGAAAAGTGGGACAAGTTCTCGGCTGAGGATCAGGCGGCGATCATGGACGTGATGGGCGCTGACTTTGCGGCATTCGCAGGGTCTGTTCAGGACGATGCCAACGACACGGCACGGACTGCCATGATCGAGGCCGGTATCGAGGTGGTCGAGGGCTCCAAAGAGCTCGAGAACGGCCTGCGCGCGCTGGGTCAGCCGATGACGGATGCTTGGATTGCGAAAGCCTCCGAGATGGGCGTCGATGGGCAGGCCGTGATCGACTTTTATCTTGCGCGTATCGCCGAAGGCGGCGCTGCGGCGACGAACTAAGCAGATAGGTAGCGCCCGATGGAACGGATATTCAAAAGCATCGAGCGGGTGTTGGCAGTCCTTGCCGGCATTGCGCTGTTTTGCATGATGATTTTGACATTCGTTGACGTCGTCGGGCGCTACGGATTTAACAAGTCAATCTTCGGCACCTCGGAAATGATCGAGTTCCTGATGGTTGTCGTGATTTTCGCGGGCGTGGCCTTTGTCACGGCCAGCGATAAGCATATCAAGGTCGACATCTTTGCTGGATGGATCGAACGTGTGGCGCCGAATTTTCAGCGCTGGACGGTTCATGGCTTCTCCCTGGTGGTCTATGCTTGTCTCAGCTATGAGTTGGGGCATCACATGCTCGACAGCCTGATCAGCGAAAAACGCACGGCGGTTTTGGATTTCCCGCAATGGGTTTTGCCGGGGGCGGCGGTGTTCTTCTCAGTGATCGGGGTGGCGCTCTTTGCGGCGGGACTTCTTGCGACAAAGGGGCGGTTGGAAAAATTGGACCACGCTTCGGTCGATGGCCGCGGCCCGGAGCTATAGCGCATGGAACTTGCACTCTTGGGCTTTGCAGTCCTGTTGTTTCTCAGCTTCTGCGGCTTCCCGCTCGGCTTCACCACGCTTTTCGTCGGCTTCATAGGTTTTGCCTATACGCGCGAGTGGAACTGGGAAGGGGCCATGACCATGGTCGGCCAGCAGGTCATGGAGACGGGCGCAAATTACGGGTTGTCGGTGATCCCGCTCTTCATCCTGATGGGCAGTTTCATTCACCGCTCAAACATCTCTGAGGACCTGTTTCGTGCGGCTTATGCTTTCATTGGATACCGCAAGGGCGGCTTGGCGCAGGCCACTATTCTTGCGAGCGCCGGTTTCTCTGCCGTGTCGGGGTCGTCTCTGGCAACAGCCGCGACCATGACCAAAGTTGCTATGCCGCATATGCGCAAATACGGCTATGCCGACAGCCTGTCCTCCGGGGTTGTGGCGGCGGGCGGCACGCTTGGCATTATGATCCCGCCTTCCGTGCCGCTGATCATTTACGGTCTGGTGGCCGAGGAGGACATCGGCAAACTGTTCATCGCAGGCACCATACCGGGCATCTTGCTGGTCTTCCTATTCCTAGGTGCTGTGCGTTTTTCGGTCTGGCGCAACCCGTCACTGGGGCGGCCCGGCGAACGGGTGGAACGCGCTGAGAGGTTCTCCGCCTATGCCAAGGTTTGGCCGGTGATCGTGCTGTTCCTGCTGGTGCTGGGTGGCATTTATATTGGCGCCTTCACCCCGACGGAGGCCTCCGGCATCGGTGCTTTCGGGGCCGCAGCTTTTGCCTTCTTCAAGGGACATGTGCGCAGCTGGTCGGCTCTGCTTGATATTCTGATCGACAGCACAAAGACCTCGGCCATTCTGTTTTCCGTCATCTTCGGGGCGCTGGTTTTCTCGAACTTCATCAACCTGTCCGGGTTGCCCTATGACTTGCTCGATATGTTGGACGCGCTGAATGCGGGGCCGTTTGGGGTGATCCTCTTTGTCTGCGTGATCTGCATCCTGCTGGGCATGATCTTTGAGGCCGTGGGCCTGCTTTTGCTGATTGTACCTGTGTTCCTGCCGACGCTTCAGTTGATGGGCGTGGACATGATCTGGTTCGGTATCATCATGGTTGTGGTGGTGGAAATGGGGCTGATCACGCCTCCGATTGGGATGAATGTCTTCACGGTCCGCGCAGTGATGCCAGACATCAAACTGGGGCATATCTTCAAAGGGGTTGTGCCCTTTGTCTTTGCCGACGTGATCGCGTTGATCCTGATCTTGCTGTTCCCGGTGATTGCCGTCGGGCTCGTCGAGCTTTTGCGTTAAGAGACGTGCTGCCCGGCAGCTCGTAAGCAAAGGCGCTGGGATCAGCTTCTGCGGAATGGCTCGATCTTGTCTGCCGACAACGCGTAGCCGATATCGGCGAGATGCGTGGACATGGAAGATACGCCGAACATGCCGATGACATTTACCGCCTCAAATAGCCCGGCGCTTTCATAAGGCGTTTGCGTGGTCACGAAGACCAGTTGGTTCGCCGGAGGCGGGGGCACGTGCACGCATGCGCCGACGAATGGCACCAGAATGAAGGCCGTGACCCCGCTGCCTGAATAATCAATAGGAACAATAAAGCCCGGCAGACGGATGACTTGGCCGTTCCAGTCGCTGCGCACTCCGCTGGAGGCTGGCTGCTGGGTGTTCAACGGGGCTTGGGTATGGTCGATCAGGCTTTGCAGCACCGGCGGTGGGGCTGTTTCGCCCACTGGAAGCAGATCAGACCAGTTCAGATCAATAAAGTCGTCTGCCCGCGCCAGCGTCGGGGCAGCGGCGAAAGCGGCAACACTGGCCAAAACTGTGCGTCGGTCCAGAATGCGGCTCACCAGATATATGTCTCCATCTTGTCCGCCGTCAGCGCATAGCCGGTATCGGCCACCTCGGTCGATTGGATGTCGTGCCGCATCTCTCCGGTCACCCAGACCGCGTCCCAAAGATTGTCGCTTGGCCATGGCGTCTTGGTGGTGACAAAAACCAGCTGGTTGGGCGGCGGTGGCGGGACATGCAGGCAGGCGCCGACATAGGGCACGAGGACAAAGCCGGTCACGCCTTCGGGCGACAGGTCGATCGGGATGATGAAGCCGGGCATCTTGATATAAGCGCCATCCAAGATCGGGTTCAGCTTGGTTGCGTTGTTGTCAAAGACCGGACGCCAGGTGTCATTGCTTTCGTTTGTCACACCTTCGGCCACAATCTCGGAATAGGGCACGCCGGGTGGGATGAGATCGTCCCAGGTGATCTCATGCGCTTTGCGCGCGACAGCCGATTGGGGCAGCAGGGACGCAGCTGCGGCGGTGGTGATCAAGTGGCGGCGGGATAGGTGCATTATCTCAACATCATCTGCTCAAGTTCTCACCAACATACCATCGGCGAGGGACATTCGGTAGGCCCTGTAGGCCGGGATCATACTCACAATTGCGCCAGCCACGATGACGCCCGCCAAGACCCACAGCTCGCGCAACGTGGGCGGCTCAATGGGCAGCCAAAGCCCAAAGGCGCTGTCGATCAGGGGTTGGCCGATAAAAAGTGCAAGGTAGAGCAGGGCTAAACCAAGGAGGGCTCCGACACTTGCCATCAGCACGGCTTCCAGCACCAACAGCCCCAAGACCACCCGAGGGCGAGCGCCCATGGCGCGGAAAATGGCCATCTCGCGACGGCGCTCGTTGAGGCTGGAAAAGATGGTGGCCATCATGCCGATCAGCGCAGTGACAACGACCATGGCTGAGACCGCGATCAGCGCCGTTTCCGCGATGCCCACGATCTGCCACAACTCTTGCAAGGCGACGCCGGGCAGGATCGCCAAAAGCGGTTCCTGCGGATATTCATTGATGGCGCGTTGCAGGCCAAACACCTGCAAACGGCTTTTGACGCCCACAAGTGCTGCGGTGACGGCCTGCGGTTCAAGCTGCATTTGCCGAATGGTGTCTGCCGGGGTGGATTGGCCGGGGATTTGCGCCCCGTTGCGCCAGTCCACATGGATCGCCTCAATCGCCTCCAAGCTTACGATGACCGTGCGATCCACAGGCGTGCCGGTTTTCTCAAGGATGCCGGAGACCCGGAACGGCTGGTCTTTATGCTCCGTGAACGAGGCCAGCCCGTGGGCCACGACTATCGGGTCACCAATCTTATAGCCCAGCGTTTCGGCGACATCTGCGCCGATGACCGTGTCAAAGAGGTCGTCGATCACTGCGCCGTCTTTGACGGCAAGCGACTGCCCGGAGCGGTATTTGTAGCGGTCGAAAAAAGCGACTGTCGTGCCCATCACCCGGAATTGGCGGTGGCTGTCGCCCAAGGAGATCGGCACGATCCAGTCCACCTCAGGGCGGGCGGCGAGGTCTTGGTAGCTTTCCCATGTCATGTTGTTGGTCGCGTTGCCGATCCGGAACACCGAATAGAGCAGGAGTTGAACCGAGCCCGACCGCGCGCCCACGATCAGGTCCGTGCCGGAGATCGTGTCCGCAAAGCTGGCCTTTGCCCCGGTTCGGACTTTCTCCACGCCCAGAAACAAAGCCACGGACAGGGCGATGGCCAGAATGGTCATGCCAACCGTCAAAGCGCGCGCGGCAAGGGAGGCGAGGGCGAGGCGCAGGATCATGCGACGTCTCGCAGCGATTGCGCAATGTCGGACATGTGGATCACCCGGTCAAACTGATCGGAAAGCCGGGCGTCATGGCTGACCATCAACACGCTCGCCCCATGGGTGCGGGACTGCGCAACGAGCAGCTCCAAGAAAGTCGCTTGGGTGGCGGCGTCCAGCGACGAAGTCGGCTCGTCGGCGATGATCAGTGGAGGTGCGCCGATCAATGCACGTGCCGCGGCCACGCGTTGTTGTTGGCCGACACTCAGGGTGCCTGCACGGGCGCTGACCACGTCTTTCGGCAGGCGCAGGTCGAGGCAAAGCTTGTGGGCCTCGGCGTTCGGGTCGCCTACACGTGCGCGACGCTGTGCGGCAAATTGCAAAGGCAGTGTGATGTTGTCGCGCACGCTGGCGAAGGGAAGCAGGTTGAACTGTTGAAAGATCAGCCCGATCTGCTCCGCGCGGAAGCCGTCTCGCTGGCCGGGTGAGAGGGCCGCAATGTTTGTGCTGGCGACCTGCACCTCGCCCGCATCCGCAACAATCGTGCCGCAAATCAGCGATAGCAGGGTCGATTTTCCCGAGCCGCTTTCGCCCAACAGCAAAACGGTTTCACCCTGTGCCATGCTGAATTCCGAGACATGCACGCCGAAGGACGCCCGACCCGGCCAACGGAATTGGACGTCTTTGAGATGCAGAATTGGGTTGGCGTCAGGCATTGGACGAGATCATCTAGAACAGCCCGCGCAGGTCCAGCTTGGGCGCGTCGCGTTCCACCTCATAGGCGGTGGCCCCGGCGTCGGAGATGATCTGAACCTCGACCTCCAGTGCATTTGGGAAGACTTCGAAATAGGCGAATGTGATCTCGGACACGGCCGCCGGGTCGGCGCAGTTCAGAAGGTATTCTGCGTGAAACTCGGTATGGTTGGCCTCGTCGGCATGGACCTCATGTGCGTGCTCATCGTGCGCATGCTCATCTTTATCAGCGTGGTCGTCATGCGCATGCTCGTCGTGATCGTGGCCCTCGTGATCGTCCGCCTCGCTTTCCAGACCTGCGGTGGCTTGGATCACGCTGCACCCGGCGGCCTCGGAGATCATGAACAAATCCATGGGGCGGGCGAGTGTTGCGACTGCGTTCTCAACGGCGGCGCGATCCTCAGCGCTTTCAGGCTGATATTCGAAGCCTACGATGTCTGCGCCTGGGGCATGGAATTCCATCGCGATCTGTTGCCCATCAAAGGCAATATTAAGCTGGCCGACCCCGTGCACATGGGCATCAAGCTGACGCGTTTCTTCAGCGACGGCGGAGGTTGCGGCCATCGCTGAAAGGGCAAGGATGTTCAGGGTTTTCATAAGCCAACTCCATTTGTGTGAGGTCTCCTAGTGTACCGGGTGGCGCGTTGGATGCTAGGCCAATTGGGGCGGGGCAGCGGTTTGTTGCGGCCTGCTTCGGGTGTCGCCTTTCAAGTAGGCATCCCGCAGGACCGTGACGCAGGACAAGGCAAGTTGCAGATGCGCATGCTCGCGCAAGACCAGCGACGGCATCACCGTCCCGTGGAACAAAAGCTCTTCGGTCTTGGCTTGGATCTGGGGCAGGCCGCGCTGCAGCAGGCTGGCCAGCGGTCCTGAAAAGATCATCGTGTTGGGGTCGAAGATGCTGGCGAGCGAAGAGCAGGTCTCGCTGATGACAGAGGTCCAGTCAGACAAAATCGTCAGCGCATCGGGGTCGCCTTGATCAATGAGGCGGGCGAGGTCGGCAATTGTTTCGATGTGGAGCCCGGCGGAGCGGGTCTGCTCAAAAAGGGCAGGCAGCCCGGCTTTGTCATCGAGCCGGGAGCCCACCGTCCCGCTCGCCCTGCCCACGAATGTGTGGCCGACTTCGCCCGCTAGACCGTTAGCTCCGGTCATTAGCGTGTCGTTGACCACGATGCCCGCGCCGATCCCAGCATCCATCCAAAAGTAGATGGCGGAGCTTCCATGTTCCTCGGGGCTCAGCAGCTCTCCTTTGGCGAATATCCTCGCGTCATTGTCGATGCTAATGGGTCCGAAATCCGGCAGCTCCCGGTCGAGAAGCGCGCGAAACTCGACGTCCCGCCAGTCAATCAGGGGCAGGCGAAGAATGGTGCCGGATGTGTTGACCTGCCCCGGCACGCTGATCAATGCGCCTTCAAGGGAGGTTGCTTGCGCTTTCAGGCTGGCGAGGAGCTGCGCGATCATCCGGCTCATCCGCTCCGGGGTTTGCTGGTCGCTCGGGACGATCTGCGCCCGGTGTTGCAGAACATTGCCTGCAAGGTCAACCAGTGCGGCGCGGACATATCCAATGCCCAAATCAACCCCGATAAAGGAGCGGTGCTTTGGGTTGAATTCAATCGCAGAGCCTGGCCGGCCCGCGCCGCTTCGGTTCGGCCTTTGGACCTGCGGGGTGTTGTGAATTTGGTGAGGTGCCTCGCGCAGCAGCTGCGCGTCCAAAAGCTTTGAAACTTGCGTGCCGATTGTCGAACGCATCACGTCAAGACGCCGCGCCAGTTGCGCCCGGCTTTGCGGGCCGTGACGCGCCAAAGCCTGCAAAAGCCGTCGCTCCGTTGCGCCGACCTGTCGGGTCAGGGTGTCCGTGTCATTGGCCATCGGTTTTTGCTTTTGGTCTCCGCGTGGGGCTCTGGGACAAATGTAATCGACTTGACTCCCAGCGACAAACAATTTGTATTGCGGAAATACAAATTACTGAAAACCGCAGTTGGAGGATGAAAATGACTGTTAAATCGACATGCGCCGTCGCGGCGCTATCTGTGGCTCTGGGAGGGGCGACCAGCGTATTTGCACAGGATGTGGAGGTATTGCACTGGTGGACTTCGGGTGGTGAGGCTGCCGCTGTTTCGGTCCTGAAAGAGGACCTTGAAGGCAAAGGCACCGGCTGGGTTGATATGGCTGTGGCCGGTGGGGGCGGTGACGCAGCGATGACCACCCTGCGCGCCCGCGTGACCGCAGGCGATCCGCCCACGGCGGCGCAGATGCTCGGCATGAACGTGCGCGAATGGGCCGATGAAGGCTATCTGGGCAACCTCAATGAGATCGCAGCCGCCGAAGGGTGGGACGAAGTTGTACCGCCAGCGGTGCAGGCCTTCGGCAAGTATGAAGGCAACTGGGTCGCGGCCCCTGTGAATATGCACCGCCCGCACTGGGTCTGGGGCTCGGCCAAGATCTTCGACGAGCTTGGGTTGGAAATGCCGACCAACTGGGACGAGTTCTTCGCCGCAGCGGACGCAATTGAGGCCGCTGGCTACACGGCTGTCGCGCAAGGCGGTCAAGCGTGGCAGGAAGCCACGATCTGGGAAGCGATTGTTCTGAGTATCGATCCGAACCTCTATCAGTCTGCCCTGATCGAGGCTGATCCGGAGGCGCTTGGCTCCGACCAAATGGTCGAGGCGTTTGAAATCTACCGTAAGGTCCTGGGCTATGCGGATGACGGTTATGCTGGTCGTGACTGGAACCTGACAACGGCACTCGTCATCAATGGCGAGGCGGGCATGCAGATCATGGGCGACTGGGCCAAGGGCGAGGTTGTGGCCGCAGGGCTGACACCGGGTGAGGAGATTTTGTGCTCCGTGGTGCCTGGCACGCAGGGCTCCTTCCTGTTCAACACCGACTTCTTTGCGATGTTTGATGTGGGTGAAGGCAAGCAGGCCGCGCAACAGAACATGGCGCAATCTGTGATGTCGGTGTCGTTCCAAGAGACGTTCAACCTGACCAAGGGCTCCATCCCGGCGCGGACGGATGTGCCACAGGGCAATTTTGACGCCTGTGCGCAGAAATCCATGGCCGATCTGGCGGAAGCTACGGCTGCGGATCAGCTTTACGGCTCGCTGGCCCACGGCCATGGCCAGCCTGCAGCCATCCAGGGCGCGTATCTGGATGTCGTGACCGCGTTTGCGAACTCTGATCAGTCGGCTGCGGATGCGGCGGCTGCTCTGGTTGCCTCCGTGGCGGCTGCGCAATAATCTATCGGCGGGCGGCGCTGACGCGTCGCCTGCTACTACCCTTTCTATTACGTGGCCGTCGGGGCTGAGAATGCCGCGACAAACCTTGCGAGATACCAGATGCGCAAGCTCCGGGGCTTGGCCCCTCAGCTCACTCTTCTTCCCAGCCTGATCCTCGTGGCGGTCACCGTCTACGGGTTCATTGCGGTGACGATGGTGTTATCCCTGACCAAGTCACGGATGCTGCCTCGGTTCGATCGGTGGGAGGGGTTCGACAATTACGCCCGTGTCTGGAACCACCCCCGTTGGGAGGTGGCGATGGAGAATTTCGCGATCTTCGGCATCCTCTACATTGGCGGCACGCTGTTCATTGGGTTGCTGCTGGCCATTTTCCTCGACCAGAAAATTCGCGCCGAGGGCGCGCTGCGCACGATTTATCTTTACCCGATGGCCCTGAGCTTCATCGTCACCGGTGTCGCATGGCAATGGATCATGACGCCTGACCTTGGTTTGGAGCGGGCGTTTCAGATCTGGGGCTGGGACAGCTTTGAGTTTGACTGGATCACCCAGTCGGAAATGGCGATTTACTGTGTGGTGATCGCGGGCGTATGGCAGGCAAGCGGCTTTGTTATGGCGCTGTTTCTGGCGGCATTGCGAGGCATCAACCCCGAAATTCTGGCCGCCGCGAAAATGGACGGCGCCTCTGGGCCAAGCATGTATTGGCATGTCATCGTCCCGGCTTTGCGCCCGGCCTTTTTGACGGCCATTGTAGTGCAGGGGCATTTGGCGATCAAAAGCTACGACCTTGTGGTGGCCCTGACCGGCGGCGGTCCCGGCTTTTCAACGGAGCTGCCTTCCACTTTCATGTATGAGTTCACCTTCTCACGAAACGAGATGGCCGTGGGGGCCTCTTCTGCGGTGATGATGCTGGTGCTCGTGATGATCCTGATTGTTCCCTATCTCTATTCGGAGCTGCGTGATGGCGACCGCTAGAAACCGCGCCTCCTTCGAGCGGGGCTTTGTCTACCTCGTCTTGCTGCTCAGCGCGGCCTTTTTCCTGATGCCGCTGATCGCGATGATCTTCACTTCGCTGAAAAGCATGCCGGAGATCACGGGCGCAGCCGGGTTTGAGAATAACACGATCCTGACCCCGCCCAAGGAGCCGTCCGTGGCGGCATGGGGGGCTGCGTGGTCCTCCGCGTGTATCGCGGTGGCCTGCGAGGGGTTGCGGTCGTATTTTTGGAACTCTGTCCTGATGGTGGTCTTCGCGGTTGCGATTTCCGTGATGCTGGGGGCGGTCAATGGCTACGTTTTGTCAAAATGGCGGTTTCGGGGGGACAACATCGTTTTTGGCATGCTGCTTTTCGGCTGCTTCATCCCGTTTCAGATCGTCTTGATCCCGATGGCGCGGCTGTTGGGGATTCTGGACATTGCGGGCACGATACCGGGGCTGGTCTTTGTGCATGTTTGCTATGGCATTCCTTTTACCACACTGTTTTTCCGCAATTTCTACGTCACCATCCCGGATGAGCTGGTCAAAGCCGCGCGGATTGACGGGGCGGGGTTCTGGTCGATCTTCTTCCTGATCCTCTTGCCGATCTCGACGCCGATTTTCGTGGTGGCGATCATCTGGCAGTTCACCGGGGTCTGGAACGACTTCCTGTTCGGCGCGTCCTTTGCCGGGGCCGATGCGCGGCCTTTGATGGTGGCGCTGAACAATTTGGTCAACACGTCCACAGGGACGAAAACCTACAACATTGACATGGCAGGCGCGATGATTGCCGC
The DNA here is from genome assembly GCA_947501685.1 of uncultured Litoreibacter sp. Lineage (GTDB taxonomy): Bacteria > Pseudomonadota > Alphaproteobacteria > Rhodobacterales > Rhodobacteraceae > Litoreibacter. The sequence continues at coordinate 15,057 of CANMWQ010000006.1, forward strand.
CTTGCCAACCATGCTCGTCTATATCGTGGGCGGGCGCTACTTTGTGCGCGGGCTCACCTCCGGCGCGGTAAAAGGATAGCCCATGGCGCAACTCAACATTGATCGCGTGTCCAAATCTTTCGGCAAAACGGAGGTCCTCAAAGAGGTCAGCATCGGCATCGAAGAGGGCGAGTTCCTTGTGCTGGTCGGCCCATCGGGCTGTGGCAAGTCCACGCTTTTGAACATGATCGCGGGGCTTCTTGACCCGTCCAGCGGCGAGATCCGGCTTGATGACGCACGTATAGACGACCAAGAGCCCAAGGACCGCAACATCGCGATGGTGTTCCAGTCTTACGCGCTTTACCCGTCCATGACCGTCGAGAAAAACATGGCCTTTCCGCTGCGCATGGCGGGCGTGTCCAAGGCGGATCAAAAAGCGAAGGTGAACGAGGTCGCCACGCTTTTGCAGATCGAGCATTTGCTCAACCGCAAGCCTGCGGCCCTGTCTGGCGGACAACGCCAGCGGGTGGCGATGGGCCGCGCCTTGGTGCGGGACCCGAAGCTGTTCCTCTTTGACGAGCCGCTGTCCAATCTTGACGCCAAGCTGCGCGTCGATATGCGCACCGAGATCAAGCTGCTGCATCAGCGCTTGGGCAAAACAATCGTCTATGTGACCCATGATCAGGTTGAAGCCATGACCATGGCCAGCCGCATTGCGGTCATGGAAGGCGGGCTGGTCCAGCAACTTGGCACTCCCGCCGAGATTTACGACAGACCGGCCAATATGTTCGTTGCCACCTTCATGGGCTCGCCTGCGATGAACCTGTTGCCGGCCATTGCCGGGGCAGATGGAAAAACCATCATGGTCGGCGACCAGACGCTGCCGTTGTCCCCCATTGCCGCGGCCCCTGCCAAGGGCCAGACTGTCAAATTGGGGCTGCGTCCTGAATGGTTCAACCTGACGGGAGAGGGGTCTGCGATTGTGGCCCGGGTTGAGTTGATCGAGCCAACGGGCCCTGATGTCTATGTCTCTCTGCGCATCAATGGCGAGCGCGTCATGGCGCGGCTGCCTGCCGGGACGGAGATAGATGCGGGCACCGAGCGGACCTTCCATGTGACGTTGGACAAGGCCCCGATCTTTGACGCAGACACCGGGGCCGCGCTCTATGCTTAGGCGGGGCGAGGTGCTGTCATTTACACGAAAGGAACTGATATGAAGGGTTTGGACAAGGGCGCAATTCTTGTGACCGGGGCCAGCGGCGGGATCGGTGGCACAACTGTGCGTCATCTGGTGGAAGCAGGGGCGGAGGTCATTGCAAGCGGGCGCAACGAAGAAGCCTTGTCCGCGTTGGCCAAGGACACCGGCTGCCGGACGCTCGCGTTTGATCTGACCTCGGAGGACAGTGTCAAAGGCGCTTTAGAGGGGCTCGATCTTTACGGGGTGGTCAATTGCGGCGGGTTTGGCGGCGAAATCGCGACCCCGATGGAGACCGATATCGACGTGTTCGACAAGGTGATCTCGATCAATGCGCGCGGGTCGCTGCTGGTCACGAAATACGCGTCCCAATCCATGATCCGCCTCGGCAAAGGCGGCGCGATTGTCAACGTGTCGAGCCAGGCCAGCCTTGTGGCGTTGAAAGGGCATATCTCTTACGGCTCGTCGAAAGCGGCGCTCGACAATATCACGCGCGTCTCGGCCATGGAGCTTGGGCCCCATAATATCCGCGTCAACGGCGTGCATCCGACGGTGGTGATGACGCCAATGTCGGCGTGGTATTGGGGCCGGGAAGATATCGAAAAGCCGTTCCTCGATACGATGCCGCTGGGCCGCTGGGCCACGGAGGACGAGATCGCCGCGCCGATTGTGTTCCTGCTGAGCGACGCGGCCTCCATGATCTCGGGCGTGGCGCTGCCCATTGATGGGGGCTTCACGGCCGTCTAGCGCATCCAGAGCTTGGCGCGTTTGAGCTGGTTGCGGATCGCCTGTTCGCGGCGGGGCAGGTTGCCCCTGTCAAACATTTCGCGGGCCTTGCGGCCTTTGCCCTGAAATATCATCCGTTTCATGGGCTCATATTGCTTGAGCACCTTCTTGATCCAATTGGGCGCGGAGATCTCTTCGAGCAGGTCGACCACCGCGTCGCTTTCGCGCGCATAGAGCAAGGGAAGCACGCGGTAGTGGCAGGTCACCTCATGGTCCATCAGGGTGCTGACCTCAGGCTGCCGCCCGCCGCCAAGACTGTGGATGACGAGGGGGAGAGCCACCTGATCGAGCCAAGGGGTCATGACCTGGCAGACCAACGCGTCTGGCGGGGCGTCGCGGATGGTTTCGGCGTAGTCCACGAACCTCTGGCCAAACTCCTGCGGGTCGGCGTGGTAGAAAAAGCCTGCGTTGAAATAGAGGTAGCGCTGCCAGTATTCGTCCGGCTGGCTGAGGTCGAGCGAGCTGTCGAACTCCAGCCCAAAGCGGTCATAGAGGGATTTCCAGATCTCCGCGTAGCCGGGCCCGTAGAGGGAGATTTCGGGCCAGGTGCCCTCCCGCTTCATGGAGGCCGTAGGGCGGTTGAAATCAAACGGCACCCGGCTGAGATCCCCGGTGATCAGCGTGTCGGTGTCCAGAAACAGAAACGGCTTGTCGCCCGGCATGTGCGCGAGGGCCTCAATCTTGTTTCCATAGGGGTAGCTCTGGCCAAACGCCTTGCTTTCAAAGGGAATAATCTCTGCGCCAAGCTGCGCCAGACAGGTCAGCACCTCGGCATTTCGCACCTCGGGGGAGGTCTGCCATTGTGCGTTGTTCTGCGGTTCGGCCAGCAGCAACCGGCCTTTGAAATCGGGGTTGGTGCGCCGCAAGGAGGCCGCAAGCAGGATCGCCTCATATTGCAGCCGCCCGGCCTGAACCACCGCGACGATATTGAAATCGTCACTGCGCAAAACCGGCGCGTCTGCGGCGGGTTTCACGCGAGCTTTCGGTTTGGGTGTGCGCTGTTTTTGCGGGGCCATGTCAGCCTTCTTGGAGTTTGCCGCAGAATAGACCCTTTGGGCGGTGGCGGAACCCCCTAGACGCACGCGAAGGCAAAAAGCTTTCGCCCGTGATCCTTGGGGGCCGACGGTGGCATAGTCCTGACGCACCGCGGTAAACACGTCTTTTTCCGAAAAAGTGGGGGATGGTGGACCCTAGCGGGATCGAACCGCTGACCTCCTGCATGCCATGCAGGCGCTCTCCCAGCTGAGCTAAGGGCCCTTAAGCGACCAAAGCCGCGAGGGGTGGTTTAGGCGGCACGGCGGATCAGTTCAAGCAGAAAATCCGGTATCCGTGCCGTCAATTCTTAAGAGTCGTCGTCATCATCGGACGCCACATCTGCCAGCTCGTCCAAGCTGACCGTGTCGTCGTCATCCTCTTCCAATACGTCATCGCCCAGATCAACGTCTTCCGCGTCGTCATCGGCTTCCGCGGCGTCGTCGAGGATCACCTCTTCATCATCATCCAACGTCACTTCTTCGTTGTCTTTGTTCTGCGCATCGGGCTTGTCGGCCTTCATCGTCCGGGACTTGGTGCCGGTCAGGCTTTCTAGCGTCATCTCATGCGCGCAGGACGGGCAGGTCATCGGGTCGTTCTGCAGGTCGTAAAAACGGATCGAGCAGTTCGGGCAAACGCGTTTAACGCCCCATTCTTCCTTGGGCATGATCGTCCTCATTGAGCTATATTCATAAAGGTTTTCGCCAGTTGCCACATGGGCGCAGGCGTGTCAAAGCCTTTCCCCCTGATTTCCGGCGCTGGCGCGGGTTTCCCTTGTGCAATTAGAGGCGTATTATCGCAGTTGCAACAGCAAGGAGCGGGCAAAGGTGACACAGATCATCCAGCTCGGGCAGCCCCCGATTGAGGTCACAGTAAAGAGGTCTGCGCGCGCGCGTCGTCTGTCGCTGCGCGTGTCCGGTGTGGACGGGCGGGTCTCCCTGACGGTTCCGAACCGCTCTGGTCTGTCTGAGGCAGAGGGCTTCCTGCGCGACAAGGAGCCGTGGATCCGCAGGCATTTGGACAAGCAGCCAGCCGCAAGCGCCGTGGAGCCCGGCGCGGTGATCCCTGTTGAAGGGGTTGAGCGCAAGATCGTGGAAACCGCGACACGTGTGGTGCGTCTGCATCCGCATTGGATCGAGGTGCCACATGGCGCAGAGAAGACCGCGCCACGCGTCCGGGCCTTTCTGAAAAACCTTGCCCGCGACAGGTTGTCTGCGGCCAGTGCGCATTATGCTCAGTTGGTCGGAAAACCCTTCGGGCGGATTACCTTGCGCGACACGCGCTCGCGCTGGGGGTCGTGCACCTCGGACGGCAATCTGATGTATTCGTGGCGGCTGGTTTTGGCGCCCTCTGAGGTGCTGGAGTATGTCGCCGCCCATGAGGTGTCGCATTTGGTCGAGATGAACCACTCGGACGCCTATTGGGCTGTGGTCGCGAAGGTGATGCCGGAGTATAAGCGCCCCCGCAAATGGCTGCGCGACAATGGCGGGGCTTTGCACCGCGTCGTGTTCTAAGCGCGATTTTCTAGGGATTGACGAAGCGCGCGGATGTGATCACGTTCGGGCTATGTTGATCCAATCTCGCAGCTCTGATGCCACGGGTTCTGCTCCAACCGGGGCGGCCAATGACATGGTCTACCGTCGCCTGCGCAGCCAGATCATGCATGGGGAGGTGAAACCCGGTCTCGCCATGACCCTGCGCGGCATCGGCAAGGAGTTCGGCGTCTCCATGACTCCCGCCCGCGAGGCGGTGCGGCGGTTGGTGGCTGAAGGGGCGTTGTCGCTGTCCTCCTCCGGACGGGTCTCAACGCCTGAGCTGTCCAATGACCGCATCGAGGAGCTGGCCGCGATCCGCGCCTTGCTGGAACCTGAGCTGGCAGCACGGGCTTTGCCGCGGGCGCATTTGGCGTTGATTGACCGGCTGCAATCCATCAACGCGACGATTGGCCAAGTGATCGAACGGCATGATGCGCCGGGCTATATTCGGGCCAATCTGGAGTTCCACCGTACGCTTTATCTGCGCGCGCAGGCCCCCGCGATGCTGGCGATGGCGGAGACCGTTTGGCTCCAGCTTGGACCCACGATGTGTGACCTTTATGGCCGGCTCAACCGCACCACCCCGCCGCAGCATCACCGCTTGATCGTGGCCGCCTTGAAAGCGGGCGACGAGCCCGGTCTGCGTGTGGCCGTCCGGGCTGATGTGACCCAAGGCTTGCGGATGCTGGCCACGTAAGCCTTTGATTATGAATGGATAGGGCCGTCTCCACAGGCGAGTGCGGCTTCGCGCACGGCTTCTGAATAGGTGGGGTGGGCGTGGCAGGTGCGGGCCAGATCTTCGGCGGCAGCGCCGAATTCCATGGCGACGCAGATCTCATGGATCAGGTCGCCTGCCATGGGGCCAATGATATGCGCGCCAAGGATGCGGTCGGTGCTTTTGTCAGCCAGAATTTTCACAAACCCGTCGCCCGCAAAATTGGCCTTCGCGCGGCCGTTGCCCATAAAGGAGAACTTGCCGACCTTATACGCGGTCCCTGCCTCTTTCAGCTGTTCTTCCGTCGCACCGACATTGGCAACCTCAGGGTGTGTGTAGATCACGCCCGGGATAACCCCATAACTTACATGGCCTTTTTGGCCTGCAAGGATCTCTGCAATGGCCATGCCTTCGTCTTCGGCCTTATGGGCCAGCATGGGGCCGTCGATACAGTCGCCGATGGCGTAGATGCCTTTTACAGACGTCGCGTAATGGCCGTCGGTTTTGATCTGCCCGCGCTCTGAGATGCCAACGCCAAGCGCCTCCAGACCCAGCCCGTCGGTGAAGGGTCTGCGGCCTGTGGCGACCAGAACGATGTCGGCGTCTTCGACATGTTCGCTGTCATCTTTGCGCAGTTTGTAGGTGACTTTGGCCTTGCCGCCTTTGGTGTCCACGCTTTGAACAGCGGCACCCAACTGGAATTCAAGGCCTTGTTTTTTCAGGGTTCTCTGGAAGGTCTTGGCGATCTCCGCGTCCATGCCGGGGGTGATGGCGTCGAGGAATTCGATCACCTTCACCTCCGCGCCCAAGCGCTTGTAAACGCTGCCCAGTTCCAGCCCGATCACGCCTGCGCCGATGACGACCAGCTTGTTTGGCACCTTGCTCAGCTCCAATGCGCCGGTGGAGGACACGACGGTCTTTTCGTCGATCTCAACGCCCGGCAGGGTGGACACCTCGGAGCCTGAGGCGATGATGATATGTTTGGCGTCATGGGTCTCGTCGCCGACTTTGACCTTGCCCGCCTCAGGGATGGAGCCCCAGCCTTTCAGCCAGTCTACCTTGTTCTTTTTAAAAAGAAATTCGATGCCCTTGGTGTTCTGACCAATGGTCTCTGTCTTGTAGGAGAGCATCTGTTTCCAGTCCACCGAAGGCGTCTTCCCCTTGAGCCCCATGGCGGCGAAATTATGCTCTGCCTCGTGCAGCATGTGCGACGCGTGCAGCAGCGCTTTGGAGGGGATGCAGCCCACGTTCAGGCAGGTGCCGCCCAGCGTGTCGCGCCCCTCGACCACGGCGGTTTTCAGGCCAAGCTGGGCGCAGCGGATGGCGCAGACATAGCCGCCGGGGCCGGACCCGATGATGATAACGTCATATGCGGACATGGGGGGTCTCCTTCAGAGAAATCGGTCATAAACAGCGTACACAACCCGTACACAGCCTGTACACATCCCGTCGTGACACTGTGTCGCCAAAGGGTGGTTCATATCAGGGCTGCGATCAGCATGGTGATGGTGGCGAAAAAGCCTACCGCCCAGATCACCGAGCGCCACGGCACCCAGCCGAACGCATAGGCGGGGATGTAGAGGATGCGGGCGACAAGGTAGGTCCAGGCGGCGTATTGGGTGGTCGGGGTGGATTGGTCGGAGAGCGTGATCACAACAGCGGCGATGGTAAAGAGGATCAGCGCCTCGAAATGGTTGTTCATCGCGCGGATCAGGCGCGAGGTCTCCACAGAGACGAGGTCCTGCATGCTGCCACCCAGCCGCGCAGGGTCGCGCGGGGACAGCGTCTTGCCGGCGCCCAGTTCGAGGTTCGCCGGGATCGCCATGAGTGCGAATTGGATGACCTGCAAGATGGCGGCGAGGGTGAGGACGGTGAGTTCGGTGGTCATGTCATCTCCTTTGAGGTGGGTTGGAAACCCACCCTACGGTTTGCTGTCGTCACGTCCGCGCCTCCACCGTCATCATCGGACTTGATCCGAAGATCTCGTCCCACAGGTCCTGCCAGTCGGGATTTGTCTTCTCGATGAGGTCGATCTTCCAGGCGCGGTTCCAGCGTTTGAGTGCCTTTTCACGTCGGATCGCCTCAGCGGGCTCCTTGTGCTCTTCGAACCAGACAAGGCGTTCGAGATTGTAGCGGTCGGTGAAGCCTTTAATCCCATGCGAGCGGTGTTCATGCGCGCGACGCACAAGGTCGTTGGTGACGCCAAGATAGAGCGTGCCCTTCGGTCTGTTTGTCATCATGTAGACGTACATTTTGCGCTCTATTTTGGGAGACCCTCGGGTCAAGCCCGAGGGTGACAGGGTGGGGGGTTACAAATCCATCAGCAACCGACGTGGATCCTCAAGCGCCTCTTTCACGCGGACCAAGAACGTCACCGCTCCTTTGCCGTCCACGATGCGGTGGTCGTAGCTGAGCGCCAGATACATCATCGGGCGGATGATGACCTCGCCACCAATCGCCATCGGGCGGTCCTGGATTTTGTGCATGCCGAGGATGCCGGATTGGGGCGGGTTCAGGATGGGAGAGCTCATCAGCGAGCCGTAGACGCCGCCGTTGGAGATGGTGAAGCTGCCGCCTTGCATTTCGGCCATGCTCAGTTTGCCGTCGCGGGCCTTGGCACCTTTTTCGGCGATGGCTTTCTCGATCTCCGCGAAGCTCATGGAATCCGCGTCGCGGATCACGGGGACGACCAGCCCTGTGGGGGTGCCGGCGGCGATGCCCATGTGGACGTAGTTCTTGTAGACCACGTCGGTGCCGTCGATCTCCGCATTGACCTCGGGGACCTCTTTGAGGGCATGGACGCAGGCCTTGGTGAAGAAGGACATGAAGCCCAGCTTGACGCCGTGTTTCTTCAGAAACAGGTCTTTGTACTCGCTGCGCAGGTCCATGACCGCTCCCATGTCCACCTCGTTATAGGTGGTCAGCATGGCGGCGGTGTTCTGGCTGTCTTTCAGACGGCGTGCGATGGTCTGGCGCAGGCGGGTCATTTTCACCCGTTCCTCGCGGGAGGCGTCGTCGGATGAGACCGGTGCGCGTGGTTTTTGCGCGGCTGGGGCAGGGGCTGCTGATTGCGGGGTGGCCAGCGCTTTTTGCACGTCTTCCTTCATGATGCGCCCGTCTTTGCCGGTGCCGGTGACATCGCTTGCGGAGAGGCCTTTCTCGGCCATCATCTTGTTGGCAGACGGCGCGTTTTCGACGTCCTTGCCGGAGGTTGCAGGCGCCGGGCTTGCTGCCGTCGCGGGTGCAGAGGCCACCGCGCCGCCGCCGGAGGTCATGGTGGCCAGCTTGCCGCCTGCCTCGACCGTGTCGCCTTCGGCGGCCAGCACGTCTTGCAGCACGCCGGAGGCGGGTGCGGGCACCTCGACGGAGACCTTGTCGGTTTCCAGCTCGCAGAGCATCTCATCCGCCTGCACGTTTTCGCCGGGCTTTTTGAACCATGTGGAGACCGTGGCTTCCGTGACGCTTTCGCCCAAGGTTGGCACCATGATGTCGACGGTTTCACCTTTGATGGGCTGGGCTTCCGGGGTGTGCTCGGAGACGGGGTCTTCCTTGGCGGCTGGGGCCGCTTTTGGTGCTTCGGCCTTCGGTGCGGGGGCGCTGTCGCCTTCCGCGACCTGCGCCAGCAAAGCGTCGACGCCAACGGTTGCGCCTTCCTCGGCCACGATTTCGCTTAGGGTGCCTGCCACGGGGGAGGGCACCTCCACGGTAACCTTGTCGGTTTCCAGCTCGCAGAGCATTTCGTCCACCGCGACGCTGTCGCCGGGCTTTTTGAACCATGTGGCGACGGTGGCTTCGGTCACGGACTCACCGAGTGTGGGGACACGAATTTCGGTCATGGGTTATTTCCCTTTCAGTGTGAGCGCATCGTTCACGAGTGCGGCTTGTTCTGCTTTATGTCTGCTGGCCAGCCCCGTCGCGGGGGAGGCGGAGGCGGCGCGGCCGGTGTAGTGAGGCCGTGTGTTTTTGGCGCCAATGCGGGTCAGGACCCATTCGATATTGGGCTCCATGAAGGTCCATGCGCCTTGGTTCTTGGGCTCTTCCTGGCACCAGACCATGTCGGCGTTGGGGAAGCGTTCCAGCTCTTTGACCGCTGATTGGGCGGGGAAGGGGTAGAACTGCTCGAACCGCATCAGGTAGACGTCATCGATGCCGCGCGCGTCGCGTTCTTCCAGCAGGTCGAAATAGACCTTGCCCGAGCACATGACCACGCGTTTGATCTTGTCGTCTTTGACCAGTTTGGTGTCCGAATTGCCTTGCTGCGCGTCGTCCCACAGCACGCGGTGGAAGCTGGAGCCAATTTGGAACTCCTCTGCGCGGCTGACGGCCAGCTTGTGGCGCAGCAGGGATTTGGGCGTCATCAGCACGAGCGGCTTGCGGTAGTCGCGGTGGATCTGGCGGCGCAGGATGTGGAAATAGTTGGCCGGCGTGGTGCAATTGGCCACGATCCAGTTGTCGCCGCCGCACATTTGCAAAAAGCGTTCCAGCCGGGCGGAGGAGTGCTCCGGGCCTTGGCCCTCGAAGCCGTGGGGCAGCAGCATCACGAGGCCGGACATGCGCAGCCACTTGCTTTCGCCTGAGCTGATAAACTGGTCGAACATGATCTGCGCACCATTTGCGAAATCGCCGAATTGTGCCTCCCAGAGGACCAGCGCGTTGGGCTCGGCCAAGGAGTAGCCATATTCGAAGCCCAGCACCGCATATTCGGAGAGCATCGAGTCGATGACCTCATACTCGGCCTGCCCCTCGCGGATGTGGTTGAGCGGGTAATAGCGGTCTTCATTCTCTTGGTTGATCAGCCCGGAATGGCGCTGCGAGAAGGTGCCGCGTGTGCTGTCCTGACCCGACAGGCGCACGGGGTAGCCTTCCGTGAGCAGGGAGCCGAAGGCCAAGGCCTCCCCGGTGGCCCAGTCGAAGCCCTCGCCGCTGTCAAACATCTTGGCTTTCGCGTCGAGCAGTCGCCCGACGGTTTTATGCAGCGGAAAGCCATCTGGCGCGTTGCTCAGCGACTTGCCGATATCGCTCATTGTTTCGGCAGAGATGGCGGTTTTGCCGCGCTGGTATTTGCCCTTCTCGCGGGCGTCGAGATGCGACCACTTCCCGTCGAGCCAGTCAGCCTTGTTGGGCTTGTAGTCTTTGCCCGCCTCAAACTCTTCGTTGAGATAGGACTGGAAGGAGGCTTTCATATCCTCGATCTCGCCCTCGGGTATCAGCCCGTCTTGGACCAGCCGTTCCGTATACAGCGTCAGCGTAGTCTTCTGGGTTTTAATCTTTTTGTACATGACCGGGTTGGTGAACATGGGCTCGTCGCCCTCGTTATGGCCAAAGCGGCGGTAGCAGATGATGTCGAGCACCACGTCTTTGTGGAATTTCTGGCGGAACTCGGTGGCGACCCGTGCGGCGTGCACCACGGCTTCGGGGTCGTCGCCGTTCACGTGGAAGATCGGGGCCTCCACCATCAGCGCAATATCCGTGGGGTAAGGGCTGGAACGCGAGAAGTGCGGGGCGGTGGTAAACCCGATCTGGTTGTTGACCACGATATGCATCGTGCCGCCGGTTTTGTGACCTTTGAGGCCGGAGAGGCCAAAGCCTTCGGCCACAACGCCCTGACCCGCAAAGGCCGCGTCGCCATGCAGCAAGATGGGCAGCACTTTCGTGCGGTCCACGTCGGATAATTGGTCCTGCTTGGCGCGGGCCTTGCCCAGAACCACCGGGTTCACGGCCTCTAGGTGGGAGGGGTTGGCGGTGAGGGAGAGGTGAACCTCGTTGCCGTCAAATTCCCGGTCCGAGGAGGCCCCGAGATGGTATTTCACATCGCCTGACCCGTCGACATCCTCAGGCTTGAAACTGCCGCCCTGGAATTCGTTGAAGATCGCCTTGTAAGGCTTTTGCATGACATTCGCGAGCACGCTGAGGCGGCCACGATGCGGCATGCCGATGATGATATCCTGCACCCCCAGCTGCCCGCCGCGTTTGATGATCTGCTCCATCGCGGGGATCAGGCTTTCTCCGCCATCAAGGCCAAACCGCTTGGTGCCCATATATTTGACATGCAGGAATTTCTCGAAACCCTCGGCTTCCACCAGCTTGTTGAGGATCGCCTTGCGCCCCTCTTTGGTGAAGGTGATTTCCTTGTCGTACCCTTCGATACGCTCTTTCAGCCAGCCCGCTTCTTCGGGGTCCGAGATGTGCATATATTGCAGGGCAAATGTGCCGCAATAGGTGCGTTTGAGAATGGCCACGATCTCGCGCATGGAGGCGGTTTCCAGCCCCAGCACGTGGTCGATAAAGATCGGGCGGTCCATGTCTCCTTCGGTGAAGCCGTAAGAGGCAGGATCCAGCTCTGGGTGCTTCGTGTGCTCGCGCATATCGAGCGGGTCCAGATCGGCCGCCAGATGGCCCCGGATGCGGTAGGCGCGGATGATCATGATGGCGCGGATGCTGTCGAGCACCGCGTGGCGGATCTGCTCCTCGGAGACCTCCACCTTCATCTCGGACGCCTTGCCCGCGATTTTCTGGGCAATGGCTTTGGTCTCGCTGGCAGGCGTGTCAGCGGGCCATTGGCCGTCCAGCGCTGCTGTCAGGTCATCTTGCGGAGCAGGCGGCCAGTCAGTGCGCGCCCAAGAGGGGCCAGCGGCCTCCGCCTGCGCCAGCTCCGTGTCGCCGAGGTCCTTGAAGAAGCTGCGCCACCCCTCGTCCACCGCATTGGGGTCCTGGGCGTATCGGGCATAAAGCTGCTCCAGATACTCCGCGTTATGGCCCTGCATGAAGGAGGAGGCATGGAACTGGTCATTATTGGACTGGTCGGTCATTGTGGGACCTCATGAGGGTTGGGGCCGAAGCGGTTGGGGCCGGGGTCGGAAGGACGGGTGAGCCAGTAAGTATTCAGGATCAGCGTGCCCAAAAAGAGCACCGCGATAATTGCGGCAAGCCATCCGCTCACTGGGGCGGTTGCCTGACCTGTAGCCTGCAGTTGCTCAACGGTGTTAGCAGGTCCCAAACTCGACAAAACCCCTGCGAGAATGAAAACAGACAAAGCCAGGTATGGGACAAAAGGCAACCAACCTGGTCTCCCGCTGTCATGCATGCGCCTCCACGTAACGGCGAGCCAAGGCAGAAGGGTGGCAAGGCCAAATAGATTGCCGACAATGCCGCTGCTATATCGGATCACCTGTCGGGGTTGGCCATTTGGATTGCCTTGAGCATCAAGGGAAAGTTCGTACTCGATTTCAGGTCCGAACAGGACTGAATTGATGATCAGGCAGGCGATAATTCCCAAGAAGAGGAACAGAATGAACTTCCAGAACTCAGGGCGAGTCGCGCGGCCAGAGAAGGTGAGGTACTTCTGAAACAGGCAGGTTCTTACGGCATTGATGAAAGTCATTCCGGACGCTCTCCGATCTTGAATGGCCACATCGCTGTTTCTTTGTCGTCGCCGTGAAAACGGGGACGCCGTTCAGGGTGCGTACCCGGTTTTGCGAGGTCCCCGCTTTCGCGGGGATGACAATGATATGGGCGGCGTGGGATCACCCAATCGCCTCAAGCACCGCCTCGCCCAGCGTGGCGGGGCTGTCGGCGACGACGATCCCGGCGGAGCGCATGGCTTCGATCTTGCTTTCGGCGTCACCGACACCGCCCGCGACGATGGCACCGGCGTGGCCCATGCGGCGGCCCGGAGGGGCGGTGCGGCCTGCGATGAAACCGGCGGTGGGCTTCCAGCGGCCTTTCTTCTTTTCGTCGGCGAGGAATTGCGCGGCTTCCTCCTCGGCGGAGCCGCCGATCTCCCCGATCATGATGATCGACTGTGTCTCGTCATCGGCGAGGAACATCTCGAGCACGTCGATATGCTCCGTCCCTTTGATCGGGTCGCCGCCAATGCCCACGGCGGTGGACTGGCCGAGGCCGCTATCTGTCGTCTGCTTCACCGCCTCATAAGTCAGCGTGCCGGAGCGCGAGACCACGCCGACGGAGCCGCGCTTGTGAATGTGGCCGGGCATGATGCCGATTTTGCATGCGTCGGGCGTGATCACACCGGGGCAGTTGGGGCCGATCAGAATGGACGATGACCCCTCCAGCGCGCGTTTCACCCGCATCATGTCGAGCACCGGGATGCCTTCGGTGATGCAGCAGATGAAGGGGATCTCCGCGTCGAGCGCTTCAAGGATACTGTCTGCCGCGAAGGGCGGGGGCACGTAGATCACTGTGGCATCGGCACCGGTGCGCGCGACGGCCTCGTGGCAGCTGTCAAAGACCGGCAGGTTGAGATGGGTTTGCCCGCCCTTGCCCGGCGTCACGCCGCCGACCATTTTGGTGCCATAGGCGATGGCCTGCTCGGAGTGGAACGTGCCTTGCGACCCGGTGAGGCCCTGGCAGATCACCTTGGTGTTTTCGTCGATGAGAATGGCCATTCGTGTTGGCTCCTTAGGCGGTTGGGCTGAGCGGCGCGTTGATGTGGGGATCAACGGGCAGCGTCAGGGGATTGGTGATTTTACTGTTGGGCGAAAGCCCGGCTTTGGCGACGAGGGCGCCAGGGATTTCCGGGGTGAAGTCGTTGACGTGATCGGGGTTGCCGTCGCGCAGCTCAGCGTCACGGGCGTACTCCGCCATCGGGCTGGCCTTTTCTGCGTCGCAGGCCGGGCGGGGGAGATATGTGAGTGTGTCGCTCATATCAATTACAGGGAGGGGCCCGGCGCGCGACAAGCTCAGAAGACCTTGCCGCGGGCTTTAGAAGGACCCGCCATTGCTTCATCCCTTGACGGCTTTCACGATTTTCTGGGCCCCGTCTTTGAGGTCATCTGCGGCGATGACGTCGACGTCGCTGTCGTTGATGATCTTCTTGCCCTCTTCGACATTGGTGCCTTCAAGGCGGACAACCAATGGCACTTTCAGGCCGACTTCTTTGACCGCTGAGACCACGCCTTCGGCGATGACGTCGCAGCGCATGATTCCGCCGAAGATGTTGACGAGGATACCTTTGACGTTCGGGTCAGAGGTGATGATCTTGAAGGCCTCGGTCACTTTCTCCTTGGTCGCGCCGCCGCCCACGTCGAGGAAGTTGGCGGGTTCTGCGCCGTAAAGCTTGATGATGTCCATCGTGGCCATGGCCAGACCTGCGCCGTTGACCATGCAGCCGATCTCGCCATCCAGTGCGATGTAGTTGAGGTCATATTTGGAGGCGGCGAGTTCCTTGGGGTCTTCCTCCGTCTCGTCGCGCAGCTGGGCGATGTCGGCGTGGCGGTAGATTGCGTTGCCGTCAAACCCCATTTTGGCGTCGAGGCATTTCAGATCGCCGCTGTCGGACACGATCAGCGGGTTGATCTCCAGCATCTCCATGTCTTTTTCGAGGAACAGCTTGTAGAGCGTGCCCATCAAGGCGACGCATTGCTTGACCTGCTGGCCTTTGAGGCCCAGCGAGAAGGCGATGCGGCGGCCGTGATAGGGCTGGTAGCCTGTGGCCGGATCAACGGAGAAGCTGAGGATTTTCTCGGGCGTGTCTTCGGCGACCTGCTCGATATCCATGCCGCCTTCGGTGGAAGAGACAAAGCTGACGCGGCTGGTCTGGCGGTCGACGAGCAGGGCGAGGTAGAGCTCGGTTTCGATGCCGGAGCCGTCTTCGATATAGATGCGGTTGACCTGCTTGCCCGCGGGGCCGGTCTGATGAGTGACCAATGTGCGGCCCAGCATCTTTTTGGCCTCATTGGCCGCTTCCTGCACGGATTTGGCAAGGCGCACGCCGCCTGCTTCGCCTGCATCGGCTTCTTTGAACGAGCCTTTGCCGCGTCCGCCTGCGTGGATTTGTGCTTTGACGACCCAAAGCGGGCCATCAAGTTCACCGGCGGCGGTTTTGGCGTCTTCGGCGCGGGTGACAACTCGGCCATCGGAGACCGGGGCACCGTAGCTGCGCAACAGGCCTTTTGCCTGATACTCGTGGATGTTCAAAGTTACTCTCCTTAGATGCGCTGTTGGGCGTGATTTGACATGGGGACGTGCCGCGAGAAAAGGAGTTTATGACCCGGACAGGGAAAAATCCGACATTTGTGATCACAGTAAGAAAATGTGTGATCACAAAAATTCAGAGCGGATGCGAATCTTTAAAAATCGTTATGATTTTGCGGGTTTTTTGACGAAAAAGGGCCCCGCAATACGGAGCCCTTTGGGAGTGATTGTGGAGGCCGAGATTTAGGCCAGCGAGCCGTCGATATCCTGACAGGCTTTGACCAGACCTTTGACCGCATCGACGGATTTGTCGAACATGGCCTGCTCGTCCTTACTCATCTTGATGGCCACGACACGCTCGACGCCGCCTTCACCGATCACGGTGGGCACGCCCACATAAAAGCCGTCCAGCCCGTAATCCCCGTCCACATAGGCGGCACAGGGCAGCACGCGTTTTTGGTCTTTCAGGAAGCTTTCGGCCATCTGAATCGCGGAGGTCGCGGGGGCGTAGAAAGCAGACCCATTGCCCAGCAGGCCCACGATTTCAGCACCGCCGTCACGGGTGCGCTGCACAATTGCGTCGAGTTTCTCCTGGCTGGTCCAGCCCATCTCCACCAGATCGGGCAGCGGAATGCCTGCGACGGTGGAATACCGCGTCAGCGGCACCATCGTGTCGCCGTGGCCACCCAGGACGAAGGCGGTGACGTCTTTCATGGAGACGTCGAACTCTTCGGCGAGGAAGTGGCGGAAGCGCGCGCTATCGAGCACACCCGCCATGCCGCAAACCATGTTATGGGGCAGGCCGGAGAATTCGCGCAGCGCCCAGACCATCGCGTCGAGCGGGTTGGTGATGCAGATCACGAAAGCATTCGGCGCATGGTCGCGGATGCCTTCGCCCACGGATTTCATGACCTTAAGGTTGATGCCCAGCAGGTCGTCCCGGCTCATGCCGGGTTTGCGCGGCACACCGGCGGTGACGATGCACACGTCTGCGCCTGCGATATCGGCGTAATCCGTGGTGCCTTTCATCGCGGCGTCAAAGGGGGCGGCGGGGCCTGCCTCGGCGATGTCGAGCGATTTGCCTTGCGGCGTGCCGTCGGCGATGTCGAACAGGACAACGTCGCCCAGTTCTTTCAGCGCGGCGAGATGCGCGAGCGTGCCGCCAATTTGTCCAGCGCCGATCAGGGCTATCTTGGGTCTGGCCATATCACATGGTCTCCAGTCGGTTTCGGTTGGGCGGAGGCGTAGCTTGTCCGTTGCGCTCACGCAAGGGTGCCGCAGTGCAGCACGGCTTGTGTTTCCGAAACGGGTGCTGGGGAGGCGCGGGGAAAGGCCAATAAAACAATGCTGTTGGTGAGATGCTGCCGCGCAGGTTGCTTTGCAATCGTGATGAGCGTTGCATTGGTGAACCCGGTTCAGCCCTGTGTTTTGCGCAGGTTTGCGGGAATCGCTGGCGGGCGGTTTCGAGGGCGCGTGTCACAATAGCGGTTGTAAAGCGTGGCAGATTTTTCCAACGTCCGGCGGATGGAGTTTGACACCACCTTCTTTCTTGTCGCCGTGCCCGCGGCCTTCATTGCGGGGGTTGCGAAGGGCGGGTTTGGTGGAGGGCCGGCCTTTGCCGCCACAGCCCTGATGGCGTTGATCATGCCGCCTGCGACGGCGTTGGGGATCATGCTGCCGCTGCTGATGGTGGCGGATCTGGCGACGTTGCGCCCGTTCTGGAAGCAGTGGGACACGGCCGCCGCCAAGGCGTTGATCTATGGCGGGCTGCCCGGCGTGGTGCTGGGGGCGGTGCTTTATAAAGTGGCCAATGCGGATGTGCTGCGGGTGCTGATCGGGGTGATCTCGCTGGTCTTCGTGGCGTTCCAGATCGGCCGCGCGCGGGGATGGTTTGCCCCGCCCAAAGCGCCTTTGGGGCCGGGGATCGGGCTGTTTGCGGGGGTCGTGTCGGGGTTTACCAGCTTTATCAGCCACGCGGGCGGCCCTCCGGCGGCGATGTATCTGCTGAGCAAGGGGATGGGAAAGACCACCTATCAGGCGACCACCGTGCTGGCCTTTTGGGCGATCAACGCGATGAAAGCGGTGCCTTACGCGTTTTTGGGGGTGTTCACGCTCGACACGTTCAAGGCGGACCTGATCTTGGTCGGCCCTATCTTGTTGGGCTGCGCGGTGGGGGTCTACGCGCACCGGGCTTTGCCGGAACACGTTTTTTTCAAGATCACCTATGCGCTGTTGCTCACTGCGGGCGGCAAGCTGATCTATGACGGGCTGACCTGACGCTTTGGGTTACGCCGGATCGCCTGCGGCGGGCAGATCTTCGTCGATGCGTTCAAACCCGTGGCCGTCAGCGACCAGACAGGTCACGCCATCGGGGCGGGTGAGGGTGATGGTCCATGTCCCGGTGTCAGTCGAGGCAAACATCTCCACTACCGTGCCATTGGCGGCCATGCCGATGGATTGGCGGGTTTCGCTGAAGGCGGAGGCGAGGCGCTCGATCACGGCGGCGCGCGGGGCGCAGCGGTTCTGGGTTTGGGCCTGAGTTTGGGCCTGGCTGGCTTGCGCGGCCGCAAGCATGGCGACAAGGCCAAAGGACAGGGCGAGGAGTTGGGTGTTCATAAGACTACCTTTCTTGGCGAGCGCGGGGCGCGCCTGAGGCAGGTCTTGGTTGGACATACGAGGCGGGTCGGGCGGCTCGTGATGTGAATGCGTCGTCATGCGCCGCGCTGTTCTGAGGCTGTTTGAAGCGAAGCGGCGACGGGGCCAGCATGTCTTTATATTGGACAAGCTCGCGTTAAGGCCGCGCCCGGTGTTGTCCCGTTCTGCGCAACGGCGCGTTCTTCTGCGATGCAGCAAAAGCTGCTTGCAGCGGCGGCGGAGCTGTGGTGGATAACAAAATAACAAAAACCGAGGGTGATCCTTATGCAAACTTACTCAGGTCCGTGTAGATCCGTGCTCTATATCCCCGGCTCAAAGCCTCGGGCGTTGGAAAAGGCGCAAGGGCTGGCTGTGGACGCGATCATCTTTGATCTGGAGGACGCGGTGTCGCCAGATGAGAAAATCGCAGCGCGTGACCTGTTGGCCGAGACGTTGAAAACGGCTGAGTACGGCCCGCGCCGCCGGATCGTGCGGATCAACGGGTTTGACACGGACTGGGGCGCAGAGGATCTGAAGGCCGTGGCGGCTTCTGGCCCGGACGCGGTGTTGCTGCCCAAGGTGGATGGCGGGGCCGATATTGCGAAGCTGGCAGAGATGCTCGACGCCATCCCGGCTGCCAAAGACACGACCATCTGGGCGATGATGGAGACCCCGCGCGGCATTCTGAACGCGGCGGAGATTGCGGCCGCCCCGCGTATGGAAGGGTTTGTGCTGGGTACGAATGATCTGGCCAAGGACCTGCGCAGCACCGGGCGCGCGGCGATGATGACCAGCTTGCAGCTGTGCCTGCTGGCCGCCCGTGCGGAAGGGCTGATCTGTGTGGACGGGGTCTATAATGCGTTCAAGGATGATGAGGGGCTCAGGGCGGAATGCGCTGAGGGGCGCGACATGGGGTTTGACGGCAAGACGTTGATCCACCCGGCGCAGATCGAGATCGCAAATGCCGCCTTTGGGCCGTCCGAGGAGGAGCTGGCTCTAGCGCGCCGTCAAATCGCTGCCTTTGAGGAGGCTAAGGCCGCAGGGCAGGGTGTTGCGGTTTTGGATGGCAAGATCGTCGAAAACCTGCATGTTGCCTCTGCACAGCGCATCCTCGCCCAAGCCGAGGCCATCGCGCGTTTGGAGGGCTAGGATATGGCGTTACTGATCATCGGCGTTTTGATTTGGACCTTTGCGCATTGGCTGAAGCGGCTCGCGCCTGCGGTGCGCGGGGCGATGAGTGACAAGATGGGCGAGGGCTCGAAAGGGGTCATCACCGTGTTGCTGGTCCTGTCCATTGTGCTGATGGTGATCGGCTATCGGGGCGCGGAATTTATCCCCGTGTGGGAGCCGCCCACGGTCTTTAAGCACATTAACAACCTTCTGATGTTGCTGGCGTTTTACGTCTTCGGGGCCAGCGCGCGGAAGACTGACAAAGTCTGGATCGGCACCAAGATCAGGCATCCTCAACTGGTGGCTTTCATCATCTGGGCGGTGGCGCATTTGATGGTTAATGGCGATCTCGCCTCGCTGGTGCTGTTTGGCGGGCTGCTGGTCTGGGCCGTGGTCTCGATCCCGACGATCAATGCCGCCAACGGCCCTTGGGTGGTGCCGGCGCGGGCTCCGATGAAATCCGAGATCATCCTTGTGGTCATTGCCCTTGTGCTGTTCAGCCTTGTGGCTGCCATTCACACTTGGCTCGGCGTCTCGCCGTTTGGAGGCTGACATGAAGCTCTATCGGTTCCTCAGCGAGGAAGACACGTCCGCGTTCTGCCACAAGGTGACGGATGCTTTGAACAAGGGCTGGGAGCTCTACGGCTCGCCCACCCAGACATGGGATCACAAGGCAGGCGTGATGCGCTGCGGCCAGTCGGTGGTGAAGGAGGTCGAGGGCACTTATACGCCCGAGACCAAGCTGGGGGCGCATTGATGTCGAAGACCAGTGCAGGCCGGTTCTTTGAAGATTACGCCGTGGGCCAAGTGATCGAGCACGGTGTTCCGCGCACGCTGTCGGGCGGGGAGCGGGCGATGTATCACGCGCTCTACCCCGCACGGCATGCGCTTTATTCGTCGGACGAGTTTGCGCGGGATTGCGGGCTGCATGAGGCCCCGCTGGATGACCTGATTGGCTTTCACACGGTGTTTGGCAAAACGGTGCCGGATGTGTCGCTGAACGCGGTGGCCAATCTGGGCTATGCGGAGGGGCGGTTCCTGAAGCCCGTGCATCTGGGAGACACGCTGGTGTCGCGCTCGGAGGTGATCGGGGTCAAGCAGAACTCCAACGGCAAGACGGGTGTTGTCTGGGTACGCACCACGGGGGAGAACCAGCTGGGCGAGCCGGTATTGAGCTACGTGCGCTGGGTCATGGTGCGCAAGCGCGACATGGATGCGCCCGCGCCCGAGACGGTGGTGCCGGAGCTGAGCGGCGTTGTGGCGGCCAGTGATCTGGTGGTGCCGGAGGGTCTGGATTTCTCCGGGTACAACTTCAGTCATGCTGGCGAACCGCATCGGTTGGGTGACTATGCCATTGGCGAGAAGATCGACCATGTGGACGGTGTGACCATTGAAGAGGCGGAGCATATGCTGGCCACCCGGATGTGGCAGAACACGGCGAAGGTGCATTTTGACGCCACAGCGCGCGAGGATGGCAAGCGGTTGATCTATGGGGGGCATGTGATCTCCATGGCGCGGGCGCTGAGTTTCAACGGGTTGGCCAATGCGCAGATGATCGTCGGGCTGAACGCGGGCGCGCATGCCAATCCGTGTTTCAGCGGCGATACCGTGACGGCGTGGTCAGAGGTGCTGGATGTGGCCGAGACTGCGGCACCCGGTATTGGCGCGATCCGGCTGCGGCTGGTGGCGCAGCGGGCGGGTGCGGCTTCGTTCGCGTTGAAGGGCGAGGATGGCAAATACCTGCCCGACGTGCTGCTGGACCTTGATTATTGGGCGCTGATGCCGGTCTAGGTCGGGCGCGCGCCACTTGGCGAAAATTTGACTGCGCATTGGCGGCGTTTCTGGCTAGGCTTTGCTGATGCGCTGGACCTGTCCTCTCTTCCTCTCTGCCTGCCTGTCGTTTTCAGGCCCAGTGGCGGCGTGCGACATTGCGTTGATCCTTGCGGTGGACGTGTCGGGTTCCGTGGATCAGAACGAGTATGACATTCAAATGCAGGGCCTTGCGGAGGCGTTGCGGGACGGCGCGATTTCCGAGGCTTTGGTGGTGCGCGAGGCGGCGGTGCAGGTGATCCAATGGACCGGGTCGGGGCGGCACCGGGTGTCTGTGCCGTGGACGCGGATCAAGGATTTCAACGACACCGACACTCTGGCCGATGTGATCGAGGCCGATCCGCGTATCTGGCGCAATTTCTCGACCGCTTTGGGGGAGGCCGTGCAGTTTGCGCAAGGCAATTTCAAGCAGGTCCCGGATTGCACGCGCAAGGTGATCGACGTCTCTGGCGACGGGCGCTCGAATGAGGGGATCCGCCCGCCTGCGCTGCATGCCTCGCTCTTGGCGGATGGGATTATCGTCAACGGTCTGGCGATTGAGGCCTATGACAAGGGGTTGACGGAGTATTTCGAAAAACATCTGATCGTGGGTCCGGGGGCCTTTGCGATGCGGGCGGCGGAGTTCGAGGATTACCCAGAGCGGATCCGGCGCAAGCTGCTGCGCGAGATCACGAAACAGCTCTCCGAGGCGGAGGTGCCGCGCAAGAATGGCAATTTGTGATCACGACGCAAAAAGCAGTGATCACAAACTTGAGAAATTAGTCAAAATCTAGCGACAATTGCGCGCAAATAGACCTCCGGGCGCGTGACTCTGCTGTGAAAACGTCTAGAGTTCGTGACAGTAATTACCGCAGCCAGCACGAAGGACGCGCTCATGGCAGACGTCAACCGGGGGGACCGGCCGCTTTCCCCCCATCTTACCATCTACCGGCCACAGCTGACCTCCATGACCTCGATCCTGACGCGGATCACCGGAAACGCACTTCTTGTGGCCGCAATCTTGATTGTGTGGTGGTTTCTGGCGGCCAGCTACGGGCCTGAGTATTTCGCCACCGCCGACGCCGTACTGACCTCGTGGTTTGGCGATCTGGTGTTGTTCCTGTCGCTTTGGGCCGTGTGGTATCATTTCTGTGCGGGCATCCGGCATCTGATCTGGGACAGCGGCCATGGCTTCGAGCTGGAGACCGCGGAAAAGCTGGGCTACGCCGTGATCGCGGGCTCGCTGCTGCTGACCATTTTCACCGTTATCGTGATTTGAGGGGGCAGCACATGGCTTATCTGACCGACCGCAAACGCGCGCAGGGCATGGGCTCTGCCAAGACCGGCACCGGGCATCACTGGTATATGATGGTCAGCTCCGTTGGGCTGGCTATTCTCATTCCTCTGTTCATCTTCACCTTTGGCCCCGTCCTTGGGTCCTCCTATGAAGAGGTCATCGCCTATTTCGCGCGTCCTTTCCCGGCGATTGTCGCGGGGCTGACGATTGTGGCCTCGATGATGCATTTCAAAAGTGGTGTGCAAACGCTGATCGAGGACTACGTTCACGGTACGGCCAAGAAGGTGACGATCATTTTGATGATCTGCCTGAGCTACGCCATCGCCGCCACCGGCCTTTTCGCCATCGCGCGTCTCGCACTTTAATTTCGGAGCAAAGACATGGCTGCTGAATACGAATATGAAACCCATGAATATGATGTCGTCGTTGTTGGCGCTGGCGGCGCGGGGTTGCGCGCCACGCTTGGTATGGCCGAACAGGGCTTGCGCACGGCTTGCGTGACCAAAGTGTTCCCCACGCGCTCTCACACGGTTGCTGCACAGGGTGGCATTGCTGCGTCGCTCTCCAATATGGGGCCCGACAATTGGCAGTGGCATATGTATGACACGGTCAAGGGCTCCGACTGGCTGGGCGATACGGATGCGATGGAATATCTGGCGCGCGAAGCCCCCAAAGCGGTCTACGAGCTGGAGCATTACGGTGTGCCGTTCTCGCGCACCGAAGAGGGCAAGATTTACCAACGGCCGTTCGGTGGCCACACAACCGAATTTGGCGAAGGCCCCCCGGTGCAGCGCACCTGTGCCGCCGCCGACCGGACGGGCCACGCGATTTTGCACACGCTTTACGGTCAATCGCTGAAGCAAAAAGCCGAATTCTACATCGAGTATTTCGCGATCGACCTGATCATGTCCGATGACGGGGTGTGTCAGGGTGTTTTGTGCTGGAAGCTGGATGACGGCACGTTGCATTTGTTCTCCGCCAAAATGGTGGTGCTGGCGACGGGCGGCTATGGCCGCGCCTATTTCTCTGCGACCAGCGCGCATACCTGCACCGGTGACGGTGGCGGCATGGTCGCGCGGGCGGGCCTGCCTTTGCAGGACATGGAGTTCGTGCAATTCCACCCCACCGGCATTTACGGCGCGGGGTGTCTGATCACCGAAGGCGCGCGTGGGGAGGGGGGGTATCTGACCAACTCCGAAGGCGAGCGTTTCATGGAACGCTATGCGCCGACCTACAAGGATCTGGCGTCGCGCGACGTGGTCTCGCGCTGCATGACGATGGAGATCCGCGAAGGGCGCGGCGTGGGTGAGGCGGGAGATCATATCCACCTGCATCTCAACCATCTGCCGCCTGAAACGCTGGCGCTGCGGCTGCCGGGCATCTCCGAGTCAGCGCGGATTTTTGCGGGCGTGGATCTGACGAAAGAGCCGATCCCGGTGCTGCCGACGGTGCATTACAACATGGGCGGGATTCCAACGAATTACTGGGGTGAGGTCCTGTCTCCGACCAAGGACGACCCTGACCGTGTGTCGCCCGGCCTGATGGCCGTGGGGGAGGCGGGCTGTGCGTCTGTTCATGGGGCCAACCGGCTTGGGTCGAACTCGCTAATTGACCTCGTGGTCTTTGGCCGTGCGGCGGCCATTCGCGCGGCGAAAGTGGTTGACCCGGAGGCGCCAAACCCCGGCATCAACAAGATGTCGCTGCAACGCGCTTTGGACCGGTTCGACGGGCTGCGCTACGCCAAAGGCCAAGTGCCAACGGCTGAGCTGCGCATGGAAATGCAGACCACGATGCAAAGCGACGCGGCGGTGTTCCGCACGGACAAGACGCTGGCCGAAGGTGTTGAGAAGATGGACAA
The DNA here is from genome assembly GCA_947501685.1 of uncultured Litoreibacter sp. GTDB lineage: Bacteria > Pseudomonadota > Alphaproteobacteria > Rhodobacterales > Rhodobacteraceae > Litoreibacter. Next base: position 39,000 of record CANMWQ010000006.1, read on the forward strand.
TGTGGCGTCCAAGCTCGACGATTTGGAGGTGTCGGATCGCAGCCTTGTCTGGAACTCCGACTTGATGGAGACGCTGGAGCTGGCCAATTTGATGCCAAACGCCGTGGCGACGGTTGTGTCGGCTGAGGCCCGTAAGGAAAGCCGTGGCGCGCATGCGCATGAGGATTATCCCGACCGCGACGACAAGAACTGGCGCAAACACTCGCTGACCTATTTCAAGGGGCAGAAGGCCAAGCTGGACTATCGTGGCGTGCATCTGGAACCGCTGACCTCGCATAATGAGGGCGGCATTGATCTCAAGAAAATCGCGCCAAAAGCGCGAGTCTATTGATCCGGGGGATGGCTCTCTGTGTGGTCCTTGCGGTTTCGGCCTGTGCCCCCGTGCCGATGACGCTTGAGCGCGCGGATGCGCTGTGTCGTGAAGAGCTGCGCGGGGCGGATGGCGTGACGGGCAAGGTGGGCGTTGGCGTGGGCTCTGGCGGCGTGCGGGCCGGGGGCGCGGTGACGGTGGATAGCCGTGTGTTGAACCCTCAGACGGAAGAAGAGTTTCTGGCTGAGTGCATCTCGCGGCGCGTCAATGGCGAGCCTGCCCCGACCAGATTTGGCATCACTTTGGGAGGCCGGACATGAGGGCTCTGCTTATGGCGATACCGCTGCTGTTGACCGCCTGCGGCGACAATGGATTGGCCGACCAGCTGGCCCGCGATCAGGCCCGCAAGGCGGTGAACCCGGTGCTGGCGGAGCGGTTCCCCGGTGTGCCTCTGGAGCCTGCCACCAATTGTGTGATCGATCAGGCCAGCGCGTCTGAAATTATCCAGCTTGCAAAGGCCGGTGCGACCACCGTCAGCCAGACCGATGTCGAGCTGATCGTGCAGATCGCGACCCGCGGCGAGACAATCGAATGTTTGCTCAAAGACGGCATTGCGCCGTTTCTGATCTAGGAGAAGACCCATGGTTCAACTGACCCTGCCCAAGAATTCCCGCATCACCGTGGGCAAGACCTGGCCCAAGCCCGAGGGCGCCAACAATGTGCGCAAATTCCAGATTTACCGCTGGAACCCCGACGACGGCAAAACGCCTCAGGTGGATACGTATTTTGTCGACATGGACAAATGCGGGCCGATGGTGCTGGACGCGTTGATCAAGATCAAGAACGAGATCGACCCGACGCTGACCTTCCGCCGCTCTTGCCGCGAAGGGATTTGCGGATCCTGTGCGATGAATATCGACGGCATTAACACGCTGGCTTGCATTTACGGCATGGACGAGATCAAGGGCGACGTGAAGATTTACCCGCTGCCGCATATGCCGGTGGTCAAGGATTTGATCCCTGATTTGACGCATTTTTATGCCCAGCATGCCTCCATCATGCCGTGGCTTGAGACCACGACCAACCGCCCCCAGAAGGAGTGGCGGCAATCGGTGGAGGATCGCGAAAAGCTGGATGGGCTCTATGAATGCGTGATGTGCGCGTGTTGCTCGACCTCATGCCCGAGCTATTGGTGGAACGGTGACAAATACCTTGGGCCCGCGGCGTTGCTGCATGCGTATCGCTGGATCATTGACAGCCGCGACGAGTCCACGGGCGTGCGTCTGGACGATCTGGAAGACCCGTTCAAGCTGTACCGCTGCCACACGATCATGAACTGCACCAAGACCTGCCCTAAAGGTCTGAACCCGGCCAAGGCCATTGGCGCGATCAAGAAGATGATGGTTGAGCGGACGGTGTAGCTAGTCTTGCTTCGGCCCATCCTCAAGCGGGTGGGTCGCAATCACGGTCCACCAATACAGGTAATGGAAGACGACAGGGACGGCGGCGTATCCCAACACCCATTCCAAAGGGGTCGCGTGAAGCGTGAGCGCCAATAGGACGACACCGCTCCAAACGTAGCGCCAAAGCTGCCAAGTCATTGTGTTTTCTGCTTCTTTCGGACGCTGCTCTGAGTCCATCCAGCTGTGTTGATCGAAGTAGGACGGGTCGGATTTCCACAGGGCCCAAGTCATCACCCCATATGCTGGATAGGTTGCCGTGGCCGCGTAGGCGAGCCAGAGGTCAGATGGTATCGTAACCGTCGCGACAAGAGGCGGTAGCCAAGCGGTGGCGATAAGTGGCGCAATGTAGCCTGGCCGCCTGTCGCCGGGATCCAGCATCTGTTGGAGTTTGTCCCAGGTGCTTTTGGCCGCCCCTAGCATGACAATGATAAGCCCCAGAAATACGGTTGCTTTGAGCGGGGTCAGACCGATGCGTGCGAGAGTCTCGGCATATGGCGCCGTTGCGAGATAGGCTGCGACAATGGCCGCCGCGCGCAGGAGAAGCTGACGGGGCACCGGCACTGATGTGGTGAGCAGCGCATAAAGGGCAAACAGATGTCGCATGCTTCTGATATGGCTGTCGGACTAGCGGTTTTTGAGGCTTGAAATTGAAGTTTTCATGACAGGGCCGCCGCGAAACAGATTGTTTTCGATGGAAAACTTGGGTTCTGTGGCGAGTAAGGAGACTGAAGATGACCCCAGAAGATGCCGACCTGCGTAAGGCGATTGAGCCTGTTATTTGCTACCCTGTTGAGACCCTGCCTGCGCCTGACATGGCGCTTTACGAGGCGGCTCGGGAGGGGTTGGTGAAGCGTGAGGAGCTCCGTGTCGAGCCGCGGGAGGCTGCGTGTTTCAGGGTGCCAAAGGGGCATTTTTTCCGGATCCGGTCGATTGAGGGACCTCAGGTCGGCGATTTGAACCTTTTTAACACGCAAGATCTGTCGGAGCGGTTTTATTCCGGCAAGACCCGCGCGTTGCATGGCACGCATATCACCACCGGGGAGCGGATGTGGTCGGGTTTTCCCTATTTGCGCCCGATGGCCACGGTGACGCATGACACGCTGAATTGGTACGGGATCGACCCTTTTGGCGGGTCTGTTCATGATGTGATTGGCACGCGGTGCGATCCCTATACGCATAACCTCCTAACATCTGGTAAACAGTATCATCATTGCTGCCATTCCAATCTGTCGCGTGCGGTGGCGGAAGAGCTTGGCATGACGCCGCGCGAGGCGGAGGCTTATGTACATGACGTGCTCAACGTCTTTATGTGCACTGGATTTACGCGTGATACGGGGCAGTATTTCATGAAGGCAAGCCCGGTACGGCCCGGGGATTACATTGAATTCTTTGCAGAAATTGACCTGCTGGGGGCGTTAAGCGCCTGTCCGGGCGGGGATTGCTCCTCTGAACATTCCAGTGATGTGGCGGCGTGCCATCCGTTGCTGGTGGAGGTGTTTGAACCGCGCGAGGGGGCGCTGGATGGCTGGGTGCCGCCGCAGGTCAATCGCTATGATCGGAGCCATGGCGTCTGACCTCTGGGGAGATGCATATTTTTGCCAAGATGAAACCGATTTGGGGTTTAGGTGAAGGCCGCTTCCAAGGCGATTTCGACCATGTCTCCAAAGCTTTTTTCGCGCTCTTCTGAGGGGAGGGCCTCGCCGGTGATCAGGTGGTCTGACACGGTCAGAACGGCCAGGGCGCGGCGTTGGTAGCGGGCGGCGAGGTTGTAAAGCTCGGCGGCTTCCATTTCGACGGCGAGGATGCCGTGGCGGGTCATTTCTTCATTAAGATCAGGACGTTCGTCGTAGAAGACATCTGCCGAATAGATGCCGCCGACATGGGTGGTGACGCCTTTGGCTTCGGCGGCGTGATAGGCTTTGTGCAGCAGGTCGAAATCGGCGCAGGGGGCGAAGTTGACCTCTTTGAAAATACCGCGGGATGGGGTTGAAATGTTGGAGGCGGTCTGGGCGAGGATGACGTCCCGGATGGCGACTTTTTGCTGCATTCCGCCGGTAGAGCCTATACGGATCAATGTCTTAGCACCGTAATCCTTGATCAGCTCGTTGACGTAAATCGACAGCGACGGCATCCCCATGCCGGAGCCCTGTATGGTGACGCGGTGGCCGTTCCATGTGCCGGTGAAGCCCAGCATCCCTCTGACTTCATTGACCAATTTGGCATCCTTGAGAAAGGTCTCTGCCGCCCATTTGGCGCGGTAGGGATCGCCGGGAAGCAGAACGGTTTCTGCGATCTCGCCGGAATTTGCGCCGATATGAATGGTCATGGGGAAGCTCCTGCAGGGGATGGTTAACGCGGCTCTTGCCCCTCGGTTTGCCCCCAAAACGGCGCATACACAAGCCGTACATATCCTGTACACAGCGCGTACATACGCAATGGGCGCACAGTGATGCTCGGGTCACATGGTTAACGTGCATGTGCTGTTGGGCGGGGGCGTCTTGGGGTGGGTCTACTCGGCGGGGCTGAGCGCGGTCCCCGTCGCGGCCTCGCCGCTGCGCATGGCGCGTTCATCGGCGAAGGAGATCATCTGCCGTGCGTCCTCGTCCCAGAGCTGCATCCAGATGCATTTGACCGAAGAGCGCAGCGTCATCTTATAGGCCCCGCCCAAGAGCGGCTCTTTCTCCAGCACCTCCGGCAGACGGTAGAAAGGGATGCGCGCATAGAGATGGTGGACGTGGTGGATGCCCATATTCGCGGTGACCCACATGAGTGGCTTTGGCAGCACATATTGCGAGGAGGAATGCAGCGCCTTTTGGTGGATGGTCCAGTTGGGCTGCCAGTCGAACTGGGCTTCCTCGAACTGGTGCTGGACGTAGAAGGTCCAGACGCCGGCGCTGGCACCGACCCAGACGGAGGGGAACCAGATCAACCAGATCGCGGCCCAGCCGCCATAGGCGTAGAGGGCGGCCAGCACACAGGCGATGGCGAGGTTCGTGCCCATGGCGGAGCGCCAGTAAATCCAGCCGTCTTTCCACATGCCGAAGGGCAGGCGGTGTTGCAGGAAGAACAGCCAGACGGGGCCGATGCCGAACAGAAAGACCGGGTTGCGGTAGATGCGGTAGGCGAAGCGGTGCCAAGCGGGAAGCGCGCGGTATTCTTTGAGCGTAAACGTGTGGACCTCGCCGATATCGCGGTCATCGAGATTGCCGAGGTTCTTGTGATGGTTGGCATGCATCTTGCGCCACATGTAATAGGGCGTCAGCGTGACGACGCCCAGAACCCGGCCGAAGCGGTCATTGGCGCGCGCGGATTTGAACAGCGCGCCGTGGCCCACATCATGTTGCAGCAGGAACATGCGGATCGTGAACACCCCGGTGGTGAGCCCGAAGAAAAACGCCAGCGGGTAGCTGATCTGTAGCGCCCAGAGGGCGGCGGCCCAGCTGAGGGCGAACGGAATCACCGTTTGGGCGATTTCCCACCATGTGCGGGCCGGGATCGGATCCTTGTATTTCTTGAGGCGGCGGGCCAGCGCACGGGCGTCCTTGGCGCTAACATAGGCATATTCCGATTTTTTTTGCGGAAAAGGCTGCGCATTTTCGAGCTGTTTGTGCGGAGTTATTTTCATAAATCGCTTCGCTTTTAATTCGATTCTTGAACAAAATAACTATGTGAAAGACTTCAACATGTTATAGCGCGACCCCGTCCGGCTGCAAAGGTGAAAAATCCGCCGTTTCGGAAGTGCAAAACGCGCCAAGTTGACATGTTTGAGAGAGAATATGTTTTCGCTTACATGAAGTTTCTGTAGGTTTTTCGGGCGTTTAGGCCTTGTATATTTCGAGGTGTCATGTTTACTTTACAGCAGCCAAGGGATTACGACTGTGATTGCTCAACAGGGAAATTCGCCATGGCGGGATTATTTAAAAATACACTTATTGCATGTATGCTCTTTTCGGCGCCGGTTTCGGGCCAGTCCGTCGGTGTGGTGCTCGATATCAGTGACGTGCCGGTTCGCAAACAAACGGGTACCGCATATTACCTGAGCAACGTCGCAGCCTATGACCTCGTCAAATCGAACCCAAGCGTCTTCTTTGTCGATGTGCGCAGCGTGAAGGAAATCGCCAGTGCTGGCCACCCGGCGGTGATTGACGCAGTTGTGCCCGTGATGGTTGAGGGCGAGGAATTTGACGAAGACCTGCAAGAATACAAGCTGGTTTCCAGCCCGAAATTTGTGGATAGAATGCTCGCTGCGATAGAAAGCGTAGGCCGCGGGCCGCATGACATGATCATCGTCACCTGTGGGTCCGGCGTGCGATCAGCGATGGCGAGCCGAGCCCTAGAGGCTGCGGGTTTTACCAATGTCTGGCATATCCCCGAAGGCTATGACGGCGACACAAAGCCGGGCCTCAACACGCAGAACTCCTGGAAGAACGCTAATCTTCCCTGGACCGAAACATTGACCGCCACCGTTTTCTAACGCCGCTTCCGCAGCGACAGAGCGGGTCAGCGGGCGTTTTGGGAGGCGGCTATTCTGCCGCGATCCCTGTGGGGTCCACCAGCGTTACCAGATCGTTCATGATCACGTTCATCTCGAAATCCTTGGGAGTGTAGACCTTGGCCACGCCCATGGCGCGGAGGCGTTTGGCGTCCTCCTCCGGGATGATGCCGCCGACCACGACGGGGATGTGGCCAACTCCGGCGGCGTGCATCTTCTTCATCAGGTCCTGTATCAGCGGGATATGGGAGCCTGACAGGATCGACAGGCCGACGACATGAGCCTCGTCCTTTTGCGCGGCGGCGACGATTTCGTCGGGGGTCAGCCGGATGCCCTCATAGGTGATGTCCATGCCGCAGTCGCGGGCGCGGGCAGCGATTTGCTCGGCCCCGTTGGAATGCCCGTCGAGGCCCGGTTTGCCAACAAGGAATTTCAGGCGGCGGCCCAGCTTGTCGGAGACAGCGTCGACGCGTTCGCGGATCTCTTCAAGCCCTTCGGTGCGGTTGGACGGGTTGCGCGACACGCCGGTGGGGCCGCGATATTGGCCGAAGGCCTGACGGACCATGTCGCCCCATTCGCCGGTGGTGACACCCGCCTTGGCGGCCTGGATGGAGGGGGGCATGATGTTTGCGCCGCTTTGCGCGGCTTCTCTGAGCGCTTTCAGGGCGTCTTGCACCTTGGCCTCGTCGCGGTTGGCTTTCCATTGGGTAAGGCGGTCGATCTGGTCGGCCTCCGCGTCTTTGTCGGCAACCATGATCGCCTCCTCGCCAGCGGTGAGCGGGCTTTCCTCGTGCTGCTGGTATTTGTTGACGCCGACGACGGTGGTCTCCCCGGTCTCGATGCCGCCGAGGCGGTTGGCATTGGCCTCCACCAGCCGGGATTTCATGTATTCGATGGCCTCATTTGCGCCGCCCATGGCGTCGATGGTGGCCAGCTCTGCGCGGGCGCCGGTTTTGAGGGCCTCGACCTTGCGCTCCACGGCGGGATTGCCGTCGAAGAGGTCGTCATATTCCAGAAGGTCGGTCTCGAACGCCATGATCTGCTGCATGCGCAGCGACCATTGCTGATCCCAAGGGCGGGGCAGGCCGAGCGCCTCGTTCCAAGCGGGCAGCTGCACCGCGCGGGCGCGGGCGTTTTTGCTCAGCGTTACGGCGAGCATCTCGATCAGGATGCGGTAGACGTTGTTTTCGGGTTGTTGTTCCGTGAGGCCGAGGGAGTTGACCTGCACCCCGTAGCGGAAGCGGCGGAATTTGGGGTCCTCGACGCCGTATCTTTCGCGGGTGATTTCGTCCCACAGATCCACGAAGGCGCGCATTTTGCACATCTCGGTCACAAAGCGGATGCCCGCATTCACGAAGAAGGAGATGCGGCCGACCATGGCGGGGAAGTGCTCGGGCGGCACCTTGTTTTGCAAATCGTCCAGCACGGCGGTGGCGGTGGCAAGGGCAAAGGCGAGCTCTTGCTCCGGCGTCGCGCCTGCCTCCTGCAAATGGTAGGAACAGACGTTCATCGGGTTCCATTTGGGCAGGTGTTCCCGCGTATAGGCGGCGACGTCGGTGATCATCCGCAAGCTGGGCTGGGGCGGGCAAATATAGGTGCCGCGTGACAGGTATTCCTTGATGATGTCGTTTTGCACTGTGCCTTGCAGGGCGGAGATATCCGCGCCTTGCTCTTCGGCCACGGCGATATAAAGCGCCAAGAGCCAGGGGGCGGTCGCGTTGATCGTCATGGAGGTGTTCATCTGGTCCAGAGGGATGTCGTGGAACAAAGCGCGCATGTCCCCCAGATGGGCGACGGGGACGCCGACCTTTCCGACCTCGCCACGGCTGAGTTCATGATCGCTGTCATAGCCGGTTTGCGTGGGCAGATCGAAGGCCACGGAGAGGCCGGTTTGCCCTTTGGCCAGATTGCCCTTGTAGAGCGCGTTGGAGGCCTTGGCCGTGGAGTGCCCGGCATAGGTCCGAAACAGCCATGGTCTGTCCTTGGGGCGGTCGGTTTTGGTCTCGGTCATGGCGGACTCCGCGGAATCGGTTTGGGTAATTTTGTTGCGTCAAGATGTAGATATGCGGAATTTTATGCCAATGTCAATTCGCTGCAATGCAGAAATTGGGATGTTGTCAGGGGGGTATGCGGGTGGATCATGTCGGATGGGTGGAGTGTGCGGACCTTCTATCAGCGCGCTGACCCGCCCGGCTAGGGTGGGCTGGTTTGTGGGGCAGGGCGCTCGGTTGGGGATGTTGCAGCCGAAGGACAGCGGGGCGGGTGAGCGCGTTAAGGATTTACCCCGACGCATTTCCCTGCCAACGTCCGCGCCATGTTTCAGACCGTAGAATTGCCCGTCTGGGCGTTGATCCTGATGGGGCTTTTGGCTGCGGTGACGGCGGCGTCACATTTTCTGTTTCCGTCGGTGCGCTGGTTTTTCCGACGCCGGGCGGAGCGGGTGGTGGCGGAGCTGAACACCAAGTTGAAGCGGCCTATTCAGCCGTTCAAGCTGGCGCGGCGGCATGACATGATTCAGAACGTGCTCTATGACCCGGATATCATCCGGGCGGTGAATGACTATGCTGACAGCCAGGGCATCCCCGACAATGTGGCCTTTGAGACCGCGCAGCGTTATGCGCGCGAGATTGTGCCGTCTTTCAGCGCGTCTCTCTATTTTGGGCTGGGGATCCGGCTGGCCAAATGGCTGTCGCGGGGGCTCTACCGCGTGCGGGTGGTCAATGAGAACCGCGAGGCGCTGGCGGAGATCGACCCGGAGGCGACGGTGGTCTACATCATCAACCACCGCTCCAATATGGATTATGTGCTGGTGACCTATCTGGCGGCGAAGGACACGTCGCTCTCTTATGCGGTGGGGGAATGGGCGCGGGGCTGGCCCTTGCAGCCGCTGATCAAGATGATGGGCGGCTATTTCATCCGGCGCAAATCGCTCAACCCGCTCTACCGCAAGGTGCTGGCGCGCTATGTGCAGCTGTCGACCAAGGAAGGCGTCACGCAGGCCGTGTTCCCCGAAGGCGGGCTGTCGCGGAGCGGAGGGTTGCAGGACCCCAAGCTGGGGCTGATCAGCTATATCGTGGAAGGGTTCGACCCTGAGAGCTCGCGCGATGTGGTGTTCGTGCCGGTGGGGCTGAATTACGACCGGGTGCTGGAAGACCGCGTGCTGGTGGCGGCTGCGGGGGACAATCGTTCGCGCTTCAAGTTCCGCATCTCATCTGTGTTTCGCTATGTCGGGCGGCATATCTGGCAGCGGGTGTCGGGCAAGTTCCACCGTCTGGGCTTTGCCGCCGTGGCCTATGGCACGCCCTTGTCGCTGCGCAGTTTTCTCCAAGAGCCCCATGAAGATGTCGCCAAAGAGCTGGGGCTGGCAGTGATGGGGCGTGTGGCCTCTACCGTGCCGGTGCTGCCGGTGCCGATCATTGCGTGGCACCTTGAGCAGGCCGGCGGGCAGATTGCCCGCGCGGAGCTGGAAGCGTTGTTTGAGCGGGATATTGATGCGTTCGAGGCGCGAGGGGTGAATATATGCCTGCCGCAATCGGGGGTCTTGAAGGGCATGGACGCCGCTTTGCGGATGCTGGAGGCGCGCGGGCTGATCACGCAGGAAGACGGGCAGGTCGCGCTGACGGGCAAGCATGGCGATCTGGCGGGGTATTATGCCCGCTCGATTGCGCATCTGACGTCCGGGGCGGGTGACGCGGCTTTTGAGAGCCTTGCGACATAAAATTACAAAATAGAGATAATTTTAGTTGCAATGTTACTTTGGTCGGAATATCCCGGTCCTATTGCGGCGCAGCATTTGATTCTGCGCGGCAGCATGTAAAAGTGAAGGACCCGGCAATGGCTTTGGACACGCGAGAGACAGTTATGGATTACGACGCCCCTGTTAAGGACCTCTATGAGGTTGGTGAAATTCCCCCGCTGGGCCATGTGCCGAAACAGATGTACGCATGGGCGATCCGTCGCGAGCGCCACGGCGAGCCGGAGCAGGCGTTTCTGGCCGAGGTGGTCGACGTCAAACAGCCTGACAGCCACGAGGTTGTGGTTCTGGTGATGGCGGCGGGCGTGAACTATAACGGCGTCTGGGCCGGCCTCGGCGTACCGCTGAGCCCGTTTGACGTGCATGGCGCGCCTTACCATATTGCCGGCTCGGATGCGTCGGGCATCGTTTGGGCGGTGGGCGACAAGGTCACGCGCTGGAAGGTTGGCGACGAGGTGGTGATCCACTGCAACCAGGATGATGGCGATGACGAGCATTGTAATGGCGGGGACCCGATGTTCTCGAACAGCCAGCGGATTTGGGGTTACGAGACGCCGGACGGCTCTTTTGCGCAGTTTACCACGGTGCAAAGCCAGCAGCTGATGCCGCGGCCCCAGCATTTGAGCTGGGAAGAAAGCGCCTGCTACACGCTGACGCTGGCCACCGCCTACCGGATGCTGTTCGGCCACCACCCGCATGAGCTTAAGCCCGGCCAGAACGTGCTGATCTGGGGCGCGTCGGGGGGCTTGGGCTCTTATGCGATCCAGCTAGCCAATACGGCGGGCGCGAATGCGATTGGCGTGATCTCGGATGAAAGCAAGCGTGATTTCGTCATGGGGCTGGGCGCCAAGGGCGTGTTGAACCGCAAGGATTTCAACTGCTGGGGGCAAATGCCCGTGGTGAATTCGCCGGAGTATAAAGAGTGGTTCGGCGAGGTCCGCAAGTTCGGCAAGGCCATCTGGGACATCACCGGCAAGGGCAACAATGTGGACATGGTGTTCGAGCATCCGGGCGAAAGCACGATGGCGGCGTCGGTGTTTGTCTGCAAGAAAGGCGGCATGGTCGTCATTTGCGCGGGCACCACGGGCTACAATCTGACGATGGATGCGCGTTATCTGTGGATGCATCAGAAACGTGTGCAGGGCTCGCATTTTGCACATCTGGCGCAGGCCTCTGCCGCGAACCAGCTGATGGTGGAGCGCCGTCTGGACCCGTGCATGTCGGAGGTTTTCCCGTGGGATGAAATCCCGCAGGCGCATACCAAGATGCTGCGCAACGAGCATAAGCCGGGCAATATGGCGGTGCTGGTGACGGCCACGCGCACCGGGCTGAGCACGTTTGAGGACACGCTGGAGGCCAGCCGTCAACCTTAGGTGAGCCACCTTGACTCTTTGACATTCAAGCGGCGCGAATCGATCTGGTTCGCGCCGTTTTTCTGTCCGAAATTTGTCCGGCCCACGATTTCAGGCACTTACAAATTCCGACCTCACCATTTCTGGTGAAGGGGAAACCGCGAATATATTTTGGCAAGAAACGGCTGATATACTCTGGTTAACCTTTGATTAACCGTTAACGGAGACAGTGTTTATGACAAATGATTGGATTATCGACGTCCTGACCGACCTGCAGCGTTTTTCCCAAAGCAACAGCATGGGCAAACTGGCGGACGGGCTTGATGACGCGATTGCCATTGCGGCGCGTGAGCTTTCAAACGCTGACATGCCGGCAACGAGGGTATGTGAGCTTGAACAAACTCGTGGACATGCAGGAGGCGCTTTCAAACGCCAAATCGCTTGAGGAGCTGCAAACCTTCGTCGAAGGGCTGCGCGGCGTCTACGGTATAGACAACCTTGTGTACCATTCCGTCAACGCAAGCGGCGGCCAATATGCGGCGCTGACCTACTCGGACACATGGGTCGAGCGCTATATTGAGAAGGGCTATGAACGCATCGATCCGGTGGTGCAGGGGTGCTACAAACGCTTTACCCCGATTGACTGGAAAGCGCTGGACTGGTCCGGCAAACCCAGCCGCGATTTTCTGGGAGAGGCCGCGAGCCAAGGCTTGGGCAATCAGGGCTTTTCCGTTCCCATTCGTGGCCCGTCCGGGCAGTTTGCCCTGTTTTCCGTAAACCAAAAAGACAATGATGACCGCTGGGCGCAGTTCACGGAAGAACGCGCCTCCGACCTGATCCTGATTGCGCATTATATGAACGAACGCGCCCTTGAGATTGAGGGCGGCCCCAGCCAGGGACCTGTGCGCGCGCTGAGCCCTCGGGAAAAGGACGCGCTGACGCTTTTGGCACTGGGCAACAACCGGGCGGGGGTCGCGGAGGCGCTGCAAATCTCCGAGAACACGCTGCGGGTCTATATTGAAAGCGCGCGTTTCAAGATGGGGGCGACCAACACGGTGCATGCCGTCGCCACCGCGCTGACACACGGGCTTATCGTCGTCTAAACCCCTCTGATTATTACCGCCCGACCCGTTGCCGGTGCTGCCAAAGCGTCGGGCGGGTCGTTCTGCGGCCATTAACCACGACATGACAGGGCTGCTTTCCTCAGTTTGAAAGAGGAAAGCCACCATGATCCGCTATATTTACGCCGACGATTTGGCCCGCTACCCCGCCCTGCGCAATTCGATGCTGCGCGACCGGGCCACGCAGTTCCATGACCGACTGAAATGGGAGGTGACCGTCGATGCGGAAGGGTTTGAGCAGGACCAATATGACGCGCTGAACCCGCTCTATGTGATCTGGGAGGAGGGCGGTTTGCATGGCGGCTCTATGCGGTTTTTGCCCACAACAGGTGACACGATGGTCAATGACCATTTCGCGCATCTGGCAGGGGGTGCTATCACCGCGCCCGGCATTTGGGAGACAACCCGGTTTTGCGTCTCGCCGGGCAGCGCAAACAAAGCCCGCGCGGCGAATGTGCTGATGATGGCGGGCGGCCAATTGGGCGTGGGCTTCGGGCTGAGCCATTCCATCGGGGTGTTTGACGCGCGCATGGTGCGCATCTACCGCCAATTGGGCTGGGAGCCGGAGATTTTGGGGGCCGACGGCACCGGCCGCGACGCGATCAGCGCGGGGCTTTGGGCCTTTGACGAGGCGGTTTTGACCCGCATGTGCCTTGCCGCCGGGGTCAGCCGGGAGCTGTCGCAATTGTGGTTCGACCGCGCATTTGGGCTTGCTCTTCCAAAGGTCGCATAGCAGGAGAAATGCGCTGGCGGCGCGCTGGGCGTGTCGCTAGGTTGCGCGCATGGCCGCACCGACAAACATCATCTATTCCGAAGATCAGGCGGAGGCCTATGACGCCGTGGCCGACCTGCTGGGCCGTGCGGGGGTGGACATCACCTCCGGCGATACGATGCCATTGCAAGAAAGCCGCGATCAGGTGATGGCGATTGTGGGCAAGGCGGGCTCGGGCAAGACGCTGTTGCTGGCCGAATTGGTGAATGCGGTGACCGGGTCCGGCGTTGATCTGGTCTCGGGCGATTATGAGGGCAAGGCGCGCAAGGATCGCCGCACCTTGGCGGTGTTGGCTCCGACGAATAAGGCGGCGAGCGTGTTGCGTAACCGGGGCGTGCCTGCAACGACGATCCACCGGATTTTGTACACGCCGCTTTATGATCCTGATTATGAGCTGATCGCCGATTGGCTGGCGGGCCAAGGGGAGCGGCCAAGTGTCGAAGGGCTGGCTGACGCCGCGTTGGACCGGGCCAAGCTGTTTTACGACGCGCATAAATCTATCCCCGGTGCCTTGGCGGCGGCAGGTCTGCGCGGCTCTGACTTTATCCAGGGCTGGAAGCGGCGGGAGGACCCGTTGGATATCGGTTTTGTGGACGAGTCCTCCATGCTGGATGAGAAGCAGTTTGACGATTTGCGCGAGATCTTCCCGACGCTGGTGCTGTTCGGCGACCCGGCGCAACTGGCCCCCGTGGGCAGCAATGGCGACATGGTGTTCGACACGCTGAAAGACGGCCGCAAGCTGGAATTGAGCCGGGTGCACCGCCAAGATGCGGGCAACCCGATCCTTGATCTGGCGCATGCGCTGGCGGATCCAGAGGTTGACTTCTCCGCTTTTGAACGGCTGGTGCGGGAGGCTGCTGCCAAGGATGACCGGGTGGTGTTTGCCGAGCGGGTGGAGGCGGATTTGATGGCGCGGTCGCCGGTTTTGGTCTGGCGCAATGCCACGCGGATCCGGCTTATTCAGGCGTGGCGCGGGGCATATGGGGCGACGGTGGACACGCTTTTGCCCGGCGAGCCGCTGATTTGCGACGGGATTGAGCTGCCTGCGAAGCATCGCAAGAAGCGGATTGATCTGGAGGCGCGCGGCCTCGTGAAAGGGGCGCAGGTGGTCTATATGGGGCCGGGCAAAAAGCCCGGTTTTTCCCGGCTGCATGTGATGGGGGCGGAGGACCCGCAGGTCTCTGCGGCGTCCATCATCAAGATCGAGGCCCCCGACGAGGAAGAGCCGTTTATTCCCTTTGCCGCCCGGATGGGGGCCGCGTTTTTGCATGGGGCTGCGGTGACCATTCACAAGGCGCAAGGCTCGCAATGGGACACGGTGCAGGTGTTTGCGCCTGATCTCTATGCCGCCGCGCGCTCGGGTCGGTCGGAGGCGGGGCAGCCAGTGTGGAAACGGCTGGCTTATGTGGCGATCACGCGGGCTGAGAACCGGCTGCTTTGGGTCACGCGCAACCGTTTGAGCCGGCCTTCGGGCACGCTTGATACCAGTGATCTGAGCACCGTTGCGCCTGCGCCTTTGACCCTTGAGGCCGAGACGGAAGATTAGAAGCGGATGTAGCGAAAGACGGCGGAGGCCAGCCAGCCTGCGCTGATTGCGATGATCAGCGACAAGATGCCGTAGATTAGCGGCTTTTCATGGGCCAGATCGTAGATCCAGCGCTCCAGCCCGACTTTACGCACGTCGATGAAAGTGGCCAGCCTTGAGACGACCTGCCCGTCGCGGGTCAGGAAAATGCGCATCGGGTAGACCCCTTCGACCAGATTGGCGGGCAGGTCGATGGTGGTGGAAAACAGCGCTTGGTCGAACAGCCGGATGGAGCCGTCGAGCTGCTGGTAGAGGTTGTTCTTGCTGCGCAGCCGGATCAGCGCGTCGGTAAAGGCGCGGGTGCCTTCGGCGTCATGCTCGGCGTCGCCGACGGCATAGATGGCGCGCTCCATGGAGACCTGAAAGCGGATGTCTTCTTGTGTGCTCAGCACCTCGTCGAGCGGGCCGGTGGAGGCCACGGCGTAGAAGCTGGGCGCGCGGGCGACCTTGACCGCGTCGGTATTCACCCAGATGCCGAAGCGGCGCGATTTCTTGCGAACGGTGACGGCGTCATTGGGGCCTTTGATGGCGATTATGACGTCGAGCGGCCCGAAGTCTGCGTCCTCTGGCCCGCCTTTGATGGCGCCGTAGATCAGGATGTCGGAGCCGTCAAAATTGGCGGTGATCTCCACATTGCGCTGGGACAGGTCGGCCACGACTTTTTGCGCCTGCGCGACGCTTGGCAGGCACAGGGCCAGCAGAAGGATCAGGGCGCGGATCAATGTCCGCCCCCCGTGCCGATGGAATACAGCTCGGACGGCATGATCAGCAGGTCGAGCGCCAGCTTGAAACAGACAGCCAGCACCATGATGGAGAGCAGGATTCGCAGCTGCTCGGCTTGCAGGCGCGCCCCGATCCGGGTGCCGATCTGCGCGCCCACGACGCCGCCCACCAGCAGAAGCACGGCCAGCGCCATGTCGACTGTGTAATTGGTGGTGGCGTGCATCAGGGTGGTGAACCCGGTCACGAAAATGATCTGGAACAGCGAGGTGCCGACCACAACCTTGGTGGGCATGCCCAGCAGGTAGATCATCGCGGGGACCATGATGAAGCCGCCTCCGACGCCCATGATGGCGGCGAGGATGCCGACGAAGACGCCGACAATCAGTGGCGGAATGACGGAGATATAAAGCCCCGATGTCCGAAACTTCATCTTGAGGGGTAGCGCGTGGACCAGCCCGTGCTTTTTGCGGGCGGGCGCTGTCTGCGCGCCTTTGGCGCGGCGGATCGCCTTGAGGCTTTCGAAAAACATCAGCCCGCCGATGATGCCAAGAAAGACCACGTAGCAGAGCTTGACCAGCAGATCGACCTGACCCATTTCGCGCAGCGCGGCAAAGAGCTGCACACCAAGGGCCGCGCCCGCCAGACCGCCCACGAGCAGCACCGTGCCCATCTTCAGATCGACGGTTTTTCGCCTGAGATGCGCCAGCACACCTGAGAAGGAGGAGGCGACGATTTGGTTGGCCTCCGTGGCCACGGCGACGGCGGGGGGGATGCCGATGAAGAACAACAGCGGCGTCATCAGGAAGCCGCCGCCCACGCCAAACATGCCCGACAGGATACCCACAAGCCCGCCCAACCCCAATAGGAGGAAGGCGTTGACCGAGACCTCGGCTATGGGCAGGTAGATTTGCATGTGCCCCCCTTAGACCCGTCCAGCGGGCTTGGGCAATGCTCTTTTATAGATCCAGTTGCCAATTCGTGCCGCGTTGCAGCATGGGCGAGAAACTGGGACCGGTGTTAACGTTCTTTTACGTAAGGCTGCCCGCCCGCGCGCGGGGGGATGGCCTTGCCGACGAACCCCGCAAGGATGATCACGGTCAGGATATAGGGCAGCGCCTGCATGAATTGGCTGGGCAGGGTGGACGTGCCGCCAATGCCGGTTGTCGTGATGATCCACAAGGCGATGGCCATCAGGATTGCCGCGACCCCGCCCAAGACGCTGAGATCCAGTTTCGATTTTCGGCCCGCAAAGAGCAGCGTAGCGGCGAGCACCACGAGCACCACGATCAGCACGGAGGCAGGCAGGTCGATATTGGGGTAGCGGTTTGAGATCGCCTCCAACAGGCCGAAAAGCAGCGTGGCTCCGAGGGCCTGAACGGGTCTCCATTTGGCGAAGATCAGGGCGGCGAGTGCGATGAAGCCGCGGCCCGCGCTCATTTCCTTGACAAAGCCTGCGGCCAGCCCGGTGGCCAGATAGGCCCCTGCGATGCCGCACAGGACGCCGCAGAGGATAACGGCGGTGTAGCGCAGGCGGACCACGGAAATGCCCGCCGTGTCAACGGCGGCCGGGTTCTCGCCCACCGCGCGCAGGCGCAGCCCGAACCGGGTGCGAAACAGCACGAACCAGCTGAGCGGCACGAAGAGCATGGCGACATAGACGAGGATGGTGTGGCCGGACAGGAGCTCAACATAGATCGGGCCGAAGAGGGGGATGTCGCCTAAAGCGCCGGAGAAGGGCAGGGACACGCTTTCGAACCGGCCCCCATCGGTGAGGGCCGGCGTGCGGCCCCCCAAGCGGAAGACGCTGAGGCCGATCAGGACCGTCAGGCCCGAGGCCAGAAAGTTGATCGCGACGCCGGAGATCAGCTGATTGCCCCGGAAGGTGATGGAGGCCAGCCCGTGCAGCAGGGACAGCAGCACGGAGGCGAAAATGCCCGCGAGCAGCCCGGCCCAGACGGCAAGCGAGCCCCAGCCGGGGGTGGCCAGATAGGCGACACTGGCCGAGGCAAAGGCGGCGGCCAGCATTTTGCCTTCGAGGCCGATATCAAAGATGCCCGCGCGTTCCGAGAAGAGCCCGGCGAGGCAGGCCAGAAGAAGTGGCGTGGCCAGCCGGACGGTCGAGTCGAGGATTTGGATGATGGTCAGGAAGTCCATTGTCTACACCTCGGCCTTGCGTCGCATGGCAAAGAGTTTGCCCACGAACATGCGGATCATTTGGTCCAGTGCGCCTGTGAACAGGATGACCAGCGCTTGGATGACGATCACCAGCTCGCGGGGGATTTGGGTCCAGAGGCCCAGCTCAGCCCCGCCTTGGTAGAGCGCGCCGAAGAGGAGTGCGGCGAAGAGGATGCCGATAGGGTGAGAGCGGCCCATAAGGGCCACCGCGATGCCGATAAAGCCTGCGCCCTCGACGGAGTTGAGGACAAGCCGCTCGGCCTCCCCCATGACGTTGTTGATGGCCATAAGGCCCGCGAGGCCGCCCGACAGCATCATGGAGATCATGATGATTTTCACGGGCGAGATGCCGCCATAGACGGCCGCGGGCTCTGATTTGCCGAGCGAGCGGATCTCGAAGCCCAGCCTGGTGCGCCAGATCAGCAGGTAGACCAGCACGCAGGCGATGAGCGCGATGAAGAGCGTCACATTGGCCGGCGTGCGGGCGGCGAAGGGGATGCCTATGGCGTTCAGCCAGTCGCTCAAGGCGGGCAGGTGGGTGGCTTCGGGGAATTTGGCAGTGGCCGGGTCCATCGCGCCTGCGGGGCGCAGCACATTGACCAGAACGTAGTTCAGGAGGGCGGCGGCGATGAAATTGAACATGATCGTGGTGATGACGATATGGCTGCCACGCCGGGCTTGCAGCCACGCGGGCAAAGTGGCCCAAAGCGCGCCGAACGCAGCCCCGGCTGCGGTGGCGCCCAGCAGGGCCAGCGTCCAATGCGGCCACGGGATAAACAGGCAGACCAGCGCCACGCCAAGCCCGCCCAAAGCGGCTTGCCCCTCACCGCCAATGTTGAACATCGCGGCGTGGAAGGCCACGGCCACGGCCAGCCCGGTGAAAATGAAATTGGTCGCGTAATAGAGCGTGAAGCCCCAGGCATAGGTGGAGCCGACGGAGCCCTCGACCATCAGCTTGACGGCCTCTTTGGGGTCATGGCCGGTGGCGATGATCATCAGGCCGGAGACGATAAAAGCGAGGACCAGCCCCACCACCGGCACCAGAACGAGGTCGGCCCATTTGGGCATCGGTTCCATCTAGCTGACCCCTTCCATCGGCGTGTTCACCATGCCGGCCATCATCATGCCCAGCTCCTTTTCGTCGGTCTCGGAGGGCAGCCGTTCGCCCATGATCTGACCGTCGAAAATCACCGCGATGCGGTCCGACAGCGACAGGATTTCCTCCAGCTCGACGGAGACCAGAAGGATCGCTTTTCCTGCGTCGCGCAGCGCCACCAGACGTTGGTGGATGAACTCAATCGCGCCGATATCCACGCCGCGTGTGGGCTGGCCGACCAGCAGCAGGTCCGGGTTGCGCTCGATCTCGCGGGCGAGCACGATCTTTTGCTGGTTGCCGCCGGAGAAGCTTTTGGCCTGCAGCATCGGGTTGTCGGGGCGCACGTCAAAGCGTTCGAATTTTTGGGCGGCGTCGCCCTTGATGGCGGCGTGATCCATCAGCAGGCCTGAGTTATATTCATCCTCATGGTGGTAGCCGAAGGCCACGTTTTCCCACGCGGTGAAGTCCATGATCAGGCCTTCGCGCTGGCGGTCTTCGGGCACATGCGCGATGCCGCGCGCGCGGCGGGATCTGGCGTCGGAATGCGCGCCGGTCAGGTCGATCTCTTGGCCGTTTACCTTGACCGAGCCGGTGCCGGTGGTCACGCCGCCCAGCACTTCCAAAAGCTCCGACTGGCCGTTGCCGGAGACCCCCGCAATACCTAGAATTTCCCCGGCACGGACATCAAGCGAGATGCCTTTGAGGCGTTTTACGCCTTTGTCGTCAATGACTTCGAGGTTGTCCACCTCAAGCACCAGCTCTTTCGGTTTGGCAGGCGTCTTGTCGACGCGCAGCAGCACTTTGCGGCCGACCATCAGCTCGGCCAGCTCTTGCGGAGAAGTCTCTGAGGTTTTGACCGTCGCGGTCATCTCGCCGCGCCGCATCACGGAGACGGTGTCGGTGACCTCCATGATTTCGCGCAGCTTATGGGTGATCAGGATGATGGTTTTGCCCTGCGCCTTGAGCCCTTCGAGGATGCGGAACAGATGGTCGGCCTCGGCGGGGGTCAGCACGCCGGTGGGCTCGTCGAGGATCAGAATATTGGCTTGGCGGTAGAGCGCTTTGAGGATCTCAACGCGCTGCTGCATGCCGACGCCGATGTTTTCGATCTTGGCATCCGGGTCCACGTTCAGCTCGTAGTCTGCGGCCAGCTGGGTCAGCTCTTTGCGCGCTTTGGCCAGCGAGGGGCCGAGGCGCGCGCCGTCTTCGGCACCCAGCACGACGTTTTCCAGAACGGAGAAGTTTTCCACCAGTTTGAAATGCTGAAAAACCATGCCAATTCCGGCGGCGATGGCGGCCTGGCTGTCGGGAATGTCGGTCTGGTTGCCGTTGATGAAGACCTCGCCTTTATCGGCTTTGTAAAAGCCGTAGAGGATCGACATCAGCGTGGATTTGCCCGCGCCGTTTTCGCCGATGATGCCGTGGATGGTGCCGGGCATGACCCGGATGGAGATGTCTTTGTTGGCTTGCACCGGCCCGAACGCCTTGGAGATGCCTTTCAGCTCAATCGCCGGAGCTAAGCCGCTCATTCGGGGGCTCCTGTTCCGACAAAGCCTGTCATGCGGGTGATTTTGTCGCCGTCGGTTTCTGCGAAATATTGCCCGTGCTGGACCATCTCAGTGCCGTCGGGGCCGATGCCGCCAAAGGCGATGGTGGCCCGGGTCAGCCCGGCGTTTTCGTCGGATTTGATCAGTTTCGCGGTCCAGCCCGGCGCGTTGGCGCTGAACATGTTCACATAGGTGGCGATGGCTGTGGGGCCTGTCAGGACGCCGTCGCTGCGTGGATCGGCATAGGTGCCAGCCTCCGCATAGACAGAGGCAATCGCGTCGGCACGTGCCGTGTCATCCGCCATGCCCCAAGCGTCGAAAAATATCTCAATAGGATTGGTCATACGCGGCCCCCCGACACAGCGAAAAAGGACCACGCCCGTCTGATGGGCGTGGTCCCGATCTTTGGCTCAGTCCTTAGAAGGACAGGGCTGGGCAGCTTTCGTCGGACATGTAGTCATGCACGGTGATCTCGCCTGCGATGATCTTGTCCGCAACGGCGTCCACAGTGGCCTGCAGCTCGTCCGAGACCAGATCCGCGTTGTTTTCGTCCATCGCATAGCCCACGCCGTTCGACGCGAGGTTGAGGACGGAGAAGCCGCCGGGCTGCTCCGTGCCACGTGTGAAGGCGTCATAGACGGCGACGTCAACGCGCTTCATCATGGAGGTCAGAACCTTGCCCGGGTGCATCCCGTTCTGGTTGCTGTCCACGCCGATCGACAGCGCACCGGCATCGGCTGCTGCTTGCAGAACGCCCACGCCTGTGCCGCCAGCGGCCGCATAGACAACGTCAGCGCCTTGGCTGATTTGCGCCTTAGTCAGCTCGCCGCCTTTAACCGGGTCATTCCAGGCCGCAGGCGTGGTGCCTGTCATGTTGGCGATGACCGTGGTGTCCGGGTTGGCCGCTTTTGCGCCTTGAGCGTAGCCGCAGGCGAAGCGGCGGATCAGCGGGATGTCCATGCCGCCGATGAAACCAACCGTGTTGGTCTTGGACGTTTGCGCCGCCATGTAGCCCACGAGGTAGGAGCCTTCATGCTCGGTGAAGACCACCGAGGTCACGTTGGGCTGATCCACGACCATGTCGATGATCACGAAGTCGGTCTCAGGGTAATCTGGAGCCACCTCGCCCAGCACGGAGCCAAAGGCGAAGCCGGTCATGACAACGGGGTTGGAGCCGGCCTCGGCCAGACGGCGCAGGGCCTGCTCGCGCTGAGCCTCGGACTGCATCTCGATTTCCTTGAAGGACCCGCCGGTCTCATCGGCCCATTTCTTGGCACCGTTATAGGCGGCTTCGTTGAAGGATTTGTCGAATTTGCCGCCAAGGTCGAAGATGATCGCTGGCTCGGCAAGGGCCATACCGGCGCTCAGCGCCAAGGTTGCGGCCGCGCCCAAGAAGGATTTCATGAGGGTCATATGTGGTCTCCCAGATGTTTTGTTTGCCCGCTCGCCGCTTCCGGGCGCAGCAGGTCCGGGGCCGTCCCCCCGGTGTTTGGTTGAGCAGAGGTTTCTCTCAGATCATGACGTATTAAGGGGCATTGACGGCAGGAGGGCAACCGATTCCTTACCGCGAAACGCTCCGTAACCGGCGTGTTTTGATGTCGCGGATGGCTGACTTTCGGTCAGCGTGCCCATCGCCTCTTTTTGCGTCACAGTGTGAAATCGCGGCGCATAATATAGGCGTCCCGTGCGCGGCCATCGGTGCCTTTCATGTAGCCTCTGCGCTCGGCCACTTCCACAAATCCGTGTTTGGCATAGAGCGCGAGGGCGGCGGCATTGTCCGTGGCGACCTCGAGAAACGCACTTTCGGCATGCATCAGGGCGATCTGGTGCAGGAAGGCCTCGATCAGCAGGTCCCCGGTGCCTTGTCTGCGTGCGTCGGGCGCGACGGCGAGGGTCAGCAGCTCGGCCTCCCCGCCTGCGGCGCGGCCCACTAGAAAGCCGCCCGATTGGGTCAGCAGGAAGCTGTGCGGCAAGTTCAGGACGCTGGCAAATTCAGAGGCGGTCCAAGGGCGCGGTGCGGTAAAGCAAACGGCATGAAGCGCGGCCATCTCGGCATGTGTCATGACAAGATAACGGGCGCAGGGTCGCGCGGCGGGGCCGCGTCGGCGGGCCTGAGGTAATAGGGCGTGGGGCGCGCGTCGGGGATGTGCTCCAGTGCTGCCACGTGTCGCGCAATGGCGGAGGCGGGCGCGAAAGCGGCGGGCTGGGCGTGGAGGCCCAGATGGGCGGCTACCTCGTGGGAACGGTGGCCAATGCAGGTGCAGCCGTCGGCGCTTGGGGGCGGGATATGCTCAATAGCCATCTGTTGCGGCTCGGAGTGCCAGTCGTCGTGGATTTCGCTGACATAGAGCTCGTGGCGGGTGGCTTGCAGGGTGGCGAGGATTGGCAAGGGGCCCTTTACCGCGAGTGCCTCGAACAGGGTGACGCCGGTGGCGGGGATGCCCAGCGACAGGCTCAGCCCGCGCGCGGCGGAAACAGCGATGCGGATGCCCGTGAAATTGCCCGGCCCGGTGCCCACGGCGATCTGGGTGAGCTGCGACAGGGCAAGGTTCGCGTCCCGCATGGTGGCCTCGATCAGCGGCATCAGTGCCTCGGCCTGACCTTTGACCATCTCCTCGTGGCGCGCGGCAATCACGTCGCCCCCCGCAAAGATCGCCGTGCCGCAATAGGGGCCGGATGTGTCGAAGGCGAGGATCATCTTGTCACTCACCTGCGGCCTCCTGCAACACATCCGCTCCACTGTCGGTCACGCGGGGCAGGTCGTCTTGGATCACCAGCCACGGCATTCCCGATTGTACGTAGCAATGCAGGCTGGGGGCCATGTCGGGCGCTTGGTCGAGCACACCAAGCGGCACATAGGTCTGATCCGGCAGATAGGCGAAACGCGCCTTCAAGGGCGAGCCGCAGCCGGTGCAAAACCACCGCTCCACGCCCTCGAAATGCGAGACATGGCTGACTGGACCGCCGCTGAGCGTCACTGCGCCGCGCGCGAAGGCGGCAAAGGCGGTGACAGGCGCGCCGGTGAGGCGCCTGCAATCCACGCAGTGGCAATAGGTTGAGGTCTGGGGCTGGGCGGTGCTTTCGATCAAGACCGCGCCGCAATAGCAACGTCCGGTGATCACCGCTTCAGGCGGCGACAGGGCGCACTTCCAGCACCTCGGGGATGTAATGGCGCAGCAGGTTCTCGATGCCCATTTTCAGCGTTAGTGTCGAAGATGGGCAGCCCGCGCAGGCGCCTTGCATGTGCAGGTAGACCACGCCGCGGTCGAAGCCGTGAAAGGTGATGTCGCCGCCATCTTGGGCCACAGCCGGGCGCACGCGGGTGTCGAGCAGCTCTTTGATCTGGCCCACGATCTCCCCGTCCTCGCCAGTGTGTTCGGCATGGCCCGAAGAGGCCTCCCCCTCGACCGCTTTCGCGCCCGATTGGTAATGCTCCATGATCGCGCCGAGAATGGCTGGTTTGATGTGGTCCCATTCGACGCCGTCTGCCTTGGTGACGGTCACAAAGTCCAGCCCCATGAACACGCCGGTGACGCCTTCAACGGTGAAAATGCGTGTGGCCAAGGGTGAGCTGTCCGCCGTGTCGGGCGACGGGAAATCAGCGGTGCCCACCTCAAGCACGGACTGGCCGGGCAGGAATTTCAATGTTGCAGGGTTCGGCGTGGATTCTGTTTGAATAAACATGGCGGAGACCAACCTTTTCTATCAGGCTTCAAATATGGCGATGGGAGGGGCAAAGGTCAAGAGTTTAGAACTGTTCTAAGCTGATCTAGCTGATCGCCTCCAGCTGCTCCTTGCTCAGCGTGCCGGGCACAATGGTGATCGGCATCGGCAGGGTGCCGGAGTTCCGCGTCATCTCGGTGACGAGCGGGCCGGGGCCGCCATCGGTGCCTGCGCCCAAGACCAGCACGCCGACCTCGGGGTCCTCCTGCACCTGCGCAAGAATTTCGCGCACTGCCTCGCCCTCGCGGATCACCAGCTCAGGATCAACGCCTTGCTTGTCACGCATCCATTTGGCGAAGACCTCGAAATGGGCCACGATGCGCTCGCGGGCCTCCTCGCGCATGATGTTGCCCACGCCGATCCAGTGGTTGAATTCTTCGGGAGGGATGACGGCCAGCACCTCGACCCCGCCGCCTGTCCGCGCGGCGCGCATGGCGGCAAAGCGCATGGCGTTCAGACATTCCTTGCTGTCGTCCAAAACGACCAGAAACTTGCGCATGATACACTCCCTTGGCCGGCGGCCTTTGCGCGCGGCGAGCGCCATCATGCGGCAAGGGGGGGCGTGGCGCAACAGCGATCACGCCGGATATGGCAGGTTCGGAGGCTAAGCCAGCAAACGCGCTTCGCGGGGCTTCAAAGCGGGTCGGACAAAGACCGTATCTGTATCCCGGCTGACACCCATCAGCTCCATATCCAGCAGCGCCTCGTTCGTAAGATGCGTGGTTCCGGGGAAGAGGCTTTCGGTCTCGAGCCCGTTGACGATCAGAAGCTCATGGTTTTCCAACAGCAAGTGGCGATAGGTGACCTGTGGCCTGCCGGAGGTGAAGACGATGCTTGTCCCGTTTACGAGACTTGCGGCATTTGCCAACATCTCATCCTCGCCGAAGAGATATTGCGTTTGATCAGAGCGGATCAGAACCCGGTGCAAGGAGGAGACGGTCAGATCGGCCTTGGGCAAATCCGGGCCGAAGGCACCGCGCTTGATCGTGACCGGGGCAAGCTGCGGGAAGAAGGAAAACTCCAGTGCGCTTGGCCTCTTCTTGCCGGCCCAAAGAATTGGCTGCGGGCCATGATCGACTGTCATCACCAGATCACCTGCGCGCAGGTCTTCTATCGCAACAGGCCCATTTGGAGTTTCCACCATCGCGCCGTCCGTAAAGCACGGTACGTTTGTAATCGGAGTGGAGATGGCGTCCCCATTCCCATTGGTCCTGTAGGTGGTGTTTGGCTCCGGCAGGACCGGACCCGAAATGCCGACATTGGTTCCGTCGATGCGGATCACCCAAAAGGTGTCTCCAGATGTAGTTGAGAAGGAAAACTCGAGCTCGACCTGCGAGCCCGCAGCGAATGTTGTCCCGTTGATAGTTACAGCCTGTGTAAGCACCTGGTCGTTATTGGCTGTCGATGGGGGAGAGCCGTCTCCGGGTGTATCGACAAAACCGTCAGAGAATTCGTTGTCCGGCGATCCTGACGGGTTTCCGTCGTCATCTTGAACATTGATCACCGTCAGCTCGGCATCGGGGCGGAGGCGCAAACGCTGGTTGTTGCTATAACCGGTGGCGCTGTTTGTCTCTGCGGAGCGGTTCCACTCGCTAAACGCGTATATCGGCACGGTAAAGTTGAATATTGCCAACACTGCCTCCATACGCAGCGACGCGCATATTCTCTCGCCTTTATAGAAAGTTTAACTCAAATGCTAAGGCAAAAAAAGCCAACAAATGGTCTTAACAGGAAGTTGAGCATGGACTTGCCGACTTTGGTCCCGCATTTCGGTCTGTGCGGCGTACGCCCTACGCGAAGGTATCCGCGCAGGGCACATGGGATTTAGCCGTCTTCCATCGGACCGCCGGCCTCTTTCCACTCGCCGATGCCGCCGATGTTGGTGACGTTGGTGTAACCCATTTCTTTGAGCGTCTTGCCCGCGAGCGCCGCTTGCCCGCCCGCGCCGCAGACGAGGCAGAGCTCGGCGTCTTTTTGCATGGCGGGATTGTGGAATTTCATCTCTGGGTCGGCGGCAAATTCCATGAACCCGCGCGGGATCCGCACGGCGCCTTTGATGGTGCCGCTTTTGGCGATGTCGGCGCTGTCGCGCACATCAACAAACACCGTGGTGGTGCCATGTTTTGCGATAGCGTCGCCCCCGGGAATGCGAGGCACATCTGCGTTGGCGGCTTCCATATAGTCTTTTGCGGATTTCATAAGTGAGGTCCTTTCACGTGGTTATTTTGAGCGCCCAAACAGCGCCAAGTACAATGCGACAAATACCAGAACGGCGAAGCGGAGCCAGAAGATCAGCCCGATCATGCAGCCCGCTCTGACTGCGCCCAGTCCCAGTACATTTCGCGCACCTGCTTGGTGAGGGGCCCGTGTTGGTAATGGGTGCCGTCAAACTCGGAGACCGGCGTGACCTTCATCATGTTGCCGGACATGAACACCTCATCGGCGGTGCGGAAATCGTCGAAGCTGAGCACCTGCTCATGTACTTTATAGCCGTTGTCGCGCAGGTTTTTCATATGCCGCGCGCGTGTGATGCCAGCCAGAAACGTGCCGTTGGGAACAGGGGTAAAGACCTCGCCGTCACGCACCATGAAGATGTTGGCGGTGGCGGTCTCGGCTACGTTGCCAAGCGCATCGGCGACCAACGCGTTGCCGTAGCCTTTGTTGCGCGCCTCGATCAGCATGCGGGCGTTGTTGGGGTAGAGGCAGCCCGCCTTGGCGTTGACCACCGCGTCCTCCATCACGGGGCGGCGGAACCGCGTGGTGGTCAGCGTGGTGGCTGCCGTGGCGGGCGCCATCGGGATTTCTTCGAGACAAAGGCAGAACCCTGTGGCCCCCGGTTTGGGGTCCACGCCCAGATCGCCGCCATCGAGCGCCCAGTACATGGGTCGGATATAAACGGTGGCGTCGGGCGCGTACATCGCCAGACCCTCTCGGGCAGCCTCGACCATGGCGGAGGCCTCCATGGTGGGCGTGATCATCAGTGCCTCGGCGGAGCGGTTCACCCGCGCGCAATGGGCCTCCAGATCGGGGGCAACGCCTTCAAAATACCTCGCGCCGTCAAAGACCGAGCTGCCCAGCCATGCGCCGTGATCGGCCGCACGGATGATGGCCGCGTCGCCGTCATGCCACTGGCCTTCGAAATAGGTCTTGATGTTGGTGCCGGTTGCCATCTGCGCCGCTCCTTCTTTGGCAAGAGCCTATGGGGCGGGCTCCGCCAAGGCAAGCAGGCCGAAGGGGGCTTGCCCCGCTTAGGCGGATGGGTCAGTAGGGCGCCTTACCCCTCGCACACCCGGAGCCCGCATGACCGCCACAGCCAACCAAAACCTGCGGGGCATCTGGCTGATGATTGCCGCGATGTTTGCCTTTGCGGTGACGGATACGTTGATCAAGTTTGCCGCCGGGTTGCTGACGCCCGCGCAGACGACCTTGCTGCTGACGGGCGGCGGGCTGGTGGTGTTTGGCGGTATGGTACTGGCGCAGGGCGCGCCGTTGCGGGTCAGGGACGCGGTCTCCCCGGTGATGCTGATCCGCTACGTTTCGGAGATTTGCGGCACGTTTTGCATCGTGCTGGCGCTGAGCTACGTGCCGCTCTCCACGGTGGGGGCGATCTTGCAGGCCACCCCGCTGGTGGTCGCGGCGGGGGCCGTGCTGTTCCTCAATGAAACCGTCAGCTGGCGCAGGTGGACCGCGATTGCAGTGGGGTTTGTCGGCGTGTTGATGATCATCAAGCCGGGCTCGGAGGCGTTTGATCTCAATGTGCTGTGGCCGGTGATTGCAATGATCGGGCTCGCGGGCCGCGATCTGACGACGCGGGTGACGCCGCCCGGCATGGCGTCGGCGGCGCTGGCGGGCTACACGATGGCCGCGCTTGTTCCGCTTGCGGTGCTGTGGTGCCTGCTCGCCGGGGACCCGCTGATCCCGGCAGAGCCGAACTGGCCTCTCTTCATCGCCATGATCGCAGGAGGGGCGATTGGCTACCTGCTGATCATCGCCTCGGTGCGCGCGGCGGAGGTGTCGGTGGTGTCGCCCTACCGCTACTCGCGCCTGATCTTCTTGCTGTTCTTCGGGGTCACTTTCTTTGGCGAACGCCCCGACGCGCTGACGCTGTTGGGCGCGGCCATCATCATCGTCTCTGGCATCTACACTATGTGGCGCGACCGGCTGGCCAAGCAGGGCTAGGCCGGGCTCACTAATCCCGCCGAATAATCCCGGTGATCGCGGCAGCGCCCACAGCGGTAACGATCCAGCACAGCCCGCTTCGATGAATGGAACCGGCCGGTTAACAGCGGGTAAAGCCTTTTCATAATTTGTTCTTAAAACAAGTGCTTATCGAAACGCGACGCATGCGTCCCGACGCGGCTAGGCACCCACCATCCCGACAATCTCGTAGGTTTGTTTCAGGATCGGAGCGGCCAGAGCCCGGGCGCGTTCGGCGCCTCGGGCGAGGATCTTGTCGATCTCGTCCTGGTGCTCCATCAGGCGGGCCATCTCGGATGAAATGGGCGACAGCTTGGCCACGGCCAGATCGGCCAGCAACGGCTTGAATTCGGAGAATTGCTTGCCGCCGACATCGGCCAGAACCGCCTCGACGGTGCTGTCATTCATGGCGGCGAAGATGTTGACCAGATTGCGCGCCTCGGGGCGGTCTTTGAGCCCGTCGACCTCGGAGGGCAAGGCATCGGGGTCGGTGCGGGCCTTGCGGATTTTCTGGGCTATGGCGTCGGCGTCATCGGTCATGTTGATCCGGCTCATGTCGGAAGGGTCAGATTTCGACATCTTCTTGGAGCCGTCGCGCAAAGACATCACCCGCGTGGCCGCCCCTTCAATGACCGGCTCGGTGACCGGGAAGAAATCCACACCGTAATCATGGTTGAACTTCGCCGCGATATCGCGCGTCAGCTCGACATGTTGTTTCTGATCCTCGCCCACGGGCACATGGGTGGCGTGGTAGACCAAGATGTCAGCGGCCATCAGCGCGGGGTAGGCGAAGAGGCCCACGGAGGAATTCTCCCGGTTCTTGCCGGCCTTGTCCTTGAACTGCGTCATTCGGTTCAACCAGCCCATGCGGGCGACGGTGTTGAAGATCCAGCCAAGCTGCGTGTGTTCGGGCACTTGGGACTGGTTGAACAACACGGAGCTTTCCGGGTCGATGCCCGATGCGATGAAGCCCGCGCAAAGCTCGCGGGTGTTCTTCCGAAGGTCAGCGGGGTCCTGCCAGACGGTGATCGCGTGCAGGTCGACCATGCAGTAGATCGTCTCGAATTCTGCCCCCTGCATGTCCACAAAGCGCTTGATGGCGCCAAGGTAGTTGCCGAGGGTCAGCCCGCCCGAAGGCTGGATGCCGGAAAACACGCGCGGGGTAAAAGTCGTGGCCATCAGGGGCGCTCCGTCTGGAATGTTGCTGCGTCATCGCTTACCGATGGGCCAAACAGAGGTCAACCGGAGCCACGCGACATGCATAACCCACATGCGGATGAAAGCCCGTTCAACTCCGTGCCTGCGGTGGTGGTCGCGCTGGCTATGGTGATTGCGGCCGTGGAGATCGTGTTGCAACTGGGCGAGAGCGGTCTGGCGGGGCGCGCGCAGGCCATTGGCTGGCGGCTGGCGGCGCTGGAGGATTACGGGTTCCTGCCTGCGGTGTGGGAGTTCATGCGCTCCACCGGGCAATTCCCGGCAGAGCAAATGCTGCGCTTTGTGAGCTACCCGTTTTTGCACGGCTCCTTCACCCATGCGGCCTTTGCGGTGGTGATCGTGCTGGCGATTGGCAAGGCCGTGGGCGAGATTTTCGCAGCCTGGGCCGTGCTGGCGGTGTTCTTCGTGTCGTCGATCTTTGGGGCGTTGGTTTACGGGGAACTGGTCTCCGTCAACGCGCCGCTGATCGGGGCCTATGCGGGCGGCTACGGGTTGATCGGGGCGTTCACCTTCCTGCTCTGGGTGCAGCTGGCGGCTGTCGGGGCCAACACGATGCGGGCGTTTACCCTGATCGGGTTCTTGCTGGCCTTCCAGCTGGTCTTCGGCATTTTCTTTGGCGCGGGTTATGACTGGATCGCGGATGTGGCCGGGTTCGTCGCCGGGTTCCTGTTGTCCTTCGTGGTCAGCCCCGGCGGCTGGGCACGGGTGGTGGCCAAGCTGCGGCGCGACTAGCGGCGCAGGGAGGCTTTCAGATCCGCCGCGCTGAAGGCCCCGATGGCCTTGCCGATGAGGTAATAGGCAAAGCCGCCCAGGATCAGCAACACGGCGAGGGCCGCATAGCGCCAGCCGGGCGTGCCCAGAAGCGGCAGGAGCATGACCTGAAGCGCATAGAGCACCACGCCCAGCAGCACTGAGGCTATGATGATGCGCGGCATGCGCGACCTGAACCGCGCGTCAAAAGTGCCGGCCTGGCCAAATTGGCGGCTGCCGCGCCAGAGCTGCCACGCCATGGTCCAGCCTGCCAAAGTGGTGGCCAACGCCGCCGCGAGATAGTCGAGATAGGGCCAGAGCCCCACGGCGATCACCGCGTTGACGATCATGGAGACGAGCGCGAATTTGAACGGGCTCTTGGTGTCTTCGCGGGCGAAATAAAGCGGCTGGAAGATTTTCTGCAGCACAAAAGCAGGCAGGCCCAGCCCGTAGACGGCCACGGCAAGTGCAGTTGCCGCGGCGTCGTCTGAGGTAAATTGCCCGCGTTCAAACAGCACGGAGATCATCGGCAGCGGCACCACCATCAACGCCACGGCGCAGGGCAGGGTGAGGGCGAGGGCGACCTCTCCGGCGCGGCTATAGGCGTCTTGCCCTCCGGCGGTGTCGCCTGATTGCAGGCGGCGCGACAGCTCCGGCAGGAGCACCACGCCGATGGCGATGGCCACCACGCCCAAAGGCAGCTGGTAAAGCCGGTCGGCATAGTTCACCCACGCGATGGCGCCTTCGGTCCAGCTGGCCACATTGCGGCCTACGAGAAGGTTGATCTGCACCACGCCGCCCGCCAACGCGGCGGGAGCGGCGATAATGGCGAGGCGTTTGAGTTCGGGCGTCATGCGAGGGCGTTTGGGCACCAGCCGGTAGCCCGCGCGGGCGGCTGCAACCCAGACAAGGGCCAGCTGTGCTACGCCTGCGACGGGCACGGTCCATGCCAGCGTCAGGCCGATATCCCAGCCTAAGAGATAGGCCGCGGTCACGGAGGAAATGAACAGGATGTTCAGCAGCACCGGGGCCGCGGCGGCGGCCACGAAGCGCCCGGTGGCGTTGAGCACGCCTGACAGCAAGGCGGCCAGTGAGATGAACAGGATATAGGGAAAGGCGATGCGGCCAAAGAGCGTGGCCAGCGGCAGGCGCTCATCTTCGGCAAAGCCGGAGGCCATCAGCAGCACCAGCGCGGGCATGAAGACTTGCGCCACCACGGTGAACAAGATCAGGAGTGTGGCCAGCCCGGTGAAGGCGTCGCGGGCAAACTCCAGCGGCGCTTCGCCGCTTTCGACCTTCTTGGAGAACATCGGCACGAAGGCCATGTTGAACGCGCCTTCCGCAAAGAAGCGGCGGAACATGTTGGGCAGGGAGAAGGCAATCAGGAAGGCCTCTGCCACTGGGCCGGAGCCCAGAAAACCCGCGATCAGCACGTCGCGCACAAAGCCCGCGATGCGGGACAAAAGCGTCCAGACCCCAACGGTGGCAAAGCCGCGCATGAGGCGGATGGGTTTGCTCACGGCGCAGCCCTTTCGACGCCTTGGGCGATGGCGGCGCGGAGGCGCTTTTCGATGGTGGCCTGCTTGTCCTTGGAGTGGAATTTCAGCCCAAACATGTCCTTGACGTAGAACGTATCGACCACCTGCGCGCCGTAGGTCGCGATGACGGCAGAGGCGATGTAGATGTTGGACGCGGCCAGCGTGTGGGTCAGGTCAAACAGCAGGCCGGGGCGGTCGCGGGTGTCGACCTCGATGATCGTATAGATCTCGGAGCCGTCATTGTCGAAAATGATGGAGGTCGGCACGGTGAATTTCGACTCGCGTTTCTTGACCTTGTCGCGGGTCTTGAGCGCGTCGCGGGTGATGACCTCGCCTTTCAGCGTCTTCTCGATCATGGTTTTCAGCCGGGGCAGCTTACTGGCCTCATAGGGGCTGCCTTCAATGTCTTGGATCCAGAAGGCGGCCGTCGCGAAGCCGTCTTTGGTGGTGTAGGTGCGGGCGTCCACCACATTTGCGCCCACGAGTGCCAGCGCGCCGCACATGCGGCTAAAAATGCCGGGATGGTCGGCGATGGCAAAGCAGACGCGTGTGGCGTCGCGGTCCTCGTCAGGGGTCAGCTTGATGCGGATTTGATCGGTTTCAAGCCCCAGCAGCAGCTGCGCAAAATCGACATGGGCCGTGACATGCAGGCCCTGCCAATAGGGCGGGTAATGCCGTGCCGTCTCGTGGCGCAGGTCTTTCTTGTCCCAATCGGGCAGGGCGGCGCGCAGGTTCTTTTTCGCCTCGGAGCCGCGTTCCTCGCGGTTGAGCGCCTCCATCCCGTTTTCCAGGCCGCGCTTGGTCTGGCGGTAGAGCGCGCGGATCAGTGACGCCTTCCAGTTGTTCCAGACGTCGGGGCCCACGCCACGGATGTCGCAGACGGTCAGCACGCAGAGCAGGTCGAGCCGCTTGACGGTTTTGACCGCCTTGGCAAAGTCGCGCACGGTGCGGGGGTCGGCAATGTCGCGTTTTTGGGCCATGTCGGACATCAACAGATGGTAGCGTACCAGCCATTCTACGGTCTCGCTTTCCTCCGCGCTCAGCCCCAGACGCGGGGCCACGGTGCGCGCGATTTTCGCACCCAGAATGGAGTGGTCTTCCTTCTGGCCCTTGCCCAGATCATGCACCAAGAGGGCCACGTAGAGCACCTTGCGGTTGATGCCGCGTTTGAGGATGGAGGAGGCCACGGGCAGCTCCTCGATCAGCTCTTCGCGCTCGATTTGCGCCAAGACCGAGATCGTCTGGATCGTGTGCTCATCCACCGTGTAGCTGTGATACATGTTGAACTGCATCATCGCGATTATGTTGCCAAATTCGGGGATGAAGGCGCCGAGCACGCCCAGCTCGTTCATGCGGCGCAGCGCGCGCTCGGGGTTGCCGTTTTTCAGCAGCGTATCGAGGAAAATCTTGGAGGCGTCCTTGTCCCAGCGCGTCTTCTCGTCGAGCAAGTGCAGGTTCGCGTCGATCAGCCGCATAAGATTAGGGTGGATCAGATAGCCGGTGCGCAGCGCCTCCTGAAAGACGCGCAACAGGTTCAGCGGATCGCGCAGGAAATCCTCCGGATCGGAAATGTCGAGCCGGTTATGGGTCAGCGCGTAGCCCGGTTTCAACTTCTTGCGCCGGGCGTTGCGGAACATGGTGATGATGGCGGGGGCCTGTTTGACGTGCTGCGCCTCAAGGTCAGTGAGCAGGATACGGGTCAGCTCGCCCACGCGGGTGGCGTGGCGAAAATAGTCCTGCATGAAATGCTCCACGGCGCGGCGTCCGCCATGGTCGCGGTACTGCATCCGGTCGGCCACCTCGACCTGCATGTCGAAGCTGAGCACCTCATTGGCGCGGTTGGCGGCGAGGTGCAGATGGGAGCGGGCGACCAGCAGGAAGTTCTCGGCGGCGGCGAAGTCGTCGCGCTCGTCCTCGGTGAACACGCCCGCATCGACCAGCGCGGATACGGTGGTCAGACGCCGGGTGTATTTTGCGACCCAGAGCAGCGATTGCAGATCGCGCAGCCCGCCTTTGCCCTCTTTGATATTGGGCTCAACCAGATAGCGCTGCCCGCCGTGACGGCGCAGCCGCTCGGCGCGTTCTTCGAGCTTGGCCTCGACGAATTCCCGCGCGGTGCCCGCGAACAATTCGTCCCAGAGGCGGCGGTCCAGCTCCTCGGCCAGAGGCGCGTGGCCTGCGATCAGGCGGTGCTCCAGAAGGGCCGTGCGGATCGTGTAATCTTCGCGGCCCAGCCGCAGGCAGTCCTGCACGGTGCGCGAGGCGTGGCCGACCTTCAGCTTGAGATCCCACAGAATGTAGAGCATCGACTCGATGACGCTCTCGGCCCAAGGGGTGATCTTGTAGGGCGTCAGAAACAGCAGATCGACATCGGAGAAGGGCGCCATCTCGCCGCGCCCGTAGCCGCCGATGGCCATCAAAGCCAGCCGCTCGGATTCGGTGGGGTTGGGCAGGGGATGCAGGTGGGTCAGCGCCACATGCAATGTTGCGCGCACCAGCCCGTCGGTGAGGTATGTGTAGGAATGGGTCAGCGGGTAGCCCGCCATGGGCTCGGCTGTGAAGGCCTCCGCCAGCACGTGACGTCCGGCCAGATTTGCCGCCTTCAGCTGCGTGACTGTCGTGTCACGTATCTCGCGGGCGGAGCTGCAATCGGCGATGGCGGCGTCCAGCTCTTGCGTGACGGCGGCCAGATCGAAAATGTCAGACGCCGGGCAGATCAAATCGCCCGGCGTCTGGGTGTTGGTCATGTCAGTCAGCGGATCAGAACCCGCCGCCGGAGAAAGACTTTGGCGCTGCATCGACAATCCGAACCTGGCCGCTGGTAACCTGTGCAATCGCAAGGGCCCGTTCCACGGTGCCGTCGCGTTTGAGCCGGAATACCCCGTTCACGCCTGCAAAACCAGAGCTTTGCGTCAGATTGCCGCCTGTGGCCTTCAGGTTTTTCGCGGCAAGCGCGCCGACAGCGGCCACCCCGTCATAGGCGAGGCCTGCCAGCGGATGCGGCGGGTTGCCATAGGCGATTTGGTAGCGGCCGTTGAACCGCGCCGTCAGGGATGGGTCTGGCAGGGCGAACCAGCCGCCTTCCAAGCCGCTCAGCGTCAGTGTTTGCGGAGGCACGTCCCAGCGCGTCAGCCCCATATATTTCACCGATGCCGGGTTGATGCCTGCGTCCGGCAGCAGCTCTGCCAGAAGCGGCAAGGCGCCCGCGCTGTCATCTGTCAGCATGATTGCCGTGGCCCCAGACGTGTTCACAGTTTGCGAGATCACGGGCACCGCGCTGGCAATGCCTTCTTGGCTGAACTCAAAAGAGCCGTCGCCCACAACCTGCACATTGGCGCCAGCCGCGGCGCGGGTGATCGAGGCTTTGGCGATCTCGCCCACCGGTGTCCGGGGGGAGACGACGACCACACGGTTGCGGCCCTGCGCGCCTGCATAGCGCATCATGCGCGCTGCGATGTTGTCGAATGTGTTGCCCAGCACGAAGAGATTGCCGCCCGCGATGGAGGTGTTGTTCGAGAAGGCCAGCACGTTGACGCCGTCATCGCGCGCCGCCACGGCTGCCGCATTGGCGGCATCGGAGCGCAAAGGCCCGACAATCACCTGCGCGCCTTCGGCAATCGCCTGATCCGTTACGGCTGCTGCCGTGCCTGCCTGACCGGCGGTGCGGTAGATTTTCAGTTTAATGCTGCCGCCGAGATCGGCCTCCGCCAGACGGGCCGCGTTTTCCAAAGAGCGCGCGAGCCCCTCATCGCCCGGTGTGGGGGAGCCGTAAGGGACCAAAAGCGCCACAGTGACCGCGTCGCCTGCGTTCAGCGCTTCGCCGCCCCCTGAGGCCGCGGGAAGCCCGACATCACATGCCGCCAGTGCGGCCGTCAGCCCGAGTGCCGCCACCAAGCTGCGTCCCTTGCGTGCCATTCCTAAAAGGTTGAACATATGCCATATCTCCCTGCTCACCGCAGACCCGCATTGTCGGGCCCCACTTATCGAGGGGCAAACTATGCGCTCTGGCGGGTCAAGTAAATGTGAAGGACCGCGCAAACATCATGACAGCAGCAAATCGCGTAATTCTCCCCGCTGGGCTCTACTTTTTGGCGACGCCCATAGGCACCGCGCGCGACATTACGCTGCGGGCGCTCGATATATTGGCCTCGGCGGATGTGTTGGCGGCTGAAGACACGCGGTCCTTGCGCAAGCTGATGGATATTCACGGCGTCGCCTTGGACGGGCGAACGGTGCTGTCTTATCACGACCACAGCGGCGACGGGCAAAGGGCGCGGCTGCTGCGCGCCTTGGAGGAGGGAAAATCCGTGGCCTATGCCTCTGAGGCGGGCACGCCGCTGATTGCTGATCCGGGCTATCAGCTGGGCCGTGTCGCAGCTGAGGCAGGTCATCTGGTCACCGCAGCGCCGGGGCCGTCGGCGGTTCTTGCGGCTTTGGCCATCTCCGGTCTGGCCACGGACAGCTTCTTTTTTGCGGGGTTTGCGCCAAGCGCAAAAGGCGCGCGGCAAAACTATTTGCGCAGCTTGGCCGATGTTCCGGGGACGCTGGTGTTTTACGAATCCCCCAACCGGGTGGCCAAGTCTCTGGCGGATATGGTGGCGGTGTTCGGCCCCGACCGGGAGGCCGTGATGGCGCGCGAGCTGACCAAGAAATTCGAGGAGGTGCGCCGCGCGCCTTTGTCTGAACTTGCCTCCGAGATGGCGGAGCGCAGCCTGAAAGGCGAAGTGGTCTTGCTGGTCGCGCGGGGCGAGAAGGTCGAAATTGATGAAAGCTCTCTGGAAGATCTGCTGAAATCGGCGCTGCAAAGCGGCAGCGTTAAGGATGCGGTAGCCAATGTGGTGGAAGCTACAGGGGCGAAGCGCCGCGACGTGTACCAACTGGCTTTGAAACTGGGGAAATAATAAACATGAGTGGATCGACCAGTTTTCATGCGGGCCTGTCGGCGGAGAAGATGGTCGAGCGGGATTATGAGGCGCGCGGCTACACCATTGCCGCAAGGCGCTTTCGCACCCGGCATGGGGAGCTGGATGTGATCGCCCAGAAAGACGGCTGCTGCGTCTTTGTCGAAGTGAAGAAAAGCCGGACCCATGCCCGCGCGGCAGAACGGGTCTCCGCCCATCAAATGGCACGGCTTTTTAACTGCGCGCGGGTGTATCTGGCCGCACAACCGAATGGCCAGGACACGGATTGCCGGTTTGACGTGGCCTTGGTGGACGAGGCGGGCCGGATTGAGTTGCTGGAAAACGCGCTGGCGGCCTGATTGCACAGCCTCTCTGCGGTGATCAAAGATTGCCTGTGCGGCAAGATCGCGTCATGTAGGCGTTGGAACACCGCAGGAGACCGCATATGGGCCTTAAAGTCGCCATCCAGATGGACCCGATCGACGCGATTGATATCGACGGGGATAGCAGCTTTCGCATCGCCGAAGAGGCGCAAGCCCGTGGCCACAGCCTGTTTTTCTACACACCTGATATGCTGGCCTACCGGGAGGGCCGGGTGCTGGCTAAAGGCTGGCCCTTGGAGGTGCGCCGCGAGAAGGGCAACCATTTCACGCTTGGCGCTGTGGCTGAGATTGACCTCGCCGATTGGGATGTCGTCTGGCTGCGTCAAGACCCGCCTTTTGACATGGGCTACATCACCACCACGCATCTGCTGGACCGCATCCACCCCGAAACTTTGGTCGTCAATGACCCGACATGGGTGCGCAACTGGCCTGAGAAACTGAAGGTTCTGGACTACCCGGACCTCACGCCTCCCACCGCGATTGCGCGGGATCTGGGCGCGTTGACGGCGTTCAAGGAGGCGCATGGCGACGTTATTCTCAAGCCGCTTTACGGCAATGGCGGCGCGGGGGTGTTCAAGCTGACCAAGGAAGACCGCAACCTCAACTCCCTGCATGAGCTGTTTGCCGGCATCAACCGCGAGCCGCTGATCATGCAGAAATTCCTGCCCGATGTGGCCAAGGGCGACAAGCGCGTGATCCTGATCGACGGGGAGCCTGTCGGCGGCATCAACCGGGTGCCTGCTGCGGGCGAGACGCGCTCGAATATGCATGTAGGTGGCCGGGCCGAGAAGACGGAGCTGACGGAGCGCGATCTGGAGATTTGCGCGCGCATCGGCAAGGATCTGAAAGATCACGGGCAGGTTTTTGTCGGCATCGATGTCATTGGCGGCTGGCTGACGGAGATCAACGTGACCTCGCCAACGGGCCTACAAGAGCTGGAACGGTTCAATGGTGTGAATGTCACCGCCAAGCTGTGGGAAGCCATCGAGGGGCGCGTGGGCCGGGCCTAGCTTGCCACGCGGTAGCTGACGGCCTCCGCAACATGGTTGGAGGACACGCCCTCGCTGCCTGCCAAATCAGCAATCGTGCGCGCGACGCGTAGCACGCGGTGGTAGCTGCGGGCCGAGAGGCTGTAATGCTCTGCCGCGCGCAGCAGCAAATCCGCGCCCTCGCTGTCGAGCGACGTGACCTTTTTCAGCAATTCCCCATCCACATCGGCATTCACCCGCACGTCGTCTATGCCGTCATAGCGCGCTGATTGTCGCTGGCGGGCTTGGGCGACGCGTTCGGATATCTCTTCTGATGTGTCGCCGGAGGCGGGCAGGTCCAGATCGGTAAAGGCCACGGGCGGGACGTCGATGCGCAGATCGAACCGGTCCATCAGGGGGCCGGAAATCCGCCCCATATAATCGTCCCCGCAGCCCGGCGCACGGGCGCAGGCGCGGGCGGCGTCGGTCATGTAGCCACAGCGACAAGGATTGGCGGCGGCGACCAGCATGAATTTGCACGGGTATTTCACATGGGCATTGGCGCGGGCCACGACAACGTCGCCGGTCTCGATCGGTTGGCGCAGGGTTTCAAGGACGGCGCGAGGGTATTCGGGGAACTCGTCCATGAACAGCACGCCGTTATGGGCCAGCGAAATCTCACCGGGTTTGGCCCCGCGCCCGCCGCCAACAATCGCAGCCATGGAGGCCGTGTGATGCGGGGTCCTGAAGGGCCGGTCGCGCGATATGCCGCCCTCGTCCAGCAGCCCGGCGAGCGAGTGGATCATCGAGGTTTCCAACGCTTCCTCGGGCATCAGGGGCGGCAGAATGCCGGGCAATCGTGCAGCCAGCATGGATTTGCCGGAGCCGGGCGTGCCCACCAGCAGCAAGTGGTGGCGTCCGGCGGCGGCAATTTCGAGCGCGCGTTTGGCGCGTTCCTGACCTTTCACGTCGCGCAGGCATTTGGCGTGTTGGGACCGCGCGACCTCGCCGGGAACCGAGGGCTGCAAGGGCGCGTGCCCGTTGAAATGCTGAATGCAGGCATGCAGGGATTTGGCGGCGAGAACGCGGGTTGAATCGACCCAAGCAGCCTCCGCGCCGCAAGCGTCGGGGCAGAGCAGCGTGCAGTCTTCCTGAGCTGCCGCCAAGGCTGCGGGCAGGGTACCGATCACCGGGACGAGGGAGCCGTCGAGCGAAAGCTCACCCAAGGAGACCGTCGCCTGCACCTCATCTTGTGGCAAAATGTCGAGGGCTGCCAGCAAGCACAATGCGATGGGCAGATCGAAATGCGAGCCCTCTTTGGGCATGTCGGCGGGGGACAGGTTGATGGTGATCCGCTTGGAGGGCATGGCGATGGACATGGCGGTCAAGGCGCTGCGGACCCGGTCGCGCGCTTCGCTGACGGCCTTGTCGGCAAGCCCCACGATGGAAAAGGAGGGCAGCCCTGCAGAAACCGCGCATTGCACTTCGACCATGCGCGCCTCGATCCCTTCAAAGGCGACCGTGTATGTCCGAGACACCATAGGTTTTTCCTCAACCGTTAAATCGGGCGTTAAAACGGGTTAACGGCTAAGGCGGTAAGGTTTATGAGTGGTAAATGGCCATGAATTTCGGCCAGGCCTCGGGGTCGGCCACGGTTTTGTCGCGGCAAAACGCGTTGCAGAAGCCGAAGATGCGACCGTCGATCTCGGCCAAATGGGTCACGGGCTTTTGCGAATAGGGGCAGGCTGTGTTTTCCGGCGTGCCGTCCTGCACGGGTTTGGCGGCCAGTGGGTCCGGGCCGGGCCAGTCTGACAGGGTGTAGGGGCGCTTGTACCATTCGAGCACTTCGCCAGATGCAAAGCCCATGGCGCGCCAGCGGCGAAAGGCTGGGTCTTGCAGATGGGCGTCGACATAGGCTTGTGCGTCAGCATTTACAGAAAGACCGTAACCCGCGATGCGGGCGGCCACCGGGGCGTAGAACGCGTCAGCGATGGAGTAATCCCCGGCGAGCCAAGGGCCCTGCGGATTGGTGGCTTGGCGCGCTTGGAACCAGATCACTTCCAGCCGGCGCAGATCGCGTTCTACCTCCTCCGGCACAGGCACGTCCTTATAGGCCAGCCGCAGGTTCATTGGGCAGAAATCACGCAAGGCCCCGAAGCCTGCATGCATTTCGGAGGCCAGATTTCTGGCCAAGGCGCGGGCGTTTGGGTCTGTGGGCCAGAGGCCAGCCTCGGGGTGGCGGGAGGCCAGTTCTTCGGCGATGGCAAGCGACTCGGAAACCACGATGCCGCTTTCTAGCTTCAACGCAGGGACGGTACGGGCCGGGGCGATTTCGGCCAATTGCGCGGCGACGCCGTCGGTTTTGCTGAAATCCACAAAATGGGAGCGGACGGGGATGTTGAATTTCTCGAACACCAGCCAGCCACGCAGGGACCAGCTCGAATAGCTGCGGTCGCCAAGGTAAAGATCATAGGTCATGAAAGGAGCCTAACCCGGAGCCAACCGGTTCAAGAAATTGTGATTTATGACGGGCCTCATCACGGGATGTGATTGACGGAGGCCACGTTCCAAACTCCGGCATCATGGTGCAGCTCCGTCACGGAAAGCGGGTCGATGGGTTGGGCCAGCGTGTCATAGGCGGTCTTGCCGGAGGCGCGTTGAAGCTGGGTCAGGATGATGCCGAAATGGGCGACGGCGATGATGTCGCTATGCCCCTCATCATTGAGCGCGTCCACCACTTGGGCGGCACGGGCGGCGGCGTCGTTCCAGCTTTCGCCGTCGGGTGCGCGCACGTCGCCGGGGGCCTCCCAATAGGTTCGCGACAGCTCCGGGTCGCGGGCGGCGACGTCGTTGAACATCATGCCGTCCCAGATGCCGAAATTCAGCTCCCGTAAGCGGGGCTCATGGGGCAGGCGGTGCTGTTTGGTCTGGATCGCATCTGCCGTGGCGGCGGCGCGTTGCAGATCAGAGCTGATCAAGACGGCTGCATCTGGAAGATGGTCCATCAGCCGCGCAATTTGTGCAGTGTCGCTGAGGTCGGCAGGCACGTCGCGCCAGCCTGTAAGGGCTTTTTGATGCGTGGGCCCGTGCCGCACCCACCACCAGCGGGTCATGTTTTTACCTCAGGCAGCTGACCTTTCAAGGCCAGCGGCAGACCTGCGGTGACCTGCACAACAAGCTCCGCGCGTCGGGCAAGGCGCTGGTTGAACCGGCCTTGAATGTCGACAAAGGCGCGCGCGAGATTATTCTCGGGAACAATTCCGTTCCCCAATTCGTTTGTGACGATAGTCACTGGCCCGGTCTGACGTTCCAGCTGGGCAAAGAACTGATCGGATGCACGCGAAATATCAGCCTCTGCCAGAAGTAGATTGGACAGCCAAAGCGTGGCGCAATCTAGCAAGATTGCGGTGCCAGTCGCCTGGGCCGAGAGAGCAGCGGGAAGGTCGACGGGCTCTTCGACCGTCTGCCAGCCGAGGCCGCTTCTGGTCTGTTGGTGGCGGGCAATCTTGGCGCGCATCTCAGCGTCAAACGCTTGCGCGGTGGCGATATATGTCCGCGGTAACCCGGTGCCGATCACGAGTTGTTCAGCGAAATCTGATTTGCCAGATGCGGCCCCACCAATCACCATTGAAATATGCGGTATCATGCCCACTGATGGTTTCCTTTGATCCAGATCTCGATCTTGTCCGTAATGAACACGACTACCAAGTAAATCGCCACGCAAAATTAAGTATGGGGGATACGACATGGCGCTAGATGCAAATTACGACCGCACATTGTCCCGCACGGCAATGAAAGCCGAGTTGTTGGATGCCGAAACCGAGTTGAAGCTGGCCTATGCCTGGCGAGACGATCGGGACGAAGAAGCGCTGCATCGCCTGATCACCGCCTACATGCGCCTCGCGATTTCGATGGCCGCCAAGTTCAAACGCTACGGCGCTCCGATGAATGATTTGATCCAAGAAGCGGGCCTTGGTCTGATGAAAGCCGCTGACAAGTTTGATCCTGACCGTGGGGTGCGGTTCTCTACCTATGCGGTGTGGTGGATTAAGGCCTCGATCCAAGACCACGTGATGCGCAACTGGTCGATGGTGCGCACTGGCTCGACCTCCTCGCAGAAATCCCTGTTTTTCAACATGCGCCGTGTTCAGGCGCGACTGGAGCGTGAAGCGGCGCAGCGGGGCGAGGCTCTGGACCGCTACCAGATGCGCGAAATGATCTCCGTTGAGGTGGGCGTGCCGCTGCATGACGTCGAGATGATGGAAGGGCGTTTGTCCGGTTCCGACTTCTCCCTGAACGCCACGCAATCGACCGAGGATGAAGGTCGCGAATGGATTGATGCGCTGGAAGATGAAGGCCCGCAGGCCGAGGAAACCGTTGCATTCAAACATGACAACGACGCGCTGCGCGGCTGGCTGGTGACCGCCATGACCAAGCTGAATGACCGTGAGCAATTCATTGTCCGGGAGCGCAAACTGCGCGAGACCCCAAGGACGCTGGAATGCTTGGGCAACGAGCTGGGCTTGAGCAAAGAGCGGGTCCGTCAGTTGGAAGCGGCGGCCTTTGCCAAGATGCGCAAGTCGCTGGAAACGGATGCCGCCGAGGTGCATGAGTTCCTCGCGCATTGATTTTGTGCGAGAGGGCTTAGGCCAGCAAATCATTGCTCCCGAGGCAAACAGGCCTTACCTGTCAATAGGTTGATAGGTGAAGGACCACGATTATGCTTGCCGGAAAGCGCATTCTTCTGATCATCGGAGGCGGCATTGCCGCGTTCAAATCGCTCGACCTGATCCGCAAGCTGCGCGAACAGGGCGCGGAGGTGACGCCTGTTCTGACAAAAGCGTCGGAGGAGTTTGTGACGCCGCTCAGCGCCTCCGCTTTGTCCGCCCAGAAAGTGTACCGCGACCTGTTCAACCTGACCGATGAGGCCGAGATGGGCCATATCGAGCTGAGCCGCGCGGCAGACCTGATTGTGGTGGCCCCCGCAACAGCGGATCTGATGGCGAAGATGGCAAACGGGCTGGCCAATGATCTGGCCTCCACTTTGCTTTTAGCGACGGATAAGCGCGTGCTGATCGCGCCGTCGATGAATGTGCGCATGTGGCAGCACCCCGCGACGCAGCGAAATCTGGCAGTGCTGCAGGCAGACGGCATCCTTGTGACCGGCCCCGACGAGGGCGACATGGCCTGCGGCGAATACGGGCCGGGGCGCATGTCGGAGCCTTTGGCGATTGTGGAGGCCGTGGCCGCAGCGCTGGTGGACGGGCCATTGAAGGGCAAGAAAATCTTGGTGACCTCAGGCCCAACGCATGAGCGGATTGACCCGGTGCGCTACATCGCCAATCGCTCTTCTGGCGCGCAAGGCACGGCGGTGGCGCGCGCGCTGTCGGCGCTGGGCGCGGAGGTGACCTTCGTGACAGGCCCGGCTGATGTTGCGCCACCCGAGGGTGTGAAAGTCGTGGCCGTTCAGACCGCAGCTGAGATGCTGGAGGCCGTGCAAAACGCTTTGCCCGTGGACGCGGCTGTGTTTGCCGCCGCTGTCGCCGATTGGCGGGTGGCGAGC
Organism: uncultured Litoreibacter sp.; assembly: GCA_947501685.1. Classification (GTDB taxonomy): domain Bacteria; phylum Pseudomonadota; class Alphaproteobacteria; order Rhodobacterales; family Rhodobacteraceae; genus Litoreibacter. Next base: position 82,628 of record CANMWQ010000006.1, read on the forward strand.
GCGTCTAACAATAAGATCAAGAAGAGCAAAGCCGGGTTGCCCAAGCTAGAATTTGCGGAAAACCCGGACATTCTGGCCTCAGTGGCGCAGATGAAAAAGGGGCGTCCGGGTTTGGTGGTGGGCTTCGCCGCCGAGACGCAGGACGTCATTGAAAACGCGACGGCCAAACGCGACCGCAAAGGCTGTGACTGGATCATCGCCAATGATGTCAGCCCGGAGACGGGCATTATGGGCGGGGATGAAAACGCGGTGACGGTGATCTCGGACAAGGGCGCTGACAGCTGGCCGCGTATGAGCAAAGCCCAGGTGGCCGCGCGGATTGCGGCACAGATCGCGGAAGCGCTGGCGTGAGCGTCACGGTGCAGGTCACTTGGGCCGAAGGCGCGGATCAGAGCCTTGGTCTGCCGCGCTATGAGACCTCTGGAGCTGCGGGGGCGGACCTGCGGGCGAACCTAGAAAACAAGGCCTCCGTGATACTTGCGCCCGGCGCGTGGGCGCTGGTGCCCACCGGGTTAAAGATCGCGCTTACGCATGGGTTTGAGGCGCAGATACGGCCCCGTTCCGGCTTGGCGCTGAAACATGGGATCAGCCTGCCCAACACGCCCGGCACGATTGACAGCGACTACCGGGGCGCGTTGGGGGTGATCGTGATCAACCACGGCGACGCGCCTTTTGTCATCGAACATGGTGACCGGATCGCGCAGCTGGTGGTGGCCCCCGTCGTGCAGGCGCAGTTTGCGCAGGTCGATACGCTTGACGAGACGCCGCGCGGCGCGGGCGGGTTCGGCTCCACCGGGAGGGGCTGATGGGCGTCGTTCTGCTGCTGGCCGCAGGGCTGTACGTGCTGGGCCGCGTCATGGGTGCGTCAAAACTGGCGCGATTGTTGCTGCCGGGCTTGGTCATTCTGGCGGTCGTAATCCTTCAGGCAACTTTGCCCGCCGGACATGCGCTGAAAGAGGCCACGGGCGGGTCCTTGGGCAATTGGCTGATAGTGCTGGGGCTGGCAGCGCTGGCGGGGGGCTACAGCTTTGCACTGGGCCTCTTGCGCGCGCGCCATGATAAGGCTGAGGCGCCTGCGCCTGTGTCCAGCGGCGCGTTCAGCAGCGCAGAGCTGGATCGCTACGCGCGCCATATTGTGCTGCGGGAGATCGGTGGTCCGGGGCAGAAGAAGCTGAAAGCGGCCAAAGTGCTGGTGGTGGGCGCTGGCGGGCTGGGGGCTCCGGCGTTGCAATATCTGGCGGCCGCCGGGGTTGGGACGATTGGGATTGTGGATGATGACACGGTCTCTGTCAGCAATCTGCAACGGCAGGTGATTCACCGGGACTCGGATATTGACCGGCCCAAAACCCAGTCGGCGGCGGATGCGCTGCTGGCGCAGAACCCGTTCGTTGACGTGAAGCTGTACCAACGCCGTCTGGGCCGCGAGGACACGGCGGAGCTGGTCTCGGAGTATGACATCATGCTGGACGGCACCGACAATTTCGAGACGCGCTACGCCGTGAATGCGGCTTGCGTTGCAGCGGGCAAGCCGTTGATTTCGGCGGCAATCACGCAATGGGAGGGGCAGATCAGCCTCTATGATCCCAGCGCGGATGCGCCCTGCTATGCCTGCGTCTTCCCCAAAGCTCCTGCGGCAGAATTGGCCCCGTCTTGCGCCGAGGCGGGCGTGGTCGGGGCATTGCCGGGCGTGATGGGCTCGATGATGGCGGGGGAGGCGATCAAGTGGATCACCGGGGCCGGACAAGGCTTGCAGGGGCGGCTGATGATCTATGATTTGCTCTATGCGGAAAGCCGCGTGATCAAGGTGGCACGTCGCCCGGATTGCGCGGTCTGCGGGTCCGGTGGATAACCTAGCGCCCTAGCGGTCACCCTGTGCAAAACCACAATCTGTTGTGGGTAACCCGAAATAAGCGCTTTACAGACAGGCCCCTAAAGCACACCATATTTGGTATGAGTTGGCGATGATCCTAGCCACTCTTTGATTTGGACCCAGTGCTTAGTGGCGATCAACGTCACAGGCACCAGAGCAGTTAGGGGCCGCATATGACGCAGCTGGAACATTTCCTCGACACGGAGGATCTCCACCCGATTGATTTGGTGGAATCCCTTGCCGAACAGCATGAATGGGACTTCGACCGTGTCGCCGAAGACCAGATCGCCATGGCCATCGAGGGCCAGTGGCGGACCTATTCCATCACCCTTGCCTGGTCGAGCCATGACGAGACGCTGCGGATGGTCTCCACCTTCGAGATGGAGCCGCCGCCAGAGCGGCTGCCTGCGCTTTATGAGGTGCTCAACCGCGCCAATGACACGTGCTGGACCGGGGCGTTTAGCTATTGGCGGGCGCAAAAGCTGATGGTGTATCGCTACGGGTTGCTCTTGTCGGGCGGCGCGGGGGCGGGCGCGGATCAGATAGACCGGATGCTGGCTGCTGCGGTGCTGGCCTCCGAGCGGCTTTATCCGGCGTTCCAGCTGGTGTGCTGGGGCGACCGGACCCCCGCCGAGGCGATGCAGGTTGCCATTGCAGAGGCTTACGGGCGCGCCTAATCTTTGCCCCCAATGAACCGGGGATGGCGATGGATTTAACGACAATTAACACGCGCGGGCTGGTGTTGCTGGGCTGCGGCAAGATGGGCTCCGCGCTGCTGGAAGGCTGGCTGGCGCAGGGCGTTGATGCTGCCGCTGTCTATGTGATTGACCCCAAACCCTCGGACTGGCTGCTGGCGCAGGGGGTGCATGTGAACGCCGTGCTGCCGGACGCGCCTGCTTTGGTGTTGATTGCGGTCAAGCCGCAAATGATGGGCGACGCGCTGCCAGCGCTTCAGGGGTTCGGCGATGACACTGTATATCTCTCCATCGCGGCGGGCACGCCGATTGCGGCCTTTGAGGCCGCGTTCGGACCGTCCGCACGGATCATACGGTCCATGCCCAACACCCCGGCAGCGATTGGCATGGGCATCACCGCGATTGTTGGCAATGCTCTGACCCGTGACAGCGATATGGATTTGGCGGAGGCCTTGCTGCGGGCCGTGGGCGAGGTTGTACGGCTGAATGATGAAGAAGATATTGACGCGGTGACCGGAGTGTCCGGCTCGGGGCCTGCTTACGTGTTTCACCTGATCGAAACCATGGCCGCAGCGGGGCAGGCGCAGGGCCTGTCGGCTGAGCTGGCGATGAAACTGGCCAAGGCCACCGTGGCGGGTGCGGGCCAGTTGGCGATGCAGGCGGAGGACAGCCCGTCGCAATTGCGCGTCAACGTGACCAGCCCGAACGGCACCACGCAGGCCGCGTTGGAGGTGTTGATGGATGAAGACCGGGGCTTCCCGAAGCTGGTGGGCGAGGCCGTCGCCGCCGCGACAAACCGAGGCCGGGAACTGCGCGGATGATCAGTTTTGACGATTTCATGAAGGTGGATATTCGCGTGGGCCAGATCACCCGCGCCGAGGCGTTTCCGGAGGCCCGCAAACCCGCGATCAAGCTCTGGGTCGATTTCGGGAAAGAGCTGGGCGAGAAGAAAAGCTCCGCCCAGATCACCCGGCATTACACGCCTGAGGAGCTGCCCGGCAAACGGGTGATGGCGGTGGTGAATTTCCCGCCCCGCCAGATCGGGCCAGTGATGTCGGAGGTCTTGGTTTTGGGCGTGCCGGACGAAGACGGCGAGGTCGTGCTGCTGGTCCCCGACAAGGACGTGCCCATGGGTGGAAGACTGTATTGATGAAGACGCTGCTGATTTCCAAACGCCTGCCTGACAGCGTTTTGGCCGAGGCGCGAGAGCGCTACGACGTGACCCTGCGCGAGACGGAGGCGTCTATGAGTGCTGAAGAGGTCTCTGACGCGCTGGGGTCCTATGACGCGATCCTGCCGACGCTGGGGGATGATGTATCCGAGGCGGCGATCAGAGGCTGCGCGGATCTGCGCTGCGGGATCATCGCCAATTTCGGGGTCGGCTTTAACCATATCGACGTGGCGGCGGCGCAGGCGCGGGGGCTGGTGGTCAGCAACACGCCCGGCGCTGTCACCGATGCCACGGCGGATATCGCGATCACGCTGATGCTGATGACCGCGCGCCGCGCGGGCGAGGGGGAGCGGCTGGTACGCTCCGGCGGCTGGGGCGGCTGGCAGCCGACGCAAATGCTGGGGCTGCATATCAGCGGGAAAACCGTTGGGATCATAGGGATGGGCCGGATCGGGCAGGCCATCGCGCAGCGGTGTCATGGCGGATTTGGCTGCAGAATTGTCTTTGCGAACCGGTCCGAGAAGTCGGTGCCGCATGCCACGCAGCTGGGCTCAATGGCGGAGGTGGCGCAGGCCGCCGATATCGTGTTCGTGGCCACGCCGGGCGGCCCTGAGACGCGGCACTTGGTTGATGCCAATGTGCTGGGGGCCATGCAGCCGCACGCCATTCTGGTTAACATTTCACGCGGCGATGTGGTGGATGAGACGGCGCTGATTGCAGCCTTGAAGGCCGGGCAATTGGCAGGTGCCGGGCTAGACGTCTACGAGCATGAGCCGGTGGTGCCTGAGGCTTTGAGGGCGATGGAGAACGTCACGCTGCTGCCGCATCTGGGCACCAATGCTTTGGAGGTCCGGGAGGATATGGGCCGCATGGCCTTGGCCAATCTACATGCGTATTTTGACGGAAAGACGGTGCCGAACCCGGTTTAGTTCTCAGTCTAGTTCGCGATCTAGTTTCCTGTCGCTTCCCGCCAATGGCGTCTGCACAGCGACACGTAGGTTTCGTTGCCGCCCACTTGCACCTGCGCGCCGTCGGTCACTGCCTCGCCGTCGGCCCCTTTACGGATCACCATCGTGGCCTTGCGCCCGCAATGGCAGATGGTGCGGACCTCGCGCATCTCGTCGGCCAGGGCCAGCAGGGTGGCGGAGCCGGGAAATAATTCTCCACGGAAGTCGACACGTAGGCCGTAGCACATGACCGGAACGCCCAGATCATCGACGGCGCGGGCAAGCTGCCAAACTTGTTCTTTGGACATCCATTGCGCCTCGTCGACCATGACGCAGGCGAGGGGGCCTTTGGCGATGCGGGCTTCGATGATCGCGAACAGATCGTCCTGCGTGCCGTAGGTGATGGCGGGTTTGGCAAAACCGATGCGGCTGCCGATTTGGCCGGTGCCCGCGCGGTCATCGAAATTGGCGGTGAGCAGCAAGCACTCCATGCCCATTTCTTGATAATTATGCGCGGCTTGCAGCAGCAAGGTCGACTTGCCGGCGTTCATTGTGGAGTAGTGGAAATACAGCTTGGCCATGGATCGCCGTCTAGCGTTCTTTGCGGTTCAGTTCAACGGGCGGTTGCCCGTACGTCAACCGGGTTCCGTCATGCCTTGGCAGGTGGATCGGAATAGTGCTATGAGCCTTTAAACTAATGATAATGATGCGATAAAGGGGAAAAAATGTCGTCGCATTTCAAATATCTCAAGAAGCACACCGAGGCCCTCGTCAAAGACGTGGGCATTGAGGCTGCGTGCAAGCTGACGGGGCGCTCTAAGGCCACGTTGGGGCGCTATTACTCGGACAATCTTGAGCATACCGACCGCTATATGCCGATCGACGCCGTGGTTGCTTTGGAGGCGTCCGCAAGTTACCCCCACGTCACCACGGCGCTGGCCGAGGTGAACGGTAACACCTTGTCATCAAACGGAAATCGGCAGCGCAACAGCGAAAGCGTCAATTCGGATATCGTGGCGCTGGCGCAGCGGTTTGCGCTGTTGATGGGCGAATATAACCTGTCCATTGAGGACGGCGTGATCACCGCGAACGAGGCCAAACGGATGCTGACGGAAACCCTCGCTTTGCAAAAGGTTCTGGTGGAGATGAAGCTGCATCTGGAAGAGGAATCCGGCCGCAGCTGACCCGGATTTGGCGCGGCGTTAACCTTTCCCCGAAGCCGCCCAAGCCACAGACACATCCCGTACACAACCTGTACACATCCCGTCGTGACAGCGTCCCGCAAACGGTGGGGTGACGGCTTGTTAACCTATTTGGCAGAGAACCCCCTGCGTTCCAGCAGCGAAAAGGGGGATATGTCATGGAAGAGAAAACCGTCCGCGCCCGGATGACGACGCCGCAAAGGCGGCATCACTACTTCCTGCTCGATCTGATGAAAGAGCTCAATTACGACCTGCATCACCAATTGCAGGCCGACCTGTTTGCGCTGCCTCAGGGCTGGCAGCAAATCGCGGACGCGCCACGGCGCGGGGTGAAGGAGCGGATGACGCTCAGGCTCGACAGTGACGTGGTGAAGTTTTTCCGCGGCACGGGCCAAGGGTTTCAAAGCCGCATGAATGACGTGCTGCGCTGCTACATGCATGCGCGGCTGTCCAACTTGCTTCAGGACGGCGCGCGCTTCCGGGAGTACGTCGATGATGAAGAGCACACGCGCCGGCCGCTGGTCGGGGACACGGAGAAGATGTGGACCAAGGCCTTCGCGCGGCGGTAAGACGACGCGGAGGGCTGAAACAAGCGTTTTGCGCTACCTGCGGGGGATGGAATAGAGGATGTAGCCGTCTTTTCTGGCCACCTCCACAGCACCCGTCTCGGTGATGAAAACGCCGAGGTTTTCCGTGTCTTGCGGACAGCCGACAAGGTCGGCGGTGTTGAAGAGCAGGCGGTGAGGAGTTTAGCTAGAAGTGATAGACTCCTTATTGCTATTCCTTTGCAATTATCTAAATATTAAGGTCATTGGAACAAACCGAAAACAGGTTTGGCTTGAGGATGGTTATGCGGAAGCAGTTTGCAGAGTTTTTCGCTGGTGGTGGGATGGTAAGCAAAGCGCTTGGCTCTGACTGGGATTGCGTGTTCGCGAATGATTTTGATCCCAAGAAGACAGCTACTTACCGCGCAAACAATGCCCATTCTGACGTGTTGCTTGAGCGGGACATTGCGCTGGTGTGTGCTCAGGATGTCAGTGGCACGCCATCTTTGGTGTGGGGATCGTCGCCCTGCCAGGATTTATCTGTGGCTGGCAAGGGAGCGGGGCTGCGCGGTGGGCGATCTGGTACGTATTTCGAATTCTGGCGCGTGATTGACGAGCTCATTTGCGACAACCGTCAGCCCGAAATTGTGGCTGTGGAGAATGTAGTTGGTTCGCTAAAATCTAACTCTGGAAAAGATTTTGCGGAGATGTGTCGTGCATTTGAACGTAGAGGATATATTTTCGGAGCAATGATAATTGATGCAGTGCATTTTGTTCCGCAATCAAGACCAAGGCTTTTCATTGTAGGTGTGCGGAAACAGAACTCTAGCATTGGACGGTTGGTCGGAGACCAATCCAGAGTATGGCTTGGCGGTAAACGCATTGAAGATGCTTTTAAGAGTCTTCCAGAAACGCTGAAACAAAGCTGGGTTTGGTGGGATTTGCCCGCGTTCCAAGGCAAACCGCAGCCGATTTTCGAAATAGTTCAGAGTAACCCTTCAGACGTTCGTTGGCACACGAAGGACGAAACGCAAAGACTGATTTCGATGATGAGCGAAGTTAACCTTCGGAAACTTGTTGAAGCGGCAGCGTCCGGTCGCCGCGAAATTGGATTTGTGTACAAGCGCACACGGCTAGATGACAAAGGGCGAAAAGTTCAGCGTGCAGAAGTTCGGTTTGATGGCGTTTCCGGATGCCTTCGCACCCCCGGTGGAGGTTCAAGCCGTCAGTTGCTTGTTGAGGTGCAAGGCTCAGCCACTCGATCTCGGCTGTTAGGCGTCCGCGAGGCAGCGCGATTGATGGGGCTAGAAGATAGCTACAAGTTGCCGAACTCTTATAACGAAGGGTATCATATTATGGGGGACGGTGTTGCGGTACCGGTCGTGCGGTATCTGAACGACAATCTGTTTTCCAACCTACTTGCAGACCAGACATTGCTGGTGGCAGCGGAGTAGTGGGTACTGATTTTGACTTTCGGCGCAAAGCGGTCGGAACCTTAACCAGAGAGATTGGCGTCTACGTTCTTGCTGACCTGGACAACGTACCACTATATGTGGGCCAGTCCCGCGACTGAATTCGTCAACGAGTTCAGCGACATCTGACCTCAGCACGCTCTGATATTATAGCGAACCGCCAGATTGATATATGGGAAGTTGCCTATGTATGGGCGTTCCCTTGTCCAGATAAAGAACAGCTGGGTTTGCTCGAGGCCGGACTATTCCATACCTATGACAACCAATCGCAGCTTATGAACGGGAAGATACCGCCTTTGCCGGAAGCCAACTTCACATTGCCCTACCCTGCCCAGCAAGTTCAGGTGATGAGTGAAAGAGAGTTGGCCGACAAGCTATCGCCGGAACAACGCCTGCCTAGACAGGCGGACCACTATGCGGCGATCGTTGGACATTTCTTGGCGATCAAGAATTCTTCGGAAGTCTCGCGGGCAATGGACGCTCATTTTGACCGGCTTCAGTTATACCACAGTCAGATGCTGAAACTGGCTACAAAAGACTAACCCTGCAACGCCATAACCCCGACATCCCCCTCAACCCTTGCCTGCATCGCCATAGCCGCGGCCTGTGTGCCTGCAGCCGTCGTGTAGTAGGGGATTTTGTCGTAGAGGGCGATGGAGCGGATGTCTCGGCTGTCCTCAACCGCTTGCGCGCCTTCGGTGGTGTTGAAGACCAGTGAGATGAGCCCGTCTTTGAGCTGATCGACCACGGAGGGGCGGCCCTCGTAGACCTTGTTCACCGTCTCGACGTCCAGACCGGCGTCCGTCAGCCATGCGGCGGTGCCGCGGGTGGCGAGGAGCTTGTGGCCCAGCGCGTGAACCGTTTGCACGGCTTGCAGCATGGCGGGGGTTTTGTCCTCGTTGCGGATGGAGATGAAGACCTTGCCGGTCCCGTTTTGCGGCAGCTCGGTGCCCGCGCCCATTTGCGCCTTGAGGAAGGCTCCGGCGAAGGTGGGGTCGGAGCCCATGACCTCTCCGGTGGAGCGCATTTCGGGGCCGAGGATGGTGTCGACGCCGGGGAAGCGGGCGAAGGGGAGCACGGCTTCTTTGACGGCGAAGCTGTCGATCATCGGGTCGACGAGGTCGAAGTCTTTCAGCTTTTCGCCAGCCATGACGCGGGCGGCGATGGCGGCGATGGGGGAGCCGACGGCCTTGGCGACGAAAGGCACGGTGCGCGAGGCGCGGGGGTTGACCTCGATCAGGAAGATCTCGCCTGATTTGATGGCGTATTGCACGTTCATCAGGCCGACGACGTGGAGGGCCTTTGCCAGCGCCTCCGTCTGGCGGCGGATTTCCTGGATGATTTCGTCGGAGAGGGAGTAGGGCGGCAGGGAGCAGGCGCTGTCGCCGGAATGCACGCCCGCCTCCTCGATATGTTGCATGATGCCGGAGACGTGGACTTGCGTGCCGTCGCAGAGCGCGTCGACGTCAAGCTCCACAGCACCTGAGAGGTAGCTGTCGAGAAGCACGGGACTGTCGCCGGAGACGACCACGGCTTCCGAGATGTAGCGCTCTAACTGGGCCTGATCGCGGACGATTTCCATGGCGCGGCCGCCCAAGACGTAGGAGGGGCGGATGACCAGTGGGAAGCCGATTTCTGTCGCTTTCTCAAGGGCTTCGGCGTCGGAATGGGCCAGCGCGTTATGGGGTTGCTTGAGGCCCAGAGATTGCACCAGCTGCTGGAACCGCTCGCGGTCCTCGGCCAGATCAATCGCGTCCGGGGTGGTGCCGAGGATGGGAATACCCTCGTCCTGCAGCGCTTGCGCAATTTTCAGCGGGGTCTGGCCGCCGAATTGGACGATAGCGCCGTGCAGCTCGCCTTTTTCCTGCTCGACGCGGAGGACTTCCATGACGTGCTCGAAGGTGAGCGGCTCGAAATAGAGGCGGTCGGAGGTGTCATAGTCGGTCGACACGGTTTCGGGGTTGCAGTTGATCATGATGGTCTCGTAGCCCGCCTTCGTCAGGGCATAGCAGGCGTGGACGCAGCAATAGTCGAACTCGATCCCCTGGCCGATGCGGTTGGGGCCGCCGCCGAGGATGACGACTTTTTTGGCGTCAGACGGCCGGGCCTCGCACTCGACCTCCCCCATCATCGGGGCCTCGTAGGTGGAATACATGTAGGGGGTCTGCGCCTCGAACTCGGCGGCGCAGGTGTCGATGCGTTTGAAGCAGGCGACCACGCCAAGGTTCAGGCGCGCCTTGCGGACGTCTTGCTCGTTGCGGCCCGTCAGCTTGGCCAGCCTTGCGTCGCTGAAGCCCATCATTTTCAGTTTGCGCAGGCCTTCTTCAGACATCGGCAGCCCGTCTTTGGCGACTTGAGCTTCGGCGGCGATGATCTCGCGGATGCGGGCGAGGAACCACGGATCAAAACGGGTGATCTCGTTGATCTCGTCATTGGAGAAGCCAAAGCGCATGGCGTGGGCGATGACACGCAGGCGGTCTGGCGTGGGCTTGGCCAGCTCGCGGGTCAGGGTCTTGTCGATGGCGTCCTGCGCGGTGGCGGTTTTGCCGACCACGATGCGCGGGATGATGTCACTTTCCGTGGTCTGCCATTGGACGGCATCGGTGCCGGGCATGCCGTCGATCTCGATCTCGTCAAAGCCGGTCAGGCCGGTTTCCATAGAGGCGAGGGCCTTTTGCATCGACTCGTGGATGGTGCGGCCGATGGACATGGCCTCGCCCACGGATTTCATGGCCGTTGTCAGATAGGGCTCGGCGCCGGGGAATTTTTCGAAGGCGAAGCGCGGGATTTTGGTGACGACATAGTCAATCGTCGGTTCGAAAGAGGCGGGCGTGACCTTGGTGATGTCATTGTCTAGCTCGTCCAGCGTATAGCCCACGGCCAGCTTTGCTGCGATCTTGGCGATGGGGAAACCGGTGGCTTTTGAGGCAAGCGCGGAGGAGCGGGAGACACGCGGGTTCATCTCGATCACGACCATGCGCCCGTCAGCGGGGTTCACGGCCCATTGCACGTTGGAGCCGCCGGTCTCCACCCCGATTTCGCGCAGCACGGCGATGGAGTGGTTGCGCATGATCTGGTATTCTTTATCGGTCAGCGTCAGGGCCGGGGCCACGGTGATGCTGTCGCCAGTATGCACGCCCATCGGGTCCACGTTTTCGATGGAGCAGACGATGATCGCGTTATCTGCATGGTCGCGCACGACCTCCATTTCATATTCTTTCCAGCCCAGAAGTGACTGATCCACAAGGATTTGACCCACGGGGGAGGCGTCGAGGCCGGAATGGCAGATCGCCTCGTAATCGTCGCGGTTATAGGCCACGCCGCCGCCCGTGCCGCCCATGGTGAAGGCGGGGCGGATGATGGCGGGCAGGCCCACCTCTTCCAGCGCGTCGATGGCGATTTGCACGCCGGCTTTGACGTCATATTTGCCCTGCGCGTTCTTTGGCGCTGTGACGATGGTGGCTTTGGGGTTCTCAATGCCCAATCGGTCCATAGCCTCGCGGAAGAGTTTGCGGTCCTCGGCCATCTCGATGGCTTCACGGGTGGCACCGATCATCTCGACATTGTATTTTTCGAGGACGCCCATTTCTTCCAGCGCCAGAGATGTGTTCAGCCCGGTCTGGCCGCCCATCGTGGGCAGTAGCGCGTCGGGGCGTTCTTTTTCGATAATTTTGGCGACAATTTCAGGCGTGATCGGCTCGATATAGGTGGCGTCGGCCATCTCCGGGTCGGTCATGATCGTGGCGGGGTTGGAGTTGACCAAAATGACCCGGTAGCCCTCTTCGCGGAGCGCCTTGCAGGCTTGCGCGCCGGAGTAGTCAAATTCGCAGGCCTGGCCAATGATAATAGGACCCGCGCCGATGATCATGATGGAATTGATATCGGTTCTTTTTGGCATGATCCACGTCCCCAAGATTGTGCAAACCCATGTCGCGGCAGCAGCGCCGCGTCCCACAAATTATCGTGGGTTTAAGGAGTCGCCGGGGGGGGTGCAAGGCCCGAAGGGATTGGAACGGATTAAAGCTCTGCGGATCGCCTGTTGAGCCTGTACGCGGCGGCCATCAGGCAGACAAACAAAGCCACCAAAACGGCGACGTTCCACTGCACGGTGTAGAACTCTGCCTGGCCGAGCTGCTTGAGTGTTTCCTGCACAGGTGAGCTCCACGCGAGTGCGAAGGCTATGAACAACACAATTGCGACCGTCTGGGAAAAGAGGGTCGCGAGGCCGGGCAACAACAATATCAGCGGCAAGAAATAATGCCCCCAGCTGAGCGGACCGGTAAGATAGATCACGATAAAGAGGAGCGGCACCCAGACCCGGTAGCGGTCAGTGTCATCCAGCTTATGCCCGACCCACCATGCCCAAGCCATGCCGATGAGCATGATGGCCAATGCCACCGGTTTGATCCAGCCGGCCTTTTGATAAACGATGGCCTCTTCATGGGCGAAGAGCATCTGCATCTGATCTGTGGCGAAAAACCAGCCGAGCAACGATTGCAGCGAGAAGTTGATATGCATCATCGGCAATACCGATTGCACCTGCGCGAGGCGCTCGAAAAATGCGGTATGCAGCTCGGTCGGAACCAAAAGCCAGCTGATCAGACCGAAGGCCGCCAGCCCGCATACCATTGCGCCCAAGGCGCGCCATTGCCGCTGTGCGACGAAGAGCACCACAAACAAGACCGGAGTCACCTTCAGCGCGGCGGCCAGAGCCAATATCAACCCGGCTGACACCGGCGCGCCGTAGCGCAACCGCTCGATGCTAAAGAGCACAAGAAACGAGACGAAGATCTGCGGCTGGTTGTGATAGAGCGACAGAATGCCGATGGTTGAGTTGGACAAAATCAGCACGCAAAGCAGCGCCCAAAGGGCGGCAGGGATTTTTGTGGGTGCCATGATCCGGCGCGCCAGAAAGATCGACGCACCAAGCGCCGCGATATGCGCCACGAAGACCAGTTTGAAAAAGACAAAGGGCGGCAGCGCCTTGGCGAAGGGCGCCAACACCATCACCCAGAGCGGGGGGTAGAGATAGGGCAGGATATCGGCCTCGGGATGACCAAGCTCGCCGGCCAGCGCGCGCCAGCTTTCCGCCTCAAGGTCCGAAAAGAAATGCACCGGGGCCGCATAGACCTCGGCCAGCTGCCCGTCGGCGTAAAACCAGGCGGCAAAGTAGAAGGCCGACAGGTCGGGGGGCCAGATGGGGGTAAAGCTGATAAAGGCGATATAGGCCGCGAAGCCGATCACCAACAGGGCGAAGACCAAGTCGAGTTGTCTCACACGTGTGCTTTGCATAGGAATTCAGTCTCTTAGGGCGCGCCGTTTGGACCTTGCGGCGACTTGCTCAGGCGCTATGTCTCAAGGTTCGTGCTGGGCGTTTTTGGTGCAATGCGCCATGCAAGGGCCCGCCTGTCAACGCGCAAGCCCGCGCAGCCGGAGAAATGTGCCCACCGTGACCCGCCGGACTCAGCTGTTTTTGGAATGGGCGCTTTTCTTCGTGGCGCTGCCCGTGGGTATCGCCGTGGTGCTGCCGCCTGCGATGATGTTCCCGGCGCTGTTCACGCTGACGGGGGTGGGGCTGGTGCTGTTGTACCTGACGAAAGGCTTCCGCTGGGGCTCGCTCTGGCAAGGGATGGGGCGCATCTCATGGCCGCTGATTGGCGGGGTTGCTTTGGGGACTTTTGTGATCAGCTACGTTGTGCTGGCGCTGTGGCACCCGGAGCGCTTGTTTCAGCTTTTGGGCGAGGGCGCGCCGCGCACCGCGACGGGCTGGCCGATCATCTGGATCATTGCGCTGTTTTATCCGCTGGTCTCGGCGCTGCCGCAGGAGCTGGTGTTCCGCCCGCTGTTTTTCCGTAGGTATGGCGCGCTGTTTCCGCGCTGGGGGCTGTGGGTAAACGCCGCCGTATTTTCATTGGCACATCTGATGTATTGGAGCTGGGTCGTGGCCGCGATGACCTTTGTGGGCGGGCTGCTTTTCGCGTGGTCCTATGAGCGGCGCGGCAATTTTCCGGAGGCCGTGCTGGCCCATAGCGTCGCGGGCGTGGTGCTGTTTGCGGTTGGGATGGGGACGTATTTCTACTCCGGCAACGTGGTGCGGCCGTTCTGAGGGCGCAGCCAGTAGAGCATGGCTGCAAAGATCAGTAGGGACGCCGAGCCGATGCAGATCAACAGCATGCCCGTGGGGGCGATGGCACCGATGGCGAAGGCGCTGCCCGTGAAGGTCAGCGCGAAGATGGCCGACAAGCCAAGGATCCCTGCGGGGCGTTGCAGCAGCAAGGGTGCGAAGGCCATGGCGGAGAGGAAATGGTAGCTCCAGCTGAGTGGGCTGAAATAGGACATGGCCACCAGCCAGATGGGGATGACGCAGCGATAGAACTGGTCTGGCGTGGCGCGGCGTGCGGCCCAGATGGCGGCGGTGGCTGAGGCTAGCAGCATGAGCTTGTTCAGCGCGCCAACCCAAGGCGTGGTCTGTTTGATGCCGTCCGCGTTGGCCAAGCCGGTCAGGGTCCAGCCGTCCAGCAGCACGGTGAAATTGTAGCTCAGCAAAGTGTAGAGCACGCTGCCTGAGATCGTGGCGACCCGGCCTATGAATTGCAGATGCAGCTCTGGCCCCGCCAACAGGAATGAGGCCCCGCCAAGGGCTATCAGGGTTATCACGAAGGCCGGGATGTTGCGCAACTGGTCGCGGCGGGCGAGCCAGAGGACCAGCAGCAGCACGGGATAGAGCTTGATCGACGTGGCCAGCGCGAGGGCGATGCCTGCATGGGCGGGCGCGCCTGCGCGGGCGCGTTCGAGGGACAACAGGATCAGGAAAGACGTCAGAATTTGCCATTGGCCCTGCCGCAACGGGACGAAGCCGAAGGTGGTCGCGGCCAGAAAGATCACCCCGACCAGCAGCCAGAGGACCAAGGATTGCTGCGTGCGGGTGATGCGCCATGCCAATGCGACGGTGCCGATGAAAAGTGCCGCGTTGACGGCGCTGACAATGGGCAAAACGGTCTCCGGCGCGATCTGGGAGAGGGTCATGGCCGACAAGGCGGCCCAGATTGGCGGGTAGATATAGGGGTAGAGCGTCAGCTCGGGGTCGATGCCGGCCTCCGCCACGAGTGCGGTCCATGCAGAGGGGACATCAAGGCTGAACATCTCTGTCGCAGGGCCGTAGACGCTGGCGAAATCGCCCAAACCGAAAGCCTTGCCCGCCAGATAAACAGCGAAAAAGTCGTTGCCGCCGCCGATGCCCAGCACGACCTGCAACAGCACCCAAAGCACAATGGCAATGATCCAAGCGCGGTGTGTATCGGTCATGTCGGGGCCCTGCTCGCGGTTTTTGCGCAACCCTATGCGAGTCCGCGCGGCCGGGCTACAGCCCAGACCGCGCGGCTGGTCCCTCGCGCGTCAGGTGCGACAAAAATGGAGCAGGGGCGCTTATTTGCGGGGCACGAAGCCTTCGGGGAAGGAGGAATGCGGCTGTGGCGCGCCGTCGACATACAGATAGTCGCGGGTGATCGGCACTGTGGTCTGATGCTTGTGCAGCTGCACATGGTAGAGCACATGCGGCATGTCGCTAAGGCTCAGCTCAGAGGCGATCAGGTAATAGCGCCACATGCGAATGAAGCGCTCGTCATAGTCCATTTCGCGCACCTCTTGGAGGCGGTCCTCGAAGCGGATCAGCCATTCGTAGAGCGTGCGGTCGTAATGCGTGCGCCAGACCTCGATATCAGCGGCCTCAAGGGAGGTCTTCTCGACCACGCGGACCACTTCGGACAGCGCGGGCGTGTAGCCGCCGGGGAAGATGTATTTCTGAAACCACGGGCTGAGATTGCCGGGCGGCCCCACGCGGCCGATGAAGTGGATCAGCGCCACGCCGTCTTCTTTAAGGTTCTTCTCTATCTGCTTGAAATATGTGGGATATTGCGGCTCGCCGACATGCTCCAACATGCCAACGGAGACGATGCGATCAAACTGTTCGGTCACGTGGCGGTAATCTTGCAGGCGGAACTCGACCAGATGGGAGACGCCGGCCTCCTCCGCGCGCAACGTCGCGGCTTTGCGCTGCTCGTCCGACAGGGTCACGCCCACGACCTGCGCGCCGTAGTCTTTGGCCAAAGTGATTGCCAAGCCGCCCCAGCCGGAGCCGATATCGAGCACTTTCATGCCTGGCTTGATTAGCAGCTTGCCCGCAATGTGCTTCTTCTTGGCAATCTGCGCCTCTTCCAGCGTGTAGGAGGGGTCCTTGAAATAGGAGCAGGTATATTGCTTATCCTCGTCGAGGAAGAGGTAATAGAAGGGCGTCGAGATGTCGTAGTGATGCTCGGCATTGGATTTGGCGGTTTTCAGCGGGATATACTGATCCCATTTGCGTTTCGAGATCCGGGCCGCCCGCGCAATCTTCTGGCTCAGCGGAAGGTTGCCTTGCTGGAAATTGCGCACGATCAGGGTCAGAAAGCCGCGCACGTCGTCGCCGTCAATGGTCAGGCGCTCGTCCATATAGGCCTCGCCCATGGCGAGCTCCGGGTTCAGGATCAGCTTTTTTGTCAGAAAATGATCATGCAGCTCGACGCTGACTTTCGGCGCGGTGCCGTCGCCTGCGTGGATCACCTCGCCCGAGGGCATGCGCAGCGTCAGGTCGCCTTTTTTCAGAAGGTGGCGGACCATCGCCACGAAAATTCGATCCCACATTTTTGTCTCGTATCATTCTGTATGCGCAAATACGCATTGGGGTCTCAATCAAAAAACCTGTCCGGACAAAACGCCGGAGAAAGGCCATTCTCAAATTCGTTAACCAAAATACTGTCGCAGCACGTTCTGTGCTATTTTTTGGGGGCGAGGTCAATGCGTGACGCTGCTGGAGCAAGCGACCTGATTTAGCGAAGGTTTTACCGGGTTGAATTGACCGCGATTGCGTGTTGTGCGCCTTGACTTCCCGGCGCAGCCCATGTGTATCAGGCCGACAGAAAACGCCGCCAAAGGGTTAACATCATGCATGAGTTCCGAAGCCATACCTGCGCCGGGCTGAACAAATCGAATGTCGGCGACACGGTGCGCCTGTCGGGTTGGGTCCACCGGGTGCGTGACCATGGCGGCGTGTTGTTCATCGACCTGCGAGACCACTATGGCGTGACCCAGCTATTATGTGACCCCGACAGCCCGGTGTTCACCCAGATGGAGGCGGTCCGCTCGGAATGGTGCATTCGCATCGACGGCACGGTGAAGGCGCGGGATGCGGAGCTGGTCAATGACAAGATCCCCACCGGCGAGGTTGAGGTGTTCGTGCGCGATCTGGAGGTTTTGGGCAAAGCCGATGAGCTGCCGCTGATCGTGTTCGGCGATCAGGAATATCCCGAAGAGACCCGGCTGAAATACCGCTTTCTGGACCTGCGCCGCGAGGCGATGCAGAAGAATATGAAGCTGCGCTCCGATGTGGTGGCCTCGATCCGAAAGCGGATGTGGGATCAGGAGTTCCGCGAATATCAGACGCCTATTATCACCGCCTCCAGCCCCGAGGGCGCGCGCGATTTTCTGGTGCCGTCGCGGCTGCATCCGGGCAAGTTCTACGCACTGCCGCAGGCGCCGCAGCAGTTCAAACAGCTGTTGATGGTGTCTGGCTTTGACAAATATTTCCAGATCGCGCCGTGTTTCCGCGATGAAGACCCGCGGGCGGATCGCTCGCCCACCGACTTCTACCAGCTTGATCTGGAAATGAGCTTTGTCACCCAGCAGGACGTGTTCGACACGATCCAGCCGGTGATTGGCGGCATTTTCGAGGAGTTTGGCGGGGGGCGGAAGGTCGACGCGGAGTGGGCGCAGATCTCCTATAAGGACGCGGCGTTGTGGTATGGCACCGACAAGCCCGACCTGCGCAACCCGATCAAGATGCAGGTGGTCTCTGAGCATTTTGCGGACTCGGGCTTTGCGATCTTTGCGAAAATTCTGGAGCAGGACGGCACTGAAATTCGCGCCATCCCGGCGCCGGGTGGCGGGTCTCGTAAGTTCTGTGACCGGATGAATGCGTTTGCGCAGAAACAAGGCTTGCCGGGCATGGGGTATATCTTCTGGCGGGATCAGGGTGACGGGATGGAGGCCGCAGGGCCTCTGGCCAAAAATATCGGGCCGGAGCGCACGGAAGCCATTCGCCAGCAGCTTGGCCTTGAGGTTGGCGACGCGGCCTTCTTCCTGGGCGGCAAGCCGTCTTCGTTTGAAGGGGTTGCAGGGCGTGCGCGCACTGAGATCGGCACGGAGCTGAAACTGATCGACGAGGACCGTTTTGCCTTTGCGTGGATCGTGGATTTCCCGATGTATGAGGCGGATGAGGAGACGGGCAAGATTGACTTCTCGCATAACCCGTTTTCGATGCCTCAGGGTGGGATGGCCGCGCTTGAGGGCGATCCGCTGGAGGCGATGGGCTACCAATATGATCTGGCCTGCAACGGCTATGAGCTGATTTCGGGTGCCATTCGGAACCACAAGCCGGAGATCATGTTCAAGGCGTTTGAGCTGGCAGGGTACGGCGAAGACGAGGTGCGCAAGCGCTTTGGCGGTATGGTCAACGCGTTCAAATACGGCGCACCGCCGCATGGGGGCTGTGCGGCCGGGATTGACCGGATCGTGATGCTTCTGGCCGATGAGGCCAATATCCGCGAGGTGATCTTGTTCCCGATGAACCAGCGGGCAGAGGATTTGATGATGGCGGCCCCGTCAGAGCCGTTGCCGGATCAGCTGATGGAGCTGGGCTTGCGGGTCATTCCGCAGGACTAGCCTCTGCGTAAAACCCTTTTCTTCGCCTCTTTCCAATAAGGGGCGGGTTTATTCATATCTGGTTTTGACGTCTGTGGCGTGGCGTCTACCAAGCCGGGTCTACCAGGCGGGGCCCACGTTGACGGCCATTGTCGTGTCGCGCAGTTCGCCGGATGAAACGTTCATCCCGTTCGACACCAGAGTTGTCACTGCAATACATAGCCCCACGAGTGCGGCCATCAGCATGGTCATATCGACCACGGTTGCCCCATCTTCTTGGGCCAAAAAGGTAAAAATAGCTTTTTTCATTCTTAATTCTCCGCCCCGGAATGTTTCGAGCACAAGTTGGAATTTACGGTCTTGCCTCAAGTGTTGCCGTTGAAAGGGGGCAAGATTGCGACCATTTCGGGCTCGACTAGGGGTGATTTCACGGACATTTTGAAGCGGTGGGGCGGCCATATCGGGGCGTCTAGGTGCCGTAGGGTCAGGGGTAGGGTCATGGCTAGGAAAGAATTCGGGGTTGCGCTGCCGCAGTGGAGGCCGCCTGCACGGCCCGATATGCAGCCTATTGAGGGGAATTTCGTGTGTCTTGAGGCGCTTGACGCCGACGCGCATGCGGCGGACCTGCACCGGGCCAATAGCGTGGATGACGCGATTTGGGATTATCTGCCCTACGGGCCGTTTCCCTCTGCGGCCAGCTATCATCGCTGGGTCAGGGACAGGGCGGCGGAGCAGGACCCGCTGTTTTGGGCGATCCGCAGCAAGGAGACGGGCCAGTGCGGCGGCGTGGCCAGCTATTTGCGGATTGCGCCGGAGGCGGGCTCGATTGAGGTGGGGCATATCAATATTGCTCCTGAGTTGCAGCGCAGCCGGGCCTCGACGGAGGCGATTTTCTTGCTGATGGGATGGGCGTTTGACGCGGG
Source organism: uncultured Litoreibacter sp. (assembly GCA_947501685.1). GTDB lineage: Bacteria > Pseudomonadota > Alphaproteobacteria > Rhodobacterales > Rhodobacteraceae > Litoreibacter. The sequence goes on from CANMWQ010000006.1 coordinate 102,187, forward strand.
CTACCGCCGGTTCGAGTGGAAATGCGACGCGCTGAACATGGCCTCGCGCCGGGCCGCGCAGCGGTTTGGGTTGAGCTATGAGGGCATGTTCCGGCAGGCCACCGTCTATAAGGGGCGTAACCGCGACACGGCGTGGTTTGCGGCCATCGACAGCGAATGGCCTGCGTTGAAGGAGGCCTATGCCGCATGGTTCAGCCCTTCGAATTTTGACGCGCAGGGCCAGCAGATCGAGCGGCTCGGTGCCTTCACCAGCCTGGTGCGGGTGGCCAGCGATCCGGCGCTCTAGAGCGCCAAGATCGGCCTTTAGACCACTGGAACGGGCAGTTTGAGCCGGGTCTGGATCAGCGCCCGGATCTCCGCAATTGGGGAGGTCACATCCTTGCCGGCTGTACAGGCCTCAGACAGGGCGTCGGAGGCGGTCTTGAGCTGTTGGTCGCCCGCCAGCCGGGCCAGCCCTTGCAGGAACGGGGCCACATAGGAGAGCTGGTCGGGCTCCGTGCGCAACAGCTCGTCGAGATGGGAGAGGTCTTCGCGAAGCGACAGCGTGTCGGGCTGGATCACCTCGTCGCTGACCAGCCGAGGCCCGGAGGGGCGCATATCGGGCGGCAGATGGGCCAAAATGGCCTGCTGGAAGGCGCTGACCGTGTCGATGGGTTTGGCCAGAAACCCGTCCGCGCCTGCGTCTATGGCCTCTTGTTCCAGCCCGTCGCCATCTGCGCCGGAGGTGGCCAAGATGACGGGGCGGTCTGCCTGCTCCGCTTGGGTGATGTCGCGGACCAGATCAATGCCGCTGCCATCGGGCAGCCCGATATCGATGATCACCACCGAGGGGCGATAAAGCTGCAAATGGCGGTGCGCGGCGGTCAGGCTGTCGGCGCGCCTGATGCGGGCACCGGAGCGAATGCACAGAAGCCGCACGGCTTCCGAGGCGAAACGGCTGTCTTCGACCACCAGCACGGTCAGGCCCAGCAGCGGGCGCATGGCGGTGGGATGGATGTTCATGGACAATTGGCCGAGGTCTTCAGGCATGGCAGATGCTCCAATTCGGGGGCTGAGTCGCCCTAACTGGAAGAAGTGTCGCGCAACTTGCCTAACAGTTTGTGAACAGCTCTGCAGGGCCATGCGGCATGTCGGCCTCTTTGCTTTGGCCTCTGCTCTGCGCATAAGGGGCGGCAGAGATGACATAGACAGGAATCGCCCCATGATTGGACGCCTCAACCACGTGGCCATCGCCGTCCCCGACCTGGACGCCGCCGCCGATCAATACCGCCATGTTCTGGGCGCCAATGTCGGCGCGCCACAGCCCGAGCCCGACCACGGCGTGACCGTGATCTTCATTGAGCTGCCCAACACCAAGATCGAGCTGTTGCACCCGTTGGGCGATGACAGCCCGATCAACGGGTTTCTGGAGAAGAACCCTTCGGGCGGCATTCACCACATTTGCTACGAGGTGGACGACATTCTGGCCGCGCGGGACCGGTTGAAGGAGAGCGGCGCGCGGGTGCTGGGCTCAGGCGAGCCCAAGATCGGCGCGCATGGCAAGCCGGTTCTGTTCCTGCATCCCAAGGATTTCACCGGCACTTTGGTCGAGTTGGAGCAAGCGTAATGGCTGTCACATCCATGGGCGTGGTCTTCGCCGTGATCTGGTTCATGACGCTGTTTGTGGTCCTGCCTTTGGGCAATAAATCACAGCGCGAGGACGGGCATGTGGCAGTTGGCACGCCGGCCTCCGCGCCGTCGAACCCGCAGATGCGGCGCAAATTTCGGATCACCACATTAATCGCGATTTGCCTGAGCATCCCGGTGATTTTGATCATTCATTATGGCTGGATCAGCATTGATCAGATCGACCTGTTCAAACGGTTTGGCCCGGATGCCTGAGGTCAGCGTATTTGTGACCAAATGGAGCGCCGGGCCTAGGCTTTGAGGCGGTGGGTCAGGTGGGTGAAGCCTGCCACGCCGATGATCGGCACGATCAGGTTCATGACCGGGATCGTCAGCGGGATCGCCATGCAGATACCTGCCAGCCAGATGGTGGTGGAATGACGTTTGCGAAAGGCGTGGACCTCTGTGCGGCTCATGCGGCGACGGGCCACGAGCGTGGCGTATTCGCGGCCCAGCATCAGACCGTTGACCCCCCAGAAGATCAGTGGCGCGAAGGGCGCGAAGATTAGGCAGAGGATCAGGGCTGCGAGGTTGACGAGCAGGAGGAGCCCGAGGAATTTCAGCGTCTCGGTGATGCTCTCGGAGAAGGGGACATGCGCCACGGGGGGCAGGCCGGGATAGTGTTTTGCCTCGACCGCATCGACCACGTCATCAAGGAAAATGGCCGTGAAGGCGGAGGCGACGGGGACCATCAGAAAGATGGATGCGATCAGCATGACGGGGATCACGGCGAGGGAGGCGAGGTTGTCGATCCATGTGATCTCCCCGATCCAGGGCAGGGCGAAGCTGTCGGGCACGATCAGGCCGACGGTCCACGCGAATGCGACCGTAAAGCCGAAGAGCAGCGCGATGGTCAGGCCAAGGCCGAGGGCCAAGACACGCAGGAAGCGGCTGTCGCCGATTTGGCCCAGCGCTTTGAGGTAATCGGCGATGATCATATGCGCCACTCCGTGATTTGGGCCAGATCAGGGCGGGGGCGCTCGGGGGGCGTGGAGGTTTCGGTGCCCAGATTGATGAATCCTGCGACAAACTCATGTGGCGCGAGGCCGAGCCCGTTTGTGAGGAACGGGCGGTCATAGGCGGGCCAGCCGCTGAGCCAATTGGCCCCCCAGCCTGCGGCAAGGGCGGCGTTCAGCAGGCCAAGACAAGCGGCCCCGGCGGAGAGGGTTTGTTCGACCTGCGGGATTTTCTCTGATGCTTTGGGCGAGGCGATGACGGCCACGGAGAGGGGGGCGTTTTCAAGCATGGTGGCGGTTTTGGTGATCTGATCCGCGTCATGGCCCAGCTCTGCGCCGCGCGTGCGGGCGAGCGCGCCCAGAGTTTGCAGCGCGTCCGAGCCCAGCACGATGAAGCGCCACGGCTCCAGTTTGCCGTGGTCAGGCGTGCGGGCGGCAGCTGTGAGGAGCGGGGTAAGCGCGTCCTTATCCGGTGCAGGCAGGGTCAGGGTCTTATGCGGTCGCGAACGGCGGCTCAGCAAAAAGGCGAGCGCGTCTTGGTTTGGTGCGGGCATGGGACCTCCTTCTCCTTGAGGTACCATGTGTTGGATCAGGCGCGCAGGTTCAAGGGGCGTGACCTGATTGAGGCGCATGCGCGCCGCTTTTTTGATTTTGGACGGGGTGGGTTGGGTGTGTGGTGTCAGGCAGGGGGGGTGTGTGGTTTGGCCAGCGGGGGAGCCTCCGGCGGGAGTATTTTTGAAGCAGTGATGGGGGGTGGGGCGGCTGCTGCGGGTTGGGCGGTGGCGTCAAGCAGGCGTGGTGTGTGGTTTGGCCTGCTGGGGAGCCTCCGGCGGGAGTGTTTTTGAAGCAGTGATAGGGGAGGGGGCCGCTGCTGCAGGTTGGGATTTGGCCCAGAGCAGCAGCGCCATCAGGAGGAGAAACAGCCCAAAGAAAATGGCGACGCCTTTCATTCCTTAGCGGCAGGCTTCTTTTTGGCGGCGGGTTTCTTTTTGGCTGCTGGTTTCTTCTTCGCTGGGGCTTTGCGCTTGGTGCCTTTCTTGGCGGCTTTTTCGTCCAACAGCTGCACGGCTTGATCAATGGTGAGCGCGTCAGGCTCGATATCCTTGGGCAGGGTCGCGTTGAGCTTTTCCCATTTCACGTAAGGGCCGTATTTGCCCTCCATGATCGCAATCGGGCCGCCCTGATCGGGGTGTTCGCCGAGGTCTTTGAGGGTTTTGGCAGCACCGCCGCGATTGCCGCGGGAGGCGATTTTGGCGGCCAGCAATTCGACCGCGTGATTCATGCCGACGGTGAAGACGTCCTCCATTGTGGGCAGGTTGGCATTGGTGCCGCCGCGCTCTGACGTGCTTTCGGCATGTTTCAGGTAAGGGCCGTAGCGGCCGATATTGGACCAGACATTGACGCCGTCCTCGGGGTGCTGGCCGATGAGGCGGGGCAGGGAGAGGAGTTTCAGCGCGTGTTCAAGGTCGATATTTTCGAGCGCGAAGCCTTCCTCCGGCCAGTCTTTGGGGACGGATTGGCGTTGCGGTTTCTTGTTCTCTTCGGTGACGTCGCCGCGCTGCACGTAAGGCCCAAAGCGGCCTTTATGGATCCAGATCTTATCCTCGCCATCAAGCCCGAGCATTTTGCCTTCTGGCGGGATGCCTGTGTCCTCGTCGCCACCGGGCGGGCCGAAAGCGCGGGTGTAGCGGCACTCGGGGTAGTTGGAGCAGCCGATAAAGGCGCCACCGGCGCGGGCGGTGCGCATGCTGAGCCGCCCTTCGCCGCAATTGGGGCAGAGGCGCGGGTCGGTGCCGTCTTCATTGGGCGGGAAGATATGGGGGGCGAGTGCGTCGTTGATCTTTTCCAGCACTTCGGTGATTGAGAGGTCCATGGCCTCCGCGATGGCCACCGCGAAGTCGCGCCAGAACCGATCCAGCACGTTTTTGTAATTGCGGTTGCCGGCGGAGACGTCGTCGAGCTCTTCTTCGAGATTGGCAGTGAATTCGTAGCCCACATATTTGCGGAAGAAATTGGTCAGGAAGACCGTGACGAGCCTGCCTTTGTCCTCGGGGATCAGGCGGTTTTTCTCTTTGCGGACATAGTCGCGGTCCTGAATCGTGGTGACGATCGAGGCGTAGGTGGAGGGACGCCCGATGCCAAGCTCCTCCATGCGTTTGACCAGCGTGGCCTCCGTATAGCGGGGCGGGGGCTGGGTGAAATGCTGGTCGGGGGTGACGCTTTGGTTGCCCGTGGCCTCGCCTTCGTTGATCTGGGGCAGGGACTTGTCGTCATCATCGAGCACGGCGTCATCGTCGCGGCCTTCTTCATAGACGCGCAGGAAGCCGTCAAAGAGCATGACCTGACCCGAGGCGCGCAGCTCCACCTGACCATCGGCGGAGCCGATGATGGCGGTGGTGCGCTCCATCTTGGCGGCGGCCATTTGGGAGGCGACGGTGCGTTTATAGATCAGGTCGTAGAGCTTGCGTTGGTCGGCATCGAGGATTTTGAGGCTTTCGGTATCGGCCATCATGTCAGTGGGTCGGATACATTCATGCGCTTCTTGGGCGTTCTTAGCCTTGTTTTTATACATGCGCGGGCTGTCGGGCACGTATTCGCCGCCGAATTTGGACTTGATCGCGTCGCGGGCGGCATGCACGGCCTCGGGCGCCATGTCGATGCCGTCGGTCCGCATATAGGTGATGTGGCCGGCCTCGTAGAGGCGCTGGGCGCTGGACATGGTTTGCCGCGCGCCCATGCCAAACTTGCGGCTGGCCTCCTGTTGCAGGGTCGAGGTCATGAAGGGCGCCGACGGGTTGCGGGAGGCGGGTTTGGCCTCCACGGATTTGACGGTGAGATCGCGCGACGAGATGGCTTGGACCGCCATTTCCGCAGCGGTTTCATTGGCCAGATCGAACTTGTCCAGCTTGTCGCCTGCCAGCGTGGTGAGGCGCGCCTCGAACTGCTTGCCGCGCGGGGTGGTGAGCATGGCTTTGACGGACCAGTACTCTTGGGCCACAAATTTCTCGATCTCCATCTCGCGCTCGACGATGATACGCAGGGACACCGATTGCACGCGGCCCGCGGATTTCGCGCCGGGCAGGCGGCGCCACAAAACGGGACTGAGCTTGAAGCCAACCAGATAGTCCAGCGCGCGGCGGGCGAGGTAGGCGTGGACCAGAGGCTCGTCGACTTGCCGTGGGTTTTTCATCGCCTCTGTCACCGCCGCCTTGGTGATCGCGTTGAACACCACGCGGCTGACAGGCGTGTCCTTCTTGATGGCCTTGCGGTTGCGCAGTGCCTCTTCCAGATGCCAGCTGATGGCCTCGCCCTCGCGGTCGGGGTCGGTGGCGAGGATCAGGTTATTGTCGTCTTTCAGCGCGTCGGCGATGGCTTTGACATGTTTCTTGCTGTCGGAGGCGATCTCCCACTTCATGTCGAACTCCGCCTCGGGGTCCACAGAGCCGTCTTTGGGCGGCAGGTCGCGCACATGGCCGTAGGAGGCCAGCACAGTGTAATCGGGCCCCAGATATTTGTTGATCGTCTTGGCCTTGGCGGGAGATTCGACGACAACAACGGGCATATACGACCTCTGGTTGGAACACTGCTCTGGCGGCGATACATGTGGCGTGGATGCAGGGGTTGTCAACAGCATGTGGCGTAACATCGCCGTAAAGGCTGCAAATCGACGTTGCGGCACCATCGCGGGAAATTGTGCAACTGCCGGATGAAACTTTAAAACCCCCGCTTTATATAGACCCCATGACACGGGCTCGGCTTGTTCTTTTTTTACTGGTGATGTGGCCTGCGCAGGCGCTGGCGGATTGCGTCATCTTGCTGCACGGGTTGGCGCGGACCTCCTTTTCGCTCAGCGTGATGGAAGAAAGTCTGGAGGCCAATGGCTACCAGACGGTCAATCCGGGCTACCCCTCCACCTCCGACACGATCCGCGATCTTGCGGATCGGACCATTCCCGGCGCGGTTGCGGGGTGCGGGGACAACACCCCTGTGCATTTTGTGACCCATTCCATGGGCGGGATTTTGGTGCGGGCATGGCTGGCGGAAAACACGCTGCCGCAGCTGGGCCGCGTGGTGATGCTGGCGCCGCCCAATCAGGGCTCCGAACTTGTGGACGAGCTAAGGGTGCTTGATCCGTTCGAATGGGTGAACGGGCCTGCGGGGTTGCAACTTGGAACCGGGCCGGGCTCCGTGCCGTCGCAGCTGGGGCGGGTGGATTTCCCGCTGGGCGTGATTGCGGGCAACCAGTCGCTGAACCCGGTCTATTCGGCGCTGATCACCGGGGAGGATGACGGCAAGGTCTCGGTGGAGAGCACAAAGGTGGCGGGCATGGCCGATCATGTGGTGCTGCCGGTGACCCATACATTCATGATGAACGCCCCGCTGGTGGTGGGGCAAACCGTGCGGTTTTTGCAGAACGGGCAGTTTCAGGATGACCTGTCGCTGGCTGATATTGTGGAGGACGTGACCGACGCCGTCACTGAGGGGACGATCTTGCAGGGTGGTTTGGGCGGCTCAGGCGGCGACTAGCTTTTCGGGCTGATCCGGTTGATGTGACCCATCTTGCGACCCGGCTTGGCCTCCGCCTTTCCATAGAGATGCAGCGCGACATCACGGTCCGCAGCCAGCTCCGGCACGCGGTTCATGTCGTCGCCAATGAGATTTTCCATCATCGCGTCGGCATGGCGCGCCCCGTCACCTAAAGGCCAGCCCGTAACTGCCCGAATATGTTGCTCAAATTGGTCTATGACGCAGCCGTTTTGGGTCCAGTGGCCGGAGTTGTGCACACGCGGCGCAATCTCGTTGACCAGAAGCCCGTTTGGCGTGACAAACAGCTCCACACCCAGCACACCGATATAATCAAGCGCGTTCAATATCTTGCCGGCCATTATTACAGCATCCATGCGCTGTGACGCGCTCAGATTGGCGGGCACGGTGGTCGTATCAAGGATGCCGCTGACATGCACATTTTCGCCCGGATCGTAGCAGGAGACCTCCCCGTCAAGCCCACGCGCGCCAATGACGGATACCTCGTGGGAGAACTCTACAAACCCCTCCAGCACGCAAGGCGCGCTTTCCATTTGTGCCCAGATATCAGCCAGTTGCTCGCCGCCTTTAAGACGGATTTGACCCTTGCCGTCATAGCCCATCCGGCGGGTTTTCAGAATCGACGGCGTGCCAACGGTGGCAACGGCGTCTTGCAGCTCTTGCAGGTTTTCAACATTTGCGTAAGGCGCGACGGTCAGGCCCAAACTCTCCAGAAATTGCTTCTCATCGAGCCTGTCCTGCGACGTGGCCAGCGCCCGCCTATTTGGGCGGATCGGGGCGTGTTTCTCGATGATGTCGAGCGCGGATGTTGGAATGTTTTCAAACTCATAGGTGACGACATTGCAAGCCTTAGCGAAGGCCTCCAGCGCGCCCGCGTCATCATAGGGCTTTTGGAAGTGGTAATTTGCGACATGGCTGGCCGGGCAATCGCCGCCGGGCTCAAAAATGCAGGTTTTGAACCCCAGACGGGAGGCCGCAACGCTGAGCATCCGGCCCAGCTGGCCGCCGCCCAGAATGCCGATGGTGGCCCCGGTGGGCAGGGGCTCAGTCATCTTGCGGAACCTCCGGGATGGAGGCAGAGAGCGCCGCCCGCCACGCATCCAGCCGCTCGGCCAATGCGTCATCCTGAAGCGCTAGAATGCCCGCTGCCATCAGCCCGGCATTGGCAGCACCCGCGGCCCCGATGGCCATGGTGGCGACGGGGTAGCCCTTGGGCATCTGCACGATGGAATAGAGGCTGTCGACGCCCGACAGGGCCTTGGTCTGCACCGGCACGCCGATCACGGGGATGCGGGTTTTCGAGGCCATCATGCCGGGCAAATGCGCGGCCCCGCCTGCGCCCGCGATGATCACTTTGAGGCCCCGCTCGGCGGCGGTCTTGCCGTAGTCCCAAAGCCGGTCCGGCGTGCGGTGGGCGGAGACGATACGGCTCTCATAGGACACACCCAATGCGTCTAGCAGGGTGGCGGCCTCCTTCATGGTGGGCCAGTCGGACTGGCTGCCCATGATAATGCCTATGTCGATCTTGCCCATGGCCGAAATCCCATCCGTGAAAGGAAGCGGCACTATAGCCAGCCGCGCCCTTTACGCAATGATATCCGGCGTCAGCGTGTCCTCGATCACCTGAATGCGGTCTTTGAGGGAAAGCTTCTTCTTTTTCAGCCGCTTGACGGTCAGCTGGTCGGCCACGGCGCGCTCTTGCAAGGCGGAGATCGCCTCGTCCAGATCGCGATGCTCGCGCTTGAGCACCTCCAGTTTGACCTGCAGCACTTCTTTTTGGCTCATATGGGCGGGTGTGTTCATCTGCGGGTGTGGGTCCAATGAAAGGGCGTGTGCGTTTAAGATAGGAGGATTCTCCCCGGCTACCAACCGTTGTGACGCGAAAGGGTTGCAAGACGGGGCCAGCCACCCCATCTTTTTCTCAAGCGGGTCGCCATGTGACCGGGGCCCGCCCCGTGACAAGTCGCTTTGCTGAAAAGGGCTGCAGATATGACAAAACTGACCTTGGGATCGCATCCCTTCTTGCTGGGGTTTGACCAGCTCGAACGCCTTGTAGAGCGGACTGCCAAGTCCGGCAATGACGGCTACCCCCCTTTTAACATTGAACAATCCGGCGGACATGCGTTTCGCATCACGCTGGCTGTGGCCGGGTTCGGCGAGGCCGATCTGTCGATCACGGTGGAGGACCGCCAATTGGTTATTCGCGGCAAGCAGGCCGAAGAGCCCGAGGGACGCGTCTTCCTGCATCGCGGCATCGCGGGGCGGCAGTTTCAAAAGGCCTTCGTGCTGGCGGAAGGAGTGGATGTGGCCGGCGCCGTGACCGAGAACGGGCTGCTCCATATCGACCTGGAGCGCGCGGTGCCTGAAACCGTGGTGCAGCAGATCAAGATCAAGAAAGGATGATGCGATGAATACCCAGTTTGACTTAAACACCGGTATGTCTGAGCGCATCGTCTATGTGCGCCCGGTCGAAGTGGCCGAGCTGCCAGAAGAGGTCCGCGCCCAGTCGCAGGGCCTTGAGAAAATCTACGCGGTGCATGCCCCTGACGGGGCCCGGCTGGCCCTTGTGGCCAATCGCCAGATGGCGTTTGCGCTTGCGAGACAGAACGATTTCGCGCCCGTCACGGTGCATTGAGCTGACTGCGCACTCCTCGGTGACAGGCTCTCGCCCGTGATAGCCTCTCGCCTATCACTGCTTCAAAAATACTCCGGAGGGGTCTGGGGAGGCAGAGCCTCCCCAGCCTGTCGGCGGGCCAAAGGCCCGGCGAAACCCGGATCAGGCGGTGATCAGCCCCATTGATTCCAGCTTCAAGATCACCTGATGCGCACAGTTGTCGACCTCGACATTTTCGGTCTCGACAGACAGTTCAGGGTTTTCCGGCACGTCGTAAGGGTCTGAAATGCCGGTGAACTCCTTGATCTTGCCTTCGCGGGCCAGCTTGTAGAGCCCTTTGCGGTCTCGGCGTTCGCATTCCTCGATGGATGTGGCGACATGGACCTCGATGAAGGCACCAAAGGCCTCGATATCCTCACGCACGGCCCGGCGGGTCGTCGCATAAGGCGCAATCGGGGCGCAGATCGCGATGCCGCCGTTCTTGGTGATCTCAGAGGCCACGTAGCCGATGCGGCGGATGTTGAGGTCACGGTGCTCTTTGGAGAAGCCCAGCTCGGAGCTGAGGTTCTTGCGCACAATGTCGCCGTCCAGCAGCGTCACGGGGCGGCCGCCCATTTCCATCAGCTTGACCATCAGCGCGTTGGCAATCGTCGATTTGCCGGAGCCGGAGAAGCCGGTGAAGAACACGGTGAAGCCTTGAGAGGCGCGTGGCGGGCGCGATTTGCGCAGCTCGGTGACCACTTGCGGGAAGGAGAACCATTCGGGGATCTCCAGCCCTTCGGCTAGACGGCGGCGCAGCTCGGTGCCGGAGATGTTGAGGATGGTGACGTTGTCTTTGTCCTTGATCTCATCGGCGGGCTCGTATTGGGCGCGGTCCTGCACATAGACCATGTGCTTAAAGTCGACCATTTCGATGCCCATTTCTTCCTGATGCTCGCGGAAGAGATCCTGCGCGTCATAGGCACCGTAGAAATCCTCACCGGCAGAGTTCGCGCCGGGGCCCGCGTGGTCGCGACCAACGATGAAATGCGTGCAGCCGTGGTTTTTGCGGATCAGCCCGTGCCAGACGGCCTCGCGGGGGCCGGCCATGCGCATGGCAAGGTTGAGCAGGCTCATGGAGGTGGTGGAGGCCGGGTATTGGTCCAGCACCGCCTCGTAACAGCGCACGCGGGTGAAATGGTCGATGTCGCCCGGCTTGGTCAGGCCCACAACCGGGTGGATCAGCAGGTTGGCTTGGGCTTCTTTCGCGGCGCGGAAGGTCAGTTCTTGGTGCGCGCGGTGCAGCGGGTTGCGGGTCTGGAAGGCCACAACCTTGCGCCAGCCCATCTTGCGGAAATAGGCGCGCAGCTCGTTGGGCGTGTCGCGGCGGGCACGGAAGTCGTAATGCACGGGCTGTTGGATGCCGGTGATGGGACCGCCCAGATAGATTTTTCCGGCCTGATTGTGCAGGTAGTTCACCGCAGGGTGGGCCAGATCGTCTGCGCCGAAGACCTTTTCGGCCTCATGCGCTTTGTTGGGCTCCCAACGGTCGGTGACGGTCATTGTGCCGAGGATCACGCCCTCTTGGTCGCGCAGTGCGATGTCCTGGCCAATCTCGATGCTGGCGGCGAAGTCTTCCGAGACGTCCAGCGTGATCGGCATCGGCCACAGCTCACCTGTGGACAGGCGCATATTGTCGACGACGCCGTTATAGTCCTCTTCGGACAGGAAGCCTTTGAGCGGGTTAAACCCGCCATTCATCAGCAGTTCCAGATCGCAGATCTGGCGCGGGGTCAGGTCATGCGATGTCAGCTCTGCGGCGTCCATCTTCATTTTCTGTGCGCTGTCGAAAGACACGTAGAGTTCGGGGATCGGGGCGAGGTTGTTCTGCATCAGTTTGGTCCTGTTGCTGAAAGGAGTAAATCCGGTATTGGTGCCGGTCAGTTCGGCATGGAGCGCGTCGTATTCCGCAAATTTTCGGGTCAGAAATGCGTTGGTCAGGCGGTTTTTCTCTGACGCACCGCGGGGTGTGAGCGAATAGGCGAAGCGCTTGCGTTTATCCGCGCCCGCGCGTTCGGTGATTTTCACGAATTTGGCGTCTATTGCCGCCTTGAGAAGTGCGTTGAGCTTGCCCAAAGACACGCCAACCGCCGCCGCCGTTGCCCGTTGGGAGGCATCGGATGCGATGTCCAGCTGGCGCAGAAGGCGGAAGCGCAGGTCTTCTTCCTCGGCATTCGGTTTTGGGTTGGGCGTCATAACGCGGCGACTCGTTTACTGTTCACAGGTGAACGTATTACGCGAAATGTGTGTTCATGCAAGAACAAACTTTTGGTGCCCCCATTTCACCGTCGGAAACCCTCACTGTGTCGGCCTTGCGCCACATCGCGGCCAAGGCGCGGGCCGGGATGCCGAAGGCGCTGAATTTACGCTAGGCTATGTGCCGACAGGTCGTATCTCGCGCGACGCAGCAGTTCAGGACGCCTCCCTATGCCCGCCACGCGCCGCGACCCTTGGATATTGAGCGCGTTAGGCCTTTTGCTGGCCGGGCTTTGGTTCCAAATCAGGTATTTGGCCCAATCCTGGCAGGCAGGAGGCCATGTCTGGCTGCAAGGCGATTGGCTGATCTCCTTGGCCGCTGGCCCCGTTCGGCGCGGGCCGTTTGGAGAAGGCCTGCTGCGCCTGTCTGACGCGCTGGGCCTGTCTCCGCTGGCTTTGCTCATCGGGCTGCAAGCCCTTCTGGTGGTGTTGATCTTCGCGGGTGTGGCGCGGCTGGTGGTGGTGCAGGGGCGCGGGGTGATGGCCATGGTGCTCTTTACCCCGGGCATTTTTGCGGTGGTCTGGGCGATTGACCCGATCTCCGCGCTGCGCAAGGAAATGATCGCGCTATTGGCCCTGATCTGGCTGGCCCAGCCGGGGGGCGGATTGCGGCGCTTGGCCCTGACGGGCGCGTTGATGCTGGTGGGCGGTTTGGGCCATGAGATCACGATCCTGCTGCTGCCCGCCTGGGCCATAACCGCCAGTCTGCTGCACCCCCAACTTATACGCCGTCCCGCCGCTTTGGCGGTGATCGGTGTGGTGTTTTTGCTGGGCGCGGCGGAGTTGTTCTATGCGTTGCGCCATATGCGGCTGGAGGATGCGGGGCCGCTCTGTGCGGCTCTGACGCAGCGGGGCCTGTCGGCGGACGCGCTGTGTGGCGGGGCCATTGCGTGGCTGGCTGATCCGCAAAATGGCAGCGCAAAAGTCCGGCTGGCGATGCAGCGCAGCTGGACCGTCTGGCTGCACCCGCTGGCTTGGGCGCTCGCCGCGGCACCGCTGTGGCGGGTCTGGCGCAGCCATCGCCCGGCGCAGCCCCGGAGCGGCTTGCTGATCCTTCTGGCGGTGGCGCCGATTTGCCTGCTCTACCCGGTGGGGCTTGATTGGGGCCGCTGGTTCGCGGTGCAAATCACGGTGGCGGCGGTGATCATGCTGGGGTTGGCGCAGCGCGGCGTGCTGGCCGAGCACGCGCAGATCAAACCTGCCGAGCGCGCGCTCTGGCTGCTCAGTGCGGTCAGCTGGGGGTTTTTGCATGACCCGATCCTGACCACGCAGGGGCTGTTGGCCCGGATTTTCGGCTGATTTACGCGTCTTCCGCCAAGAACCGCTCCGCTTCCAGCGCGGCCATGCAGCCCATGCCGGCAGAGGTCACGGCTTGGCGGTATTTGTGGTCGGTCAGGTCTCCGGCGGCGAAAATGCCGGGGATGGAGGTCTCCGTGCTGTCGGGTTTGGTCACGACGTAGCCGCCCATATGGGTCTCCAGCACGTCCTTGACCAGCTCATTTGCGGGGGCATGGCCGATGGCCACGAAGACGCCTTTGCAAGCGATCTCGGTGATCTCGTCGGTCTGCACGTTGCGCACGCGCACGCCTTCGACGGAGTTCGGGTTCTCCGTGCCGATGACCTCTTCGAGCTGGTGAAACCACAGTGGCTCGATCTTGGGGTTCTTCATCAGGCGGTGCTGAAGGATCTTTTCGGCGCGCAGCTCGTCGCGGCGGTGGATCAGCGTCACTTTGGAGGCGAAATTGGTCAAGAACAGCGCCTCTTCCACGGCCGTGTTGCCGCCGCCGATCACCACGATTTCCTGACCGCGATAAAAGAACCCGTCGCAGGTGGCGCAGGCGGAGACGCCGAAGCCTTTGAATTTCTCTTCCGAGGGCAGGCCCAGCCATTTCGCCCGCGCGCCGGTCGCCAAGATCACCGCGTCGGCGGTGTAGGTCGTGCCGCTGTCGGATTGGCAGGTGAAGGGGCGCTTGGTCGTGTCGACGCTGGAGATGATGTCGCCAATGATCTCGCAGCCCATCGCCTTGGCATGCGCCTCCATGCGGACCATCAGGTCGGGGCCTTGCACTTCGGTGTCGCCGGGCCAGTTCTCAACTTCGGTGGTGGTGGTCAATTGCCCGCCGGGCTCGATGCCTTGCACGAGGATTGGCTCCAACATGGCCCGCGAGGCGTAGACGCCGGCGGTGTAGCCTGCGGGGCCGGAGCCGATGATCAGAACTTTGGTGTGACGTGTCTCGGCCATGGTGGTCCCCTGAGGTCTTAAAAAATGCAGCCAGACCGATATAGGACGGCCCGCAGGCAGGTGCCAGAGGGGCTGCGGCAATTCGTGCAATCAGTTTATTATTGCGCGGTCGTGAAACATTGTTGCGCAGGCCTTCGTGTTTGGGTAAGTTATGGCCAGCTTAGGGGGTGACATGGCTATTTCAAAACTGGACGATATTGATCGCAAGATTCTGGCAGAGCTGCAGGCGGATGGTCGCATGACCAATGTCGAGCTGGCCAAACGGGTGGGCATTTCCGCGCCGCCTTGTCTGCGCCGGGTGCGCACGCTGGAGGAGTCCGGCTACATCAAAGGCTACCACGCCGAGGTTGAGGCGCGTGCGCTGGGCTTTGAGGTGCAGGTCTTTGCCATGGTCGGGCTGCAAAGTCAGGCGGAGGCGGACCTGTCGGCATTCGAGAAGCGCTGCCATGACTGGCCGCTGGTCCGCGAATGCCACATGCTCAACGGGGAGGTCGATTTCATCCTGAAATGCGTGGCCCCCGACCTGTCGAGCTTTCAGAGCTTTTTGACCGAACAGCTCACTTCTGCGGAGAACGTGGCCAGTGTGAAGACGTCGCTGGTCATTCGCGGCTCAAAAGATGAGCCGGGTGTGCCGTTTGATGTGGTCGAGGAGCGGTTGAGCCAGATCAGCTGAGCTTCACGCCCCGTTGCGCAAAGTGCGGACCTCGAAGGAGGTCAGGCGCTGGGTCAGTTGAGGCCCGAAATCCGCCAATTCACGGGCTTGGGGGAACAGGCGCAGCAGGCTCCCCATCAGGTCGTGGTCCAGCAGGGTTTCTGCGAAAGGGCCGGGGTGGAAGCTTTCGACCTCCACGCCATTGGCGATGATCGTGGCCTGCCGGTCAAAGGCCAGATTATACAGTTGAATGCCGGAGATCGGCGTGATTGCCACCACTTGCAACCCGTCCTCAAAGGCGCGGATCGGGGCGAAGGCCAGATCGACGCCAAACAGCTCCCGGCAGGCGGCGTGGCGCATCAGGATATGGGAGCGCGGGGCCAGCATCAGGTCTGCGGCGGGTTTGGCCAAGCCGAAGGCGTCCGCCGTGACCCGGTAAAGCTTGGCGCTGTCCTGACCGGGCGCGTCGCTGCCCGCATGCATGGTCGAGCCTACCCATTTCAACGGCAGCGGGCCGTATTCGCTGGTCAGGATCCGGGTGCCGGGGGTCAGGTCTTCTACGGCGATGGGGCCTTTGGAGGTCGAAATCAACGTGCCGCGAGCGACATTGCCGCAAGCGGCCTCGATCATCGGCAAGGCGGGGGCCATGATGTTGGAGCTGCCCATCGTGCCATCGGGGTTCAACCAGCTGACATCGCAGGCCATCTTGGGCGCGATGTGGCGCTGCCCGAGAGACGAGGTCGCAGCGTCGGCCTGATGGCTGGCAGGCCATCTGCGTCGCACGGTGCGGGAATAGGTCATGCGCTGTCCTTTTCAGGTCTTGCAAGCCTGCACGGTCCCCACCGTTATGCAGTATGTTTTGAGTGTGTGTGGCTAACAATACCACGCAAACGGGCATAAAAGTCAATGAAATGAGGTCAATAGACAAGGTATCGTCACCAATAACAGTCAGTTGCGTCTATTGTTTCTGCGCAATGACTGAGTCCCGCCACAATTGCCCGTCGCAGTGTCAGCGCAGCTTTACAAGCCTTTCGAATACGCACGCGTTCGGGCGCGAATCGCGGATAGGCCCAGCCCGCGCTGGCCCAGCCTCCTTTGCCATGCTAGGCGACAGGGATGATGACCCCAGAGATGATCAAAAAGACCTATGCCAAGGCGTTGGCGGCCCAGCAGGCCGGACGGCTGGATGAGGCGCAAAAGGGCTATGCGCGGTTGCTCAAAGCCAACCCGAAGCTGGCCGAGGTGCAGTTTAACATGGGCCGGGTGGCCGCCGCCCGGCGTCAGATTGCCGAGGCCGCCACGCATTTCGAGGCCGCTTTGCGCCTGAAACCGCAAGAGCCCGCTATCTGGCTGGCCTATCTGGAGATGGCCTCCCGGCATCCCAATATCGACAATCTGGCCAAGCTTCTGGCCCGCGCGGGCTCCGGAAAATCGACAGGGCTTGACCGCTTTGCGGAGACGACCTTCTACAAAGGCCTGATCGCCGCCCGGCGCAACCAGCCGCAAGAGGCGCTGACACTGATCAGCGAGGCGCTGGACAAGGGTCTGAACTCTGCGCGCGCGCGTGTCGAGCTGGGCATGGTGCAGGCTTCTTTGGATGATCCCGACGCTGCCCTTGCCTCCTTTAACGCGGCTTTGGCGCTCTCGCCGGGCAACGATTTCGCATGGGCCCGTAAGGCCGCACTTCTGCGCGACACGGGCCGTACGGAGGAGGCTCTGGAGGCCGCGCGCGAAGCGATCAAGGCGGCCCCGAAGCAAGGCGCGCATTACCATGCCTACACGTCTGTCGCGAAAGTGCAGCCGCAGGACCCGGTGATCGCGCAGATCGAGGCGGCTCTGAAAAGGACGTCGAAAAACGATCCGGGCCGGGTCTATCTGGGCCATGCTTTGGCCAAGGCGATGGAAGACACCGGCCAGCCCGACAAGATGTTCCGCGCGTTGGATCAGGCCAATGCGCAGCTGGCCAAGACCTACGCTTATGACGTCGCCGCAGATGTCGCGCAGATGGAGGCGTGGCAGGCGAAATGGGCCATGCTGGCCGCAGCGGACCTGCCTGAGGTGGCTCAACCCAAAGGCCCGACCCCGATATTTATCACCGGCATGCCGCGCTCCGGCACAACGCTGATCGAGCAGATCCTCGCCTCCCATTCGGAGTGCGCAGGCGCGGGGGAGCTTTCCGTTTTGGGCGGGTTGATGGGGGATGTTCTGGCGCAGGACCAAGACGCCGCTGCCCTGTCGCAGGGCTTGCAGAAGGCGGGGGCCACCTATCTCGACACGCTCTCCAGCCGCTACGCGGGCGCGCGTTTTGTCACCGACAAATCAATCAGCAGCTACAGTATGATCGGCTTCATCCGCCACGCCTTGCCGCAGGCCAGGATCATCGTGGTGCGCCGCGATCCGGGCGACAACGCGCTGTCACTTTACAAGAATCTCTTCGCTTTTGGTACGCATCGCTACGCGGCCAGCCTGCACGGCATCGCGCAATTCATGACCCTGTTCGAGCGCCAGATTGATGCGTGGCGGGCCGCGCTGCCCGACGCTTTCTCGGAGCAGTCCTATGAGGCGCTGATTGCCGAACCCGAGGCCCAGACCCGCGCGCTGGTGGCCAAGGCCGGGCTGGATTGGCAAGAGGCCTGCCTGTCGTTTTATGACACGTCCCGCAAGGTCGACACGCTGTCCAGCACGCAGGTGCGCCAGCCGATCTATAGCTCGTCAGTGGGGGCATGGAAGCGGCATGAGGCCGAGATGGCGCCGTTCTGGCAGCATTACAACGCGGAATAAAAAAAGCGCCCGCATGTGGGAGGACATGCGGACGCCTTTTTGTGTCTGCGACATGGGGTGGCTTAGGCAGAAACCATTTCTGGTTTCTTCAAGGGGGGGGTCTTGAACACCTGAGCCGTGCAGACAAAACGGGTTTTCCAAAGGTCCGACTGACCACGGTTCCACGGCATTAGGATATCGCAGGTCGCGCTCTCTTCAATCGCGGCTGTGATCCAACGTTTTTGTTTCGCCATGGTCTGCGTCCTTTGGTTAGTCGGCCCGGACCTGCTGCCTTCGAGTACAGCCTATGGTCCGAGCCGGTTATGTCGCCCCAAGACAAGGAGCCCGTCCTGTATGCAAACCCATTCGGGCAGGAGAATGGCCGTGTACGAGAAACAATGCGCGCAATAGGGGCTCTTTGATCGCGAACTGTGGTCAGGCCAATGCGCCTTAAATTTAAGGAAAATTGCGTGTTTTTAGATGATCTGCGGTGCCGTTTTGGGGCAGATTTGGGGCCTCAAACGCCCGGAAATTGTCACGATTTAAGAAACAATCACGCTCTAGAGTCGGATTGTCGCGATGAGTCGGCCGTAGTCGGCCTCCTTGTCATGGACTGAGCGGCGGTATGAAAAGAACCGCGCGGGGTCGCTATAGGTGCAATGGCGGGTCCATTCGGCGTGCACGCCCGCGTCGCGCAGCCGCTTCAACCCGTAACCCGGCAAATCGAACTGCACCCGGTCGCCTTTGCCTTGCGCAAAGAAACGTGCGTTCTCGGGGGCGTCGTCCAGAAACCTGTCCATATAATCGGGGCCGACCTCATAGGCGGATTGCGAAATGCACGGCCCGATCACAGCTTGGATGTGCTCGCGCTCGGCGCCCAGCGTCTCCATCGCGTCAACGGTGGCTTCCAGCACGCCGCCCAGCGCGCCGCCCCAGCCCGCATGGGCCGCGCCGATCACGCCGTTTTGGGCATCGGCAAAGAGCACCGGCTGGCAATCGGCGGTCAGAATGCTGAGCGCCAGCCCCGGCGTGGCCGTGACCATCGCATCCGCTTTGGGCCGCACATCTGTTGGCCCCGTCATGTTGACCACCTCGGCGGAATGGTATTGATGCACGCCCACCAGCGCCACTGGCTCCACCTCCATGGCGTCCGCGACGCGGGCGCGGTTGGTGGCGACGACATCTCTTTGATCGCTGGAGCCGTAGCCGCAATTCAGCCCCTCGAACACGCCCGAGGACGCGCCGCCCCGCCGGGTGAAAAACCCGTGGCGGAAATCCGAGAGCGCGTCAGCAGTGATGATCTCAAGCGTCATGGCAGCTTTCCGGTGTCAAATCCGGGCGGGGGCGGGGTTCCGTTTGGGTGGAACGCGATTGCTTTGAAAAGCGTCCCCATTTCGGAGGGCTCCGTCAAGCGGCGATAGGCGGCGAGATGGCTTTGCAGCGCATCTTCGCTGCCCTGCTCATCCAGCTTCTCCGCGAGAACCTGCGCGCGCGGCCCGATGCCCAGCCGGTGCAGCAGCGTGGCTTGCTCCACCATTGGGGTGGCCGCGCAGGCCGTCGCCGCCGCCAAGGCCGCGAAATCGACATGGGCGGTCAGGTCTGCCGCGCCGGGGTCTGCCAGCGGATCACAGGGCGCGTGGTCTCTTACTGCCTGGAACGTGTCCCCTTTTGAGCGCCAGTCGCCGTAATCCACCACAATCGCCGCGCCGCCATGCCGGGCAATCCGCTCTGTGACCTGCGCGATAATCGCCCCCGCCGCGGGGCACAGCTCCACCACGTCGCCATCGGCTGTGTCGGCAAGCCGCTCGGCCAAAGCCTCCATCGGGGTGGGCTTGGTCAGGCCAAATTGCAGGGTGTCACCCTTGGCACCAACGCGGGCCTCGCTCCAGCCGCGGCCTGCGCGGGTAAACTGCCGGATGGGCAAAGCGTCGAAGAACTCGTTGGCCACCAGAAACAGCCGCGCTTGGGGTAGGGTGGAGACATCATCATGCCATGTCACCTGATACGCGCTGAGCGTTTTGGCCTGCACGTCGCGCAAGGCGGGGCTGGCTTCCACCAGATGCAGCTCAGGCGCAAAGCCCGGCACGCGCGCGGCTGCGCGCAGCATGTCGGCCATCAACGTGCCGCGTCCGGGGCCGAGCTCCGCCAGCACACATGGGCCCCCGCCCTGATCCTGCCAGGCCTGCACCAAGGCCAGCCCCAAAAGCTCGCCAAACATCTGGCTGATCTCCGGCGCGGTGGTGAAATCGCCCGCAGCGCCCAGCGGGTCGTGGGTGGCGTAATAGCCATGCTGCGGGTCCAGCAGGCAGGCCTGAATATAGTCCGACAGGCGCAACGGGCCGTCCAGCGCGATGCGCTGGAGAAGCTGCGCCTTCAGGCTCACAGCTTGGCTCATGGGCGGGGATGACGCGGGCGGCGGCGGGCGACGATGATGAACAACAGCCCTATGAGGATCATCGGGCTTGAGAGCAATTGCCCCATGGTCAGGCCCAGCTCGCCAAATTGCCATGCATAGCCCAGCGGGTTGGTCTCGGACACGAAATGCGCGTCGGGCTGGCGTACGAATTCCACCGCAAACCGCGCGATGCCGTAGCCTGCCAGAAACACGCCGATCAGCGCGCCCGGCATTTTGAACCAGTGTTTGCGCACCGCCAGCCACAACAGCACCACGCCCAGAATCAGCCCTTCAAGCAGCGCCTCATAAAGCTGCGAGGGGTGGCGGGCGCAAAGCTGCTCCACCGTGGCGCAGGCCTGTGCCGCGTCGCCGGGGAAGATCACGCCCCAAGGCAGCTCCGTCTGGCGGCCCCACAGCTCTGCATTGATGAAATTGGCGATCCGGCCCAGCAAGATGGCGGGCGGGGTGCAGACCACGATCAGATCGCCCACGCTGAGCGGCGAGACGCGGTTGCGCCAGCAAAAGATCAGCCCCGCGATCAACACGCCAAGTGCTCCGCCGTGAAAGGACATACCACCCTGCCAGATTTGCAGAATCTCGCCGGGGTTTCGGGCGTAGTAAGCCGGTTGATAAAACAGCACAAAGCCCAACCTGCCGCCCAAAACCACGCCCAGAATGATCCATGTGATCAGGTCGGACATCTGCTCGGAGGTCAGCGGGCGCGTGTTGCGCGGCCATAGGATCTCGCGGTTCAGCAGCTGTGTCGCCATGAACCAGCCGATCAGAATGCCCACGATATAGGCCATTGCGTACCAGCGCAGCGCAAACTCGCGGCCCATCAGCTCGATGGCGACAATATTGGGTCCGATATCGGGGAAGGGCAGGGTAAAAGCGGTCATACCTCGTTGAGTGCGACGGGCCTGCGACGTTGTCAACCTTGAGAAACCCGTCCGGTGCCCCCATATAAGGTGCAGCAAAACGTGAGGTAGAAGACCATGCAAACCCGGAACAGATTTTTCGACGACATGTCGCAGCTGATGACCAACGCCATGGGCGTGGCGCAAGGGGCCAAATCAGAGGCCGAAAATGCGATGAAGTCGATGATGGACCGCTGGCTGGCCGACCGCGATTTTGTCACCCGCGACGAGTTCGACGCCGTCCGCGCCATGGCCCAAAAGGCCCGCGAGGAGAATGAGGCGCTGAAAGCACGCCTTGATGCGCTGGAGACCAAGAAAAAGCCGGCTGCAAAGAAAAGCTAAGGGCCTAAGGCAAGCGGCGGCGCGCCGACGCGAGCGCGCCGCTGCCAAATGAGCCGTCAGACGGTGCTCAGTAGCCGCAGCGCCATGATGATCGTGCAGCCCCATCCGATGGCAAATGTCACTGTGCGCAGCGGCGCGACGCCAGCCACATAGAAGACGAAATGCGCCAGCCGGGCAAAGAAATAGACCACGGCGGCGGTTGCCGTCGCGGCGGTGCTCACTTCCAGCAAACCCACCAGCAATGCCACCGGGGCGAAGACCACGAGGTTTTCGACAGCGTTGGCGTGCGCTTTGCGGGCGCGCGTGGCCCAGGCCGCGTCAAAGTCGCGCCCTCCATTGGGGTCGGTCAGTGCGGCCACAAGACCCACTTGGCCGATCAGTTTCAGGATATAGGGCAGCCACAGGCAGGCGGTCATCACCACGGTCAGGGTCAGCCAGTAAAGTTCGGGGGAATTCATGTCGTGCCTCCTCAAGGATTGATACGCGCAGCATAGGCTTGTAGAGGCTCTGCCGTAAGTAAGCACAAACCCGACCCATACTACCCTATTGGATACCGCCCTATGCGAAAGCAGCGCCACGACCCTGAACAACTTGAGCATTGCCCGATGGAGGCAACGCTGGACCTGATCGGCGGCAAGTGGAAAGGCGCGATCCTGTTTCGGCTGAGCGAGCGGACCCTGCGCTTCAACGAATTGGGACGGCTGTTCTACAAAATTACGCCACGCAGCCTGACCAAGCAGCTGCGCGAGCTGGAAGCCGACGGGCTGGTGCATCGCGAAATCTATGCCGAGGTGCCGCCGAAGGTAGAATACAGTCTGACCGAAAAGGGCAAGACACTGGCCCCCGTTCTGGCCGCGCTCAAGACATGGGGCGAGGTCGAGGTGCTGGCGCCTCTCAAGGCGCAAGCGCAGGCGAAGGCAAAGCGTGGCGACGGCTCGGCCGAATAGCGGTCTCGCGCGCGCGCATGAAAAAAGGGCGACCCCACAAGGTGTCGCCCTTTGTTGATTGCTACGGCGTGAGGTTACGCCTTGGCGTCAACTTTCACATCCGTGTCCGGGGCCACTTCGGCGTCCAGCATGCCTGTTTTGAACAAGATACCCGCCGCAGCACCGCCGATCATGGGGGCCACGATGAAGAGCCAAAGCTGCGCCATCGCCGTACCACCCGAGAAGAGCGCCGGTCCAATGGAGCGCGCAGGGTTCACCGACACGCCGGTCACGTTGATGCCCACGATATGGATCACCACCAGCATCAGGCCAATGCCCAAACCCGCGATTGCGGTGGCCGCCCCTTGGCCGGTCGAGCCAAGGATCACGACGACAAAGAGGAAGGTCGCCACAATCTCGAAGATAAAGGCGGAGATCAGGCCGTATTCGCCCAGATATCCCTCGCCCCAGCCATTGGAGCCGTAGCCGCCGTCATAGCCGCCGATCTTGCCGCTCATGATGAGCACCAGCATCAATGCGCCAATGATGGCACCCGCCACTTGAGCGACCCAGTATTTGATCATCTCGCCGCTTTCCATGCGGCCCGCGAGCATCGCGCCCAGCGACACGGCGGGGTTGATGTGGCAGCCTGAAACGGCGCCGATCCCGTAAGCCATGCCGATCAGCGCAAGGCCAAAGGCAAGGCTGATGCCAACGAGGCCCGGACCCAGATCCGGGTTAACAGTGGCCAGAACGGCTGAGCCGCAGCCCAGAAAGACCAGTGTGAAAGTGCCGATAAACTCGGCGAGCATCTTATTCATTGGGTGTCCCCTCCCATTGAGATTACGTAATAAAGTTCTCGTGAGCGCACCATAGCGAGGGGGGATCAGCGCAATCATGGGGAATAAACCGCGAGATATGACAGTAATCACGCCATCTTAAACCACGGCGCAAAGGGGAGCGCGCGTGGCCATGTACCCATTTGAGAGCGGCCAGGCTGCTCTCGTCGCCGGGGCTCGGGCGGCTCAAAAACAAATGCGCGACCGTGCGGCCTGACCCCTTGTGCGCGGGGGCAGCGCGGCTAGTTTAGGGACAAAGGAGACTCTCCGCATGACCACCAATCCGCTTCTCGCCCCTTGGACCACCCGGTTCGAGCTGCCGCCTTTTGATGCTATTTCCGACGATGATTTCGAGCCCGCCTTTGCGCAGGCGCTCACGGAGGCGCGGGGGCAGTTGGCGGCCATCGCCGACAATCCGGAGCCTGCAACATTTGCCAATACAATCGACGCGCTGGCGCTGATGGGCGAGGGGATGGAGAAGGCGCTGTCGCCGTTTTACCTGCTGGCAGGCGTGGATTCGAACCCCAAACGCGAGGAATTGATGCGGGCGTTTTCGCCCAAGCTGGCCGCGTGGGGATCAGAGGTGATGATGAACCGGGCGCTGGCGGCACGCATCGAAACCCTCTGGGAGGCGCGTGACAGCCTTGGCCTGAGCGACGAACAGCAACGCGTTTTGTTTTTGCAACGGCGCAGCTTTCAGCGGGCG
This sequence comes from uncultured Litoreibacter sp., assembly GCA_947501685.1. Taxonomy (GTDB): domain Bacteria; phylum Pseudomonadota; class Alphaproteobacteria; order Rhodobacterales; family Rhodobacteraceae; genus Litoreibacter. The sequence continues at coordinate 126,041 of CANMWQ010000006.1, forward strand.
GGCGCGGGCCTTGAGGGCGCGGAGTATGAGCGGCTGAAAGAGATCAAAAACCGCCTTGCGGTGATCGGCACCGAATTCACGCAAAACCTGCTCGCCGACGAGCGCGACTGGTTCATGGAGATCAGCGCGGATGATCTCGGCGGGCTGCCCGATTTCGTCGTGGCCTCCGCCAAGGCGGCAGCGGAGGAGAAAGGCGTTGCGGGCTATGTGATCACCCTGTCGCGGTCGCTGATCGTGCCCTTCCTGCAATATTCCGACCGGCGCGACCTGCGCGAGAAAGCCTATGAGGCCTGGACCGCACGCGGTGCTGGCGGTGGCGACACGGATAACCGCGCCATTGCGCTTGAGACCCTGCAACTGCGCCGCGAACGGGCGCAGCTTTTGGGCCATGAGACATTCGCCGACTATAAGCTGGTCACGGAGATGGCCAAGACGCCCGAAAATGTCCGCGACTTGTTGATGCAGGTCTGGCAGCCTGCACGCGCGCAGGCGGAGCTGGACGGCGCAAAGCTGGAAGCGATGATGCATGAGGACGGCGTCAACGGGCGGCTGGAGCCGTGGGATTGGCGCTATTATTCAGAGAAACGCCGCGCGGTAGAGCATGACCTCGATGAGGCGGCGCTGAAGCCGTATCTGCAACTCGACACGATGATCGAGGCCGCGTTTGACTGCGCCAACCGGCTGTTTGGTCTCAGCTTCGCGCCGCTGGACGTGCCGTTGCACCACAAGGATGCAAGGGCGTGGGAAGTGACCCGCGACGGGCAGCATATTGCGGTGTTTATCGGGGATTATTTTGCGCGGTCCGGCAAACGCTCCGGCGCGTGGTGCTCGGCGCTGCGGGCACAACAAAAGCTGCGCGGCGACATCCGCCCGCATGTCATAAACGTGTGCAACTTCGCCAAAGGCGACCCGGCGCTCTTGTCCTATGATGACGCGCGCACGCTGTTTCACGAGTTCGGTCATGCGCTGCACCAGATGCTGTCGGATGTGACCTATGAGATGATCTCCGGCACCTCCGTGCCGCGCGATTTTGTGGAGCTGCCAAGCCAGCTGTATGAGCATTGGCTGGAAGTGCCCGAGGTGCTGCAAAAACACGCGACGCATTACCAGACGGGGGAGGCGATGCCCGGCGATTTGCTGGAGAAAATGCTGAAAGCTGCAACCTATGGTCAGGGGTTTGCGACGGTGGAATATGTGGCCTCCGCCTTGGTGGATCTGGAGTTTCACAACGGACCGGTGCCGGATGATATCATGGCCCGGCAGCGCGAGATATTGGACGGGCTCGGCATGCCGCACGCCATCCGCATGCGCCACGCCACGCCGCATTTTGCGCATGTCTTTGCCGGAGACGGCTATTCCAGCGCCTATTATTCCTACATGTGGTCCGAGGTGATGGATGCCGACGCGTTTGAGGCCTTTGAGGAGGCAGGCGGCGCGTTTGATCCGGAGATGGCGGGCAAGCTGGAGCGCCATATCCTGTCTGCTGGCGGCTCGCAGGAGGCGGATGTGCTTTACACCGCGTTCCGGGGCAAGATGCCGGGCGTGGCGGCGCTGCTCAAAGGGCGGGGTCTCGACAAGGTGGCGTGACCCAAATGTGCCTGCGGCCCAGTTTTGTTTTGTGTGGGGGCTCTGCCCCCGGCTGCGCCTCCCCCGGAGTATTTTTGAAGCAATGATGGTTGCATTGCCCGCCCGTGAGTGGTCTGAGGGGGGTCGGACTTTGGGGAAAGTGCATGATGGACGACCAACAGATCGACGCGCTGATTGAAACGGTGCGTCAGGTGGCACGCGCGGAAATCGTGCCGCATTTTCGCAATCTGGAGCTGGGGCAGATCGACGCCAAATCGGCGCCGGATGATCTGGTGACCATTGCCGACCGCGCCGCGGAGCTGGCGATTTCCAAAGCCGTGCACAGCATCCTGCCGGAGGCCGCGATTGTGGGCGAGGAGGCGGTGTCCGCCGACAAGACGGTGCTGTCCCGCGTCAAAGAACCCGGTCTGGTGGTGGTGATCGACCCGATTGACGGGACGTGGAACTATGCCAATGGGATCGCCACCTATGGGGTGATCCTGTCTGTGATCAAGGATGGCGAGACTATTTTTGGCCTGCTTTACGACCCCAGCTATGATGACTGGATCATGGCGCGTGCGGGCGAGGGGGCGTATTTTTGCCGGGCGGATGGAACCAAGCGGCGCTTGCAATTGCCTGCCGTGCCCGATCAACTGTCCGATTGTTTTGGCTTTGTGGGGCTGTATTTGTTCAACCCGGAACGCCAAGCGCAGATCGCGGCAACGCTGCCCTCGTTTCGGCGGACCATGACGTTGCGGTGCTCTTGCCATGAATACCGCCTACTGGCGCAAGGGTCTTCGCAGTTTTGTCTCAACGGGATGCTGAATGTCTGGGACCATGCGGCGGGGGTGTTGATTTACCAGGAGGCGGGCGGCGTGGCGCGGCTGTTGGATGGGCGGTCCTACAAGCCCGCGATGAAGAAGGGCCATTTGTTGACGGCGGCCTCGGAGCGTCTTTGGGAGCAGTTGTCGGACGTGTTCGGAACCGGGTGAGCGCGCCTCTTTAGGGCCGTTGCTCGCCGGGTAGCATGCCCCAGAACGCCTCGCGTTTGATCCAGCCTTTTTGCCCACCTGCGGTGACCCGGCACCAGCCCGGCTCGCATTTGCCAAGGCGCGCGATGGCGCCGGCCTCGATATAGGCGTTGACCGGTGCGGCCTCGTCGGCAGTGGTGTGGATGGAAGCCATGTCGGTTTCGATCAGCACGGTGCGCACCCCGGACAGAAGCGAGTAATGCACCCAGCCGCCTGCGCCGTCGCGGTCCTCCACCCGGCGCCAATGGCCATGCTCGGCCACGACCTGCAAGGGCATGTTGCGGCGGGTGAAAACCCAGTCGATGCGATGCGTGAGCGAGGGTCCACGGCGGACATTGCCTTCTGAGGCTTTGAGCGACACGAAGCGCGGCATTGGCAAATTGGTGACCGGGCCGCGCTCAGAGGCTGCCGCCGCCGCCGTGATCAACAGACCCACCAGCGCGCCCAGAAGCGCGCGCGAAACACCGATTTTCATAGACCGCCTGCCTGACTGCATTTCAATGTGCATTTTTGCCATATGCGGGGCTTATTGAACTTGCCCCTTCTGGCGCGATCTTGTCATCATAGAGCCAGGATTTCCAGCGCCCGGAGGCATGAGATGGCAAGACAAAAGCTGAGTGTTGTTGTCACGCGACGGTTGCCGGACGTGGTCGAGACCCGGATGAGCGAGCTGTTTGACACCAAGCTGCGGCTGACCGACGTGCCGATGACCCGCGAGGAGCTGGCCTCCGCGATGCGCGAGGCGGATGTGCTGGTGCCGACATTGAGCGACAAGATCGACGCAGGCCTGCTGGGCCAGGCCGGGGACAGGCTGAAACTGATCGCCAATTACGGGGCGGGGGTGGATCATATTGACGTGGCCACGGCGCGTCAGCGGGGCATTCTGGTCGCCAACACGCCGGGGGCTGTGACCGAGGACACGGCGGATATGACCATGGCGCTTTTGCTGGCGGTGACCCGCCGCATTCCCGAAGGGCTGGCGCGGCTGAAATCGGGAGAGTGGGACGGCTGGTCTCCGACGGCGCTGATGGGGGGCCGGATTGCCGGACGCCGCTTGGGCATTCTGGGCATGGGTCGGATCGGGCAGGCGGTGGCACGCCGGGCGCGGGTGTTTGGCATGCAAATTCACTACCACAACCGTACGCCCGTTCATCCCGGCATCGCGGACGAGTTGGAGGCCACCTACTGGGAGAGCCTTGATCAGATGCTGGCGCGGATGGATATCGTGTCGGTGAACTGCCCGCATACGCCCTCCACCTACCATTTGCTGAATGCGCGTCGGCTGAAGCTTATGAAGCCCTCGGCGGTGATCGTGAACACGTCGCGCGGCGAGGTGATTGACGAGAACGCGCTGACCCGGATGCTGCGCGCGGGCGAGCTGGCCGGGGCCGGGCTTGACGTGTTTGAGAACGGCAATGACATCAACCCGCGGCTGCGCGATCTGGAGCAGGTGGTGGCGCTGCCGCATATGGGCTCCGCCACGCAGGAAGGGCGCATCGAGATGGGCGAGAAGGTGCTGCTGAACATCAAGACCTTTGATGACGGCCATCGCCCGCCCGATCAGGTCGTGCCGGGGATGCTCTAGGCTGGTTTGGTTTGGCTCGACGGGCTGACGCCCGCCGACCGGCTGGGGGCTCTGCGCCCAGACCCCCGCTTAATGGGGGCCAGCCCCCAAACACCTGACTATTGGGGGTCAGCCCCCAAACCCCCGGCATATTTCTGGCAAAAAGAAGGTGGAATGCTGCGCGCCTAGCGGTCGATGCGCTCGGCGGAGAGGGCGATGGCTTGTTGGTAGACCGTCGCCGCGTTCCAGTCGTTCAGCACTCGGAAATTGGCGGTGCCCTGTTGATAGGGCTGACCCGGCTGCCAGCCTTTGGCGCGCAGGAAATTGGCGGTGGAGGCCAGCGCGTCGGCCTGATTGTAGAAATCCGCGCGCCCGTCGCCGGTGGCGTCCACGCCGTATTTCAGCGCATTGCCGGGCAGGAATTGCGTGTGGCCCAGCTCCCCATGCGCGGCACCGCGTTGGCCGGGGGACAGGATGCCACGGTCCACCATGCTGAGTGCGGCCAGCGCGTGCGGGGTGAAGAAATCCGCGCGGCGGCAGTCATAGGCGACGGTCAGGATGCTGTCGATCACCGGGGTGTTGCCCATGTTGCGGCCAAAGCCGGTTTCCATGCCGTGGATGGCCAGCAAAATGCCGGCCGGGACGCCGTATTTTCGTTCAAGCGACTGGTAGAAGGCGGCGTTGGCGTTCTTGCGTTTGCGGGCGGAGGCGGCAAAACCGTCAAGCGAGCCCAGCCGGATTTTGATGAAGCGATCCAGCGAATATTTCACGCCTTTCTGGTTGCGATCCGCGTTGATCGTGCTTTGCGAATAGCTGGCCGAGGCCAAGGCTTGCAGCCCGCGTTGCCCGATCCCGACCGCGGCGGCCTCGGGGGCAAATTCCTGTTTCCAGGCAGTAAACCCGCCTGCGGTGTTGCCGCATTGGGCGGCCACTGCGCTGGTGACACACAGGACGCTGATCCCGGCTGCAAAGAAAAAGGATTTAAAAACAGGCACGTATATCTCCATCGGGCGAAAGGTAGTCACGGGTTTAAGAGTATGCGAGTTGCGCAGGCAGGCAAAGGAAAAACCCGTCTTCGCGGTGCAAAACTGCCCGCGCTTCGTGTTGCATTTTGGAAAAATTTCGGCGTTGCGGCATGGAATTTTCTCTGAGGCGTCGTAAATCTGCCCGATTTGTCTGGCAATTTTGATTGAGTTAAAAGGGGCTCGATAGATATGGCAATCCGATTTGCCTCCATTTTAGTACCGATTTTTCTGGCCTTTATCGGGCTCGGTGCCGTCGCGGTGATGGAATATCAAAAGCATAAGATGGGCGCGAAATCCTTCGGCACGGAAGAGCTGGGGCCGATGGAGTATATCCGCGACCGCTATGCCGCGTTCAAAACCAAGCGCGCGGTGGAGGCGGCGGTGCGCGAGTTGTCCATCGCCAAAGCGCTCCCCGCCGCAGCTGAGGGCTGGACCCGTGCGGAGTATGAGGTGGCGCATGGCGTGGCGATCACCGGGGTCACGTTCGAGCCCAGCGCCATCGTGAAAGACACGGAGAAATCCATTCAGGACGCGTTCCGCTTCGTGCAGCGCAAAAACCGTGAGGGCGCTGTGGCCAGCTATCTCAATGGCACGCAGATCGTGTCGCTGAAAATCAGGCAGGTCAAAGCGCCGGACCCGACCACGCTGGAAGGCGGTCTTGCGGTGCGGATAGGGGCAGTTGCCGACGGCTTGAAAGAGCCGCAGAACGCATTTGCCGTCATCGAGGACACGCAATACGTGCTGCTGCCGCAGCTGTCGAAAAACTATTTCAGCCAGGACGTGCGCCCTGTCTCCTATCGCCGGATTGAAGGAAATTACGGCGGGCTGTTCGACATTTTCGTCTTCACCAATGCCGATGACGCGGCGGTGCGTGCGGTGCTTGAGGGGGTCGATTACGCCCTGCTTGAAGACTATTTGCGCGCCACTGTGATGGCGCAAAACCTCAGCAATCCTGCCGCTGCGCAACAGGCGGCGTCCGAGGCCGAGACCGCAGCTGACGAAGCTGACACCGCTGCCACGCAGCAGGCCGAAACCGCGCCTGAGGGTGCGGAGGGCTCAACCTCGCTGCTGGAAAAGCTGGGCGATCTCTTTGCCTCCAGAGGCTCCGATGACGCTGAGGAAGAGGAGCGCATACGCATGATCTGCACCACGCAAAGAGGCTTCAAACACTGCGCCTTCCCGAAAGAAGAGGAATAGGGCGAAACCGGCCCGAAGGTCGCAAATGTCGCCAGAATGTCGGCATGCTCACGCCTGATGCGGCGAAAACCAGCAATGAAAGTGCAGGTGTAGCGCAAAGGGTTTGGTGCCATGAAAACGCATGTCAAAGCATTGGTCGTGGGCGGCGGGGCCGTGGGGACCTCGGTGGCGTATCACCTGGGCAAAGCGGGATGGGACACCATGCTGTTGGAGCGCGACGAGCTGACCTCCGGCTCCACCTGGCACGCGGCGGGGCTCTTGCCCTATTTCAACATGAGCTATGCCACGACGCATATTCATGACTACTCCATCAAATTTTACAAAACGCTGGAGGAAGAGACCGGGCTGAATGCGGGTTTCTCCATCGTGGGCAATCTGCGCATGGCGCAGACCAAGGCGCGGATGGATGAATATGCGCTCTACGGCGCCACCGCCGAGACCGTCGGCGTGCCTTACGAATGGATGACGCCCGCGCAAATTAAAGACCGCTGGCCGCTGATCCGCACGGAGGATCTGGAAGGCGCGATTTACCACCCCACGGATGGCTATATTAACCCTGCCGATGTCACGATGGCGATGGCCAAGGGCGCCCGGCAACATGGGGTCACGATCGAGCGGAAGTGGCAGGTCGATGGCTATGAGTGGACCGGGTCAGAGTGGCGCGTGACCGTGACGAAGATGGTGGAGAAGGGCGGCAATCTGGTGGCTTCCGACGAGCAGACCGTCATCACTGCCCAGCATGTCGTCACTGCGACTGGCAATCACGCGCAGCGCACCGCCGAGCTGCTGAAGATCAAGATCCCCGCCATCCCGGTGGAGCATCAATTCATCGTCATGGACACCGACCCCGCGCTGGTCGAATGGCGCAAAACCAACCCCGAACACCCTGTCATCCGCGACGCCGATGCGCAAAGCTATGTGCGCGAGGAACGGGGCGGGTGGATCCTCGGTGTTTACGAGAAAAACGCGCCTGCGCGGTTTGAATACGGGGTGCCGGACAGTTTCCGGGCCGATCTGTTCCAGCTCGATCTGGAGCGGATTGAAGCGCAATATATGGCGATGATCCACCGGGTGCCGTCCTGCGAGGCCTCCGGGCTGAAGGATGATTTCAACGGCCCGATCTGCTACACGCCTGATGGAAATCCGCTGGTCGGCCCCGCGCCGGGCCTGCGCAACATGTGGCTGGCCGAAGGGTTTTCTTTCGGGATCACCGCCGCCGGCGGCACGGGCTATTATCTGGCGCAAATGATGGTCGAGGGCGAGGCGGAGATCGACATGGCCTCGCTCGATCCCAAACGCTACGGCTCATGGATGACCACCGAGTTTGCCGCGCGCAAGAACGAGGAATGCTACGACCACGTCTACATCCTGCACCATCCCGACGAGGAACGCCCTGCGGCGCGGCCTTTGCGGACGTCTCCGGCCTATGACCGCCAAGCCGCGCGCGGCGCGCAGTTTGGCTGGGTCAATGGCTGGGAGCGCCCGAATTACTATGCTCCAGAAGGGTTCAGCGACCATGACAGCCGGTCTTTCCGGCGCGGCGGGTGGTGGCAATATGCCGTGGAAGAGGCGAAAGCGATCCGCGAGGGCGTGGGACTGATTGACGCCACGGCCTTCACCAAACATATCGTCAAGGGCCCCGGTGCTGGGGCATTTCTGGACTGGTTCACCACCAACAAGCTGCCCCGCGTGGGCCGCATCAACCTGACCTACGCGCTGACGGATGCTGGCACGACGCGGACGGAATACACGATTGTGCGCTTGGCCGAGCAGGAATTCTACCTCGTCTCCGCCGGGGCCTGGACCGCCTATGACGCGGATTATCTGCGCAAAAGCATCGAAGACAAAGAGGTCGAATTTGGCCGCATCGAATGTCAGGATGTCACCACCCAATGGGGCGTCTTTGCGATTGCCGGGCCAAAGTCGCGCGACGTTTTGGGGGCGGTGATCAAGGATGCAGACCCTGCCACGGCGCTTTCGAACAAGCGCTTCCCGTGGCTCTCTGCCAAGCAGATCGAGCTGGGCATGTGCCCGGTCAACGCCATCCGCGTCGCCTATACGGGCGAGCTGGGCTGGGAGCTGCACCACCCGATAGAGATGCAGAATTACCTGTTTGATCTGCTCGAAAAAGCAGGCGCGCCGCATGGTATGAAGCTGGTCGGCGCGCGGGCGCAAAACTGGCTACGGCAGGAGAAAAGCTACCGCGCCTTTGGCACCGAACTGGGCCGCGACGCCACGCCCATGGAGGCCGACCTGCCGCGTTTCGTCGATCTGGACAAGGAGTTTCGTGGCAAAGACGCCATGCAAGCCCTTGGGATCAGGTCAAAATGTGTGACCCTGCTGATTGACGGCCCGGATGACGCCGACCCGTGGGGCCGCGAGGCGCTTTATGCGGGCGATGTGAAAGTGGGGCGTCTGACCTCCGGCGGGTATTCCGTGGCCTTCGGCAAAAGCATCGGGATGGGCTATGTGACGCCCGAGCATGCAGCGGTCGGCACCAAGTTGAAGCTGCGCATGCATCGCCAGCTCTGGGACGCGGAGATCGTTGAGGACAGCCCCTATGATCCGAAGAATGCCACCATCCGCGCAGATGGCTGACCCAAATGGGTGCTGCGCACGCATGATATTTGAATGAGGGGCGCTGCCCCTCAAACTCCCCGGAGTATTTTTGAAGCAGTGATAGGGGTTAGCGGCGGTTCTTGCGACGGGTGCGGCGCCAGATCTCATAGCGGCGGCGGGTGCGGATCATGGCGTTGGACAGCGGCGCGCGCAGCAGCGGCAGGTCCACGGCCAAGAGCAGCAAGCCCACAGGCAGCATCCAGAGGCCCAGAAAGGGCAGGATCGCAAGCAGCCCGCCTGCGATGAACAAAAGCGCGATGGGCAGCCGTATGATCCACCAGCCACGGGCGCGAATTGTGGCCAGCGGGCGGTTGATCGCGGGGATCTGACGGCCAATCGCGTCGAATTGGCGCTCAAGACGCAGCCGGGCGCGTTGGCGCGGGCTGAGGCGGCTGGGGGCGAGGTCGCTGTGGGCGGGTTTGCCCTTCAGCCTGCTATGCGGATCACTGACCATCATGGCGTCTCAGATAGGCTGCCTTGCGCGTTAAATCAATGTCCTAGCCAAAACGGGACGGCGATAGGGCTTGGACTGTGGCCGGGTCCAGCGCGGGCGGGCGCTCCGCGATCAGGTCGGCCAAAAGCGCGCTGGCGGCGGGCGCGGTCTGGAAACCGTAGCCGCCTTGACCCGCACACCAGATGAAATCCTGCTCTCGCGCATCGCGGCCCAGCACCAGCACGCGGTCGGGGGCAAAGCTGCGCAGGCCTGCCCATGTGACCTCCGGACGGGTGACAGGGGCGGTGACCAGCTCTTGGTAGCGGGCCAGCCCTTCAGCCAGCACCATGTCGTCGGCAAAGGCGTCGCAGGGGGGCATCGCATGTTCCTCGGACGGGGAGACCAGCCATTTCCCGGCGGAGGGTTTGGCATACCAGGCCTCCTGCACGCCGTCCACGAAGGGCCAGTCGGTGGTGTCGTGCTCCTGTGGGGCTGCCAGCTGCGCGAAGGAGCGGCGGTAGGGTTGGATGCCCAAGGGCGTCACGCCTGCCAGTTTTGCGACCTCGTCCGCCCATGCGCCCGCTGCATTGACCATCAGGCTTGTGTCGAAGCTTTCACCCCCTGCCTGCACGCGCCAGCCTTGCGCGGTTTTTGTGATCTGCTCCACCCGCGCGCCTTTTACGATCCGCGCGCCCTGCGCGGTGGCGCGCCGCACGAATCCTTGCACCATCAGGTCGGTGTCGAGGTCGAATATCCCCTCCCGGTAGCCGACAAACCCGACCGTGTCGGGGTTCAGGATGGGGAATTTTTGTTGCGCCTCGGGGATGGAGATCGCCTCCATGTTGAAGTCGCGATATTCGGCCATGAAGGCCTGCCGTTGATCAGCGCGGGCCAGCATCATCATGGCGCGCGGGGTCAGCAGGCCTGCCTCCTCCAGATAGGCGTTTGACGCATAGTTCAGCGCGCGGACGACCTCATTGCCATAATCGCGCAGAAACATCGCGGCCGAGCGCCCGGTGGCGTGGTAGCCAAGCTGATCCTCGGCCTCCAGCACCACCACATCGCCTAAGGGCGCGAGGGAGGCGGCGGCGGACAGGCCCGCGACGCCGCCGCCGATAATCAGGATGTCGCTCACGCCTCCTCAAGCCGGTCCGTGGCAGGGGGTGGGGTGGGGGTGAGTGCGGTCATCTCCGCATAGAGCGCGTCGTTCATTTTGAAGCTCAACGCGGCCAGCGAGGGCTGCAATTGCGCCACCGAACGGGCGGAAATGATCGGCGCGGCAACGCCCGGATTATGCGCGACCCATGCGACGGCCAGCGTCGCGGGGTGGGTGCCATGCGCTTCTGCCAGCTTGGGCAGTGCGGCGGCGGCGTCATGCATCCAGTCTACATCGTAGCGCTTGGTGTACATCTCCACCTCTTTCAGCCGGCCCCCTGCGCCTGCCGCGTATTTGCCCGTCAGCAGCCCGCCGCCCAGTGGCGAATAGGGCACCACGGCCACGTCGTGATCGGCGCAGGCGCGGATGATCTCCACCTCCGCTTGGCGTTTCACAAGGTTATACATCGGTTGCAGCACGTCGATTTTGAGGTCGAATTTTGCGGCCACGTTGCAGGCTTTGACCACCTGCCAGGCGGCGAAATTGGACACGCCGATATAGCGAAACGCGCCACCGGCTTTCAGCCCGGCCAGCGCCTCGAAGGTCTCCTCCAGCGGGGTGTCATCATCCCAGCGGTGCAGATACATCAGATCGACGCTCTCCATCCCGAGCCTGTCCAGCGAGGTGGCGACACTGGCGCGGACATTGGCGGCCGTATGCGGCGCGTCAAAGGAGATTTTCGAGGCAAGGATCACGTCGTCCAGCTCATGGGCGGCGAACTCCCCCAGAAAGCGCTCCGACGCGCCGTCATTATAGGCGTAGGCCGTGTCAAAGAAGTTCAGCCCTGCCTCTCGGCAGGTGGCGTAAAGCGCCTCTGAAGCGGCGTGATCGGCGGTGGAGCCAAACTGCATGGTTCCAAAACAAAGGGGCGAGGCGGGGGTGCCGGAGCGGGTCATTAGCTGTGTCATGCATGCGATGGTGGCAGAGAAACGGCCGACCGGGAAGGCCAATCGCGCGGCTGTGATCGGAGATCTCCGCGCGCATGTCTCGACAAGGCGCTGGCTGCGCGCTAGGCGTGGGCGAAGCAAAAAAGGGACGTGAGGCGATGAGTTTGAGAGCATTGGTGGCGCTGGTCTTGGTGGCGGGTTTGGCGGCCTGCGGCGGGCCGCGGTCAGACGGGGGCGCGGGGCTGAATGTGCAGGCCCAACAGGCAGAGCAAGCTGATGTGGTGGCGCTGACCCAGAAAATCATGGGGCTCGGCGCAAATGTCGACCCGGAGGAGGCCGCCCGCGCCGCCCGCATCGCCTATAGCTACACCGCGCAATTGCGCCGCGACTACCAGATCACCGACGGGCCCATTATTCACAACATCAAGGTCAATAACGGCACCAAGCCGCGCGGGCTGTGCTGGCACTGGGCCCAAGACATGGAGACCCGGCTGGGCCAGGAGAATTTCCAGACGCTGGACCTGCACCGCGCGATTGCGAATTTCGACAATTGGCGGCTGGAGCATTCCACCGTGATCGTCAGCGCTGCCGGGGCGGATATGTATGACGGGCTGGTGCTTGATCCGTGGCGCAAGGGCGGGGTGCTGGTCTGGGACGACGTGCGCGCCGACACGCGCTACAACTGGACCCCGCGCGAGGAGGTCTTCGCCTATAAGCGCGCCCGCGGTGAGCTGACCACCCGCTATGTCACCGCCGCCGGGGCCACGATCCGCACGGAATAGCCGCTAAAGGCGCGCGGTCTTCTGCTCTCGCCAAATGATGTAGAGACCTGCGCCGATGGTGATGGCGATGCCGAGCTGCGCCAGCCCGTTGGGCCATTCGCGAAAGGCGACATAGCCGATCAGCGTGGCCACGGGGATCTCGAGATATTGCATGGGTGCCAGCGTGGCGGAGGGGGCGAAGCGCAGGCTCCAGCTCATCAGCAGATGTGCGAAGGTGCCCAAGACGCCGATCAGCCCGAGCATCCACAGATCCGCGTCTGACGGGCTGACCAGCGTCAGCGCGCCCCATGCGAGGCCTCCGAAGGCCAGGTACAGCACACCCAGAATGGCGCAGGCCATCATGCCTGACACGGCCTGCATGGCGATCGGGTCCACATCCTTGGCGACTTGTCGTGTGACCAGCATGAAGAGCGAGAAAACCACGGCCACAAAGAGCGGCAAGAGCGCCAGCGCGCCCACTTCGGCAAAGCTGGGCTGGATCACCAGAAGCGTGCCGATGAAGCCCACGGTGCAGGCGATCAGGCGGCGGGGGCCGACCTCTTCATGCAGGATGTACTTGCCCAAGAGCAGCATGATGAAGGGCATGACAAAGGCGATGGCCACTGTGTCGGCCAGCGGCATGAAGCGCAGGGCGGTGAACATGGCCCCGATGCCCAGCATGTGAAACACAGTCCTGAGCAGGATCAGCTTGATCACCCGCGGGCTCATGGCGAAGCTGCGGGCGGTGAAGACCACCAGCGGGATCAGCAGCACGGCCTGCATCCCGAACCGCACGAGGATGAGCTGGCCCAGCGGGATCGTGTCGCCCACCGCCTTGGCCAGCGCGTCGCCCATCGGTGCCAGCACGCAAAAGCCCAGCATCAGCAAAATGCCAAGCGAGGGCCGGTCGGCCTGTCTTGCGGCGATGAAATCAGTCATGCCGCGACGCTAGGAGCGGCGCGCCGCAAAGTCACGCGGGAAAGCGGCGCGTGCGGGGGCTTGGCATGGCGGCCCGCTGGGGCTATGGGTCACGCTCACCTCAACTCGTGGAGCAGAGCCCATGCAAGGCAGCGCAAATCTCAATATTATGGTCAAGGCCGCCTTTGCCGCCGGGCGCAGTCTGGCAAAGGATTTTCGCGAGGTGGAGAACCTGCAGGTCTCCATGAAAGGGGCGGGGGATTTTGTGTCGAAAGCCGACACCGCCGCCGAAGAGATCATCCGCGACATGCTGATGGAGGCGCGGCCCACCTATGGCTGGCTGGGCGAGGAAAGCGCCGAGGTCGAGGGCAAGGATCCGACGCGCCGCTGGATCGTCGACCCGCTCGACGGCACCACGAATTTTCTGCACGGCATGCCGCATTGGGCCGTGTCCATCGCGCTGGAACATAAAGGCGAGATCGTCTCGGCCGTGGTCTATGACCCCGCCAAGGATGAGATGTTTTACGCCGAGAAAGGCCAGGGCTGCTGGCTGAATGACAAGACCCGGCTGCGGGTCTCGGGCCGGTCGCGGATGATCGAGAGCGTCTTTGCCACCGGCGTGCCTTTCGCGGGGGGCAAGTATCTGCCTGCCACCTTGCAGGACCTCGCCGGGCTGATGCCCGAATGCGCGGGCGTGCGCCGCTGGGGCGCGGCCTCGCTGGATTTGGCCTATGTGGCCGCCGGGCGCTATGACGGCTATTGGGAACGCGGCCTGAACATCTGGGACATCGCGGGCGGCGTGTTGCTGATCAAAGAGGCGGGCGGCTTTATCGAACCCATCCGCGAGGGGCAAAACCTTTTGGAAAACGGCCACCTGATCTGCGCCAACCCCGAGATTTTCAAACCCTTCGCCAAGGTGATCCGCGCGCGCGACTAAATTGTGCTGCGCGCGCGATATTTTTGCGCTCTTTGGGGGCTTTGCCCCCAGCCGCGCGGGCAGACCCCCAGAGTATTTATGAAGCAGTGATGGTGGCTTGGCCCGCCTGCATGCAGCCTTTGGCGCGGTCAAAGCGCAGATAGGCGAGGCCTTGGGGGCCTGCGACCGTGTGCAGCGTGCCGACGGGTTTGCCGTTCGCCATGATGGGTGTGCCGGGGATGGCCGTTCCGTCGATGGTGACGCGGGCCAGGCCTTTGCGCAGCTCGGTCTTGTGCTTCATGCGGGCGGTGACCTCCTGGCCGACATAGCAGCCCTTTTTGAAGTCAACGCCGTTGAGCTGTTCGAAATTCATCTCGAGAATGTAGCTGTCATCGGGTGTCAGCTCAGCGCCCGCTTCGGGGACCATATGGGCCACGCGCAGCGCGTCCCAGTCAGTGTGCTCCTCTGTGCCGCCCAGATCATAGGCGCGCCAGCCCAGCGCGGGGGCGCGCGGGTCGGGGAAGGCCTGTTGCGGGGCCGGGCCAAGCCCGCGGGAGACCTCCATTTCCACGGGCTCAATCGCCACATCGGCGCGCAGCCGGTACATGGTGAGGCGTTTCAGCAGGGCGGGGGCCAGTGCGCCTGCTACGTCAATGAGGATCGCGTCATCGCCCGGCACCAGAAAGAAGTCAGCGAGGTATTTGCCCTGTGGCGACAGCAGGGCCGTATAGACCAGCCCGTTTTCCAGCTTGGCCACGTCATTGGTGACCAGCCCTTGCAGGAAATCCTCCCGGTCCGCGCCGGTGACGGCGAGGATTTGCCTGTTATCTATGCGCTCGCCCGGCATCTTCGCCCTCCCGCTTTGCTGTTGGGTATCATATAGGGGGCGGGTGACGCTTCCAACAGGGGCCTTATGCCTGCTCATTTGTCGATTGTGATCCCGGTGCTCAATGCTGGCGACGCGCTGCCCGGCTTGCTGGACAGCCTGCTGCCGGGCGTGGCGCAAGGGGTGATCCGCGAGGTGATTGTCAGCGATGGCGGCAGCTCTGACGCGACGCTTCAAATGGCGCGCGATGCGGGCTGCGAGATTGTGAAAGGCCCCGCCGGGCGCGGCGGGCAGTTGCGGCGCGGCGCGGATGTCGCGCGGGGGGACTGGCTGATGTTTTTGCATGCCGACACGCAGCTGCCACCCGGCTGGGTGGGGGCCGTTTGCACGCACCTTGACCCGGAAACGGCGGCGTATTTTCGGCTGGCCTTTCGCTCGGATGCGGTGATGGCGCGGGTGACAGCGGGGTGGGCGAACCTGCGCAGCAGGCTTTTTGCGCTGCCTTACGGCGATCAGGGTCTGCTGATCTCTCGCGCGCTTTATGACGCGGTGGGCGGCTATGCCGACATGCCGCTGATGGAGGATGTGGCGCTGGCGCGCCAGCTGCGGGGCCGGATGGTGATGCTGGCTGAAACCGTCACCACGGACGGGCGGCGCTATGAGCAGGGCGGCTGGGTCAGGCGGGGCGCGCGCAACCTGTGGACGCTGGCGCGCTATCTGGCAGGGGCCGAGCCTACAAAGCTTGCTCAAGCCTATCACAAAAGCTGATCCGCTGGCGATTGACCGCCCTTCGCTTGCGTCTTACCTCTTGTGCACCCCAATAAAAGGACCTCGCGCATGTCGCTTTCCCATGGCCGCCACACGCTTTCCATTCCTGGACCTTCCGTGATGCCCGACCGGGTGTTGCAGGCGATGCACCGGGCCGCACCCAACATCTATACCGGCCCGCTGATTGAGCTGGCCGACACGCTGGGAGCCGATCTGAAAGCCATCGCCAAGACCTCCGGCGATGTGGCGATGTATATTGGCAATGGTCATGCGGTGTGGGAGGCGGCGCTGGCCAATGTGCTGGCCCCCGGCGACCGGGTCTTGGTGCCAGCCACAGGGAATTTCTCGCATGGCTGGGCCGGGATGGCGCAGAAGATGGGGATCAAGACGACGATGATCGAATATGGTCGCCGTTCCGCGCTTGATCCGGCGGATATCGCGGCCCAACTTGAGGCGGATACCGAGCATGCGATCAAGGCGGTGCTCTGCGTGCAGACCGACACGGCAACTTCGGTGAAATCGGACGTGGCGGCGTTGCGCAAAGCGATGGATGCCACCGGCCACCCGGCGCTGCTGATGGTTGACTGCATCGCCTGCCTTGGCTGCGACGAGATGCAGATGGACGCTTGGGGCGTCGATGTGGTGGTCGCAGGCTGCCAGAAAGGGCTGATGACGCCGCCGGGCATGGGGTTCGTGTTCTTCAATGCCAAAGCAGCCGAGGCGCGCGCGCGGATGGAGCGCGTCTCGAGCTATTGGGACTGGGTGCCGCGCGCCAACCCCACGGAGTTCTGGCAATATTGGTGCGGCACAGCGCCCACGCATCACCTTTACGGGCTGCGCGAGGCGCTTGATATGATCGTCCATGAGGAAGGGATTGAGGCCGTCTGGGCCCGGCACGCCACACTCGCCCGCGCCGTCTGGGCGGCGTTTGACGCATGGAGCGTGGGCGGGCCGATTGAGCTGAACGTGGCGGATGCGGGCATCCGGTCCAATGCCGTGACCTCCGTGCGGATCGGGCCGGAGAACGGCACAAGGCTGCGCAACTGGCTGACCCAAGAGGCAGGCGTGACGCTGGGCATTGGGCTGGGCATGGCCACAAAGGAAGACCCCAAATCCGACGGGTTTTTCCGCGTCGGGCATATGGGCCATCTCAACGCGCATATGCTGATGGGCACGCTGGGCTCCATTCAGGCGGGGCTGGTGGCGCTGGATATTCCGCACGGGGCCGGTGGGCTGGATGCGGCGGCGAAAGTGTGTGCTGAGGGGTAGTTTGTTTCGACGGGCCTTGCGGCCCGCCGACAGGGTGGGGGCGCGTCCATTGTCCTTGGACAATGGCGCAGGAAAACAGGCCCCCAAACACCCGTTCATTGGGGGCTTCGCCCCGGTTTATTGGGGGCTCCGCCCCGTTTCGGCCTGAAACTGTCCTCGACAGTTTCCAAGACGGCATCAACCCCCCGGGATATTTTTGAACATGGAAAGAGGGGGCTTGGCGCGCTTGGTCGCGGGCTAGGCCGCTTTGGCGGGGTCAAACCGCTCGTAGAAGCTTTCGCCCTCTTTGGCCATGGCCTCCAGCAGATCGGGGGCTTTGAAACGGTCGCCGAATTTGGCCGCCAGCGCGTTGGTGGTTTCTGCAGCCCAAGGCGTGCCGACCATGTCGAGCCAGGACAGCGGGCCACCTGACCAAGGCGCAAAGCCCCAGCCCAGGATCGCGCCCACATCGCCTTCGCGGATATCCATCAGAACGTCTTCCTCAATGGCGCGGACGGCTTCCAGAACTTGCGCAAAGAGCAGGCGGTTCTGGATCTCGCTAAGCTCGGGTTGCGTGTCGGAGACCGGGTATTTGCCCTCGAGCCCGTCCCATAGAAGCTGGCGTTTGCCCTTCTCGTCATAGGCGTAGAACCCGGCATTGGCTTTGCGGCCCAGACGGCCTTCGCCCTCCATCCAGAACAGGATCTCGTCCACCGCGTCGTCATAGTCTTTGCCCATCGCGGCTTTGGTGGCCTTGGCGATCTTCACGCCCAGATCAACGGAGGTTTCATCCACCAGCTGCAGCGGCCCAAGCGGCATGCCGACCAGTTTGGCGGCGTTTTCAATCAGCGCAGGCTCCACGCCTTCGGTGACCATGCGCAGCCCCTCGTTGATATAGGGGATGATGCAGCGGTTGGCGTAGAAGAAGCGCGCATCGTTGACCACGATCGGGGTCTTTTTGATTTGGCGCACGAAATCCAGTGCCTTGGCGGTGGCCCGGTCGCCTGTTTTGGCGCCTTTGATGATCTCCACCAGCAGCATCTTATCCACCGGCGAGAAGAAATGGATGCCGATGAACTGCTCTTCATTGTTGGACGCTTTGGCGAGCTCCGTTATCGGCAAGGTGGAGGTGTTGGTGGCGAAAATGCAGTCCTTGCCCACGGCGGCTTGCACTTTCTTGGTCACTTCCGCCTTGACGCCCACGTCCTCAAACACCGCCTCCACGATCAGGTCGCAGCCCTTGAGTGCCGCGTAATCCGTCGTCGCGTTGATCAGGCCAAGCACGGCCTCTTTCTTCTCTTCGGTGGCTTTTTTGCGGGCGATGCCCTTGTCCATATAGGCCTCTGTGTAGGCTTTGCCCTTGTCGGCGGCCTCCTGTTTGGCGTCGATCAGCACGACCTCGATGCCCGCCAGCGCGGAGACCAGCGCGATGCCCGCGCCCATCATGCCGGCACCGATGATGCCGACCTTCTTGACCGATTGGTCCTCCACGCCCGCGGGGCGCACAGCGCCTTTTTCCAGCGCTTCCTTGTTGATGAAAAGCGAGCGGATCATGGCACCCGAGCTGGGGTTCAGCAGCACGTTGGTGAACCAGCGTGCCTCGATTTTCAGCGCCGTGTCAAAAGGCACCATCGCGCCTTCATAGACGGCCGAGAGCAGCGCTTTGGCCGCCGGGTAGACGCCCATAGTCTTGCCATGCACCATCGCCGAGGCCCCCACAAAGGTCATGAAGCCCGCCGGGTGATAGGGCGCGCCGCCGGGCATTTTGTAGCCCTTTTCGTCCCATGGTTTGACAAATTTCGGCTCCGACAGGACCCATTCCTTGGCTTTGGCCAGCAGCTCGTCTGCGGGGACGACCTCGTCCACCAGTCCGGCCGCCTTGGCCTTTTTGGGGTCGCTCAGCTTGCCTTCCAGCAAGAAGGGCGAGGCCGCCATCGCGCCCATCATGCGCACCAGACGGGTGGTGCCGCCCATGCCGGGGAAGATGCCGACCATGATCTCGGGCAGGCCGATCTTGGCCTTGGGGTTGTCGGCCACGAAGATGCGGTGGCAGGCCAGCGGGATCTCGAACCCGATGCCAAGCCCGGTGCCTTGCATGGCGCAGGCAATCGGCTTGCCGCCCTTGTTCTTGTCATCCATGCCGCCGCGCTCGATCTTGCGCAGCATTTTGTGGGTCTCCATCAGCCCGTCCATCAGGCCTTTGGCGGGGTTGTCGCCTGCGGCCTCTTTCATCTTGGCGATGATGTTGAGGTCCATGCCGCCCGCGAACGACCCTTCCTTGCCGGAGGTGATGATCACGCCCTTGATCTTGTCGTCGGCCAGCGCTTTGTCGATCAGCGCGTCAAGGTCGTTAAACCCCTGCTGGTTCATCACGTTCATGGATTTGCCCACCGTGTCCCAGGTGATGGTGGCCACGCCGTCGCTATCGGTTTTCATGGTGAAATCGGTCATTTGGATCGCATCCTTTTCTGTATCTCTTGCAGCGTGAGCAGCGAGCTGCTGGCTTCAGGCCGGTCATAGGGGAAGGTCTCGTTGGAAACGGTGTTGGTGACGGAGGACATCCGCCAGCGGGTGCCAACCCTCGTCAGGATGTAGCGGCAGTCAAATGGTCCGAGTTTTACCTCGTCATCGGTGCCAAGGGTGGCGGTGTGGTAGCCGCAGATTTGGGTGGGGCTGATGAACTCCGCGCGGGTGGCAACGCGGCTGAACCGGGTGATGCCAAGCTTTGCAATCTGCTCGGTCAGCATGTCGAAAAAAGCTCTGATGCCGTCAGGCTCTTCAATCACCTGATCTACATGGTCGATATGGACAGAATGCGGGAAGGCGCACAGCGCGCACCAGCCCTCAAAGTCGTTCTCCATATTGGTCAGGGTCAGCCGGTCCAGATAGGTCTGGTAGATCGACATGGGCGAGGTGCTTTTGCGCCGGGCGTCGGCCTCCGGGCTGACCTCGCGCCATTGCGGCTTGCAATCCGTGCTGACCTTTGGGGAGACCACCGGCCAGCGGTCATTCTCCATCGAGGTGTCCATCGTGCTGACCCGCCAGCGCCCGTCCACGCGGGTCAGCACGGTGCGGTTCTCGTAATCCGGCACCACTTTTTCGGCGTTGCGCATGATATAGGTGACGTGGCGGCCCTCAATGTAGTTTTCGCTCAGAAACTCCGCTTCATGGGCGATACGAATAAAGTGGTTCACCCCCATGGAGCACATATATTGGCTGAAGCCTTTGACGCTGCCCAGCCAGTCTTCCATCGTCTCAATGATGAAGTGCTCGTTCAGGGTGCTCAGCTGCATCGGCAGTTGCACAAAGGTTCGAAGCACGTCCGGGTCAAATTGCAGCGTGGCGTTGGACAGGTCGTCGAGCACCTCCTGGTAGATCGCTTTCGCCGCCTCATTGGCGCTGATGGGGGGGTCACTGGTCAAGGGCGCTGCCGTCCTTTTTGGTGAACGCCAGCTTTCCATGCGCCATGGTGACTTTCATGTCTTCGTCGCTGTAATAGCCCGTTTCCGTCTCGGTACGGGTGCCGACCACCACAAAGGCGGCAGGCGCGTCGCTTTGGTTTTGAAGCATATGGCCGTTGGCGTCGCCCGCAGGGAAGGCGGCGCAGTCGCCTGTGTGCAACGGCGTTTCGCCGTGGTCATCAACCAGGGTGCAAACGCCCTCGGTGATCACCAAAAACTCGTCCTGTTCCTCATGCCAATGGCGCAGTGACGACACGGCGCCGGGCTCAAGCCGCACCAGATTGACCCCGAATTGAGACAGGCCGCTGACGTCGCCCAGCCGCACCTGGCTGCGCCCGTCCATCAGCGCGGCACGGTGGCCGGGATAGCCCGATCCGGTTTCGACCGGCAGGGCGTCTATCTCAATCTTGGGCATATCAATTTCCCTATGTTCTCCCTGCGTCAGACCCGCTCAATAATCGTCGCCGCCCCCATGCCGGAGGCCACGCAAAGCGTCGCCATGCCAACTTCTTTGTCGGTCCGCTCCATCTCGTCGAGCAGCGTGCCGAGGATGATCGCGCCGGTGGCACCCAGCGGGTGGCCCATGGCAATCGAGCCGCCATTGACGTTCACCTTATCTGCGTCCACGTCGAAGGCCTGCATGAAGCGCAGCACCACCGAGGCGAAGGCCTCGTTGACCTCAAACAGGTCAATGTCGCTGATGCTCATGCCGCTTTGTTTCATGATGTGCTGGGTCACCGGCACGGGGCCGGTCAGCATGATCGTCGGATCCAGCCCGATCTTGGCAGTGGCGCGGAACTTGGCGCGGGGCTTGAGGCCAAACTGCTCGCCGAATTCCTTGGAGCCGATCAGCACCGCCGCCGAGCCGTCCACGATACCAGACGAGTTGCCCGCATGGTGGATGTGGTTGATCTTCTCGAGATGTGGGTATTTCATCAGCGCGACCTTGTCGAAGCCGGGCATCACCTCGCCCATCGCCTGAAAGGCCGGGTTCAGCGCGCCCATCGACTGCATGTCCGAGCCGGGGCGCATATATTCGTCATGGTCCAAAATCGGCAGGCCGTTCTGGTCCTTGATCGCGATGATGGAGTTTTCGAACCGCTTGTCGTCCCAGGCCGCCTTGGCCCGCTGTTGCGAGGCCACGGCCAGCTGGTCCGCGTCGTCGCGGCTGAACCCGTATTCGGTGGCAATGATGTCGGCCGAGATGCCCTGCGGGACAAAATACGACTTCATCGCAATGCTTGGGTCCACCGCAATCGCGGCCCCGTCAGAGCCCATCGGCACGCGACCCATCATCTCCACGCCGCCCGCGATATAGCCCTCGCCCGCGCCGCCGCTGATCTGGTTGGCGGCAAGGTTCACAGCCTCCAGCCCGCTGGCGCAGAACCGGTTGATGCTGAGGCCGGGAATGCGCTCGTCGAGATCCGAGGCCAGAACGGCGGTGCGGGCCAGACAGCCGCCTTGCTCCATCACTTGGGTGGCGTTGCCCCAGATCACGTCCTCGACCGCGTGGCCCTCAAGCCCGTTGCGGGTTTTCACGGCGTTCAGGATTTGCGCCGACAGGCGCGCGGCGGTGACCTCGTGCAAGCTGCCATCCTTGCGGCCCTTGCCGCGCGGGGAGCGCACAGCGTCGTAGATATAAGCTTCAGCCATTGGGGAGTCCTTCCATCATATTGAGCACGCCCAGCCAGACCAAAACGCTGCAGATAAGCGCGCCGATCCCGAAGGGCATTTTGTAAGAGGCGAGGGGCGATATCACCGCGCCGAAAGCCGTTGTTCGCACTACCAGTACCAAAGCGGCGGCAAGGCCGGGGATCACAATGCCGAGACCCCATGTGCCGCCCATCAAGAGCATACCAAAGGCGCACCATGCGGCAAACATCGCCACCGCGCTGCCAAATTTGTCGCCGCTGTCTTCCGCGTGGATCAGCGCCAGCGTCACGGCGCAGAGCGCCATGCCGGTTATGAAGGCCGCAAGGATCACGCAGGCAAGGCCCGCTGCATCAGATCATACGGGTGCTTCCAGCCCGGCGTGTCGCTGATCCGGGTCAGCCAGGCGTCGATATTGGGCCAGGCCTTGCGGTCAAAGCCAAAGGGCTCGTCGTAAAACAGGTAGCCGCAATTCGAGATGTCGGCCACGGTCAGGCTGTCGCCCACAATCCAGTCGCGCCCGGCCAGATGGTCGTCCAGCACCTGATAGGCGGGCCGCAGGCGGCCTTGCAGAAAGCCAATCACCTCATTGGGGCGTTTGTCCACCGGCAGGAAATTCATCAAGAACCGCGTGACGCCGGCCTGGCTCGACATTTTGTGGTTGTCCCACAAGACCCAGCGCAGCACCTCGTATTTGTCGGCAGGCGCGCCGCCCAGCTTGCCGGTCTGGTCCACCACATATTGCTGGATCGCGCCCGATTGGGTCAGCGTCAGGTCGCCGTCAACCAGAACCGGGGCCTCGCCCATCGGGTTGATCGCGCGAAACGCGTCGCTGCGCGCCTCGCCTGCGAAAAAGTCGACAAAGACCGGCTCCCACTCCGCACCTGCCAGTTGCAGGGTCAATGCGGCCTTGTAGGCGTTGCCGCTTTCGCCAAAGCAATAGAGTTTCATCATGTCACAGCGGACCTCTCGTGATCTGGGTTGGGAGTGCATATTTTGAGCAGAAAGAAGCCAAAACGGGCTCTCAAATAGGAGGCCGTTAAGGTTAACGCGCGCGTTTGGGCTTCTTTCTGCCTGAAATATGCATGGTGCATCGGGGCAAGGCAGGCGTGGCTCATGTTTTGCGCGCCTCAAGTTCGGAATTAAACAAACGCAGCCGGTGGATGAGGTTGTCCTCGTCAATCACCGAGTTGAAATTTTCAAACAGAAAGGACAGCGCCTCGCCTTCGTCCAACCCGGCCTCGGCGCTGAATTTCTTCAACCTGCGCCAGCCATCCTCTGACAGGGCAAGGTTCACGCGTCGGGTCAGTTTCAGGCGTCTGGGCATGGGCAATGGCTCCGACTGGGTGCTCCGAATGCGAGGGTAGGGTGGGCAAAACTGCCCACCGTTCCCTTAGAAATGCGCCGCGTCCAACGCCATCACCGTGTCGGCCCCGCTTTCGATGCGGGTCAGATGCATCGCGGTGGCGGGCAGTTGGCGCGCCATGTAATAGCGCCCGGTGGCCAGTTTGGTCTCGTAGAAGGCGGTGTCGGACGCGCCGCCCGCCAAGGCGTCATTTGCCGCCTTCGCCATCCGCGCCCACATCAGGCCAAGGCAGACATGCCCCATCATATGCATAAAGTCATAGGAGCCCGATAGGGCGTTGTTGGGGTTTTTCATGCCGTTTTGCATGAAATACATGCCGGCTGCCTGCAGGTCCTTGGACGCGGCTTTCAGCGGTTCGATGAAGTCGCGGTCCAACGCCTCGTCACCGGCGTTTTCCTTGCAGAAGCTCTTCACCATCTCGAAAAAGGCCATCACATGTTTGCCGCCATCCTGCGCCAGTTTGCGGCCCACAAGGTCCAGCGCCTGCACGCCGTTGGCGCCTTCATAGATCATGGCAATCCGGGCGTCGCGGGCGAATTGCGACATGCCCCATTCCTCAATGTAGCCATGCCCGCCGTAAACCTGCTGCGCGGCGGTGGCGTATTCAAAGCCCTTATCGGTCAGGAAGCCCTTGATCACCGGGGTCATCAGCGAGATCAGCCCGTCGGCCTCCGCGTCGTCATTTTTGTGGGCCCGGTCGATCAGTGACGCGCCCCAGAAGGTGAAGGCCCGCGCGCCTTCGACGAAGCTCTTCTGGTCCATCAGGTTGCGGCGAATGTCTGGGTGCACGATCAGCGGGTCGGCGGGTTTGTCGGGCGCTTCCACGCCGGTCACGGCGCGGCCCTGAAGGCGGTCATTGGCGTACCAGGCCGCGTTTTCATAGGCGACGGCGGCCTGCGCGTAGCCTTGCAGCCCCACGCCCAGACGCGCTTCGTTCATCATGGTGAACATGGCGCGCATGCCTTTATGTTCGGTGCCCAGCAGGAAGCCCGTGGCCTCGTCGTAATTCATCACGCAGGTGGAGTTGCCATGGATGCCCATCTTTTCCTCGATGGCTCCGACCGACACGCCGTTGCGCTCGCCCAGCGAGCCGTCTTCATTGACTATAAATTTCGGCACGATGAAGAGCGACACGCCCTTGATGCCCTCGGGGCCGCCTTCGATCTTGGCCAGCACCAGATGGATGATGTTGTCGGCCATGTCATGCTCGCCCGCCGAGATGAAAATCTTCTGGCCGGAAATCTTGTAGCTGCCGTCATCCTGCGGGACCGCTTTGGTGCGCATCAGGCCCAGATCGGTGCCGCAGTGGGGCTCTGTCAGGTTCATGGTGCCGGTCCAGTCGCAGCTGACCATCTTGGGCAGGTAGGTCGCTTTTTGCGCGTCCGTGCCATGGGCGTGGATCGCCGAGTAGGCGCCATGCGTCAGGCCCTGATACATGTTGAAGGCCATATTGGCCGACACCATCATCTCGCCCACTGCGGTCGCCATCAGGTAGGGCAGGCCTTGGCCGCCATATTCGGGGTCGCAGTCAAGCGCGGTCCAGCCGCCCTCTTTCATTTGGTCAAAGGCCTCCTTGAAGCCCTTGGGGGTGCGGACCACGCCGTTTTCCAGCACGCAGCCTTCCTGGTCGCCGACGGCGTTCAGGGGCTGCAACACTTCGGAGGATATCTTGCCTGCCTCTTCCAGAATGGCGGAGGAGAAATCCGCGTCCAGCTCGTCATAGCCGGGCACGTCCTGCTTGGTCACATCAAGGACCTCGTGCAGAACGAATTGCATGTCTTTCACTGGGGCGGTGTAGGTAGGCATAGGTCCTCCGGTCGTGCTGTTATCCCGCGGCCGCGCGGGGTGGGGTGTCTTTGTCCAGCGAGGTCAGCATTTTCTCGACCCAGCCCAGCTGTGCTGTCAGGTCGGTGATGGCCTCGCCCAATTCGTCTCGTTGTCGGATCATGTCCGCCAGCCGAGCTTGTCCGATTTCAAATGTTTTGGCTAGCTGAGTCGCTTGCTGATCGTCGAGATGGTACATATCCAGAAGCTGGCGGATCTCTTCCAGCGAGAAGCCGAAGCGCTTGCCGCGCATGATCAGCTTCAACCGGGCCCGATCGCTTTTGTTGTACAGACGCCGCTGGCCTTCCCGTGTCGGGAAGATCAGCTCCTTGGCCTCGTAGAAGCGCAGGGCGCGGGGGGTGACCCCAAAAGCGTCGCACATTTCACGGATCGTCATAATTTCCTCGGTCATGGTGTCGTCCTCACATTGCCGAAACAAAAACGTCTGCGGTGTCAGTGCGGTTGACTTGAGTGTAGCAGCTACATCCTACACCTCATGTTGACGTTTACGTAAACGTAACGTGACGTCAGCCCGCGCTTGACGTGATGTCAGCAAAGCCCGGCCAGCTCTGCACGACATCATCTGTCGCGACCAAAGCGCTTTGAGGTCATGTACATAAGGGGAAGAGGTGCGGCGTCGTATCATATATGACGTTTTGGCACAGAAAAGTTGCCCTAGGGTTCAGTTTGCCGTGAGGTCAGCGTGAACACGGTCCCGAAGCTCCTGAAGCTCGGCAATTGCCTCTTCGATCTGACGGTTTCGTGATTGCAATTCTTGCAATTGGGCGTCCGCCAGCTCGATCCAGGCGGTCATTTGCGCCTGATTCTGATGGTCTGTGTTATAGAGATCCAGCCATTGGCGGATGTCTTCGAGCGAGAATCCAAACCGGCGGCCGCGCATGATCAGCTCCATCCGGGCAATCTCGCGGGCATGGTAGAACCGCGCGCGCCCGTCGCGTTCGGGCTCAAGCAGCTCTATATACTCATAATAACGCAATGTCCGGGGGGTGACGTCAAACTTGGCGCACATTTCTTTGAAGGTGAGGCGGGTCTCGGACATGGGCAGCAGCAGGGCTTTCATTTAAGATGGCGCAGATAATGCCGTGTCAAAACAGGTTTGCATAGTGGAAGTTTACGTGGCGTCACATGCAAGGTGGTCACAAGCGTGAAATCGGCCCTGAAACTGGCCACGAACCGGCTGTCGCAAGTTCGGGCTTGCGGGAGGGCGCCCCGGCGGCGTTAGATACCGGCGCTGACCCTGCCAAAGTTGACCGATCCCATGCCTCCAGCCGACCCCGCCAAAATCGCCCGCCAATTCATCGAGGCGATCCCGTTTTCAAAGGCCCTGTCCATGTCGCTCGACGAGATCGGCGACGGGCGGGCGGTGATCTCCATGCCCTATGACGCGCAGCTGGTGGGCGATCCGGCGACAGGGGTGATCCATGGCGGCGCAGTTTCTGCGCTGATGGACACCTGCGGCGGGGCGGCGGTGATGAGCCATCCCGACATGCCCATCGCCACGGCGACAATAGATTTGCGCATTGATTATATGCGCGCGGCCAGCCCCGGCCAACGCATCCGCACGGAGGCGTCTTGTTATCACGTCACCCGCTCCGTGGCCTTCGTGCGCGCCACCGCCTGGGATGAGGATGCGACCCGGCCTGTCGCCGCCGCCACCGGGGCCTTCACCTTTCAAAGGGCGAAACCCAAAGGGGGCACGCCATGAAGCGCCATGAGCCGGTTCAGGTCGTCAAAACCCGCCGCGACGCGCTTTTGGCCCGTCTCATCGGCACGGTGCCCTATATCGGCTTTCTGGGCGTCACCATCGACCGGCGCGGCGACGAGCTGACAGCCGTGCTGCCGTTCAATCCCAAGCTGGTCGGCAACCCCGCGCTGCAAGCGCTGCATGGCGGGGCGACGGCTTCCTTTTTGGAAGTCACCTCCATTGTCGAGCTCAGCTGGGCCTCCCTCTGGGCCGATCTGGAGGCGGGCGTGATCGATCCTGAAACCGACGCTTTGCCGCCCTTGCCCAAGACCATCGACTTCACCGTGGATTACCTGCGCTCCGGCCTGCCGCGCGACGCTTACGCGCGCGCACGGATCAACCGCTCCGGGCGGCGCTACGCCTCTGTCCATGTCGAGGCGTGGCAGGACAATCGCTCGCGGCTCTTTGCGCAGGCGACGGGCCATTTCCTGATGCCGCCCAAAGACGATAGCGGCAACGATAGCAGTGACTGACGCGCCCGCACCGCCGCAACCCATCACCCACGCCCGCGTGTTCAAAATCGCCATGCCCATCGTGCTGTCCAACGCCACGGTGCCCATTTTGGGCGCGGTGGATGTGGGCGTCGTGGGCCAAATGGGGGAGGCCGCGCCCATCGGCGCCGTCGCCATGGGCGCAATCATCCTGACCACGCTCTATTGGGTCTTTGGCTTTTTGCGCATGGGCACGGTCGGCATGGTGGGGCAAGCCGAAGGCGCGGGCGACCGCAAGGAAGTCTCAGCCCTTCTGACCCGCGCGCTGCTCATCGCAGGCGCGGGCGGGGTGCTGCTGATCGTGCTCCAACCGCTGCTCTTTCTCGGAGCCTTCGCGCTGTCTCCCGCCACGCCAGAGGTCGAAAGCCTCGCGCGGGACTACCTCTTTATCCGCATCTGGTCCGCGCCGTTTGCCATCGCTGTCTATGCGCTGACAGGCTGGCTCGTCGCGATGGAGCGCACCACTGGCGTTTTCTGGGTCCAGCTGGTGATGAACGGGGTCAATGTCATTCTCGACCTGTGGTTCGTGCTCGGCCTTGGCTGGGGCGTCGAAGGCGTGGCCATCGCCACCGTCATCGCTGAGATTACCGGGGCGGCCCTTGGCCTTTACCTCTGCCGCGCCGCCTTCGCCAACCCCGCTTGGCGCGACTGGGCCCGCGTGTTCGAGCGCGCCCGGCTGATCAAGATGATGCTGGTCAATGTCGACATCCTGATCCGGTCCCTGCTCTTGATGATCATCTTCTCCTCCTTCGTCTTCCTCGGTGCGCGCTACGGGGACGTCACGCTGGCGGCCAATGAGGTGCTGATCCAGTTCATGTATATCACCGCCTACGCGATGGACGGCTTCGCCTTTGCCGCCGAAACCCTGATCGCGCGCGCTTACGGGCGCGGTCAGCCGGAGCGTGTCCGCCGCTCCGCCATCGTCACCTCAACCGGAGGCCTCACGGTCTGCGTCACCATGGCGCTGTTCTTTGCGCTGGCAGGCCCGTGGCTGATCGACGTCATGGCCAAAGCCCCCGACGTGCAGCAGGAAGCCCGGCGCTATTTGTGGTGGATGGTCGCCGCACCACTGGTGGGCTGTGCGGCATGGATGCTCGACGGCATTTTCATCGGGGCCACGCGCGGCCGGGACATGCGCAACATGATGCTGCTGTCCTTCCTTATCTACTGGGCCGCCGTCCTGACCCTGCTGCCGCTCTTGGGCAATCACGGCCTCTGGGCCGCGCTGCTCATTTCCTTCATCGCCCGCGGCGTCACTCTGGGCGCGAAATACCCAAGCCTTGAGCGCTCCGCGGCCAGTCTGTCCCCCTCTTAGGGCCTGCTCATAAGAAACCACACAAAAAAAGCGCACTCAAAGGTGCGCGGCGGGTTTGCTCAGGGCAGGTATGCTCGGGGCAGGGAGGGGGTGCGGCGCACCCGAGGGGGCGCGCCGCGGTAAAGCGATTAGGCTTTGTTTTTGTTCTGACGACGACGGAACAGGCCGAAGGCGCCGAAGCCAGCGGCCAGCAAAGGCAGGGTCGCAGGAACAGGAACAGCCGAAACGTCAAGATCGTCTGGGAATGTCTGTGTCACGGAGGTTTCGTCACCATCAACGATAGAGATCGCTGTGCCCGTGCCCGTTGCGTTGCCTGTGGTAGAGCCGGTTACGGATACGCCGGAAGACGACGCTGTCGCGGTCACAAAGACGGAAGAGCTGGTGCTGGTGCTGGAGCTCGAAGAAGAGCTCGAGGTCACTGTCGACGTAGACCCGAAATAGGCTTGGGTCAGCGGCGAGGACTGGTTCCAGTTGCCGCCGTTCCAGGCGTCAAGAATGGATGCGGAGGCAGGCATTGCGACAGCGGATGCTGCAACAAACATAAGCGTGCCAGCCAGATTGCGGTTGGTTTTTATCGATTTAGTCATTGGGTATTCCCCTTGTGGCTTTCCTATAGGGGCTTCGCAAACTGCCCGATATAGTAATACGGTTACACTCATTATCGAAAACGCCTCCGGCGCAATCGGCAGCAAGGACAGAGTTTCTGTCAGCACCCTCGCCACATCGGCAACTTATCGCCGCCCGACTCGCTGAATCAAGGAATTTGTGTGGTTAACGCGGGGGAAATCGGGCCCGATTGCGTCACAGTTGCGTCAACAGCGCAGTTTTCGAGAACAGTTCCTTTGAATTTTGCCCTTTGTTTCATGGTTTTGCGCAGTGGGCTGGAAATCCCACGCTGAGTCGTTGTGACTCGGTTAATGGTTTTCACAAGGTCAAGCCCTCGTTTGGCAACCCAGCCAGGCCGACCAGTCAGGCCCACCAGTCACGCCCACCCGTCAGGTCTAAAGGATCGCCAGCACCGCCTCAGGCGGTCTGCCAAGTGCGGCCTTACCATTGGCAAACACAACGGGGCGCTCAATCAAGATCGGGTGGGCGGCCATGGCCGCGATCAGCGTGGCCTCTTGGGTGTCTTTACTCAGCCCCAGCTCTTTGAAGACGGCCTCGCCCCGGCGCATCAACGCAATGGCTGGAATGTCCAGCAGCCGCAGCGCCTCCGTGACCTCGGCAGCATCAGGCGGGTCCTTTAAATAGAGCCGCACCTCCGGCTCCTCCAACAAAGCCAGCGTCTGCCGTGATTTGGAGCAGCGCGGGTTGTGCCAGATCACAGCCATGCGTCGCGTCCGCTGCCGACAGCTTCTCCCACGCTGGCGAAGCCGTCCGCTTCCAGCATCGCGTCCAGCTCTTGGGCGATCCGGGCGGCAAGGCCGGGGCCTTCATAGACCATTGCCGTATAGATCTGCACCGCACGCGCGCCCGCCTTGATCTTGGCATAGGCCTGCGCCGCCGAGCCCACGCCCCCTACGCCGATCAGCGGCAGCTGGCCGCCTGTCAGATGCGACAGCTGCGCCAGAATGCGGGTGGAGCGCTCAAAGAGCGGCTGCCCCGACAGCCCGCCCGCCTGATCTTTGCCTGCACTGCTCAGCCCGTCGCGGCTCAGCGTGGTGTTGGTGGCGATGATGCCGTCGATCCGGATTTGCAAGGCGACCTCCACGATCTCAGCCAGCTCATTGGCGGTCAGGTCGGGGGCGATCTTGAGAAATATCTTGGTGCCGCGCGCGTGCCGGTCTCGGGTGCTCATGACGCGGTCCAGCAGATCATACAATGCCGCCTTGCCTTGCAGGTCGCGCAGTTTCTCGGTGTTGGGCGAGGAGACATTCACCGTCGCGAAATCCACCGCCGCGCCAGCGCGTTCCAGCACGGCCACGAAATCGGCGGCGCGGTCGGCGCTGTCTTTGTTGGCCCCGAGGTTCAGCCCCACAGGCACCGAGACGCGGGCCGCGTCCAGCCGCTCGGCAATGGCCTGCATCCCGTCATTGTTGAAGCCAAAGCGGTTGATCGCGGCGCGGTCCTGCGTCAGTCGAAACAGGCGCGGTTTGGGGTTGCCGGGCTGGGCGCGCGGGGTGGCGGCGCCGACCTCCAGAAACCCAAAGCCCAGCTTGGCCAGCGGGGCAATTACTTCGGCGTTCTTGTCGTACCCTGCGGCCAGCCCCACGGGGTTCGGCATCTCGATGCCCGCCACAGAGCAGCGCAGCCGGGGCGAGGTCACAGGCCCGCGCCCGCCGCCAAGCCCCAGTTTCAGCGCCATCAGCGACGCGGTATGCGCGGCCTCGGGCGGCAGCTTGCGCAGCATGGGCAGGCCTATGCGGTCAGCGAGGCTCATGTCCAGATCGAGACGAATTTTTTGGTCGCCGCGTCCAAAGTGATCGGGCGTTGCCAGACGACGTCATCGACATGTAGCTTGCGGTAAAGATGCGGAAACAGCGCGCCGCCGCGCGAGGGCTCCCATTTCAAAGCGTCGCCCAGCGTGTCGGCCTCGACGGCCAGCAGGGTCAGATCGGCCTCGCCTGCGAAATGCTTGTTGAGTGTTTCTTCGACCTGAAGCCCGGTCGAAAAATGCACATAGCCGTCTGCGACATCAATCGGCGCGCCTTGGGTTGCTTTGTTCTTGAGCAGCTCCGCCAGCTCGGCAGGCCTGAAAATCTTGTAAATCAACATGCGCCTTAATGGCCCCGCACCCTCCCTTGGGTCAAGCGGGTTTGCCCTTTGACTCTCGGGGCTGTGATCGCCAATCTGGGGGCAATCACAACATATCCTAGGGGGATCAATCATGCGCACTCTCTTCACTTCCGCGGCGGCGCTGGCGCTGTCAACGGGCGTTGCGGCGGCGGATTATAGCCTGACCATCCTGCACACCAATGACTTCCATGCGCGGTTCGAGCCGATCAGCAAATATGACAGCGGTTGCTCTGCGGAGGACAACACAGCCGGCGAATGTTTCGGCGGCTGGGCGCGGCTGGTCAATGCGGTCAAGGACGCGCGGGCGCGGACGAACAATTCCATTCTGGTCGATGGCGGTGACCAATTCCAAGGCACGCTGTTCTACACCTATTATAAGGGCACGGTCGCGGCCGAGATGATGAACGGGCTGGGCTATGACGGCATGACCGTCGGCAACCACGAGTTCGACGACGGCCCGGAGGTCCTCGCGGGCTTCATGGATAGCGTCAACTTCCCCGTGCTGATGTCCAATGCAGATGTCTCCGGCGAGGCGGCTTTGGCGGGTAAGCTGGCCAAATCCACCGTGATCGAGCGCGGCGGCGAGAAGATCGGCCTTATCGGCCTGACGCCGCAAGACACGCCTGATCTGGCGTCACCGGGCAAGAACATCATCTTCACCGAGCCCGCCTCTGCCGTGCAGGGCGAGGTCGACAAGCTGACCGCCGAGGGCGTCAACAAGATCATCGTGCTCAGCCATTCGGGCTTTGTGGTCGACAAGGAGGTCGCGGCCAACACCACGGGCGTGGATGTGATCGTGGGCGGGCATTCGAACACGCTCTTGTCCAACACCCAGGAGCGCGCGGTTGATGTCTACCCCGTCATGGTCGGCGACACGGCCATCGTGCAGGCCTATGCCTATGGCAAATTTCTGGGCGAGCTGAATGTCACGTTCGACGACGCGGGCAAGATCACCGAGGCCAAGGGCGAGCCGCTTTTGATTGATGCCGCGGTCGCTGAGGATGACGCTATTGTGGCCCGCATCGGCCAGCTGGCAGGGCCGCTCGATGAGATCCGCAACAAGGTGGTGGCCTCTGCGGCGGGGGCTTTGGAAGGCGACCGCGCGGTCTGCCGGGTCGAGGAATGCGCGATGGGCAACCTGATTGCCGACGCCATGCTGGCCCGGGTAAAGGATCAGGGGATTGATATCGCGATCATGAACTCCGGCGGCATCCGCGCCTCCATTGATGCGGGCGAGGTGACGATGGGCGAGGTGCTGACCGTGCTGCCCTTCCAGAACACGCTGTCGACATTTCAGGTGTCGGGCCAGACCATCATCGAGGCGCTGGAAAATGGCGTGAGCCAGGTCGAAGAGGTGAAAGGCCGCTTCCCGCAGGTCGCGGGTCTGAAATACACATGGGACGCCTCCGTGGCACCGGGTGAGGGCCGCATTCAGGAGGTGATGGTTCAAGACGGCGACAGCTTCGTGCCGATTGACCCCGCCAAAACCTATGGCGTTGCGTCCAATAATTTCGTGCGCAACGGCGGCGACGGGTTCAAAATGTTCACCACTGCCGAGAATGCCTATGATTTCGGGCCGGATGTGGCGGATGTTGTGGCCGAATATATGGCTGCGAATGGTGACAATGCCGTGTCCGTTGAGGGGCGTATCACCAGGCAATAAGGGGTTCGTCGCGGCGGTGCCGCGCCGATCCGCTGGGGAGGCTCTGCCTCCCCAGACCCCTCCGGAGTATTTTTGAAGCAATGATGGGGAAAGAGCCATGTGTGGACGCTTTGCTCTGACATTGCCGCATGAGGCGATGGGCCAGATGTTTGGCGCGACGCTGGCAAATGATCTGCCGCCTTTGCCAAATTACAATATTTGTCCGACCAATCAGATTTGTGCCGTGACGTCGGATGCGGGTCTGCGGCATGTGACCTCCATGCGCTGGGGGTTCATTCCGCATTGGTATGCCAAGCCGAATGGGGGCCCGCTTTTGATCAATGCGCGGGGCGAGACCATTGCCGAAAAGCCCGCCTTCAAGACCGCCGTGCGCGACCGCCGCTGCCTGATCCCCGCCAGCGGGTTTTACGAATGGTCCAAGGATGCGGATGACACGCGCCTGCCGTGGTATATCCGCCACGCCGACGGCGCGCCGATTGTTTTTGCAGGCGTCTGGCAGCGCTGGGAGCGTGAGGGCGAGGCCCATACCGCCTGCGCCATTGTCACCACCGGCGCGGGGCAGGGGATGTCCGCCATCCACCACCGCGAGCCGGTCACCCTGTCTGAGGGCGATTACGCCAAATGGCTGGGCGAGGACGGTAAGGGGGCGGCGCTTTTGATGGGCCCCGCACCCGAGGAGCAGCTGGAGTTCTTCCGCGTGGACGCGCGGGTCAACTCCAACCGCGCCTCCGGGCCGGAGTTGATTGAGCCGCTGGGTGAGCCGCCGGATGACGCCACAAAAGCGGGCTGAGACTTGCGCTTGGCGGCTGCCTGCGGCAGGTCAGGGACAAAGTGTTCAAAGGAGCTGCCCCCATGTCGACCTACGCCGCGCTGATTGCTGATCATGACCCTATGCATTTTGCCATTGGCGCGCCCGGCAGGCCGTGGATGAGCTATGGCGCGCTGCGCGATCAGGCGGGCTATGTGGCCTCGGCACTGCACGGGTTTGGCATTGGGCGCGGCGACCGGGTGGCCATTGTGTTGCCGAACGGGCCTGAAATGGCCTCCGCCTTCGTTTGTGTGGCGCAGGCGGCGGTCACGGCCCCGCTGAACCCCGGCTATAAGCAAGATGAATACGCCTTCTACCTTGACGATCTGAAGGCCCGCGCCCTGATCGTGATGGAGGGCTATGACGGCCCCGCGCTGGCGGCCGCCCTTGGTTTGGGCATCTCCGTGATCCGTGTTGTCGTGGGGCCGGAGCATCCGGCAGGCGGGTTCGTGTTGACCCAGGACGGCGACGCGTTGCAGGGCGCGGACATAGCCGCCCCCACGTCCGGTGACGTGGCGTTGATCCTGCACACATCGGGCACCACCTCGCGCCCCAAGATCGTGCCGCTTTTGCAGTCTAACGTGGTGGCCTCCGCTCGGCATATCGAGGCCTCGCTGGCGCTAAGCGCGGAAGATCGCTGTATGAATGTTATGCCGCTGTTTCACATCCACG
The DNA here is from genome assembly GCA_947501685.1 of uncultured Litoreibacter sp. Taxonomy (GTDB): domain Bacteria; phylum Pseudomonadota; class Alphaproteobacteria; order Rhodobacterales; family Rhodobacteraceae; genus Litoreibacter. The sequence continues at coordinate 160,707 of CANMWQ010000006.1, forward strand.
GGTTGATCGCCGCGGTCTCCGCCACGCTGGCCTCGGGCGGTCAGGTCTGGTGCGCGCCGGGCTTTGACGCGCTGAAATTCTTCACATGGATGGGGGAGGCCGCGCCGACATGGTACACCGCCGTGCCCACCATGCACCAAGCCATCCTGTCCCGCGCGCCGCGCAACGCAGACACCATCGCCGCCCATCCTTTGCGCTTCCTGCGGTCGTCCTCGGCCTCCCTGCCACCGCAAGTGTTCAAGGCGTTGGAAGAGGCGTTCAGCGCCCCCGTCATCGAAGGCTATGGCATGACCGAGGCCGCGCATCAGATGGCCTCCAACCCGCTGCCGCCCCGCGCCCAAAAGCCCGGCTCCGTCGGGGTTGAGGCAGGCCCGCAGGTGCGCATCGCCCATGAGACCGAGCCCCGCCTGATCGACGGTGTGGGGGAGATCGTGATCTCCGGCCCCAACGTCACGCCGGGCTACGAGAACAACGACAAAGCCAATGCCGAAAACTTCTTTGAGGCGGGCGGCCAGCGCTGGTTCCGCACCGGCGACCAAGGCCAGTTCGACGCGGAGAGCTACCTGTCCCTCACAGGCCGCCTCAAGGAAATCATCAACCGCGGCGGGGAGAAAATCAGCCCGCTGGAAATCGACGAAATGCTGATGGACCACCCCGACGTGGCACAGGTGGTCAGCTTCGCGGTGCCGCACCCAAAGCTGGGCGAGGAGGTCGGCGCGGCCATCGTGCTGAAAGAGGGCAAGACCACCGAGGCCGAGCTGAAAGCCTTCGCCAAAACCCGCGTCGCTGAGTTCAAAATCCCGCGCCATATCATCATCATGGACGAGATCCCCAAAGGCGCCACCGGCAAGATGCAACGCATCGGCATGGCCGAGAAACTGGGCCTCGTGAAGCTGTGAAAATCTGCGTCTTCGGGGCAGGGGCCATTGGCGGCTATCTCGGGGCCAAACTCGCCCAGACCGACGCGGAGGTCTCCTTGATCGCCCGCGGCCCGCATCTGGAGGCCATGCAGGATAACGGCCTGACCCTCATCGAGGAAAACGGCTACGTCAATGTCGACGTCATCGCGTCGGACACCGCTTCCTTCCTCGGCCCGCAGGACTACGTCTTCATCACGCTCAAGGCCCATTCCGTCCCGCCCGTCCTGGACAAGATCGCGCCGCTCATCGGCCCCGACACCACCGTGGTCTCCGCCGTCAACGGCGTCCCGTGGTGGTATTTCTACGGGCTGGACGGCCCGCTCAAAAACACCCGCCTTGCCTCCGTCGATCCGGGCGACGCGCAATGGAGCACCTTCACGCCCGAAAAGACCCTCGGCTGCGTCGTCTACCCTGCCGCAGAGGTCGTCCAACCCGGCGTCATCCGCCACATCGAGGGCAATCGCTTCACCCTCGGAGAGCCCTCCGGCGAGACATCCGACCGCGCGCGCGCCCTCTCCAAAAAGCTGATCGAGGCCGGTTTGAAAGCGCCTGTCCGTCCCAAAATCCGCGACGAGATCTGGGTCAAGCTCTGGGACAATCTCAGCTTCAACCCGATCTCCGCCCTGACCCACGCGACGCTGGATGAGCTCTGCACCGACCCCGGCACCCGCGCGCTCGCCCGCGCCATGATGGTTGAGGCGCAAGCCATCGCCGAAGCCTTGGGCGTCACCTTCCCCATCACCGTCGACAAACGCATAAACGGAGCCGCCGCCGTCGGCCCCCACCGCACCAGCATGTGGCAAGACTTGGATGCGGGCAGGCCGATGGAAATCGAAGCGCTTGTGGGCGCGGTATCGGAGTTGGGGAGGCTGGTCGGCAAGCCGACGCCGATGATTGATGCGGTGCTGGCGTTGATCAGGTTGCGGGCTGCGACGGCTGGAGTTGGCTAGGTTGAACTTTGATATACAAGCAACTAGATTTACCGAACAGGCATTGGGTCGCTGAAATTATTTGAAGCCCGTAGTTATTAGAAATTTTGTTAGGTAGGTATTTTGCAACAAATCGGTTTGTATGTTCATCGCTTAAGGATATTGGAAGATTTCGATAGGATTGAACTTGGTTCTCAAGCTGGACAGTTTGATCTTGCTGAGTTTGTTCACAATTTTACTGCTCACCACACAAACGAGTTTATTGAGGGCGGTGAACGGCGGTCTAAGTTAGCAGACGTCTTGGAAAGTGATGAGTTTATATCTGGCGTTATCCGATACGGTACAACAGGAATTGCATCTGACATTGTTAGTTCGGAGACGGACGAAATTTTACTCCGCCGTGAAAGAGAGGACGTCGAGTACATTCCTCTATATTTCTGTTTTTATACGCCCGATGGTGAGGATACCTGGTATATCGTTACTCAGTCTTTCGGTGGGAGATCCTGTTCGTCATCGTTCAATTTGGCATTCAGAGATTTTGTTAGCAATCAGATTAACCAGTCAGTTATGATCCAAAAGGTTATGCCTATTGACGGGATCGACGTGGCTGGTCAGGCAGTGCAGAAGCTTACGCTTGTTCGTAGGCACGTAAATTCCAGTGAGTTTGAGGAGCAGATTGGTGATTTGGCAAGGGAGTTGAAAGTCTCAATGTCTATCTCGGTCGATGGTAGGGGCGCATTGGGCGTTTTTGACACCATTCGAGATCGCATCAGCGGGCGAGAAGATGTCGCCATGATATATGATGGAATCGAATTCGAAGAAGCCCAAGCTACTGTTCGTATCGGGTCGTCATATCGACAAGTTGGCATCGTTGGGCCCAGTAACAACGCGGGGGTCGTAGATATATCAGATCAGGTGGAAAGAGACGCTGACGAAATTCCGGTATTCGCTTCAATAGATGAAATCTCTAAAACAAATTTGCGCCGATTACTTGATCGAGTATCGTGACCAATGAGTAAAATAAAAAAGAGCGAAACAGGCCCAGTATTTTGGGCTAGCATATTGGTGCCGTTAGCGGCTGCAGTATTGGCGCTCAGGTTCGACATGCACGTGTCAGATGAAGCGCTAAGTTTGATAGTCTCTGTCTTTTCGATAGTGTCAGCGCTCCTGTTTGGTGCGCTATTTTCGATTTTCTCAGTAGCTTCTTCAATAGATCGAATTAAGTTGTCACGAGAATTCAGAAATCTGGCTTCTTTCAAGAGGCAGCTACGTCGCATAAACCGGACGGTCATATATCTCGTCGCTCTGTCTGCGGTTTCGGTTTGCGTTACCTTAGTATTTTTCTTGGTAACATTAGGCGAGCAATTCGAAACGTTTACCTTGGTGTTTCTAATTGTGCATTTCTTCGCGGTATTCTTTCCGTTGATTTTGCAGATCTATGCTGTGTTGGAATTGGCCTACAGAAAGATTTAGAAGTTACGTGGCGAAGCTTAGCAAGCCGTAGGGTGGGTGGTTCCAAAGGCGGCACGCCTATGGATGCACCCACCAAACCCCTCACCAAAACCACCACCACCTGCGCCGTCTGACCTGCCGGTCAGCCTCAACCTCCCGCACCACCTCCATCTCCTCCACCAACTCCCCGCCCGGCACCGGGTCCAACCCCGCTTTTGCCAGCACCTCCCGCTCGATCCGGCGGTCCAGCTGAACCCGCTGCACATGTTCCGCCGCCTCCGCATTGGTCAGGTGCAGCTCTTTGCCCAGCGTGAAGCTCACCGGGCGGTGGCCGTGATCGGTGATGTCTTCGGCGTCATGCAATTTGTGCAGCCGCCGCAGCTCCGCCATCGACACCACCGCCGCGACCGCCTTACCGTGCCGCGTCAGGATGCAGCTGGAGCGGGGGTCTTGCATGTGGTGAACGATGGAGGGCAGCATGTCGCGGGCTTGCGTCGTCGTGACGCGATTTCTTTTAGAATTTGGTAACATTTGGGCCTCGAAAATTTTGGGACATTTTGGGGAATGCGCCAAAATGTTTTGTCCCAAAATGACCCAAAACCCTCTTAACTCACCGCGCGATGCTCGAACGGCGTTAACTTTTCCCACAAAAATTCCACGCCCGTTCCCGGCACATTAGGAGCCACCGCCATGTGATCCTCCACCATCAGCGGACGGGTCGTGTAGCGGTCAATCGGGAAGCTGTGCACCTCCAGCCAGCCGGGGTTTTTCTGGGCCGACACAAGGCTGACATGCAGCTCCTGCATCCCGTGCGAGCAGATGGGAACGCCTGTGTTTTCAAACACTTGCGCGGCTTGCAGCCAGCCCGTTATGCCCCCACAATTGGACGCGTCAGGCTGGATGAAACTCAAGCGCGCCTGATCACGCGCATATTCGAACTCATGCACCGTGTGCAGGTTCTCCCCCATTGCCAAAGGCATATCCGTGGCCTCCGCAATCCGCGCAAAGCCTTGATAATCATCAGGAATTATCGGCTCTTCAAACCAGAAAATATCATAGGGCGCGAAGGCTTTCGCCGCCGCAATCGCCTGATCCACGGACATGGAGTAATTGGCATCCACCATAAACCTATGATTTGGACCGATTAATTCCCGCACGGCCGCCACGCGTTCGACGTCTTGCGCCAGCTCCGGCTGGCCCACTTTGATCTTCACCGCATTGAAGCCCGCGTCCAAATACCCCTGCACAGAGGCCAATAACTTGGTTAACGGGAACCCCAGATCAATCCCCCCACAATAGGCATGACACTGATCAGACACCCCTCCAACCATGCTAAGTAACGGTTTTTGCAGAGTTTTTCCGCGCATATCCCATAGCGCAATGTCCACCGCCGAGATCGCAAAAGAGGCCACACCTCCCCGCGCCACGTAATGCACATGCCACTGCATGGCATCGTATAATTCTTCAACGTTTTCAGCAGGTTGCCCGATCAGAAACGGCGCCAGATCATCCCGGATCATAGCCAGAATCGCCGAGCCCCCTTTGCCCCCGGTATAGGTATAGCCCGTCCCCGAGGATCCGTCTTCCAGCGTAACAGTCGCCGTAACCAATTGAAAATGCGTATGATTTCCGTGTTTTGCGTCCACCAGAACCTCGTCCAACGGCACGTTGAACAGCCGCGCTTTGATCGACGTGATCCTCACAGATGCGCGCATTCGGGCACCGGCGTCAGCACGCTACCGTCTTGTTTCCATTGTAAAAGATTGTCCACCGTCAGCTTGCCCATCGCCGCCCGCGTCTCAACAGTGGCGGAGCCCACATGCGGCAGCAGAACGACATTATCCATCTCTTTCAATGCGTTAGGGATATGTGGTTCCTTCTCAAACACATCCAAACCCGCCGAGCCCAGCTTGCCCGATTGCAATGCCTCGATCAAAGCGGCCTCATCCACCACCGATCCACGCGCCACATTGATGAGCATGCCGTCTGGCCCCAAGGCCTCAAGCACTTGTTTATTCACAAGTTTTTCAGTGGCAGGCCCGCCGGGCGTGATGCAGACCAGCACGTCAGAGCGCTTCGCCATCGCCACCAGATCATCGCAATATTCGTAAGGCAGGTCCTTCTTGGACCGCGTGTGATACAGAATTTCGGAGCCAAAAACGCCCAGTCTCTCCGCAATCTCCTGCCCAATGCGCCCCATCCCCAGCACGCCAACCACCCTGCCATCAGGACTGCGCGACAGAGGCGCGTTGCCCGAACTTTCCCACTCTCCAGACCGCGCATGGTGCTCATCAGCCAGTAAATTTCGGAAACCCGCCAGCATCAGCATCAACACCGTGTTGGCGACTTCGGCGTTCAAAACATTCGGCGTGTGGGACACTTTTATGCCCCGTGCAACGCAGGCATCCGTGTCGATCGCGTCATAACCGACCCCATAGGCGGAGGCGACTTTCAGGTTCGGGCAGGCCTCCATGATCCGGGACGGAACGCCGTCATGGCCGTTGGTCGCGAGCGCCTCAATTTTGGCCCCATGCTCCACTGCCCATGCGTCGAAGTCATTGATATCGTTCAATTTATGCAGGGTGAATTCGGCACCCATTCGCTCCAACATCACGTCTGTGGCACCGCCAATCAGCAGCAGCTCAGGCTTGTTCATGCGTCCGCTCCGACGTTTTGGCGTTGGGTGCCGAGGCCTTCGATGGTCAGCTCCATCACGTCGCCTTTCTTCAAGAACACGGGCTCGGGTTTCATCCCGCCGCCCACGCCCGGAGGCGTCCCGGTGGAGATCACATCGCCCGGGTGCAGCGTCATCAACTGGCTCAGATGGGAGATGATTTCCGCCACCCCAAAAATCATGGTTGCCGTCGTGCCGGTCTGCATCCGCTTGCCATTTACGTCGAGGGACATGGACAGGTTCTGGACGTCCTTGATCTCGTCGGCCGTGACCAGCCAGGGCCCGGTCGGCCCGAACGTGTCGCAGCTTTTGCCCTTGGTCCATTGCCCGGTCAGCTGGGTCTGAAAATCCCGTTCGCTGACGTCATTCACGATGCAATAGCCCGCCACATAGTCCAGCGCCTCGGCTTCCGAGACGTATTTGCAGGGCTTACCGATCACCACGCCCAGCTCGACCTCCCAATCGGTCTTCGTGGAGCCGCGCGGGATCATAACGTCGTCATCAGGCCCCACAATCGCGGAGTTTGCTTTGAAGAACAGGATCGGGTGCGCGGGGTAGTCGAGCCCCATCTCGTCGGCATGGTCCGAATAGTTCAGCCCGATGCACAGAAACTTGCCGATATCGCCCACACAAGGCCCCATCCGCGGGCTGCCGTTAACCACGGGCAGGGTGCTTGGGTCGATTGCCTTCAGCGCGTCAAGCTTCTGCGACAGCGCCGCACCATTGATGTCTGAGACATGCGCACTGAGGTCGCGCAGCGTGCCGTCCGCGTCGATCATGCCTGGCTTTTCTGCGCCTACATCCCCGTAACGTACTAATTTCATGTAATAACTCCTAGTGGTTGTCGCGCGGCATGTAGCGATGCGCAATGTCTTGGTATTTGGTAGCACCCTTCAGCGTCATCCCTTCGGAGAAGGGCCGCACGAGGGAGCGGAAAATCTCTTGCCAAGGGGTCTGGCTGTCGGGCACCTCTATGGTGCCGTTAACCAATTTCTCGGCGCGGGCCTTGAGCTCAGCGTCGTCCACCAACATGTCGGCGGTGCACTTTCCAAGGTCGATCCGCACCCGGTCGCCGCTCTGCACAAGGGCCAAGCCACCCCCATCGGCCGCCTCCGGCGAGGCGTTCAGAATGGACGGAGACCCCGAAGTACCGGACTGCCGCCCGTCACCCACACAGGGCAGGGCATGAATGCCTTGTTTCAACAAATAGGCCGGCGGGCGCATGTTCACGACCTCCGCTCCGCCCGGGTAGCCAATCGGCCCCGCGCCGCGCATGATCAGGATGCAGTGCGCGTCGATCTCAAGGCTTTCATCGTCGATCCGGTGGTGAAAATCTTCCGGCCCGTCAAACACAATCGCGCGACCCTCGAAGGCATTTGGGTCCTTCGGGTTCGAGAGGTAGCGGTTGCGGAATTCTTCCGAGATGACGCTGGTTTTCATGATCGCGCTGTCAAAGAGATTGCCGCTAAGGTTAATGAACCCGGCATCATTCAGCATCGGCGCGTCGGTGGAATAGATCACATCCGGATTGCCCGTCAGCAGCCCTTCGCAGTTTTCGCGCATGGTCTTGCCATTGGCGGTGATCACATCCGGGTGCGGCAACAAATCGGCCTTGATCAGCTCGCCGATCACCGCAGGCACGCCGCCTGCGCGGTGGTAATCCTCGCCCAGATATTTCCCTGCCGGTTGCAAGTTGACCAAGAGCGGAACCTTATGGCCCAGCGCCTGCCAGTCATCATTGTCGAGGGCCACGTCCAGATGTTTTGCGACCCCATTCAGATGAATAGGCGCGTTGGTCGACCCACCGATGGCAGAGTTGATAACAATAGCATTTTCAAAGGCTTCGCGGGTCATGATGTCTGAAGGTTTGAGGTCTTCATGCACCATCTCAACGATGCGTTTGCCGGTGAAGTAGCTCATCTGCCCGCGCTCGCGATAAGGCGCAGGGATCGCGGCGGAGCCCGGCAATTGCATGCCCAACGCCTCGGCCAGCGAGTTCATCGTGGTGGCGGTGCCCATCGTGTTGCAATAGCCCACGGACGGGGTGGAGGAGGCGACCAGCTCCATGAACCCGTCATCATCAATCTCCCCCGCGGCCTGCATTTCGCGGGCTTTCCAGATGATCGTTCCAGAGCCCGTGCGCTCGCCATTGAACCAGCCGTTCAGCATCGGGCCAACGCTCAGCGCAATCGCGGGAATGTTAACCGTGGCTGCCGCCATCAAAAGCGCGGGCGTGGTCTTGTCGCAGCCGATATTCAGCACCACCCCGTCCAGCGGATAGCCAAAAAGCGTCTCCACCAAGGACAGATAGGCCAGGTTGCGGTCCAGCATCGCGGTAGGGCGCTTGCCGGTTTCCTGAATGGGATGCACAGGCACTTCGATCACGGTGCCACCTGCGGCAATCACCCCGTCGCGGACACGTTTGGTCAGCTCGATATGGTGCCGATTGCAGGGGGACAGGTCGCTGCCAGTTTGCGCAATCCCGATGATCGGTTTGCCTGATTGCAGCTCCTCGCGGGTCAGCCCGTAATTCAGGTAACGCTCCAGATACAGCGCGGTCATTTCCTGATTGTCAGGGTTGTTGAACCATTTTTGCGATCTCAGCTTCGGCTTCTCGGTCATCTTCACGCCCCGTTAAGGTTAACGCGCCTCGCTTCGAGGCACCCTGTTTCCATTTGGTTAAAAATACTCAAATACCAGCTCAGCCAGACCAGCCGCCGTCGATCACATGGGGTTGTCCGGTGGTAAAGGCGCTCTCGTCGCTGGCCAGATAGACCACGAGGGCGGCGATTTCTTCGGCGGTCGCAACCCGGCCCATGGGCTGGCGGGCGACAAAGGCCTCCATCCCGGCCTCATAGCTGCCAAGCTGTTCGCCCAAGGCCTTTACGCGGTCGTGCCAGCTGGGGCTTTCGACAGTGCCGGGGCAGATGCAATTACAGCGGATGCCCTCCTTGATATACTCGATCGCCACCGATTTGGTCATGCCGATGACGGCGGCTTTGGTGGTGCCGTAGATGAACCGATTGGGCGCGCCAATGATTGAAGACAGGGCCGAGGACATATTGATGATCGAGCCCGTGCGGCGCTCGCGCATGCCCGGCAGGCAGGCCTGCATGACCCAGAACATGGAGCGGACATTGAGGTCGAACCCGAACTCCCATTCGTCATCTGTGGCGTCCAAAATCGAGCCATGATGGACAAAGCCCGCGCAGTTGAACACGACGTCCGGATTGGCCCGCGCGACGCCTTCCTGCACCGAGGTGCGGTCGCGCACGTCGAGCAGATAGGTCTCGATATTGGGGTGGCTGAGATCGGCCAGCGTGGCCTCGTTGATATCGGTCGCAAACACCTGCGCGCCTTCATTGGCCATCGCGAGAGCGCTGGCCCGTCCGATCCCCTGACCGGCGGCTGTGACCAGCGCGCGTTTTCCGCTAAGTCTTTCCATATATTGTATTTTCTCCCATGGCGCGGCGGCGCCAACGCGAGGTTTTGCGTTGAGCCTGAGCGTAGCTCCCCGGAAAACCTAAGGTCAAACCGGATGGACGGCAATGCTTTTAAACCCGCGCAGGGTGATCTAACGTTTCCGCAAACGATGTGACTGCTTACTTCAGGGAGCCCCGAAATGCCAAACCTCACTATTGCTCTGCTCGGAACCGGGCTTATGGGGGGACCCATGGCGCGTAATCTGCTGAAAGCGGGCTTCGCGGTGCAGGTCTGGAACCGCACCCTCCAGAAGGCGCAACCGCTGGCCAAGCACGGTGCTATCGTTTGTGAGACTGTGCCGCAGGCTGTGGTAGGGGCGGACGTCGTCATTACGATGCTCAGCGACGGGGTCGCAGTGGGGCAATTGGTCGAAGACGCGGCGGTGACAGATGCGCTCGCCAAAGGATCTGTGTGGATCGACATGTCATCTGCGAAACCCGAAGAGGCGCGGGCGCAGAGCGCTCATCTGGGTGGGCTAGGCATCGGACATCTTGATGCCCCGGTGTCTGGTGGCACCAAAGGGGCAGAGGCGGGAAGCCTTGCCATTATGGTGGGCGGAGAAATGAGTATTTTTGACCAAATGGAGACTGTATTCGCCCCAATGGGCCGGGCCGTCCATGTGGGGCCGTCCGGGTCAGGGCAACTGTCTAAACTGGCCAATCAGGGCATTGTCGCGGTGACCATTGCCGCTGTGGCAGAGGCGATGTTGCTTTTGGAAAAAGGCGGCGCGGACCCGGCGGCGGTGCGCGATGCGTTGAAGGGCGGCTTTGCCGACAGCACCATTTTGCAGCAACATGGGCAACGTATGACGGAGCGCAATTTTGAGCCGGGGGGGCTGTCGAAATTTCAGCTGAAGGATTTGGACAATCTGCTGCATGAGAGCGGCGGGTTGGGGTTGGACTTGCCCGTGTCGCAGGCGGTGCGGGACCGGTTCGATCACTTTGTGCATCAGATGAATGGGGCGGACAGGGATCATTCGGCGCTGTTTGTTGAGCTGTGTCACCGCAACGGGGTGGCACTATGAGCCGGGTTTTGATCTTGGGCGGTGGCGGCATGGTGGGCCAGAAGCTGGCGCAGCGGTTGCAGGATGAGGGCCTGAACGGTGCGGCCTGCACAATCACATTGCATGATATGGCCTTCCCGCCAGACGGGGCCGCGGCGGCGCATCAGGTGCAGGGCAATCTTGCGGAGGCCGGCGCAATGGAGGCACTGGCGGCGCAGAAATTTGATGTGATCTTCCATCTGGCCTCGATTGTGTCTGGGCAAGCGGAGACGGATTTCGATCTGGGGTGGCAGGTCAATATGCAGCCCACATGGGCCTTGCTGGAGGCGCTACGGGCGGAGCAGGGCAAAGATCCTGCCTACCGGCCCCGGCTGGTCTTTACCTCGTCGATTGCGGTGTTTGGCGGGCCCTATCCGGACAAGATTTCCGACACGTTCCTGTCGGCGCCGCAGACCAGCTATGGGGCGCAGAAATCCATTTGTGAGACGATGATTTCTGACTTCTCGCGCAAAGGGTTCATTGATGGAATCTCAATCCGCCTGCCGACGATTTGCGTGCGGCCGGGCAAACCCAATCTGGCGGCCTCCTCGTTTTTTTCGGGGATAATCCGCGAGCCTTTGAACGGGATGGAGGCGATCTTGCCGGTGCCTGACACGGTGCGGCATTGGCATGCGAGCCCGCGTGCGGCGGCGGGGTTCTTGACCCATGCGACGGGGCTCGACTTGGCGCGTCTTGAGGGGCGCCGAGCGCTGAACTTGCCGGGGGTGAGTTGCACTGTGGCTGAGCAGATTGAGGCCCTCAGGGAGGTTGCGGGCAGTGATATCGTTGCGCGGATCAAGCCGCAGCCGGATGCGGCGATCATGAAGATCGTGGACGGCTGGCCGCGGAATTTTGAGCCGCAACGGGCGTTGGAATTGGGGTTCCAGGCGGAGAGCAGTTTCAAGGAGATCATCGAGATTTATATCGAGGATGATCTCAAACAGCCGGCGTAAAGCCTCTGCGGTGACCCGTTTAAAAACGGCCTCAGGTTTCAGGGACGGGGCGCAGCTCGCCGCTGGCACCTCCGTCGCGCAGGTTGCGCTTCATGTGGTCGTAGAGTGCAAGCTTGCAGCGCGCCACGTCACGGGTCAGGGCGGCGTCGAGAATTTCGAGATGCTCGGGCACATTTTCAGAGTGATAGCCATATTGCGGCTGCATGATCTTTTGCTGGCGGAACTGGTCATAGGTGCGCCGGTAACCCAGTCGCAAAAACGGTGAGTCGCAGGCGGAGAGCAGCGCGTCGTGAAATTCGCGTTCGGCAAGCGACCAGAGGCGCAGCGCCTCGCCTTGCAGGTTCGGCCCGGTGATCTGGGCCTCGATATGGGACAGTTTTGTATGGGAGGCGGACAGCTCGGCCTCCCATTGCAGGCCGCCTTTTTCGATTGAGGCAGTGGCGCCCTCCTGTTCCAACATGATGCGGAACTTGGTCAGGTAATGCAGCCGTTCGGGGTCCAGTGGTCGGGCGCGAAAGCCGCGTTGCTCTTCAAACAGCACCAGACCTTCGGAGGCCAGACGGAACAAGACCTCGCGCACTGTATTGGCGGAGCATGCATATTTTTCGCGCAAATGCTCGGAGCGCAGCTTCGCCCCTTGCGGGATCTGGGCGGTGACCAGCTGCATATGAAGGTCTTCATAGATTTGGGGGGTGGTGCTTCTGTTTTGCTGCATTGCGGCGTCGTCCCGAAAAAATTTGAATGCCACTGCCATAGACCAGAATTGCGAAATTTTACAATAATTTCAAAATTATTAGGAATAAGGTTTTTTGTTGTCGGACCGAAATTCCCTCGCTAGGCTCCATTTTACGCGGCGTGAACTGTGTCGAGAAACAAGACGCGTCAGACGTATTTAACTGGGAGGAAACCAATGAGTTTCGTGAAAACCGCTGCGACAGCTGTCGCGGCAGCAGCTATTGCTGCAACCGGCGCATTTGCTGATGGCCATGCCAGCACCAACCTGCGCATTCAAACGCACTACACGCCAGAGAACAACTCCGGCAAACTTATCCAGAAATTTGTCGACAATGTTCAGACCATGTCCAATGGCGAGATCACCGTCGAGATGTTCTGGTCGTCCTCGGTCGTGAAATCCGTTGAGGGTTTTGACGCGGCAGCGACAGGCATTCTGGATTGTGAAATGCATGGCGGTGGCTACCAAACAGGTAAGAACCCTGCGTTCCAATTCGTGGGCGACATCATGGGCGGCTACGACACGCCTTACCAACAGCTGAGCTGGCTATATTACGCGGGCGGGCTTGACGCCGCGCAGGAGCTTTACAACCAATATGACATGCAGCTTGTTGGCTGGTGGATCTACGGCCAGGAGAGCTTTGCCTCCACACGCCCCATCGCGTCGACCGAAGACCTGAAGGGCTGGAAATTCCGTTCGCCTCCGGGCATGGAAACGATGATCTTTGAGCGTCTCGGCGCGTCCCCCATCGTGATGGATTTCACCGAGATCTTCACCGCGCTGGAAACAGGTATCATCGACGGCGCTGACGCGTCCGGTCTGGCCAATAACAAAGGTCTGGGTCTCTACGATCTGGCGAAACACGCCAACTACCCTGGCTTCCACTCGATGCCATCTGACCACCTTGCCTGTAACAAAGGTGTTTGGGACGGCATGCCAGAGCATCACCGTCGCATCCTGTCGGTGGGCATGGAAAGCCTCGCGCTGCAAACCGCTCTGCAGACAGAGATTGCCAACACCGAAGCGCTGGCAACTCTGAAAGCCGATGGCGTGACCATCCACACATGGTCGCCAGAAGAGCTGAAGAAATTCCGCAACGCCGCACAAGGCGCGTGGGACGACTTTGCGACCACTCCTGAGGCGAAGGCACTTGTGGCCAGCCACCGGTCGTATCTGCAGCAGCTTGGTCTGGTTGACTAAACTGCCGCGCGATTGCGCATAAGATGCCGTCTCGCCAGCCTTTTGGGTGGCGGGACGGTTTTTCACCGATACCGGTGAACTGGACAAAACACCGGGGCGGGGACCGATGGAAAGACATGTAAGAGCCAGCGAAGTCATAGCGCCAACGCTGTTCATCATCTGCGCCGCCTGGCTGGCGTGGCACGCACCTGCCTTCATTCTGGACTGGTCTGGTGACACTGGCAGCGCGTCCGACAACCTGCGCGGCCTGCATTTGCGCAATGACGTCACACCGAATATGGGCGGCCCTTTTGGAGGTGTCGCCGACTGGATCGACTATCTGGCCTTGATTGGGTTGCCTGTTTTTCTGGTGATCGGCATTCGCACCGTGCGGCAAGCGGCGATGGAGTATGAAAGCTGGCGCGCCATTGATCGCGCCGCCGTGTTTATTGGCCGCGTTACCATGGTGCTGATCGTGCTGTTGACCAGCGTGATGCTCTACGAGGTTCTGCTGCGCTACGTGTTCGAGGCCCCGACGCTTTGGGCTAACGAGCTGTCGCTTTGGCTGGCCGGGTTCGTCTTTCTCTGCGCCGGGCTTTATGCCATGCAGCAACGCTCCCACATCCGCATTTACCTGATCTACGACATGTTCCCGCGCTGGTTGCAGCGGGTCTGCGACGTGATCTCCACCTCGCTGATCGTCGCTTTCGCCGCCTTCCTGATCTATGGCGGTTATGGCGAGGCGTTCCAGAAATTTGGCCGCTGGGAGACCTTTGGCACCGCCTTTGATCCGCCCATCCCCGCGACACTCAAGCCGATGGTGCTGCTGATCGTGGCGCTGGTGGCTGCGCAGGCGGTGATCAACCTGTTCTCTGACTGGAACAACGAGCCGGTGATCCACAGCGCCGCTGACGACATTGACGACGACGAAATTGAGCGGCTGAAAAAAGCCGTGGGGGCCGACTAACATGGATATCGGAACGATCTCACTGGTCCTGCTGCTGGGCCTTCTGGTGCTGCTTGCCATCGGCATGCCGCTGGGCTTTGCCTCCGCCATCCTGGCTGTGCTGGTCCTTGTGATGAAGTTTGAGCCGCAGCTGCTTTGGGCGCCCTGGACCTTCGGGGACGGCATCCTGACAGGGAGGCCGGGGAGCGGACCCCTCAATATCTTATCGCAGAAAATATACGGGCTTTTAACGGACTATGTCCTCATATCGATCCCGCTGTTCATCTTCATGGCGGCGCTGCTGGAACGCTCTGGCATCGCCAAGGACATGTATTCGTCGCTTAATATCTGGCTGAACCGTACGCGGGGCGGCATCGCGGTGGTGACGTCGATTATGGCGGTGATCATGGCGGCGATGTCGGGCATTATCGGTGGCGAGGTGGTTCTGCTGGGCCTGATCGCGCTGCCGCAGATGCTGCGGCTGGGCTATAACCAGAACCTCGCTATCGGGACGATTTGCGCGTCCGGCTCGCTGGGGACGATGATCCCGCCCTCAATCGTGCTGATCATTTACGGGCTGGTGACGGAAACCTCGATCAAGGCGCTGTTCACCGCGTCCTTCCTGCCGGGCTTTATGCTGGCCTCCTTCTTCATCATCTACATCCTTGTGCGCACCCGCCTGCGCCCCGAGGACGCACCCCTTCCCGACGCCGTTCCGGGAGAGCCCGAGGGCCTTGAGAAATGGATGCTCTTTGGCGGCTTCTTGTCGGTGGTGGTCGTGGGCGCGTGGAGCTTTTTTGCAGCGCGTGTTTTGTTCTTTGAGTTCTCCGGCCAGAACGCGTCGAACACGGGCGACCCGATCCGGTTTGGGACCATGGATTACCTGCCGTGGTTTCTTGGCACCATCGCCGTGGCGCTGTTGCTGATGTTCTTTGTCTTCGGATTGGAGCGGACCAAGAAGGGCTGGGATATGGGCAAGGGGCTGGTGCCGCCGATCATCATTATCGGCGTGGTGCTGGGCTCCATCTATATGGGCATCACCGGCATCACGGAGGCCGCTGGGATGGGTGCGTTTGCCGTGCTCGTCATGGCTGCACTCAGGGGTGAGGCGTCTTGGGATCTTCTGTGGGACTCGCTGATGCGGACGCTGAAATCCACCGGCACGATCATCTGGGTGACCATCGGTGCGGCGGCGCTGGCAGGCGCTTACACCATCGCGGGCGGGCCGGTCTTTGTGGCCGATCTGGTCGTGGGGCTCGACGTGCCGACCATGGGTGTCATTCTGGTGATGATGGTGATCCTGCTGTTCATGGGTGCCTTCATGGATTGGGTTGGGATTGTGCTGTTGATCATCCCAGTCTTCCTGCCAATTGTCCTGCGCCTGCCCATCGAGGAGATCGGGGTCTTTGGCCAGCTTGAGGCCAAACATGTGGCGATCTGGTTCGGGGTTGTGTTCTGTATGAACATGCAGGTCAGCTTCCTGTCGCCGCCCTTTGGCCCTGCGGCCTTTTACCTGAAATCGGTGGCCCCGCCGCATATCTCGCTGACGGATATCTTCAAAGGCTTCCTGCCCTTTATCGCGATCCAGCTCTGCGCGCTGTCGGTGCTGCTGATCTGGCCTCCGATTGTCGCGCTTCTTTTGCCGTAACAGGGTGCCCGGATGCATCGCTCTCTTTGATTTTGGTGGAGGCTTGAGATGAAAGACTACATCCGCCTTGATCCCGACGACAATGTCGTCACGGCCACGCGGGCGCTGGAGGTGGGGGTTGAGGTCGCAGATGGCAAGACCACCACGGCTCTGATTCCGTCGGGCCATAAGGTGGCTATTCGTGCGATCCCCAAGGGCGACCAGATCCGCAAATATGCGCAGATGATTGGGGTGGCCTCGGACCACATCGCTCCGGGGGAGCATGTGCATGTGCATAATTGCGACTTCGTGGCGACGGATCAGGACTATGAGTTTGGCACTGATATGCGGCCCGTGGCGGCTGCGTTAGGTGACACATTCATGGGCTACCGGCGCGAGAATGGCGGCGTGGGAACGCGCAACTACATTGCGATTGTGACTTCGGTGAATTGCTCGGCCACAGCGGCGCGGCGGATTGCGGATCATTTTACGGAGGAGCGGTTGGCCGACTATCCGAATGTCGACGGGGTCTGCGCCTTTGTGCATGGCACAGGCTGCGGCATGGCCGATAGCGGCGACGGGTTCGAGGCGTTGCAGCGCGTGATGTGGGGCTACGCCAAACACCCCAACCATGCGGGCGTGTTGATGGTGGGTCTGGGCTGCGAGATGAACCAGATCGACTGGCTGGTGGAGGCTTACGGGCTGAAGATGTCCGAGACGTTTCAGGTGATGAACATTCAGGGCGTGGCCGGGCTACAGAAAACCATCGAGATGGGGATTGCCAAAGTCGAGGCGATGCTACCGATTGCCAATGAGGCCCGCCGCGAGGCCTGTCCTGTGTCGGAGCTGAAGGTCGCGCTGCAATGTGGCGGCTCGGACGCGTGGTCTGGGGTGACGGCCAATCCCGCACTTGGATATGCGTGTGATTTGCTGGCAGCACAAGGCGGCACCGGGGTGCTGGCGGAGACGCCTGAGATTTACGGCGCGGAGCATTTGCTGACGCGCCGCGCGGTGTCGCCCGCCGTCGGGGAACGGCTGATCGGACTGATTGACTGGTGGAAGGATTACACGGAACGCAACCGTGGCTCGATGGATAACAACCCCAGCCCCGGCAATAAGAAGGGCGGGCTCACCACGATTTTGGAGAAGTCGCTGGGGGCCGCAGCCAAGGGGGGGACGTCTCCGCTGACGGGCGTTTACAAATATGCCGAGCCGGTGACGGCCAAAGGGTTCACCTTCATGGACTCGCCCGGATACGATCCCGCCAGCGTCACGGGGCAGATCGCAGGGGGCTGTCAGGTGGTGGTGTTCACCACGGGGCGTGGCTCCGCCTTTGGATCGAAACCCGCGCCGACGATCAAGGTCGCCACCAACACCGAGATGTATGCGCGCATGACCGATGACATGGATGTTAATGCGGGCGACATGCTGTCAGGGGGCGTGACCTTGGAACAAAAAGGCCGCGAAATTTATGAACTGATCCTTGCCGTGGCGTCGGGGGAGGTGTCGAAGTCCGAAGCGCAGGGCTTGGGGGATTATGAGTTCGTGCCATGGCAGATCGGGGCCGTGATGTGAGACTGCTGGTCGCGGGCATCGGGCTGATAGGTGCCCGGCATCTGCGCCATGCGTTGGAGATGCCGGAGATTGACGTGGTGGGCTGCATTGACCCTGCCCTGACGCAAAGCGAGGTCCCACATTTCACGACGATCGCGGATGTGGATGTGGAGGCCGACGGCATCGTCATTGCCACGCCCTCGCATCTGCATGCCGAACACGCCGAGGCCGCCGCCGCGCGGGGCTGGCATATGTTGATCGAGAAACCTGTGGCCCATTCTGTCGCCGCTGCGGACCGGATTGTGGATGCGGCCGCGCGGGCAGGGGTTCAGGTTTTGGTGGGGCATCACCGTCGTCATCATGCGCATGTTTCGGCGTTGAAAAAGATGTTGGACAATGGGGCGGTGGGCGCGCCGGTCTTGGCCTCGTTGATCTGGGCGATGAAGAAGCCGGACGCGTATTTTGCGCAGAATTGGCGGGCGGGGGCGGATGGGTCTCCGGTGATGATCAACCTTGTCCATGAGGTGGATCTGCTGCGTTTTTTGTTCGGGGATGTGGTCAGCGTGGCCGGGGTCGGCTCGAACGCGCAACGCGGGGCGGCGCGGGTCGAAAGCGGGGCGGTGGTGCTCGGCTTTGAAGGCGGCATGGCCGCGACGATTGCCTTTGCGGACACGACGCCCAGCCCTTGGGGGTTCGAGGCCGGGACCGGGGAGAACCCGAACATCGCGACGACGGGCGAGGATTATTTGCGGATCGCGGGCACGCAAGGTGCTGTGAGTTTTCCATCCATGACGCTGTGGAGCGGGGCGGCGGATTGGTCGCAGGCGCCTGACAGCAAGGTGCAGGATGTGGTGCGCAACGTGCCATTGACCGCGCAACTGGCTCATTTCGTGGATGTGGCCGCCGGTCGCGCGGCGCCGTTGGTGGACGCTGTCGAGGGGCGCAGGTCGCTGGACGTGACCTTGCAGATCGAGGCGGCCGTGGCGCCGCGGATGAAGGCCTCGGCATGCGCTTGAAGGCGGGATTGATCGGGGCGCATATCTCGCGCACCAGATTGCCAGCGGCGTTGCAGATCATGTGCGACGCGCATGATATGACGCTGGAGTTCGAGCTCATTGATACGGCTGTGCTAAAGGCATTTGACTTTGACGCCACGGTGCATGGGCTGACCAATCGCGGCTGGACCGGGGTGACGGTGACGCATCCCTATAAGACGAATGCCGCGCGCTATGCGGAGGATGGGATGCACCCGGATGTGGCGCATCTGGGGGCGTGTAACACGCTGGTCTTTGGCGAATATCTGATTGGCTACAACACCGATTTCACCGGGTTTTTGGCGGCCTTCGAGGGTGTACAGGATCGCGGCCCGGTGGTGATGGCGGGGGCAGGGGGCGTGGCGCGGTCTATCGGGGCGGCGCTGGTCAAGCTGGGGGTTAGCGATCTGGCGATCTACGACCCTGACACGCTGCGGGCAAAGGACCTCGCTTTCAGCATCGGCCCACCCGCCCGCGCGATCCCTTCTCATGCTTTCGCGGACACCGTGGCCTCTGCCTCTGGGGTGGTCAATGCCAGCCCGTTGGGGATGGCGGAATATCCGGGCTCTGCGTTTGATGCAGGCCTGTTGGGCGGACAGGTCTGGGCCTTCGACGCGGTCTACACCCCCACGGACACGCTCTTTTTGCAGGACTGCGCCCGCGCCGGGCTGCATTGCGTGACCGGGTTTGACCTGTTTCGCCATATGGCGGTGCGCAGCTTTGCGGCCTATACTGGGGCCCTGCCTGATCTTGACGTGGTCTGGCCAAGACTGGAGGCGCTCAGACCATGAGCCTTGAAGCCATCACCCCCGCGCAAAAGGCGTTCTATGAGGAGAACGGCTATCTGGTGTTGGAACACCGGATCCCCGAAGACATTCTCCACAACATCCGCGCTGAGATTGCGAAATTTCATGAGCAGGCGCGCGGGCTGACGGCCTCCACCGAGCAGATTGATCTGGAGGACAGCCATAGCAGCGACGCCCCGAGGGTGCGCCGTATCAAGCTGCCGCATACTCATAACGCGGTGATGCGGGAGCTGATGTATTCCGACCATATTCTGGCCCCCGTCCGTGACCTGATCGGGCCTGCCCTGCGGCTGCACACCTCAAAACTGAACATGAAGATGGGCGGTTACGGCGCGGCGGTGGAGTGGCATCAGGATTTTGCCTTTTACCCGCATACCAATGACGACGTGCTGGCCGTTGCCGTGATCATCGACGATATGGGGCCGGAAAACGGCCCGCTGATGGTCTTCCCCGGCTCGCATAAGCATCCGATCAATGACCATCATGTGGACGGGGTGTTTGCAGGCGCAATGGATCTGGCGGCCTGCGGCTATGACATGAAGGACGCGGTGCAGTTGACGGGGCCTGCGGGGAGTATCTCGATCCATCATGGGCGGATTGTGCATGGCTCGGCCTTGAATGTCAGCGACCGCGACCGGCGGTTGCTGTTTTACGAAATGATGGCGGCAGATGCGTTTCCGATCATGGGCTCGATGACCAAGTGGAATGGCATCGCGGATTATGACGCACGGCTTCTTTGCGGGGAGCCGGTGCTGGAGCCTCGGGTGCAGTCATTGGGCGCACGTATCCCTGCGCCGTTACCGACCGAAGAATTCACCATTTACGAGGTGCAAAAGCAGCTCAAGAACCGCAGTTTCGAGGTGGCCGAATGAAGGTTGGCGTTGTCGGTGCCGGGTTGATGGGGTCGGCGGCTGCAAGGCATTTGGCCAAAGCCGGCCTCGACGTGACGCTGATTGGTCCTGGGGAACCTGAGAACAAGCGCACGCATCAAGGTACGTTTGGTTCGCATTATGACGAGGGGCGGATCACGCGGCACAATGCGTTGAAGCCGTTCTGGGTGGAGGTCTCCAAAGCCTCGATTGCGCGCTATAGCGAGATCGAGGCCGAGAGCGGAATATCCTTTTTCACTGAAACCGGCGCGATGATGGTCGGCTCTGACGCGTGGATGGCGCAGGTGTATGCGGCGGCTGCTCAGCATGGGGTGGAAAGCCATGCGTTGGATGCAGGCGGGCTGGCGCAGACCTTCCCGTTTTTTAGCTTTGCTCCGGATCACTCCGGCGCTTACGAGCGCCGCCGCGCGGGCCATGTCAGCCCAAGGCGGCTGGTGGCCGCGCAACAGGCGGCGGCCCTGAGGTACGGGGGCAGGCGGGTTGTGACCGAGGTACAAAATGTGACGGACGGCAGGGTGCAAAGCTCAGACGGGACGCTTAAATTTGACCATGTGCTTGTCGCCGCAGGCGGCTGGACGGACGCGATTTTGGGCCGCGCGCCGCATTTGGATGTCTACGCCCGCACGGTTGCGTTTTTCGAGTTGAGCGAGGCGGAGGCCGCGCGGTTGAAATCCATGCCTTCGCTTGTGTACGAAGCGCTGGAGGACCCCTATCTTTTGCCGCCGATCCGCTATCCTGATGGCAAGATATATATCAAGCTTGGCGGCGATCCCGAAGATGTTCGCCTTGACGGGCCGGGCGCGGTGGGCGACTGGTTCCGGGCCGGTGGCAACGCGCAGGTGCGCGACCGGCTGGAGGAGATGATCCGCACGCTGATGCCCTCGCTCAAGATCGACAGCGTCAGCATGGATGCGTGCGTGACCAGCTGGACCGCCGACCGCCTGCCTGAGATCAGGGCGCTGGGCGACCGGCTTGCCGTATGCACCGGCGGCAATGGCGCGGGCGCGAAATGCAGTGATGAATTGGGCCGCCGGGGGGCGGCTTTGATACTAGAGAAAATTGGAGAGACGGTATGAGTGACATTGGATTTATTGGCCTCGGCCTGATGGGCGACGCTATGGTGCAATGCCTGCAAAAATGCGGCCATGCGCTGACAGTGGTGGCCAACACGTCGCGCACCAATGTTGAGGCCGCCGTGGCCCGTGGTGCGACGGAGGTCGGTACCGCCCGCGAGGTCGCTGCGGCGTCGGATATCGTGATGCTCTGCATGGGCACCTCGGCGCAGGTTGAAAGCCGGATGAACGGCCCCGAAGGTGTGATCGCGGGCTTGCGTCCTGGTGCCGTGGTGATCGACTTCGGCACCTCGCTGCCTGCCTCTACACGTGCGTTGGGCGAGGCTGTGGCTGCTGCCGGTGGGACGTATCTCGACGGGCCTTTGGGGCGCACCCCGGCGCATGCGCTGGACGGCAATCTGAACATCATGTGCTCGGGCGACAAGGCGGCGTTTGAAAAGATCAAGCCTGTGCTTGCGGACCTTGGCGAGAACGTGTTCCATCTTGGCGCGCTGGGCTCTGGGCATACGATCAAATTGATCAACAATTTCATGGGCATGACCGTCGCCAATGCCATGGCGGAGGCCTTTGCCATGGCCGATGTGCAAGGCGTTGACCGCAAGGCGCTTTATGACGTCATGTCAGCGGGGCCGCTACATTCCGGCATGATGGATTTCGTCAAAGGCTACGGCGTGGATGGCGACCCGGCGCAGCTGGCATTTGCGATTAAAAACGCGGCCAAGGACGTGGGCTATTACGCGCAAATGGCCAAGGACGCGGATGTTGCGACGATCATGTCGCGCTCGACTTTGGAAGCATTGGAATCCGCTCGGGACGATGGGCGCGGCGACGACATGGTCAGCCAAATGGTCGACTTCTACGCCGACCGTTTCAAGGGGTAGGATCTCCTGATGCTAAAGGTCGCATTGATCGGCGCGGGCATGGTGGCAGACACCCATGCGCTGGCGTGCCGTGACAGCGATCTCGTGGAGCTGATCGGTGTCTGCGCCCGCTCGGAAGAGTCGGCGCAGCGCTATGCGGGCGCTTTAGCGCGCGATCACGGGATGCAGGTGCGCGCCTTTGCCGATGTGGCTGAGGTTGCGGCATCTGAGGCCGATTTTGTCATTCTTGCGACCCCGCCCGACGCGCGTCTTAAGATCGTGGAGATGCTGGCTCAAGCGGGCAAGCCGATCCTGATGGAAAAACCGGTGGAGCGCAGCCTGAGTGCTGCGCGCAGCGTCGTGCAAATCTGCGAAGGACGGGTGCCGTTGGGCGTCCTGTTTCAGCACCGCGCGGCGCAGGCATCACAGATCATGCGTGAGAAACTGCCCGAGCTCGGTGCGCTTCATACGGTTGAAATCACCGCCCCCTGGTGGCGCGACCAAGCATATTATGACGAGCCCGGACGGGGCACTTACGCGCGTGACGGTGGCGGGGTGCTGATGACGCAGGCGATCCATGTCTTGGACCTGGCGCTGTCCTTCACCGGCCCCGTGCGCAGCGTGCAAGCCTTTGCGCGCACCTCACTGGCGCACCGGATGGAGGCGGAGGATTTTGTCTCCGCCGGGTTGGAATTTGCAAACGGGGCTGTTGGCTCGCTGGTTGCCAGCACCGCAAGCTTTCCGGGCAGTTCTGAAAGTATCAAATTGCATGGCGCAAACGCGTCTGCGGAGGTCAGCCGGGGAGAATTGGTCTGGCACAGCCGCGATGGCCGTTCGCAGACATTTGGGGCCGCAGCCAAGACCGGGTCAGGAGCCAACCCAATGGCGTTCAGCCACGCGTTGCATCAAGGGATCATTGACGATTTCGCCGACGCCATTCACCAAGATCGCCCGCCTTTGATCACCGGGCAGGAGGCTTTGAACGTCCATGCTTTGATCGATGCGCTAACGAGGTCCTCGCGCGAGAAAAAGCAGATCGCGTTGGCAGATGTCTAAGCCGCTGCGCATCGGCATTGTGGGCATTGATCACCGCCATATCTATGGCATGGCCGCCCAGATGCAGGCGGTCGGCGCGGAGCTGGTTTGCTGGTGGACAGAAGGCACGCCGGAGACGCTTGAAGGCTTTGAAAAACGCTTCCCCAATCTGCCTCGGATGGGGTGTGCGCAGGACGTGATCTCTCGAAAGGATATCGACCTGATCTTGTTGTCGGGCATACCCTCCGAGCGCGCGGATTTCGCCATTGCCGCGATGCAGGCGGGCAAGGATGTGATGAGCGATAAGCCCGGCTGCACCACGCTGCACCAGCTGAACCGCGTTAAGGATTGCGTGGCGCAAACAGGCCGCATCTGGTCGATAGATTTCTCCGAACGGTTCGAGGTTCCTGCCGTCACCCGAGCCGCAGAGCTGGTCGCTGACGGGGCAATCGGGCGGGTGATCCAGACGATTGGCATCGGCCCGCACCGGCTGAACCTGAACACCCGGCCAGATTGGTTTTTTGACCCAGTAAAGTTTGGCGGGATTCTGACTGATATCGCCTCGCATCAAATCGACCAGTTCCTGTTCTTTACCGGTTCTCAGGATGCTGAAGTGACCGATGCAAGCACCGGGAATTACGGCCACCCTGAGACGCCCGGCTTGCAGGATTTTGGGCAGATTGTACTGAAATCCGACAATGCGGAGGGCTATATCCGTGTTGATTGGTTCACCCCCGATGCGCTGCCTACATGGGGCGACGGGCGGCTGATGCTGCTGGGGACCGAAGGCACGATTGAGCTGCGCAAATATGTTGATGTTGGCGGAGCGCCGGGTGGGGATCATTTGTTTTTGGTCAATGGCACGCGGTCGGAGCGAATGGACTGCAAGGATGCGGGCCTTCCCTATTTTGCGCGTCTCGCGGGCGATATTGCGCACCGAACAGAGACTGCAATGCCGCAGGAACATGTCTTTAAAACCATGGAGTTGGCGCTCAAAGCTCAAGCGATGGCGGAAAACATATGATCCGCGTTGCGATCCTTGGTGGGGGCATTGGGGCGGAGCATCTGGCAGGCTACCGCGCGTTGCCGGACCTGTTCGAGGTCGCTCTGATTTGCGATCTGGACCTGTCCCGCGCGCAGTCAATTGCGGAGGGCCTCAAGGTCAGCAACGACGCGGAAGCGGCGATCAATGCTCCCGATTTTGATCTGATCGATATCTGCCTGCCTCCGCATTTGCATGTGCCAATGAGCCTCAAGGCGCTGGCGGCGGGCAAACATGTGATCTGTGAAAAACCTCTGGCCACCAGCTTGGCGGATATGGACCTGTTGGAACGGGCTGAGGCGGCATCGGCGGGGACGCTGTTCCCGGTCTTTCAGTACCGCTTTGGCCGGGCGATGGACCAGCTGCAAGCACTGGACGCGGCGGGTTTGCTGGGGCAGCCGCAAATGGCCAGTCTGGAGACGCATTGGGCGCGCGATACGGCCTATTATGCGGTGCCATGGCGCGGCACGTGGCAGGGGGAGTGTGGTGGTGCGGTGGTGGGTCATGCGATCCATGCGCATGACCTTTTGAGCCACCTCTTTGGAGGCATTGAAGCGGTTAACGCGCAGCTGGCCACGCGCGTCAATCCGATTGAGACCGAGGATTCAGCGGCGCTAAGTTTCACGCTGCAAAACGGCGCATTGGCGACCAGCTCGGTCACGCTGGGGGCCAGTGATGACACCACGCGTATCCGGCTGATCTATGAGCATCTGACCGCAACCAGCGGCCCGCGCCCCTATGCTCCGATGGATCAGGAGTGGAGGTTTCAGGCGCGCGATATGAGCGCTCAGTTTGAGGTGGATCAGATCACTGCCGCCGTGCCGCAGGCGCGGGCGGGATTTCCGGGATTTCTGGCGCAGGTTGCTGCGGCAATCGACGGCCAGGAGAACAATGCAGTGCGCCTAAGTGACGCCCGCGCCTCGATCGAGTTGATCACGGCGATCTATGCCTCCGCGCGGGCAAACGGGGCGGCTGTGGCTTGCCCAATCGCGCCGGAGCACGCACTTTATCAGGGCTGGTTGCCGGAAGGAGATTAACCATGGGACGTGTCGCAGTCTTGGGCGTGTTTGTCGCCGATCTGGCCTTTCGTGCCGACCGCATGCCGGTGATGGGAGAGACCCTGTTGGGGCGCTCTTTCGCAATGAACCCGGGCGGAAAAGGCTCGAACCAAGCGGTGGCAGCGGCGCGGATGGGCGCAGAGGTCGACATGATCACTCGGCTGGGCCAGGACGATTTCGCGCAGATGGCCTTTGCCCTTTGGCAGGAGGCCGGGATCACGCCGCATGTGACGCAGGACCCCGACAGCTACACTGGCGCTGCTCATATTTTTATCGACGCGAGTAGCGGTGATAATGCGATCATAATTGCGCCCGGCGCCGCGGCTGAAATCACACCTGAGGATTTGGAGAACAACCGCGCCGTGATTAAGAGCGCCCGCGTGTTCATGACGCAGCTTGAACAGCCGCTTGATGCCGCGATGCATGGATTACAGATCGCGCGGGACGCCGGTGTGACGACGATTTTGAACCCGGCACCGGCCGCTGAATTACCGTGGGAGATGCTGGCATTGTGCGACTACGTCACCCCGAATGAAACCGAAACGCACAGCCTGTGCGGTGTCGAAGTGACGGATGCGGCCAGCGCCCAGACGGCTTGCGATGCGCTGAAAAATCTGGGCGTCGCGCGCCCGCTGATCACGATGGGCGCGCAGGGGGCCTATTTGGACGGAGTCGGTTTGGTGCCTGCCGTGACGGCCGGGGACGTCGTCGAAACGACTGGGGCCGGGGACGCGTTCAATGGCGGGTTTGCGTCCTGTCTGGCGCGAGGCATGTCCCCTGAGGAGGCCGTGCGCATGGCCTGCGCTGTTGCGGGTCTCTCGGTCACACGCGCGGGGGCGGCCCCTTCGATGCCGATGCGGGACGAGGTCTTGGCACTGCTGGGCTAATACCTGACCGGGATTATTGGGAGTCACGCCACGGTGTGGACTGGCTTAAGTGGCCGCTCTACGGGCCGCATCAAGAGCGGCGCGCAGCGTGTCTCTGTCGCCAAGATGGTTGGCCAAAAGCAGGATAAGCCGCGCGTTCAGCGCGTCGCTTTGAGCTTTGTCCAAGCCTTCATGGGCGGCGAGAAGCTCGTCGTAGAACCCATCCGGGTCGGGAATGTTGGGTGTCAGAACGAGGCTCATCTGGCGGCCTTTCCAAGCGCGTTTTGCATCGCAATAGTGACGGCATTCGCGTGGTAATCAGGCCAGCGGGCAATGATGTGCTGATCGGGGCGGATCAGGTAGAGGGCGCGCGGGGCGTCGCCCAAATATCGCTCCGCCAATGCGGGTGAGGGGGCGGCGATGTGAACCACTGGCAACGCGTCTTGTGGCGGCGTGTCAAAGCCTAAGGCCAAGAGCATGAAGCCATCGCTCAGATGGTCGAGCAGGAACGCGTTCTCAACCGGGGCATCGGTGCAGGCGGCGCCGGGGCGGGTGCGGGCCGGGCCGTTCAGCGCGTCGGGGCCAAAATGTGGGAAGTCGTCATAGACGCAAGGCACAGAGAGCCTGCCGGAGTTGACCAAGGGGCGTGCGAAGGCGTGCTGGCCTGCAAGATCGAGCACCGCGTTGCGGAAAATTTGGCTGATCTCGGTTTTTGGGGTCATGAAATCCGTGGCCCGCGAAGAGTTCAGGATGTTTTCATCCGCGCCAAACGCGCGTTCCGTGGCGTAGCTGTCCAGAAGGCTTTGATCGGCCTTTCCCTTGCAGACCAGATCCAGCTTCCAGCCCAGATTGTCGGCGTCTTGGACGCCTGAATTGGCCCCGCGTGCGCCGAAGGGGGAGACCTGATGCGCGGCGTCGCCGGCAAACAGGACGGGACCGTGGCGAAAGGTCTTCATGCGGCGGCATTGAAACGTGTAGATGGAGGTCCATTCCAGCTCGTAGTCCGGCACTTTGCCGGTTTGGCTGGACAGCATGGCATCAACACGGGCGCGGATGCGGTCGGGGTCAAGCTCGGCGTCGCGGTCTATGTCCCAGCCCAGTTGGAAGTCGATGCGCCAGATGTCGTCGGGTTGTTTGTGCAACAGGGCGGACTGGCCCGCGCCCTCGAAGGGGGGTTGAAACCAGAACCAACGCTCGGTCGGGAAATCGGCCTTCATCTTGACGTCGGCGATCAGGAAATTGTCTTCGAAGACCCGCCCGTCAAAGCTGAGCCCCATCCGGTCGCGGGTCGGAGACCGCGCGCCGTCGCAGGCGACCACCCAGTCGGCCTCCAGCGTATAGGGTCCGTCGGGGGTGTCGATTTTCAATATCGCGTGGTCATCAAAGGTTTCGATGTCGGTGACCAGATTGCGGCCTCGGATTTCAGTTGGCGCACCTGCGGCCTGCGCCTCGCGGATCGCATCCACAAGGAATCGTTCGAAATAGGGTTGTTGCAGGTTGATGAAGCCGGGGTTGCGGTGGCCGTCTTCGGGCAGGAGGTCGAACTCAAAAACCTGACCCTCGCCGTGGAACACCCGCCCCACATTCCACACGACGCCCTTGTCGACCATGGGGCGGCCGGCGCCCAGACGGTGGGCGATGTCGAGCGTGCGTTTGGCGAAACAAATGGCTTTTGAGCCCAGCCCCGCGCCGTCATGATCGTCGAGGACCAAGGCGGGCGTGCCCTTGCGGCCCAGATCAAGCGCCAGCGCCAGCCCCACAGGGCCGCCGCCGATGATCACCACGGGATGGCGCACCACTGGCCCGGCTTGCGCCGCGACTTTCTCGTACGGGTAGAGCTTGAAGGCCGTCTCGTAACGTGTTGCAACCATGACACTTTCCTTCCTTAGCCTTGCAGGTCGGCCCACATGGCCAGATCGCGTTCAGCGGTCCAGATGCGGGGTGTGTCGATGCCGCGGGCCTCGTCATAAGCACGCGCGACGTTGAACGGCAGGCAGTGCTCGTAGATGGCGTAATCGGCGAATTTCGGATCGCATGAGGCGCGCACGGCGTCCCATGCCTCTTTGAGCGAGCCGCCGCGCGCTGCGACCTTCGCCGCAGGCTCGTAGGTCGAGTAGACAAAGTCCCGCGTGCTTTCCAAGGCGCGCTCTACGGCGGCCTTGCCGATCAGTGCGCCGCCACGGCCCGGTGCAATCGCATCGAGGTCGAAGCTGGCAATGTTATCAAGCGTTTGGCCCCAGTCGCTAAAGTGCCCGTCGCCGCAATAACAGGCCGAGTGATCCTCGACGATGTCACCGGTGAACATGACGTTTTCGTCCGGCACATGGATGACGATATCGCCCGCCGTATGGGCGCGGCCCAGATGCATCAGGTCAATCCGGCGGTTGCCCAGATAGATGGTCATTGCGTCGCTGAATGTGGTGGTGGGATAGGTCAAGCCGGGGATGGATTCATGCCCTTCGAACAGGCGCGGGAAACGTTGGAACTCGCTGTCCCAATCTTCCTGACCGCGCTCGACGACCATGGCGCGGGCGGCGTCACCCATGATGATCTGATCGGCCCCATAGGCCGAGGCACCCAGCACGCGGACCGCGTGGTAATGGGTCAGCACCACATGGCTGATCGGCTTGTCGGTGACGGATCGGACTTTCTCGATGACCTTTTCGGCCAGACGCGGGGTGGCCTGCGCCTCGACGATCATGACGCTGTCATCGCCGATGATGATGCCGGAATTGGGGTCGCCCTCTGCGGTGAAGGCCCAGAGATCGCGGCCCACCTCGTCAAAGGTGATCTTCTTCTCAGACATGTCACCTTGGGATGCGAAAGCTTTTGCCATGGGGGTGTTTTCCTTTTGAGCGTTGCGCGTTTGGCTGGGTTTGGGAGCCTCCGGCGGGAGTATTTTTGAAGCAGTGATAGGGTTTAGGGGAAGTGTATGGCGGGCAGGATTGTGCCCGTGCAGGAGCCAAAGCCGATCTGGTAGCCGTCGCCTTTTGCCGCGCCCGTTAAGGTTAATGTGTCTCCGTCTTCTATGAAGCTCCGGGTTTCGCCTGTGTCGAGTGTGATCGGCTCCTTGCCGCCCCAAGAGAGTTCCAAGAGCGAGCCGCGTTCGGATTTTTCGGGGCCGGAAATGGTGCCGGAGCCCAAGAGATCGCCTGCTGTCATGGCACAACCGGACGAGGCGTGATGGGCCAGCTGCTGGGCGGCGGAATAGTACATTTGGGAATAGTTGGTCCGCGCAATCGTGGTCGCGTCTTTGCCTGCAGGGGCCATGGTGACGCCGAGCTCGATGTCATAGAGCATCGGGCCGGGTTCGCGCAGGTAGGGCAGCAGGTCTTTTTCGCGGGCGGGTGTTGAGGTGCGGAAGGGCTCGAGCGCCGGTTTGGTGACGATCCATGGGCTGATCGAAGTGGCGAAGGCTTTCGCCTGAAACGGCCCGAGCGGTTGGTATTCCCAGGCCTGAATGTCGCGGGCAGACCAATCATTGAGCAGCACGTAGCCGAAGATCATCTCGTCGGCCTTGGCCACTGAAATGGGTTGGCCCAGCACGGTGGAGGTGCCGACGATGGCGCCCATCTCGAGTTCAATGTCGAGCCGTTTGCACGGGCCGAAGGAGGGCATCTCGGCGTCGGGGGCCTTGGTCTGGCCGTTGGGCCGGATGATGTCGGTGCCCGAGACCACCACCGAGGAGGCGCGGCCATTATAGCCGATGGGGATGTGCAGCCAGTTTGGCGGCAGTGCGTTTTCGGCCCCGCGAAACATCGTGCCGACATTGGTGGCATGGTGGCGGCCGGCGTAGAAGTCGGTGTATTCGGCGACCAGCATCGGCATGTGCATTTCGGCCTCTGCCTGCGGGACCAGATGCGGTGCTACGGCGTCGCGTTCGGGGGCGTTTTCGGACAAGAGTTCGATGAGCCGCGCGCGGAGTTTTTGCCAGACCTCCGGGCCCAGATCCATCACGTCGTTCCAGAAGGGCAGATCGAAGGCGCCATCTGCATCAAGGGTGATCAGCCCGTCCATTTCGCAGGCCGCCACGTCGAGGATCATTTCGCCTATGGCGACGCCGCAACGGGGCTCCGTGCCGGGGGTTGAGAACACGCCGTAGGGCAGGTTGTTGAGCGGGAACGGAGTGTCGGCAGAGTTGGCCGATGCGACCCAGCTTTTTATGAGCGCCATATTATTCCTTGTCTTTTTTGCGGTTCTGGACCCAGCGCAGGCCGATAACGAAGAGGACGAAGAAAGCGCCCCAGCTGAGTAGGTCGATCAGGTAGTCAGGCATATTATTTCTTCCCCGGGGTGCCGTCGAATTTCTTTTCGATGTCTGCCCAGCAATCAATGTAGTCGTCTTGCAGCGGCGCCTCTTGGGCTGCGAATTTGGTGAGATGTTGCGGGAAGCGGGTCTCGAACATGAAGGACATGGTGTTCTTCAACTTCTCAGGCCCCAGCTCGGCATTCGAGGCGCCTTCAAAGGCGTTTTTGTCAGGACCGTGCGGCAACATCATGTTATGCAATGACATTCCTCCGGGGACGAAGCCTTTTGGCTTGGCGTCATAGATGCCGAAGATATTGCCCATCAGCTCGGACATGACGTTTTTATGGTACCATGGCGGGCGGAACGTGTCTTCCGCGACCATCCAGCGATCCCGGAACAGCACGAAGTCGATATTGGCGGTGCCTTCGACCCCGGAAGGTGCTGTTAAAACGGTAAAAATGGATGGATCCGGGTGGTCAAACAGGATCGCCCCGACCGGGCAGTAGGTGCGTAAATCGTATTTGCAGGGGGCGTAATTGCCGTGCCACGCGACCACATCCAGTGGGGAATGGCCGATCTTGGTTTCGTGAAATTGCCCGGCCCATTTTATGGTGACGGTTGAGGGGGCTTCGTGATCCTCATAGGCGGCAACGGGGGTCTTGAAATCGCGCGGGTTGGCCATGCAGTTTGCGCCGATGGGACCGCGTCCGGGAAGGTGGAATTTCTGACCGTAATTCTCGCAGACAAAGCCACGGCAGGGGCCTTCAAGAACTTCAACTCTGTAGACTAAGCCTCTGGGGATGATCGCTATTTCCTGTGGTTCTATGTCGATCACGCCAAGTTCGGTGCAAAAGCGCAGGCGACCCTCTTGGGGGACGACCAAAAGCTCGCTATCGGCGGAATAAAAATAGGCATCCAACATGCTATCGGTGACCAGGTAGATATGTGACGCCATGCCGGTCTGGGTGTTCACGTCGCCCGCCGTGGTCATTGTGCGCATTCCGGTCAGCCATGTCAGAGGTGTGCCTGAATGGGGCACCGGGTCCCAGCGATATTGACCAAGGGAGGTCACCTCCCGATCTACATGAGGCGCGGATTTCCAGTAAGGCAGATCACTCATTTCAAAGCGATGCGTGTGTTTGACCGAAGGACGGATCCGGTAGCACCATGTCCGCTCGTTTTGGTGCGACGGCGCGGTGAAGGCGGTCCCGGACAATTGCTCGCCATAAAGCCCGTAATTCACCTTTTGCGGGGAGTTCATCCCTTGTGGCAACGCGCCCGGCAGGGCCTCCGTCTCGAAGTCATTGCCAAAGCCGGGCATGTAGCCTTCGGTGGTCCCAATGGGGGAGGCCGCGCTGTGCATCTGATGCGGCTGAGCGTCCTTGTTCATAACGATATCCTGTGGTGGTTGGCAGTCGTCCTTTCGATTAAAATATTGGTTGGTTTTGTAACTAACAAGGCGTTATCTCAAGATTTGAGCATAAAAGCTGTGGCCTTTGGCCGGCCTGACTTTGCGCCTGAGGCTGCCATACACGCTTGACCATTTTTGCAGCTTGCAATAGGCCTCTGCCCAGACGCGGGCGTTGTGTAATGGTTAAGACCTCAGTTTTCCAAACTGAAGATGCGGGTTCGATTCCCGCCGCCCGCTCCACACTCCCTTTAGCGTTTTCATCAGGTTTTCAAAGGGCCGCTATCTGACCTGTGACCATAGGTAGCTTGCAGCGCGCAGGCGGCTTGTTTATGGGGCAGAGCATAGCAATTTTAGGACTGTCATGGCGGCCGAAAACAGCAAAGAGCAGGAGCGCGCGACATCGCGCAAGATCGGGGTGCTGGCAGCTCTTTGGCCCTATATGCGCCCCTATAGCGTGCTGATCACGGCTGCCATCCTTGCGCTCAGCCTGACGGCTATGGTTTCCCTGATTTTGCCGCTGGCGGTGCGCCGGGTTGTGGACGGTTTTGGCAGTGAAGAGGCCGCTTTGTTGGACCAGTATTTCGGCGCGGCCGTCGGTATTGCGGCGCTTTTGGCCGTCGGGACGGGGCTGCGGTACTATCTTGTCACTCGATTGGGGGAGCGCGTTGTCGCGGATATTCGCAAGGATGTTTTCGACCGCATGATCGGCATGTCTCCGGCGTTTTTCGAGCGGATCATGACGGGGGAGGTGCTGAGCCGGATCACCACGGACACGACCTTACTTTTGTCGGTCATCGGTTCGTCGGCTTCGATTGCGCTGCGCAATATTTTGATCCTGTTTGGCGGGCTGGTGCTGATGCTTCTGACCAGCGCCAAGCTGACCGGGCTTGTGCTTTTGATCGTGCCTGCGGTGATCGTGCCGATCATTTTGCTGGGCCGCCGGGTGCGGGCGTTGAGCCGGGAAAATCAGGACCATATCGCGGCGTCTTCTGGGAACGCGTCGGAGGCTCTGTTGTCGGTGCAGACTGTGCAGGCCTTCACCCATGAAGGGCCCTCGCGCAGGCTGTTTGGCGATTTGACGGAGCGCAGTTTTGACGCGGCGCGCAAGCGCATTGGCGTGCGCGCGATCATGACCGTGATCGTTATCTTTCTGGTATTTATCGGCATTGTCGGCGTGCTGTGGATCGGTGCGCGCGACGTGCGGGCCGATGTGATGACTGCGGGCGAGTTGGTGCAGTTTTTGATCTATGCGATCATGGTGGCGGGCGGCGTGGCCGCCTTGTCCGAGATCTGGGGCGAGGTGCAGCGGGCGGCGGGTGCCACGGAACGGCTGGTCGAGTTGTTGAACACCGCAGACAGCGTGCAGGACCCCGCACAGGCGGCGGCATTGCCGCAGGTGGAGGGGCGGGTCAGCTTTGAGGGCGTGACCTTCCATTACCCGGCCCGGCCCGAGGTGGCGGCCCTGAGCGACGTGTCTCTCGACGTCAAGCCGGGGGAGACCGTGGCTTTGGTTGGCCCGTCCGGTGCGGGCAAGACCACGATCATCCAGCTGCTGTTGCGCTTTTATGACCCCGATGCGGGGGCGGTTCGGATCGACGGTGTGGACCTGACGCAGGTCAGCCGGTCGGAGTTTCGCAAATCCATTGCCCTTGTGCCGCAAGACCCTGTGATTTTCGCGGCCTCGGCCCGTGACAATATCCGTTTTGGCCGCCCCGGTGCCAGTGACGCGGAGATCGAACAAGCGGCCAAATCCGCCGCCGCGCATGACTTCCTGACCGCCCTGCCAGACGGGTATGACACATTTGTCGGCGAGCGCGGAGTGATGTTGTCGGGCGGGCAAAAGCAGCGCATCGCCATTGCGCGCGCAATTCTGCGCGACGCGCCGATCCTGCTTTTGGACGAGGCCACCTCTGCGCTGGATGCCGAAAGCGAGGCCGCTGTTCAGAACGCCGTGGACGCTCTGTCTCAAGGGCGCACCACTTTGGTGGTGGCGCACCGGCTGGCGACAGTGAAGAAGGCCGACCGGATCATTGTGTTTGAGGCGGGCCGCATTGTGGCGACTGGCACGCATGACAGCCTTGTGGCTGAAGGCGGGCTTTACGCACGGCTTGCGCAGCTGCAATTCACAACGGGTCTTGCAGCGGAGTAATTCACCTTGCGTTGCTTTTGCGGGATGTGAAACGGTGCGCTCATAAAACAAGACTTCTTAGAAAGGGAGACACCGATGGGACTTTTCAGCTTCGTTAAAAACGCGGGTAAATCGCTGTTTGGCGGCAAGGCAGAGGCGGCTGAGCCGGATGCAGAGACGCTCAACAAGGAACTGAGCGATCTGGGACTCGACACCAAGGGCGCTGAAATCTCGGTGGCGGGGGACAAGGTCACCGTCAAGGGCGGCGACATGAGCGAGGAAGAGCGCGAGAAGATCATTTTGGCCGTGGGCAATGTTGAAGGCGTGGCCGAGGTCGAGGACGAAGACGACGCGGTCAAGCCAACCTTCCACACAGTGGAGAAAGGCGACACGCTCTGGGCCATTTCTGCGAAGACTTTGGGGAACGGCGCGCATTACGAAAAGATTTTCGAAGCCAACAAGCCAATGCTGACCCACCCGGACAAAATCTACCCTGGTCAGGTGCTGCGCATTCCTGCTGCCTGATTTGTCATCAAATCCACGCGAGGGGCGTCCAAATGGGGCGCCCTTTTGCGTTCTTGCGCAGCGTTAGACTTGCGCGCAACTTCATTTCCTCGCATCTTTTAAACTTGTCGGAAAGGCCGTCACACGGCCACAAGGGAGGACATATGGGGAAGAATTACGCCGGCCAAGCTGACCGCGATGCGATTGAGGCGCAAAGCACGTGGGAGGACCGTGATCTTCCAAAAACCATGCATGCGATGCTGGCGGATGTGAAAAACCGCTTCGGGACGCGCCCTGCCTTCTCGTACCAGCTGACCTCTGGACCTACGGATCCGAATGAAACGCTCAGCTGGAACGAGGTCTATGACCGCTCCTGCCAAACCGCCAACCTGTTGCGTGGCTTGGGCGTCGGCGAGGATGACGTGGTCGCCTATGTTCTGCCCAACGCGACTGAGACGCTGGACGTGCTGCTCGGCGGGATGATTGCGGGCATTGTGAACCCGATCAATCCGCTGCTCGAGCCCGAGCAAATCAGCGCTATCCTGCGCGAAACTGGGGCCAAGGTTGTGGTCACGCTGCGGCCGTTCCCCAAGACCGATCTGGCGCAGAAAGTGGCCGAGGCGGTCAAGGACGCTCCGGGGGTGACCCATGTGCTTGAGGTCGACCTGCTGCGCTATCTCACAGGGATCAAGAAATTCATCGTGCCGCTGATCCGGCCCAAAGTCGCCGCCAGCCACCACGCCACCACGCTTGCGTTCAATGCAGAGCGCGCCAAGCAGAACAAGACATTGGATTTTGCCGATAGCACGGGCGACCGTGTCGCGGCCTATTTCCATACGGGCGGGACCACGGGTATGCCGAAGGTCGCCCAGCACAAATATTCCGGCATGGTTTATAACGGATTTCTGGGCCACACGCTGCTCTTTGACGAGCATGAGGTGATCATGTGCCCGCTGCCACTGTTCCACGTCTTTGCGGTGCATGTGATCCTGATGGCCATGATCCGCTCCGGCGCGCATGTGGTGTTCCCGACCCCGCAAGGCTACCGGGGCGATGGCGTTTTTGATAATTTCTGGAAGCTGGTCGAGCGCTATCAGGTGACGTTTATGATCACCGTGCCGACGGCGATCTCCGCGCTGATGCAGCGGGCGGTTGATGCGGATATTTCCTCCCTGAAAATGGCATTTTCTGGCTCGTCGCCCCTGCCGGTGGAGCTGTATAAGCGGTTCGAGAAGGCCTGCAATGTGACCATCACCGAAGGGTATGGCCTGACGGAGGCCACTTGCCTTGTCTCCATCAACCCGCCGGACGGGGAGAAGAAGATCGGTTCCATCGGGATCCCATTTCCCTATTGCGACGTGCAGATCCGGGCCGTGGCGGATGGGGCTGTGATGGGGGCTGATAAAATTGGCGAGATTTGCGTCTCGAATCCCGGCGTTTTCGCCGGAAACACCTATACCGAGGCCGATAAGAATGTGGGCCTCTATTGGGATGAAAAATACCTGCGCACCGGCGATCTGGGCCGCATCGACCCGGACGGCTATCTGTGGATCACAGGCCGGGCGAAGGACCTGATCATTCGGGGTGGGCATAATATTGATCCCGCCGAGATCGAGGAGGCCTTGGCCGGGCATGAAGACGTGGCCTTCGCGGGCGCGATCGGGCAGCCTGACGCCCATGCGGGCGAAATTCCATGCGCCTATGTGGAGCTGGTCGCGGGCTCGACAGCGACCGTGGAAGACCTGATGGCGCATTGCGAAGAACATGTGCATGAGCGCGCCGCCTGGCCAAAATATATCGAGCTTATGGACGAGTTGCCCAAGACCGCCGTGGGCAAGATTTTCAAACCCGATCTGCGACGTGCGGCGATCACCCGCATCTATAACAAGGCGCTGGCGGATGCCGGTGTCTCTGCACAGGTCGTGTCGGTACTGGAAGACAAGAAGCGCGGGTTAGTAGCTCAACTGAGCAAATCCGGCGAGGTCAGCGACACGGCGGTCACTACCGTGCTGGGCGAGTTCACCCGACCTTGGGAATGGGCGGACTGAATCCACGAACTGCAACTGACCTAAATACCTAAAGGTGCGCTGCGCGCGCTTGTTTGTTTGCGTTCTTAGGGAGCTTTTCTCCCCGCCACGCGGGCATCCCCTCAGGATATTTCTGAACATGGAAAGCGGTTTGCTTACGTGCATGCTGCGACGGGATGTTATGGGATGTAAGGGGGATGGTGCTGTGAGGGAGGATTGAACTCCCGACCTCACCCTTACCAAGGGTGTGCTCTACCACTGAGCTACCACAGCATTCGCACGTCACGGACGGCGTGGGCGGGTGGATACGACCAAAACACAAGCGGCGCAACCCTTATCTGGACGCTTTCGGCCCCTCGCGCTAAGAGGGGGCATGACGGGCAAAACAACTTCATCCGGGGCGGGTAAGCGTCAAAGCGAGGCCGCGCAGCGTGAGGCGCGGCTCAAGGCGGCGTTGAAGTCGAACATGGCCCGGCGAAAGACCCAGGCGCGCAAAAGAAACGCGCCGGAAAACAATGATAAAACCGAGTAGAGGCAGGCAGTTATGGATAAGATAGTCGTCACGGGCAATGGCTCGCTGAAAGGTCAGATCCCGATCTCGGGCGCCAAAAACACCTGCCTTAAGCTGATGACAGCAGCGCTGCTCAGCGACGAGCCGTTGACGCTGACCAATGTGCCGCGCCTGTCGGATATCAAGACGCTGGGCGCGTTGCTCGAGTCGCTGGGCTGCGAAGTTGCCTTGCTCAATGGCGGAAACGTCATGGCGCTGTCAGCCGGCACGATCACCTCGCGCAAGGCGGAATATGACATGGTGCGCAAGCTGCGCGCCTCGTTCAACGTGCTGGGGCCGTTGTTGACGCGGGAGGGGGAGGCGACAGTGTCCTTGCCCGGTGGTTGCGCCATTGGCGCGCGCAAGGTGGACCTGCATTTGATGGCGCTGGAAAAGCTGGGCGCGGTGCTGACGTTGCAGGAAGGTTATGTGCATGCCAAAGCCCCCGAAGGTGGGCTGATCGGGGCGGAGATCGCATTTCCGATGGTCACGGTGGGCGGCACGGAGAATGCGATCACAGCCGCGACGCTGGCGCGCGGCACCACTGTGATCAAGAACGCGGCGCGGGAGCCGGATACGGTCGATCTGTGCAAATGCCTTTCGGCCATGGGGGCCAAGATTGAGGGTGCCGGGACCTCGACCATTACAATTGAAGGGGTGGAGCGGCTGCATGGTGCGACCCATGAGGTGATTGCAGACCGGATCGAGTTGGGCACGTTCATGATTGCGCCGGCGATTGCCGGCGGTGAAGTGGAGCTGATCGGCGGACGGCGGGCTTTGGTGGATGCGTTTTGCAAAAAGCTGGAGGCCACAGGCGTCCAGATTGAGGAAACTGACACCAGCCTGATCGTGCGCCATGATGGCTCCCGCCTGAAACCGGTGGATGTGGAGACCGAGCCGTTTCCAGGCTTTCCAACCGATTTGCAGGCGCAGATGATGGCCGCACTTTGTTTTGCGGATGGTGTCTCGGTGTTGCATGAGACAATTTTTGAAAACCGCTTCATGCATGCGCCTGAGCTGATCCGCATGGGGGCAAATGTGGATGTGCAGGGGGGGCATGCGACCGTCACCGGGGTGGCCTCCATGAAGGGTGCGCCGGTGATGGCGACTGATCTGCGGGCCTCTGTGTCGCTGATCCTGGCCGGGTTGAAGGCCGAGGGCGAAACCGTGGTCGGGCGGGTCTACCATCTGGATCGCGGCTATGAGCGGATCGAGGAAAAGCTGGGCGCTGTTGGGGCCAATATCGAGCGGGTGCCGGAATGACGCAAGACGCGCGGTTTGAAGATGGGGGCGACCGCCCGCTGCGGCTGATCGCTGCGGATGCGGAGGATCTCCTGGTGATCTCCTCGCTGGTGCAAGACGCGGTGTTCCCTGTCGGGGAGATGAAATATATCCCCCGGCAGCAACGGTTTGCGCTGCTTTTGAACCGGTTTCGTTGGGAGGAAGCGACGCGCAAACGCCAACGCAACCGCGCCTATGAGCGCGCGCAGGCGGTTTTGTCCTTTGACGATGTGGCAGGGGTCTCGACCCAAGGGGTGGACCGCACTGACGCTGAGGTGGTGATGTCGCTTTTGTCCATCGACTGGCAGCCCGGCACGGATGGGGCAGGGCGGCTGGAGCTTATTTTGGCGGGCGACGGCGCGATTGCCCTTGAGGTTGAGTGCATCAACGCCACATTGCAGGACGTGACGCAGGCCTATCTGGCGCCTTCGGGCAAGATGCCGCAACATCCGGATTAGACGGCTTCCTAAGGACCGACATGCCCCAGTTTTTGACCTCTTCCGACGCCGGTTTTGATGCGGCTTTCGCTGCTCTTCTGACCATGAAGCGCGAGGACAGCCCGGATGTCGATGACGTCGTGGCGGGGATCATTGCGGATGTACGCGCCCGTGGCGACGCGGCGGTAATTGAGCTGACGGCGAAGTTCGACCGGCTTGAGCTGACGCCTGAGACGCTGGCCTTCACGCCAGAAGAAATCGCGGCGGAGGTGGCCAAAGTGTCGCTTGAGGACCGGGCCGCTTTGGAATTGGCGGCGACGCGCATTCGGGCCTATCACGAACGCCAATTGCCCGAGGATGCCAGCTGGGACGGGCAACATGGGGAGAGGCTGGGCTGGCGCTGGACGCCGGTCTCTGCGGCTGGGCTTTACGTGCCGGGCGGGCTGGCGAGCTACCCGTCATCGGTGTTGATGAACGCCATCCCGGCGCAGGTGGCCGGCGTCAACCGTCTCGCGATTTGCGCCCCCACGCCCGCCGGCATTTGCAACCCTTTGGTGCTCTTGGCAGCCGAGTTGAGCGGCGTGGACGAGATATACCGGATTGGCGGCGCGCAGGCGATTGCGGCGCTGGCCTTTGGGACTGAGAGTATCGCGCCGGTCGACAAGATCACTGGGCCCGGCAACGCCTTTGTGGCGGCTGCCAAACGTCGTGTGTTTGGCAAGGTGGGTATCGACATGATCGCGGGTCCGTCGGAAATTCTGGTGATTGCGGATAAGGACAATGATCCTGACTGGATCGCCGTGGACCTGCTCAGCCAAGCCGAACACGACGAAAGCGCGCAGTCCATTTTGATCACAGATGACGCGGAGTTCGGACGGGCCGTGGTGGTGGCGGTGGAGGCGCAGTTGCAGGTGCTGGAGCGGCGCGACATTGCAGCCAAAAGCTGGCAGGAGTTCGGAGCGGTGATCGTGGTGCGCGACATGGAAGAAGCGGTTTTGTTATCTGACAGGATCGCGCCGGAACATCTTGAGATTGCTTGCGAAAACGCGGATGCGATGGCCGCAGAAATCCAGCATGCTGGCGCGATTTTCATTGGCGCTTGGACGCCCGAAGCCATCGGCGACTATATAGGCGGGCCCAATCACGTGCTGCCGACGGCGCGCTCGGCGCGGTTCTCCTCGGGGTTGTCGGTGATGGATTTTGTCAAACGCACGACGCTGTCCAAGATGACGCCAGAGGCGTTGAAGGCGATTGGCCCGGCGGCGGAGCGGCTGGCGGCCTCCGAAGGATTGCAGGCGCATGGGTTGTCAGTGCGTGCAAGATTAGACAGGTTGAACGAATGAGCGATATCAAACCCACCGATCGGCTGATCCATATCGAGATCGACGACGAAGGACTGCCGACACCTACGCCTGAGATCGAGCAAGAGCGGAAAGTTGCGATCTTTGACCTTCTGGAAGACAACAGTTTTGCGGTGCCGCGCGATGACGTGGCCCAAGGGCCCTACAAGCTGCTGCTGGCCATTCGCGAGCGACGGCTGGTTTTTGATCTGAAGACCGAAACCGACGACCCGGCGGCGGAGTTTCACCTGTCACTGACCCCGTTTCGGCAGGTGGTGAAGGATTACTTCCAGATTTGCGAAAGCTATTTTGACGCGGTCAAGCGCCTGCCGCCCTCGCAGATTGAGGCGATTGATATGGGACGGCGCGGCATCCACAATGAAGGCGCGCGGGTGTTGCAAGAGCGGCTGGAGGGCAAGGCGGTGGTCGATATCGACACGTCCCGCAGGCTTTTCACGCTTATTTGCGTTCTGCATTTCGGGGCCTGAGCGGATGCGCAAGGACATGCCCCAGTCGGTCTTGTTCTGTTGTGACCACAACGCCGTCCGTTCGCCCATGGCCGAAGGGATGATGAAGAAGTTTTATGGCACCTCGATTTATGTGCAATCCGCCGGGGTTAAGAATGACCTTGATATTGACGGGTTCTCGATTGCCGTTTGCGCCGAAATGGATGTGGAGCTGACGCGCCACCGGACTCGCTCTTTTGAGGAGATGCAGGAATGGGGTGACGACCTGTCGGGGTTCGACCTGATTGTGGCGCTGAGCCCCGCATCACAACGGCAAGCACTTGAATTGACAAGATTTTATCATCTGGACGTGGAGTATTGGCCGATCCTCGACCCCACAGGGTTGGGCGAGGGGCGTGAGGAAAAGATGAACTCTTACCGCCAGGCCCGCGATCAGATCAGAACGCGGATCGAGCAACGGTTCGGGCCATCGCTTTCCGAGTGACAACCATATTGGGCGCTTTTTCCCGTCTCAAGAGTGGCCGAGCACCTTTATGAGCGCCTCTCGGACAGCCGCCTTGGTGCGGTCATCCGCGCCGTCTAGCTTCACGAGATACTGACCTTCCGCCTCGATCTCCTCAAAGCGCATATGTGGCGCGTTCGGGTTGGGCAGGCTCACCTCATAGGGAACGACTTCGCGCGCGACGCCCTTGAAGTTTACCGGATCGAGAGCATTCGCCTCGACGATGTCTTTGACATGGGCATAGGTCTCGTAGCTGACCACGATGCCGCCGGGTTTGGCGATGCTTTCAAGCCGGGCGGCCAAGTTCGCCTCCGCGCCGATAATTGTGTAATCCATACGCGCGTCAGAGCCGAAATTGCCGACATTGCAATAGCCCGTGTTGATCCCCATGCGAGCTTTGAACGGGTGCTCCAGCCCGCGCGCGCGCCAGTGGCCTTCCAGTTCGGCCAGACGTTTTTGCATGTCGATGGCCATGCGCAGGCAGGCCTTGGCGTCTTCTGCGGTCCCTCGGGTCTCCGGATCGCCGAAAAATGCCACGATGGCGTCGCCGATAAACTTGTCGATTGTCGCGCCATGCGCTTCCGCGATCCGCGACATTTCTGTGAAATATTCGTTGAGCAAATCGGTCAACTCTTCGGGCTGCAACATTTCGGCCGTTGAGGTGAAATCCTTGATGTCGGAGAAAAACACGGTGAGTTTTTTGCGCTCGGTCGAGATTTCGGCCTCGCGTTCGCCAGAGAAGATAGACCGATAGACCTGCGGTGAGAGATATTTGGAGATCTTCATCGACACGCCTGCGAGGAAGGCATTGTTGGCCGTCAGCTCTTCATTCAGGCGGCTGAACCGCCCGGCCAGCCGGAATTGCAGCATGGCGAAGAACAACCCGGCAGAGCCCGCAATCAGCAAATAGGCGAGCAACCATTTGAAGGCGAAAATGTTGAGCGCCACGGGCTGATGCACGGAAATGGTCTGGATGCCGCGGATGTCGCCGACCTGCCAGTCGGTTTTTGGGCTTTCGACATGGGTGTTGTGGCAGCCCACGCATGAGCCGCTCATGATCACCGGCGTGGCCAGCGTCACGCGTTGGTCCCAAAGGTTGCCAGAGGTTTCCATCACCATCGGGTCGCTGTTGAGCCCGGCGCGGAAGGTCTCCAGCGCGTTGCCCTCAAAGGTGGTCAGGTTGTGGGGCGGGCGGTTTTGAAACGGGAAGTCAGAGACGAACCGATATTCGATATCGCCTTCGGTTTCTTTGAAGGCGTCGCCAAGCTCCAGCGACAAGGTCGCCGGGATCGGGATCGCGCCGTTTACATCAAGATAATTGTGCAGCGGAACCGTGTCGCCCTCGGCGCTGAGCACCCTGCTGACCACGTTTTGCGCGTAGTAGCTGCGCACGCTGGTGATGATGCTATTGAGGCTGGTGGCCTGACGCTCCAGATTGCGCTCAGACAGCGTTTTGAGGTCCATCCAGACAGCCCCCGGCAGCGCCACCAATGCCAGAATGACCAATGCGACCAACCAACCTGGCCGCCGCAGGAACAGGGTTCCCAAAGCCGTTTTGTCCATGTGGCGCTCCCCCTCTTGCCCCAGCGGAAAGCGTAGCATGGAAAATCCGGTGCGCAACGGGGCGTGTTTCGCCTTGGGCAGGATTGTTATCGACATTTCCCTTGAAAACTCCCCACGTCCGTTACATGTAGAGCCAGCCCGCAGTTTGGCGGGTTTTATGATGGAGTGAACATGGCCAAGGAAGAACTGCTCGAATTCCCCGGTGTCGTGAAGGAACTCCTGCCTAACGCGACGTTTCGGGTCGAGCTGGAAAACGGCCATGAGATCATCGCGCACACGGCAGGCAAGATGCGCAAGAACCGCATCCGCGTTCTGGCAGGCGACAAGGTGCAGGTCGAAATGACCCCCTATGATCTGACCAAGGGTCGGATCAATTACCGGTTTAAATGACCGCATGCATAGCTGA
Organism: uncultured Litoreibacter sp.; assembly: GCA_947501685.1. GTDB lineage: Bacteria > Pseudomonadota > Alphaproteobacteria > Rhodobacterales > Rhodobacteraceae > Litoreibacter. Next base: position 203,728 of record CANMWQ010000006.1, read on the forward strand.
CCCGAACCTCAAGCTGGTCTTGGGGTCGGGGTCTCCGCGTCGATTGGAACTGCTGGCACAGCTTGGTATTGTGCCGTCAGATATCCGCCCCCCTGACATTGATGAAACGCCGCTCAAGGCCGAGCTGCCGCGCGCCTATTGCGCCCGTATTGCGCGGGGGAAGGCGGATGCGATGGTGTTGGCGGGCGATGAGGTGGCGCTCTGCGCAGATACCACCGTGGCCCTGGGCCGGCGGATCATGGGCAAACCTGAAGATGAAAAAGAGGCGGCGCAGTTTCTGCTGGCCTTATCGGGGCGCAGGCACCGGGTGATCACGAGCGTGGTGGTGCGGCGTGGAGACGGTTTTTGGGCGCGGGACGTGGTGACATCGGTGAAAATGAAGATGCTGTCGGACGGTGAATTGAACGGCTATCTGGCCACTGAGGATTGGCGGGGTAAGGCGGGCGGCTACGCTATCCAAGGCCCGGCAGGCGCGTTTATTCCATGGATCCAAGGCAGCTATACGGGCGTGGTCGGCCTTCCTGTGGCAGAGGCCGCGAGCCTTTTGCGGACGGCGGGGTATGTGCTGTGAAGGGTCTGCAAATTGTGCATGATACGTTGGCTGGCCGCCCTGCGGCGGCCTTGATGCGCGACGGGGTTCTGGACGATTTCCTGCTCAGCGCGCCTGATGATGCGCCGCCCGTGCCGGGCTCGATTTTTCGGGCCATCACAGATCGGCCCTTGAAGGGGCAGGGCGGGATGATGATGAAGGTGCCCGAGGGCGGCATGGCGCTGTTTCGTGGCGCAAAAGGCTTGGCACCCGGCCAGCCGCTGCTGGTTCAGGTGACCTCTTATGCGGAGGCCGGCAAGGCCGTGCCCGTCACGGACAAGATCATTTTCAAAGGCCGCTATGTGATTGTCACGCCGGGGGCAGCGGGGATCAACGTCTCGCGCCAAATCCGCGACGAGGAAGAGAAAGTACGCCTGCTTGATATCCTGCACAGCTTCGAGATGCCGGAAGGTGTCGGCCTGATCGTGCGCTCCAGCGCTGAGGGTGCCTCAGAAGAGGCGATTGCCTCGGAGGCAGAACATTTTCTGGGGCTGGCGCAGGCGGTGCTGTCTGATGGTGACACCCAGCCGGAGCTCCTGGTTGATGCTGGCGATGCGCAGGATCTGGCGGCGCGGGATTGGCCGGAGGCCCAGACCGTTGACGGGTTCGAGGCTTACGGCGTGCTGGACGCGCTGGCGCTTTTGGAGACGCCCGAGGTCAGACTTGGCGGCACGACGTTGTTCATTGAGCCCACACGCGCCTTGGTGGCCGTCGATGTGAACACTGGCGGCGATTTTTCACCGGCCTCGGGGCTAAAGGCCAACCTCGCCTGCGCGCGGGCGCTGCCGCGCCAATTGAGGCTGCGCGGGTTGGGCGGGCAGATCACGCTGGACCTTGCCCCGATGGCCCAAAAAGACCGTCGCCAGTTCGAGCAGGCTTTGCGTTCAGCCTTCAAGGCGGATGCAGTGGAAACAGCCCTTGTCGGATGGACACCACTTGGGCATTTTGAATTGCAGCGCAAGCGCGAAAGACTGCCATTGCCGAAAGGACTGACCTGATGGCCTGCCCGATTTGCAGCAAGGACCCAGAGAAGAAATACCGCCCGTTTTGCTCCAAACGCTGCGCGGATATTGATCTGGGCAAGTGGATGACCGGGGCCTATGCGGTGCCGAGCCAGGATGAGGATGACGCCGAAGAGCTGTTCTCGGAGCTTGAAAAAGCGGCCCTTGGAGAGGCTGACACAGACGGCCCAAAACTGCACTGAGCGGCGGGCGTAAGACTGCGCGCAAGATTTTCGATCATGCCCCCTAGACAGGCTGGGGAGGCTGGCCTAAATAGCGGGACGTTCGCAGGCAACAACCCTATGCGAACGCCCGGTGCCCGGGTAGCTCAGGGGTAGAGCAGTGGATTGAAAATCCTCGTGTCGGTGGTTCAAATCCGCCCCTGGGCACCACTTTTCACCAAGATTAGCTAAGCGTCATCATCCAGCGAGCCGTGGATCGCGAATTGGTCCAGCCCTGCATCCTGCGGCTCAATCATGCGGAAGCTCTCTTTCACGCCTGCATCTGTCAGTTCGCGTGAAACGGTGAGCAGCGTGTTGGGGGCCTGGTCTTCGCAAAGCTCGGCCATGTGGCGCAGCTCTTCTTCGGCGACGCCTGATGCGGCCTCAAGGGAAGGCGCGCCGTAAATGTCGACGAAATGCTGGGCCAGTGTGGTCTTGAGCGCGTCAAATTCGGCGGGCTCCACTTGCGTGACGGCTACGACGCTGACCCGGCCAAAGGTCTCCACCCCAAGCCAGCCATTTGCAAAGGCCTGCCGCGCCTTGCCAGTCAGGTCGGCTTCCGTCCAGTTTGAGAACTCGAACCCGCCCGAGATGCACCATTCCCCGGTCCGGGCGGGGGAGTGGAAGATGTTCATGTCGCTTTCGTCAAAATGGATCGCGCGTGCCAGCATCATGTCAGCGGTCCTCCAGCACTTTGGTTAATGGAAACAGGTGGGTGGTCTCGGCATCGCGCAGCAGCAGGCCAAAGCGTTCATCCACGCCCAGATAGGTGCCAGAGGTCTCGCCCATCGTAATGTCTTCGCCCATGCCATGCGCCAACCCGCGCCAGTCTTTGTGCAAAGGGGCGACGCCTGCCTCGAGCCATGTGTTGAGACCGACGAGGCTATGTTTCACCCAAGCCTCCAGCAACTCCGCGGCGTTCACATCGGCGCAGCCTTCGGCATAGAGTGTTGTCTGGTCCGGCGTGGTGCCGGGGTCGTCGCTTTCGGGCCAAAGCGGCAGTTCCAGCCCGATGACCAGCCAGTCTGGCTCCGCCTCGGGGTCGCTGCTCGACGCGGCCGCGCGCAAGCGGCCGCAGGAGGCGCCGTTGATGCGGATGCCGCCGTTCCAATCAAGATGCACGGCGACCTCTGGTGGGGCGAGGGCGCCCAGTGCGTTTTGAAAACCGACGCCGCAGAGGGGCAGCATGGCCATGGCGTCGGCCAGAACAACATCGGGGGCAAAAACAATTGCGGCGCGCAGACTATTGGCCCCGAGATTATGGACGACAAGGCCCGCGTCGCAGCCGCGCGTGGCCTCCGCGCAGGCTTTGTCGAACGGGTCGATCTGCCCTTCGACGGGCAAGCCGCTGAAGAGCGGCGGGAAGCTTGGCGCGCTCATGCGTGGCCTGATTTGATCAGCGCTTTGGCGACGCTGCGGAAACCCTGCGCCTGCACGCTATCAGGCTTGGAGACAACAATCGGCGCCCCGCCATCGGCGGCCAGACGAATATCGAGATGCAACGGGATTTCCGCCAAAAGTGGCACGCCCAGTTTCTCGGCCTCCGAGGTGACGCCGCCATGGCCGAAGACGTGCTCCTCATGGCCACATTGCGAGCAGATATGCGTGCTCATATTCTCGATCATGCCAATGATCGGCGTGCCCATCTGGTTGAACATGTCGATGCCTTTGCGGGCGTCCAGAAGGGCCACGTCCTGCGGGGTGGAAACGATCAGCGCCCCGTCCAGATGCGCCTTTTGGGCCAGTGTCATTTGCACGTCCCCGGTGCCGGGCGGCAGATCGACGATCAGCACGTCCAGCGCTCCCCATTGCACCTGATTGAGCATCTGTTGCAACGCGCCCATCAGCATCGGACCGCGCCAGACCACGGCCTGATCCTCATTGGTCATCAACCCGATGGACATCATGGTCACGCCGAAATTGCGCAAAGGCAGGATCAGTTTGCCGTCGGGGCTTTGCGGCCTACCGGAGACGCCCAGCATGCGCGGCTGCGAGGGGCCGTAGACATCAGCGTCCAGCATGCCGACGCGGCGGCCTTCGGCGGCAAGCGCACAGGCAAGGTTCGACGCGACCGTGGATTTGCCGACGCCGCCTTTGCCTGAGGCCACAGCAATGATCCGGTCCACGCCGGAGATTTTTTGCGGGCCCGCAGGCTCGGCCTGCCTGCTGGGTTTAAGGTCCGGCGGCGGCGTGGGTTTGCTATGCGCGGTCATCACCACGGAGACGGCGCTGGCGCCGAGAGCTTCCAGTTTTTCCTCGGCTTCGGCCTTGGCGGGCATATAGGGCTCGGGGGCGTCGACCTCCATCACGAAGCGCACGGCGTCGCCGTCGACATTCAGCGCACGCACCAGCCCGGCCTCCACCAGATCAACGCCGGAGGGCGCTTTGACGGTCTTCAGGCAGGCCAAAACCTCTTCACGGGAGAGCGCCATTTATGCGCCTTCGATCTTGCCGGTCACCACATGCTCGAGGTCCACCCCGTCGATGGTCAGCACCATCTTGGCCTCGAAGCTTTTGCCCGATGTGTCGGCCGCGTTGCGCATGGCTTCCTCGATGGCTTGCTGGGAGGTGACCCCGACCTGCTTGAGAAACTTGCGCATCGACATGTTGAAATCTTCGCTCATCACTTTGCCCTTTGAATTGTCGAAATTGTTGACCCTGCGACCCTAGCGCCCCTAGGCTGACATGCAACCTGACGCAGACGAATGGGGTCGAGGGTATGTTGAAACCACTGATTTTCGCCGCCGCCTTGGTCGTGTCTCCGGTGTTGGCGCAAGACAAGGCCTTTACCTTGCAGGCCCCCGAGGCGCTGACCGAGCGCGGTTTTACCAAACATCTGTTGCCGCGGTTTTCCCTGAAAACGGGTATCCGAATAACTGTCAGCGCTGAGAGCGGTGAGGCCGCCTTTGGGACCGAAGGCCGTCCGGTGTTTCGTCAGGGGGAGACCATCTGGCACCTCTCCAAACCGGAAGGCGACCCGGAGATAGATGCTTTCGAGGACTGGCTTGTGTCCGATGTCGGCAAGCGCACGATTGAAGCGTTTACGCTGCATGGCGACCCCATCTTCAGTGCGGATGTGGCCGTGAAGGCCGAGCAGGTAGCCGTCGCTCTGACGGGCGATGCGGCGCTTGGTGAGACGCTCAGTCTGAGCCAATGCGGGCGCTGCCATGTGATCAATGAGAGCAACCGGATGAACGCCATCGGCTCCTCTCCCTCGTTTCGGTTGATGCGGACCTTCCCCGACTGGCAGGAACGGTTCGAGACGTTTTTCCTGCTCAAGCCGCACCCGGCCTTCACGCAGGTCACGGATGTCACCGAGCCCTTCCCGGAGCATCTGCCGTCGCCCATCGTACCGATCGAGGTCACGCTCGAGCAGATCGAGGCGATCACCGCTTATGTCGGGTCGATTACGCCTGCCGATCTTGGTGCGCCGATCCAAACTCAGTGATCCCGGCGCTTTGAAAAATAGTCCTCCGAGGTGCGGACCCGTGGGCGCTCCCCGCCCTGAAACGGGTTGTCTTCGGAATGGAACTGCGCCTGAACGCGGCAGTTTTCGCACATCTGGATCATCTTGGCGGCGTCTGACGTGGCAAACATGGAATGCGACCCGGCCAGCTTTTCGGTGATCTTTTCGACGGTGGATTTGACGCCAAAGAGCGTGCCGCATTCAATGCAGGCAAAAGGCTCTTCTTCATGCAGTACCTTTTGCGTGAAGGCAGCGTCGGTCAGGTCCATTTGCGGGGCCAGCGTGATCGCGTTTTCCGGGCAGATATTGCTGCACAGACCGCATTGCAGGCAGGCATCTTCCTGAAACCTTAGCTGCGGCATATCAGGGTTGTCGCCCAAAGCACCTGACGGGCAGAGCGACACGCAGGACAGGCACAGGGTGCAGGCATCCGTGTCCACGACCACTGCGCCGTAGGGTGCGCCATCGGGCAGAGCCACGATTTCTGCGTCGGGTTGCAAGGCTTTGGTGGCAAGCCGTGCCACCTGTCTTCGGCTGCCCATCGGCAAAACCGGGTTGCAGGTCGCGCGCGCGGGCGTGCCTGCGTAGAGCGTTTCCAAAAGCGCGTCGGGGTCCGCCGGGTCGAGCAGCCGGATCGCCTGCGCGCCAGCCAAGGCCATGGCCAGTTCTGCCTGCACCTCGATCACCTCCCGTTCGGTCTTTGGGGAGATGAGTATATCGACATGCCCAAACCCGCAGGAGAGGGCCGCCATCATCTCCGCATGGCCGAAGCCTGACAGCGCGTCGACCTCAAGCGGGATCACATGGGCGGGCAAGCCGCGTCCGAACCGCGCCCCGAGGGAGATCATCTCCGCCCCGAATGTTGCGTCATGGACCAGCACTTGCGCCTGCGTGCCTCCCGCGTCGCGGTAGGTGGAGGCCAGCGTGGAGAGCCTGCGGAACAGCGTGTCCACCGGCGGCGCGTCATAGGTGATCGCGCCGGAGGGGCAGACGGCGGAGCAGGAGCCACAGCCCGCGCAGACCATAGGGTCGATCTCCACATGCTCGCCTACAGAGAGGATCGCGCCCGTGGGGCAGACGTTCAGACAGTTCGAGCAGGCCGGTTGTTCGGCGCGGCTATGAGCGCAGAGGATGGGTTCCAGCCGGACATAGAGTGGCTTTTCAAACGTGCCGATCAACTGCGCGGCCTCAAACACCGCCTTGGCCACGGAGGGCGCATGGGCCGGGTCGGCGCGCAGGTAGCCCTCGCGTTTTTCGGGGGCCGGGAACAGGGCAGAGCTGCCGCTGAGATCAAGGATGATGTCGCAGTCCGACACCGCGTTGTCTTGTGGGGTGGTTAGCGTGAACGCGCCGCGTCCACCTGGGATAACCTGCTGTAATCCATCAAACTTTACGGTGAATCCGCCCAGCGCGCCGGACGCGGTTTTCACGGCTCCGGTGACGCAGTCAAAGCGGCGGTCGGTGGGAATGTCGCTCGGGTCGCTCAGCAAGACCGTGACGGCCAGCGTGTCGCATAAATCAGCGGCGGCTTGCAGGGCGGTGTCGGGTTTGGCCGCGTCTGCAAGTATCAGGCAGGTGCCTTCGGAGGTTACGTCAACGGATTTTCCTATGGGGGCCTGCAAGGCGGCCTCTGCGGCAAGCGCGGCCATCTTGGGCGTCGCGTCGCCTTCGCCCCAACCCGCTCGGTCGCGCAGATCAACAAAGCCCGGCACGGTGACCTCAAGCTCTTGCGCAAGCTCTTCGAAAACCTGCCGCTCTTGTTGGCACGCGATGATGACATCGCCTTCGGCCAGCTCCTTGGCGGCGGCGTCGAGCTGGTCGAGACACAGGCTGGTATAGGGCTTCGTGCAAGACAGCCCGCAGGCTTTTTCAAGGGCGTCCGGATCCACCGATTGGCTGCCCAGACAATCACATAGAACCAGTTTCTGTGTCATCGCGACTCCCGCAAAGTGACGGCTTGCGCCGTGCGCCGAAGTTCACGCTAGTCGCGATTCCGGGGCGTCGTAAACCGAAATCATGGCAGGAGGTGGATTTGTCTTTATGCTGCGCCTGCGAGATTGTTTCATGACAAAATCACTCTGAAATAGGGGGATCTGCGCTGGTGTGTTGATATTCCAAAGGCTTGGAGGTGGCTTCGCTCGCGGTTTCGGAATGCTGCGGCGCAGAGCGCAAAAACGTGAGCACAGTCCGCCAAAAAATTCCTTTGCGATTGCCGCTAAGTCATGCAGCATGACGGTATGCAGTCGAGTGCAGACAAAGGATCTATGCCAGAAACCGTCATCAAAAGTATATCCATGCCTCTGGGGATCGTGATCCGCAGAGTGCCCGGCGTCACGCGCTGGGTTAGCCATGTCTGGAAAGCGGTTGCGGTTTTGCCCGGCGCCTCAGAGGCCCGCTGGAAGGAGCTGCGCCGCGATGGCGACGCGGTTGAGTTCCATGCAGCCACCGTGCCGTTGGAGCTGTTTCGCACCGATACAGAAGCCTATCTGCACGGGCTGTCGGCCAAGACCCCCTCAATCTACGTGGTGATGCGCGACAGCGATGGGGACGATCCGTTGCAGATTGTTCTGGCCACGGCCTCTCCCTATGAGGCACAGGATTACGCGGATACGGGCGAAGAGCTGGTCGAGAAAGTGCCGATGCCCGAGGGGTTGGTCGCCTGGATCCGTGATTTCATTGATCTACACCACGAGGATGAGGTGTTCATCAAGCGCCGCCGCAACAAGGCCAGCGTTGATCTCAAGGAAGACGGCATAGGCGACGCGCGCATTCGTCAGGTCGCGGATGTCTACCGTGCACCGTCCTCGAAGGAGCGGGTGCATTGAGCGGAGAGCGTAGTTTCTGGTCGCGCCGCAAAGCTGGCGTGCAGGCGGAGGCCGCAGCGGAGCAAGCGGCTCTGGACGCCCAAGCGCTCGCCGAAGAACACGCAGCCCTTGAGGAGAAAACCGACGCTGAATTGCTGGCCGAACTGGACCTGCCCGACCCCGACACGCTGAAAATGGGCGACGACTTTTCCGCCTTCATGTCGAAAGCCGTGCCCGACCGGCTGCGCCGCCGTGCCTTGCGGGTCTTGTGGCGCTCGAACCCGGTTCTGGCCAATGTGGATATGCTTGTCGATTACGGTGAGGATTTTACCGACAAGGCCATGGTGGTCGAGAATATGCAGACCGCCTATCAGGTCGGCAAAGGCATGTTGAAACATGTCGAGGAGATGGCCCGTCAGGCCGAGGAGCGGGAGAATCCTTCTGAGCCTGAGCTTTTGGACGACGACGTGGACGAAGAAGAGGTGCTTCTGGCAGCCGTTGACGAGGGCGCAGTGAAGGATGACAGCGCAGCGCCGGAAGACGCCCTCGCCGAAGAGCTGGAAGAAGACGCGGTCTACGCCTTACCCACCCCGCGCCGCATGAAATTCAGAACGGAAGGGGCCGCCGCGTGAGTGCTGCTGAAGACATCAAGATTGTCTCGGAAGATCGCCTGCGGGCGGATCTGTACAACTTTCTGGGTCTGATGCTGTCAGGCCCGCCGGATCAGATATTGCTTGATCAATGCGCCGGCCTGTCTGGCGACGACAGCGCGCTTGGCAAAGCCATTGGCGGCTTGTCTCGCGTGGCCAAAGCCACCAAGCCGAAGAAGGTCGAAAGCGAGTTCAACGCGCTCTTTGTGGGTTTGGGCCGTGGCGAGCTGCTGCCCTATGCCAGCTACTATCTGACCGGGTTCCTGAACGAAAAGCCGCTGGCCACGTTGCGCACGGACATGGCGGTGCGGGGTATCACGCGCGCGCCGAATGTCTATGAGCCTGAGGATAATATCGCGTCGCTGATGGAAATGATGGGCGGCATGATCGTGGGCCGCTTTGGCGTGCCTGCCGCCCTTGAAGATCAAAAGACGTTTTTCAACAAACATATCGCCTCATGGGCCGGGCATTTCTTTGCTGATCTGGAGGGGGCCAAGAACTCGGTTCTTTACGCATCGCTGGGCAGCGTCGGGAAAGCCTTTATCGAGATTGAGCGCGAAGCGTTCAGAATGACCGCGGGCTAGGGGCCTGCACTTAAACGGCGGGGATGCTCGCCACAAACAGGGAAGGGAGACATCCCAATGACCAAGAAAACTGACGGTGCGAGCCGCCGCGATTTTCTGAAGCTGGCCGGAACCACCGCGCCGGTTGCTGCCGTGGCGCTGGCCACCGGCACGACCGAGGCAGAGGCACGCCCCGCTGATCTGGCATCCGACAAGATGCAGGACACCGCGCATACCCGCGCCTATCTCGACAGCGCCCGCTTCTAGGACGCCGTCAAAGACCACCCTCACGGCGACTGGTTGCGTGACGCCCGACTGCCAAGAGGTCCATTCGAAATCCTGCAAGCCCAACAAGTGGTGGGTAAGCTCAGGGGAGGAACTACAATGCTAAGGAAAAAGACCAACGGGGTTGCGCGACGCCCCCAGCGGACCGGTATCCTGTCTGATATTGCCGATAAATCTGTAGATCGCCGCTCGTTTCTGCGCGGCTCCGGTCTGGCCATCGGTGGCCTCGCGGCAATTTCCGCGACGGGCGGCTCTGTAACGCAGGCCACGGCCCAAACGGCGGCCAATGGCGCGGTCGAAACCATTAAATCTGTCTGCACCCACTGCTCGGTCGGGTGTACCGTTGTGGCTGAGGTGTCCAACGGGGTCTGGACGGGGCAAGAGCCCGGCTGGGACAGCCCGTTCAACCTTGGCGCGCATTGCGCGAAAGGGGCCGCGGTCCGTGAGCACGCGCATGGCGAGCGCCGCCTGAAATACCCGATGAAGAAAGAGGGTGGAGAGTGGAAGCGCATCAGCTGGGATCAGGCGATCGACGAGATCGGCGACGGCATGATGAACATCCGCGAGGAAAGCGGGCCGGATTCTGTGTATTGGCTGGGCTCCGCCAAGCACAATAACGAACAGGCCTATCTGTTCCGCAAATTTGCAGCTTACTGGGGGACAAACAACGTCGACCACCAGGCGCGGATTTGTCACTCCACCACGGTGGCCGGTGTGGCCAACACATGGGGCTACGGCGCCATGACCAACAGCTACAACGACATTCACAACTCGAAAGCGATCTTCATCATCGGCGGCAATCCCGCCGAGGCGCATCCCGTATCCTTGCTGCATTTGCTGCGCGCAAAAGAGCAGAACAACGCGCCGGTGATCGTCTGCGATCCACGGTTTACCCGCACGGCGGCCCATGCTGATGAGTATGTGCGCTTCCGTCCCGGCACCGACGTGGCGCTGGTCTGGGGCATCCTGTGGCACATCTTCGACAATGGCTGGGAGGACAAGGAGTTCATCCGCACCCGCGTTTGGGGCATGGATCAAATCCAAGAAGAAGTTGCACGTTGGACCCCTGAAGAGGTTGAGCGCGTTACCGGTGCTCCGGGCTCGCAGCTCAAGCGCGTTGCGCGGACCATGGCCAATAACCGCCCCGGCACCGTGATTTGGTGCATGGGTGGCACGCAGCACACCAACGGCAACAACAACACGCGCGCGTATTGCGTGTTGCAGCTGGCACTTGGCAACATGGGCACAAGCGGGGGTGGCACGAACATCTTCCGTGGCCACGACAATGTGCAGGGTGCGACTGACCTTGGCGTTCTGTCCCATACGCTTCCCGGCTATTACGGGCTGTCGGCAGGATCATGGGCGCATTGGGCCCGTGTCTGGGGCGAGGATGACGATTGGCTGAAAGGCCAATTCGCCATGACCAAAGACGCCGAAGGCAAGGACAAGTCCTTGCAGCAGCTCACCGGCATTCCGGTGTCGCGCTGGATAGACGGGGTGCTTGAAGACCCTGACAACATGGACAACCCCAACAAGGTGCGCGCCATGGTGCTTTGGGGCCACGCGCCGAACTCGCAGACCCGTCAGAAGGAAATGAAGACCGCGATGGAGCAGCTCGACATGCTGGTCGTCGTGGACCCATATCCGACGGTTTCGGCGGTGCTGCATGACCGGACCGACGGCGTTTACCTGCTGCCGGCATGTACGCAGTTCGAGACCCGTGGCTCTGTTACGGCATCCAACCGCTCGTTCCAGTGGCGTGACAAGGTTGTCGACCCGCTGTTCGAAAGCTTGCCGGACGAGGTCATCATGGCCAAGTTCGCCAACAAGTTCGGCTGGGCCGACCGCTTCTTCCGCAACATCGAGATGGAAGATGCCGAGACGCCAAATGTTGAAAGCATCACGCGTGAGTTCAACAAAGGCATGTGGACGATCGGCTATACGGGGCAGGACCCTGACCGCATCAAGATGCACATGGCCAACCAGCACACGTTCGACCGCACCACGTTGCAAGCGATTGGTGGGCCGGCTGATGGCGACTATTACGGTCTGCCATGGCCGTCCTGGGGCACCGCGGACATGAAGCACCCCGGCACGCCGAACCTCTATGACATGTCCAAACGTGTCTCCGAGGGTGGCCTGACCTTCCGCGCCCGCTTTGGGGTGGAACGTGACGGTGACAACCTGCTGGCCGAGGGCGTCTACAGCTTGGATAGCGATATTCAGGATGGCTACCCTGAGTTCACCATGCAGATGCTGATGGATCTGGGCTGGGATAGCGAGCTGACGGCGGAAGAACGCGCTGTCATCGACGGTATCGCCGGGCCGAAGACCAACTGGAAAACCGACCTCTCAGGCGGCATCCAGCGGGTGGCCATTGCGCATGAATGTGCGCCCTTCGGCAACGCCAAGGCGCGGGCCGTGGTCTGGACCTTCCCCGATCCGGTGCCGGTCCACCGCGAGCCGCTTTACACCAACCGCCGCGATCTTGTGGCCGACTACCCGACATATGAGGACCGGAAGTTCTATCGCTTGCCGACCATGTATGCCTCGATCCAGAAGCAGGATTTCTCGAAAGAGTATCCGATGATCCTGACCTCAGGGCGTCTGGTCGAATATGAGGGCGGCGGCGATGAGAGCCGGTCCAACCCATGGCTTGCAGAGCTGCAACAAGACATGTTCGTCGAGATTAACACCCGTGACGCCAACAACTTGGGCGTTCGGGATGGCGAGCAGGTTTGGGTGGAAGGCCCCGAAGGCGCCAAGGTCAAAGTGATGGCCATGGTGACCGAGCGGGTCGGCGAGGGCGTGGCCTTCATGCCGTTCCACTTCGGCGGGCATCTCGAGGGCGAGGATCTGAGGGGCAAATACCCTGACGGCGCTGACCCCTATGTGCTGGGCGAAAGCTCCAACACCGCACAGACCTATGGCTATGATTCAGTAACCCAGATGCAAGAGACGAAAGCCACTCTTTGCAAAATCTCGGTAGCGTAAGGAGGACCAAGACATGGCAAGAGCAAAGTTTCTCGTCGACGCCGAACGCTGCATTGAATGCAACGCCTGTGTCACCGCTTGTAAGAACGAGCATGAGGTCCCGTGGGGCATCAACCGCCGGAAGGTCGTCACGATCAATGACGGCTCGCCGGGGGAGCGGTCGATCTCTGTGGCGTGCATGCACTGCTCGGATGCACCTTGTATGGCGGTCTGCCCTGTAGACTGCTTTTACCAGAACGAGGAAGGGGTGGTTCTGCACTCCAAAGACCTCTGCATCGGGTGTGGCTATTGCTTCTACGCGTGTCCATTTGGCGCGCCGCAATTTCCGCAGGCAGCCAACTTCGGATCGCGCGGCAAGATGGACAAATGTACCTTCTGCGCCGGTGGCCCAGAGGAAAACCACTCCACCGCCGAGTTCCAGAAATACGGCCGCAACCGGATCGCGGAAGGCAAATTGCCGATCTGCGCCGAGATGTGTGCGACCAAGGCGCTTCTGGCTGGTGACGGCGACATCGTGTCGGGCATCTACCGCGAACGCGTCGTGGCGCGTGGCTTTGGCTCCGGCGCATGGGGTTGGGGTTCGGCTTACGGCCGTCAAGACGGCTGATCCGCTTGTCTTGATGTAGAACACAAAAAAGGGGCGATCCGCTTGGGTCGCCCTTTTGACCTAAGACAGATTTTGGGGAACCCGACATGCTGCGCGCTTTGCTGGCTTTGATGCTCACCGTGACCTTCGTCTCAACCGCGCATGCGCAAGAGGGCGCATCCCCCGACCGGGAGGCCACAGGCGGCGCGCAAACCCTCGAAGACATCATGGCGCGTCAACGCGGCGAGGAAGTCGATAACAGCTTTCGCAGCGACGCCACCGGTGATCCCGACAGTGCTGCTGGCATCGCCAGCCAGCTGGGCACATTGGGCGGTGCGTCTGACCCTGAACTGTGGCGCGCGCTGCGCTTTGGCACGGCCAACATCACCGCCTCCAATAACAGCCCCACCGCCACCACGCTCATTCAGGATGGCGGCATGGGCTGGCTGCAATTTCGCGAGGGGCCGCTTGCGTCTTACGGGGGAGGGCTGTTGATCGTGACCGCTGCGCTCTTGGCGGTCTTCTTGATGGTGCGGGGCCGCATCACGATCGACGGCGAAAAGACGGGCCGCACGATCACGCGGTTCAAGGCGGTGGAGCGTTTTGGCCATTGGCTTCTGGCGGGCTCGTTCATCTTGCTTGGCGTCACCGGGCTGGTCTCGCTCTTTGGGCGCACGGTGTTCATCCCGGTCTTCGGGCATGAGGCGTTTTCCTATCTCGCGGTGGGCTCCAAATGGATCCATAACAACGTGTCATGGGCCTTCATGCTGGCGCTGGCGATGATCTTTGTGATGTGGGTCATCCACAATCTGCCGGATCGCACGGATATCAACTGGCTGCTGAAAGGCGGCGGCATTTTCACCAATGGGCATCCGCCGGCCAAGAAGTTCAACGCCGGGCAAAAGCTGATCTTCTGGTCGGTGATCGTGCTGGGAACCTCGATTTCCGTGTCTGGCCTCGCGCTGCTTTTCCCGTTCGAGTTCAACATGTTCGCGCCCACTTTTGCCAAGTTGAACAGCTTTGGCATTTCGGAGGCGCTGGGGCTCGGCACCTTGCGCGAAACCCTCGCCCCGCATGAGGAGATGCAATATGCCCAGCTTTGGCACGCCATTGTCAGTTTCGTGCTGATGGCGATCATTCTGGCTCATATCTATATCGGCTCGGTCGGCATGGAAGGTGCCTATGACGCCATGGGATCGGGTGAGGTCGAAGAGCAATGGGCGCGCGAGCACCATTCCATCTGGGCGGAAGAAGAGCTGGCCAAAGACCGCAAAGCCCCCGAAAGCGCGACCCCTGCCGAGTAGATGCGGCGCGCGCTGGTCATAGCGTCTTTTCTGGCCTCTGTGTCTGTCCCGCTTGCCGCGCAGGAATTCTTCACGCTCAAAGGCCATGGCGGCCCGATCATGGACATTGCCGTGGCTCCGAACGGCCAGATCGCCACTGCCAGCTTCGACAATTCCGTGGGGCTATGGACCGACGGCACGCCGCTGTGGCTGGAGGGCAGCCGGGCGGCGGTCAACACGGTCATTCATCCCTATCCCGGTTTGATCTTCGCGGCCGGCGATGATTTCGTTATCCGGGGCCGCAGCATCGACGACGATACCCCTGTGGAAATAGGTCGCCACGATGCCAAGATCACAGACCTGGCGATTGCACCCGGCGGCGGGTTTCTGGCCAGCGCCAGCTGGGACGCTACCGTCGGGATATGGTATTCCGAGCCCAACGGGGCGTCGCCGCCCTATCGATCCGAAATTCTCAAAGGGCACAAAAGCGGCGTGAATGCCGTTGCGATCAGCGATGACGCCAGCACGGTTTACTCCGCCTCGGCGGATGGCACTGTTCGTGTCTGGGACCTTGCTCAGCCGGGCGATAGCCGCCCGCTGGTCAAACACGGCTTTGGGGTCAATGAGCTGATCCTCAATGAAGAAGACGGCTGGCTGGCATATGGCGCGGTAGATGGTGGCACGCGGATCATTGATCTGGCGAGTGGCGAGGAGATGGCCGATTTCACACTCGACCGCCGCCCCATTTTAGCGATGGCCTATGACCCGGTGCAAGGCCAACTGGCGGTAGGCGACGGCGAGGGGTTCATCATGGTGATCGACACGCAAGAGATGCGCATCACCCGCGATTTTCGTGCAGCCCAACGCGGGCCGATCTGGGCGCTGGCATTTTCGCCGGACGGGCAGAACATCCACGCGGGCGGCATCGAGGACATCATGTATTCCTGGCCAGTGGCCACGATGGATGCGCACGGCCCCATGTCCGGTGAGACCCGCAGTTTTCTTGAAGACCCCGACACGTTGCCCAATGGCGAGCGGCAGTTTAAACGCAAATGCTCCATCTGCCACACGCTCACGGGGGGCAGCGCGCGCAAGGCGGGGCCGAGTTTGGCCAAGCTTTTTGGCCGCCGCGCGGGCAGTGTGGCCGATTACAGCTATTCCGACATCCTGACGGACTCCGAAATTGTCTGGTCAGCGGAGACGATCAATGCTTTGTTTGATGAAGGGCCAGATCACTATATTCCGGGGACCAAGATGCCGATGCAGCGCATCGTCAAACAGTCGGATCGGGATGATCTGATCGCGTATCTACGTGCGGCCACCGCGCAAGGGGAGAACTGAAATGAAAGCCATGCTTGCCGCCTTTGTGGCCATCGTTGTGATTGCAGTCGGCTCCAACCTCTATCTGTCCCAAGCCGGGTTCTCCAGTCAGGATCGGGCCACAGGCCCGGCTGTGCGCCTCGACAATTGATCCCGCAGCCGCCGGTTAGGACCGCCCCGCAATGAATGAGATATGGGCAGGCATTCAGGCGGCGTTTCGACTGATCTTTTCGCTCGATGCGGATTTGGTGGAGATCACCCTGCGCTCCTTGCAGGTCAGCTTGACCGCGCTCGTCGTGGCCTCCGTCATTGCGCTGCCCTTTGGCACATGGCTGGCCATTCGCCGCTTTCGTTACCGCCGCGCGACCATCGCCACTTTGAACGCGCTGATGGGGCTGCCGCCGGTGGTGGTCGGGCTGATCGTCTATTTGCTATTGTCGCGCTCTGGCCCCTTCGGGGTCATGGGGCTTTTGTTCACGCCGACCGCGATGATCATCGCGCAGGTGATCATCATCACGCCGCTGATCGCGTCGATCACCCATCAGGCGATGCGCGAGCTCTGGGCCGAGTATCACGACCTGCTGATCTCTCTGAACACCACCAAGCGGCAGCGCATTGCGACGCTGATCTGGGACGGCAGGCGGACGCTGTTGACGGCCGCACTTGCGGGGTTTGGCCGCGCTATCGGAGAAGTCGGGGCCATCATGATCGTCGGCGGCAATATCGACCACGCCACCCGCGTGCTGACCACGGCCATCGCGCTTGAAACCGGCAAGGGCGACTTCGCCTTGGCGCTGGGTCTGGGCTTTGTGCTCATCGCGCTGGCGCTGTTGGTGAATTTCGCGATCCACGCCCTGTCGCGCACGGAGCGGGAGGGGACATGGTAGAGGCTCCCCCCTCCGTCAGCCTGTCAGGCGCACTGGTCAAACGGCGCGGCAAGACCATTCTGGGCCCGCTGGACCTGACGCTTGCGGCCAGTGGCTTCACCATTGTGCTTGGCCCCAATGGCGCGGGAAAGACGACGCTGTTGAAGGTGTTGCACGGGGTGGACCGGCTTTCGGAAGGGGCGGTGACATGGTCGGTCCCTGACGCGCAGGCGCGCGAAAGTCAGGCTTACGTATTTCAAAGCCCGATCATGCTGCGCCGCTCAGTGCGTCAGAACCTTGCCTATCCGTTGCAGTTGCTGGGCGAGGACAAAGCGAGCATCGCCGCCAAGGTCGCAGACTGGGCGCAGCGTATCGGTCTGGAAGATGCGCTGGACCGCCCTGCGCCGCGTCTCTCAGGGGGCGAGCGGCAAAAGCTGGCGCTGGGCCGCGCGCTGATCCGCAACCCTCAAGTGTTGTTTCTCGACGAGCCCTGCGCCAATCTTGACGGGCGCTCCACCCGCGAAATCGAGGCGCTGCTCAAGGCCGCGCAGCAGGCTGGCACCCGGATCATCATGACCACGCATGATCTGGGACAGGCGCGCAGGCTTGCCACGGATCTGGTGTTTTTGCTGCGTGGCGCGCTACATGAACAAGGCCGCGCGCCCGCGTTTTTCACGGCCCCCCGCACCGCCGAGGCCAAGGCTTTTCTGGAAGGAGATATCGTCGAATGATCCGCGCCCTCATCATCGTTTTCAGCCTTCTGACCACTGCCCTTCAGGCCGAGACCATGAAGCTGGCCGTCACCACCAGTTTTCACAATTCTGGGCTCTCAGATGTGCTCTTGCCCACCATCGCGCAAGACACCGGGCTGGAGGTGCAATTGCTGGTCGTGGGCACCGGACAGGCCTTGCGGCTGGGGCAGGCGGGGGATGTGGACGCGATCCTTGTGCATTCCCGCGCGGCGGAGGAGGCATTCGTGGCAGAGGGCTACGGCACGCATCGCCGCGAGATCATGTATAATGATTTTGTTCTGATTGGCCCCGCCGCGGACCCCGCTGGCATTGCCAAAGCCGCAACTGCCGCGCAGGCGCTCAGCGCCATTGCGCAAAGCGAAAGCCCGTTTGTCAGCCGTGGTGATGACAGCGGCACGCATAAGAAAGAGCTGTCGCTTTGGGCGGATGCGGGCGGCGTGCCGGAGGCTGCGTGGTACAAGGCCGTAGGTGCGGGCATGGGGGCCAGCCTGAACACAGCTGCAGGCCTTGACGCCTATATCATGTCGGACCGCGCCAGCTGGCTGAATTTCGGGAATAAGGCCGGGCTGGCGCTGCTGTTTTCCGGCGACCCGGTGCTGTTTAACCAATACGCATATCTGCCTGTGAACCCCGAGCGGCACCCGCATGTGAAAGCGCAGGCGGCAGCGAATTTGGAAAACTGGCTGGTCTCCCCAAGGGCCGAAGCCTTGATCAACGGCTACACTATCGGCGGCGAGACGTTGTTCACCTTCAACGCCACCCGCTAGATAATCTCGTCCTCGTCAAAGAGCGGGTCGGCTTCCAGTTGAGCGGCCAGATCCTCCACCGCCATCTCCGCTTTGGATGCCGAGGCGACCTTGGCAATATGGTACACCGCGTCGCCCTCATTGGCCAAAGGCATCACGGCGCGGCCCACGATGATGCCTGCGGTATCAGCCAGAATTTCCAGCTCTTCATTGCCGAACGGGTCGCAGATGGCGGCCAACAAATCGCCCTCGGCCACGACCTCTCCGCCCTCCTTGAAGGTGCGCAATAGCCCCCCGGCGGGGGTGCGGACCCATTTGGAAGACGTGCACAGGATCGGGGCCGCCTTTGCCCGGCTTATGCCTTTGGCAGGCAGTGCGCCCATGCTCAGCAGCACCCGCAAGATACCCGCGACGCCCGCGCGCACCGACATTTCGTCAAAGCGCAGCCCTTCGCCCGCTTCAAAGAGCAGCATGTCCACGCCCAGTTCGCGCGCGGCGCCCCTCAGAGAGCCCTCGCGCAGCGGAGAGGTCAGGATCACGGGTGCGCCAAAAATCTTCGCGCGTTCCAGAATGGAGGGCGTATCCGGCGAAATCCTGATCTGCGGCAGGTTGGTGCGGTGGATGGCCGCCGAATGCAGGTCGATGCCGAACTCGCAACGCGCCACGACCTCGCGCAGAAACAAATGCGCCATGCGCGAGGCCAGCGAGCCGCCCGCACTGCCCGGAAAGCAGCGATTCAGGTCGCGCCGGTCCGGCAAATACCGCGAGCGGTTGTGAAAGCCGAAGGCGTTGACAATCGGCACCACCAGCAACGTGCCGCGCAGCGCGTTCAGGTTTGGGGCGCGCAGCAAACGGCGCACGATCTCGACGCCGATGACTTCATCGCCGTGAATGCCCGCGCTGATAAACAGGGTCGGGCCGTCGCGTTTGCCGTGGATGACATGCACCGACATGTTGACCGGCGTGTGGTCCGACAGGGTGCTGACAGGCAAATCAACGGTCTGCCGTGTGCCGGGCGCAACGGTGACGCCGCCCAGCGTGAAGCCTGCTCTTTTGGCCATCGTGCTTGGTTACCCTTTGCCCTTGGTCTTGGTTTTGTTCGGTTTGGCGTGTTTCTCCAGATGGGTGATGATCTTGCCCGCAATGTCGAGCCCGGTGGCTTTCTCCACGCCTTCCAGGCCCGGTGACGAATTCACCTCCATCACCACTGGGCCGTGATTGGCCCGCAGCATGTCAACGCCGCATACGGCCAGCCCCATGGATTTGGCGGCGCGCACGGCGGTGGCGCGTTCCTCGGGGCTGATCTTGATCACCTGCGCCGAGCCGCCGCGGTGCAGGTTCGAGCGGAAATCGCCCTCCGCCCCTGTGCGCTTCATCGCGGCGATCACCTTGCCTCCGACGACAATGGCGCGGATATCCGTGCCGCCCGCCTCCTTGATGAATTCCTGCGCCATGATGTTCACATTGGCCCCGCGAAACGCCTCGATCACGGAGCGGGCGGAGCGGTCGGTATCGGCCAGAACCACCCCGATGCCCTGCGTGCCTTCCAACAGCTTGATCACCACCGGGGTGCCGCCTGCCAGCTCGACAATGTCACCCGCCTTCTTGGCGTCATGCGCAAAGGCGGTCACAGGCAGGCCGATGCCGTCGCGCGCCAGCAATTGCATGGAGCGCAGCTTGTCGCGGGACCGGCCAATCGCCACGCTTTCGTTCAGAGGATAGACCCCCATCATCTCGAACTGACGCAGCACAGCGAGGCCATAAAAGGTCACCGACGCGCCGATGCGCGGGATCACGGCGTCATAGCCCTCCAGCCTTTCGCCATTGTAATAGATCTCGGGCCTGCGCGACGCGATGTTCATGTAGCATTGTAGCGTGTTGATGATGTCGAGCGTGTGCCCCCGCGCCTCCGCCGCCTCGACAAGCCGCTTGTGCGAATACAGGTTTGCGTTTCGGGCAAGCATGGCAATCTTCATCGGCGCGTCCTTTCAGGCAGGCAATTGGATCAAGCGTAGACAGTTTAACTGCGGAATGTAACCTCCCGCATTCTGTGAGAAATTCATACTTTCTTAATGGAATTTGGGCCTGTTAACCCAATGCCCGAGCTTGCCGTGATTATCCCCCATCTCAATGACCATGCCCGGCTGCGCCGCTGTCTGCAAAGCCTCGCCGGGCAGGTGTCCGCGCGAGTGGAGGTGGTGGTCGCCGACAATGGCTCAGCGCCCGATCTGGGCGCGCTGGCGCGGGAGTTTCCGTGGGCGCGGGTGGTGGCTCAGCCGAAACCCGGCGCGGGGGCGGCACGCAATGCGGGCGTCCGGGCCTCGAGCGCGCCGGGGATCGCGTTTCTGGATTGCGACTGTGTCGCAGGGCCCGACTGGGTCGCCACGGCCCTTGATCTCAGCCGACATGTCGGGGTGTTTGGCGGCAAAGTCGGCCTATTTGACGAGGCCGCGGGGCCGAGGCCTGCGCGTCGCAGCGGGGCGCAGCTGTTCGAGCGGGTGTTTGCCTTTCACAACGAGGCCTATGTCCGCGCCAAAGGGTTCGGGGTCACGGCCAATCTGGTCACCCGCCGCACGGTGTTCGAAGCGGCAGGACCGTTTCGCACGGGGCTGTCGGAAGATGTAGACTGGTGCAAACGCGCGCAGCGAGCCGGGTTTGATCTGCATTACACCGCCGCCCTGCAGGTGCGCCATCCAACCCGCAGCGACTGGGCCGCTCTGCGCCGCAAATGGCTTCGCTTGGTGCCGGAGCAATTCGTTGAGCAAGACCGCCGCCGTGGCCGCTGGGCGTGGCGCGCAGCGCTGACGGCGCTCAGCCCGTTGAAAGACACGCTCCTGGTGATTCGCACCAACAGGCTGGCCGGTCCGGTGGAGCGTGGCAAATGCCTCGCAACGCTCTACCGGTTGCGGCTGATGCGGGCCTGTTGGATGGGGCGGCAAGCGTGGACGGGGCGCGCCTAGCTGCGGTCATCCATCCAGATGGTGACCGGCCCGCTATTGGTCAGCGCAACCTGCATATCTGCGCCAAAAGACCCGGTCTCGACCGGGATGCCCAAGCCTGCCAAATCGCGGGCAAATGCTTCATAAAGCGCGCGGCCCTCGTCAGGGGTGGCGGCGGCGGAAAACCCCGGCCGGTTGCCCCGCGACGTGTCGGCGGCCAGGGTGAATTGGCTGACCACCAAGGCGCTGCCGCCAATATCTGCGAGCGAGCGGTTCATCTTGCCCGCCTCGTCCTTGAACACCCGAAGCTTTGCGATCTTGGCCGCCAGCTTGGCGGTTTGCTCCGGCGCGTCGCCCTCCATGGCGCAGATCAGGATCAGCAGGCCATGTCCGATGGCACCAATCGTCTCCCCTTCGACGGAGACGGACGCCTCGGAGACGCGCTGGATCAGCGCTCTCATAGCTCCGACAGGCGGGGCGGGTTGGCGCCCGCGCGCGACACGGTCACGGCGGCGCAGCGCGCGCCCATGGACAGGGCCGCTTTGATCTCTGCCTCGCCAATGCCTGCAATGGCCTCTTTGGTCAGCAGCCCGGCCTCCTGCAACGCGTAGAGCACGCCCGCATTGAACGTGTCGCCCGCGCCGACCGTGTCGACCACGGTGACTTTTTCCGAAGGCACGAAGACCGCGCCGCTGGCGGTGAACCCGGTGGCCCCTTCCGCGCCTTGGGTGATCAGGACCAGCTTGGTGCCGCGCGCGAGGATCGCCTTTGCCATCGCCTCCAGATCATCCGCGCCTTCGAGCCAAGCGAGGTCCTCGTCGCTCAGTTTCACCACGTCCGACAAAGCCATCATCCGGCGGATGCGGGCCACATAGGCGTCGCGGTCCTTGATGAAGCTGGGGCGGATGTTGGGGTCGATCATCGTGACGCGGGAGGCGGCTTCGCGGGTCAGCAACGCCTCAAACGCTTCAGCACTTGGGCCCTCGGCCAAGGAGATGCCGCCAAAAAACATCGCGCGCACATCGTCGCCAATCGCAGGCAGCGCACCCGCGCGCAGCGAGGTCAGCGCGGTGTCCTTGTCATAGAATGTGTAGGTGGCCTGGCCGTTCTCCAGCTTCACAAAGGCCAGCGTCGTGGGCAGGTCGGGCCGCGGGGCCAGGTCGGTGCTGACATCAGAGGCCGCAAGGGTCTCCACTAGCAGCTCGCCAAAAAGGTCCTGCGACAGCCCACAGAAAAAGCCGGGGGCCGCCCCAAGCCGTCCCAGCGCAATCGCCGTGTTGAACACCGCGCCGCCCGCATAAGGGGCGAAGGCTTGCTCCCCTTGCGTGGTCTCGCGTGGCAGCATGTCGATCAGGGCTTCACCGCAACACAATATCATCTTGTAACGCCATTCCATATCCGATGGCCGCCGCAATCAGCAGCCCAATGATGACCGCAATCGCGATCTTGATGGCCGAGTAGGGGCGCTCGCCACGCACCGCACCCGTCTGGCCATTTACGACAAACCGGAAGGTCCGGCCGCGGAACTTGTAGGCCGCCATCCAGACGGGCAGCAAGACATGTTTGAAGGTCACGTCGGACACAGCCGTTTTGGCCTGATGGATCCGCTGCCGGTCGCCGCCAATGTCAAAGCGGATGTCACGTGTGATGCGGCGGTCCATATGCACGCGCGCCTCGGTGAAACCATCATCAAGCGCGACCGTGTAGGCCTCCGCTCGGAAGCCCGCCAGATATTCGGGCGTGTAGGGGCTGAGATAGGACAGGTCCCACGGGGCCAGCGCGTCGGTATACTCCTTAGGCAGCGAGGTCGAGGCCAGTACCAGCACGTCGTCAAAGTCGCGCGCCACACGGCCGGAGACCCGGTGCCAGCGGGTTTTGGTGACCAGCACGGTCTGCTTCTTGCTGTCGCGCACCACGGTGCGGCGCACCTGATAATCTACCCCGCGCTCGCCGCTATATTGCGTGCGGGTGTCGGCGTCATAGGTCCAGTAGGGGACGTAGATGCCCTCCATCCGGCGGCCCTTGCGGGCGTAGTCCTTCAACCCGTTCGGCGCGAACCACAGCTGCCCCAGCCAGTCATTCATCGACTTGCGCGCGGCGCGTTTATCCAGCCTGAAGGGCAGCACTCCGCGCGGTTTGATATGGCGATGCGTGCCGGTATCGGCCACCACGGGTGTCGCGCAAAACGGGCATTCGGTGGCGTGAATGTCGGCGTCAAAAGCGACCTGCGCGCCGCAATTGGGGCAGGAGGTGACACGGGTCTCCTCCATCTCTGCCTCGGCCAGCGAGCCGCGCACGGCGGCGTTAAAATCGAGCTCCTGAATGGCGGTGGAGCGGCCCTCGCTGACGGGTTTGGTGTTGCCGCAATGGTCGCAGACCAGCTGGTGCCCACCGGGGTCAAACGCCATGTCCGACCCGCAATTGTCGCAGGGAAACCGGAATTCCTGTTCAGGCGCGGTCGGCGGGATCGTCATGGCAAAATCATCGGGTCAGAGAAACCTATGCAAAGCTTTCGGGGCCATAATACGCAAGGCATTGTCGCGCAACGCGGTGTGCCGCCACAAGTGGAAGAGGGCGTGAAACACCACCAAAATGGCCAGCGCGTAGAACCGGTACGTGTGCAGATGTCCGACCACATCATTGGCCTTTGGTAGACCCAGTGGAGGGGCCACGGGCAGGACGCCTCCGGCCCATAGCATGACAGATGATGTTAGCCCCAAAGCGAAGCCTCCGAAGGCCACGAGGAACAGCCCCCAGACCAACGTATGGTGCATGATGGCATGGACCCGGCGCGCCCAAAGGGGCAGTTTTGGGCCGGGGCGGCTGGCAAGCCCTTTGCGCAGATACATGCCCGTCCAGATCAGGGCGAGGGTGACGAACACAAGGCCCATCACCGAATGAAACTGGAAGATCACCGGGCCCATACGCCGCAGCGCGTCCGGGTCGGCGAAGATGAACCAGATGAAAAATGGGATGATCCCCCAATGCAGTCCTTTCAGCGCCACCCGCCTGTTGGGCAGGCGCGCGGCTAGGGCGGACCGTAGCCCGCCCTTGTCTGATATGAAAGGTCCCTCAGGCACCCGGCGGGGGAGGCGGCAGGATGGTGAAAAGCTGGGCCAGCTCCATGACCTCACCCGCTTCTTTCCAGCCGTCCTGACCGGCGGTCCAGACATGCGTGCTACGCTTCAGGCTGCCCTCGGCGGCCATGCGGCCCAATGCGGCTTTGGAGAACGGCCCGGTGGTCTTGCCGTCTTCGGCAAGGTGCCAGACATGCTCCACGGGCGGTGGAGGGGGCGGGGTTGGCACCGACCCCCAAGGCCCGGAGTTTTGCTGCATCTGGCCCGCCATTTGCGTGGCCATCGCCATGCCCATGCCTGCACCGAGGCCAGCCCCCATCCCGCCGCCGCCATCAGGATTGCGCGCGGCAGAGGTCATCGCCTCGGCGGCTGAGTATTGCGTGAATTTGCCCAGATCCCCGGCCATTCCCATCGAGGTGCGCTTGTCCAACGCTTCTTCCACTGCGGGCGGTAGAGATATGTTTTCAATGTAGAATTCCGGGATGCTGAGACCGTATTCGGCCACGATGGGCGAGATGGCCGACGCGATCAGCTTGCCCAGATCGGCCGTGTTTGCTGCCATATCCAGCGCAGGGATGCCTGAGGAGGCCACCACGCGGCTGAACTCCTGCACGATCACGTTGCGGATCTGGTAGCTGATCTCGTCCATGGTGAACTCGCCGTCAGTGCCGACGATCTCGCGCAGGAATTTGGCGGGGTCGGACACGCGGGTGGAGTAGGTGCCGAACGACCGCAAACGCAACGGCCCGAACTCCGGATCGCGCAGCATGATCGGGTTCTTGGTGCCCCATTTCAGGTCGTTGAACCGCGTCGTGTTGACGAAATAGATCTCGGACTTGAACGGGCTTTTGAAACCGTGATCCCAATGGTTCAGCGTGGTCAGGATCGGCATGTTGTTGGTCTCGAGCATATAGAGCCCCGGTGTGAACACATCGGCCAGCTGGCCCTCATGCACAAACACCGCCGCCTGTCCCTCGCGCACGGTCAGCTTGGCGCCGTATTTGATGGCATGGCCCTCGCGGTCAAAGCGCCAGACCATGGTGTCGCGGGTGTCGTCGGTCCAGTGAATGACGTCGATGAATTCACCGGTGAGAAAATCAAGAATGCCCATAGGGTCCTCGCTTCAGGAAGTGGAATGTTAACTTTCGCCGCCAAGCAGGTCGGTGGCAATGGTCTCGACAATCGGGCGCGCCTCAGCGGGGCCGGTGCCGAGCGGCAGGCGGGGGTCGTAGAGAATTTCAAGCAGCCGCTCGTCATGGGTGGTCAGCAGGGCAAACTCGTCGTCATCGTTGAAAATCGAGGGCCGCGCGGCGGGGCTGTCATTGCTCAGGCCCAGCCCTTGGGCGACCTCTTCATGGATGCAGGCCTCGCTCAGCAGCGGCGGCAGTTCGGTGCGCAGGATTGCCACGGCGGTGCTGATCTCATGCGGGGCGCTGGCGTCAAAGAAGGTGTAGATCGCGCAATATTGCGGGCGGGGCAGGCGGGTGAGGTCGCGGGCCACATTGGAGGTCAGCCCCGGCACCAGCGCTTGCAGGCGCGGCGCGAAACCCTCCAGCTCGTCCACATCCAGCACGGCCACATGGAAATTCGCGGCGCTTCCCTCAGGGGCCAAACTCATCCGCTGCCCGGTGATCCGCGACAGCCTGCGGATGTATTTCTCCAGCGCGCCTTGCAGGGGCTCGGCTTGCTCTGGGAGGACCGAATTGCCGAATTCCAGCCGCATGGAGATCGGCTTGGCCCAGCGCCGGATACGGCTTTCATTGCCCGATTGCTGGGCGCGCAGCCCGTCGATCGTGTATTCCTCAAAGGCCGCGATCTGGACGAAGTTGTCGACCAGATTGCGTTTGGCAAAGGGCGTGTCCGGCCCGCCCCCGTCTTTGCGCAACAACCCTTGCGCCACCAATTGCCGCTGGACGGTCGCATAATAGGACGAGAGAGCCTCGCTGCGGGCGGAAGGCACCACCGGCAGCACCTCAGGTGCTGCGACAGGTCCGCGCGGCTCGGGGCGGGGGCTGGTGGGCACCAGATCGCAGGCGCTCAACAGCGCAGCGCCCAAAGCCAACACGGCCAGCGGAGATCGCAGCCCCCTCACGCTCAGGCCGGGCTACGCGCGCTTGCGGAGGCCAGCGTGTCGCGCAGCTCGTTCTCCATCTGCTCCAGCTTGGCCTCGGCCTCGGCCCGCTTGCGCTTGCCTTCATCGGCGATTTGCAGGCTTTCATTGATCGTCGTGACCAGCGCATCATTGGCTTGCTGCACGGCCTCGATGTCGAACACGCCGCGTTCCATTTCCTCGCGGATTGCTTTGTTGGCGGTGCGCAGGTTGTCGGCATTGGCCTTCAGCAGCTCGTTGGTCAGGTCATTGGCGTCGCGCACGGCCTCCGCCGCCTCAGACGAGCGTTGAATGGTCAGCGCCTGGGCCAACTGGGTTTCCCAAAGCGGCACGGTGTTGACCAAGGTGGAGTTGATTTTGGTCACCAGTGACTTGTCATTTTCCTGCACCAGCCGGATCGAGGGCAGCGATTGCATCGTCACCTGTCGCGTCAGCTTCATATCATGCACCCGGCGTTCCAGATCATCGCGCGCGGCGCGCAGATCGCGCAGCTCTTGCGCTTTCATCACCTGGGCATCTTCTGGTGCTGCGGCCACCTCGGCCTCCTTGGCGGGGATGTCCTGCGCGTCCAGCTCGGCAATCTTGGCCTCACCTGCGGTGATGTACAGCGCCAGCTCGCTGTAGAAATCGAGGGTGCGCTCATAGAGAATATCCAGCGATTTGATATCCTTGAACAGCACATGCTCATGGCCCAGCAGGTCGTCGGTGATCTTGTCGATCTGGCCCTGCACATCCTCGAATTTCGCCATGAACATAGCGGCAGGCTTGGCGCGGCCGATCAGCTTTTCCCACCAGCTGCGTTTGCGGTTCGGGTTCAGCTCCTTGACGGAGAAGCCGCGGATGGTCGACACGATATCGCGCAGCGACGCCCCGGCGGGCCCCACATCCTTGTTTTTGACGTCTTGCAACATCGACTGGCTGATCTCTTGCAGACCCGCCTGCGCGCTGGAACCAAAAGCCACGATGGACCCCGTATCTGACATGTCGATCTCGTCCATCCGCTTGCGGATCTCGGAGGCCACGGGGGGTGCGGCCTGCTCAAGCGTGACCAGATCGGCCTCCGGCTCGGGCAGCACCACGGCGGTGACCTCGTCTAGCAATGCGGTCGAGGCCTGCGCCTTTTCGCGAACGGTCTGGGTCATGTCTTGTCCTCCAACGAGTTCTGTAACGGATCTTGTAGCGGCAAGGGTTCGCGCGCGCGGATGCCTTCACGCTGCAAGCGGTCAGACAGAACCTCTATCTCGATGCTCAGCGCGTCTTGGTTATTGGTCAACAGCTTCTGGGTTTTCGCGGTGAAATTTGCCTCAAGATCGTCCAGCAATGTCATGTATTTGCCTTTGGCCTCGGCGTTATCAGTCCGCCGGGTCAGGTCCACATATTGCTTGGTCGCGTCACGCGCGCCTTGGAGGTAGACGCCCAGATAACGCCGCGCGCCGCGCAGGTCGCGAGGGTCATTTTCCACCGTGCGAAACATCTCGCGGGCGGTGGTGCGAAACGCCTCGATGCGGGCGATCAGCACCCGGTCGCGGGTCTCTGTGGCCAGATCGGCCATGTTTTTCAGGTGCTTTTCGGCCTCATCCACCGCTTTGGCGACGCGCTGGTTCTGGAAATCGTCCACGCCTTCGGCCACTTTGTTTTTCATCGGGTCCAGCCCAAAGGCGGTTAGGTGCAACCCGCCTGCGATGATCCCGTAAAGCACGCCGTTAAACAGCCCGCCATCGACCGTGGCCAAAGCGACCCCCAGGCCTGTCAGTACTGCACCGAAAAGTTTGCGCGGAATCGCGGGGCGGCGCGAGATCGTGCGGGCTTCATAGGCGTCCTGCGCCTCCAGCCCCTCGCGGGTCAGCCAAGCGGCCAGTGCGATCAGCGCAAACGCCCCCAAATGGGAGGCCAGCTCCACCGGCCCGCCGCCAAAGGCGGTAAACAGCAGCGGTAGACCTGCGACCCCCAGCCAGATGACCCGCGCCCGTCCGCGTTGCGGCTTGGCATGGCGCAGCTGCCCCGTTTTGGCGGGGCCCGCGCCGGGGCTGTGCTCTCCACCGTAGCGTTGGGCCATCTCACACGGCTCCGACGGAGACGAGGGCGACCAGCACCAGTAACATGGCGTAGGCGATTTTCTGAATGGCTCCGAATGACATGGGCGTCCCGTCCTCAGCGAGTGGTGCCTCCAGATATAGGCAGTGGAGGCGGCAGTTACCAGAAACTCGGCGCGACTAGTGCGTTTTCGGCGTCTGAGTGGCGGCGCGCTCGGCTTCCAGCTTACGGGCGTAGCCCGACTGGATGATCTCCACGGCGAACAGCACGATGACCGAGAAATAGAAGGTCGTCTTGGACATCGGGATCAGCGGGTAGCCGAAAATCATGATCGCAAGGCTGTCATCATGCGCGGCATGGCTGGCCGCAACCCCGGCCTCGCCCAAAAGCACCACGCCCACGATCAGCAAGATGAACAGGCCCAAAACCTCATACATGCGGTTCTTTTGCAAAAACGCCGTCACGCCGTCCGCCAGCAGCAGCATGGCCAGACCGGAGATCAGAATAGCGGCGGCAAGGATCGGGAAGACTTCGGTGATCGCAATGGCTGAGAGCACTGAGTCGAAGGAGAAAATCAGGTTCATGAACACGATCAGCATGACCACTTTGGCGGCGGACTTGCCTGATTTTGCTTCAACGTCATGGCCAAGATGCTGCACCGACAAAAGGTGGCCGATCTCCTTGAAAGCCGTGTACATGATGAAAATACCGCCGAAGATGAATACACAGGTCGCGAAATTTACGCCGCCGGTCAGGATGCCTTCCCAATTGAAGACGAAGAAGGGCTCCGTCAAAGTGCCGAGCAGGCTTACCATGACAAAGAGCAAAATGACCCGCAGCGCCACGGCGATGATGATGCCCCAAAAGCGCACCGCTTTTTGCTGGGCGACGGGCGCGCGTTGGCTTTCAATAGAGATGTAGAGCAGGTTGTCGAACCCAAGCACGGCTTGCAAAAAGCACAACATCAGCAGGTTGCCAAGGTTTTGCAGGGTGAAGAGATTTTCGAAATTCAGGAACTCAGCCATGGGGAAGGGCCTTTCGTCAGCATCGGTTTTGGTGGGTCATGCATACAGAACACGGCCGCGTCGGCAAGGGTTCCAATTAGCGTTTGGGTCCCCTTGAGGCGCGGGGCTTGGCCTGTTGGCCGGTTCTGTTCTGCGCGGGTTTGTGGCCGCTGCGCTTTTGGGGAGGGCGTTTTTTGGGGCGCGGGGCGGCGTCCTCGGCGGCGATGCCAAGCTGGTCGCGCAGCACGCGGGCTTTGACCTCTTCGACCTCGCCTTGCTTGAGCTCATTGAGCCGAAACGGCCCGTAGCTGACCCTCAGCAGGCGGTTCACCTTGAGGCCGACCTCTTCCATGGCGCGGCGGATCTCGCGGTTTTTGCCCTCGCGCAGGCCCACCGTTAACCACGCATTCGCGCCTTGCTGGCGGTCGAGCGTGACCTCCATCGGCTGGAAGCGCTCGCCTTCTGAAGTGACACCTTTTCTCAATGGATCCAAGGTCTTGTCTTCCGGTCTTCCATTAACCCTAACCCGGTATTTGCGCAGCCATCCGGTGGAGGGCAGCTCAAGCTGGCGCTTGATACCGCCGTCATTGGTCAGCAACAAAAGCCCTTCCGAATTGATGTCCAGACGCCCGACGCTGACCACGCGGGGCAGGTCGGATGGCAGGGCGTCAAACACCGTGTCGCGGCCCTTTTCGTCGCGCTCCGTGGTGACCAGGCCCACGGGTTTGTTGTAGAGCCAGAGCCTTGGCCGCTCGGGCTCGGCGATTTGTTTTCCGTCGAATGTGATCACGTCTTTGGGCGTCACATTCAGCGCGGGGCTGGTGATGATCTTGCCGTTCACAGCGATGCGCCCGGCCTCGATCAAAGCCTCTGCGCCGCGCCGCGAAGCCACGCCGGAGCGGGCCAGAACCTTGGCGATGCGGTCGCCATCTGGTGTCTTCGATTGTGTCTCTGGGGGTGTTTTTTCAGCCATCCCAGCGGTTTAGTCTGTTGCGCGGCCAAGGGAAAGCCCTTGCAAAGCCCCTGCAAAGCCTTGTGCGCAAGCCGTTGATATGATTGATAAACCCTATGGGCTTCACCTCACATATGGATCTGGCGCTGGATCAGGCAAAGAAGGCCGCCGCGCGGGGAGAGGTGCCTGTGGGCGCTGTGATCGTGTCGCCTCAGGGTGAGGTGATTGCGCAGGCGGGCAACCGGGTGATGGAGGATCGTGATCCTTCCGCCCATGCGGAGGTGCTGGCCATCCGGCAGGCTTGCGCTGCGCTCGGCTCGGAGCGGCTGACGGGCTGCGCGCTTTATGTGACGCTGGAGCCTTGTTCGATGTGTGCCAGCCTTATTTCACAGGCCCGGATTGCGCGGCTTTATTACGGGGCGAGTGATCCGAAATCCGGCGGCGTCGGGCAGGGCGCGCGGGTGTTTGAGCAGGCGCAGAGCCATCACAAGCCGGAGGTCTATGACGGGATTTGCGAGGAAGAGGCCGCAGAATTATTGCGCGGTTTCTTCGCCGCCCGCCGCAAGGGCTGAGCCGCCCGTTAACCCTAAATTCCGCATACACAACCTGTACACAAAGCGTACACATCGCGTCGTGACAGAGGTCCCACGCCCCGAAAAGGTTAACGCGTGCAGCCACGGCGGTGGCTGCGTTTCGCCTTCCCCTGAGGAAAGTTCTTTGACTTGAGGCCATCTCGCTGTATGACACCGCCATTGCGACACGAAACACAAGGGAGGCGCATCATGACTGAACATCGTTATCAACTGCGTTGTCTCCTTACGGGCAAACCGTCCCGAGTGGTTTGGTTTACCCGGGGCTAGCCCCCAGACCCGTCGCAAATTCGGCCACCTATGGTCACCCCTTCCATCTCTATCCTAACCTGAAGACCGCTCCGGCTGTCGTGCATCCGCGCCCCAGATCCGTGACGTCTTCTTTAACCCAAACCCGGCTTGCCATTTCTCAGGCCGGTCAGAGGAGAAGACAGATGAATGCTGTATCTTTGAAACCCGACAGTTCGGTTGCAGAAACCGTGGACAAGCTGATCGCAAGCCATGGCCTTTGGGCGGTGCTGCTGACAGTGGGCAAAAGGCTACTCAAACGGTCACGGCCCCCCGATACCGTGGCAGATCTCGCGGTGCGGGGTCTGCCTGAGCTGGACCTGATGGATGACCGGCTGCGGGCCGATATCGGGCTGGGCCCCAAGCCCGAGAAGGCCCCGCATGTGCTGCTGGGGATCGCGACCCATCGGCCCGCGCATTGGCCGTTTCCCTGAGGGACAGGCTGGGAGATCGTTCAGGCGATCTCCCAGCCTTGGCGCAGGCCCAGCTAGTGCTTGAAGCGCCGCACAGGCAGGGGTATGTGGAAGCCGGATTTAGACGGAGCGCTTCCATGTCGATTGATACCAAAACCGCAGGCCGCGTGGCCAAGCTGGCCCGCATCGCGGTGCCGGAGGGCGAGCTGCCGAAACTGGCCGACGAATTGAACGGTATTCTGGCCTTCATGGAGCAGCTCAACGAGGTGGATGTCGAGGGCGTCGAGCCGATGACCTCCGTGACGCCGCAGCGCCTGAAACGCCGCGAGGATGTGGTGACGGATGGCAATCAGCAAGAGGCCGTTTTGAAGAATGCGCCCGATGCGCGCGAAGGCTTTTTTGCCGTGCCGAAGGTGGTTGAATAATGGCTGAGCTTTCCAAACTGACCATTGCTGAGGCCCGCGACGGGATGCGCAAGGGCGATTTTACCTCTGTCGAGGTGACGCGGGATTGCCTGTCCGAGATCGAAGGTTCCGGCACGCTGAACGCGTTCGTTCATAACACGCCGGAGATCGCGTTGGCACAGGCCGAAGCCGCTGACGCGCGGATCAAAGCGGGCGACGCGCCTGCCATGTGCGGCGTGCCGCTGGGCATTAAGGATTTGTTCGCCACCAAGGGCGTGGAAACACAGGCGGCGTCGGACATTTTGAAAGGCTTCAAGCCAGAATACGAGTCGACCATCACCCAGCAGCTTTGGGACGCGGGCTCGGTCATGCTGGGCAAGCTGAACATGGACCAGTTTGCCATGGGCTCCTCCAACGAGACGTCCTGCTATGGCGACGTGGTGAATCCGTGGAAGATTGATGATCGGAACCTGACGCCGGGCGGCTCGTCCGGGGGGTCGGCCTCGGCGGTGGCGGCGGATTTGTGTCTGGCGGCGACCGGCACGGATACGGGCGGCTCGATCCGCCAACCTGCGGCCTTTGCGGGCATCGTTGGGATCAAGCCCACCTATGGGCGCTGCTCGCGCTGGGGCGTGGTGGCGTTTGCGTCGTCGCTGGACCAAGCCGGGCCGATGACCAAATCGGTGCGCGACGCGGCGATCATGCTGGAGGCCATGTCCGGCCATGACCCGAAAGACAGCACGTCGTCCGAGCTGGCCGTGCCGAATTTTGAGGCCGCGCTTACCGGCGACATTCGCGGCAAGAAGATCGGCATTCCGAAAGAGTACCGTTTGGACGGCATGCCCGAGGAGATCGAGGCGCTTTGGCAAGACGGCATCGCCATGATGAAAGACGCGGGCGCGGAGATCGTGGATATCTCGCTGCCCCACACGAAATACGCGCTGCCCGCCTATTATGTGGTGGCCCCGGCGGAGGCCTCGTCGAACCTGGCGCGCTATGATGGGGTGCGGTTCGGGCACCGGGCGAAGATGGCGCAGGGCGACGGCATCACCGAGATGTACGAGAAAACCCGCGCCGAAGGGTTTGGCCCCGAAGTGCAGCGCCGCGTGATGATCGGCACCTATGTGCTGAGCGCGGGGTTCTACGACGCCTATTACAACCGTGCGCGCAAGGTGCGCACGCTGATCAAACGCGATTTCGAGGAGGTGTTTGCCACGGGCGTGGACGCGATCCTGACGCCTGCCACGCCGTCTGCCGCTTTTGGGCTGGGGGAGATGAAGGACGCTGATCCGGTGCAGATGTATCTCAATGACGTGTTCACCGTGACGGTGAACCTTGCCGGGCTGCCGGGCATTGCGGTGCCTGCGGGGCTGGACAAACAGGGCCTGCCTTTGGGGCTGCAACTGATTGGCCGCCCGTGGGAGGAGGCCGATTTGCTGAACCACGCCTATGCGCTGGAGCAGGCCGCCGGATTTGTGGCAAAACCTGAGAAATGGTGGTAAAAGACCGCAAGGCGGTCCGAAAATCGCCGGGACTTAACTGAGATTGAGAGCATTTTTGTCATGCGCACACCCCTAATTCTTCTTGCCACGGCAAGCCTTGCCGCCTGTTCGCCACCCGTCCCGGACGACACGTCCGGCGTGGGGTTTGGCAGCTATGATGAATACCAGCAGGGCCAGATCGTGCGCGATCAGCAACTGCGCCGTGGCTCTCCTGTGGTGACCGGGCCTCTTGCCGCCGAGCAGGGCGCGCCGCAAACCGAAGCGCAGGCCACCGCCGCCGCTGCCGTGGCCGCGATCCAGCCGGGGGGGCAGTCGCCTGTTCAAACGGCGCGTGTTGACCCCAACAATGTCGCGATTTCCGACGAGCAGGATTTTGACGCCGTGGCCTCTCGCCAGACGATTGAATCTGACGCGCAACGCCGCGCCCGGCAATCGGCGCAGTATCAGGTCGTGCAGCCCACCGCCGTGCCGGAGCGCCCCACGGGCGGCACGCCCACGCCCATCGAGTTTGCGCTGCAAGTGCGGCATCCGCTGGGCCAAAAGGTCTATAGCCGCTCGCCTTTCGGGGCTGGAAAATTGGCCGAGAACTGCGCGGCATATGCCTCGCCTGAGCTGGCGCAGGACGCGTTTCTCAAGGCAGGCGGGCCTGACAAGGACAGCCTGAAGCTTGATCCCGATGGCGACGGCTATGCCTGCGCGTGGAACCCCGGCAAATACCGCCAATTGGTGCGCAACTAGGGTGGCGCGGCTCACCCATCCCTCCCCCAATTTCGGGGAGCGGAAGGCGGGCGCGCAGCCCAGTATCATCGTTATCCACTACACCGCCATGGCCAGCGCCGAGGCCGCGCGCCGCGCGTTGTCGAACCCTGAAACGGAAGTCTCCGCCCATTACCTGATCGCGCCAGATGGCGAGGTCATGTCGCTGGTCGCGGAGGAAAACCGCGCCTGGCATGCGGGCGCCGGGCAGTGGGGAGGGGTCACGGATGTGAACTCCCATTCCATCGGGATTGAGCTGTCCAATGACGGGTTTTCGCCGTTTTCCAACAGGTTGATGGACGCGCTTGAGGTGCTTTTGGGCGGCATGCGCGACCGTTGGGCGATCCCTGCGCAGCGCGTCATTGCGCATTCGGATCTGGCACCGGGGCGCAAGATCGACCCCGGCGCGCGGTTCGACTGGCAACGCCTCGCGCGGGGCGGCCATGCGGTCTGGCCTAAAGCACTAGAGGCCGCGCCGGAGACGTTTCGCGCCCATGCGCAGGCCTTTGGCTACAGGGCGGAGGTGGAGGATGACACGCTACTCCACGCTTTCCGTCTGCGGTTTCGCCCTTGGGCGCAGGGGCCTGTTGATGGCACCGATGCGGGGCTGGCCGCAGATCTCGCCGCCCGCTTCCCCGTTGACCGGGAGGGGCTCACCTCCTAAAGACGGGTCTGCGCGGATGGCTGGATGGTCGAGGCGTCCTGTTTTGCCAAGACTGGAGAGGGGTGCCTCTCGGCGGGGAGACCCGCCTGTCGCACTCGTCTTGTTTGCTTCGCAAAACAAGACGTCTAGGAAAGTCCGGACTCCATGAAGAAACGGTGCCGGGTAACGCCCGGCGGGGGCAACCCCAGGGACAGCGCCACAGAGAAGAAACCGCCCCTGCATGCAGGGGTAAGGCTGAAACGGTGCGGTAAGAGCGCACCGCGCGACTGGCAACAGAAGCGGCACGGCAAGCCCCACCGGGAGCAATGCCAAATAGGGACCTCGCGTGGCTTCGGCCACAGGGCATCTTCGGCCCGAGACGGTCCGGGTTGGCAGCTAGAGGGGCGCGGGCAACCGTGTCTCGAGATGAATGATCATCCAAAGGGCCCCGGCCCTTGGACAGAATCCGGCTTACAGGCCATCCGCGTGTTTATTTTTTGGGGGGAGTAGGGAGGTTTGAGGCTGGTGTGGGCGTTGGTAGGCCGTGACGTGGATGGCGGGAACGAGGCCAGAGTTACGGATGCTCCAGATTGCATAAAGATCCGCATCCCGTTGTTTTGTCACATCGGTCAAGTGCGTATAGATGTATTGAAATAGATAGTTCTCAGAACAGAAACAGGATTTTACATGTCTTCTTTCAGCCAAATTCCAGAAGTTGTTATTGATCACGTAAGGGGTGTTTTTGGACGCGCAAACGAAGCGGTTTCGCGCGCGCTGGCTGATCACCCCTCGATGCATGAAGAGTCTTTGGACCAAGCGTTGATAACCAGTCTTACTGTGCGGCCTGCCGCATTCTTCGCGCCAGAACAGGCTGCTGTCGCAATTGAAGCTCACTGGCTTGGTGGTCGAAGAATGTATGGTCGCTGGGAGATCGCTGACATCGCGCTTCTGGTTTTGCTGAGACGAGCAGGCCATCTTCTGGAACGGAAGGTGGCTCTGCTTCAAACCAAACGCCTTTACTCGCGAGAAATTGCTGTCGGCGAACTTGATCAAAGTGACTACATCATTGGCATCGGCCGTCTCGGTGACAGAACTGGACAACTGTTGCCGCTGACAAAGCCAAGGGCGTTTTGAGGTGCCCCTAGATTTGTAGACGCTTTGCTTGGTAATTTTGGAACCAAGGAGAGACGGGTATGAACAAAGGAATA
>CANMWQ010000007.1 GCA_947501685.1 uncultured Litoreibacter sp.
GCTGTCGCCAGTTGACTATGAAATGAAACAGCAGAAAATGCATGAGGCAGGCGTCTAGGAAACTAGGGGCACCTCATAGTGTATAATTCCTGGCAAGGAATTATGAAATCTCTTGGCTCTGCAATCAAAGAGAGGAATATCGTCATCACTGGAGGTGACGCGCTTTCTCAGGCAGGTTTCACACAAGCTCCAAACGCAATCCTGAAGAGCGACCAAATCTCCTCAGGTGCAAAACTGGTCTACGCGATGTTGCTGTCCTACGCATGGCATGACGACTTTTGCTTCCCGGGTCAGGAGACCCTGGCAAGCGACATTGGCATCGCCCGAGGGACGGTGAACCGGCATGTCCAAGAGCTCGCCGACAAAGGCTTCATCAAGATCAAGCGGCTTGGGCAGGGAAGAGCAAACATCTATGAGGTGAACCTCAAAGCGAAGGTTCTGGGCAAAAGACGGTAACATCCTGATGTCATGATTTGTGACATCTAGATGTCACAGAATGAGACGCCTAGTTGTCGCAATTTCTGACACTAAGAAGACCCAAGGAAGAACATTGAGAAATTAATATTCAAAGACCTTTTAAGAAAGGAATTGAAATTCCGATCAGTTGACAAGGCTCACGTCGAAAACGGCTTCTTCCGCACATTGATCGCAGCCGCGTCTAAGCTGTTCTTCAAATGCACGGCATAGTGCTTCTCGATCATTTCTACGCTTGTCCGGCAGTTCTTCGCGATCTGGTAGATGTCCGCGCCCTCAAGCAGCCGGAAAGAGATGTAGCTATGGCGCAGGGAGTAGAGCGTTCGCCTGTTCCCCTCGCGATCTACCTTCAGGTCCTGTTCCTCAAGGATGCGATTGAATTGCTTCTTGTGATCTACCGGAAAGAGACGGTCGGTCGGTTCCGGTTGATTGCGCTCCATCATTCTCTCAAAGGGACGAACAGCACCGGTGGTGCTTTTGCAATAACCCACTCCGCGCTTGCCGCGGACTTGGATTTCCAAGATCGTCTCGCCGGTGGCGTCATCTTCGACGATCTGGACATCACGGTATTCAAGCCAGTTGGCTTCGTCAGGACGAATACCGGTATTTGCCATGAAAAGGATTTTGTCGTGCAGCTGCTCGGCAAGGCGCTTGTGGTATGCACTAACCGCAGTTTTGATGTTTTCCCGGGTGGCGGTGTACAGCTTCTTGTATTCTTCATGAGAGAACCAAGCCCGGTGTGTTACCTTCTTGGAGCCGCTGTAGGGTGCGGAGACGTCAGGGACATAATCAATCCAGCCTTGGCGCAATGCCGTCTTAAGAACGTGCCTTAAAGTTACGATTTCGTGCAGCATGGTGCTGCGAGAGGGGGGCTTAAAATTCGTATCGTTCTTCAGTCTGAAAATACGGTAGTCCTGAACCGCACCGGCAGTGATTTCCTTCACTCCCATTTTTCCGAAGAACGGCAGCAGGTGATTGCGAAGTCTTCCGTAGTGCCCCTGAACGTAGACTGGATTTCGCTCGCCCTCTGTCATGATTTCGTACTCTTCAGTGAACCGCTTTGCGGCCTGCGCAAACGTTGGGCCACTCAACAGGGTTCCTTCAGATTTCATCTGCCGGAGCTGCAGGTACCAGTCCTCGGCAAAGTCCTTGGCCTTTCCCAAACTTCTCTCTTTGGTACTTACCCTGCGGTTCTTTCCCTCAAGATACGTTGAGCATTGCCACACTGGGCTGCCCTCACGCTGATAAACATACACTTTTCCGCCCAGAATCGTGTGTTTTTCCGCCATATCCAAACATCCACGCCCAATGTGTCGATTTGTGTAAGGTATGTGTAACGGTGAATCGGGCCAATAGCCGATTCGAGGCCATCTCTTAAATACTTGTTTTTATGGGATATTTTGGCGGACTGGGGAGGATTCGAACCCCCGACCCCTTGATTCGTAGTCAAGTACTCTATCCAACTGAGCTACCAATCCGCGTGTCGGTGGACTTAAACCTCGCCCTATCGCTTTGCAAGAGCAAAGCGCCGCTGTTTCGTGCTATTCGGCGGCTTGGTCTATTTGAAGCGGGTTTTTTGGCAGAGTGAGGGCAAACTCGGTGCCGGTCTCGTCGGTTTTTCGGAGTGACAGGGAGCCGCCATGACCTTGCACCAGCTCTGAGGCAATCACCAACCCGAGGCCCGTCCCGCCTTTGCGCACGCCACCTTCAAAGGGCCGGAACAGATGCTCCTGGGCTTTGGGCGGCAGACCGGGGCCGGTGTCGCACACGCCGATATGCCAGTCTTGATCTGTCTCATGAGCGGTGATCTTGATGGTGCCGGGCGTACCCGTGGCCTCGATCGCCTGACGGGCGTTGCGCACCAGATTGCCAAGGACGCGAAACAGCTGCTCCTCGTCAACGCGCACGGTCATGCCCGGCTCGACCTGATCAAGGAATTTGACCGACCCGTCAGAGGCCAGTCTTTCGCCCTCCAGCACGTCGTCAACCAGATCGCTCAGCGCCACAAGGTTCAGGCTCGGTGCGGGTTCTTCGACGCGGCCAAAGGCCAGCGTACCCTCACACAGACTGACCGCGCGGCTCAGCGAGTTGACCAGCTTGGGCGCGGAGCGCTGGACAGCCGGATCCTCGCTGCGCTCCATACGGTCTGCAAGCAAGGTTGCGGTGGTGAGAATGTTGCGCAGGTCGTGGCTGATCTTGGCGACCGCACCGCCCAATTGTGCGAGCCGCTCCTTTTGCCGTAACGCGCCGGTGAGCTGGGTTTGCAGGTGGGCGAGCGCATCCTCAGCGGAGCGCAGCTCAGTGATCGTGGACTGGGGTGTAAGGATGCGCCGGGCATCTTCCGGGGCCTCGGCATAATGCTCGATATGTTCGACCACGCGTTTGACGGGTTTGACCATAAACCTTCGAACCGCCACAAACAGCAGCAACGCAGAGACCACGGAAATGACCAGTGACAGAAGAAGAATGCGGATGCCGTAGTCAATCATGGCGTCGCGCAACGGCGCTTGCGGCATGGTGACGTCGATCATGGTTCCCGCCGCATTGGTAGGAGAGCCGATCACCCGTATCACCCCTTCAGCGGGCGTCACCAACTGGCGCAGCGCGCCAGACATCAGGTAAAGCGCGGACGGTTCCCTGAGATCGACCATAGTCGTCACGGAACCGGGCACCGGTGAGGACAGCACCAGCTGGCTGACGGCGTCGCGCCTGAGCGCCACGTTGTAGACCCCCGCATTGTCCAAAAGCTCCTGCGCGAGGGTCGCGGGGATCTGGGTGTTTTCGGAGGCCAGCACCGAAAGCGACGCGATCTGCGCCTTTTCGAGACGGGCCGCCAGATAGTCCTGCCTGTAGCGCGCCACGGAGGGCACAAAGATCAGCACTTCTGCCGCCATCACAAAGATGATGGACAGGATCAGAAACCGACCTGACAGCGACTTAATCAACAGCCTCTCCTCTTGGCCCGTTCAATACTGCATCACGGCAAATACCGCTGCACAAGACCAACAACCCGTTTGACCATCGCGCTTTCAAACAGTCTAGGGGAGAAATATGCCCCCGCCGCGCGCTTGTTGACCTCGCCCAAAGTCGGGTAGGGCGCAACCATACCAGCAACTTGGCTCATTTTCAGGTTATTTGCGATAGCCAGCGCCCAGACCCCGATCAAATCTCCCGCCGACGCCCCTACAATGGAGGCCCCCACAGGCCGGCCTTTCACGACCATCACCTTGATGAATCCGGTTGTCTTGGCCTCGGCGATGGCGCGGTCATTCTCGTGCAGCTCGAACCGGGCGACCTCGACGGCGGCCCCGTGCTTCTTGCGCGCCTGCGCCTCTGTCAGGCCCACTTGGGCCAGCTCAGGGTCCGTATAGGTGGCCCAAGGCAGGTGGTCCTGCTTGGCCTTCGATGGCAACCCGAACAGGATGGAGCGGATCACCACGCCCGCATGATACCCGGCCACATGGGTAAATTGCAGCTGACCCGCGACGTCACCAATGGCGTAAACCTTCTTGTTGGAGGTCCGCATCGACGCGTCCACTTTGATCCCGCCCCGATCATAGGCAATGCCGCCCTTGTCGAGCCCGAGATCATTCACATTGGCCGAGCGCCCCACGGCCATCAGCAGGTGCGTGCCCTTGAACACACGGCCATCCTTGGCCTTGACGGTAATGTTGCCCGCTTTGCCCGATATCTCTTCGGCCATCGCGTCTTCTTCGATCACAAGCCCCTCGTCGCGCAGTCGGTCCAACACGACCGCCGCAAGCTCGGGGTCATCCTTGCCCATCGCCTTGGCGCCTTCAATCACGGTCACCTTGGATCCCAACCGCAGATGCGCCTGCGCCATTTCGATGCCAATTGGCCCGCCACCGATGACCAGCAAATGTCCGGGCTGCTCGCGCAGCTCCCAAAGGGTTTCGTTGGTCAGGTAGGGCACTGCGTCCAGCCCCGGTATCGGCGGCACAAATGGAGACGACCCGGTCGCCACCACAATGCGCCGCGCGGTGATTTCATACGCGCCCGCCTGAACCGTGTCCGCGTCAATGAAACGGCCACGCTCCTGAATGACGTTGACGCCAAGCCCCTCGAACCGCTCCACGCTGTCGACGGGTTCAATCGTGGCGATCACGCTGTTCACATGGTCCTTGGCCGCCGCGTAATCGACCTTTGGCGTGACATTGGCCACGCCGAACTTGGCCCCATTGCGCATCAGATGGGCCTGCTTGCCCGCCGCTATCAGCGCCTTGGAGGGCACGCAGCCGTAATTCAGGCAATCGCCGCCCATCTTGTGGTCTTCCAGCAGCACAACATCAGCGCCCATCTGGACGGCCCCCGCGGCCACCGACAAACCACCGGACCCTGCCCCTATGACCAACAGGTCCGTTTTCAATTTCGTCATGGTTTTAGATACCTTCTTTGCCGCGCACGGCTTTCAGCAAGATGGGCAATGCCGCAAGAGCACAGAGCCCAAGGATCGGCAGCAGGATATGCGGCTCAAAGATAATCCCCAGATTTGGCGTCTCGCCGCGCTCAAAGACCTCGCCCAGCCCAGCTCCGACGGAGGTGTACACCACCGAGCCCGGGATGATGCCAAAAAAGGTCGAAATCACAAAGCGCCGATACGGCACATCGACCAGCGCAGGCACTAGGTTGGCGACGAAGAACGGCACCGCTGGCACCAAACGGATCAAGAACAGAACCGACCATTGGTTCTCGTCGATGCCGTCTTTGATCTTTTTCACAAGGCCGGACCCGGTCTCCATCTTATCGGCCAGCTTATCGCCAAAACCGATACGTGCCGCTGTAAAGATCGCTGTTGCCCCGATGGTCGCCCCCAACACGTTATAAAGCGCACCCGGAAAGGTCGCGAAGAGAAAGCCACCCGTCAGGGTCGCAATGGCGGCCCCCGGCAGCGAGAACGCCACGATCACGATATAGACCGCGATAAACAGTACAACGGCGAGCAGGTAGTTGGCGTCGCGAAAGCTGATCAGCGCTTCGCGGTTCTCTTGCAAAGCCTGAAAACTCAGGTAGTCGCGCAAGAAGAAGGCCCCCAGAAGGGCCGCGAGGGCGACCATGATGATCGGCAACCGCTTTTGAAGCGCAGGTTTGTCGGGCGTATGGGTCATGTCACTCATTTCGGGTCGGTCCTTGAAAAGTAATGTTGCGCCCTTCATGACGAAAACACTCCCTCCGCGATACCGCGCTCACGGTGGGTTGATCTGGAGTGAACAGTTGAGCGCGTTTTTTGACCGGAACGCTACGTCTTGACCCAAAGATCGCGGTCTGCCCGTGCATTCGGACGCAGATTGTTGCAAAAACAGGCCGCTCAGCGACGCCATTGCCGTTGACGGGCCGCACGCGCCTGTCTATGACCCGGGTTCTGATCATGGTTGGGCCTCGAATCTCAGTGATTTTCCGCCCGCACCCACAAGGAGGCTCCCGATGAGCAAACGTACATTCCAGCCGTCGAACCTGGTTCGCAAACACCGCCACGGCTTCCGTGCGCGCATGGCAACCAAAGCTGGCCGCAAAATCCTGAACGCGCGCCGCGCAAAAGGCCGGAAGTCGCTGAGCGCGTAAGCGCCGCCGATCTCCCCACAGTATTGGAAC
Organism: uncultured Litoreibacter sp.; assembly: GCA_947501685.1. Lineage (GTDB taxonomy): Bacteria > Pseudomonadota > Alphaproteobacteria > Rhodobacterales > Rhodobacteraceae > Litoreibacter. The sequence continues at coordinate 6,085 of CANMWQ010000007.1, forward strand.
CGCCGGAGGCACGCGTAGCAGGACATCCCGTCCCGGACGCAACCCAGCCTCCGGCGGTTTCCGTTTTGCCTGCAACTTTGACAAAACGCCGCGACTTTCTGCGCGCTGCCAAAGGCAAACGTGCCGCCGCCACCGGGTTCTTGCTGCAAGCCTATGACCGCGCCGACGGCGACCCCGCTATCCGCGTCGGCTACACCTGCTCCAAGAAAGTCGGCAACGCCGTGGCCCGCAACCGCGCCAAACGCCGCCTGCGCGAGATTGCCCGCGCCGTCCTGCCGACACATGGCACGCCCGGCTTCGACTACGTGCTTGTCGGCCGTTTCGAGAAAACCGCCGAACGGGACTTCGCAAAGCTCTTGGACGATTTGCGCCGCGCCTTGGACACGGTACACAGATGACCCCACTGGCCTTCGTCATCTCCTTGCCCGTGCGCGTCTACCGCAAGACCTTCAGCTCTTGGGTCGGCTTCAACTGCCGCTACGACCCGACTTGCTCGGCCTATGCGATGGAGGCTTTGGAAAAACATGGCGGGCTGCGCGGCACATGGCTGGCCGCCAAACGCATCGGGCGCTGCCACCCTTGGGGCGGCATGGGGGTCGACGACGTGCCAGACCCCAAGGACCGCAACAGGTGACCATTCCGCCCCTTCCACAGGCCCCGCGACAAAGGTAAGGAGAGGCCATGCTTGATCAACCCGACGACATTCACCCACTATTTTACGGCGCGCCCTCGACCACCGAGTTCAAGAAGCTGCGCAAGCGCATCATCCGCGACACCCGCGCCGCCATCGACGATTTTGGCATGGTGGAGCGCGGCGCGAAATGGCTGGTTTGCCTGTCGGGCGGCAAGGACAGCTACACCCTGCTCGCCGCCCTGACAGAGCTGCAATGGCGCGGCGTCCTGCCCGTAGAGATCGTGGCCTGCAACCTGGACCAAGGCCAGCCCAACTTCCCAGCCACGGTGCTGCCGGAATTTCTGGAAACCATGAAGGTCCCTCACCGGATCGAGTACCAAGACACTTATTCCATCGTCATGGACAAAGTCCCCGCCGGGCGCACCATGTGTGCGCTCTGTTCACGGCTAAGACGCGCAAATCTCTACCGAATTGCCCGCGAGGAAGGGTGCAGCGCCGTGGTGCTGGGCCACCACCGCGACGATATTCTGGAGACCTTCTTTTTAAACCTGTTCCACGGATCGCGGCTGTCCACCATGCCGCCGAAACTGGTCAATGAAGAAGGCGACTTGTTCTTGTATCGCCCGCTGGCCTATGTCGCCGAAGACGACTGCGCGCGCTTTGCCAAAGCCATGCAATACCCGATCATTCCCTGCGACCTCTGCGGCTCGCAAGACGGGTTGCAACGTCAGAATATCAAGGAACTTCTGAACGGCTGGGAGGCCAAATCCCCCGGTCGTCGCCAGAAAATGTTCCGCGCCTTGATGAACGCCCGGCCCTCGCATTTGCTGGACCCGAAATTGTTTGATTTTGCGGGTCTGGAGACGAAACCTCCGACAAATTAGTGAAAATGCGTGGCAAGTGCCGCAGCCACGTTAACCTTCCAAACACTACGCGCCGCTAGCGTCCACGTAACTTCAGTTGCGGGGATATTAAGCGTGTACCAGTCAGTAACCCAACCCATCCTTCATTTACCCCATTCCGCCATCAGGCGGGCCGTGCTCAGCATCGCGCTCGTGCTTGTCCCAGTCGCCTCGGTCACTGCTTACATCTTGGGCTCCGACACGGTCCTTCTGGCCATCGCGCTGACCTTTCCTGCCATGGTAATGTTGGCTTTGAGCAGTGGGGACAGGGACGCCGGCCCCGCCACACGCAGGCTCACGGAAAAAGGGGAAGAAGGACTGGTCACCCTCCTGGACGAGGAGCTGGCCTCCGGTCCCTCCGCCAAGAAAACCGCCTGCATTGTCTTCAGCGTCGACAAGTTTTCCGAATTTGCCCAAGACCTTGACCGGGTGGCCATCGACACCGCCATGAAACTGGTTCTGGATCGTATGAAAGGCGCCGTGCGCGCCAGCGACGACGTGATGGCCCTGTCACCACACAGTTTTGGTGTGATTGTGCGCGCGATCCGCGCCCCCGAAACAAGCGCGGTTCTGACCCTATGCGAACGCATTGACGAAGCGACCTCCGCACCACTGCAACTGGATGGCGGCGTCTTTCATGTCACCCTATCCTCGGGCTTCTGTCTGGACGCCCGCGCCGATGAGCGCACCGGGGCGGCTATGCTCACCGCCGCCAAAGCAGCGCTTGACGAAGCGATGCAAAATGCCCCGCGCGCGATCCGTGGATACTCCCATCGCACCATCGCTCCGATCCAATCCGCCCTCTCCGAAGAGGTGCTGCAAGCTTTGGAAAACGGCCAGATCAAGCCGTGGTTTCAACCCCAGATCTCCACTGACACAGGTGAAATTACCGGCTTTGAAGCCCTCGCCCGGTGGGAGCACCCCACGAAAGGCATCCTGCCGCCCACCGCCTTCGTCCCTACGCTGGAAGCCGCACATCGTCTTGAAGAGCTGGGTGAGGCGATCCTCAACCAAACCCTGCGATCCTTGTCGGAATGGGACAAAGCCGGTGCTTTGGTGCCCGCAGTCTCCGTCAATTTTGCCACTCAGGAATTGAGAAATCCAAGCCTTGTGGAGCGGATCAAGTGGGACGTTGATCGGTTCGAGCTGGACCCATCGCGGCTGACCGTAGAAATCATCGAGACTGTGATCTCGGAGCATGACGACGATATCATCACTCGCAACATCCGCGCCTTAGGGTCGCAGGGTTTTGGCATTGATCTGGATGATTTCGGCACTGGCCATGCCTCCCTGTCCAACATCCGCCGCTTTGCTGTTGACCGTATCAAGATCGACCGCTCCTTCGTCGCGAATGTGGACTCTGACCCCGAACAACAGCGCATGGTCGCAGCCATCATCGGGCTAGGGGAACGGTTGGGCATCGAAACTCTCGCGGAGGGTGTTGAAAACATTGGTGAACAATCGTTGTTGTCCCAGCTGGGCTGCAACCACCTGCAAGGGTTCGCCATCGCCCGCCCGATGCCATTCGACAAGACCATCGACTGGATCCTGCACCATCAGAACACGCTGAACAACGCGCCCGTCCTTGGCAAACGCATCAGTTAGAATAGCCCTGATTTTCATGGTCAATCAGCAAATAGCTTCCCTGAAAACCGCTTGACCTTTCCATGCTCAGCCTATTGAACAGCCTGCACAAACTTCAGTCAGGCGGCGGCTTCCAAAATGGACGATCAGAACAAGAATCTTATCCTCGCGACTGCGCTCAGCTTTCTCGTCATCATGGTCTGGTTCCTGATTTTCCCACCTGAGGAGCAAGCCCCGGCCACGGCGACCCAAACCGCTGAGACGACGCAAGATGCAGGCACCACAGGACAAATCGCGCCCGCGCCTGGCACGGCCTTGGTCCCCGTCACCCCGTCTGAAAGCCGGGAGGCCGCATTGGCCACCGCTGAACGCATCACGATCGACACGCCCAAGCTGAAAGGCACCCTGTCCCTGACCGGCGGCCGGATTGATGACCTGTCACTGAAAGACTACCGCGAAACGCTGGACGAAGACGCGGAGATCGTGACGCTTCTCTCGCCGGTTGGCAGCCCCAACGCATATTACGCGCTCTACGGCTGGGCCCCCGCAGGCGATCTGACCCACAAACAGGTCCCGAACGCCAACACCCTTTGGCAGATCGAAAGCGGCACCACATTGGGCGTAGATAGCCCGGTCCTGCTGAAATGGGAAAACGACGCGGGGCTGATCTTCCGCCGCGAGGTCTCCATCGACGACGACTACATGTTTTCGATCACGCAATCGGTGGAAAACACCTCCGACACCGCCCGCAAGCTTCAGCCCTACGGCATCGTCGCGCGCCACGGCGAACCGGACGTTGTTGGCTTCTTCATCCTGCACGAAGGCATGGTCGGCATGGCCGATGGCGAGCTGACGGAGATCGACTACAACGACATGCCTGAGCTGGACGTGATCGCCCGCGAAGCCTCCAACGCACAGCTCACCGAAGTCACGGAAAACGGCTGGGTCGGCTTTACCGACAAAAACTGGATGACGACGCTTATCCCGACACCCGGCACGCCGTTTACCTCCGTGACCAAATACGTGCCGCAAGCCGACATCTACCAAACCGAAGCCCGCCAACTGACGCTGTCCGTCGCACCCGGGCAGACCGCAACCTCGCAAAGCAGCCTTTTTGCCGGGGCCAAGGAATGGGAGTCGATCCGCAACTACGAGCGAAGCGGCATCGAAGGGTTCGTCGACTCTATCGACTGGGGATGGTTCTTCTTCCTGACCAAACCCATCTTCGCCGTCCTGCATTGGCTCAACGTGCTGATCGGCAACATGGGCTGGTCGATTATCGTGCTGACGCTGCTGATCAAGGCCGTGCTGCTGCCGCTGGCCTACAAATCCTATGTCTCCATGGCGAAGATGAAAGAGCTTCAGCCCGAGATGGAGAAACTCAAGGAAAGCGCGGGCGACGACCGCCAGAAGCTGCAGCAAGGCATGATGAAGCTCTACAAGGACAACAAGGTGAACCCGGCGGCCGGGTGTTTGCCGATCCTGATGCAGATCCCGATCTTCTTCTCACTCTACAAAGTGATTTTCGTCACCATCGAGCTGCGCCACGCGCCATGGTTCGGCTGGATCCGCGACCTCAGCGCGCCGGACCCCTCCTCGATCCTGAACCTGTTCGGGTTGCTTCCATGGGGCACGCCCGAGGTCGGCTCCATCTTCTTCATCTTCTCGCTGGGCGTTTTGCCGATCATCTTGGGCATCTCGATGTGGTTGCAGCAAAAGCTGAACCCCGCGCCCACCGACGCCACGCAGGCGATGATCTTTGCATGGATGCCATGGGTGTTCATGTTCATGCTGGGCAGCTTTGCCTCCGGTCTGGTCCTCTACTGGATCGCCAACAACGTGATCACCTTCGTGCAGCAATACGCCATCATGCGCAGCCAGGGCTACAAGCCGGACCTCTTCGGCAACATCATTTCCAGCTTCAAACGACGCCCGAAAACCGAAGAATGACCGCGCGTGTTCACCAACTCTGGCGGCACCCGATCAAAAGCCACGGGCATGAGGCACTGCAAAAAGCCAAGCTGATCACGGGGCAAACCCTGCCTTGGGACCGCACCTGGGCAGTGGCACATGAGGGTGCCAAAACGGATGGGACGGCGTGGGCGCCATGCGCAAATTTTTCGCGCGGTGCAAAGGTTCCAGGCTTGATGGCCATCGAGGCCACGCTGGATGAGACCACCGAAACCATCACCTTGCGCCATCCGAACCGCCCCGATGTCACGCTCCATCCTGAGCGGGACGCGGACAAGCTGATCGAATGGGTCCGCCCCTTGATGCCCGAGGACCGGGCGCAATCAACACGGGTTGTCAGGGTGCCGGAGCGGGGCATGACGGATACGGATTTCCCCTCAGTTTCGATTGCCAATCTGGCCAGCCATGCGGCTGTTGAGGCCAAGTGCGGCAATGACTTGTCCACCCGGCGATGGCGGGCGAACATCTGGCTCTACGGCCTCGCCGCGTGGACGGAGTTCGACTGGATCGGCAAAACTCTTGCCATCGGCGAGGTCCGGCTGGAGGTTCAAGAACGCATCACCCGTTGCCTTGCCACGACAGCGAACCCTGAAACCGGCGCGCGCGACGCCGACACTTTGGGCGTGCTGAAGACTTGGAACCATCAGGATTTCGGGGTCTACGCCACCGTAACCCAAGGCGGTGAGATAGGCTTGGGCGACACAGCGCGCGTTCTGTAACGCCTTTCAGGCAAGGGGATTTCCCATGGCATTTCAATTTTCCGTCGCCCCGCAGCCCGACCCGGCAGAGCAAGAGCTGGGCCGCAAGCTGTTCGCAGGCGAAACCGATTTTCTGAAAGGCGTGGTCGCGATGAACGGCTTGCCGGAAGCCGACCGCAAGGAGGTTTGCTTTGCGGGCCGCTCCAATGTCGGCAAGTCCAGCCTGATCAATGCGCTGACCGGCCGCAAGGCGCTCGCTCGCACCTCGAACACGCCCGGCCGCACCCAGGAGATCAACTTCTTCACCCTGCAAGGCTCGCATTATCTGGTGGATTTGCCCGGATATGGCTTTGCGGAGGCCCCGTTGCCCGTGGTCGAAAAATGGCAACGGCTGCTGAAATCCTACCTCTCGGGGCGGCAAACCCTGCGCCGGGCCTTTGTTTTGATTGATGCGAGGCATGGCGTCAAAAAGGTAGATCAGGACATTCTGGACCTGCTCGACCGCTCGGCAGTGACCTTTCAGGTGGTGCTGACCAAGATCGACAAGATCAAGGAGGCGCATATCCCAAAGCTGATCGAAAGTGTCAGCCAGTCCCTGTCAAAGCATCCCGCCGCCTTCCCGGAGATCGTTTTGACCTCGTCCGAAAAATCCGACGGTATTGCCACGTTGCGGAGCATCATCGCCGGGCTGGACTGATCTAGACGTGCTGCGCGCCGTTCACCTCGATCTCCGTGCCGGAGATGTAGCTTGCCCCGTCTGAGCATAAAAACAGGATCGCCGCCGCAACCTCGTCTGGTTCCCCCAAGCGGCGCATCGGCAATTCATCGGCCATCTCTTCTGTGCCCGGCGACAAGATCGCGGTGCGGACCTCCCCCGGTGCGATAGCGTTGACGCGCACACCGAGCGGGCCGAAATCATGCGCCATTTCACGGGTCAATGCTGCAAGTGCAGCTTTCGATGTCGCGTAAGCCGCGCCTGCAAACGGATGCACGCGGCTCCCTGCGATTGAGGTGACATTCACCACCGACCCTTTCGCAGCAGTCAATTCATCCTTCAGGCCCCGCGCCAAAACCACGGAGGCGAAGAAGTTCACATGAAACACATGCCCCCATGTCCGCAGGTCCGTGTCCAATGTATTGAGCCGCGCACCGCCCTCGCCCTTGGGCGAAATCCCCGCATTGTTCACCAGCGCATGCAGCTTGCCGTTGAGGCGCGAACGGATGCTCTCAATCGCCTCAATCGTGTTTTTGGGATCGGCCAGATCGACCTGCACATGGTTCTCTTCCCCGCCACCCCACGGGCATTCTTTGGGAAACGCATGCCGGGAGCAGGTGATCACCCGCCACCCCTCCGCGCTGAACCGGCGGACGGTCGCGTGCCCGATGCCCCTGCTCGCACCGGTCAGCAGCATAATTTTCGGGTCGTCACTCATATCGAGCCTCTCCATATTTGGGGTGAGCCTAGCTGTGGCTGGGCGAAAGACAATGCGATCTACGAGGCTTGGCAGGTTGCTGCGCAGAGGGTAACAGGATGCGGCAGACCATTGGAACCAACATGAAAAAGCAGACCTCAATGAACAGAGACTGGATCGCCACTGCGCGCACCTTGTCAGAGGCGTTGCCCTATATGCAACGCTATTCCGGCGCGACCGTGGTCATAAAGCTGGGCGGCCACGCGATGGGCAGCGACGAGGGCATGGCCAGTTTTGCACGGGACGTGACGCTGATGCGGCAGGTCGGCATTAACCCTGTTGTGGTGCATGGCGGCGGGCCGATGATCAACGAGATGCTGGACCGGCTTGGGGTCAAATCAGAGTTTCTGGATGGCAAACGGGTCACCGACGCGGCCACGGTTGAAGTGGTGGAGATGGTGCTTTCGGGCAAGGTCGGCAAGCGGATTGTGCAGGCGATCAACGATCAGGGCGGCCGTGCGGTGGGTCTTTCTGGCAAAGATGACAACATGATTGTCTGCGAGCCAGCCAATCCGAAACTGGGGTTGGTGGGGGCTCCAGTTGAGGTCAACGCGCATATTATACGGCAGATGTTTGATGCCGGGATCATTCCCGTGGTCGCCCCTCTTGGGATTGGGCGCGATGGGGAGACCTATAATATCAACGGCGATACCGCCGCCGGAGCCGTCGCTGCCGCATTGAAAGCGGACCGGCTGTTATTGCTCACAGACGTCTCTGGCGTGAAGGACGCGCAGGGCGAGGTGCTGACGGAACTCAGCAAATCCGACATCGAAACCATGACCAAAGACGGCGTCATTGCAGGCGGCATGATCCCGAAAACCGAAACCGCACTCGCCGCGCTGAACGGCGGCACACGAGCGGTTGTCATCCTTGACGGGCGCGCGCCGAATGCCTGCCTGCTTGAGCTGTTCACGGAACACGGGGCCGGGTCGATTATTCGCCTCTAGCGTCACAAGATCGTGCAAGGCCTGCGGCTTTGCGTCCCTTGATCCCATGCTGTTTCCCCGTATCTTGCCAGATATGGAACATGAAACACTCACGCGTCTTAGCATCTTTTTAGGCCTCTTCGCAGTGCTCGCCTGCATCGAATGGCTGATGCCACGCCGCGACTTGACCCAGTCACGGGCCACGCGCTGGTCGACCAACTGGGGCTTTACCGTAGTGAACGCGGTGTTTCTGAACCTCATGGCCTTTGCACTGCCGCTTTTGGCCGTGGGTGCTGCGATTGATGCAGGCCGCAATGGCTGGGGGCTGTTCAACGCACTGGCTTGGCCATCATGGCTTGAGATCGTCATCGCCATCCTGATCCTCGATTTCGCGATCTGGCTTCAACATCTGATCACCCATAAAGTGCCGCTTCTATGGCGGTTGCACCGGGTGCATCATGCCGATGTGGACATTGACGTGACCACCGCGATCCGCTTCCATCCCGTGGAGATCGGGCTGTCTATGCTCTTGAAAATAGGGCTTGTTTACCTGCTGGGCCCTGCCGCCTTGGCGGTTATTCTCTTCGAGATCATCCTTAATGGCACCGCGATGTTCAACCATGCCAATATCAAGCTGCCGCTCTGGCTCGACGCGATCGTGCGCCGGGTTTTGGTGACGCCGGATATGCACCGGGTGCACCACTCGGTGGACCGGGCGGAGCATGACAGCAATTACGGGTTTGCCCTGTCGATCTGGGACCAGATGTTTGGGACCTATATTCCGCAACCCGTCGATGGGCATGACGCCATGAAGATCGGGCTTGAATGGCAGGATGACCGGCCCAGCAAATTCGGGTGGAGCCTCGCGCTGCCCTTCCGCAAGAAGTGACCTACGCCGAGATCGAGGCGCAGGCAGAGGTTAACAACCTGTTAATCCTGGGCGGTTTTCACCCTGAAACCAAAAAGCATTTGCCGGATTGGTGCGAAACTCTGCTGTTATTTGGCCCAAAACCAGATTTCTGGGCCTCGTTTTCAACCTCCCCAGAGTGGCTGGACCACGCGCCGGACGCGATGGACCGCTGGTCCACCCGTGTTTTGGGCGACATGGCCACGCAGCTAAACGGCGAGGCGTTGTTTCCTTTTGGCGGCGCGCCGTTCCTGCCGTTTTTCAGCTGGGCGCTTAAATCTGGCCACGCATGGCAAAGCCCGGTCAACCTGCTGGTGCATAGCAAGGCGGGGTTAATGGTCTCCTACCGTGGCGCGCTGGCCTTGCGCGAAAAGCTGTCCCTGCCCCCTGCCCCCGCCAAGCCCTGTGACAGCTGCGATCAACCCTGCCTGAGCGCCTGCATCCCGCGCGCGTTGACTGCAGACGGCTATGACGTGCCTGCCTGCAAGGCGCATCTGGCCTCGGAAAAGGGGCGTGAAAACATGGAATTAGGCTGTTCTGTCCGGCGGGCTTGTCCGGTGTCTCAAAGCTATGCAAGGATGGCTGAGCAGAGCGCGTTTCATATGCGCAGCTTCATGGGAGAGAACCGCTGAAACTGATCCTGACCCGCCACTCGAAATCAAGCTGGGATGATCTGGACATGGACGACCATGACCGCCCCCTCAACACCAGAGGAGAGGCTGGCGCAGAACGTGTCGGCGCGTGGCTCGCAGACCGGGGACATGTGCCAGAACTGCTGCTCTGCTCGACGGCGAAGCGCGCGGTGATGACGGCACAGATCATCATGGAGCAATTCGCCGACAAGCCGGAAATTGATTATATTGCAGGGCTTTACCATGCCTCACCCGACACAATCCTGAGCAAAATTCGCGCCGCAAAGCCGGGTGATGTGATGGTGGTCGGGCATAATCCGGGCATGGCCAGCTTCGCCGATCTGATCAGCGAAACGCGTCCGAAACACGAGCGTTTCAGCGTCTTTCCAACGACCTCTACAATGGTGTCAGAGGTGCCAAAAGACAGCTGGGCCGACCTGAAATTTGGCGACGCACGGTTGCTGAATTTCGTGGTGCCGCGCGACCTGAAAGCGCTGATTTAGGCGTACACAACCCGTACACAGCCTGTACACATCCCGTCGTGACACCGGGGTGTCGGCAGCAAAAAGCCCCGCAACCAGAGGCGCGGGGCTTTCGCGTGTCGTAATCTGACGAAAATCAGTGTCCGAGGATCTGGCTCAGGAACAGTTTTGTGCGCTCGGATTGCGGGTTGTTGAAGAACTCTTCCGGCTCGTTCTGCTCCACGATCTGACCTTGGTCCATGAAGATCACGCGGTTGGCGACCTGACGGGCGAAGCCCATCTCGTGGGTCACGCAAAGCATGGTCATGCCTTCCTCCGCCAGCTCGATCATGGTGTCGAGCACCTCTTTGATCATCTCGGGGTCAAGGGCCGAGGTCGGCTCGTCAAACAGCATGATGCGCGGCTTCATGCAAAGCGAGCGCGCGATGGCCACCCGCTGCTGCTGACCACCGGACAATTGGCCAGGGTACTTATCGGCCTGTTCGGGGATCTTCACTTTCTCAAGGAAGTGCATCGCGACCTCTTCGGCCTCCTTCTTGGGCGTCTTGCGCACCCAGATCGGGGCCAGCGTGCAATTCTCAAGAATGGTCAGATGCGGGAACAGATTGAAGTGCTGAAAGCACATCCCCACCTCGGAGCGGACCTTGTCGATGTTCTTCAAATCAGACGTCAGCTCGGTGCCGTCCACGATGATCTGGCCCTGCTGGTGCTCTTCCAGACGGTTTATGCAACGAATGAGCGTCGACTTGCCGGAGCCCGACGGCCCCGCGATCACGATCCGCTCGCCGCGTTGCACGGTCAGGTCGATATCCTTGAGCACGTGAAACGTCCCGTACCACTTGTTCATATTGGTGATTTGAATCGCAACCTCATCCGAGACTTGCATCTTGGAACGGTCGATTTCGCGATCAGTTGCCAGGTCAGACATATTACAGACCTCCTTTAGTGAGACGTTTTGAGCTTGCGCTCAAGATACATCGAGTAACGGGACATGCCGAAGCAGATGACGAAGAACAGCAATGCGATGAAGCCATACAGCTCCCAGAGCACACCAATCCAGTCACTGTCAGCGCGGATGGCCGTGGCCAGCCCAATCGGATCAAGCAGCCCGATGATCGACACCAGCGTGGTATCTTTGAAAAGCCCGATGAAGGTGGACACGATGCCCGGAATCGAGATTTTCAACGCCTGCGGCATGATGATCAACCGCTGCGCCTGCCAGTAGTTGAGACCAAGGCTGTCGCCGCCCTCGTACTGACCCTTTGGCAAAGCCGCCAGACCACCCCGGATCACCTCCGCCATATAGGCCGCGGAGAACAGCGTCACCATGATGATCACCCGCAGGATAATATCAAAGCTGGTGCCCGGTGGCAGGAAGATATTGAGCAATGTCGAGGCCACGAAAAGCAGCGTGATCAGTGGAACGCCACGAATAAACTCGATGAAGCCCACGCAGATCGTTTTGACAATGAGCAGGTCCGACTGACGCCCCAAGGCAAGAACAATACCAATCGGCAGCGACAGCCCGATGGCCACCACGCCGATGGTAATCGACAAGAGCAACCCACCAAATTCACGCGAGCCGACTGTTTCCAGCGCCAGTGGCAGCACCGAGGCGAAGGCATTGGCGATCGGCGAGGCCAAGAACAGCCACCAGATGACCGCCGCCGCGACGGCCCCCACCATGGAGCCAAGCGAGCCAATCAGATCTTCGCCGAAACGGACGATCAGATAGGCGATGACAAAGCCCAACGCGACCATGACCGGCAACCAGATAGTGCCGCCCCAAAGCAGCCATGGCATCAGGAACGGGTAGATCGCGGACAGCCACAGCACCTTGCGGGGCACGGCAGTGAACAGGATCGGCGCAATCGCCACAATCAGCAGCACAAGGGCCAGAATTGGCCGCCAGCGCTCCTCCTGAGGGTAGAAGCCGAACAGGATTTGCTCCCACCGTTCACGGATCACACCCCAGCAGGCCGACCCGTGATCCGTACCCGTCATTTCGCGACATTCTCTGAGCGAGGTCGCACTCCATGTATTGCTGAACATCCAAGGCAGCAGGATCGACAGGATCAGGTAGATGAAGGCCAGCGACAACAGCGTGATGATCGTGTTGATCGGGCCAGAGAACAGGTTCTCCCGCGCCCAGGCAATGGGCCCGATGGACGTGATCGGCGGTGCCTTCTCCGGCAGCATTTCGGTGCGGACGAAAGAGACGGTTTTTGCGTGTGTGTCACTCATCTTAGCGCTCCGACAATTGCATACGGGAGTTGTAGACATTCATCACCGTGGAGATGATCAGCGAGATCGTCAGGTAGATCAGCATGCCCAAAAGCAGCGTCTCCAACTCGCGGCCTGTCTGGTTGAGCGAGATGCCCATCAGCGTGCCCGTGATGTCCATATAGCCCACCGCGATGGCCAGCGACGAGTTCTTGGTCAGGTTCAGATATTGCGAGATCAGCGGCGGGATGATGACCCGCAATGCTTGCGGCAGAACCACGAGGCTCATGATCCGGTTGGGACGAAGGCCCAATGCGCCGGCGGCCTCCGATTGACCTTTGGCGATGGCCATGATGCCGGAGCGCACGTTCTCCGCGATGAAGGCGGCCGTGTAGAATGACAGCGCCAGCCACAGCGCGATCAGCGAGTTGCGCAAATGCAGCCCGCCCTTAAAGTTGAAGCCCTTCAGCTCAGGTGAGGTCCATTGCAGGCCCAGAACCAAAAGCAAAATCGCCATCGGCACGAACAGAATGCCCAGTTGCAGATACCACGTTGTCGGACGCACGCCGGTGGCGTTTTGCGTCGCGGTCGCGGATTTGCGCACATAGCGGACCCCCAGAACACTGGCCACAAACACCCCGATCACCAGCCACCATGCCACAGAAGAGCTGACCAGCTCCGTGGTGAAAGACGGCGCAGGCATGAAGATGCCGCGGTTGGTGATCGCCACGCTGTTGAGGATCATGGAGGCAGACGGCGTGTCTCCTCGGAAGGCGTTGGGTGCAGGCAAGGTTTCAATCAGGATGGCCATGGCCAGCACGATCCAGAGCAGCACCGGCACGTTGCGGAACATCTCCACATAGACGGTCATGATGCGCGCCACGATCCAGTTCTTGGACAGGCGCAGCACCCCGATGGCAACGCCGAGGACGGTCGCAAGGATGCAGCCCAGAAATGCGATGACCAGCGTGTTCAGCACGCCCACCATGGCGGCGCGGAAATGCGAGGATTGCGAGTTATATTCGATCAGGCGCTGGTTGATGTCGTAGCCAGCGGGCTCTCCGAGGAAACGGAAGCTGGGCTCCTTGCCCAGATCAGACAGGTTTTGCGCCGTGTTCCCGATGAGCCACCACACAAAGGCCGAGAAGCCCAACAACGCGATCACCTGAATGGTCATCGAGCGGTAGCGGGTATCGTAGAGCAGCATGGAAAGCCGGAAGGAATCCTTCGGCGGATCGGTGAGTGTCGTCATCGTGGACGTCCCCTGTCTTGTCAGGCCCATTTACATGACGCGTCGTTGCGCGTGGCGGCCTGCTTCTGGTCGGCTGTCGTAGGTCGTAAGGCAGATAAGAAAAGGGCGCGGGGTGAACCGCGCCCTTTTCCGTAAAGTTCTTAGCGGAACGGTGGGGAGTACATCAGGCCACCGGCTGTCCACTGCGCGTTCAAACCACGTGCAAGGCCGATAGGTGTGTTCTCACCGATGTGACGCTCGAAGCTTTCGCCGAAGTTACCACCAGCGGAGATGGCACGAACAGCCCACTGAGCGTCGAGGCCCATCATCTCGCCAAGGTTGCCTTCGGTGCCCAGCAGACGGTTGATCTCTGGGTTGTCGGTTGGGGCTGCGGACAGCTCACCGATATTGGCAGAAGTCACACCCAGCTCTTCAGCTGCGATCAGAGCGTTCAGAGTCCAGCGCACGATGTCGCCCCACTCATTGTCGCCGTGACGCACCAATGGGCCCAGCGGCTCTTTGGAGATGATCTCTGGCAGGATCACATGCGCAGATGTGTCAGCGAAGGACGAGCGCACGGAGGCCAGCGCGGAGCTGTCTGTTGTGTAAACGTCGCATGCGCCAGCAAGGTACTGCTGCTGAGCTTCGGTCTGTGTTTCGATTGGCACAGGCTCGTAGGACATGTTGTTGACGCGGAAGTAGTCAGCAAGGTTCAGCTCGGTTGTTGTACCGGTCTGAATGCAGACGGTTGCGCCGTCCAGCTCGGTTGCCGATGTGACACCCAGCTCTTTTGGAACCATGAAGCCTTGGCCGTCATAGTAGTTCACACCAACGAATTCGAACTTCAGGTCGACGTCGCGGCTGAAGGTCCATGTTGTCACGCGGGACAGCATGTCGACCTCGCCGGAAGCCAGCGCGGTGAAGCGCGTCTTGCCGGTTGTCGGGACGAACTCAACGGCTTTCGCATCGTTCAGTACAGCGGCGGCAACGGCGCGACAGACGTCGACGTCAAAGCCTTCCCACTCACCGTCAGCATTTGGGGCTTCAAAGCCCGGAACGCCTGTGGAGACGCCGCAGTTCAATGTGCCGCGTGCTTTGACTTCGTCAAGCGTAGCAGCCGGAGCAGCAGCGGCGGCAAGGCCAGCAACTGTAAGAGCCCCGATAAAGACTGATTTTTTCATGTTTACCTCTTCCTGATGGGCCACCCACTCTTGGGTGGCTGTAGTGCGACCATTTACGCCGGCCGTGTTTGTTCGGGAGGATCCCCCTAATGGTCGCAGATAAGGCCAAAACTTGAACCCTACGTCAAGTTGATAAGGCTAACGGACGTAGGGGAAATCTAAAGTTTTTTCGTCGTTTCAGAGGGGATTTTTGCGATTTGCTTCACAATCAACCGCGTTTCGGATGGAATTGACACGAATTCACCCACATAGCCGAAAGAAACGGTCCGCATGCAGGAACGCATCACGTTTTGCAGCCGCCATTTTCTCGGCCTCCTCGTCATAGCCCCATTGATCCGCCTGCCACGTCTCATCGATTCGGCTGACCTCCCACAGATCGGCGGCGGGCGCATAGTTTTCGGTCACCGCGACCCCAATTATCAGCGAGCCCGACAGCGACACCAGATCGTGGAACGCCGTCAGCCGGTAGGCATCAAACCCATGCACCCGCTGGCGGAGCGACTGCATGCTGCCCGCAGGCTGCTCGGCATGCATGACGCCGACATAGACCTGCAACGGGGTCTTCAAAGCGGTGGCCGACCAATCGACCAGCGGGTCCCAGCCCTTGTTCTGCCGCTCCACCAGCCCGCGCGGGTCGCTGGCGCGGTAGCAGATCAGGTCGCTGTCGCCGTAAGCCGCCAGCATATCCGCCACCTCCGCATGCTGCGGCGTGACCTTATCGGTGGCCGCATTGGCCGCGCGGGTAAACGGCATGGAGAGCGGGTCAATCTTGCCCTCCTGCGCCTCCCACTCGGCCGCCACCGCCTCGGCCATGCCGCGCGTCGGCAGGGTCAGCGCAGACTTCAAAGGCGTGCGCACATGCCGCCCGTCCAGCGTCACGGTGAACCCGCCCTCAACCTCGGCAATTGCGGTGTCGGTCCAAAACCTTTTGGCGGCCCAATCTGTCATAGCGGCAGGCCCAATAGCTGACTTACAGCCGCATCAAGCGCCGCGAAATCGTCAATCATGATGTCTGTATGCGGCGCCAGATCGACCGCGTCGTGATAGCCCCACCGCACCGCGATTGTGTGGAACCCCGCGTTGCGGCCCATCTCCATGTCAAACGTCGTGTCGCCCACGATCACTGCGTTATGCGGCTTGACCCCGGTGTCATATAGGCACTGTTCCAGCATCGAAGGGTGCGGCTTTGATGGGTGGTTGTCGGCCACCTGGCTTGTCACGAACAGCCCTTCGAGCCCATGCACCCCCATCATCCGCACCAGCCCGCGCCGGGATTTCCCCGTGGCCACGCCAAGCAGCAACTCGTCCCGGGCGTGCAGCCGGTCCAACGCGGCGCGCGCGCCTGCAAACATCGGCGCGTCCTGCCGCACCTCCGCAGTCTCGGAGCGGTTGAAACTGTTCTTATAGGCCTCGACCACCTCCATCAGCGCGGCGTCATCCAGCGAGGGGTCCAGCTGGCGCATCGCCTCGGGCAAAGACAGCCCAATGATCGAACGCACGGCGGCCTCGTCAGGTGGAATATGGCCGCAGCTGTCAAAGGCGGTTTTCATCGCACCTTTGATATGCGCAAGGCTGTCGATCAGCGTGCCGTCGACGTCGAACACGACCAGTTTCAGCTCTGCCATTGCTCGCTCGCATCAAACGGATCATTGGGCGCGTCCTTCTCGGTCCAGCCGAAATAATCCCATGTCGATTGCATGTGCTTAGGCAGCTTGGCCTCGACATGCAGCTCGGAGCCGTTGGGATGCTGGATCGTCAGGCTGCGCGAATGCAGGTGCATCTTCTTGGAGACCTCTTCGCCCAGCTCAGCCCCCCAGCCATCGCCCAGATTTTCCTGACCCGAACCGCCATATTTGCCGTCACCGACAATGGGATGACCCATCTCCGCCATATGCGCGCGCAGCTGATGGGTCCGGCCCGTGACAGGCACCAGCGCCAGCCAGGAGGCGCGCTGACCGAGAAAGCAAAGCGTCGCGTAATCGGTATGCGCGCGCTTGGCGCCATAGGTGGCATCGACATCTTTGGGGTGGATCGCGTGCATCTTCTCGCCCTCCCCCTTGGCCCCGTGGCCGGGCGCTTTGACGAGCCCAAACTTGACGGTGCCGATCTTGGGGTAGGGCACGCCTCCGACCAACGCCCAGTAAATCTTGCGCGTCCGGTGATCACGAAACGCCTTGGTTAAATGGCTGGCCGCCGCCTGTGTGCGGGCCAGCAGCAAGACGCCGGACGTGTCCTTATCGAGACGGTGCACCAGACGGGGCTGCTCGTGTTTGCCGTATTGCAACGCGGGCAGCATGCCATCAACATGGCGGGTGGTTTTGGAGCCGCCCTGCACCGCCAGCCCCGCCGGTTTATTGATCACGATCACGTCGTCATCCATGTGGATGACGCAATCCTGGATCAACTTGGCGTCGGCCTTGGTCACAAAGGGCACGGCGCGCTCGGCCTCCACCTGATCCTGACTGGGCAAGGGAGGCACGCGCACGGTCTGGCCGGGGCCTACGCGGGTGTTGGATTTCACCCGCCCGCCATCAACGCGGATCTCACCCTTGCGACACATCTTTTCGACGCGGGCCTGGCTGACATGCGGGAAGTGGCGGCGAAACCAGCGGTCCAGCCGCTGCTCGGCCTCGTCGTCACGGACCTCGATATTTTGAACACGACTCATGCCCAGATGCCCCTTGCGATGAAAACCCCGGCGATCAGCCCCGCGATGGACAGGACCACGGAGGCACCAACGTAACTGGCCGCGGCGGCGGTCTGGCCGCGCTCGAACAGCGTGTAAGCCTCCAGCGAGAAGGCCGAAAACGTGGTGAACCCGCCAAGGATGCCAGTCATCACGAAAGGGCTGAGATGCGTGTTGGAGGTCTTGGCCGCGAAGACCACAAAGAACCCCATCGCAAAGCTGCCAAGGATATTGACGCTGAGCACGCCCAGCGGGAAACCCGGGCCCGTGGCTTTGAGAATGCCCACGCCCATAAGGAAGCGCAGCGCGGCCCCGATTGCGCCTCCGGCGGCAACTTGAAGAGTGGTCATGAACATGCGCGTTGCATGTGCCTTTGGGCGTGAGGTGTCAAGGTTGTAAGGGGGCGCTGCCCCCCGCCCTGCGGGCGTCCCCCGGGATATTTTGGAACATGGAAATTTAGGGGCGCTTTGCGCGCAGCTTGGCGAAATAGTCGAGGCGTTTTTTCAACTCGCGCTCATAGCCACGCTCCACAGGGGTGTAGTAGACGCCGCGTTTCATCGTCTCGGGGAAATAGTTTTGCCCCGAGAACCCGTCTTCGGCGTCATGGTCGTAGGCGTAGCCATCGCCGTAACCTTGGTCTTTCAACAAGCTGGTGGGCGCGTTCAGGATATGTTTGGGCGGCGGCTCTGAGCCAGTTGCCTTGGCCGCACGCATCGCGTTTTTATAGGCCGCATAGGCCGCGTTGGATTTGGGGGCGAGGGCGAGATAGATCACCGCCTGGGCCAGGGCCAGCTCACCCTCAGGAGAGCCGAGCCGCTCGTAGGTCTCCCACGCATCGAGGCAGACCCGGTGCGCGTTCGTGTCGGCAAGGCCGATGTCTTCGACCGCCATGCGGGTGATGCGGCGGGCCAGATAGCGCGGATCCTCGCCGCCTGTCAGCATGCGGGCAAACCAGTAGAGCGAGGCGTCGGGGTCCGAGCCGCGCACCGATTTATGCAAAGCCGAGATCAGGTTGTAATGCGCGTCGCCCGATTTGTCATATTGCGCAGCCCGGCGCATGAGACGTTTGGACAGCCCCTCAGGGTCGAGCTTGTCTTCGGTCTTCCACGCGGCGATCTGCTCGATCAGATTCAAGAGCGCGCGGCCATCGCCATCGGCCATCTCCAGCAGCGCGGCACGCGCGTCAGGCGTCAGGGGCAGAGGCTTGTCCAATTCCTGCTCCGCCCGTTGGGCGAGGCGTTCGAGATCGGCGAGGCTGAGCCGTTCCAGCACCAGAACCTGCGCGCGCGACAGCAAAGCGGCGTTCAGCTCGAAGGAGGGGTTTTCGGTGGTGGCACCCACAAGAAGGATCGTGCCATCCTCCATATGCGGCAGGAACCCGTCCTGCTGGGCCTTGTTGAAGCGGTGGATTTCGTCGACAAAAAGCAGCGTGCCCTTGCCATTGGCGGCGCGCATCTTGGCGGCCTCGAACACTTTTTTCAGCTCGGCCACGCCCGAAAAAATCGCGCTGATCTGGACAAAATGCAACGCGCTTTCGCCTGCCAAGAGCCGCGCGATTGTGGTTTTGCCGACGCCGGGCGGGCCCCAAAAGATCAGCGATCCCAAGGACTTATTGGCCAGCATTACCCCAAGCGGGCTGTCGGGGCCAAGCACCTGTTCCTGACCGATCACCTCGCCCAGAGTTTTGGGCCTCAGACGATCAGCTAGCGGCTGCATCTTGGCCGGTTGCGCGGGCGTAGCGCTGTCGAACAGATCTGCCATCAGAAGCGAAAGCGGAACGTAAACGGGCGTCCTTGGAAAATGCCGTCAAAACTCCAAGAGCGGCCCTCTGCCCCCTCCAGAAGGGCGATGTCGGCGGTTGAGGTCACCGGGTCGCCATTGATCGCGGTGATGATCGCCCCGACCCTAAGCCCGACCCGGCGCAGGGGGCCTGCGATCTGGGTGACGACCACGCCGGACATGTCGCTGGGCAGGCCAATTTCAATGGCCAGACGCGGGTTCAGGTTGGCGACGGTCAGCCCGGCCAAACTGCCTTCGCGCAGGGTGCGCGGGTCAGCGGCTGGCACCTCCGGGGCCTCGATCAGCGCGACCTCCACGCGGCGCTCGGACCCGTCCGAGAGGTAGTGAATGGTCGAGACCTCGCCCACACCGCGCACGGAGAGATGGTGCAGCATTTCGGCGGGCGCATTCACCGGCCGCGCGTCCACAGACAGCACAATGTCGCCAGTGCTGAGGCCCGCTTGCGCAAAGGGGCTGAGCGGGTGCAGCGCAGTGATGACCACGCCTTCGGGCACCGCCAGACCAAAACCTTCGGCCAGATCGCCATCCACCGCCTGCCCGTTCACACCCGCCCAAGGGCGTTTGAACTCGGCATTGCCCGCGCGGGCCTGTTTGACGAATTGCGCGACCAGATTGGACGGGATGGAGAAGCCGACCCCGTTAGAGCCGCCTGAGCGGGTCAGGATGCGCGTGTTGACGCCAATCAGCCGCCCCGCAACATCAATCAGCGCGCCGCCGGAATTGCCCGGGTTGATCGCGGCGTCGGTTTGCAGGAAATAGCCGCGCGCATTGCCGGTGGCCACGCCGCTGCGCGCCAGCCCGGACACAATGCCCGAGGAGACGGTTTGCCCGATGCCGAACGGGTTGCCGATTGCGAGCGCCAGCTCTCCCACCTCGACCTCGTCACTGTCGCGGAAGGGCAGCCATGGCAGCGGCACGTCACTGTCAATCTTCAGGATCGCGAGATCGCTTTGCTCGTCGGCCAGTAAGATGCGGGCGTCAAACTCGCGGCGGTCGTTCAGCACCACGCGGATCTCGGTGGCCATGCCGACCACATGGTAGTTGGAGACCACAATGCCGTCTTCCGACAAGATCACGCCTGAGCCCAGCGAGTTTTGCACCCGTGGCATGGTCTGCTGCATGTCGGGGAAGAACTGGTCAAAGAACGGGTTGCCCATGAAGGGGGTGGCGCGGGCCGCCGTGCGGCGGTTGGCGAAGATGTTGACCACCGCCGGGGCGGCCTGTTTGACGAGGGGGGCGAAGCTAAGCGAGATCTCCGCCTGGCTATGAGGGACCTGCTGGGCGCTGGCCGGGGCGCAGAGCGCAGAGACGGCAAGGATGATGGAGAGCAAGAAACGCATGACAGAAACCTCTTTGACCTACACCTAACATATGCGGCGATCACGCGGCGAAAACAATGTCGCTACACATGCAAAAGCCCCACCTGGCCAGGCGGGGCTTTCAACTCGTCACCGTGAGTGGTCAGGCTTACTCGGTACTAGTCTTGTGCAGCTTCTTCAGCTTCAAGGCGGGCTTTGTCAGCCGCACCTTTTGCGGACACATCGCGGTCCACGAATTCGATGATCGCCATCGGCGCCATGTCACCATAGCGGAAACCGGCCTTGAGTACACGCACATATCCGCCCTGGCGGTCCTTGTAGCGTGGGCCCAGCACGTCAAACAGCTTGGCGACGTCCTTGTCCTGACGCAGCTTGGAGGCGGCCTGACGGCGCGCATGCAGGTCGCCGCGTTTGGCCAGCGTGATCATTTTCTCGATGATCGGGCGCAGCTCTTTGGCTTTTGGCAGGGTTGTTTTGATCTGCTCATGTTCGATGAGCGAGCCGCACATGTTGATGAACAGCGCTTTGCGGTGCTCATGGGTGCGGTTCAGGCGGCGGTAGCCTCTTGCGTGGCGCATTTTGTCGTTCCTTCTGGGTCGTCTATACTTTGTACGGGCTGCCCGATGCGTGTCGGTGCCTCTGTTGGGGCGGAATTGCCCATATGTTCCCGGTCATTTGCGCCGGCATTGTCGTGCGGGGCCCGCGTTTCCGCGAACCCCTATCTCTTAGAACTGGTCTTCGAACTTCTTGGCCAGGTCTTCGATGTTTTCTGGCGGCCAGTCGACGATGTCCATGCCCAGATGCAGGCCCATGCCCGACAGCACTTCCTTGATCTCGTTCAAGGACTTGCGGCCAAAGTTCGGGGTCCGCAGCATTTCGGCTTCGGTCTTCTGGATCAGGTCGCCGATATAGACGATGTTGTCGTTCTTCAGGCAGTTGGCAGACCGCACGGAGAGCTCCAGCTCGTCGACTTTCTTCAAGAGCAGCGGGTTGAATTCCAGCTCGTCCTCGTCGTCCTGCGCACGTGCGGACTCGGGCTCGTCGAAATTCACGAAGATGCCCAGCTGGTCTTGCAGAATGCGGGCGGCATAGGCCACCGCATCATCAGGCGAGATCGAGCCGTCGGTCTCAACCTTCATGGTCAGCTTGTCATAATCCAGCACCTGCCCCTCGCGGGTCGGCTGCACGTCATAGCTGACTTTCTTCACAGGCGAGAAAATCGCATCGATCGGCATCAGGCCAATAGGCGCGTCTTCGGGCTTGTTCTTCTCCGCAGAGACGTAGCCTTTGCCGGTCGCAACGGTCAGCTCCATGAACAGGTCGGCGCCATCATCAAGGTGGCAGATGACGTGGTCACGGTTCAGGATCTCGATGCCTGCGCTGTCGGAGATATCGCCAGCGGTCACGACAGCCGGGCCTTTGGCAGAAATGCTCAGGCGCTTCGGGCCTTCGACTTCCATGCGGATCGCCACGCCTTTGAGGTTCAGCACCACATCGGTGACGTCTTCGCGCACGCCCGCAATCGAGGAGAACTCGTGCAGCACGTTGTCAATTTGCACAGAGATGATCGCGGCACCTTGCAGGCTCGACATCAGCACGCGACGCAGCGCGTTGCCCATGGTCAGGCCAAAGCCACGCTCCAGCGGCTCGGCGATGACAGTCGCCTTGCGTGCGGGATCGTTGCCGGGCTTGACGTCCAGCTGTGTCGGTTTGATCAGTTCTTGCCAGTTCTTATGGATCATAAGGGCCTCCATGCTCGTTCAGGGTCATGTCCAAATACCCGGAACACTCGAGGTTGAAATGTCAAAGCCAGAGGGCAGCGCATGCCACCCCCTGACCCCAATCGTCTTGTCGTCAGACGCGGCGGCGCTTTGGTGGGCGGCAGCCATTATGCGCCATAGGCGTGACGTCGCGGATCGAGGAGATCTGGAAACCCACAGCCGCCAGAGCGCGCAGCGCGCTTTCACGACCCGAACCCGGACCCTGCACTTCGACCTCAAGCGTCTTGACGCCGTGATCTTGTGCTTTCTTGCCCGCATCCTCTGCCGCCATCTGAGCCGCGTAAGGTGTCGATTTGCGCGACCCTTTGAAGCCCATGGTGCCAGCGGAGGACCACGAAATTGCGTTGCCCTGAACGTCGGAGATCAGGATCTTGGTGTTGTTGAACGAGGAGTTCACATGCGCCACGCCAGCGGCGATGTTCTTGCGAACCTTCTTCTTCGTTTTGACCTTATCGCGTGCCATTGATCAAACCCTCCCTTATTTCTTCTTACCGGCAATGGCCTTTGCGGGGCCTTTGCGGGTGCGAGCGTTCGTGTGGGTACGCTGGCCGCGCACAGGAAGATTGCGGCGATGACGCAGGCCACGGTAGCAGCCCAGATCCATCAAACGCTTGATGTTCATTGTCGTCTCGCGGCGCAGATCGCCTTCGACGGTGTAATTCTCGTCGATATGCTCACGCACTTTCAGAACTTCTGCGTCGGACAGCTCGTTCATGCGGCGGGAGCGTTCAATACCAACAGCCTCGCAGATCGCTTCCGCGGAGGTGTTGCCGATACCGGTGATGTAGGTCAAAGCGATTGGGACGCGCTTTCCGTCGGGCAGGTTAACGCCAGCAATACGAGCCAAAATGGTCTTCCTTCTAGGTCGCGGTTCCGTCATTCCGGAACCTTTTTTCACAACATAAGCCCGGCGGTTTTTACAACCATCGGGCTTGATTTAGGTACTCATGCGCGGGGCCGTCTAGCTAGGTCGGCAGAGGCGCGATTCCCGTTCGGGATGGGGCGGTTTAGGCCTGATTGGGGGTGGGGTCAAGTGGGGCCTGCGCCCCAAATTGATCAGTTGTCCAGTACCGCGTTGATCGCGGTCGAAACCTCGTCAATCGTGCCCAGCCCCGGCACCCATTCCAACTGGCCCATGCAGTGGTAATAGCCCAGCAGCGGCGAGGTCTTTTTGTAATATTCCATCAAGCGAACCTTGAGGCTTTCCTCATTGTCATCCGCCCTTGCCTGCTTGCCTGCGGCACGCGCCTCTTCGGCCCGGCCAACGATGCGCTTGACCAGCACCTCGTCATTCACTTCCATCGCGATGACCGCATCAAGCTGCGTGCCATGCGCTTTCAGCAGCGCGCCCAGCGCATCCGCCTGCGCCAGCGTGCGGGGGAAGCCGTCAAAGATAAAGCCTCCGCCATGATCGCCTTGCAGCTTTTCCTCGATCAGCCCGATGACGATCTCATCCGTGACCAGCTCGCCCGCATCCATCACAGCAGCAACCTTGTTGCCCATCTCCGTGCCGGAGGTCTTGGCCGCCCGCAACATGTCCCCGGTAGAGAGCTGGATCATGCCCCGCGTGTCGACAAGGATCTGCGCTTGCGTGCCTTTACCGGCACCGGGTGGTCCAAGAAGGATGATGTTCATTTACGTGCCGGGCTCCGCTTGCCCCGCTTCTTGGCGCCTTTGCCGCGAAGCTGGGATTTCTCAATGAGCCCCTCATACTGATGCGCCAGCATATGGGACTGCACCTGTTGTATCGTATCCATCGTCACCGACACCACAATCAAAACCGACGTCCCACCGAAGTAAAACGGAATGGCCAGCTGCGCGCGCAGGATTTCCGGCAACAGGCAGACCAGCGCCAGATAGGCAGAGCCCAGAACCAGCACGCGGTTGACCACATATTCCAGATATTCGGCGGTGCGCTGACCGGGGCGGATGCCGGGGATAAAGCCGTTCTGGTTCTTCAGATTATCCGCCACGTCATCCGGCTTGAACGCCACGTTGAACGTGTAGAAATACGCGAAGAACACGATCATCGCCGTGAAAAACAGCAGGTAGAGCGGCTGGCCGGGTCCAAAATAGGCAAGGATCGTCGCCATCACCGGACTGGTCGAGCCGCCCGAGAACGTGCTCATGGTGGTCGGCAACAAGAGCAGCGAGGAGGCGAAGATCGCCGGGATCACGCCCGACGGGTTCACCTTGACAGGCAGGTGGCTGGAGCCGCCATCATAGACTTTCATGCCCACCTGGCGACGCGGGTATTGGATATGGATCTTACGCAATGCGCGCTCCATGAACACCACGAAGGTGATGGTCGCAATCACCACCAGCAGCACGCCGATGATCACCGCAGGGCTGATCGCACCAGAGCGGCCCTGGGCAAAGAATTGCGCCAGTGCTGCTGGCACCTCCGCGATGATGCCCACGAAGATAATAAGGGAAATACCGTTGCCGATGCCGCGCGCGGTGATCTGCTCGCCCAGCCACATCAGGAACATGGTGCCGCCCACCAGCGTGATCACGCAGGAGATGCGGAAGAACCAGCCGGGATCGGTGACAAGCCCGCCGGACTCGAGCCCTGCGGCCAGACCGTAGGCCTGCAACGTCGCCAGAAACACCGTGCCGTAGCGGGTATATTGGTTGATCTTCTTGCGACCCTGTTCGCCCTCTTTCTTCAATTGCTCCAGCTGAGGCACCATGGCCGTCATGAGCTGCACAATGATCGAGGCAGAGATGTAGGGCATAATACCCAGTGCAAACAGGCCCATACGGCCAATCGCGCCGCCGGTAAACATGTTGAGAATGCCGCCTACACCACCGGAAATCTGCTCCACAAAGTTGCGCAGCGCGTCGGCGTCGATGCCCGGCACCGGGATATAGGTGCCCAGCCGGTAAACGATCAGCAGACCGATGGTGAACAGGATGCGTTGCCTCAGCTCGGTCGCCTTGCCAAAGGCGGACCAGCTCATGTTTTGGGCCATTTGCTCGGCGGCTGATGCCATGTGACTTGATCCCTGCTATCAAATGCAACGCCGCGGCCGGGGTTCCCCGTCGCGGCGCTGGAAAACTTGATTACATGTAAGGGGCGGGTCGGCCCCTCACAAGTTGTTATTCAGCTGCGGCCGCGACGGTCAAAGAACCTCCAGCCTTTTCAACGGCTTGGATGGCAGCTTTGGAGGCGCCGGTCACAGAGATTTTAACCTTCGAGGTGATCTCACCTTTGGCCAGCACGCGGACACCGTCCAGCTTGCGGCGCACAACGCCGGTTTCAACCAGCATATCCTCGGTGATCTCTTTCTTGGCGTCGAGCGTTTTGGCGTCGATAAACTTCTGGATCAGGCCCAGATTGATCACCGCAAAGCTCTTCCGGTTGCGGCTGTTAAACCCGCGCTTTGGCAGACGCATATAGAGGGGCATCTGGCCGCCTTCATATCCGTTAAGTGCAACACCTGAACGGGATTTTTGGCCTTTGATACCACGGCCACCCATCTTACCGGTGCCGGAACCCGGACCACGGCCCACGCGTTTGCGGGCTTTGGTGGCGCCAGGATTGTCGCGCAATTCATGCAGTTTCATATCGCTTCTCCTTTGCCGGAAGCACCCCCGAAGCGAGATAGGGTGAACACGGCGTTTCTTAATGTTGATTCCGTGGATATGGAGGTCCACCGGGGGTGTTTAGTGGGGAATACCGCTTGGCGCAAGGCTTTGTCTGAACGGCACGTTTTGGGACATTTTGGGACAAAATTTTTGGGCCCATTCCCCAAAATGGGACAAAATATTTTGGCAGCTTTGGGGGGCGTTTTGTACAAAATGGGGTAACTTGGAAGCGGCCAAAACCCATTTTGTACAAAAGTTCGTGGTTAATTTTGTGTGACCAAGGAGGGCCGCGCCTGACCTTGGGGAGGCGCTCAGACCCAGATATTGGGCGCGCCCTGCCCATCATTGAGACGGTGTTCTATTTGAAACGTTGCAAACGCGCCTTCCCGGGGGGAAGGTCAGGCGCGGCCCGGCGATGCCGGGCAAAGAGGAAAATCAAAATTGAAATACAGTCAGTATCTACAAAACACTGCCTTTGGAGCTCTGGTCGGCTCAATTGCAACTTTCTCTCTATGCTGGATTTTTGGTGCCGAGCTCACCAATGATCTAACGAAGCTCTACACCTTCGTGGTGGCTGCGGTGCTCTCTCTTTTTGCGGCCAGCCTCACTTTGCTAGGCGTACTGGCAGGAATCGAAAACCAGAACGAGCTCGAAAAGAAACGAAATCGTCGAAAATTGCTCGCTGCAAAAGCAGTCTTACCCACCGCATTATCGACGATGTGCGAAATCTGCGAGAACGGGATGAGGTCATCTGAGCAGCTTCAAAGTGACGAACAAGGCCTTGAGTTCAGGTTAAGCTCTATTCATCAACTCCGTGTTGCCCCAGAGTTAGCGGGAATTTTCCAGGACATCATCGAACTAACTGAAGACGATGCAGTAGCGTCTCGCCTTTCGTTATTGCTTAGAGAACACCAAATCTTCTTGGCCAGATGGAAGTCTGAATTCGGCCCGGAGGCAAAGGAGATAATGAAACATGAAAGCGACGCACGGCAACGAACAGTATCTTGGGCTTATCTATACGCAGTCACTGTTTCGATGTTTGCCTACGCTCGCGGTGATGCTCCGAGCCTTCAAGATCACAACTCAACAGAATTAATCACCTCCGCCCTAAATGCAGGGTTGGGCGGACTAGCATACATGGAAAAAGACTTTAGTGAAGAAATAGGGCTTTACAGCCGTACATTTGAGCGCCGCACAAAGTAAGAAGCGCCCCGCGTTTCCGCGAGGCGCTTCAAATTATTTCACAACGAGATTCCCGCTTTCGCGGGAATGATGGTCAATCTCAGCCCTTCTCCTCAATAATCTCGACCATATGGGAGATCGAGTTCACCATGCCGCGCACGGAAGGGGTGTCTTCCAGCTCGCGGGTGCGGTTCATTTTGTTCAGGCCGAGGCCCACCAGTGTCGCGCGCTGTTTGGCGGGGCGACGGATGGGGGAGCCGATTTGTTTGACGACGATGGTTTTTGCCATGATTTAGGCCTCCGCGTTTTCTGCTGCGGCCTCAGCGGCAGGCGCTTCGTCGCCCGTGCGCAGAATATCCGCAACTTTTTTGCCACGACGCTGTGCGATCATGCGTGGCGAGGACTCGTTGGTCAGGCCATTCAAGGTTGCACGGATCATGTTGTAAGGGTTGGACGAGCCGATGGATTTGGCAACGACGTCCTGCACACCCAGCATCTCGAACACGGCGCGCATCGGGCCACCAGCGATGATGCCGGTACCTTGTGGCGCTGTGCGCATGACGACTTTACCAGCGCCGTGACGGCCCTTGGTGTCGTGGTGCAGCGTGCGGCCTTCGCGCAGGGGCACGCGGACCATCTGGCGTTTGGCCTGCTCGGTGGCTTTGCGGATGGCCTCTGGGACCTCTTTCGCCTTGCCTTTGCCGAAGCCAACGCGGCCCTTTTGGTCGCCTACGACGACGAGGGCTGCGAAGCCAAAGCGCTTACCGCCTTTGACGGTTTTGGAGACGCGGTTGATTGCAACCAGACGATCCTGAAATTCCGGAGTTTCGTCGCGATCGCGGCGGCCCCGATTTCCTTGTTCTCTTGCCATGTTGGCAGTCCTTTTTGTCAGTCGCCTGAAAGGCGTTTGTCTCAACCGCAGTGAGCTTGTGCCCCCCGGTCATCGAAGGTGGGCAAGTATTGCCCACCCTACAGTGTCGGGTAGGGTGGGCAAAACTGCCCACCGCCACCTCTAGATCTTCAGACCGCCTTCGCGGGCTGCTTCGGCCAAGGCCTTCACCTTGCCGTGGAACAGGAAGCCGCCCCGGTCGAAATAGGCTTCGGTCACGCCGGCCTTTTTCGCACGTTTCGCGATTTCCGCGCCGACTTTCGTCGCCGCATCCACGTTGTTTTTGCCAACTAACCCCAAGCCCTTTTCGAGCGTGGAGGCCGACGCAACAGTGTTGCCATTCACATCGTCGATCAGCTGGACCGAGATGTTCTTGGACGAGCGATGCACCGACAGGCGCATGCGCCCGGCATTCACCTTGCGAAGTTTGTTCCGAACGCGCAGGCGGCGTTTGATGAACAGATCACGTTTGCTATTGGCCATTACTTCTTCTTCCCTTCTTTGCGGAAGATGTACTCATCTTTGTACTTGATGCCCTTGCCTTTATAAGGCTCCGGCTTGCGCCAAGCACGGATTTCGGCGGCCACCTGACCCACCTGCTGCTCGTCATTGCCTTCGACGATGATCTCGGTCTGCTTTGGCGCAGAAACGGTCACACCCTCGGGCACTTCATAGACAACATCATGGCTGAGGCCGAGGTTCAGCTTCAGGTTGCGGCCTTCCATCGCGGCACGGTAGCCCACGCCGTTGATCTCAAGCTCTTTCTTGAAACCATCGGTGACGCCGATCACCAGATTGCCAATCCGCGTGCGGGACATGCCCCATTGCTGACGGGCGCGCTTGGATTTGCCACGCGGCTCAACGGTGACGACATTGCCGTCCACCTTGATTGTGACATCATCCGTAGCCGTGAAGCTGCGCTGGCCTTTGGGGCCTTTGACCGACACCGTCTGGCCGGAGACCGAGGCCTCCACGCCGGAGGGCAGGTCGACTGGTCTTTTACCAATACGAGACATTTTGCGCTCCTTAGAAGACGGTGCAGAGCACTTCGCCGCCGATATTCTGGGCGCGTGCATTTGCATCAGACATCACGCCTTTTGGCGTGCTGACAATCGACACACCCAGACCCTGACGGACGGTTGGGATGTCTTTGGCACCAACGTAAACGCGGCGACCGGGCTTGGAGACCCGCTTCACTTCGCGAATAACAGGCGTGCCTTCGTAATATTTCAGCTCGATGTTCAAAGCCGGGTGACCGTCTTTGCCCGTGGTGGCCTCGTAGCCACGAATGTAGCCCTCATCCGCCAACACATCGAGAACCCATGCGCGCAGCTTGGAGGCTGGCGTTTCCACGGTGGCCTTGCCCCGCAGCTGAGAGTTCCGGATACGGGTGAGCATATCTGCGATAGGATCGTTCATTGATATACCTCCTTACCAGCTTGACTTAACCATGCCGGGGATTTGGCCCGAGGAGCCAAGATCCCGCAGCGCGATCCGGGAAATCTTCAGCTTACGGTAGTAAGCGTGAGGACGGCCGGTCAGCTGGCAACGGTTGTGAAGACGGACAGCGGAGGAGTTGCGGGGCAACTCGGCCAGTTTCAGACGCGCCTTGAAGCGCTCTTCCATTGGTTTTTCGCGGTCGTTTGCAATTGCCAGAAGGGCAGCACGCTTGGCGGCGTATTTCTTCACCAGGCGCTCCCGCTTCTTCTCGCGTTCGATCATGCTTTTCTTAGCCATGTCTTTTCTCCTATCCCGCGATCAGCTGTTGAAGGGCATGTTGAAGGCTTTCAACAGGCTCTTGGCTTCAGCGTCGGTGGGTGCGGTGGTGCAGATGATGATGTCCATGCCCCAGGCTTCATCGATTTTATCAAAATCGATTTCCGGGAACACGATATGCTCTTTCAGGCCCATGGCGTAGTTGCCGCGGCCGTCGAAAGACTTGCCCGACACGCCGCGGAAGTCGCGGATGCGGGGCATGGCAATCGTGATCAGACGATCAAGGAATTCATACATCTTCTCACCGCGCAGGGTGACCTTGGCGCCGACGGGCATTTCCTCACGCAGGCGGAAGCCCGCGATGGA
Source organism: uncultured Litoreibacter sp. (assembly GCA_947501685.1). Lineage (GTDB taxonomy): Bacteria > Pseudomonadota > Alphaproteobacteria > Rhodobacterales > Rhodobacteraceae > Litoreibacter. Next base: position 36,258 of record CANMWQ010000007.1, read on the forward strand.
TTTCTTGGCCCGTGTGACCATGGCCTTCTGGCCGGAGATGGCGGTCAGATCCGCCGCAGCCGACAGAGGCTTCTTGCTGTCTTTGACAGCCGCCCGGCCTGCGCCGATGTTCAGCACGATCTTGTCGAGACGCGGGATCTGCATGTCGTTCTTGTAGGAAAATTCTTCCTTCAACGCTTTGCGGATCGTGTCTGCGTAGACCGCCTTGAGGCGCGGGGTGTAATTTGCTTCATCCAACATCAGATCACGTCTCCTGTTGTCTTGGCGTAGCGCACCTTCTTGTCGCCATCCATTTTGAAGCCAACGCGGGTCGGCTTGCCCTTGGCATCCACCAGCGACAGGTTCGACAGCTGAATAGGCATGGCCTTAGGCTGGCGGCCGCCCTGGTCGGTCTGGCTTTGCTTGACGTGGCGGATCGCGATGTTGATCCCGTCCACAACGGCTTTGCCGGTCTTGGGGTCGACGGACTGAATTTTGCCCTTTTTGCCCTTGTCCTTGCCGGTCAGCACGATGACCTCGTCGCCGGATTTCAGTTTAGCAGCCATGTTACAGCACCTCCGGAGCGAGCGAGATGATCTTCATGAAGTTCTTGGCACGCAGCTCGCGGACCACGGGTCCGAAGATACGTGTGCCAATCGGCTCACCGGTGTTGTTGAGGATAACAGCCGCGTTGCGGTCAAACCGAATGGCTGTGCCGTCTTCGCGACGGACCTCTTTGGACGTGCGAACAACGACGGCCTTGCGGACGTCGCCTTTTTTCACGCGGCCGCGTGGGATGGCTTCCTTCACCGACACGACAATAACGTCGCCGACGGATGCGTATTTACGCTTGGAGCCACCCAGAACCTTGATGCACTGCACACGGCGCGCGCCGCTATTGTCAGCCACATCAAGATTGGTCTGCATCTGGATCATGTGATGTCTCCCGACCTTTGGGGACGCGTCCTAACAGCGCCCCACGGTTTCGTGGTATTGGGGTTAAGCCTCGACGAGGACTTCCCAACGTTTGGTTTTCGATTTCGGCGCACATTCCTGAATGCGAACCTGGTCGCCTACATTGAATGTGTTCTTCTCATCGTGAGCCCGGTACTTTTTGGACTTACGGATGGTCTTTTTCAGAACGGGGTGCGTGAAGCGACGCTCAACGGAAACCGTAACGGTTTGCGCGTTTTGGTTGCTGGTGACAGTGCCGGTCAGGATACGCTTAGGCATATTCTTAAGCCTCCGATTTGGCAGCGTCGGCTGCTTTTTCGTTCAGAATGGTTTTCACACGGGCCGCGTCACGTTTGACCGCGCGCATCCGCGCCGTGCTTTCAAGCTGGCCGGTGGCCTGCTGGAAGCGCAGGTTGAAAGCCTCTTTTTTCAGGGTGGCCAGCTCTTCATTGAGCTGATCTGCGGTTTTTTCACGCAGTTCGCTGGCGTTCATAGCCATGTTCCTTTTTCAAACACTGGAGGGCCGCTGTCCCGAACGAACGACGTCACCCTGATTCCAGTGGAGTGGGTGTAGAAGTGGTGGCTTTAGACCCCATAGGCTAGCAAAGCAAGGGCCACCCCGCATTTTCTTGGGGTCAGATGTGACGCCGCGCCCCGGGTCACGTGGCAAGTGGTCTGCATCCAGATACGCACCGGCACGATCACGCGGCGAGCGTATGTTTGGAACCACCTGTTTTTGCCATATTTCTGGACTATACCAGTGTACAATTCTCAGCATCGAAAGTAATACGGTTGAGAGAATGGGATTATTTGACAGGATAAAAAATCGACACGCTCAGGCACAGCTTGAGAAGGATATTACGCAAGCCATGCGTAATATGGGTCTGACCGACAAAGACGATGAGATGAAGCGCCCCGAGCCCATCGCTCTGCCAGACTTCAACCGGCAGGCATCCGGGCGCTTGCACGAACTGCTGTTCCCACCCGTACCTCAAATGATGTCTGAGATGATCGAGCCTTACCACAGCAAGGAGCCGTTTCACTGGCAGCATTCTGGGCTCATGTATAATATCTCGGATCTCAAAGACCATTTGTGCACCCACCCCCACAAGGTACTCCGTGTGTTTTTAGAGCGCGTTGTCACAAGCTATTTCCCAGACACGCTATACCTAGAATTTGGGACCTATTTCAGCCTTCCGGGCAAACCTAAGGAATATAACGAGGCAGATGTTACTCAAATCTACGCACTATTTGCCTATGTGACCGGGCCGGACCTGCGTGCGGCGCATATAGCGTCGATACTAGACATCAGCGAAGGTATCGAAGACATTCGCCGCGACTACCAATCAGCAAAGCGCATTTTTGATGTCCAAGCCCCACAAGTGCACGCGTTCGAAACCGCTTTGAAAGAATGGGAGCGCAAGAATAAGCGCCCCAAAAAGCCAAAATGGCCAGATTACTTGACCAGCAATGAGACATAGCTTGCCAACCATCTCCTCCCTCTTCGTCACCCGCCTCTACCAGTCCAAACTTGACGGCATCGACCCGGACGAGTTGGAGGCCTCTTGTTTCTCCATCGCCGAAGACGACGAGGCTGGGCAAGACTGGTGCGAGCGGGAGGGGTTTCCGGGCTATACCTCCTATGCCTCGCTGACCGACCTGCCGTGGCGGTTTCCGATCTTCAAGGACCTTGTGACGGCGCTCGATAAACACGTCGCGGCTTTTGCCGAGGACGCGCAGTTTAACCTGGATGGGCGCGAATTGAAACTCGAAGACATCTGGATCAACATCCTGCCCGAGGGCGGCATCCATACCAGCCATATCCATCCCCATTCCGTCGTCTCCGGCACGACATATGTGGCGATCCCGGCGGAGGGCGCGGCGATCAAGTTTGAAGACCCGCGCTCCCAGATGATGATGGCGGCCCCGGCCCGGCTGACGGGGGCCCGCGAGGAGATGCGGCAGTTGCTTTTGTGAAAGCAAAAGCAATCAGAGCGGCACCCGGTGGCAAATCTGGGTGATCGAGTTGAACAAACATCTGGCCCGGAGGGCACCGACGGGCCACGCCCGACCCTCACCGACAGGGCATCAAAGATGACAGAGAGGCTCCTTGGACCTGTCACGCTTTTGTGCCGCTCCCCTAACCCTTATTCTCCGCCTCCAACTCCGCAGTCTTTGGCCCGGTCACCTGCTGCAAAGTCGCCTCCGAATATAATTCCGGCTCCCAGTTCAGATGGGTCCAATCCGTCGCAATCAAATCAACCTCCAGCACGCGTTCGGCCTCTGGTCCGTCCCCAAAAAAGCCACACTTCGAAGCAATGCATCGTTTGAATACTCGAATTTTGTTTACTGGCTGCACACGTGATAGCATCACAGGATAAAATGAGCAGAGAACCTGGCTTGAAGAGCGACGACCAAAGTCACAGAGAAAGCCTCGATGGCCTCCAATTTGGACGCGGTGTCGCCGCGTTGTTGGTGGTCGGACTGCATGCGAACGACTTCTATTTGCCAAAGCGGATATATGACGGGCAGCAGGGCCTGACCGCATTCAATATGGGATATGCCGGAGTGGACTTTTTCTTCGTCCTCTCCGGGTTCATCATCTATTACGTCCATCACCAACACATATCAAAGCCCGCCGCCTTCGGTGAGTTTGTCTGGAAACGGTTCACGCGGCTTTATCCGTTCTATTGGGTCTTGCTGGCGTTCCTGCTGCTTCTCTATACGGCCTTTCCCGATAGAGGTCCCGATGCTGTCCGTGATCCAGTGGCCATTCTCTACAATTTGGCCCTATGGCCCACGGAAGAATTTCCGGTCATCGACCCCGCCTGGAGCCTCCACCACGAATTACTTTTCTACGTCGTCTTCGGCCTGTGCATTCTCAATGGCCGGATCGGCGCGCTGATACTGGCAGCTTGGATGGCTGGCTGCGTCATCGATCTATTCGATCCTGTACAGAGCTTTCCGGCAACCTTCCTCTTTTACGAACGCAATCTGCAGTTTGCGATGGGCCTTTGCGTCGCCTGGGTTGCCCTGAACCGAGGCATCTCTAATCACCGCCTTTGGCTGGCAATAGGAGCAATTGGGTTCTTTGGAACTGGATTGACGGAAGTCTACGAGCTCTTGCCTTGGTCAGAAGATATGCGCGGCATCTCGCTCGGTGTTGCGAGCGCGGTTTTGGTTGCAGGCCTGATCGACACGTCCTTACGTATTCCAAAACTGGGGAAACTATTGGGGGATGCGAGCTACTCAATCTATCTTACCCATACGACGACTCTGGCGGTAGGAATAATCATCGCCAAAGCCCTTCCTTTGCCCGACATATCATCGTACGTCCTTGCGATCCCCCCAACCCTTATGACGTTGATCCTGGTGGCCAACGCCACAGCCATCGGGGTTGCAGTGCATCTTTGCGTAGAAAAGCCGCTGATTGCCTGGGTCCGAAGGCGGGGTGCCAAGAGCACAAAGACCAAAATTTGACCGAGCTCAGGCCTCGCTGACGCCTCTATCCTCCCGAAAACGCTTGTTCTCCGGCTCCTGCGCTGCAATTCGGGGGCCAACAAGCTGCTGCAAAGTCGCCTCCGAATAGCCCTCAACTTCAGCCGCGCGGAGCGCTCATAATCCATCGCGAAGACCGAGACCATGTCGTCCCGCACGATAGTACCCATCGAGATCAACTGCCGGTTCCCCACATAACCCGCACAAACCAGCTTGTTCTCTCCAACGCCCCGCAAAAACTCGGCGCGGCCCGCCACGATGCTGCCGATGGGGCAAGCCATCCGGACTCACCAAGTCCAGAGAGATGCTCTCGCATGACTGCAGGAACGCAATGTCATCCTCCCGCAACGCCTCTTGCCTGCGATGCGGGTAAAACTTCTGGAACCGCTCATAGCTGCCATCTTCCTTCTGAAGATCAGCCACCGCCTCATGAGACATCAGATCAGCATAGTTTTTCATGCGCGCCTCCGGATCTTGATCTCAATAGAGCAATCCTTGCTATTTCTGGAAACTCACCAGAAATACACGTAAGACCTGCCCATGAGCACCTTTAAATCCCTCTTCGTCACCCGCCTCTACCAGTCAAAACTCTCCGGCATCAACGCCGCCGAGTTGGAGGCCTCTTGTTTCTCCATCGCCGAGGACGACGAGGCCGGGCAAGACTGGTGTGAGCGGGAGGGGTTTCCGGGCTATACCTCCTATGCCTCGCTGACCGACCTGCCGTGGCGGTTTCCGATCTTCAAGGACCTTGTGGCGGCGCTCGATAAACATGTCGCGGCTTTTGCCGAGGACGCGCAGTTCAACCTGGATGGGCGCGAATTGAAACTCGAAGACATCTGGATCAACATCCTGCCCGAGGGCGGCATCCATACCAGCCATATCCACCCGCATTCCGTTATCTCCGGCACGACCTATGTGGCAATCCCGGCGGAGGGCGCGGCGATCAAGTTCGAGGACCCGCGCTCCCAGATGATGATGGCGGCCCCGGCCCGGCTGACGGAGGCCCGCGAGGAGATGCGGCAGTTCCATTACGTGGCCCCGCAGGTGGGCGACGTGCTTTTGTGGGAAAGCTGGCTGCGCCATGAGGTGCCAATGAATATGAGCGAGGAAGACCGGGTCTCGATCAGTTTCAATTACAATTGGAGCTAATTTCCCAACGGGATTGCAAGGTTTCTGCCCCATACCGGTCGCGCAACCACAAGACGGGGCCTTGCCAGAATGGCGCGATATGTTCTGATTTTCCTATGGGGCCTGCTGCTGCCCAGCGCCGTGGCGGCGCAAAATGGCTCCCTCTTTGTGTCACAGGGTGGCGCAAGCGTGCTGGTCAGCACCTCGGCAGGCAGCCTGTTTCAACGCGCCTCCGTACCCGGGTTCCTGACGCCTCTGCCTGAGGGTGACGTGCCCTCCGGCACGCTTCCTGCGTCGGTGAGCGGCCTTCTGGACCTGATCGCCTTGGCCGAAGCGGGGCCCGCGGGCTATAACGCGGTGCAACATGGCGCGCGGGTGCGGCCTGCGGGCGCGCCCTCGGACATGTCACTGGGCGAGATTTTTGACTGGATCACCGCCACCCCCGGCCAGCCGCATGCCATCGGCCGCTACCAGTTTATCCCCGCCACCCTGCGCCGTCTGGTGGGGATCAAGGGCTACGGGCGGGAGGTGCGGTTCTCGCCAGACGTCCAAGACCAACTCGCCCTGATCCTGCTGCAAGAGGCCGGGCTGGAGGCGTTCCAATCCCACACCCTGCCCCGCCGCGCCTTCATGAAAAACCTCGCCCGCATCTGGGCAGGCCTGCCTTTGCCCAGCGGACGGTCCTATTATGCGGGATATGCGGGGAATAAAGCGACAATGAGCTATGCGCGGTTTGAGGCGGGGGTCAGGGCGGTGTTTTGAAGGAGTGTTGTCATCTCCGCGCAAGCGGAGAGCTGGCTAGCCGATCAAGGGAACTTCTGCGGCCCGAGCGACCTTCATTCTGCACTACCTGCCCGGAATCGAGCCGAAGGCGTCCGGCAAAGCAAAGCCTGATCAAGAAAAAGCGCCGGCTGTAGTCAATGCAATTATCGCTGCGAAGCATAGTGCGAAGTGCGGAGCGGCATGTGAGAAGGTTGCGTTAGTAAACTGTTCCAAGAATAGTGCTTTCTCAACTTTGTTCATAGCCGCAGCTGTCCGTTCATAAGACCTAAACGCGTCGATCATGGCCCAAAGAACTAAAAGCCCCGCACCGCTCAATAACAAAAAGAAAACGCGTTGATCTACGAACGCTTTCTCGGCAGTCACAAGCGAAGAAGCAATAGCTGCGAAACTAACGTACGTGAACGGCAACTGCCACATTCGGTTCCCGTGAACAGTGATGCGTGTTTGAAGAGTTTCTAGTTGCGTCCTGAGCGAGTCAGTAGAAGGTGTGTTTTCTAAATCCATTGGATTGATATCGTAGTGCAAAGTCGCTTTTTCAATAGCGAAAAATAACCCCCACCGTTTTCACGGAGGGGGTTATCATTTCTACCGTAGGGTGGGTTTTCAACCCACCTCTTGTTCGTCGAAGCTGCCGGGTGCTGGGCACCTAGACTAGAACCGGGTGACGCTCTAGGTGAGTTTTCGGAGAAAACTCACCTGCCGCACACGGTAAGAGAAGATTTACCAATCTTCCCGAACGACAACGCGTGTCTTGATCGGCAGCTTCATCGCGGCCAGACGCAGGGCTTCGCGGGCGACGGCGTCGTTGACACCGTCGATCTCGAACATCATACGGCCTGGTTTGACTTTGCAGGCCCAGAAATCCACGGAGCCTTTACCTTTACCCATCCGAACTTCGATGGGCTTGGAGGTCACGGGCAGGTCCGGGAAGATCCGGATCCAGACGCGGCCTTGGCGCTTCATGTGGCGGGTCATCGCACGACGGGCGGCCTCGATCTGGCGCGCGGTGATGCGCTCCGGCTCGGTGGCTTTCAAACCGTAGGTGCCGAAGTTCAGGTCAGACCCGCCCTTCGCCAGACCCTTGATCCGGCCTTTGTGCATTTTGCGGAATTTCGTCCGTTTTGGCTGTAGCATTTAAGTGTCCCCCTTAGCGACGACCGCCGGCACCGCGAGGTGCTGGGCCGTCTTGGAGTTCTTGTTGCTTACGGTCACGTGCCTGTGGATCGTGTTCCATGATCTCGCCTTTGAAGATCCAGGTCTTGATCCCGATGATGCCATAGGCGGTCATCGCTTCGACATGTGCGTAATCGATATCGGCACGCAGAGTGTGCAGGGGCACGCGGCCCTCGCGGTACCATTCGGTCCGAGCGATCTCCGCGCCGCCAAGACGACCTGCGAGGTTGACCCGGATACCCAAGGCCCCCATGCGCATAGCGTTTTGCACGGCACGTTTCATCGCACGACGGAACGAAACACGACGCTCCAGCTGTTGCGCGATGCTTTCGCCAACCAATGCGGCGTCCAGCTCGGGCTTGCGAACCTCAAGGATGTTGAGGTGCAGTTCCGAGTCCGTAAACGCAGACAGCTTCTTGCGCAGGCCTTCGATATCGGCGCCTTTTTTGCCGATGATCACGCCCGGACGCGCTGTGTGGATCGTGACGCGGCACTTTTTGTGCGGACGCTCGATGATCACACGGCTGATGCCGGCTTGTTTGCACTCTTTGTTGATGAACTCGCGCATCCGGATGTCTTCCAGAAGCAGATCACCGAAATCGGCGGAGTTCGCGTACCAGCGGCTGTCCCAGGTGCGGTTGACCTGAAGGCGCATGCCGATCGGGTTTACTTTGTTACCCATTATGCTTGCTCCTCAACTTGGCGCACCAGGATTGTCAGCTCGGAGAACGGCTTGACGATTTTACCAAACCGGCCACGGGCCCGAGGGCGTCCGCGCTTCATGGTCAGGTTCTTGCCGACATAGGCTTCCGCCACGATCAGCTCGTCCACGTCGAGGTTGTGGTTGTTCTCGGCATTGGCGATGGCCGACTGAAGGCATTTCTTCACATCATCCGAGATGCGCTTTTTCGAAAACGTCAGGTCGGCCAAGGCACGGTCGACTTTCTTGCCACGAATAAGCTGAGCCACCAGGTTCAGTTTTTGCGGGGAAGTGCGAAGCATGCGCAGTTTTGCCATGGCCTCGTTATCTGCCACGCGGCGGGGGTTCTTATCCTTGCCCATGGCTTACTTCCTTTTCGCTTTTTTATCTGCGGCGTGACCGTAATAGGTCCGAGTTGGCGCATATTCACCGAACTTCTGACCGATCATGTCTTCCGAGACGTTGACTGGGATATGTTTCTTGCCGTTATAGACGCCAAACGTCAGGCCCACGAATTGGGGCAGGATCGTCGAGCGGCGCGACCAGATTTTGATAACTTCGTTGCGCCCGGAGTCTTTGGACACTTCGGCCTTTTTCAACACATGCGCGTCGACAAAAGGACCTTTCCATACTGAACGAGACATATTCTAACGCCCCTTCTTCTTGGCATGACGCGAACGCAGGATGAGCTTCGACGACGCCTTTTTCTTGTTACGGGTCTTGGCACCTTTGGTAGGCTTCCCCCAAGGGGTGACCGGGTGACGACCACCAGAGGTCCGGCCTTCACCACCACCATGCGGGTGGTCGATCGGGTTCATCACAACACCACGCACAGACGGGCGGATGCCCTTATGCCGGTTGCGGCCCGCTTTACCGAAGTTCTGGTTCGAATTGTCCGGGTTCGACACGGCACCCACGGTGCACATGCATTCCTGACGGACCAAGCGCAGCTCGCCCGAGGAGAGCCGGATTTGCGCGTAACCACCGTCACGGCCCACAAACTGAGCATAGGTCCCCGCCGCACGGGCGATCTGGCCGCCTTTGCCGGGCTTCAGCTCGATATTGTGGATGATTGTCCCGATAGGCAGGCCGGAGAAAGGCATCGCATTGCCCGGCTTCACATCGGCCTTGGCCGTAGAGATCACCTTGTCGCCAACGCCCAAACGCTGCGGCGCAAGGATATAGGCCTGCTCGCCATCTGCATATTGAATGAGCGCGATAAACGCGGTCCGGTTTGGGTCATATTCAATGCGTACAACGGTCGCTTCCACGTCCATTTTGTTGCGCTTGAAATCGACGATACGGTAAAGGCGTTTCGCGCCCCCACCCTTGCGACGCATCGTGATCCGCCCGGTATTGTTCCGTCCGCCATTCTTGGTCAAACCCTCAGTGAGGGCTTTGACCGGGCGGCCTTTCCAAAGTTCCGAACGGTCGATCAGAACCAACCCACGTTGGCCTGGCGTCGTCGGCTTATACGACTTGAGTGCCATGCTTTCTGTCTTCCGTTTTCAGTGGCAGGGACGTGTCCCAACCTATGTCTGTATAGGGCCCCTGAGGTCCCCGGCTTTTATTCGGCTCGGTGGGCAATCTTGCCCACCCTACGAACAACAACAAAGCCCCAGACGAATCTGGGGCTGAGCCGATGGGGGTGTGTAGGTTGAGGGTGGGTGCGGGTCAAGGCTGAAGAAGAACAAATCAGGGTGGCAACTCAACTTAATCTGGGTCAATCTCGCAAAAGCGGATTTGGTAGGCAATGCAGCCACCTCTTCTGCGAAAGAAATTTTGGAATAAGTGCTAGTTAACCAATGAACACAAGTAAGCTCAGAGAAATTATTCTTCGAATTATTGAAGTTGAAGAACAGTTACAGACGCAAGACAATCTGGAAGCACTGGACAACGCCTTGGCAAGCCTCGTTAGCCAACCTGGCAATACGGGATTCCAAGACGAAGTTTCAGATAGCTTGAGGCGATTTTCGGAGAGTATGACAGAATTCAAAGCGGCATTCTCACCACGTGATTTTGAGCGAGTTTGCGAACTTTACGAGCCAGCATTTTCTCAGGCTTTAGTAGAAGAGATAAACAAGTCGATTGCTGAAAATGCTCTCTCGCCAAATGTTGCCAGCGAAAAAGTCAAAGGTGCCCGTGGAGGCCGTGAAACTGCATTTGATGCAATCACTAACCTTCGAGATGCGTTCGATTTTTTCGAAATTGGTGACGATCTTATGGAGATTGGAAGCGCATCTGTTGGCTTTCAAATACCAAGGACCCTTTTCGATAATGACCTAGATGGTTTGATAAGCGAGTTGTTGGACATAAAAAGGGTGATCCAGTTCTTTTCCGAGGTCTCTGTGGGCGAATACGTACCGCCCAAAGTGGGAAGTATCTCCACAACTGATCCGCTTTTTTTCTTTGAAATGTTGCCTTTAACAGCAAAATATCTAGCTGGTTCTGTGACATGGGCGATTGGTGTTTGGTTTTCAGTTGAAAAAATTCGGAATATCCGCGCTCAAACAGCTCAGCTTCAGTCGTTTTCTGCCGAAGAAGTCCAAGAAATATTTGACAGCAAGATAAAGAAAGAAATCGATGCCGCGGTAGAAACAAAAGTAAACCAGTTGCTGGAACAAGGTAACGCCAAAGACGCGCAAAAAGGCGAATTGGTCGGGCAGCTTTCTTGGGCGCTCAATGTCCTGCTTGCCAAAATTGAAAGAGGCATGACAGTTGAGTTGAAGATTGCACCTCCACCTCCCACAACTGACGGCGAAGAAAATGACGAAGAAGACGTCAATTCAGATGAGACCAACGAAGCGCTTATTGAGATACAATCTGAGCTGATTTTTCCCTCTGCTAATGAAAACCCAGTTATGGAAATACCAGAGTTCAAGGAGGATTAGCCGGGCATCGCCGGACCGGGGGATGGCGATCCAAGGTAAGTTCAGTAGAGCTTTATCCCCGCCAAACACATCTTCCGTATCAGCGACGCGCCAAGACCAACCAAATCGCCAGCCCGTGGGGCCGGTCTGGCGATGCCCGGCGCCTTCGGCTTGATTCCGGGCTGGTGAGCGGAACCACCCTTGATTTTCAATCCCCGAATATGCATCTGATGGGACGAAGGAGACGCATTGTGCAACGAAAGACCAACGCCAAAGTCTCAAGAACCGCCACGACCGGTACGTTCACCGTCCAAAAGGAAGGCGGGTCTAAAACCGTGCATTCTTCTGGCAAGGAAACGCCAAGGACCGTGACGTCCTCTATCGCCAAGAACAGGGACGCGCTGAAGCGGTTGGCCGATCGGTAGTCGCCACTACCGTATCAAGCTGGGCGACATTCTCGAAGCCCATGAGCAATCTCTGGAAGCCTTCGGAGGCCTGCCCGGCATCAGCAACCTCGACAATATCCTCAGCGCAATGGGCCGCCCCTATCATGGCTACCACCTCAGAATTTACGCCAAGGCCGCAGCGCGGCTGCACGGGCTCGCCACATCTCACGGCTTTAACGACGCCAATAAGCGCACTGCGTGGCTGACCACAGAAGTTCTCATCGCCAATAGCGGCTTCGAGTTGACCCTTCTGGAGGACGACCGACTGGACGACATTGTCGTCGATGTTGTCACAGGCGACATGACCCAAGACGCATTAGCCGCGTGGTTCAAAGCCCGCATCTCGTAACAAGACCGCACCGATTTCCAACTCAAGAATTTTGTACGAAATGGGTTCTGGCCCGCCAAAATTTACCCCAAAATGTACAAAAGCCCCGGCAACATGACGTTGGCCGGGGCTTTCGCTCATTTTCTGTATGGCGGGATTCACCCCGCCGCCCGATCAAAGACCAGTGCTCACGTCAATCGTGTTGCCCTCTTCGAGGGTCACATAGGCCTTCTTGACGTCCTTGCGCTTGCCAAGTTGGCCACGGAAGCGCTTGGATTTGCCCTTGGTGATCGTCGTGTTGACGGCCTTCACCTTGACGCCGAAGAGTGTTTCCACCGCTTCTTTGATCATCGGCTTGTTGGCCTCGATCGCCACTTCGAACACAACCGCGTTGGCCTCGGAGGCCATGGTTGCTTTCTCGGTGATGATAGGCTTGCGGATCACGTCGTAATGTTCAGCTTTAGTGCTCATGACAGACGAGCCTCCAATGCTTCGAGACCGGCTTTGGTGATGACCAAAGTGTCGCGTTTCAGGATGTCGAACACGTTCGCGCCCATGGTGGGCAGGATGTCCAGACCGGCGATGTTGCGCGCAGCTTGGGCGAAGTCAGCGTTCACCTCGGCGCCGTCGATGATCAGGGCGCGCTTCCAACCGAGCTCTTTGACCTGAGCGGCCAGAGCTTTGGTTTTTAGACCCTTGCCGTCGATATTGTCCAGGATCACCAGCTCGCCTGCATTCGCCTTGGCGGACAGCGCGTGCATCAGGCCCAGCTTGCGGACCTTCTTGGGCAGATCATGGCCATGGCTGCGAGGCGTCGGGCCTTTGTAAACACCACCACCGCGGAAGATCGGAGCAGACCGCGCGCCGTGGCGAGCGCCGCCGGTGCCTTTCTGGCGATAGATCTTCTTGGTGGAATAGTTCACTTCCGAGCGGGTCTTCACCTTATGGGTGCCGGCCTGCGCGTTGTTGCGCTGCCAACGGACCACACGGTGCAGGATGTCCGCACGTGGCTCCAGGCCGAAGATGGCGTCAGGCAGCTCTACCGAGCCAGCCTTCTTGCCGTCGAGTTTGATGGCATCAGCTTTCATCGGACTTGTCTCCTTCTGGGGCTGCATCTGTGTCAGCAGCATCCGCCTCGATGGAGGCTTCGGCTTCAGCCAATGCGGCAGCTTCTTGTGCGGCTTGCTCTTCGGCCAGACGCGCGGCTTCTGCTTCCGCCTCAGCGGCTGCGGCGGCTGCAGCTTCTTCAGCAGCTTTCTCGGCTTCTTTGGCAGCGGAGGCGAGACCCGCCGGGAACAGCGTGTTCTCCGACAGCGGCTTTTTCACCGCGTCCTTGACCGTCACCCAGCCCCCTTTGGAGCCGGGAACAGCGCCTTTGATCATGATCAGACCACGAGCCGTGTCGGTTTTGACGACCTGCAGGTTCTGCGTGGTGACACGGGCAGCGCCCATGTGACCGGCCATCTTCTTGCCTTTGAACACCTTGCCCGGATCCTGACACTGGCCCGTCGAGCCGTGCGAGCGGTGGGAGATCGACACACCGTGGGTCGCCCGCAGGCCCCCGAAGTTGTGACGCTTCATCGCACCGGCAAAACCTTTACCGATCGAGGTGCCCGCCACGTCGACGAACTGGCCCTCAAAGTAATGCGCCGCGATCAGCTCTTCGCCGACCGGGATCAGGTTTTCTTCGTCAACGCGGAATTCCGCGATCTTGCGCTTGGGCTCTACCTTGGCGGCAGCAAAGTGACCGCGCATCGCCTTGGATGTGCGCTTCGCCTTGGCCGTACCGGCACCCAGCTGAACGGCCACATAGCCGTCCTTTTCGATTGTGCGGTTGGCAACAACCTCAAGTTTGTCGAGTTGAAGAACGGTCACAGGGATCTGCTTGCCGTCTTCCATGAAGAGGCGGGTCATGCCGACCTTCTTCGCAATTACACCGGAGCGCAACATAAGGTAGCCCTCCTTAAACTTTGATTTCGACGTCAACGCCGGCGGCCAGGTCGAGCTTCATCAGCGCGTCCACGGTCTGCGGTGTTGGGTCAACGATATCCAGCAGACGCTTATGCGTGCGGATCTCGAACTGATCCCGAGATTTCTTGTCCACATGTGGACCCCGCAGAACGGTGAATTTCTCGATCTTGTTGGGCAGCGGGATCGGGCCACGCACATCAGCGCCAGTGCGCTTTGCGGTGTTTACGATCTCTTGGGTAGAAGCATCCAGAACCCGGTAGTCAAACGCCTTCAGGCGGATGCGAATGTTTTGGCTTGCAGCCATGACATGTCCCCTTGGATTGGGGTCTCAACGGATTGGAGGACAGGCGCTCATCGCAGGCCCTCGTCGCGTCTAATGGCGGAACATAAAGAGGGGCACGCTTGGCATGCCCCTGTTCCTTGGGGTGCGTATAGGGGGAGTCGGTTTGGGTGGCAAGGACCTTTCTGTATCAGTGCGCAAAGTTCGTTTGACGTAGGCAAATGAACAGCGGCACTCCATAAATCTGCTGGGTGCCAGCAACCTCGCGCCACCTCAGCCGGGCGTCGCCAGACCGCGGGGTGGCGATCTGAAAGAGGTTCTAAAAAGCTTTATGGTGGCCAAGTCATCGTCCATGCTTATGGCGCGCTAAAATCAACCAAATCGCCAGCCCTGTCGGGCGGTCTGGCGATGCCCGGCGCCTACGGCTTGATTCCGGGCTAGGGCTGAATGTCGGGTTAGAGCCCAGACCTACGTAATCTCTTTCTCAAGTCAGTGCTAAGCGTCCGCTATCATTTGCTCATATTCGGCTCTTACGTCTTCATCAACGACAACATCTTTATTGCCCCCATAAAGCCGATCACTCTGGTCTCTGCGTGGCCCCGATATCCAGAAATAGTCACCACTTTCTAAATTGAAGTAGTTGGATTTGAACCCACGCCCTTTCAAACTCTGGAAGCGCCAACCCTTGTAATAAAGGGTTTTCCCCGATTTAGAGAAGTAGAGCCTCCCAATTCTGGCCGCTCCCTCTAGTCCATCATCACCCTTGAACTCAATGTACATGATCCTTGACCGAGCCAATTTGTATTCTTTCGGGAGTGGCATTTTGCGATTAAGGCGCTCAAGCCAATTCTCTTCCTGCTCCATCGAAACATCCCCAAATTAAGTATCTTCAATCGTCCTAGCATGCATCGATGAATGTCAGCAAAGTCCCGCATAGCGGAAATTCAATAAAAGAAAAAAAGGCCGCCCGGTTGGGGCGGCCTTTTCTATGTCTCAACCGAAGTGCTGCTCTCGGTCACTTTCTGCGAAAGTAACCTGCCGCACACTGGGTCCGTTTCTCAAATCACTCGGTGATTTTCGAAACGACCCCTGCACCAACTGTCCGGCCACCCTCGCGGATCGCAAAACGCAGGCCTTGCTCCATCGCAATTGGCGCGATCAGCTCGACGTCGAACTTCAGGTTGTCGCCCGGCATGACCATTTCGGTGCCCGAGGGCAGCTCAACTGTGCCCGTCACATCCGTCGTGCGGAAGTAGAATTGCGGGCGGTAGTTGGCGAAGAATGGCGTGTGACGGCCGCCTTCTTCTTTGGTCAGGATATAGGCCTCGGCCTCGAACTTGGTGTGCGGCTTCACGGAACCCGGCTTGCACAGAATCTGGCCGCGCTCGACGCCTTCACGGTCAACGCCGCGCAACAGCGCGCCAATGTTGTCGCCAGCCTCGCCCGAGTCGAGCAGCTTGCGGAACATCTCAACGCCGGTACAAGTCGTTTTCGAGGTGTCGCGGATGCCGACGATTTCGATCTCGTCACCCACATTGATCACGCCACGCTCAACACGGCCGGTCACAACAGTCCCGCGACCAGAGATCGAGAACACGTCCTCGATCGGCATCAGGAATGGCTGGTCCACGGCGCGCGCAGGGGTCGGGATATACTCGTCCACAGCGGCCATCAGCTTCTTGATCGACTCTTCGCCGATCTCAGGCGTGTTGCCTTCCATCGCGGCCAGAGCCGAGCCCGGGATCACCGGAATATCGTCGCCGGGGTATTCGTAGGAGGACAGCAGCTCGCGGATTTCCATTTCAACCAGCTCGAGCAGCTCGTCATCATCCACCTGATCCACTTTGTTCATGTAGACGACCATGTACGGAATGCCCACCTGGCGGCCCAGAAGGATGTGCTCGCGGGTCTGGGGCATCGGGCCGTCAGCCGCGTTCACCACCAAGATCGCGCCGTCCATTTGCGCCGCACCGGTGATCATGTTCTTGACGTAATCGGCGTGGCCGGGGCAGTCGACATGCGCGTAGTGGCGGCTGTCGGTCTCATACTCAACATGCGCGGTCGAGATGGTGATCCCGCGGGCTTTTTCCTCAGGCGCGCCGTCAATCTGGTCATAGGCCTGAAAGTCGCCAAAATACTTCGTAATCGCCGCCGTCAGCGTCGTCTTGCCGTGGTCAACATGACCAATCGTGCCGATATTCACATGCGGTTTCGTGCGTTCAAACTTTGCTTTTGCCATTTTCTGTAGTCCTTCTGAGGATATGTTTTAGGTCTGGTCGCCCGTGAGGGCTTGTTTCACAGTTTCGGCGAACCCATCGAGGGTTTGCCGGTAATCTTTTTCGGCGCTGGGCGAGGTGACGATGCCGATGGTGCCCGGCAGGCGCACCGCCTCGCTGGAGCCTTTCAGCGCCGTGGGTGCCATCACAACCGCGTCGCTGCCGAGCGCCATGACGGACACAAGGCCCTCGACAAAGCTTGGGCCTGCCGCAACCGCTGCGCGCAGAGGCGAGGTCAGTTGCACCTTGCTCACCTGCACGGCGACCTGAACGGGGGTGCCGTTCGGATCAGAGGCCTGCGCGAGCGATTTGGTCAACGCAGCCGTCAGATCGCGTTGCAGCTGCGCCTTGGAGACCGAGATCTCCCGCCCTTCAACGGCCTGCGCCAGACCGCTGACATCAACAGACACTGCACGCACATTGATCGACCCGACGTCAGAGGTCAGGTCGGGTGCCTCGGCTGCGCAAGCCGCGAGGGCCAGCGCAGCGCCAAAGCTTACCAAAAGCCTGCGACGCAAGATCATGCGAATTTCGCCTGAATTTCTTCAGAGATATTCGATGGGACAGGCTCGTAATGGCCGAACTGCATGGTGAAGTTCGCACGACCCGACGACATCGACCGCAAGGTGTTGATGTAGCCGAACATGTTGGCCAGCGGCACCTGAGCGTCAATCGCGATAGCGTTGCCGCGGGTGTCTTGACCCTGAACCTGACCCCGACGTGATGTCAGATCGCCAATGATACCGCCGGTATACTCTTCCGGCGTGATCACTTCGACTTTCATCACCGGCTCAAGCAGTTTCGCGCCAGCAAGACGCATGCCTTCACGCATACACATGCGGGCCGCGATCTCGAACGCGAGAACCGAGGAGTCAACATCGTGGAACTTACCCTCGATCAAGGCCACCTTGAAGTCGATCACGGGGAAGCCCGCCAGCGGGCCGCTATCCATAACCGATTTGATGCCCTTCTCGACGCCCGGAATATATTCCTTCGGCACCGAGCCGCCAACAACGCGGGACTCGAAAGAGTAGCCTTCGCCCGGCTCTGTTGGGGAGATCAGCAATTTGACCTCGCCGAACTGACCAGAGCCACCCGACTGCTTCTTATGCGTGTAGACATGCTCAACTTCACGCGAAATGGTCTCGCGATAAGCCACCTGCGGCGCACCGATATTGGCCTCGACCTTGAACTCGCGCTTCATGCGGTCGACCAGAATGTCGAGATGCAATTCGCCCATGCCCTTCATGATGGTCTGACCTGATTCCAGGTCAGTTTCCACACGGAAGGACGGGTCCTCAGCAGACAGACGTTGCAGAGCAATGCCCATTTTCTCCTGGTCGCCCTTGGTTTTCGGCTCCACCGCGATCTCGATCACGGGCTCGGGGAAGGTCATCGTTTCCAGAACCACAGGGTCGTTGACGGCGCAGAGCGTGTCCCCAGTTGTGGTGTCCTTTAGGCCGCCCAGCGCGATGATGTCGCCCGCAAAGGCTTCGCTGATTTCGTCACGGTCGTTGGAGTGCATGATCATCATGCGGCCAACGCGCTCTTTCTTGCCTTTGGTCGAGTTCAGGAACGTGTCGCCCTTTTCCAGCTTGCCGGAATAGATGCGTGTGAATGTCAGCGAGCCAACAAACGGGTCATTCCAAATCTTGAACGCCAGCGCGGAGAACGCCATGTCGTCATCAGCGCGACGCGCAATGTCGCGTGTCTCTGTCTCGTCGCCGGGTTTGAAGCCCATATAGTCAACGACGTCCAAAGGAGACGGCAGATAGTCGACCACAGCGTTAAGCAAAGGCTGCACGCCTTTGTTCTTGAACGCGGAGCCGCCCAGAACCGGGACGAAAGCCATCGACAAGGTGCCCTTGCGGATCAGAGAACGCAGCGTTGGAACGTCAGGCTCGTTGCCCTCAAGATATTCCATCATCGCATCGTCATCTTGCTCAACGGCAGCTTCGACCAGCTTGTTGCGCCACTCGTCAGCCATGTCTTTCAGGCTGTCGCGGATCGGTGCTTTCTTCCAGGACGCGCCCAGATCTTCACCTTCCCAGAGCCACTCTTCCATGGTCACGAGGTCCAGCAGGCCTTCGAGCTCTGTCTCTGCACCGATTGGGATGCCGACGGGCACGGCTTTCGCGCCGGTCCGGTCTTCGATCATGCGCACGCAGTTGAAGAAATCCGCGCCGATTTTGTCCATTTTGTTCACAAAGACCATACGTGGCACTTTGTAACGGTCGGCCTGACGCCAGACGGTTTCGGTCTGCGGCTCAACACCCGCATTCGCATCCAGCACGCAAACCGCGCCGTCAAGAACGGCCAGCGAGCGCTCGACTTCGATGGTGAAGTCAACGTGGCCGGGGGTGTCGATGATGTTCATGCGGTGCTTTTCAGAGTCCGGCGTGGTGCCGTCTTCTGTGCGCTCCCAGAATGTGGTGGTCGCAGCCGAGGTGATCGTAATGCCGCGTTCCTGCTCCTGCTCCATGTGGTCCATGGTTGCAGCACCATCATGCACTTCGCCGATGTTATGCTCTTTGCCTGTATAATACAGGATGCGCTCCGAGCAGGTCGTCTTGCCGGCATCAATATGGGCCATGATGCCGAAGTTACGATAGCGCTCCAGTGGATATTCGCGTGCCATAGCTCTGCGTTCCTCTTACCAGCGGTAGTGGCTGAACGCTTTGTTCGCGTCGGCCATCTTGTGAGTGTCTTCACGTTTCTTAACGGCCGAGCCGCGGGAGTTGACGGCATCCATCAGCTCGCCTGCAAGGCGTTCTTCCATCGTGTTCTCGTTGCGCGACCGGGCCGCTTTGATCAGCCAGCGGATGGCCAATGCTTCGCGGCGCTCGGGGCGCACTTCAACGGGGACCTGGTAGGTCGCACCACCGACGCGGCGCGAGCGCACTTCGACGGAGGGTTTGATCAGCTCAAGCGCCTCGTGGAACACTTCCACCGGGGCTTTCTTCAGCTTGTCTTCAACGCGGTCAAAGGCGTTGTAGACGATGCGTTCTGCGACCGACTTCTTGCCGTCGATCATCAGGTTGTTCATGAATTTGGTCAGGACAGTGTCACCAAACTTGGCGTCTGGCAAAACTTGGCGCTTCTCGGCGGCGTGACGACGTGACATCTGATCTCTTCCTTACTTAGGCTTCTTGGCGCCGTATTTCGAACGACGCTGCTTACGGTCTTTGACGCCTTGGGTATCCAGCACACCGCGCAGGATGTGGTAACGGACACCCGGAAGGTCTTTCACACGACCGCCACGGATCAGAACAACAGAGTGCTCTTGCAGGTTGTGGCTTTCACCACCGATATAGGAGATCACCTCGAACCCGTTGGTCAGGCGCACCTTGGCAACTTTCCGCATCGCGGAGTTCGGTTTCTTCGGTGTGGTTGTGTACACACGGGTGCAGACGCCGCGCTTTTGCGGGCATTCCTGCAGGTGCATGGACTTCGAGGTCTTGCGCTTTGGCTGCCGCGGCTTGCGGATCAGCTGTTGGATCGTTGGCATTCAGGATTTCCCCTTGTTTGCGTCTTTCTCTGGGGCAGATCGCCCCGCTTGTCGTTTCACCCTTTGCAGGGCGGCTTCTGTTGCCTTTCGTGATCGCGGTTGCGCAAACACAAAAGCCCGCATCGGGTTACCCTACCTGGGTTCCGAGCGGTGGAGTTTCAGAGGTTGAGGGCAATAGCCGCCCCGAACTTGACCGTCCAAAATTTGAGTGCAGTTCGGGTGTAATCCGACCTGATTGCGCGCTTACTAGAAGGGATAGGGTAAGGTGTCAACAGCCATAGCCCGCCCGCTACTTGGCCTGAGCCACATGGCGCTCCCGCCACAGGGTGAACAGCCCCGTCCCCACCACAATCGCAGCACCCAGAAGCGTCAGCGCGTCGGGCCATTCGCCAAACACCGCGAGCCCCAGAACCAGCGCCACCAAAAGCGCCGTGTAGCGAAATTGCGAGACCATGCCGATCTCTCCGACGCGCATGGCGGCGACCGAAAAGACGTAGCCGCCCAGCACGAACACCCCCGCGCCAATCAGGTTGCCCCATGCGGCGGGCGTGAAGGGTTGCCATTCAACCCCCAAGCTGGCCAGCCCGAAGGCCACGCAGATGGTGATGGCCGTCAGCAATGCGACCATCAGCGAGGGGATCTCCGCCGACAAGCGCCGCGCGGCCAGATCGCGGATGGTCACGAACGCCACCGCGCCCAGCGCATAAAGCGAGTAGACCGTGAACCCCGCGCCCCCCGGCTGCACGATCAAGAGCACGCCGACAAAGCCGATGAGAATGGCCCCGATCCGGCGCCAGCCCACGGCCTCCCCCAAAAACACCGCGCCTGCCAGCGTCACGGCCAGCGGCAAGGCCTGCAATATCGCCGCCGCATTGGCCAGCGGCATGTTGAACAGCGCGGTCATGAAGAGATAAATCGCCACGATCTCAGCGCCCGAGCGCAGCGCGATCAGCTTCAGATCCCTGCGCGCCACCCGCAACCGCAACGCACCCTGCGACCAAGCGAGTAGCGCCAGCAGCACGATCACCCCGATGGAGCGCACAAAGATCGCCTGCACCAGATGCAAATCCCCCGAGAGCGACTTCATGAACGCGTCATTGGTGGTAAACGCCGCCATAGACCCCGCCATAAACAAAGCGCCGCGTATATTGGGGGTGAGGGTCATGGGGTTCGCCTAGCAGGTGCCGATGCCCGCGGCCAGAGGCGTTCCCTTCACTGCTCAATTGAGGCAGCGGAACAGATTTTGTTCAAACTGCCATAATTTGGTCATGTTTTTTGCCGATTAGGGATGTGTTAACGCCATGATTGCTTACACGGTGGCCAAATTTTACGAGGATATCATCCGTTATGATGCTTCTTATCGCACTTAATCTGCTCTACATCAGCCAGCTGGTTTACGTCTCGGATCGTTGGATTCACGCGACCAAATCAATGGTTGAGGACAACCACGCGACGCGGATGCGCAACGCGATCAACTGGAAGACAGCCCCTGCTGCGCGCAAGCGCAAGAAGACGGGCTTCTGGCGCTAGGCAACACCAGCGCAGCCGTTTCTTGACAGGCTCCCGGTGCAGACGAACTTCAATCCCAATTAAAAAGGCCCCGCTCAGTCAAGAGCGGGGCCTTTTTCAATTCTTATGCCGTAAAGCCTACTCGTCGCGGCTTTCCTCTGGGGTGTCCACGATCAGGTCGTCGGAGACGTCGCCCAAGGGCTCCTCAGGAGCCGCCAGTGCCAGCGCCGCCTCAGCCTCAGCCTTGCGCGCGTCGATGACCACGTTGTCGCGGTCCACGGCGATCTTGCGCATCTGCTGGGTCGCCCCACCAGTGCCCGCCGGGATCAGACGGCCCACGATGACGTTCTCTTTCAGGCCGATCAGCTTGTCACGCTTGCCTTGTGTCGAGGCCTCCGTGAGCACGCGGGTCGTTTCTTGGAACGACGCAGCCGAGATGAACGAGCGAGTCTGCAAGGACGCTTTGGTGATGCCCAGCAGGATCGGCTCACCTTCCGCAGGCGCATGCCCACGTGCGATGGCCTTCTCGTTGGCGGCGTCAAACTCGGCCTTATCAACATGCTCGCCTTTGAGCAGAGTGGTCTGACCAGATGCGCTGATCTCCCATTTCTGCAGCATCTGGCGGACGATCACCTCGATATGCTTGTCGTTGATCTTCACACCTTGCAGGCGGTAGACGTCCTGAACCTCGTCGATCATGTAGTCGGCTAGGGCCTCCACACCCATGATGGACAGGATGTCATGCGGCGCAGGGTTGCCGTCCATGATGTAGTCACCCTTTTGGACGAAGTCGCCTTCGGCCACGGGGATGTGTTTCCCCTTGGGCACCATGTACTCGACCTTGTGATCCGGATCCTCGGAGCTTTCAATCGCGATGCGGCGCTTGTTTTTGTAGTCCTTGCCGAAGCGCACATAGCCATCAATCTCGGCGATGATCGCGTGGTCTTTCGGACGACGGGCTTCAAAAAGCTCGGCCACACGCGGCAGACCACCGGTGATGTCCTTGGTCTTGGCCCCCTCACGCGGGATACGCGCAACCACGTCACCGGCCTTGATGTCCTGCCCGTCTTCGATGGACAGGACGGCGTCGACAGACATCGGGTATTTCGCCGGGTTGTCATTGTCGAGACGTACAGGCTCGCCATTGGCATCCTCCAGAATAACCTCAGGCTTGAGGTCATTGCCTTTGGGTGCCGCACGCCAGTCAACCACAATCTTCTGGGTCATGCCGGTCGCGTCATCGGTCTCGTCTTTGACAGCAATGCCGGAGATCAGGTCCACGAAACGGGCCTTACCGTCCTTCTCTGCAATGATTGGCAGCGTGTAGGGGTCCCATTCAAACAGCTTGTCGCCGCGGGCCACTTTGGCCTTGTCCTTGATGTGCAGTTTGGAGCCGTAGCTGATCTTGTGACGCGCACGCTCGGTGCCGTTGGCATCCGTGATGGTGAGCTGCATGTTGCGGCCCATGACCACCTTTTCGCCAGCCGCATTCTCGAGGATGGAGGCGTTTTCAAACGCGACCTTACCCTCTTGGCTGGCTTCCAGGAAGGACTGCTGGCCACCTTGGGCAACACCGCCGATGTGGAAGGTCCGCATCGTCAGCTGCGTGCCCGGCTCCCCGATGGACTGCGCGGCGATGATGCCGACAGCTTCACCGGTATTGACCAGCGTACCACGGGCAAGGTCACGACCGTAGCACATGGCGCAGACGCCCTCTTCGGCCTCACAGGTCAGCGGCGAGCGCATCTTGGCGTTCGGAATATCAGCCGCGTCAATCGCATCCGCTTTCCGCTCGTCAATCAGCTCGTCACGCGCCACCAGAACCTCGTCACTGCCGGGAACAAGAATGTCCTCCGCCGCCGTGCGGCCCAGCAGGCGCTCACCGATGGAGGAGACAACCTCCCCATCATTGATGGCCGACGAGGCGTTGATGAAGTTCTCGGTCCCGCAATCATGCATGCGCACGATGCAGTCCTGCGCCACGTCTACCAGACGCCGCGTCAGATACCCGGAGTTCGCCGTTTTCAACGCCGTGTCCGACAGACCCTTCCGGGCCCCGTGGGTGGAGTTGAAGTATTCAAGAACGGTCAGACCTTCCTTAAAGTTCGAGATGATCGGCGTCTCGATGATCTCGCCATTTGGCTTGGCCATCAGGCCGCGCATCCCGCCCAGCTGCTTCATCTGGGTGACCGAGCCACGCGCACCGGAATGCGCCATCATGTAGACCGAGTTCGGCTCGTTCTCGGAGCCGTCTTCCGCCCGACCCGAATCCGAGATCCGCGACATCATGGCATCGGTGACTTGGTCATTACATTTCGACCAGGCATCAATCACCTTGTTGTACTTCTCACCTTGGGTGATCAGGCCGTCCATATATTGCTGTTCGAACTCTTTCACCTGATCGCGGGTGCCATCGACGATGGGCCATTTGGTGTCCGGGATGATCATGTCATCCTTGCCGAACGAGATGCCGGCCTTGAACGCCTCACGGAAGCCCATCGTCATGATCTGGTCGCAGAAGATGACGGACTCTTTCTGACCGCAATAGCGGTAGACGGTGTCGATGACCTGCTGCACTTCCTTCTTGCGCAAAAGGCGGTTCACCAGCTCGAACGGCGCTTTCGCATTCAACGGCAAGAGCGCGCCAAGACGCAGACGGCCCGGCGTGGTCTCGAAGCGGGTCATCACCTCGTTGCCCTCGTCGTCAATCTGCGGCAGGCGGGCCTGGATTTTGGCGTGCAGATGCACGGTGCCAGCGTCCAGCGCGTGCTGCACTTCATCCACATTGGAGAAGACCATGCCTTCGCCAACCATGCCCTCACGCTCCATCGAGATGTAATAGAGGCCAAGGATCATATCCTGCGACGGCACGATGATCGGCGCACCGTTGGCGGGCGACAGAACGTTATTCGTGGACATCATCAGAACGCGGGCTTCAAGCTGCGCTTCCAAGCTCAGCGGCACGTGGACCGCCATTTGGTCGCCGTCAAAGTCAGCGTTAAAGGCCGAACAGACCAGCGGGTGCAGCTGGATGGCTTTCCCCTCAATCAGCACCGGCTCGAACGCCTGAATGCCAAGACGGTGCAGCGTGGGCGCACGGTTCAGCATGACAGGGTGTTCGCGGATCACCTCATCGAGGATATCCCACACTTCGGGACGCTCTTTTTCGACCAGCTTTTTCGCCTGTTTCACAGTAGAGGACAGACCTTTGGCCTCAAGCCGCGAGTAGATGAACGGCTTGAACAGCTCCAGCGCCATCTTCTTGGGCAGACCACATTGATGCAGCTTCAGCTCCGGCCCCGTCACGATGACGGACCGGCCCGAGAAGTCGACGCGTTTGCCCAAAAGGTTCTGACGGAAGCGGCCTTGCTTACCCTTCAGCATGTCGGACAGCGACTTCAGCGGGCGCTTATTGGCCCCCGTGATGGTCCGGCCACGACGGCCATTGTCGAACAGAGCGTCAACGGATTCCTGCAACATCCGCTTCTCGTTGCGCACAATTATATCCGGTGCACGCAGCTCGATCAGGCGCTTGAGACGGTTGTTCCGGTTGATCACACGGCGGTAGAGATCGTTCAGGTCGGACGTCGCGAAACGACCGCCATCCAGAGGCACCAGCGGGCGCAGTTCTGGCGGGATCACAGGTACGACGGTTAGGACCATCCATTCCGGACGGTTGCCGGACTCAAGGAAGTTCTCGACCAGTTTCAGACGCTTGATGATCTTCTTGGGCTTCAGCTCGCCAGTGGCTTCCGCGAGGTCTTCGCGCAGCTGCTCGGCTTCGGCTTCCAGATCAATCGCGGCCAGCATTTCGCGGATCGCCTCAGCACCGATATTGGCGGTGAAGGCGTCCATGCCGTAAGCGTCTTGCGCGTCGAGGAATTCTTCCTCGTTCATCAATTGGCCGTAAGTCAGGTCAGTCAGACCCGGCTCGATCACAACGTAATTCTCGAAATAGAGAATGCGTTCCAGATCGCGCAGCGTCATGTCCAGCATCAGGCCGATGCGGGATGGAAGCGACTTGAGGAACCAGATGTGAGCCACTGGGGCCGCCAATTCGATATGGCCCATACGCTCACGACGGACCTTTTGCAGCGTGACTTCCACACCGCATTTCTCGCAGACAACGCCGCGATATTTCATGCGCTTATATTTGCCGCAGAGGCATTCGTAATCCTTGATCGGGCCAAAGATACGCGCGCAGAACAGACCGTCGCGCTCAGGCTTGAACGTCCGGTAGTTGATGGTTTCCGGCTTCTTGATCTCGCCGTAGGACCACGAGAGGATCCGCTCCGGGGAGGCCAAGGAGACTTTGATTTCGTCAAAGGTCTTTGGCGGGGTTACCGGGTTAAACGGGTTGGTTGTCAGTTCCTGGTTCATATTTTTACCTATCGGTTATGTGCAGAAGGAAGGGTGGGAAGAGAGGCTGACGCCCCTATTCCTCATCCTCCGCATCCAGGAGTTCCATGTTGAGGCCGAGGCCGCGGACTTCTTTCACAAGCACGTTGAACGATTCCGGGATACCGGCCTCGAAATTGTCCTCGCCTTTGACGATCGACTCGTAGACTTTCGTCCGACCCGCAACATCGTCTGACTTCACAGTCAGCATCTCTTGCAAGGTGTAAGCCGCGCCGTAGGCCTCCAGTGCCCAAACCTCCATCTCCCCGAAACGCTGGCCGCCGAACTGGGCTTTACCGCCCAGAGGTTGCTGCGTGACAAGGCTGTAAGGCCCGGTGGAGCGTGCGTGGATTTTGTCGTCCACAAGGTGGTGCAGTTTCAGCAGATACTTCACGCCGACCGTGACAGGACGCGCAAACTGCTCCCCCGTGCGACCGTCATAGAGCACCGACTGACCCGACGTGTCGAACCCGGCTTTGGTCAAAGCCTCGTTCACATCGCTTTCCTTCGCACCGTCAAAGACCGGCGTCGCAATCGGCACGCCCTTGCGGACGGCTTCAGCGCTTTCGATCATGTCGACGTCGATCATGTTGCCGAAGGCCTCGTTGAAGGTCTCGTCGCCATAAGCGTGCTGCAACGCGTCACGAACGGGCTGGCTGTCGCCGGTGCGTTTGAAATCATCAAGCGCGTCGTCGATCTTCAGACCCAGACCACGTGCGGCCCAACCCATATGGGTTTCAAGGATTTGCCCGACATTCATACGCGACGGCACGCCCAGCGGGTTCAGACAGAAATCGACCGGAGTACCATCCTCAAGGAACGGCATGTCCTCCATCGGCACAACTTTGGAGATCACCCCTTTGTTGCCGTGACGGCCGGCCATTTTGTCACCCGGTTGCAGCTTGCGCTTCACAGCCACGAAGACCTTGACCATTTTCATCACGCCCGGTGGCAGGTCGTCGCCGCGGCGGACTTTCTCGACCTTGTCCTCGAAACGGGCTTCCAGAGCACGCTTTTGCGCCTCGTACTGGCTGTTGAGAGCCTCGACCGCTGCGGCCTCGGTTTCCTCGGCCAGTGCCAGCTGCCACCATTGACCGCGCGACAGCATTTCCAGCATTTCAGGCGTGATTTCCGAGTTCGGCTTGACGCCTTTCGGACCTTTCACGGCCTTCTTGCCAAGAATCATGCCTTGCAGACGCGCGTAGATGTTGCGGTCCAGAATGCCCATTTCGTCGTCACGGTCACGCGCCAGACGCTCGACCTCTTCACGCTCGATTTGCACGGTCCGCTCGTCTTTTTCAACGCCGTGGCGGTTGAAGACGCGCACTTCCACGACAGTCCCGAAGTCACCCGGCTTCACGCGCAAAGACGTATCCCGCACGTCGGAGGCCTTCTCACCAAAGATGGCGCGTAGAAGCTTTTCTTCCGGCGTCATCGGGCTTTCGCCCTTAGGTGTGATCTTGCCGACCAGAATGTCGCCCGGCTCCACATCCGCGCCGATATAGACGATGCCCGCCTCGTCGAGGTTGCGCAAAGCTTCTTCACCGACATTGGGGATGTCACGCGTGATTTCCTCTGGCCCAAGCTTGGTGTCACGGGCGGCGACCTCGAATTCCTCGATATGGATCGAGGTAAACACGTCGTCACGCGCGATGCGCTCGGAGATCAGGATGGAGTCCTCATAGTTGTAGCCGTTCCAAGGCATAAACGCGACGAGCACGTTTTTCCCAAGCGCCAGCTCACCCATATCGGTGGATGGACCATCGGCAATCACCTCGCCTTTGGACACAACGCCACCCACTTTGACCAACGGACGCTGGTTGATGCAGGTGTTTTGGTTCGACCGCTGGAACTTGCGCAGGGAATAGATATCCACGCCCGGATCGCCGGGTTCCAGATCATCCGTCACCCGCACAACGATACGCTGCGCATCGACCTGGTCGATGATGCCGCCGCGTTTCGCTTGGATCGCTGCGCCCGAGTCCGTGGCAACCACGCCCTCGATGCCGGTGCCCACAAACGGAGCATCGGCTTGCAGCAATGGAACCGCCTGACGTTGCATGTTCGAGCCCATCAAAGCCCGGTTCGCATCGTCATTTTCAAGGAACGGGATCAGCGACGCCGCAACGGAGACCAACTGCTTGGGGCTCACGTCGATCAGGTCAACATTCGCGTTTGATTGCAGCATGTATTCGCCCGACTGGCGTGTGGACACCAGATCGTTGACGAAGCGCATGTTTTCATCAAGGTTCGCGTTCGCCTGCGCCACAGTGTGCCGCATTTCCTCTGTCGCCGACATGTATTGCACTTCGTCGGTGACAACGCCGTCCACCACCTTGCGGTAGGGTGTTTCGATGAAGCCGTATTTGTTCACGCGGGCGAAGGTCGCCAGCGAGTTGATCAGACCAATGTTTGGCCCTTCCGGCGTTTCAATCGGACACATGCGACCGTAATGCGTTGGGTGCACGTCGCGCACCTCAAAGCCCGCACGTTCCCGCGTCAGACCACCCGGTCCAAGTGCCGACAGGCGGCGTTTGTGCGTCACCTCAGACAGCGGGTTGGTTTGGTCCATAAATTGCGACAGCTGCGAGGAGCCGAAGAATTCACGGACGGCAGCCGCCGCAGGTTTCGCGTTGATCAGGTCTTGCGGCATGACGGTGTCGATCTCGACCGACGACATACGCTCCTTGATCGCACGCTCCATGCGCAGCAGGCCGACGCGGTACTGGTTTTCCATCAGCTCGCCCACAGAGCGCACACGACGGTTGCCAAGGTGGTCAATATCGTCGATATCGCCACGCCCGTCGCGCAGGTCAACCAGCGCTTTGATGCAGGAGACGATGTCCTCCTTGCGCAGCGTGCGCACGGTGTCTTCCGCGTCCAGATCAAGACGCATGTTCATCTTCACCCGGCCCACGGCGGACAGGTCATACCGCTCCGCATCAAAGAACAGCGTGTCAAACAGCGCGGAGGCCGCTTCAACGGTGGGCGGCTCGCCCGGACGCATCACGCGGTAGATATCCATCAGCGCAGTGTCGCGGCCAAAGTTCTTGTCCACGGCCACGGTGTTGCGGATGTAGGGGCCCACATTGATGTTGTCGATGTCGAGGACGGGAATTTCCTTAACATTGTTATCCATCAGGGTCTTCAGCGTGCCGCCGATGACCTCTTCGCCCTTCTTGTCCAGCTCCCAGGTCAGCTCGTCGCCGGCTTCAACCCAGATCTCGCCGGTTTCCTCGTTGATCATGTCGCGGGCCGCAAAGCGCCCAATGATGCCCTCGAACGGCAAGAGCACGTCGCCCACTTTGCCACCATCGATCATCGCCTTCACGGCGCGCGGGGTGACCTTCTTGCCAGCTTCCGCAATCACTTCGCCGGTCTTGGCGTCAATGATATCGGCCAGCGGCTTGGTGCCTTTGATCCGTTCCGGGAAGAACTTGGTGGACCAGCCGCCTTTTTTGACCGCCTTGAAGGTGACGGTGTCGTAATAGGCCTCCATGATCTGCTCTTGGTCCAGACCCAGCGCATAAAGCAGGGTCGAGACAGGCAGCTTGCGGCGACGGTCGATGCGCGCAAAAACCACGTCCTTGGCGTCGAACTCAAAGTCCAGCCAGGAACCGCGATACGGGATAATGCGGCAGGCGAACAAGAGCTTGCCGGAGGAATGCGTCTTGCCCTTGTCGTGGTCGAAGAACACGCCGGGAGAGCGGTGCATCTGGGAGACGATCACCCGCTCCGTGCCGTTCACAACAAAGGTGCCGTTCGGCGTCATCAGAGGCATGTCGCCCATAAAGACGTCTTGCTCTTTGATGTCCTTGACCGACTTGGCGCCGGTGTCCTCGTCGATATCAAACACGATCAGGCGCAGCGTCACCTTCAAAGGCGCGCTGTAGGTCATGTCGCGTTGCTGACATTCCTCGACGTCGTATTTGGGTTCTTCCAGCTCGTATTTCACGAATTCCAGAATGGCGGTCTCGTTGAAATCCTTGATCGGGAAGACCGACTGGAACACGCCTTTGATGCCTTCGCCGTCCATCGGCTCCAGCTGGTCGCCGGATTTCAGGAACAGGTCGTAGGAGGATTTCTGGACCTCAATAAGGTTTGGCATCGCGAGAACTTCGCGGATTTTACCAAAATATTTACGGATGCGTTTTTGACCAACGTATGTTTGAGCCATGCTCGTCTCAGCCTTTCAGTTTCCTCGGACACGACACCCCGGGGCCGGGCGGCGGGTCACTTGGACAAGGGCGGTCACTCAATACCTGCATGCCATCCCACAGACATGCTCCCGAGCGGTCTACCGTTCCTTAGAGAAGGCCTTGGCCAACAAGGCCCTCTCTGAGACGCGGAAAGCCGGACCCGAAAATTCGGGACCAGCTTGTCTTTTTACGAGCGCCAACGGCGCCCGGATTACTTCAGTTCGACTTCTGCGCCAGCTGCTTCCAGCTTGCCCTTGATCTCTTCTGCTTCGGCCTTGTCGACGCCTTCTTTGACAGCTTTGCCGCCAGCTTCGACCAGGTCTTTTGCTTCTTTCAGGCCCAGGCCTGTGATGCCGCGAACCTCTTTGATGACGTTGATTTTGGATGCGCCAGCGGCCACCAGGATCACGTCAAATTCGGTTTTCTCTTCCGCAGCTGCGCCACCGGCGTCGCCGCCACCAGCCATCATCACTGCGCCGCCAGCGGCGGGCTCGATGCCATACTCGTCTTTGAGGATGGTTTTCAGTTCTTGTGCTTCCAGAAGCGTCAGACCGACGATGCTTTCCGCGAGTTTTTTCAGATCAGCCATTATACTGTTTCCGTTCTGTTAAGGTGTGTTCCAACGACGAGGTTTCAACCCCACGCAGGTATCTGGTCCCGAGGACTAGGCGGCTGCCTTGTCCTCGACGGTGCTGATGATGCTTGCGATGTTCGAAGCAGGTGCGCCAATCGCGCCGGCGATGTTCGAGGCAGGGGCGCCGATACAACCCACGATGGAAGCAATAAGCTCCTCGCGGCTTGGCATCGCAGCCACGGCTTTCACACCAGCGACATCCAACGCGTTTTCGCCCATGGCCCCACCAAGGATGACGAGCTTTTCGTTCTCCTTGGAATAGTCTTGCACCACTTTCGCGGCGGCAACGGGGTCCTCGGAATAGGCGAGAACGGTCATCCCCTTCAGGTAATCGGCAATGCTTGCGCAGGGCTGACCCTCAAGGGCGATTTTGGCGAGCCTGTTCTTGGCAACACGCACAGACCCGCCAGCTTCGCGCATACGCGCCCGCAGGTCCTGCATCTCGGCAACCGTGATACCTTCGTAGTGGCTGACCACAACGACGCCAGAGCTTTCGAAGATCTGGCCGAGTTCCTCGACCAATTTCTCTTTCTGGGCTCTATCCACAGTTTTACTCCAATTATGGGGGTTTCCCCCCGGCTCAGTCTTACCGGATCACTCCGGCGGTTGAGTCCTTGGGCAACGGGACTCCAAACCACCCGGAGGACTGAGCCTCGGTCAATCTGGTCTACCCGTCTCAGGCAGGAATTATGCAACCGGATGGCAGCACCCACCGTCTTGGACGAAATATGCCGCACGTAGAATCGCGCGGCACATATCGGGTTCCATAAACGGATCCGGTGGGCGTGAAAACCCCAAACTTCGGATCATCGCCCCGCAGGCAGGGCCATGCCGTCAGACCATGTAGCCATCGCCCGCGCCGTCATCAAGCTGACCACAGCTTGAACACGCGCTGTCGCCACAAAACGGGCAGCCTTGCGAGCTTTCGTCAAAGGCCACAACAGGGAAGCCCGCGATCTCCTCAATCGGGTTGGCCAAGGCCAGCACGGAGGTCTCTGGTCCCGCGCCTTCAGGCAGCGCAATCTCAGGCACCGTTACTTCAGGCACCGCTACCTCGGGCAGCATGATCTCTGAGGCAAAGAAGTCCGACAGGGTGGTCTCTTCAAATTGCTCAGGCGTGCAGCTGCTGCATCCGGCGCCGCCACAAGAGGGACACCCGGCCGCGCTGCTGGAGAAGATCTCCAGCGCAGGTTCCGTCGGCACGACCAATGGCTCAGCCGTGTCACCCTCGAAATCAGGCGCACACGCGCTGCACCCGGCACCGCCGCAGGACGGGCAGCCGAAAGTGCTAAACATGGTCACCGCGTCATCCGAGGCCTCGTCACCCTCGTCAGGTTCGGTCTCGTCAACCCGGCCAAGCGCCACGGCTGCGCCAAACGCAGCCCCGCCGCCACCGCCGCCGCCCAAAAAGCTCAGCCCGGCCAGCGCACCGCCAGCCAGCCCGCCAAGGCTGCCCAGAATGGCAATCAGCGCACCAATGCCAGCAATCGCAAGGATACCCCCCGCGCCACTGCCGCCATCATCATCGGCAATCGGTTCAGCCTCTGGAGCAGGCCCAGGCTCCGGCTCCGCCTCAGGGGCCGCCGGAGGTGGAGGGGGCGGCGGCGGAGGAGGTGGAGGCGGCGGGGGTGGTGGTGGTGCCGGCTCAGGTTCGGGTTCAGGTTCAGGAGCTGGTTCGGGCTCTGGCTCCGGTTCAGGCTCAGGTTCTGGCTCAGGCTCGGGTTCCGGCTCCGGCGCAGGCTCGGGCTCGGGTTCCGGCTCCGGTTCAGGCTCGGGTGCAGGTGCAGGTGCTGGCGCAGTTCCGGCGGCCGGTCCGTACAGCGCCTGCGCGCCGTCAATATCCCCGTCGCCAAGCTCGTCGGTCGAGATAGTCGGGTTCAGAATTTCGGTCGGGTCGTTGACATGGCCCAGACCAATCGCATGCCCAATCTCATGCAGCGCCACCGCATAAAAATCCGTGCCGCCATCGCCGTCAGGCGACCATGTGCGCGGGTCGTCAAAGGTGATCCTCGCGGAGGTCAGCTCCTGAAACTCGCCGCCCGTGTTGCGGAACGAATATTGCGCAAGGCCAACCGTGTTGCCGTCCAGCGGGGCTGCGGCAAAGGTGATGTCCGCCGCGTTGGAGATATCTGCCATCTCGAAGTCGATACCCGAGACATCTTCCCAGGCCTGAAACGCGCTGGCCAGCGTGTCGATAAAGTCCTGCTCGGTATAAAGGCTGCGGTTGAAATCCAGGTCTTGGACAAAATCGCCGGGATCCCAATACACTGGGCCGCTGGCCGTTCCGCCTTCAGAAGGCCCCCATTTTTGTCCATTCAACGCAAACATACGATCCCCTTATACAAGCAAATGAGGGGATCTGGGCAGCATCCGACCTCTGTTTTCATTCCGGTTAACTTGAAAGAAATGAGTAAGGCGAAAATGTGGCAAATCCGAACGGGGCCATTCAAATTTGAAAATCTCGGCAAAAAGTCGCAAGAATTCCGCATGTTATCGGCAGATTTCTGGCCACAAAACGCAAAAAAGGCGGGCCATTGAGACCCGCCTTCTAAACTTTGACTGCGAAAGGGGGCTTAGTTGCCCATGCCGCTGTCTACATTGATCGTGACGCTTGGGCCCATAGTCGAGGACACAACGATCTTCTTCATATAGGTGCCCTTGGCGCCCGCTGGCTTGTTCTTGGAGACCGCGCCGATAAAGGCCCGGACGTTCTCGGCCAGCTTGTCTTCGGAGAAGGACGCTTTGCCCACACCCGCATGAACAACACCAGCTTTCTCAACCTTGAACTGAACCTCGCCGCCTTTGGCAGCTTTGACGGCGGCTTCCACATCCATAGTCACCGTGCCCACTTTCGGGTTCGGCATCAGGTTGCGGGGGCCAAGCACCTTACCCAGACGGCCAACAATGGGCATCATGTCGGGGGTTGCAATGCAGCGATCAAAGTCGATCTTGCCGCCTTGCACGATTTCCATCAGGTCCTCTGCGCCAACAATGTCAGCGCCAGCCGCCTTGGCTTCATCAGCCTTGGCGTCACGGGCGAATACCGCAACGCGGACGTCTTTGCCGGTGCCGTTTGGCAGAGCCACAACGCCGCGCACCATTTGGTCCGCGTGGCGTGGGTCAACACCGAGGTTCATGGCGATCTCGACGGTCTCGTCAAACTTGGCCTTGGCGTTGTTCTTCACCAGGGCCACAGCTTCTTCGACGGTGACGTCGCGCTTGCCTGCGAATTGCTCGCGAGCCGCGAGTGTGCGTTTACCTTTAGCCATTACTTCACCTCGATGCCCATGGAGCGGGCCGAGCCCGCGATGATCAGCATTGCGCCTTCAATATCGTTTGCGTTCAGGTCTTTCATCTTCGCTTCTGCGATCTCGCGCAGCTGCTTGGAGGTGACCGAACCCACGATCTCGCGCGACGGGGTGTTGGCGCCGGATTTCACCTTGGCGGCCTTTTTCAGGTAGTAGGACGCAGGCGGCGTCTTGATGTCCATCGAGAAGGACTTGTCCTGATAATAGGTGATCACGGTCGGGCATGGGGCGCCGGGCTCCATGTCTGCGGTCTTGGCGTTGAACGCCTTACAGAATTCCATGATGTTGATCCCGCGCTGACCCAGCGCAGGGCCCACGGGGGGCGATGGGTTGGCTTGACCTGCAGGAACCTGCAGCTTCATCGTGCCAGCGATTTTCTTGGCCATGTGGCCTCTCCTTTTCAACTCCCGTGCAGGACGCGTCCCGCCGGGTCTTCGTTATAGTGGTGCGGTCCGACACGCGCGCGCGCCTCGCCTCCCACAGACTGCACTCAGGTCGCTTTGGTGACCTGCGTGAATTCCAGCTCGACCGGGGTGGCCCGGCCAAAGATTGAGACCGTCACCTTCAGGCGCTGGTTCTCGTCATCGACTTCTTCAACCATGCCCGAGAAGCCTTCAAACGGCCCGTCGGTCACACTCACATTCTCGCCCACATCGAACACGATGGTGGAGCGTGGGCCTTCGCCCTCGTTCTCCTGAACGCGGCCCAGAATGGCCTGCACTTCGGCGTCACGCATCGGCATCGGCTTGCCTTGCGGGCCCAGAAAGCCGGTGACGCGGTTGATCGAGTTGATCAGGTGATACCCCGCATCCGACATTTCCATATGCACCAGCACGTAGCCCGGCATGAAGCGGCGCTCGGCGGTGACTTTCTTGTTGCGGCGAATTTCGATGACCTCTTCGGTCGGCACCAGCACCTCGCCGAAATCTTCCTGCAACCCGTTTTCTTCGACAGATTGGCGAATTTGCTCCGCAATCCGCTTTTCAAAATTGGAGAGCACGCTGACCGAATACCACCGTTTTGCCATTGTGCTGCGATCCCATTTGTTGCGCCGGGCCAGTCACACCCGGAAATTCAGATTGTCGCTCAACGGGTTAACTGCCGCCCGCCGATAAAAAAACAGCGCGCATCTCGAATCGACACGCGCCATAAACTGTTGTGAGCGGTGAATTACGCCGACACGGGCCAGAATTCAAGGCCCAGAGCCGCGAAAATGGGGCCGAAAACCACCCCGCGCCGCAGCCCGGTCTAAAACAGGCCGAACACCCCGTTCAGCCCGGACCGGATGGCCAGATCGACAAGGCTGAAGAAGATGGCCGTCAGCGTGGCCATGATGAACACCATCACCGTGGTCAACACCACCTCGCGGCGGGTGGGCCAGACAACCTTGGCGACTTCGGCGCGGGTCTGCTGGATGAATTGTGCCGGGTTGGTGAACGCCATGGGTTTGGCCTCTTCGGTTGCGTGCTTGGGATGCAGATACGGCGCGCAGGCCGGTTTTGCAAGAGGTCGCGATGACACGAATATGACATGCGCCTCACCAAAAGGTGGGTTTTCAAACCGACCTTGCCGCGCTTAGGCTCGGATCAACGCCGCCCAACCGGAGCCCCACCTATGCGCCTGCCCCTGCCCGCCTACGCCGCCCTTCTGGCCCTCCCTCTCTTGGCAGGCGCGCTCGCGCTGCCCACAATGGCCCAGCAGGCTGAACCAGAGGCACCCGCCCAAACGGAGCCGACACTGCAGGCCGAGCCGCCCATGACCCTGACCCGTCTGGGCGAGATCATCACCACGCTCGACCCCGACAACCGCAACAACGGCGCGCAGTTTCAGATGACCATCGAGGATGTGCCGATCCTGATCGTCACCGACGCCCGCGCCGACCGGATGCGGGCCATGGTGCCGATCCGCTCGATCTCGGATATGACCGGCGAGGAGGTCATGCGCGTCATGCAGGCCAATTTCGACACCGCGCTGGATGCCCGCTACGCCATTGCGCAGGGCCGTCTCTGGGGGGTCTATATCCACCCGCTCTCGCCCTTGGAAAAGGACCAGTTCATCTCCGGGCTGGGCCAGGCGGTGAACCTCGCCAAGACCTACGGCTCGCTCTATACGGGCGGCGCGATGAGCTTTGGCGGCGGCGACAGCGTGCCGCTGCAACGCCAGCTGATCGACCGTCTTCTGGAGCGCGGCGAGGAGATCTAGCCCGAAACTCTCAGCCGTCGCGCAGCCGCGCAAACTCGTCGAGCACAAGCTGCATATAGCACTCCCCGTGCCGTGTCTTGCAGTCCAATACCAGATCAACCTGCGCCAGATGCCCGGCCACGCGGGTGTTGTGCAACGTCACGGGCGCGCCCACTTGTTCGGCCCGCATCGCCGCAATCCGGCCGTTTCGCAGGTGAATCATCCGGTCGCGCACCCCGTGGATCATCAGGCAGGGCGGCCCGTCCTCCTCCAGCCGCCACGGCTGCACAAAGGCCGCCGAAATCGCCACAACCGCGTCAGGCCGGCTGACCCGGTGCCGCCACAGCGCGGGCGGATAAGCCAGTGCCAGCGCCGCGATGCCACCTGCCGAGACGCCCAAGATGCCCACCTTGGGCGTGGCTATACCGATCGACTGCCCTTCCATCCAAAGGAAAGACACCGCCTTGGACAGGTCTTCCATCGCCGCGAAAAACGCAGGTCCGTACAGCTTCGGCGACAGCGTCAGCCCAATCCGCGCGCTGCGCGCCGCGTCATCCGCAATATAGCCCTGATCGCGCGCATTGAACGCCGCCGCAGGCGTGCCCAACCGGTAGCTGACGGAGGCCAGCGCGAAGCCTGCATCGGTGAAATACTTGGCAAAATGAACCGCTTCGACATGGTCGCGCCCACCGGCCAGAAACCCGCCGCCATGGGCATAGATCACGCAGGCCTCGGCCCGCAGATTGTCGGGCAGATACAGGTCCAACGCCAGATGGTTATCCGCGTCATAAATGATGTCGGGCAGGCATTTCATAAAACGTCACTCGGAAATTTGCGCGTCACGTGAACCCCAAGCGAAAGGCGTCAGCGCGGCGAAACGTAAGTGGCAGGGGATGAGAGACTCGAACTCACGACCTTCGGTTTTGGAGACCGGCGCTCTACCAACTGAGCTAATCCCCTGCACTTGGGCGTTGTGTTACGCAAGCCGCCTTGGCTTTGCAAGTATCTACTCGCATCAACGGCAAAACTTGGCCACGACTTGGCTATGACACGCCCGCAGCGGCGCTCCCTTTTGTTCACAATCTTTTGCTTGGCCCAATCCCGAGGTCTTCGCCTAGGATCACACGTAACGGAGGACCACCATGTCACATAACACGCCCCAATCTGCCCGCACCGCCCAGCCCGCAAACCCGGCCGTCTCACGCCGCGCCTTCATCGGCACCACCGCGCTTTCCGCAATGGCGCTCGGCGCCGCCACCAAGGCCTACCCGGCAGAGCCACCCGCCACGCTTGCCATGACGGAAGGCGGCAACTTCACCTATGAGGTCACCCGCTCAGAAGCCGAATGGAGCGAGATGCTGTCGGACGCTGAGTACCATATCCTGCGCCAGGGCGCGACCGAGCTGCCCAAAAGCAGCCCCCTCTGGGACGAGGCCCGCGCCGGCATGTATCACTGCAAAGGCTGCGACCTTGAAGCCTTCGACGCCGCGTGGAAAGTGCCTTTGAACAAAGGCTGGGTGTTCTTCACCCATTCGGAAACCAACGCCGTTCTGACCGCCATCGACGGCCCCGTGCCGCAATACGGCAACTCCATGACCAGCGGCGACGTGTTCTTCGAGGTCCATTGCCGCCGCTGCGGCAGCCATCTGGGTCACCTGCTGACCGTGGAGCGCCAGCAGGTCCACTGCATCAACGGCGCGGCGCTGAACTTCATCCCCTCCACCGCCTGAGCCCAGTGAGCCACCCCATGATGCCCCTGACCCGCCGCACGCTATGCGTCTCTCTTGCAGCGGCGGCCGCCCTGCCCTCCGCAGCGCTGGCCGCCAAGAAAAGCCGCTACAGCCTGAACCAGACGGGCCACGCGCTCAAAGGATATGACACCACCGCCTATTTCACCGCTGGCAAAGCAGCGGAAGGCAAACGCGCCACCTCCGTCACGTGGAAAGGCGCGAAATGGAACTTCGCCACGCCTGAGGACGCGGCCCTGTTTCAGGCCAACCCCGACCGCTACGCCCCCCAATTCGGAGGCTACTGCACCCGCGCCATGTCCCTGCGCAAACGCGTCCCCGCCGACCCCGAAATCTGGCGCATCCACGGTGACAAACTCTACGTCTTCTTCGCCCGCCGCGGCGGCAAAGCCTTCGATCAGGGCCCCGACGAGATGATCGCTCTGGCACAGGCTTACTGGGACACGCTGGGATAAACAGCCTAGGTCACAGCTGGGCGTCGCCTGACCGCGGGGTGGCGATCAAGTCACCACCAGTGGCCGGGCCGGCGGTCGTCCGTGGGTGGCCGCAGATTCCTATGATCGGTGTACTTTATGGTGGCCAAACACATCTTCCGATGCCCGCGAGGCGCATGGCCAGCAAAAGCGGCCGCCCTACGGGACGGACGACCGCTGGCCCGGCGCGGCTTTGCCGCTTGATTCCGGGCTGGGCGCTACGCTTTCGGCACTTGCAGTCGATAAGAAATCGGGTTTGCTGTTCCCTTGGCTTTGTAGATCCGGCGATTCAGATATCGAGAGCGAACGCTGTCCGGAGCAACACGGCCAGAGAAAGTCCAGCGCCCAGAAACCTCGTCTTTGTGCCAGCCTTCCGGTTCAATCTCAAACGCCTCCACGATGAAGCCTTTATACTCTGCCAAGGCGTAGTTTAGGCTTGAAATTCGATCATCTTGGATGACCCAACTACCACGCGTCACTTCATAAAAATCTGCGTTGCCTTTGGCTTCGCGATATCGCTTGTTAATGTTGATAATGACGAAACCATCTTCAAGCTGCTCCAGCGGCGGGGCCATGTATTTTCGCGTTATCTCCTCAACCGTCATCATTCCAAATGCGCTGGTGTGATGACCCGCAGCAATATTGGTCAAGCCGAGATCATAGGTCTTTAAGAAATCAATCAGGACTGACTCTGCGAGCAGGCTTTCTTTTTCAGTCATAGCGTGCCTGACAAGTTGCTTACGCACCTGCAACCCTTCAGCCCGAATGTCACGAATCTGCTGAAGCTTAGAGCTCTCAATTTCGGTCTCATCAGCCTCAAGCTCATGCGAAAAAACGCGAGAGCCTTTTCCTTTCCCAATGTAAAATGGTCTCTCTGTACGTGGATCGACTAACACGTAAACGTAATAGCCTACATCCTCTATAACTTTGCTTCCAAATTCTGAAATAGCCACCAAATTTCTCCTAGAATAAGGGAAAGCCGCCCCCTTTTCGGGAGCGGCTTTCTTGTTTCCGTAGGGTGGGGTTTCACCCCACCGCTATAGCTCAACCGGAGTGCTGCTCTCGGTGATTTTGGCTGAGCCAAAATCACCTGCCGCGCACTGGTGTTGATATCCTAAATCACTCAGTGATTTTCGAAACGACCCCCGCACCAACCGTACGCCCACCTTCGCGGATAGCAAAACGCAAGCCTTGCTCCATCGCGATCGGCGCGATCAGCTCGACGTCGAACTTCAGGTTGTCGCCCGGCATCACCATCTCGGTGCCCGACGGCAGCTCAACCGTGCCCGTCACATCCGTGGTGCGGAAGTAGAACTGTGGGCGGTAGTTGGCGAAGAACGGCGTGTGACGCCCGCCTTCTTCTTTGGTCAGGATATAGGCCTCGGCCTCGAACTTGGTGTGCGGCTTCACGGAGCCGGGCTTGCACAGGATCTGGCCGCGCTCGACGCCTTCGCGGTCAACGCCGCGCAGCAGCGCGCCGATATTGTCGCCAGCTTCGCCCGAGTCGAGCAGCTTGCGGAACATCTCAACGCCGGTACAAGTCGTTTTCGAGGTGTCGCGGATGCCCACGATCTCGATCTCGTCGCCCACATTGATCACGCCGCGCTCAACACGGCCCGTCACAACAGTCCCGCGACCAGAGATCGAGAACACGTCCTCGATCGGCATCAGGAATGGCTGGTCCACGGCGCGCGCAGGGGTCGGGATATACTCGTCCACAGCGGCCATCAGCTTCTTGATCGACTCTTCGCCGATCTCAGGCGTGTTGCCTTCCATCGCGGCCAGAGCCGAGCCCGGGATCACCGGAATATCGTCGCCGGGGTATTCGTAGGAGGACAGCAGCTCGCGGATTTCCATTTCAACCAGCTCAAGCAGCTCGTCATCATCCACCTGATCCACTTTGTTCATGTAGACGACCATGTAGGGGATGCCCACCTGGCGGCCCAGCAGGATGTGCTCGCGCGTCTGGGGCATCGGGCCGTCAGCGGCGTTCACCACCAAAATAGCGCCATCCATTTGCGCCGCACCAGTGATCATGTTCTTGACGTAGTCTGCGTGTCCGGGGCAGTCGACATGCGCGTAGTGGCGGCTGTCGGTCTCATACTCAACATGCGCCGTGGAAATGGTGATCCCGCGGGCTTTTTCCTCAGGCGCGCCGTCAATCTGGTCATAGGCCTGAAAGTCGCCAAAATACTTCGTAATCGCCGCCGTCAGCGTCGTCTTGCCGTGGTCAACGTGACCAATCGTGCCGATATTCACATGCGGTTTCGTGCGTTCAAACTTTGCTTTTGCCATCTCGAAAGGCGCCCTTCAATTGGTGGGGCATGCGCGCCCCCATTTCTCTTCGGGCGCTACCTATTCGCAGGTGTGAGAAAAATCAACCCTCAGTTGGCAGCAGGCGCGCCCTCGGCCTGCACCTGTCTGGCGATCTCATCCGCGTCATCCTGTTTGGCGGCCTCCAGGGCCTCCTCGCTGACGCCCACGCCGAACAGATCGCCATTGGCGACAAGCCAGCGCTCCACAGCTTTGGAGAACTGCGCGGCCAGATTGGCCATCTGCTCGTCCCGGTCGCGAAACAGGCCGGAGCCAATCACGGTTTCCCCGTCCAGCCCCTCAAAAATCAGCAACTGCTTGGAGCGGTCTTCCAGCCGGTCCAGCGGGTCGTTTTGCCAGACATGCACCGTCATGCTCATCACCGAGCGTGGCGCCAGCGCCAGCCGCCCGGCCTTGGTCGCCAGTATATAGCCATCCAACGAATAGCTGATCGTGTAGGGCGTCTCGCCCTCGTAACGCGCGAACCGCTTCTCAATCGCGCCTTCCAAAGCGGCCTCCCATTCCTCGGCCGTGGCATCGCGCGAGACCCCCATCTTGCGCGCATTCGTGGTCACAGCCACGTTGCCCAGCAGCCGGAAATCGCCCAGATTGACCTGCTCTTCCAACTCAGGATCCGGCACGGCGCAGGCGGTCAGCGCCAGACAGGCAGCGATGGTGATGAGTATGCGGATCATGGCGGCCCCCCGGGAAAGCTGGCTCAGCCTTACCCGCACGCCCCCCTGCGTGCAATCGGCGCACCCGCTTGCCGTGGCGCTTGGGCCACATATACTTAACCCTATGGCCGACACATCGCACCCCACCCCGCCCAAAGTCCCCCTCGTGACCGAGGCTTGGGGCGTGCTGAAATCGCTCTCCGCCGCGCGGCGCAATATCCTTGAGCTGATCCCCGAAATCGCGCTGCACCAGCCGATTGTGTCAGGCAAAATGGGCAAGCCTTGGCACATGCTGATGGACCCCACCGCGCTGCGGCGTGTCCTGCTGGAGGAGGTCGAGAGCTACCCCAAATCCGACGTCACCAAAAACATCCTGCGCCCCGCCATTGGCGAAAGCCTGTTCGTGGCCGAGGGCGCGCATTGGCGCTGGC
Organism: uncultured Litoreibacter sp.; assembly: GCA_947501685.1. GTDB lineage: Bacteria > Pseudomonadota > Alphaproteobacteria > Rhodobacterales > Rhodobacteraceae > Litoreibacter. The sequence continues at coordinate 78,020 of CANMWQ010000007.1, forward strand.
AACGCCGCGCCGCAGCCCCGGTCTTCACTCATCGCAACATCGCCAATCTTGCCCCGATCATGTCCGCCGCGGCGGACCGCTCCTGCGCGCGGATCGCGGCCCATGCCGGGCGCGGCGCGGATATGTATCAAGAGATGATGACCGCCGCCTTCGAGGTGATCTCCGACGTCACATTCTCCGGCGACGAGCAGTTTGACCGCGCCGCCGTGCACCGCGCGGTGGATGGCTATATTGACCAATCCGCGAAAGTCTCGCTGTTTGATCTCTTTGCGCTGCCCAACTGGATCCCGCGCCCCGCGCGGATGCTGTCCAGCGGCGCGATGAAGCAAATGAAGGAGATGTCCGACAGCGTCATCGACGCCCGCCGCGACAAAGGCCCCGGTGACGTGCCGGACCTGCTCGACCTGCTTTTGGCGGGCGAGGACCCCAAAACCAAACGCACCATGAACACCGCCGAGCTGCGCGACAACCTGCTCACCTTCATCGTCGCGGGCCATGAAACCACTGCCCTGACCCTGTCATGGGCGCTCTACCTTTGCGCCTTCGACGAGGGCGTTCAGGACAAGCTGCGCGAAGAGGCGCAAGGCGTCTTGCAAGGCCGCACCGCAGGCGCGGATGACCTGGCCGACCTGCCCTATACCCGCGCCGTAATCGACGAGACGCTGCGCCTCTACCCCCCCGCCGCGTTTCTGTCGCGCACCGCGCAAAAGCCCGACACGCTCTGCGACCGCAAAATCGCCAAGGGAGACACCGTCACCCTGCCGATCTACGCGCTGCACCGCTCGCATCTGCTCTGGGACGACCCGCACCAATTCAACCCCGACCGTTTTCTGGGCGAGGCCCCGGTCGACCGCTACGCCTACCTGCCTTTCGGCGACGGGCCCCGCATCTGCATCGGCGCAAGCTTCGCCATCCAAGAGGCGGTGATCATGCTGGCCACGATCCTGTCGCGGTTCCGCTTCACCCGCGTGCCGGGCAAGGACCCCAAGCCAGTGCTGATCCTGACATTGCGACCCGAAGGCGGGGTCTGGCTGAATGTGGAGGAGGCGTGATTTATGTTTCGCCGCGCCTTTGGCGCGCCGACAGGTTGGGGGCCAGCCCCCAAACCCCCGGCATATTTTTGCCAAGATGAAACAGGGTAGTGCTGGGCTGCAAATCAGCGGTGAGCGCCCGGAAGGTTTTGGCTAGGAGAACTTGTAAGTCTTCGGAAACCCGTAAGGCGGGCGTTTGCCCACGCCGGCGCGTTTGCCGAGCCATTCGGACATGTCGGGCTCCGTGCGGGTTTTGCCGCCGCCCATCTCCCAGCTGAGGCCCTCGTCCCAGACAAAAGTGGTCAGGTCTGCCAAGCCGCCATCCAGCTCGAGGGAGCCCTGTTTGCCCCGCGCCATATTGTATTTTTGCAGCCGCACGCCTTTGCCGCGCCCCATCTCGGGCAGCTCAGCGGTGGGAAAGACCAGAAACTTGCCGTTCTGGCTGACAATCGCCAAGTGATCGCCTGTCACCGGCTTGCAGATCACCGCGCGCGTGTCGTCCTTGACGTTGAGCACCTGCTTGCCGCTGCGCGTCTGCGCCACCACGTCCTGTTCCGGCACCATAAACCCGTCGCCGGCACTTGAGGCCACCAGCAGCTTGCGCGCCGGGTCATGCAGGAACAGGTCCACAATCTGCGCCTCGTTGGGCAGGTCCACCATCAGCCTGAGCGGCTCCCCCATGCCGCGCCCGCCGGGCAGGTTGGAGGCCCCCAGCGTGTAAAACCGCCCGTTCGAGCCAAAGACCAGCAGCTTATCCGTGGTCTCCGCATGGAAGATGAAACGCGGCCCGTCGCCGTCTTTGAATTTCAGCTCGCGGCCCAGGTCGATATGGCCCGTCATCGCCCGGATCCAGCCCATTTGCGAGCAGACCACCGTGATCGGTTCGCGCTCGATCATCGCCTCAAGCGGCACCTCTTCGAACTCGACGGCTTCGGCAAATTGCGTCCGCCGCGCGCCGATTTTGGTGCTTTTGCCGAATGTCTTGCGGGTCTCGCGCAGCTCGTCGGCAATGCGCTTCCATTGCAAATCATCACTGTCGAGCAGGTCCTCGATCTCCGCGCGTTCCAGCATCAGCGCGTCGCGCTCGGCCTTCAGCTCAAGCTCTTCCAGACGCCGCAAGGAGCGCAGGCGCATGTTCAAAATCGCCTCCGCCTGCACCTCCGTCAGCGACGGCTCCTCGCTGGTTTTGACCGGGCCGACATAGTCTTTCTCAGAGGTGGCGCGCACATGGGTCTTGCCCCAATCCTCGAACATCAGCGCGGTTTTCGGGTCGTCATCATAACGGATAATGTCGATCACGCGGTCGAGGTTGAGGAAGGCAATGATGAAGCCTTCCAGCACCTCCAAACGGTGGTCGATCTTCTCCAGACGGTGGCGCGAGCGCCGCACCAGCACGTCGCGGCGATGATCGAGAAACGCGCGCAGCACCTCTTTCAGGGAGCACACTTTCGGCGTCATCCCGTCGATCAGCACGTTCAGGTTCATCGAGAACCGGGTCTCCAGATCGGAATTGCGGAACATCATGCCCATCAGCACATCCGGGTCGACATTCTTGGAGCGCGGCTCAAGGATCAGCCTGATATCGTCGGTGCTCTCGTCGCGCACATCGGCCAGAATGGGGATCTTCTTGGTCTGGATCAGCTCCGCGATCTTTTCGATCAGTTTGGACTTTTGGACCTGATAGGGGATCTCCGTGACCACGATCTGCCACTGGCCGCGCCCCAGATCCTCCACCTCATATTTCGACCGCAGCCGGAACGCGCCCCGCCCGGTCGCATAGGTTTGCAAGATAGTCTCGCGCGGCTCGACAATGATGCCGCCCGTCGGAAAATCGGGCCCCGGAATATGCTCCAGCAAGGTCTCGTCCCGCGCATTCGGCGCTTTGATCAGGTGCAAACAGCCGTTGATCAGCTCTTCGAGATTATGCGGCGGGATATTCGTGGCCATGCCCACCGCGATCCCCGAGGACCCGTTGGCCAGCAGGTTCGGATAGCTGGCAGGCAGCACCACCGGCTCTTGCAGCGTGCCGTCGTAATTGTCGCGGTAATCAACGGCATTCTCATTCAGCCCGTCCAGCAGCGCTTCGGCAAAAGCGGTCATGCGGGCCTCGGTGTAGCGCGAGGCGGCCGGGTTATCCCCGTCGATATTGCCGAAATTGCCCTGCCCATCGACCAGCGGGTAGCGGACGTTGAAGTCCTGCGCCAGTCGCGCCATCGCGTCGTAAATCGCGGCGTCGCCATGCGGGTGGTAATTGCCCATCACGTCGCCGGAAATCTTCGCTGATTTGCGGAAACCGCCAGTCGAGGACAGCCGCAGCTCCCGCATCGCATAGAGGATTCGCCGGTGCACAGGCTTCAACCCGTCCCGCGCATCGGGCAGCGCGCGGTGCATAATCGTGCTTAACGCATATTGCAGATACCGATCACCAATTGCGCGGCGAAGCGGTTCCACCATGCTGGCAGCGCTCATGTTGGGGTCGATGATCTCGTCGGACATAGATGCTGTGTAGCGCCCGACGTGGCAGGGGTAAAGCGTCCAGATTGAGTCAATTGATCGAATATATTCCCCTTGGTTTGGAACCCAGTTTTGGGCAAAACCGTTGAGGTCGGACGCAGCGGAAAAGGAAAATCAAATGTTCAAATGGGTTTTAGGTCTGTGTGCCAGCATCTATCTGACGCTGCTCGTGTTCGGCGGCGCACCGGAAGAGGTCGCGGAAGCGGTCTCTGAGACGCCAACGGTCGAGACGGCAGCGGTTGAGACGTCCGTCGCTGAAGCGGCTTCCGAAACACCCGTGGTCGAAGCGCCAGTCGCAGACATCGTCGCCGCGGTTGAAGAAACCAGCGCGCCCCTGATCGAGTCAGCGATCGAACCCGTCTCCGAACCCGTCCTCGTGGCCGATAGCGCCGCCCCCGCCCCAACCGTCGCCGCGCCCGCGGTGACCGTCGAGACACTGACGCCCATCGCGTCCTCGTCCCAGACCATCGCCCTGACCCAGCCCGAACCGGAGCCCGTTCTGGTCGCCGCCACCCCGCAAGCTGAACCCGCGCCACTCAATCAGATCTGGACCGTCACCGGCTCCACCGTGAACCTGCGCGACCTGCCCGGCACAAATGGTGCTGTCATCGGCCAAACCCGCCGTGGCAACAGCGCGGAGGTGATCGAGCTTCTGGAAAATGGCTGGGCCCGCGTGTTCATCCTTGAAAGCGGTCTGGAGGCCTATATGTCCGCCGCGTTCCTGTCCGACCAGCAAAGCTAAACTTCGCTTTTGCATCCCGGCGGCGCATCAGATACCCCCGCGCCATGACACAAAAAACCATCCTGATCACCGGCTGCTCGTCGGGCATCGGCTATGACGCCGCCCTCACCCTGAAAAACCGTGGCTGGCGGGTCTTCGCGACCTGCCGCGCGCAAATCGATTGCGACCGCTTGCAGGCCGAGGGGTTTGAGAGCTTCCCGCTCGACTACACCGACCAGGCCAGCATGGAGGCCGCCCTCGCCACCTGCCTTGAGCGCACCGGCGGCACGCTGGATGCGCTCTTTAACAACGGGGCCTACGGCATCCCCGGCGCGGTCGAGGACCTGCCAACCGACGCCCTGCGCGCCATTTTCGAGACCAACCTCTTTGGCTATCACGAGCTCACGCGGCTGGTGATCCCGGTCATGCGCGCCCAAGGCCATGGCCGTATCCTGAATTGCTCTTCGGTGCTGGGCTTTGCGACGTTGCGTTGGCGCGGGGCCTATAACGCCACGAAATTCGCGATGGAGGGCCTGACCGATACGCTCCGCATCGAAATGCGCGACACGCCGCTCTATTTCATCCTGATCGAGCCCGGCCCGATCACCTCAAAAATCCGGCAGAACTCCATCCCGCATTTCGAGAAATGGATCAACTGGCAGGCCTCCCCGCGCAAAGATCACTACGAGGCCACGCTGCTCAAACGCCTTTATAAGGATAACGGCCCCGACACGTTTGAGCTGCCCGCCTCCGCCGTCAGCGCGAAAATCGTCCACGCGCTGGAAAACCCGAAACCTCGCCCGCGCTATTTCATCACCACACCGACCTATGCCATGGCGATCCTGAAACGCCTGCTGCCGACCCGCGCGATGGACGCCATTCTGGCGAAAATCTAAATCTACCATTCGCTTTTCGCCGCCACCCCGCTACATGCTGCGGGTAGGCAAATTTAGGGACCTCTACACATGGCTGATGACCCGCTTTTTCTTCTTGTCGCCGGGGCCTGTCTGGCGGTGCTGATCATCTTGCTGATCGGCATTGGCGGCTTTGCCAAAGGCGGTGACTTCAACCGCAAACACGCCAATCGGATCATGCGCTACCGCATCTATGCGCAGGCCATCGCCGTGCTGCTGATCCTCGCTTTCGTTTTCATCCGTCGCTTAGGAGGCTCCTGACCCGTGGTCGTTCTCAACAAAATCTACACACGCACCGGCGACGCCGGTGAAACGGCGCTTGGCAACGGCAGCCGGGTCGCGAAACATTCCATGCGGGTCACCGCTTACGGCACGGTTGATGAGACCAACGCCACCGCCGGGCTGGCCCGGCTGCACGCCACAGGCGAGATGGACGCGCAGCTGGCCCGAATCCAGAACGACCTCTTTGATCTGGGCGCCGATCTGTGCCGCCCCGAAATGGAAAAAGACGCCGAGGCCGAATATCCGCCGCTGCGCATGACATCCGATCAGGTCGACCGGCTGGAGGCCGAGATTGACGCCATGAATGACGCGCTGGAGCCCCTGCGCTCTTTCATTCTGCCCGGCGGCTCACCGCTCGCCGCCCATCTGCATCTGTGCCGCACCGTGTCGCGCCGCGCGGAGCGGCTCTGCGTGGAGCTGGCCTCAACCGAGTCGGTAAACGAGGCAGCGGTCAAATACCTCAACCGCCTCAGCGACTGGTTCTTCGTGGCCTCGCGCATTGCCAATAATGACGGCAAAGACGACGTGCTCTGGATTCCCGGCGCGAACCGCTAGGCAAAGCGGGGTTTCGGTTCGAAACACGCCTCACCATCATGTGAAAAAAATTGCGAAATTTTCAAAACGCGACGTCAGGAAAGAGCATCGCTTTGATTTTTACCTGTTCTCCCCGTTGCGATTTCTTTATTTGACAACGGGATAGTTGCGGCCTCACTCTGGGGCAAAATATTGGAGAAAACGCTGATGAAGGTCCTCGTACCCGTCAAACGTGTGATCGACTATAACGTCAAAGTTCGTGTCAAAGCGGATGGCAGCGGGGTTGATCTTGCAAACGTCAAAATGTCGATGAACCCGTTCGACGAAATTGCCGTCGAAGAGGCGATCCGCCTGAAAGAAGCGGGCACCGCGGAGGAGGTCATCGCGGTCTCCGTCGGGGTGAAGCAAAATCAGGAAACCCTGCGCACGGCTTTGGCCATGGGCGCGGATCGTGCGATCCTGATCATTGCCTCCGATGACGTTCACAATGACATCGAGCCGCTGGCCGTCGCCAAGCTGCTCAAAGGTGTGATCGACGAAGAACAGCCCAGTCTGGTGGTGTGCGGCAAGCAGGCCATCGACAATGACATGAACGCCACTGGCCAGATGCTGGCCGCGCTGATGGGCTGGAGCCAGGCAACTTTCGCCTCCGAGCTGAAGATCGAGGGCGACAAAGCCGTCGTCACCCGCGAGGTCGATGGCGGTCTGCAAACGATCAAGGTCAACATGCCAACCGTCGTCACCGTGGACCTGCGCCTCAACGAGCCGCGCTACGCCTCCCTGCCCAACATCATGAAGGCCAAGAAAAAGCCTTTGGACGAGAAAACACCTGCCGATTACGGCGTCGACACTGCCGCCCGGCTGAGCATCGTCTCCACCGCCGAGCCGGAGGCCCGCAAAGCAGGCGTTAAAGTCGGCTCTGTGGACGAGCTGGTCGAGAAACTCAAAGACGAAGCGGGGGTCCTGTAATGGCTGTACTTCTTTTGGCGGAGGTCAATGACGGCGAGCTGTCCGTTGACGCAACCGCATCCGCCGTCACCGCGGCGGGCCCGTTGGGCGACATCCACGTGCTATGCGTCGGGGCCTCATGCTCCGGGGCTGCCGACGCCGCCGCCAAGATCAAAGGTGTCGCAAAGGTGCTTTGCGCCGAGGACGCGATCTACGGCAAACGTCTGGCCGAACCCGCTGCCGATCTCGTCGTCTCCCTTTCGGGCGATTACGAGCATATCGTGGCCCCGGCCACGACGGATGCGAAAAACATCATGCCCCGCGTCGCGGCCCTGCTCGATGTGATGGTGATGACCGATGTCTCCGGCGTCGTGGACGGCGCGACCTTCGAGCGTCCGATCTATGCCGGCAACGCGATCCAGACGGTGAAATCCGGCGACGCCAAGAAGGTCGTGTCGTTCCGCACCTCCTCCTTTGACGCAGCCGATATGAGCGGCTCCGCCTCTGTTGAGAAAATCGGCGCGGCGGGCAATCCGTCCCTGTCCGAATGGGTGGCCGACAAGGTCGCAGCCTCTGACCGTCCGGAGCTGACCTCCGCAGGGATCGTTGTCTCCGGCGGGCGTGGCGTGGGCTCCGAAGAAGACTTCGCCATGATCGAGAAACTGGCCGACAAGCTGGGCGCTGCCGTCGGCGCGTCCCGTGCTGCCGTCGACTCAGGGTATGCGCCCAATGATTGGCAGGTTGGTCAAACCGGTAAAGTCGTGGCCCCCGATCTCTATGTGGCTGTCGGCATCTCCGGCGCGATCCAGCACCTTGCGGGCATGAAGGATTCCAAAGTGATCGTTGCGATCAACAAGGATGAAGAGGCCCCAATCTTCCAGGTCGCCGATTACGGCCTCGTCGCCGACCTCTTTACGGCGGTGCCGGAGCTGATCGAAAAGCTGTAACCACGCTTCAGAGCCTTCCCAGAAGGCTCTACAAACTCTGAGCAGAAGGCTTCGGAAACACCTGACGAAGGGCTCCGCAAGCTCTGAACAGAAGGCTCCGCAAACTCTTATCAAAAGGCCCTGCCTAGGCGGGGCCTTTTTTGCATCACCCTTGCGTCCCCTCCAGCACCGGCAACAGGTTCGCCGCCACCAGATCATGCACCGCCGGCCCATACATCTCCTGTGCCATTGCGGTTTCCAGCTGCGGGAACAGCATCCCCTCCGTCCCCATCGCGCGCAGCTCTATGGGAACCACAACCTCCACATAGCCATGCAGCTTGCCGCGCAGCGCCTCTATCATCTCAGCGTCCACAAAAAGCGGGTCTTGCCCCAGATCACGCCCTTCAACCTCGACCGACGGGGTCCGGTCAGACACCCAGAGCAGCACCACCTTCCCCGAAATCCGGCTCAAAAGCAGCTCCATCCGGGCCAGCCATGCGGCTTTCAGCTCCTGCTCCAACACCGCAAACTTGCTAGGGGAGACCGTCTTTAGCGTCATCAGCAAATGCCGGGTAAAGGAAAACTCGGTAAAATCCACCTCCCGAAAGATGGTGCGCATCAAGGTTGAGGCCTTCAGGAACCTGTCATTGCGCCGCGGATGCACGGAATAAAACCGGTTCGACATGTTATGCGCGCCCATCACCTGCACCACCGTGACATCCGCCTTGCCGCAAATCGGCAGCACGCTGCCATCGACCACAAACGCGTCCACCCCGCTATTCACAGTCCCAAAATTCACGCATGTCCGGCCCGTCTGCTCTTCAATCAGGGCGACAAACGGTTTGGGAATATATTTGCCATAGGTCTCGGTGCCGCCGACAAAGGCGATGAATGGCGCGTCCAGATTGCGCTTCGGCCCGCGAAACAGCAGCTTCGAATACCCGTATCGGCATTGCTGGTAATCAATTGGGCTTTCGCCCGGTCTCTCAAAGGCCATTTGCCCACCTCTTACGACTCACACACATACTCTTGCCCCCGAGCCGTTTCCAAATGGCTAAACCCCCAGTTTTCTGAAAATTTTTAGTTTCCCGCAGCCTCTTGTATCGCGCCCGCCCCGCGCCCTATTCTGCGCCCAGACACCCGTTGAAAATGGACGCAAAGGCCGCTCTCATGGAGATCAAAACCGTAGGTATTGTTGGCGCGGGGCAGATGGGCAACGGCATTGCGCATGTCTTTGCGCTGGCAGGGTATGACGTCAAAATGTCCGACATCTCGCAAGACGCGTTGGACGACGCCTTGACTAAAATTGACGGCAATTTGGCCCGTCAGGTCTCGCGCGACAAGATCTCCGAAGACGACAAACAGGCCACACTTGCGCGCATCTCGACCACGCTGTCGCTGCCCGATATCGGCCCCAGCGACCTGATCATCGAGGCCGCAACCGAGCGCGAAACCATCAAGAACGCCATTTTCGAGGACCTGCTGCCGCATCTGCTGCCGCACACGATCCTGACCTCGAACACCTCGTCCATTTCGATCACACGGCTCGCCTCACGCACCGACCGCCCCGAGAAATTCATGGGCTTCCACTTCATGAACCCGGTGCCCATCATGCAGCTGGTGGAGCTGATCCGCGGCATCGCCACGGACGAGCCGACCTATTCCACCCTGCACGGCGTCGTGGAAAAGCTGGGCAAAACCTCCGCCACCGCCGAGGATTTCCCCGCCTTCATCGTCAACCGCATCCTGATGCCGATGATCAACGAGGCGGTCTACACGCTCTATGAAGGCGTGGGCTCCGTCTCCTCCATCGACAGCGCGATGAAGCTGGGCACCAACCACCCGATGGGCCCGCTGGAGCTCGCTGACTTCATCGGGCTCGACACCTGCCTCGCGATCATGAACGTGCTGCATGACGGGCTGGCCGACACCAAATACCGCCCCTGCCCGCTTCTCACCAAATACGTGGAGGCCGGCTGGCTGGGCCGCAAATCCCAACGCGGCTTCTACGACTACCGCGTCGATCCGCCCAAGCCCACGCGCTAGCCACTCCCACGCACCGCCACCCCCTCATCACTGCTTCAAAAATACTCCGGGGGTTTGGGGGCAGAGCCCCCATCATCGCCGCGCCGACAGGCGTGGCCACAAACTTACGTCTTCACCTGAGACTTCAGCGCCAAAGTCTGCTCCCGCAGCCAGGCCACAAAACCGCGCGGGTTGGCGGACCAGCGCTTGATATCTTCGGGGTCAATCGGCTCCCCCACAATCGGCGCCTGCGGTTTGTAAAGCGCATGGCGCACCTCATGGATCAAGAGGCCCTGCCGCAGGGTGGGCGAGATCTGGTTGGCGATCTGGTAGGCGCGCGAGTTGCGGCCCGGAAAGAAAATCGGCACCACGGTCGCGCCTGAGCGCTGGATCATCTTGGCCGTAAACGGGTTCCACTCTTTCTCCACCACCGGGCCGAACCATGTCTCGGAGGTCGCCACAACCCCGGACGGGAACAGCACGATGACGCCGCCGTCTTTCAGATGCTCCATCGACTTGCGCCGCATCTCGAGGTTTTGTTGCAGCGCGTCTTCTTCATGCGGAAACGGCACCGGGATCATGAACTGGTCAATCGCGTTCACGCCCGTCAGAAGCGAGCGTGTCAGGATTTTGTAATCCGTGCGGATGCGGCCCATGGTTTCGGCCAGCACCATGCCGTCGACCAGCCCATGCGGGTGGTTGGCCACCACAATCACCGGGCCGGTGGCGGGGATGCGGTTCAGCTGCTCCTGAGGGGTCATCAGCTTGATGCCCATCATGTCCAGCGCGTCGCCCCAGAACCCTTGGCCAAACTGCACGCCGCCGCGTTCAAACTTGCGGATCAGGTAGAGCAGATGCAGCTTGCCGGTGAACAGCTCCATGATCTGGATGGTCAGCCGTTTGAACGGGTTGGTGAAGGTGTTGGCGTAAGACAGGTTGCGCCGGTCATAGGCGACATAGACCGGCTCAGGGCTGTCGCCCTGTTCGGAGCCGTTCTCTGCGCTGTTGGACCCATCCATATTGTCTGGCCCGCCCCTTTAGGCTTCTTCGCCGAACTTGTCGGCCACAAGGGCTTCAAGCGCGTCGGCAAGGGCGTCGGCTTGCGGCCCGGAGGTGCGCACCGAAATCGAGCTTCCACAGGCCGCGCCGAACATCAGCAACCCCATAATGCTGTCGCCAGAGACATCCATACCGTCTTTGCTTACCGTGGCCGAGGCGTCATACTCTTCAACGACTTCAACAAATCTGGCCGACGCTCGGGCATGCAGCCCTTTCACATTAATAATATTCAGGACCCGCTCAGCCATCTGCGGCGCGCCCACTAAAGCTATTGATGTACTTTCGGCCCGCAACGAGGGCAAAGTCAACGGCTTGCGGCACTTCAAGATGTCGGGACTTCGCAAGTTTGATCAACATAGGCAGGTTGGCCCCGTATAAAATATGACGGTTTTTGGCGTTGCAGGCCATCAGCGACAGGTTCGACGGGGAGCCGCCAAACATATCCGTCACCACCACCACGCCCTGGCCAAGGTCGACCTCATTGGCCGCCTCGCAAATTTCCGACTGCTTGCCGGCGCGGTCATGGTTCTCTTCAATGGTGATCGCGCGGATGCCGTCCTGGCGGCCAACCACATGCTCAATGGCGGCAAGATATTCTCTCGCCAGCCCGCCATGCGCAACAATTACAATACCTATCACTTGGCTTGGTCCCCGTCCTGGCCCCGTCCTAGCACCGCCCTAGCACTGTGTTACCCCGTCCTGCGCCCGCGCAATCGGTCCCAATAAGGCCCACTCTTCACCCGTTTGCATATTTTGATCACGAAGCACCGCGTAACCCCACGCCCTGACGCTCCATTTCTCGGTGCCTTATAGACACCTCCCAGCCCTTATTTGCAAGGGTCTGCCCCAATTGTTCCGTAACGGAAACTGAGCGGTGCCGCCCGCCCGTACAGCCCAGCGCAATCGCCAGATGGGTCTTCCCCTCTTCGCGGAACGCAGGCAGCAGAAAGGCGCAATTGTCCACCAGCCGTTCCATGAAGGCGTCAAATCTCGGGTCTGCGCGCACGTAGGCCGCGACCTCCGCGTCCTGGCCCGTCTTGGCGCGCAGCCCCTCTTGCCAATGCGGGTTGTTGAGAAACCGGCAGTCCCAGACAATATCCGCCCCCCGCGGCAGGCCACGCTTGTAGGAAAACGACTCCACCGTGATCGCCATCTTTCCCGCCTCGCCCCGTGCAAACCAAGTCGACAGCTCGGCCCGCAGCGCATGCGGAGACAGGTCCGACGTATCAATCAACACATCCGCGCGTGACTTGAGCGGCGCCAACAGCGCAATCTCCTGCTCGATCCCCTGTTGCGGCGTCTGCTCGGGCGTCAGCGGATGTCGCCGCCGGGTCTCCGAATAACGCCGGATCAACACATCCACGCTGGCATCCACGAACAGCAGGCTGGCCTCTATCGCGGGGTTGCTTTGCAATTGGTCCATCAACCCCGACACGCGTTCAGGCGAGAAATCACGGTTGCGAATATCCAAACCCAGCGCCAGCGGGCGGTCATGGCGCGGCCCGTCCAGCAACCGAGGCACCAGCGAAATCGGCAGGTTGTCGATCACCTCGAACCCCAGATCCTCCAGCACATTCACCGCCGTCGAGCGCCCCGCCCCGGAGGGGCCGGTGATCAGGACAACCTGTTGGTCAGCGCTCGCGTGAGCTGTGTTCATTGGTGCAATCCACTTGCGATTCCACCCCTAAGATAGAGCAAAAGCGCGCTGGGAAAATGGGGGCTTGGCGCATTTGCGATCAGCTTCACGTCAACACCGGCAATCCTGCGGTGCCGCGCGGCGGGCAGACGGGCGGTCTCCGTCAGGTCCAGATCGACAATCGCGCGCAGCGGGACGCTCTCCACCATCGGGGCCGCCAGCAGCCCCAGCCCGCGCGCCTCGATCGCTTCGGGCAGCCCCGCAGGCCTGCTCAGCGTCACCCCGTCCGCATCTTTGGACACAAGTACCTGATCATCGGCAATCAACCCCGCGCCCAGCGCGATCAGCTGCACCGCCAGCGACGACTTGCCCGCGCCCGAAGCGCCGGTGATCAACAGCCCCGCGCCCTCCACTGCAACCGCCGTGCCGTGGATCAATTGCGGGTCAGCACGCATCGGGAATTTACGTCGGCAAGCCCACCACGAAGCGCGCGCCAAGCGGCTCTGAGGTGATATCGACATCCGTTGGACGAATATTTTCAGCCCAGATCACGCCGCCATGCGCCTCCACGATCTGTTTGGAGATCGCAAGGCCAAGGCCCGAATGGTTGCCAAACTGCTGCTCTGGCCGCTCCGAATAGAAGCGGTTGAACACTTTGTTCAACGCCTGCTCAGGGATGCCGGGGCCGGTGTCTTCCACCACGACCAGCACCCGGTTGTCGCGCCGCCGCGCCCAGATGCGCACCGCGTCGCCGTCTTCGCAGAAGGACGTCGCGTTGGTGATCAGGTTCACAAAGACCTGCGCCAGACGGGCCTCAAGCCCGTGAATGATAATAGGCTCTTTCGGCACGTCGCGAATGAACTCCACACCTTTTTCTGCGGCCTGCTGGCCCAGATATTCGGTCAGGTTGTTCAGCATCTTCATCAAATCGAACGGCTCTTCGTCCTCCTTGACCAGCTCGCTGTCCAGCCGGGAGGCGTTAGAAATGTCGCTGACCAGCCGGTCCAGCCGCCGCACGTCGTGCTCGATCACTTCCAGCAACCGCGTGCGCTGATCGCCGGTCTTGGCGACATGCAACGTGCCCACGGCGGAGCGCAGCGAGGCCAGCGGGTTCTTGATCTCATGCGCCACGTCGGCGGCAAATTGTTCGTTGGCGTCGATCCGTTCATAGAGCGCCGACACCATGCCCCGCATAGCACCAGACAGGCGGCCAATCTCGTCAGGCCGCGCGGTCAGGTCAGGGATACGCACCCGCGACGGCGACACTTTGCGGGCGTTCTTGTCGCGGCCCAGCTCGGCGGCGGCGGCCAGATCCGACAGCGGGTTGGCAATGGTGGAGGCCAGCACAAGGCTCAGCCCGATAGAGACCAGAATGGCGATGACAAACATCTGCAACACCTGTTCACGCTCCACGCGAACAAGCTGGTCAATCTGGCCTGCGGCGGTGGTCAGGGCGATCACGCCCGCCGTCCCGCCCGGCAATTCAATCGGCGTCGCCACGGAGAAAATCGACCCCCCCGAGCCATCCAGCCCGCTGCGCACTTGGGTTTCCCCCTCAAGTGCTGTGGCCAGCAATTTGCGCGCCTCTTCCTCGCCGGTGGTGTTTGAGACCGCGACATCCTCCGCGCCAATCAGCCCTGACATGCCTTCCCAGATCATGGCCAGAAAGTTGGTGATGATGGTGGAGCTGTCATCGGGCCGGAAGGATTCCGTGCCCGCCAGCGCTTCGCGTTCCTGCCCTGCGGTGCTGGCGATCATCGCCTCGTCGGCGGCAAAGACATAGACGTCCACGCCCGGCGCCAGATCCAGCCCGGCCAGCACATTTTCAGCCGTCAGCCCGCCAGCGCCCGTCAGGGCGGCGGCGTTTTCCGTGGCCAGTCGCGCCTCGAACACGTCGGCGATCAGCTCCGCCTCAGACACGAGGCCAGCCTCCCGTTGGGCGACAAGGCTGTCGCGGAACGGGTTCAGGAACAACACGCCCGCGACCAGAATGATCAGGGCCAATAGGTTGAAAGTGATGATCTTGCGCGCCAGAGGCGACCGGTTCAACGAAATGAAATTTCGTTTCTCCCGCGACGACTGCAGTTCGGCCTCGACGGAGCTATGCTCGTCCGTCCAGTCCTCACCCATCTCTAGTTCTGCATTGCTCACTGGTCTTGCGTCCGCCACGGCGATCCTCGACGCTAAAAGGTGATCGTTAACTTACTCTTCGTTATACCTGTAGCCGATGCCGTACAGGGTCTCAATCGCGGAGAACTCATCATCGGCGGTCCGCATCTTCTTGCGCAGCCGTTTGATGTGGCTGTCGATGGTGCGGTCATCCACGTAAACCTGATCGTCATAGGCCACGTCCATCAGCTGGTCGCGCGATTTCACGAAACCGGGGCGCTGGGCCAAAGCCTGCAACAGCAAAAATTCGGTCACGGTCAGGGAGACATCATTACCCTTCCACGCCACAGTGTGGCGCAGCGGGTCCATCACCAGATCGCCGCGCACCATGGTTTGAGCCACTTCACCCTCGCCCGCATCGTCTTTGGCAATCGCTTCCTTGCGGCGCAGGATGGCGCGGATACGCTCCACCAGCAGGCGCTGCGAAAACGGTTTGCGCACATAATCATCCGCGCCCATGCGCAGGCCCAGAACCTCGTCGATCTCGTCATCTTTGGAGGTCAGAAAAATCACCGGCACTTCGGATTTCTGGCGCAGTCGCTGCAACAGATCCATGCCGTCCATCCGGGGCATCTTAATGTCCAGAACGGCCATATCAGGCATATTGCGCGCGAATGCATCAAGAGCGCTTTGGCCGTCATTATATGTCTCAACCTCGAAGCCTTCGGCCTCAAGCGTCATCTGCACCGACGTCAGAATATTCCGATCGTCGTCCACCAACGCAATCTTCGACATGTTGAAACCCTTTATATTGCTCGATTATTATTAGTTTTGCGCATCATCCGCCGAGACCCGCCGGGAATCAACATTTTTGTGACGAATCACCTTCGCCTCGGCTCTATTTGGCCGCTGGAGCCCTAATGTTTGACTAATTTGCCGCACATTCGGCCAGATCCCCACCTCCCACCGGCGTATGATAACGCTAACGACCCCATTTCTCCCGGTTCCAAGGTCATTGCCCCATTGGTATACCTCATTTGTGCCGCATTGCGGCGCGACGTAATGAGTATTGGCCACAGTTGACATAGTAAGTTTACGAGGCGTGGACCCCTCGGTTTCAGGAGACATCAAATGACCCATGGACGTGTTAACCCAGCTCAAACGCTGGAGTCTCAAGGTATTCCGGAGCTTGGCGCGGTGCATTACAACTACCGCGAGCCCGCCCTGATCGAGGCCGCTTTGAAGCGCGACGAAGGCACGCTTGGCAAAGGCGGCGCGTTTCTGGTGACCACCGGCGCCCACACGGGCCGCTCTCCGAAAGACAAGTTCGTGGTCCGCACGCCCAGCGTCGAAGACAGCATCTGGTGGGACAACAACGCCCCCATGGAGGCCGCCAGCTTTGACGTGCTTGAGGCCGACATGAAGGCCCATATGAAAGGCGGGGAGTATTTCGTCCAAGACCTCTTTGGCGGCGCCGACCCGGCCCATCGCCTTGACGTCCGCGTGGTCACGGAGCTGGCATGGCACGGTCTCTTCATCCGCCACCTGCTGCGCCGCCCCGAAATCAAGGAGCTCGACACGTTCTCCCCTGAATACACCATCATCAACTGCCCCAGCTTCAAGGCCGACCCCGCCAAGCATGGCTGCCGCTCCGAGACCGTCATCGCGATGCATTTCGACAAGAAGCTGATCCTGATCGCAGGCACGGCCTACGCGGGCGAAAACAAGAAATCCGTCTTCTCGCTCTTGAACTACCTGCTGCCCGAAAAAGGCATCATGCCGATGCACTGCTCCGCCAACCACGCGCCGGGCAACCCGGCTGACACCGCCGTCTTCTTCGGCCTGTCGGGCACCGGCAAAACCACGCTATCGGCAGAGCCATCCCGCACGCTGATCGGCGATGATGAACACGGCTGGTCCGATCGCGGCTCTTTCAACTTTGAAGGCGGCTGCTACGCCAAGACCATCAACCTGTCCCCCACGGCAGAGCCCGAAATCTTCGCCACAACAGAGAAATTCGGCACCGTGATCGAAAACATGGTCTTCGACGAAGAAACCAAAGACCTAGACTTCAACGATGACAGCCTGACCGCCAACATGCGCTGCGCCTACCCGCTGCACTATATCTCCAACGCGTCGGATACCGCACTTGGTGGCCACCCCAAAAACGTCATCATGCTGACCTGCGACGCCTTCGGCGTGCTGCCCCCCATCGCGCGGCTGACGCCCGCACAAGCCATGTACCACTTCCTGTCCGGCTTCACCTCAAAGGTCGCCGGCACTGAGCGCGGCGTCACGGAGCCGGAGCCCACCTTCTCCACCTGCTTCGGCGCGCCCTTCATGCCCCGCCGCCCTGAGGTCTACGGCAAGCTGCTGCAAGAGAAAATCGCCAAGCACGGCTCCACCTGCTGGCTGGTCAACACCGGCTGGACCGGCGGCGCCTACGGCACCGGCTCCCGTATGCCCATCCGCGCCACCCGCGCACTGCTGAACGCAGCTCTCGACGGCTCGCTCGACAAGGGCAAATTCCGCAAAGACCCCAATTTCGGCTTCGAAGTCCCGGTCTCCGCCGAAGGCGTCGCCGATGTCATTCTCGATCCGCGCCGCACATGGGACAACCCGGAGGCCTACGACCGTCAGGCCGCCAAGCTGGTCACCATGTTCTCGGAAAATTTCGAGCAATACGTCCCCCATATCGACGCCGACGTCAAAGCCGCCGCCATCGGCTAAGCCCCCCCCCCCCGCGTCACCGCGTCACCACACTCAAAAAGCCCGCCCCTGTCCGTCAGGCGGCGGGCTTTTTCTTGGGGCAAGCCGCCTCTCCGCACTTGCCCTCGCAAACGAAAAAGGGCGGCACC
The DNA here is from genome assembly GCA_947501685.1 of uncultured Litoreibacter sp. GTDB lineage: Bacteria > Pseudomonadota > Alphaproteobacteria > Rhodobacterales > Rhodobacteraceae > Litoreibacter. The sequence goes on from CANMWQ010000007.1 coordinate 95,577, forward strand.
CTGCGGCACCGCCCGTTCTTTTTCATGTCCCGCCGCTTAGGCCAGCTTGCGGGCCTGCGGGATCCACTCGTCGCGGGTGGCGCGGCCTTTGAAGCCTTCGAGGTTGTCATCCACCCAAGCGACCTCTGCCGGGGTCCAGTTGGCGATCTGGTCAAAGTGGTAATAGCCCAGACCGTGCAGCATCCGCTCCATCTTGGGGCCAACGCCGCTGATCTGTTGCAGGTCATCCGCCTTGCCGCCGCGCGGGGCAGACAGCCCCTCGGGCTTGCTGGCCGTGCCGGTAAACGAAGACGCCACAGGGGCCGCAGCAGGAGCTGGCGGAACCGCTTGGCGCTTGGCACCAGCCGCGTCCAGCTTGGCTTGCAGCTCCAGCTTCTCGGCCCGCATCGCTTCCAGCGCTTCGCGCTCAGAGGCGCTACGCGTCCGGCAGGCATCCAGGTTGGTCTTCAGGTCGTCCCGCTCTTTGCCCAGCGCGTCATATTTGGCCGACAGCGCGTCATACTCGGCGCTGCTGCGCTGGCCGTAGCGCCACAGCAGCCAGCCCAGAATAAGGCCCAGCAGAAAGGTGCAAAGCATATACAGAAACATCTGTGTCAAAAGGTAAGACATGGTATTTTCCTAAGTCTGAAGTGAGTTGGGTAGAGGCGGACGCGCTTATCGCGTCTGCCAGTCAAATGAGATGCGGCGGTTCTGCGCGCGTCCCTCGGCGGTGCCATTATCCGCAATGGGCTGGCCCTCGCCGTAGCCCACGGCCTGCAACCCGTCAGTGGGCACACCGCGCTCCGCCATGAAGGCCACCACGGCCTGCGCACGGGCCTCGGACAAGGCTTGGTTATTGGCGTCAGAGCCTTGGTTGTCGGTATGCCCGCCAACCTCAACCGTGACACCGTCGCCCACACAGGCCAGCGCAATCCCGGTCAGCCGCTCAAGGACTTCAACAGAGCCGTCCTCAATTGTGGCTGTTGCCGTCTGGAAGTTGATCTGGGTGCCTTCCATGACAGAGCTCGCCTGCGCCGCACACTGCGCCGTGTTGGAGGCAATGTTGGAGCTTGCTTGCGTCTGATTGCGCAGCGCTGCAATCGTGGTGTCGCGGTCCTGGATCGTGGTGTCGCGGGTCTGAACATCCGCCTGAAGCGTGCTCACCTGCGCCTCGACAGCCGCAAACCGGCCAGCCACCGCATCAACCTCTGCTTGCGCATCGGCAACGTCACCGTTCAGAGCCTCAATCGTGGTGTCACGCTCGGCCACTTGGGCCTGCGTTTCCGCAACCCTGCCGTTCAAGGCCTCAATCGTGGTGTCACGTTCAGCCACTTGGCTTGTCAGTGTCTCCACCTGACCTTGCGTTTCCGCAACCGTGCCGTTGAGAGCCTCGATTGTGGCGTCACGTTCAGCCACTTGGCCTGTCAGTGTCTCCACTTGGCCCTGCGTTTCCGCAACCGTGCCGTTGAGACCTTCAATCGTGGCGTCACGCGCGGCGACAACCTCTGTCAGGTCGGCGATCTGCGCATCGCGGGAGGCAAGCCCGTCATTGAGCTCCCCTACTGAAAGGTTCAGCGCAGCCACCTGCTCATCCGTGCTGCCCAACGCGCTTTGGCGGTTGGCCAGCTCCGTTTCCAGATCGGCAATCCGGCTGGTCATGCCATCCGCATCGCCTCGCAGAGCCGCAAGAGCGCCCTCCGCGTCGCTGACCTGTCCGGTCAGATCGGCAATCGTCGCGTCGCGGGTCTCAACATCCGCTTGCGCGGCGCCCAACTGCTCACGCAGAGCAGCAACATCCGTCTCGCCCTCGCTCATGCTGGCGCGCAAATCCTCAAGCTCCACACCCAGCGCGTCGCGCTCTTGCGTCAGCCCGGCATTGGCCTGCGTCAGCTCAGCATTGGCGGATGTCAGCTCAGAAATATCTGCCTGAAGCCCGGAGATCTCGTCGCCTTGAGCCGCAACATTGCCGCTCAGTCGTGCCACCTCGTTTGACAGGTTATCCGTCACCTGCGGCGAGGACACAAACGCCTGCCAGCCATCCCGGCCAGCAACCGTGTCGCGTACAGCGCCCGCGTCACCATCAGCCACACCGGACAGCGCAAACGCACCAGCGGCAGCGGTCACGGTGCCCGTGCTCAGACCCGCCAATTGGCCAAGCCCAAAGGACGCCTCGCCCTGCCAATCGGCAGCCGGGCCGGAGATCACCAGTTGATCTTCAACCGTGCCATCCGTTGCTTCACCAGCAGAGGCCAGCAATGCGGCGCGCGTGTCCTCGTCAGGGACGGTGCCCTGCAGAGTGATGCCGCTCTCGGTTTTGGAGGCAAGGATATAGCCGCCATCCTGCAAATAGGTCAGCCCGTCAATCGGACCCAGCGCGCCATAGGTGGCGTCGGCGGTCTCCAGATGCGCGGCCTCGGCCTCTGCGTCATAGACGACGCCTGACAGCGTCACATGACGCCCGTCCACATCAATGCCAATATCCTTGGCCCCTGTTTCGTTCAAATCGGCCGTAACGCGATCTGTGATGTCGCGTTCAATTTCTTCAGACTTAAACCAAAGTGCTGAGTAAAATGTCAGCGCCGTGACCCCTAGGACCACTGCGATTAAAATACCTCTCATGGGCATACCCTCCTGTGTTGAGCGCAAGATTGCCGATCTTCATAAAGATTAACAGGGAGAAAATTCACGCAAAAGTGACATGGGCAGAAACCCACGCACACCAAACCCCTTAGCCCGTTACTCCGCGCCGCACCAAATTCAGCCCCGCCAGCAGCAGCACCCAAAGCGTCACTTTGCGAAACATCGCTTGGTTAATCCGGTCCTGCACCTGAAAGCCCAGCCATATCCCCAGCACCGCCGGGAGGATCAACCCAACGGATAAAGGCAGGGTCTCCGCCCTTATGACGCCCGATTGCAGATGCGCCCCAAACAGCGCAAACGCCCCCAGCCCGTAAACCGTGCCCTGAATCCGCAAATGCTCCTGTTTGGGCACGTCAATCGCGCTTAGATACGCCACTGTCGGAGGCGCCCAGATGCCCGACATGCCCCCAATAAATCCGGCAAAACCGCCCACCATCGCCTCTATTTTGGCACGCCGCACCATGCGCGCGGGCGTCCACCCGGCCAATTGCGCCAGCGTAAAGACGGTAATCGGCAGGCCAATGCCCAGAAACAGCCAGCTCACTGGCATCACCCGGACCAGCTGCGCGCTGAGCAAGAGCATCACCATCCCCGCGCCTAGGAAAACTCGGAATTTCTTGATCGACCCCAGCGCCGCCGCGATGCCCTGCCGCAAGGCCTGCATCCCGTTGGTCACCAGCGTCGGCAGGATCAGCCCCGCCAGCGCCAGCTCCGGCGACATGAACGAGGCCAGCCCCGAGATCATCACCGTCGGCATGGCAAACCCCACCACGCCCTTAATCATCCCCGCAATCAGCGCAATCCCCACCGAGGCAACAAGCGCGCCCGCACCGTATAGGCTTATCAAATGCTCCATTGGGCAGATCTACTGCGCAACCGGCGCCATGGCACGGCCAAAATGCTCTGCGACATTTTAGTTCGCAATCATTACATTTCGCGAATTATAATTGCGCTGCACCTGCATAATGACTAGAACGGGTGCAGCAAATTCAGAGGATTCGACATGGCGCATGACGGGCAGGACATCTCAATGACGCAAGAGCCGCAAATCATCATCGAGGGCCTGTTGGCCAAGACCGCGGAGGCCGTCCCCGTGCTCAACGATCTGGCCGACACCGCCAAGGCCCGCGTCGCGGCGCTTGTCACCGAAAATGGCCGCGTCTCCGGCGCATTGCTTGAGCAAAACCAGACCGCCGCCCATGGGCTGGCATGGCTCACAACCTACGCCCAGGCCCTCACCCAGATGCAAAACTGGGCCGAAAAGCTCGACGCTCAGGGCCAGTTTGGCGAGACCGAGCAGCTGATCCTGCAAATCACCTTCGGCGAATATCTCTGGCAGGTCTATGGCGGCATCCCAATGTCCCAGACCGAAATGCTGCGCCCGCAAGATATCGGCCTCAGCCAGGACGACCAACGCGCCCTGATGACCCCCGCAATCATGACGCTCACCCAGCAAGGCAACACCCAACCCGCCCGCACGCGGCTGGTCGAGCTGATGCAGGAGCAATCCGCCAACATCACCACCGGCCGCTCCGGCCTCGACGACGAGATGGAGATGATCCGCGAGCAATTCCGCCGGTTCTCCGTCGATAAGGTCGAGCCACACGCCCATGACTGGCACCTGAAAGACGAGCTCATCCCGATGGAGATCATCAACGAGATGGCCGAACTCGGCGTCTTCGGCCTCACCATCCCCGAAGGATATGGCGGCCTCGGCATGTCCAAAACCGCCATGTGCGTCGTCTCCGAGGAGCTTTCCCGCGGCTATATCGGCGTGGGCTCGCTCGGCACCCGCTCCGAGATCGCAGCCGAGCTGATCCTCTGCGGCGGCACGGAAGAGCAAAAGCAGAAATGGCTGCCCCAGCTCGCCTCCGCCGAAACGCTGCCCACGGCGGTTTTCACCGAACCCAACACCGGCTCAGACCTCGGCAGCCTGCGCACCCGCGCCGTCAAAACCAACGATGACTACACCATCATCGGCAACAAGACATGGATCACCCACGCCGCCCGCACGCAGGTCATGACCCTGCTCGCCCGCACCGACCCGGACACGACCGATTACAAGGGCCTCTCCATGTTCCTCGCCGAGAAAACCCCCGGCACCGACGCGGCCCCCTTCCCCACCCAAGGCATGTCCGGCGGCGAGATCGAGGTGCTGGGCTATCGCGGCATGAAGGAATACGAGCTGGCCTTTGATAATTTCCACGTCAAAGGCGAAAACCTCCTCGGCGGGGTCGAGGGTCAGGGCTTCAAGCAGCTCATGCAAACCTTCGAGAGCGCCCGCATCCAGACCGCCGCGCGTGCCATTGGCGTCGCCCAATCCGCGCTCGACGTCTCCATGCAATACGCGGTGGACCGCAAGCAGTTTGGCAAGAGCCTCATCCACTTCCCCCGCGTCTCCGGCAAGCTTGCCATGATGGCATGCGAGATCATGGTCGCCCGCCAACTCACCTATTTCTCCGCCTTCGAGAAAGACAACGACCGCCGCTGCGACCTTGAGGCCGGCATGGCCAAACTCCTAGCCGCCCGCATCGCCTGGTCCAGCGCCGATAACAGCCTGCAAATCCACGGAGGCAACGGTTTCGCATTGGAATACAAGATCAGCCGTATCCTGTGTGACGCCCGCATCCTGAACATTTTTGAGGGTGCTGCGGAAATTCAGGCGCAGGTCATTGCGAGACGGTTGTTGGGGTAAAAGCGCAATCACTGGACATTCGCTACAGGGATAAACAAAGAGAAAAAGTAAACAAACAGGACGCTTACAAACTAAGGTTGTGCGCTTCTATATGGTGATACAGAGTTGAGTAACCAAACAAAATTGTCCGTGCACTTATTGGAAACTGCAAGAGCCGACTACGACATTAAAGTGGCTGAGACACGGAAACTGGTACGCTAATCTGCATCTTTGGTTCGATCACGTTGAGTTACTGCGCGCACCATTGCGGTAGAGATACGTTCCTTCATGATTTTAGTGAAGTTTCGCGCTTGTTTAAGTATCGGGGCACCTTCTGGCCCAAATGTCTCAGACGCACGTTTCAAATAACTATAAAACGTCCATGTCTTGGGATCTTCACGATCAAAAGCCCTCTTCTTTGGCATTGAGCCCAGTGGATCGCCTTCCGGAGAATAATCCTCACTCCGCACCCTAGAAAATCGTTCGTTGAACCCTGAAAAGTCAAAATCGGCAAGCAACTCTGAGGCATTTTTGGTAGGGTTCGCCATAGCAAAGCCCCGAGCAACCCCTTTTGCTGACAGCGCTACCTTTCGATACAGTCTCGAAATTGTGCTGTCTCGGACATAAACTGATTTACCATCGAAACGGAAACCAAGATACTCAAACCCGTTTTTACCTTGTGGTCCATCTTCATGTTTGAAGGATAGAATATCACCTTTTCGTTCAAAACTAACGATACACGTTTTAGCTTCTTTGATTCTAATCTTCTCCCCATATTTTTGTATCTCGTCGACGGCAAAGCCTGCGGCTTCCTTACCTACTGCCCTATCACCTGGAACAATAAGCAAAATATCATCTGAGTAGCGCATGTAACGCCCGCCCTTTGATTTAGCATAGGCATTCAGAGCGGCGTCAAACTCCAGCAAGTAAAAATTGGCTATCAAGTCTGAGATTGGCGCACCCTGTGGTACCCCGTGGTCAAGCAAGTTACCGTCTGGGTCACAATTAGGCCGGATCAGACCCTTTACACTGGCGATCTTCTCTCGAAATTCTGCGGGCGAACAAAGCTGGGTTGGCATTTCACGAAATGGCACGGTGTATCGTTCACGTGGATACCCGTTCACTTCTTTTTCCTCAATGAAACCGAGACGTCGGTAGACCTCCTTTTGCTCGACTACATGGTATTTTGTTACGTTCTTGAAGACAGCAAAGTGATCAGCGGGCAGACGCTCAACGCTTAGAAGATCACACCAAATCTCCTTGATCTTTGCGTGATCCAAATTCTCAAAATAGCCCCTAATATCCAAAGCTATTGCGACACAGTCGCCTAATTCCTTGATTTCATCAAAGGCGTCTTTGGCAAAGTCGATGTTGCATTTCCCTCCGCCCGAAGGCTTAAGAACTCTTCTATATGCAATTGGGCAGTCCGAGATTCCTAAATCACTCAAGCGTTTTTCATACTTTTCAGAGACGATCTTTCTGTAGTGCATCAGTATGTATGCATCACGTCTTGCAGCGTAGCGAATAGGTCGCGACTTAGGCTCAGGCCTACCAGTGACTGTTGCGCGAAACGGTTGCCAATTTTCGTGATAAAGGAAAAATGGATAGAACTTGTTTGAAGCAACTCTTTGTGGATCGGAAACTATCGCTTCCGCCTCAGCTAGAGATAGACGCCTGTCGAAATGAGGGTAGTGCTTAAGGTCTTTGGCAGAAAAATCTGGTTCCATAATTATAATACGCGAGAGGGACCGAAACATTTGGCAGGACACTTGCCCTTTTACGTTTCGGCCCCGACTGTTCTGCGTGGTGCCCTTCTTTCGACGTGGTCGCTTATATTACTATACAAGTCGCAATCGGTATTATCCGATATGCAGCCACATTACCAAGTTACGCTAAAGGAGCCCAAATTATGGAACACGCAATACGCACAAGCCTGGCAACAGGCCTTGACAGTTTAAACGATCGACTGCGACGCCCGAACGACGCCGATACCCCTTATTTTGGAATGCCAGAGGAATATTACAAGTGCTCGCAATAAAATTCTACCAAGGCGATAGCAGTGACCTTGAAGAGCGATAAACTAGGTTTAGAAAGTACGAGCTATATGCTGTTAGCTAGGCGGCGCCTGTAACAGCACACAATTAGACTAAACGGAAATCAAGAACCTTACCCCCTCACTTGCCCTCCCGTCACCTCACTGCCATCCTCCCCCCATGCTCCGCCTCGCCTTCCTCCTCCCTCTCCTGCTCGGCTATTGCGCCGACGAGACCCTTACCGGATACGGCGCGCAGGGGCAGGATTTCGCGCTGGTCTCCATCAACGAGCAGCCCTTCCCCGCCCGCGCCACGATCCGTTTTCCCGAGGAAGGCCAGATCGCGGGCCAAGGCCCCTGCAACAGCTTCTCCGCCACCCAAGATCTGCCCTACCCGTGGTTCAAAGCGGGGCCGATTGCGGCCACCAAACGCGCCTGCCCCGAGCTGGACGCCGAGGCGCTCTTCTTCCAAACCCTGTCTGAAATGACCCTGTCCGAGGTCTCAGGCCCCAACCTGATCCTCAGCACATCTGAGGGTCAAACGATGGTGTTTCTGGCCGAATAGGTTTGGGACATTTTGGGGAACGGGCCCAAATATTTTGCCCCATTTTGTCCCAAAACAGCCCGCCGCTAGAACAAATGCCGCTCTTTTGCCAGCAGGGCCGCTTGCGTTCTGTTGGACACACCCAGCTTGGCCAGCAGGTTCTTCACATGCAGCTTCACCGTGACCTCCTGAATGTCCAGATTGCGCGCAATCTCCTTATTTGACAGGCCAATGCACAGCTGCTCCAACGTCTGCAACTCGCGCGCCGACAGCTTGGAGAACGCCCCCTCCGCCCGCGCCTCCTGCGGCGCGGCCCCAAAATCAAACGGCAAAAACCGCTCGCCGGACAGCACAAATTTGATAGCATTCACCAAAGACGCCGCCGTCAAAGACTTCGGAATGAACCCGCTGGCCCCCCGCGCCATGGCAGTGTTGGCGACATCGCGGTTCGCCACGCCCGACATTAACGCGACTTTGCACGCCGGATGTGCCTTGCGCGCGCGGTCCAGCCCCTCAAGCCCGTTCATCCCCGGCATGTTGTAGTCAAGGATCAGCAGGTCAATCGCATCCAAACCATCCATCCGCTCCAGCGCCTCATCCAGATTGGCCGCCGTCAGCACGTTGAAGCCGTCCACGGTCTCCAGATAGGCGGCGATCGTGTCGCGCACGAGGTCATGATCATCGGCAAGAAGAATATTTGGCATGACGTCACTCTGTTGAAATCTGGGCCCCATTACACCGGGAAAAATGATCAAAAAATGGCAAACCTATCCTTAAGTATAGGGGACTATGCCAATGCCCCCAACAGGAACCTGCCCATCCCTGTAAAAGCGACCTCACTACTGCAACAGGAGCCCGACCATGACCCACACCCACCACTCACGGATACTGGCCGGGTTCCTTGCAGTGTTTGCCTCCGCCGCCACGCCCGTCCTCGCGCAGGACGCTCTGGCGTTGCAGATCACCGCGGCGGCCTCAGCCTCTGAACCGGTCGAGCTCAGCTTAGAGGCCCTCGACGCGCTGGACCAATCCACCTTCACAACCACCACCATCTGGACCGATGGCGAGACCCGCTTCTCCGGCGTCCCCCTTAAAGCGCTGCTGGCGCATCTCGGCGCGCAGGGCAGCACTGTCGAAATGGTCGCTCTGAACGATTACGCCGTCACCATGCCCATCGCGGAGCTGGAAGACGATGCGCCGATCATTGCCACCCGGATGAATGGCGAGACAATGTCGGTGCGCGACAAGGGGCCCTATTGGGTGGTCTTCCCCTATGACAGCGACCCGAAATATAAGACCGAGGTGAATTATTCCCGCAGCATCTGGCAGCTAAACCGTGTGAGGGTCATAGATTGAGAACCGCTTGCCCCCTATGGTGACCCCAAACTGGAGGTCCCGCATGAGAACTGGGCTAAACGGATATCGGGTGGCCATATTGGCAGGCTTCGGCCTGCTCCTTTTGGTGTTGGGGCTCATGGTGTCCAACCTGTTGTCGCAGCTGCGCGACCTGTCAGCGGCGGCGGGCGACAACACCCAGTGGAGCATCGCGCAGCTCGACACGGAGTTTGCAAATCTGGACGCCACACTTGCCGACAAGCTGGCCGGTGGCACCGTCTCACAAGAAGAGCTGCAACTGCGCATCGACATCGCGCTCAGCCGGTTGAACATCGTCAATTCCGGCCGCGCCGCCGTGCTCTTTGGCCAGAACGCGGAGGCCGCTGACCTGATCGCCCCCCTCAATACCTTTGCGACAGAGACGATAGCGCTCTCCGACAAGCCCGGCCCGCTCGGCCTCGATGATCTGCGCGCCCTGCGCGACATGGTCAAAACCGTGCGCCCTGATGTGCGCAACATCGCCCTTCTGGGCGTCAGCCTCGGCGCGGAACAATCGCAGCAACGCCGCGCGGGCTTTGCCCAACAGCTCACCCGCACCGGCGGCATCGCGATTGCGCTGCTGGTGCTGATGGGCGGGCTGATGGTGCTGCTCGACAGGCTGTTGCGGCGCGCAGCAAATCGCGACGCCGCACTGCTGACCTCCTCGAAACTGCTTACCTCTACCGTGGCCGCGTCGCTTGATGCCATCGTGACCGCCGATGACAGCGGCAAGATCATCGGGTTCAACGCCTCCGCCGAGGACGTGTTCGGCTGGACCCGGCAAGAGATCATCGGCCAGACCATGGAAGATACGTTCATCCCGCACCGCATGCGCGACGCGCATCACAACGGCATGACCCGCTACCTTGAAACCGGCAAGCCGCGCGTGGTCGATGGCGGCCGGGTGGAGCTGGCCGCCCTGCGCAAAAGCGGCGAGGAATTCCCGGTGGAGTTGAACATCACCTCTATCGAGGACGACGAGGGCACAAAATTCATCGCCTATATTCGCGACATCAGCGAGCGCAAGATTGACGAGCAAAAGCTGATCGACGCCCGCGACCGTGCCGAGCGGACCGACCGCGCCAAGTCGCAATTCCTCACCGTGATGAGCCATGAGATGCGCACGCCCCTGAACGGCATTCTGGGCGTGCTGGACCTGCTGAAGACAACCAAGCTGACCCCCCAACAGGAGCGCTACGCCCAGATCGCAACCGCCTCGAGCGAGATCCTTCTGGAGCACACCAACGAGGCCCTCGACATCACCCGGATCGAGACCGGGACATTGCAACTGACGCCGCAGGCCTTTGACCTGCCCGAACTGGTGACCTCGCTGGTGGACGTGCTCGAGCCCTTGGCGCGCGAGAAGCAGCTTGGGCTGACGCTGCAAATCGAGGATGCGATGCGCATGGGCTTTGTCGGCGACAGCAACCGGGTCCGGCAAATCCTCACCAACCTGATCGGCAACGCCATCAAATTCACCGAGAGCGGCCGCATTGACCTCGCCGTCAGCGGCATTCACGGGCCAAAGCTGTCCTCCGTCAAATTTGCCGTCACCGACACAGGCGCGGGCATCGCGCCGGAGCATCTCGAACAGGTTTTTGAGGATTTCGTGGCCCTGTCCCACGGCGAAGGGCGGCAAACCCGTGGCGACGGTCTGGGCCTGTCGATCTCGCGCAAAATCGCGCGGCAAATGGGCGGCGACATCAACCTGAACAGCGCGCTGGGCAACGGCTCCACCTTCACCCTGACAGTGCCGCTGGAACGCCGCGACGCCATCCCCGACAAAGACGCGCGCCCTGCCGACACCCCGCCCCCGACGGCCAGGCCCTGCAAAATTCTGGTCGTCGAGGACAACAATATCAACCGCAAGGTGCTGGGCGATATGTTGGACGGCATGGGCCACGATGTGCAGGAGGCCGTTGACGGGGCCGACTGTCTGCAAAAGGCGGGCGGCACCAAATTCGACATCATCTTCATGGATATCAGCATGCCCGTCATGGACGGGATCGAGGCCACAACCCGCCTGCGCGCAGAGGGCGGGCCAAACGCGCACACCCAGATCGTGGGCCTCACCGCCCATGGCCGCGAGGAATACCGCGAGGAGGCCCAACGCGCCGGCATGAACCGCTTCCACACCAAGCCGATCCGGCTGGACGCATTACACAGCATCGTGGCAGACATCTCGGCCATCGCCCACGCACCGCTGGGCGCCGCCGCCCCAACCGACGCTTTGCGCGACCTGTGCGAAGCCTTGGGGCCGGACAAGGTCAACGAGATTGGCGAACGCTTCTTCACCGAGCTGGACGCCTATACCACCCAAGCCCATCAAGGCGCGTTTGACGACGACCCGGCGGCACTGGCGGAGGCGTCTCACAAGGTCAAAGGGGCCGCAGCCCTGCTGGGCCTGCACGCGCTGGAGGCACCTTTGGCCGAACTGGAACAGGCCGCGCGCGCGGGCGATCTCTCCGATCTCACCCCACGCATCAAAGCGCTCGACGCCCTCGCGGCAAGCGAGCGTGCCACCTTCCCCTAACGGGTCACAGCCTCCACCACATAGCCGCTCTTTCGAAGGGCCGCCTATCCCAATGGATAGCGCAGCCATCCCAATTCTCTGCCACCTATCCTCCCGCCCCCCGAACATCTGCGCCGGGAGCGCTTACACCTTGGGTCATCAACAACACGGGCCGCCTGGAGGGGCCCACCACAAAGGACCTAAGACAATGACAAACGCACAAAATATCATCGTAGTCGGTGGCGACGGATTTTGCGGCTGGCCAACAGCCCTGCATCTCTCAAAGCTGGGCCATAACGTCACCATCGTCGACAACCTGTCGCGCCGCGAGATCGACGCGGAGCTGGGCGCAGACAGCCTGACCCCCATCGCATCCATGAAAGACCGCCTGAGCGCTTGGAAAGAGCATACCGGCCTCACCATCACGTTTGAGAAAATCGACGTCGCCCGTGAATTTGGCCGGGTCACCGCGCTGCTGGAGGCCGTCAAGCCCGACACCATCATCCATTTCGGAGAGCAACGCGCCGCCCCCTACTCGATGAAAGGCGTGGCCGAGAAACGCTATACGGTCGACAACAACATTTCCGGCACTCACAACCTGCTGGCCGCCTCCATCGAGCTGGGCCTCGACCCGCATTTCATCCATCTCGGCACGATGGGCGTCTATGGCTACGATGACGACGGCATGGAAATCCCCGAGGGCTACCTGCCGGTCTATGTGCCCGGCGACAATGGCAAGATTTTCCAGCGCGACATTCTCTATCCGACCAATCCGGGCAGCGTCTACCACATGACCAAATCCATGGATCAGCTGCTCTTCCAATTCTACGCCAAGAATGACCGCCTGCGCGTCACCGACCTGCACCAAGGCATTGTCTGGGGCACCCAGACCGACGAGACCAAGCTCGACGAGCGCCTGATCAACCGCTTTGACTATGACGGGGATTACGGCACGGTGCTGAACAGGTTCCTGATGCAGGCCGTGGTCGGCCACCCTCTGACGGTGCATGGCACCGGTGGCCAGACCCGCGCCTTCATCCATATTCAGGACACGGTGAAATGCCTGGCCTTGGCCGTGGAAAACCCGCCCGCCCGCGACGGCAAGGTGGCGATCCTGAACCAGATGACGGAGACCCACTCCGTGCGGTCCTTGGCCAAGCTGGTGGCCAAAACCTCCGGCGCGCAAATCGCCAATGTGGACAACCCCCGCAACGAGGCGGCGGAAAACGATCTGCGTGTGTCCAACAAAACCTTCATCTCTCTGGGCCTGAAACCGGTCACGCTGGCCGAAGGCTTAATGGACGAAACCCAGGAGATCGCGGCAAAATACGCCAATCGCTGCATCCGCAAGATGATCCCCTGCGTCTCCACATGGACCGACAAGCAACGCCCCGGCACCGTCCAGCAGGACCGCAAACGGGCCGCCTGACCCCTCCAAGGCAGATGCGCCGGACCCGCTTGGAGGTGGGCCCGGCGCAAACGCGCCTGCAAACGGCTCCAAACCGCTTTCAATAACTCGGTGAACAACATGCGCATGATTGGCATTGGGCTGATGGGGTTTCTCCTCGCAGGGGTCGCCCTCCTGCTCTCGACTCAGAACATCTGGGAACAAGGAAAACGCTATGCAAGCGAATTGACCCACGGCCCGCAGCTGGTCTTTGAGGACCGGACCGCGATGACAGCGGCGGACCCGCACAGGGCGGTCATCTATCGCTCAAATCCGAACCATCCCGTTATTCTCTCCGGTTTGCCCGCCTATCAGGGTGTCGCGTTCAATATGCCAATGGATGCGCGCCCGACGTCCGGATACCTCCAAATCGATGCAACATTGCAAGTCCTTGAGGGCGTCGAAGGGGTGCTACGCATCTCCATCGACAATGCCCGCCGGGGTGAGATGTTGCTGCGTCCGGGCGAGGTTGGGCGCTCCTTGCAAATTCCGCTGTCACCGACGGAGTTTGCAAGGGACCAGCTGGTCGTCTCTTTCTCGCTGCAAGGTCAGGGCCCCGGCTCGCAATGCAGTTTTGACGAGGGCTTTGAGGCCGTCGTCGAGATCGAGACGACCAGCGCCATTTTCCTGACCCTTGACCGCCCGCTGACAACCCCGCGCGACAGGGTCAACGCATGGGGGCATATGGTCCGCGTCGCATGGCCCCATTGGCTGAAGCTTGAGGAACGCACCCGCCGTCTGGTCATCGCCACGCAAGCCCGGCAGCGCGGCATTGAGACCGCAATGGTCGATGCCCATTCGGGCGACGCGTTGACAACCGACGCTTTGCGCGCGGTCCTCTCTGACCTGCCGGACGCAAATCACGCAGGCCTGTCCGCATGGCCAAAGCCATTGGCCCAAACCGGCGCAAATGCCGGCCTGCGTCGCTTTCACCGCCAAACCATCTGGCGGCAGCGCTACGACATAAGCGAAGACCCCGAACTGCGCGTCGCCCGCGCCCTCGACCTGCGGCTCGCCCTTGGCCGCCACCCCATGGCCGCGCCGTGGTCGCTGACCGTGACCCTGAACAACCGGCTGGTCCACCAACAGGCGGTGGAAGCGTCCCAAACCGAACTGGCGCTCAGCGTGGCCCTGCCCACAGAGATGCAAGCCGCCGTCAACGTGATCGAGGTGACCCTCCGCGCCACCGATCAGCACAATGGCCCCTGCGCTGACCGCCCCGAACGCATCGCCGAAATGCTGCCCGGCACGCAGCTGCTGCCCGGCTCCGAGCGTTACGCCGACCCCCTGACCGCTCTGCGCACGACCTTGGCCCGTTCAGACACGCTTCGCATCGGGCTCCAATCCGATCTGACGGCAGCCGATGCACAAACGGCAAGCACCATGCTCGCCGAATTGCTGCCCGCCAAAGCGACGCTGAAACCCGACGGCAACGCCGCGCAGATCATCGTCATCGCGCCGCAAGCAGACGCAATCCCCCTGCCCTCCTCAGGCCCCATCTGGCTGGTCACAACCGACACCACGTCCCGCGACCTGATCGCACAGCCTATGGACGCAACCGCCACTTTGAGCACCAACCAAGTGGCTCTTCTGGTCCTTCCCAACCCCCAAAGCCTCAGCGAGCTCACACCATGAGCGAGGCCGACGACAAGCGCGAACAGATCAACTACATCTCCGTCGACAGCGCCCCAAAGCGCTTCGCGGGCGCGGTGTCGGAATGGCAGGCCCCTCGCATGCTGATCCTGTTTACCGCGCTAGCCGCCGCACAGCTTTGGGCGATCAACACGGAGGTCGCAGGCCTAATCTTCCCAAACCACGACTACGTCTTTTCGCCCCATCAAGGGCGGCATGCGATCTCCATCCGCATCTTCCTGATCTCCTTTTTCATCGCCTTCGCCGCCTTCAGCAACGCAGGCGCGGGCGCACGCGCGCTCTTTGCCTGCGACATGACCCTGACCTTCCTTTTCGGCTGCGCCGCCTTTGACCTTGCCAATGCGGTTGCGCAAAGCGTCATCGGAACGTCCTTCTCCCTGCATTTCAGCGCCATCCTGTCGGGCCTCTTTGGCTTTGCGATCTATTCGTTCAAGCTGCTCGAACGCGGGCTCATGCCCGCCCGCATCCGGATCGAGCATATCCCCGTCAGCCAGCTCAGAGCCTTTCTGCGCCTCGCCATCACGCTGGCCATTGCCGCAGCCGTAGCGATCTGGGTCGGCGGGATGGACCTGCATGTCGTCACCCTCATGCGCCAATGGACGCTGCTGGGCGGCATCGGCCCCGGCGTCTTTCTGTTCCTGCCGGTGCTCTTTGGGCAGCTTTACCTGCTGGCCATCTATGATGTGCTCACCGCCAAGACGCCGAAATTCACCCCGCCGGTCTCCGTTATCGTGCCCGCGCATAACGAAAGCTACATCATCAAGGACACGATCAACGCCATGGACAGGGCCGCACAGCATTACGGCGGCGAGGTGCATATCCTGATCATGAACAACAACTCCACCGACGACACCGAAGAACTCGCCCGCGAAACGCTCGCCGCCTGCAAAGCCGCCAAGGGCCGGGTGATCAACGTCCCCAAGCCCGGCAAATCCAACGCCCTGAACGCAGGTCTTGAGGCCTGCGAGACCGAATTTCTGGTGCGCGTCGATGCCGACACTCTGGTGGGCGAGGACAACTTCACCCGCGCCATGCCCTATTTCACCGACCCACAGGTCGGCGTCGTCGGCGGCGTCCCCGTCCCCCCCGGAGGCGCTTTGTTCGACCGCGCCCGCCTGCTCGAAGTGCTCGTCAAACACGGCTTTTATTCCGTGGCCATGGGCGCGGTGAACGGCGTGGTCGGCATCCCTGGCATGTTCGTCGTCTACCGCACCCATCACCCGCGCTATCTCGGCGGCTTTGTCGAAGGCATGAACGGCGAGGACACCGACATCTCGCTGCGCATCGGCGAGCTGGGCTTTCATTCCGTCGTGGACCCGAAAATCCGCTACATCTCCGAGGTGCCGTCGTCGTACAGCCACATGCGCGAACAACGCATGCGCTGGTTTCGCTCCATCTACCACATCTCGTCGCGCTGCCGGGACCTGATCTACGGCCCCAACAAGACCCTGCGCGGCAAGGTGATCTTGCCCTACATGCTGATCAACTCCGCCCGCCGCGCCATGCTGGTGCCGCTCATCATCTATGGAGGCCTCGAATGGGGCCTGCGCTTCAACCCTGAAAGCCCGATCCTGTGGCAATCCATCATTGCGGTCACCACCGGGGCCCCGGCCATCATGGCTGTCGCATCCTCGCTCTTAAACGGCGTGCCCAAAGGCATCATCGCGCTGCCCGAATACCTGATCTTCCGCGTGCTGCGCGCCTATTTCACGCTCGAGTCGATGCTCAGCATTCTGGTCGATGTCGAAGGCGAAGACCTCGAACACGTCATCCGCCACGACATCATCCCCGACAAGCCAAACCGGGTGGCTTAAAGCCCCAAAAATTTTGGGACATTTTGGGGAACGGGCTCAAAAATTTTGCCCCATTTTGTCCCAAAACCCCTCAGAGCACGTCCAGCAACCGCTGCCGCGCCGCGGGCAGTGGCGCATTGCCCAAGGCCGGCGCCATCCAATTTTCCAGAAAATACCCAGTGGTTTTCAATCCAGCCGTCACCTCGTCCAACGCAGTGCGGCCAATCAATCCACGCAGCGCCGCAGGCAAGGGCAACAAGCGCTCCGCCCACTCCCCCGCACCTTGCTCCGACACCGCCCGGCCTGACCTCGGCGAGACATATTTCAGGTCCTGCGTCACGCCCGTGACCGCGCATGTGTCCAGGTCCAGCCCAAAGCCCAGCGTGTCCAACAGCGCCATTTCCCAGAACATATAAGCCAGCGGCCAGGCCGGATCCGTGCCAAGTCGGTCAAATAAATCAAGGGTTTGCGCATAGAGATCCGGATGCGGGTCGCGCTCTGCCAAGGCAAAACACAACAGGCCGCAGATCGCATTCAACCCCGCCAAGGCCTGCCGGTCCCCCATCACCTGCGCCGCGCGAGAGCGCACCGGCTCCACCCCAAACGCCCCCAAATGATCCGCCAACCGCGCCCGCCAGGACAGATCCAGCTGCGCGCCGGGCTGCAACACTGGTGCCATCTTGCGCGAGGCTCCCCCCCGCACAACCCCCGCATGCAACCCATGCGCGGCCGTAAACACCTCCACAATCGCCGCATGCTCCCCATGCCGCCGAACAGAAAGCAAAACCCCCTCCTCCCTCCACTCCATCACACAGCTTCTTTTTGCCGGAAATATGCCAGGGGTTTGGGGGCTGACCCCCAAGTAAAACAAGGGGGTTTGGGGGCAGAGCCCCCAAGCACGCGCGGCAGCGCAAAAACATCTCGCGTGCCGCAGGCACTCATTCAGAAAACCCCGGCTCGTCCAGCAAATGCCGCCCCGCGCGATCCTCCACCTCAATCACCCAGAGGTCTCGATCAAAGCTGCGCTGCTTGGCAATGGAGGCGTCCACCTCCGGCTCCTCCCCCTCGGCCAGAACCACCCAGGCGCGTTCGCCGCTCATCAGATCAAACGAGCGTTGGTAACAGCACGCCTGCCCGTCCAGCGTGTTCACCTTGACCAGCA
The DNA here is from genome assembly GCA_947501685.1 of uncultured Litoreibacter sp. Classification (GTDB taxonomy): domain Bacteria; phylum Pseudomonadota; class Alphaproteobacteria; order Rhodobacterales; family Rhodobacteraceae; genus Litoreibacter. Next base: position 113,387 of record CANMWQ010000007.1, read on the forward strand.
CCGCACCTGCGGAAGCGTCGCCCTTGGCGGTCACGAAACAAGGGATGTCGGCAAGCGCCAGACGGCGCAGATAGGCGCCGACCCAGAACTCGGATGTCAGCCGTTCGCCGCTCAATTGCCGTCCTTAAAATCCAGACCCATCTCGGAATAGCGCTCGCTGTCTTCGAGCCAACCGGGCCGTACTTTGACCTGCAAAAACAGATGCACCTTGCGCCCCAGAAACTCCACCAGCTCCTCGCGGGCGGCTTTGCCGACCGCCTTGATGGTCTCGCCTTTATTGCCCAGCACGATCCCTTTATGGCCGTCGCGCACCACGTAAATCATCTGGTCGATCTTGGCGGAGCCGTCCTTGCGCTCTTCCCAGTTCTCCGTCTCCACGGTCATCTGATAGGGCAATTCCTGATGCAGCCGCAGCGTCAGTTTCTCGCGGGTGATTTCAGCGGCAATCATCCGCATTGGCAGATCCGCAATCTGATCCTCTGGGTAGAACCACGGCCCATGCGGCACTTGCTCGGCCAGCCAATGGCGCAGCGTATCGGTGCCGTGGCCTTTCTCGGCCGAGATCATGAAGGTCTCCACAAAAGGAAAGGCCGCGTTCAGCTCGTGGGTCAGGCCCAGCAGCGCGTCCGCCTTGACCCGGTCAATCTTGTTGATCGCCAGCGCCACTTTGGCCTCGCCCACACGTTCGCCCAGCCCGTCGAGAATGGCCTGCACGCCTTCTGTGATCCCACGATGCGCCTCGACCATCAGCACCACGACATCGGCGTCAGACGCCCCGGTCCAGGCCGCGGCCACCATCGCGCGGTCCAGACGGCGGCGCGGCTTGAAGAGGCCCGGCGTGTCCACGAAGACCAGCTGCGCCGCACCCTCCATGGCCACGCCGCGAATGCGCGCCCGCGTGGTCTGCACCTTATGCGTCACAATCGAGACCTTCGCCCCCACCATCCGGTTCAGCAGCGTCGATTTGCCCGCATTGGGCTCGCCGATCAGGGCAATAAAGCCCGCGCGTTTCTCGCCCTCAGGGATCACATCAGTCATTCTCTAATCTTTCCAGTAGCGCCTTAGCAGCGGCCTGCTCTGCTTGGCGTTTCGAGCCCGCCTGAGCCTGCGCGGTCTGCCCGCTTTCGGTCCGCGCTTCAATGGTAAACTGGGGCGCATGGTCCGGCCCGTCGCGTTTCATGATAACGTAGTCCGGCGGCGTCTGGCCACGGGCTTGCACCAGCTCTTGCAACGCGGTCTTGGGGTCGCGGGCATCCGCCTCGACGGAGGCTATGCGCGGGGCCCAGAAGCGCAGGATCATCGCGCGCGCGGCCTCCAGCCCACCGTCCAGATACACAGCGGCAATCACCGCCTCCATCGCGTCGCCCAGCAGTGCCTCCTTGCGCCGCCCACCCGAGACCATCTCCGATTTGCCCAGTTTCAGCACCGCTCCCAGATCAATCGCGCGCGCCACAGCGGCGCAGGTTTCTTTGCGCACCAAAGCGTTGTAGCGCGGGGCCAACACGCCTTCGGCCGCCGCCACATCATCTTCCAAAATGGCCTGCGCAATCACCAGCCCCAGCACCCGGTCGCCGAGAAATTCCAGCCGCTGGTTGTCGGGCCGGGTCACAGAGGAGATCGAGCCATGGGTCAGCGCCCGCATCAACAGCTCAGGCTCCGCAAACCGGTGTCCCAGCCGGTCCATGAACGCCTTCAGATCTGCCGACAGCTTCACCGCACCCATTGCAGCACCCTTCCTTTTTGCCCCGTCAGGGAGAACAGGATCAGATCCGCCCGCCCCACCATGTTTTCCAGCGGCACGAACCCCACGCCGCCCGCCTCCCGCGCAAAGCGCGAATCCAGCGAGTTGTCGCGGTTGTCGCCCAGCACAAACACATGCCCCTCCGGCACGGTGACCTGCGCCATATCATCGGCCCGCAAACCGTCCGCGATGTTGATTGTCAGATAGGGCTGCCCGCCCGGCAAGACCTCCTGCGCCTGATCCTTGACGCAGGTCTCGCCAATCGCCACCGGGGCGTTTTTGCACGCCAGATAGCCATGCTCCAGCACGTAAGGCTCTTCAAACGTGCCCAGCGGGGTCTGCGCCACGGGCATCCCGTTGATGGAAACCGCGCCCGCCGTGATCTCCACGCTGTCGCCGGGCAGGCCCACGATCCGCTTGATGTAGTGAAAACCTTTCACGGGGTGAATGAACGTCGCCACGTCGCCGCGCTCAGGCAATGCGTCCGCCCGGCCCATCACCCCGTCGCAGGGGCGCAAGGTGCAAATCAAAGCGGGAAAGCCGTAAGCCGCGCGGTTGACCAACAGGTAGTCGCCCACCAGCAAAGTCGGCTTCATCGAGCCTGACGGGATCCAATAGGCCCGAAACAGGATCAGCGTGACCACCAAAAGCACCGCCACCGGACCAAGCGCCACCAACAGGGCGACCTCGCGGCGGCGCATCGCCCGCATCGCTACTCGATGGCCTCAAAGAAGCGGTCGCCGCGCCATGTCCAGAAAAACAGCATCCGCGACCCGGCCGAGGAGAAGATCACCCGGTCCGCCCGGCCCAAAAGGTTCTCGAACGGCACCATGCCGACGCCGCCCGCGGTCTGGCTGAACCGGCTGTCCAGCGAGTTGTCGCGGTTGTCGCCCAGAAAGAAGAAATGCCCCTCAGGCACCCGGAAGACAGGCGTGTTGTCCCCGTTCAACTGGCCTTGCGAGGGCACCGGCAGGTCCACAATGTTGAGGACCGAATGCGCCCCGTACCCGTCCAGCGCCTCGGAATAGCGCGATTTGGTGCAATCCGCGCCCAGCCCCGTGGCCCCGTTTTCGCAACGCGGGTAGCCGCCCACAGAGCCCTGCGGCGCGTTGGCCTCCACAAACTGCCCGTCCGGCGTTTGCACCTGCTCTTTGCCGTTCAGATAGAGCACGCCGCGCTGCATCTGCACCGTGTCGCCGGGCAGCCCGATCAGCCGTTTAATATAATCCTGCCCGGAGGTCGGGTGCCGGAACACCACCACATCGCCGCGCTCAGGGTCGGAGGCAAACAGCCGGTCCTCAGGGAAGGGGCAGATGCCAAACGGGCAGGAAAATTTCGAATAGCCATAGGCCATCTTGTTGACGAACATGAAGTCGCCCACCAGCAGCGTGTCCTTCATCGAGCCCGTCGGGATGTAGAACGGCTGGAAAAAGAAGCTGCGGAAAATCCCTGCGATCAGCAGCGCATAGACCACGGTTTTGACGGTCTCACCAAAGCTGTCGGGCTTGTCTTCACTGCGCGCCATGTCAGGCCTCTATCTCGTTATGCTCGAAGCTAGATGCGGATTGCCAGAGCCCGTGTCAAGCAAGCAGGCGCTCACGTCTTGGTCGGGTCCGCCACGGGCCGTGCCTCGATCACCACGAAGGCCTGCGCCCAGGGGTGATCATCGGTCAGCGTCACATGGATCATCGCCTCATGCCCCACAGGCGTCATGGAGGCCAGCCGCTCTGCCGCCCAGCCCGTAACCTCCATCACCGGTTGGCCGGTCTTGAGGTTGCTGACGGCCATGTCCTTCCACGAAATCCCCATCCGCAGCCCGGTCCCCAGCGCCTTGGAGCACGCCTCCTTCGCGGCCCAGCGCTTGGCATAGGTCCCCGCCACATCCTTGCGGCGTTCCGCCTTGCGCTGCTCGACATCCGTGAACACCCGATTGCGAAACCGGTCACCAAACCGCTCCAGCGTGGCTTCAATACGCTCGATATTGGCCAGATCGGTGCCGACGCCCAAAATCATGCCGACCCGCTCATGTCAGCCTAGTCGTCAGAATTTTCAGCCCCGCCGCGCCGAACAGCAGCGCAAACGTGACCTCAAACACCCGCCGCATCTTCTGGTAGCCGCGCACAAACGACCCCATGGAGAACAGCAGCGCATAGCCGAGAAACACGATGCTCGACACTGAGATCAGCGCCAGAAACGTCCTTGCCACCACATCCGGCGTCGAGCTCGGAGGCACGATCACCGCAAACAACGCCCCCCAGCTGATAATCGCTTTGGGGTTGGTCAAATGCAGCAAAAGCCCTTTCACATAGATCGCGCCCAGATCGCCGCGCTTGGCCTTGGCCTGCGCCACGGCTTTGTCGCTGAGCGCAGATTTCATCGCCTTATAGGCCAAAAACAGCAAATACGCCCCGCCCACATAGCGCAGGATTTCGACCACCCACGCATTGGCCAGCATCAACGCACTCAGCCCCAGCGCCGCCGCGATCCCCCAAAAGGCAGAGCCGCACACGATCCCTGCCGCCACCGCCAGCCCCGCCGCACGGCCCCGCTCCATCGCGGTGCCTGCAATCGCCAAAGTCGCAGGCCCCGGCGACGCGCCGCCCACGGCCCAGGCGACAAGGATCAGGGCAAATTCAACGCTCATCATGATGCCACCGCCTCAAGGTCATAGACCACAATCCCCTCCGCCCCGCCGTCGCACAGCGCGACCAGACGCGCCCCCAGCGCTTTGTGCTCAGGGTGCTCCGCATAAAGCGCCAACGCGTCACGGTCGCGAAACTGTGCCACGAAGCCGTAAGGGTAATCCGGCGATTTCTCCTCGTAATCGCGGTTCGGCCCATGCTGAAACCCCGCGCAGCCGGCCAAGTCGCGGCACAGCTGGTTCAGCCCCGCCATCACCTCCGACAGCTCGGTCGCATCGGTCCCCTGCGGCAACCGCAAATAGACGCTGTGCAAGATCACGCGCGGGCCTCATCCATGAGGCGGCGCATTTCGGCAATCGCCGGACCCAGCCCCAGAAAAATCGCCTCGCCAATCAGGAAGTGGCCAATGTTGAGCTCCATCACCTCCGGGAAAGCCGCCACGGGTTGCACCGTGTCATAGGTCAGCCCGTGGCCCGCATGCACCTCCAGCCCGAGCCCATGCGCAAAACTGGACATCTCGCGCAGCCGCTCCAGCTCCCGGTCGCGCGCGGCGAAATCACCCTCCGCATGAGCGTCGCAATAGGCCCCGGTATGCAGCTCGATCACCTGCGCGCCAATCCGCGCTGCGGCCTCGATCTGCCTTTGGTCGGCGGCAATAAAGATCGACACCCGGCAACCCGCGTCGCGCAAAGGTGCGATGTAATGCGCCAGCTGGTTCTCCTCGCGGGCCACTTCCAGCCCGCCTTCCGTGGTGCGTTCTTCGCGCTTTTCGGGCACGATGCACACGGCGTGCGGTTTGTGACGAAGCGCGATTTGCTGCATCTCGGGCGTAGCCGCCATCTCGAAATTCAGCGGCACAGAAAGCGCCTCCATCAGCCGCTCAATGTCGTCGTCGCCAATATGACGCCGGTCCTCGCGCAGATGCGCGGTGATGCCGTCAGCCCCCGCCTCCTCAGCCAGCTTGGCGGCGCGCACCGGGTCCGGCACCGCCCCCCCGCGCGCATTGCGCACAGTGGCCACGTGGTCAATGTTCACGCCAAGCCGAAGCAGGTTGGATTGCGCCATAACGGAGCCCTCGATGACAAAGTTGTAACGCCACCATAAAGGCAGGGAGCGTGGGCAGAGGCAACCCGCTTAGAGCTGCCCCGCCGCCTGCATCATCCGCCACGCAACACCGATATTGCGGCTGCGAAAAGAATGACCGCCATCATAGAGACAGAAATTTAGAATGTTGCCCTGCCGGTTGCGGCTCTCGCGGCAATCCAGCTCTGGTCGGTTGGTGGCCCGCATCTCCCCAAATCCGCCAAACCGTCGATACATCGCAAGCGCCTCGCCCACGTCGCCCTGCTTCGCGCCGCCAACTTCGCGCCCTGCCAAAGGCACGGTGCGGTCCTTGTCGCCATGGAAATGCACCACATTGGCAATCGGGTCCGTACATGTCGGAGGGATCGGGGCCCAGAATGTCCCCGACATCGGAATGAACCCCGCGAAATTGCCGCTGTTCATACAGGCCAGCGTCCAGGTCATCATGCCGCCCGTAGAGGCCCCCGAGACCACCACCCGGTCTGGATCAATCGCAAACCGCGCCACTGCATGCGCCTTGACCGCGTCAAAATAATCCAACGCATCCGTGCCGGGATCGGCCCGTCCGCCGGGCGCGTTCTGCATGGCCCAGCTGATACCCTTGGATTTGACCGCGATCAGCGCGACGCTTAGTTCCGCGGCAACTGCCCGCAGCCGCTCATTGCGAATGGTGCCGAGCGCAGTCCCCTGCAACCCATGTGCAAAGATCAGCGCAGGCACCCGGTCGCGCCCATCATGACCGGGCGGCATGGCAATGTAGTAATGCCGCTCGCCAATGCGGCATTGCGTGTCCGGGCCGCAGGCCAGCGCAGGAGCGCTCAGCAGGAACAGCCCAAGGCAGGCAAACAGAATCCGGGCAGGTTGAAACAATAGGCGCGTCATCATGAAAACCCCATGCTGGCCAAGCTACCGCTCAACCCTGCACCGCACCGCAGGCGCAATCAACTCACAGCACCGTGCGGCAAATGCACAAGGCGCTACTCCGCCGGGTCTTCGCCCCCATTGCGCGGCGCCTTGGCCGCAGCTTTCGCTGCCTTCTTGGCCCGCATCTCTTCCAGCTTGGCTTTCAGCCGACCTTTGCGGCGGTTCTGATAGGCGGTGATGATCGGCAAAGACAGGTAGTAGCAGATCGTGCCTGCGATGATCCCCGGAATGATGCCGCCCACGAAATAGGGGAAAAACACCTCGTCATAAAAGCCCGACAACCGGTGCCAGTCGGCGCGGTCATCGGTGAAGATCGCAAAGAAATTATCCTTCAGGTCGCGCCCCGCCCCGGCAAAGCGGCTGCCGATATTCATATTCTCTTCGAACTCGGTCCCCAGCAGGAAATGCCCGGTTTGCAACGAGATCACCCCGATCGGCAGATAGGTCAGCGGGTTGCCAAAGAAGGTGGCCATCAGCGCCGCCAAGATGTTGCCGCGCATCAGCTTGGCGAGCCCGGCGGCGATGAAGAAATGGAAGCCATAGAACGGACAAAACGTGGTGAACACGCCTGCAAAAATCCCGCGCGAGATGCGTCTGGGGCTGTCGGGCAGGCGGCGGACGCGGTGCTTGACGTAATGCGCAGCACGCCCCCACCCGCCTTGCGGCCAAATGAGGTGCAGGGCCCATAAGGCCCATGTCTTCGGTGTGCGGCGCTTAAAGACCACGTATCCCTCTACAAATCCTACTCATGGCTACCCTAAGCCAAGAGCGTTGATGCCCCCTAAATGCGGCAGAAATTTTACGGTGCGCGGTTCAAATCGCGATGCCGCTCCAAAGACGCCACGTCGCTATCCGCGTCAATCGCCGTCATCACCCCGTGCAGATGCTCCAGATCCCGCACACTGACATCTATCAGAATGCGAAAATAGTCCGGTTTGCGGTCAATGAAATGCATATCCGAGATATTCGCTTTCTGCTCCCCGATCAGCATGCAAATCCGCCCCAGCACCCCGATCCCATTGGAGATCGTGGCGTTCAGCGTCACAGAGCTGCCCGACGGGTGCAGCCCGTCATGCCAATGCAAATCCACCCAACGGTCCGGCTGGTCGTCCAGGGCCACCAGCGCCTCGCAGGCGATGGCATGTAGAAACACGCCCTTGTCGCTGTCGCGAATGCCCACAATGCGCTCGCCCGGCACAGGCTGGCAGCAGCGCGCACGGGTGACGGTCATGCCCTTGGACAGGCCCGCCACGGCGCGGTTCGGGTCGATGCGCGGCACCTGCGACTTGTCGGCCAGATCGGGATAAATGGCCTGCACTACCTCGCGGGCGGAAATCTCGGTCGAGCCCACATATTCCAGCAATTGCGCGGCGTCCTCGAGGCTCAGCTCCTTGGCGGCTGTGGCCAGCGCCTTGTCGGTGGCCTTTTTGCCGACATGTTCAAACGCGGCGCGGGTCAGCTCGCGGCCCAGCTTGATGAAGCGGTCGCGGTGCTCCTCTTTCAGGGATTTGCGGATCGCGGCGCGGGCCCGGCCGGTGACGGCAATATCCATCCATGTCGGTTGCGGGCGCTGCCCCTCGGCGGTGATGATCTCCACCGACTGGCCGTTGCGCAGCCGGGTCCAGAGCGGCACCCGCAGCCCGTCCACCTTGGCACCCACGCAGCTATGCCCGATGCGGGTGTGGATGGCATAGGCATAATCCAAAGGCGTCGCCCCGCGCGGCAGCTTGATCACCTCGCCCTTCGGCGAGAAACAGAACACCTGATCGGAATACATCTCGAGCTTCACATGCTCCAGAAACTCGTCATGGTCTTCATCCTCGGCGGTGCCAAACCGGTCGGTCAGCTGCTGCACCCATTTGGAGGGGTCTACGGCAAACGGGTTCCGCACCCGCTCCCCGTCGCGGTAGGCCCAATGCGCGGCCACCCCGGTTTCGGCCACCTCATGCATCTGCTTGGTGCGGATCTGCACCTCCACCCGCTTGCCATCGCGCCCAGACACGGTCGTGTGGATGGAGCGGTAGCCGTTGCTTTTGGGCTGGCTCACGTAATCCTTGAACCGTCCCGGAACGGCAGACCAGCGGCGGTGGATCACGCCCAAGACCCGGTAGCATTCATCTTCCGAGGCGCAGATCACCCGGAAGCCGTAAATATCTGACAGCCGTGAGAACCCCTGCTTCTTCTCTTCCATCTTGCGCCAGATGGAATACGGCTTCTTGGCCCGACCCGACACCCGCGCCTCAATCCCGCCGGTAAACAGCGCGGTGCGAATGTCCTCGGTGATCTTGGGAACCACATTGCCGGTTTCCTTTTGCAACGTGATGAACCGCCGGATGATGGAGGCTCGCGCATCCGGGTTCAGCACCCGAAATGACAGGTCCTCCAGCTCTTCGCGCATCCAATGCATCCCCATGCGGCCCGCAAGCGGCGCGTAGATATCCATGGTTTCGCGGGCCTTCTTCACCTGCTTTTCCGGCGACATGTGCCGGATGGTGCGCATATTGTGCAGCCGGTCCGCGAGCTTGACGAGGATCACCCGCAGGTCCTTCGACATGGCCATAAAGAGCTTGCGGAAATTCTCCGATTGCTTGGTCTCGGTCGAGGACAGCTGCAAATTGGTCAGCTTGGTGACCCCGTCGACCAGCTCTGCGATCTCGGTGCCGAACCGCTCCGCGACGTCGGTATAGGACGCCCGCGTGTCCTCCACCGTGTCATGCAGCAAGGCGGTCACGATGGTGGCGTCGTCCAGCTGCTGCTCGGTCAGCAGGGCGGCCACCTCGATGGGATGTGAAAAATACGGGTCGCCCGAGTGGCGTTTCTGCCCCTCATGCATCTGGCCGCCATAAACATAGGCGGCCTTGATGAGCGCTTCATTGGTGTTGGGGTTGTAGACGCGGATCAGGTCGATCAGGTCGCTCGCGTCCAGCATGGCCTACCATTCAATCCCACACAGAAGCTGCGCTTACTTGGCCTCTTGGGCCTCCATCAGCGCGCGCAGCAGTTTCTCCTCGGACATGTCGTCCTCTGCCGGTTTGTCCTGCTCCACACCCATCAGCAGCGCCATGGCGTCCTCTTCAGGCTCGTCCACTTCGATCTGGGTCTGGTTGCTTTCGATCATCCGCTCGCGCAGCTCGTCGGCGCTTTGGGTTTCTTCGGCAATCTCACGCAGGGAGACAACGGGGTTCTTGTCATTGTCGCGGTTGACTGTCAGCGCTGAGCCTGCCGCGATTTCGCGGGCGCGGTGCGCGGCCAGCATCACAAGATCAAAACGATTTGGGACTTTATCAACGCAGTCTTCGACGGTCACGCGGGCCATGGGGGCACTCCAGACAACAAGAGGGAAGTTCGAGTGGCTCAGATAAGCGCCTTTTTACCACTTTACAAGCGCAAAAAGCCCTAAAATGAGGCAGCGTCGGGGGGGTGCGGGGGCATCTGATAGAGGCACCAACGCGGCCCGGTCGGCAGGCGCCAGCGCCTCAAAAAGCGCCGCCGCCGTTTGCCCCAAAACCGGATGCACCCAGTCGGGGGCCACGTCGCAAAGCGGGCCCAGCACAAAGGCACGGTCCTGCAGGCGCGGATGCGGCAAGATCAGCCCATCGGGTGCACGGGTCTGCTGCTCGGCCAATGGCAGCAGGCGCCACGCCTCAAAACCGGCCGCATCGGGATAGATCTCTGCGCCATGCGCAATCAGGTCCAGATCAATCGTGCGCGCCGCCCAGCGTGTGAGACGATCCCGCCCCATCTCCGCCTCGACACCGTGCAGATGCGCCAAAAGCGCCGTCGCCGACAGCCCGGAGCGCAGCTCCGCCACCGCATTCACAAAGTCCGGACCGCTGCCCGCGGGAAAGGCCGGGGTGCGGTAAAACCGGCTGACACGCGCCACGCGCACCGAATCGCTCTCAACCCGCGCCAACGCCGCGCGCAAAGTGGTTTCGGGCGGGCCAAATGGTGACGTTACGTTACCGCCGAGCGCAATATAGGATGAAATCGCATTTGCGGCTTCGTTCTTGGCCGTAACGGGTTGCGACATGCGTGAAATCCCTTATTTTCGGCCCGCGGCCCTGCCAAAACCAAACACACTCACGGTTCTACTTCAGGTTGGGCGCACATCGGAAGGACAATTGATGTTTTACAAAGACGAACGGCTTGCGCTGTTCATTGACGGCAGCAATTTATATGCCGCCGCCAAGTCTTTGGGGTTTGATATTGACTACAAACTCCTGAGACACGAGTTCATGCGCCGCGGGAAACTGCTGCGTGCGTTCTACTACACGGCTCTGCTGGAGAATGACGATTATTCGCCCATTCGCCCGCTTGTCGACTGGCTGAACTACAACGGCTTCACCATGGTCACGAAAGCGGCCAAGGAATACACCGACCGCGAGGGGAGACGGAAGGTGAAGGGCAACATGGACATCGAGCTTTGCGTCGATGCTTTGGAGCTCGCGCCGCATGTGGATCACATCGTGCTGTTTTCCGGGGATGGGGATTTCCGGCCGCTGCTCGAAGCGATCCAACGCAAAGGCGTTCGGGTATCTGTGGTCTCGACCATCCGGTCGAACCCGCCGATGATCTCGGACGATCTGCGCCGCCAGGCTGACAACTTCATCGAGCTCGACGAATTGCGTGACGTAATTGGTCGACCTCCGCGTGAAGACCACAACGAACCAGGGCTTCCCCCCGCCGACAACTAGGCCACAGAGCCAAGTTGACGTGAAAGAATTGAGCAGGGCCTTAAGGGCCCTCTCTTAACGTGCCTCAGGGTCCCACGTAACGAACGCCGCGCATAAGCGCAACGCCTGCGCGCCTGCGCTGCCCGGTTATCCCGCGCGGAGCCATGACGGTGGCGGCCAAAAACCGGCATCACAAAGCTCGCGACCATCGCACTACTTTTGGCCATAACCCGTCCAAAGCTGCACAAACGATTCGCCCTGACAGCCCCTCAAACCTCTAAAATCCCTAAACCACCCCAATAAACCGCCCCAAAGGTTTTCGCGGCCCCACAATATTCAGAAATATCTAAACCTTTGATTTAGAACATTTTATCCATAAACATTGGTTTAAGCGTATCTACTCCCGGTTTATAAACCCGGGCCTAAACCTCCGGGCAATTCCGAGGCGCACATTTTTGTCCAATTGTGAACGAAATATTCAAGTTACTTAGAGAGTGGATGAAACCGATGGAGAAAGTAGCAATCATTGTAGGCGCAGCGATCATGATCGTTGTGATCCCGCTTCAAGCTGCAGAACGCGCTATGGAAGACCGTATCAGTGAAACTCAAACCGCCGTATCCGCGCCAGTGCAGGTGACGCAATGAGCTTCCGCGTCTTGTCAACCGCCGCGGCAACCGGGCTGGCCATGATGGCGGGCGCAAGTTTCGCGTCCCCAGTGGACACGGTTGTGTCTCAGCTCCACACAATGGGTTACGCAAACATCTCCGTGACACGCACGATGCTTGGCCGCGCACGGATCGTCGCCAAGAAAGACAATCACGCCCGCGAAATCGTCATCCACCCCCGCAGCGGCGAAATCCTACGCGACGCGGTCGATACCGGCCGAGGTTGGACGAATGCTGTCACGCTGGGCAACGGAACGGCAAAATCCGGCGAAACCGGGAACGGGTCCTCCAACGAAACTGCCAACGGCGGCGGTAACGGAAACGGCGGCGGTGGCGGCAACAGCGGCGGCAACGGCGGTGGCGGTGGCGGCGGTGGCGGCGGCGGTGGCGGCAATGGTGGTGGGAACGGGAATGGCAACAGCGGCCGCTAAACCAAATGTAAGTGATACGGCGACGTTCACTTATACCTTAAGGCTGTCACATCTTGTGGTGGCCATTTTGGTTGTGCAGGTCGTCTGCGGCGCCTTCTTCATCTTTGACATTTTAAGCTCGATCTTCGGGCTGCGGGCCTCGCCGATCAACTGGCAACTCCGCGAGCTGATCGAAATAAGCGCAGTGGCAGGTTTGCTCTTGGGCAGCGTGCTGGGGTTCATGGCCCTGCGTCGCACCGAAAACCGAATGCAAAAGGCCGAAGGTCAGGTGCGTCTCGCCTCCGGAGCCTTCATGGAGGTCGTGGAGGAGCATTATGACCGCTGGGGCCTCACCCCGGCAGAGCGTGACGTGGCGACCTTTGCGATCAAGGGCATGTCCTTGCAAGAAATCGCCGGCCTGCGGAAGACCTCTGCGGGCACGATCAAGGCCCAAACCAACGCAATTTACCGGAAAGCCAATGTATCTGGCCGCCCGCAGCTCATGAGCCTGTTTGTGGAGGAGTTGATCGCGAACGATATGCGGTAAGGCACCCCCCAGTCTCCGCATCCCAGTCTCGGCACCCCAATCTCGGCATCATGGTCCAAAGCACCCCCCAAACACGCTGGACCTGCCATAGGGCAATGATTATCTAGGTCTCAACCACGGAGACCGCCTCATGTCCAAACCGCCTCTTACCCTCTATCTCGCCGCCCCGCGCGGATTTTGCGCAGGCGTGGACCGCGCCATCAAGATCGTGGAGATGGCCTTGGACAAATGGGGCGCGCCAGTCTATGTGCGCCACGAGATCGTGCACAACAAATTCGTGGTCGACGGGCTGCGCGACAAGGGCGCGGTCTTTGTCGAGGAGCTTGACGAATGCCCCGATGATCGCCCCGTCATCTTCTCCGCCCATGGGGTGCCCAAGGCGGTGCCCGCCGCCGCCGCCAAGCGCGAAATGATCTATGTCGACGCCACCTGCCCGCTGGTCTCCAAAGTCCATATCGAGGCCGCGCGTCACCACGAAAACGGGCTGCAAATGGTGATGATCGGTCATGACGGCCACCCCGAAACCGTGGGCACCATGGGCCAATTGCCCAAGGGCGAGGTGCTGCTGGTCGAAACCGTGCAGGACGTGGCCACCATCACCCCTCGCGACCCCGAAAAGCTGGCCTTCATCACCCAGACGACCCTGTCGGTCGATGACACAATCGACATTGTGGCCGCGCTGCAAGCCCGCTTCCCAGCCATCGTCGGCCCCCATAAGGAAGACATCTGCTACGCCACCACCAACCGCCAGGAGGCCGTCAAAGCCATGGCCGCGAAAACCAATGCCATGCTGGTGATCGGCGCGCCGAACTCGTCCAACTCCAAGCGGCTGGTCGAGGTCGGTGCCAAGGCCGGATGCAGCTATTCGCAACTGGTCCAACGCGCCGCAGATATCGACTGGCGCGCACTGGACGGCATCACCTCCATTGGCATCACTGCCGGGGCCTCCGCGCCCGAGGTGCTGATCAACGAGGTCATTGACGCCTTCAAATCGCGCTACGACGTCACCACCGAAATGGTCGAAACCGCCGTCGAAAACGTGGAGTTCAAAGTCCCCCGCGTGCTGCGCGAACCCGCCTAAGCAACGCGGCATTCACGCCTATGTCATAAGACATTTCCTTTGCGTCTTCGCAGAACTCGTCTAAGACGTTGCGTAACAAATAAAAATGAGAAGCAGGCCCATGTTCGATCAAACCCGCCCAACTGGGCCCACCGTCACATCCGACCCTTCGGACATGAACGCCCGCGACTGGGTCAAGATCCTTGCAAAATACCGCGATCCAAGCGCGGGCCGCTCCATCTTTGAGCTGGCCGTCACTATTGGCCCCTTCGTGCTGCTTTGGGCGCTGGCCTGGTGGTCGCTGTCGATCAGCGCGTGGCTCGCGCTGGCCATCTCGGTGGTCAACGCGGCCTTCCTGCTGCGCCTCTTCGCGATCCAACACGATTGCGGCCACGGCGCGTTTTTCGCCAACCGCACCGCCGATGACTGGCTGGGCCGGGTGCTGGGCGTCCTCACGCTGACCCCCTATGACGTCTGGCGCAGCTCGCATTCGATGCACCATTCCGCCTCCGGCAATCTGGATCGGCGCGGCATGGGCGACATCAACACTCTGACCGTGGCTGAATACGAGGCGTTGGGCCGCTATGACCGCCTGAAATATCGCCTTTACCGTCACCCCATCGTGCTGTTCGGCTTGGGGCCAGGCTATTTGTTCTTCCTGCAAAACCGACTGCCGCTGGGCTTCACCAACAAGGCCAAATACTGGGTCAGCGCAATGGTCACCAACGCAGGGATCTTCGCCGCCCTCGGCCTGATCATCTGGTTCGGAGGCCTGATGCCCGTGCTGATGATCTTCGTCCCTTCCACGCTGCTGGCTGCCACCGCCGGGGTCTGGCTATTCTATGTGCAGCACCAGTTCGAAACCACCCATTGGGAGGCCGAGGACGACTGGCAAATCCACGAAGCCGCCCTTGATGGCAGTTCGCATTACGTCATGCCAAAGGTGCTGCAATGGCTCAGCGCCAATATCGGCATCCACCATGTCCACCACCTCTACAGCCGCATCCCGTTCTACCGCCTCCCCGAGGTGCTGCGCGACCACGCCACGCTGGCCGAGGGCAACCGCATGACCATCCCCGAAAGCATCGCCAACGCGCGGCTGCACCTGTGGGACGAAGACAGCAAACGCCTGCTCTCCTTTGCCCAAGCCCGCGCCCGCCACAGTTGAGGCTTCACCAGATCCCCTCGTGACATCCCGACGCGGCGTGTTAGGTCTAACGTGATGACGCAAAGCTCTGCAAATCAGATCCCCCCGCCAGCCCTTTATCTCGGCCTCGCGGGCCTGCTGCCCTTCCTCTGGGCCGCGCTCGGCATCCTTGTCCCGGCCGTCTCCGACGCCACCGTCGCGGCAATCGGCCCGCGCTTCAACGCGCCCTATATGCTGATCTCCTACGGCACGGTCATCCTGTGCTTCATGTCCGGTGTGCTCTGGGGTTTCGCGGTCAAATCCGACCGCGTCCTGCCCTACATCGTCTCGACCCTGCCCGCCCTCTGGGCCTTCTTCTCCATCAGCGGCGGGGAACGTCAGGCCACCTCCGCCGTGCTCATCGGCTTCCTGCTGGTCTTCCTCTTCGATCTGCAATTCGCCGTCTGGCGGCTGACCCCGCCCTGGTGGCTGAAACTCCGCGCCGGGCTCACCGCCATCGTGCTGGCCTGCCTCGCCATAGGATTATTCGCATGAGTGACGCCAAGACCATCGAGGTCTACAATCAAAAGGCCGCCAGCTACGACGATCTGGTCTCGCGTGATACGCCCGACCAAGACCTGCAAGCTTTCATCGACGCGGTCACGCCCGGCGGTCATATCCTCGATCTGGGATGCGGCCCCGGCAATTCCGCCGCCATGATGCAGGAGGCCAACCTGACCGCCGACGCCATGGACGCTTCCATTGAAATGGTCCGCGTCGCCCGCGACAAATACGGGGTCGACGCCAAACAGGCCACTTTCGACGATCTCGACGCGCAGGCAAAATACGACGGCATCTGGGCCAATTTCTCGCTGCTCCACGCCGCCAAATCCGACATGCCCCGCCACCTCAAGGCCATCCACGCAGCCCTGAAACCCGGCGGCATCTTCCATATCGGCACCAAGCTCGGTACAGACGCGGAGCGCGACAGCATCGGACGCATGTACAGCTACTATGAAGCCGACGAGCTGCTCGCCCTGCTCAAAGAGGCAGGCTTCACCCCCCGGCCCCCACGCTTTGGCCGCGACAAGGGCCTGTCAGGCGAAATGGCCGATTTCATCATCGTGCTCAGCGATACCCCCAAAAATGCCTGAGCTCTTCGCCTACACAGACGGCGCCTGCTCCGGCAATCCCGGCCCCGGAGGCTGGGGCGCGATCCTCATCGCCCGCGACGGAGACACCGTCCTCAAAGAGCGCGAATTGAACGGCGGCGCGCCCCAAACCACCAACAACCGCATGGAGCTCATGGCCGCCATCAGCGCCCTCGAAGCCCTCGAAAAACCCGCCACCCTGACGCTGGTCACAGACAGCTCTTACGTCAAAGACGGCATCACCAAATGGATCTACGGCTGGAAATCCAAAGGCTGGAAAAAGAAAGGCGGCGAGATCAAAAACATCGACCTCTGGCAACGCCTAGACACCGCCCGAGACCGCCACAACGTCACTTGGGAATGGGTCAAAGGCCACGCCGGCCACCCCGAAAACGAACGCGCCGATGAGCTGGCGAGAGCAGGGATGGCGCCGTTTAAGGGGTAGGGTGAAAGACAGATTAGCTTTCTTGCCAACTCCGTTTCGGCACCAAACACTGTAACAGATAGCGGTCGGAGAGAAGGCCAGCGCTCAATTCAAAATTTTCGTTGAGCTGTGCTTGGACTAGTATCTGTCTAAGCATTGCTTCTACTCGACAAATCGTTCTTAGTGAAGCGCGAAGACTGGCCATAGGGAAAACGTCTTGCATTTCGGTTAGCGTTGCGATGGGGTCAATAGAAATCGACATTTAATTTGAGGCATTAATTTGGCAGAAAATCAGATTCGAGACCCAAAACCCTCAATCGAGCGAATTGAGTCTTTGGCGCAGCGCGTCTTTGATGGCGACATACTCTTACCCAAATTTCAGAGAGATTTTGTTTGGAACAGAGACCAAATTTTGAACTTGTTTGACTCAGTTTCAAAAAATTACCCGATTGGTAGCATACTCCTCTGGCTGAGCAAGCAGCAGCTACGATCAGAAACCAATATTGCCGGTCTGCCATTCAAAGAACGTGAGGAGGAGTATCCGGTCAACTACCTACTCGATGGGCAGCAACGATTATCCTGCATTTGCGGCGCTCTTTTTTGGGCTCCAAAGGAAAACGATGAAGATAGCATCTGGAATGTAGCGTATGACCTGAAGCAGAAACGGTTTGTTCATCTAACAACCCTTGATGAACCTCCACTTCATCTAATTCGTTTAAACAAGCTACCAGACGCATCCGCATTTTTCACGCATGTCGCGGCAATCGAAGCTAACGACGGAGGGGCAGCGCAAGCAGCTGAAGCAAAGCGGTTTTTCAACCTTTTCAAAGACTACTCTATTGCATCAGTTACACTTCATGACATGCCAATAGACAATGTTGCCCCAATTTTTGAACGGATTAACAGTACCGGCACAAAACTCACAATTGTAGATTTGATGCGAGCCGCCACTTGGAGCGAGGAATTCGATCTAGTTGATACGATTGATGAAAAGGTTCTCGAAGCTGTTTCGGAAAAGGGATTTGAATCGATTGATCGCAAGGCAGTTCTCCGCGTTCTCTCGTCCGCATCCGGTTTCTCATTTTCTACGAGTGGAATTGATCGCTTGCGCAGCCGTTCTGCGGAACAGCTCAAATCAGCGGTTCAAGACACAGTTTCAGCTTTTAAGCTGGCGACTGATTTTCTTCATGACCAACTCAATCTTCCCAACGCGAAAATTGTTCCTTATGTGAACCAGATCGTAGTCTTAGCGGAAGTATTCCGGCGCAAGCCAGTACTGGACGCAAACGAGGTCCGAAAGCTCAAACAATGGTTCTGGCAAACCACACTGTCCAGTTACTTTAGCGGCTGGAGTTCCGGTCAAATGGATACTGACATGGTCGCTATCGAGGATTTTATTTCCGGAAAAACTGAACATATGGAATTTGGGGCAAGTAAACCAAGCGCAAATATTTGGAAGAGTAGAAGTTTTCGGGCAAATGCCTCGACATCAAAACTATTGGGTCTCCTCCTAACACAAAATGCCCCTTTCGATCTGGTTTCTGGTCAAACTGTCAAGCTTCAAACAGCCCTCGCATGGCAGAACAACCGGGAGTATCACCACATCTTCCCAAAGGCATTTTTAGCAGGGAAGGGAGTTAAGGCGTCTCAAATTAATTCTCTAGCAAATTTTGCGCTTCTTTCCTCAGCATCAAACAAGAAAATCTCGGACCGCCGCCCCTCGGAATACCTGCCTGAATGCGCGGAAGTTCTAGGTGACCAATTTACCGCTGTTCTAAGCTCGAACCTTATCTCGAAAGAAGCGTACGAGTATGCACTGGCCGAAGACTACGAACGGTTCATAGATCAGCGAGCAAGCGACTTAAGTGGCTTCGCAATGTCACTAGCAGGGTGGCAGTGAACAGATTCATAAGCAGGCTTTATTTCACTGGTTACATTCCAATAAAAACTCTTGGTACCCACAAGATCATCCCTAAAGAGGCACCACATTCTCTCCACGACCCACCCTCACTTCCGATAATGCGTCGGCACCAAAATCAACGCGCCCACCGCGCTGATGATCGCATCCACCCCCGGAGGCCCAAACGAAATCCCGAACATCACCCGCACCATGAAAAACAGCACCGCGCCGCCCACGGCAATAATAACAGAGGCCAAAACCCCATTATGGGTGAACCCGCTGCGCTCGGAGGCATACCCCACCACGCCCGCAATCATCATCGCGCCAAAAAATGCAAAAAACGCCATGCTCTATCTCAACCTCTCATTAAGGTTAACGCCCCCGCCGCAGAGCCACATCCCAGCTTCATCTTGGCAAAAATATGCATATCCCACAGCGGCCTTCACGCCAACCGCTCGGGCAAGGAAAACCCGGCCAGAAACGTCTCCACATCCTGCGCCGCCTTGCCAGCCCGTTGCGCCCGGCTGATCTGCACAGCCCCCTCGCCGCAAGCCACAAGAAACCCGTCCAAAACGGCTCCCGGAGCCCCAGCGCCATCCACAACAGCTGACCCCAAAAGCTTCACCCGCGCGCCATCCACTTCGCACCACGCGCCGGGAAACGGAGACAGCCCCCGGATCAACCGATCCACCTCCACCGCAGGCCGCGACCAGTCAATCCGCGCCTCCGCCTTGTCGACCTTGGCCGCATAGGTCACGCCTTCCTCCCGTTGCACCTGCGGCTCCAACCCGTTCAACCCCGCCAGAACCTCAACGATCTGCGCCGCCCCCAAAGCGGCCAGCCGGTCATGCAAGGCGCCAGTGGTCTCCGTCGCCCCAATCTGCAAAACAGAACGGCTTAGCACCGGGCCGGTGTCCAGCCCCGCCTCCATCTGCATGATGCAAATTCCGGTCTCCGCGTCCCCCGCCATGATCGCGCGGTGTATCGGCGCGGCCCCGCGCCAGCGCGGCAACAGGGAGGCGTGAATGTTCAAACACCCATATCGAGGCGCATCCAGCACCGCCTGAGGCAGCAGCAACCCATAGGCCACCACGACCGCGATATCCGCCTCCAAAGCCGCAAACTCTGCCTGCGCCCCCGCGTCTTTCAATGACACCGGGTGGCGCACGTCCAACCCCAAAGCCTCCGCCCGTGCCTGCACCGCCGAGGCGCGCAACGCCTTGCCCCGTCCCGCTGGCCGAGGCGGCTGCGAATACACCGCACAAATCTCATGCCCCGCCGCAACCAGCGCGTCCAAAGCCGCCACCGAAAACTCCGGCGTCCCCATGAAGACAATTCTCATCTCATCCCCTTCAGCGCTTTCTTGATCAGCATTGCCCGCTTGGTGCGGCTCAGATGGTCAAAGAACATCTTGCCGTCCAGATGATCAATCTGATGCTGCACCGAGGTCGCCCACAGCCCCACGAAATCCCGCTCTTCTGCCACACCCTCCGCGTTCAGAAATCCCACTGTCACCGCGCGGGGCCGCGCGAGCTTGCCCCAGACGCCCGGCAAATTCGGGCTGCCCTCCTCATGGGTGCGCATCTGCGCGGAGGCATGCAGGATCACCGGGTTCGCCATCCGCACCGCTTGGCCCCGCCCCTCCGACGCATCCACCACCGCCAGCCGCTGCATCACGCCCAGCTGCACCGCGGCCAGCCCCACGCCGGGCATGGCGTCCATCGCGGCAATCATCTCGTCCCAGATCGCATGCGTTTCGGGCGTCACTGCCTCGACCTCAGCCGCTGCCATCTGCAACCGCTTGTCGGGCCAAGTGAGATACGGCCTCACGCCGCCGCCTCATGATCCAAAATCAACACCCCGTCCAGATGGTCCATCTCATGGCAGATGCACGCCGCCTCAAACCCCTCGAACGCCCCACGCCGCTGCGCGCCGCTTTCCGAGAGCCACATCACCTCAATCCGCGCGGGCCGCGTCACCAAAACAGGGCGGTCCGGGATCGACAAACACCCTTCCTCATTCACCTGCACCTCCGCAGAGCGCCACAGAATCTCGGGGTTCACAAAGGCCATCGGAGAGGCCTCCCCCGCTTTCCACGTCGCATCCATCACAAAGACCCGGCTCATGACGCCCACCTGCGGCGCGGCCAACCCCCGCCCCATCGCGCCATACATCGTCTCAAACATATCCCCGATCAGCTCCGCATCCACGCCCAAAACCGGCGCGCAGAGCATCCGCAGCCGGGGATCAGGGTCCATCACGATGTCGCGGATCACGCGCAGGCCCGGTTCAGGCGCGGGCGCGTTCGCGCTTCAGCTTGACCATCTTGCGGGTGATCAGCTGGCGCTTCAGCGGCTTGAGGTAGTCAATAAACAGCTTGCCGTCCAAATGGTCGATCTCATGCTGTACGCAGGTCGCCCAAAGCCCGCCAAAGGTCTCTTTCTGCGCGTTCCCATCCACATCCATCCACGCCACGGTCACATCCGCAGGCCGGGTCACGTCGGCAAATTGGTCGGGGATGGACAGGCACCCCTCCTCATAGGTGTTCAGCGCGTCGGAGACCTCAACCACCTCAGGGTTCAGCATCACCAAAGGCCGCGGGGTGGCCCCTTCTTCCTTGACGCAATCCAGAACAATCATCCGGCTCAGCACCCCCACCTGCGGGGCCGCCAGCCCAATGCCGGGCGCCTCATACATCGCGTGCAACATGTCATCCGCCAGCGCCCGCAGCGCGTCAGAGCTGTCAGTCACAGGGGCAGAGACCTTCTTCAGGCGCGGGTCGGGATGGATCAGGATAGGCAAGGTCATAAAGCTTCATGTAGGACAAGGCCCCCGGTTTCGCAATCTCTCTTGCAGCCGCGCCGCGTCCCGCTAGGTTGACCCCAAAGGAGAGACCACCATGAGCTTTGACACCCCACCCGACCGCCGCGGCACGCATTGTGTGAAATGGGACGCGATGGAGGCGATCTATGGCGTCTCCCCCCAGGACGGCATCTCGATGTGGGTCGCAGATATGGAGTTTGAGGCCGCCCCCGTGATCCAGCAGGCCGTGCAAGACATGGTCGATCACGGCGTCTATGGCTATTTCGGCGATGACAGCGAATACCGCGCCGCGATCTGCTGGTGGATGGAAAACCGCCACGGCTGGACGGTGGACCCGGACGCGATTTTTACCACCCATGGTCTGGTCAACGGCACCGCCATGTGCGTCGACGCCTTCACCAAGCCGGGCGAGGCGGTGGTGCTGTTCACACCTGTGTATCACGCCTTCGCAAAAGTCATCAAAGCCGCAGGCCGCAGCGTCAACGAATGCGAGATGACCCTCGAGAATGGCCGCTACGAAATGGATTTCGACGCTTATGACGCGCAGATGACCGGCAATGAAAGCATGGTCATCCTCTGCTCGCCCCACAATCCCGGAGGCCGCGTCTGGACCAAAGCGGAGCTGCAAGCCGTGGCCGCTTTCGCCAAACGCCACGACCTGATCCTCGTCTCTGACGAGATCCACCACGATCTTGTCTTCTCCGGCCAGACCCATATCCCGATGGCGAATATCGCGGGCATCGCCGACCGGCTGGTGATGATGACGGCGACCACCAAGACCTTCAACATCGCAGGCTCCCACTCGGGCAATGTCATCATCGAAGACCCCGACCTGCGCGCCACGTTCGCCGCCCGCATGGCCGCCCTCGGCATGTCGCCCAACTCATTTGGCCTCTTCATGGCCACCGCCGCCTATTCGCCCGAAGGGGCCAAATGGGTCGACGCCTGCGTCGCCTATATCGAAGAAAACAAGACACTTTTCGACGAAGGCATCAACGCCATCCCCGGCCTGAAATCCATGACTTTGGAGGCCACCTATCTGGCCTGGGTCGACTTCTCCGGCACCGGCATGAGCAAGGAAGAATTCTCCACCCGCGTGGCCCGCGATGCAAAAATCGCCGTCAATGCCGGCCCCACTTTCGGCAAGGGCGGAGACGCCTTCCTCCGCTTCAACATCGCCGCCCCCCGCGCCCAGATCAAGGACGCGATCCAGCGCATGCAAACCGCCTTCGCCGACCTGCAATAGGCTTTCCATGTTCAAAAATATCCCGGGGGACGGAGCACAGCGACGGGGGGCAGAGCCCCCTACTTGAATCCACGCGTGGTTCCGCGCACCACCAGTTCCACGTCGCACCTGACCCGAATAAGCTCGGGCGTCTCGGTCGCCACAGCGGCCACGATCTGCTCCCCCGCAATGCGCCCTATGTCTTGCGCCGGGATATGCACCGTGGTCAGCCCCGGCTCCATCTCCAGTGAGCCCTTGAAATTCCCGATCCCCACCACCGACAGGTCTTCGGGCACGGCCACGCCCAGTTTCAGGCAGGCATAGACCGCCCCCTGTGCAATCACGTCATTGCCGCAAATCAACGCCGAAGGCACGTCGCCCGAGGTCAGCAATCCCGCAACCGCCTCCTTGGCCTGCGCAATGGAGTAGGGAGACTCCATTTGCCACCGCTCCGGCACCTCCAACCCCGCTTTCCGCAGCACGGCCCATGCGCCATCCAGACGCCCCTGCGCCCGGTCATTGCCTTCGGTGGCGGGGAAAATCAGGCCCACCCGCCGGTGACCCAGCCCCACAATATGCTCCGCCGCCATCTCACCGGCGGCAAAGTTTTCCGCCCCCACGCAGGACACGAGCGACCGCGCGTCATGGTTCCAGATCGCCACGCAGGGCACACCCTGCTGCGCGATCAGCTGATAGGTCTCCGCGCTATGGGCCAGCCCGATAAGGGCAATCCCGTCCACGCGGTGCTCCAGCAATTTACGCAGCACGCCATATTCGCGGTCCAGATCATAGCCATGCGAGGTCATCAGGATCGTGAACCCCGCCGCCTCAACGCTGTCGGAAAAGCTCTGCACCACTTCGGCAAAAATCGCGTGGTTAATCGTCGGCACAATCAGCCCGATGGTCCCTGAGCGCTTGCCATGCATCGCTTGCGCCGCGCGGTTGCGAATATAGCCCAGCCGCGCAATCGCCCGCTCGATCTTCTTGCGAGTCGCAGGGTTCACCAGATCGGGATGGTTGAAACAGCGCGACACCGTCGAGGCCGAGACCCCCGCCGCCCGCGCCACATCCACAATATCCGCCTTACCCGATTGTTTTACCGCCACAAAACAGCTCCCAAAGATGCATTTATGAAAACATTTGCAATACTATTTTCATCCCCTAGCCTGAAGTCAATGAATGGCCAAAAGGGTTTGGGAGGACCTTGATGGAATTTCTCTTGTATTTCGGCGACGTCTTCACGCCCCTCAATTTCGGGCTGTTGTTGCTGGGCACGATAGGAGGGTTGATCTTGGGTGCCACGCCGGGGCTGTCGCCCACAATGGCCGTGGCTCTGCTGATCCCATTCACCTTTCAACTGCAAGCCGCCCAAGGCCTGATCCTGCTGGGCGCGGCCTATACCTCCACCGTCGCAGGCGGCGCGGTCTCCGCGATTCTGCTGAAAATCCCCGGCGCGCCCGCCAATATCGCCACCACGCTCGACGGCCACACGATGGCGCAGAAAGGCGAAGGGGCCAAAGCCCTGCAAATCAGCTTCCTCGCCTCCGCCGTCGGTGGCGTCTTCGGCGTGTTGCTCCTCATCTTCCTCACGCCAGTCCTCGCACAATGGGCCCTCGCCTTCGGCCCCTCCCACCTCTTCTGGCTCGCCATTCTTGGCGTCACCGTGATCGGCTCGCTCGACTCCAAATCCGTGGTCAAAGGCCTGCTCTCAGGCTGCATCGGGCTGTGGCTGGCCACCATCGGCTTTGACGACATCATGGGCGCGCAGCGCTTCATCTTCCACCCCGCGCTCGGCGGCGGCATCAACATCATCGCGGCCCTCATAGGCCTTTTCGCCATCCCGCAGGTCATCACCATGTTCGCCAAGGGCCGCAAAGGCGACGGCGCGGAAGTCCTGACAGTCCAGAAGCATCCCATCTCCGGCGCGTTCCGCGAACTCTTCCGCAACAAACGGGCGCTTGGCATCGGCACGGCCATCGGCTCCATCATCGGGCTGATCCCCGGCGTCGGTGGGCAGATCGCGGGGCTTGTCGCCTATGACCAATCCAAAAAATTCAGCCCCGAGCGCGAGAAATTCGGCACCGGCCACCCAGAAGGCGTCATTGCCGCCGAATCCGCCAATAACGCCATGGTCGGCCCCAGCCTCGTCCCGCTGCTGACCCTCTCCATACCCGGCTCCCCCACCGCCGCCGTCCTGCTCGGAGGCCTCCTGATCCACGGCATCTTTCCCGGCACCGATCTCTTCGACAACCACCCTGACGTCGCATGGACCTTCATTAACTCGATGCTCATCGGCCAGATCCTGATGTGCATCTTCGGGCTTTACGTCGCAGGCCTCGCGGCACGCGTCGCCCAAGTGCCGCAATCCGTCATGGCCGCCGTCGTTCTCGGCCTCGCCGTCTTCGGCAGCTATTCGGTGCAAAGCTCGATGGGTGATGTCTACGTCATGGCCGGACTTGGCGTGATGATGTATTTCCTCGAACGCTTCGGTTTCTCCGCCGCACCCTTGGTGCTCGGCCTGATCCTCGGCCCCATCGCGGAGGCCAACTTCATCCAAGGCTCGATGATCGCCAATGCCACAGACGGGCTCGGCCCCTATTTCCTCGGCGGCACGCTGAACATCTTCCTGATCTCCGTCGTCATCGCGTCGATCCTCTACTCCGCCTACATGGAGCTGCGCACGCGGCGCTACACCTCGAAAGAGGAGATCCTCGGATGACCACTCTGCCCCGTTTCCAGCACATGATCGGCTCCGGCATCGTCGCAGCCGTCGGCGTCTGGGTCACCTATATCAGCTACACCGCTACGCCGTCGGAGGCGTTTCTCTTCCCCCGCCTGATCGCCACCGTTTTCGTGGTGCTGGCCCTTTGGACCTTCGCCAAAGCCTGTCTGGGCTGGACCAAAGTTGGCAATGGCATCACGCCCACGCAGGTCAAGAACCTCGCACCGGGGCTGATCGTGGCACTGGTTTACATCTTCTGGGCGGCGAAGGGCCTCGGCTTCTACACCGCCACCGCAATCGCCTTTTTCATCCTGCTGAGCCTCTATGACCCCGCGCCCCACGGGCAGCTAAGATCATGGCTCAAGCGCCTCGCAATCACGGCGGTCTTCATGGCCGTCATGTACGGTCTCTTCGCGAAACTGCTGACGGTTTACACACCGCGAGAGATTTTCTTCTGAACCGCAACAGCGGCAGATTTCACCATTCCTAGGGAGGAAAACAACCAATGAAAAAACTACTCGCAGGGGCCGCAATCGCCCTGATGAGCCTGACCGGAGCGACCTTCGCGGACGGCCATGCCAACTATCCCGAACGCCCGATCATGATGATGGTCAGCTACGGCGCAGGCGGGGCCACCGATTTTCAGGCCCGCATCGTCACCATGACCGCAGGCAACGAGGACGCGCTCGGCATGCCCATCGCCATCCTCAACAAACCCGGCGCAGGCGGCCGCGTCGGTTGGAACTGGCTCGCAGGTCAGGCGGAAGCCGATGGCTACACGCTGGGGGCCTACAACATCCCACATTTCATCGCGCAATCCATCAAAGGCGGCGTGGAGTATTCCCGTGACAGCTTCGAGCCCATCGCCAACTGGGGCGCAGACCCGGCCGTTCTGGTTGTGGGCGCTGACTCAGAGTTCAACACGATGGAAGACGTCGTCGCCTTCGCAAAGGAAAACCCCGGCAAGCTGACCACCTCCGGCGCGGGCCTCTTCGTAGGCCACCACATCGCAGCGCTGCAAATGGAGAAAGCCTGCGACTGCAAAATGGCCTATATCCCCACCAAAGGCGGCGGGGCCGCAGCCATGAAAGCCGTGATCGCGGGCGACGTGATGGCAGGCATCAACAACCTGTCGGACGCCTTCCGCGCGCGTGAGGCGGGCAACGTCAAAATCCTCGGCGTCGCCGATCTGGAGCGCAACGACTTCCTGCCCGACGTCCCCACCATGATGGAAGCAGGGCTCGACGTGGACAATTCCTCCGTCAACTTCCGCGGCGTGATGGTGCCCAAAGGCACGCCGCAAGGCATCATCGACAAGCTGGCCGCCACGGTGCCCACCATGTTCGAAAACAGCCGCGTCACCAGCAAGATGAAAGCAGGCGGAAGCCCGATGCACATCATGACCCGTGACGAAGTCCTCGCCATGTGGGAGAAGCGCGAGCAAACCCTCAAAGAGCTGCTTGCAGGCCTCTAAACCCAACGATCCCCACCCTCCCGTAGGGTGGGGTTTCACCCCACCAAGGACGCCTCAATGACCGACCTCGCCCAAGTCGACGCCATCGTCGCCAGCGCCCGCAAAGCGCAGGCCGCATACGAGGCAGCCGGGTCCCAAACCCGCTACGACCGCGCGGCCACAGCCGCCGCCTGGGCCATCATGGAGCCCTCCCGCAACGAGCATCTCGCCCAGCTCGCCGTGCAAACCACGGGCCTCGGCAACGTTCCCGACAAGATCATCAAGAACCACCGCAAGACCCTCGGCCTCATGCGCGACATCAAACATGCCAAAACCTTCGGCGTCATCTCCGACGACAAGGAAACCGGCATCACCCAGATCGCCCGCGCCATGGGCGTCATCGGCGCCGTGGTCCCCTCCACCAACCCGGCCGCCACCCCCGCCAACAACATCATCAACGCGCTGAAATGCGGCAACGCCATCGTGCTGTCCCCGTCGCCCAAAGGCGTCCCCGCCTGCGAGGCCCTGCTGGGCTACATCCACGCCGAGTTCGACAAGATCGGCGAGGACAAAGCCCTCGTCCAGATGGTCCCCGCGCCGGGCAGCAAGGATAAAACCCAGCGCCTGCTGGAAATCTCCGACCTGATCGTCGTCACAGGGAGCCAGAACAACGTGCGTCGCGCCTACACCTCCGGCACGCCCGCGCTGGCCGTGGGCGCGGGCAACGTCACCGTCATCGTGGACGAAACCGCTGACCTGAAAGCCGCTGCCGAAAAGATCACCGCATCGAAAACCTTCGACAACGCGACCTCTTGCTCTTCGGAAAACGCCATCGTCACCGTCGCCGCGATCCATGATCAATTCATCGAAGAGCTCGCCAAAGCAGGCGGCATCCACGTCAAAGACGAGGCCAAGATCGTCGCCAAGCTCTGGCCCGACGGCCACCTCAACCGCTCCGTCATAGCCCAAGACGCCGACAAGATGCTCAAAGCGCTGGGCATGGAAAACTTGGTGCCTGCAGACACCAAGTTCCTTGCCGTAGAGACCACAGGCATCGGCCCCGACCACCCGCTCTCAGGCGAAAAACTCTCCCGCGTCGCCGCCCTGTACCGGGCCAAGAATTTCGACGACGCCGTCGCCACCACGGCCAAAATCCTTGCGCACCAAGGTGCCGGCCACTCCGTTGGCCTGCATTCCACCGACAGCGCGCGGGCCGAAACGCTGGCCACCGCCGTTCCCACCTGCCGCGTCATCGTCAATCAGGCCCACACTTTCGCCACTGGCGGTTCCTTCACCAATGGCATGCCGTTTTCGTTGTCGATGGGTTGCGGGTCTTGGGGCGGCAATTCCATCGACGACAACCTGCATTGGAAACACTTCATGCAGACCACCAAAATCATCCGCGAAATCCCCGCCAACGAGCCGAAACTCGAAGACATCTTCAGCGACTATTGGGCCGACGCGGGCAAATGATCCTGCACCACGACACCCCGCCGCAAGGCACGGTCCGCGACTGGCTCGACCACCGCGCATCTGAGGGCGGAACGGCCTTCGTCTTCACCGAAGACTGGTCCACCCTGACATGGGAAGAGCTGCGCGCGGAGGCCGCCCGCATAGCCTCCGCCCTCACCGCCGCAGGCCATGCCAAAGGCGAAAGCATCGCCGTGATGCACCCCAATGGCCGCGCCGGGGTGGTCGCGCTTTACGCCGCACTCTATGGCGGCTTCCGCACCACGATCATCAACCTCGCCGCGGGTCAGGACGCCATCGCCTACGCCCTGACCCATTGCGAGGCGCGCGCCGCTTTTGTGCATGACAGCGTCGCGGAACTCTTCGCCAAAGCCCGCCCCGAGCACATGGCGCTGCTCGACCCGCAGGCCCCCGGATCAGACACGGAACTGCACGAGATCGCGCCCCAAGACCACGCGCTCCTGATGTATACCTCCGGCACCACCGGCACGCCCAAAGGCGTGGTCCACACCCAATCGAGCCTCTTGGCAGGCGGCTGGACCACCACCATCGCCCATGCGCTCACGCCCGAGGATCGCGGCCTCTGCGTGCTGCCCATCTGCCATATCAACGGGCTCTGCGTGACGCTTATGGGCGCGCTGGTCTCCGGCGGGTCGCTGGCCATGGCCCCAAAATTCTCCGCCAGCCAGTTCTGGTCGCAAGCGGGCCACGCAAGCTGCACATGGGCGTCCGTCGTGCCCACCATCATCAGCCATCTGCTGCAAGGCTCAGACGGCCCCGACAAAAACACGAAGCTGCGCTTCTGCCGCTCCGCCTCCTCCGCGCTGGCCCCCGATGTGCAAACCGCGTTCGAGGCCCGCTTCGCCCTGCCCATCGTCGAAACCATGGGCCTGACCGAGACCGCCGCGCAAATCCTGTCCAACCCGCTGCCACCCGGCACCCGCAAGATCGGCTCGCCCGGTACAGCTTACGGCAACGAGGTTGCCATTCTGGGCCCCGACCTCTCCCCCTGCCCGCCGGAGGTGGAAGGCGAAATCGCCATTCGCGGCCCCAACGTGATGCTCGAATATCTCAAGAACCCGGAGGCCACGGCCCAGACATTCGCAGGCAATTGGCTGCGCAGCGGAGACCTCGGCCGCATGGATGCCGACGGCTACGTCTTTGTGACGGGCCGCTTGAAAGAGCTGATCATAAAGGGCGGTGAAAACATCGCGCCGCGCGAAATCGACGAGGCGCTCTATTCCCATGCCGATGTGGTCGAAGCCGCCGCCTTCGCCCGCCCCTGCGCCAGCTACGGGGAACGGGTGGAGGCCGCCGTCCGCTTGCGTGACGGCTCGCCCCTCAGCGCCGCTGAACTCATCGCGCTCTGCACCGAAAAGCTGGGCGCATTCAAAACGCCTGACCACGTGTATCTGCTGCCCGAGCTGCCCAAAGGCCCGTCCGGCAAAATCCAGCGCCGCAAACTGACCGAATTAACCAAATCCAGCTGAGCACACCTGTCACGACGGGATGTGTACGCTTTGTGTACGGGCTGTGTATGCCGCATTTAAGGTTAACGGCCCCCGAAAGAAGCGATGCCGCGCCGCAGCACTTGCATGAGATCACGTAATATCCTAACCAGATAACCAACCCAAACGTAATTTCCTTACCTAGTGGACCATGCCCATGAGCTTCCGCCTGCAACCCACACCACCTGCCCGCCCCAACCGCTGCCAGCTCTTCGGCCCCGGCTCCCGCACTGCATTGTTCGAGAAAATGGCCGCCTCCGCCGCCGACGTCATCAACCTCGATCTCGAAGACAGCGTCGCCCCCGACGACAAGCCGCAAGCGCGCGCCAACATCATCGAGGCGATCAACGATATTGACTGGCAAAACAAGCACTTATCCGTGCGTATCAACGGGCTCGACACGCCCTATTGGTATCGCGACGTGATCGATATTCTGGACCAGGCGGGCGACAGAATTGACCAGATCATGATCCCCAAAGTGGGCAACGCCGCCGATATCTATGCTGTAGACGCGCTTGTTACGGCAATTGAAACGGCCAAAGCCCGCACCAAACCAATCGCGCTTGAGGTCATCATCGAATCCGCCGCCGGCATCGCCCATGTCGAAGAAATCGCCAGCGCCTCCCCGCGCCTGCAAGCCATGAGCCTCGGCGCCGCCGACTTCGCCGCAAGCATGGGCATGCAAACCACCGGCATCGGCGGCACGCAGGAAAATTACTATATGCTGCAAGGGGATAGCAAACACTGGTCCGACCCCTGGCACTGGGCGCAGACCGCCATCGTCGCCGCCTGCCGCACCCACGGCGTGCTGCCCGTCGATGGCCCTTTCGGCGATTTCTCCGACGACGAAGGCTACCGCGCCCAGGCCCGCCGCTCCGCCACGCTTGGCATGGTCGGCAAATGGGCCATCCACCCCAAACAAATCGCGCTCGCCAACGAGGTCTTCACCCCCTCCGAGGCCCAAGTCACCGAGGCCCGCGAAATCCTCGCCGCAATGCAGCAAGCCAAAGCCAATGGCGAAGGCGCCACCGTCTACAAAGGCCGCCTCGTCGACATCGCCTCCATCAAACAAGCCGAAGTCATCGTCAAACAATTCGAAATGATCAACGGCTAGCCCCCAAGCGCCGCACCCCCCTCTTTCCATGTTCGGAAATATCCCGGGGGTGTGGGGGCTGGCCCCCACGGTTCACGTGTGTGGGGGCTGGCCCCCACGACTCAAGTGTGGAACGGGCGGAGCCCCCATATCGCGACGCGCGCCAGCGCGGAGCAACCCCAAGCTGTGCAGTTGTATCATCCGCCGCAAAACGTCATATAGAACCAACACGATGCGGAGCAGCCCATGACCAACTATCTCGACTTCGAAAAGCCCCTCGCCGACATTGAAGGCAAGGCCGAAGAACTGCGCGCCATGGGCCGCCAGAACGAGGATATGGATGTCGAGAAAGAGGCCAAGGCCCTCGATGACAAGGCCACAAAAATGCTGGCCGATCTGTACAAAGACCTCACGCCTTGGCGCAAATGTCAGGTCGCGCGTCATCCAAACCGCCCGCATTGCAAAGACTATATCGAGGCGCTGTTCGACGAATACACGCCGCTCGCGGGCGATCGCAATTTCGCCGATGACCATTCGGTCATGGGCGGTCTGGCGCGGCTCGACGGCGTCCCTGTGATGGTGATCGGCCATGAGAAAGGCCATGACACCAAAACCCGGATCGAGCGTAATTTCGGCATGGCCCGCCCTGAAGGCTACCGCAAGGCCATCCGCCTGATGGAGATGGCCAGCAAGTTCGGCCTGCCCGTCATCACACTCGTCGACACCCCCGGTGCCTATCCCGGCAAAGGCGCGGAAGAGCGCGGCCAGTCGGAGGCCATCGCCCGCTCCACCCAGAAATGCTTAGAAATCGGTGTGCCGCTCATCTCTGTCATCATCGGCGAAGGCGGCTCCGGCGGCGCTGTGGCTTTCGCGACCGCCAACAAGGTCGCGATGCTGGAACACTCGATCTATTCCGTCATCAGCCCCGAGGGCTGCGCCTCAATCCTGTGGAAAGACGCGGAAAAAATGCGCGAAGCCGCCGAGGCCCTGCGCCTGACCGCTCAAGACCTCCACAAGCTCGGCATCTGCGACGAGATCATTCCCGAGCCCACCGGAGGCGCGCAACGCGCCCGCGACGAGGTCATCAAAACCGTCGGCAAGAAGCTGTCCAAGATGCTCAAAGACCTCTCCAAACATGACAGCGCCGCCCTGATCAAAGCCCGCCGCAAGAAATACCTCGATCTGGGCAAAAAGGGTTTGGCGGCCTAGCCCAAAGCTCCGCTAAGCCGGGCCAGCATCTGTCCGTGGAGTGGCGCTGCAACGCCCGTTCGGCAGCACTTTATGGCTGCCAAGCACATCTTCCGAATATGCGAAGCGCGAAGATGTCAAAAGCGCCAGTCCGCCGGGACGGACAGACGCGGGCCCGGCGCCTTCGGCTTGAGTCCGGGCCACTCAGCGCGCCGAACTTCCCCCCTCTCACCACATCGTATCCACCGCCCGCGCACCCCAATTGGCGTCATACCCGGCCCCGTCAAACCCGTCTTTCGCCTCCGCCAGCATGTCGCCCACCGAGGGCAACCCGGCGCTCTCGTCTTTCCCAGCCCACGTCTCGGACCGGATCAGCGCGCGGGCGCATTGGCTGTAGATCTCGGCGATCCTGATCACGATCACCGAACGCGGATTGCGCCCATCTTGCTCAAACGATCCCACCAGCTCAGTATCCACACTCACCCGCGCCGTGCCGTTCACCCGCACCACATTATTCGACCCCGGCACCATGAAAATCAGCGACACGCGCCCATCGGCCACGATATTGCGCAATGAATCCATACGGTTATTCCCGCGCCAGTCGGGCATTGCCAAAGTGCCCGGATCCAGCTCCCGCACCACAGGGCCCACATCGCCGCGCGGGCTGCCATCGGTGCCCTCGGGCCCTACCGTGCTCAAAACGCAAAACCGGGAAGCCATGATCCACGCGCGGTACATCGGCGTCATCTGCGGCGCGACCTTGATCAAGGACGCCTCGCCGGGCATCCCATATAAGGCTTCCAGCGCAGCCACGTCTTCCACAAATTCCATCACGAAGCCTCCTCAACAGGCCGCACAAAACCGACCTCATCCAACAACGCCTCGGAGGCCGCCTCGACCTCGCGCTCAAGTCGCTCCAGAAACTCTTCCTTGGGCAGCCCCGCCGGGATGGGCGGCAAAAACTCCACCACCGCCGTCCCCGGTTTGCGGTAAATCCCGTGGCGCGGCCAGAACACGCCCGCATTCGTAGCCACCGGATAACACTCCGTGCCCATCTGCTCATAGAGCACCGCCGTCCCAATCTTGTAGGGCCGCTTCACCCCCGGCGCCAACCGCGTGCCCTGGCTGTAAATCACCAGCTGCCCCGGCAGCGCCTCGCCCTTTTTCACATCCGCCAGCATCTTGGCAATCGCCTTGCCGCGCTTGCCCCGGTTCACCGGCACCGAGCCCAGACGATAGGCATATTGTCCCAGCAAAGGCGCATAAAGCAAAATGGCCTTCATGATAAATTTGCCATGCGGGATAGCGTCGAAAATCATGATAATGTCCAGAAACGACTGGTGCTTGGCGGCCACCAAGACCTGATCCGTCGGCGGCGTGCCCCGCACTTCGCAATGCAGCCCCACCATCCAGGAGGCCAGCCATTTCACAAAGCGGCTATAGGCGTGGCAGGCGGCGACCGCGCCATGTGGGCTGACGATGGTCCACGGCAAATACAGCAACGAATAAACCAGCATGCCGATATACATCACGATGATAAAGAGCAGCGACCGAACCCATTGAATTGCGTAGCCCATCTGGGGACCTCCTTATTTCAGTGCCTTTAACGCCGACAACGCGGCACCTCGCGTGGCCCAGAAGGCCACCATCGCCCCAAAGACCGGGATCAGCAACGGCCAGAGCCAATGCAGCCCCTGAAACCCAAGCCCCGTCAGGAACGCGCCCTCTTCAGCGGCGCTGGGCAAAAGCGCAATCGCCAGCATGCCCAGCACGGTGCCAACCGCTCCGCCGATAAGCGTGCGCAGGGTAAAGCGCCGCACAAAGGCCCGTGCGATATAGATGTCGCGCGCGCCCACCAGCCGTGTCACCCGGATCACCTGCGCATTGGCCGCGAGCGCCGCACGCGCCGCCAGTGTGATCATCGCCGCGGTGGACAGCCCGATCAGCGTCATCGCGGCCCAGCCCAGCATCCGCAACCTGTTCGCGGCCTCGACCAACGGCCTTCGCCAGCGGGTATGGTCATCCAGCACAGCGCCCGGTGCCTCCGCCGCCAGCCGCAAGCGCAGCCCTTCGGCGTCATAGCCGTCATCCTCTTCGACCACCTCAATGAGCCGCGGGATCGGCAGCGCGTCAATCGGCAGGTCCGGCCCGAACCACGGCTCCAGCAACAGCCTCTGTTCTTCATCCCCGAGGATGCGCGAGCGCGCCACGCCCGGCGTCAGCCGCAACACCTCTTGCGCCGCGCGGGTCTGCGCCTCCAGCTCCGCTTCGGGAGCCGAAATACGCACCGTCGAGGAGCGCGCCAGTTCCGACGACCAGCGCTCCGCCAGCCGCCCCGTGGCGAAAGACAGCGCCAGCGCAAACACCGCCAGAAACGCCATCGCGCCTGCGGTCGATGTGGTTAACGTGGCGGTAAACCCCGTCGGAGGCACCACCCGGTCCGCTTGCACATCGCCGCGCAGCAGGTCGATCAACGAAGCTAAAAGCGCCTTCACAGATCCGCCCCCGCCAGCTGCAACTTTCGGTTGGCAATCCTGAGCACCCGCGCCGAGATCTGGTTCTTCGTGGTACGGATCAGGTTCAGGTCATGCGTCGCCAGCATCACCGATTTGCCCATTTTGTTCAGCTCGATCAGCAATGACATCAGCCGCTGCGACATTTCCCAATCGACATTGCCCGTCGGCTCATCCGCCAAAATCACGTCCGGCCCCATGATCACGGCCCGCGCCAAGGCCGCGCGTTGGCGCTCCCCGCCGGACAGCTCGGGCGGCAGTTGGTTTTGCTGATCGCGCAGCCCGACCCAGTCAATCAGGGATTTGAGGTTCTCCTGCTCCGCCTCCACGTCACGCCCCGCCACGGTCAACGGCAGCGCGATGTTGTCGGCCACGCTTAAATGATCCAGAAACCGGCAATCCTGATGCACCACCCCAATGCGCCGCCGCGCCATCGCCACCTGATCACGCCCCAGCTCGCGCACGTCTTGCCCAAACACCTGCACCAGCCCGGCGCTCGGCGTCAGGTCCATGTAGCACAGCTTGAGAAATGTGGATTTGCCAGACCCCGACGGCCCAGTCAGAAAATGAAAAGACCCCGGCTGGATACGCAACGAAATCTCGCTGAGCAAATCATCCCCGCCATATGAATAGGCCACGTTGTCGAGTTCGATCACTGGCGGGCTGCTCCGGTTTACGTTTTAGACACAATTAGGCCATAGCAGGACACACTTGCAATCAATCAGAAACACAAACCCTTGGAATAGCACAGCCCAAGGGGTAAGACCGTTTTATCGCGGGGAGCGACCTCTGGCCAAGAGGGACGAAGCAAGGGACGAAGATGCGGCTGATTTGCCCAAATTGTGATGCAGAATATGAGGTAGACGGCGACCAGATCTCTGCGGAGGGTCGGGATGTGCAATGCTCAAACTGCGCCCATACTTGGTTGCAGATGCCCGAGGGATTCGACGACACCGTTGAGCTCGACCCCGTCGACACCCCCGAAAACACCAAGGTTGAGGCGCAGCCTGCCGTCGATGACGAAGATGTGACCGACGCGGGTTTCGCGCCGCCCGAAGGGGCTGAGACGCCGCCCATGCGCCGGACCACCGACCCCGATGCGCTGGACGTGATCCATCAGGAGGTGCAGCACGAACTGCGCCACCGCGACGCTGAAACCGGCGGCATCGAAACCCAGACCGAGCTTGGCCTCGATCAAGGCAGCTTCGCGCCAACGCCGCCACCACCTGCGCCCGCGCCCGAGATGACGCCACAGTTGCCCTCCGAAACAGAGACGAAAACGCCGGACGAGACCGCCGACGCGGGTCTGGCTCCCGCCGATCAGCGCAGTGAAGGCAACAAGCGCGAGCTTCTCCCCGATATCGAAGAGATCAACTCGACCCTCGCCTCCGCCCCGGATCCGGTCTACGACGAGGACGGCAACCTTGATCAAAGCGCCACCAAAGGTGGACGACGCGGGTTTCGGCTTGGCTTCGGGCTGATGCTGCTGCTGACCGCGCTGATCTTGCTATTCTACGCCTACGCCCCGTTGCTGAAAGAAAACTTCCCGCAAATGACCACGCTGATCGACAATCTGGTCCGGGTGATCGACAACCTTAGGCTGGCGCTGGAAAACGCGGCGCAGGGCCTGTTGCAGCTGCTCAACAGATTGCTGGAAGGCTTCGGAAACTAGCGCGCCCGTGCTAGATCGGCGCCAGAACCCGTGCTGGAATCGGCGCTAGAACTGGTCGAGCAACCGCTCAAGATAATCCCGCTCAACTTCAGGCCGTTCCCGCTCCCCGGAGCGGCGGCGGATCTCATCGAGTAACTCCCGCGACCGGCGCTGTGCCAGCTCGCTACCCAGCATGCTTTCATCCGTGGCCGATTGGCCGTCCAGCCCTTGTTCACGCCCCAACGGGTCGCGTGACTGGTCGCTGGCCTGACCCTGCTGCTCGCCTTGCTGGCCACCCTCTTGGCGGTTCTCGGCCAAGGCTTCCCCAAGGTTGCGCAGACCCTCGCGCAGCGCATCCATCGCCTCTGATTGCGCGCCCAGCGCCTCAGCGGTCTCGTCATTGCGCAGCGCGTCCTCGGCCCGGTCCATCGCCTCGCCTGCGCGATCCAGCGCCTCGCGCGCCGCATCTCCGGCTTCCGTTCCGGCACCGGGCAATGGTCCGGCCCGCTGGCGGTTCAACTCGTCGCGCAGCCGTTCCTGACGGTCCGCAAGCGAGCCGCCTTCATTCTGTTCTTCGCCCTGTTCTTCACCCTGGCCCCGATCTTGGCCTTGGCCTTGATGGTTTTCGCCCTGCTGCTCACCTTCGCCGCCTTCGCCTTGCTCTTGGCCCGGTTCGCCTTGGCCGCCCTGACCCTCATGGCTCTCGCCACGGCCCTGCCCGCCATTGCGGCCTTCATTGCCTTGGCTTTCACCCGCCTGCGCGCCCGGGTTGAACTGTTCTTGCAGGTCGCGGAAGGCCTCGTCGCTCAGCCCTTGCTGGTCGCGCAATGTCTCTTGTAAGCCTTCAATCGCCTGCTCGCCCTCGCCTTGGCCTTGCTGGCCCGGCTGGCCTTGGGTGACCTGCATATTCTCCATCATTTCCATCAGCTGTTGCAGCAGCGCGGCGGCTTCCTCGTTGCGACCCTCCTGCATCAGCCGCTCGATCTCGTCGAGCATCTCTTGCAGCTGGTCCTGGGTCATTTCCTGACCCTCGCCTTGCTGCTGCTCGCCCCCCTCCGGCGGGTTCTGGGCCAGCTGCTCCATATATTCGCGCATCGCCTCTTGCAGCTCGCGCATCAGCTCGGAAATCTCTTCATCGGTAGCACCGTCTTCCATCGCCTGTTCCAGCCGCTGCTGGGCGCGTTGCAACCGCTCCAAAGCATCCGACAGGCGGCCATCTTCCAGCAGGTTCGCCGCGGCCCAAAGCATCGCCGCAATCTCGTCGCGCTTTTCCTCGGACAGGCCATAGCGCGTGTGAATTTCCAGCCGCTCCAGCGCCCGCCTGATGGTCAGATAGGCCTGCTGATTGGGAAATTCCTCTTGGGCATCATAGGTGATCGCGCGCAAAATCTGGCTGACCCGCGCCGCGTTCTCACGCGACCACAGGATGTCGCGCCGCTGCTCAATCAGCGCAGAGGCAATCGGTTGGAAAAAGCTCCGCCCCGGCAGCGTCGTGTTGATCAGCTCGTCTTCGCTATCCTGCCCGGTGCCATCCAGCACATCGAGCGAGAAACGCACATTCAACCCCGCCCAAGGATGCTCCGCCATATTCTCGATCAGTAGCTCTGAGAAATTGTCGCGCCGCCCGGTAAACGGCATCGGCAAGTCCAGCACCAGCGCGGCGCGCGATTCAGGCTCCACGCTCAACCCGTAGCGGCGATCCACCGCGTCCAGATCCAGCGTGATCGTGGAGGTGCCAGATTCCACCGCATAGTCATCCGACGCATTGAACGGCAGTGTCATCTCGCCATCCGCGCCGCGCTCAATCTCGCCGTCAAACCACACTTTGGGCCGCTGATCCGCCCGCGCGGTGATGGCCCAGACCTGCTCCTCAATGCTCAACGTGCCCGATTGCGCGATATCAATGGTGAAGGCCGATTGCGGCACCTCGGGCGCGGGCTGGCCCGACAGGGTCTCAGCCCATGGAATGCCGCCCACCTGACCGTACAGCCGCATGGTGATTTGGCTACCCACCGGCACCTCGAATTCCTCGGCGCGCACGTCATTGAGGTAAATCGTCGGCAAAGATGTGTAGGCCGGAGGCTCAACCCAAGCCTCCCAACTTGGCCCCGCAATCACCGCCTCGCCGGGCGTGCCCGGCAACACACCCTCCGGCGCGCCCAGCCGCCAGATGGAGCCGAACATCACCGCAACCCCGAAAAACAGCAGCGCCGCATAGCGCAAGGCAAACGGGTCCCGGTCCGAGACCGTCAGGTCCGGCTCCACCGGCTTGGCCGCCTTCAGCGCGCGTTTGGTCCGCGCGATATGCGCCTCCCACACCGCGCGCGAGGCCTCATCCTCGCCACCAATCGCCATGTCATCAAATGTCGCGGTCAAAGGCCGCCCGGGCATGGAGCCGTCCAGCCGGTCAATCGCATCCGCCGCGCTGACCCATCTGAAATGCCGCGCCGCGTACCAGACCGCGCCCGCGAAACCCGCCAGAAAGGCCACGCCACCAATCCAGAACACTTCCGCGCTCACGGAGCTATGCCACCCAAAGGCCAGCACCACGAACAGCGCCAGCAACAGGGTCCACAAAGGCCACAGCCCGCGCACCGCCTGCTCCGCAATCATGCCGAACCGCGTCAGCCCCAAAGGGTGGCGCAGCGCGTGCAATTCTATCTGCCGGTCATGTTCGTTCAACGCGCAACCTCAGCTGCCGCAGCACGCCATAGCGCTACAGCCATTCGGGGATGATATCTCGATTTATCATCTCGTCAAAGGTGGGCCTTGGCCGGATGACGGCGAATTGATCCCCCTTCACCAAAACCTCCGGGATCAGCGGCCGCGAGTTATACTCCGACGACATCACCGCGCCATACGCCCCCGCAGAGCGGAACGCGACCAGCCCACCGGGGTCCATCTGCGCCATAACCCGTTGTTTTGTAAAAGTATCCCCGCTTTCGCAAACCGGCCCCACCACGTCATAGGTCGCAGGCTCCGCGCCCGGAGCGGGCTCCGTCAGCGGAATAATATCGTGATATGCGCCATACATCGCCGGTCGGATCAAATCATTCATCGCGGCGTCCAATATCAGGAAATTCCGGTCCTCCCCCGATTTGACGTAAATCACCTTCGAGACCAGCACGCCCGCATTCCCCGCTATCAGCCTCCCCGGCTCAATCTCAATCTCGCAGCCCAGATGGCCGACCTCCTCGCGCACCACCTGCCCGAAGTCGCGCGGCAAAGGCGGGTCCGCGTTGGAGCGCTCATATGGAATGCCCAGACCGCCCCCCAGATCGAGCCGCGAGATCTCATGCCCCTCGGCCCGCAACACCTCCGTCAGCTCGGCCACTTTGCGAAAGGCCAGCCGGAACGGCTCCAGATCGACCATCTGGCTGCCGATATGCACGTCGATCCCGATCACCTTCAGCCCCGGCAGAGCCGCCGCCTGCGCATAAACCTCAACCGCGCGCGAGATCGGGATGCCGAACTTGTCGCCTTTCTTGCCGGTCGAGATCTTCTCATGCGTCTTGGCGTCCACATCCGGGTTTACCCGAATGGTCACCGGCACCTCTGCGCCCAAAGACACAGCCACCGAGGACAGCAAAACCATCTCCGGCTCGCTCTCAATGTTGAACTGCCGGATGCCGCCCGAGATGGCCAAGCGCATCTCCTCTTCGGTCTTGCCGACGCCCGAAAACACGATCCGCTCGCCCGGCACGCCCGCCGCCCGCGCCCGGCGGTATTCCCCGCCCGACACCACATCCATGCCTGCACCCAGATCGCCCAGCAGCTTCAAGACCGCTTGGTTGGAATTGGCCTTCATGGCGTAGCAAACCAGATGCTCCATCCCCGCCAAAGCCTCGTTGAACAGGTTGAAATGCCGGGTCAGCGTGGCCGCCGAATAGCAGTAAAACGGCGTGCCCACCTGCGCTGCGATATCGCGCAAGGAGACGTCTTCGGCGTATAATTCGCCCTCTTGATACAGAAAATGGTCCATTCAGGTCACCGGGTTTTTTCAACGGGTCTTGTGCGCAGGAAAAGATAGAGCGGCAGCCCGCAGCTCACGCCAATGCAAAACGTGGCCGGGATCGCGATCAGCGCGCTCCAGTTCTTGCGGGTATAAACCTCTGCAATGATCCAGATGGTCAGCGCCACGGCCGCAATCGTCAGGTCCCACACCAACCCAGAGGTCGCCGCATTCGCGTGCCACGCCTCCACCATCGCGGATAGCGAGTAGCCGTTCTCGTTGAACCACGCGATGAACCAGCTCATCGGGTGAATGGTGCCCCAAACGGCAAGGGCGAGGTACATCATGCGCAAAACGGACATCTTGAAACGGGCTTTCTTAGGGGTGCGGACAGCGGTTGCTATCGCAATTCGCGTGTCGGGAAAACCCCAACATTTGGTCACAAACTGGTCCAATTGACACGATCAAATGGGCCATAAGTTGGAAATTTGGACAACGTGACGCAATGAAGGCTTTCTTTCAGTTCTCTGTGTTGTATTTCGCAATCGCCATAGGCTTTTTGTTTCTGGTTCGCGAAGATCCAATGCAGTCTCTGCTCTTCACCTTCTTTTCAACGGTCTCCGACACCTATTTCCTATGGGACAAATGGCCTTACGTCCTCTTGGTGCTGGCCGGGGGCTGGTGGCTGTCCCGCAAAACCGGTTTGCGGCAGCGCGTCATCCCCACGCTTTACGCGTTTTTCGGCTGTCTGGTGTTCTCGGCCGCGTTTGGGCTGGTCAAAACGACCTTCCCGCATGTTGTTCCGTTTTACGCCGATCCGATGCTGGCCAAACTCGATGCAAGCCTGCATTTCGGCCACGACCCCTTTACCTTGGTGCACAAGTTCTCGGAATTCGTCCCGCCACGGGGGCTTGAGCTGCTCTATTTCGACCTGTGGCTGGCACCCGCTCTGTTCCTGCCTGTCCTGATCGCCCTGACCGACACAGACACCAAACGCACAAATCGCTATCTGATCCTCTTTGCCTTCTGCTGGATTGGATTGGGCAACATCCTTGCAATGGCCTTCAGCTCTGTCGGTCCCGTCTATTACGACCGCCTGTTGGACACCCAGCGCTTTGCCGGGTTGACCTTGGCGCTGGAAAGCTCAGGGCTGAGCACCAGCGTCATGGGCGGGGTGCAGGAGTACCTCTGGATGCAATACGAGCAAAACGGGCAATCCTTCGGCTCCGGCATTTCGGCCTTCCCGTCGGTGCATGTCGGTGTTGCCGCCGTTGTGGCCTTCTATCTGGCCGAACGCAGCCGCGTCCTGATGCCCTTCGGCGTCTTGTTTCTGGCCGCAATCACCCTCGCATCCGTCTATAATGGCTGGCATTACGCGGTGGATGGGTATGTCTCGATCATCGTCATTTCGGTGGCATGGGCGGTCATGACGCGACGCAAAGTCACATTTCCGCGCGTTGTCGCAGCTTGATTGAACCGATACCATTAAGCCGATATGAACGTGCCATTGGGCGCTGAATAAAGGTATGTGCAAATGGCCGAGACGACACGCGAAAGCATGGAATATGACGTTGTAATCGTAGGCGCGGGCCCCGCTGGCCTGTCTGCGGCGATCCGTCTCAAGCAGCTCAATGCCGACACCAATGTCGTCGTGTTGGAAAAAGGCTCCGAGGTCGGCGCGCATATCCTGTCAGGCGCGGTGCTCGACCCTTGCGGCCTTGACGCGCTGCTGCCCGAGTGGCGCGACATGGACAGCCCCATCAAAGTGCCAGTCAAAAAAGACAATTTCTACATGCTGGGCGAGGCCGGTAAGGTCCGCATCCCCAATTTCCCGATGCCGCCCTTGATGAACAACCACGGCAATTACATCGTCTCCATGGGCAATGTCTGCCGCTGGATGGCCGAGGTGGCCGAAGGCATGGGCGTCGAAATCTTCCCCGGCATGGCCTGCTCTGATCTGGTCTTCGGCGAGGCCGGCGAGGTCAAAGGCGTCGTCGCAGGCGAGTTCGGCATCGAGGCAGACGGCACAAAGGGCGAGGGCTATGAGCCCGGCATGGAGCTGCACGGCAAATACGTGTTCCTGTCCGAAGGCGTGCGCGGCTCGCTTTCCAAAAAGGTGATCGCGAAATACGACCTCGCCAAGGACAGCGGCCCGCAGAAATATGGCCTCGGCATGAAGGAAATCTGGGAAATCGACCCCGCCAAACACGCCGAAGGCACCGTCACCCACACAATGGGCTGGCCCCTTAGCAAGAACGCGGGCGGCGGCTCCTTCATCTATCACCTTGATAACAATCAGGTCTATGTCGGTTTCGTGGTGCATCTGAACTACAAGAACCCACACCTCTTCCCCTACATGGAATTCCAGCGTTTCAAGCATCACCCCATGGTGGCCGAGCTTTTGAAAGGCGGCAAACGCGTGGCCTACGGCGCCCGCGCCATCACCGAGGGCGGCTTTCAGGCCATGCCGGAGACCGCTTTCCCCGGCGGCGCGCTTCTGGGCTGTGCCGCAGGCATGGTCAACGTGCCCCGCATCAAGGGCAACCACAACGCCATGCTCTCAGGCAAAGCCGCCGCCGAGGCCGCGCATAAGGCCATCGCAGAAGGCCGCTCCGGCGACACGCTGGAGGATTACGCATCGGAGGTCAAAACCGGCCCCATCGGCCGCGACCTCAAGAAGGTGCGCAACGTCAAGCCGCTCTGGTCCAATTACGGCCTCACGGCCTCCCTCGTTTTGGGCGGCATGGACATGTGGACCAACACGCTGGGCTTTTCGCTCTTTGGCACGCTGCCGCATAAAAAGAACGACGCCGACGCCACCGAAGCCGCCTCCAAGCACAAGCCCATCGACTACCCAAAACCCGACGGCACGCTCAGCTTTGACCGGCTGACCAACGTGTCCTTCGCCTTCACCAACCACGAGGAAAGCCAGCCCGCGCATCTGAAGCTGACCGACCCGGACATCCCAGTGAACGTCAACCTGCGCGACTATGCGGGCCCGTCGGCGCGCTACTGCCCGGCAGGCGTCTACGAGTTTGTGGGCGACGGCGCGGACACCAAATTCGTGATCAACTTCCAGAACTGCGTCCATTGCAAAACCTGCGACATCAAGGATCCGAGCCAGAACATCACATGGACCACGCCGCAGGGCGGGGACGGGCCGAACTATCCCAATATGTAGGGCCGAACATGTAGGCCAACCCAAGCTGGCCAAATCGTTACCGCAATTTTGTGAACAGGGGCGCGCATGGACAAACCCCCATGTGCGCCTTACTTTTTAGGCAACGCAATAAAAACCCCATAAACCAGAGCGGTCACCACACATGTCACTTCGCACCACCACGGCCCTGTTGCTTGCTATCAGCTGCCTCACCGCGCCGCTCAAGGCGGAGGTCGCAGGCCCCTATCTGGCCGCGCGCCAGGCCAGCCTCGCGTCTGATTACAGCGAGGCGGTGCAATATTTCGCCCGCGCCGTGGTCGAAGATCCGACCAATCTGGCGCTGCTCGAAAGCGCCGTCATCGCCAATATCGGCGCAGGCAACATGGCCCCCGCAGCCCGCGTCGCCAATACCTATATCGAGGCGGGCGGCACCAATCCAATCGTGGCGCTGGTCAAGAACATGGCCGCCGTCAAAGCCGGTGATTTCGAACCCGCCGCCCAGCCAAACACCCAGACCGAAGGCCTTGCGCCGCTTCTGAACGGCCTGCTTGAGGGTTGGGCACTGCTTGGCAAAGGCCAGATGTCGGACGCCACCGCCGCCTTCCAAAAGGTCGCCGCAGAGGAAGACTTCGCCCAGCTCGCCCATTACCACGAAGCGCTGGCCCTCGCCCAGGTGGGTGATTTCGAAAGCGCCGATCAAATCCTGTCAGGCGAGCGCAACGGCCCGCTGACGCTCAGCGCGCGCGGGCTGGAAGCCCATGCTCAGGTGCTCGTCCAGCTGGAGCGCTCGGATGACGCGCTGGAATTGCTCAACCTCGTAACAGAGCCCGGCTCCAACCCCGTCATCGACGCCATCAGGGCCAAGATCGAAGCCGGGGAGGCGTCCGAATACAGCTTCGTCACCACGCCTCAGGAAGGCGCGGCAGAGGTGCTCTTCACCATCGCCGCCATCTTGCAGGGCCGTGCCGCGCCTGAGCTGGTCTTGATCTATTCCCGCCTCGCCACCGACCTGCGCCCCGACCACACGCAGGCGACATTGATGAGCGCGGAGCTGCTTGGCGACATGGACCAGTATAAGCTGGCTGTTGAGGCCTTCTCCGCCCTGCCTGCCGATGATCCGGCCTTCTTCCTCGCCGAAATGGGCCGCGCCAATGCGCTCTATTCCGACGCGCAGGAAGGCGCCGCCATCGAGGTGCTCTCCGCCCTGTC
The DNA here is from genome assembly GCA_947501685.1 of uncultured Litoreibacter sp. Taxonomy (GTDB): domain Bacteria; phylum Pseudomonadota; class Alphaproteobacteria; order Rhodobacterales; family Rhodobacteraceae; genus Litoreibacter. The sequence goes on from CANMWQ010000007.1 coordinate 157,701, forward strand.
GCAAAGCCACCCGGACACGCCCGTGGTCCACGCCGCCTTGGGCGATTATCTGGGCCGTCAGGACCGCGACGCCGAAGCGATCGAGGCCTATACCAAATCCCTCGACCTGCGCGCCGATGATGATGTCAGCGCATGGCCCGCCTATTACGCGCGCGGCATCATCCATGAGCGCATGGACAACCTGCCCGAGATGGAGGTCGATTTCCGCAAAGCGCTCGACCTCAGCCCCAACCAGCCCGACGTGCTGAACTATCTCGGCTACTCGCTGGTCGAACAACAGGTCAAGCTCGACGAGGCCCTCGCCATGATCGAGACCGCCGTCGCAGAGCGCCCGGAAAGCGGCTATATCACCGACTCGCTGGGCTGGGTCTTCTACCGTCTTGGCCGTTACGAGGAAGCCGTGGCCCCGATGGAACGCGCCGTGTCGCTCCTGCCCGTCGATCCCATCGTCAACGACCATCTGGGCGACGTGTATTGGAAAGTGGGCCGCAAACGCGAAGCCGAATTCCAGTGGAAACGCGCGCTGTCCTTTGACCCCGAGGAAAAGGAAGCCGAGCGGATCCTGCGCAAATTGGAAGTCGGCCTCGACGTGGTGCTGGAAGAAGAAGCCGCGTCCGACCCGTAAATGATTTCTGAATTTGCCCCCGCAAAGGTTAACCTCACGCTGCACATCACCGGCCAGCGCGCGGATGGATACCACCTGCTCGATAGCCTTGTAGTCTTCGTCGATATCGGCGACCGGATCGACATTTTCGAGGCGAACACCCTCTCCCTGACGGTCGAAGGCCCGGAGGCGCAGGGCGTCCCCGCAGACATGTCCAACTCCATCCTGAAAGCCGCCACCTTTTTCAACCCACAAGCGGAGGGTGCCGCGTTTCTGCTCACCAAGAACCTGCCCAGCGCCGCCGGGATCGGAGGCGGCTCCGCCGACGCCGCCGCCGCCATCCGGGGGTTGCTCCGACATTGGGAGGCCGACGCTGAGGCGCTGTTTCCCGAAGGTCTCGACCTTGCAAAACTCTCCGACGCGGAGGCCACCCGTCTTGCCGCCAAAGCAAAAACCTTGGGCGCAGACGTCCCCGTCTGCCTCTTCTCCCACCCCGCCCGCATGCGCGGCATCGGGGCCGACCTGAGTTTTGTGCGCAACTTGCCGAAACTGCACGCCGTCATGGTGAACCCGCGCGTCGCGGTTTCGACGCCGGAGGTGTTTAAAGCGATCTCGGTGAAGACCAATCCGGCGATGCCGGAGTTGCCGGAGTTCGAGGATGCCTCCGCGCTGGTCAAATGGCTCGCCGCCCAGCGCAACGATATGCAGCCAGCGGCCATGTCGCTCTTCCCCGAAATCGGTGAGGTGATCGGACAGTTGGAGGCCCAAGACCACTGCCAGCTCGCCCGCATGTCGGGATCTGGTGCGACCTGTTTCGGGCTCTTCCCGGATGCCACATCCGCGCAAAACGCGGCCGCGAAAATCGGCTCGGAAAATCCGGGCTGGTGGGTGCGCAATTGCTTACTGGGGGGTTAACAAAACATCGTTCGAAAAATGTACAAAATGGGTTTTGGCCTCAAAACTTTTGCCCCATTTTGTACAAAACCGCTCAGTTGATCCGCTCAACCACGTAATCGGACAAATCCGCCAACATCATAGTCATCGGGTGATCCGGCACCCGCTCCAACGCTTTGCGCGCCTTCGCAGCCCAGATAAACGCCTCCTCACGCGAGGCCTCCAACGCCCCGTGACGGGCCAACAGCTCAAGGCATTGCTCAAGATCGCCGTCTTCCTGCTTGCCCTTCGCAATGGTCCGCGTCCAGAATTCCGTCTCCGCCGCATCCGCCTGCGCAATCGCCTTGATCAGCGGCAAGGTCAGCTTCCGCTCGCGGAAATCATCGCCGACATTCTTGCCGGTGGCGTCAGAAAATCCTCCAAAATCAAGGACATCGTCGACAATCTGGAAACTCACACCCAGCGCGTCGCCATAGGTGAAGAGCGCTTTGACAACCTCCTCCGGCGCGTCCGCGATCATGCCGCCCACCTCCGTGGCCGCCGAAAACAGCGCCGCCGTCTTGCCCCGCACGACCTTGAGATAGGTCTCCTCCGTGGTCGCCAGGTCCTGCGCCGCACTAAGCTGCAACACCTCGCCCTCCGCAATCGTGGCGGCTGCATTCGACAGCACCCGCAACACATCCATCCGTCCGGGTTCCGTCATCAGTTGAAACGCCCTGGCGAACAAATAATCCCCCACCAAAACACTAGACTGGTTGTCCCACAACAAATTCGCCGAAGGCCGCCCTCTGCGCTTCTCGCTTTCGTCGACAACGTCGTCATGCAGCAAGGTCGCGGTGTGAATAAATTCAACGGTAGCAGCAAGATAGACGTGATAGGGGCCATCATACCCGCAGATGCCAGCGCTTGCCAAAGTCAGCATCGGGCGCACGCGTTTGCCCCCTGCATCGACCAAATGCGCGGTCACTTCGGGGATACGCGGCGCATGTTCCGACGCCATCCGCTCGCGGATCAACGCGTTCACAGCGGCCAGATCATCCGTCAAAGCGGCCGACAACCGGTCATGCGGCTTCGCGCTGGAATTAGGGGCTGTCACGGTTCTTTCACCTCTCGACAAAGCGTCAATGCTGCCGTTACTTCGCGGCTATGAAAGAGCTTTTACGCAGCAACGACCCGACCACCATCGCTTTTGCCAAAGCCCTCCTTGAGGGTGAGGATATAGGCGTGTTTGAAATGGACGTCCATATGAGCGTGCTCGAAGGCTCCATTGGCATAATGCCGCGGCGGCTGATGGTGGTGGACAGCGACCTGTTTTTGGCCCGCGCCGTGCTGCGTGACAATGATATCGAGCTGAACGGCTAGCCGCATGGGTTTCGCGCCAGAGCAGCTGTCTCATGACGCGTTTCTGGGCGATAAACTTGTTATATCTCAACCCCTTGACGGGTTTAGAGCAGCCACAGACCCGGTGCTTCTGGCAGCAGCCTGCCCCGCCAGAACAGGGGAGAGCGTGCTTGATTTGGGATGCGGTGTTGGCACGGCGGGATTGTGTGTTTTGTCGCGGGTAGAAGTCACTTGCTGGGGACTTGAAGTGCAGCCGGATTACGCGGAACTGGCGCGGCACAACGCGGCTCAAAACAATGTGAGCATGCAGGTCGTCACAGGCGATCTGACCGCAATGCCCGCCCCCTTGCGCGACATGAGCTTTGATCACGTGATCACCAACCCACCGTTTTTCGGAGCCGGAAAGCGCGCCCCCGACGCAGGACGAGCCCGCGCGCGGCAGGAGGACGTGACGCTCGATATTTGGATCGACGCAGCCCTCAGACGGCTGAAACCAAAGGGCTGGCTGACCCTGATCCATCGCGCCGAGCGGCTGCCGGAGGTTATCTCAGCGCTTAAAGACCGGGCAGGCGGGATAGAAATTAAACCACTCGCCCCGCGCGCAGGCAAAGCGGCCAATCGGTTCATTCTGCGTGCACGCAAGGGCTCTCTGAGCGTCGCGAAACTGCATAACCCACTGATTTTGCACGAAGGTTTAAATCATGATATTGACGGAGACAGCTACAGCTCCGAGGCGAAAGCGATCCTGCGTCACGGAGATCTGATCAAATTTTAGGCATTTCCGCTGCACCGCCGCGACGGAAAAAGATGACAGGTCCGGCAGGATGTGCTGCACTCAAGGGACATCAACCCAATAAAAAGGAGAACGCCCATGACGATCAGTTCGCATTTGACGGAGCTGAAGCGGAAACACGAGGCATTGTCGGACCGGGTAGAGGCCGCACAGCAAAGCCCGGGGATCGACGACCTTTCGATTGTGGAACTGAAAAAGCGAAAGCTGCAACTCAAGGAGCAGATGCAGCGCTTGCAATCCTAGCGAAACTGGATCGCAAGCTGGCCATGACCACCCGATGGAGGTGGTCCTGGCCGAACATCCCCCGATAAAAATCGTCCTTCCGAGGCAGACACCGCGATACCGGCCATTTGGCACTGATCACGCGTTTTGGGACAATTTGGGACAAAATATTTTCTGCCATTCCCCAAATTGTCCCAAAATATTTCGTTAAGATTAGGTCAGGTATTGACCCCCATTTGCCGAGATCGTGGAGCCCGTAATGAAGCCCGCATCATCGGAGGCGAGGAACGCAACGGCGCGCGCGATCTCGGAGGCTTCGCCAAGGCGGCCCACTGGGATTTGCGGCAGGATGACCTCGTTCATCACCTTCTCGGGGATGGTGCTCATCATTTCGGTGTTGATGTAGCCGGGGGCCACGACGTTCACCGTGATGCCCGCGCGTGCACCTTCCTGGGCGAGCGCTTTGGTGAAGCCGATATCGCCCGCTTTGGTCGCGGCGTAATTGGCCTGCGCAAACTGGCCTTTTTGCCCGTTGATCGAGCTGATGGTGACGATCCGGCCAAACTTGCGCTCACGCATACCGCCCCAGACATTGTGGGTCATGTTGAACACGCCGTTCAGGTTGGTGTCGATGCATTCATGCCATTGCTGCGGCGTCATCTTGTGGAAGGGCGCGTCGCGGGTGATGCCAGCGTTATTCACCAGAATATCTACGGGGCCGAGATCACTTTCGATCTGTGCGACACCGGCCGTACAGGCCTCGTAATCGGCAACGTTCCATTTATAGGTTTTGATGCCGGTCTCGGCGGTGAAGGCCGCGGCTTTCTCGTCATTGCCAGCATAGGTGGCGGCGACGTCGCAGCCTTGGGCTTTCAGAGCCGTCGCAATAGCCGCGCCGATTCCGCGCGAGCCGCCTGTTACGAGTGCAACACGTGACATAGGTTTTCTCCTCAATTCTGTTCTGGTAACTTTATTTCTCAAAAAAGATAGGTTGCGCAATTTTCATGCGCAACCTGTTTTTCGATGGTCTGCGGGATTAGGGGCGTTCGACGCACATTGCGACGCCCATGCCGCCACCGATGCACAAAGTGGCGAGGCCTTTCTTGGCATCGCGGCGGGCCATTTCAAAGAGCAGCGTGTTCAGCACGCGGCAGCCGGAGGCACCGATCGGGTGGCCGATGGCAATCGCGCCGCCATTGACGTTCACGATGGCCGGGTCCCAGCCCATGTCTTTGTTCACGGCACAGGCCTGCGCGGCGAAGGCCTCATTGGCCTCGACCAGGTCCAGATCCTCGGGCTTCCAACCGGCTTTTTCGAGGGCTTTGCGCGACGCATAGATCGGCCCCACGCCCATGATGGACGGATCAAGACCCGCCGTGGCGTAGGAGACGATGCGGGCCAGTGGCTCGATGCCGCGCTTTTCGGCGTCGTCGGCGCTCATCAGCAGGGTGGCGGCGGCACCGTCATTGAGCCCAGACGCGTTCGCGGCGGTGACGGAGCCGTCTTTGGTGAAGGCAGGGCGCAGCTTGGCCATGGCCTCCATTGTGGCGCCGTGGCGGATATATTCGTCGCTATCGACGGTGATGTCGCCCTTGCGGGTTGAGATGACGAAAGGCGTGATCTCGTCGGTAAATTTGCCAGCCTTCTGAGCGGCTTCGGCTTTGTTCTGCGAGGCCACGGCGAAGGCGTCTTGATCATCACGGCTGATCTGCCATTTCTCGGCGACATTCTCGGCGGTCTGGCCCATATGGTAGCCGTTGAACGCGTCCCAAAGCCCGTCGCGGATCATGGTGTCGATATATTTCATATCGCCCATTTTCTGACCCTGACGCAGGGCGGCGGCATGGGTGCTCATGGACATGTTTTCCTGACCGCCAGCGGCCACGATGGACGCGTCGCCCAGCTGAATATGCTGCGCCCCCAGAGCGACAGCGCGCAGGCCGGAGCCACAGACCTGGTTGATGCCCCAAGCGGCACTTTCAACGGGCAGGCCTGCATTGACATGCGCCTGACGGGCGGGGTTCTGGCCTTGGGCTGCGGTCAGCACCTGGCCAAGAATGGTTTCGGACACTTCGGATTTGTCGATGCCAGCCCGCTCAACCACGGCTTCAAGCACCGCTTTGCCCAGATCATGGGCTGGGGTGTTGGCAAACGACCCCAGAAAACTGCCCACGGCTGTGCGGGCGGCTGATGCGATTACGACATTGGTCATGAATGTTCCTTTCCGGCGGCTTTGGCCGATTGACGATTCTGTCAAGGCGCGCGCATGCGCCTGTCCAATCTGTCGTAACAAGCCTGACGGCACGACGCAAATAGACAGAATGTCATAGGGGAAAGGGGGCGTTCAGGCGGTCCGTTGCTGCTTGATTTCAGGCAGTTTCAACTGCGGCGCACCAAAGAGGTAGCCTTGCAAACAGTCAATTCCGGCGTGGGTCAGATAGTGCGCCTCCGCCTCGCTCTCCACCCCTTCGGCAACGGTGAACATGTCGAAATGCTGCGCGATGGAGATCAGCGCTTTGGTCAAAACCTGATTGTCCGCGTCTTGGGAGATGTTCTGCACAAAGTTGCCGTCGATCTTGACGATGTCGAAATAGAAATCCTTGAAATGCCGGAACGCGGTGTAGCCTGCGCCAAAATCATCCAGCGCGAAGCTGACCCCGTGGACCTGCAACCTGTCCATGAAATCAGAGACGGCATCCGGCACCTCGATGGCGGAGGATTCCGTGATCTCCACAATCAGGCGTTCGGCCATGGTGGCATCGCTGGCTGCTCCCAAGGCAAAAATCTGTTCCCAGCGAGGGTGGCCGATGGTGCGAGGCGAGATGTTGATCGACAGCCGCAAGCTGGGGTTTTCCGCCAAGGCGCGGCAGCCAAGTTCCAGCGCGAGGCAATCAATGATCCGCCCTTCGGGCAGAGGTTCAATTGCGGCAATGAAGTCTTTCGCCGGGATCACCCGTTTGGTGCTGTCGAGCACCCGGATCAGCCCTTCGAAAAACGCCGGGCGCGTGGGGTCAGCGGCCTGCACCACCGGCTGAAAGGCCAGCATGACATTGGAGCTCTGCAACGCGTCGCGCACCATCGACAAAATGTTGATATCGCGCTGCTGCACAGCGGCACTCAAAGGGTCGTCAGCATGGGTATGGGGCACGGTGTCATCCTCATTCATCTTGAAGACTGGCCTAGACCACTGGCTCTTTCTACCGGGTTAATATTCCACTTTTGTTCTAATTGTCGTAAACTCGGCGCGGCAGAACTAACTCATTGAAAGTATGACAATATGACCGAGAGATGCGGCTGGTGCGGCCTTGAGCCGATTTATGTCGAGTATCATGATACCGAATGGGGCGTGCCCGAATATGACAGCCGCACCCTGTGGGAGAAGCTGATTCTGGACGGGTTTCAGGCGGGTTTGAGCTGGATCACCATCCTCAAGAAGCGCGACAATTTCCGCGCGGCGTTTGAAGGCTTTGACCCCAACATTATTGCCGGATGGGGCGAGGCGGAGGTGGAGCGCCTGCTGGGCGACGCCGGCATCATCCGCCACCGCGGCAAGATAGAGGCCACCATCGGCAACGCGCGGGCCTGGCAACGGATTGAGCAACGCGAAGGGTTTGACACCTATCTGTGGAATTATGTGGACGGCAAACCGTTGCAGAACCGGTTCAAGACGCTTGCCGAAGTGCCCGCCCAAACGCCGCTCAGCGTGCAGGTGTCAAAAGACCTCAAGAAAGAGGGGTTCAAGTTTTGCGGCCCGACGATTGTTTATGCGTTCATGCAGGCCACCGGGCTGATCAACGACCATCTGGTGACCTGCCCGTGCCACGACAAGGTGGCGGCTTTGGCGCGTTAAAGCTGGCCGCCCCAAGGCCCGTGGAAGCCTTTGCCGTCCTTATCCACCCGCTCGAACCCGTGGGCCCCGAAGAAGTCGCGCTGGGCCTGGATCATGTTGGCGGTGGAGCGCCCGGTGCGCATAGTGTCGAAATAGGACAACGCGGCGGCAAGCGCCGGGACCTGTAGCCCGTGGGCCATCGCGGTGGTGACGGTTTTGCGCAAAGCAGGCAGGTTGGCGTTGATCAGCTTGGCAAAATACGGCGCGAAGATCAGGTTGCGCTGAGCATCCTCCGTCAGCGCGGAGGCCATGTCGTTGAGCATGGCGGAGCGGATGATGCAGCCCTCACGCCAGACCTCGGCGATATCGGCCATGGGGAGGTCCCATTTGAACTCGGCACTGGCGGCGTTCAGCAGCGCATAACCTTGGGCGTAGCACATGATCTTGCCGACCATCAGCGCCTGTTCCAGATCATCATCTGACAACGCGCCTTCAGGAAGGGCCATGGGGGCGGCACCATAAGCCTTTTCGCCTTTCAGGCGTTCATCTTTCAGAGCGGACAGGTTCCGCGCCGCAACAGCCGCCTCGATCACCGGGACGGGTGCGCCCAGATGCTGCGCCTCGATCACGGTCCAGCGGCCAGTGCCTTTCTGGCCTGCCTTGTCCATGATCACATCGAGCATCGGCGTGCCGCTCTCGTCATCGGCGGCGGCGACCTTGCCGGAGATCTCCACCAGATAGGATTGCAGCGGGCCTTTGTTCCAGGCCTCAAAAACGCTGGCGCAGGCATCGGCAGACATGCCTTGGCCGTCGCGCATGATGCCATAGGTCTCCGCGATCATCTGCATATCGGCATATTCGATCCCGTTATGCACCGCTTTGACGAAATGGCCCGCACCCCCCTCGCCCATCCAAGTGGCGCAGGGCGTGTCCTCATATTTGGCGGAGATCGCGGTCAGGATATTCGAGACCCGGTCCCAGCCCTCTTTCGGGCCACCGCCCATAATAGAGGGACCGAAGCGCGCGCCTTCCTCCCCGCCGGAGACGCCAATGCCCAGGAACGGCACGCCTTGCGCCTTGGCATCCGCCGCGCGGCGCTGGGTGTCGCGGAAATTGGCGTTGCCCGCGTCGATGATCTGGTCGTTCTTGTCCAGAAGCGGGCGCAGCGCCGCGATCTGCTGGTCGACGATCTCGCCCGCAGGCACCATCAGGATGATCGCGCGCGGGGCTTTTAGGGAGGCCACAAGCTCTTCAAGCGTGTCGCAGGCGGTGATCTTGTCCGAGAGCTTACCTGCGTCTTTCTTGAACGCATGCGTGCGCGACGTGGTGCGGTTGAAGACCGAGATGTTGAAGCCATTGTCGGCGATGTTGAGCGACAGCATCGCCCCCATCGTGCCAAGGCCGATCAGGCCGATATCCGAGACTGCGTTTTGAGTGGCCATATCAGGGGTGTTCCTTGTGAGTGCCCGCAAATTGTTAGGGGTAACATTGGGCGAGGTCAAACCAGCCTTTCGCGAAGCTTGGCGCGGATGATCTTGCCAGTGGTGGTCATGGGCAGGTCCGGGACGAAGGTGATGCGGCGGGGATATTCATGCGCGGCGAGGTGGGTTTTCACATGGGCGGCGATGTCTGTTTTGAGGATGTCGCTGGGCGCGTGGCCTTTGGCCAGCACGATGAAGGCCGCGACCACCGCGCCGCGCGTCTCGTCCGGGGCGGCGACCACGCCTGCGAGGGCCACGGCGGGGTGGGTGAGCAGGCAATCCTCGACCTCGCCGGGGCCGATGCGATAACTGGCAGAGGTGATCACGTCGTCGTCGCGGGCAAGAAATTTGATGCGGCCTGAGGGGGTCAACTGCCCCTCGTCGCCTGTCAGCAGCCATGTACCATTGGGGGCGTCGACGAATTTGCGGGCGGTGGCCTCGGGGTTGTTCCAATAGCGCAGGAACATCACCGGTTCGGGGCTGCGCACGGCGATCTGGCCGTCTTGGCCTGTTTCGCAGATGTCCCCCGTTTCGGGGTTGATCACCGCCACGTCATGGCCCGGCACGGGGAAGCCCATAACGCCGGGCTCGGCGGGCGCGAGGGCGGCGCAGGAGGAGACAATCATGTTGCATTCGGTCTGCCCGTAGAACTCGTTGATCGTGGTGTTGAAAACTTCCTGCCCCCACGCGATCAGCGACGCTCCAAGGGTTTCGCCGCCACTGGCGACAGATCTGAGCTGCACCCCTGCGGGGGGTGTTTGCGTGGCCTGCCGCATCATCTTCAGCGCGGTGGGCGGCAAGAAGGCATTGCGGATTTGGTGCTCTGCCATCAGCGCAAAGGCGGCCTCCGCGGTGAATTTGTCAAAGCGGCAGGCCACGACGGGCACGCCGTGATGCAGCGCGGGCATCAGCACATCAAGCAGCCCTCCGATCCACGCCCAATCGGCGGGGGTCCAGATGCGGTCACCTTGTTGAGGGAAGAAATCATGGCTCATCTCGACGCCGGGCAGATGGCCCAGAAGCACCCGGTGGGCATGCAGCGCGCCTTTGGGCCGGCCGGTGGTGCCGGAGGTGTAAATGAGGATGGCCGGGTCTTCGGCAGACGTGTCTGCGGGGGTGAACTCTGCGCTCTGATTGGGCAGTTGGGCGGTCAGGTCATCCGTGGTGAGGATGGTTTTCAGCTCTGGCAGATCGGCGCGAATTTGGGCGACTTTCTGGGCCTCGCGCGGCGTCGTGATCAGCACCGTGGCCCCTGCATCTTTGAGCCGGTGCAACAGCGCGTCGGGGCCAAAGAGCGTGAACAGTGGCAAGGAGATCGCGCCCAGTTTCAGGATCGCGATATGCGCGATGGCCGTGTGCATGCACTGCGGCAATAGCACGCCCACGCGGTCTCCCTTGCGGGTGCTGCGTGCCAGCAGATTGGCGAGCTGGTTGGAGAGGGTTTTGAGCTGCCCAAAGCTATAGCGCGTGGTGGTTCCGTCCGGGCCTACATCGATCAACGCCAGCGCGTCAGGTGTTTTCTGGGCCGTCTTATCGCAGATATCGACGCCGATATTGTAGCGCTCGGGGATGGTCCATGCGAACCCGGCGCGGGTCTGCTCAATCGTGTCTTTTGGTGTCAGCACAGCGCCCCCCTTTGGACAGACTATGCCGGGGGTTTGCGCAAAAGAAAACGGCGCGCGAGCTTGGGCCCACGCGCCGTCCATATTGTGTGCAGCGGATCAGGCGGCCAGTTCGAACCGGTCCGCGTCCATCACCTTGGTCCAGGCCTTGGCGAAGTCTTTCACGAAATCCGCATGGGCGTCGTCGCAGGCATAGACCTCCGCCAGCGCGCGCAGTTGCGAGTTGGAGCCGAAGATCAGATCAACCGAAGTGCCGGTCCATTTGGTCTTGCCGCTGTCGCGATCCACCGCCTCGAACACGTCATCAGTGTCGGTCTCTTTCCACTCGACGCTCATATCCATGAGAGAGGAGAAGAAATCGGTGGTCAGCTGGCCCGGACGGGTGGTCAGAACGCCGTGTTTGGCCCCGCCCACCGTGGCGTTGATGGCCCGCATGCCGCCGACCAGAACGGCCATTTCCGGCCCGGTGAGGCCCAATAGATGCGCGCGGTCTACCAGCATTTCGGCTTGTGTGCGGAAATGCGGTTTGCCCGCGCCCAGATAGTTGCGGAACCCGTCGGCGCGGGGTTCAAGCACGTCGAAGGAGGCAGCGTCCGTTTGCGCATCCGTGGCATCGGTGCGGCCCGGCGTGAAGACCACGTCCACGGGCTGGCCCGCATCCTTGGCGGCCTGCTCCACCCCGGCGGTGCCCGCCAGAACGATCAGGTCAGCCATGGAGACCTTCTTGCCCCCGGACGCCTTGCCGTTGAAATCGGCTTGCACCTTTTCCAGAGCGGCCAGCACGGTTTGCAGCTGCGCGGGCTGGTTGACCTCCCAATCCTTCTGGGGGGCCAAGCGGATGCGCGCGCCATTGGCACCGCCGCGACGGTCGGTCTGACGGTAGGTGGAGGCGGAGGCCCAAGCGGTCTCCACCAACTGGTTGACCGGGATGCCTGCGCCGAGGATCTGCGCTTTCAGCGACTTGATATCCGCGTCGTCGATCAGCGGGTGATCCACCTCTGGCACCGGGTCCTGCCACAGCAGCGGCTCGGCAGGTTTCTCATCGCCCAGACCGCAAACATACGGCCCCATATCGCGGTGGGTGAGCTTGTACCAAGCCTTGGCGAAGGCCTCCGCGAATGCGTCCGGGTTGGCGTGGAAATGGCGGGAAATCTTCTCATAGGCCGGGTCCATGCGCATCGCCATATCAGCGGTGGTCATCATCAAAGGCACGGTGTCGCCGGAGCCGTCCACCTGCGGGGCGTGGTCCTTGCCCTCAAGGTCCTTGGCGGCCCAGATATGCGCGCCGGAGGGGGCTTTGGTCAGCTCCCACTCATAGCCAAAGAGCACGTCGAAATAGCCCATATCCCATTGCGTCGGGTTGGGGGTCCAAGGGCCCTCAATGCCTGATGTGATGGCGTCCACGCCGCCGCCGCTCTTGTAGCTCGACAGCCAGCCCAGACCCTGCGCGGCGAGGCCTTCGCCCTCGGGCTCCGGGCCCACGTATTTGTCGGGATCCGCAGCCCCATGGCCTTTGCCGAATGTGTGGCCACCGGCAACAAGTGCGACGGTTTCTTCGTCATTCATCGCCATGCGGGCGAAGGTTTCGCGAATGTCGCGGCCGGAGGCCTGCGGGTCGGGATTGCCGTTCGGGCCTTCGGGGTTGACGTAGATCAGACCCATCTGCACAGCACCCAGAGGCTCGGCCAGCTCGCGGTCGCCGGAATAGCGCTCGTCTGCCATCCACTCGGACTCAGGGCCCCAATAGATGTCATCCTCAGGCTCCCACACATCGGCGCGACCACCCGCGAAGCCATAGGTGTCAAAGCCCATGGATTCGAGCGCCACATTGCCGGTCAGGATCATCAGGTCGGCCCAAGACAGCTTGCGGCCATATTTCTGCTTGATCGGCCAGAGCAGACGGCGCGCCTTGTCGAGGTTGCCATTGTCCGGCCAGCTGTTCAAAGGCGCAAAACGCTGCGTGCCGGAGGTGCCGCCGCCGCGACCGTCATAGGTGCGGTAGGTGCCAGCGGAGTGCCACGCCATGCGGATGAAAAACGGGCCGTAATGGCCGTAATCGGCAGGCCACCAATCTTGGCTGTCGGTCATCAGCGCGGTCAGGTCGGCCTTGACGGCTTTCAGGTCCAGCGATTTGAACTCTTCGCCGTAGTCGAAATCCTCGCCCATCGGGTCGGTCTCGGGCGAGTTGTGTTTCAGGATGTTCAGATCAAGCGTGTTCGGCCACCACAGTTTGTTGCTCATCTTCTGGACGACGGCCGTGACCTCGCGCCCTCCCATCACTGGGCATTTCGCTGCATTATCTGTGGGGTTGCCGTCCATTTCGAAGCTCCTGAAGTGGGTGTGAATTGGTAGTCTTGTCCTCTTGTAACGGGTGTTTAGAATTAGTTTAATTCGTATTTTCTGATTGAAGTGATAAGTACGCCTTATGAACAGATTGACCCTGAAACAGTTCCGGTACTTCGAGGCCCTCGCGCAAATGGGCCATTTCGGGCATGCCGCAGAGGTCTGCGCGATCTCGCAACCGGCTTTGTCCATGCAAATCAAAGAGCTGGAGACCATCCTCGGCAGAGTGCTCTTTGAGCGCGGCGCGCGGTCGGTGTCGCTGACCGCCTTTGGCGAAGAATTCGCGGTCCGTGCGCGCGACATTTTGCGAAGCGTGGACGAGCTGGAAGATTTGGCCCGCGCCCCGAAAGACGGGCTGAGTGGGCGGCTGCGGCTGGGTGTGATTCCCACGATTGCTCCCTATTTGCTGCCCGCCATCATAGGCCAGCTGAACAACGCCCATATCGGGCTGGACCTGCATGTGCGCGAGACCCTCACCCCAACCCTGATCCAGGAGCTCACGGACGGGCGCATCGACGCGGCCATCGTGGCGCTGCCCGTCTCGGAGCCGTCGCTGGAAGAGGTCGCGCTGTTCAGCGAGGATTTCGTGCTGGTCCGCCCGCAATCGGACGGCGATCTGGCGGTGCCCAGCCCGGAAAAACTGCGTGAGATGAGGCTGTTGCTGCTGGAGGAGGGCCATTGCTTCCGCGACCAGGCGCTGTCCTTTTGCAATGCGGCGGCGGCCTCCCCGCGCGAGATGCTGGATGGCAGCTCCTTGTCGACTTTGGTGCAAATGGTGGGCGCGGGTATTGGCGTCACGCTGATCCCCAAAATGGCCGTCGGCGTGGAGACGCGCTCCGCGCCTGTGAGTGTCGCCACCTTTCCCGCACCTGGGCCCCAGCGGATGATTGGCATGGTCTGGCGCAAAACCAGCCCGTTAAAGGCGCAATTTGCGCAAGTCGCCGAAATCGTGAAAGGCTGCGCGCCTGTCGCCTAAGCCCGGTTGCATTCCGGCCCGATCAACCGCAACTTGGCCTCTGACATGCGGCTCTTTTCCACCAAATCCCGTGCCCCCCATCTGGGCCCCTACCCCGTCGAGCGGCTGGCCCGCACGGAGGCACTGCCCTCCTTTGAGGACTGCCCGGCCTTTGAAGCACTCAGCTTTGAGCGCCCCGACGCGCCGCAAAACATCGTTAACGCGATGGGAGAGTATCAGGCGATGCTCGACACCATCCGCGACGGGATTGTGAACCCTGCCACGGCGGACTGCCCGAGCGATCCGGAAGAGCGTGCGCAGCATATAAAGGCCTTTGGATATTTCAGCGATGCCAGCATCGTGGGTATCTGCGACCTGCCCGACGCGGCCCGGCTCAAGACCCCCATTCGCAATCCCGGCATCGACGCTTTGGGCGCGGCGTTGCAAACCCGGCAGACCAAAACGCTGGCCTCGGGCATCGACATGATCATGGCAGGGCTGCGCGACAGCATGAGCGCCCCGCCGCGCGGGATCGAGGCGCACGCCCATGCGATTGTCTTTGCCTACGCCTACCCGCGCGACCCTTGGCCAGACGAGCCCGGCTTCGCGTGGATCACTGACGCGCAGGCACAGCGCGCAGCCCTGCGCGCCAACGAGACCGCCTGCGTGATCGGCAACTACCTCCGCGTGTTGGGCTTTGCGGCGAAGTCGCATAGCGCCACGGCCAGCGACGTGGATTTGAACAGACTGGCGGTGGCCTCCGGGCTGGCGGTGGTGAAAAACGGCGCACTCGAGCACCCGCATCTGGGCACGGGCTTCGGGCTGGCCGCGATCACCACCAGTTTTGAGATGGCCTGCGACAGGCCCTTGGCTAAGACACAGCCGCGCGGGGCCAGCAAGGGGGCCTCCGCGATGACGGGGCCGGGCTTTGCCAAGCGGCGCTACATGGACGGGGCGCACCCGTTTGAAAAGCTCAAACGCGTCAAGGAGCCCACGACCTATATTGACGAGCCCAACGTTGCCCGCGTGCCCAAACGCACCGACATGTTCGCCCGCTCGCAATTTGGCGATATGGGCAAGGGCAACCAAAAGGCGGCGACGGGCGGGCATTACGCGGTGAAAGCAGCACCTTCGGCGGCGCAACGCCGCGCCTTGGGGGCGTTTGTGTTGTTGCAGGACGGCCCTGCGGAAGGCGCGCCCCAAAAGATGGACCCGGTGACGGCGGCCAAGCAGATCAAGGCGGCGGCGTATTTTATTGGGGCGGATGCGGTCGGCATTTCGCGCTGCCCGGATTGGGCCTGGTACAGCCATGACGCGCGGGGCGACGTGATTGACCCGCCGCATGATCAGGCGATCTCCATGATCATTGATCAGGGGTTTGAGACCATGGCGGGTTCCAGCGGCGATGATTGGATCGCGGTGGCGCAATCGATGCGGGCCTATCTGCGGTTCTCCCTGCTGGGGGGCGTGATTGCCAAACAGATCCGGCGGCTGGGCTATTCGGCCAAGGCGCATTCGGTGATGGATGGCGAGGTGTTGCAGCCGCCGCTCCTGCTGCTCAGCGGCTTGGGCGAGGTCAGCCGCATTGGCGAGGTGATCCTGAACCCTTACCTCGGGCCACGGCTAAAGTCCGGCGTGGTGACAACTGATTTGCCCTTGGCGCATGACGCGCCGATTGATTTCGGGCTGCAAAATTTCTGCGAAAGCTGCAACAAATGCGCGCGCGAATGCCCCTCGGGCGCGATCACCGCCGGGCCGAAGCTGATGTTTAACGGCTACGAGATCTGGAAATCCGACAGCCAGAAATGCACCACCTACCGGATTACCACGCCGGGCGGGGCCATGTGCGGGCGCTGCATGAAGACCTGCCCTTGGAATTTGGAAGGCATCTTTACGGAGGCCCCGTTTCGCTGGGCCGCGATGAACGTGCCGAAACTGGCCCCCGCACTGGCCAAGCTGGACGACATGGCCGGCAATGGCGGGCTGAACGAGGTGAAACGCTGGTGGTGGGATCTGGAGCTGCAAGAAGACGGCGCGTACCGGCCCACACAGCACGCGGTCAACCAGCGCGATTTGCAGCGTGATCTGGACCTGAAATACGAAGATCAAACGCTGGCGGTTTACCCTGCGCCACTGGCCCCGCACCCCTACCCCTACCCGTTCGCGATGGACCGCGAGGCAGGCATTGCCGCCTACGAGGCGATGATCCCCGCCGCTGAATACCGCCGCCGCATGAACGCGGGCGAAATGGACGGGCTGGTCCACCGCTACACCAATGACGCCGAGAGCCCGGTGATCCCGGTGGTGGTCAGCAAGGTGGAGCGGATGAGCGCCAATGTCACCAAATACGAGTTCCGCCGCGAGGATGGCGGCGACTTGCCCGCATGGCAGGCAGGGGCGCATCTGGACATCGTGGTGGCGCCTGAATTTCTGCGTCAATACTCCATGTCAGGCGACCCGGCGGACCGCTCTGTCTACCAGATCGGGGTGCTGCGGGAGGATGCGGGCCGGGGTGGCTCCAAACTGATGCACCGGATTTTCGACGAGGGGCGCAAAGTGTTCATCGCGCCGCCTTTGAACCATTTCCCGGTCGCCGAGGACGCCGCGCGGCATGTCTTGATGGGCGGCGGCATCGGTGTGACCCCGATGATCGCCATAGCCCATGAGCTGCACGCCAAGGGGGCGGAGTTTGCGCTGCATTATTCGGTGAGCAGCCGCGACAGCGCCGGGTTTTTGAAGGATTTGGCGCAAGCGCCATGGGCGGACCGGGTGCAGCTGCATGTGTCAAGCGAGGGCGCGCGCGCGGATCTGGGCGCTCTGCTGGCGAGCTACCGCGCGGGCGACCACGTCTATACCTGCGGCCCGGACCGCTTCATGGACGCGGTGATGGCGGCGGCGGAGGCGGCAGGTTTCCCCGAAGAAGCGCGCCATCTGGAATATTTCGCCCTGCCCGAGGTGCCCGACTGGGTGAACCATGATTTTGTGCTGAAGCTGGCCAAGTCGGGCAAAACGCTGATGGTGCCCGCAGAGAAATCCGCCACGGATGTGCTGGCGGAGAATGGGATTGCGGTGGATGTGAAATGCTCCGACGGGATATGCGGCGTGTGCAAATGCGGGCTGATCTCCGGCGAGGTGGAGCACCGGGACTTTGTGCTCTCCAACAAGCAGCGTGAGGGCGAGGTGATCTTGTGCCAATCCCGCGCGGCCCAAAGGGGCGGCGTGATCGAGGTGGATTTGTAAGCCGGATCAGCGGCTGTCCGTGGAGTGGCGCTGCACCAGAATTTCGGCGGCACTTTATTGTTGCCAAATACATCTTCCATCCATGCGAAGCGCGTCTGCATCAAAAGCGCCAGTCCGCCGGGACGGACAGCCGCTGATCCGGCGCCTTCGGCTTGATTTCGGACCTTAAGCACTGCGTTTTTGATCATGAGATCTCGATATTGATTGCGTGAACAAAAAGTGAACATATAATGGGATGCATGCCCGAAGATTCTCTAGAAAACGCCCGCAAGGGGCTCAGCTTGTATTTGCCAGAGGCAAAGCCACAGGCCAAAGCGGTGCCTGTGCAGACGATCGCGCTGACCGATCTGTTGCCCGCGCGGCCCTTCGATCCAGCGGCCACGGGGTTTGCGCTGGCCAGCCTGCCGCAGGGCCGCGAGGGGCCGGTGTTGTGGGTGCAGGACAGGGCGTCTCGGCAAGAAAACGGGCAGGTTTACATGCCCAGCCTGAAAGCGTTCGGCATCACCCGACCCGTGTTGCAGATCATGGTCAACCACCCGCGCGACGTGCTGTGGGCGATGGAGGAAGGGGCCGCGTGCAGCGCGCTCTCGGCGGTCATAGGGGAGGTTTACGGCGCGCCAAAGGTGCTCAGCTTCACCGCCACGAAACGGCTGGCGCTGCGCAGCGAGGCCTCGGGCGTGCCGGTCTTCATGATCCGGGCGGGCGATCCAGGCGGTCTAAGTGCGGCGCGGGCGCGGTGGCGCGTGGGCTCCCTGCCCTCGACGGCCAATCCCGACAACCGCCAAGCGCCGGGTGCCGCGCGCTGGGACGCGGAGCTGTTTCGCGCGCGCGGGCGGGCTCCGGGGCGATGGGTGGCCACCTATGAGCGAGACGCGTCAAATAGTCTGCGTTTTCTTCCCCGCGCTGACGATGGAACGCTGGCGCAGGGTGATCAGCACCTATCGCACCGCGCCGGATGAGGCCCTGCCGGTGGTGCTGTCGCAAAGCGGCACCCATGGCCCGGTGATCTCTGCCCTGAACCAGACCGCCCGCGACCGGGGTATCAGCGCAGGCGACCGGGTGGTCGACGCGCAGGCCATTCACCCCGACCTGCATGTGGAACCTGCTGACCTGCGCGGCGACGAATTGCTGATGGACCGCCTGGTGCATTGGTCCCGGCGCTGGTGCCCATGGACGGCGCTGGACGGTGCGGCGGGGCTGGTGCTGGACGTGACCGGATCAGTGCATCTGTTTGGCGGAGCGGAGGCGCTGCTGCGCGACATCTGCCAGCGCTTTGCGATGCAGGGCCTCAGCGCGCGGGTGGCGATGACGCCCACGCGGGGGGCCGGGCGGGCCTTGTCGCGGTTTGGGCCTGCGGTCAGCCAATGCGGGCCGGATGATGTGAGCGCCGCTTTGGCCCCGCTGCCTGTGTCGGCCTTGGGATTGAGCCCCGACACCGCGCGGCTGCTGCACCGGCTGGGGCTGAAAACCATCGGGGATCTGGCGCAGGTGCCGCGTGTCTCCATGATGCGGCGCTTTGCCAATCTGGCCGCCGCAGACAACCCGCTGATCTTGCTGGATCAGGCTTTGGGGCGCGTGGCGGAGCCGCTGAACGCGCCGCCTGACCCGCAGCATTTCATGGCCCGCGCCCGGCTGGCGGAGCCGGTGATGGACCCCACACCTTATATGGCCGCCCTCAGCGAGGATCTGTGCCGCGCGCTGGCCCAAGCCGAGCAAGGCGCGCGGCAGTTGCGGTTGACGATCTACCGCATCGACGGGGAGAGCGTGTCCGTCAGCCGGGCCACCGCGCGCGCCAGCCGCGACCCGGCGCATCTGGTGCGGCTCTTTGATGATCAACTGAGCAATGTCGATCCCGGTTTCGGTTTTGATCTGATCACCCTTGAGGCCACCCGCGCGGAGCCCTTGGCCCGTGTGCAATCTGAGCTGGACGGCAAGCGCAATGCCGACGCCGATCTGGCGGGGCTGCTGGACCGGCTGACCGCGCGGCTGGGCAAGGAGCGGGTGAGCTGGCCTGTCTCCGAACAGACCCACAAGCCGGAGCGGGTGGCGGGGCGCGTGGCCGCATTGGAGCATCCTCCGGGTGAGGTGGTGAGCCTGCCGCGCGAGCGGCCCGTGCGGTTGCTGCACCCGGCCGAGGAGGTGCAGGTGATCTATGCGGTGCCGGAGGGGCCTCCGTCGCAGTTTCGCTGGCGGCGGGTGCTTTACAAAACCGCGCGGTTTGCAGGGCCGGAGCGCATTGCGCCTGAATGGTGGCGTGACCGCCCCGGCACAAGGCTGCGCGACTATTATAAGGTGGAGGTCGCCCATGGCGGGCGGTTCTGGCTCTACCGCGAGGGGCTGGACGGCGATCAGCGCGGCGGCCCCCCGCGCTGGTTTTTGCATGGGCTGTTCGCCTGATGCCGCAGCAAGAAGGCCACGCCCGCCGGACCTTGGGCGACGAGAGCGCATTCAGATGGCACCCCAAATCGGACTATGTGGAGTTTGGCTTGGCGAGCTGTTTTTCCTTCCTGCGCGCGGCCTCGGATGCGGTGGATCTCTGCGCCACGGCCAACGTGCTGGGCTATGATTGCGCAGGGGTCGCCGATATCAACACGCTGGCGGGCGTGGTGCGGATGCACAGTGAGGCCGCGAAGGCCTGCATCCGGCCTCTGATCGGCTCCCGGCTGGTCCTGATCTGTGGCACCGAAATTCTGGCCTACCCGCAGGACCGCGCCGCCTATGCGCGGCTGTCCACGCTTCTGTCCAAGGGCAAGATGCAAACGGTGGAGGGCGATTGGCAGGACAAAGACCAGACCCACCTGACGCTGGACATGCTGGCCGCCCATAGCGAGCGCCTGCATCTGATCGTGATGCCGCCCCAGAATTTGGACAGCTTCGCCGCCGGTCTGCCTCGGCTCTGCAAGGCGCTGCCGGGGATGCGCTATGTCGGCGCGGCGTATCTCTATCGGGGCGATGACGTGGCGCGGATCAACCGGCTGGATAGGCTGGCGCGGGAACATGGGCTGGCGATCATGGCCACCAATGACGTGCTCTACCACGCGCCGGAGCGCCGCCCGTTGCAAGACATCATGGTCTGCATTCGTCATGGCACCACCGTGCCAAAGGCCGGGTTTCTGCTGGAGGCCAATGCGGAGCGGCACCTGAAACCGCCCACCGAGATGTGCCGCCTGTTTGCGCCCTGGCCCCACGCGATCAAAGCCACGCGGGCCTTGGCCGATGAGATTGAATTCGCGCTGAGCGATCTGAAATACGAATACCCCTCCGAGATCGTGCCCGACGGGCGCAGCGCGCAGGAAGAGCTGGAGCGCCTGACCTGGGAGGGGGCCAAGACCCGCTACCCGGAGGGCACGCCGGAGCATGTGGTCAAGACGATTGAGAAGGAATTCGCGCTGATCCGCTCCAAGAAAATCGCGCGGTATTTTCTGACGATCTACGACATTGTCCGCTTTGCCCGCTACGAGGCCCAGCCGCCGATCCTGTGTCAGGGGCGCGGCTCTGCGGCCAATTCTGCGGTGTGTTTCTGCCTTGGCGTCACGTCGGTGGACCCCAACGAGCATGACGTGCTGTTTGAACGCTTCCTGAGTGAAGAGCGTGACGAGCCGCCTGATATTGACGTGGATTTCGAGCATGAGCGGCGCGAGGAGGTGATCCAGTATATGTATGCCAAATACGGGCGGCATCGCGCGGGGCTATGCGCCACCGTGATCCATTACCGCCCGCGTTCGGCAATCCGGGAGGTGGGTAAGGCGATGGGGTTGAGCGAGGATGTGACCTCGAAACTGGCGGGCACCGTCTGGGGCAGTTTCGAGGCGGAAGTGGCCGACGCGCGCGCAAAGGAAGCCGGGCTGGATCTGTCCGATCCCTATTTGCGCATGGTGCTAAAACTCGCGCGCCAGATGATCGGGATGCCCCGCCATCTCAGCCAGCATGTCGGCGGGTTTATCCTGACGGAGCGGCCTTTGACGGAGATCGTGCCGATTGGCAACGGCGCCATGCCGGAGCGCAGTTTTATTGAGTGGGACAAGGACGACATCGACGCGCTGGACATCTTCAAGGTCGATATTCTGGCGCTGGGCATGCTGAGCTGCATCGCCAAATGCTTCGACCTGATCGAGGCGCATCACGGCGAGACGTTCGAGCTGGCCACCGTGCCTGCGGGTGACACCGCCACCTATGACATGCTGTGCGAGGGCGACAGTCTGGGCGTGTTTCAGGTGGAAAGCCGGGCGCAGATGGCGATGCTGCCCAAGCTGCGGCCGCGCCAGTTTTATGATCTGGTGATCGAGGTCGCCATCGTGCGCCCCGGCCCCATTCAGGGCGACATGGTGCATCCCTATCTGCGCCGCCGCCAAGGGATGGAGACGGTGAACTACCCCGCCCCCGGCCCCACCCATCCGCAAGACGAGCTGCTGAAAATTCTGGGCCGCACGTTGGGCGTGCCGATCTTTCAGGAACAGGCCATGAAGATCGCGATTGATGCCGCCAAATTCTCACCCAAAGAGGCCAATGAGCTGCGCAAGGCGATGGCGACGTTTCGGTCTCGTGGCACGATTGAGAAGCTGCAGGAAAAGATGGTCGGCCGCATGACCGCGCGCGGCTATGACCCGGTCTTTGCGGAGCGGTGCTTTAACCAGATCAAGGGCTTTGGCGAATACGGCTTTCCCGAAAGCCATGCGGCGAGTTTTGCCAAGCTGGTTTACGTGTCGAGCTGGATGAAATGCCACTACCCGGCGGCTTTTGCCTGCGCGCTGCTGAACTCCCAGCCGATGGGCTTCTACGCCCCTGCGCAAATCGTGCGCTGCGCGCGGGATCATGGCGTGGAGGTGCGGGCGGTGGATGTGAATTACTCCGACTGGGATTGCACGCTCGAGCCTTGCGGCGGCGGCTTCGCCCTGCGCCTTGGCCTGCGGCAGGTAGACGGGATGCAGCGGGAGGCGGGGTTGCGGGTGATGGCCGCGCGCGATGCGCCATTCTCCGATCTGGCGGATCTGAAAACCCGCGCGCGGCTGGATGCAGGCGCGGTGCGGCGGCTGGCGGCGGCGGATGCGCTCCGCTCTATGGGGTTGGACCGGCGTCAGGCGCTGTGGCAGTCGCAGACGCTGAAAGACGCCCCCGCCCTGCCGATCTTTGAGCATGCCGAGGCCAGCGCTTATGGCCCCGAGCCGGACGTCGCCCTGCCCGCCATGCCCCGCGCCGAACATGTGGTGGCCGATTACCAGACGCTGCGCCTGTCGCTGAAGGCGCACCCGATGCAGTTTTATCGCCAGAGCCTGCGCTCTCAGGGGTTTTCAGCCTCCAGCGACTTGGCGCGCATGCGGCATGGGCAACCTGTGTCGCTGGCCGGGCTGGTGTTGGTGCGCCAGAAACCCGGCAGCGCCAAGGGCGTGTGTTTCATCACGCTGGAGGATGAAAGCGGGGTCGCCAATCTGGTGATCTGGCCCACGCTGTTCGAGGCCTATCGCCCGGTGATCATGGCCGCGAGGCTGCTGGTCGTGCACGGTCAGGTGCAAACCGATGGCAAGGTCATTCATGTGGTGGCCAACCGTCTGGAGGATCGCAGCGATCGGCTGGCGGGGCTGTCTGATATCTCCCTGCCGGGGATCACCACGCGCGGCGACCATCCGACGCATCCACTGCCGAGCCAGGTCGGAGGCCAAGCGGGCCGCACCCATCCGCGCAATGTCCGGGTGATCCCAAAATCGCGGGATTTTCATTAACCCCCGACCCGAGCGCGGCAATATTCCGACAAAAATAGTCACTTGCCGCAAAATGCGCTACTTCACCTAAGGAAACTGCGCTAGGACGGCCCCCGCAATGAAGGTAATCATTCACAAAATGGCGCATCGCAGCTTGATGCTCAGCGCGCTTGCGCTGGCCGTCTTGTGCCTGCTGCCGCATCTGGGCGTGCTGATCGCAGCGCTCACCGGCACCTCGGAGACGCTGCGCCACCTGATCAATACTGTTTTGGCGGGGTATACGTGGACCACTGCCGTTCTGGTCGTGTTGGTGGGGCTTGGCACCTGCGCCGTGGGCACAGGCGCGGCGTGGCTGGTCACGATGACCGAGTTTCCGGGCCGCCGCTGGATCGAGATCGCGCTGGTGATCCCGTTGGCCTTCCCGGCCTATGTTCTGGCCTACGCCTACACCCACCTGCTGGACCACCCCGGCATTGTGCAATCCACCCTGCGCGCCGTGATGGGATATGGACCACGGGACTACTGGTTCCCCGAGATCCGCTCGCTGGGAGGGGCCGCAATCATGCTGATCCTCGTGCTCTACCCCTATGTCTACCTGCTGGCCCGCACCGCATTTCTAGGGCAAAGCGCGACTGTATTTCACGCGGCACGCTCCTTGGGCAAAACCCCGATGCAGGCTTTCTGGCTTGTGTCGCTGCCCATGGCGCGCCCCGCAATTGCCGCCGGAGTGCTGCTGACTGCGATGGAGACCATCGCGGATTTTGGCACGGTGTCCTATTTCTCTGTCCAGACCTTTGCGACGGGTATCTACACAAGCTGGTTCTCAATGGGGGACCGGGCAGCCGCAGCACAGCTGTCGCTGGGACTGCTGGCCTTCGCGCTGCTTCTTGCCTTCATGGAGCGGTTCACCCGAGGCAACGCCCGCTACGCGGCGGCCAAGGCGAAAACACCACTGGAGCGGACCTTGCTGAGCGGCGGACAAGCGTGGGGCGCTGTCGCCCTGTGCCTTCTGCCCGTGCTGCTGGGAGTTGTGATACCAACGATTGCCTTGATCGTGATGGGCATAGGCTCGGAACAAAACCTGCTGAGCACGCGCTATCTGAAGTTCATCTCCAACACGGTGACGCTGGCGCTGATTGCCTCCGGGCTGACCGTACTGGCCGCTATTGTACTGGGCGCGTTTCAGCGAAGTTTCGGCGGCAAGCTGTCGGAGGCCTCGCTTTACGTGGCACGGTTGGGCTATGCGGTGCCGGGCGGGGTGATCGCGGTGGGGCTGCTGGTGCCTTTCGCGGCTTTCGACAACGCGCTCGACACCTATATGCGGGCCAATTTCGACATCTCCACGGGGCTGCTCTTCACCGGATCAATCTGGCTGCTGGTCGGCGCCTATATGATCCGGTTTTTGGCCGCAGCCCTCGGGGCCTATGAGGGCGGGGTCTCCACCATCACCACCAACATGGACTCCGCTGCGCGCGTATTGGGCAAAGGGGTGTGGGGCGTCATCGGCCGGGTGCATCTTCCGATCCTGACGCCAAGCCTGCTGACGGCGGCGCTGATCGTCTTTGTCGACGTGATGAAAGAGCTGCCAGCGACACTGATCATGCGGCCCTTCAATTACGACACATTGGCCGTTCAGGCCTTCCGATTGGCGGCGGATGAGCGCCTTGAGGGTGCCGCGGTGCCAAGTCTGGTGATTGCTGGGATCGGGCTTTTGCCGGTGATCCTGCTGTGTCGTAAGGTCGGCAAGGACGCCGCGAAACTTAACAGCGGGTAAAGGGGCCCTTAAAAGTAAAAAGGCGCAGCCGAAGCCGCGCCCGTGTAACTCGTTACCCCTCCGAGGCCTATTTCCAGCCGACCTCGTTGAATATCTTCTGCGCTACTGGGACGTTTTTTGCAACCGCTGAGAGGCTGATTTCGTCCGGTTTGTAGCGTCCAAGCCGCGCAACACTGTCACTTAGGGAAACAGTATCTACGGCTGGGAACTCATCGTTTCCAGCTGAGAAATACTGCTGTGCCGAATCAGATGCGAGGTATTCCATGAACCTGATCGCATTGTCGCGATTTGGCGCATGGGCGGCCACACCACCACCCGACAGGTTCATATGCGCGCCCTCTGCCTCTTGGGCGGGGAAGATCCAACCCACTTTGTCGATCTCGGCAGACAGCCCGTCCACGTCCTTGCGCAGCGCCCGCGCGAAGTAATAGGTGTTCGCCACGGAGATGTCGCACTCCCCCGAGATGATGGCGCGCAGCTGGTCCGTGTCGCCGCCCTCAGGGTCACGCGCAAAATTGGCGACCATGCCTGCCGCCCACTCTTTCGCCGCCCCTGCGCCGTGGTTTTCGATCACAGCCGACAGCAGCGTCTGGCTATAGACATTCGAGGAGGACCGGTGACAGACCATGCCTTTGTATTTCGGATCCGCTAGAGAGACATAATCCATCGGCGGCTCGGAGACGTCGGCCTTGTCATAGAAGATGATCCGCGCACGCTGAGAGAAGCCGAACCACTGGTTATCGCTGTCTTGCAGATTGGCCGGGATACGCTCTTCAAGCACTGCGCTGTCGATGGCTTGCAACACGCCCGCATCTTTCGCCCGCTCCAGCCGTGATGTGTCCACGGTCAGCAGGATATCGGCGGGGGAGTTGCGGCCTTCGGCCTGCATCCGGGCGATCAGCTCGTCGGCTTTGCCCTCAATGCGGTTGATGGTGATGCCGGTCTGGTCGGTGAAGTCGGAATAGAGCCGCTCATCGGTGTCATAGTGGCGCGAGGAATAGAGGTTCAGCTCCCCTTCCGCGAAGGCCGCAAGCGGGCCGGTCAGAAGGGCGACAGAGGCAAGAGCGAGGACAGGTTTCGTACCTGAAAGGGGCATCAGAATCTCCAGAGTTAAGTACCTTAGTATTTTACTAAGTAATCAGGTCTGACGGGCATAGCAAGAAAGATGATTAAAACAGTCAGGTAATTTTCCTCACTGGTCTGACGTGACCAGGAATGTCGCCGCACGGCTGTGATGCAGGACCTCGCGGCCATTGGGCAGATCGTTTTCCTCGACCTTCGCCGCGACCGCCTCCGCGTCGAACCCGAGATCCTCCCAGCGTTGAGACAGCCTGCGGCGCAGCTCCGCCTCAGAGACGTCGATCATCACGGTCAGATCGAACTGCGCGAAAAGCTGGTCCCAAGGCGCGCGCTCCAGAAGCAGGTAATTGCCTTCCACCAGCAAAAGCTCGACCTCCTGAGGGATGATCGCGGCCCCTGCCCGCGCGACCTCGAGTTGGCGGTCAAACAGCGGGATGGCGACTTCAGGCTCTGTATTGGCTTTGAGCCGCCCCAAGAGATGCGCAAAGCCGCCTACGTCGAACGTATGCGGCGCGCCTTTCCGGGCGCGGTCGCCGCGGGCCTCCAGCACGGCGTCATCATAGTGAAACCCGTCCATCGGGATGATCGCCGCGCGGTTGGGACGGATCTGGTTCAGCTGTTCGGCAAGCGCCTCAGCCAGGGTGGATTTGCCGCTGGCCGGCGGCCCGGCAAGCGCCACAAGATGCCGCCCGGCGGGCATGTCTTGCAGGTGGCGCGCCAGGTTTCTGGCGGTTATAGTTTGGGTCATGAAACGTCCCGTAAATCCTTGATTTCTTATGTTGAACGCTAACGTCACGCCCTCCGCCCCGCTAGGCGAAACCACGCATTCCGCAAGCAATCGTCAGACCAACGGTCACATTTCAACATAAAATGAACAAACTGAGCGGAAAAAACCCCTTGTTAAAATCGGGCCAGTATACAGTTTGAAACGAGTAAGAGCAGGCAACAGATGACCAAACTAGTCTTCCACCTGGGCGCCCCGTGCCCCAGCTTTGAGCAGCTGACATTCTCGTTGCGCAAGAACAGCTTCTTGATGAGCGAACGCGACGCGATGATCCGGCGTCCAAGCCAATACAGAACCGCGATTGACAACGCCCTGATGTCACAGAGCCTTGGTCAGTTCACCGATGCCCACCGCAAAGATCTGTTGCGCAAATTGACCATGGACAAGCAGCACAAACGGGTGCTGCTGTCACATCCAGGCCTGCTGGACGAGCCCGCCAACATTTTTCGGGACGGCGTCTTTTACGGCCGCGCCGGGGCGGCCACGAAGGCTCTGCACGACCTGCTGCCCGATAACGAGATCGAGTTCATGCTGACGCTGCAAAACCCCGTTACGATGGTGTCGGACCTGCTGGCCACCATGCGGTTCACCAGCCGCGCGAAGTTCATGAACGGGCTGCCTCTTGAGGCGGTGCGCTGGTCGGATGTGATCTCCATGATCCGCAAGGCCAACGGTTATAGCGACATCACCATCTGGGCCCATGAGGAGGCCCCGGTGATCTGGCCAATGATCCTGCGCCATGTCGCAGACATTGAGAACGACTTAGAGCTGGAGGGTGATCTGGACCTCGTCGCCCCACTGATCGGTGACTACCCCGCAAAACGGTTGAAAGATTTTCTGGCCAAGCAAACCGACCTGACCCCCGCCGGACGAATGGAAATCATCGAAGGCTTCCTTCGCCGGTTCTTTGACCCGGACGCGGTGGAGCAGGAGATTGACCTGGACGATATCGATCCGGACGCCGTCGAGGTCATTTCGGATGCCTATGAACTCGACATCGAGCGCTGCAAGTCGATGGAAGGCGTGAAGGTGATCTCTGCCTTCTGATGCCTGCCATTTCTAAATCGTCAACGGCTAGGCCTTATTAGGCTTGGTATCAGGCATATCAGGGATGATCTTATCCTCCTCAGGGGTGCTGAGGGTGGACCACGTGTCATCGCGCGGCGGCACGGGCGGGGTTTCGCAGGCCCTGCGGTGAATGCTTACCTTGGCGATGAAATTCGCCGAGATCGGAGCGGTCACGAAGAGGAACGCCATGATCAGCAGCTCATGCATGGAGCTGTCGCCCAAGCTGTAGGAATGCAGGATCGACGCCAAAAGCAGCATGCCGATGCCAATCGTGCCCACCTTGGTGGGCGCATGCAGCCGGGTCATGGGATCATTGAACTTCAGCAGCCCGATGGCCCCGACCAGAATGAAGATCGACCCGATAAACAGGCACAGGGCGGTGGCGTAACTTGTCACGATCTCAACGCTCATTCGATGATGTCTCCCCGCAAGATGAACCGCGCCAGCGCCACGGTGGACACAAAGCCGAGCATCGCGATCAGTAGCGACACCTCGAAGTAAATCTGCACCCCCTGATGGATGCCCAGCACCACGACCAGCCCGATGGCATTGATCACCATCGTGTCCAGCGCCAGAATCCGGTCGCCGGGCGTGGGGCCCAGCACCAGCCGGACCATCGACAGAAGCTGCCCCAGCACCAGCGTCACAAAGGTCACCACCAGCGCGATATCCACGAGGCCGAATGCGTCAGTCATGAGAAGATCTCCTTCAGGCGGGCCTCGTAGCGGGTCTTGATCAGCTCGCGCTCCGCCTCCGGGTCATCGGTGTGCAGCACGTGGACCAGCAGGCTGTGCCCCTCGTCTGACAGGTCTGCCGAGACCGTGCCCGGCGTCAGCGTGATCGTGCCCGCCAGCACCGTAATGGCCTCCGGCTGAACCAGCTCCAGCGGCACCACGATCCAGGCCGGTTTCAGCTTGGCATTTGGCACCGTCAGCACGATCCATGCCACTTGGATATTGGCCACGATGATGTCCCACATCACCATAACAATGTAGCTGGCCATCTTGCCGACGCGAAAACCCTTGGGCGTGTCGGGCCACCAGATCGACGTGCCCCACGGGATGATCACCCCGAGGATCAGCCCGAACACCGCCATCCCTGCTGAGAATTCATTTTGCAGCAGGATCCAGACCACCGCCAAAAGCAAGGTCAGAAACGGGTGCGGCAAGAGCCAGTAAAACGCGCGGGTCATACTATTTCTCCTCCGTCTTCGGTTTGCTCAGCTTGCCCGGCGTGTCCACCACCGTGGAGATATAGGGCTCCGGTGCAAAGAGCTGCGCGGCCATGGTGGTGGTGTAGCCATGCACCTTGCCCGCAAAAACAGTATGCGCAATGAGCATCGCGATCAGCCCCCCGACGGCCACATAGGACAGGGCGGCAGGGCGCTGGAACGTCTGCCCCGTGGGCTCCACGCTATGGGCCTTCCAAAACAAGATGCTGCCCGCCCGCGAGAACCCGACAATGCTGACAAGGCTGGAGATCAAAACCACGGCCCAGATCCACACCATCTTGTCTGAATTATAGCCCGCATCAAGCACCAGCAGCTTGCCTAGGAACCCCGACAGCGGCGGCAGGCCCGCCATGGCGATGGCCCCCACGAAGAACAGCGCCGCCGTGAGCGCGTTGCCGGAGATGGCAGGTTGCGGGGTCAGCTCCAGATTGGCCCGGCCCGTGCGGACCAGATCGGAGATCAGGAACAGCGTGGCCCCGGCCAGCGTCGAGTGCACGATATAATAGAGCGCCGCGGCGATGCTTTGCGGGGTGAACAGCGAGATCGCCACCATCACCATGCCCATCGACCCGATGACGGAAAACGCCACCAGACGGTCCAGCTTCTTGGCCGCCAGCACGCCTGTCATGCCGATGGCCAGCGAGACCAGTGCGGCGGGCAAGAGCCAGACGTCATGCAGCCCGGAGGTGACCTCCAGATCGGGCGGGAAGACCATCGTGTAGACCCGGATGATCGCATAGGCCCCGACTTTGGTCATGATCGCAAAGAGGGCCGCGACGGGTGCAGGCGCCTCCGCGTAACTCGACGGCAGCCAGAAATGCAGCGGCACCAACGCGGCCTTGATCGCGAAGACCAAGAGCAGCAGCACGGCGGCGACACGGATGCCGACGGTTTCCTCCGGCGTGATCAGCGTCACGCGCTGCGCCAGATCGGCCATGTTGAGCGTTCCGGTTTCCGCATAGATCGCGCCAAGCGCAAACAGAAACAGCGTGGAGCCGATGAGGTTGAAGAGCACATATTGCAGCCCCGCCTTCATCCGCGCATTGCCACCCGCATGGATCATCAACCCGTAAGACGCGATCAGCAGCACCTCGAAAAACACGAAGAGGTTGAACAAATCGCCCGTCAGGAACGCGCCGATAATGCCCATCAGCTGGAACTGAAACAGCGCATGGAAATGCCGCCCCCGGTCATCCCAGCCGGAGCCTATGGCATAAAGCAGCACGAACAGCGCCAGCACCGTTGTGAGCAGGACCATCATGGTGGAGAGGCGGTCCCCAACCAGCACGATGCCGAAGGGCGCCGCCCAATCGCCCAACTGATAGAGCAGCACCGTGCCATCCGACGTGGCCACAGCAAGGCCTGCGGTAAGTGCGACCAGCGCCAGCACCCCAACCACGGAGAACGCGCGTTGGATGCCGATATGATACCGCGCGGCCAGCACGATGAAGGGGGCCAGAAGCGCGGGCAAGATGACAGGGACGATGAGCCAATGGGTCATGACGTGCCCTCCGCTTTATCTTCATCCGGGGCGGGCTGGTCGTCCACATGGTCGTCATCCGACCCCAGAAACGCGCCGAGGCCGATCATCACCACAACAGCCGTCATCCCGAAGGAAATCACGATGGCCGTCAGCACCAAAGCCTGCGGCAAAGGATCCGCATAAAGGCTGATATCGTCGCGCAAGATAGGCGGCGCGGCGGTGGTCAGCCGGCCTGAGGCAAAGAGGAACACGTTGACCGCATAGGTCAGCAGCGAGATGCCAAGGATCACCGGGAAGGTGCGCAGCCGCAGCAACAAGTAAAGCCCACCGGCGGTTAGGATGCCGATGGCGGAGGCCACAAGAAGTTCCATCAGCGTGCCCCCCCTGCTGCTGCATCCGGTTGCGGATCATCCCGCGACGGGTCGATATCCATTGGATACTCGCTATCGGGCACATGCGCCCGGCGCGCCAGCCGCGAGAAGCTTTCAAGCGACAGCATCACCGCACCCACCACGGCGAGGAACACACCAAGATCAAAGAGCGCGGCGGTGGCCAGCTCGAACTCTTGGAAAGGCGGGATACGGACGTAAGTGAAGTCGGAGGTCAGGAACGGCTTGCTGACAAACCACGACCCGATGCCCGTGAGACCCGCGATCAACACGCCCGCGCCGATCACCCCGTGATAGGGGTAGCGCAGCCGCGCGGAGGTCCAAGAGAACCCGCTCGCCATATATTGCATCACCACCGCGATGGAGACGACGAGGCCGGAGATAAACCCGCCGCCCGGCTCGTTATGGCCGCGCAGGAAGATGTAGAACCCGACCATCAGGATCACTGGCATGATCACCCGTGTCAGCACCACCATCATCATCGGATGCATGTCGCCCGCGCGAGGCTGGTCTGGCTTGCGGTTCAACAGCCGCGCGCGCACCGGGCCGCCCAGAAGCGTCTCCGTCAGCGCGTAGATCAGCAGCGCGGCGATGCCCAGCACGATGATTTCGCCATAGGTATCAAAGCCCCGGAAATCGACGAGGATCACGTTGACCACATTGGTCCCGCCGCCGCCCTTATAGGAATTGGCGAGGTGGAATTCAGAGATCGGCGTCGTGACCGCGTCGCGCAGCAGGTAGTGATAGGCCAGCGCAAACGTGGCGAGGCCCCCGGCGATTGCGATCCCCGCATCGCGCACCCGGCGCAGCACGGTGCTTTCAACAGGCGTAGTCTTGGGCAGGAAATTCAGCGCCAGCAGCAGCAAGATGATCGTGACGACCTCGACGGTGAATTGCGTCATCGCCAGATCCGGCGCACTGAAGAACACGAACCCGATGGAGACCATAAGCCCCACAATCCCGATCAGGATCAGCGACAACAGGCGGTTGCGATGCATCAACACCATGCCGCCCGTGGCGGCCACCAGCATCAGCCAACCCGCGATGGGCACGGGCCCCGCAGGCTGCAGCTCGCGGGTGGGCGCGCCCACCGTGCCAGTGCTCCATGCGTGGAACCCGGCAGCGACAATTGCCACAGCGCCGATTGCCGCGTAGCGCGAGAACGCGCCATTGTGCAGCGGCAGGATAAGGGCTTGGGCGAGGCGGGCGACGGCCTCCACGATGCTCTCGAAAATGGCCTTGGCCTCGGGGCGCGGGGCGGCATCCCAAAAGCGCAGCGCCGGGTTGAAGACGGCCAGCAGCAGCAGGCCCCCGACCACCGCCGCGATAGACATAAAGAGCGCGGGCACCAGACCGTGCCAAATCTTGAAATAGGCTTTTGGCACCTCAGCCTCGCCGCCCAGAACGGAAGCCGTGACCATCTTCACAAACGGCTCCGCCACGAAGGGGGCCACGCCGATGACGACGACCAACACCACCAGAATGGCAGGCGGCAACCACAGGCCGGGGCCGGGATCATGCGGCTTGGCGGGGTAGTCGTCGCGCACCGGACCGAGGAACACATGGCCGATCAGGCGGAAGCAATAGGCGGCTGAAAAGAGCGAGCCGATTGTCGCCAGCACCGGCACCAGCAGGGGCATGCCGAAAAGGGTGGTGTGCGTGGCCTCTTCCAGCATCATTTCCTTGGACAGGAAGCCATTGAGCAGCGGGATCCCCGCCATGGACAAGGCCGCCAAAGTCGCCACCACAAAGGTCACCGGCATCAGCACCCGCAGCCCGCCGAGACGCCTGATGTCGCGGGTATGCGTCTCGTGATCAATGATCCCCGCCGACATAAACAGCGCCGCCTTGAACGTGGCGTGGTTGAGAATGTGGAACATCGCGGCCATCGCGCCAAAAGCGGTGCCGGTGCCCAAAAGCATGGTGATCAACCCCAGATGCGACACGGTGGAAAACGCCAAGAGCGCCTTGAGGTCATGTTTGAACAGCGCAATCACCGCGCCCAGCACCATGGTGACAAGCCCTGCGGTGGTGACGATCATGAACCATTCGGGCGTGCCCGACAGAACCGGCCACATGCGGGCCATCAGGAAGATGCCCGCTTTGACCATCGTGGCCGAATGCAGATAGGCGGAGACCGGCGTGGGCGCCGCCATCGCGTGCGGCAGCCAGAAGTGGAACGGGAACTGCGCGGATTTGGTGAAACAGCCGATCAGGATCAGGATCAGCGCGGGCAAGTAAAGCGGGTCGGCCTGGATCAGTTCGCGGTTTTGCAGGATGACGCTCAGGTCGTAACTGCCCGCGATCTGGCCAAGGATCAGCATGCCGCCGATCATCGCAAGCCCGCCCATGCCCGTCACCGTCAGCGCCATCCGCGCGCCTTGGCGGCCCTCAGGCAGATGCTTCCAATAGCCAATGAGCAGGAAAGAGGACAGCGAGGTCAGTTCCCAAAACACCAGCAAAAGCAGGATGTTATCGCTTAGGACAATGCCGACCATCGCGCCTTGGAAGAGCAGCAAATAAGTGAAAAACTCGCCCATATTGTCGTCGCGGCTGAGGTAGTGCCGCGCATAGGCAATGATCAGTAGCCCGATCCCTAGGATCAGCAGCGCGAAGAAGAAACCCAGCCCGTCGAGCATCAAGGTAAAGTTCAGCCCTAGCTCAGGCAGCCAGTCGATGCGCGCGGTGACAACCTCCCCGGCCCAGACGGCGGGCAGATTGGTCAGCAACCCAAGGAAGGCCAGAAGCGACACGGTGAAGGTCACCCCGGCACAGGCCGCGCGGCCTGCTGAGTTCATTATTCCGGGAAGAAGTGCCCCTAAAAATGGCAGTGCGACGAGAATAAAAAGGGACACTGACGCTCCTGAGTTGTCGAGGTGATTTTTCTTACCCCAAGCTGTGGTGGAATTGCAAAAGCTCAAGGGGGTCTATGTCGATTTTTGCGACCCTATCCTCAATTATTTGCAAAAAATTGCAGCAAGCCCTGCGTTTTTTTTGCGCTGCCCCCTGCCCGCCATTGTGCGCGACGCCCCGGCTTTCTAAACCGGGCGCATGAAACGCTTTGATGTGATCGTCATAGGCTCCGGCCCCGCCGGAAGCGCCGCCGCGCGGATGGCGCGCAGGCAGGGGCTGTCGGTGGCGATCATCGACAAGGCCAGCTTCCCGCGTGACAAGCTCTGCGGCGGGCTGTTCACCGGGCGTAGCCAAAAGGCGCTTCACAATATCTTCGGTGTAGAGGTGACGCCAGAGCTGTTCCTGACCTCCACCCATATGCGCTTTTCGGCCAGCGGCACGCCTCTGGCCAATATCGAGAACGCGCCGCCCATGCATCTGACAATGCGCCGGGATCTCGACGCGATGCTGCATGCCCAAGCCGTCCAAAGCGGGGCGGAGGCGTTTTTGGGCAGCGCCGTCACCGGGATTGATCTGGGCGCCCGCACCGTCACGCGGCGCGGTGGCGACGCGCTGGAATATAAGGTACTGATCGGCGCGGATGGCGTGGGCTCCGTGGTCGCGCGCGCGCTGTTCGGGCGGGCCTTTGATCCTGACAAAACCGCCTTCGGTCTCGAGATCGAAACCCCGCTGGCCCCCAACCATGACAATGCCGTCGAGATCGATTTCGACGCGGCGGAATGGGGCTATGGCTGGTCCTTCCCAAAGCGCAAAACCCGCACGGTCGGCATCTGCGGCCTGCCGCCGCAAAACCCCGATATCAAAGCCAGCATGGCGCGCTATGTCGCGCAGGTCGAGGGCGACCCGGAGCTCAGCTACAAGGGGGCCTACCTGCCCTTTGGAGAGTACAAGAAAACCCCCGGCCAAGGCGCGGTGCTGCTGGCGGGCGACGCCGCCGGGCTGGTCGATCCGATCACCGGGGAAGGCATTGCGCTGGCCATGGAAAGCGGCGCTTTGGCGGCGGAAGCCGCGGCGCAGGCGATTGCCGCTGATACGCCCGAGACGGCGATGACGCGGTATAAGCCGCTGATCAGGCCCATTCAAAAATCACTCGATCAGGCCCGGCTTTGGCGGCTGATCATGTTTCCCAAAGCCACGCAGGGGCATTTCAAAAAGGCCTTCGCGCGCGGCTCGCATCTGCAAATGAAATACCTGCAACTGCTCGCGGGGGAGGCTGATTATGCCGATCTGAGAGGGGAGCTGTTGCGGCGCATGCCGCGTCTGGCCTGGCGCTTTGCCAAGCACAAGATGGGCCTGCGCCAACCCGGATAGGGCCGCCGCAGGCCGAAAATGTCTTAGTCTTTCAGAACGAACGTGACCTTCAGGATCACGCGGTATTCCGAGATTTTGCCGTCATCGACGGTGCATTTCATATCCTGCACCCAAGCGCTGGTGACGTTTTTCAACGTTTTCGACGCCCGCTTGACGCCGGCCTCGACAGCATCCTCAAAGCTTTTGGATGAGGATGAAATGATCTCTGTGACTCTTGCGACGGACATGGGGGTCTTCCTTTTCTATATAAACGAATGCGTACCCTATAGACCCGGCGCGGACGTTCAAGGGGAACTCCGTCGCGGATTGATCACATTGTCAGCGGCGCATATGCAGCAACTGCATCAACCGGCTTTGCAGCGAAAACTCGTCTTGTGTGACCCCCGCCTTGCCCGCGCCGTCACGGATCACCCGGCGGGCCAGCAGCAAGGCGATGGCGGCAAACACCACCCCGCCCAGCGCTTGCCCGATCAACACCCCGGCGGCCCCGAACAGATACGCTCCCAGCGCCACGGTCGGCATCGTGCCCAGCGTGTGGCGGCCCCAGTTGACCCATGTGGAATAGAACGGGTGGCCCAGATTGTTGAACGCCGAATTGGCCACGAAGATCGCGCCGTTAAAGTAGAACAGCAGCGCCAGCGGGCCGCAGAATAAATAGATCAACGTGACGCCTATGCCCTGCGCGCCGAACAGTGCCACAATCGGGTCGCGTAGCAGGAACAACAGGAGGCTGACAAACAGCACGTAAAGCCCGATGAAGAGCAGCCCGTCGCGGAAGGCGCGGGCAACACGGTCATGCCGCCCGCCTCCGAAATTCTGGCCAATGATCGGGCCAAGCGCGCCGGAGAGTGCAAAGATCACCGCAAAAGACAGCGGCGTGAGGCGAGAGACCACGGCCATGCCCGCCACCGCCTCCTCGCCATATTGGGCCATGGCGCGGGTGACGTAACCCTGCCCGATTGGCGTGGCCAATTGCGTCAGGATCGCGGGCAGCGCGATGGAGAAAACCGGAACGAAGTCGCGCAAAAACGCAGGCATATGCGGCGCGCCGATACCGCCGTGATGGCGGATGATCGGCAGCAGAGCTGTGGCCGCAATCGCCACCCGCGCGGCCACGCTGGCCCAGGCCGCGCCCACCAGTTCAAGGTCCAGCCCGAAGATCAGGATCGGGTCCAGAACCGCATTGACCAGCCCGCCATAGATGGTGGCCATCATGGCCCGGCGCGCGTCGCCGTAAGCGCGCAGGATGGCCCCGCACATCATGCCGACCAACAAAAACGGCAGGCTCGGAACGATGATTTGCAGGTAGGAGACCGCCAGCGCCTGCGTCTCCCCGGTGGCACCGACAAGCGCGGTCAATGTGCCGAGGTTCAGCCAGACCAGCGCCGAGAACGCGATGCCGAAGAGCACGCCATAAACGAGTGAATTGGTGATCAGCTGCCGTGCGCGGTCCTCGTCATTCTGCCCCAGCGCCCGCGATACCAAAGCCCCCGCCGCGATTGCCATGCCAATGCCGAAAGATGTGGTGAAGAACAGGATCGCGCCCGCATAGCCCACGGCTGCGGCCAGCGATGCATTGCCCAGCATGGAGATGAAGATCATGTCGACAAAATCGACCAGAAACACCGCCAGCAAGCCTACCGACGAGGTCAGAGACATCACCGTGATGTGGCGAAACAAATTGCCTTCGAGGAACTTCGCGGTCTCTTGTGCCATGCCGTCCCCCGTTGCGTGCTAGACCGTCAGCGTCGCCGCCACCGCCTTTTTCCAAGCGCCGTATTTGCGCGCGCGGGTGTCCTCGTCCATGGCGGGCTCGAAGCGGCGCTCCAGCGCCCAGCTTTTGGCGAACCCGGCCTGATCGGGGTAGAGCCCCGCGCGCATCCCCGCAAGCCACGCGGCCCCCAAAGCGGTGGTCTCGAGCACATGTGGGCGGTCCACCTGCGCACCGATAATATCGCTGAGGAACTGCATCGCCCAATCGCTGGCTGTCATGCCCCCATCGACGCGCAGCACGTTTTCGCCCGCACCGGACCAGTCGGCCACCATCGCTTCCAGCAGATCGCGGGTCTGGTAGCCGACACCCTCCAGCGCCGCTTTGGCAAGTTCCTCCGGCCCCGAATTGCGTGTCAGCCCATAGATGGCCCCGCGACATTCCGCGTCCCAATAAGGCGCGCCGAGGCCGGTGAAGGCGGGCACAAGGATCACGTCTTGCTCCGCGTCGGCCGCCTCCGCCAAGGGCTGCGTTTCCGAGGCCTCCGCGATGATCTTCAACCCGTCACGCAGCCATTGCACCACCGCGCCCGCAATGAAGATGGAGCCCTCCAGCGCGTAGGTCGGCTTGCCGTCAAACTGATAGGCAATCGTCGTCAGCAACCGGTTCTTCGAGGTCACCGGCGCCTCGCCCGTATTCAACAGCGCAAAACAGCCCGTCCCATAGGTCGATTTCAACATCCCCGGCTCGAAACAGGCCTGCCCCACAGTGGCCGCCTGCTGGTCACCCGCGACGCCCAGAATGGGGATTTCGCTCCCGAACAGATCGGCCTGCGTGATGCCAAAATCAGCCGCGCAATCCAGCACCTCGGGCAGCATGCCCATCGGTATACCAAACATCTCGGAAATCGTGCTGGACCAACGGCCTTTCTTGATATCATAGAGCATCGTCCGCGCCGCATTGGTCGCATCCGTCACATGCCGCGCGCCGCCGGTCAGCTTCCAGATGATGTAGCTGTCGACAGTGCCAAACAGCAGCTCCCCCGCCTCGGCACGCGCCCGCACGCCGTCCACATTTTCCAAGATCCAACGCAGCTTGGTGCCTGAGAAATACGGATCACAGAGCAGCCCCGTGCGCTCCGTGAACATCGGCTCATGCCCGGCCTCGCGCAACTCCCGGCAAAACTCAGAGGTCCGCCGGTCCTGCCAGACAATCGCGTTATAAACCGGCTCCCCGGTCGCCTTGTCCCAGACCACTGTGGTTTCGCGCTGGTTGGTGATGCCAATGGCGGTGATGTCAGCGTCCGTCAGGCCCGCCTTCTCCATCGCGGCGCGGCAGGTAGAAATCACAGTCGACCACAGATCCTCCGGCGCATGCTCCACCCATCCCGATTTGGGAAAATGCTGCGTAAACTCCTCCTGCGCGGAGGCCACAACTGTCATCTCGCCGTCAAACAAGATCGCACGGCTGGAGGTCGTGCCCTGATCAATCGCCAGAATATGCGTCATGCCTTGCCCCTCTCAGCCGCCATCCAATCGTCCAAAATCTTGATCTCGCCCGCGCTCAGGCGCAACCCCAGTTTCGAGCGCCGCCAGACCACGTCTTCAGCCGCCCGCGCAAATTCCATATCCATCAGCCAGCGTAGCTCTACTTCCGTCAGCGTCGCGCCGAAATCCTGCCCGAGGTCCTGCACGCTTTGCGCCTCTCCCAGAATTTGCCACGCATCCGTGCCGTAAGCCCGCACCAGCCGCTGGGCCCAGCGCGCATCCAGAAACCCGAATTTTTCCCGCAGATCAGAGATCAGCCTATCCACCTCGGAGACCTCAAAATCCCCCCCCGGCATCGCCACGCCCGCGGTCCAGGGCGCGTCTTTGCGCTGCAACAAAGGGCTGATTTTGGCCATCGCATGCTCCGCCAGCTTGCGGTAGGTGGTGATCTTGCCGCCAAACACATTGAGCATCGGCGCACCCGCGCCCTCATTGATCTTCAGCACATAATCCCGCGTCGCCGCTGTCGCCGATTTGGCCCCGTCATCATAAAGCGGGCGCACCCCGGAATAGGTCCAGACGATATCCTCCTTGGTGACCGGCTTGGCGAAATATTGCGAGGCAAAGTCCAGCAAATAGTCACGCTCTTCATCGGTGCAAACGGGCTCCCCATCGGGCAGATCATGCGCCGCATCCGTGGTGCCGATCAGGGTGAAATCGCCCTCATAGGGAATGGCAAAACTGATCCGGCCATCCTCGCCCTGAAAGAAGTAACACTTGTCGTGGTCAAACAGCTTCCGCGTCACAATATGGCTGCCACGCACCAGCCGCACGTCTTCTGTGGCGTTGATACGCACGGTGTTGTGGATGATGTCGCCCACCCAAGGCCCCGCCGCATTGACCAGAAACCGCGCCTGCCGGGTCTGCGTCTCGCCGCTTTCCATGTCTTTCAGCGCAATATGCCACAGCCCGTCCCGCACCTCAGCGCCAACCACCTGTGTATGGGTCAAAACCTCCGCCCCACGCGCCCGCGCGTCACGCGCATTCAACACCACGAGGCGCGAATCCTCGATCCAGCAGTCGCTATATTCGAACGCCTTTTCCAGCCGGTCCTGCAAAGGCGCGCCCTCAGCGCCTTTGCGCAAATCCACCGTCGTGGTGCCGGGAAGGATTTGCCGCCCGCCCAGATTATCGTACAAAAACAGCCCAAACCGGATCATCCAGGACGGCCTGCGCCCCTTCATCCAAGGCATCACCGTGCTCAGCAATTTGGAGGCGGGTGTCGAGCCCTCGAACCGCATATCCTTATGGTAAGGCAGCACGAACCGCATCGGCCAGCTGATATGCGGCATCGCCTTCAACAGCGTCTCCCGCTCGATCAACGCCTCCCGGACCAGCCGGATCTCGCCATATTCAAGATAGCGTAGCCCGCCATGAAACAGCTTGGTGGAGGAAGACGAGGTGGCCCAGGCCAGATCCTTCATCTCCGCCAGACAAACGCTCATCCCGCGCCCCGCCGCATCCCGCGCGATGCCGCATCCATTTATGCCGCCGCCAATAACAAAAAGGTCCGTGACCTGCTCCGACATATCTCGCCTCATCTAAATCCCCTTCCCACACCACACATATGTTTACTTTCGTTTCGTCAAGTTTTAGTTTCGCTTTGCTTTCGTATAGGGCATCACATGGCCGAGACCTTCCGACAATCCGACATTCTCAGCATCGCGCAGGCCGAAGGCCGCGTCTCGGTCGAGGATCTGGCCGAGCGGTTTAACATCTCCGTGCAGACGATCCGCAAGGACCTCAGTGAGTTGGCGGAAACCGGGCGGCTCAAACGGGTGCATGGCGGCGCGATCTTGGCCTCCGGGGTTACAAATATCGGCTATGATGATCGCCGCGACCTGAACCGCGCCGCAAAGGCCCGGATCGCCAAACGTTGCGCGGCGGACATACCAGACAACGCATCCGTTTTTCTCAACATCGGCACCAGCACCGAGGCCGTGGCACACGAACTCTTGGGCCATCGCAACCTGATGGTGGTCACCAACAACCTGAACATTGCACATATTCTGGCGGGCAACGCGAGTTGCGAGGTCATTGTCGCAGGCGGCACCCTGCGTCGCTCAGATGGTGGCCTGACCGGCCCGATGACCGTGCAGATGATCCAGGCCTTCAAATTCGACTACGCCGTCATCGGCTGCTCGGCGCTCGATCAGGACGGGGATATTCTCGATTTTGACATTGAGGAAGTCGGCGTCAGCCAAACCATCCTCGCCCAATCCCGCGCCAGCTTTCTGGTCGCCGACACCACCAAGTTCGACCGGGCAGCACCAGTGCGCATCGCCTCGCTCAAAGACGTCAGCCGCTTCTACACCGACGTCGCACCCTCAACCCCCATCACCAAAAAATGCGCCCGCTGGAAAACCGACCTCGTCCTCACTCACTGAGAACTCCTCCCCCCGCAATAACCTTCCCCCTATCACTGCTTCAAAAATACTCCGGGGGTTTGGGGGCAGCGCCCCCAACGTGGCGAAGCCACCAAACAAAATCGGGGGTGCGGGGGCGTAGCCCCCGCGTGTCGGCGCGCCCAGGAGGGCGCGGCGAAACCGCTAGTCTTCTTTGTCGGGGATAGCCATCTGGGCCATCGGGCTGACCCCCAATGTAGCGGAGGCAAACGGCCCCCCGTGGCAGGTTTGCGCAATATCGGACAGATCCGCCGCAGGCTCCTTGGCAAACACCTCTTCGGCATAATCCTCGGCATTGTCCTTTGGCCGGTACCCAAGAAACGACGCCGCCGAATTGTCCACCGGCGAGCGGTCATTATTGGACACGCCATAGGCAATGGTGAAGCCCACAAACGGCGTCTCGACCGAGCGCTGCACCAGCTGCCGCAAATCGTCAAAGCTCAGCCACGAGCCCAGCGCCCGCACATTTCCAGGCTTCGACGTGGCGGAATAAATCCGCAGATGCACGCTCTCGATGCCTTCTTTTTCCCAATACATCCGGCCCAGATCTTCCGTAAAACACTTGGCCAACCCGTAATAGGTGTCCGGGCGCTGCGGCATGACCGTGTCGATGGCCACCGTCTTGGGGTACATCCCCATCGCATGGATCGACGACGCGTAAACCACGCGTTTCACGCCCAGCTGACGGGCGCTTTCCCAGATGTTGAAAGAGCCCATGAAGTTCGGCCCCCAGACTTTGGAAAACTCCAGCTCGTCCACCAACGCG
The DNA here is from genome assembly GCA_947501685.1 of uncultured Litoreibacter sp. Lineage (GTDB taxonomy): Bacteria > Pseudomonadota > Alphaproteobacteria > Rhodobacterales > Rhodobacteraceae > Litoreibacter. The sequence goes on from CANMWQ010000007.1 coordinate 199,183, forward strand.
CCGAAATGCACCACCATATCCGCGCCCTCCAGCAGGGGGCGCACCTGATCCATCTCTGCCAGATCGGCCTGCACGAAACTTTCATTTGGCAACAGCTCGCCCACACCATCTGCAATATCGGTGGAGAGCAACTCGTCGCAGAGCCCCGCCAGCATGGCGCGCAGCTCTTGGCCAAGATTGCCATTGGCGCCGGTCAAAACGATCTTCTTCATGGGGAGTTTTCCTTTTCGAATTTGGCGGCAGGATGACCTCAAGCGCGGCCCCGGTCCAGCCCTTTCAGCACCCGCCCCATGACCAGCGGCGTCAAATACATCGGGATTTGGTAGCAGCCGATAAAGACCAGCAGCGGCGCGGTCACGGCCTCGGGCAAGGCCACCAGAAACAGCGCGATGTTGCGGTTGCCCGCCATCACACTCAGCGCGGCGGTGCGGTCCACATCCGCCCGCCTGCGCAGCACCAGAAACGCGACAAGTTGCAGCCCGAAATTGACGGTCAGCACGAAGCCCAGCCACAGCCAGAAGCGCGACGGCGCATGGATCAGCGCCGCATTCACCGCCGACATCAGCCCGATCACGATCACCGCCAACAGCAGCGCAGAGGCCCCGTCCACCGCCTTCAGCTCCGAGGGCGAAGGGTCTTTCCAAAACACACCCCGGATCACAAACGCGAAAACCGAGGACAGCCCGATCACCACCAGCAACCGCAACGCGGCGAGGATCACGTCCGCGAACCCGCCCAGCGCGGGCATCAGCCAGAGGACCGGGATCACAGTGAGCGGCAGGATCGCTGTGCCAATGAGCAAGAACCGCATGGAGGCCTCCGGCGCGAACCCCATCATCGCCACCATATTCGGCGCGCCAGAGATCGACGACGCCATCGCGATGATCACAAAAGCCAGCGCAAACGGGCTGCCCAGCCAGCCAAAGGCGGAGATCACGGCGATGGCCGCCAACGGAAAGGCCAGCTGCATCAACAGCAGCACGAGCAGGGTCCCGCGCAGAGTGCCACGCAGGCTCTCCCGCATCCGCGCAGGCCCAATGCGCAGGGCCGATAGGAACAGCAGCCCCGCCACCATATGCGGAATATAGGGCACCAGCACCGCCGCGAGGGAAGGCAGCAGCATCCCCGCCACAATGCCCGCGACCAGCACCCAAGGGCCCCGATCCGCGAGCCAGCGCAGCATCAGTTCGGGCCTTGCCGCACGGTCTCGGGCAGCCATGTGGCAAGCTCCGGGAACCAGATCAGCACGAAGACCATCAGCACCATGATCAGAAACATCGGGATCGCCGCCTTGGCGATATAGCCCATCTCATGGTTGGTCATGCCTTGCAGCACAAACAGGTTGAACCCGATGGGCGGCGTGATCTGCGCCATCTCCACGACGACCACGACGAAGATGCCGAACCAGATCATGTCGATGCCCGCCTCGCGGACCATGGGTTCTACCACGGCCATGGTCAAAACGATGGCCGAGATCCCGTCGAGGAAGCACCCCAGAATGATGTAGAAGACCAAAAGTGCCATGAGCAGTTGGAAGCGTGACAGCTCCATACCGGCGATGGAATCCGCTAATTCGCGCGGCAACCCGGTAAAGCCCATGGCCATTTTCAGAAACGCCGCGCCCGCCAATATCAGCGCAATCATCGCGGAGGTGCGCGTGGCCCCCATCAGGCTTTCGGTGAAGGTCGACCAGTTGAGCGAGCCTTGCAATGCGGCCAGCACCAAAGCCCCGATCACGCCAATCGCCGCCGCCTCCGTCGCCGTGGCGATGCCCAGAAACATGGAGCCGATGACGGCGATGATCAGCAGCATCACGGGGATCAGAAAACGCGAGTTCTTGATCTTGTCGACGATGGTCATCCCGGTTTCCTGAACAGGCGACCAGTCTTTGGAAACGAAGGAATAGGCTGCCACATAGGTCATGAACATGGCTGCCAGCACCAGACCCGGCAGCACGCCCGCGAAGAACAGCTTGATGATGCTCTCATTGATCGAGACCCCGTAGACGATCAGCGCCAGCGAGGGCGGGATCATCAGCCCCAGCGTGGCGGCACCCGCCAAAGTGCCGATGACCATATGCTCGGGATAATTGCGTTTGCGCAGCTCGGGGATGGACATTTTGCCCACGGTGGTCAGCGTCGCCGCCGAAGACCCCGACACCGCCGCAAAAACAGTGCAGCCGATGATATTGGTATGCACCAACCCGCCCGGCAGCCGCGCCAACCACGGGCTGAGCCCGTTGAACATGTCTTGGCTGAGCCGCGTTCGGAACAGGATCTCGCCCATCCAGATGAACATCGGCAAGGCGGTCAGGGTCCAGCTGGACGACGCGCTCCAAAGCTCCGTCGCCATACGGTCCCCGGTGGAGCCGGACGCCGCGAACAGCTCCATGCCGACAAAGGCCACACCGACCAAAGCCAGCCCGACCCAGACGCCGGAGCCCAGCAGCGCAAACAGCACGAAGAGAAAGAGGATGATGACATAGGCCTGATCCATGCGCCCTACTCCGCCTGCGTGTCGGAGACATCGCGCACGATGTTGTGCTGGCCCTTCAAGACCAGCGAGACCAGATTATCCGTCACCGCAATCGCCAAAATGACCGAGCCCACAAGGATCGGGAATTGCGCGACGGCAATGGGCGTGGCGTCCTGTCCTTGGCTCACATCATTGAAGCGGATCGCGTAGCCGCGCATGACCCAGATGTAATAGGCGATGTACCACGCAATGGCGGTGGCCACGCTGAAACACCAGACCTCCAGCCAATAGCGCGCGCGCTCCCCCACCGCGTTCAGCAGGATCGACACCCGGATGTGGCTGCCTTTGTTCAGCGCATTGGCAAAGGCCAGAAACGACGCCGCCGCCATGGCGTAGCCCGCATAATCAGGCGCGCCGGGGAAAACCTCCCCGGTCCAGCGGGCGACCATTTGCACGACGATCAGGCCCAGAATGACGATCAGGCAAAGTGCGGCCATCACGCCCGCCGCCGTGTAAAGCCCGTCGAGTGTCTTGCGTATCATGCCCCGCCCCTTGCAAATGCAAAACGCCCCGGCCCGCTCAGGCCGGGGCGCTTAGCCGCTTTAGTTGTTGAACGTGTCAACGATGGCTTGGCCATCCGCGCCCGCGGCTTCCAGCCACTCGGAGGTCATGGTCGCGCCGATCTCTTTCAGCTCGGCCACAAGCCCCTCACCCGCTGCGCCAACGGTCATGCCGCCAGCGGCCAGACCGTCCATAGTGAACTGGGTGTAGTCCTTGGAGGCCTGCAACCCCTCTGCCGCAGCCGTCTGTGCGCAGGCTGTCACGGCGGCCTTGTTCTCGTCGGAGACCTCCGCCCAAGCGTCATTATTCACCATGACGTGGTTATAGGGCAGCCACGCGTCCACCTCGTAGAAATGGCTCAGCGATTCCCAGACCTTGCGGTCATAGCCCGTGGCCCCCGAGGAGATCATCGATTCCGCCACACCCGTGGCAAAGGCCTGCGAAATCTCAGCCGCCTCGATGGTCACCGGCAGCATGCCCGTCAGCTCAGCCAGCCGCGCGGTGGCGTTGTTGTAGGAGCGGAACTTGATGCCTTCCATATCCGAGACGGAGTTCACCTCCTTGTTGAAATACAGCCCCTGCGGAGGCCACGGCACCGAGTAAAGCAGCGTCAGGTTCTGGTCGGCCAATATCTCTTCCAGCTTCGGCTTGGCCGCGTCCAGCAGCTTGCCGGAATCCTCAAAAGAGGTCGCAAGGAAGGGCACGGAATCAAAGCCGAAGACGGCGTTTTCATTCTGGTGGCCCGACAACAGGCGCTCCCCAATCGGAACCTGACCGGTCTGGATCGCCCGCTTGATATCCGCGCCTTTGAAGAGCGAGCCGCCCGGATGCACGGTGATATCAATCGCCCCGCCCGTGCCCGCCCGCACGCAATCGGCAAATTTCACACCGTTCTCGGAATGGAAGTTGGAGGCCGAATAGGCCATCGGCATGTCCCATTTTTGGGCATGGCCATCGGCGAATGCAGGCGCTGCCACAGACGCGGTGAGCGCAGTTGCCATCATCAGGCTTGTGAAGTTCTTCATTGTGTTATTCTCCCAGTTGAAAATGCAGACCCTTGCCGGGTTTCTAAATCTTTGAGCTGTAGCGTGCAGGCGAATAGACCCCCACGTCAATGTTTGGCGTCCGACCAGCAATCATCTGGGCCAGCAGCCGCCCGGTTTTGGGGCCACCTGTGAGGCCAATATGGTGATGCCCGAACCCCATGAACGCGCCTTTGGCCCCCGGCACCTCGCCAATGACGGGAATCGAATCCGCAGGCGCGGGGCGGTGGCCCATCCACTCCTCCTCCCGCTCCCATGTCAGCCCCGGAAACGCGGCTTTGACATTGCGGCGCAGCAAATCAAACGGCGCTTTGGAGGGCGGCGCGCCGAGCCCGCCAAACTCCACCACACCGGCAAGCCGCAAGCGGCCCTCCATCGGTGTGGCCACAAACTTGCCCGAGGCCACCATCGCCGGGGCTTTCGGCATTTGCGACGGGTTCCACAGCTCCAGATGGTAGCCGCGCTCGGATTCCAAAGGCACCCTGACCCCCAGCTTCTCCGCCAACGGGCCGGACCAAATGCCCGTGGCCACCACACAGGCGTCGCAGGCAATCACCTCGCCCCCCGCGCGCAGGCCTGTGACCGCGCCGCCCTCCAGCACCACATCCTCCACCATCGCTTTGACAAATTGCCCGCCCGAGGTTTCCACATATTTGGCCAGCGCCTTCACATAGGCCCCGGGGTCGGTGATACGGCCATGGCCCGCCAGCTTGACCAACATGTCAAAACTCGGCGCGTAGATCGGGTCATAAGCGGCAGGGGCGGAGCCTTCGGCCTCCTCCCACACAAACCCTTGTGTCTTGCGAATGTCCCAGACAAGCGCGTCCCCCTCGAAATGCGCGCGGTCATTGTAGAGAAACAGGTAGTCGCTCGGCTGCACAAAGCCTTGCGCCCCGGTGCCTTGCGACAAGGCCTGATGATCGACCAGACTGTCGCCCACGATACCCGCCACCGCCGCCGAAATGCGCCGCGTGTCGGCCTCATTGGCATGGCTGAGATATTTCCAAAGCCAGGGTGCCAGCCTGGCCAGATAGCTCCAGCGCAAGAAAAGCGGCTGGTTCGGGTCGAGCGCCATTTTAGGCGCCTTCTTGACCAAGCCCGGACCGGTGACAGGCACGCAGGCACAGGAGGCCAACACCCCGCCATTGCCGTAAGACGTCCCCTCCGCAGGGCCCGCCTTGTCGATCAGGATGACCTTATGCCCGTCACGCTGAAGCCAGATCGCGGTGGACACCCCGACGATCCCTGCGCCGATAATGGCGACTGTTTTTTGTGTCTGTGACATCTGCCCCCCATGCCAGACACAAATCTTGCGTCCCGGCGGTGCTTGGTGTCAATTCCTTTGCGAGGGAGACAGTCATGAAGACTCAAGGCGGCAAATCCATCTATGGCGCGTCGGTCGGCATCCTGATGCTCGACGCGCAATTCCCGCGGATCCAAGGCGACATGGGCAACGCGCTGACCTGGCCTTTTCCGGTGCTCTATAAGGTGGTCCGCGACGCCTCCCCAGAACGTGTGGTGCGGCAGGGGGCCGAGGGGCTGTTGGACAATTTCATAGACGCCGCCCGTGAGCTGGTCCGCGACGGGGTCGACGGCATCACCACCAATTGCGGGTTCCTGTCGCTCTATCAGGCGGAGCTTGCCGCAGCCCTCCCCGTGCCCGTCGCTACCTCCTCGCTTATGCAGGTGGGCATGGTGAACGCGCTGCTGCCCGCAGGCAAACGCGCCGGGATTCTGACGATTTCCGGCTCCACCCTGACCCAAACCCATCTCGACCGCGCAGGCGTGCCCCCCGGCACCCCGGTCCATTCGACCGAAGGCGGCCAAGAATTCACCCGCGCGATCCTTGGCAACGAGCTGTCGCTGGATGTCTCACTTGCCTGCGCCGACAACGTCGCCGCCGCGCTCGAGCTGCAAGCGGCCCATGCAGAGCTCGGCGCGATCGTGCTGGAATGCACCAATATGGTGCCCTACGCCGCCGATATCCGCGCCGCCACCGGGCTGCCGGTCTTCACGATTGAGAGCTTCGTGAGCTGGTTCCACTCCGGCCTCGCCCCCAGAAAGTACCCCGCCCCATGACGCTGCAACCCCTGCGCGCCGCACTTTATGATTTTGAGCCGAAACCCGTGCGCGCGGCGCTTGAGGCTGCCTTTGCGCCCGACGCTGCGATCCAGCTGTGCCACCCGTTCGAGACCCTGAACGGCCCGCAAGACTATTTCGACACCGCGCTGGCCCCGCTTTATGCTGCATGGCCCGATCTGGAACGCCGCGAGACCATCGTGATCGAAAGCGAGATCCATTCCGGCCACTGGATCGGCTGCTGCGGCTATTACACCGGGACCTTCGCCAAGCCATGGTTGGGCATGCCCGCGACGGGGCATCAAAGCGTGATGCGCTTCCACGAGTTCTTCCGCATCGAGCACGGCCGCATCGTCGAGATGCAGGCGCTCTGGGATCTGCCCGAGGTGATGATGCAGGCGGGCGTCTGGCCTATGTCGCCGTCTTTGGGACGCGAATGGCACGTGCCGGGCCCTGCGACCCAGGACGGGCTGCGCATCACAGGTAACGGGGCGCATGCGCTGCGCGTGGTAGGCGATATGCTGACAGCACTTGGCCGCTCCAAAGAGCACGGCTTGGCCGGGATGGACCTACCCCGCTACTGGCACCCACGCGCCAGCTGGTACGGCCCTTCGGGCATCGGCACCGGGCGCGGGATTTCGGGGTTTCGCAACTGGCACCAAATCCCGTTTCTCAATGCCATGCCCAACAGAGTGGGCGACCCGGCGGGCGGGCATTTCTTTGCGCAAGGAGACTATGTCGGCTTCACCGCATGGCCCGGCATGAGTGCGACGATCACCGGAGACGGTTGGCTGGGCATCGCGCCCTCGGGGCAGCAAATCACGCTGAGGTCACTGGATTTCTGGCGGGTGGAGAACGGGTTGATCCGAGAAAATTGGGTGCTGGTGGACCTGCTGCATGTTTACGCCCAGATCGGCGTCGACGTGCTGGCCCGGATGCGGGAGTTTGCCAAGGCACGAACCGGGCGCCTGGATCCCTAATTGCGCTGCCTTGTGGCATCGCCGGAGCAAGGGGGCTAGCCCCCTCGTCGCTGACGCTCCTCACCCCCAGGATATTTTCGAACATGGAAAGAGCGGGGCTGGCTTTCCATGTTTCAAAATATCCCCGCCGGAGGCTCCTACATTTACCACTAGGTGGCCAGTATCAACATTCTGGGATGTTTACTGCTAATCCGCCTTGGCTGGTTTCCTTATACTTCGTGCTCATATCAATGCCCGTCTGGCGCATCGCCTCGATGCAATTGTCGAGCGGCATGAAATGGGTGCCGTCGCCGCGCAGGGAGAGCGACGCGGCGGAGACAGCCTTGATGGCGCCGAGCCCGTTGCGCTCTATGCAGGGCACCTGCACCAGCCCGGCCACCGGGTCGCAGGTCATGCCAAGGTGGTGCTCGAGCGCGATCTCGGCGGCGTTTTCGATCTGGGCGTTTGTACCGCCCAAAGCCGCGCAAAGCCCGGCGGCGGCCATGGAAGAGGCGGAGCCGACCTCCCCCTGACAGCCGACCTCTGCGCCTGAAATGGACGCGTTATGCTTGATCAGCCCGCCAATGGCGGCAGCCGTCATCAAGAAGTCCCGCATGCCCCCCTCGTTGGCACCAACGCAATGGTCGCGGTAGTAGCGCAGCACCGCAGGCAGCACGCCCGCCGCCCCGTTGGTCGGTGAGGTCACGACCTTGCCACCCGCCGCGTTCTCTTCATTGACGGCCATTGCGTAGACGCTCATCCAGTCGTTGATCGTATGGGGCTGGCCGCGGTTCATCCCCTGCTCGGCCTGTAGCTGGTCGTGGATATGTTTGGCGCGGCGTTTGACGCGCAAGCCGCCGGGCAGCTCGCCTTCCATGCGCAGCCCGCGGTCGATGCAGTCGAACATGGCGCGGCGCAGCGCGTCGAGGTCGCGGTCCAGATCGGCCAGGCTCATGCCGGACAGCTCATTGGCCTCTTTCATCTGGGCGATGGTTTTGCCCGAGGCCGCACCCATCTCAAGCATTTCAACCGCTGAGCCGAACGGGTAGGGAAACCCCGCCTCCTCTTGTTGCGCATGCAGGTCGGTATGGACGCTCGCAAGCTCCGCCTCCGTCACCACGAAGCCGCCGCCGACGGAGTAATACGTCTCTTGCAAATAGAGGTTGCCCGCCGCGTCATAGGCTTTGAAGATCATGCCGTTGGCATGGCCCTCCAGCACGCGGTCATAGTCAAAAATCAGGTCCTGCGCGGGGTCAAAGCGCAAAGGCCCGAGCCCGTCCGGCACCACCTGCTTCTCTGCGGCCAAAGCCGCCACCAGCCCCTCCACCGCATCGGGGTCCAGCGTCGCGGGCTCAAACCCCATGAAGCCCAGCATCACGGCGCGGTCGGTGGCGTGCCCTTTTCCGGTGAAGGCCAGCGAGCCATGCAGGGACGCGGCCAGTGCGGCCACCTGGCCCGCACCGGGTTCGCGTTCGCCAGTGCGCAGCTGGTCAAGGAAGCGCGCGGCGGCGGTCATCGGGCCCATCGTGTGCGACGAGGAGGGCCCGACGCCCACTTTGAAGATGTCAAAAATGCTCAGAAACATGGTCGCACCCTAGCCTTGAAAACAAAAAACCGCCGCCCGTCATTGCGACAGGCGGCGGCGAATTTACGACGAGCGCGTCAGGCTTAGCCGCGGCCTTTCCACGGCACCAGCTTGTTCTCCGCGCCGCGCATGATCATGTCGATGCCATATCCGATGACACCGATGATGATGATGCCGATGATCACGATATCAGTCAGCTGGAACTTGGAGGCGGCGATGATCATTTTGCCGGCCCCTTTTTCAGCCGCGACAAGTTCCGCCGCCACAACAGTGCCCCAGCAAACGCCCATCGCCACCCGCGCGCCGGTGAAGATCTCCGGCAGCGAGTTGGGCAGGATCACCTTGGACAGGATCTGCTTCTTGGTGGCCCCCAGCGAGTAGGCGGCATGCACTTTCGAGATATTCACGCCCGACACGCCCGCCCGTGCGGCAATCGTCATGATCCACAAGGCCGCAAGGAATAGCAGGGATATCTTGCCCTGCTCACCAATACCGAACCAGATGATGATCAGCGGGATCAGCGCCAGCGGCGGCACCGGGCGCATGAACTCCACAATCGGGTCAAACCAGCCGCGCAGCCAGCCGTTCAAGCCCATAGCAAAGCCCAGCGGGATGCCGAACAAACAGCCCAGCGCGAAGCCGATGACCACACGGATCAGGGACCAGAAGACGTTCTCCCACAGGCCGACGCCCTGGTAGCCGTTCTTGTTGAGGTCGATGAAGCGCGACCAGACGGCCTCAGGCGGCGGCAGGTAAAGCGCCTCCATGGTCATGCCGACATCGGGCTCAATGGAGAGCGAGCCGCGCGTGGTGACAAAGACATTGCCGTCGTCAAAGCTGACCGTCTCCCCGGGGGAGACCGGCTTGCCGTTGATCTCCGTAAAAGCGAAGCCTTCATCCGCTTGGGTTTTGACCAGAACCTTGCGGCGTTGCGCGACGGTCACCGACTGGTTCATCGCAAAATCGCCGTCTTCCGCCGCCGGGGCCGGAGTTTCCGGGGTTTCCCCAAACTCATGGACCAGCAGGTCGATGCGGCCTGCCCCCGTTTCCCCCGCCGCGTTGGTGGCGGTGTATTCAAACGAGACCGGACCGGACACCGGGCCCGGCAACAGGTTCGGGGTCAGCTTGGACCCCGTCGCCACGCCCCAGATCAGGAAAATGGCGATCACTGCGGCGATGGAGGCAATACGATTGGCTACAACCGCGCTTTCGTCGCCGAAGGTCACGGTCTTCAGCGAGGTGTAGCCTTGCGCCTTTTCACGGCCACGGGTGAACAAGCCCCAGACGAGATAACAAATGGCTGAAATGCCCAGATAGAGGGCGAAGATCAGGGCGATGCCAACGATCATCCAAAGCGATGAGCTGACCAGTTCTGCGATTTCCTGTGCCATTAAGCTGTCTCCGTCCGGCCCATAATTTCTTCTTCCATGTCCCAGATCATGTTGAGGATCTCGTCACGGGTCGGCCCGAAGTCTTTATGCTGTTTGACTTCGCGCAGGTCTGCGCCGACGCCGATCTCGGCGAAAGGCAGGCGGTATTCCTTGTGCACGCGACCCGGGCGCGGGGCCATGACCAGCAGCCGCTCGCCCAGAAGCAGCGCTTCCTCAACGGAGTGGGTGATCAGGATGATGGTCTTGCCGGTCTTCTTCCAGATGTCCAATACAAGGCTTTGCATCTTCTCGCGGGTCAGCGCGTCCAGCGCGCCCAGTGGTTCGTCCATCAAAATGACGTCGGGGTCGTTGCACAGGCAGCGGGCCAGAGCCACACGCTGCTGCATGCCGCCCGACAGCTCGTAGATCATCTTCTTGCCGAAATCCTGCAGGCCAACGATGCCCAAGAGCTCTTCGACCTTGCCGGCGATCTCCGCCTTGGGGGTGCCCTTCATGGAGGGGCCAAAGCCGATATTCTCCTCGACATTCATCCACTCAAACAGCGCGCCTTGCTGGAACACCATGCCGCGCTCCGGGTGGGGGCCGACAACCTTGTGGCCGTTCAGGTCAATCTCGCCGCCCGTGGGGGCCAGAAACCCGGCGAGGATGTTCAAAAGCGTGGTCTTGCCGCAACCCGAGGGCCCGAGCACTGAAAGCAGCTCGCCTTCCTTGATGTTCAGCTTGATGTTTTTCAGCGCCTCGACCGATCCGCCATTTGGCAGCTCAAAGGTCATTGAGACGTCATTGATTGTCAGACCCGACATAGACCACCCCTGTCCCTGATGTGTGGTAAAAAGGGGGGCGCGGCGTCCTCACCGACGCCGCGCCCCTGATTTTCAAGCCTTATATGGCTTACATTTTGGAAGCAGCTTCCAGATAGGACATGTCCACCAGAGGAGCGTAATCCTCAAGCGCTGTGATCTGACCGGCTTCCTGCAGCTTTGCAGCCGAAGAGGCCATGTACTCGGTCACGCCGCCAGCCATCCAGTAGTCGGACAGCTTTTCGTCCATGGTCGGGTAGCCGAACTCGGCCGCGGTGGAGCGCACGGCATCCACATCCATACCAGCCGCTTGCGCGATGGCCGGGAACATGGACTCGGCGTCCTTTGCGTATTTGGCTTCCATGTCAGCGTTCACTTTCAGGAACTTGGCAACCAGCTCAGGGTTCTCGGCACCGAAAGCGGCAGGGATCGACACAACGTCGAACACGCGGCCAACGACAGCTTCTTTTTCAGCGCCGGACAGCAGCACGTTGCCGTGCTCTTTCATGCGCTGCAAAGGACCGGACCAGCCACACGCCATGTCCAGCTCGCCCGCGGCAAACGCGGCAGCGCCGTCAACAGGAGCCATATCGACGATTTTCATCGTGTCCACGTCCACGCCAAAATGCTTCATCTGCGCGAGGAAGCCGGAATGCGCAGCAGTACCCAGTGGCACAGCAACCTGCTTGCCGGGCAGCTCAGCGCCCGCGTTCGACGCGTCGATTTCCAGCGAGGAACGCACAACGCAGTTGTCGTTGTCAGAGTAGGACACAGCCACGTCGATGGCTTTCAGGTCCTGACCAGCGGCAGTGGCGACCAGAAACGGCGTCACACCTTGGCTGTAGGAAATGTGAACGTCGCCCGACGCCATGGCGGCAGACATCGCAGTACCGGCGTCAAAGGAGACCCAGTTGATTTTGACGCCCATGGCTTCTTCATACAGCTTGTTTTGCTGCGCGAACTGGTTTGGCGTTGGCCATTCCAGGAAGTAGGCGACAGTGATTTCTTCAAGATGGCCGTCTGCCAGCGCAGCAGTGGCGCCCGAAAGCAGGGCAACAGACGCGACAGCGCTCATCAGTTTTGTTGTCAGTTTCATAGTTGTTCATCTCCCATGTTGAACAATTTCGTGGTCTTTCAATCGAACCTTGGCAAGCAGCAGGGCTTCTCAGAGACCTGTCCGCCGCGAGGGACCTCAGGACCAAAGCACAGCATGGGCGGGAATGCCAATCACTATGCTCAGCCGCCAAGGCCAAGTTTCGAAAGCCCGCAATCCCGTTTCGGATCATCGGTCATGACCTATCACGTAAAAATTCTAGCATGAGTCAATCTTTTCATTGCGCGGCATGCGCCTCCGCATGGGCAAAAAGCGACACGGCGCGCGGCCCTCAAAGCCTTGCACAGACAGTAGAAAATGCCACCCAGTGTAAATCCATGTCGCAATTCACACCTCAAAGTGGACTTATCCATTGGGATAACTGGCCCTATTGAACTGCCCAAACTCTGTGCTGCTTGGAAAATGAGATATACTCGCGCTGACCCGCAGATTCGTCTGCCAGCGCGGCCAGCCACCGCACATAGCGAAATTTCAGGGAGTTCACGTCATGGACGGCAATCTTTCACCAAACGATCTGTCAGGCATCGTGGAGGCCGACCGGGCCCATGTCTGGCACCATCTGAGCCAGCACGCAGGCTACATGGCCGAAGGCGACGCGCGCGTTGATCCCAAGATCATCGTCGAAGGCAAAGGCCTGCGCGTCTGGGACCAGCATGGCCGCGAACATATCGACGCGGTCTCCGGCGGGGTCTGGACCGTCAACGTAGGCTACGGCCGCGAAACCATCGCCGACGCGGTGCGCGACCAGCTGGTCAAGATGAACTTCTTTGGCGGCACCGTGGGCTCGATCCCGGCCGCCATGTTCTCCGAAAAGCTGCTGTCGAAAATGCCGGGCATGAGCCGCGTCTATTACGCCAACTCCGGCTCCGAAGCCAATGAGAAGGGCTTCAAAATGGTCCGCCAGATCGCGCATCAGCGCTACGGCGGCAAGAAGCACAAAATCCTCTACCGCGACCGCGACTATCACGGCACCACCATCGCCTGCCTGTCCGGTGGCGGCCAGGACGAGCGCAACGCGCATTACGGCCCCTTCACACCGGGCTTTATCCGCGTGCCGCACTGCCTTGAATACCGCAAGGGCGACCAGGGGCTCGCTGATCTCAGCTCCGAGGAATACGGGATCGCCGCCGCCAACGCGATCGAGGAGGTCATCCTGCGCGAAGGCGCCGACACGGTCGGCTCGCTCTGCCTTGAGCCGGTCACTGCAGGCGGAGGCGTCATCACCCCGCCCCCCGGTTATTGGGACCGCGTGCAGGAGATTTGCAAAAAATACGACATCCTGCTGCATATCGACGAGGTCGTCTGCGGCGTCGGTCGCACCGGCGAATGGTTCGGCTACCAGCATTACGGCATCAAGCCCGACATCGTGACCATGGCCAAAGGTGTGGCCTCAGGCTACGCCGCGATCTCCTGCTGCGTCACCACGGAGGAGGTCTTTGACATGTTCAAGGACAAGACCTCCGATCACCTGAACTACTTCCGCGACATCTCCACCTTCGGCGGCTGCACGGCGGGTCCGGCGGCGGCGATGGAAAACATGGCGATCATCGAGCGCGAGGGCCTCTTGGAAAACACAACCGCCATGGGCGACTACATGCTCGACCAACTGCGCGCCCTGCAAGACAAGCACGCCTGCATCGGCGAAGTGCGCGGCAAGGGCTTGTTCCTCGGGGCCGAGCTGGTCGCAGATCGTTCCACCCGCGAGCCACTGGCCGAAAAGCTCGTCGCCGCCGTCACGGGTCACTGCATGAAGCAAGACGCAGTCATCATCGGCATGACCAACCGTTCCCTGCCGGGTTTCAACAACACGCTCTGCTTCTCCCCCGCGCTGATCGCCACCAAAGACGACATCGACCAGATCATCACCTCCGTGGACGGCGCGCTGAGCAAAGTCATGGGCTAGCCCAAAGCCGCTACACGCACCAAGAACGCCCGCGCTCCAGAACAGAGCGCGGGCGTTCTTCGTTGAGCGGAGGTCCGCAGTGCGGGACAAATCCGGCGTCCGATAAGGGCTTCGCCAGACCGCGGGATGGCGATCTAAGATCTCATTCGATAGCACTTTATGGCAGCAAGGTCATCGTCCCTTTATGCGCCGCGCCAAGCCCCACCACATCGCCAGCCCTAACGGGCGGTCTGGCGATGCCCGGGGCCTGACGGCCTGTTAACCGGGCTAGCGCGAAATGGCTGCTTTGCGGACGAAGCTGCCTTTCAGACAAGGCGAAATTCAACGTCTATGCTCTCGTTCTTTACAGCATCTTCAAAGATAGCCTGAATACGGCACAACAACTCGGTAACAAGAACTGGTGCTTGCTCATGACCTTTCACTGCTATGGAGTATGGTGGCATCAACCCGTTGATATCACTTGTTACACTGTCCCAAAGAGCGTCTAAATTGTGTCCGTGCCAGTCAGGAGCTTGCAAAACCGTAAGCAAGCGTCCGTAGACATTTTCGGCGGTCAAGCAATCAGCAACATCAATCTCATAAGTCATCATTCTTTATATTTTTCATATGCAGAACGCGGTGACTATGGGCTCAAACCAGACCTTAGACCGCCCAAAAACAGAGGGCATCGCCAGACCGCGGGATGGCGTCGCTCCGCTCATTCGGCAGCGCTTTATGGCAGCAAGGTCATCTTCCAAATGTTCGACGCACCCAGCCTCTCCATATCGCCAGCCCTGTCGGGCGGTCTGGCGATGCCCGGGCGCTGACGCGCTGTTAACCGGGCTGGGGCTGTAGAATTGATGTGGCAACTCCAAGCGAATTTTGTTGAAAAACTCTTCCTTGATCGGTTGCTTATTCACTGATTCAATCGTGATATTGATTGGGGTATTT
>CANMWQ010000008.1 GCA_947501685.1 uncultured Litoreibacter sp.
CTCGGTGGCTACGATGAGTAACAAACCCTCTCTTAGCAAATGACCCTATTTGGACACATAGGCGCTGACTTCAGACATAACGCCTTCGACCTTCATCCGCCGGAGTAGCATCAACATCGACATATTTGACAACGGCTGATGCCGTTTCTAACCTTCGAACACGTAGTCAGACGCCAGCGCCTTAAACGGTTCAAGGATCGCGAGCATCTCATCGGTCAGCGATGGACTGCACCGGTTTTCATGCGCTCTTCGGGGCAGGTCCAAAGGCGAGCCTCAAAGTCTATCTCTCCCCATTGCATGCCCAACACTTCGCCAGTTCTTGATCCAGTCAAACAGGTGAACATTAGCGCCTTTGCCACCATCGCGTTACGGGTTTGGAGATCGGCATAGAATGCTGGCACATCCTGCCAGCGCATCGCCTTATGGTGCTTTGGTTTTTTCGTCACCTTCGGAAGGACTTGCGCGTCTTTGATCGCTGTGACTGGGGTTTCGCCATCGCGGAAGCCTTTCGACCTGGCCACATCCAGCACGATCTTAATCCGCTGGGCCAAACGGCGAGCTGTCTCATGTTTCTCTGTCCAGATCGGGGAAAGACACATCAACACCTCTGGCTGGCCGATGCTATCAATCGGCATGCGTCCGATCTTGGGGAAAGGATAGTCGCGCAGCGTGTTGATCCACTGCTGGCCATGCTTGGCGTTCCTCCAAACCGGCATCCGGTCGATATGCACCTGCTAGGCGATCTCTTCGAAAGCCGGTAGCTCGCGGGAGGCGTTGAAACGAGGGTTTAGGCCCCGCCTGGCCATGCGCCGATATTCCAGCGCTCGGTCACGGGCTTGGCTGATGGTGACGATGTCTGCGCCACCTAGCCCAAAGTCCGCGCGCAATGGCGCGCCCCTCTTGTTTCGCTGTCCCTTAACCGTCACCCGAACGATCCAGCGACGCATACCAGAGGGATCCACCACCAGAGAAAGCCCGCCGCCATCGCCGGGGAAACCGGGGCCGAGAGGCTCAACCAGCTTCTTTGTTAGCTTGCCAGCGATTGCCAATTCAAAAATACCACAACCCGTACCACTCAAGGAGCGAGTATAGAAGAAACCGCAAGAAACTCAATAGAAGCTAGAAAGACGTTCTATGTCAGATAATTAAGGGAAAACCATCCCCCAACGCGTGTACATCGCACTGATTAAAATGGTAAGGTGGCGGAGACGAAGGGATTCGAACCCTCGAGACCCTTCCGGGCCTACTCCCTTAGCAGGGGAGCGCCTTCGACCACTCGGCCACGTCTCCGTTGATCGGTTTAGCGGGGGGGGTGCGGGGGGGCAAGGCAAAAACGTGGACCGGCGCAAATCGGGGTTTTGGGACATTTTGGGACAAACCGAATTCCGCGTTTTGTACAAAATGGGGCAAAACTTTTCGGGCCAAAACCCATTTTGTACATTTTCGGAGAGCTGATTTGTTAAGGGGTTGGTAACCTTACGGCACCTGTCTAGGCTGTCTGCCAATTGGCGGTGGTGAGACATCTATGATTGAGAAGATTTTACACGGTGGAAACTTCGCCGCTTGCTTTGGGGCCATCGCGACCACAGCGGCTGATCTGGGGATTTGCGGGGGGACCGCGACGGGGATCAGCGCCCTGTTGTCGGCTCATGCGGTCATCAAACGCGACAAAAATCTTACCCCGCTGGCACATCAAATGGGGCAGGCGTTTGAGGCTGCGGTGAAAGCGTCTCCCCTGCCTGCTGACACCAAGAAACTGATCCCACAATTAATGGCGAAATTTCCAGTCTCGGAGGAGGATATCGCCAAGGGTATCCTCGAACCCGCGCAGGTGGCCGCGATCATCCGGGCGCGGATCGAAAACGCGCGCGAAAAAGGAACGGAAGATCCTGCGCTGACCGGAGCAGCTTTGGTGAAGGCCTATGAGGCGATCCTGACGCAGATGCTGACCCCGGTTCTGGCAGCACCTGTCGGAATGGAGCCGATGCAATGGGCAATCAACCGTCAGATGCTGGCGCAGTCAGCGATCACCGGCGCAACGAAACGGCTGTTCGAAGAAGGGGTCACCGAGAAGGCTATCATCGGGCTGGCGCAAAAGATTGCTGCCGAAACCAACGACATTGGCCAAGCTTGGACCGAGCTGCAAAACGCCATGGAGATGGCGGTGCGGGTACAGGCGGATGGGCGGGTAGCATCGAACCATGGGGATTTTGTGGATGTGGTTCTGCACCGCGTCGCAGCACTATCGGCAGATGGTGAATATAAGTCTGCCGGGGACGAAATTGATGCCGCCTTGGCACGTGAAGAGGAGGAAGCGCAGGCGCGGAGAGTGAAGCTGCTGGAGCGCGGGGTGGAGGTGGCTCTGCTGGATCGGGATACGAAGCGGGCAGCGGAGCTGATGGTGCGGAAGGCGGATCTGGGGGCTGGTGGGGTGGCGGGTTTTGGAGATTTGCGGACACTTCAGGATTTCTATTTCGAACGAGGCCGCGACAAAGGGATCAACCTTGATCTGGAATTGGCCATTGATTTGGCAGAACTGATCAAAGCACGGGCAGACAGCACGGATGAGCTTGGCACTGCTTCGAATGATCTCGGCCTTGCACTCGGAATTCTTGGAGAGCGAGAAAGTGGCACGGTACGGTTGAAGGCGGCGGTCAAAGCTTATGAGGCCGCCATGGAAGAGTGGGCCAAAGACACGTTACCGTTTGAGTGGGCTATGACGCAGAACAATCTCGGCCTCGCACTCCAATCCCTCG
The DNA here is from genome assembly GCA_947501685.1 of uncultured Litoreibacter sp. Classification (GTDB taxonomy): domain Bacteria; phylum Pseudomonadota; class Alphaproteobacteria; order Rhodobacterales; family Rhodobacteraceae; genus Litoreibacter. The sequence continues at coordinate 2,757 of CANMWQ010000008.1, forward strand.
GGGAGCGGGAGAGTGGTACGGCGCGGTTGGAGGAGGCGGTTGAAGCATACGGGGCCGCGCTAGAGGAGTGGACGAGAGACAAGGTGCCGCTTGAATGGGCGGCTACTCAGAACAATCTTGGCAATGCACTCTATGCCCTTGGGGAGCGGGAGAGTGGCACGGCACGGTTGGAGGAAGCGGTTGAAGCCTTTGAGGCTGCGCTGGAGGAGTGGACAAGAGACGAGGCACCGCTCCAATGGGCCACGACGCAGAACAATCTTGGCAATGCGCTCGCCGCCCTCGGGCAGCGAGAAAGCGGGACCGCGCGGCTGGAGGCGGCGGCGGAGGCTTATCGGGCTGCGCGGGAGGAGCAGACCAGAAAGAGGGTGCCGCTTGACTGGGCGAAAACGCAAAATAATCTTGCTTCATTGGAGATCGCGTTTTTTGACAAGACGGGAGCCGCTGATCATCTGAACCGCGCCGAAGCACATGTGAACGCGGCGCGGGAGGTGTTTTTGGACAATGGGGCGGAGCATCATGTCGGGATAACGGATGAAGTCATCGCCGCGATACAAGAGCGGCGGAGTGGGGCGTGATGGGGGTACGGCTTGGTGGGGTGGAACCCCACCCTACGGGGGAGCTCCCAGAGTTTCGGGGGTGTGGCTGTACATTTGCTGCGCAAACGTACTTTGCCACTGACCTAAAAAGTCGGTGCTTTTGCGACGGGCGCCAAGATTTTCGAGGGTGTGGCTGAGCATTGCTGCGCTGCTTGGGAGGCGCCTAGATTTTGTCGGTGTGACCGGGCATTGCTGCGCAACGCCCTTGGTCACCCGGCGCAAAACTCGGTGCTTTTGCGCCGTCCTTGCCACTCTAGCCAAAAAGTCTTCGTTTTTTGGCTAGGTGTTAAACAGAAAGTGCAGCACGTCGCCGTCTTTGACGGTGTAGGCCTTGCCCTCGGCGCGCATTTTTCCGGCTTCTTTGGCGGGTTGCTCGCCGCCTAGTTCCACGAAATCATCATAGGCGATGGTCTCGGCCCTGATAAAACCTTTCTCGAAATCGCCGTGGATGACGCCGGCGGCTTTGGGGGCTGAGGTACCCGTGGGAACCGTCCAGGCGCGGGCCTCTTTGGGGCCGACGGTGAAATAGGTCTCCAGATGCAGCAGCTCGTAGCCCGCGCGGATCAGGCGGTCGAGGCCTGCTTCCTCCAGGCCCATTTCCTCGAGAAACATTTGCGCCTCGTCGGGGTCAAGCTGGGAGATTTCCTCCTCGATCTGGGCGGAGATCACGACGGTGCCTGCGCCTTGATCGGCGGCCATTTTCTCGACCTTGGCGGAGAATTCATTGCCCGTCGCGGCACTGCCCTCGTCGACATTGCAGACATAGAGGATGGGCTTGGTGGTGAGCAGTTGCAGGCCCTTCCAGGCCTTGGCGTCCTCGGCGTCGACCTCAACGGTGCGGGCGGGTTTGCCGTTTTCGAGCGCTTCGCGGGCGGCGTTGAGAAGGCGTTCCTGCTGGACGGCCTCCTTGTCGCCGCCGCGGACCTTGCGCACGATATTGACGAGGCGCTTTTCGATGGATTCGAGATCGGCGAGCATGAGTTCGGTTTCAATCGTCTCGGCGTCCGCGACGGGGTCGACGCGGCCGTCAACATGGGTGATGTCGCCGTCTTCAAAGCAGCGCAGCACATGGGCGATGGCGTCGGTCTCCCGGATATTGGCGAGGAACTGATTGCCGAGCCCTTCGCCCTTGGAGGCGCCTTTGACGAGGCCCGCGATGTCCACGAAGGTCATGCGCGCGGGGATGATCTGCTTGGAGGCGGCGATCTTGGCGAGCGTGTCGAGCCGGGCGTCGGGGACGGCGACCTCGCCGACATTGGGCTCGATGGTGCAGAAGGGGAAGTTGGCGGCCTGTGCGGCGGCGGTTTTGGTCAGCGCGTTGAAGAGCGTGGATTTGCCCACGTTCGGCATGCCGACGATGCCCATTTTGAAACCCATGATCCGCTCCTTCGCGTTGTTGCGGGGTTCCTACGGGCAAGGGGGTCGGGGCGCAAGCCTGCTCAGCGCGCGCGGCGGTCTTCGCGGGCCTGAAAGATCAAGATCCAGGCCAGCGCGATGAACATCGGATGCGTCAGCCCGCCAGAGAAGATCAGCGCGGGGATCCAGATCAGCAGGACGATGATGGCGAGAAACACCCGGCCAAGCAGCAGGATGGAGAGCGGGGGCAGGAAAAGCGCGAGGACATAGTTCATGAGGGATATATAGGGACGATTGCGTGATTGAACATCCCCGCGCCTTGCGGCAAGACTGCGCGGAAGATTTCTGGAGACCGCCATGACCCGCATAGACGACACGTTTGCCCGCCTGAAAGCCGAGGGCAAGAAGGCCTTTGTGACCTATGTGATGGCCTCTGACCCCGATTACGACACCTCGCTGGAGATCGTCAAAGGGCTGCCCGGCGCGGGCGTGGATATCATCGAGCTGGGGCTGCCCTTTACCGACCCGATGGCGGATGGCGCGACCATTCAGCTGGCCGGGCAACGCGCGCTGGCACAGGGCATGACGCTGAAAAAGACCTTGCAGATGGTGCGGGAGTTTCGGGCGGGCGACGACACGACGCCGATTGTGATCATGGGCTATTACAACCCGATCTACAGCCACGGCGTTGACGCGTTTCTGGCCGACGCCAAGGAGGCGGGCGTGGACGGGTTGATCATCGTCGACCTGCCGCCTGAGGAAGACAACGAGCTGTGCATCCCGGCCCAAGCCGCAGGGTTGAACTTCATCCGGCTGGCCACCCCCACAACGGATGCCAAGCGGCTGCCCAAGGTGCTGCAAAACACCTCCGGTTTTGTCTATTACGTCTCGATCACCGGGATCACCGGCGCGGCGGAGGCCAATGCGGCGGATGTGGCCCCCGAGGTCGCGCGCATGAAGGAGAGCACCGACCTGCCCATTATCGTGGGCTTCGGGGTGAAAACGCCAGACAGCGCTGAGGCCATTGCTGGCGTGGCGGATGGCACCGTGGTGGGCTCCGCCATCGTGCAGAAAATCGCAGACGGGGAGAGCCCGGCGGATGTGCTGGCCTTCGTTAAATCCCTAGCCGAAGGGGCGCACCGGGCCTGAGGCGGCTGGCGGCTGGTTGAGTGTGTCTGGAAGGGGGAGAAGGTCTGGTTTGAGGCTAAACTAACTGTTTCTGCGAGGTGCGTGAACGACAGCTCTCGGACTAACTTAAATTGCCCAGTCCACTTTTAGTCCAACTGTTTTATCAGGGCGCAGCAAGGTCAGCTTAAGTGCAGGGTCGCCAGATCGGACACTGATGAGCTCGAAAGGTGCCAAAAGTTCCTGAACGGAGTCCGCATTTGGAACCACCAATTCACAGCAGCCCAAAGTTGCGAGCTCGGGGGTTTGCCGTTCCCCTACCAAGCCGTCGGCACGCTTGATTGGCGGTGTACCCCCAGGGGTGCGAAACACAAAGGGAAGCCGAGGATCAAGGCTCGCTGTTGCGACGGGGATACTGACCCCTTCGGGCATGAAAGGGGCAAAATAGGGAGTCGTACCGCCGTTTTGGTTTTCAAACGGTGACAATCCACGCCATGAAATTCCGATCGGTGAACCTTTGCCGCGGGCTCTTGATGATAGAGTGATAGCCTCTGTCGCATCGCTAATTTCGCTGCCATCAAGCCATAACAGCTCAATAAATACATCATCCAGACAGGCACACACGTTCGTTGTCCCTTGTCCCGGGTGGACCCGTCGGTAGTTCACCCTGAGGCCGGCATCCTCCATCATCGTTGTAGCCGTCTTTTCGTCAGGTACTACCAAAAAGAGATGATCGAGTTCGGCAGTTCCAGAACGAAGAGATGATGACATAACAAGTGTTTCCAGTCCCAGATGCAAAATTTCGCTTTAACCTAGCGGACGTTGCGGCTCTTTCAACAGACGGCAGGTTTGTCCCGCAAACCAGACCTCCTCAGCCGGGCGGGGGCAAGACCGTGGGGTGGCGCTGCGACGCTCTTTCGAAAGTGCTTTATCGTAGCCAAGTACATCTTCCGAATATGCGGCGCACAAAGGTTGCAAAGCGCCAGCCCGCCGGAACGGCCCCTCTCGGCGATTGCGAAGGTGCAATCGCCTGTCGGTCGAGGCTTGCGCTCGCCCGGCGCCTTCGGCTTGAGGCCGGGCGGGTCAGCGCTTCGCGAGACGGTCCGCTAAATCTCTCTACCCAGACCTCCAATAGAAAAAGGCCGCATCCCGGAGGATGCGGCCCAAGAGCGTGAAGGCCTCGTTGCAGGCTGACACTTAGAATGTGGTGGAGATGCCTTGGTCGGTCAGCTCGGTCTCGATATCGCCGGACAGGTCTTCCAGACCGTTCGAGATCGACGCCATAACGGCGATACCAACACCAACGATGGCGGCGGTCAGGACGACCCAGTCAACGGTCACTGCGCCGGATTCATCTGCTGCGAATTGTGCGAAAATTTTAGTCATACTATATCCCTTCAAGGACTTACTGGTTACTGTTACACTTCTGCCAGGATGCGGATGAAAACACTGTTCCGCGTCGTGTTTGGCGATGAAGACTGGATCGCTCTGAAATGGGGCGAAAATGGGGCAGCATCGCAATTTCGCTGCAATTATACGGGTATGAAGGCGAAACTCTGTGTTTCTCGGACTGAAACGATACCCACTATAGCCTTATAAATAAGGGCTTTACAGACATTCCGCGAATGCTCCGCGCCGCGCTGCGTCTTCATGGCAAGAAGAAGGCCAATGCAAAAAAGGCGGCCCCCGGAGGTGCCGCCTTTTGTTTTTTCGCTGTGTGTGGGCTAGCCGCCGCCCATGACCCTTGGCAGCCAGAGCACCAGTTGCGGGAAGGCCAGCAGCAGGATGAGGCCTGTGAGCTGCACCAGCATGAATTGCATCATACCCAGATAGATGTCCTTGAGGTCCCAGTTTGGCACCACCCCTTTCAGGAAATAGGCCGACAGCGCCACCGGCGGGCTGAGCCACGCGGTTTGCAGGTTCACCGCCACCAATATGCCGAACCAGACCATCAGGTCATAGGAGCTGAGCCCGTGGATTTCGAGCGACTGCACCGTGGGCAACAGGATCGGCACCACGATGAGCACGATCGGCACCCACTCCAGCGGCCAGCCCAGCAGGAAGATCAGCGCCATGACCACGAGCAGCACCAAGAAAGGTGCCATGTCGAGGCCCAGCAGGATTTCGGTCATCATGCGGGGTGTGCCGAGTGCCGAGAACTGTGCTCCGAAGAAGTTGGAGGCGGCGACGAGGAACATGATCAGCACGGTGATTTCCAGCGCCTTGATCAGGCTGTCGAAGAACCCCGGGAAAGTGAACTTGCGATAGCCGATGGACAGCAGGATCGCACCGAACGCCCCCATGGCTGCGGCCTCGGCGGGGGTTGCGAAGCCCAGCAGGATCGAGCCCAGCGCGAAGGAGATCAGGATGGTGGGGGGCATCAGGCCTGCGAAGAACTCGTTCCACAGATCGGAGAAGTAGAAGCCGCCGCCGTCTTGTGTGGTGTCGGCCTCCTTGCTGTAGATCGGCCGCCCGAGGAAGGCCAAGAGCAGGATGAAGGCGCTGAAGACCACGCCCCAGATCGAGATGCCGCCTGCGACCAGCGACAAATAGAGGTGCAAGAGCACCGCGATGGGCACCATGATGCGCAGCACTGTGAGGTTGCGGAAGGCGGCATAGGCGAGGCCCATGGCCACGAGCAGCCCAAACAGCCCGCCAAACGGGACGACCCCGCCCAGCGCGCCGCCCATGCCCAGCCCGAAGACGCGGCAGACGGTGAGCACGCCCAGACAGATCAGCGCGACCTCTGCGCCGTAGAAGCGCGAGGTTTCGGGCTGGTCTTCCTCTGACAGGATCGGCCCGAGGCTGGGGTTCAACCAGCAGCGGCCCAGCGTGTAGATCAGGTAGAGCGAGGCCAGCAGCGCGCCGGGGATGAAGGCGCCTCGGAAGAGATCGAGCGTGGAGACCTCAAGCACCGGACCCATGACGATCAACATGATCGAGGGCGGGATGAGAATGCCCAGCGTGCCGCCTGCGGTAATCGTGCCTGCGGCGAGTTTGACGTCATAGCCAGACCGGCTCATCGTGGCCCCGGCCATGATCCCCAGAAGCGTCACCGACGCCCCCACGATGCCTGTGGCCGCCGCGAAGATGGTGGACACGATCAGCACGGCGATGAACAGCGCGCCGCGCACGCGGGCCATGATCATCTGGATGGAGGCAAAGAGGCGTTCCATCAGCCCTGCACTTTCCATCACGATGCCCATGAGCACGAAGAGCGGCACCGCCATCAGCTGGTCGTTCAGCATGGTGGAGTTGGTGTTGAGCGTCATCAAGAGCGTGGTCAGCTTGAAGTTGGACCCCCAGATGCCGAAGACGAAGGCCAAGAAGATCAGCGTGAAAGAGATCGGGAAGCCGATGAAGATCACAAAGAGCATCGCGCCCAGCATGATCAACCCGATGGTGGGCTTGTCCAGATTTGGCCGCGCGCTCATGATTTCGGTGAACCATGCGCCGCCCGGAATGATGTCGGGCAGGAAGATCGCCAGCGACAACCAGAGGATGAAGACCGCATAGATCGGCAGGAAGCGGACGAACCACTTCTCGCGCTCTTTGCCCATTTTGTGGAAGGCGCGGAAGATCTCCGGCAGGCCCTGAATAAGCAGCAGGAAACCACCGATCGGCATGGCCAGACGCGCGGGCCACAGGATCGGCTGCCACGCACTGTCGAGCGCCAGCCGCTCGCCGGTTTCGTAAGAGAGCAGCCAATATTGCGACGCCACAACGGTGAAGAAGATCATCGAAGGGATGAAGAACATCAGATAGGCGACCGCGTCCACGGTGGCCTGGGTCTTGTCGGACCAGAAACGGTAGATGAAATCGGCGCGGATATGCACCCCGCGCATCAGCCCGTAGCCAGCACCGGCCATCCAGAGGACGCCTGCAATCATCCGGCTGAGGTCATAGGCCTGCAAGGTGGGGCCAAGCCCCCAGGAGCGGGCGAGTTCCTCGTAGCCTGCGTTTTGCATGATGGCAAAGGAGTTACGGGAGAAGACCTCCCAGACCACGATGGCAATCAGGGGAACCATCAGCAGCGCGATGATCTGACCGGCGCGGTAGTTGATCACGTCGATCACCGCAGTGATCGGGCGCTGCCACGACGTCATATCCTCAGGTGTTTCACCGGGAGCTTCGGCACGACGCTCCGCAATCAGCTCGTCGGCAATCTCCAGATCTGCTGGATTTGGTTCATCTGCCATATGGTGGTCCCTCCCCTAGGCCACAGACTTTTATCTGCGTTCTTGTATTCAAAACGCCCCCCTCCCGAGGCGCTTTGAGCGCAAGAACGAAGGGGCCCGCAGGGGGCCCCTCCGAAAGATCGACTTACTTCAATGTGTCGGCGAATGCGCGACCCAGATTTGCGTTCGATGTCTGAGCGCCGGACCAGAATGGAACAGCGATCTCAGCGAATGCGCGCTGGGAGGCCCAGACTTCCGCGAAGAACTCGTTCTCGTCTGCAGCAGCCTGAAGGGCTTTTGCAGCAGCGGCGGAGTACTCGGTGAAGTAGTCAGCAGGCGTGTCCTCAAGGATAACACCGTGGTTGTCGGTCAGATCCTTCAGAGCCTTACCGTTTTCATAGATACGGTAGGAGAGCGACTTGGACAGCGACGCGTTTGCGGCCACTTCCAGTGCTTTCTTCTCTGTGTCGGATAGACCGTTGTAGAAGTCGCCATTCACATACATATCCGCGTTCACGGTGACCTGGTGCAGGCCTTGCAGATAGTAGTGCTTCAGCACTTTCTGAAAGCCGAACACGGAGTCAGGCTTCGGGCAGCACCATTCAGCCGCGTCGATTGTGCCTTTTTCCAGAGCGGGCAGGATGTCGCCGCCGCCCATGGCAACCGCTGGAACGCCGATGTCAGCGTAAGCCGCGCCAACCATGCCTGGAGGGGCCCGGAAACGCATCTGACGGAAGTCATCCATGGACGTGATCGGCTCTGGGAACCAACCCAAGGCCTCTGGGCCAACAGGCTGCAGCATGAAGCCTTTGACGTTCACGCCCATCTCATCCCACAGACGGTCATACAGCTCTTTGCCCCCGCCATACTGGAACCAGCTCAGGAACGCGATGTTGTCGAGACCAACGCCAGCGCCCGCAACAGGAGCGCCAAAGAGGTTCGCCGCGACGTGCTTGCCGCCCCAGTAGTGAGTCCACGCAAAGCCGCCTTCAACGAGGCCCGCGTCAACCGCGTCCATGATGTCGCGTGGGCCAACAACGGCACCCGCTGGCAGAACTTCGACGGTCAGCGACCCGCCTGTCAGCGCAGCAACGTCATCGCCGAACGCGTTCAGCATGAACACTTCGTCAGCTGTGTTTGGCAGCACGGATTGAATGCGCAGCACTTTTTCCGCCATGGCACTCGACGCCATCAGTGTAAGGCCAACCGCCGTTGCAGTTAGAGTTTTGAAGTTAATCATTAGGTCCTCCCTTAAGGTCCAAAGCCTTCTCGTTAAGAAATGAGCCGGGTGATGAAGGCGGTATCGCCCGGCTTTCTCGAAAGGCCAGCGGCAGAGTCGCCGCAGGCACAAGTCGTCTTGGTCTCCCGTGCTAGTGCCCCTTGCTGAGGTCCCAGCCCTCGATCAGTCCCAGATAAGGCCCGATCCCGAGATTGATGTCAAAGACTCCGCGGTAAAACATTTCACATGCCACATAAACGAGCACGAAAAGCCCCACCCACGAAATCCACGGATATTTGGTCAACAGCTTCATGATCATTGTGGCCGCGAAGGCCATCATCAGAATAGCAAGCCCAAGCCCCACCACCAGCTTGGTCGTGTCGCCATCCGCAATCGCCGCCACCGCCAGCACGTTATCAAGCGACATCGACACATCGGCAATGGTGATCGACAACAGCGCCGAGGCCAGCGTGCGGCGCGGCGGGCCGGTATAACCCTCCTCCGGGTTCTCCGCCATTTCCATCGCCAGTTCGGCGTCATGGTCGGTGCCTTGGCGGATCTCGACAAAAAGCCTCCAGCAGACCCAAAAGAGCAGCAGCGAGCCCACAAACAAGATGCCCGGAATGCCCAACAGCTTGGTCGCGACCACCGCGAACACGATGCGCAGCAGCGCCGCGATCACCATGCCGTAGAGAATGGCCTTCTTGCGCAGCTCAGGCGCCAGCCCCGCCGCCGCCATCCCGATGATCAGCGCATTGTCCCCCGACAAGATCAGGTCCGCGATGATAATTTTGCCGTAATCGGCGACTTGGTCGATCATATCAGGCCATTTCTTTCACTGCTGCGGAGGCACCGGTCTTGGCGTCCTCCAGAATTAAGTCAGACGCCTTCTCACCGATCATCATGCAAGGCGCGTTGGTGTTTCCCGACACGATGATCGGCATGATCGACGCATCCGCCACCCGCAGCCCCTCGATGCCGTTCACCTTCAGGCGCGGATCGACCACCGACATGGCGTCGACGCCCATTTTGCAGGTGCCCGTGGGGTGATAGATCGTGGTGGAGGTGTTGCGGGCCCAGTCCAAGAGCGCGTCATAGTCGTCGCTGACCGCCGGCCCCGGCGCGTGCTCCTCGGTGATGTGGCTTTTGATCGGGTCATGGCCGCAGATTTTGCGGGTGATCCGGATGCCCTCGACGATGGTGTCGCAATCGGTCTTGGTGGCCAGATAATTGGGATGAATTTTCGGGTAGTCCCGCATGTTGGCGGAGGCCAGCTCCAGATGGCCAGCGCTTTCAGGGCGCAGTTGCAGCACGGAGGCGGTGAAGGCCGAAAACTTATGCGGGCCCGCGTCAACCCGGTCGGCGGACCAGGGCTGGATGTGGAACTGAATGTCGGGGACCGACAGGTCCTCGCGGGTTTTCAGAAACCCGGTGCCGAGGCTCGCGGCCATAGCCATCGGCCCACCGCGGGTAAAAGCGTATTCCATGCCGATCAGCGCCTGTTTGAACAGGTTGGAGACCTCGGTGTTGATCGTGGGCAGCGAAGTTTTATAGACCGGCCGGGCTTGCAGATGGTCTTGCAGGTTCTTGCCCACGCCCTTGATCTCATGCACCACCTCGATGCCGTGCTCTTTCAGCTCATCGGCCGCGCCCAGACCAGAAACCATCATGATCTGCGGGGAGGCCAGCGCACCGGCGGACAGGATCACCTCGCGCCGCGCCGTCATGGTGACGGGCTGGCCGTTGTGATTGGCAATCAGCCCGGTGCAGCGCTTGCCCTCAAATGTCAGCTTCTCGACGGCGCAATGGGTCAGCACGGTCAGGTTTGGGCGCGACTTGGCCGGGTTCAGATAGGCCACCGCCGAGGAACAGCGCCGCCCCTTGCGGGTGGTCAGCTGGAACAGCGCCACACCCTCTTGGTCGGCACCGTTGTAATCTTCCGCGCGCTTATAGCCCGCATTGACGGCAGAGGTGATCCAGTCATCCACACATTGCCGCGTCACGGTGGTGTCGGACACAGATAACGGCCCCTCGCCGCCACGATACTCATCCGCGCGGCTGCCATTCTCGAAAGTCTCGGAGCGCTTGAAGAGCGGCTTGACGTCCTCCCAGCTCCAGCCGGTATTGCCCAGCTGCCGCCAGCCGTCATAATCCTCCGCCTGCCCCCGCACATAGAGCAGCCCGTTGATGGAGGACGACCCGCCCAGCACCTTGCCGCGCGGCCATTTCAGGGAGCGGCCGTTGAGACCCGGATCGGGCTCGGTTTTATAGCCCCAATCGGTCTTGGGATTGCCCATGGTTTTGAAGTAGCCAACGGGGATATGGATCCACGGATAAGTGTCCTTGCCCCCGGCCTCGAGAATTGCAACTTTATACGTCCCATCCGCCGAAAGGCGATTGGCGAGGACGCATCCAGCGGAACCTGCTCCAACGATGATGAAGTCGAATTCCACTCACTTCCTCCCAAAAGCGCAGAATACCAAAAATTGGGACTTGAAGTCCCGTTTTTAGAGTGCATCATAGTCCCCGGAGTCGCACAAGATCTATTTTTCTTGTTTTTCGGTGAGGAGGACCCAGTGGACGCGAAAAGCCGTATCCCGACCAACCTGCGCACGCTGCTTATTCTGGAAGCCGTGGGCCGCCAAACCGAACCGATGGGCCCCGCCGAAATTGGCCGCTTCATCGGATTGCCCAAACAGACCACGCACCGGCTGTGCAACACGTTGCTGGAGGAAGGCTTCCTGATGCGCGACGAGCGTGGCAGGGGCCTGCGTCCGGGGCGGCGCGCGCGGATGATGGGGGCGGGCATGGTGCACAGCTCATCGAGCTACATGGCGCGCCATCAAGTGCTGCGCGACCTTGCCGCGCAAATCGGTGAGACGGTGAACTACGCGGTGCCCGAAGATCGCGGCATGGCCTATCAGGACCGCGTGGAGACCGACTGGCCCTTCCGCATCCAGCTGCCCATCGGAACGAACGTGCCGTTTCACTGCACTGCCTCGGGCAAGGTCTACCTCTCCTCGCTGCCCAAAGGCGAGCGCCGCCGCTTGGTCAACGTGATGCATCTGGAGCGGCACACGGCGCGCACGATCACGTCCCCCGACGCGCTGCTGGCCGAGTTGCAGGAAATCTCGCGCCGGGGCTATGCGCTGGACAATGCGGAGTATTTCGACACGATGATCGCGGCCTCCGTGCCGGTGTTTGACCCCGCAGGCCGCTACTGCGCCTCCGTCGCCTTCCACGCGCCCGAGCAGCGCGTCACGCTGGAGATTGCCCGCAGCAAGGTCGAGATGCTGCAAAAGACCTCGCGCCTGCTGACGGAGACGATTTTCAGCACGTAAGCGATGGGATCACCCCAGCCGGGCAACATCTGACCGTGGGCTGGTGACCCAACGCCCCTTTGACGGCGCTTGATGCCAGCCAGGCACATTCCACAGAATTTCCGCGTGGCACAGCACCCAAAACACCAGCCCGCCGGACGATCAGGTGTTGCCCGGCGCCTTCGGCTTGATACCGGGCCTAGCTGGCGGGCGTCAGGCAAGTCTCGAACGCGCTGGCCATGTCGGTGATGACGGCGGCGTAAAGCTCTGGACCGGGCGTGTGACGCGCGCCGAGCGGGTCCAGTTCGACCACCTGCACAGCACCACCATCGGTGATGGCCGTCAGGCCCTTGGCGCTATATTGCGGCTCGGTGAAGACGCAGGCCACGGCCCCGCTCTGGATCAGCTCCTGCGCGCGGCGCATGTCAGAGGCGCTGGGCGCCGCCCCCTCATTGGAGGCCAGCGAGCCGTTGGAGACAAGCCCGAAGCGTTCGGAAAAATAGCTGTAGGCGTCGTGATAGGACAAAAAGCCCGCGCCTTTGAGCGCGGCCAGCTTCTGCTCCGTTTCGGCCCCGAGGGCCGTCAACAGCTCCGCCTGCGCGGCGGCGGCATCGCGGTAGCTTTGTGCGTTGTCTGGGTCGAGCGCGGCCAGCTCCTCGGCGATGACGGTGAGCCAAGCAACGGCGTTACGCGGGTCGAGCCAGGCATGCGGGTCCAGCCCGTCATGGTCATGGTCGTCGTGTTCTGCGTGGCCTGCATGGTCGTCGTGGTCTTTGTGCTCGGCATGGTCGTCGTGATCGGCATGGTCGTCGTGATCCGCGTGATCGTCGTGCCCCTCTTCTGCATGGTCGTCATGCGCGTCTTCCGCAAAGCTGCGCTGGACGGGTGCGTGGTCCAGCAGGTCGACCACTTTGGCATTGGGGGAGAGCGTGGCGATGCGGTCGGGGAGCCACGGGGTGAGCTCTGAGCCGATGATGAAGACGATGTCGGAGTGCTGCAACGTGGCCGCGTCGGAGGGGCGCAGGTTGCTTTGATGTGGCGATTGCGTGGCCGGGATCAACAGATCGGGTGCCCCTACCCCGCCCATCACCTGCGCCACCAGCGCATGCACCGGCGCGATATCAGCCGCCACATTGGGCGCATCCGCGTGGGCGGAAAACGGCAGCAAGGACAGGGCGGCGGCGAGGGTAAGGCGGCTCATAAGGGAGGTCTCATTTTTCATCATACGGGATTCGTGTTGCGGGCAGTGAGTATGTTACGTTATAACATATCAATCCAGAGTGAAAAGGCCCGATGTCTAGCTTCTCCAAGTCCAGCTTCTCCAAACATGACCACAGCGCCTGCGTGACGGACGGCCTGCGCGCCGCCGAGGCGCATTGCGCGGCGTCGAAATTGCACTTCACCCCGGTGCGCCGCCGGGCATTGGAAATCCTGCTGCGCGAACATAAAGCCATGGGGGCCTATGACATGCTGGCGCGGCTGGCGCAGGACGGGCTGGGCTCTGCGCCGCCGGTGGCCTACCGGGCGCTGGATTTTCTGGTCAGCCACGGCTTTGCCCATAAGATCGAAAAGCTGAACGCCTATATCGCCTGCGCCCATCCCGGCCAGGCGCATGACCCCGCCTTCATGATCTGCCGCAGCTGCGACGCGGTGGCCGAGGCCTCAACCAACCCGCAGGCAGGCCAGCTGGGCCGCGCGGCCCAAGAAGCAGGCTTCAAGATCGAGCATGCCGTGATCGAGGCCGAGGGCATCTGCCCCGCCTGCGACCCGTCATGAGCGCGCCGCTGATACAGGCCAAGGGCGTCAGCGTGGCGATGAACGGTCATCTGGCGCTGCAACATGTCGACATGGAGGTCCGCCCCGGCGAGATTATCACGGTGGTGGGGCCGAACGGATCGGGCAAGACCACGCTGCTGCGCGCGCTGATCGGCGCGGTGCCGTTGAAACAGGGGCAGGTTACCCGCGCGGAGGGGCTGCGCGTGGGCTATGTGCCGCAAGCGCTGAGCATCGACCCGACCCTGCCTTTGACCGTGACGCGCTTCCTGTCGCTGCCCGTGCGCCGTGATGCCGCTGCGCGTGCGCAGGCGCTGACCCAAGCAGGGGCCGCAGGGCTGGAACAGCGGCAAATGTCTGAGCTATCAGGCGGACAGTTTCAGCGCGTTTTGCTGGCGCGTGCCTTGTTGGAGGACCCGCAATTGCTGGTGCTGGACGAGCCGACGACGGGTCTGGACCAACCGGGCTCTGCCGGGTTTTACCGCCAGATCGAGGCCTTGCGGGCCCAGACCGGCTGCGCCGTGCTGATGGTCAGCCACGAGCTGCATGTGGTGATGAGCGCGTCGGACCGCGTGATTTGCCTCAACGGCCATGTGTGTTGCCACGGCGCGCCTGACGTGGTGGCTTCCGCGCCGGAATACCGCGCCTTGTTCGGGTCGGGGACCGGCGGGGCACTGGCGCTTTACCGCCATGACCACGACCACCATCACCACCATGATCATGACCACGAGCATGATCATGCTTGACGACTTCCTGATCCGCGCCACGCTGGCAGGCATCGGCGTGGCCCTGGCCGCCGCCCCTCTGGGCTGTTTCGTGGTCTGGCGGCGCATGGCCTATTTCGGAGACGCCACGGCCCATGCCGCCGTGCTGGGCGTGGCGCTGTCGCTGGCGCTGTCGATCTCCATTTTCGCGGGCGTTTTGGGCGTGGCACTGGTCATGGCGCTGCTGGTCTCCGGGCTGAGCAGCAGGGTGCTGGCCATCGACACGATGCTGGGCGTGTTGTCGCATTCGGCACTGGCCTTGGGGTTGGTCGCGGTGTCGCTGCTGGAGGGCGTGCGGCTGGATCTTATGTCCTACCTTTTTGGCGACATTCTGGCGGTGGGCCGCGTCGATCTGGCGGTGATCTGGGCCGGCTCGCTGATCGTGTTGGGGCTGATGTTCTGGCGCTGGCAGCCGCTTCTGGCCGCCACGCTGAGCAGCGACATGGCCCATGCCAGCGGCATCAACCCCGCCCGCGAACGGCTGATCCTGACCGTGGCTTTGGCGGTGACTGTCGCCGTGGCCATAAAAGTGGTGGGCGTCCTGCTGATCGCCGCGATGCTGATCATCCCGGCGGCAGGCGCGCGGCCTTTGGCGCGCACACCTGAAGGCATGGGCGCGCTGGCCGCGATCATCGGCATTGCGGCGGCGGTGGCGGGGCTGCAAGCCTCCGCGCAGTTTGACACCCCGGCGGGGCCGTCCATTGTCTGCGTCGCCGCGCTTATCTTTATGGTGACGCAAGGCCTGAGCGGGATGCGGGGCCGCTAGCAGATCAAGGGTGCCTCATTTTTGGGCAGATCGCGCGGCACATGGCAAAAATCCCACACAGTTGCGCCTGCGGGCTTGCCCGTGGCCGCGCGGATTGGTTTCACTTAGCCCAAAGGAGCTGCCGCCATCACGATACACACCGCCTCTTTGACCGGGCCACACGCCGCTGCGCCGCAACGCGCGCGCGGGCGGCTGCACCTGTCGAGCAAACGGCGCGAAGCGCTGTCGGTGATTGACGGGCTGCATCAGGCGGGCTCCATGCGGCTGATGTTTCCGCGCGGCCCCGGCCCTGAGCTGCGCGCCGTGATGATCAACTGCGCAGGCGGCATGACCGGGGGCGACCGGTTCGAGCTGGCCGCAGAGGCGGGCCCCGGCACGACGCTGAGCCTGACCACCCAGACGGCGGAGCGCGTCTATCGCAGCCCCGACAAAACCGTGGCGCGCATGTCGAGCGTGCTGGAGGTAGGTGATGGGGCGACGCTGCATTGGCTGCCGCAGGAGACGATCCTGTTTGACCGCTCCCGGCTGGAGCGGCGGCTGGAGGTGAACCTCGCCCCCGACGCCACGTTCCTGATGATCGAGCCGCTGATCTTTGGCCGCCACGCCATGGGCGAGGTGCTGCAAGAGGGCGCGTTGAAAGACAGTTTGCGCATTCGCCGGGACGGCACCCTGATCCATGCCGACGCCACCCGGCTGGACGGCGCGATTGCGGATATGCTGGGCCGCGCAGCCATCGCGGGCGGCGCGCATGCGGTGGCCAATCTGGTCTTTGCAGGCCCCGGCGCGGAGGCGCATCTGGACAGCGCCCGCGATCTGATCGGGCCGCACGGCGGCGCCAGCCTGAAAGCCCCCGACCTGCTCGTGGCCCGCCTGATTGCGCCGGATGCCAAAGCGCTGCGCGCTGTGGCGATGCCGCTTCTTGCCGCCCTGAGCGGCACTGACATTCCCCGAACCTGGACCTTGTAGCAATGCAGCTGACCCCGCGTGAAAAAGACAAACTTCTGATCTCCATGGCCGCCGAGGTGGCCCGCAAACGGCTGGCGCGCGGCGTCAAGCTGAACCACCCCGAAGCCATCGCGCTGATCACCGACGCGGTGGTGGAGGGCGCACGCGACGGGCGCAGCGTGGCCGAGATGATGGAGGCAGGCGCCCGCGTGGTGACGCGCGCGCAATGCATGGAAGGCGTGGCCGAGATGATCCATGACGTCCAAGTCGAGGCGACCTTCCCGGACGGCACCAAACTGGTGACAGTGCATGACCCGATCCGGTGAGCCATGAGTATTTTTGAAGCAGTGATGGAGGATGTCGCGCGATGATCCCAGGTGAGATTTTCCCGGCAGAGGGCGATTTGGAGCTGAACGCAGGCGCGGAGGTTTTGGTGCTCGACGTGGCCAATACCGGCGACCGGCCCGTGCAAGTGGGCTCGCATTATCATTTTGCCGAAGCGAATGCCGCGCTGGAGTTTGACCGAGATGCGGCGCGCGGGATGCGCTTGGACATTGCCGCCGGGACCGCCGTGCGGTTTGAGCCGGGACAGGCGCGAGAGGTGTCGCTGATTGCCATATCAGGCGCGCGGCGGGTGTTTGGGTTTAATCAAGACGTGATGGGGGCGTTGTAGGATGTTACTTCGACTTCGGCCAAATCCTGACGAGTTCATCCAAGAGCTTGGCCGCAATCAGCCTGATAACCTCGATACAAATTCGCGCAATGATTTCGATTGGATCCATACAAAATCTCCAGCTCTGTTTTTCTTTTGTTCTACTCTACCCGCTGGCTTAAAGAGAAAGATTGTCGCGAGCAATCTGGATAAGTTGTGGATTAATTGGGGGTTTTTCTCCCGCTATGCGGAGGAAAAAACCCATGCCTGCTAGCATATCCAGAGCCGATTACGCCGCGATGTTTGGCCCGACCACCGGCGACAAGGTCAGGCTGGCCGATACCGATCTGATCATTGAGGTGGAGCGCGACCTGATTGCGGAGCGTGGAGGCTACGGCGAGGAGGTCAAGTTTGGCGGCGGCAAGGTGATCCGGGACGGGATGGGGCAGTCTCAGGTGACGCGGGCGCGGGGCGCGGTGGACACGGTGATCACCAACGCGCTGATCGTGGATCATAGCGGGATTTACAAGGCAGACATTGGCTTGCGCGGCGGGCGGATTGAGAAGATCGGCAAGGCGGGCAACCCCGACACGCAACCCGGCGTGGATATCGTGGTAGGCCCCGGCACGGAAGCCATTGCCGCCGAAGGGCGCATTGTCACGGCAGGCGGGTTTGACAGCCATATCCACTTTATTTGCCCCCAGCAGATCGAGGACGCGCTGCATTCAGGCGTGACCACCATGCTGGGCGGCGGCACGGGGCCCGCGCATGGGACGCTGGCCACGACATGCACTCCGGGGCCGTGGCATATCGGGCGGATGATGCAGGCGGTGGACGGCGTGCCGATGAATATAGGCTTTGCTGGCAAGGGCAACGCGTCCCTGCCCGATGCGCTGGTCGACCAGGTCAAAGGCGGGGCCTGCGCGATGAAGCTGCATGAGGATTGGGGCACGACGCCCGGTGCCATTGATTGCTGCCTCAGCGTGGCCGATGACATGGATGTGCAGGTGATGATCCACACCGATACGCTCAACGAGAGCGGCTTTGTGGAAAACACAGTCGCTGCCATGAAGGGGCGCACGATACATGCGTTTCACACCGAAGGCGCGGGCGGCGGGCATGCGCCGGATATCATCAAGATTTGTGGCGATCCGAATGTGCTGCCCTCCTCGACCAACCCGACGCGGCCCTACACGGTGAACACGCTGGAAGAGCATCTCGATATGCTGATGGTGTGCCACCATCTCGACAAGTCGATCCCGGAGGATGTGGCTTTTGCTGAATCGCGTATTCGGCGGGAGACCATTGCGGCGGAGGATATCTTGCATGACATGGGGGCGTTCTCGATCATTGCCTCCGACAGCCAGGCCATGGGGCGGGTGGGCGAGGTGCTGATCCGCACCTGGCAGACCGCCGACAAGATGAAGAAACAGCGCGGGCGGCTGTCTGAGGAGCAGGGCGAGAACGACAATTTTCGGGTACGGCGCTATATTGCGAAATACACGATCAACCCCGCGATTGCGCATGGGGTCTCGCGGCATGTGGGCTCGATTGAGGTGGGCAAGCGGGCGGATCTGGTGCTGTGGACCCCCGCGTTTTTCGGGGTGAAGCCGGAGATGGTGCTGATGGCGGGTTCGATTGTCTGTGCGCAGATGGGGGACCCCAATGCGTCGATCCCGACGCCGCAGCCGGTTTATACAAGACCGATGTTTGGCGCGATGGGCAAGGCCGTGGAGCGTTCTGCGGTGGTATTTACCTCGGACGCCGCCATGCAGGACGATCTGCGCGGCAGGCTCGGGCTGGCCAAGGACTGCGTGCCAGTTGAAAACACGCGCGGGATTGGCAAAAAGGACCTTCGGTTGAACGACGCGCTGCCAGTGGTGGAGGTGAACCCGGAGACCTATGAGGTGCGCGCGGATGGAGAATTGCTGACCTGCGAGCCCGCGCAGGAGCTGCCGATGGCGCAGCGGTATTTCCTGTTTTAGGGGTCGATATGGGGCTGCACCCGTGCCGACCGGTTGGGGGCTCTGCCCCCAAACCCGAGGCGCTTCATGGGGGCTCTGCCCCCAAACCCCCGGAGTATTTTTGAAGCAATGATGGGGGTGGCCCGTTACTGTGGAGATGTTGAATAAGGAGCTTCTATGCCGATACGGAACCGATTTGCCGAGTTGCATCCCGAGATCGCCGCGTGGCGGCGGGATTTTCATGCCCATCCTGAGCTGCTCTATGACACAGAGCGGACCTCGGGCATTGTGGCGGAGAAGCTGCACGGGTTTGGCTGTGACGCGGTCGTCGAGGGGCTGGGGCGCACGGGTGTCGTGGGGGTGATCCACGGGAAGGGCGGCGCAGGTGGCAAAGTGATTGCGCTGCGCGCAGATATGGATGCGCTGCCGATTTTGGAGGCGACGGGGGCAGCACATGCCTCGAAGACGCGAGGCTTGATGCATGCCTGCGGCCATGACGGGCATACCGCCATGCTGCTGGGGGCCGCGCAATATCTGGCGGAGACGCGCAATTTTGAGGGCAGCGTCGCGGTGGTGTTTCAGCCTGCCGAGGAGGGCGGCGCAGGCGCGGAAGCGATGGTGCAGGACGGGTTGATTGAACAGTTCGGCATCTCGGAAATTTACGGCATGCATAACTCGCCCGTGGTGCCTCTGGGTGAATTTGCGATCCGGTCTGGGCCGTTCTATGCGGCCTGCGACAGCTTCACCATCAAGATACGCGGGCGGGGCGGTCATGCGGCACGGCCCAACCAGACGGTGGACACCACGCTGGCGGGATCGGCGGTGGTGATGGCGCTGCAATCCATCGTGTCGCGCAACGCTGATCCGCAGCAGCCGCTGGTGGTCTCCGTGACCTCGTTTCGCACCGAAAGCGACGCCTATAACGTGATCCCCGAACATGCCGAGCTGCGCGGCACCTTGCGCAGTTTTGACGAAGAGCTGCGCCAGACCGCGCTGAACCGCATCACCGATATTGCGCGGTTAACGGCGGAGAGCTATGGCGCTGAGGCGGAGGTGATTGGCGACGAGATCCCCTACCCCTCCATGTCGAACCATGCGGACGAAACCGCGCATTGCGTGGCGGCGGCCAGCGCCGTGGCGGGCGGGACCCGTGTCAACCCAGAGGCGCCGCGCGTCACAGGGGGCGAGGATTTTGCCTATATGCTGCAGGCCTGCCCCGGCGCCTATATCCAGCTGGGCGTCAAGACCGAGGGCGGCAAGAACCACGGGCTGCACCACCCCGAATATGACTTCAATGACGAGGTGATCCCGCTGGGATGCTCTTACTGGGTGACGCTGGCCGAACAAAGGCTGGCGGGTTAGATGCAGGTGGCCTCCAAGATTGTGAAAGGCCGGGCGGAGGCCCGCTGCACGCTGAGCTATGAGGACCGGTTCCTGCGGCGCAAAGTGTTGAGCACCGATGCGGGCGAGAGCTTTCTGGTGGATTTGCCGCAGACGGCTTCCCTCGATCAGGGCGATTGCTTTGAGCTGGAGGACGGCACGCGCATCGAAGTGGTGGCGGCGCAAGAGGCGCTGCTGGAGATCACCGCGCCCAACTTGCTGCCGCTGGTCTGGCATATCGGCAACCGCCATTGCCCCGCCCAGATCGAGGCCAACCGCGTGCTGGTCCAGCCCGACCATGTGATCCGCGACCTGATGGAGCGGCTGGGGGCCTCAGTGCGCGAGGTGACGGCCCCCTTCACCCCTGAAGGCGGCGCTTACGGGCATGGGCGGACGCATGGGCATAGCCACTGAGATGGAACCCACCGCAGAGCAGCTGATGATGCTGACGCAATGGCTGTCCCCGGCCTTTCCCATTGGGGCGTTCAGCTACAGCCACGGGCTGGAGCAGGCTCTGGACACAGAGCCGGAGCTGACTATCGAGGACTGGTTGGCCGATTGCCTGCGCCATGGCGCGGGGCGCAACGATGCGATCTTGATCCGCGCGGGCTTTGCCGCGCAGGCGGAGGAGGCAGACGCGCTGGGCCGGGCACATGCGCCGTCCCGCGAGCGGGCGCTGGAAAGCGCGGAGCAAGGTGCGGCCTTTGCCAGAATTTTGCGGCAGGCCTTCGGGATGGACGTGCCGGATTATATCTACCCCGTGGCGCTGGGCCACGCGGCGCGGGTACAAGAGCTGCCGCTTGAGCCGGTGGTGCTGCTCTATCTGCACGCTTTTGCTAGCAATCTGACCAGCGCCGCGCAGCGGCTGTCGCCCTTGGGGCAATCGCGCGCACAAGAGATCGTGCGGCGGCTGGGCGCGACATGCAAAGAGGTGGCTGACCAGACGCGCGGCGCGGGGCTGGATGATATCGGCGGGGCGGCCTGGGGGGCGGATGTAGCCTCCATGCGGCACGAAACGCTTGGGACAAGGATATTTCGGACATGACAAAAACGATGAACGGGCCATTGCGTATTGGCATAGGCGGGCCGGTGGGTGCGGGCAAAACCACGCTGACCGCCGCCCTGTGCAATGCTTTACGCGACACGCATTCCATCGCGGTGGTGACCAATGACATCTACACCCAAGAGGACGCGGAGGCGCTGGTGCGCATGCAGGCCCTGCCCTCGGACCGGATCAGGGGCGTGGAGACCGGCGGCTGCCCGCATACGGCGATCCGCGAGGATGCCTCGATCAATCTGGCGGCGATTGACGCGCTGCAAAAGGATTTTCCCGACCTCGACGCGGTGATTATTGAAAGCGGCGGCGACAATCTCAGTGCGACCTTCTCGCCGGAGCTGGCGGATATGACGCTCTATGTGATTGACGTGGCCGCCGGAGAGGAGATCCCGCGCAAAGGCGGCCCCGCGCTGACGCGCTCAGATGTGCTGGTGATCAACAAGACCGACCTCGCCCCGCATGTGGGCGCGTCACTGGAGGTCATGGCGCGGGACGCGGCCCAGCAACGCGGCGCCCGCCCGGTGGTCTTTGCCCAGTTGCGCCACGGCGCGGGGGTGGAGGCGGTGCTGGAGCATATCCGCGCCATTGGGGGCCTATCGCCATGAGGCTTGCGTAGTGCCCGCCCCTGCGACAGGGTGAGCGCAGGGAGAGCATCATGCAAATTCTTGAAAACCCATTCCGCAGCGCCGCGGCCACAATAGAGCTGCCAGACGGCGTGCCTTTTCCCAGCGCCGACATGGCCGCCGCGCGGTCGTTGCTCGCGCGCTGCCCGGAGGCGGGCGTGACCCCTTTGCGACAGGTCGAGGGGCTGGCCCGCGTGTCGCAGGTTCATGTCAAGGACGAGCGCGACCGGATGGGGCTGGGCAGTTTCAAAGCGCTCGGCGCGGCTTACGTGATTGCCCGCGACGCCGCCGCCGGGCAGGCGCAAGGGCGCACCTATGTGACGGCCAGCGCAGGAAATCACGGGCTGTCGGTTGCCGCCGGGGCCAAGGTCTTCGGCGCGCAGGCGGTGATCTATATTGCCAACTCCGTGCCCGGCAGCTTTGCAGAGCGCTTGCAGAATTTGGGCGCGGAGGTCCGCCGCAAGGGCGAGACTTACGAGGAAAGCATGGAGGCTGCTGCTGCCGCCGCCGAGGAGCATGGCTGGCACCTGCTGTCGGACAGCTCCTGGGAGGGCTACACGGAGCCGCCTTTCCGCGTCATGGAAGGGTATCTGGCCCTGATGGACGAGGTGTTTGACCAGATGAGCGTCCCCGCCACCCATGTCTTTTTGCAAGCCGGTGTGGGCGGATTTGCCGGTGCCTGCGCCGCTGCCATCCGCGCGGTCTGGGGTGAGGATCCGATTATTGTGGTTGTTGAGCCCAGCGCGGCCCCGGCCCTGATGGGCTCCATTCAGGCGGGGCGTGTGGTCAAGGCGGACGGGCCCGTGTCCAACATGGGGCGACTGGATTGCAAGGAGCCGTCGCTGATTGCCCTCAAAGGGCTGGCCCGCGACGCGGATTGGTTCTGCACCCTCACCGACGCCGAGGCGCGCAAGCTGACCGGGGCGCTGTCGCGGTTCGAGCTGGCCACCTCCCCCTCCGGCGGGGCGGGGCTGGCCGCACTCATGGCCGATGACCGGGCCTTTGGTTTGACCCAAAACGCGCGCGTTTTATGCGTTTTGAGCGAGGGCGCGTGAGCGCGTTTGACTACAGTCTGGAGGCCCTGCCGCAAAAGACGCTCGGGCTGGTGGTGCTGCAATCGGACGAAACGATAGAGCAGGATTTTCGCCATGTCTTGCCGCGAGACACCGCCCTGCATGTCACCCGCGTGCCCAGCGGGTTGGAGGTGAGCCCGGACAGCCTGCAAGCGATGGAACACGCCCTGCCCGCCGCCGCCGGGCTGCTGCCGCGTGGTTTGGCGTTTGATGTGGTGGGTTATGGCTGCACCTCTGGCACCGCGCAGATCGGGGCCGCGCGCATCGCCGAGCTGGTGCGCGACGGCGTAGACGCGGCGCATGTCACAGAGCCCGTCTCCGCCCTGATTGCTGCCTGTCGCCATCTCGGCGTCACCCGGCTGGCCATGCTGTCGCCCTATGTGGCGGAGGTCTCCGCCCGGCTGCGGGACGTGTTGCAAGACGCGGGCATCGCCACGCCCGTCTTTGGCTCCTTTGAGGAGGCCGAGGAGCAGAAAGTCGTGCGCATCGACGCGGCTTCCGTGCAGCGCGCCGCGATTGAGCTGGCGGGCCAAGGCGGGGTGGACGGCATTTTCCTGTCTTGCACCAATTTGCGGACCTTCCCCTCCATCGCGCCGCTGGAGGCGGCGACCGGCCTGCCGGTGCTGTCGAGCAATCAGGTCCTGATCTGGGATATGCTGCAAAAGGCGGGTGCAGCGCTTGACGCTACGGGACCCGGAAAACTGCTTCAAATCTAGGCCGGACAGGTGACTGCACCGCGGGTCGCGCTACATAAAAACGTGATGCGGAACTTTGTCCCCAGATAGGTGTTTGTGCCTGTAGCCCGCGACGCGCAGATTGGGACTGTGGCGAGGCGAATCGAGCCCTCGTGATGAAAGGCAATGAGACGGATGATCTGGGGGAAAATCGCGGGCGTGACGGCGGCACTGGCCTGTGCAGCATCTCCGCTTTGGGCGTTCGAGCTGAGATATTCGTCGAGCCTTGCCTCTGACAGCGTGAACGAACGGCTGGAGACCGCCTCCCTTTTGGTGCCCCTCGCCGGGCAGGACCAAGCCGACCCGCAAGACGTGCTGGCCGCTGCGCAAGCCGAATATGGCCGCATCGTCGGCACGCTCTATGACGAGGGCTATTTCGCACCCGTGGTCAATATCCGCATTGACGGGCGCGAGGCCGCCGCGATCTCCCCGCTTGAAGCGCCCGGCCGGATCGGCCGGATCGAGATACGCGTCGTCCCCGGCCCGCTCTTTCAATTTGGCGAAACTGCCCTTGCCCCCCTGCCCCGCGACGCGCGGAGCTCGGGGGCGTTTCAGACCGGTAAAACCGCCACCACCCGCGCGATCAGAAGCGCCGTGGACCAAGGCATTGAGGATTGGCGCGACGCGGGCCACGCCAAAGTGGCGCTGGGCGACCAACAGATCACCGCGCGCCATGCGCAGCGGCGGCTCGACGTCAATGTCGCGCTCAACCCCGGCCCCTTGCTGCGTTTTGGCAATCTGATTGCGCGCGGCAATCAAGCCGTGCGCACCGACCGGATCATCGACATTACAGGCCTTCCGACGGGCGAAGTGTTTGACCCCGAAGAAATTCGCCGCGCCACCATACGCCTGCGCCGCACCGGCGTGTTCAGCGTTGCCGCACTGAGCGAGGCAGAACAGATCGGGCCAAACAACACGCTCGATATCGAGGCGCAATTCGTCGAGGAGAAGCCAAGGCGCTTCGGCTTTGGCGCGGAGATTTCCACGACCGACGGTCTGGGGCTGGAAGCCTTCTGGATGCACCGCAACCTGTTTGGCGGCGCGGAACGGCTGCGGCTGGAGGCGGGCGTCGAAGGGATTGGCGGGCAGACCGGCGGGGAAGATTACCGGCTGACGGCGCGCTTTACCCGGCCTGCCACGTTCAATGAGGACACCGACTTTTTCGCGATGGCCGAGATCGAAAGCCTGAACGAGGAAAGCTTCACCTCCGACCGCGTATCGGTGGAGGCGGGCATCCGCCGTTTTGCCTCCGAGCAGCGCGAATACACGTTCGGGCTGGGCCTGGCGCGGGCCAAGACGGTGGATGCGTTCGGGGAGCGGGATTATACGATTTTCACCCTGCCCGCCTCGGCCGAATTTGACTATCGCGACAGCGAGCTGAACCCCACCTCGGGATATTACGCCTTGGCCAGCCTGACGCCGTTTGTCGCCATTGCTGGCACAGATAACGGCCTGCGCACCTATCTTGATGGCCGCGCCTATAAAACCGTCGGCGCGTCGCAAGGCCTGACCTTCGCGCTGCGCGGGCAGCTGGGCTCTTTGGCCGGGCCGTCACTGGCGAACGCGCCCACGGATTTTCTGTTTTACTCCGGCGGCGGCGGCACGGTGCGCGGGCAGGATTTCCAATCGCTGGGCATTGATCTGGGCGGCGGCCAGGAGATCGGCGGACGCTCCTTTCTGGGCCTGTCCGGGGAGCTGCGCGTGAAGACCACCGACAAGCTGAGCCTCGTGGGCTTTTATGACGCGGGCTTCATCAGCGCCGAGGCCTTCCCGGATGGCTCAAACGGCGACTGGCATAGCGGCGCCGGGCTTGGCGTGCGCTATGACACCGGCATTGGCCCGATCCGGGTGGATGTGGGCGTGCCCGTCAGCGGGCCGGGCGACAATACCGGCTTTGAGATCTACATCGGCATTGGGCAGGCGTTCTGATGTTGGCGAGACTGCTTTTCATATTTGCCCTGCTGCTGCCTGTCGCCGCCACCGCGCAGGAGGATGACAAAGGCTACCTGACCCGGCTGCTGCAAGACAGCCTTGGCGGAGAGGGGCGCGACGTGCAGATCGACGGCTTTGCCGGCGCGTTTTCCAGCGAGGCCACGATAGAGCAGATCACCTTTGCCGACGCGCAGGGCATCTGGCTGACGCTTGAGGATGTGGTCCTCAATTGGAACCGCAGCGCGCTGCTGCGCGGCCGTATCGAGATTGAAGAACTGTCCACCGCACGGATTGTTTTGCCCCGCCCGCCCGTCGCCGAAGAGGACGCGCTGCCGCCTGCGGAGGCGCAGGGCTTTGCGTTGCCAGACCTGCCCGTATCGGTGGTGATCAACCGGTTGGCCGCTGCGGAGATCACGCTTGGCGCGGCGGTTCTGGGACAGGATGCACGTTTGAAACTGGACGCCTCCGGCAGCTTGGCGGGTGGCGCGGGCAAGCTTGTGCTCAACGCGGAGCGGATCGACGGCCAGCGCGGCCTTTTCACTGTCGATGCCGGGTTTGAGGGCGGCGACGCGCCGCTGACCCTGTCGCTGACATTGGAAGAAGACCCCGGCGGCATCGCGGCGCAGCTTTTGGAGCTGCCCGGCATGCCTGGCGTCGCCCTTGAGCTGGCAGGCGAAGGCCCGCTGGACGATTTCGCGACCGACATAAGGCTGGCCACAGATGGGCAGGACCGCCTGAGCGGACAAGTGGTGCTGCGCGGAGGGGGCGGCACGGATGGGCGGCAATTCTCCGCAGATATTGGCGGCGATGTCACAGCGCTGTTTGCGCCGCAATACCGGTCCTTCTTTGGCGACGATCTGCAACTTGTCGTCTCGGGCGCGCAAGGTGCGGACGGCGCGCTGACATTGGACGAGCTGATGCTCGACACGCAGGCGCTACGACTGGGCGGCACGGTGGCGCTGAACGCGGATAGCTGGCCGGTGAAGCTGGACCTGACGGGCGATTTGGGGGCCGCGAACGGCGCGCCTGTCTTGCTGCCCATCCCCGGCGAAGAGACCCGCGTGAACACGGCAAACTTGCGCGTGACCTATGACGCCGAGGACGGCCAAAGCTGGCAAGGCGCGTTTGACGCGCAAGGCTTCACGCGGCCCGGCATGGAGCTAGGACAGATGGCGCTTGAGGCCAGCGGCGTGCTGGACGGAGCGGTCGGCGCTATTGGCCGGGTGACGGCAGATGTGGCGCTGAACGTGGACGGCGTGGCGCTGGAGGATGACGCCTTGGCGCAGGCCGTGGGCGACGCTTTGTCCGGCGCGTTGACAGTGGACTTTGTCGAAGACCAGCCGATCAAACTGACCGGGCTGGCGCTGAGCGGCGCCGATTACGCGCTGACCGGGGAGGCCACGATCGGCGCCTTGGAAGACGGGTTCGAGACGCTGTTCGACATTATGCTATCGGCGCAAGATCTGTCGCGCTTCTCAGCGATCAGCGGGCAGGATTTGCAGGGCGAGGCCGAGCTGGCGCTGGACGGGCGCGCGGATTTGGGCGGCAGTTTCGATATGGACGTGGCGGGCGAGGTTGAGGGGGTCTCCACCGGGATTGCGCAGGCAGATGCGCTCTTGGCCGGGCGGACAACCTTGCGCATGGAAGCGCTGCGCGACATGGACGGCACCGTGCTGCGCGGGCTCGATCTGCGTAATGCGCAGCTGTCATTTACCGGCGATGCGCGGCTGGCCACGGAAGCCTCCGAGGTCACGTTCGACGCCAAACTGAACGAGGCCGGGCTGGTCGCGGAGCAGCTGGACGGCCCGCTGACCGTCGCAGGGCGCGCTCAGCAAGACACGCGCGGCTGGTCGGTGGATGTGGACGCTGACGGGCCGTTTGATGCAACCGCCAGCATCGACGGGCTGGCCACCGGGCCGAATGCGGCGCTGAATTTCGTGCTGGCCCTGCCCGACATCAAGCCGCTGGTTCCCGCCTATGAGGGTGCGGCCACGCTGCGCGGCACGGCGGCACAATCAACCGAGGGCTGGCGGCTCGACACGGATGTGGACGGGCCTTACGGGTTGGTCGCAGCGGTCGAGGGGCGCGTTACGGGCGAGAACGCGCCGGATGTTCGTTTTGACGCGCGGCTGCCGGATGTGCAGCCCTTCGCGCCGCAATTTAACGGGCCGCTCAGCGTCTCCGGCACGGCGCAGATGCAGGGTGATGGCATTGTGGTCGACACGCAAGCCGATGGTCCTTACGGGCTGGTCGCGGCGGTCGAGGGGCGCGTGACGGGCGAGAACGCGCCGGATGTTCGCTTTGACGCGCGGCTGCCAAATGTGCAGCCCTTCGCGCCGCAATTTAACGGACCGCTGAGTGTCTCTGGCACGGCGCAGATGCAGGGCGAAAGCCTTGTGGTTGAGACGCAGGCCGACGGCCCTTACGGGTTGGACGCGCAGGTCAGCGGCGCTGTGACCGGGCCCGCCCCAGCTGTGGATTTCGCGTTGAGGCTGCCAAATGTCGCGCCGCTTGTGCCGCAATTCTCGGGGCCGCTTTCAGTGAACGGCAATGCGCGTCAGGAAAGCGCGGGCTGGTTCATTGACACCGCGCTGCAAGGGCCTGCCGGGGCCGCGGCTGACGTCACGGGACGTGTGGCGAATGACGGGCAACTGGCGCTCTCTGCCGCCGGAGACCTGCCGTTGGCCTTGGCCAATCCCTTCATCCAACCGCGCAGCTTGCAAGGGCAGGCGCGGTTTGATTTGCGGGTCGATGGCCCGGCGGCGCTGAGCTCTGTTTCAGGACGGATCACGGCCTCGGATGGACGCCTTTCTGCACCAAGCTTCCGGGTCGCTTTGACCGGGATCAACGCCGATGTGGCGCTGGCCTCGGGCCGCGCGGAGGTGAATGTGAGCGGCGACGTGTCGTCCGGCGGACGGGTCAGCTTGCGGGGGCCGGTGACGCTGACGGGGGCCATGCCCGCGCAGTTTGATATCGGCATTGAGCAGGTGCAGGTCGTGGACCCGGCACTGTACCGCACCATTTTGAACGGCGCATTGACCGTCAACGGCCCGCTGCAAGGTGGCGCGCGTATCGCGGGACAAATCAACGTGGGCGAGACGCAGGTGACGGTGCCGTCCACCGGACTGGGCGGCTTCACCATCGTGCCCGA
Source organism: uncultured Litoreibacter sp. (assembly GCA_947501685.1). Taxonomy (GTDB): domain Bacteria; phylum Pseudomonadota; class Alphaproteobacteria; order Rhodobacterales; family Rhodobacteraceae; genus Litoreibacter. Next base: position 31,365 of record CANMWQ010000008.1, read on the forward strand.
GATCACCCATATCCGCGCCTCGGACGCTGTGCGCCAGACGCAAGGCAAAGCCGGGCTGATCAAGGACACAGCGCCCGAGAGCGGCGCGGCGGGGCCTGCCTTCCCGCTTGATGTGACGATCGCCGCCCCTGCCCGAATTTTCGTGCGCGGGCGCGGTCTGGATGCAGAACTTGGCGGGCAGTTGCGGCTGACAGGAACCACGGCAAACATCGTCTCTGCGGGTCGGTTCGAGCTGATCCGGGGCCGCTTGGACATTCTGGAAAAACGCTTCACGCTGGATGAAGGCAGCGTTCAGTTGCAGGGCAATTTCGACCCGTTCCTGCGCTTTGTCGCCACCACCCGCACCCAAGCAGGCACCGCCAGTGTGATCATCGAGGGCGCAGCCTCCGAGCCCGAGGTGCGGTTCGAATCCTCCCCCGAGGCCCCGCAGGACGAGGTGCTGGCGCAGATTTTCTTTGGCCGCGACGCCACGCAGCTTTCGGCCTTCCAAGCGCTGCAACTGGCCAATGCCGTGGCCACTTTGGCGGGCGGCGGCGATGGCGGGGTCGTGTCGCAACTGCGCCGCAGCTTTGATCTGGATGATCTGGACGTGACCACCGACGCCGAAGGCAACACCGCGCTGCGGGTCGGAAAATACATCTCGGACAACATCTACACGGATGTCGAACTGGGCGGAGAGGACGGCGCGGAGGTCTCGCTGAACATTGACCTGACGCCCAACCTGACCGCGCGCGGCAGCGCCAATTCCGTGGGGGAGACCTCGCTGGGCGTGTTTTTCGAAAAGGACTATTAAGGGCTTTCGCCGAAGGGTCTTCTAATGTATGCGTTAATGTATACATTAAGCAGGAAGGCCTCTCATGGCACAGAGTTTCGACATAGCCGTTTTCGAAGGCGACGGCATCGGGCCGGAAATCACCGCCCCCACCACCGCGCTGCTGGGCGCTTTGGCCGCCAAATCCGGGACCTACGCGCTGAATTTCAAGAGCCACGCCGCAGGGGCCGCGCATTACGCAAAGACCGGCGACAGCCTGCCCGAGGCCTCGCTGAAAGCCGCTGAGGTCGCCGACGCAATCCTACTCTCGGCCATGGGGCTGCCGGATGTGCGCTACGATGACGGCACCGAGATCTCGCCACAGATTGACCTGCGCAAAGCCTTCAAACTCTTCGCAGGCGTGCGCCCCGTGCGCGTGGCACCCGGCGGGCTGACCCCGCTGAAGCTGCCGGAGGGCAAAGGCATCGATTTCGTGCTGATCCGCGAAAGCACCGAAGGGCTGTTCCACACCCAAGGCACCGGCGAGGTCACCGAAAACGAGGCCCGCGAAACGCTGCTGATCACGCGTGACGTTTGCGAACAGCTTTTCGCCTTCGCCTTCAACATGGCGCGGGAGCGCAAAGCCCAAGGCCGCGGGCCGGGCCGCGTCACCTGCGTCGACAAGGCCAACGTCTTCCGCGCCTTCGCCTTCTTCCGCCAGCTGTTCGACGAGGAGGCCGCCAAGCACAAGGGCCTCACCGCCGACCACGCCTATGTTGACGCCACCGCCCTGTGGATGGTTCAAAAGCCGTGGGAGTTCGACGTGATGGTGACCGAAAACATGTTTGGCGACATTCTCAGCGATCTGGGTGCCGGGCTGATGGGCGGGCTGGGGCTGGCGCCTTCGGCTGACATTGGCCTGCATCAGGCGGTGTTTCAGCCCTGCCACGGATCGGCTCCGGATATTGCGGGGCAAGGCCGCGCCAACCCGTTTGCGATGATCCTGTCAGGGGCCATGATGCTGGATTGGCTGGGGCTCAAACACAACCTGCCCGCGATGTGTGAGGACGGCGCGCGGCTGCGCGAGGCAGTCGATGCGCAGGTCGCCGCCCGCGCCGATGTGACGGCGGATCTGGGCGGCACGGCCTCCACGGTGCAGGCGGCCCAAGCAGTGCAGAAAGCGCTTGGATGCTGAAGGTCGCCTGCATTGGCGCGGGCTATTTCAGCCAATTTCATTTTGACGCTTGGCGGCGCATTGACGGCGCGCAGATCGTGGGCCTGACCAACCGCGACCGCCCCAAGGCGGAGGCCACCGGCCTGCCCGTCTACGACGACCTCGCGCAGATGCTGGGGCAGGCAAAGCCGGACATTCTCGACATCATCACCCCGCCCGAAACCCATGCGGAGGCCATCACGCAGGCGCTGCAACATGACCTGAAAGCCATCATCTGCCAAAAGCCGTTCTGTACCTCTCTGGCTGAAGCAGAAGAGATCAGCCAGAAGGCGCAAGCCGCCGGTATCCCGCTGATCATACACGAGAATTTCAGGTTCCAGCCTTGGTATCGCGTGATCCGCGACCGCATCGCGGCGGGCGATATCGGCAGGCCTCTGCAAGCCCGGTTCCATCTGCGCCCCGGCGACGGTCAGGGGGCGCGCGCCTATCTCGACCGCCAGCCCTATTTTCAGCAAATGCCTCGTTTTCTGATCCATGAAACGGGCGTGCATTGGATCGACACGTTCCGGTTTCTCTTCGGCGACCCGGTGGCGGTCTACGCTGATTTGCGGCGCGTGAATGACGCGATTGCGGGCGAGGATGCGGGGTTTTTCACCCTCGATCACCCAGACGGCATGCGCTGCCTCTTTGACGGCAACCGCTGCCTTGACCACGCCGCGACCAACACCCGCCGCACCATGGGCGAAGGCGTGTTTGAGGGCACCGAGGGCACGCTGAACCTCTGGGGCGACGGGTCGGTCACGCTGCGGGCCTTTGGCACGACAGATAGCACCGAGCTTCTGCCCTCCGACACCCATGACACGTTCGGCGGCGATTGCACCTACGCGCTTTGCGCCCATGTCGCTCAGGCGCTGCAAGACGGCTCCGCTTTTGAAAATCTGGCGCAGGACTACCTCAATGTCCTGCGCGTCGAGGCCGCGATCTACCGCTCGGCGGAGCGCGGCGCAAAACTGACGCTGACATGAACAAACCCTCCAGCACCGCCATGGCCGTGGAACGCCTGCGCAACCTGATCTTCAAAGGGGAGCTGCCCCCCGGCTCTGACCATCTCGAAACCGAGCTGGCCGCGCAGCTGGGCCTGTCCCGCACCCCGGTCCGGGAGGCGCTTTTGGTGCTGGAAAGCCAAGGGCTGGTCGATGTGCGGCCCCGCAAAGGCGTGCGGATCAGGCCGATCTCCCCCAAGGATATGGCGGAGATTTACGACGTGCTGACCGAGCTGGAAAGCCTTGCCGCCCGCCGCGCGGCTGAGGCAGGCCATGACGCGGAGGCCCTCGCGCCACTGGCCCGCAGTATTGACAATATGGACCGCGCGCTGGCCTCCGAGGATCGCGAGGCCTGGGCCAGCGCCGATGACCAGTTCCACATGGAGCTCGTCCGTTTAGGCCAAAACGCCCGCATCGCCTCCATCGTGCAGATGATGGCCGATCAGGTCCGCCGCGCGCGGCAGGTGACGCTTTATATGCGCGACCCGCCGCTGCAATCCAATGACGACCACCGGCGCGTGCTCGACGCCATCGCCTCGGGTGCGCCGGACAAGGCCGCGCAGCTCCACCGCGCCCATCGCGACGCGGCCAAAGCCACGCTCATCGCGCTTCTGGAAACCCACCAGCTGAAACAGCTCTGACGGCCCCGGTTTCCATTTGGTTCAAAATACTCTCGGAGGGGGTTTGGGGGAGAGCGAAGCGGTCCCCCAACGGATCGCCGACGCAGTCGGCGAAAGCCTCTCAACTTTCAGGCGGTGCACCACCTGCCTCAGTCCTGCGGCCAATGTAGTCCTGCAGCCCCGCGACCCTATCCGCATCCAGCACAGGCCGCGCATCGGCCGCCAGAATGTCCTTCCACACCTGCGTCGCCCGCGTGCTGGCATCCTGCGCGCCGCGCTCTTCCCACGTGCCGAAATTGGCGTAGTCATGCACAACCGGCTCGTAAAACTCGGTGTTGTAGCGCGCCATGGTCTGGCTGGTCGCGAAGAAATGCCCGCTGGGCGCGACCTCGCTTAGCGCGGTCTCAAACCCGATCTCCTCCGGTCCCGCCCGCGCGCCTGCGCAAAGCTCGGCCACCATGTTCAGCACCTCCACATCGGTGATCAGCTTTTCATAGGAAACGGACAAGCCGCCCTCCAGCCAACCTGCGGAATGGATGACCACCGTGGCCCCGGCCATCAGGCAGCCCCAGAGCCCCATCTGGTTCTCATTGGCCGCCTGCACGTCGTTCAAATTGGACGCTGACCCCGCCGCTGAGCGCCACGGCAAGCCGGTGAACCGCGCCAATTGGCCTGCTGCGAGCGAGGCTTGAAAATGCGAGGGGGTTCCGAAAGCGGGCGCTCCGGATTTCATGTCTACGTTTGAGGTGAAGGTGCCGTAGCAGACCGGCGCGCCGGGGCGCACGAGCTGGGTCAGGGTGATCGCGGCCAGCGCTTCGGCATGGCTCAAGGTGATCGCGCCCGCCACGGTGATCGGGGCCATCGCACCCATCAAGGTGAAGGGCGTGACAATCGACACCTGCCCCGCGCGGGCAAAATCAATCAGACCTTGGGCCATCGGGATGTCCAGCGTGCGCGGGCTGTTGGTGTTGATGATCGTGTAGCTCTGCGGCTCCGCCATAAAAGCATCGTCGCTGAGCCCGCGAAAATCGCGCAGCATCTCGAAGCTCTCTTCCACCTGCGGCGTGCCGCGCGAGAAGATGAAGGGCAGCTTATCCGACAAGGTCAGCTGCGCCTCCATGGTGAAATAGTGGCGAAGTTGCGTGGCCACGTCCTGCGGCTCAATAAGCGGCGGCATCATCTGGAAGACGTCGAAATGCTGCGTCAGCTGGATCAGCTCGCGGAAATCACGGCCAGAACCGGGCCTGCGGCCGCGGTCAAGATCGGTGGCATGCGGCGCGCCTGCGCCGGGTTGAAACACCAGCGAGCCAAGCTCCAGCAGCACGTCGCGGTCGCGCGCGCCTGCGCGGCAGAGGATGGATTTGGGGGCGGAGGCCAGCGCGGCCTCCACCATGTCGCGGCCGATATGGACCATCTCGCCGTCGACCTTCGCGCCGCCTTGCCTGAAGATCGCACGCGCCTGGGGCAGCAGGGTCTTTATGCCCAGATCTTCAAGCGTGCGCAGGGCGGCATCGTGCATGTCCGCGATCTGATCGGCGGAGAACACCTCCATCGGGGGAAAGGGGTTTTTCAGCTGGCGGTAATTGACCTCGCGTTGCACGGGCGCGGCCTTGGCCTCCGCCCTGCCCCGCCTGCGCGTTTTGCGAGGCCCGTCGCTCATCCGCGCATCACTTTGCCCGTCGGATCGTAAGGTGACGGGGCGATGACCCGGGCTTTGCGCTCGACGCCGACGACATGCACGCTGAGCTCCGTCCCCTCGCCCGCCGCCGCCGCGTCCACCATGGCCATGGCCAGCGATTTGCCCAGCGTGTGCCCGTAGCCGCCGGAGGTGACAAACCCCACCATTTTGCCGTCTTTCCACACAGGCTCGTAGCCGCTGGCATCGGCGTTCTCGGCCTCGACTTCCAAAGGCACCACCACTTGTGCGGGGCCATTGCCGTCGCGTTCCGCCAGCGCGGCGGCCTTGCCGTTGAAGTCAGGCTTGGACCAGTCGATCCAGCGATCCATGCCGGTCTGCGCGGCGGTGTAGCCTTGAGTGAACTCGGCGCTCCAGATGCCGAAACTCTTCTCGAGGCGCAGGCTGAGCAGTGCGTTGAACCCGTATTCGCGGATGCCCAGATCGGCCCCCGCCTCCAGCAGCATTTTGCGCAAGCCGATATGTTCGACCGCTTTGCAGTGGATCTCGTAGCCTAACTCACCGGCGACAGAGAGCCTGCCGATTTTGACGCGCAGCAGCCCTAGATCAAATTCACCGCAGCCCATGAAGGGCAAGTCGGCAATCGCGCCATCGGTGATTTTCTCAAGCACTTTCAGACTGTTGGGGCCCGCGAGGCTGAAGCCCACCACATCGTCGGACAGATCCCGCACGGCCACATCCACGCCCATATGGTCGTTGAACCAGCGCAGATGCCAATCGCGCAGGTAGTAGCTGCCCATGATCCAATAGGTGCCGTTTCCAGACGAGTCTGTGCCCCAGTTGAAGACGGTCAGGTCGCCCTTCATTTTCCCTTCGGAACTGAGCATCGGGGCCAGACGCGCGCGGCCGGGTGCGGGCAATTTGGAGGCCATGAGTTGGTCGAGCCAAGCCTGCGCCCCCGCGCCCGTGACCTCGAACCGGGAGAAGCCGGAAATGTCCAGCAGCCCGACCTTTTCGCGGACCGCCTTGCACTCGGCGGCAACGATATCATGCGCGTTGGAGCGTTTGAGCGACGGGGCTTCCTCGAATTCTGGCGAGGGCGCGAAATAGAGCGGCACTTCCAGCCCGTAGCTGGCACCCCAGCGGCAGCCAGCGGCGCTCATGTCTGAGTAGGCGGGTGCCATTTTCAGCGGGCGGCCCGCGGGGAGCTGCTCGTTCGGGTAGGTCATCACGAAGCGGCGGGTGTAGAATTGCCCGGTGGTTTCACGGATGAACCGCTTGTTTTGCGCGTAGTCGCCGTAGCGCGACACGTCCATGCCGAACACATCCGTCTCAGGCTCCCCGTGGATCATCCATTCGGCCAGCGATTTGCCGACGCCACCGCCTTGCAGGAACCCCGCCATCACAGCGCAGGCGCACCAATAGCCGGGCTTGCCTTGGACCGGGCCCACCAGCGGGTTGCCATCGGGGGAGAAGGTGAAGGCCCCGTTCACCCATGTTTTGACGCCTGTGTGTTGCAGGGCGGGGTAGCGCTCGAAGCCCAGGATCAGCTCTTCCTCAATGCGGTCGGTCTGCTCTTGGAACAGCTCCATGCCGTAATTCCACGGCGCGCCGTCCATGGCCCAATGCTCGTGATTGATCTCGTAAATGCCCAGCAGAATGCCCTTCTGGTCCTGCCGCATATAGGTGAAGCCTTCGAGATCCACCGTCATCGGCACCTCGAAATCCAGCTCTTCCAGCTCGGGGATCGTGTCGGAGATCAGGTAGTGGTGTTTGAGCGGCGAGACCGGCAGCTCGATCCCTGCCATGCGGCCCACCTGCTTGGCCCAGAGGCCCGCGGCGTTGACCACGTGTTCGCAGGTGATGGTGCCCTTGTCGGTGACAACTTTCCAGCCATCAGCGGTCTGGACCAGCTCCTCGACCTTGGTGTGTTCATGGATTGTGGCCCCGCGTTTTTTGGCGGCAATGGCATAGGCATGCACGGTGCCGGTCGTGTCGACATAGCCCTCGCGGTCGGCCCACATGCCGCCGATGATGCCCTCGGTCGAGATGATCGGACAGGCTTTCTTGATCTCCTCAGGGGTGAGCAGGTGGCAATCCTCGATGCCGATGGACTGGAACGTGCGGTGTGCGGCCTGCAGCCATTCCCAACGATCGGGTGTGCCTGCGAGGGTCATCCCTCCGGTCATATGCAGCCCGATATTCTGGCCGGATTCCTCTTCGATCTTGGTCAGAAGGTCGATTGTGTACGCCTGAAGCGACGCAATGTTCGGGTCCGCATTCAGGGCATGGATGCCACCCGCCGCGTGCCAGCTTGAGCCCGCGGTCAGAACAGAGCGTTCCAACAGGCAGACGTCGCTCCAGCCGAACTTTGCCAGATGATACAGGACGGAGGTGCCAACGACCCCTCCTCCGATGACAACCACGCGGTGATGTGTGTTCATGGCTGGGGCTCCCCTGCAATCTCGACCTTGGTTCTGGGCAAAACCGCCGCCTGTGGAGGTGCCGCTTTGCGTCAGCGCTCAGTCTGAGCAGAGACAGGAAAACCTGTCCAGCCCGTTCGCGTCATTTACGGGTCAGAATGCGCAGGGGGGGGATCAGGGGGCGCGTCTGGGGTGTCGTCCTTCGACAGAATGCGCTAGAGAACCGATTTTTCAAACTGACCCGCTCCCCTTGCACCGCCAGGGCTTGATCCGGTTCGCGATCCCACTTATACCGCCCCAATCTGGAATCAGAATACTGACCGGAGCCGTTATTTTATTGAGCTTCCGACGCGTTTTCTTCGACGCAACAAACGGATGCAAAAGGACGGCGCACCAAGCAACGACGACCTGATCTGTGGCGGGCACTTTAAGTGGACCCGAAAGAAGACCGACAGCTCTTGGGACGCGCAAACATTCACCGGGCAAACCGGGGTCATATGAAGGAGCGTTTCAGATGGATCTGATCGCACAACTTGAGGCGGAACAAATCGCCGAACTGGGCAAGGATCTCCCAGATTTCAAAGCGGGTGACACCATCCGCGTCGGTTACAAAGTGACCGAAGGCACGCGCACCCGTGTGCAAAACTACGAGGGCGTCTGTATTGCCCGCAACAACGGGACGGGCATTGCCGGGTCGTTCTGCGTGCGCAAGATTTCCTTTGGCGAAGGCGTTGAGCGGGTCTTCCCGCTGCACTCGACCAATATCGACAGCATCACCGTGGTCCGCCGCGGCCGCGTACGTCGCGCCAAGCTTTACTACCTGCGCTCGCGCCGTGGTAAATCCGCACGTATCGCCGAGCAAACAAATTACAAGCCGCTCTCCAGCGGCGCAGACGCGTAAAGGTTGGTCTCATGAAAAAAGACACCCATCCCGAGTACCACATGATCAACGTCAAAATGACCGACGGCACTGTGTTGCAGATGAAATCGACCTGGGGCGCCGAGGGCGACCAGATTGCTTTGGACATCGACCCTTCCGTGCACCCTGCATGGACCGGCGGCAACCAGCGCCTGATGGACACTGGCGGCCGTGTGTCGAAGTTCAAGAACAAATACGAAGGTCTGGGCTTTTAAGAACCCTCTTCAGATTTACGATGTTGCAAAACGCTCCCGGCGACGGGGGCGTTTTTTTTTGCCAAAGCCAATCTCAAGGCAGCGCTGTCAAACTAATGTCGCAAATATCAGCGATGAGGTTCGCATAAACTGTTCAAAACCCGAAGCTTGGAGCCTTTCGAATGCGCCGCCTGTTGAGTTTAGCTGCTATCGCCTGTGCGACTTTGGGAGCCGTCACCGCGATCTCCATGGCAAAGCTTCCCCCTCCGCTTGCAAAACATCAAAAGCTTGTTTGCGGCGCATATGGCAATGCCTGTGAAGTTGGAGGGCGTCACTACAATATCGCAACACCAGTTGGCGACGGGCCGTTTCCCGTGGTCTTGTATTTCCATGGATCCGGGCGATCTGGCGACAAGATCATGTCGAGCGCCGGCTTGGTCGATCGCTTTATAAAGAGGGGCTATGCCTTTGTCGCGCCGACGGCCTTGAATGTGCAGTATTCAACCGGCCCAGGCACCGGTTGGTTGAACAATAACCGTGGCAAACGCGAGGGACGCGACGACTTTAGGTTTGTGCAAGACGTGTTGGACGATATTGCGGAACGCTTCGACATTGATGAACAAAGGGTTCTGGTGGCAGGTCAATCAAACGGTGCGATATTCTCTTGGTATCTCGCATGTGGCGATGTTGACGCCCGTTTGCGCCATTTCGCAGCGCATGGGGGCACCCCCGGGGTGAAATATTTCAGTCGGTGCAAAGACAGCACCCTCGATTTCAGCTTTCTGCATGCACACGGGTTAGCAGATCACGTCGTACCGGCGCGCGGCGGCTTTCGAGAGAACGACAACTGGGAATATCATAGCCCCGCAAAGCTTGTCACCGGCCTCGCAGACAAGGCGAACTGTCGGTTTGAACGACAAGCCATCGTGGGTCCCTATCAAAAGACAACTCACAGAGAATGCGGCACAGAACAAGAGTACAGCGTCGCCTTCTACGAGGGCGGCCACGGCATCCCTCGTCATTGGCCTGACTTTGTCCTCGATTGGTTCGAGGCGTTTGAGCCGGCATAAGATGAATAGGCAAGCAGGAGCATTTCCGAGCCTGTTGCTTACGGCGCTCGCTTACAGTCTCGAAGTTCTTTCCAAATCCTCGAACAGCCCCAACAATATATTTAAATCAGTTGGTTAGAGAAATTCTGACTTAGGAGTTCCGATGGGAAATGTGACTCCTATGAATCATCCAAAAAATTCTTGCGCCTCCTAGCCCCCATCGCGCTTCCCTGCGCTGTATCCCCCGCCTATAATCAGCAAAGGCCCGAAAAAAATGGGCGGATACAGGATCGGAACACATAATGGCGGCGCATATTATCGTCTTCGGCAACGAAAAAGGCGGCTCTGGCAAATCCACCAATTGCATGCATGTCACCACGGCGCTGGTTCGCATGGGCTTCACCGTGGGCGCGCTGGATTTGGACCTGCGCCAGCGCAGCTTCAGCCGCTATTGCGAGAACCGCGCGGCCTATGCCGCCAAGTCCGGGTTGAACCTCGCGCTGCCCGAGGTGGTCGAGCTGCCTGACATCGCGCAAAGCAGTCTGCTTCCGGGCGAAAACATCTATGACCGCCGCCTGACGGAGGCCGTGAACGGCATGGAGGGGCGGTTTGACTTTATCGTCATCGACTGCCCCGGCTCGCATACAAGGCTGAGCCAGGTGGCGCACTCGCTGGCCGACACGCTGGTCACGCCTCTCAATGACAGCTTCATCGACTTTGACCTGCTGGCCCGGATCGAGCCGGAAACGCAGAAGGTTCTGGGCCCCTCGGTCTACTCGGAGATGGTCTGGCAGGCGCGTCAGCTGCGCGCCCAAGCCGGGCTGGACCCGATTGACTGGATCGTCGTGCGCAACCGCGTGGGCACCCAGCGGATGCACAACAAGAAGAAGATCACGGATGCGGTGGACGCGCTGGCCAAACGTGTGGGGTTCCGCGTGGGGCCAGGTTTCTCCGAGCGGGTGATTTTCCGCGAGCTGTTCCCGCGTGGCCTGACGCTGCTGGATTTGGCCGATATCGGGATCAAGAACCTCAACATCTCCAATGTGGCCGCCCGCCAAGAGGTGCGCGAGCTGGTCAAGGTGCTGCGCCTGCCCGGCGTCGAGATCAATTTCTAATCTGACACTAGGACGGCCCGAGGGTCGCCCTGCCCCCTGTCTGCCCAATCGGGCGACGGCTCGCTGACCATGGCGGCCATCATCCCGGCAGCAACCAGCCCGGCAGCCGAGATCGCGAAGCCGAAGAAGAACAGCTGTAGACGATAAAATATCGCAAGAATGAACATCAACACATCCCCCGTGATGACGCCCCCGGGTTAGGGTCTCCTTAAAATCGTGGCGAAAACTTGGCGGCCTGCTTCGCCCCGCTGCGTTTTGGCGTCAAACCGCCGATGGCTGGCCTGCCGGACCCGATGCCCTGATGAAATCGTGAAGACCGGTGCTGCGCGGAGCCTTGTATAGTGCCACCAGGGGGAGCCGCCATGGATTTGAAAACCAGTCTTGCGACAGTGCTCTGCCTCGTCTTTTGGGCGCAGACCGCTTTGGCGCAGGCGGACGTTTCGGCGCATGTGGTGGCGCAGTTCGGATCACCTCCGACCGTGCCGGAAGGTGCGTTGCCTCAGCGCGTGCAGGCGGCGCTGGGCGAGGTCGTGACCCATGCCACGGCGCAGTCAAGCTGGAGCCCGACGGACAGGGCTGCGATGGACGTTGTTGCGGCGTCAAATGACCCGCGTGTGGCGTGGCTGTTGACCGACATGCTGCGCTTCACATGGCGGCCTGAATTTGGCGCAGCGCTGACGCAGGCGGCGACACAGATCATGGGGATTGAGCTGAAAACGATCCGCCACCGGCCGGAGATCATCGACCACCTGATTGCGTGGGACATCCCCGCCTATCCCGGCTATTTGCAGCATAAGCGCGCGGTCTTTACCAATTACGTGCCCGGCTGGGAGCGGATTTTGGTTGAGGGCGATATAGACTGGCATCTGGTCTCTTGGGGCGGGGTGAATATTGACGACCGCCCTTTTGGGACCACCGACGATATTTGCGACTGCATCCCCGCGATCGATGACCCTGAAGTGACCAGCGCTGCGGAGGCCACTTGGCTGGAAGACGAAGACATCGTCTTTGGGCTTGAGATCGGCGGCGAGGCGCGGGCCTATCCGCGCCAGATCATGGAGGTGCGCGAGCTGGTCAATGACACGCTGGGCGGCCGGGATCTGGCGATCCCCTATTGCACCCTATGCGGCGCGGCGCAGGCGTTTTTCACCGATGGAATGCCTTTGGGCACGGCGCGGCCCGTGATGCGGACCTCGGGGCTGCTGATCCGGTCCAACAAGGTGATGTATGATCTTGAGAGCTTTTCCGTCTTTGACACGTTTCTGGGCAAGGCTGTGACCGGGCCGCTGGCGGATTTGGGCGTGACATTGGAGCAGGCCAGCGTGGTGACCACCAGCTGGGGCCACTGGAAAGCGGCGCATCCCGAGACCACCGTGCTGGCCGAGGCGCTGGCTTTGGGGCGCGATTACAACCTGCGCAACACGCGTGACGCCAAGGGGCCGATCTTTCCGATTGGCGACGTTGATCCCAGATTGCCGGTGCATGAGGATGTGATCGGGGTCACCACGGCCTCTGGTCAGGCGGTGGCCTTTCCGCGCAACACGGCCTTTGCGGCGTTGATAAACGGGGCGGAGATCACGGTGGAGAATGTGCGGCTGGTGCTCGACGCGGGCGGCATCCGGGCGGTGGACGCGACGGGCGCGGATCTTGGCAGCCATCAGGCGTTCTGGTTTGCGTGGTCGCAGTTTTATCCCGGCACGCAGCTCTGGCCGGAGTTGGCAGCGGAGTAGCTATTCCCCGATATAGGCGCTGTAGAGGCTCATGAGTTGGCGCGTCACAGCGCCCGGCAGCCCTTTGCCCACTTGGCGTCCGTCAATCATGCTGACCGGGGTGAGCCCGCCCAAAGTGCCGGTGACAAAGGCCTCGTCGGCGGCATAGGTCTCGGCTAGGGTGAAGTCCTTCTCAAAGACCGGCTTGCCCGCATCGCGCCACAGCTTGATCACCTTGGACCGCGTGATCCCGTTGAAACTGGTGGCCCCGGTGGAGGTCCACAGCTCCTCGCCGCGGATGATGAAGAAATTGGTGGAGTTGCAGCTGGCCACAAAGCCCCGATCATCGAGCATCAAGGCCTCGTCCGCCCCCATATTGATGGCTTGCAACAGCGCCTGAATGAAGTTCAGCCGTGAATGCGAGTTCAGCCGCAGGTCGAACACATCCGGCGTGGAGCAGCGGATCGCGGAGGTCATCAGCTTGAGCCCGCGTTCCTTCAGCGCCGCATTGGGTTGCTTATACTCGGCGACGATCACAATGGTGGCCCCGCCGGTGATAAAGCGCGGGTCCTGGTTGGGCGTCGATTTCACCCCGCGCGAGATCATCAGGCGGATATGGACGCCGTCCTCCATCTTGTTGTGGCGCAGCGTTTTCCAGATCTCGCCCACCAGCGCGGCGCGGTCCATCCCGATATCGAGCTGTATAGCGTTGGCCCCTTCATAAAGCCGCGCCATATGTTCATCGACGGCGAGAAGCGTGCCTTTGACCAGCCGCAGCCCCTCCCAGATGCCGTCGCCCAGCACAAAACCGCTGTCAAAGACCGGCACCACCGCCTTGTCGCGGGGGAAGAATGCGCCGTTCACGTAAAGCTCGACCTGCGCGTTGCGGGCGTCGGGAGCGTAGCTTTGGGAGCTGTCTTGGCTGGCATGCGTCATATGCGGTCCTGATCGAGATGTGAAAGGCGGGGTCATGCGCCCTGCCCCCTTCATCTGCCACAAAGAGCATGGCAATGGAATCCCAGTTGCGGCGTCTCCCGAACCCTTAGGGCCAGACCGCTGCGGATGCTTTTCTCAGAAAATATCGACCGACCTGAAACTTTTCGGGATTGGCCTGCGTGGTTTGAAACAGATCGCACCGAGATATGTGCGCATTTCGACCAACCCGAAAGGAAACACGATGAGATCCCAAGCCCTTGTGACATCCATGATCGCCCTTGCCGCCAGCCCGGCCTTTGCCGCAGGTCACGCAAGCGTTTCCGGCTACGCGCTTGCCGATAACGGTGCCACGCTGATCGTGATGAATGATATCAACGCGCCGGAAGAGGTGACGACCTATGCCCTCGCCTCTGCGTTGAGCGCCATTGCATGGCGTCCGGTCACCGGCGAGCTGCTGGGCTTTGCCGACGGCATGATCGCGATGATTGACCCGATGTCGGGCAAGATGACCGATCTGGGTGCGACCTTCATGGAGGACGCGAAGATCGGCGGCGGCAAGATGGTGGCCTTCGACTTCAACAACAAGATCGACGCCGTGCGCGCCGTGACCTCCGCAGGGGACAACCTTGTCTATTTCCCCGAAGGCTTTGGCGACAATGACGAACGTGCGGGCTCCGTGCGCCGCTTCACCGATCTGGCCTATGCGGAGGGCGACGCGATGGCCGGCACCGCGCCGATGATCTTTGCCAACGCCTACACCAACGCAATCAATGGCGAGACAGCCAGCGGCACGTTCCAATACGCGCTGGACGCGGCCACCGACACGCTGGTCAGCTTGGCCAACAATGCAGGCACGCTGGAAACCATCGGCAAGATCACCGTCAATGGCAGCCCGGTCGATCTGGCACCTATGGGCGGCTTTGACATCGTGTCTCCCGCAGAAGGCGAAGATATGGGCCTGGCCATCTTGCAACTGGAGGGCGCGTCTTCGGCAGGCCTTTACGAAATCGACCTCGCGACCGGGGCCGCCACGATGAAAGCTGACCTTGGCATAGGCGGCGTCACGGGCTTTGCCGCGTCGCTGGGCCAGTAGCTTTGCGCTGACAGGGGGACGGGGCGCTGACGTCCTGTTCCAAAATGGTCCCGGCGGCAACAGATTGCTGTTCGGGACCGTTTCTGTCAGTCCAATGAGGGAAAGAAATGACGTGATGGGCATGACGCTTAAATGACAGACCGGACCGATATTGAAGAGCTGATCGGCAAGGTCTCACTTGGCGACAGGGCGGCTTTGGCCGGGCTCTATGACGCCACCAGCGGGAAACTGTTCAGCGTCTGCCTGCGCGTCTTGAAGAACCGCTCCGAGGCGGAGGACGCGTTGCAGGATGTCTACCTTCGGATTTGGGCCAAGGCCGACCGATATGCCGTCACGGGTCACAGCCCGATGACATGGCTGATAACCGTGGCGCGCAATCTTTCGATCGACCGGCTGCGGGCGAAAAAGGCAAACCATGTGGATCTCGATGCCGTGGGCGAGCTGGTCGAGAAACGACCCGGCCCGGAGGCAACAAGCATCGCCGCCTCGGAGCAACGTCGGATCAGCAGCTGTTTAGACGAGCTGCCGCCTGACCGCGCCCAAGCGGTGCGTGCCGTTTATCTGGATGGCGCGACCTACCAAGCGCTTGCGGATCAGTTTGAGGTGCCGCTGAACACAATGCGCACCTGGCTGCGCCGCAGCCTGATCTCTTTGAAGGAGTGCCTTGCACGATGAGCGACCAACAGGACATACCGCAAGACGAGGCGCTTGCCGCCGAATACGTCTTGCGCCTGCTGGACGCAGGAGACGCGCAGGCGTTTGAGGCCCGTTTGCAACGCGAGCCTGCGTTGCGGGCGCAGGTGCAATTCTGGGAGGCAGAGCTTGCCGCCATCGCTGGTGATCTTCCCGACGAACACCCATCGGCTTCAGTGAAGACCGCGATCCTTGCCAAGATCGAGGGCACGGGCACCGTCGCGACGCGCGGCTGGTCATGGGGCCAGTCATGGGGTTGGCTGGGCTTTCCGGGGCTGGTCGCCGTGGCAATGGCCGCGTTTTTCATCGTGACGCCCCTGCTGCGCGAACCGGCTTTTGAGCCGACGCTGCATGCCACGCTGATCTCTGAAAACGGCGCCGTCCATATCGAGGCAGGCTACGCCCCGGGTGGCAACCTGTTCAAAGTCATCCCAGAACAAGGCGCGCCCGCCGCAGGGCGTGATTTTGAGCTATGGGTGATCGGCCCGGAGGCCGACGCGCCTGTGTCACTTGGGGTGATCCCGGTGGATAGCGTGAGCCTTTTTGAGATCACACCGGAGCTTGCGGCGTTGATTGATGGCGGCACGCTGGCGGTCTCTGATGAGCCGGAAGGCGGCTCTCCCACGGGCGCGCCAACGGGCGCCATTCTGGCGACAGACCTGTTCTTTGACGCGGCACTTTTTCAGCCCGGCTAAGAGATGGCGTGAATTCTGCGGATGTTTGGGCCCTGTTCAGCTTTGCAGCGGCGGCAAAGCCTGGGGTCTGGTGGCCGAGGGATCTGTGCGCGTGAACGACGTCGCCTTGAGTAGGGGCGACGGGCTGGCCTTAGAAAAGCGGCCAGCGCTCTTCTAGACCAACGCCATCCCAACAAAAGAGCCGCCATGAGCTGGAACCCGATCCAAAACCCCGAATGTCCCGAGACGGACACCAACAGCATCGAGACCCTGACCATCCCGCGCGCGCGTGACATTGGCGACTTTGAGGTGCGCCGCGCCCTGCCCGCCCTTGATCGGCAAATGGTCGGGCCATCTATCTTCTTTGACCAGATGGGCCCGACGAAATTCATCGTCGAGGGCGGCATTGACGCGCGCCAAACGCAACACGCTGTTCGGCATTCAGACCTGGCTTGCCCTGCCATCGGACAAGGAGGAGATGGAGCCGGAATTCGAGCATCACAAAGAGGACGCGATGCCGCTGATCACCGACACCGGCAGGCGCGCGCATTTGATCCTCGGCAGCGCCTATAGGCAGACCAGCCCGGTTACGACGCGGAGTTCATCCCGATCACCCCCGAGCTGGACCGCACAAAGCCCCGAGACTGGCCGTAGGAAAGCCGCGCGGCACCCTGCTTTGCGGATTCGTCTTTCCGCGTGACCCGCGTTTTGGGGTCTGCTTGGAGCGTATCTGTAGCAGGTCAGTCATTTCATTTGCAGCTTTCAGACGGGCCAGCGCATGCGGAGTTGGCCTGTTGCGAGTCATTGTCCTTTAAGCTGCAAATTTTTGACCACACGCGGATTAATATGATACAGAATTTTCATGCTTTCTAATTTTGGTAACTTTATTGCCTTCGAATCGAGAAGTGCCGTTACCCGAGTTAAAAAAACCGTAAGATAACACAGCTGGAGACCGCCCTGATGAGCCAGAAAACCTACGCTTACAAATCCCTCGCCCGCGCGACGCGGGACCATGGTGTTGAGACGCTTTTCGGGCTGATGGGGGATGCAAATCTGTTTATGGTCGACAGCTTCGTGCGCGATTGCGGGGGCACTTTTGTGCCTGCGGCCCATGAGGGCAGCACCATTCTGATGGCTTCGGCTTACGCAAAGGTGACGGGTAAGGTGGGCGTGGCGACCGTGACCCACGGGCCTGCGCTGTCAAATTGCGTCACAGCGCTGACGGAAGTTGTCCGGGGGCAGGTGCCGCTGGTTTTGCTGGCCGGTGACACGCCATCTGACAATCCGCGCCATTTGCAAAGCATCGACCAACGCGAGCTGGTGAAGGTCACCGGGGCCGGGTTCGAGCAGCTCAGGACCCCGGACACAGTGGGCAAAGACGTCGCGCGCGCGTTCTACCGCGCACAAGTCGAGCGCCGCCCGATCGTGCTGAACATGCCGGCTGATTTCATGTGGCAGGAGGCCGCCTACGAGATGCAGGTGCTCGACGTCTTTACGACGCCCGGCGGCGTGGCGGAGGGCGATGTGCTGGACAATGCCATCGGCATGATCGCCTCTGCGCGGCGTCCGCTTATACTGGCGGGCGGCGGCGCGATTGCCGCGCGCGATCAGCTGGTGCGGCTGGCGGACCGTCTGGAGGCCCCGCTCGCCACCACGCTTCAGGCCAAGGGCCTGTTCAACAACCACCCCTATAACATGGATATCTTCGGCACCCTCTCGACGCCTGCGGCCTATGAGCTGATGCAGCAATCGGATTGCATCATCTGCTTTGGCTCCGCGCTGCATGAATTCACCACGGACCGCGGGAAACTCATGCAAAAGAAGCGCATTGTGCAGGTTGATGTGAACCCGGCGGCCATCGGGGGCGGCGTTCACCCGGACGCCGCGCTGATTGCGGATGCCGGGCTGGCGGCGGAGCAGATATTGTTCTGGCTGGATGAGGCCGAGATCGCGCCGAGCGGCTTCACCGCAGAGCTTGACCCCGACATCCTGACCCTGCACCCCGTTGGCTCCGAAAAGGTTGCGGACGGGGCCATTAACTACGTGTATGCCCTTGAGCGGCTGGAAACGGCGCTGCCCAAGGACCGCATTCTGGTGTCCGACGGAGGGCGCTTCATGACGGAAGTCTGGTGCCGCATTTCTGTGCCCGACCCGCAGAGCTTTGTCAGCACGGTCAATTTCGGCTCCATTGGTCTGGGGCTGCAAACCGCGATTGGCGCAGGCGTTGCCGTTCCGGATCGTCCGGTTGTCCTGTTCAACGGGGATGGCGGCTTCATGATGGGCGGCATCAACGAGTTCAACACAGCGGTGCGCCTTGGCCTCGACCTGATTGTCATCGTGGCAAATGACGCCGCCTACGGGGCCGAACATATTCAGTTCATAGACCGCAAAATGGACCCCAGCCTGACGGAGTTTCAGTGGCCCTCCTTCGCGCAGATTGCCACATCGCTGGGCGGCGCGGGTGTTGAGGTGCGCTCCAAGGACGAGCTTGAAACGGCGCTCACCGCCTTGGCAGAGCGCACAGGCCCGATCCTGATCGAGCTGCATCTCGACCCGGATGACGTGCCGCGGATGCGCGCATAATGTTACCAAAAATTCACACACGATAATTTTAGTAACTTGAAACTTGCTTGCAGGGGCAAAACGGCGTATTCCTTGGGGGTGGTCGATCAACTTTTGGAAGGCTTTCCATGGACGCTTTGATTTGTGACGGTGTGCGCACCCCGATTGGCCGATATGGCGGCGCGCTGTCCTCTATCCGGGCGGACGATCTGGCCGCCTTGCCCATGACCGCATTGATGGAGCGCAACCAAGGCGTCGATTGGACCGCCGTGGATGACGTTATTTTGGGCGCGGCCAACCAAGCCGGAGAAGACAATCGCAACGTCGCCCGTATGGCCGCCCTGTTGGCCGGTCTGCCGCAGGACGTGCCGGGCACAACGATCAACCGGCTCTGCGCCAGCGGCATGGACGCCGTGGGATTTGCGGCGCGTGGCATCAAGGCGGGGGATTATGATCTGACCATCGCGGGCGGTGTTGAAAGCATGAGCCGCGCGCCTTTTGTCATGCCCAAAGCGACAGCGGCCTTCACCCGCTCCAATGCAGTTTACGACACGACGATCGGCTGGCGCTTCACCAACCCGAAGATGAAAGAGATGTACGGCGTCGATTCCATGCCCCAGACGGCGGATAATGTCGCCGCCGATTATGATGTCAGCCGCGCGGATCAAGACGCCTTCGCCGCCCGCTCGCAGGCGCGCTGGGTGCAGGCGCAGGCCGACGGTTTGTTTGACAATGAAATCGTGGCTGTTTCTGTGCCGCAGCGCAAAGGCGAGCCGGTTCTCTTCGACACAGACGAGCACCCGCGCCCCGGAACGGATGCCGCGAAACTGTCAAAGCTCAAGGGCGTGAACGGCCCTGACCTGTCGGTCACGGCGGGCAATGCCAGCGGCGTCAATGATGGCGCAGCGGCGCTGCTGATCGCCTCGGCAGATGCTGCCAAGACCCACGGGCTGACCCCGATGGCGCGCGTGGTTGCGATGTCCTCGGCGGGCGTGGCACCTCGGGTCATGGGCATCGGCCCGGCGCCTGCCAGCGAAAAGGTCCTGAAGCGCGCAGGGCTGAGCATCGAGCAGATGGATATAATTGAACTGAACGAAGCCTTCGCCAGCCAGGGCCTTGCAACTTTGCGTCGGCTTGGCGTGGCAGATGACGACCCGCGGGTGAACCCCTATGGCGGCGCGATTGCGATGGGCCACCCGCTTGGCATGTCCGGCGCGCGGCTGGTGCTGACGGCGGCGCATCAGCTGAAACGCACGGGCGGGCGCTACGCGCTCTGCACCATGTGCGTGGGCGTGGGCCAAGGCACCGCCATGATTATCGAACGCGTCTGAATCGGGAGGAGAAAGACATGTATGCACAGATGGTAAAATCCGAGGCGACACAGGAAGACCCCGAACAGCTCGCCGTCTTTCAGGCGCGCATCGACGCGGGCGAGAAGATCGAGCCGAAGGAATGGATGCCAGCGGGCTACCGCAAGACGTTGATCCGCCAGATCGGCCAGCACGCGCATTCGGAGATTGTGGGGCAACTGCCGGAGGGCAACTGGATCACCCGCGCGCCAACGCTGGAGCGCAAGGCGATCCTTCTGGCGAAGGTGCAGGACGAGGCGGGCCACGGGCTTTACCTATATTGCGCCGCCGAGACGCTGGGCGTCACCCGCGACGAGATGACGGAAATGCTGCTGGACGGGCGGATGAAATACTCCTCCATCTTCAACTACCCGACGCTGACATGGGCCGATATGGGCGCGGTGGGCTGGCTGGTGGACGGGGCCGCGATCATGAACCAGGTGCCGCTGCAACGCACGTCTTATGGCCCCTATTCCCGCGCGATGATCCGGGTCTGCAAGGAGGAATCCTTCCACCAGCGTCAGGGCTACGCCATCATGATGAAGATGGCCAATGGCACGCCCGCGCAGAAAAAAATGGCGCAGGACGCGCTGAACCGGCTGTGGTTTCCGTCCCTAATGATGTTTGGCCCGTCTGACGCGGACAGCACCCATTCCGAGCAGTCGATGAAATGGAAGATCAAGATGAACACCAATGACGAGTTGCGTCAGAAATTCGTCGACCAGACCGTGCCGCAAGCCGAATATCTTGGCCTGACCATCCCCGACGACACGCTGAAATGGAACGAGGACAAAGGCGGCTACGACTTTGCCGAGCCCGACTGGGAGGAGTTCTTCGACGTCATCAAAGGCAACGGGCCGTGCAACACGGAGCGGCTCGCCGCACGCAACAAGGCGTGGGACGAGGGCAAATGGGTGCGCGAGGCGATGATGGCCCATGCCCAGAAACGCAAGGCCGCCAAGGTGGCGGCGCAATGAGCGGCGAAAGTGACACGGCCCCCGAGGCCCCAAAGCGTGGTCAGGAATGGCCCCTTTGGGAGGTGTTCATCCGTGGCCAACACGGGCTGAACCACCGGCATGTGGGCTCCCTGCACGCCCCCGATGAGGAGATGGCGATCAAGAACGCCCGCGACGTCTACACCCGCCGGAACGAAGGCGTCAGCATCTGGGTCGTGGAGGCGCGCCATATCGCGGCGTCCAGCCCCTCGCAAAAAGGCCCGCTCTATGACCCGTCCGAGAGCAAGGTCTACCGCCACCCCACCTTCTTCGACATTCCCGACGATGTGGGGGCCATGTGATGGCGCAGGTGGATCAGGCGCAACTGCTCGAATTTCTGTGCCGGATGGGCGACAACACCCTCGTGCTGGGCCACCGGGTCAGCGAATGGTGCGGCCACGCGCCTGTGCTAGAGGAGGATATCGCGCTGGCCAATATTGCGCTGGACCTGATCGGGCAGACGCAGATGTGGCTGGGTCTTGCGGCTGAGGTCGAAGGCAAGGGCCGCAATGCGGATGACCTTGCCATGCTGCGCGACGTCTGGGATTTCCGCAACGTACTGCTGGTGGAGCAACCCAATGGCGATTTCGGCCAGACCATCCTGCGCCAATTCCTGTTCGACAGCTGGCATCTGGCGATGCTGACCGGGCTGACGACATCGACCAACACCGAGATCGCAGCGATTGCGGCCAAATCGGTCAAGGAGGTGCAGTACCATGTTGAGCGCTCCGCCGAGACGGTGATCGCGCTGGGCGACGGCACCGCGGAGAGCCATGACCGTATGCAGGCGGCCCTCGACCTGCTCTGGCCCTATGTCGGTGAGATGTTTGTGCCTGACGCGGTGGATGACGCGATGGCGGCGGCGGGCGTGGCCCCTGATCTGGGCGCGTTGCGCGCGCGCTTTGACGCGGAGGTGAGCACTGTGCTGCGCGCGGCAACGCTTACCCCGCCCGAGGGCGGCTTTGCCCATAAGGGCGGCAAGACCGGGTTTCAGCATTCGGAGCATCTTGGCCATATGCTGACCCAGATGCAGTGGTTGCAACGCGCCTATCCCGGTGCCGAGTGGTAAGGGGCCGAGTGGTAGGATGAAGCCGTCCGAGGCACAGATTTGGGCGTGGCTGGACGACGTGCCAGACCCCGAGATCCCCGTCATTTCGGTGGTGGATCTGGGCATTGTGCGCGGCGTTGCATGGGAAGGCGACACGTTGGAGGTGGCGGTGACACCGACCTATTCGGGCTGCCCGGCGACCGGCGTGATCTCGATGGATATCGAGACGGCGTTGCGCGACCGTGGCGTTGACGACCTGCGCATCAAGACCCAGATCAGCCCGCCCTGGACCACCGATTGGCTGTCTGACAAGGGCCGCGCCAAGCTGGTCGATTACGGCATCGCGCCGCCACGCGCGGCGGGGGGACCGGACAGCTGTCCGCGCTGCAAATCCAAAGCAGTCACACGGATCAGCCAGTTCGGCTCGACGCCCTGCAAGGCGCAATGGCGCTGCACCGACTGCCTTGAACCTTTCGACTATTTCAAATGCATCTAGGGAGCACATGTGATGGCCCGGTTTCACCCTCTCTCCGTGACCGATGTCACCAAAACCATCCGCGACGCGGTGGTGGTGACCCTGAAGCCCGAAAACGGCGGTGATTTCGACTTCATCCAAGGCCAGTACCTGACCTTCCGCCGGGAGTTTGACGGGACCGAGATACGGCGCTCCTATTCCATCTGCGCGGGCAAAGATGACGGCGTGTTGCAGGTGGGCATCAAGAAGGTCGAGGGCGGCGCGTTTTCGACATGGGCCAATGAGCAGCTCACTGCGGGCATGACCCTTGAGGCGATGGAGCCTATGGGCAGCTTTCACACGCCCATCGTGCCGTCTGCGGCGAAAAATTACCTCGGCTTTGCGGGCGGCTCGGGCGTGACGCCGGTTTTGTCGATCATGAAGACCGTTCTGGCGCGCGAACCGCACAGCACGTTTACCTTGGTCTATGCCAATAGGGGCGTGAACACGATCATGTTCCGCGAGGAGCTGGAGGACCTCAAGAACCTGCATATGGGCCGGCTGACGGTGATCCATGTGCTCGAAAGCGACGCGCAGGATATTGACCTGTTCACGGGCCGGGTGGACGCGGAGAAATGCAAGGCGCTGTTTGCCCATTGGATCGACATTGCCAGCATCGACATCGCCTTTATCTGCGGGCCGGAGCCGATGATGCTGGGCATCGCCGCGGCTTTGCGCGACCACGGATTGAGCGATGATCAGATCAAGTTTGAGCTCTTTGCCAGCGGCCAGCCGGGCCGCCTGAAGCGCAAAGCGGGCAGTGGCGCAATCGGTGCCGCCGTGAAGGCGACGGAGGCGACCGTGACCATGGATGGCTCCGCGCGGAGCTTCACGATGGACCGGGATCAGTCGATCCTTGATGCCGCCCTGGAGAATGCGCTGGACGCGCCCTATGCCTGCAAGGCAGGCGTGTGTTCGACCTGCAAATGCAAGCTGCTGGAGGGCGAGGTTGAGATGGTCGCGAACCATGCGCTGGAGGATTACGAGGTCAAGCGAGGCTATATCCTGTCCTGCCAGTCCTACCCGATCACCGACCGCGTGGTGGTGGATTACGACCAGTAAGCCACCCGGATTACACGCGGATCAGAGCCCGCGTATCCCGTTCAGCGTCAGCTGAGTGACCAGCTGGGCGTATTCGTCGCGGGCGGTCTTATCCGCCGGGCTGTTCCACATGTAAAACCAGTTCAGCATCCCAAAGATAGACATCACCGTCGCCCGTAACTTGCGGCTGTTGCCGTCAAATGCGCCGGGTGCAATAGCCGCGATAACATCGCTCATCTGCCCGACCAGATCGCGTTGGTAGGATTTCAAAATGCGCTTCTGCGGCGCGGGCAGGAGCGGGATGCCTTCGGTCTGGATCTTATGCTCATGATCCATCCCGTCATAGGCGTGCAGGATCTCGACAATGATCAAAGCCAGCTGATCGGGGGGGGCGAGCCCCTCCATGTCGATCCCCGTGATCCTGTCGCGCAGCGCGGAGAGATACGTGTCGAGAATGTCAAAGAGCAACGCGTCCTTGCTGGGGTAATAGTGGTAGATATTGGCCTTGGAGATGCCGCAGGCCTTGGCCACCTGCGCCATCGAGGTCCGCGCAAAGCCCTGCTCGGCAAAGGCGCGGGCGGCCACAGCCAGAATGTGGGCGCGCTTTGCGTCGTGATCTTTTGCAACCGGGCGGGGCACGGTCACTCCTTGCGGCGGTTATCGACGACGCGGACGGCCTTGCCTTGGCTGCGCGCGACGCTGCCCGGATCGCCGACCACCACTTCGGAGGAGACCCCGACCATATCCTTGACGCGTTTGGTCAGCACCTGCGCGGCGGCCTCTCTGGACGGGGCGTCGGCGGCATTGATATTGGCCTCGACCAGAACGCGCATCGCATCCATGCGGCCAGATTTATAGAGCTCGATCTGGAAATACGGGGCGAGCCCGTCCGTGGCCATGACCTGCTCCTCGATCTGGGTCGGGAAGACATTGACACCCCGCAGGATGATCATGTCGTCGGAGCGCCCGGTTATTTTCTCCATCCGCCGCATGCTGCGCGCCGTGCCGGGCAGGAGCCGGGTCAGGTCGCGGGTGCGGTAGCGGATCATCGGCATCCCCTCCTTGGTGAGCGTGGTAAAGACCAGCTCCCCCTCTTCCCCGTCTTCGACAACCTCGCCCGTGACCGGGTTGATGATTTCGGGGTAATAGTGATCCTCCCAGACGTGCAGCCCGTCTTTGGTTTCCACACATTCGTTTGCCACGCCGGGGCCCATGATCTCAGACAGGCCATAAATGTCGACGGCGTGCATGTCGAACGCGTCCTCCACCTCCTTGCGCATGGCGTTGGTCCAGGGCTCCGCGCCAAACACGCCGACCTCAAGCGAGGCGCTGCGCGGGTCGATCCCCGCCTTTTGGAACCCTTCCAGAATATTGAGCATATAGGACGGCGTGACCATGATGCCCTTGGGCGCAAAATCGGTGATCAGCTGGACCTGCTTCTCCGTCTGCCCGCCGCCCATCGGAACAACCGTCGCTCCCAGCTTTTCGATCCCGTAATGCGCGCCAAGCCCACCGGTGAAAAGCCCGTAGCCATAGGCGTTGTGCACAATATCGCCCGCGCGCAGACCAGAGGCGCGCAGGCTTCGGGCCAGCGTGTCGGCCCAAACGTCAATGTCGTGCTGGGTGTAGACCACCACCGTCGGCTTGCCCGTGGTGCCGGAAGAGGCATGGATACGCACCAGCTTTTCTTTTGGAACGGCGGCCAGTCCGAACGGATAATGGGCGCGCAAATCGTCCTTATGGGTGAAGGGGAACTTGGCGAGATCCTTGAGCTCTTTGAGGTCGTCGGGATGCACGCCCGCCGCGTCAAAGCGTTTGCGATACATCTCCACATTGTCATAGGCGTGGCGCAGCGACCATTTCATCCGGTCAAGTTGAAGGGCTGCGATCTCGTCGCGGCTGGCCAGCTCGATCGGGTCCAGATCGGCTTTGACGGGGCTCAGGTCTTTCATCTTATCTCCTCCACGCGTTGGATTATTCCTCGAACAGCTGGCCTTTGATGGCGCGCGACAGGCCGCGCATTTCCGCGACGGTCTGGCCATCCTGATTTTCGACCCGCACGTCATAAATGCCGCTGCGCCCGGTTAAGGAGACCTCGCGGGCGGTGGCGGTCAGCGTGTCACCCAGCTTGGCCGGCGCTGTGAATGTGATCATGTTGTTTTGCGCGACGGTGGCCTGATTTCGGCTGTTGCAGGCAAAGGCAAAGCAGCTATCGGCCAGCGAAAAGGTAATGCCCCCGTGGCACATGCCGTGCCCGTTGCAATGGTGCTTTTCGACCTTCAGGGACATGACGGCATGGCCCTCATCGACAGAGACCAAGGTCATGCCAAGCCATTGCGACGCCCCATCGGTGGACCACATGGCATCGGCGGATTTGCGGGCGCGTTCCTTGGGTGTCATGCTCAACGTCCTTTGAACGCAGGCGCGCGTTTTTCAAGAAAGGCGGAGACGCCTTCCGCATAATCCGCGCTCTCGCCGCAGGTTTTCATATAGCTCGCTTCCAGCTCAAGTTGCTCTTCCAGCGTGTTGGTCGCAGAGCTTTGAATGGCCAGCTTGCTGAGCCCCAAGCCCAGTGTCGGGCCATTGGCGAAATGTTCGGTCATCGTGCGGGCCTCGGTCATCAGGTCTTCATCGGGGATGGCTTTCCAGATCAGGCCCCAGTCCTCGGCCTGTTGCGCGGACAAAGGCTGGGCGGTGAAGGCCAACCCCTTGGCGCGCGCCTCGCCCAGAAGGCGCGGCAGATGCCAGCTGCCGCCCGTGTCGGGGATCAGCCCGACCTTGGAAAAAGACTGGATGAATTTGGCCCCCTGCGCGGCCAGAACGACATCGCAGGCCAAGGCCAGATTGGCCCCTGCCCCCGCCGCCACGCCGTTCACGGCGCAGACAACCGGGAACTCAAGCGTGCGGATCAGGTTGACCAGCGGCGCGTAAAACGTGCGCACCGTCGCCCCGAGATCGGGCGGCGCGGTCATTTTCGACGGGTCGCGATCTCCCAGATCCTGCCCCGCACAAAACCCGCGCCCTGCCCCCGTCAGCAACACGGCGCGCGCGCCGCCGTCGCGGGCGTCTTCCAGCGCGCGGCGCAAGGCGAGATGCATCTCTTCGTTGAAACTGTTGAGACGCTCTGGCCGGTTCAGAGTGATTTCCGTCCAGGTCTCATGGGCGTGAACAAGGATCGTATCGGTCATGGCCTGTCTCATTGATATCTGTCCGAATATTTCTTGCATAGACCGACCGGTTGGTCAATTAATGATCTGAGCATCAACACCTCGCCCGCCGACCCGACGTCTATCTCTGTCAGGCAGGGCGCGCGCGGAGCGATACGAATAGAGATGTGAACACAATGCGACCGCTTTGGCTGACGCGCCAAACGGCCCTCGTGAAAGGAACCGATATGAGCCTTCTGGACGTCAAAAGCTTCGCCGCCGGGGAGTGGATTTCGCCGGACGACAACGCGCGCTTGATCGAGAATGCCGTGACCGGCGCGCTGATGGGCCGTGCGGGCAATGACGCGCTGGATGTGCAGGCCATGTTGGATCATGCGCGCGACGTCGGCGGCCCTGCCCTGCGCAAGATGACCTTTCATGACCGCGCCCGCATGCTCAAAGCGCTGGCCGCGCATCTGGGGCAGCATAAGCAGGCGCTGTATGACCTGTCCTTTGCCACCGGGGCCACGCAGGCGGATCATCTGATCGATATTGATGGCGGCATCGGGACGATGTTTGTCTTTGCCTCCAAAGGCCGCCGCGAGATGCCGGACGCGCATGTGTATCTTGACGGCGAGGTGGAGCAGCTGTCGCGGGGCGGCACCTTCCTTGGCCAGCATATCGCCACACCTTTGCAAGGCGTGGCTGTGCATATCAACGCGTTCAACTTCCCAGTCTGGGGGATGCTTGAGAAGCTGGCACCGACCATGCTCGCAGGCGTGCCTGCCATCGTGAAACCCGCGACAGCCACCAGCTATGTTACTGAGCTTGCCGTCAAGATCATGCTCGACAGTGGTATCTTGCCAGCAGGCGCGGTCCAGCTGGTCTCCGGCGGATTGGGGGACATGTTGGAGCGGTTGACCTGTCAGGATGTGGTCAGCTTCACAGGCTCTGCTGAGACCGCGTTCAAGCTGCGCTCCGCGCCGCATATCCTGCGCAACTCCATCCGCTTTGTGGCCGAGCAAGACAGCCTGAACGCCTCTATCCTTGGCCCGGATGCGGTGCCGGGGACGCCCGAGTTTGACCTGTTTGTCAAAGAAGTGCAGCGCGAGATGACGACCAAGGCGGGGCAGAAATGCACGGCAATCCGGCGTATTCTCGTGCCGCACGCGCAGATAGACGCCACGATTGACGCCCTGCGCACGCGGCTGGGACAGACGGTGATTGGCGACCCAAAAGCGGAAGCCACCCGCATGGGCGCGCTGGTCAACACCAGCCAAAAGCGCGACGTGTTGGAAAAGGCCGCGATCATCGGCGAGGAGGCGGAGCGGGTCTTTGGCGATCCTGAGCGTTTCGAGGTGCACAATGCGGACGGTGACGCGGGCGCGTTCCTGCCGCCGATGCTCTTTCATTGCGCCGACCCAGATGCGGCCTCGCGGGTCCATGACACGGAGGCCTTTGGGCCCGTCTCCACGATCATGGGATACCGCGATCTTGATCACGCGATTGCCTTGGTGAACCGTGGCGAGGGCTCGCTCGTGGCCTCCGTGATCACCCATGACAGCGACGTGGCGCGCGAGGTGGCCATGGGTGCGGGCGCGTTCCACGGGCGGCTTTATTTCAACAACCGTGACTCTATGGGCGAGTCCACGGGCCACGGCTCTCCGCTGCCGCATATGGTGCATGGTGGGCCGGGCCGCGCCGGGGGTGGCGAGGAGATGGGCGGCGTGCGGGGTGTGATGCATTACATGCAGCGCACGGCCATTCAGGGCAGCCCTGATATTCTGACGGCGCTTGGGAAGAAGTGGGTGCCGAACGCCACCGAGCAGGTGACCGAGACCCACCCTTTCACCCGCAGCTTCCATGATCTGCATATCGGGGAGACCATCCACACCGACCCGCGTGTGATCACGCTGGAGGATATCGAGCATTTCGCCGCCTTCACCGGCGACACGTTCTACGCGCATATGGATGACGCCGCCGCTAAACGAAACCCGTTCTTTCCGGGCCGGGTGGCGCATGGGTATCTGCTGCTCAGCTTTGCCGCCGGGATGTTTGTGGAGCCGAGCGAAGGCCCGGTGCTGGCCAATACCGGCCTCGACAATCTGCGTTTCATGAAACCCGTTGAGGCGGGCGACAGCATCAAGGTGCGCCTGACGGTGAAGCATAAAACTCCGCGCAACGAGGAGTATGGCGAAGTGCGGTGGCATGTGACGCTCACAAACCAGGAGGGTGAGCTGGTGGCCGAATACGAGCTTTTGACCATGAACGCCTATCAGGCCTAGGCTTGGAAGTTCTGCCTTTGCGCAGTAAAGAACGCAGATGCAGAACGCCCCATTCGAGGATATCGTCGGAACGCTGACACTGGGTCAGACCCCTCGGGTCTGGTCCCTGCTCATTTCGGTCTTCGGCGATCTTGCGCAAGAGGATGGCGCGCAGATCAGCGGGCAGTTTTTGCGCCAGCTCACCAGGATGATCGGCATCAAACCCGAAGCCATGCGCGTTGCACTGCACCGTTTGCGCAAGGAAGGCTGGATTGAGAGCCAGCGGCAGGGGCGCAACAGCGTCTATTTTCTGACCCCCAAGGGCCATGCGCAAACCGTGGAGGCCACGCCGCGCATCTACGCCGCTGGCCCTGCGGCGACGCAGGCTTGGCTGGCGGTTTTCAATCCGCTCCATCCCTCTGAGAGCAGCGATATGCCCGGCGCGTGGCTGTCTGGGCATATGCTCATCACACCGCAAATGCCGGACCAACGCGATGCCTATGTGACACGTTTGACGCCGGAGACAGCCATTCCTGACTGGATGACCGACAAACTATGTAGCCCTGCGCTCCGGCAGCTGGCGGAGGAGTTTGCGCAGGCGCTGGGACAGGTCAGCGGCCAGCTGACCGCCCCGTTGACCCCCATGGAAGTGGCCGTTCTGCGCGTCCTGGTGGTGCATGGCTGGCGGCGCATTGTGCTGAAAGCGCCTCTCCTGCCCGACCATGTTTTCCCAAACGAATGGGCCGGTGCGCGGTGCCGCGCGCAGGTCACAGCGCTTTTGGCCAAGCACAGCCGCCCGGCCCTCGATGAGCTGGAAGCGGCGGCGGCCTCAGGCTGACGGGGGCAAACGGGCCCGCCATTACGCCCGCTCGTAAATCACCGGAAACCAGTCTTCGCGCAGCACCTGCCCCGGTGTCATGTCATGGCCCGGAAAGGGCGGAGAGGTCGGCCCCGGCCGCTCGACATAGCGCGCATCATCACCCACCAAACGCAGCGAAAAGGCACGGCGGCGGGTTTTGGTCGTGTTACCACGGGCGCCATGCAACGTGCCGAAATTGAACGCCACCGCATCGCCCGGCTCCATCTGCCATTCCCGGATCTCCATGCCCTCAGCGTCCGGATCGGGCACGGGCATATAGGCATCATCATCGGGGTAAAAACTGGTCTCCGCCAGCCAGCGGGTCGGCAGAACCGGCTTCTCCCACGCATGGCTGCCCGCCACACAGCGCAGGCTTGCGCCCGTGACCGCATCCATGGGCGACCAGAAACTGACATTCTGCATCCCCTCCACAAAATAATAGGGGCCATCCTGATGCCACGGGGTCGGCTTGGAGGTGCCGGGCTCCTTGACCAGCACGTGGTCGTGAAACACCTGCACGCGGTGGGATTGCATCAGGTCGGCGGCCACAGCGCCTGCGTCAGAGCTGCGGATCACGTCCTCGAATTCTGAAATGCGCGTCCAGTTGCAGTAGTCATCAAAGAACCGCCCGCCCTCGCCCTC
The DNA here is from genome assembly GCA_947501685.1 of uncultured Litoreibacter sp. GTDB lineage: Bacteria > Pseudomonadota > Alphaproteobacteria > Rhodobacterales > Rhodobacteraceae > Litoreibacter. The sequence goes on from CANMWQ010000008.1 coordinate 61,814, forward strand.
TTTGAGGTTCTCCGCCGCGTAGGGGCCGGGTTCGTTCATATTGCGCTCGATCCCGTCACGGATCATGTCCACGTAACCCGCGAACAAGCCTTTGATCAGGACCACGCCGTCGCGTTGGAATGTGTCGATATGGGTCTGGGTGAGCAGTGGGTGCATTTTGCGATCCTTTGGTGTGGGACAGGCATAGGCGAGCACGGGGCTAATTTCTAATGAAATTAGGCCATGCAGGTTTCAACCTTTTGCCATGGGTGCGGGATGTAAGGACGCGCTGGCATGTGCCGCCAAACACGGGCTATTCTTGGCAGGCATTTTGGAGAGAGAACGCGATGTTTCTGAAAAACGCCTGGTATGTTGCCGCATGGGATCACGAGATCACGCGCGAGCTGCAGCAAATCACCGTGCTGGGTGAGAAGATTTGCGCGTTCCGCTCGGAAGCGGGTGACCTCGTCGGGCTGGAGGACGCCTGCCCGCACCGGAAATTGCCGCTCTCCAAAGGGCGCATCAAAGGCGACACGGTCGAGTGCGGCTATCACGGGCTGACGTTCAACTGCGTCGGCCAATGCGTCTGGGCGCCGGGTGCGGGCGGCATCCCCTCGAACGCCAAGGTACATGCCTATCCCTTGCATGAGAAATACGGGCTGGTCTGGATCTGGATGGGCAACCCTGCCCTTGCCGACCCTTCCGACATTTTCGAGATCGAGAATTACGGCGACCCCGCTTGGGGCATCAACCGGGGTGCCGCGATGGAGTTGGACTGCAACTACCTGCTGATGTGCGACAACCTGCTGGACCCGACCCATGTGGCCTGGGTGCATCAAAGCAGCTTTGGCACGGATCAAACCAAGGACGCCCCTCTGCGGATCACCAAGACCGAGGACGGCGTGATCGTGCATCGCTGGATGATGGATCACGAGCCCGCACCTTTCTACAAAAAGGTGGTGGAGTTCGAGGGCAATTGCGACCGCCTGCAACATTACGAGGTGCGCTACCCCAGCCACGCGCTGATCCGCGCGGTGTTTACCCCCGCTGGCACCGGTGGCCCAGACGGGCCGCTGCATGACAAGACTTTCATCATGGACAGCTACAACTTCATGACGCCCACAAACGAAGGCCAGACCCGCTATTACTGGTTCCAGCTGCGCAATATCCGCCCCGATGACGCAGCGCTGTCCAAGATGATGAGCGAGGACGTCCAACACGCTTTTGAAGAGGACCGCGCGGTTCTCAACGAGGTGCAAAAGGGCATGGCGAACAAGACGTCTCCCCATATCGACCTGCCGATTGACGGCGGCCAGCTGCGGTTCCGTCGCCAATTGCAGGCGATGATCAATGAGGAGCAGCAGGTCGACCGCCAGATGGCCGAGTAGCCTCGCCTTTGGGGGGAGCACCGCAACGACTGGTATGATACTCCCCCATCGAGCTTGGCGGCATGCTCACCAGAGGGGACTGTTGCATTATTTCTGTTGCACTGAGCATGTGCTGGTTTTGGCCTTGTGGTCACGCTGCAGAGTTGAACAGTTCACGGATGAACTCGACCTCGCCTCTGACGCCTGGTTGTTTGTGGTGGATGTGGCCGTTTTTGATGGTTCTGATAGTCTCGATGCCGCTGAGGGTTGCTTTGGCCGTTCGCAACGACCGAAAGCTCTGGCGGTATCCAAGAAGCCGCTTCATGGCAGCGTGATCGCTTTCGATCAGGTTATTCCGCCATTTCTTGTCGACATGCCGGATACTGTCAAAATGCGGATCGTAGCGCCGGTTTTCTTCCTCGATCACTCTTCGGTACGTGGGTGCCTTGTCTGTACAGATCGTGACCGGGCGGTGCAGCCGAACACGTTCTATCGCCTTGCCCAGAAAGGCCCTGGCGGCTCTTGCATCCCGCCGAGCAGTAAGGCGGAAATCGACCATCTGGCCGTTTGCATCAATCGCGCGCCATAAGTAACGCCACTTGCCATCAACGCGGATATAGGTTTTGTCGACATGCCAATCGACACTCGCCCGACGCAAATGTTTCTCGGTTCGCTTGGCAAGCTCCGGGCCAAATTTCTGGACCCAGCGATACACAGTTGATCGATCAACCGAGACGACACGCTCTTCCAGCAAGTCAGCAACGTCCTGATAGGACAGTGGATACCGCAGATACCACCGCACGGCGCATAGAATGATATCACGCGGAAATCGGTGGTGTTTGAAGGCAGATCTACGCGGCATGCTGGACCTCAAAACCTGATCGTCGCCAACGCAGGCAAATAATGCAACAGTCCCACTGAACCCCCTACGGAGACAACTCCTCAAGTTTGAGCCAGTAGCGTGTATATCGGCGCTCGCCTGTCCGGTACAGAGTACCGGTTTCAACTAAGTCGAGCAGATCTCTTGTCGCCGTTGCACGTGACGTACCCGTAATGGAAATATAGTTCTCTGCACTGAGGCCACCTTTGAACCCCTCGGGCCCTTCCCGGAAAATTCGCTCGATCACCTTGGTCTGCCTTTCATTCATCGCGTCGCGATACCGGTCGTAGAAATGCGCTTTGGCAATGAAGAAGCCCACTCGGTCGAGGGTGACCTGCTGCGCCTCCAGAACGGCCTCTGCAAACCATACAAGCCACGGTGTGACATCCAGTGTCTTCTGGTACCGCTCAAGCTGATCGTAATAGTCCTTCCGTTTTCGCTCGATGGTAAAGGCAAGCACGATCAGGCTCGGCTGCCCAATGTTCTGAGCTAGGGACTTTTCGGCCAAGGCCCGACCCAAGCGACCATTCCCGTCCTCAAACGGGTGGATGCTTTCGAAGTAGAGATGGCTGAGGCCCGCGCGCGTCAATGCCAGTAAAGGCTTTTCCGAATCCGGCCCTGTCCGGTTGAACCAGTCGACGTACCGGTCCATCTCATCCGGAACCTGCGCAGATGGCGGGGCCTCAAAATGTACGACCGGGCGGTCAACACGACCAGAGGCGATCTGCATGGCATCTTCGTGCTGCCGATAGGACCCGATGGCCTCCAACCGTTTATCGAATGACAAGAGCATCTCGTGCCACCGAAACAGGGTTTCGTGCGTGAGGGGCTCCGCATAGGTCGAGTACACGTCAACCATCATCTCAGCCACACCTTGCTCTCGGGGTTTGTTCGGATAGTTGTCCGGTTCCAATCCGAGGTGTCGGCGAAGCGAGGATTGCCCACTGCGTCGGTCAAGCATCTCGCCTTCAATGGCGCTGGTTTTCATGGCCTCATCACTCAGCAGGTCGATGCGGAGTTGATCACGCTCTGCCGAATTGACATGCTGAACGGCACCCAAGACCTCGCCTGACGACAGCAAGAACCGCTGCTCGAGTGGCGCAAGCTCTGCATCGTCATACCGGAAATCCGGCCAACCGGATATCTGCCAATTCCATGCCATGAGTTATAGAATTCCTTCCTATAACTCACAGAATGAGCATTTTTGAGCTATAGAAGTCAATCCTATAACTCAAACACGTGCAAACACGCGTAAACTCTGCTGTGCATTTGCACGTAAAACCTGCTCTTACCTCCGACTGATTGAAGGCGGCCGGCGTTACATGTCCGAAGTTTATTGCACATTTCGGACATCAAGTGTCTGACAGTTCCAGTTCCAGCTCTGGCAAGTCCCGCAAGCTCTGCAGATCTGTCTGAGGTGCCCCTAGATTTGTAGACGCTTTGCTTGGTAATTTTGGAACCAAGGAGAGACGGGTATGAACAAAGGAAT
>CANMWQ010000009.1 GCA_947501685.1 uncultured Litoreibacter sp.
GGCACTTGGTCTCGCGCCGATTTTGAATGGGACGCCGAGAACAACCAGTACATCTGCCCAGAAGGTGAGCCGCTCAAGCAGTTCCGACGCAATTACTCGGACCCGAACCGCGGCCCAAGCGGCAAGGGTGTCGCGAAATACCAAGCTCTGAAACACACCTGCCAAGCCTGTCCGTCAAAGATGAAATGCTGCCCAAATGCCGATGCCCGCAAGATCACCCGTGAAGAACACGAAGACGCCCGCCAAGTTGCACGCGACATTGCCAAGACCAAGCAGTATGCGATCTCAATGCGGCTCCGAAAGAAAGTAGAAATGCTCTTCGCGCACCTGAAGCGCATCCTCGGGCTGGGACGATTGCGATTACGAGGTCCATGCGACGCAAACGACGAATTCCTACTCGCTGCCACCGCCCAAAACCTCCGCAAACTAGCGAAGATCTTTCCCGCACCGCAGCAAACGTGCAAAGCCTGACAGGAAAGGTGCTCACGCCTACTCTTGGAAACCACTTTCTGCACCCGCAACACGTTGTTTTTCCACAGAATTGGCGGGAAGCCGACATTCGCTGCGGATGCGAAATTATGCGAGCGCGGATGAAAAGCAGTCATTCGTCTTTAGGCCGTGTTGATCTGCACCCACGCGGATTTCTTTCAATTTCGGCCTATGAGAATTGGTTCATTTGGATGCCGAGCGACTTGGCTTTTGAATAGGCGGTTGTGGGGGCAAGCCCGAGGATCGCTGCCGCGCCAGAGTTGCCGGAAATCTTCCCCTTTGCGCGGCGCAATGCAGCTTCGAAATTCTTGATTTCAAACTGGCGTAGTTCTTTCTGGGTCAGGACGCGATTTGTCTCTATCGGAGCAATTGACTGGTCGCTTTGAATGTCGATATGCAGCCGGCCGCCTTGGGCAAGGATCGCGGTGCGTTCGATTACATTTTCCAACTCCCGCACATTTCCGGGCCAGTCGTAGGATTGCAGCGTTGCGATATTGGCTTTGGTGAGGGTCATCTTTGGCAGACGTAGCCGCCGCATCGTGCTATCAAGGAAGTTCCGCGCGAGGTAGGGGATGTCTTCAGGCCGGTTCGTGAGCCGTTCACTCATGATCGGCAGCACGTTTAGGGCAAAGAATAGGTCTTGCCGAAACCGTCCGGCCCGCACCTCGGCCATTAAATCATAACTTGTGGTGGCGATGACCTTGGCTGCCATCGGAATGTCTACGCTGTCACCCAAACGCCGGAAGTGGCCCGCTTGAAGAACGTCGTGTAGGCTGGCTTGCACCTTGGCCGGTAGGGCCGCAACCTCGTCCAGATGCAGGGTGCCATTGTGGGCCATCAACAATTTTCCCGTCACATCTCGCGCCGCCCCTGCAAATGCGCCACGACGATAGCCAAAGAGCTCGGCCTCCAGATCGGCGGCATTTTTCTGATCGCAGTTGATGCGCACAAGGGGGCGGTGACGACGGTCGCTTGCCTCGTGGATTGCCGAAGCTGTCATGCTCTTGCCCGATCCCGATGGGCCAGAGACCAACACATGCGCGTCGCTCTGGGCGGCTAGATCAATCTGGGCGTTTAGAGATTTGATTGCGGGCGAGACACCGACCACGCCGGTGTGCGACCGCGCCGAGCGGATTTCAGTAAGAAGGTATTCGTTCTCTTGTTGCAGCTTCACCTTCAGATCTTCGACCTGCGCCAAGGCATCGCGTAACTTGCGTTCGTTTTCCTTACGCTCGGTGACGTCGCGAAAGATTACCACGGCCCCTGCCAGCATGTCGTGGTCGTAGATCGGGGTTGAGACATATTCCACGAGGATCGGCTTGCCGTCCTTTCGCCAGAACACGTCATCCTCCACGCGCATGGTCTTATCGCGACGGAAAGATTTGTAGATGGGGCACTCATGGGCGGGGAAGTGGTCGCCGCTCAGATGTTTGTGGTGGATGATCGAATGTAATTCGCGCCCGATCAAATCATCCGAGGACCAACCCAACATTTCTTGCGCCGCGCGGTTTACGAAGGTGGCCTGACCATTGGCGTTGATACCATAGATGCCTTCGCCCGCAGCCTCTAGGATCAGGTGGTTCTGGGCTTCGACCTCCCGAAAAAAGCCATAAATGTTTTGCCATTCGGATAGACCCGCATTCTGGTGTGCCTCCCGTTCTGCTTGTTGATTGCGACGGTCGTGCTCGTCGAGATCGAGAAAGCTCAGCAGTACAAGGCCGGGCTTGAGTTGTGACCCATATGTCTGAAGCCGCAAAACTACGCCCTTCGCGCCGATGAGTGAAAGACTGCGGTCCACGTAGGTTCCAAAATGTGCAACCGCATCGAAAAACACCACAGCAGCGGCGACGTTATTCTCCATAGCGCGAGACAAGGGGGCAGACAGCGTAGCTTCTCCCAGTAGGGCACGGCCCGCATCGTTGGCCGCGACAACGCTGTCAGTACGGGTGTCGACCATGATCGTTGGCATCGGGTGATGGTAGATCAAATGTGCGGATTCGGTCTCATCGAGCATAGGGTCGATTATGGGATGCACTCGGGCCTAAGATATTACGAATTCTCGTAAGTTACGAAAAATCGTATGCATTGCTCAAAAATTAACCAACAAAATCAATCCTAACCCGCTTTGAAGGCATTTGGTGGAGCGTCTTCTGCGGTGCGGCATTGCGTGAAACCATGTTCGCAACCAACGACAGGAGACGGACATGACGATTAAGAGCCTTGGAAATCCATATTCCGACAAGACCGACCTCAGACATGGTGCAGATTGCGGGTGTGACACCTGCCTGACGGGCCACGGGCACGACGCGACGCACAAAGAACCGACCGCGATGTCGTCTGAAGATATGATGGAACGGGCGGTCGAAAGCGCTGTGGTGCGTTCGATGTTCGGCCAAAACGATATCGCACGACGGTCCTTTATGGGCATGTTGGGGGGCACGTCCGTTGCCGCCGCACTTGCGTCGGTCTTTCCTGTTAAACAGGCGGTGGCCAACATTCTGGATGACTTGGGACCACCTGAGAAAACCGACCTTAACATCGGCTTCGTGCCGATCACTTGTGCGACGCCGATCATTATGGCGCAGCCTTTGGGCTTTTACGAACGCTACGGGTTGAACGCGCAGGTCATCAAGACCGCCGGCTGGGCCGTGGCCCGTGACAAGTCGCTTTCGGGTGAGTACGACGCCTCCCACATGCTGACGCCCATGCCTTTGGCGATGACGATGGGAGCAGGGTCTGTAGCAGAACCCTACATTATGCCCGCCGTAGAAAATATCAACGGACAGGCGATTGTGCTGTCAAACGAACACCTCGACAAGCGTGACCCGAGCCAGTGGAAAGGCTTCACATTTGGTGTGCCGTTCGAATATTCGATGCACAACTTCTTGCTGCGCTACTATGTGGCCGAGTTCGGACTTGACCCCGATGTCGACATCCAAATCCGCGTCGTTCCACCGCCAGAGATGGTCGCAAACCTACGGGCCGGGAACCTTGATGGCTACCTGTCGCCTGATCCGTTCAACCAGCGTGCGGTTTATGAAGGTATCGGCTTCATCCACATCCTCACAAAGGAAATCTGGGAAGGTCATCCATGCTGTGCTTTTGCGGCGCCTTTGTCCTTTGCGACCGAATTGCCAAATACCTACGGCGCATTGCTCAAGTCGATCATTGATGCAACGCAGTACGCCTCGAACCCCGAGAACCGAAAAGAAATCTCGGCGGCCATCGCGCCGACAAACTACCTGAACCAGCCTGTCACAGTCATTGAACAAGTTCTGACAGGTACCTATGCCGATGGTCTGGGTGAAGTCCAACGCGTTCCGGACCGGATCGATTTCGATCCCTTCCCGTGGCAATCCATGGGCGTTTGGATCCTGACGCAGATGAAGCGCTGGGGCTATATCGAAGGCGATGTCGATTACAAGGGCGTGGCAGAACAAGTCTATGTCGCGTCTGACGCTCGAAAGGTTATGACCGATTTGGGTTATGAAGCTCCGGCAGAAAACTACAAGTCGCACATGATCATGGGCAAGACCTTCGACCCTGCCCAGCCTGAAGCTTATGTCGATAGCTTTGCGATCAAAGCGGGCGACTGATGGAGCTTTTGTCTGAAAACAAGCGCGCGGCGATCTGGTCAGTATTATTACTCTTTGTCGGATTGTTTGTATGGGAAATGTCAATTTCTGCACAAGCGATCAACACGGGCGAGCTGACGGAATATGAACTGCTGACAGGGGCGGGCACTGCAAAAGCAGGCGTGCCGCCCCCCAGCGAAGTCGCGGTCAAAGCATGGCAGGAACTGTCCAACCCGTTCTATGATGCGGGGCCCAACGATAAGGGCATCGGCATCCAGATCGGCTATTCGATCTACCGCGTCCTCACGGGGTATTTTCTGGCTGCAATCATTGCTATCCCACTTGGGTTCCTGATCGGCATGTCGTCGGTAGCCTACAAAGCGCTCAACCCATTCATTCAGGTCTTGCGCCCGATTTCCCCGCTTGCATGGATGCCCTTGGCCCTGTTCATCATTCAGGATTCCGAAGCCTCGGCTATTTTCGTGATCTTCATCTGCTCAATCTGGCCGATGTTACTGAACACAGCCTTTGGCGTGGCCGGTGTGCGCGAAGATTGGGTGAATGTGGCGCGCACCCATGAACTTGGGGCATTCAAAACAGCTTTCACGGTTGTATTGCCCGCAGCGGCCCCCACCATCGTCACAGGGATGCGGATTTCCATCGGGATCGCATGGTTGGTCATCGTCGCCGCAGAGATGCTCGTCGGGGGGACAGGGATTGGCTACTACGTCTGGAACGAGTGGAACAACCTCGACCTGACCTCAGTCATCTTCTCAATTCTCATGATCGGCGTTGTCGGCATGTTGCTGGACGCGGCCTTTGGTCTGCTTCAGCGGCGCGTCGCCTATGTTGAATAAGGTAGTCCCATGGCAAATTCATTTCTAAGCATCGAAAAGCTGACCCAGCGCTACCCCGACGGCAAAGGCGGCGAATTCACGGTTTTCGAAAACGCCAGCTTTGGCATCGAAAAGGGCGAGTTTGTGTGCATCTTGGGCCATTCAGGCTGCGGCAAATCTACAATCATGAACATCCTTGCAGGGCTCTCGGAGCCAACTAAGGGCGTTGTGAAGATGGACGGGTTTGCAGTCTCCGGCCCCAGCCTTGATCGTGGCGTGGTCTTTCAGAACTATTCGCTGCTGCCATGGCTGACGGCCTTAAAGAACGTGACGTTCGGGGTGGCCGCGCGGTTTCCAGACTGGACCAAGCAGCAAGTCGAGGATCACTCGATCGCCTTCTTGGACAAGGTCGGGTTGTCGGGCGATGCCATTCACCGCAAACCCAGCCAATTGTCTGGCGGCATGCGTCAACGCGTGTCGATAGCCCGCGCGTTCGCAAATGAACCCAAACTTCTCCTGTTGGATGAACCCTTTGGTGCGCTGGATGCGTTGACCCGCGGCACAATCCAAGAAGAGCTTCTCAAAGTCTGGAGCGGCACCGATCAAACCGTCTTCATGATCACCCATGACATAGACGAAGCGATCTTGCTGGCGGATCGTATCTTGTTGATGACAAACGGACCGCTGGCTCGTGTTGCTGAAAGTGTCGAGATCACCATCTCCAGACCGCGCGTGCGCACCGATATTGTCGAGCACCCAAATTACTACGCCATCCGCAATCATCTCGTGCAGTTCCTTGGGAAACGTTCGGCGGAATTGGCTGGCCAAGTTAGTGCGGAAGGCGAGACCCATTCACCAGAGACGGTTCGCATCGACAAAACGCAAGATGCAGCGGGAGAGCAGCCTTTGTTGCAGGCAGTCAAGACATGACTGATCAGCCACCGCGCACGCCCGTTCCGCCGTTCAGCTACGGCGAAGCTGTGCAAAAAGTACGCATGGCCGAGAACGCTTGGAATAGCCGTGACCCCGCCAAGGTCGCGTTGGCCTACACGCGCGACACCAAATGGCGCAACCGGTCAGAGTTTTTGAACGGGCGGGCCGAATTAAGGGCTTTTCTGGCCCGCAAATGGGCCACCGAGAATGGTTACCGCCTGATCAAAGAAATCTGGGCCCATAGCGATGACAAGATCGCCGTCCGATTTTGTTACGAATACCACGATGCCGAAGGCCAGTGGTTTCGCGCCCACGGAAATGAAAACTGGAAATTCGACGCGCTTGGCTACATGGCGCAGCGCCACGCCTCGATCAATAACGTGCCTATTACAGAGGCCGAACGCCTGTTCCACTGGGCCGAAGGCACGCCTCGCCCCGATGATCACCTCGGATTAACTGAACTAGGACTGTGAAATGAAGGACCAATCCCAATGACTGAGATGACCAAAGAAGACGTCACCGCCATGATCCTGTCGGCCAAAAAACAAGCCGGTCTGACATGGGAAGGCATCGCTGAAAAAATCGACATGTCCCCCGTCTGGACCCATTCCGCGGCGATGGGCATGAACGCCTTTCCGGAAGATAAAGCCGCGTTGATGGTCAAGGTTATGGGTCTACCACAAGAGGCCGAAAGTGTGTTGGCAGAAAGCCCCACCAAGATCTGGGAACAGGCGGTTCCGACCGACCCCTGCATCTACCGCTTCTACGAAATCGTCGGAGTCTACGGCCCAACCCTCAAGGCTCTTATCCAGGAAAAATTTGGCGACGGCATTATGTCTGCGATTGATTTTGATATGTCTGTCACAAGGGTCGAAAATCCCAAGGGAGACCGCGTGAAGGTAGAAATGTCGGGCAAATATCTAGGCTACAATAGCTGGTAGGCCTGTGGCAGGGTCGCTTTGTTGGGCGACCCAATTGCACAAAATTGATCCGAAAAACGGACGCTGAGTAAACCAGCTTGAGCACATTGACGCCAGTTTCACCGACACTTGAACGCCATCCATGACCTTCTTCGACGAGAAGGCACCATAACGGTAGAGTTTAAAACAACGCTCTCGATGTTTTTGTCAGCCAAATTTCGCAAGCGGTACGAACGTCCGGTCTTGTGGGATGCAGCGCAGTATCGACTGATCATGATTAAGGTCCGGATTGGGCCGTGAATGGAAAGTACCCAAGTTGATCCGCCAGGGCGGTTCTCGATCAAGCGCGATAGGCCGGTAGCGGCGATCGATCCTGAAGAGATATCAATCTCCGTAGCATGATCTCCGAGATGGTCCGACGCACTTCTTTCCCCGAAGCCTGATCGTACAGATTGTTTGTTTCGCCCGGATCTTTCTTCAAATCATAAAGCTCGTTCCAGTCTTCGCCTTCTCGCAGCGACATTCGGTACCGGTCTGTGACAACTGTGCGAACCCGTTGGGGGCGGTCGAAACCGGTCATTCTGCGCTGGCTGTCTTCCTCGACGATTACGGCTTCCGGTGGTGCGTCAGTCTGCAGATCACGGCCCTGCATTCCGTTGTAGGGTTGGATGCCGGCCCGAGCTAGGATCGTGGGCGCAATATCAATCGACGAGGCCAATCCATGATCTCTTTGCCCTCGCGAAGACGTCTTGGGGTCGTGCCAGATGAACGGCACCCGGATGATGCCCTGGTAGTGCAGCAGTAGCTTCAACATCAGCCCATGATCCCCCATGTAGTCGCCGTGATCGGACGTGAAGATGACAACTGTGTCTTCCGCGAGGCCAAGCTCATCCAGCCGCTTCAGCACGTGCCCAATGGCATCGTCGATCATGGTAATCATGCCGTAGGTCAGGGCGATGATGGCACGCGCTTCATCTTCGGTGACGGCAAAGGGGTTCTGATTGTCGCGGGGGTCGGTGCCCTTTTCCATTGCTTCTTTCATGGCTTGGATCGGTGGCAACTCACCCTTTCCGAAGGTGGCGGGCAGTTCAATGTCCGCCGGATCATACATATCCCAATACCGGCCCGGCGGCGTAAAGGGATGATGTGGGTCAGGGAAAGACATCTGTAGGAAAAACGGTGCGGTGTCGTTCGCTCGATCAGCCAGCCAGGATACACTGCGATCTACAATCCAATTGGTTGAATACAGTTCTTCCGGGACTGCTGTGCGCCATGCCTGAGGGGCATTTATCCGGTTGTCCGGCAGGGCATTCTCAGGCCCAACCAACTGATCGAAGTCTTTTCGCTGTTCCCGTGCCCAAAGAAGATAGTCTCCTGAGGCACGGTCAGCATGATCGGCCGCCACCTCGACGTGATCGAACCCATAAAAGTCGCCGTCGATGCGCTCGGCCAGCGGGCGATCCCAATTGGAAACGACCTCCAGGTCGTAATCCGGTGTATGGCGGTTGTTCTTGACGGCATCGCGAAGGTGCGGGCTGGGCGTGTGAAGGCCCTCGACAGGTTCGAATTGATTTGTTGCAGGAAGGCCCGTGAAACTCTGCAGGTGGGATTTGCCGATGAGACCAGTGCGATATCCGGCGTCGCGTAGAAGTTCCACAAAGGTGGTATGATCTTTCGAGAGCGGAATGCCGTTGTGGCGCGCGCCGTGGGCGGAACACATGCGCCCGGTCATGATCGAGGCGCGGTTCGGCATGCAGATCGGGTTGGCGACGTAAAAGCGATCCCACATCGTGCCATTTGCGGCGATGCTGTCGATATTGGGGGTGCGGACAACCGTATTGCCGCCACAGCCCAGGTGATCGGCGCGGTGCTGATCGGTGATGATGAACAGAAAGTTGGGGCGTTTGATCATGGATTGGTCTCGGCCGGTTCTAGGGTGCGGGCGGCCCGGATGTCCCAGAGGATGAGCGCGATTCCGCAAGCGATGGCGGACAAATGCACTGCGGGGTTCGGGGCGAGCATCGTGAAGGCCAGCGCGAAGCGGAGGATGATTTCGGGGATACTCAGCTTGCGGCAGTCATGGCCTGAGAGTGCCGACGAGAAGAGCCAGATGCAAAAGCACGTACGGGCGACGATCCAGAGGAAGGGGAGGAGGCTGAACTCCTCGATGATCAGGATCGTGGGATAGAATGCGAAGACGAAGGGGATGATGAACTTCGCCATACCAAGGCGGAAGGACATTAACGCTGTGATCAGTGGGTTCGCCCCGGCGATAGGAGCTGCTGCGTAGGCGGCAATCGCCACCGGGGGCGTCAGGGACGAGGCGACACCATAGTAGAAGACGAACATATGGGCGGTCAGCATCGAGACTCCCAGTTGTTGGATGGCGGGCCCCATCACCAGGATGATAATCAGGTAGGCGGGCAGCGTGGGCATGCCCATGCCCAAGACCAAAGCGCCGATCATGGCCACGAGGAGAGCGGAGAAGAGGCTCTCGCCGCGAACTTCTGCGATCACGTTGGCAAGTTTCAACCCAAGACCGGTGGAATCGAGCGACCCGACCAGGATGCCGATGGCGGCGATGGCAATGAGAAGGGTTGCGCCGGATTGCGATCCCTTGAGGAACGAGCGCCAGATGCGCAGGGGGTCCGACCGGACGTCAGGATTGATGACCGACAAGACCAGCAAGACGACGACGGCATAGAAACCCGCTGCGGAGGTTGAAAACCCGGCGACCAAACAGCCGATGATCGTGGCAATCGGCCCGAGGAACAGTGCGGAATTGATCAGGTCGACCCGCGTAATACGGTCGTCCACCGACATCGGCTGCACTTCGATGCCTTGGCGGCGGGCCTCGACGGTGACGGCGGCAAAAAGGCTGAAATAGTAGAAAAGGGCCGGGAAGAGGGCGGCGACGATGATGTTGAGATAGCCGACGCCAGTGAGGTCGGCCATTACCAGGGCAGCGGCCCCCATGATAGGCGGCATGATCTGTCCGCCCGACGAAGCCGTAGCCTCAATCCCGGCGGCGAAGGTGGGCGAGAAGCCGCGCTTCTTGATCATCGGGATGGTGAAGGTGCCTGTGCCCACGATATTGGCCACGGTCGAGCCGGACATAGTACCGAACATCGAGGATGCCAGAATGGCGGCATGGGCGGGGCCTCCGCGCGTGCGGCGTGTGGCCAAGAAGGCGAATTTCAGAAGTGTGTCACCGGCACCGGTTCCTTCCAGAAGCACCCCGAAGACGATAAAAATGAAGACCGTCGAGAGGACGATATTCGTGATCGATCCGAATACGCCCTTGTTGGTGTTGTACCACAGGGCCTCGGCAACCTCTTTCAGCGAGAACCCCGTATGGGCCATGATGCCTGGCAGGTCCTGACCGTAAAGGAGGTAGAGAACGCCGAAAGCGCCGACACCAAACAGCCCCCAGCCCCAAAGCCTGCGGCAAAGCTCTAGAAAGACGATCAGACCTGCCAGTGCCGGCCAGGCATCAGCGCGGGTCACGTCGTAAAGCGCTGTTTCCATCTGGGTTTGAACGAAGGAGAACGACCAGATCGCCCAAAGGCCGGCTGCGAGCATGACGGCATCAAGTATCAGATGAATGGTCGCTTTCGGGCCGGTGACCGGCCCTTTTGCGTCTCGGCGTGCGCGGGACGCCGTGATGCCCACAACCAGTGCCAAAGCGAAACCTACCGCTCGATGGAACTTTGGCTCCACGAGGCCAATGCCGGAGCTGTATAGAGCGATGGCTCCCAGCAGGAAACACGCAAGCGCAGAAATCAGCAAATACAGCTTGCCAATTCCGCTGGACAGATTTGCCTCTGCGGTCATCACTTCAGCCTTGGTTGAAGGTAAAAAGGGACGAGGACCGCAAGTGCGATCCTCCTGCTGTGCTGCTTACGGGCGAAGCGCGTCCGGAATCGCAATCCCGGCCTCATCGTAATATTTCGCCGCACCAGGATGCAGTGGTACGTTCACAGATGTGAATGCGGTTTCCGGAGTGACCTCTTTCAGGAAAAACGCCGTCGCATGAACTTCGTCGAGATTTTCCCAGAATGCCTTGGTCGCATTATAGACGACATCTTCATCCACGCCTGTATGGGTGCCGATGAATTGAGTGAAGCCCAGAGCCGTGATCTCGCCGCCGGTCAACTGGCCCTTGTAGACCCCGCCGTCAAACTGGAGCATGCCGCGACCCGGGCGCCCGAACAGCGCCTGCATGGCGTCTGAACCAACCACTTCCTCAGGTATCGAGAGGACGCGAAATTCGCCGGACAGGCCGAACTGCTCGATCTTCGACGAGCCGATTTCTGCCGGGCGAACCATCATATCGATCTTCTTGTCCGCCAGGGCCGCATAGCCTTCGCCCCAGCTTAGGCGGACGGCTTCGTAATCCGTTCCCGCTTCGTAGCCGGTGATGATCTTGATGAGCGCCTCGGACGTGGCGGAGGCGGACCCGGCAGGCGGGCCTGTAAAGATGGTCTTACCCTTTAGATCTTCCCAGGTTTCGATGCCGGAACCTGCCAGCGTGACCGGGTGGTACGCACCTGCCTTGAACCCAAGGATCGACCGAATCTGGCCAGCCGCCGCCGGAGCGTCGTCCACGCTTTCGTACATGCGTTTTTGGCCCTTCATCAGATTGACGAGGGAGGGCACGGTCGAGAAAAAGTCGATCTCCTGCCTGCCGCCTTTCAGCATGGATTTGGTGAGCGTCTGTCCTGCATTGACTTGAATCTCAACGTCAGCCTTGCCTGCTTGATTTGCGAAGGTCACGAACATCGTGTGAACCGGATCGCCCACACCTGCCGTTTCGCCCTTGAAGATTTGAGCCACACTCGCAGCGGGTGCAAAAGCGGCTGTTGCGAGTATCGCTGTGACAGCAGCGAATTTTCTGAAGTTGTACACGGTGTCCTCCCTTGGTTTTGCCCAAACCCTAGCAGTGTAGTTTCATTTGATATAATCAAACATTCGGCAGAATGTATAAAGAATTGCTATGAAACTCGATCCCAAGCATCTCGCTCAACTCTCGGTCATTGTCGAAGCCGGATCATTCCAAGCGGCAGCAGATCGACTAGGTCTGACGCAGCCTGCTCTCAGCCGAAACATGAAAGCCCTGGAAGTCAGGCTGGGCGCGACCCTTTTTATTCGGGACGGACGTAAATCGATACCGAATGCATTGGGACTTCGTCTTTCCCGCAATGGGCAAGCCATCCGGTTGGCCGAAGAACAGGCAAGCGTTCTGGCAGATCAGTCGGCCAAGGGGGCAGTCGGAGAACTCAGGGTCGGCGCACCGCCCATCGTTGCGGGCCGCTTCTTGAGCACCTCCATAGCCCGATTTATCCGTGAAAACCCGAATTGCGTTGTCGAGATGCGAACCGGGTTGGTCCATGAACTCCGCACAATGCTGGAACAGGGACAGGTGGATTTTGTCCTGGGCCCCAAAAGCTTGGCTGATCCATCTGATGGCTTGGATTTCGAACCGCTCATCGATGACAGAGTTGGGATTTTGTGCCGAAAAGGGCATCCGTTGACAGCACGTAAACATGTGATGGCTTCGGACCTTGAGGCGCAGGTTTGGCTTGCACATTCCCGTGGTAGTTTGTTGCGGCAACAAACCGAAGCCGCGATGACCGCATCAGGGGTCAAGTCCATGCACATCGTTTGCGAAACCGACTCCATAAGATCTGTCCTGGAGATTGTTGGAGATACCGACCTGATCACCACAATGCCAAGAGCAACGACAGCCTCATATCTGGAAGACAAGCTGGTCTTTCTAGACTTCGACCATCCACGTTTTCACCGACCCTTGGGTGTCATCAGGCAAACAGAGTTATCTTCCAATCCAATCGAGGTTAGGTTTCTGTCCACTCTTGTTTGATCGATGGCAAGACCAACGGTTTTGGCAGGGACGGTGCGCGTCTTAGATCATTGAAAGAGGCACAACGTTTGATCTGCAGCGAATGTCTCCTTTGACGGGCTGCGCCGCAGCGATTGACATGCCGGACGAACGGCAGGATTGGGCCGTGCGTGTCCGGTAAATTGGCGCCCAAGGGGACGATGCTGCGTCGCATCCGATGGCCGCTGAGAGCCCAACCTGTGAATTTGGATATTTCGCTGCGAGCGCACGCAGCACGGAAACTACTGCATCAGCATACATATCTATGCCGCTATGCGGCTGGAAAACCGGTCATTCATGCGAGCCGCAGCGCAAACGTAGCACTTAAAGATCAAATTGTGTGCCGAAGATGCCTTTATTTACTTGGCCGAATGACCAATCTTCGCGTCAATGAAGCCGTCAGAGGTCAGTCAGCTTTATTCGGGTAAGCTGCCGCTGATGCCTTAAGAGAAGCTGTCTTCAGTGACGTTCAATAGGCAGCCCTTCTATATCCAAAGACCTAAGTAAAGTAGAAAAGTGGCGTCCGCCTCCGCGCCGCGCTCTATTCCTGTGCGATCAGCTCCGGTATTCTCCCTTCTTTGAAATAGGCGATCTTCAGTGAGTCAGTGCCGCCGGTCAATCCATGCCGCGAACCAGATGTCACCACGACTGGCTTGCCAGGCTGGATGAGATCGCTTTGACCAAGGGCACCTGGAATTTGACCATCGCGCGCCGAGTCAAACTCGACCGGATTGTTGCTAACCACTGCGGTTACGCCCCAAACAAGGGTGAGGGATCCAGCAACCAACCTATCTGGACAGACCGCCAGAATTGGTATGGAGTTACGCCCTTTCGCAACGCGAAACGCTGTCGCGCCGGTCTCAGTATAAGTTGTGATGCAACAAGCATCCCTCAGTCGGGCAAGAATGCCCGCAGCACTTGCAATTGATTCTGAATCATCAAGCGCCTCAAGCAGCTGGGCCTCGACTTTCTGTTGTTTGCAATCAAGCGATCTTTCGGTGGCCCGGACAATTGACGACATCGCAGTGACGGCCTCAACCGGGTAATCGCCCGCCGCACTTTCTGCGGACAACATGACAGCATCTGCGCCTTGCATCACTGCATTGGCAACGTCAGACGTTTCTGCCCGTGTAGGCAAAGGTGCCGCGATCATACTTTCAAGCATCTGCGTGGCAACAATGACTGGCTTTCCGGCAGCACGTGCCTTTGAAATCAGTTCTTGCTGAACCGCCGGAAGCTGATGCCAGGGGCATTCAACTCCCAAGTCTCCGCGCGCGACCATGATCCCGTCCGCTTCTTCTAGAATTGCATCAATGTTTTGAATGGCAAGAGGCTTTTCTATCTTGGCAATGATCTTGGCTTGCCCATCAACAAGCTGCCGAAGATTGCGTATGTCATCAGCAGTTTGAACAAATGACATGGCGACTCAATCCACGCCAAGCTGTAAGGCAAATCGGAGATCCGCGCTGTCTTTTTCTGTGATGGGATCCACTATCAAAGATGTGTCAGGAAAATTCACACCCTTACGGTCCTTGAGCACGCCCGGGCTCAAGACCTCAGCCTCGACACGGGACGGTCCGATGTGGGTAGCCTTGAGACGCAAACGCCCGTCATCCACCAGGATGCTGTGCCCGGTTTCGACACTTGAAAGCGCTTCAGGGTGGGGAAAGAGGATAGCTTCGCC
This sequence comes from uncultured Litoreibacter sp., assembly GCA_947501685.1. Lineage (GTDB taxonomy): Bacteria > Pseudomonadota > Alphaproteobacteria > Rhodobacterales > Rhodobacteraceae > Litoreibacter. Next base: position 14,337 of record CANMWQ010000009.1, read on the forward strand.
ACTTTGCAGGCTCTCGTCGGAGACGAGAACGACCGTATCTCCGATATCCAAAGTCCGCGCGCCACCGGGAATAGTTCCGATCCGCAGCTTTGGTCCCTGCAGGTCTGCAAGAATTCCGAGCAAGCAACCGGTATCGGCCTCGACGGCGCGGATGTTTGCGTGAACCTGACTGTGCTCGGCGTGGGAGCCGTGGCTGAAGTTCATCCGAAAGACATTCGCACCTGCTTCCGCCAGGTCCTTGATCGATTGCATCGTGTTCGATGCCGGCCCGATCGTGGCGACGATCTTGGTCATTCTTTGTTCGCGCGATTTCGATGACATGAGCGGTCTCTGCATTTTATGTCGGGTCAAACGTGATAGTGGGTGACGCCATTATTGATTTCCAAGATGCTTCCTTGGGGCGGAGCCATGTTGCTTGATAGTTCAGAGCCGCAGAGGAGCGCGCGCATAACCACCAGCGCAATCTTGTGTGAGAAGATGATTGCGGGCGCCTGGAGGTCTTCGAGGAATGTGACAAGCCGATTTGACAGCCCTTCTAATCCTTCGCCACCGGGTGCATTGATATAGATGTCAAAGTCTTCGTTCAGGTGCGGTGCCAATTCGGGATCAGACAAAAGCCGATCTTCATGACACGTTCCCTCCCATTTGCCGCAACCGATTTCCACAAGGCGCTTTTCTGTCAAGAAGTCCTCACTCTCGAGCGCCAGACGGGCCGTTTGCTGGGCCCGCCCGAGGGAGCTGCAAAGCACTTGATGATCTCCAAGGTCGTTGCGCAAACGTCTCAATGCGTGGCCCTGCCGCCGGGCCTGATCGCGGCCCTTTGCCGTTAGGGCAGAGTTGAGTTGACCCTGAATACGGCCTTCACGGTTCCATTCGGTCTCGCCGTGCCGCAGCATGAAAAGTTGATGCGGTACGGCGACCGTACTTGGTTCCCGCATTCCCATTCACAAAACAACCGCGCCGCTGGTGTTCGCCTGCAGGTGGACCAGTGCGCCAGTGTCAAACCCGTCCACGCCAGCGCTATGGCTTTGATCGACGACGATCTCAGTGCCGCCGGCTGCGACGAGATACCTGATCTGGCTTCCCAAAAACTCCTTGTGAAGGATCTTGCCTTCCAAGGCGTTGGCGCCCGCCTTTTTCGTGATGGATATGTTCTGAGGGCGCAAAACGATATTGGAGCCCGACGTCACCGCACCTTTTGGCAGGCTGAGCGGATCGCCGGTCTTGGTGACAAATCGCGCATCGGCACCGTCCACTTCAACGCGTCCTTCAAGGATGTTGGCGGTGCCGAGGAAGTTGGCAACGAACAAATTGGCTGGCGTATCGTAGAGCTCTTGCGGGGTGCCTACCTGTTGGATTACCCCACCATCAAGCACCGCCATCCGGTCAGATGTCGTGTTGGCCTCTTCCTGATCGTGGGTTACGAAGATCGTGGTCAGGCCGAGTTGGCGTTGCAGGCGCAAAAGCTCGCGTCGCATCTGAACGCGCAAGGACGCGTCGAGGTTCGATAGCGGTTCGTCCAGCAAAAGGACTTCTGGTTCAACGACAACCGTTCGGGCCAGTGCGATCCGCTGCTGTTGTCCACCCGACAACTGGTTGGGCATCCGGTCTGCGAGATGTGACAGGTCGACAAGGTCAAGTGCGGCATCCACCTTGGGGCGGATTTGGGACGTGGGAAGTTTGCGTTCCTTCAATCCGAAGCCAACATTGTCCCGCACCGACATATGCGGCCAAAGCGCGTATGACTGAAACACCATGCCAACGTTGCGTGTCCAGGGCGACATGCCGACCACATCGCGGTTGCCAATCAGGATCCGCCCGCGCGGGTCAGGGCCAAAGCCTGCGATGGCGCGAAGCAGCGTGGACTTGCCCGATCCCGATGGCCCGAGGAAGGCGAAGAACTCCCCCGGTTTGATTTCTAGGTTCACACCTTTGAGGACCTCAGTGCTGCCAAAGGACAGGTGCACATCCTCGATTTTGATACCCTTTTTTTCCATCTTTCTAATCCTTCAACTTGCTCAATGGTCGCCGCTGGACGCTTTGAGCTTCTTGTCTCGTTCGATGATGATTTGAGAGGCAATGGTGCCGATGGCGACAACGATCACCGCGACGATGCCGAGGGCAGCGCCCGCACCGCGACCCGATGGCGTCTGCATGAACAGATAGATGCCATACGCCAGTGGGGCGTCGTTGTTTGAACTGACGAGCATGATGGTTGCCGAAAGCTCAACCGCCGCCGTTGCAAAGCTGGTCACAAAGCCCGCAAGGATGCCGCCGGTCATCAGGGGAACCACAACCTTTTGAATGGTCCGCCGTTTGGTTGCGCCAAGGCTTTCTGCGGCTTCCTCCAATGCAAGGCTGACCTGCTGCAGAGCGGCTGTACAAGCTCGTAGGGCGTAGGGCAGCCGCCTGATCATCAATGCCAGTGCGATTATCACCCACCAGCTTGCCATGGGCTCTCCGGTGAAAGGCACATCGAATTGGTGGAACGTCCGCAGATAGCCGATCCCGAGCACAACGCCCGGCACGGCCAGGGCTGCGGTGGCCAAATAGTCCAGCGCTTTGCGTCCAAAGATATTGGTGCGGATCACGATATAGGCAATTGCGGTGCCGATGATCACATCCAGCGTGGCCGCGATCCCCGCATAGAGGATGGTATTCATGATGAAGGTTTTGGAGCCTTCCCACATGGTGATGTAGTTCTGCAGAGTGTAGCCGTCAGGCAACGGCGCGAAGGACCAGATCGTGCCGAAGGACAGCAACAACAAGCCGATATGCGGGCTGAGCACCAACAAAAGGATGAAGATCACCGTGCCATAGGCCAGCGCCTTTTCAGCGGGCTTGAGCGTGCGTTTGGCTATCCCGCCGCCACCTTTCTGAACGGTCGCATAATCCTTGCCACGCATGAACAGGAAGGACGCCCAAAGCGAGAGGACCGAGAAGACGACCAAGATCACCGAGATCACATAGCCCATCGGATCACTGATCCCGATGGAGGAGATCCGCAGGAACGCCTGAGGGGCGAGCATGTTGTTGACGTTCAGCAGGAGAGGTGTGCCGAGGTCATCGAAGACCTTGATGAACACGAGCGCCGCGCCCGCGATATAGCCCGGCATCGCCAGCGGAAAGACGATCCGGCGAAACAGGCGCAGCCCGTGGCTACCAAGGTTCTGCGCGGCTTCCTCCATCGACCGGTCAATGTTTCGAAGCGAGGCCGAGAGGTTGATCAGAATGAAGGGGAAATAGTGAATGGACTGGACAAGGATCACGCCATTCAGCCCCTCCATAAAGGGGATTGAGAACCCGAAATTGTCGCGCAAGATCAGGTTCACCGTGCCATTGCGCCCAAAGATCAGTTGCATCGCGACTGCCCCCACAAAGGGCGGCATGATCAGCGGGATAAACCCAAGGCTTTGGATCAGGATCGAACCCGAGAAATGAAAGCGCGTTGTGATATAGGCCAGTGGCAGCGCGATCGCCGTTGCGACCACGACCGACATGGCCGACACATAGAACGAATTCCAGGAGCTTTCGCGGAACAGGGCGGACCCAAAAAAATCCACAAAATTCTGCAGCGTGGCAGCCCCTGTGGCCGGGTCCTGGAAAGCCACGATCATGACTTGCGCAACAGGCACTAGCAAAAGCCCGATCAGCAAAAGCGCGATCATGATGGCGATGATATGCAGGCCAGAAAGGTTGGGTACCAGCCAAGACGGCAAGCGATCGGCAAGCCCCGGGCGTTGCCCATCAGATGATGAGGTGAGTGACATTGAATCTGTCCTGAATATTTGGGTGTCCTTGACCCTGTCACCGCACAGCCTGCACGGTGACAGCATGGTCAGTCGGACATGTTCGACCGACAGGGGGGTGCGCTACAGCGCCGCGGCTTTGTTTGCGAGTTCGGTCGCGCGGGAATAGTTGTCCAGAACGAAGGCATCCCAACGCTGTTCGATTTCGGCCTGACGCTCGCCAACTTCATCGGTTTCCTTTTTGCGCCGCTTGGTGAAGATGCCCGCGAATTCGGCATCCAGGCTTTGCGCTTCGTCAATCGGGTTCGCGTCGATCAAAGCCCACGCCTCGTCGATCAGTGCCTTGGCCTCTGCATTGCCGGTCTCGGCATAGCGTGCTTCGGCTTTGTGCAAGGCGCCCACGGCCTCGCGCAGATCATCAAGGCGGTAGGTGATCATCACATCGAACATCGAGTTGACCAGGTTGTAACGCGCACCGGATTTGGCGACGTCAAATTGCACTGTTGCGCCAATGGTTGAGTCTTCAAATGGGTTGGGGAATCCTTCCGGCGCGTTTTCATAGGTGGTTGGATTGATCGGAAGACGCATGATCGCGGGGTCCAGCAAGACCGTTTGACCTTCCGGTGTCAGCAGGTACTCGATGAACGCAACGGCACCGGCTTCATTAGGCGCATTCGACACCACACCAACATTTGCCGGAACAAGGGCCGTTACCGTGGGGTAGGCAAAATCAACCGGGAAGCCTGACGCTTTGGACGAGAATCCGAAGAAGTCGATGACGATTCCAAGGCCAAAGTTGCCGGTGTTGACACCATCGGGAACCCCAAAGCTGCGCTCAGTGACTGTCCGGAAGTTGCCTGCGATGCGTTTCCACTGGGCCCAGCCGCTATCCCAACCGTCGCCTTGCAGCAAGGTTTCGACCGTCAAGTGGGTCGTGCCAGAACGCGAAGGCGCCGACATGCCCACGTGGCCGTGGTATTCCGCAGCCGCCAAATCTCCCCATTCCATTGCAGGTTCCAGCCCGTTGGCCTGCAGATAGCGTTCGTTCCACATGATGCCGTAGCCCGCACCCGCAAAGCCATAATACTTGCCATCTGGGTCGTTCAGGGGATAGGCGCCGATCTTGTCGGGGATACCTTCGGACTGAATGGAGACATCCGCCAGCAAACCATCGGCTTTCAGGACCTCAAAGGCATCCGGCGCGGAGGCCCAAAAGATATCTGCCGTGTTTTCGCCAGCGATTTCTTGGATGAACTTCACGCCCGCCGACGTTTTCTTGTTCAGGACTTCCAGATCGTACTCTGGATGTGCGGCCTCGAACGCGGCCTCGATTGGTCCGGTCATTGAGTCCGGGAATGAGGTGATGATGGTGATCTTTCCGTCGGCCAGGGCACCGGTTGCCGAAAGGGCAAGTGCTGCGACAGAAGAGTAGATGGCGTTCCGCATGGAATATCCTCCCTTTATTTTCATGCGCTCCTCCGCGCACACAAGGGATCATTCCAAAACCCGTCCTATGATCCAAATTAAAGCGGCCCATGGTATGGAATGACTGAAGTGGGTCAATCGTGACACGCGCTTTGGGTCAGTCCTGACCCGAAGTCGACAACCCCACAGCCTTCATCCGAAGATAAAGACGCTTGCGGGGAATCGACAAAAGCTCTGCTGCGTCGCCCTTGCGGCCGCCGGCTTCCCGAAGGCTTTGCGCCAGAAGGGTGCGTTCAAAGTCCTGCATCGCCTCATCATAGGACGAGGGGCCTGTCGTGTCGCGCCCTGCGCGCTTTCCCAACTCAATTGGAAGCCGCATGACAAGGCGCTCCGCGACATTCTGCAGCTCGCGCAGGTTACCGGGCCAGGCGTGGCGTTCCAGCGTTTTGATCAGGTCTTTGGTGATCTTTGGAAGGGGCTGCCCGAACCGCGCGGAGGCCTCCCTCAGAAAGACCTCGAGTATGACAAAGACGTCCCGCCCCCTGTCGCGCAACGGTGGCACGTCAATCCGAGCCACATTGGCCAGAAAGTAAAGCTCATCCGAAAGATTGTCTTCCGGTCGACTGCCGGTTCCCCCTGTCATCGACGCAATGATCCGCAGCGTGGTCTGGGATTTCATGAAGTCGGCGAGAATAGCCTGGGATGCGGTGTCCAGCCGGTCAAGAGAGCGCAGGAACAACGTCGCTGTTTCGGAGCCGAGGTCTGCCAGTGCTTTGCGCACATCCCCTGGCGTTGTTGCCGCACAGCCAAGTGTCACGAAGTCGCCGTCCCCGGTGCCATAGTCATGCAGCGCCCGGGCGACAACGGATTTACCCGTGCCCGTTTCGCCGAAAATGCAAACCGACATCGGCAGGTCCGCCAACCGCAAAACCTGAGATCGGATGTCACGCATGGTCGCGGATCGACCAATGAGCTCACCGCTGAGACCTGATTTGGTCTGAACCCGACGCCTGAGCCTGCGATTTTCAACGAGCAGTTTGCGGGCCGCGACAGAGCGGGTCATGGTACTGATCAGGAAATCCGGCTGGACGGGTTTCTCGATGAAGTCGTAGGCACCGGCCTTGATGGATGCGATGGCAAGCCGGATGTCGCCATGCCCTGTGATCATGATGAAGGGAATGTCCTTGGCGATATCGCGCACCGCTTTGAGCACTGCAAACCCGTCCAGTCCCGCCATACGAACATCACACAGGATCGCACCGGGCCATTCCGGGTCCAGTTGGTCCAACATGGTCTGCCCGGATGCAAAGGCGGCCACGCGCAGCCCGCTGCTTTCAAGCAACTCGCAGGTGGCTTCCCGGAAGTCGGTGTCGTCATCGACCAGATAAATATCAGCGTCTTTCTTCATGATGCCTCCCCAGCCGCTGGCAGTATAATCGACACCCGAAGCCCATTGGCCTTGCGCCGTGCAATGGTCAGGTCGCCGCCCAGACCGGTCAGGATGTTGTAGGAAATGGACAGTCCAAGCCCGAGCCCCTTTCCGGGGTCTTTGCCGGTGAAAAATGGTTCAATAATCGCGGCGGGATCCAACGCGCCAAGCCCCGCGCCCGTGTCCGTAACCGAAAACGCGATCATGCCCGTCGGTGCCTTTTCGCGCATGAAGGCGATCTCGCCCGGATGCCCCGTTTCGACGATCGCGTCGCTGGCATTGCTGAGCAGGTTCACGATGACTTGCTCGACCAGAACCGGATCACCCATGAAGGCGATCGTCTCAAGCTCGGGGTCGGTTTTCAGCGTGATATGACGCTCCGCCATGTTCGCTTTCATCAACGTGGCTGCCGACGTCACCAAAGGCATCAGTGCGACCTCTTCTTTCAGATGCTCAGACCGTCGGGCAAACCGTTTGAGATGTTGGATGATGAGCTCCATCCGCGACACAAGGTCTTTAATCTTGCCAGTTTGACGTACCGATGCGTCTTCATCCCCTTTCGAAATCGCCGCCTGCAGCATGTGAAGCCGCTGTTTTATTGCACCAAGGGGTTGGTTGAGTTCGTGCCCGATCCCTGCAGAAAGATTGCCCAAAGCCGCCATCTTGCCCGCCTGAACAAGTTCGTTTTGGGTGGATTCCAGCTTTGCAATGGCCAGATCGCGATCCAAAACAGAGGTCTGAAAACTCCGCACTGCGTTTGTCAGTTGGCCAATTTCGTCCTTACGCGTCTCACCAAGCGTGTCCAAGTCCACAGGCTCACCGGCTGCGATAGCGTTCATGGCATTTGTCAGTTTCTGCATCGGGCGCATGATCGCCGGGCGGATATAGACAAAGAGAATGGCCAGTCCGCCAGCCAGAGCGAGGATGGTTGCCGTTAGCATGACGACACGTTTGCGTGCTGACTCCGCGCTGAATTCGGTGACGGTTGCCGAGATTGCGGTGCGCTGATCCGCGGCCTCTGCCTGAAGCCGTTGTTGCAGGACGGACAAACCGCGCAGCGAGGCCTCAAGCTGTTGCTGCACATCGGCCCGCAGCGCAATCCAGTCCTGGCGCAGGGCGATCAGGCCGTCTGGCCCAGACGTGACGGCGGACATGGCGGTCACAGATTGGCGGATCGTGAGAAACTCCGATCCCGTCGAGAGACTTGCCAAGATCGCCTCAACCTCGGTCAAAGCATCGGACAGGATATCTTCAAGCTGGTCGAGCTGCTCTCGCGATGTGGCGCTGGCGGCTTGCATGGCCACAGAGCCCAATCTCGTTAGGACAGACGACAAGCCTAGAAAATCGTCCCTTAACCCTGTTTCTTGTTGGAGAAAAGCGGCCTTTTCGTTCCGTTCGATCGGGTCATCTTCTGCGACCAGAAGGCGGGTTTGTGATTGAATGTTGAACGTAAAGTCAGCAACTAGCGCTGCAGACTCTTCGTCCAGCTCGAGGTTGAGCCAACGGACCTGCGCAATCTTATCCCGGATAAGCGCTTCCAGTCTGCGCAGTTGCGTAAGTCCGCGGGCCACAGATTCCAGTTGGCTAACGATTTCTTTCGTTTCGTTTTCAATCACCGGCGTATCGAGGCGTTCTGACAGAAGTCGGTTAAGCGTGTCAGTAATATCGTCCAAGGAGCTTTCGGAAGTGCTCGTCGCCAAAAGCAATTCGTTGCTGCGAATGGCAAGCTCCGCCACGTAAGCCGCCAATTGAGAGGTTTCCGTTAGAGCAGGGACATGTGTTGCATCGATCTCCGCTACGACATCATCTGCGTCCTGTAGCGCGCGCACGGCCAGTGCAATGACAGTCCAGGTCAGAAAGACGGCCAGAAAGGTCAGCAGAAAGAGACGCGTCCAGATGCGGGGCATCCACCGTTCAAAAAGACGCTTCATTGCCGTGCGGCCTGTTCCAGACTGGTCAAAATGACATCAGCGTCCCGTAATTGAGAAGCAATGTCATCGCGCCACTGGCCAATGACATCCCGCTCAAACGACCCCGCGAGGGGTTGAACGGCCGGACGAAGCCCCGTGTCCGATCTGCCGGATATTTGAACTGCATCGAGTTCAGAGGCGGGGACGGTTGTGATCAGGCGTTTGACGTCTGATAACCGTTCTAGAGGTATCTGTTCTGCAAGATCATAGTACCGCCGCCAGAGCGCGCGTCGTTCGGTCAGCACATCGGTGATCATGAGGTCGAACAGCGTATTGACAGCCCAGAACCTGTTCGCGGACGTTTGCGCGTCATAGTCCAGCCAGGCGAGCTGTAGACCCGTTGAGATGTCTTCGGGGATGTTGGTGGCAACCTCGCTGCGGATTGCCGGGTCTATGGGAATACGGCTGATACGCGGATCCGTCAGAGCGATCTGACCATCACGGGACAGGAGCAACTCGACAAATTGGCATGCGGCTTCTGAGTTTCCGCCCCCGTCAAGTATCCCGATCTGTGCCGCGAAAATCATCGTCGGTCGTCCGTAGCGGAACTGCAGCGCCTCGCCTTGGGACATTGAAAGAAAATCGATCATCAAACCGATGTCGAAGCGATCATTCAACAAGCCACTGGGAACACCATGGCTACGCGCGGTCAAGGTGGACAGGTTGCCAGACAACTCCAGCAGGTAAGCCCAGCCATCGTCCCACCCCCTCATTTGCAGGATTTGCTCGACCAAGAGATGTGTTGTCCCAGAGCGGGCGGGGCGCGCCATTGCAATCTGGTCACGATAAATCGGCAAAAGGAGATCGTTCCACTCGCCGGGCATGAAGAGCTCGCTTTCGGTCCGACGCGCCCACCCGACGGAAGATATCGCGAACGCCTCAATGGACGCCGGTCCCTCGCCGCCGCAAGTTGAAGGCGGCGCAAATTCATCCGTTTGGTCAAGCAACACAAACGCCTCGGGCGAGGATGCCCAGAACAAGTCAAAACCTCTCAGGTTGCCGCGCTGCACCTCTTCAACCCCTGAAATGGTATTCTTATTGAGGAACCGGATCTCTGTCTGGGGGAAGCGCTCTTCCCAGAGTTCCTCGAAAGTAGTCGTCATCCCAGACGGAAACGACGTCAGAATGCGGAGCTCATCGGAAAGCGCAGTCGACGGAATGGCGAATGTCAGAGTGAGGACAAGGGCAAGCTTCATTCCCAAACAATACGTAAAGTCAGGAGTTCTGCGAAGAGTCCGATAAGTCTTCGCAATTCATGGGTCAAAAGTGACACAAAAGAATGGCCATCCTGGCGGAGCTTGAGCATACGATGTGGTGCATCGGAATGGGTGCGCCAAGAAGTAAATTTCGCAGGTGAGCATCTGTGTGACCAATATGCACTGAGGTCTTATTGCGGCTTCAGGCGCTGAAGGGTCTGAAACCTTCGTCATGTTTCAGCAGAAGTTTGGACCCGAATTGAGCGAAATCAGCACCACTGGCTTGACCAGTCTGATTGAGTTGGCTGCAGCTGCAGAAGGCGAAATGCTGCGACTGCATCAGTCCAATGGGGCCGGCGTCTCATTAGTGTATGCAGCTTGTAGCGCGAGGGCGGTCTAAGTTCCGTCAAATTTGATGCCCGCGAGTGACCCCTTCGGAGGGACATGCTGCATTGCAACAAGGCCAGCGCTGCCCCCGCGAACGATTGCTGCGTTAGCAATAGCTGCAGCTGCAAAAGCCCGCTTTGTCCTGCAGACTGTGAATTCGCTTGTGCTGAGTTTTTGCAGCCACAGCGAATGACTGGTCCGACGGGCCGCACCGCAGCATC
>CANMWQ010000010.1 GCA_947501685.1 uncultured Litoreibacter sp.
TTGATTTTGTCGCGTTTTGTCCGCAGCCCAATGGAGCGGACATCGGCGCGCGGTGCAGCATCCGGTACTTTGGGCTCGCTGCTGCCATTAGATCGTGCGCAGCATATTGACTTCCAGAGCCATCTGCATCGGCGAGGACGGCCCTTTGCTGCCATTGGTCACCCGGTCGGAATGCTGCATTTGCAACCCGCAAAGCGGCCGTTCGCCGAGACTACAAATGCCGATCCACATCCATGCTTTGATGGAGAATCCTGATAATCGCGATCACCTCGCCTCTGTTTTGAAAGTAGATCGCATGTCTTCCGATCAGTGTTTTATGATATCCCTCACGTATCGAAACTGGCCTGCCTGACCTCTTCCCCGCTGCAATCGCTTCAAACCCGTTGATGATGTCGTTGGTGTAGCTCTCGGCCTGTGCAACGGTCCATTCCTGCGCCGTCTATACCCAGATCTCCTCGAGATCTGCCTCCGCCATCGACGAAAGCACATATATCAACGGCATCAGGTTTCGTGCTTCTGACGCATGCCGGCTTGGAAAGCCTCTCGGTCAAAGAGACGTGGATCACCTGAATTCTCGCCGGCAACCAACGCCTCCTTCAATGCCTGAACTTTGGTTTCGTGCTCCTCAAGGAGTCTCAGCCCAGCCCGAACGACATCGCTGGCCGAACCGTAGCGACCATTGCTAACTTGGGTTTCTATGAAACCGGCGAAATGGTCCCCCAGGGACATCGATGTGTTCTTTGCCATGCTCTTACCTCCAGCTGGGCATTTATACCAATATTCGGTATTTTTCAATATCGCGGTGATTGTGTTAAGATGTAATGTCAGCGGACTGACGATGGGGTGGCATGCGGCGGATCGGAGGATACGTCATGGAACAAACCCCAAAGCTACCTGCAATTCGTGCACTTCGCCCCGCGTGGAACAAGGGACGGATCGTCGGTCAAAAGCGCCCACTCAAGCCCGAACATGTCTGGGCCAACCAGCATAGCTTTAGGCTTAAGACAAACCCGTGCGGAAAGGTAAAAAGTGTGCGTGTTATAGCTGCTTTTTCTATGCTGTTGTCCTTTGCTGCCTGTGTTCACCCTTCCGAGGAAGAAATAGCCGTGGCCAGAACTTTTTTCCCTTTTGCCGACAGGCCGAGCGAAAAAGTTGTGTTGCAGCACGATGTTCAGATCATCGAAGGAACAGTGTATCACTTTATGGAAGATGGTTCGCCGCTCACCTTTCACCTTATTCCCGTCGCAACAATCTTAGAGAGCAATACCTACGTAATTTCAGTATTTTCAGTCTTGGGTTTCGCTGATTCTATGAGCTTAAGTTTTGATGCTGAAGCAGATGTTCAAGCCGTGATTGCGGCAGCGAAAACTTACTGTGAGCAAACAGGTTACGACCGCGTGGACGAGGGGTCAGCATTTGGATTGGCAAAAATCCTTCAGCCCTGGTTGAATTCTGTATTCCTGATAGTGTGCAATTGCCACCTTTCGCCAAGGTTGGTGATCGTGCGCCAAGGGAGAAGTGAGTGAAAGACTGGTTGTATTCCGGACTCAATTCCAGACGTTCGCTGTGTTCTAACGGATGAGCAAGTTGGGCTCGCAGTTCGCTTTCGAGGCGCTTTGTTGGAACGCTGACTATGCAAGCGCCAATGCCAGCGCATTGACCAAAGCTGCGAGTTCTCAGCTACGTAGCATGCGAGGCGAAAGGTAGATTCTAAGGCGCGCTCAACTTCGATTACGCTGCACTGGCATTTGGCTGCTTAGAGCCCACTTCAACGAGACTGTTGCATTAATTTATATGTATCAAGAAGTTGCTGCAATGGACCTGGACATCAGGCGGCTCCGAACAGTTGTCTGGTAAATTCGATCTCGCCTTTGACGCCTGGTTCCTTGTAGTGGATGTAGTCGCGTTTGATGGTGCGGATTGTCTCGATACCGCTGAGGGTCGCCTTGGCCGATCGCAAAGATCGGAAGCTTTGCCGGTATCCGAGTAGCCGCTTCATGGCCGCGTGATCGCTCTCGATCAGATTGTTTTGCCACTTTCGATCAATATGCCGGATGCCGTCAAAGTGAGGGTCATAATCGTGATTGATCTCTCGAATGAGGCGTCGATAGCTGTGCGCCTTGTCCGTCACGATAGCAGCCGGTCAGTGCAAGCGCGCACGCTCGATGACCTGGTTCAGAAAGGCCTTTGTAGCCTTGGCACCGCCCCGCAGATAGACACCGTGGCAGACCTGACCTGCACGGAGCAATGCGACCTTGCTCTGGCCTACGTCGCCGCAAGATTGGGCCAAGAGAAAGCCTGCGCCGCCGCGTTGCCGTTGCAAAAGCTTCTGGGGGCCGCGCCGCCTGTGGCGGGCAAAGCTCATCTCGCAGCACCCTAATCCGCCGTCTGGGCAGGCCCCGATCAGTGGATGCTTGGCGCGGATTTCGCGACCCATGAAGACATCGCCGCCCAGCTGAAAGCGGCGCTCAAGGACACGGCCTCGATCACCGAACAAACCGACGCGTGGTGCTGCTTTGATCTGTCCGGGGAGGGCATCGCCGCCGTGATGGAGCTGCTCTGCCCCGTCAACATGCGCGCTCTGGCCAGCGGCGACGCCACCCGCACCACGATCCACCACCTTGGCTGTTTCGTCATCTGCGGCGATCCGAACGGATTTGTCCGTATCTTGGGCCCGCGCGCCTCCGCCGGGTCTTTGCACCACGCAATCCTCACCGCCATGCGCTCAGCACTTTAAAGATATGCGCAGGCGAACCGGTCAGCCACACTGGGGCGCGCACAGAAACTGTCCCTCATCGGGAACCAAATCCCGCTGTCGTCGTTGTCTCAGTGAAGCTCGAATGAAGCTCAAGCGGGCGGCCGCTCAAGTGCTGCCCCATTGGCAAGAGAGGACACTGACAATGACAGACAACCGCTCAAAAACCGATACCAAGCGCCCCGGCAGCGATGTGACGGGCGTTCTGGACCTTGAAGGGTCCGAGCAGCACCATGACCTCAAGAACCAGCCCGGCGCGCATGGCGACCCCGACCACACCGACCTGAACCAGGGCGGCGGCGAGGCGGCCAAAGCGACCATCACCGACGCGCTGGCAGAGGCGGAGGGTGACACGCAGATCACCTCTGCGCTCAAAAAAGCCGTGAATGGCTAGAACAGGCAGGCAGTGAGGTCCGAACAACCGGACCAACGTCACCCACAACCCGCCGAAAAGCCAGAACGAAACCTCCGCCCGACGGGCGGCTGGCTTTTCGCACCCAATTTTTCGCGTTCAATGAAAGGGAAATTAAATGAACTGGGACCAAATCGAAGGCAAATGGAAAGAAATGTCCGGCTCCGTGAAAGCCAAATGGGGCGAGCTGACGGATGACGAGCTGGCCGAAGTCAATGGCGATCGCGAGGCGCTTGAAGGCAAAATCCAAGCCAAATACGGAAAAACCAAGGAAGAGGTCAAAGCAGAGGTCGACGCGTTTCTGAACACGCACTGACGCCCCGCTAACCTCACTCAAACTCAAACGAAAGGAAAACACCATGACCCTGAACACTCTGGAAGACGTCTATCACGATCAACTGCAAGACCTATGGAGCGCGAACAGTCAGGCTCTCGATATTCTGACCGAGCTGGGTCAGGCCGCGTCGGACAAGGATCTCTCCGAGGCGCTGATCGCGGGCAGCAACGGCATCAATGACGGCATCAAGAAGATCGCCGAAATCTGCAACACCCACGGGATCGACCCGAATGGCGAGAACTGCAAAGGCATGGAAGGTCTCTTCGCCGAGGCCAAGGCCCACGCGCTGGACGCCGAATTTGGCGATGACAGCGTGCGCGACGCGATGATCATCACGCAATATCAGCGGATGGTGCATTACGCGCTCGCGGGCTACGGCTGCCTTGTGGCCTTCGCCAACCGTCTGGGCCACGATGAGGACGGCGCGATCTTGCAAGACTGCCTCGACAAGACCTATAGTGGCGACCGCACCATGACCGATATCGCGACCGGCGGCGTGAACGCAAAAGCGGCATAGGCGACGCGACGCGAAACGCACTCAGGGGTGGCCAGCGGCAACGCGGCCACCCTTTTCGCTGCCGGCACTATACCCGCGCGCGCAAACCCGCTCTATGATATAGCGCAGCGGATGAGACACGGCGGCAATGCGCGAAAAGGCAGGGGTCACGTGATCTGCGGAACCAAAGCCCAACCAAAGCCCCGCGCCCGGCGTTCACCTGCCGGGCCACCGCCCCAGACAAGGACACCTTGAATGCCTGAAACCGACCTTTCCGACGATGCCACGTCAACCGAAATGGCCGACATGCGCACCGCTTGGGCAGAGGACCGCACCATGCTGGCCAATGAGCGCACCTTTGCGGGCTGGATGCGCACCGGGATGGCCTGCGTCGCCCTCGCGCTGGGCCTCAAGGCCGTCTTCAAAGACACCGACTACCCGCTGGTGGCCAAAAGCGTGGCGGAGGTGTTCATCCTGGTGGCGATCCTCATTTTCTGGGCCGCCGCCTCGAAATCCCGCCAAACGCAGAAACGGCTGGATGACCATGATATCAACGCGCAATCCAACAGACGCATGACCGGCCTGGCCATCTGCCTGACCTTCGGCGCGGCCGCCACCGGGGTGATCCTGTGGCTGCTGTGACCCGTTCTGACATGGACGAAACCCTTCCCGAAGATCTGATCACGTTGGGAAATTTCGAATGGCCAAGGGGCGAGACCCGACAGACGCTGGGCCATCTGATCGAGAAGGTGAAAACCGGGTTCAGCGGGGTCACAGGCTCAAACGGCATTGCGGAGCAGGACCTCAACAGCGTGTCGCAAGACGCGCTGCAATCATGCGCTTCAGACATGCTCGGCGCACATCTAGGAGAGCTTCTGGAGCGCTCCTATCTGGACTGGCTCGCAGCCAGTGACGCCCCTGCCCGCTGCCGCGCCTTCATCATGCCCCCGACCAATCAAACCCTGCTGTACGACTGCGCAACACGCCACGATTTCCACATCTTTGGACCCAAGGATAATGTCGACGACTTGCCCCCGAACGGCCCCGTCATCCTCCCCAATCTCGAACAGTTTCTGACCCGCGATCACCGGATGGTGCGAGACATGTCCGATCTGCTCGACCACCTCGCCTCCCGAGACGGCAACACTCTTATCGGGTGCAACAGCTGGGCATGGCTGTACCTGAAGCAATTCGACAACCTACATCTGCTTTTCGAGGACGTCAAAACCATCCCCGCCTTCAACGCCGACGGCTTGGCCGCGATCCTGCAACGCGCGCTGACGAAAGAAGGCACCGCCAAGACGCTCACCTCAATCAAAAGCGGCGACGCGATCCTGACCCGCGACAGCGACGGCGCGCTGAAGGACCCGTTCTTGCAAAATCTCGCAGGTCGCAGTCTTGGCCACCCTTGCGTGGCACTGGAGATGTTCTTTCGCCGGATCGCCGAAATCGACACCGGAGAAGACGATGAGGAAAACGCCAAAAAGGACGCCAAAAAAGACGGCGACCACACAGGTAAAATCTGGGCCGGGCTGCCTAAGCCCCGCTCCCTGCCAAGCGGCAGCGGGCAGTCGCCCTTATTTGCTCTCCACGCGCTTTTGATCCACGGGCCTCGCGCCATAAGCGCGCTCAACGCGCAGCTGCCCTGCCGCCACGCAAACAGCACATGGGCCCAGCTGGAACGCGCGGGCTTCATTGCCATCGAGAACGGCACCGCCCGTGTCACGCGGCACAGCTACCCCGACATCCGCAGCGAACTCGGCGCTGCGGGTTTCAATCTGGACAAATTATAGAGCTCTTATGGAAGATCGCGTCGCACGCATTTCAAACCTGTTCAACGAGATCACCGGATGGGTCATTGCCGAAATCCTGATCAGCATTCTGCTGGTCTGGCTATTCATCAAGGCCACGCAAATCGTGTTGCCCCGATTGGCCAACCACCTACCCGCGCGGCTGCGCCCGCTCGTTCTGAACGCGGTGCCGATCCTGCGGGTCCTGGCCCTGCTGGTGCTGGTCGCGCTCATCGTGCCATTGATCTTCAACGTGACGCTGCAGAATTTCGTCTTCATCGCAGGCGCGCTCAGTGTCGCTGTCGGGTTTGCGGTCAAGGATTTGGCCAGCAGCGTCATCGCCGGGTTTGTTGCCCTTTTTGAAAAGCCCTACCGGCTCGGCGACTGGATCAAGATCGGTGAGGATTACGGTGAGGTCGTCAATATCGGCATGCGGGCCGTCCAGCTTAGAACCCCGGAGGACACGGTCGTCACCATCGGGCATGATCGCATCTGGTCCGAAAACGTCTCAAACGCCAATGACGGGCTCGGCACGCTGATGTGCGTCGCCAGATTCTACATCGCGCGCGATCAGGCAACCGGCGACGTAGTGCCTCTTTTGACATCCGTGGCGCGCACCAGCCCCTATCTCAATCTCGACGAGGACGTCACGGTCGTCATGGAAAACACGCCCTTCTGCATGCTCTACCAGCTTAAGGCCTACCCGTTCGAGCCGCGCAATCAATTCGCCTTCATCACCGACTTGACCGAACGCGGCAACGCCGCGCTGCTTGAGGCAGGCATTCAGACCACCGCGGCCCCTGAGACCCTGTTGGGCTGAACCCCACGCCCTCAGAAGAGCGGCCTTTTCGCGGGCGCCTCCACATCGAAATTGCCAATCTCGGCCAGCTTTTTGAGGTCGGCGATATGCAGCAGCCCGTCGCTCCAATTGGCCAGCTGCCGGTCACGCAGCCGCTTTAGCGTCTTGTTCATATGGACCAGTGACAGCCCCAGCGCGTCGGCCAAATCGCGTTGCTTGAAGGGGAAGCGCAAGGATTGGTTTCGCACCATCCCAAGCGCGTCGGCGCGTTGGTAAATGCGCACAAAAGCCCATGCCGTGGCCTCCAGCGCGGTGCGCTGTCCTACCGTTGTGAGGGACTCGCCCAAGAGCCGTTCCTCAACAGCCGCGAGCCAAGTGACGTCGAACGCCCGCTCAGGGTTGTGCTTGAAGAAATTCCAAAACTCAGAGCGGTCGAACACACAGAGCGTCATCCGCGTCGTGGCCTCAACGGAATGCGACATCTCCCCCAGCACCCCGGCCTGCAAACCCACGAAATCACCCGGAAACACGAAATTTAGCACCTGCCGCTGACCAGTGCTCAGCGTTTTCTGGCGCAATCCCATGCCATGCAGGGCCGTGTATAGCTGCGGGCTGTTTGAACCCTCCATCAGAATAGGCGTGCCGGGGTCAATGACCATTTCACCGACCTTGAACCGCTCCATGAAGCCTACATCTTCCTTGGACATCTCGGTAAACAGCTCACGATGTCGAAGCGGACAATTCGTGCATTTGGTTGCCATTACGTAGGGTCCTCTATGTCATTTATTAATGCGTGTTTTTGGGATGGGATGCATTCTACGCCACATAACAGGGGTATCGGGCAGCTTACATGAACTTTCTCGTATTCCATACAGATCCAGTGATCCTCTTGGACATGATCGGCATTATGCGGAACGCATGGCCGAATTCGGTGATCGAGTCCGCCATGACGCTGACCGATGCCCGCAAGGCAATTGATCGGTTCTCCGAGCTGTCCGGTGCGCTGATCGCGATGCCCGTCGAAGAGTTGGACAAAACCGGCTTGCCCCACGTCATTGAGCAAAAGAGTGGCCGCATCGTACTGCCCTATTTCGGCGAACAGGATTTGCAGCAAGAGATCGCTGGGCGCGGATGGGTGCCGTTGCAAGTGCCTTTCACGGATGAGACAGTACGCGAAGCACTTGTCAGCGCCGGGATTGGGTCGCGCTGACGCCCGCCTGCATGCCTTGAAGAAAAGCCTGCATCAACGGCGGCTGCCCGCCAGCGCCCTGCTCGCCTGCACCATGCGTGGCGGCTTTCTGTCCTGTGGCAGCCTCTTCACGAGAGCCGCCCGAGGACGCGAGACCGACCATCACAAACCCCAGGCCTGCATAGACGCCGCCAATAATCAGTGCCGCCATCTGGGCGTCCATGACGTTTGCCAGATAAATCCAAGCCGCAGCCGTCAGAAAAGCAGCGCCCGCCGCAATTGCAAGCAGGCCCCCCGAAAGGAGACCCGCCCGCTTCGCAGTCGTCGCCGCTTTGGTTTTCAAACCCTCAAACATTACTTGCGGCCGCTCATAAAGCCGATCAAGAACCCGATCCCGGCGGCTACACCCATCGCGGTGGCCGGCTGGTTCTTCACGAAATCATTGGCCTGCGAGTGCAGCTGTGCGGCCTGATCGCTGGCCGCTTCTGTTGCAAGGGCCGCGCGGGCTCTGGTGTCGTCGCGCAATGTCTCGAACTTCTCCTTGGTGGACTCGGCCAGCTCGGCGCTTTTCGCCTTGCCAAACTCACCCAGTAATTCGGTCAAGGCAGACATGTCCTGACGCAGGGTCGCGACCTGTGCGGACAGATCCTCCGTGGTTGTCTCGGACGTTGTAACTTCAGCAAGCTTACGTGCCATGATGCGTGTCTCCTTTTGTTTCTCTGTTCGGGGGTAGAACGCGAAACCGCCCGGAAAGTTCCCGAAAATCTCTCGCCGGATTTATCGGAACCAATCTGCAGGTGGAGGGTTTTGTCGCCAGTTACTTAGATTGAAACCATCCACGAGAGAGGAAACAACATCATGCTACATTGGGCCTTGGTCTTCTTCATCGTCGCCATCGTCGCCGCCGTTTTCGGCTTTGGAGGCATCGCAAGCGCATCGGCAGGTATCGCACAGATCCTGTTCTTCATCTTCCTGGCGCTTTTCGTGATCACCGTTCTGGCGCGGCTGTTCAAACGCACGACCTGACAGGACCACACAAATCCACAAAATGAGGGCCGCACTCCTTTCAGGGATGCGGCCCTTTTTACGTCTTCACGTCTCAGGCTTTCAGCGTCGCCGTCGAGGCAAAGAACATCGCTTGGCTGACGGCGGAGATAACCTGTTCCTCGCGGTAGGGCTTGGAGATCAGGAAAGCGGGCTCTGGCCGCTCCCCGGTCAGCAGCCGCTCCGGGAAGGCGGTGATGAAAATCACCGGCAGGTCTTTGCCCAGCACCCCCAGCAGATCATTCACAGCGTCGATCCCGGAGGAATTGTCAGCCAGCTGAATATCGGCCAACACCAGATCGGGCTTGTCTTGCGTACCTGCGATAACCGCCTCATCCCGCGTGCGCGCAATGGAGGTCACGCTATGGCCCTGATCTTCAACAATCGCCTGCAAATCAGCGGAGATAATCGCCTCATCCTCGATGATCAGCACCTTGCCCGACACGCTGTCGGCCATCTCTTCTTGCGCGATCTTCAGAAGGTTGCGTGTCTCCGAGACATCCGCCTTGATGATCTCGGCGATCTCGGTGAAGTTGAAATCTTCGATGGTGCGCAACAAAAGCACCTCGCGGGTGTTCTGCGTTAAACGCGATAACAGGTCTTGGGTGCGCGATTGTAACGGTGTGTCGGGCAGCTCTAACGGGGCACCCGCGCTGCTCCAGATGGAGTGGAAGCACTTGAACAACCCCACCTTGACCGAAGCGGCCTCCTCGCAGACCGAACGATCCGCCAGAATGGCTTCCAACGTGGCAACAGCGTACTTGTCGCCGAACGTCTGAGAGCCCGTAAGCGCGCGGGCGTAACGCCGCAAAAAGGGTAAAACCGCGCCGACCTGTCCCGAAAAATCCAGATCGTCTCTTTCTGATGTCATTTTCTTCGACCTTTTTTTACTGTTATATGGAACCTAATGCGGAACACTTGCGTTCGGTTCCCGAGTTATAACAGTTTTGTCCAACAAAGTTCCACCAAGGGATAGCCATGAGTCACAGCGACGACGATAACAGGCAGCGTTTCGAGGCGATGATCGACGACAATCTCAAACGGTTATATTCGGACCTTGTTCAGGAGGAGCTCCCCGACCGTTTCAAAGACCTGCTGTCCCAGTTGAAGGACCAGGACACCAGCGCGAGCTCTAAAAAATGAGCGCCCCCGATCCGAGAGACGAGCTGGTCACCCATTTGCCAGCGATGCGCGCCTTTGCCCTCAGCCTAACCCGCAACGGGGCCACGGCCGATGACATGGTGCAGGACACGGTCGTCAAGGCATGGACCAATATCGACAAGTTTCAGGCGGGCACCAACATGCGCGCATGGCTCTTCACGATCCTTCGCAACACCTATTATTCTAGCCGCCGCAAAGCCAAGCGCGAGGTTGCCGATATAGACGGCATCTTCACCGAACGCCTGTCGGTCAAGCCGGAGCATGACGGAAAGCTGCAAATGTCCGACTTCAAAGTGGCATTCGAGCAGTTGCCCGATGAGCAGCGCGAAGCGTTGGTTCTCGTCGGTGCGTCGGGCTTTTCTTACGAGGAAGCCGCCGAGATGTGCGGCGTGGCCATCGGCACCATCAAAAGCCGCGCGAACCGCGGACGAGCGCGGCTGGCAGAGCTTCTGGACAATAACGACGACACGGCAATGGAGCTGACAGACGCCGCGACCATGGCGGTCGTCACGGATAGCGGCCCGGTCGCGCGGTGAACAGCAAGCCTGCGCATGGCACCAGTGGCCCGGTAAATCGGTTCTTTGGCAGCCTGCGGTTCCGGGTGCTGGCCATGTTGTCGCTGGCCCTGCTGCCCATCGGGCTGATCGCCGTCATCCAGACCAAACAAGTCGCCGACGGCCAGCGCGAAAACTCCGAGCTGGTGTTGTTCACCCGCACGGAGACCGCCTCCTTTGAAGAACGCATCGTGATCGAGCAGGCCCGCGGGGCCGCCCGCCTTTTAGGGACGTTGCAAAGCGAGCTGGCCAACGGGGCCGAATGCGAGGAATACCTGCGCGCATTCGTCTCTGCCAACGCCCGGTTCAGTTTTATTGGCGTGCTGCCAAAATCCGGCAAAATGGAATGCAACTCCGCCGGGGAGACGTTCGACTTCTCGGGCTTTGAGGGCTTCGACGAACAGATGGCCGCCGAAGTGGCAACTGTCATGGTTAATCAGGAGGCCCCGCTCAGCGGCACATCTGTGCTTGTGATCTCCGAGCCATTTTATGAACTTGGCGTCTTTCAAGGCCTGATCTCTGTGTCGGTGCCCCATAACGCGCTGCTTGGCCAGGACGAAAGGCAACAGCTACCGGGGCTGGCGAACGTCATCACCTTTAACGCGCAGGGCGATATTCTGACCTCCAGCGGCGATCTTGACCGCGCCGAGCTGGACACCCCCGCCTCCGCCCCTCTCAGCGAGCTTGCCACACGCGGCGCATTCTCATTCTCCGGGCGCGACAGGTCGGGTCAGGAACGCATCTTTTCCGTCGTCCCAATCATCGACGACACCGTCTTCACGCTCGGCGTCTGGGATACAAATTCCGAAGTTGCACAACGGGTTCTGGGGCAAATACCGCCTTGGATTTTCCCGGCCCTGATGTGGGGCGCAAGCCTGATCGTTGCCCTTTTCGCCGTCCACCGACTGGTCATCCGGCATGTCAAACGGCTCAGCGAAACGATGAAAGACTTCGCCAAAGACCGCGCCTTGCCCAAAAGCCAGCTGGCCACATCTCCATCCGTGGAACTGGCCGATATGGAGAACGAATTTTTCGCCATGGCCGAAACAATCCTCAAGGATGAAGCCCAACTGGAAGACACCGTGCGCGACAAGAACGTGCTGATCAAGGAGGTTCACCACCGGGTGAAAAACAACCTCCAGCTCATCTCCTCGATCATGAATATGCAGCGCAGACGGGCGGCCTCGCCCGAGACCAAGCAGGTGCTGGCCCGGTTGCAGGACCGGGTGCTCAGCCTCGCCACCATCCACCGCGACCTCTACCAGTCACAAAGCGGGGGCCGTGTTGACGCGGGCCGTCTGGTCCATGAGATTGTGGAGAAATCCGTGGAAATTGGGGAAGACGCAGATGCCGAAGTTATCCGCAAAGTGGAGGTCGACCCTATCCTGCTTTATCCCGATCAGGCGGTGCCGCTGTCGCTTCTGATCGCGGAGGCCAGCACCAATGCCATGAAATATCTTGGCCCCGACGCCAAGGGCGAGCAATGGGTGGACGTCTCCCTCAAGGTCAATGAGAGCCAGTTCTGTACCGTGACATTCAGCAACTCCGCCACGGGCGATACGCTCAGCGAAAGCACCGGGTTGGGCGCGCAATTGATCAACGCGTTTACCCTGCAGCTGGGCGGTCAGGTCGAGACGGAGAAGCTGGCGGACCGCTATTGCATGACCCTGACCTTTCAGATCGAAGAGTTCATCGAAGACGGCGGCGACTATTAGGCGACGGCATTCTCTTCACTGCGCCCCAGCACGGTCTTCAATATCACGAGCGTCCAGATCAAAACTGGGATCGCGATAAATCCGCCAAGCGGACCCCAAAGCCACAGCCAGACTACCAGCGACAAAAACACCAGCAACGGGTTCACCGACATGCTTTTGCCCACCAGCGCAGGTGTCACGAACTGACCCTCCGTGGCGTTCAGCACCAGATAGAGCGCTGCCGGCAAGAAGCTGTAAGCACCATCAAATGCAACGATGCCGGTCAGCAAAATGGCAACCGCCAATGTCGCGGGGCCAAGATAGAGAATGAAATTCACCAGAAACGCCAATATCCCCCACAGCACCGGGGACGGCATGCCAAGCAGGCTCATCACGGCGGTCACGATCAGCCCAAAGGAAGCGTTGATCAGCGTCACGGTCAAAAAATAGCGCGAGACTTGGCCTTCCGCGAAATGCAGGTCTTCCTCGCTCAGCCGCGAGATTGTCTGCCCGAAGAACTGGTAAATGTCGGCGCGGGCCAGCAGGAAAAAGTAAAGCGTGCCGATCAGCACCATGATCTGCGCGAGATACTGAGGCGCGTAGAACGCGGCCTGCGCGACAGACGGAATGGCCACCGCCGTGCCCGCCGCGTCACCGCCGCCGCCTTCTGGCCCGATTGCATCCGCCACGTCTTCTGTCAACTCGTCAAACCCCTGCAACATGATCTTAACTTCGCTCAACATAAAACGCAGCTCGTTCCAGATCACCGGGGCCTGCTCTACCGCGCCAGAGACATATGGCTCCAGCAATATGCCGATCGTCAGAAAGATCGTCAGGCCGACCAGCAAGGTCGCAAAGGCCGATACCGCATTGGGCAGACCGAGCCTGTCCCACGCATCGCGGACAGGCGACAGGATGACGCCAAGCACGAAGGCCAGCAGCATCGGCGCAAAAATGTTCTCGGCGTATTTGAGAACGGCAAAGACAAGGATGACCGTTATGACGGCAGCACTTGCGCGGTTGATCGAAGCAATGGGCATCGTCTCTCCTCTACGGGGGCAGACGCGTGTGAGGGCCCGGCCCTGCGCGCCGCATGGGGCATCCCCACCAACGCCCGCGCAGCCGCGAAGTTCCGCGCTGCCTGAGGTTTTAGTTCCCGACCGGCGGGCCCGGTTGCACAGAAAACTTCGCCATCATCGGGAAGTGGTCGGAGCCGACAGGCTCCAGCCGCTCAAACGCCACCAGATCGAGCCCTTCCGTCAGATAAAGCTGATCAATTGGGAAGCGCATGATCCACGAATGCGCGTCAAAGCTGGGAAGCAACCCGCGCCCGACCCGAGGGTCGCGAAACCCGCCATATTCCTTGAACCGTTGCGAGCTGTAAGACCATGCCGCGTCGTTGAAATCTCCCATCGCGACGACCGGCAGGCGTTTGCGATCCGCAAGCAACGCCGCGCGCCTGATCTGCAGGTCACGCTCAACGGTGGTATTGCCCGGCACCGGGGGGCGCGGATGCAGCCCAACAAAGAAAAACGGGCCGGTTGGCCCGATCAATTCGGCCACAACGGCAGGGGCCGCATCATCGGCAAGACGCACGATCTCGGCGGAGACGACCTCCAGATTGCTCGCAAATACCAGCCCGTAATGATTGTCCGCCGGATGGGTCAGCACCGTTTCGTAGCGCTTGAGATGCTCAGACAAGCCGTCAATCCAGACCGCGTCGGTCTCCATCAGGAACACCACATCCGGCGCGTGTCGGTCCAGAACTGCTGCCATCCGGGCATGCTCGGTGTTCTCCATCAAAACATTCGCCGCAATCGCCGTCACCACGTCCGATTTGGGCAGCGTGCTGCGCAGCGCGATCTCCGTGGCGGCCAAACTGGTATAGGGAAAAATACGGGCGGCCTGGTAGCCAGCGCAGGCCAGCAAAACGCAGCTGGCCCAAAGCGTGTAAGATCTGTCAAAAGCGGCCCACAAGGCCACGCCCAACCCGGCCAGCACGAGCGCCGCAATCCCGATATGCACCCGCGGAAAATCCCAGCCGCGCACCCACCATTGCACGCTTTTGGTGAGCGGTGCCAATGTGGTGAACAGCACCAGCCCGACGCCCAGCCAGAACAGCATTAGAAACCCGATCTGCATGGCGCCCAAGCCCCCTTTTCCAGCCATGAAGAATGTCACCCCAAGACGCATCTCTCAAAAAGGGCGAGCCCGGAACCAATTGGCCCGGGCTCCTTGAGATATAGATCAGTTACGCCATGGATGCACGTGACCGTGGCCCCGCGATCAGCCAGATGATGAACCCCACAACCGGGAGCACCAGCACCAGCAGCGTCCAGAGCACTTTGCCCCCCGTCGACGCCGACGAGCCGATGATGGAAACAATGGCCCAGATATTCAGGGCCAAAACGATCAATCCGCCAAAACCAGCATATTCCATTGAATGTCACTCCTTCTTAAACTTCGCTTCATGACCCAACGATCAACGGCGCAAAGGGTTCCCATTCTCTTGGGTCGCTACCTGTCCTCATCCAGTTCATGGCGCACCTGTCCAAAGGCCAGCAAGGCAAAGATCGCCGTCCCGCCTACGATATTGCCGGCCAGCACCGGCAGGAAGAAATTGAACACCGCCTCGGACGGGGAGAGCAGGCCCTGCACCATCAAAAACGCCATCTCCACGGAGCCCGCGACGATATGCGTGAAATCCCCCGCCGCAATCAGCCAGGTGAAGGCCACGATGACGAAAAAGCCGAACCCGTCCGCCTGTGGCAGCATCCAGACAATCGCGGCCACCAGCAGCCCTGCGGGGATCGCGCGCTGAAACGCTTCGCCGGGCGGGAAGCCGGTTGCGTGGCGTGACAGCTCCTCAATGGCCGGGATCAGCTCCGCCGGGATGGCGGACGTATGGGCCATCAAAAGAGCCGCGAAAAATGCGCCAATGACATTTGCGCTCAGCACGATGCCCCACAAGACCGCCACCCGCCGCAACAAGCTGGCGGAGCGTTCATGCACAACCGGCAACACGGTGGTGATCGTGTTTTCAGTGAATAGCTGCATGCGGCCCAGGATCACCGCCAGAAATCCAAAGCTATAGCCAAGGTTTTCGACCAGATAGGCCCAGTCAGCGTCGGGCAGATACGTGCGGAAGATCGCCTCCCCCAACACGGAAAGCGAGATCAAAATACCCGCCGCAATCCCCGACCAGAAGAGCGAGGCATTGGGCCGGTTCAGTTCCTCCTCGCCCTCTTCGCGGATGACGTGGAAAATCTCCTTGGACGACAGATTTGGCGGTTCCACCTCTTCATCGCAATGCTCGTGCGTCTGCTCACCGCTCATGCTCTGTTATCCCTCAATCGCTTTGTCGATGTCCCGCCGCTCCGGGAAGGTTTTGCCGCGAAACACCGGGATGCCCGATGCCTTGATCAGGTCTATCGCTGCCTGATCCGTTTGATCAACCCCGTCGGCGGTCTCGCGCAACACAACAGCCGCGATGCGTCCCGGATGGGTCTTGGCAACTTCCCCGTAGATCTTGGCGTCCTCCTGCCCGGTATCGCCCAGCAAAATGACGCGCAACCCCGGATGGGCGCGCAACAGAAGATCAATGCTGCCGCCCTTGTGGCTGCCATGCCCGTCCGTGATGAACTTGGTCCGGCTCAACCCCAGATCGCGCAAAAACATCGGGCCGCGCGCCATCCCGTTGCGCTCGAAAATCTCCGACAGGAAGGAATGAAGGTTCCACGGCGAGGAGCTGACATAAAAAACCGGATTGGCCCCGCCCGCCGCCAGCTCCGAGATCAGCCGCACCGCGTCCGGATAAATATGCCGCGTGGCCGCGTTGCCCGTCAGCGATGTCCAAAGGTTGCGCAGCAGCGAATAAGCGCCAGTTTCAAGGATCGTATCGTCAATGTCCGAGATGATCATCATCTCCGCGTCCTCACCGGCCACATAGGCCGGGCAAAGCGTGGCGTCCTCAGAGCCCTCGATATGGACCGGGATATCGGTCCACCCGGCGGTCTCGGGGCGTGTTAGCAGCAAGGTGAAATACCCTTCCTCATCGCTCACCGCCTCCACGCCTTGTGCGTGGACACGGACATGTGCCACCTCATCGGTCAAAAACAGCGACACCATGCCAAAAAAATTGCGCAGCCGCCCGGCCCTTCTCTGTGCGGGGCTGCCCGCAAGCGACGTCAAAACGCGCCCGCGCAGCACCAGATGCTCGCAGGTTGCATATCCCGCATAGCCCTCGATCACCCGCGCGCGGCTTTTGCTGCGCTTAAAGCGATCCGCGACGCGTTCCAGTCGCCAGGCTATCGCGTGGGCCAGCGGCTTCATACGGCCCTCAAGGTTGATAAAGCGGGATCGTGGAGATCGCCATCTTCGCCGACCCGTTCTGCACGTCCCGCGCATGGGAGACATAGACAAGCGTCTGGTTTGCCTCGTCAAAAATACGTTTCACACTCAGCGATTTGAGAATGATCGAGCGCCTTTCGGAAAACACGCTCTCGCCTTCGGTGGAGCGGTCAATGTCGCCGATCTCAATCGGCCCGGTCTGCCGACAGCTGATCGAGGAATTCGACGGGTCCTCGAACCAATTGCCCTTTTGCAGCCGGTCAATCAGCCCGCGCTCGAAATAGGACACATGGCAGGTCACGCCCTTCACATCCGGGTCGGCAATCGCCTCGATAATAATGTCATTGCCAAGCCAATCTACATCGACCTTGCCAACTTCCTCGGCCTGTCCGGCGGCACCCATCGCGCAAACCAGACCGAAAAGGGCGGCGCTCAACTTGGTGCGCATCTCTACCTCAGGCCAAAGAATGACAGGATGGCCAAGACAACGACAACGAGGCCGACAAGATAAATGATTCTGTTCATGATGATCTTCCTTTCAGTGCTGAACCAACCGGCTCAGTGCCCAACCCTTGATCCGGCGGATTGTTCCAAGCGCCCCGCCTCTAAAGGGCGCAAACCCCGCCCACGAGAAAGGCGCCCCCCGAAGGGAGCGCCCTGCCCTGATCATGTCAGGCAACCATAATTAGCTGTCGCTGGCTGTGCCGATTGCCGCGGATTCTGCCGGGCTGTCGCCGTCTTTCAGCTGACGCTTGGCCGCAACCAGCTCCATCCGTGTTTGGTCATCGGCCTCAAAGAACGCTTTGCGTTCGGCAGCGCTCATTTCACCCAAGGCGAATTTAATCTCTGCCTTCATCGGGTTGCCATCTGTCGGCTCGCCGGTGTCTGCGACCATGCGCTCAGCTGCGGACTCGTTGCTCATTGCCAGAAGCTCTTCAACCTGCTCCGGTGTCAGGTCGGCGGCGGCTGGCGCTGCAAATGCGAGGGTCAGGGCGGTCGCTGCGATAAACTTTTTCATGTTGGTCTCCAGTCTTCTATTTTGGCGTTCCAACCAAGATGTGGTCGGCTATCCGATGACCACCCAACCCGCCGATCAGAAAAAGGTTCCTATCTTTTTCACATTTCTTTCTGAGGGCGATTATTTTTCCGCGCCGCCAAATAAAAAGAGGCCCGCTCCTTCGAGCAGGCCCCTTCCCCATATGGCAATCGCTTATTGCAGCTTGGCCACGACGTTATCCGCGAAGGCGTCGATCATGCTGTTGTAATACTCCTTATCCGTCATTGAGACGCTGACGACCTCTCCGTCGCCTGTCGCCACAAAGCTGGCCGTCTGGTCATAGCTGATCGTCAGCTCATAAAACTGCCGCTCGGACTGGTCCTGAAGGTTCACGACGGACACCTGCCCCACGAGGGTCGTGTCCTCGATCCCGAAATCCTCCTGAAAGGCCGTCGCCAAAGACAGCTCATTAATGTCCACGCTCAAAGAGGCCCCGGCGTCTCTATCGGTCTGATCCACCAGCCGCGCCACAAGCGCCGTTTCCAAATCATCGGCGATATCAGTCCAATACTGCGCCGCGCGCTCGTTGCCGATCGCTTCCAGATCAACGCTCACTCCGACCGAGCCGATCGCTGTCTCTGCAAAAGCCGCGCTACCCGCCGTCAATGTCGCGACCACGAGGGCTGCTGCTGTCATGCTCTGTGTCATCTAACTTCTCCTGATTGTGTGAAGCCGCGTAGAAGCGGCCCCTTGATGCGAACAGAACCCCCGCGCGCCGGAAACAGTTCCATCCACCCCACCATATGCGGGTCAACACGCCGTGATCGCGGGTTTTTTCAGAGCATCGCCCAACTTGCAGTTGGAAATCACAAGACGTGAACATATAGTGAACATTATGAGCGTGAAATCACTTGAACAAAAACTGGCCATCCTGAGCGACGCTGCCAAATACGACGCGTCCTGCGCGTCCTCGGGCTCGACAAAACGCGACTCGCGCGGCGGCAAAAGCCTTGGCTCCAATGAAGGCTCGGGGATCTGCCACTCCTACGCGCCAGACGGGCGCTGCATCAGCCTGCTCAAAATTCTGATGACCAATTTCTGCATCTATGATTGCAGCTATTGCATCAACCGGGTGTCCTCCAATGTGGCCCGCGCGCGGTTCAGCGTGCATGAGGTCGTCAAGCTGACCATCGAGTTCTACCGCCGCAACTATATCGAGGGGCTGTTCCTCTCTTCGGGCGTCATCCGCTCCCCCGACGACACCATGTCGGAGATGGTGCAGATCGCCCGAAAGCTCCGCGAGGAGGAGCATTTTCGCGGCTATATCCACCTCAAGACTATCCCCGACGCGGCCCCCGAATTGATCGAGCAAGCGGGCCTTCTGGCAGACCGCCTCTCGATCAATGTGGAGCTGCCAACCGACGCGGCCGTCGCGCAATACGCGCCTGAGAAAAAGCCCGAGCAAATCCGCCGCGCCATGGCCGATGTCCGCCTGCGCAAGGACGCGGGCAAAGACAAATCCTTCACCGGAAAACGCCCCGCCCGCTTTGCGCCCGCCGGGCAATCCACCCAGATGATCATCGGCGCGGATGGCTCAAACGATGCGGCTGTCCTTGGCCAATCCACGCGGCTCTATTCCAGCTACAAACTGAAGCGGGTCTATTACTCCGCCTTTTCGCCCATCCCTGACAGCTCCTCCAAACTGCCGCTGATCCGTCCGCCGCTGGAGCGCGAGCACCGGCTCTATCAGGCCGATTGGCTGCTACGCTTCTACAAGTTCGAGCTTGATGAGATCACATCTGTCACCCAAGACGGCAACCTCGATCTGGAGGTCGACCCCAAGCTCGCCTGGGCGCTGGCCAACCGCGCGCTCTTTCCGCTCGATGTGAACCGCGCCAGCCGCGAGATGCTGCTGCGCGTGCCGGGCTTCGGGGTCAAAACGGTCTCGCGCATCCTGTCCACACGCCGTCACCGCGCCCTGCGCTACGAGGATCTGACCCGGATGGGGGCCTCCATGAAAAAGGCCAAAGCCTTCATCACCGCAGGCGGCTGGTCGCCCGGCGCGCTGACCGACAGCATTGATCTGCGCTCAAGGTTCACGCCGCCGCCACAGCAGCTCAGCCTGCTGTGATGCATCACGTCGTGATCCCGGAGATCAACTCCGCCGCCATCTGGCGGGACAAGGCGCGCGCTTTCTTGGGCGCAGGCACGCCCCCCGATCACATCCTGTGGGGGGAGACCACTATCGCCCCCGACCTCTTTGCCACGCCTGCGCACAGCCCGCAGGGCGGCCCTGTTTCTGTGCCGCGCAGCTTCATTTCTCTGGCCGAAAAAGTGGTCTGGCACAGCGATCCCGAGCGCTTCGCCCGGCTCTACAGCTTCTTGTGGCGGCTGCGCGACGCGCCCCATCTGATGAGCGACAGGGGCGACGCCGACCTCGCCCGCCTCCGCCAGATGGAAAAAAACGTCCGCCGCTGCCAGCACAAGATGAAAGCCTTCGTCCGCTTTCGCGAGATCAGGTTTGAGCGCGCCAACCGCCGCTCCTTCGCTGCGTGGTTCGAGCCGACCCACAACACAGTAGAGCCCACCGCCGATTTCTTCGCCCGCCGCTTTGCCGATATGGACTGGCGCATTCTGACGCCCAAAACCAGCGCCATTTTTGAGGGCGGCACGCTGACATTCACCCAAGGCCAGCCCAAACCCGACCTGCCGGAAGACGCCAGCGAGGCGCTCTGGATCACCTATTTCCGCAACATCTTTAACCCCGCGCGGCTGAAACCACGGGCCATGCAATCGGAGATGCCCAAGAAATACTGGAAGAACATGCCCGAGGCCGACGCCATCCCCGAGCTGATCGCAACAGCCCCCGCCCGCGCCCGCGAGATGGCCCGCGCCGCCCCGACCCTGCCTCCGCGCCATATGGCAGGCGCGCAAGCACAGCTGGCCAGTTGCGCCTCCGCATGGGACGGCCCCAGCAGCGCGTTAAGCTCTGCCATCACCGCCTGCACCCGCTGCCCGCTGCACCGCAACGCGACCCAGACAGTGCTGGGCGAAGGCCCGGTTGACGCAGATCTGATGATCGTTGGCGAGCAGCCGGGCGACATGGAAGATCTCCACGGCACACCTTTCATTGGCCCCGCAGGACAGCTCTTTGACAGGCTGGCCCAGGCCGCCGCACTGGACCGGCGCGCGGCCTATGTCACCAATGCGGTGAAGCATTTCAAATTCAAACCCCAAGGCAGACGACGCATCCACCAACGGCCCAACAGCTCGGAGATCAATCACTGCAAATGGTGGCTCGAGGCGGAGCTGGCGCAGGTGCGCCCCAAACTCATCCTCGCCTTGGGCGCGACAGCCGCGCAGGCTCTCACAGGCAATGGCGCAGCCCTGATGTCGCGCCGCGGCACTGTCGAGAAAACCCCCACCGGCCAGCCCGTGCTGATCACCCTGCACCCGTCCTACATCCTGCGCCAAACCGATCCCAAAGCCAGCGCGGCGGCGGAAACCCTGCTGGTACAGGACCTCAAAGCCGCAATGGCCATGCTGGCCTGATCCAGAAAGCTCTAGAAAAAGAGGAGTAGCGGACAGACAGTCCCCACAATCAACCCCTCAAAACTCTGTTAATAAATGTAAATTTTACAAATCTTGGACGGAATGCCACGAAAAATACTACTCTTGCTCTCAGATCACCAGTTTTTGCAGTGCCGCGGTCTCAAGGTTACAAGTTTACTCTTTCATCTCTGATCGGCTCAATCGCATCCTCCGTGACAGAGATTGATTTAAGTACCATCCTGTCGGCGCTAGCGTAAATCGGTGCCCCGAATACAGACAATCACACACAACAATATGCGTATCCACTGATTTCCATCATGGACGAAAGTTCTAAACCCACACACAGATGCAAAGCAGACATAAACGTCAGCCGGCGCGAATGTCTGTTATGCGGGACAAAGCAGGCATTGGTCGTCTTTTCGTCAACGTCTGCTTTCGTTAAATTGCGACCCCATCAGAAGTTTAATGAAGGCATGCAGATCTTTCGGACAAGCGCTAAGGGCTGTGTTAGAAGACGGATGGCTCTTTGGCTGACGGCAGTTGGTTTCTGTCTGAACGTTGCGCGACGGCTCTCTCAATCTGCTCGACAATTTGAAATGGTGATCAGGATGACAATTGTCCATTCGATGCCCGATGCGTTTTCCGCAAGGGAATGCAACAGCATTGTTGCGGCCACAGCCGCAAAGCAAGGGAATGACGCGCTGCTTGTCGGGCGGAACAGGGATCACAACATACGCAAAGCAGAGCTTTTCTGGATGGATAAGGTCGACGGGATGGGGTGGGTGATGGAGCGGCTCATCACAGTTGTTCGCGGCTCCAACCGGGACCAGTTTGATTTCGATCTGCGCGAGTTTGCAGAAAGCCCGCAGGTGGCACGCTATGACGCGACCAAGGAAGGCCATTTCGCGTGGCATTCTGATATCGGGGAAGGGCATGCTGCAGGCAAACGCAAATTGACCCTCGTGCTGCAACTGAGCAAATCTGATGCCTATCAGGGTGGAGATTTGGAGATTATGCCGAGCGCTCGTATTCTAGTTGCGAACCGGGCTCAGGGCTGTGTCAGCATCTTTCCAAGCTTTGCATTGCACCAGGTGACGCCTGTCACCCAAGGAACCCGTCATTCCCTAACGGTTTGGGCCCATGGTCCGGCGTTTCGGTGACGCTGTCAAAAGTCATCTAATTCAGGGACATCCCCCAACCGAACAATGAATGATGGCGCACTGACCTCACCAGACCCGGCGTCTTCGGTGACCATATAGGCATCTGCACCGATGCACTCTTCCAGATCGAATTCCCTGTCGGCACGGCTTTTTGCCTCTGCTTCAGTTGAATACTGAAGTTGTTTGCCAATTTTCAAACTGACTTGCGCACCACGAGCATCCTTATTTTTGACGTACGTCTGGCAGATGTAATGCACTTTATCGGTGGGGTCTTCTGATGCCGTCATATCTGCGTCCTTGATTGGGTTTTGACAATAGCTGACGGGCGCATCCGCTACACCAGCTCTAGAGAAGGGCCGCTCTTTTTGACAGGGTTTGTGTCAGGCTGACCCGCGCCGTCATTGTTAGTCGTCAGGGTTTTTGGAACCAATGGCGGCCTGAACTAAGAGAGAGTTTGGCTCATCTGGTTAGTTTGATT
>CANMWQ010000011.1 GCA_947501685.1 uncultured Litoreibacter sp.
TATTCCTTTGTTCATACCCGTCTCTCCTTGGTTCCAAAATTACCAAGCAAAGCGTCTACAAATCTAGGGGCACCTCATTTGACCGGTCTTGCCTTTGATTTAGCACTGTGAATGCTAGATGAATGTCCGAAAAAGACACATACTAGCTCCTCACGACTCTGTGATTGTGCTGTTTGAAACTTACCGGTTCCCCAATGCGTGTTTCCAGAACGAACCAATGAAACATTCTACGGGAGACTCTATCATGAAGATATTTGCTATTACCACCATCGCCGCGCTCGCTCTGGCGGGGTCCGCGCTGGCCAAAGGTCACGACCAGGGTGCCAATGGAGACGACGGGCGCACACCCGGGGATTCAAATGCGGGTGGTGCCAAGGCGGTCATCGACTTCCTCGAAGGCGCAGGCGTGCTTGACGGAAAGGGAGTTTCGGCGGCCGTCAAAGGTGGTCAGCAAGGTGCCGAAAGCTCGGGCGGCAAGAGCAAAAAGTAATACAGCCTGATCAGCAAACAGGCACCGGACTCAATTCGGGTCCGGTGCATTCCTACCTTCGATGCGCAAACACCGCCAACCCAAAGCGGTCATCGGTGAAAACTGCAGCATTTGGTAAAGTGGGCCCGAGGCGGACCTCGGAGGCAGCGCGGCATCATATGATATGCTGTTCTGGTCAACGTCGGGTTGTCGTTCTGGGAGGGCATGGCGGATCGGAGGATCAGTCATGGAAACACCAAACTTACCAGCCATTCGCGCTCTGCGTCCTGCATGGAACAAGGGCCGCATCGTGGGTCAAAAGCGACCACTGAAACCAAAGCATGTCTGGGCGATACGTGTGCGGCTTGAATTGGCGGAGAACCATCGCGACCTTGCACTCTTCAACATGGCGATCGACAGCAAGCTTCGCGGCTGTGACCTGGTGAAGATGAAAGTCGTTGATGTCATGGCATCAGGTCAAATCAAGGAGCGGGCCTCGGTGCTTCAAAGTAAGACGCAGAAACCTGTTCGCTTTGAGATTTCGGAAGGCACTAGAGCTTCGGTCGAGAAGTGGATGGAGGATGAGCTTATGGTCGGCTCAGAGTACCTTTGGCCGGGCCGATTTCATGAGCGCCTCCACATATCGACGCGACAGTATGCGCGGATCGTCCGCGATTGGGTCACGTCGATCGGTCTGGAGGCGAGCGCATATGGTACGCATTCGATGCGGCGGACAAAGGTGACACAGATCTACAAGAAGACCGGAAACTTACGAGCGGTCCAGCTACTTCTTGGGCACACGAAAATGGACAGCACTGTCCGGTACTTGGGCGTCGAGCTGGAGGACGCGCTAGCAATCGCTGAGGCCATTGAAATATAGCAATTTCTGGGTCGCCTTCGCGGGCGGCCCAAAGCCGCCGTCCGCTGACGATATCAGATGCTGCGGTGCGGCCCGTCGGACCAGTCATTCGCTGTGGCTGCAAAAACTCAGCACAAGCGAATTCACAGTCTGCGGACAAAGCCGCCATTGCCTTAGTTTCCCACAATGGCAGCTTTGTTGATTTTTCGGCGCAAAGAATACGCCCACGGTTGGTTCAGCCGCGCGCAGCCTTGATCATATCGGCACCTTTTTCGGCAACCATATACGTTGGTGCATTGGTGTTGCCAGTTGGAACAATTGGCATGATCGACGCATCGACAACGCGGAGCCCATTGATCCCGTGTACTTTGAGCTCATGATCAACGACCGCCAGTTCATCACGGCCCATTTTGCACGTGCCAACCTGATGGTGATAGGATTGGAGCGAATTGCGGGCATAGTTCGCAAGCTCTTCGTCTGACTGCACGTCCGGCCCCGGATAGATCTCACGGGTTGTGATTTCTGCCAGTGCCGGTTGCTGAGCAATCTCGCGCATCATTTTGATGTTGGTCACGATGGTGCGGACGTCATACTCAGTTTCCAGCAAGTTGGGATCAAGGATCAGAGGGTCGTCGATACTGGCCCCGGTAATCCGCAGCTCACCCCGACTGGTCGGGCTGACACCGCCCGCGCAGAGCGTATAGGCCGAGCCTGTGACAGGTTCCTGTGTGTCCCCCGTATATAGCGGCACATGGAAGAACAGCGGCTGCATGTCAGGTGCCGGAAGACGCGGGTCAGAGCGCATGAATGCCTGTGCGTGCAGCGGGATCACCGCAGGGTTGCTGGGCGGTGGTACGTCACCTTCATAGATGACCGGCGCGAGCGAATGGTCATGCAGGTTTTTGCCCACACCGGGCAGGTCATGGACAACCTCGATGCCATGTTCTTCAAGCTGTGCCTTTTCGCCGATCCCTGACAGCATCAGCACCTTGGGGCTTTCGATGGTGCCGCCCGAGAGGATCACCTCGCGGGTCGCGGTCACTGTGCGTTCCTCGCCTTCCTGAATATAGGTCACGCCGGTGGCGGTCTTGCCGTCCAGATTGACCTTGGCCACCCGCGCATTTGTCAGCAAGCTGAGGTTAGAGCGTTCCAGCGCAGGGCGCAGGAAGGCCACGGCGCTGGAATGGCGCTTGCCGTCTTTGGTGTTCATTTGGGCGTAGTTGACGCCTTCGGAATCCGCGCCGTTGTAGTCTTCGTTAAAGGGATACCCAGCCTGCAAGCAGGCCTCGACGATCTTTTGAGTAGTAGGGTGCTTTTCGTATTCCGTGGTCACCCGCAGCGGGCCACCGACACCGTGGTATTCGTTTTCGCCACCCTCGAAATCTTCGGATTTCTTGAAATAGGGCAGGACGTTTTCATAATCCCAACCGGGGTTCCCCATATAGGCCCAGTTGTCATAATCCGTGGCATGGCCGCGCACATAAAGCATACCATTGAGCGAGCCTGATCCGCCCACGACACGGCCCCGCGGCCAGTGAATCTGACGCCCGTTGCAGTGTTTTTGCGGGGCAGTGAAATAGGCGTAATCGTATTCGGTGTTCCACAATTGCAGCAGCAAGAGCGGAGTTGAGATCGCCTCGACCCCTTCTTCGGGTCCACCGGCCTCGATTAACAGCACCGAAACATCCGGGTCCTCTGTCAGACGCGCGGCCAGCACGCAGCCAGCGGAGCCTGCGCCGCAAATGATGTAGTCAAAGCTGCCGGTTTGCGCGGCCGCCGTGTTTACAGATGCGCCGTAGACGCCCGGCGCGACCATTAGCACGCCTGACGCTAAAGACGACTTCTTCAGGAAATTCCTGCGATTGATATTTTTTGACATTTTGTCCTCCCAAAAATGATAAACCCGAGCCTTTCGGCCCGGGCACTTACGTCAGCTGAAGACGACCTGGATGTCGGTGTATTCCTGCAGCCCTTCTTCGCCGAACTCCACGCCGAGACCGGATTTCTTGACCCCGCCAAAGGGGGCGTTGGGCTGGATCGCGCCGTGTTTGTTGATCCAGACGGAGCCGCACTCCATCCGGGACGCGATTTCCTTGGCTTTGTCGATGTCCTTCGACCAAACAGATCCGCCAAGACCATTTTCGCTGGCATTGGCTTGATCAATCACCTCGTCCAGATCGCTGAACTTGATGATTGGAAGTGCCGGGCCAAACTGTTCCTGATCCACCAGCGGATCACCGTTGTTCAGGTCTGCAATGATGGTTGGCGGGTAGAACAACCCGTCTCCGGCTTCGCCGCCCAGCAGCACGCGCCCTTTCGTCTTGGCGTCCTCCACCAATCCCTTGAGCTTGTCGAATTGCATCTTATTCGCGATTGGTCCCATGACAGAACCTTCATCCATTCCATCCCCCATGGGGATGTTCTTGGTGTAGTTCACAAGTGCATCGCACACACCGTCATAGACATCTTCATGCACGTAAAGGCGCTTCATCGCGGCACAGGTCTGACCCATGTTGATGAAGCCGCCCCAGAACAGCCCCTCTGCAATCGCTTCGGGGTCGACATCGGGCAGAACGATCCCGGCGTCATTGCCCCCCATTTCCAGCGTCAGACGTTTCATCGTCTCTGCCGAGCTCATCATCACCTTGGCACCAGTGTCACAGGACCCGGTAAAGACGATTTTGCGAATGCCCTCATGGGCGGCCATCGCCGCGCCGATGTTGTCGCCTTGATCATCCGAGGTCACCACGTTGACGACACCGGCGGGAAGTACCTCGTTCATGATTTCAACCATGCGCAGGGTCGACAGCGGCGTGTAGGGCGATGGTTTGATCACCACCGTGTTGCCAGTGCGGATTGCGGGCATCATATGCCAGGTTGCGATCAGGACCGGCCAGTTCCAGGGCGTGATCGACCCGACAACGCCAACTGGTTTGCGAAACATTTCCACTTTGCCTTCGTTGTTGTCCTGCAGGACTTTCATGGGCAAGGACAGCGACGCAGTGTAGCCCGTCCAGGCACCAACCCCACCCATTTCAAAACGCGAGCCAACACCGTTCAGCGGCTTGCCCTGTTCTTGCGTGATAAGGGCGGCCAACTCCTCAGAATGTTCGCCCAGTTTCTCGGCCAATTGGCCCAAGGTGGCAGCGCGTTCCTCGTCGGTGGTTTTGGACCAGCTTTCAAAACCAGCCTGCGCGGCGGCAACAGCGGCATCCAGATCAACCAAACTGGCATTGGGCGCGCGCCCCACGATGGACCCGTTTGCCGGGTTTTCCACTTCAAAGAAGTCTGCGGTGGCATGTGCCGCACCGCCAATTGTCATGTTGTATTGTGTTGTCATTGCTTCCTCCCAAAAGCGCTTGCGTTGACGCAAGACATTGCTTGGAAGTAAACAGCCGCCTGGTGGGGCTGTCTTTGCAGGATGCGTCAAAAAGGCTTGCGCTGAGCGTCAGCCCTGACTTTCACCCGGCGTTTTGCCGTAGTGTTCGCGGTAGGCACGATAGAATGTGGACAGATCACCAAAGCCTGCGTTCAACGCCAGTGCCGTCACGGTCGTGGCGGCCTGCGAGGTGCTTTGCGCCTGAAGCGCCTGATGCACGGCCTCCACCCGAAAACGCCGCAGACGCTGATGCGGGGTTTCATCGATAACCTGAAAGGCCCGTTGCAAGCGGCGCAGTGAAACGCCCGCAAGATCCGCAATGTGCTGTGTGCTTAACGCGGGATCGCGGTAGTGTTCCGCCATCAGCCGCACCGCGTGGTGCGCCAACTGGCGATCCGGGTTGACCTGACCGCCATTCCCAAGCGCGCGTTCGGTGATCAGCGCGCCAAAAACGCTATAGAAGGCCTCGACCGTATGGGGGTGGGTTTCGACCTCTGTTGATGTCATCAGCTTTGCCAGCACCGCCTTCATGGCGACGGCCATCGGGTCCGAGCCGTCAATCGACAGGCCGCCATAAATACGTTTTCCGAAGCGGTGAAACATCTCATCGCGTGGCAGGTGCAAAGAAATCTGCAAAGATGCCTCACCGCCGTAGAAGAAGGTGCTCTCCTTCGTGGAATCGACAACAAACATGTCGCCGGGCTTTGCCCAGGTTGCCACATCGCCTTGGATCAGCTGTGCCAACCCTTGATGCTGAAGGATCAGGAAGAAATGGTTCCCCGGATCGCGCCGAATGTTTGCAGCCCGCCGGTTCACATGATCGACGTCTACACCAACACGGGCCAGTTCCAGACCGCCAAATTTGGCAACGGACAAATGTCCCTGCACGTCATCACGCGTTTTGGCGTAAAGATCGAATGAACCGCAGACGCCCTGCAAGTCGTTTTGGAAGACCTCAATGGGTCTTCGTGCAAGCTGAAAACTGCTACTACTGATCATTTCTGAATTCATTTGACCACCGCAGTGTGTCTAAGGGGCATTGCGCAGTTTAGTTGCATTTATTTAGAAATCCACCTCTGTTCTGAATACCCATTGAAGCGAGTTCAGTCGCTCGGACAGACCGGGAATACTCGGCATCGTCCAGATCGCTAAGGTGATGGGAGGCAATTTCCCAACTCACTCCTTATTTTGATCATGTCTGATTTTCGGGAGTCCTAACTGTTGTAGACCAAAGCTGACATTCATAGCCGCCTCAGCATCCGGGACTTTGGGCTCTCAGCGGCCATCGGATGCGACGCAGCATCGTCCCCTTGGGCGCCAATTTACCGGACACGCACGGCCCAAAGCCGCCGTCCGCTGACGATATCAGATGCTGCGGTGCGGCCCGTCGGACCAGTCATTCGCTGTGGCTGCAAAAACTCAGCACAAGCGAATTCACAGTCTGCGGGACTTTCTTGTCGTTCGAACTCTGGACCGCAAAGTCCGCTCAGTACGCTTTGTGACCTCAGCGAATAACACCACGGGCAGGATTCAGGGTTTGCAGAACGATGCAGCACGGAAAAAACTGTTCCTGTTCAGTCCACCATCGATCTTGTTTGAATTTCTGTCACTAAATGATCGGATGCGGCGTCACTTTTGCGAAGCGTGCGTTGGCCTCGTCGCATCCTGTTTCAGAAAGTGATCGGATTTATTGCAAGATTGATTGATCCTTCGTAAAGGAAAAATTGTGGTCGCCTGAACGACAGCTGCGGAGATTGCCCCTTTGAACGCCCCACTGTCAGGCCGCTCTAAGAGATCAATTGCTCAATTGCCTGCATGACAGCTTTGCGGTGGCTGGAGTCATTTGCCGCCGGGTTGGGGGATGCAAAGCGACCCGCGTCGTTGTCAAAGTATTTGCCTGACTTGTCGGCAAATCCATTATCCAAGGCCGCCGCAATCAGAATGTCAGCGCCAATCGACAGATCGTTGCCCGCTACACCAAAGCCTTCCTTGACCATCTTGGACGCAAGCAGTGATCCAGGGTTCACAGCAACGACTACGGGGCCGGTCGGCAAACTTGCGGCCAACTCTTGCGTCCAAATCGTGATGGCCAGCTTGCTTTGTGCGTAGGCCTCCATGTGATCGAGTTTCGCCTGACCCATCATGGCGGACACATCTACCGGGGCTTGGGCGGCAGAGGACAAGTTCACGATGCGGCCAGTTTTTGGGATGATCGGCAAGAGGCGTTCGGTCAGCACGTAGGGTGCAAACGTGTTGACGACAAAACGCACGTCCAAACCGGATGGAAGCGTCGGGTTTGGCACGCGCAACACCCCGGCGTTGTTGATCAGGACATCAAGGCGGTCGTGTTTGGCACGAATGGCATCGGCAAATGCAGCGGTTTCTTCCAAGCTGGACAGATCTGCCGAATAGGTTTCGACGTCGCCGCCAATGTCTTTTGCCGCCGCTTCGAGTTTTGCAGCGCTGCGGCCATGCAACAGAACTTTGTGCCCCGCTGCGGCAAGTTTCCTGGCCGTCAGAAGGCCGATACCGTCGGTCGAACCGGTCACGAGAATTGTCTTAGTCATGTGAAATCTCCGAATGGGGTTACAGCGTTAGTGTGTGTGTTTGGGGTTCAGTACCGGATCAGCGTCCGGCTTTCGATACTTTGGCGAACGGTCGTGATGTTCTCATCTTCAATCAGGTCAATCGCACTATGGGCAATCGAGGGTTGGCCCTGATTGTCATAGATGTTGAAATATGCGACCTCGTCTACGGTCATGCGCGACTGATAGATCCATTCATGATCAGGACTGCCAACGATGCCCATGATCTGCCCTTTGCGGTCAGGGTAGATCAGATCGAGCAGCAGCCAATCTTTTTCCGGCACACTTGAGGGGCGCAAGAACCCCAGTGGCGCGGAATTGATCGGGTCACCGACAGGGCGCCAGACGTTGATAAAGGCGTAGTGGCCCTCGCTCCATTCCGTGGCCTTTTGCGCGCCAAGAATGTCAATCAAACGGTGCTTCGCACCATCCGGACTGTAATCGCTGTGGACGTTGCGGGCAGGTTTGCGCACCGCATTCGGATCATCCGTGCGCACTGTGTGGTCAAAGATGACGACTTCTTTCGCGCCAAGTTCATCGGTCAACAGCTCGGTGAGTTCAGCATCATAGGTGGCTTGCCACCCATCCCCGTCAGCAAAGCTATTCACTGCTGTTGGGCGATGCGCAAAGCTGACGCTGTCGCTCTTGAAGTCGACAGAAACCGGATCGGTGCGTACATCGTTCACGGAAATCTCGGTGGTCAAAAGCTCGGGCGAGATCATCTTGCCCACGACACCGCCTGCATCCAGATGAAAGGCCTGCCGCTCGGGTTTGTGGACGTGATAGTTGACGTGTCCGTGGCGTGGCATCGCTTGGTCCTTTCCGCATTTGCGCGTGATCGCTCTTCTGTTTCAGGAGATGCCCCTTCCAAATCGCGAATAAAAGGGGCAAATAATGGTAATAGAATTCGGATTTTGGATATAATCATGGACACAGAAAGCCTGCGCTTATTTGTGCTCGCCGCCGAAAAGCTGAACATCAGTGCGGCGGGACGGGAGTTGGATATGGTCCCCGCCGTTGCCAGCGCCCGTTTGGCGAAATTAGAAAAATCAATGGGGGCGGACCTGTTGCACCGCTCAACCCGCAAAGTGTCTGTGTCCTTGGAAGGATCAGAACTTCTGCCCTTCGCTCGTGAAATCATCGCGCAGGAAGACGCCGCGCGGGCTGCCCTTGGCCAGAAGAGCCTCGATATCACGGGGACGCTTCGCTTCACCGCGCCCAGTACATTTGCGCAAAGCTATATTGCGCCGTTCTTGCCAGAGTTCACGACCCAACATCCCAAGATCAAACTCGACCTCAGGCTGTCAGATGCGAAGTTTGATCTGATTGATGGCAGCTTTGATCTTGCCATTCGCAATTCTGCGATGGCGGATTCAAGCCTGAAAGGTCGCAAGCTTGCCAATGACACGCGCATCCTTTGCGCCGCACCGACCTACCTTAGAGAACATGGAAACCCAGCGCATCCCGATGCCTTGCGCGACCACAGCTTGATCGCGTTCCAAAGCCAGAACGCGCGCGTCCTGGTCGGCCCAGATGGCGCGACGGGTTTGTTCGATCCACAGTCCGCAAAATGCCGAATCACGACCGACGACGGCATGAGCCTGAAAGCCGTGACACTGGCGGGTGCCGGCATCTCGACGAATTCTCTTTGGAATGTGCATGAAGAGTTGATGAGCGGCGCACTTGTCCGTGTGTTACCTGGCTACAAGTTGGAAGGCGATACAGCCCTATGGTTGGTATACCCAAAGACCAATATTCTTTCACCCAAAGTGAGGGTGTTTATGGATTTTTTGATCGATAAGATCGGCAGATGCGCGGCCTTTAACTAGGTTCCTGAACCTCGTACCGTACAGTCCCAAAAACCCGGGCAAAAAATCGCCCGGATTTGTCTTATCATGGGTCGCCCTAGAACGGTGCAAACCCATCGGATGGTTCATTCACCTCGACCCAGCGGTCTTTTGGATCAATGTCGGGTCTTGCCATACCGCCCTGCGCGACTTGCCCATGCTGCCCATAGAGCCAAAGCACGAAGTTTGAACGCGATCCTTCTGTGATCGGCTCGGATGCATGGGGAACGGATCCGTGGTGGATCAGCGCTGTCCCCGGCTCAAACGTCAGCTTTTCCACGCGACGTGATACAGGATCGATGAAACTAACAGCCGAGCCTGCAAATCCTTCGCCGGGCAGGTTCAGGTTAATATTCAACGTCACCGAAGAGGCATCAGAATGCGGGCGCAGCGACACATCCGTGTCGGCCTTCCATTGGATCGAGAAGCCGAACGTCTGGCCATCATACCCAACGACATCAGGGAAAAGCATGCGCGAGATCGGCCGCATATAGCGGTTCATCAACCCCTTGTAGAACGCCTGAAAACTTGGCGTGCCAAGGTGACCTTCTGAGCGCGCATCCAGCATTGCGCCCGCACGGTTCAGCGAGATCCCGTAGGGTGGGCGCAACGGAATGTCCGCATCAGCGACCTTATCCATAAAGCCGCGCAGCACTGGCAATTTCTCAGGGTCAAAGAATTGCGCCTTGTACACACCCGGGAAAACTTCTTCCCAAAGATTGCTGACCGCGCCTTCTTTACTGGGGTCTGCCCAAGCCGCTTCGACCGCCTCGCGCAAGGCAGGCGCGTAAAGCGCGCTGTCCAGTACCAGATCGTCAAGGTTTTCGTTCTTTTCCCACTCTGCCCAGGCGTCTTCGAACAGCCGCGTGTTCTGGTGCCAGAACTGTTGCACGGATGGTGCGCGTTGCAACATCGCGTCACGTGTTGGTCGTTCGATGTCTCGGGCAAGGGTCAGCGAAGTCTGTGTCATGGAATGCTCCGT
Organism: uncultured Litoreibacter sp.; assembly: GCA_947501685.1. Classification (GTDB taxonomy): domain Bacteria; phylum Pseudomonadota; class Alphaproteobacteria; order Rhodobacterales; family Rhodobacteraceae; genus Litoreibacter. The sequence continues at coordinate 10,122 of CANMWQ010000011.1, forward strand.
TTGATTGTCGTAATGGCTTGTCTGCACCGCATCTATTGCCCCACCTGATCGACATAAAGGGGGCCCTTCGGATAAGAGAATTCGTCATTTCAGCATAATCAGAATGCGAAACCCTGTTACTGGCGCGACCTCCTATAGCTCAACACTGTCTCATGGACTGCTTTGGCGACCGCAAACTGTCTCAAGCTGTCTCAACCTGAGACAGATTTGTACCGCAGCACAGATCCCGCGCAGCAATTTCTTGCCGCGTCACCGCAGCCGATGAACGATCCCGCTGTCCACATATTCAAGCGTGGGCACGTAGGGAGGAAAACACATGGCACCAACGCGTGATGAACAGCATTGGATGTATCGCAACATGGTCACGAGCCGGAAGTTCGAAGAGACCATCGCGGGAATCTATTTCGAAGGTAAAACACCCGTCTTTAGTATGGCCGACGGCCCGATCCCAGGTGAAATGCACCTGAGTGACGGGCAAGAACCGGTCGCAGTCGGGGTCTGTGCGCATCTGAATCCAGAGGACGTGGTCACCGCCACCCATCGCCCCCACCATCAGGCGATCGCGAAGGGCGTGGATTTGGACAAGATGGCCGCAGAGATTTTCGGCAAGGCCACGGGCCTGTCCGGCGGTCGGGGCGGTCACATGCATCTGTTTGATGCGGACGTGAACTTTGCCTGTTCGGGGATCATTGCCCAAGGCATGGGCCCCGCCGTGGGTGCCGCACTCAGCCGCAAGATGCAGAAAAAGCCCGGCGTTGGCGTGGCTTTCGTCGGCGAAGGCGCAGTGAACCAAGGTGGCTGGCACGAGGCGATGAACCTTGCGGCCACTTGGAAGCTGCCCTTTGTCTGCGTGATTGAAGACAACGACTGGGGCATTTCGGTCTCCAAAGGGGATTCGACCGCCATTTCCAATAACGCAGATCGCGCGGCGGCTTACGGCATTCCCGGTGTCCGCGTCAAAGACAATGACCCCTACGCGATCTATGAGGCTGCGGGCGAGGCGATTGCGCGCGCGCGTGCTGGCGAAGGTCCATCCTTGATCGAGGTCGAGACCTACCGCCTTGCCGGTCACTTCATGGGCGACGCCGAAGGCTATCGTCCCGAGGGCGAGAAGGACGCGCTATTTGAAAAGGATCCGATCCCCAAGATGCGCGCAAAGATGCTGGCGGACGGTATCGCCTCTGAGGCCGAGCTTGAGGCCATCGAGGCGGAAAGTGCAGCCCGCGTCGAAGCCGCTATCAAATTTGCCCGCGACAGTGCGGATCCAGCGCCCGAAGACGCGCTGACATCCGTGTTCGCGTGAAGGGAGAACAACAATGAACGTACCTAACGAAAGAAAACTCACCATCGCCCGCGCTATGGCCGAAGCCGTGCAACAAGAGATGCAGATCGACCCTTCGGTGTTTGTAATGGGCGAGGATATCGGCGCGCTTGGCGGCGTCTATGGCAACACGCGCGGATTGCTGGAAGAATTCGGATCAGAACGCATCCGCGATACCCCAATTTCCGAGACCGCCTTTATCGGCGCGGCTGTTGGCGCTGCGCAGGACGGGATGCGCCCTGTGGTCGAACTCATGTTCGTCGACTTTTTTGGCGTGTGCTTTGATGCGATCTACAACCTGATGGCCAAGAACATCTACTTCTCAGGTGGCAACGTCAAAGTGCCGATGGTGCTGATGACCTCGACTGGTGGGGGCTATTCGGATGGGGGCCAGCACTCACAATGTCTTTACGGCACATTTGCGCACTTGCCGGGCATGAAAGTCGTGTGCCCCTCCAACGCTTATGACGCCAAGGGGCTGATGACAGCGGCGATGCGTGACGACAGTCCGGTGGTCTATATGTACCACAAAAGCCTGCAAGGCATGGGCTGGCTCGCCACAGAACCTGGTGCCACCGTCCATACGCCCGAGGAAAGCTACACCCTCGAAATTGGCAAAGCGAAGGTTGCGCGCGAGGGCAGCGATGTGACTATCGTCAGTGTTGGGCTTGGTGTGCATCATGCGTTGAAGGCGGCTGAGCAGCTTGAAGCCGATGGTGTGAATGCCGAGGTTATCGATCTGGTCAGCCTTGTGCCGCTGGATCGTGACACGATCCGCGCATCTGTCGCCAAGACGGGCCGCCTAATCGTCGTGGATGAGGATTACATGTCCTACGGCGTCTCCGGTGAGGTGATCGCAAGCGTAACAGAGCATGACATATCAGTTCTCAAAGCTGCGCCAAAGCGGGTGGCTTATCCGGATGTGCCGATCCCTTACGCGCGGGTGATGGAACAATTCTGTCTGCCCAACCCAGACAAGATCGTTGCGGCTTTCAAAGATATGAAAGCCGCCTAATCGACGCAGGCTAAGGGGGCCGTGTTCTTGCGGCCCCTGCACGACTGAAAGGACAGGACACATGGCAACAGACATCATTATCCCGACTGACCTTTGGGAAGAGGACGAAGAGGCAGTCATCACCACATGGCTGGTGAACGACGGTGCAAGCGTTGAAGAAGGTGCGCTGATCGCAGAAATCATGACCGCCAAAGTACAGTATGAAATCAATGCCCCTGCATCTGGTGTGGTCAGCATCAAGGAAGAGGCGGACGCTGTTGTCCCCAAGGGCGGCGTCATCGGCACGATCTCATGAGCGATGGCGTTCGCACGGTACCGCTGAAAGGCGTACGCGGCATGATCGCGGACGCGATGGTCAAGAGCCTTAGCACAGCGGCACAACTGACCCACCACGCAAGCGCTGATGCAACCGCCCTGATGGCCGAGAAAGCACGGCTTGCCGACACTGGCGTGAAGGCATCCGTGGAGGATCTGTTGATGCTGGCTGTCGTGCGCGCGCTCAAAAAACACCCCAACGCGAATGGTAAGGTTGATGGGCGCGAGGTGTATTTGCACGACAGCATTGATCTGTCTGTAGCCATTGCGCTGCCGGGCAATTTGCTGGTCGCGCCTGCAATCTTTGGTGCGGATCAGATGGACGTGAGCGCCTTGCGCACCGCCCGTCAGGACCTTGCCGCGCGGGCCAAGATTAACAAGCTGACTGTGACTGAAATGATGGGCGGGACGTTCACGGTGTCCAACCTTGGCCTGACGCGGGTGGAACACTTCACCCCGATCCTGAACCAAGGGCAAATCTGTATTCTTGGCATCGGACGAATGGTTGACCGCGCCGTGCGCGCTGATGACGGCGGGATCGAGCTGCGCCCCCATGTTAGTTTGTCTCTGACCTTTGATCACCGGGCGCTTGATGGGGCACCGGCGGGCGATCTGCTGACATCACTTTGTGATGAAGTTGAAGGAATGGCGGGGTGACGGACGCTCTGCGCGCCTTTGCGGATGCAGAGGACGGGCTGCGCTTTGAGGCCGCCCTGTTTGCGGCTAATGGCCCGCGCGTTGGCCTGTGGGAAGCGCAGAACACCGCAATCGTTTGCCCAAGCGCCTATGCGCGCAAGCCAGAGTTTGCCGCTGCTGCGAAGGCATCCGAAGAAGCGGGTTGGCCCGTTTATCTGCGTCCAACAGGTGGCGGCGCGGTGCCTCAAGGGCCCGGAGTTACCAATGTGGTGCTCAGTTTTGACGCGCCCGCTGGGTCTACCATTGAGGACGGCTATCGCCTTTTGATCAATGTCATCATCAGCGCTTGGGGCCCGCCGGGCCGCATCCTGTCACCGGGCCTAACAGCCGGAAGCTTTTGTGACGGCGCGTGGAACCTGTCGGCCTTGGACAAGAAAATCGTGGGCACAGCGCAACGCTGGCGGCCTGTTGCCAATGGCCAACCCCGCGTTCTGGCGCACGCTATGATCCTGACCAATGACCGGTTTCGGCCCGGTGTAAGCGCCGTCGCGGCATTTCACGCGGCCCTTGGCCTGGAGGCCATTGATACCGACGCGCACACCAGCCTGCAGGCAGCACTTGGGATAGATACACTGCCTGTCACCGCCCTATATGCAGCCGCCCAAGACGCCTTGGACAACCTGCACACGCATTCACATCACCGGACTGAAACAATGGGAGGAAATCATGTCCAACGAAACCATCCACATCCATCTTGAAGTGGTCGTACCCGAAGCAAACCGCGCAGGGTTCTCTCAACTGATGGCCGATCTAGTTGAGAACACCAGCAAAGAAGCCGGAACGCTTGTCTATGAATGGTATGAGGTCGGCGATACCGGCACTTGGCACATTCTGGAACGTTATGCGGACGCCGAAAACGGCGATCTGCACGTGAAAGGCTTTGCCGAAAACTATGCAGGTCGCTTCTTTGAACTGGTCGACAGTTGTACCGGCATCGTGTCTGACAACGCGACACCCTATATCAAGGGCGTGCTGGAAGGTATCTCGCCGCTCTACATCGCACAAAAGGGTGGGTTTAACCGCTTTTGAACCGACCACCCCGCCCTGCCTTTCTTAGGTCGGGCGGTTAATCTGATAGGTCTTCATTTTTCGATGGATCGTCGCGCGACCGATGCCCAAAACCCGTGCGGCCTTTGACACGTTCCAACGCGCGCCATGAAGCGCGTCCAGAACCATTTGTTTCTCATCACTCGCAGGTGGCTGCGATACAAGAGCTGGGCTCGCGGCGTTTGTCTTGCATGACACGCCAAGGTCCAACGCCGAAATGCGTGCGCCGTTTCCATTGATCAATGCCTGCTGCAAGACCGCGCGCAATTCCCAAACGTTGCCCGGCCAGTCGTACGACGCGATGGCCTGTTGCGCATCGGTGGTGAGAAAAATATCGCCACCGGCAAGAGCGGACGCCAGATTTTTGGCAATCTCGATTGATCCTTCACGCGTGCGCAAAGGTGGCAATGTGATGACCGCTCCGGCGAGCATGAAATACAGATCATCCCGAAAAGCACCCGAAGCGACGGCTTGCAACAATGGTCTGCGGCAAGTGCCAATGATAAGCGGGCGCTGTTGGCTGTCACCGTTGGACTTGTCAATTTCATCCATCAAGTTGCGCAATGCGCTTTGCACATATGTGGGCATCTCATCGATATTGTCGAACACAAGAGCGGTGCCAGGGGCCTCGTCCGGGCCCACAGTCCCTGCAAACCTGACCTGTTGCATGATGGCGCGCACATAGGCGCGATCTTCCACCGTCTCTTCGAGTGACGCGCAATCAATCACAACAGTCTGTGTCGCCGCCCCAATCAATCCAGAAACAAGGGTTGATTTGCCGGTCCCGGTTTCACCATCGATCAGCAACGGGAGACGATAGGACAACGTGTTCTGCGCCCGTTCGCATAAGGCTGCAAAGGCGATGCTGCCCGTTGCCAAGTCTTTGATCGAGGGCGGCAGTCTGCGGCGTTGCAGCGGGCCTGTCTTGGCTGGTTTCCACCCAGCAAAAAACTTCGTTTTCTGGACCGGCGTTCGGGTCCAAAGGTCCAGCAATGGCCCCCGGTCCCGACGGACCGACACCATGCGCCCGGGGACCCGTTCGAGGCTTTCCAGATCAGCCCCGAACACAGCATCAAAGGGCTTGCCTTTCAGATCCGCATTGCTGTGCAGACCCGCAATCAGGTGGGTGTCCTTTGTCGTGCCAAGAATGGTGCCTTTTTCATCAACGGCAACCAATTCGTTCCCTCTGACAAATTCACGCCGACCGGGCACGGCGACAGAGACGATGGCCTGATCTTTAAAGGTCCGCTCAAACAAAGTATGTTGTAAACGGCTGGCCGCTGCCTTTAACAACTGTTGGGCAAACACCGCAGTGTTTTGGTTTCCGCGATCTATGGATGACAGGTTCGCGACGCCAATGATCGTGTTGTCAGCGTCGCGCAGCGGGACTGCCGTGCAGGCAAAAGACTGCAACTTGGCGTAATAATGGTCACAGCCGCGCACGGTGAAACTTTTGCCTTCGGCCAATGCCATCGAAACGCCATTGGTTCCGGCGACGCGTTCGTCCCAAACAGACCCAAGGCTGATCCCGTTCCACTCTGGACCGGCATCCTTGCTTTCCAGCCGCACGAGGATGCCTTCGTTATCTGTGATGACCAGACAATGTCCTGCGCCCGTCGCGACTTCGGCCAGTTTGCGAAAGATGCCATGCCGACCACCGGTCTTTTCGTTCATGGCCTCAAGACGTGGCGCGACTTCGGTGGATTGAAGTTTGAGAATAGGATGGGTTGCGGTACGGCTGAGGTTATAGTCCCGCTCGCATCGCGACCACGAAGATGAAATGGCGTCTTTCGGATTCGCGCGCTCATTCAGTCCATTCATGAAGGCCTCCTCCCAAAGTCACTTCCCCTCAAAAGTCGTCCAATTCGCCTCTTTTGTCCAATTTTGATCGTTTACCCAACTAACCGCGCGACAGAGGCCGCCCTTCGGACTTGAGTTTTTTGTTCAAAATCTGGCGCACCTTGATCCCCGCACCATCGGCCCCAAGCGTGACCTCAAGAAAATCAAGTCCGCGCGGATCGGCGGCGACACTGGCTTGCAGTTTTTCCAAAAGGTGTTTGTCCTCATCAAACGCAGCCATCACGCTGTTGCGGGTCTTTTCGGCGACGTCATCTGTCAGGCTCGGAACATCAAAGGCCGCCATCCAGAAGTAATGTGTTTTGCCACGCTGCGCAGGGGTCACGATATGAGCACCGCGCACGATAAAATCTGACCGCTTGCCGGCCTCGGGCGCAGGGTCATGCACGTTCCAATCCGAGAATGAGATCGCAAGAGACGGCATCCGCCCTTGTTGTACCCGCTTGATCGGCTTGTCTTCGGGCAGACCCATGCCCGCACAGAACAACGGCGACAGCGGGGCGAGATCGAATTCCTGTTCGTAGCACAGCGTCTCGCCATCCATGTAGGTGTCGGGCGCGGTGATCCAATCGTCTTGCTTGAAAGTATTTTTGTGCAGGAACGCGATGTGCGTCAGGTCCAGCACGTTCTCGCGGATCAACACCCAGTTTGCGGCCACTTCGTAATACCCATGAACCGGTGTCCAATCCGGGTCGATCTGATAGCCAACTTCGGGTGGGTCGCAATCAATCGCGTCTGCATCGCCCATCCAGATCCAGATATAGGCCCCGGCTTCCTTCACAGTGAAGGACGGGATCTCTGCCGTCTTAGGCTTCATGTGTTGGGTCGGGGCCTTGGTGCAACGCCCGGCGGTGTTGAACTCCATCCCGTGATACGGGCAGACGATCTTGTCCCCCGCGACATGGCCTTCGCTGAGCGGGGCCCAACGGTGCGGGCAGCGGTCGTACAAAGCGGCAGGTGTGCCGTCTTCAAGCCGATAGAGAACGACAGGCGTTTCCAGCAGCCAGCGCGCCAGCGGCTTGGATGTGACCTCATCGCGGTGGGCTGCGACCCACCACATGTTCCGGGGGTAGTTGTCTTCTAGCATCCCGTTCGGGATCGTCTGGCCGTTGGCCTGTGCGACTTCGTCTTTCATGGTGCGTCCTCCCCTTTCAGGAGCGCGGCAAACCGCGCGATTTCTTCGGGTTTCATTTGATAGCTGTGGTCTTCATCGGGGAAACGCCCGGCGCGCACGTCAGCGGCATAGGCAGCAAACGCCTCGGTCGCGGTTTCGGACAGATTGGCATAGCGCTTGGCGAACTTTGGCTTGAACGTGTCAAACGCCCCAAGCAGGTCATAGCCATTGAGCAACTGACATGTCCCCGCCGCTCCTGCTCCGATGGAAAAGGTGAAAATATCCACCGCCTCATCCACGGCTTTACCAACCTCATAGGGCATAGCTTCGATCTCAAGACCTATCGCGCCTGCCGCCTCAATGGCGCGGGCATCCTCAATGATAGACATCGCGGCCTCGGCGGTGCGGCCCTGCATTTTGAAGCCGCCCATTTGATGCACTTTATGGGGCAGAAGGCCGACATGGCTCATCACAGGAACGCCAGCATCCGCGACCGCGCGGATGATATGCGCGCCTTCGCGCCCCAGCTGTAGCTTGATCGCATCCGCCCCGCTTTCTTTCATCATGCGCACCGCGTTTGTCACGGCTATATCCGGCGTCGCGTAGGACCCATAGGGCATGGACACGAGGCACAAGGTATTTGGCGCGCCGCGCCGGACGGCTTGGGTGTGCATGATCATCTGTTCGACAGTCATCGCCAGCGTGTTTTCGTGGCCGTGCAGCGTCATTCCAAGGCTGTCGCCCACGCCAACGATGTCCACACCCGCGCGTTCGGCCCATGTGGCCGTCAGGACTTCACCCACGGCGACCATAACAAGGCGCTCGCCAGCGGATTTCTTTTCAGCCAATTCAGGCAATGTAAGTTTTGGTTTTGTCATCAAGGTCCGGAGCGACACGAACGCGTCGCTTTTATTGTTCCATTTGGAACAATATGCGGTAGAATCAGGCGCATTAGCAATGAAAAATCGATCATATCACGACAGAGGCAGCACGATGGCCAACGAAGACCTGACGCAAATTTTTGATACAATCGAATACCCAGAGGCCTACCGGATCACCTATCTGGCCAATGCCATCGTCTTTCCCGCCTACAGCGCCATTAAGAAGGATTTTGGGTTGGTGCGGGCCGAATACATCCTTCTCGCCTGTCTTTCCCATTTCGACGCCCTTACTGCGCAAGATGTCGCGCGCATTTCCCGTCGTCCACGCAATACAATCAGCCGGGCCGTACATCGCATGCTTGATGACGGATATCTGGACCGCGCCCCCGACCCCGATGATGGACGCCAGGCCCGATTGCGGATTACAGCCAGTGGCAGGGATTTGCATTTCAGGATCTCTGAATACTTGCGTCGCAGGCAAGATGAAGTTCTTGGCACATTGTCGAAAGAAGAGCGTGCAACCCTCTCGGCTTTGATGAAGAAAGCCGCGCTGAATGCGGCGCAACTGGATGAATGAATAAGGCAAACGACCATGGCTGAAATCGGTCCCAACACCCGACTGCGGGTCTCGCCGTATTATGCGGCAACAGTGCAAGAAGGTGTGACTGCCTTTTCGCCCTATAACGCGATGCTGATGCCTGTCTCCTATGGCGACCCGGACGCAGAATATGATCGGCTGATGAATGGCGTCTCTCAGTGGGATGTCAGCGTGGAACGTCAGGTTGAAATTGCGGGACCGGACGCCGCCAATCTTGTGCAGCTTTTGTCCGTGCGCGATCTGTCTGCGATAGAGGTCGGCAAAGGCAAATACATCCCCATGTGCGACCATCGTGGCGTATTGATCAACGATCCTGTGGTGCTTCAACACGAAGACGGCAGCTTCTGGCTGTCCATCGGGGACAACAATATCCTGATGTGGGCGCGGGCGATTGCGGCGGAACGGGGCCTGAATGTCGAGATTTGCGAGCCCGATGTGTCCCCCATGGCCGTGCAGGGCCCCAAGGCCGAAGACGTCATCGCTGCCGTTTTCGGTGATTGGGTCCGTGCCCTGCGGTACTTCTGGTTCGCCCCAGCCGAAGTGTCGGGCATTCCGGTGATCGTTCAACGCTCCGGCTATTCCAAGCAAGGCGGGTTCGAGATTTATCTGCGTGATGGCAGCCGTGGCACAGAGCTTTGGAACATCGTCAAAGAAGCAGGCCAGCCTTGGAGCATCGGCCCTGGCAACCCCAGCCCAATTGAACGCATCGAAAGCGGCTTGTTGTCTTACGGCGGAGATACGGACGATCAGACCAACCCGTTTGAGGTCCGGCTGGGCAAATACGTTGATCTTGATCTGGACGATGACGTGATGGGGATCAAATCCTTGCGGCAAATCAAGGCGGATGGCGTCAAACGCCATCAACTGGGCCTCGTCTTTGACACTTCAAACCGCCATCCCGGCCACGCGATCTGGTACGACGTCCAGCAGGGGGGCGCAAAGATCGGCGATATGACCTGTGGTGCTTGGTCGCCACGAGCCAAGGCCATGATCGGATTTGCTCTGGTGGGGGTGAACAACAGCGTCGGCGATGCTGTCGAGGTCAGACGCGGGAGCTACGTTGATAGCGCAAAGCTGTGCGATCTGCCATTCTTCTAGGGGCGTCGTTTCGCTTTTTCCGAAACCGGAGCCAAGGCCCGGAGTGGCAGGATTAACAATTCTTACGCCGCATCGGCAAGAGCGTCTTGATGTCTCTTTTGGGACAGCGATCCCTGGCACCGATGGCGGCTTTTGGCGCTTAGCGTCACAATGCAGTCCATGCAGCATTTGGGAGCTATGGGCTCTCAGCGGCCATCGGATGCGACGCAGCATCGTCCCCTTGGGCGCCAATTTACCGGACACGCACGGCCCAAA
>CANMWQ010000012.1 GCA_947501685.1 uncultured Litoreibacter sp.
TGAGGTGCCCCTAGTTTCCTAGACGCCTGCCTCATGCATTTTCTGCTGTTTCATTTCATAGTCAACTGGCGACAGCATGCCGTTGTTGGTGTGCTTGCGTGTCGGGTTGTAGAACATCTCGATGTAATCGAACACGTCGTGCCTTGCTGCTTGGCGTGTGAGGTATGTTCGCCGCCGGATCCGTTCGCGCTTCAACAGGTGGAAGAAGCTTTCGGCAACCGCATTATCATGGCAATTCCCACGCCTACTCATGCTGGCGTCCAGATTGTGTTTGTCTAGGAACGATTGCCACTCTTTGCCAGTGAACTGCGATCCTTGATCAGAATGAATCATGACCCTGTGCTTTGGTTTGCGCCGCCAAACGGCACTCAGCAATGCCTGCAAGGCAAGGTGGGTTGTCATGCGGGACTGCATCGACCAGCCAACGACACGCCGTGAGAACAGATCGATGACCACAGCGAGGTAAGACCAGCCTTCATGGGTTCTGACGTATGTAATATCGGTGACCCAAACACAGTCTGGGGCATCAACTTCGAATTGACGATCCAACGTGTTGTCAGCAATGACAGCAGGCTTGCCGCCATAGCGGCCTGGACGACGTCTGTAGCCAATCTGTGCCGAGATCCCTGCAATACTGGCCAACCGTGCCACGCGGTTCTCAGAGCAGGTCTCGCCAGCGTCGCGCAGATCATCCGCTAGCTTCCGATATCCATAAACCTTCCCGCTCTCTGTCCATGCTTGGCGGATCAGCTCCGTCTGCCGTGCATCTTCAAGCGCACGCTGGCTTAACGGTTCTTTAACCCATGCATAGAACCCGCTGAAATGTACAGCCAGCACACGGCACATTGACCGAACCGAAAACTCTGCACGATGAGCCTCTATGAACGCGTACTTCACTGAGACTCGCGCGCGAAGTACGCGGTCGCCTTTTTTAGAATGGTCCGTTCCTCGGTCACGCGGGCCAACTCGCGCTTTAACCGCCTGATCTCAGCAGCTTGTTCCGCCACCTCCGATCTAACATGTGGCGACTTCGCAAACTGAGCCTTCCAAGTGTACAGGGATTTGGTGCTGATCCCTAGTCGCTCAGCCACTTCGCTGACCGCATAACCACCCTCAACAACCTGCGCCACCGCATCCTGCTTAAACTCGTCCGTAAACCGTATTCCTTTGTTCATACCCGTCTCTCCTTGGTTCCAAAATTACCAAGCAAAGCGTCTACAAATCTAGGGGCACCTCA
>CANMWQ010000013.1 GCA_947501685.1 uncultured Litoreibacter sp.
CGAAGAGAAGATCAGGATCGTGCTGGACGGCTTGCGTGGCGAGGACAGCATTGCAGAGCTGTGCCGCCGTGAAGGCATATCTCAGGGTATCTATTACAAGTGGTCCAAGGACTTCATGGAAGCTGGGAAGAAGCGGCTCGCTGGTGACACGGCGCGTGCTGCGAACACGGATGAGGTGAAGGAACTTCGCCGGGAGGCAAAGGACCTTAAGGAGGTGGTTGCAGAGCAGACGCTTGAATTGCGTCTTCTCAAAAAAAGCATGTACGACGGTGGGGGCGACCCCGAATGAGGTATCCCGCATCGGAAAAGCTTGAGATCATCCGGCTCGTGGAGGAAAGCCATCTGTCGGTCCGCCTGACATTGGCAAAACTGGGCACCCCCCGCACCACGTTCTACCGCTGGTATGATCGGTACCTTCAGCGTGGCGAGGCTGGTTTGCAGGATCAATCCCCGAAGCCAAAGCATGTCTGGAACCGTGTGCCTGATGAGATGAAACGCAAGGTTGTCGACTTCGCCTTGCAGGAGACTGAGCTGTCACCACGCGAGCTGGCCGTGACGTTCACCGATCGAGAACGCTATTTTGTCTCGGAATCTACGGTGTACCGTGTGCTGAAGGCCCGTGACCTGATCACCAGCCCTGCCTTCATCGTGCTCAAGGCGGCGAACGAGTTCAAAGACAAGACAACGGCAATCAACCAGCTTTGGCAAACTGACTTCACCTATATCAAGGTGATGGGATGGGGCTGGTTTTACCTCAGCACGGTTCTCGACGATTACAGCCGCTACATCGTCTCCTGGAAGCTATGCACGACCATGCGCGCTGAAGATGTGACCGACACACTGGACTTGGCGTTGAAGGCATCTGGCTGCGATCAAGTTCATGTCGTTCACAAGCCACGTCTGCTCAGTGACAACGGATCCAGTTACGTCTCGGGCGATCTGGCAGAATGGTTGCAAGACAAAGGCATGAAGCATTCTCGTGGTGCGCCGTATCATCCGCAAACCCAAGGCAAGATCGAACGCTGGCATCAAACTTTGAAGAACCGCATCTTGCTGGAAAACTACTTCCTGCCGGGTGATCTTGAAGCCCAGATCGAAGCCTTCGTCGATCACTACAACCATCAGCGCTACCATGAGAGCATCAACAACGTCACACCTGCCGACGTCTACTTTGGCCGTGATAAAGCCATTCTAAAACAAAGGGAAAGGATCAAACGAAAGACGCTCGAA
>CANMWQ010000014.1 GCA_947501685.1 uncultured Litoreibacter sp.
TTGAGCGGCTCACCTTCTGGGCAGATGTACTGGTTGTTCTCGGCGTCCCATTCAAAATCGGCGCGAGACCAAGTGCCGTCGGTGCGACCAGCTTTATCCAGAACCGGGATGTGGGGGTTGATGTCTCGATCCACCAACCAACCCAGCATTGGTCCTGACCCATATGCGCTGTCTGCGATCAATCGTTCGGGTTCAATGTCGTGCTGCACCCTGATCCGATCCAGCATTGTGCGCACAGAGCCAACCTCAGCCTGCCGGATTGATCTGGTTCCCTCAACGTCGACAATCACGCTGTGGTCTGTGTCGATCAGATAATTGGTAGAATAGCTAAAGAATGCTGGCCCTTTACGCGCTGCCGTCCATTGGCTTGCAGGGTCGGAATGAGATGTGAACTTGGGCTCAACTTCAGAGGCTGCGCCAAAGGCGGCTTCATCCAGTACATTGAGATACTCTCGCACGGCGCGTGGTGCATCAGTCGGATCAATTGCGCTGTGGTTCCAGTCTTCCTTTGGGGTGGAGTTCTGCTTGTTGGCGTCGGCCTCAATCAAACTTGCATCTGCTGCAAGGCGCTGACCACTCACCAAGCCATCCGCGATGCACCGCGCAACAGTCTTCTCGAACAGATGACGCAGCAGTTTGCTTTCCCGAAAGCGCCCGTGTCGGTTCTTGGAAAAAGTCGAATGGTTCGGCACCGGGTCAGACAAGTCGAGACGACAGAACCAGCGATAGGCAAGGTTCAGATGCACCTCTTCACACAGGCGGCGCTCTGACCTGATGCCGAAACAATACCCTACCAACAGCATGCGGATCAAAAGCTCAGGATCAACCGAAGGGCGGCCCGTGTGGCTGTAAAAATCCGCCAAATACTGGCGGATGTCGCTCAG
>CANMWQ010000015.1 GCA_947501685.1 uncultured Litoreibacter sp.
GAGCCCAAAGTACCGGATGCTGCACCGCGCGCCGATGTCCGCTCCATTGGGCTGCGGACAAAACGCGACAAAATCAACCCGAGTTTCGCCAAGGGTTTGTGCCGCAGACCTCATCACACAGATTAATGCGGGCGCTCTTGGCTCTGGTCTGCTAGATTAGCGACATGCAAATCTGGGTCGTTGAAAAGAAGATTGAAAGCGAGGATGGAACACGCAACGTCGAGATACGCGTGAGCCCCGACCGTAAGTTCTTCCGCTACTACGAAATGGTTTGGAGGCAGGTCGGCGAGGACGAGCTACTGCACTACCCCGACGGAGGCTTTTGGTCTTGTCCAGGAATGTCAGGCTATTACGCGAGCCTCGAAGACTGCGAAAGCGGCGCGCGCGCTAATCTCGGTTGGCTAGTAAGCCGCTGATCTGTCAAAACTCAAACCTTTCTGTCATGGGCGGAAGCGATCCTTATTTTGGCAGGCTCGTTCTTGAAGCGGTCACTCGCGCAGCCGTAGCGAAAGCTCACTATGTCC
>CANMWQ010000016.1 GCA_947501685.1 uncultured Litoreibacter sp.
GCTGCGGTGCGGGAAAGATCTTCGCTAGTTTGCGGAGGTTTTGGGCGGTGGCAGCGAGTAGGAATTCGTCGTTTGCGTCGCATGGACCTCGTAATCGCAATCGTCCCAGCCCGAGGATGCGCTTCAGGTGCGCGAAGAGCATTTCTACTTTCTTTCGGAGCCGCATTGAGATCGCATACTGCTTGGTCTTGGCAATGTCGCGTGCAACTTGGCGGGCGTCTTCGTGT